>NZ_CP038515.1:2445000-4834781 GCF_013085525.1 Aeromonas sp. 1805 | reverse complement strand
AACCGGGTGCAGATGACCCCGGGTGACGTACAGGCCGCCATCAAGGCGCAGAATACCCAGGTGGCCTTCGGCAAGCTGGGGGGCACCCCGGCGGTGAGCGATCAGCAGTTTACCGCCACCATCATGGGGCAGACCCGGCTCTCCACCGTGGAGGAGTTCAACGACATCCTGCTGCGGGTGAACCAGGACGGCTCCAAGGTGCGGCTCAAAGACGTGGCCCGGGTCGAACTGGCCGGTGAAAGCTACGATGCCGAGGCGCTCTACAACGGTCAGTCCACCGCGGCGGTCGCCATCAAGCTGGCGACCGGTGCCAACGCGCTGGATACCGCCGAGAAGGTGCGTGGCAAGCTGAATGAGCTCTCCACCTACTTCCCGGCCAACATGGAGATTGTCTACCCGTACGACACCACACCGTTCGTGAAGATCTCCATCGAGGAGGTGGTACAGACCCTGGTGGAGGCGATCTTCCTGGTGTTCTGCGTGATGTATCTGTTCCTGCAGAACTTCCGCGCCACCCTGATCCCGACCATCGCGGTGCCCGTGGTGCTGCTGGGAACCTTCGGTGTCATGTCGGCGTTCGGCTTCTCCATCAACACCCTGACCATGTTCGGTCTGGTGCTGGCCATCGGCCTGTTGGTGGATGACGCCATCGTGGTGGTGGAGAACGTGGAGCGCCTGATGAGCGAGGAGGATCTCTCTCCGCTCGAGGCGACCCGCAAGTCCATGACCCAGATCACCGGTGCCCTGGTGGGGATCGCCCTGGTGCTCTCGGCGGTGTTCGTGCCGATGGCCTTCTTCGGCGGTTCGACCGGTGCCATCTATCGCCAGTTCTCGCTCACCATCGTCTCGGCCATGGTGCTGTCGGTGCTGGTAGCGCTGATCCTGACCCCAGCCCTGTGCGCCACCCTGCTCAAGCCCATCAAGCATGGCGAGTTCGGTGCCAAGCGCGGTTTCTTCGGCTGGTTCAACCGGGCCTTCGACGCCAGCGCCAACCGCTACCAGAGCGGCGTGCGCAAGGTGGTCAAGCAAGGGGTGCGCTACGGCATCATCTACGCCGCCATGCTGGCGGTACTGGCCATCCTGTTCATGCGCATGCCCACCTCCTTCCTGCCGGAAGAGGATCAGGGGGTCATCATGTCCATGGTGCAACTGCCGGTCGGAGCGACCAAGCAGCGCACCGAGGTGGTGCTGGCCGACATGCGCGACTACTTCATGAAAAACGAGAAGGACAATGTCGACTCCGTGCTGACGGTGGCGGGCTTCAGCTTCGCCGGTAGCGGTCAGAACAGCGGCATGGCGTTCATCAAGCTGAAAGACTGGAAGGAGCGCAACACGCCCGATCGCAGCGCCAATGCCATCATCGGCCGTGCCATGGGCTACCTGTTCAGCATCAAGGAAGCCCAGGTGTTCGCCTTCAACCTGCCTCCGATCCCGGAACTGGGAACGGCGACCGGTTTTGACTTCTTCCTGCAGGATCGGGCCGGCGTGGGCCACGACAAGCTGATGGCGGCGCGCAACCAGCTGCTCGGCATGGCGGCGCAGGATCCCAACCTGGTACGAGTGCGCCCGAACGGGATGGAAGATACCCCCAGCTCGACATCAAGATCGACTACGAGAAGGCGTTGGCGCAGGGGCTCTCCATCAGCGACATCAACAGCACGCTCTCCAGTGCCTGGGGCTCTGCCTATGTGAACGACTTCGTCGACAGAGGCCGGGTCAAGAAGGTCTATCTGCAGGCGGATGCCCCCTTTCGGATGAACCCGGAGGATCTCAAGCTTTGGTACGTGCGCAACAGCGCCGGTCAGATGGTGCCCTTCTCCGCCTTTGCCAGCACCGACTGGAGCTTCGGCTCGCCACGGCTGGAGCGTTACAACGGCGTGCCGGCGATGGAGATCGTCGGGGAAGCAGCGCCGGGCAAGAGTACCGGTGACGCCATGGCCGCCATCGAGCAGATGGTGAAGCAACTGCCGGAAGGCATCGGCATCGAGTGGACCGGTCTCTCCTATCAGGAGCGGCAGGCGGGCTCTCAGGCGCCGGCCCTGTACGCCATCTCCCTGCTGGTGGTGTTCCTCTGTCTGGCCGCCCTCTACGAGAGCTGGAGCATTCCGTTCTCGGTGATGCTGGTGGTGCCGCTCGGGGTGCTGGGGGCCATTGTGGCCGCCACCCTGCGCGGGCTGGAGAACGACGTCTACTTCCAGGTGGGCCTGCTCACCACCATCGGTTTGTCAGCCAAGAACGCGATCCTCATCGTCGAGTTCGCCAAGGAGCTCTATGACAGGGGCATGGGGCTGAGCGAAGCCGTGGTGGAGGCGGCGCGCCTGCGTCTGCGTCCGATCCTGATGACCTCGCTCGCCTTCATCCTCGGCGTATTGCCGCTGGTGATCAGTACCGGGGCCGGCGCCAGCAGCCGTAACGCCATCGGTACCGGCGTGATGGGGGGATGATCAGTGCCACCGTGCTGGCCATCTTCTTCGTGCCGCTGTTCTTCGTGCTGGTTATGCGCTATTTCACCAAGCACAGCACCAAGCAGGCGCGTCTGGCCCATGCCGAGGAGATCAAACATGACTAAGACCCTGATCGCCCTGAGCGTGACGCTGCTGCTGGGGGGCTGTTCCATGGCCCCCGATTACCAGCGCCCGGCGCTGCCGCAAGGTGCCACCTGGCAGAACAACCAGGCAGGGGAGGCGGCAGTCTCCCCCTGGCGCCAGCAGTTTCTGGATCCCGCCCTGCAGCAGTTGATCGCCACGGCTCTTGAGAACAACCGGGATCTGCGCATCGCGGCCCTCAACGTGGAGGCCTACGAGGCCAGATACCGGATCCAGCGGGCGGCCCAGCTGCCGACCCTGGCGGCCAATGGCTCGGGTACCCGTCAGCAGGGATCAGACGATCTCAGCAGCACGGGGCAGGGCACCATCAGCAGCCAGTACGGCGCCAACATCGGCATCACCTCCTATGAGCTGGACCTGTTCGGCCGGATCCAGAGCCTCAAAGATCAGGCACTGGAAAACTATCTGGCGCAGGTGGAGACCCAGCGCAGCACCCAGATCGCGCTGATCGCCTCGGTGGCCAACGCCTATCTCACCCTGCTGGCGGATCAGGAGTTGCTCGCGCTGAGCGAGGCGACCCTGGTGACCGAGCAGGAGAGCTATGGACTGACCGAGCACAAGTACCGGCTGGGGGCCGCCTCCGAAATGGAGCTGGCCCAGGGCCGTACCGCGCTGGAAAGCGCCAAGGTGAGCCTGGCCCAGTATCAACGGCAGGTGAAGCAGGATCGCAACGGCCTGGCGCTGCTGCTTGGGACCGGCGTCCCCGCGCTGATGACCCAGCCGGCAACCCTGGCCGAGGTGCAGCTGGCGGGCATCCCGGTGGGTGCTCCATCCAGTCTGCTGCAACAGCGCCCGGACATCCTGGCGGCCGAGCACAGCCTGAAGGCGGCCAATGCCAATATCGGCGCCGCCCGTGCGGCCTTCTTCCCGACCATTTCGCTGACCGCGACGGCGGGCACCGCCAGCAACCAGTTGAGCGGACTGTTTGACGGCGGCACCGGCACCTGGACCTTCATGCCGCAGATCAACCTGCCGATTTTTGACGGCGGCAAGCGCATCGCGGATCTGGACGTGGCCGAGGTGAGCACCAGGCAGGCGGTGGCGAGCTATGAGAAGAGCATCCAGACCGCATTCAAGGAAGTAGCGGATACGCTCGGCGCCCAGGCTGACTACCAGCAGCAACTGCAGGCGCAGCAGGCACTGGTGGAAGCAAACCAGACCTACTTCAAGCTGGCGGAAGTGCGCTACGAGAAGGGGGTGGACAGCTATCTCACCCGGCTTGATGCCCAGCGTTCGCTGTTCAGTGCCAAGCAGGGGCTGATCAGTACCCGTCTGGCGCAGCTGAGC
The DNA here is from genome assembly GCF_013085525.1 of Aeromonas sp. 1805. NCBI lineage: Bacteria > Pseudomonadati > Pseudomonadota > Gammaproteobacteria > Aeromonadales > Aeromonadaceae > Aeromonas > Aeromonas sp. 1805. Next base: position 4,830,888 of record NZ_CP038515.1, on the reverse strand, counting down.
AACCAGGTTGCGCTCTACAAGGCCGTCGGCGGCGGCTGGCAAGCCACCGATACCGAGGGTGACAAGGGCGAGCGTCAGCAGTAGGCACACTCATACCTTCCATCAGCAGGTCAATACGGGGCGAACCATCGGGTTCGCCCCGTTTCTTTTGAGCAAAAACATATACATATGAAACCTGAGTGACATAATACGTCGTTCGGGTAATGGGCACTGTATCAACAGAGGGGAGCAAGTGGGGGAGGAGTGATACCATGCCTTGCCTGCTATCCGCTGTTGCCCCTTGTCATGGCGTCTCACTGAGCGTTGCTCAACAGAGTGTCAATCGGCCTCTTTTGTCATGGTAAAACAACATGTTTTTTACAGGGGCCGAGCCTGGAGAATTAATGAACAAGCAGCAGATCTACCACGGCGAATGCGGTTGTTTTGGCTGTTCAAGCCACTAGGAAAGACGCTAGAATCCACATTTTGCCATTGAGGGGCATGGAACTTTCTTCGTTGTTCCTTGTCAGGCGGTCAGCATCTCTCGTACAGACCAACATTTTGTCATCATGGACGGTGACAGGACTATCCCAAGCTGGAGGGCATCATGGCCAGCAACGCACACAATCCGGTTAAAGCAGCAATCTGGGGGCTGTAACTCAGGGGCGGTAGCTATTGTCTTTTTCTTGGTTGGTGCCAGAAATTTGCCGCTTGAGCGAGCGTTTCCACTGCCATGAACTATTCGTAACAGGTTCAAGAAAGAACCAAATTTCTATTAATTTTCAAGAGCATACCTATGAAAATTCTTGTCACTGGTGGCGCTGGCTTTATCGGCTCGGCGGTTGTTCGTCATATCATCCGGGATACCAACGACTCAGTTATCAACCTCGACAAACTCACCTATGCGGGCAATCTGGAATCCTTGGCCAGTGTCGCAAACAGTGAACGTTATGCCTTTGAACAGGTGGATATCTGCAACCGCGCCGAGCTGGATCGAGTGTTTGCCCTGCACCAGCCAGATGCCGTGATGCACCTGGCCGCCGAGAGCCATGTTGACCGCTCCATCACCGGCCCCGCCGACTTCATCGAGACCAACATCGTCGGCACCTACATGCTGCTGGAAGCGGCTCGCGCCTACTGGAACGGCCTGGATGAGGTACGCAAGGCGGCCTTCCGCTTCCACCATATCTCCACTGACGAGGTGTATGGCGACCTGCCCCATCCGGATGAAGTGGCCCCCGGTGTGGCACTGCCGCTCTTCACCGAAACCACCCCCTATGCGCCCAGCAGCCCCTATTCTGCCTCCAAGGCTTCCAGTGACCATCTGGTGCGCGCCTGGCGTCGTACTTACGGCCTGCCGACCATCGTCACCAACTGCTCCAACAACTACGGTCCTTATCACTTCCCCGAGAAGCTGATCCCGCTGGTGATCCTCAACGCGCTGGATGGCAAACCGCTGCCGGTGTATGGCAAGGGTGACCAGATCCGTGACTGGCTCTATGTGGAAGATCACGCCCGCGCGCTTTATACCGTGGTTACCACAGGTGCCATCGGCGAGACCTACAACATCGGCGGTCATAACGAGAAACAGAATCTGGAAGTCGTGCATACCATCTGCGATCTGCTGGATGAAATGGTGCCCAAGGCCGGCTCCTACCGCGATCAAATCACCTATGTGGCCGACCGCCCTGGCCATGACCGCCGTTATGCCATTGATGCCAGCAAGATGAGCGCCGAGCTCGCCTGGCAACCGCAAGAAACCTTTGAATCCGGTATCCGCAAGACAGTGCAGTGGTATCTGGATAACCAGCAGTGGGTCAACAACGTGAAGAGTGGATCCTATCAGTCCTGGATCGATCAGCAGTACGGGGAGAAGAAGTAATGAAAGGTATTATTCTGGCAGGTGGTTCAGGCTCTCGTCTTCACCCCATCACGCGTGGCATTTCCAAGCAACTGCTGCCGATTTATGACAAGCCGATGATTTACTATCCCCTCTCGGTGCTCATGTTGGCAGGTATCAAGGATATTTTGATCATCACGACGCCCGAGGATTCGGAAAGTTTCCAGCGCCTGCTTGGCAACGGTGAGCAGTTCGGCATCAATCTGCAATACACGGTTCAACCGTCACCGGACGGACTGGCCCAGGCCTTTATTCTGGGTGAGGAGTTCATCGGCCAGGACAGCGTCTGCTTGGTGCTTGGCGACAATATCTTTTTTGGTCAGGCCTTCGGCAAGCAGTTGCAAAAGGCGATAGCCAATCAGGAAGGGGCCACCGTCTTTGGTTACAAGGTTATGGATCCCGAGCGTTTTGGCGTCGTTGAATTCGATGAAGAATTCCGTGCCAAGTCCATTGAGGAAAAACCGGTAAAACCGAAATCGAACTGGGCTGTCACCGGTTTGTACTTCTATGACAACTCCGTCATCGAGATCGCCAAGAGCATCAAGCCGTCTGAGCGTGGTGAGCTCGAAATCACCAGCGTCAACCAGGCATATCTGGATCGTGGCCAGCTGAAGGTAGAACAGCTGGGCCGTGGCTTCGCATGGCTTGATACCGGTACCCATGACTCTCTGATTGAAGCTTCTCAGTTCGTGCAAACCGTTGAAAAGCGTCAGGGATTCAAGATCGCATGTCTTGAAGAGATTGCGCTTAACAATGGCTGGTTGAACCGTGACCAAATCAAGGCTATTGGCAGCAGCATGGTGAAAACTGGTTATGGCAAGTATTTGTTGAGTCTGATCAAATAAGAGATATCGACATGAATGTAATCAAAACAAAAATTGCAGACCTGCTGATTATTGAGCCGAAAGTGTTTGGCGATGAGCGCGGTTTCTTTTATGAAACTTACCAGGAAGTGCGTTACAAGGCCGCCGGAATCACGGCGGATTTTGTCCAGGACAACCGCTCGCGTTCTACACAAAATGTACTGCGTGGTCTGCATTTCCAGAAAACCAAGCCACAGGGAAAACTGGTCACTGTGACCCAGGGTCGTGTATTTGATGTTGCTGTTGATTTAAGGCCAGGCTCTCCTACCTTTGGTCAGCATGAATCTGTCTTGCTGACAGGAGAAAACAAGGTTCAGTTTTACATTCCGCCTGGATTTGCCCATGGTTTCTGCGTACTGAGTGAAACGGCCGATTTCCAATACAAATGTACCGATTACTATGACCCGACCGATGAAAGCGGGTTGCTGTGGAATGATCCCGCGCTGGGGATAGAGTGGCCGTTGACGGCGCCACTGTTGTCACCGAAAGACAGTGTGCAACCCACGCTGGCCCAGATCCGTGACAACCTGGTGAATGGGTGGTGAGCATGAAACGTTACACAGTGTTTGGCGGGCGGGGCTTTATCGGCAGCGAGATCGTCAGCATGCTGGAAGCTGCTGGCCAGAATGTCTGGGTGCCGCCGCGCGATGATGAAAGTGTATTCGACACCGATCTGGGGACTGTGATCTACAGTGCGGGACAGGGTGACTGCAAGAATGCTCCGCTGGGGGTGTTTGATGCCAATTGTCGTTTGCTGGCCGATCTGCTGGCACGAGGCAAGTTTGAGCGTCTCCTTTATGTCTCTTCCACCCGTGTATACATGAACCAGGACTCGGCGGCAGAAGGAGATGACCTGAAAGTATGTTCCGATGATCAGCGCCGGTTGTTCAACCTGACCAAGCTGGTATCAGAAGAACTGTGCCTGAAAAGTGGGCGCGATATCACTATTGTCAGACCAAGCAATGTCTATGGTGTTGCTCTGCACAGTCCGCTCTTCCTGCCGGCGATCACCCGTAATGCAATCAATCACGGCAAGGTCGATATGTATATTGACCAGGATTATGCAAAAGATTACGTTTCGGTCACGGATGTTGCCCGCGCCTGTATAACCTTGGCCACTCATCCTGAGAGTGTGGGACAAATCATCAATATCGCTGCGGGATATAATATTACGGCTAAGCAAATAGCGGATGTCTTACATAAATTCACAGAATGTGAAATCGTGTGGCATAAGATTGCTTTCCCGAATGAAAACTTCCCTCAGACAGCAATCACTAAGATCATGTCTTTCATCCCTGATTATCAACCAAGGAATGTACTCGAAGACATTGAGCTGATGATAGCAGAATTTAAAACTCATTTGGCTGCACACTGATGAGTGGGTTTAATAGACTGCTGAAGAACTCAGTAGCGAATATAATTAATGGTTTTTCAAATGTAATATTGGGGATAGTTATATCCCCTTTTATATTAGTAAATCTTTCATTGGAGCAATTTTCCGTTTGGTCCCTTATCCTGCAATCTGGACTGTTTATTAGTTTACTTGGCTTTGGTAGCCAAATTGCAGTTGGAAGGTATACTTCTTTAGCTAAATTCACGAAAAATGAATCAGAATTCGAAGCAGTAATGTCAAATGCATTAGTGCTTTCTCTTGTCAGTTTACTTCTTTCTTTTATTACAATTGCTGTAGTTGTCAGTAATTTTAGTTTTTTTATGCCACATATTGTACATAGTGATGAGGGTGAATATAAAATATCATTTATAATCGTCTGTCTTTCATTCTCTTTTGGCCTAATTTCTTCAGTGTTCTCTGGCTATTTTACTGGAATCGAAAGGAACGATATATTAGCCTTGGTTAACCTTACTTCTAGAGTGTTTCTTGGAATAATAGTAATCATTGCATCCAAGTATGGCTTGTTACCTATGGCTATTGCATACCTCTTGGTTAACCTATGCTCATATGCTGTTATTTTCCTATGTTTTAAAAGGAAAGAAAACAAAGGCGTTAGTTTAAAAATAAGCTCAGGAATGAAGTCATTACTATCATTCTGTGGTGGTTTAGCTATATGGAACCTAGCCCAGTATTTTATATCTGGGACAGGTGGGTTCATAGTTGGTAAGTATGATGTCGCTAACCTTGCCTACTATATGCTTGCTCTAACTATGATTAACGCAATTGTTGGAATCATTGGCGCTATAATAAATCCAATTATTCAACCAATAGTGAAACTAAATTCACTACAGAGAAAAGATGATGTCGACAAGTTAGTAATTACTCTTTCATTTTTGTTCTCATTGTTTATCATTGTTGGTGTGAACATATCTCATTATGTATCTGGATTTGTACTTTCTATATGGATAGGTATAGATAAAGCAGAACAAACAAATGTAATTTTCAATTACTTGCTTGTGGCTTTTGCGATAAGAATGGTTATATCTCCGTATGGAATGAAGATGGTCTCTGAAGGCAGGCAATTGAGCATATCTCATTACCCATTAGCAGAAGGTATTCTCAATTTTGGCCTATCGATATATTTTGTAAGCGAGTATGGCGCATTAGGTATCGCCTATGCCACAACTGGCGCAGCACTAATATTAATGTTGGCTTATATATATCGATATACATTAGAGTGTAATTTGGATAGAAAGTATACTCTAGTTTCAAGTGCTTTCTTTGTTCTTCCATTGGCAGCTGTAGTTAACGTTTTTTTCCTAGAAAGTTCCAAGTCATACTCCAATTCATTAATGGTAATTATTGCACAGTTACTAATACTAATTCCTGTTGCTATATTTATTATCCGGGGGATAAAAGATGTTAAGCGGCTTGTTAACAGCATTTAAGAAATACATTAGTAAAAGAAAAATAATAATAAAGTCATCACTATATAAGATGCGAAATAGAACATCAACATTCTCTGATAAGACTATACTTTTCCGTATGGCTAATGTCAGCCACTCAGATATAGGAAAGTATACATATATAGCCGGCTATGCAAATATAAATAACTGTACGATAGGATCCTTTTGTTCTATTGCTGATGGTGTGAGAGTTGGAGTGGGGGTACACCCTCTGAACTTGATATCCACTCATCCTGCATTGTATTCCATAAAAACTATTTTTCCATATAAATTAATAGATGATTCCATCATTAATTCATTACCAAGTCACGAAGAGTCCAAGCGAATTAATATTGGTAATGACGTTTGGATAGGGACTGACTCTATTATTTTAGATGGTGTTAATATTGGCGATGGTGCCGTCATTGCTGCAGGTTCTGTTGTAACAAAAGATATACCTTCCTTTGCTGTCGTTGGTGGGGTTCCTGCCCGTGTAATTAAATACAGAGCCATTCCTGAGATGATTGATGGTAAGCCATGGTGGGAGTTACAAGATGCAGAATTGTCTTCTTATCTAAATAAAATATATAAAGATAATCAAAAGGAATGATTGTGTACGAATTTTACTTTAGAGTATGCAGGAAAATTAAGGGTATTCTGAGTTTTTATATTTATTGTTTTTGTTTTAAGAGAATTGGTCGCAAATCTACAATATACAAACCAGATATGCTTCAAGGTATGAAGTTTATTAGTATCGGTGAACGAACCCATTTTCAGCAGGGCTTATGGATTTTAGCTTTAAAAACTGATAAATATATAGAGCCTCATATAAAAATTGGTAATGACGTATATATTGGAAGATATGCACATATAGTCTCTATAGAAAATGTAAATATATGTGACAATGTATTGATCGCAGATAAAGTATACATATCTGATAATATACACCAATATCATGACACTAGTATTCCTATCAAAGATCAGCCGATTTTGTGCAAAGGGCCGGTTACCATTAATGAAGGCGCATGGTTGGGGGAAAATGTCTGCGTAATTGGGGCATCAGTAGGTAAGAATTCAGTGGTTGCCGCAAACTCAGTTGTCACCAAAGATGTACCGGACTATACCGTTGTGGCTGGAGCGCCAGCCAGAGTGATAAAGAAATTCAATTTTGACAGCCAAAGCTGGGAGTCTGTATAAATTATGAAATCGCCGAAACTGGGGCTGATCACTGTCTTATATAATACACCAGAAGTTTTGGAGGACTTCTTTAGAAGTTTGGCATGTCAAACTTATAAGAATTTTATCCTCTATGTAATAGATAACAGCTCTAAACCCGAGTCACTTCGTCTGGCACGAGAGCTGGCCTCTCAGTACGGTATTGAAACTACTTTCATCGACAATCAGGGCAACAATGTCGGCGTGGCGGCCGGTAACAATCAGGGAATTAAGGCCGCTTTGGTGGATGGTTGCGAATATGTTTTGATCATCAACAATGATCTTCTTTTTGAGGCGCCAGATGTCTTTGACAAGTTGATGCAGGTGGCCATCAATGGGGAAAGCCTCGTCAGCCCGTTGATATTGAATTATCCGGAAGGCAAGCTTTGGTATGCCGGCGGACATTTCGATGAGTATCGGGCGTTGGCTCCTCATGATTATGCAGGGATGGATAGAGCTGCAGTAGCAAAATTTGATGAATATCATGCTTATGCACCCACCTGCTTTCTGATCGTGAATAGTGATGTGTTCAAGCAAGTCGGCATGATGGATGAGCGCTATTTTGCTTATTATGATGATACCGACTTCCTGTATCGTGCTTATATTGCAGGTTATAAAGTAAAGCTCGAGCAGGATGTAGTGATATCACATAAAGTCAGCGTATCAACAGGGGGGGATTTGAGTTTCTTCGGAGCGTATCATCTGACCCGAAACAGAATTTATTTTGCTAAAAAGAATCTGCCTTTCCCAAAAAGAGAAATAAGTATTTCCTATACCGCCATCACTCGGTTGGGACGTATATTGCTTTCTGCTGGCGCAGTAAGACAGGGATTCATCAAGGGGCTGGTTGACGGCTTCAAAATGTAGTATGCATGTATGACACTATATCTGGTTCTGCTACTTTATATTCCTCTGATACTTCTCTCTATCTGCTCTGAAAAAGATGAAGGAATGTTGAAAGGAGCATTTTTATATATTCTCCTGTTCTTCATCTTTTTCCATATAGATGCCGGACCGGATCATCATGTATATCAGTGGGCCTATTATGAGCCACCCTTCTCCATTCCCTTTGAGCCAGTCTTTGGTTTGCTGTTGGCTACTGCCAAGCTGTTTGGGCTCGACTACATAGAATTTTTAGTCGCTCTGAGACTGATTAGTTTTATTCTGTTTGCGTATGCGTGTCTCAAACTGGACAAAACCAAATTCATATTTCTGATGGGACTGTACATTCCGATTTCGTTCATCACGTTTGAATTGAATTTGTTGCGCCAATCTTTATCTTTGCACTTTGGTCTGGTAGCCGTCTGTCTTTATCTCAAGAACAGAGACAAAACCTCTTATGCGTTCATGATACTGGCTGTCATGTCACACCTCTCTGCAATCGTGATGACCTTGATTTATTTGAACAAGATAAAGGCCAAAGTACTGGTTTTGTTAGGTATGGCGGGATTGATGATATTGATGCTTGCCTTGCCGGCGATCATAAGCAAAGTCAATGATTATCAGGCCTTGGGCGCGTTGAATATCCGTCTGGACGTAGCGACGTTGCAGTTGATAGTGCTCATGATCTTGCCGTTCCTGTTTTTCAAAACTCAAGGTGGCTTGCTCCCGACCCTGCTCTATGTGGCTCTTTGCTTCATGACATTTATCCCTGTTTTGATCAGGCTGTATCCGATTGCTTTGTTGATCCTGTTGCCATCAATTGCCATGGCAAAAGGAAACAAGAAGATGACAACACTCTGTTTATTCGTTTGTATCTCTTTCTTCATGACTATAGGAAAGACATATTTACTGTTGCAAGCCGACCAGCATGCCATTCAGGAGGGCACCTATCAGCATGGTTACACAAAATAAAAAAGTCATATTTGTTTCCATGTCGGGCCGCGACTCTGCCATGTGGTTTTCGTTTACCGGGCTGGCCCATGCGCTTGAAGAATACGATGTTTCTTTTGCATTTCCATCGTCTAATCCAGCAGCAGAAACTGAATATACAGAGCATCTTTTTTATTACAGCTTGCGGAGTCCCATCAAGACCGCTCGTTCAGTATTAGCGTTGGCGAGAGTGATCAATGAAAAATATGATCGTGTGGTCATCTTCTCACAAGGTATTTTCTCTGCCTATCTGACCATGTTGCTGAATAGGAGGATTGAAGTCGTCGCTTGGGGTCATGAACTCATAAAGCATGTCGAGAGAGCCGGCTTTTTGCGGGGCATGAATTACTTTCTGTCAGATCGCGTCATGGCATTGAGAACTGCCAGAATGATAGTCGCCTCTGATGAGCTGGAATCGATAGCGGTCGCTTGCTACCCAAAGAAGAAAATAACCAAAACCTGTTTACCCATGTCGGGAGATTTTGCGTGCCTGGTTAACAAAACCGACACTAAAGGTGAGCGTACTCAAGCCAAGCTGGAGATACTTTTCTTTGGTGCCATCACATCCTACAAGGGGTTGGACATTCTGGGGCGGGTTCTCGATAAATTCAGCGATGATGATATTCACTTGACCATCATGGGTAGAGGGGCGCTGGAAAAATATTCTGAGGGTCTTTATCTACGGGCCACACAGGGGCGAAATGTCACCTGGATTAATAAATTTGTTGATGCTGAAGAGGTCGTGGCTCAGTTGCATGTATCTGACTACATGTATTCGATGTATAGTTCCGTTACGGCGACATCACAAATAGACATCGCAAATGCATTTGGTGTTCCTGTGCTGGTGACGGATCTTCCATTTTTTAACAAAAAAATAAAACATGGCTGTAATGGGTATATTCTCAATGAACAGTCCCTGTATGTGTTGCTGCAAGAGAGAGTGGCTGGAAAACTGACCGGCTCTCGGGAAGAGGTTATTGCGCATTATAATCAGGCCGGTATCAACAAGTATTGTGTAGAAAATATAATAAAAGACGGGATTGTCTAGATCATGAAAAAATATATCCAGCACTATGGTCTCTGGGGATGTATTCGATTGATGGTAGAATACATCATCACCAGAGTGTGTTTTCGAAATGCTCGTCTGATCCGGCGGCCTTTTGAGATCAGGGGAGCATCAAGGATCCGCTTGGGGAGAGGATTTACCACCGGAAGATATTGCCGGCTGGAGGCTCATGGCTCAGATGGTATCAACCTGGACATAGGGTTGAATTGCCAGCTCAATGATGCGGTTCATATTGCTGCAGCCGACAGTATTGTGATCGGTGATGATGTGTTGATCGCTAGCCGGGTGTTTATCACGGACCTCAATCATGGTAACTACAGCGGGGAAGAACACTCTCATCCTGATTCCATCAGCAGGGAGCGGACGCTGCATACCAAACCGGTTGTGATTGAGTCAAATGTGTGGCTTGGCGAGGGTGTAGTCGTGTTGCCTGGCGTCACAATTGGTAAGTCTTCCATCATCGGTGCAAATTCGGTTGTGTCCAGAGACATACCGGCAAATTCCATTGCGGTAGGTAATCCGGCAAGAGTGATTAAGCAGTTTGATTTCCAACGTGGGCAATGGGTGGCTGTTGATGCGAAGTAATGCTGGTGCCGTTTTGATATGCCCGGATTTTTTTGATTATAAAAATTTGCTTACGGCAGAGCTTGAACACCGTTACACATCGGTTCTCTCTTTTTCTGACCGGCCGAAATGCACCTCTTTAGCAAAGGCATTGATAAAATTCAATATTCTTGGATATGCCCATTTTTCTGCCAAAAAATATAGTGATGAAATTTTCAACTCTATTTCTGACAAGCTTTCTGGCATCGCTGAAGTTATTATTGTCAAGGGAACTTGTGTCTCTCCTTGTCTGATCGAGAAAATTAAAAAACTCAATCCAAAAACAAGAGTGATCTGTTACAGCTGGGATTCCATTTCAAATATAAAGACGTTTCCTTTATTGGCAGTCAAAGCCGATGCGGCATATACATTTGATATCGCCGATTGCAAAAAGTATGGCTATGGCTATTTGCCATTGTTCTATTCGGATAAAAAATCCCACACTCATACTGTTGCAAAGAAATATAAATATAGTTTCATCGGTAGTTATCATGGTGATCGTGTAAGCGTCTTGCAACGCATCTTCTCCCACGAACATGATGTCAGTGTATATGTAAAAATATTTTTCCAGAGCAAATTGCAATTTGCATTTTACTATCTTCTCGATCCTGCCTTGCGCACCGCACCCAAGGAGTGGCTCACATTCAAGTCACTGACAAGGGCAGCAATTACTGATGTGGCTGAGCACAGTGAGTATGTCATCGACATACATAATGCCAATCAAACCGGCCTCACCATGCGTACTTGGGAAACCTTGGGCGATGGTCATCAATTAGTAACGACGAATGCGGCAGTACTCTGTCATGCAGACATGAGAGAGATTGTTGTCGTTGACAGGAATACAGGAAAACGATGGTCTGATTCACAGTGTGCTCGGTACCTGGATGCGATGTCGAATTCCGCGCTGAGTGTAGATGCGTTGTCCATATCTACATGGCTTGATAACTTGTTGGCAAGAAGTGAAAATTAATATGGCTGTTATTCCCGTAATCATGGCTGGGGGCTCTGGCTCCAGGCTTTGGCCCATGTCTCGTGAGCATTTCCCAAAACAGTTCCTTAATTTGTATGGCAATAATTCAATGCTGCAAGAGACAGTAAACAGGCTTGCTGATATTGAATGTACTGCTCCCCTGATCCTGTGTAATGAAAAGCATCGCTTTATCGTGGCTGAGCAACTTCGTCAGCTCGATATCCTTGCCAATAACATCATTCTGGAACCGGCAGGACGAAATACTGCTCCGGCAATCGCGTTGGCTGCAATACAAAGCCTGAGAAATGTGGATGATGCGCATGACCCGATATTGCTGGTGTTGGCTGCAGATCACTTGATCAAGGATCAACAGGCATTTACCAATGCAATCAACAGTGCCGTTCCGTTTGCCACGTCGGGCAAGCTGGTCACGTTCGGAATTGTTCCGAACGCACCGGAGACGGGGTACGGTTACATTCATCGCGGTAGTGAACTGGATGCCTCTCGGGATGAAGCAAAGGCATATTGTGTCAATCAATTCGTCGAAAAGCCCAATCTGGATGTTGCCAAGAGCTATCTGGCGAGTGGAGAGTATTACTGGAACAGTGGCATGTTTATGTTCAGTGCTCGCCGTTATCTTGCCGAGTTGAAACAGTCGCGTCCTGATATATACGATGCATGCATGGCCTCGATGAATGATGTCAGAAGTGATCTTGATTTTATCCGGATCAATAGCGATGAATTCAAGCAATGTCCCAGTGACTCTATTGATTATGCCATTATGGAGAAAACCTCGGATGCGGTTGTCATCCCAATGGATGCTGGCTGGAATGATGTAGGTTCATGGTCATCCTTGTGGGAAATATCGGATAAAGATGCATGCGGTAATGTTAGCCGTGGCGATGTTATCTTGACCGAAAGCCATAATAACTATGTTTCTGCTGAGTCCATCCTCGTCTCCACTATTGGCGTGGATAATCTGGTCATCATTCAAACAAAGGATGCCATCCTCGTTTCGAACAAGGACAAGGTGCAGGACGTCAAGTCGATAGTCGAAGAATTGAAACGCTGTGACCGCAAAGAATATAGCACTCATCGCGAGGTATATAGACCATGGGGTCAGTACGACTCAATTGATGACGGCAATGGCTATCAGGTCAAAAAAATATTGATCAGACCCGGCGAGCGTCTATCAACACAAATGCATCACCACAGAGCAGAGCACTGGATCGTGGTTTCAGGTACTGCGAAGGTGACCAATGCTGAACGTGAGTTTCTGATCACCGAAAACGAATCCACATTTATTCCAATAGGTGCAATACACTCCCTTGAAAACCCGGGCAAGGTTGACCTGGAGTTGATCGAGATCCGCTCCGGAAAATATCTCGATGAGGATGATATCATTCGCTTTAGTGATAAATATGGCCGAGTTGATGGGGGAGAAAAATGATGAAGCAAGACTATCTTTTGAGCCGTGACGTGATCAAGCACAGTGGTATTGAATTTGGTACCAGTGGTGCACGAGGTCTTGTGACCGATTTTACAGTACCCGTGTGTTTTGCATTTACCTGTGCCTTCGTTGCCGTGATGAGGACTTCTTATCGCTTCAATCAGGTCGCGCTCGCCATCGATAACAGACCAAGCAGTTATGATATGGCAATGGCCTGTGCAACGGCCCTCGAGGCAATGGGATTGGAACCTGTCTATTACGGCGTTGTCCCGACACCAGCATTGGCTTACAAAGCTATGAATGACGCTATCCCCTGCATCATGGTGACCGGCAGCCATATTCCATTTGATCGCAACGGGCTTAAATTTTATCGTCCCGATGGCGAGATAACCAAGGGCGACGAACTGGCCATTATCTCGGTAGAAGAAACCTTTTGCGTTGCAGACAATCTGGTGAGCCTGGGTGCAAAAAATGATGCAGCCGAAGCCTACATCGCGCGCTATACATCGCTGTTCCAGCATGCACCACTCACTGGTATGCGCCTTGGTATCTATGAGCACTCGAGTGCGGGGCGTGACCTCTATGCCGTGCTCTTTGCAGCATTGGGGGCCGAGGTCATTTCTCTTGAGCGAACCGAGACTTTTGTCCCCATCGATACAGAAGCCGTTTCCGAAGCTGATCAAGAGAAGGCCAGAAAATGGTCCCATGAATATAATCTCGATGCGATTTTCTCGACAGATGGTGATGGTGACAGGCCCTTGGTGGCTGACGAGTCAGGCAACTGGTTGAGAGGTGACATATTGGGTCTGCTCTGTGCCGCCAATATGGGTATTGAAGCAGTTGCTATTCCTGTCAGTTGCAATACTGCCGTCAGTGAATCCGGAAAATTTGCCAATGTGACCCATACCAAAATTGGTTCACCCTATGTTCTGGAAGCGTTTCCAATATTGAATGCTCAATATGGATCCGTGGCTGGTTTTGAAGCCAATGGTGGATTCCTGCTTGGTAGTCAGGTGACGTTCAATGGGCAAACCTTGGCTCCTCTGCCAACGCGGGATGCAGTATTGCCAGCCTTGATATTGTTTGTCAGTTCACGGACTTCCAGAATATCAGCATTGGTTGAGGCGCTGCCCAACAGATTTACCTGCTCTGACCGGCTCAAAGATTTTCCCAGAGAGAAAAGCAGAGAAATAATAGAGCTGGGGCAAAATGATATTGCCAAACTCATGCTGAAATTGCATTTTGATGAGTTTGAAATAATGTCTGTTGATCAAACTGACGGCTTGAGAATTTTATTTGTCGGAGGAGATGTATTGCATCTTCGACCTTCAGGCAATGCACCAGAGCTTCGCTGTTATGCCGAGTCTGATAGTGTGGAAGGAGCGAAGTCTATTGTGAATCAGTGTCTTGGTTATTTGCAAAAATAGATTTAAAATCGCTTTTGGAAAGCAATGTGCACAAACTTTAAGCTCATGGGGTAATACATTGAGTTATCAACGCCGTCACTCACGCTGGTATGAGCGTGTATTGTTCAGTCCTCCTTCTCTGTTTTTCTTGGGAGCCTTGCTTGCTGTGTGTTTGCCCGCCCTTGAGCGTTGGGGGTGGGGATTTTGGGAGTATCTCGATGCCGTCAGGGTCAATACCTTGGGTGGGGCTTTCATAGCCTTCCTGTTGACCGGAATCGTACTTTATCGGTTCCTGCGTTATCCCGGAGCAAGCCCCGTTGCCTATATGATCCCGACGGTGACAACTCTTTATGGGGCGCTCGTAGGAGTCCTCTTCTTCCTGCGCCTGCCTTATAGCAGACAGGTTCTTTTCGAATCTTATGTCGTTGCACTGCTCTGCTGCTGGGTGGTCTACTTTATCGGCCGTCGTTACCGTACTCCCAAATATGCATTGCTCCCGTTTGGTGACTACCAGGCGCTCATGCATCACACCGGGGTTGAGTGGCGTCTGTTGGACAAACCGGATCTGGGGGCCATACGTTATGATGCCGTCGTGGCTGATTTGCGCGATGACAACCTGGCAGGTGAATGGGAACGTTTCCTGGCCCGTTGTGCATTGGCCCACATTCCTGTTTACCACATCAAGCAGATCAGTGAGACCCTGACGGGCAGGGTGAAGATTGATCATCTGCATGAAAACCAGCTCGGCTCTCTGCTGCCTTCTCCGGTCTATGCCTGTGTCAAACGGGGCCTTGACATACTGGCTGCAGTGATTGCCATACCACTGTTTTCACCATTGATGCTGGTCACTGCCGTGTTGATCAAGCTTGAAAGTCCGGGGCCGGTGATGTTTTTGCAAAACCGAGTGGGCAAGGGCAACCGGGATTTCAGGATTTATAAATTCCGCAGCATGTGTCAGAACTCCGAGCAGCACGGTGCTCAATTTGCGCAAGATGGGGACATGCGTGTCACTCGGGTGGGCAAGGTGATCCGCAAGTTACGCATTGATGAATTGCCTCAGTTCTTCAATGTGCTCAAGGGAGACATGAGCCTGATAGGCCCGAGACCGGAACAGCGCACTTTCGTGGACCAATTTGAACGGGAAATACCCTTCTACATGTATCGTCACATCGTACGACCCGGTATCAGTGGTTGGGCCCAGGTCGTGCATGGCTATGCAGCCGATGCTGATGATACCCGTATCAAGATCGAACATGATTTTTACTACATCAAGCATTTCTCCCTCTGGCTGGATGTTCTCATCGTGTTCAAAACGATTCGGACTATCCTGACCGGTTTTGGGGCTCGGTGATCCCGGATGAGGATCTTGTTGTTGGGGGCTCGTGGCCAGTTGGGACGAGCCCTTTTTTCTGCACTGCGCCGGGCGTTTCCTCATTGGCAAGTAAAGGCGCCTGGAAGGGAAGAGTGCGATATCACGATTCCTGATGTCTTGTGTAGCTGGATTGATGCTTGCCGCCCCGATGTCATCATCAATTGTGCTGCCTATACGGCAGTCGATGAGGCGGAAAGGGAGCAGGAACTGGCCGACATGGCAAATCACCAGGCCTTGTTGTGTATGGCGAGAGAAGCCAGGAATGCGGGGGCGTTGCTGGTGCACTTTTCGACGGATTATGTGTTTGATGGGACAGGGACTCGACCTTGGCTTGAAACTGATCAACCCAGACCTCTGAATGTCTATGGAATGAGCAAGTATGCTGGTGAACTGGCCATACAACGCCTGTGCTCACACCATCTGATTATTCGTACTGGCTGGTTGTATGGTGGGGAAGGCAGGCACTTTGCTCGTACCATTTTGGCACGTGCCACGCAGGGACAGGCACTTGCTGTGGTTGATGATCAGTGGGGGGCTCCGACCCGGGTTGATTGGCTGGCGAGAGCATCTGTATTGGCGCTGTCGCAAGTGTTGAATTCACCTAATAAGGTTGGGCTATACCATCTGGTGTGCCGGGGTGAGACAAGCTGGCATGGTTTTGCCTCGGCTCTGGTGAGCGAAGCCTATCGGTTAGGCAAGTTGAAAGATCAAGTGAGTATTCGTGCAATTTGCTCAGATGAATGGCCGCAACAGGCTCTTCGTCCTTTGAATTCGAGGCTTGATAGCCATCGCTTCTCAAGAGTGTTTGGCCTTGAGTTACCGTCGTGGCAAGAGCATATGAATACGTGGCTGACGGAACTCAATATGTCAGACATGGATAATACATGATGAAATATTGAGATTAATCTATTTATTGATGTGTTAAGTCTATGCAATAACACTTATTTATAAGATTGTCTCTGCAATATAAGTTTACATATATTTTCTTATATATTCGGCCTGGGACAGGTTGGTGGTGATGTTTACTTCACTCAAGACAGGTTACGTCGCGTATTATTGGTGGCGCCAGATATTGCCGCAGGTGCATGTTTACCATCAACGGCATCTCGCCTTTTGACTGGCTGTGACTAACTACCTGTTTTATTGATATAAAAGCTAAAGATAACGATGATGTCCCCTGATTTTACATTGTCTTTGTTCTAAAAGTGAGCAGCACTGCGCACAGGAGCGCAGACTGGCTGTCATATCTTCCACTTGAAAAAAATGTCTCCAACCAGTTTGATCCGAGACTGGCTATAACTTCATAACTGATAGAAAATACACTAGCGATCTGGAGGACCGTGATCGTAATGTGTCTTTACTGGAAGTCTTTCATATTCAGAGCTCAACATGAACAAACAGCAATTAGATGACTTGGATAGGAAGTTGCCGCAGGGTTGGCAGGCCACTTCTGGTAATGAGATTGATTTACATGAATTGTTTCTGGTGCTGTGGCGTCAGAAGATACAGATCCTGCTGATCACCGCAGTATTTGCTGTGGCCGGGATTGGTTATGCCTTGTTGGCCCCGCAGGTCTGGGTCAGCCAAGCCCAGATAAAACCTCCTTCACTGCAAGAAGTGGAATCGCTTGAACTCAGTGTCAATCAGTTGATTAACGCTCAGATACCTGCCGCCGTGTTTAGCCCCTTTGAGAAAGGTGCTCTTTATGGCGATTTCGTTAGCAATTTCAACAGCTTTAACAACAAACGCCAGTTTCTGATAGAAAAGGGCTATCTGGATATGGATGCAGCTGCATCCGGCATAGCTGACGATAAAGGGAAACGTGCCCTGCTCAGGAAAATGGTTGACGGGATCAGTGCGACCGCGTTGGATGCATCGAGTGGCAATATCACCCTTGCTTTTGGGGCTGCGACGGCCGCTGATGCGCTGCAACGGCTGGAACAGTACATTGCTTTCATTCAGCAGGGAGAGATTGCAGCGAAGAGCAAGGCGCTGGAGACCATCTGGCAAAACCGGATCAAGATCCTGTTGTCCCAGTATGACAGCATCAAGAGCGATACCCTGACACAGTTGCAGGATGATGTTGAGCGTACAGAATATAGTCTGCGTATCAGCCGTGCAGCCGGTATTGATACCCCGGTCGAGAACCTCAATGTGCGTGATGGATTTAATATCGAATGGGGTTCCCGTGCCCTTGCCGAGAAACTCATCGTATTGAAGGAGATCAAGAATCTCGAACTTCTGAATCCTGTCTTGAGCGGTTTACGTCTGCAACTCAACAGTCTGAAGGCCGTCAAGCTTGGGCAGCAATCATTCCAGTCTTTTACCTACTCCGCCTCCCCAAGCGAGCCCCTTAGCCGCGACAAACCCAAGCGCCCTCTGGTGGTCGTGCTGGCCACCTTGCTCGGTGGCATGCTGGGGGTCGGTGTGGTTCTAGTACGACATGCTTTTCGCCGGCCAGAGCAGGTATGATGACCAGATGAAATAAGGAACGGGGGGCTATGGCCCCCCTTTTTTTCGGTATTTTCGTCACGCCGCTGACTTCTGAACACGGCTCAACAACATAAAGGGGATCAAGGAAGATGAGCAATAAGGGTCTCTTTGCTGCCGTCTGTGCTCTGTACTGGCTGCTGGGCATGCATTTTTTCATGCACAACCCCGGTGGAGCCGGGCTCTATCTGCCGTTCAATGCCTGGGGCTGGATCTTCGCCAGCCTGGTCATCGGTCTGGGGCTGTGGCAGGTGACGCTGCAGCAGCGGCTGGTGTTCTCCTCTTTGCAGGGCTGCCTCTGGCTGGGGGCGTTGCTGCTGCTGCTGCCCATGGCCTATCCCGGCTTTGACCTGAAAGACTATGCGATTCCCCGTTTGCTGGGGCTGTTTGCCGGTCTGCTGTTTCTGTTCTGTCTCTACCAGTGGCAGCTGGTGCGGGCGTCTCGTGACCGGCTGCTCTATCTGCTGCTGGGCGCGGTGGCCATCGAGGCGCTGCTGGGTCTGGTGCAGTACTATCTGCTGATCCCGGGTAACTGGCTGGGGTATGACACCCGAGCCAATCGCCCCTACGGCATCTTTCAACAGCCCAATGTGATGGCGACCTTCATGGCGACCGGGCTTGTGCTGGCCAGCTGGCTGGAGCTACGCGGTAATGCCAACCCCTGGCTCAAGGGGCTGCGCTATGGGGTGATCCTGGCGGCCAGTCTGCTGCTGGTGGCGCTGCAATCCCGGGTGGGTCAGTTGGGGAGCCTGCTGGCGCTGCTCTTGCTCGTGCCCGCATTGCATCGTCAGCGGCGGCTGGCGCAGGTACTGGGACTGGTTGCACTCGGTGTCGGGCTGGGGATCGCCTCCCAGTACGGGATCAGCGGTGTCAAACGTGGGCTGGAGGCCTATCAGTCCGGCGGCATGCGCTCCATCTACTGGCCCTACGCCGCTAAGCTGATTGCCCAGTCTCCCTGGGTTGGTTGGGGTTACGGCAGCTTTGAAACCACCTTTTTGCACCACTACATGGCTGACAAGGCGCTGAACCCGGCCATGGTACAGATTGAATACAACCTCGATCACCCCCACAACGAGTTTCTCTACTGGGCGGTGGAAGGGGGGCTGGCTCCCATGATCGGCATGGTGCTGATGGGCGGCGCTCTGTTGTGGCGCGTGAGCAAGGCCGGTTGGGTCAAGGGGGCGGCGCTGCTGGCGCTGGTGACCCCCATCCTGCTGCACACCCAGACCGAGTATCCGCTTTATCACGCCATCGCCCTGTGGTGGGCCCTGCTGCTGCTGGTGTATGTGCTGGATGCGGAAGTGGAGGAGGGGCTGCAAGCCTCGGGCCGTGCCAGCTGGCGCGAGTATGTCTATCGCCCCTGGTTGTTGCTGCGCTTCGTGGCCATCATCATTCCCTTGCTGGTGGTACCCTTCATGCTGACCGCCATTCATACCGCCTGGGTGGTGACCAAGTACGAGCGCGGCGGCTACAAGGAGCCGACCCTGCTGCTCGACGTCGTCAATCCCATGGCCTGGTTGACCCGGGTCGAGTTTGACGTCAACTCGGTGCGGCTGATGGTTGGCTTGCAGGCCAACAATCACGCAGAGCTGGAGGCGTATCTCGAGTGGGGTCAGGCGTTTGTGCGCCACACGCCGAGAGCCAACATCTACGCCAACATGGTGATCGCTCTGGATGCGCTGGGACGCAAAGAGGAGGCTCGGGCACTGCGCCGCGAGGCGCTGGCGCTCTATCCGGGTGATCCCTTGCTGACCGGCTCGGCCGCCACCTCCGTGGCCACGGCGCTGGAACGCAAACCCTCGGCCTGATAGCGGCTGTCGAGGCCATGTGGGGCCGGCAGGCTGCGCGATGTTTCATCAACTGCCCCATCGCCTCGCAAAAATGGCGGCCGCTGCTGGACGGCAGAGGCGCCATGGCTAAGATAGTGGCCTCAACGTCTTGTTTAGTAGGGAGTATGAAATGGAGTTAGTGCTTGGCCCGTTGGAGGCCCGCGTGATCGGCTGTCTGATCGAAAAAGAGATCTGCACCCCGGATCAATACCCCCTCTCTCTCAATGCGCTGGTCAATGCCTGCAACCAGAAGAGCAACCGCGAGCCGGTGCTGGAGCTGTCCGAGCTCGACATCCGGGCCGTGGTGGATGAGCTGATCCGCAAGCGGCTGGTGGTCAATACCGCCGGCTTCAATGCCCGGGTTCCCCGCTACCAGCACCGCTTCTGCAACACCGAGTTCGGCGAGCTGAAGTTCACCGCCCAGGAGCTCGGCATTATCTGCGAACTCTTGCTGCGTGGCCCGCAGACGCCGGGAGAGCTGCGCTCGCGCACCAACCGCCTGTGCAGCTTCGACGACGTGACCCAGGTCGATGCCGTATTGGCCAAGCTCGCCGAACAGGGGCCCTACGTGGTCAAGCTGCCGCGCGAGCCGGGCAAGCGCGAGTCCCGGTATGCCCACCTGTTCAGTGGCGAGGTGGATCTGCAGGCGCTGGCCGAGGCGGCCCCCGCCAGCAGTTATGCCTCGCCCGCGGCGGATCGACTGACGGCGCTGGAGGAGGAGGTCGAGCGCCTCAAGGCGCAACTGCAGCTGCTGGCCGAGCGTCTGGCGCAGCTGGAAGGCTGACGCGCTGGCAATATGTCCATCAAGAGGCGCCGAGGCGCCTTTTTTTGTGCGCTTTTTCTGTCATTTCCATCCGGTGAACCCCATGGCCTCACCTTGCCCCAAGCCCGCCCCTGACGGGGATGCCGCAGCTTTTTTGCGTTATTTCGTCGTTAAGGGTCGAGCCGCCGTCGCTTTCCCGTTAAAATTCCGCTTTTGCACCTGCCCGTGAGTCTCGATGTCTGCGTCCACTCTCTCTTCAGATTGTTATGCCCTGCTCGGTGAGCTGCAGTTGCAGCGCACCGCCAGTACCCGCTATTTGCAAGAACAGCTGCCGCTTGGGCAGGCCCTGCTCGACAAGTTGAGTCAGTTGCAACTGCTGGGGTTGGTGCGGATGCGTGGGGAACAACAGTGGAGTCTGACGGCAGAGGGAACCCTGGCGTTGATCCTGGCGGTGCGCCGCGGCGATTGTCCCATGCCCAACTGGGCGCGGGTGCCGTCGGTCACCGGCCAGGAGATGGCACAGGCGCTGGTGCGTGAGCTCTGTCTGGGGGAGGCCGGGCAAGTGCCTGCTTACTATCTGGCGGCTGATCTGCTGAGCCTGCTCGATCTGCCCGATGCCCACCGGTTGCTGACAGGCTCGAGCCCCCAGTGGCAACGGCTGCTGCTGCAGCACTTCGCCCTGCAGACCTTGCTGGATGCCGAGCCCCATGAGCAGTGGCCGCTGGCCCAGGCGGCCGGCGAGTGCGCCGCCGAGCTGGCCAGGCTGAGCGATGGTTTTGCGGCCGAGTGGCAGTGGCTCTGTGGCGAGCTGAGCGGGAAAGCAAACACTCACTGGCCCGCCCTGCAACAACTGGCGGAGCAGGGGGGAGAGCAGCCCCTGGCCGAGCGCCTGCTGGCAGCGCTTGGGGCTTGGCAGGCGCAGGAAGGGCAAGAGGATGGGCAGGGTAAGTGGCCACTGACCTTCAGTGCCTTGCTCTGGCTAGGTTGGTTGCAGCAGGCCGATCCCGTACTCGCCAGCGAGCAGCGCAAGAAGTGGCAGCGCAGCCTGGCCAACCAGTTTCCGCTGCTGGCGGATCTGCTGGGGCAGTGGGCGGGTGATCGCCACGGCCAGGCGGTCGGGCTGTTCGATACCCTGCAATTGCCGCCGGAAGAGCTGCACTGGGGCTACCTCTGGCTCGATCTCTGCGCCCTTGCCCGGCATGGGGAGCAGAGCCCCCAGGTGGCCATCCTGCACAAATGGGATCTCTCCCACGTACTGGATGCCGCGCCCCGCCACCGGTTGATGGCCTTCTGTCAGGATCTGCTGCGGCTGTTGCTGGGGCAGGGGGCGCAGCAGCAGCCGCTGCAGCAACTGCGCGCCGCCAGCGGCGAGCAGGAAGCCGACGAGCAGGACTCAGAGGACAAGACGCCCGCCTCGGCCAGCTGGCTCAACTGGCTGCAGGGGTTGGGGCGCGCCAGCGGCGTACGCAAGCCGCAGGAGCGGCTGGTCTGGCTGCTGCATGCGGAAGGGCCCGAGCTCGAGTGCAAGATCCAGAAACAGAGCACTAAGGGGGAGTGGACAGCCGGTCGCCGGGTCGATCCCACCCTGCTCTCCACCCAGTACGCCAACTTGCTCGACGAAGAGGACTGGGCGCTGGTCCGCACGCTGCCACGCACGCTGGGACGATTGCCGCGCGAGGTGTGGGCCCCACTTGCCAACCATTCCCGCCTGTTCAATGCCAGAGGACAGAAGCTGCAGCTGGCCATCACGGCACCCTTGCTGCAGATAGTGGCCACCGAGCAGGGCATGAGCGCCGTGCTGAGCCCGGCTGCCGCGGCGCGAGGGGCCCACATACTGCCGCTGGCGCAGGATCTGTGGCAACTCATCCTCACCCCGCAGCCGCTGCTCGATCGGCTGCCTGCGCTGGAGGCCATTCCGCTGCTGCCGGCCGAGGGGCTGGCGGAACTGCAGCATACCCTTGACGCCATTGCGGGGCTGCCTTGGCACAGCCAGGTGGCGGGCCTGCATGGCAATGCTGAGCTGGCTCCCTGGCCCGGTGTGGCCTCGGTTCAGCTCGACTGGCAGGATGGCCAGCTGGCGGTCCGGCTGGTGACCCGGTTCGACGACTTGCCACCGCAACCCCTTGGCAAGGGCGAGGCCATCGTGCGCCAGGGGATCAAGGATTATCACTACTGGCTGCGGGACTTGGCGGCCGAGAAGGGCGAGGCCCAGCGGCTGCGCAACCAGTTGCCCATCGAGTTGCCCGGCAGCGAGTGGCGCCTCGAAGGAGAGCAGGCACTCGCGCTGGTCAATGCCCTGCCGGAGCTGGTGGATGCCGGCGTGGTCATTCACTGGCATCAGGACAGCGCGCGTCTGAAGAGCCTCGATGAAGCCGCCCTGAGCCTGCGGATCGAGCGGCGCCAGGATTGGTTCCAGGTGGAGGGGGCGCTCTCGCTTGATGAGCTCCAGATCCTCGACCTGCGCCTCATCCTGCGCCAGCTGACCCCGGGTCAACGCACAGTTCAGCTGGATGAGAAGACCAGCCTGATGTTGAGCGACAAGCTGGTGGAGCGGCTCACCATGCTGGGCGCCATGCTCGACGAAGAGCAGCGCATCAATCACAAGCTGGCCTACCCGCTGACCCGCCTGCTCTCCGTCATCACCACCGAGGGGGATGCCGCCTGGCACTCCCTGCAACAGGAGTGGCAGCAGGAGGTGGAGTGTCCGGCCGAGCTGATGGGGCCGCTGCGGGATTATCAGAAGGAGGGGGTACGCTGGCTGGCGACCCTGGCCCACCACGGCTTTGGCGCCTGTCTGGCCGATGACATGGGCCTTGGCAAGACGCTGCAGGCGCTAATCGTGCTGCGCATGCGCCAGCATCTGGGCCCGGCGCTGGTGGTGGTACCCAAGTCAGTGGTCACCAACTGGCAGGAGGAGGTCGCGCGCTTCGCTCCCGAGCTGGAGGTGGTGGTGTTTGACAACCCGTCCGAGCGGGAAGGGATGATCCGCGAAGCCAAGGCGGGCCAGATAATCCTGCTCAACTACGGCATGCTCGGCAGTCTGGCGGAGGCGCTCAAGGCCCGTCGCTGGTCCTCCATGGTGCTGGATGAGGCGCAGCAGATCAAAAATGCCGGCACCCAGCGGGCCAAGTTGCTGTTCCAGCTGGACGGCGATTTTCGGCTCGCCCTCTCCGGCACGCCCATCGAGAACCACCTGGGGGAGCTGTGGAGCCTGTTCACCTTCATCAACCCCGGCCTGCTCGGCAGCCTGGGCGAGTTCAAGCGCCGCTTCGGCAAGGCGGTGAAAGATCCCCAGCATATGGCGCTGCTGCGGGCGGTGATCAGCCCCTTCATCCTGCGCCGTCTCAAGCAGGAGGTGTTGACCGAGCTGCCGGACAAGACCGAGATCATTCACCACATCAGCCTCTCTCCCGAGGAGCGTCAGCTCTACGAGGCGACCCGGCGCGAAGTGGTGCAGCAGGTGCAGAGTGCCGATGGCCGCGCCTTGATGCACGTGCTGAGCGGGCTGACCCGGCTGCGCCGGCTCTGCTGCTCGCCCCAGCTGGTGATGCCCGAGTGGTCCCAGGCCAGCAGCAAGCTGGACGAGGCGATGGCGCTGCTGGAGGAGGCCATCGGCAATGGTCATCGGGTGCTGGTGTTTAGTCAGTTCGTCGATCTGCTGAGCCTGTTGCGGGCCCGCATCGAGCAGCAGCAGTGGGACTACTGCTATCTGGACGGGGGCTGTTCCGCCAAGGCGCGGCAGGAGTCCATCCTGCGTTTTCGCCACGAGGCGGTGCCGCTGTTTCTGATCAGTCTCAAGGCGGGGGGCACTGGCCTCAACCTGACCCAGGCCGATACCGTCTTGCACCTGGACCCCTGGTGGAACCCGGCGGTGGAAGATCAGGCGAGCGATCGGGCCCACCGCATGGGGCAGACCCAGCCGGTGACCGTTTATCGGCTGGTGTGCGAGCAGACGGTGGAGGAGAAGATCGTCGCTCTGCACGATGAGAAGCGGGCGCTGGCCGACGGCCTGCTGAGCGGCCAGTCGGAAGTGCGTGGGCTGGATGTGGAGAGCCTGCGGGCCCTGCTGATGAGCTGACCGCGATCAGCTGGCTCGGGCAACAGACAAGGGGAGCATCCAATGATGCTCCCCTTGTTGTTTGGCTCGTGCCGTGTGGCGCACGTGACGCCTGGGCGAGGCTACACAGCCGCTCGGGCCGGTTATCCCTGATAGAGGTAGAGATGCAGCCGCTCTATGATGGGCTCGCCGCCAATCTTGCGATCCCGCCGGGCCTGGCGCAGCTTGGGCGGGTAGTGGCCAAGGTGGGTGACGGCGGGCTGGGTGTCCGAGCAGAGCAGCAGGGGCAGGCTCGCCTTGAGCTGCTGCTTGCGAGGCTCCCGGTCCTGCCAGAGCAGGTTGATCATCGGGTGGGTTTTGACCGGCCGGCGGATCCTGAGCTCTGCGTCCGCAGGCAGGCGGCGGATGTCGTACACCTCCTGATCCACCATCTTGCTCCACTCCTCGTTGTTCGATAGCGCCGGGATATAGCGGCGGCTGCGCTCCAGCATCTCCAGTACCTGTTCCCGGCTGAGCCGGCTGATGCTCTGCTTGTCAGCCCAGGTGAAGCCGAGCGAATGCAGCTCTCCCTGAAGCCAAGTCAGCTTGCGATAGACCTGCAGGGTAATGACCCCGGGCAGCGCCCTGTGCACCAGCTCGAACTTCTCATCCCGCCCGCCTGCCTGCTGTACCAGCGCCTTGAAGGCGAGCTTGCACCCGTTGACCTCGTCGATCAGCGGCCGCAGCAGGGGGGCACAGGCGGCAGGAAAGCGCAGCCAGCCCGGCAGGCGGTGGGTGGCCTTGGTGGAGCAACCGGGGCGGGCGCTGTGATCCCGATAGGCGCTGAGGGTCGCGGCCAGTGCGGCCTTCTCGCCCAGATAGCCCACCTTGATCTGCTCGATGGGCTCATGCTCCTGCCCTTGCGGTACGGCGGGCAGGGGATAGACGTGGGCCTCCAGCAACTCAAGCTGTTCCAGCTGCGCGGCCAGGTTGTCCAGCGCCTGTTCAAGCCGCTCCATCTGCTGGCGCAAGGCGGCTGTGGGGGTAAATGTCTCCATCGGCATGTCCTGTGTTTGCCTCTGTCAGCCCTGGTGAACGGGTTGATCGTAGGGCTGTGAAAGCACTGTATAAATAACCATATCAGCCTGCGGTATGGGTGCCAAGTGCCTGCGTTCCTGGGGGTTGGAGAGGGACAAAAGATAGGAGCCATTCAAAGGTAAAGACTTTGTATCTGACTGTTAATAAAGGATCAATAAAAGATCTCTTGGTTAACAACTGAATGTAAAAGTCAGGTTGCCCGTCTTGCTTGTGCCCACAGTGAATGCATAGCCAGTAGAGGAAACTGCATAGTTAGAAGGGATCCATGCAGGAGAATATGCTGCAGGCTATCCTGCACAGAAGGAAAGATGATTAAGTTGTTATTAATCAATGTGTTAGTTTCAAACCCATGACGACATCAACCATTAGTTTTAATAATGTCTGCTATCAAAATTCGTCAATTGAGTCGGCTACCCCCCCTGACTAAGCTTTGCGCAACAAATTCGCACCCCGCGCAGACATCGTAAAGAGGAGCCACATCATGGCCAACATGACTTATACCGAAGCCGGTTACCAGCATTCCAGCCAACTGAATCTGGCTGCTCGCGTCAAAATGACCGTACTGACCTGGCTGGAACGCAGCCGCAGCCGTCGCCAGCTCTCCGAGCTGCCCGAGTACCTGCTCAAGGACATCGGTCTGAACGAAGCCGATCGTTATCAAGAGACCACCAAGCCATTCTGGCGTGGTTGATCTGCCTGGCAAGGATGCCTCGTTTTACTGCTGACTCACTGTTGCCAGCCAGCGCCGCCATGGCGTGACTACAGCCCCGTTTGCCTGGGCCCGTTCTCTTCGTTGTACCCGTTTCCCTCTCTCACGCCCTGTCGTCGCCCCCTTTTGTTCCCCCGTGCTGTTCCTCCCTCCCACACTTGTAACATTACTGTTTGAATTTGTTTAAAAATTGATTTTAAGCCCGAGGGCCTTGCGTATAATCCGGCCAAGCGTTCCTGACAATAAGGGTGAGATGGATGATTCCCCAGCATGACTTTTTGGCCCTGACTCGCCACCACGAGTGGCAGCTTGAGCCGTTCTCGTTTGATCTGCCGGATGGTGCTCGCGCGAGTGTGTGGGATACGGGGGTGCTCTGCCTGGAGCCTGCCAGCGGTGCCGGCGAGCTGCCGGGCGGGCGCAAGGATATCGTGCTCTCCTGCGGCATCCACGGCAACGAGACGGCCCCCATCGAGATCTGCAACCAGCTGCTGAGCCGTCTGCTCAGTGGCGAGCTCAGGGCCCGTCACCGGGTGCTGTTCCTGTTCGGCAACCCGGCGGCCATGAACCTGGG
This sequence comes from Aeromonas sp. 1805, assembly GCF_013085525.1. NCBI lineage: Bacteria > Pseudomonadati > Pseudomonadota > Gammaproteobacteria > Aeromonadales > Aeromonadaceae > Aeromonas > Aeromonas sp. 1805. Next base: position 4,803,858 of record NZ_CP038515.1, on the reverse strand, counting down.
CGTGCGCGAAGTGGAGGAGAACATGAACCGGCTCTTCTCCGGCGCTCACAGCAAGGGGGAGGGGCTGTGCAACCAGGAGCGGATCCGCGCCATGCGCCTCGAGCAGTATGTGAGCCGCTTCTTTGCCGATCCGGCCAGACCGCGCTACCACTACGATCTGCACACAGCCATTCGCGGCTCGCGCCACGAGAAGTTTGCCGTCTATCCCTTCCCCCATGAGCGGCCCCATTGCAAGGAGCAGGTGCAGTTTCTCGGTGCCTGCGGCGTGCGCACCATTCTGCTCTCCAGCGGCCCCACCACCACCTTCAGCTATTACAGCTCCCACCGCCACGGTGCTCACGCCTTCACGGTGGAGCTGGGCAAGGTTCGCCCGTTTGGCGAGAACGACATGACCCGTTTCATCGAAACCCGGCAGGCGCTGCAGGATCTGGTGACCCGGGACGAGGTAGTGCTGGAGCCCTGGCGGGCGGATGACTTCACCATCTTTGCCATCGACCGGGTGATCAACAAGCGCTCGGAGCAGTTTCGTTTCCTGTTTGCCAGCGATGTGGACAATTTCACCGAATTTCCCCAGGGTTTCGTGCTGGCCGAGGATGGCGAGCTGCGCTACACGGTAGAGAAACCGCGGGAGGCGGTGGTGTTCCCCAACGCCAACGTGGCCATCGGCCAGCGTACCGTGTTGCTGGTGGTGCCGACCCGGCTGTGGGAGTAACCCGGCGCCACTTTTGATGGCAATGGCAGGCTGCCACCTGCATTGCCGGGTGTGCAGCCCTTTTCGGGAGCCTTGAGCGATCCCGTCCTCATCCTGACAGGGAGCCCGATGCGGCTCCCTGTTTCGTTTTCTCTCAGCCGAAAAATCCAGCTTCTTTCTGAAATTAAAGAAGTTTCTACTGGTCTTACCTGGCTAAATTCCATTGCCCTTTGATTAACAATCTATTTACATTCAAAGAGTCACCTCATGGTGGTGACGTTGACAACGGCAAGGAGCCAGTTATGACCCATGTCGACATCCCTTTCCTTCGTTACCTCGATGAGGAAGGGCGCCCGGTCGCCACACTACCGACCTGGTTGGACAAGGCGATACTGCACACCTTCTACCGCAACATGGTGATGGTGCGCAGCTATGACAAGAAAGCGATCGCGCTGCAGCGAACCGGCAAGCTTGGTACGTTTCCCTCCCACCTGGGCGCCGAGGCGGTCGGGATAGGAGTCGGGCTCGCCATGCAGCCGCAGGATGTCTATGTGCCCTACTACCGGGACATGCCCACCCTCTATGTACGGGGCGTGCCCATGGAGAAAAACCTGCAGTACTGGGGCGGGGACGAGCGTGGCAGCGTCTTTTACAAGGCGGATGGCGAACTCTCCGAGGACCTGCCCATCTGCGTGCCCATCGCCACCCAGATCACCCATGCCGCCGGCATCGCCGCGGCCTTCAAACTGCGCAATCAGCCCAGGGTCGCCGTGGTGACCATCGGCGATGGCGGCACCTCCAAGGGCGACTTCCTGGAGGGGCTCAACTGTGCCGGTGTCTGGCACCTGCCCATGGTGATGATCATCAACAACAACCAGTGGGCCATCTCGGTGCCGCGCAAGCTGCAGTCGAGCGCCCCCACCCTGGCCCAGAAGGGCATAGGGGCCGGCGTGCGCAGCATTCAGGTGGACGGCAACGACGTGGTCGCCGTCTATGAGGCCACCCGCAGCGCCGTCGAGCGCGCCCGCAGCGGCAAGGGACCGACCCTGATCGAGGCGGTCAGCTATCGGCTTGGGGATCACACCACGGCCGACGATGCGACCCGTTATCGGGAAGCGGGCGAGGTGGAGGCCGCCTGGGCCAAGGAGCCGGTCAAGCGGCTGCGCCAGTTCATGTTTGAACAGGGCTGGTGGGACGAGCAGCAGGAGCAGGCATTGCTGGCCGAGGCGGCCCGCGAGGTCGAACGCGCCGTGGCCGTGTATGAAAACACGGCGGCGCAGGCGCCGGAAACCTTGCTCGATTATCAGTTTGCCGAGTTGCCGAAGGATTACCGCACGCAGCGCCAGCGCATCATCGCCAAGGGCATGCAGCAGCACAGCGGGGAGGAAGCATGAGTGATATGACGTTGCTCGAGGCCGTCAATCTGGCGTTGCATCACGAGATGGAGCGGGACCCGGACGTGGTGGTGCTCGGCGAGGATGTGGGGGTCAACGGCGGGGTGTTTCGCGCCACCGTGGGCCTGCGCGACAAGTTCGGTTTCAAGCGGGTGATCGATACCCCGCTGGCCGAGGGGCTGATCGCCGGGGTGGCGGTCGGGATGGCCACCCAGGGGCTCAAGCCCGTGGCTGAATTCCAGTTTCAGGGTTTCATCTTCCCGGGCATGGAGCAGATCATCTGCCAGGCGGCGCGGATGCGCAATCGCACCCGGGGCCGCATCACCTGTCCCATCGTCTACCGCTCCCCCTACGGCGCCGGCATTCACTCCCCCGAACACCACAGCGAGAGCGTGGAAGCCCTGTTCGCCCATATCCCCGGGCTGCGGGTGGTGATCCCTTCCAGCCCGAAACGGGCCTATGGCCTGCTGTTGTCGGCCATTCGCGACCCGGATCCCGTGATGTTCTTCGAGCCAGACCGCATCTATCGCTCGATGAAATCCGATGTGGTGGATGACGGCATCGGTCTGCCGCTGGATGTCTGCTTTACCCTGCGTCCCGGCCGTGACCTCACGGTCGTTGCCTGGGGAGCCTGCATCCAGGAGGTGATGCGGGCCGCGAACCTGCTGGCGGAGCAGGATATTCAGTGCGAAGTGCTGGATCTCGCCACCATCAAGCCGCTGGACATGGAGAGCATTCTGGCGTCGGTACGCAAGACCGGTCGCCTGCTGGTGGTGCACGAAGCGTGCGGCAGCTTCGGGGTCGGCGCCGAGATCGTGGCGCGGGTCACCGAGGAGGCGCTGACCTCTCTCAAGGCACCACCCAGACGGCTCACCGGGGTGGACGCCGCCGTCCCTTATTACCGCAACGAAGAGTACTACCTCATCACCGAGCAGGACATTGCCGATGCGGCTCATCAGCTGATGGAGAACCAGTGGCTATGAAATTTTTCAAATTACCGGATCTGGGTGAAGGCTTGGCCGAAGCCGAGATCGTCGAATGGAAGGTCTGCGCCGGCGATACCGTGAGCGTCGACCAGGTATTGTTGTCAGTAGAGACGGCCAAGGCGCTGGTGGATGTACCTTCGCCAGTGGCGGGGGTCATCGCCAGGCTGTGTGGTGCCGAGGGGGACATCCTTCACATCGGTGCGCCGCTGGTGGAGTTCGAAGGCGGCGAGGATGACGGCACCGTCGTCGGCAAGGTCAATGCCCATCAGCAGCACATCGAGGATCACTTCGTGGTGGGAGCCATTGCTCCCGGCGGTGCCCTGGTGCAGGCCATGCCGGCCGTGCGCCTGCTGGCCCAGAAACTGGGGCTGGATATCGAGCGGCTCAAGGGAAGCGGCAGTGCCGGCATGGTGACCGAGCAGGACGTGCAGCAGGCATTCGAGGCCCAGCAGAGCAGTGGCAACGAGTTCCTCAAGGGCTCGCGCCGGGCCATGGCCAAGGCGATGGAGTTGTCCCACAAAACGGTCGTGCCGGTCAGCATCACCGATGAGGTGGACTTGCGTCACTGGCGCCCCGATGAAGACGTCACGGTGCGCCTCATCAAGGCTATCGGTGTGGCTTGTCGGGCCGAACCCTCCATGAACGCCTGGTTTGATGGCGACACTCTGTCAAGACGGCTGTTCAGAGAGGTCAACGTGGCCATTGCGGTGGATTCCAAGCATGGGCTATACGTGCCGGTAATGGAAAACGTGGCCGAGCGGGAAGGGGCCGATCTGCGCCAAGGACTGGATCGAATGATTGCCGACGTGAAGGCGCGCGCCGTGCCGCGCGAGATGTTGCAGGGGGCGACCATCACCCTCACCAACTTCGGCGCCATCGCGGGGCGCTATGCCAGCCCGATCGTGACGCCGCCTCAGGTAGCCATCATAGGGGCGGGCAAATTGTTCGAGAAAGTCGTGTTCATCCATGGGGAGGCGCGCCCGGTCAGAGCACTGCCGTTGTCGATGACATTCGACCACAGAGCCTGCACCGGCGGTGAGGCGGCACGCTTCCTCAAGGCCCTGGTACAGGCGCTGGAAGCCCCCGCATTGTGACATGTGTGCCCTGCCTTGGCAGGGCACAAATTGTTTGCGTAATCCCCAAAGCCACGTATAATCTAAACCAGCTTGAAAGGGCGATAGTTATGTCAATGAATATGATGTTTTACATCTTTTCCTGTTGTTCATAAGTTAATCCCGTTTTTTGAGCTTTATCCGCTGAAAAGCATAAGTAATTATTTTGAATACAGGTTTAAAGATATGTCTAACATGATCACCGGTACCGTTAAGTTTTTCAACGAAACCAAAGGTTTTGGCTTCATCCAGCAAGAAAACGGCCCGGACGTTTTCGTTCACTTCAGCGCTATCAGCGGTAACGGTTTCCGTACCCTGGCTGAAGGTCAGCGCGTACAGTTCTCTGTGACCCAAGGTCAGAAAGGCCCGCAGGCTGAGAACGTAACTGCTCTGTAATTCTTACAGAATTTAAGAAAGCCGTGGTGCCTCTGGTTCCACGGCTTTTTGTTTATGGACGCTTCACTCCCATCTGCACAGAGTGAATGATGCTACTTCCTACTCTCTCGTTGCCTCCACTATGCTGCCATCTCTTCTGCTCGCCGCCACGCTGATCACCTCTGCCGATGTACAGGGGCAGGATACTGTCGAGGCCGAGGCAAAAGCCGTATGCCAGCAGTTTGTCGAGGTGCGCGTGGGCGGCGGCTCCCTGCCCGACGAGATCAAGGCGCAACCATTGCCAAAACGGGTGGGGGAGTGGATGGTCGATGGCAAAGTAAAAGGACCCGAAGGTCCTTTGCTGTTTGCCTGTCTGCTACGTCAGGGTAAACGCTGGGAGCTGCTCAACTTTTCGCTGTGGGCTCCCAAAGCAATCAAAGCGGTTTGAGTGCGACCAGCAGGTGCTGCAGGTGCTCGACCATGGTCATGCCGAATGGCGTCAGATAGCCACCATCTTCCGCGCTGATGAGCCCCTGTTGATGCAGGCGTGATGCCGCCTGGCAGAGTTCGTCGGACATGTCGCTGCGCAACTTGATCCCCAGGCTCATGTTGGCCGGATCAAAACATGCCAGTATTTTCAAATCGTTTACAAACTCGTTAGAAACCTGGTCGATCCCGATCATGAATGCACTCCTTACGCTAAAGATGTATGCAAACTAGCATTCCCGGATCCACTTTAGTGGGCGCTGGCTCAAACTATTGGGCTTTCTCCTTTCCATGCGTGCTCAAACGCTGCTTTTTTGGTCGTCCTGCCAGTGCTTTTTGGAGGCGTAGTTGAGTCCGCCCCTGCCATGCCAAACATGATAGGATAGGTGCCTCCTTTGTCTTTCTGGCCGAACGCTGCGTATCGGCCTCCGGTTCAAGGCGTATTCCATGGTCAAGATCACACTGGTATCACTGCTGCACACACTGGGGACGCGTTTCCCCGTCTATCCCGCCTCCCTGTTGTTGCCCCTGCTCGAGCAGCATCAGGGCGATGTCTGGCTGCCGGCCTGCAAGGGAGCGGATGTCGCCGCCCTGCGCCAGGATAGCAAGGGAGTTACCGCCCGGAGTCTGGCCCCGCTGACGGCGGCCTGGTGTGAGTTTGCCACCGGTGAAGAGGGGGCGACGCCCGAGCTGGATGCACTGGCCAATTACGACAGCGAGATGATGGACAATTTGCTGATGTACTGGCATAGCCCGGCCAAGATCAACAGCCCGATCACCGACAACCTGTTCGAGTTGCGCCGCGAGGTGGTGGATGAGGCCCATGGCGGCAAGCTGGCCGCCGCCTGGCAAGCGCAACAACAGGCCCGTTTCGAGCAGATCCTGGCCGCTGCCCTGGCCGGACGGGAGCAGCTCTGCTTCGTCGAGGTGGAGTCCGCCTACTGGCTGCGCCAGCGTTTCAGCGAGATGGCGGAGATCACCCTGGTGACCCCCGAGCTGGGATGAGATCGCGAAAAATCGGTGACCGATCTCTCATACTGGACAAGGCGCCGGCAAGATGTGAACATGGCGCCCTTTATTGCACAAGAGACTTGACCGATGAGCTATGAACTGAGCGACACCGAGCGCAATGCAGCGCTGCAACTGAACGCGGACTACCGCTTTGATCACTTCATCAGCAAGCTGGTCGAGCACGAAGAGCTGTTCGTTCTGACCGACGAGCACGGCGTCATGATGCTGACCACCGACGATGAAGACTGCATCCCGGTATGGCCGCACCCGGAATACGCCAAGGCGTGGGCCGAAGGGGAGTGGGCCGACTGCAAGCCGCAGTCCATCACCCTCAAGGTGTGGCTGGAGCGCTGGATCGACGGCATGGAGCAGGATGAGTTGTGCGTTGCCGTGTTCCCGACCCCGGATCAGGAAGGTATCGTGCTGGAGCCGGCCGACGTGGCCGACGCCATCGCCCAGAAGCAGGCCAAGCGCGGTTAATCGCTGCAGCTTCAAGCTGGCAACCCCGGTTGCAAAAAAGACCCCGCCACTGTGCGGGGTCTTTTTGTTGGTGGCCTAGGCCAACCTTGGCAAAGAGGCAGGCTGCACAGCCCCCTATTTCTGCTGATAGGTGGTATCAACCCGGGTGACGGCCGGAAAGGCCTGATCCGCCTTGATGGCGGCCTGGGTCTGCGTCTTGGCCTCTTCATCAATCCAGAACAGGCCACCGTAGCTGTAGCCGCTGTTGCTGCCGTCCAGTGGCCAGTAGAGCACCTCGCTCTTGGGCGTCGCCGGCAGCTTGGGCAGTTTTATCCAGCGCCAGGCCCCTTCCCGGGTGTAGGGCACCTGGTAGGCGGGCACGAAGCTGGCCAGCTCATAGAGCCGCTGCTGGATCTGGCGCGACAGAGCCGCCTTTTTGGCGAAGTCGAACTCCTTGTCGTACTGCTCCACCAGGGCCGTGATGGCGTCGTCATCGATGTTCATGATGTTGTTGGTCTGCGGCTTGTTGGCATTGATCTTGTGGAAGAACTCCCAATAGGCGGGATAACGGCTGCCTGACCAGGCCATCCAGGCGCTCTGGTGTTTTTTCTCCAGCATCGACTTGAAGCCGGCCGAGGCGTCCATCAGGTTGAGCTCGAGGTTGAGCCCCGCCTTCTTGGCCTCTTCGCGCAGCAGGGTGAGGCGCTGGGCGTGCTCCGCCGTGGTGTAGGTGATGGCCAGGGTCAGCGGCTGGCCCTGGCTGTTTTGCAGGGTGCCGTCGGGGCCGGGTTTGGTGAAACCGGCCTTGGCGAAGTACTGGCGCGCCAGTTCGGGGTCAAACGGGCGGGCCTTGAGATCCGTGTTGGTGAACTCCCCCTGGCCGGAGCCATAGCTGTTGAGGCGCTGGTAATCCCCCCGCAGCAGGGTGATGAGCATCTTGTCGAGATTGAGGGCGTGCTGGATGCCGAGCCGCACATCGAGATTGCGCAGCAGCGGATCGGCGGTGTTGAGATAGAGCCCAGTTGGGGGTTGAGGGGTCTGGTTGTAGAACCAGAGTCGCTCGATATAGCCCTTGGCGAACTCCGGCGTTTTGCTCTTGTCGTGCCACCAGTTGGGCATCACCAGCGGGAAGGTATCGAGCTCGCCGCGCAGGAAGTGCTGCCAGGCGATGTTCTGATCCCTGAGCACCTTGAGCTCGATCCTGTCCGGGTTGAAACGGTGCTGGAAGTAGCGCTCGTCATTGCCCCACCAATCCTTGACCCGCTCGAAGGTGACCGATTTGCCCTTCTTCACCTCGCCAAGCTGATAGGGGCCGGTCACCGGCAGCAGCTTCCAGTTGTATGCCTTGACCCAGTCGGCGCTGATCTTGATGACGTGACTGGGGGCCGGGCTGAAGGGCAGGGATTCCAGCAGATCCTGGCGACTCTTGGCCGTGCCGCTGGAGATGGCCAGGGTGTGGTCATCAAACTTGGTCACCTCGCTTATCTGGGTGCTGTAGTAGTTGTTGTACCAGGGGTCGTTGATCTCCTTGCTGCGCAGCAGCTTGAGGGTGAACAGCCAGTCATCGGCGGTGACCGGTTGGCCGTCCGACCAGCGTGCCTTGGGATTGATGCGCAGATAGAGGGTCTTGTGGTCAGCGCCGAAGGCCCATTCGTTGGCCAGCATCGGCATGGGATTGCCGGTGACGGGATGGGTGCTCAAGAGCGGCAGGTTGGTCTCCCGCATATAGCCGGCGAAGCCGCCGTTGGAGTCCGGGCCGTACACCCGCAGGGTCAGCGGAAAACTGGTCATGAAGCCGCGAAAGGTGCCGCCCCGCTTGGCGGCCGGATCCGCGAAAGCCGGATCCACGTTGTTGCTCTCCCAAGTCAGATCGGTCGGCAGGGTGGCGCTCCAGCCGTAGTGGCTCAGGCAGAGGGTCAGGGCAATGGTGCTGGTGCGCAGAAGGCGCGGGATGATGCGGGGGCTGGTGGTGAAGGTCGATGGCATGTCCTTGCTCTCCTGATGGCTGCGTCCTGCAGGCTACTCGCTGGTGGCTCCAGCCCCGATGGGGGCTGGCTCATCATGGAAAGTTTCCCCGCCCTGGTCAATGGCGACGGGCAAATAAGGATCAGGTGGCCTGTGGCTTGAACCAGCGCAGCCGGCCGCCCAGCAGATGCACCACGAATCCCAGCAGCACCAGGGCCGAGCCCAGCCACTGCAAGGGGGTGGGGTGTTCGTCCAGCAGCAGGGCCGCGGCCACCATGCCGACGCAGGGCACCAACAGGGAGAGGGGCGCCACCTGCGCTACCGGATAGCGCATCAGCAGCCGCCCCCACAGGCCATAGCCGAGCCAGGTGGCGACAAAGGAGAGATAGAGCACGCACAGGAAACCCTGCCAGCTGATATTGAGCAGGCTGCTGGCTATCAGCTCGGGCCCCTCGAACAACCAGGAGAGGGCGAGGAAGGGGAGGATGGGCACCACTCCGCCCCAGGCGATAAGGCTGGGCAGCGTGGTCTGGTAGCGCAGCCCGATCTGGCGATTGATGACGTTGCCAAGGCCCCAGCAGGCGGCCGCGCAGAGAGTCAGTACGAAGCCGAGCAGGGTCAGGTTGCCTTCGCCATGGGTGGCGATGAGATAGAGTCCGGCCCCCGCCAGCGGCAGGGCCACCCAGTGGTGGGGTTGCCAGCGCTCACCCAGCCAGATCATGGCGAACAGCAGGGTGAACACCACCTGGGATTGCAGCACCAGCGAGGCCATGCCCGCCGGCATGCCGAACTTCATGGCGCAAAACAGAAAGGAGAACTGCCCGAGACTGATGGCACCGCCATAGGCCAGCAGCCAGCGCCACGGCATGGCGGGTCTGGGGACCAGCAAGATGGCGGGAAAGACCACCCCGACGAAGCGCAGCGCCCCCAGCAGCAGCGGGGGGATCCCCTCCAGCCCCCACTTGATGGCGACGAAGTTGAGCCCCCAGCAGAGGATGACCAGAGCGGCCAGAAATTTGTCCTTGGTGTGCATGCGGCGTCCTTCGGTGTGTGGCCTCAGGCAGGAGAGGCCAAAAGAGGACGAGCATACCCCAGCCTCGGTGGGCGCCGTCAAGCCGCCAGGCGGGGGAGCAACCCGGCAACGGGGGGCAAGATGCGATTCAGGCGGCGACGCAGTGCACTGTGATGCCGCGTGCGGCCAGGGTGGCCCGCATGGGGGCGGGCAGGGCATCGTCGGTGACCAACACGCCGATCTGGCCTGGCGTGCCGAGCGGGCTCGGGTGGATGGCGCCGAACTTGCTGCTGTCGGTGATGACCACATTGGTCACCCCTTTGGCCAGCACACTGTTGACCACGTCGGCCCGCATCATGTCGCGGCCGGTGAAGCCCATCTCGGGATGAAAACCGTCTACCCCGATGAAGGCCTTGGAGAAGTGCACCTGCTCGATGCACAGCCGGGTCAGCGGCCCTACTACGCTCTCGCTCTGATGCTGGAACAGGCCGCCGAGCAGCACCACCTGAGCCTGGGTGTCGCGCAGCAGGTGGGCGATGTAGCTGCTGATGGTGATGATGGTGACCCGCTTGTGCAGGGCCAGATGGCGGGCCAGCAGGGCGTTGGCGCTGCCCCCCTCGATAAAGACCGTCTCGCCATCTTCCACCAGCTGGGCGGCTCGCTCGGCGAGGCGCTCCTTGAGCAGGTAGTTGATGTTCATCCGGGCATCGGGGTCGTCGCTCTCCAGCGCCATGGCCGAGCCGTGCACCCGCTTGAGCAGCCCCTGTTTTTCGAGCGCGGTCAGGTCGTTGCGCACCGTCACCTCCGAGACCCCGGTACGTTGGGAGAGCTCGCTCACGCTCATCTTGCGGGCCTGATGGACCAGGGTGAGGATCAGTTGGTGGCGTGGGTTCATGGGGCCTCGCTGGCTGGCAGTGGATAGCGGCAAGCCACCGCGCGGGTGGCTTGCCGGTCATAATGGGGCACAGCTGCCCCTGGTGGGGTCCGTCAGAGACTGTGCTCGGTGCGGGCGATGATATCATCTTGCGCATCGGGGGATAAGGCGGTGAAGAAGGCCGAGTAGCCCGCCACCCGCACCACCAGATCCCGATACTGGTCGGGATGGGCCTTGGCCGCCAGCAGGGTTTCCCGCGAGACGATGTTGTACTGCACGTGCCACCCCTTGTGCACCTCGAAGAAGGTGCGCAGCAGGCTCATCAGCTTGGCCTTGTCCCGCTCGTTTTCGAGGCTGGCCGGGCTCAGCTTCTGGTTGAGCAGCACGCCGCCGAGAATGGCCGCCGTGGGCAGCTTGCCGAGCGAGTTGAACACCGCCGTGGGGCCGAGGCGATCCGATCCCGACGCAGGACTGGCCCCTTCCGCCAGCGGGGTGCGGGCGTGGCGGCCATCCGGGGTGGCCATGGTGGCCGCCCCAAACGGCACGTTGGCCGAGATGGAGGAGGTGCCTGCATAGTAGGTGCCGCCGATGGGGCCGCGGCCGAAGCGGGTGTTGTGCAGCCCCTTGAGCTCGCCGATGTAGCTCTGGTAGGCCTGTACCAGCAGCAGGTCGACCTCGTCCAGATCGTTGCCGTATTTGGGGGCCGCGTGGGTGAGGCGCTGGCGCAGCTGCTCACCCTCGAGCCCGGCAAAATCCTGCTCGAGCGCTTCGGCCAGCTCGCGCTGATCCACCGTTCCCTGCTCGAACACCAGTCTCTTCAGCGCCGCCAGGCTGTTGCCCAGGTTGGCGATCCCCACCTGCAGGCCGGAGACCCAGTCATAGACGGCGCCTCCCTGCTTAATGGTCTTGCCGCGCTCGATACAGTCATCCACCAAGGCGCTGCAGAGGATATCGTGGGCCTGGGCCTCCAGCACGCTGTCGACCACGCAGTCGATCTCGATGGATTTGCGGGTGAAGTAGCGCACCTGCTCGTCCCAGCGCGCCATCACCTCGTCGAAGTGGCCGAACGAGCCTTGCCGCAGTGACTGGGGCTGGGGCAGAAAGACCTTGCCGGTGGTGGCGTCACGGCCGTCATCGAGCGCCGCCAGCAGGATGCGGGCGAAGTTGATGAAGCTCATGCCGGTGCAGCGATAGCCCCACTTGCCGGGCACCGCGGTCTCGATGCAGCCGATGGCGGCGTAGTGGTGGGCATCCTCCTCGCTTACGCCGAGCTTGATGAACTCGGGGATCACCACCTCGTCGTTGTTGAAGGCGGGCATGCCGAAGCCGCAGCGGATCACCTGGATGCAGGCGTCGAGGAAATCCTCGCTCATTCGTGCGTGGTAGCGCACCGAGAGGTTGGGCTGGGTGGAGCGCAGCTGGCCGCAGGACTCCAGAATCGCGTAGGAGAGGCCGTTGACCGCGTCATGGGCCTTGCCATCCCGCCAGTTCTGGCCGCCGATGGTGACGTTTTGATAGAGCGGGCTGCCGGCGGAGGCCTTGGAGTGGGTGCCAGAGCGGATCTTGTTCACCTCCAGCAACTTGAGCCAGCACCCTTGCAGCAGCTCGATGGCGCGTGTGCGCGGCAGGGATTCCGACAATTCCACCTCGCGGCGATACCAGGGGTAGAGGTACTGGTCCATCCGGCCAAACGACACCGAGTGGCCGTTGGACTCGATCTGCAGGATGAGCTGGATGAAGTAGCAGAGCTGCAGCGCCTGCCAGAAGGTCTCTGGGGGCCGGTGGGCGATGTGGGCGCAGTTGAGGGCGACGGTCTCAAGCTCGCAGCGGCGCTCGGGGCGTGGCTCCTGCTGCGCCAGTTCGCGGGCCAGCGCGGCGTAACGCTCGATGTGCTGGCTGACGGCATCGAAGGTGATGGCGACGGCCTGCAGGAACTGCTCGCGCTGCAGATCGGCCCAGTCCGCCAGATCGAGCCGGCCGCGCCGCTCGGCCACCTTGGCCTTGAGGCCGTCGAGACCGAGGGCAAGCAGCTGCTCGTAGTTGACCGCGAGGTGAGCATCCCCCGAGGTCATGTTGCCCTCGGCCTTGATGATGCCGCTCTCCAGCAGTCCCTTCTGCTCGTCGGTAAAGAGGCCGTAGCAGCGATCCTGCACCGTCTGGCCGCGCCAGAAGGGAGTGAGGGCATGGATGGCCAGCTTGTCTGCCTCGCTCACCGCAAAACCGGCACCGGGGCGGTCGGCCAGCTCGTCGATCTCCTTCTCGATCCAACCCACCGTGTATTCGGGAAAGAGCGGCGCCGCCCGCACCTGGCTGGCCTGGTTGCCAACGATGAGCTCGTCGTGCTTGATCCAGATGGTGCGCTCCTTGAGGTGGTGGGCCAGCGCCAGGGCGCGGCGCACCGGCAGCGGCCGGGCCAGGTGGGCCTGATAGGCTTGCGTGTAGTGACGGGCCCGCTCGGTGCAGACCGGCGGCTGGACGATGTGGATCAGGCTCTCCTTGTGGGCACGGATCCGCGGGGGCAGGGTGGTGAGGTCGAGCTGGGTCATGGTCTTATCCTCTGGTCATTGGGCAGTGAGTGGCTGATGTCATGGGGTGCTCCTAGCCCCGGGTGAGCGGGGTCAGCCCCTGCGCACGGGCACACTCATGGGCAAAGGCGAGCAGTGCCGGGTCATCGAGTGGCTGCAGGGGCGCCTGATAGGGTTGGTCGAGCAGGGCGTACTTGCCCGCGCCCAGAGTGTGGTAGGGGAGAAAGTGGATCTCCTGCACGGTGCCGAGGCGGGCGGCAGCTTGGGTGATGGTCTCGATGGAGGCGCGGTCGGCATTGAAGCCGGGGATGAGCGGCACCCGGATCTGCATGGTCACGCCGCGCTCGGCCAGACGCTTGAGATTGGCCAGGGGCAGGGCGACCTTGCCGCGGGTCCAGTCGAAGAAGCGATCCTCATCCACATGCTTGAGATCCGCCAGCAGCAGGTCGAGGTGGGGGAGGCTAGGTTCAATCTGGTGCCAGGGTACGTGCAGGCAACTTTCCACCGCAGTATGCAGCCCCTCGGCCTTGCAGCGGGCCAGCAGGCTGGCGGCAAACTCGGGCTGCATGAAGGGCTCGCCGCCGGAGAGGGTTACCCCGCCGCCGCTGCGCTCGAAGAAGGGGCGATCTCGCAGGATGGTGGCCATCAGGGTGTCCAGGCTCTCCTCCCGGCCGCACACCTGCAGCGCTTCGCTGGGGCAGAGGCCGCGCAGCCGTTCCACATCCTGATTGCCGAGGGTTGAGCGGGTGAGCTGGACACCCTGGCTGTCACGCAAGATTGCCGGGCAGGCATCGCTGCAGAGCCGGCATCCCTCGATGCATTGGCGCCGGTCGAGTAGTATGTCCGGCTTGGGAGAGCGGCTTTCCGGGTTTTGACACCAGCGACAGGCCAGCGAGCACCCCTTGAGAAACACCAGGGTGCGAATGCCGGGGCCATCGTGGGTTGAATAGCGTTGCAGGTCGAAAATCATACCGCCTCCTTTTGTTTTTGCATTCTATTTTCTTTCGTTCGAAAGTTGATTTGATTTTGATCAAACAATGTGCGGATGTTATCTCGCTAGAATGGCGACAGATTGAACATCCCATTAAGGAGTCAGAGATGGAGCTTTATCTCGATACTGCCGATGTGGCTGCGGTGCGCCGCTGGTCACGGATCCTGCCGCTGGCCGGCGTCACGACCAACCCGTCCATTACCGCGGCAGGCGGCATGCCGCTGACCGAGCTGCTGCCCGCCCTGCGGGAGGTGCTGGGTCCCAAGGCGCGGCTGTTTGCCCAGGTGATGGCCAAAACCGAAACCGAGATGGTGCGCGAGGCATTTGCCCTGCGTGAGCTGGACCGGGACCTGGTGATCAAGATCCCGGTATGTGAAGAGGGGCTGGCGGCCATCAAGACCCTGACGGCCAACGGGGTGCCGACCCTGGGCACGGCGGTCTATACCCCGCTGCAGGGCTGGCTGGCAGCGGTGGCGGGGGCCGAATACGTGGCGCCCTACGTCAACCGGCTGGATGCCCAGGGGGGCGATGGCATCGCCACCGTACAGGAGCTGCAACAGCTGCTGGCGCTGCACGCGCCGCACAGCAAGGTGCTGGCTGCCTCGTTTCGTACCCCGCGCCAGGCGCTTGACTGCCTGCTGGCGGGTTGCCAGTCCATCACATTGCCGCTCGATGTGGCCGAACAGCTGCTGAGAGTGCCGGCGGTGGACGCGGCGCTGGCGAAGTTTGATCAGGATTGGCAGCGGGCGTTTGCCTGAGGCTGCTTGAAGGCAGGATGAAGGGGCAGCAGGCGGGCTAAGCTAGAAGAGAGGGCCCGCTGTGACGGGCCGGTATTGATGGCTGATCGGAGGTGCCCCATGAGCGACCATACCCTGCTGCCCCATGGTGAAGATCTGCGCCGCGCCGTGCGCTGGCTCAGTGAGCACCATCAACACGACATCCGGGCCATCGAAGAGGCCTGCATCCGCTTTGATCTGTCGCCGCTGGATGAGGAGTTTCTCATCCAGCACTGCGCCGAGCGGTTGCGGGAGGGAGATGCCGACTAGACAAAGTTGGCGAGGTTGATGCCGAACTCCTTGGGATCGACCGTGCTCTCGATGGTTTCCTGCACCCCGTTCTTGGCCAGATCCAGCCACTGCACCTCGAGGTAGTGGCGCTGGGTCCCGTGATAGATCACCTTCACCACCGGTTTGAGCGGCTCATGGGGATTGCGCTGCATGACGATGGCCAGCCGCTGGTTGGAGAGCTGCACCAGCGTCCCCACCGGATAGACCCCCATGCACTTGATGAACTTGGTGACCAGTTCGGCATCGAAGTGGTGGTTGATCCCCTTGAGTAGAATGCGAAAGGCCTGGGTCGGCTGCATGCCCTGCTTGTAGACCCGATCCGCAGTGACCGCGTCATAGACATCGACGATGCCGCTCATGCGGGTATAGAGCGAGAGCTGCTCGCCTTTGAGCCGCTGCGGGTAACCGGTGCCGTCGAGCCGTTCGTGATGGTTGGCGGCCACCTCCAGCATGGTGGCGGTGATGCCGGGGGTGTTGCTCAGGATCTCGTAGCTGTGCACCACGTGCTGGCGCATGACGGCGAACTCCTCGTCGGTGAGCTTGCCCGGCTTGTTGAGCACCTCGTCCGGGGTCATGATCTTGCCCACGTCGTGCAGCAGGCCGCCCAGGGTCAGCTCCTTGAGCACGCTGCGGTCCAGGTCCAGGTAGCGGCCGAAGTTCGCCAGCAGGATGGCGACGTTCATCGAGTGCTCCATCAGGTAGGCATCCTTGGCGCGAATGCGGGCCAGGCAGAGCATGGCGTCACCGTGGGTGAACATGGTGTCTACCATCTCCTCGGCGACTGCTGCCAGCGGCGTGATGTCGATGGGCTCCCCCGCCTTGAGATGGCGGATGAACTTGCCCTGCAGCTCGCGGGCCTCCTGATAAAGCCGGCGGATCTTGAGCTCGCGCCCCTCGCCGTTGCCGTTGCCGGAGGAACGCTGGGTGCTGGTCGGGGAGATGGCTGGATCGGGGGAGATGACCTGCTCGATGCCGGGCAGCTTGCTGCGGGCGAGATCGACCCGCACCGTGAGTACGCCGCGCTTGACCAGATCGTTGATCTGCTGGCGGGTGGTCACCAGCCCCATCTGGGCAATCTCCATGCCGCCGGTCTGGCTGATGATGGCGATCACGTACATGCCGGGTTGCAGCTGGTTGACGGGAATAACGGGATGAGGTGTTTGCGACTTCATACGGCTTCCTGAACTTTATTATTATGCGTAACGTTAGGCCCTCTGTTGGCAGTCTAACACCGGCGCCCCGGTTCGTCATGGCGACATGCGTGGCGGCCGTGGCGCTTAGTGCTGGAGTTGTCGGCCCCGGCCGATATAATGACGCCCCTTTCTTGATGGACTCTGAGGTTGTGCATGCGGCTCGATAAATTTCTTTGCGATTGTTCCGACTTGACCCGCTCGCTGGCGGGCAAACTGATCCGGCAGGGAGAGGTGATGGTGGACGGTATCGTGGTCAAGCAGCCCGCCTTCCACATCAACGAGCAGAGCCAGGTGGAATTTGACGGTGTTACCCTGACCCTGGATCAGCGCAACCGCTACTTCATGCTGCACAAGCCGGAAGGGTATGTCTGCTCCAACGAAGACCCGGATCACCCCACCGTGTTCTTCCTGATGGATGAGCCGGCCATGGGCAAGCTGCACGTGGTGGGACGGCTCGATCTCGACACCACCGGCCTGGTACTGGTGACCGACGACGGCCAGTGGTCTCATCGCATTACTTCCCCCCGTCACGAGTGTGCCAAGACCTACCACGTCTGGCTCGCCGACCCGGTCAGCCCGGATGCCATCGCATTGTTTGCCGAAGGGGTGCTGCTGCGCAGCGAGACCGAGAAGACCCGGCCAGCCCAGCTGGAGATCCTGGGAGAGTGCGAGGCGCGTCTGACCATCCACGAGGGCAAGTACCATCAGGTGAAGCGGATGTTTGCCGCCATCGGCAACAAGGTGGTGGGACTGCACCGGGAGCGGGTGGGTGACCTGACGCTGGATGAAGAGCTGGCACCGGGCGAATATCGCGAGCTGACCGCCGACGAGATCGCCCGGTTCTGACCCTTCGGGAGTCAGTGCCCGCTGGCTCCCAGTACCAGCGTGGTGCCCAGGGTCGCCAGCAGGGCGCCGGCCCAGGCCGCCAGGGAAGGGCGCTGCCCCGAGTGCCACCACAGCAGTGGCAACAGGATCACCGGTGTGGTGGAGGAGAGGATCGCCACCATGCCGACGTCTCCCTGGCGCAAGGCGACCAGGATCAGCGTCATGCCCATGGCCATCGCCAGAAAGCCGTTGATGCCGATCATCCCCAATACCTGGCGGTTGATGGGGTTGTGCGGCAATGACAGCGGTACTCTCAGCGCCCGCAGGGTGCAGTGGGCCAGCAGGGCGCTGCCCATGCGGATGCCGGAGGCGCTGATTGCATCCACGGTGCCACTCATCATCACCGGTTTGGCGATGATGGCACCCAGGCTCTGGCAGAAGGCGGCGGTCAGGCCCAGACCGATGCCGATGACGAGATGGCCGCGCACCTGTTCCCATTCACTCTGCTGAGCATTGCCACGGCGGCCGAACAGGATGGCCAGCATGACGCCGGCAAACACCAGCATGGCCCCCACCAGTCGCCAGCCACCGAGCTGTTCGCCAAACAGCCAGAGGCCGAGCAGGGCGGAGAAGAGGGCGTGGCAGGAAAACAGCAGGCCACTGCGTCTTGGCCCCAGCCGGTTCATGCAGGCAAACAGGGCTGTGTCGCCAACGAAGATGCCGATTAGCCCCGACAGTGCCAGCAGGGGCAGGGCGCTCTGGGTCAGGGTCTGCCAGCCGCCTGTGGCCAGACTGGCCGACCCCAGCATCAGGCTGACCAGCAACATGCGCCAGCGGCTGTAGGCAAATGCCCCCAGGTGGCGCGCCGGTTTGACGGAGATGAGGGCAGCTACCGCCCATAAACTGGCTGCTGCCAGTGCCAGCCACTCGTACCCCATAAAAACTCCTGAAAATGTAGCCAGATGCAGGACGCAGGCGACAACCGCTCGCACCTCATAAAAAACTACGGAAAAAAATAGCCCGAGAGACTCCATCTCTTGGGCAAGCCCGATACAATACGGGGCGTCTTCGGGGATAACAAGCGCGGCATCATGCATTCGTATTTAGGCGCGCCGCCGGCCTTCCCCCTTCTTGAAATAAGTGTTTTGAACGAGGTTTATGTCATGGTTTTGTTCCCCGCTTCCCGGCCAGCCCGTCGCTGGCTCTCTCCCTTGCTGCTGGGTCTGCTGCTGGCGCCGCCGCTGCAGGCGACCACGGTATCCCAGGAACCTGCGCTGTCTGATCGCCAGACCCTGGTCAAGGGCAATGGCGCCGAACCCGAGTCCCTCGATCCGGCCCAGATCCGCTCGGGTTTTCCCGGTGAAGTGGTGCTGGTGGACTTGTTCGAGGGGCTGGTGAGCGAAGATGGGCAGGGGCGGATCGTGCCGGCCCAGGCCCAGCGCTGGGAGACCAGCGAGGACGGGCTGGTCTGGCGTTTCTTCCTGCGCCCCCAGCTCAAGTGGTCCAATGGTGACGCGCTCACCGCCGCCGATTTCGTCTATGCCTGGCGCCGTCTGCTGGATCCGGCCCAGGCTTCGCCCTCAGCCGGCCTGCTGCTGGCGACCGGCATCAACAATGCCCAGTCCATCTACGCCGGGGCGCTCGATCTCAACACCCTGGGGGTGGAGGCGGAAAGCGACCAGATCCTCAAAGTGACGCTGGAGCGGCCGGTGCCCTACTTCCTGCAGCTGATAAGCCAGCGCCCCTTCGTGCCGGTCAACCAGAAAGCGGTCAGCCAGTTTGGCAAGCAGTGGACCCAGCCTGGCAAGCTGGTCAGCAACGGTGCCTACAAGCTGGTGAACTGGGTGCCCAATGAGCGCATCGAGGCCGAGCGCAACGTCCAGTACTGGGATGATGCCCACACCCGGATCCAGCGGGTGACCTACCTGCCGCTCGCCTCCCAGCATGCCGAACGGTTGCGCTACGAGGCGGGGGAGATACAGCTCACCAACAAGGTGGCGCTGGAGTATTACCAGAAGACCAAGGAGGCGACCCCCGAGCGGATCTGGGGACTGCCGCTATTGGGCACCTACCTCTACACTTTCAACCTGCGTCGCCCCGAGCTGCAGGACGTGCGGGTGCGCCAGGCGCTGGCCATGACCATCGATCGGCACCTGTTGACCGAGAAGGTCAGCGGGCAGGGAGAGCAGGCCGCCTGGTCGCTGCTGCCCGGCATGCCGGGCTACGAGGCGCTGAGCTCCCCCCTGGCCCTGCAAGATCAGCCGACCCGGTTGGCCAAGGCGGCGGCGCTGCTGGCCCAGGCCGGCTATGACAGTCAGCATCCTCTCAAGCTGACGCTTACCTACAACACCTCGGAGAATCACAAGAAGCTGGCGCTGGCGGTCGCGTCCATGTGGAAGCCGCTGGGGGTCGAAGTGACGCTCAACAACATGGAGTGGAATGCCTATCAGGTGGCCAAAGACAGCGGTGATTTCATGCTGGCCCGCTCCTTCCTGTTCGGGGATTATGTGGAGCCCTCCGCCATGCTCAACAGCTTCCGCTGCCAGGATCCCCAGAACGAGAGCGGTTACTGCAACCCGACCTTCGACGGCTTGCTGCAGCAGGCGGCTGATACCCTGGATGGCAATGCGCGGACCGGGCTCTACCACCAGGCCGAGCAGCTGCTGATGGACGAGATGCCGGCCATTCCCGTCTATCACTACAACCAGATGCGGCTGGTGGATCCCACCCTGCGCGGCCTGCCGGTGCAGAACCTCAAGGGGGCGATCGCCACCAAGGATCTCTACTTCAGCCAGCAGTAAGGAGCTTGCCATGAAAATTGCCATTCTTTCCGACCTGCACGGCAGCCTGAGTGCGCTGGAGCGGGTGCTGGACCAGCTTGCCCCCTGGCAGCCGGATCACTACCTGCTGCTCGGCGATCTGCTCAACCACGGCCCGCGCAACCCTGTGCCGCCGGGCTATGCCCCTGCGGCCGTGGCCGAGCGACTCAATACGCTGGCTTCCCGCATCATGGCGGTGCGGGGCAACTGTGATTCGGAAGTGGATCAGATGCTGCTGGATTTCCCCATCACCGCCCCTTACAACCAGATGCTGGTGGATGGTCGGCGCTGGTTCGTCAGTCATGGCCATCTCTATCGGCCTGCCGAGGTGCCGTTGCCTGCCGGCAGCCTGTTCATCAGCGGTCACACCCATTTGCCCGTGCTGCAACGCGAAGGGGAGCTGGTGCTGATGAATCCGGGATCCATCTGTTTTCCACGCGGCAATCTGGCGGCAAGTTATGGCCGCTACGAGGATGGGGTGCTCGGTATTCACGCCTGTGCGGACAGCGAAGAGCTGTTGCGGCTGGAACTGTAAAAGAGAGGGGGTTGGGATGGTCGTGCTGCGGAGCAGCCAATCGTCGTAACGTGGGGATCAGGCCTTGATGCCGATGGAACGGGTACCGGAGCGGGTATTGCCCTTGGCGTCATAGGTCAGGGAGTTGCGATCCCGCAGCTTGCTCAGGTAGCTGGCCAGCCGGCGGTTGGAGACAATGCTGAGCTCGAGCAGGCGCCCGTTCAGATCGTTCTGTTCCTGGCAGGCATCGAGTTTCTCACGCAGGGTGCGCATCTGCTCGGGGTAGGCGTTCAGTTGCTGTATCAGGTCTGGCAGCAGCGCCATGGCCTTGTCCAGCTCTTCAATATCGGCAAGCAGCTTCTGCTTGCGCTCTGCCAGCTCGGGCAGCGCCAGCGCCTGGTGCTGCTTGAGCAGGTTGAACTCCTCCTCCAGCAAGCCTTGCATCTGGGAGAGGTAGTCGTCTTGAGTGTGCAGCAGCGAAGGTAAATCCATTATCCCAGCAACTTGTCGAGGTTGGATTCGAAGCTGAACATCTTCTTGGCCACAGCTTCGCTGTTGACCTGATATTCACCATTGGCC
This sequence comes from Aeromonas sp. 1805, assembly GCF_013085525.1. Lineage (NCBI taxonomy): Bacteria > Pseudomonadati > Pseudomonadota > Gammaproteobacteria > Aeromonadales > Aeromonadaceae > Aeromonas > Aeromonas sp. 1805. The sequence goes on along the minus strand of NZ_CP038515.1, from coordinate 4,782,980 downwards.
ACGGCTTTCTTCAGGCTCTCGACCCGGCTTTCATTGCCGGTGGAAGCTGAGTTGAGGTTCTTCTGCATCTGTTGCAATTGCTGCGCCTCGCTGGTCAAGGAGACGGAGTCGGTCTTGACGGTCGCCGCACGGTTATCGGGGGACGAGGTCGCTGGTTTGGTATTGGCACCCTGGCTGCTCCCGGTATTTTGCAACCGGTTGTTCGCCAAGTTGTTGATATTGTTAATAGCCATAGTGTTTACCTTCGTCTGCTTTGCTGTTCGCTTACCTGTTTATCGGTGGTCATCGCCATAACTTTAGAAAAAAAGTGATCTGAAAAACACTCAGAAGGTGACCACCACGGAGCCAACAGCGTTGACTTTACCCTGCACCGTTTTGCCTGAGCGGATATTGACGAGCCTGATCATGTCTCCGAAGCTACCATCTTGCAAGGCTCGGGCCATGGTTTTGATTTGCATGCTGCTATTTTCTGCGCTGAGGGTCACCTGATCGCCCTTGCAGACCACGCAGACCTGACTGAGCCGGATAGGCTGGCCTGGCTTGAGTTCGCGCTTGCTGCGCACGCCAATGAGCGCCGTGGTATCGCTGAGATAGTCGCCGCGGATCAGGGTCTGATCCTGATAGGCCTGCGTCAGCACGCCTTCGCTGAGGATATCGCCCTTGGCCACCGGGGTGGAGACGGTCACATAAGGCTTCTGTATGCTGACCCGCACTGGCAGGTAGAGATCCCAGGGCTTCTCTTCCTCACATTTGAGGTAGACGGTGGTATTGCGGCGGATCTCCATCTTGGCGGGCAGCGTGATGGCAAGATGTTCGTCGCAGCGACTCAAAGGCAGGCGCTCATCGATGGAGGCTGCCTGCACCTGTACCTGGGCATCGAGCGGGACATCGAGCTGGCCGAGCACAAAATCCTGCGCCTTTTCTTGCAAGTAACTGGTCACCTCGGATGCCGTGGCGTGAGAAATGCTGCAAAACAGCAGTAAGGTGAGGAAAAGTCTACTAATCATTTTCGCTCGCTGGCCGATAAGTTGTTCACGTATATCACCATATTTAACTATGCTTGCTTCAGAATTCGTTCGCAGTGACATCGATAGTCTGACGCAAGCCAACACGCATGCATGATTAATGCCAAGCGTTTTTAGGGAGTGTTTATGGCCAGTATCCTGGACTCGGTCAACCAACGTACCCAGCTAGTTGGGCAAAACCGGCTGGAGTTATTGTTGTTTCGTCTCAATGGACGTCAAAGATTTGGCATCAACGTATTCAAGGTACGTGAAGTGTTGCAGTGTCCTCCCTTGACTGTCATGCCCAAGCTGAACTCCTGCATTCGCGGGGTGGCCCATATTCGCGGCCAAACCATCTCGGTGATCGATCTCAGCATGGCGATGGGCAAGCGTCCGATCGAAGATCTGACCAAATGCTTCATCATCATCTCCGAATACAACCGCTCCATTCAGGGCTTCCTGGTGCACTCGGTCGAGCGCATCATCAACATGAACTGGGAATCCATCCTGCCGCCACCGAAAGGGGCGGGGCGCATCAACTATATGACGGCAGTGACCGAGGTCGACGGTGAGTTGGTCGAGATCCTGGACGTGGAACGCATTCTCAACGAAATCTCGCCGGTATCGACCGAGGTCAGCAAAGAGCTGGTGGAAGCCAGCGTGGAACATCCGACCCTGGGACGCCCGGTGCTGGTGGCTGATGACTCTTCCGTGGCTCGCAAGCAGGTTCAGCGTGCTCTCGAAGCCATCGGAGTGCAGTGCGTATTGGCCAAGGATGGGCGTGAAGCGCTCAACATGTTGCTGGAAATGTCCAAAAACGGTCCCATCAAGGATCAGATCGCCTTGGTGATTTCGGACATCGAGATGCCGGAAATGGATGGTTATACTTTTACCGCCGAGATCCGCAACAATCCCAATCTCAAGGACTTACATGTTATTCTGCACACATCCCTCAGTGGGGTGTTCAATCAGGCCATGGTGCAGAAAGTTGGTGCGAACAATTTCATTGCCAAATTCCAACCGGATGAATTGGCCAAGGCCGTACAAGGCGCACTCTAATCAAGAAGAACAAACTGCATGAAGACACTTTCGGACGACTTATACAAACAATTCAGCAATTTTCTGGCGGTACAGAGCGGAATCGTGCTGGGTGACAACAAACAGTATCTGGTCAAGAGTCGGCTTTCACCCTTGATGACTCAGTTTGGTATTGAGAGTCTGTCTGATCTGGTTACTCGAGCGATGAGTGTGCGTGAGCGTGACCTGAAAATGGCAGTGGTTGATGCCATGACTACCAACGAAACCCTGTGGTTTCGCGATACCTACCCCTTCCAGCTGCTGACTGACAAGATATTTCCCGAGCTCGGCAAGAGTGGCAGACCGATCAAGATCTGGTCTGCGGCCTCCTCTTCTGGGCAGGAGCCGTACTCCATTGCCATGACGGCCCTGGAACAGCAGGTAAAAAAACCAGGCACCTTGCCAGGTGGGGTACAAATCGTCGGGACTGATATTTCCAGCACCATGCTCAATCAGTGCAAGGAAGGGGTGTACGACAGTCTGGCGCTGGCTCGCGGTCTGTCGCCCGAGCGCAAGAAGCTGTTCTTCGAACCTTATGGTGACAACAAGATGCGGGTGGTGGAGCGTGTCAGAAAATTGACCACCTTCCGGCCATTGAACCTGCTGGAAAGCTACAGCCTGCTTGGCAAGTTCGACATCATCTTCTGTCGCAACGTGCTCATCTATTTTGCACCGGAAGTGAAGTCCAAGATCCTCAACCAGTTTGCTGCCAGCCTCAATCCCGGCGGCTATCTGATGCTGGGGGCTTCTGAGTCTCTGGCCGGGTTGACCGACAGATTCGAGATGATCCGGTGCAACCCCGGCATCGTCTACAAGGTTAAATGATCCCCGCTTAAATCCCTCTTTGGCACACCTCTTGCTAATAATTTCTCAAGCAGGAGGTGTGCTATGGCAATTTCATTCGACAAGGCATTTGGTATTCACCAATACACGCTGAGCGTTCGCTCCAAGCGTGCAGAGGTGTTGTCCAGCAACATTGCCAACGCGGACACGCCGGGCTTCAAGGCTCGGGATATCAACTTCTCGCAAGCATTGGAAGAGGCCCAGCAACAACAGGGCTTTGGCCTTGCCACGACCAGTGAGAAGCATTTCGCCCTGCAGATGGATGCACCAGGCGTTACGCAATATCGCAATCCCCTGCAGCCCGATACCGGTGATGGCAACACGGTCGACGTGCAGCAGGAGCGCAGCGAGTTTTTGCGCAACAGCCTTGAATACCAGACCTCCCTTGAATTTATGAACAGCAAGATCAGCGGCCTGCTGAAGGCCTTGAAAGGAGAACAGTGATGAGTTTGTTCAAGGTCTTTGACATTGCAGGCTCGGCCATGAGTGCACAGTCTGTTCGCCTCAACACGGTAGCCAGCAACATGGCCAACGCCGACAGCGTCAGCTCCAGCGTGGAAAAAACTTACCATGCCAGGCGGCCAATTTTTGCCGCCCAGCTGGATCAGGCCATGTCGGACAAGCAGGCGTCGGCCGGGGTTGAAGTAAAGGGGATTGTCGAGAGCGAGGCACCCTTGCTCAAGGAGTACAACCCCAACCACCCCATGGCGGATAAAGACGGCTTCATCTTCAAACCCAACGTCAACATGGTGGAAGAGATGGCGGACATGATCAACGCCTCGCGCAGCTATCAAACCAATGTGCAGGTTGCAGACTCTGCCAAGAAGATGCTGCAGCAGACGCTCAACCTCGGCAAGTCCTGACAGGGGGACGCATAGATGGCAGATACAACCAGTGGCGTGAACGGCATCGGCCGCACGACCACCCAGACCACGGGCACGACGTCGACGCCCAAGAAGGAGCTGGATCAGGAGTCGTTCCTGAAGCTGCTGACCATGCAGCTCTCCTATCAGGATCCGTTCAAGCCGGTGGACAACGCCCAGATGCTTTCCCAGATGACCTCCATGTCGACGTCACAGGGGATCAGCAGCCTCTCCAACCAGATTGGCAGCCTCAATAGCCTGATGACCTCCAGCCAGGCGCTGCAAGCCTCGGCGCTGGTGGGACAAAACGTCTTGCTGCAGAGCAATGTGGGTTATCTGGAAAAAGACGGCTCTTTGCCAGGTGTGGTCGCCGTGGGCACAGAAAACAAGTACTCGAACGTCAAGATCACCATCGAAGACGAGAGCGGACAGGTCATCAAGGAGTTTCCGCTGGAAGGTGACCAGAAGGGTAACGTCGAAATCGTCTGGGATGGCAAGGACAAGGACGGAAACCCGGCCAAAGAGGGCAAATACACCCTCAAGGCAAACGGCACAGTGGACGGGAAGTCGGAGAGTGTCCCGATCTTTGCCTATGGCAAGGTCGACAGCGTGATCCTGGGTACGGCAAGCAATCCTACCCAGCTCAATTTGAAAGGCCTCGGTACAACAAGCTTGAACAGTATCTTGCAGATTGCAGGTACGGTGAAAACACCATCAACCCCTACGCCAACAGCATCGATCTAAGGAGCTGGATATGTCATTTAACAATGCCTTGAGCGGTGTCAACGCGGCACAAAAAGATCTGAACGTTACCGCCAACAACATTGCCAACGTCAATACCACGGGCTTTAAAGAGTCTCGTGCCGAGTTTGCGGACGTCTACGCCAACTCCATCTTCGTCAATGCCAAGACCCAGGTCGGCAATGGTGTGGCAACGGGGGCGGTGGCACAGCAGTTTCACCAGGGGGCGCTGCAGTTCACCAACAACGCCCTTGATTTGTCCATTCAGGGCAACGGTTTCTTCGTGACATCGGACGGTCTGACCAACCTGGATCGTACCTTTACCCGGGCCGGCGCCTTCAAGCTGAATGAAAACAGCTATATGGTCAACAATCAGGGCAACTATCTGCAAGGTTATGAAATCAACACGGATGGGACGCCCAAGGCGGTCAGCATCAACGCCACCAAACCGATTCAAATACCGGATCGGGCGGGTGAGCCAAAAATGACCGAGCTGGTGGAAGCCAGTTTCAACCTGAGTATCGAGTCGAAAACCAAACCAACGTCACCGACTGCGTTTGATCCGACCAACTCGGCTACCTTTGCCCACTCAACCTCGGTGACGATATATGATTCGCTTGGTGCTCCCCATGTGATCACCAAATATTTTGTCCGCCATGAGGATCCGGCTGCCCCGGGAACGCCGCTGACGCCGGGTACCTGGAGCATGTACATGTATGAAGGGAACAAGCCCATTGATATCGCCGGTGGTTCACCCAGCCCAGCGACAGGCGTCCCCACAGGCGTAAAGATGGAGTTTACTTCCGGCGGCAAATTGGATCCAACTAAAACCGTTCCAGCTGATCCGATCAAAACCGTCGCCCTTGGCACGACGGCCGGGATTATTACCAACGGTGCCGATCCCGCTCAGACATTGGAGATCCGTCTCGGTGATGTGACGCAATACAGCTCACCTTTCAACGTCACCAAACTGACCCAGGATGGTGCCACTGTTGGTAATCTGACCAAGGTCGAGATTACGCCGGACGGTATTGTGTCGGCGACCTACAGCAATGCGACGACGTTGAAGGTTGCCATGGTGGCACTTGCCAAATTCGCCAACTCGCAAGGATTGACCCAGGTCGGGGATACCTCCTGGCGCCAGTCTCTGCTCTCTGGTGATGCGCTGCCCGGCACCCCCAACTCGGGCACCTTGGGTAGCATCAAGTCCTCTGCGCTGGAGCAATCCAACGTGGATTTGACCTCCCAGCTGGTCAACCTCATCACCGCGCAGCGCAACTTCCAGGCCAACTCCCGTTCGCTGGAAGTGAACAGCTCCCTGCAGCAGACCATACTGCAGATCCGCTAATCACCCTCTTGTTAACAAAGGGCGCTTCGGCGCCCTTTTTCATGGGTATTTGCCGCCTTGGTGACCCGAGGTAATGGGGATTGGCATTCAAATTGCAGTTCCTCTGTCAGAGTCATCAGTTTGACGGAGGATCCCATGGATCACCTGCTATACATCGCCATGTCGGGCGCCAAGGAGAGCATGAACAGCCTGGCTGTTCGAAGCAACAACCTGGCCAACGCCAATACCACCGGCTTCAAGTCCGACTTCGAGCAGGCGCGCAGCATGCAGGCGTTTGGCGAGGGGCTGCCCACCCGGGTGTTCGCCATGGCCGAGCGGCCAGGCCAGAACCTGCAGCATGGCATGTTGATGACCACGGGTCGGGATCTTGACGTTGCCGTCGACGGCCAGGGCTGGATTGCGGTGCAGGATCCCAAGGGCGGTGAAGCCTATACCCGCATGGGCAATCTGCAACTGAGCGCGACCGGCAACCTGCAAACCTCCACCGGGTTGAACGTGGTGGACGACGGCGGTCAGCCCATCGTGCTGCCGCTGCCGATGGAGAAAATTGAAATCAACCGGGACGGCACCATCAGTGGCCGTCCGGAAGGGGCCGCCGCCAACCTGCCGGAGAATTTCCAGCGCATCAAGCTGGTCAATCCGGCGGTGGATGCGGTGGAGAAGGGGCAGGACGGCCTGTTCCGTCGCAAGGATGGCCAGAATGAAGCGGCGTCGGCCACTGTCGGCCTGATTGCCGGCTCCCTCGAGGGGAGTAACGTCAACGTGGTCGATGAAATGACCAACCTTATTCGGTTGCAACGTCAGTTTGAAACCCAGGTCAAAATAATGAAGACCGCGGAAGAGAATGACGAGGCTCAAACCCAGCTGCTGCGTATCAGCTAACCAAGGAGTTTTACATGAACCCTGCACTCTGGATCAGCAAGACCGGCTTGGATGCACAGCAGACCAACATCTCGGTTACCTCGAACAACCTGGCGAACGCCAGCACCGTGGGTTACAAAAAATCCCGGGCCATCTTCGAGGATCTGCTCTATCAAAACATCAACCAGCCCGGTGGCCGTTCATCGGCAGACACCGAACGCCCTTCCGGCCTGATGCTGGGGGCGGGTGCCAAGGTGGTGGCCACCCAGAAGAACCACAGCCAGGGCAACGTGCAAACCACGGACAACTCGCTGGATCTGATGATAAGCGGCCGCGGCTACTTCGAGATCCAGCTGCCCGATGGCAGCGCGGCCTATACCCGTAACGGCCAGTTTACCCTCAACAGTGAAGGGACCATCGTCACGCCGGGCAACGGTTACCCGTTGCAGCCGGAGATCCAGATCCCGGAGAACGCCCAGAGCGTGACGATTGGCGAGGATGGCCAGGTGTCGGTGCAGCTCAAAGGGGATGGCGCCTCCCAGGTGGTGGGCCAGATCAACACCACTGACTTCGTCAACGCCTCGGGCCTGCAGCCCATGGGCGAGAACATGTTTGTCGAGACCCAGTCCAGCGGTGCGCCGGTGCAGGGTGTCGCCGGGACGGACGGACTGGGGGTGATCAAGCAGGGCATGCTGGAGACCTCCAACGTCAACGTGACTGAAGAGCTGGTGAACCTGATCCAGGCCCAGCGGGTGTACGAGATGAACTCCAAGGTTCTCTCGGCGGTGGATGGCATGATGTCCTTCCTGATCCAGCGCACATAAGTAGGAGGCGCATGATGAAAGCCATATGGATGCTGGGACTGCTGGCGTTGGGAGGCTGCAGCAGCACGCCCAATACCGCCAAGCCCGATGATCCCGAGTTTGCCCCCGTCTACGGGGAGTCGGAGCCGGTCTCGGTCAGGCCGACCGGTGCCATCTTCCAGCCCGATCAGGTCAACGGCATCTATTCGGACATCAAGGCGCACAAGGTGGGTGACATCATCACCATCGAGCTGGCAGAGTCCACTTCCGCCTCCAAGAAGGCCAATACCCAGAGTGGCAAGGATAATAAATTCACCATGAATCCGGCTGTGTTGGGCGGTGTGCCGGTGACGGCCGGCCCCTATGATCTGTCGGCCTCCCTCAGCCAGAACGGCGCCTTCAAGGGGCAGGCCAAGGCGGATCAGAGCAACAGCCTGCAGGGCAACATCTCCGTCAGCGTGGCCAAGGTACTGCCCAATGGCAACCTGTTGGTGCGTGGCGAGAAGTGGATCATGCTCAACAACGGCAACGAATATATCCGGATCACCGGCATGATCCGCCCCGAGGATGTGACCACCGACAACAGCGTCTCATCCCAGAAGGTGGCCAATGCCCGCATCCATTACGGTGGCACCGGCGATCTGGCCAATACCCAGGAACAGGGGTGGCTCACCAGCTTTTTCAATGGTCCCTGGTGGCCGCTCTAGGAGGTGTTATGAAGTCGCTCCGTCTTGTAGCCCTGTTCTGCTGCCTGTTGCCCCTGGGGATGGCCCATGCCTCCCGGATCAAGGACATCAGCTCGGTGGAAGGGGTACGTAGCAACCAGCTGATCGGCTACGGTCTGGTGGTCGGTCTGCCGGGCACGGGTGAGAAGAGCAACGCCTTCACCGAGCAGACCTTTCGCACCATGCTGAACAATTTCGGCATCAAGGTGCCGGACAACATCAAGCCCAAGATCAAGGACGTGGCGCCGGTGGCCATTCATGCGGATCTGCCGCCGTTTGCCAAGCCGGGCCAGACCATAGACGTCACCGTGTCGGCCATCGGCGAGGCCAAGAGCCTGCGCGGCGGCACCCTGCTGCAAAGCTTCCTCAAGGGGCTGGATGGCCGGGTTTATGCGGTGGCGCAGGGCAGCCTGGTGGTTGGCGGGCTGGGGGCCGAGGGGGCCGACGGCTCCAAGGTGGTGATCAATACCCCGACCGTGGGTCGTATCGCCAACGGGGCGACCGTGGAGCGGGAAGTCCCGAACTCCTTCAGCCAGGGGGATACCATCACCTTCAACCTCAACCGCCCCGACTTCACCACGGCGCGCCGGCTGGCAGACGTGGTCAACGATCTGGTCGGTCCCAACACGGCGCAGGCGCTCGATGCGACCTCGGTCAAGGTCTACGCACCGCGGGACCCGGGCCAGCGCGTCTCCTACCTCGCCACCATCGAGAACCTGGAGGTGGATCCGGCCAGCGAGGCAGCCAAGATCATCGTCAACTCCCGGACCGGCACCATCGTCATCGGCAGCCAGGTGCGGCTCAAACCGGCGGCCATCAGCCACGGCGGCTTGACGGTCACCATCGCGGAAAATCAGCAGGTGTCCCAGCCCAATCCGCTCTCCGGCGGGCAGACGGCGGTCACCAACAACTCCACCATCAACGTGCAGCAGGAGCAGGGACGCATGTTCAAGCTGGATACCGGGGCCACCCTGGATGATCTGGTGCGGGCGGTGAATCAGGTCGGGGTGGCTCCCGGCGATCTGATGGCGATCCTGGAGGCGCTGCAACAGGCCGGCGCCATCGAAGGCCAGCTGGTCATACTGTAATAAAGCGGCAAGGGGTTGCCACGGGCGGCAATGAGGTAAGCAAAATGGCAGAGTTAGATACCAACAGCGGCGTGAATCTGGGCATGGTGCAGGATATCCAGAACCTGGATCGCCTGCGCCAGCTGAGCCAGAGCAAGGAGGGCAAGGCGGATGCGCTCATGGCGGCTTCTCGCCAGTTTGAGTCCATTTTTACCCAGACTCTGTTTCAAAGCATGCGCCAGGCCAACCAGGTATTGACCCAGGACAGCCCCTTCAACAGCAGCTACACCCAGTTCTACGAGGGGATGCTGGACGAGCAGCGGGTCGCCGACATGTCGAGCAAGGGTGGCATCGGCCTGGCTGCCATGGTGGCCAAGCAGCTCTCGCCGGAGACCTTTACCCATCACGACGGGCGGGTGCTCAAGATGCCGCAGCGTACCGAGCGGGTCTATAAGCCCTATCAACCGCCCACCTCGGCGGCCAACGATCTCATTTCAGCTTCAAAAGTTGGCAAAGATTTTGCTGACAAGGAGATGAGTGGCGATGTGCAGCCTTTGGCAACGGCTCACCGCAGTCGCCGCACCATACCGCCGATGGGACCTGCGCAAGTGGGACACGGCATTCGTGGCGCCAAGGCGCTCGATGAAACGACCCAGGTGTTTGACACTCCTGAAGAGTTTGTCAACCGGCTGATGCCGCTGGCCAAGAAGGCGGCCGACAAGCTGGGATTGAGCCCGGCAGTGCTGGTAGCCCAGGCGGCGCTAGAAAGCGGCTGGGGCAAGCGAGTTATCAAGAACGGGGAGGGGCAGGTGACCCACAACCTGTTCGGCATCAAGGCCGATCCACGCTGGGAAGGGCCCAAGACAGTGGTCAGCACCCTGGAATACGAGAGAGGAGTGGCATCGCGCCAGAAGGCGGCGTTTCGCTCCTACGAGTCGTTCGAGGAGAGCTTCAACGACTATGTGGATTTCCTGACCTCGGGTTCCCGCTACAAGGGAGCCCTGGCCAAGGTGGACAGTCCGGACCGTTATTTCGAAGCCTTGCAACAGGCTGGATACGCCACCGACCCGCACTACGCCAGGAAACTGAAACAGGTATTGCGCAGTGATGCCATTGCCGGCTACTCCGCGACCAACAATACAGAAATGGAGCTGTAAGTCATGGCAAGCGATCTGCTTGGAATTGGTACCTCGGGTGTGATGGCCCAGCAGCGACTGCTGCAGACCACCAGTAACAACATCGTCAACGTCAATAGCCAGGGCTATGTGCGTGAACGGACCCTGATCTATACCAATGCCAACGGACTTGGTACCGGCGACATGCTGACCGAGCGGGTCATCAACGCCTATGCCCAGGGAGAGGTCAGGCGCGACACGTCCGCCTTCTATGCCTCCTCCACGCGTTATCAGCAGCTCGCCAACACTGACAGCCTGCTGGGTGACACCAGCAACAGCGTCGGCGCCGCCATCAGCTCCTATTTCGAGGGCTTCCATACCGCCAACGAAGCCCCCGCCGATATCTCCGGCCGCAAGACCACCCTGAGCCAGCTGAGCGGCATGGTAAACCGCTTTCACACCCTGTCGGCCCAGCTGGACAAGCAGACCGACACCATCAATACCACCATCGGCGATGAGGCCAAGCGGGTGAACAGCCTGATCAACAGCATCAACGATCTGAACCAGGCCATCATTCGCACCCAGGGCACGCCGGAAGAGAACCTGATGCTGTTCGACCAGCGCGACGAGGCCATCCGCCAGCTCTCCGAGAAGATGGAGATCCGCACCGTGCCGCAGGACAACGGCAGCATGCTGGTCAACATGAGCACCGGCCACTCCCTGGTGCTCAATGGCAGCGTTGCCCAGTTCAGCGTGGTGCCGGGCAATCCCGATGCCCGTGAGCCCGAGTTGCAACTGAACATGGACCCCAACAAGATCACCTTGAACAACAAGGACATTGGTGGCGGTCTCGGCGGTCTCTTCTCCGCCCGCAACGATCTGGAGCCGTCCAAGCGCGAGCTGGGCCAGCTGGCCGCCGCCATGGCCGATGCCATGAATCAGCAAAACCGGTTGGGGATGGATCTGGACAACGAGCTGGGGGGGATCTCTTCTCTCTCGGCTCGAGCGATGGTCTGGCCTACAGCCAGAACACCGGCAGCGGCGCCGCCAAGGTGAGCTTCGTGCCCGGCAAGGGCACGGAAGTGACCACCTTCGACTACGAAGTGCAGTTCAGCAGCGCCACCGGTTACGAGGTGTTCTCGGTGGACAAGGATGGCAACCGCACTTCGCTGACCACAGGTACCACGCCGCCCGCCACGGTACAGGTGGCGGGTCACGGTATCCAGATTGATCTCTCCGGTACCCCGGCGGCGGGGGATAAGATCCTGCTGCAACCGACCAAGCGGGCGGCCGCCGGCCTGGGTCAGCTGGCAACTCGGGCCGAAGATCTGGCGCTGGCATCGCCGCTCAAGGCCGACAAAGGCAAGAACAACTTCGGTGCGGGCGAGATCAAGCTCAACGGCATCACCAATACCGGTGCCGGCTCCGGTTTTGGCACCAACAGCCTGAATCCGGCCTCACCCCAGGTGGTGAAGATAGACGGCAGCGGCAACTACGAGGTCTATGCGGCGGACGGTACCACGCTGATTGGGGTAGCCCCCGCTTCCAGCAAGGGGCAGAACCTGATGGCCGCCCTCGAGAGTCCGCTGGGTGGGCCCAAGGTCTACGCCACCCCGGCCCAGACTCCGGGGTACGAGTTCAGCATCACCGGCAAGGTGGAGGCCAAGGACAGCTTTACCCTCAGCTACAACACCGACGGTTTTGCCGACAACGCCAACGGGCTGGCACTGGCGGATCTGCAGAACAAGGATCTGGTGCGCAAGAGCAGCAACGCCGGCACCAGCAACGACAAGATGACCTTCAACGAGGCTTACTCCAGCCTGGTGACCGGGGTGGGCAACACCGCCAGCCAGGCCAAGAGCCAACTCAAGGCAGACGAAACGAAATTGACCCAGAGCAGGGGGATTTTCGAGAGTGTCTCCGGCGTCAGTCTGGAGGAAGAGGCGGCCAACCTGATCCGCTATCAGCAGTCCTATGCCGCCTCCGCCCAGATCGTCAGCACCGCCAAGACCATTTTCGATACCCTGTTGTCATCAGTGAGGTAAATCGATGCGTATCACCACCAACATGGTCTATGACCGCAACCTCTCCTCGCTGAACGGCGCCAACGAACGGCTGAGCACGGCTTATGAGCAGCTGATGACCGGCAACAAGTTCAAGACGGCGGGGGAAGACCCTTCCGGCATGAGCCAGAAGCTGGCGCTGACCAAGGAGATCGATCTCTTCAAGCAGTACGGGGTCAACGGCAGCCTGCTGGAAAACAGCCTGGGCCACGAGGAGACGGTGCTGACCGCCCTCAACACCGCCATGACCAGTGCTCAGACCCTGATCCAGAAGGCGAACGACTCGGCGGTGGGGTACGAAGATCGCCAAGCCATTGCCAGCGAGCTGGAGGGGCTGCAAAAGCAGATGTTCGACCTGATGAACAGCAAGAACTCCCAGGGCGAATATATCTTCGGCGGCAACCAGAGCAAGACCCAGCCCTTCATTCAGGATGCCAGCGGCAATTATGTGTTTCAGGGGGATACCGGCCAGCGCAACATTCAGGTATCGCCGACGGTGCAGATCCCTGCCAATGATTCCGGCTTCAACCTGTTCGAGATAGTGCCGACCCGCAGGACCAGCAGCGCGGGGAGCGCCAATATTCAGGTCGGTGTGGCTGATCAGGGCCACTTCGACAGCTTCTACCGCAACAACTACGACCCTTCGCTTGCCAGTAACCAGTATACGGTGAACACCATTGCCGGCACGCCGGATACCTATGAGATCAGGGATGGCGGCGGTGCCTTGCTGCAAAGCGGCGACTATGTGGCGGGCAACAAGATCCCCTTCAACGGGCTGGAGCTGACCCTGTCACTGCCGGCGGGGGGGCGGCGCAAAACTTCGTGCTGGATCCGCCCCAGAACAACAACATCCTCGATGGCATGTCCGATTTCATCACGGCGCTGCGGGATCCCAACATCACGCCGGATACCTTCCAGCTGAAGGTGGCGGATGCCACCGCCCACATGAAAAATGCCCGGCTAAACGTGGATCAGGGGCTGGGGGAGATTGGCGGCAGAATGAACGGGCTGGAGCAGGTGATGGGCTCGAACGAAGGGTTGAGCACCTTGAATCAGCAGGCGCGGGCCAAGGTCTCCGAAGCGGATCTCTATGAGGTGATTGCCACCCTGTCAAAAGAGGATGCGGCACTGAGCGCCACCCAGCTTTCCTTCAGCAAGATCAGCAAGCTGACCCTGTTCGACTACATTCGTTGACCGGTCACCCATCGCTCGCGGCCCTGATGGCTGCGAGCGATGGTTACCCGCTTGGCCCCTGTTTTTCCCGCTCGTTTATCCTCATTCAACTCCCCATGTCGGCCAATTGTAACAAGCTGTTGCCACAGGCTATTTAGCGCATGGCGACGGGTTGACTCATATTGAGCATTCGATAATCATGCAGCCCGCACGACAGAGGGTTGTGCGCATATTTGCAGCATCTCGTTAGGCGAGGCTCCTGTATAAACACAGGCCACTGATCTCACGACGTCCAGAGACGCCCAAGATCAGGACAGTTTTCATCGGATTAAGGTGTAAACCCAAGTGGCTTCCGGCATGCCGGATACGTTATGCAGTGCTAAAGCTGGTACGTGGGGATGATGACACGCCGGACGGCGTCATTTCCTGCCTATTACTCGTCAATCAAATTGCTGTTTTCTTTCAGACGGCGACGGATCACCGTTCGCGCTCAGGCTTGCCTGAAATCACATGAGGTCATTTGTGATGAAGAAAACACAGACTCTACTCAATCGTCATCAACTGCTCGATCTGGCTGCCCTGCAGGGCTGGCTGGAGCACAACCTGGATCCGGTTCAGCGTGCCGATCAGCTGCTGACCCTGCGTCCGGAAGAGCTCAACTGCATCTTCGATACCCTGCCCACTGCCGATGGGGCGGCGCTGCTCAGTTCGTTGTCTGCTGACTGTGCCGGGCGCCTGCTGATGCGGCTGCATGCCAGCATCGTCAGCGTGTTGCAGGGGGCCATGCCCCGTCGCGACATGCTGGCCATTCTGCGCCGGCTGGGCAGCAGTGATCGCACCATGCTGCTTGCCCGCTTCCCGGAGCAGGTGCAGTCCACCTTCTACTCCCTGCTCGACTGGCCGACCGAATCGGTGGGCGCCAACATGCGCCACGAATTCCTGGCCATCGGCGATCAGGAGACGGTGGGCAGTGCCAAGCAGCTGATCCACGATGCCTGGGACAACGCCCAGCTGTTCCAGAACCTCTATGTGGTCAACAACGACCACCGCCTGCTTGGCAGCATCTCGCTCAAATCCCTGCTGATTGCCGACCCGCAACTGCCGGTGAGCGAGTTGATGGACCGGGAGACGGTGCGCATCAATGCCCGAGCGGATCAGGAACTGGCCGCTCGCCTGCTGATCGACCGCGACATCTCGACCCTGCCGGTCGAGGATCAGGGCAAGCTGGTGGGTATCTTCCACGTGGACGATGCCGCCGACATCCTGGAGCTCGAATCGACCGAGGATGCGGAGATGCAGGGTGGCTCCTCGCCACTCGACACTCCCTATCTGCAGGCGACTCCTTGGCAACTGTGGCGCAAGCGGGTGGGCTGGCTGCTGATCCTGTTCGTGGCCGAAGCCTATACCGGTACCGTGCTGCGGGCGTTTGAAGAGCAGCTGGAAGCCGCCATCGCACTGGCCTTCTTCATTCCGCTCCTGATCGGCACCGGCGGCAACAGTGGTACCCAGATCACCACCACCATAGTGCGAGCCATGGCGGTCGGGGAGGTGAGTCTGCGCAACCTCGGCACCGTGCTGAAAAAGGAGATCTCCACCGGTCTGCTCATCTCGGCCGCCATCGCGCTGGCCGCCTGGGTACGGGCCTGGAGCCTGGGGGTTGGTCCCCAGATCGGCATGGTCGTCACCCTGACCATCATCGCCATCGTGCTGTGGAGCGCCACTGTCGCTTCGGTGATCCCCATGGTGCTGCGTCGCTTCCGCATCGACCCGGCCGTGGTATCCGCCCCCTTCATCGCCACCCTAGTGGATGGTACCGGTCTCATCATCTACTTCGAAATCGCCAAGCTGCTGCTGCCCGAGCTGCAGTAAGCCGCAATACGAAAATAAAAAAGGCAGCCC
Organism: Aeromonas sp. 1805; assembly: GCF_013085525.1. Classification (NCBI taxonomy): domain Bacteria; kingdom Pseudomonadati; phylum Pseudomonadota; class Gammaproteobacteria; order Aeromonadales; family Aeromonadaceae; genus Aeromonas; species Aeromonas sp. 1805. Next base: position 4,767,398 of record NZ_CP038515.1, on the reverse strand, counting down.
ATGGGCTGCCTTTTTTGTATTGGTTTATCCAGTTTTGAAAATGTGTTAAGGGAATGAGTGAGTGGTACATTGAAAGGTAAGTTTCTGATGTAGGGTTAGTAGAGCCTAGCGCATGAGATAGGGGATATTTATAACTGGGCTCGCTCGCATAAGGCACTGCAATATAGCATCCTCCGATGCAGTGCATCGGAGGATCTGAGCCACAAGAGGTTATCCGAGAATATGCCCCCTATTTTAGAACTTTGTAGTGAGTATTAATCTTCAACATCAATGTTCCCCGACGTAGATGTCCTTGTGTTGATCGCGGATCTCGAGGAATTTGTCGAGGTTGGCCAGCATCAGTTCTACCAACTGAGGATCGAAGTGCTGACCTTTCTCCTCCTGGATCAGTGCCAGTACCTTGTCCAGCGGCCAAGCCTTCTTGTAGCAGCGATCCGAGCCGAGCGCATCAAACACGTCGGCCAGCGCCACCACCCGCCCTTCCAACGGAATGGCATTACCCTTGAGGCCACGGGGATAGCCGCTGCCATTCCACTTTTCATGGTGGTTACCGGCGATGGTGGCGCCAATCTGGAACAGCGCGAGATCGCTGCCGGAGAGCATGTCCTGCCCCAGCTGCGCGTGGGTCTTCATGATCTCCCACTCCTCGGGGGTCAATTTGCCCGGTTTGTGAAGGATGGCATCCGGGATGCCCACCTTGCCGATGTCATGCAGCGGGGAGGCACGCTTGATGAGCTCGCTCTGCTCTTCGCTCATGCCAAGCAACTGGCAGAACAGCTCGGTGTAGAGGGCGACCCGTTTCACGTGCAGGCCGGACTCCTTGGAGCGGGTCTCCACTAGCTCGCCGATCCGATAGATGATCTCGCGCTGGTTGTCGGCGATGACCTCGTTGAGCCGGATGTTCTCCAGCGCCACTATGATGTTTTCGGTAAACAGGCTGAGCAGCCCCATGTCCATCTGGCTGAGCTGACGAGTGGTCTCGATATGAAACAGCAGGTGATGACGGGGGTTTTGGCAGTAGAGCACCATCTGGTTGCCGTCATAGACGTTGGCACGATTGGCCATGGCCTGGCGCAGGATGGAGGGTGCATCTGCCAGTCGCAATGACGGGTGGCCCGGCAGCAGGGGCTCCAGAATTTGATCCCGTACTTCGTAGGCGAACTGTTTCACGTCGTAGATTTGCGACTCTTCCAGACTGAGCAGGGCCCCGAGCTGTTCCTGAGCCCCTTCGACAAACTGGCGCAGCGCCCGTTTCTCGAAGATCCCCTTGGAGGCCTCGATGACTTTTTCCAACCCCTGGCGATTGCTCTCCAGCGTGCGGATGTCGCGGTATGAACGCAGGCTGGCCCGCAGCAGGGTGCGCAGCTTCTGGGAGGTGAGCTCGGTCTTGTCCTTGTAGTCGTTGATGTCGTAGTTGGTAACCACATCATCTTCCGGGGCCTGACCGGGTTGGCCGGTACGCAGCACGATGCGCACCATCTTGTTTTGCAGATCCTCGCGCACGAATTTGACCACATCGAGGCCGGCGTGATCGACCTCCATGACAACGTCCAGCAGCAGCAGTGCTACGTCCGGGGTCTTGGCGAGCAACTCCCTGGCCTGGGCGGCTGAATAAGCATGCAAAAATTCAATGGGTCTATTATCGAATTCAAACTTGCTCAGGGTGATCTTGGTAATGCGATGAACCTCGGGTTCATCGTCCACAATCATCACCTTCCATCCAGCCTGCTGGTCATCGAGAAAGGGCAGATCGTCATCGTCAATAATCAGGATTTGGTCATCCATCATGCAATCCTGTTTGGGATCCTGTGCTTACATTAACTGCTTCACTAAGGATAGGAAACTTATTGAGAAATAAAATTTGATCTGTGAAATCTCTTTGTCGTCATCCTGTTCCAGCCCCATAAAAAAGGCTCAGTCCCAGTTATGTGTTGAAAGGCTAACCTTGAAGTAGGTCATCACCTTGAGGGCCACCATCATGGATACCCAAGCCTTTCAACATCTACTGTCCCTCTTCCCATTGCTCACTTTGCGTCAGCGTCGTCTCGCGCAACAGGAACTCACCACCCCTCACCCCATCACCTCGTTGGCCACTCAACTGCCCGCATGCCAATGCTGCCCTCACTGCCAGGCCGCGGCCACACTGCTGGCTCCCTGGGGCTGGTCTCGAGGGCTGCGCCGTTATCGCTGCAAGCAGTGTTTGCGCACCAGTTCCGTTCTCACCAACACGCCTCTCGCCCGACTTCGCAAGCCACAATGCTGGGAAGACTATGCACAGGCCCTCATCGACGGTCTGACCGTCCGGCAGGCGGCGCTCCGCTGTGGGGTCGGTAAAAACACCGCCTTTTTGTGGCGTCACCGCTTCCTGAAGGCCATGGCTAGCCACCAGGCGGTACGGGAAGAGGGTATCGTCGAGGTCGATGAGACCTTCTTCCTAGAGTCGTTCAAAGGACAGCGCGGATTGTCCCGCCCGGCCCGCCATCGTGGAGGTAAAGGCCGTACCCGAGGCACAGGACCGGATTACATCCCGGTGATGGTGGTGCAAGACAGAGCAGGCCACCTGGCTGACTTCCAGTTGGAACAGTTGAATGTCAGGGCGGTGAAGGCAGTGCTTCGGCCACTTATCGCCCCGGATGCCGTCCTGTGCAGCGATGGTGCCGGGGTGTATGCCAGTTTCAGCGAGAGGCAAGGGATAACACACCAAGTGGTGCGCAATCGAGCGGGAGAGCGGGTGGTGGGTGCATATCACATCCAACATGTGAACGGGTACCACAGGCGATTGAAGGAGTGGATGGAACGGTTCCATGGGGTCGCGACCCACTATCTGAGGAATTATCTGGGTTGGCGAAGGATGTTGGAACGCTATGGGCAGGAAGTGAATATCTCACGTTGCTTGCATGAGGCGCTGGGGCGCCCCATGCAACACGTAATTGGGACATAGCCATAAAAAAACGCCTCCACATGGGAGGCGTTTGACTATCAATGTGTCTGTCAGGCGGCTCTGTGATAGGCCGATGGCTCGAACAGCGCCTTGTTGGCCACCAGGTCGATGGGATCAAAATCATCGACGTTGATGGTGCGCAGGCGGCTCTCTTCGGCGCGGCGCAGCAGGTCCGCTTCGGTCTGGTTGAGTACTCCCTGCGTCAGGCCGATCTCTGCCACCTTGTCCAGTTGCATAAACGGACGCTTGATGCCGTCAGCCTTGCATACTCTCTCAAACAGCGGCTCGGCAGAGAGCACGTCGTCCAATGCCTGCTCCAGCAGGCCGAAGGGGTTGCCCTCTTCGCGGGTGAGATACTGCCCCTGGGCCAGACGGCTGCGGGTTTCGCTCGGGGTTTGCAGCAGGCGGGCGACCTGGCTGTCCAGCTTGTCGCTCGGGCGCTTCAGGTCGCGACCCAGCGGCAGCACGATGACGCGCAGGGCAAGACCAATCCAGCGATTCGGGAAGTTGCGCAGCAATTCGTCGATGGCTTCCTGCGCCTTGAACAGGGCATCTTGCAGCGCCCAGTGCAGCAGCGGCAGGTCGGCGTGCTGACGACCCTCATCCTGATAGCGCTTGAGGGCGCTGGAGGCCAGATAGAGCTGGCTCAGTACGTCGCCGAGACGGGCAGAGACCCGCTCCTTGCGCTTGAGCTCGCCCCCCAGGGTGCCCATCGCCATGTCTGACAGGAAGGCCAGGTTGGCAGAGAGGCGGGATAGTTGCTGGTAGTAGCCCTTGGTCTGATCCTTGAACGGCGCGGCGGCGAAGCGGGCTCCGGTTAACCCTAACCAGAAGCTGCGCACCAGATTGCTGATGGCAAAGCCGACGTGGCTGAACATTGCTTTGTCGAAGTCCTTGAGGGCCTGTTCCTGATCCGGGTGGCTGGCGGCCAGCATCTCCGGCAGCACGTACGGGTGGCAGCGGATGGCGCCCTGGCCGTAGATGATCATGCTGCGGGTCAGGATGTTGGCCCCTTCCACCGTGACGGCGATGGGGGCACCCTGATAGCCGCGGGCCAGATAGTTGTTGGGGCCCATGCAGATGGCCTTGCCGCCGTGGATGTCCATGGCATCGATGATGCACTTCTGGGCGCGGTCGGTGAGGTGGTATTTGACGATGGCGGAGATGACCGAGGGTTTCTCGCCGAGGTCGATACCGGTCACGGTCAGGTTGGCGGCGGCCCCCATGATATAGGCGTTGCCACCGAGACGGGCCAGCGGCTCTTCAATCCCTTCCATCTTGCCGATGGGCAGCTTGAACTGGCGACGGATGCGGCTGTAGGCGCCGGTCGCCAAGGCCAGCATCTTGACGCCACCTGTGCTGTTGGAGGGCAGGGTGATGCCGCGACCGACTGACAGACACTCGACCAGCATGCGCCAGCCCTGACCGGCCATGGCCGGGCCGCCGATGATGAAATCGAGCGGGACGAACACATCCTTGCCCTGGGTCGGGCCGTTCTGGAACGGCACGTTGAGCGGGAAGTGGCGACGGCCGATGCCGACCCCCTTGATGTGGGTCGGAATGAGGGCGCAGGTGATACCAAGCTCTTCTTCGTCACTCAGCAGGTGATCCGGGTCGCGCAGTTTGAAGGCCAGACCGAGAACGGTGGCAATCGGGGCGAGGGTGATGTAGCGCTTGTTCCAGGTGAGGCGCATGCCGAGCACCTCTTCCCCTTCCCACTCGCCCTTGCAGACGATACCGAAGTCGGGGATGGAGCCGGCGTCGGAACCCGCTTCCGGACTGGTCAGGGCGAAGCAGGGGATCTCCTTGCCGACCGCCAGACGAGGCAGGTAGTAATCCTTCTGCTCGTCGGTGCCATAGTGTTGCAGCAGCTCGCCCGGGCCCAGCGAGTTGGGTACGCCGACGGTGGAGGCCAGCACGGCGCTGGCGCCGCACAGCTTTTGCAGCACGCAGGATTGGGCATAGGCGGAGAATTCCAGCCCGCCATATTTCTTCTTGATGATCATGGCGAAGAACTTGTGGTCCTTCAGGTATTGCCACACTTCGGGAGAGAGGTCGGCCCGCTCGTGGGTCACTTCCCAGTCGTTGACCATGCGGCACACTTCTTCAACCGGACCATCCATAAACGCCTGCTCTTCGGCAGACAGCGTGCTGACCGGAATGGCGTGCAGCTTCTTCCAGTTCGGGTTGCCGGCAAACAGGTCTGCTTCCCACCAGGTAGTGCCCGCTTCAATGGCCTCTTTTTCGGTGCGGGACATCTCCGGCATGATGGATTTGTAGAGTTTGAACAGCGGCTTGGTCAGCTGGTTGCGACGAAAATCCACCAGGTTGAGGGGGATGGCGATCACGGCAAACAGCGCCCAGACCAGCAGGGGGACGTGGCCATAGAGGGTGCCGACAATCAGGGCTGCCGCGGTGGCAAGCGTGGAGGTGAACAGAGACGCCCGGCGATAAGCCATGGCGCCGATCACCAGGATCACTCCGAGCAGAGTGAGGGTCGTCGTCATTTTTCGCTCCTTGCATGAGTTGCCGAAGTTGGGTGAATATGGTTGAACTGATCCAGAGGTCTGACCTGTTGGATATGGTCCCTGTTGTAATTCATACGCACAAACTTATCAAGCTGTTTACAAGCTCGTTACCTTGGCTCTGTGATCGGCATAACGTCCTGCAGAGGGGCGCTTGACGGGCAGGGGGCGACTCCGGGATTGGCTTGTGCGACAATGGCATGGCCCATATTTTGGAAGAGACATCATGTACCAAGAACTGATCCGCAATGAATTGACCGAAGCTGCCAGCGTGCTCCAGGCGTTCCTGGCAGATGAGCAAAATCTCAAGGACATCGAAGCGGCCGCCAAGCTGCTCGCTGACTCCTTCAAGCAGGAAGGCAAGGTACTCTCCTGTGGCAATGGTGGCTCCCACTGCGACGCCATGCACTTTGCCGAAGAGCTGACCGGCCGTTATCGCGAGAACCGCCCCGGTTATGCCGGTATCGCCATCTCCGATCCCAGCCACCTCTCCTGTGTGTCCAACGACTTTGGCTATGACTACGTCTTCTCTCGCTACGTAGAGGCAGTCGGCCGTCGCGGTGACGTGCTGCTCGGCATCTCCACCAGCGGCAACTCCGGCAATATCCTGAAAGCCATCGAGGCTGCCCACGCCAAAGGCATGAAGGTGATTGCGTTGACCGGCAAGGACGGCGGCAAGATGGCCGGCCTGGCCGATGTCGAGATCCGGGTGCCGCACTTTGGTTACGCCGACCGCATTCAGGAAGTGCACATCAAGGTGATCCACATCCTGATCCAGCTGGTCGAAAAAGAGATGGCCAAGTAAGGCAGGGATCGCGAGCCGGGATAGTCGTGCCTTGTCTGGCCGTGTCCCGGCGGGATCTTGCGCAAGCGGCCGGTGTCAGCGCAGGCTGAGCCGGCCGATTGGCAAAATGAGATGGTCAAGTAAGCAAGGAGCCCGCAGCCTATGTGCGAACTGCTCGGCATGAGTGCCAATGTGCCGACCGATATCTGCTTCAGCTTCACCGGCCTGATGCTGCGCGGCGGCAAGACCGGGCCTCACAAGGATGGCTGGGGCATCACTTTTTACGAAGGGAAAGGCTTTCGTACCTTCAAGGATCCCGAGCCCAGCGCCCAGTCGCCGATTGCCAGGCTGGTGCAGGCGCTGCCCATCAAGAGCCGCGCCGTGGTCAGCCATATTCGGCAGGCCAACCGCGGCTGCGTCTCGCTGGAGAATACCCACCCCTTTACCCGCGAGCTGTGGGGCCGTTACTGGACCTTTGCCCACAATGGCCAGTTGACGGGTTACAAAGGGTTGGCCACCGGCCGCCATCGACCGGTGGGCGACACCGACAGCGAGCACGCCTTCTGCTGGCTGCTCGATCGGCTGGAGCAGAAGTATCCCCGACGCCCTGCCAACTTTCCCGCCATGTTTCGCTACCTGGCGACCCTGTGCGACGAGCTGCGCGGCCTGGGGGTATTCAACATGTTGCTGTCGGATGGGGAGTTCGTGATGACCTACTGCAGCAACAATCTCTACTGGTTGACCCGGCGAGCCCCGTTCGGGGAGGCCCGTCTGCTGGATGAAGATGTCGCCATCGACTTTCAGAGCGAGACGACACCGGACGATGTGGTGACCCTGATTGCGACCCGGCCGCTGACCGGTAATGAAGACTGGGTAAAAATGGCGCCAGGCGAGTTCAGTCTGTTTCGACTGGGTGAGCGGGTTGGTGCCAATCAGCTGTGATAATCAACTGATCCAGAGATAAAAAAATACCAGGGTAGAATCCTACCCTGGTTCTTCGCAGCAGCCATACAGGCAAAAGGGATGAGAGAGGTGTTGCTGAGTCGCATCATTCTCATGGCTGCCATTGTTATTTGATTGTTAATTTCATGGCAACATTTATGTTGCAACTCGGCCATCTATTGTCTGGTTAGGCGATCCTGATCACGTTTTTCTGATTCACGTCCCGTTTGAGTTCGATTTTCTGACGGCGATGAGACGTGACTGAGTCGTGCCGGGCATCTATAGTATGGTCTGTTTGAATACCATCAGGAGGATGACGGAATGGAGTGGCTGGATCAGAAGGTGTTGCGACAGCTGGCGGAAGATATCGGCCAGGAGATGATGCCGGTGGTGATCTCGGTCTTCATCGAAGAGGTGGGGGAACAGCTTGCCCAGCTGCGCCCGCTCTATGAACAGCAGGACTGGCCCGCATTAGCACGGCTTGCCCACAGCATGAAGTCCTCCTGTGGCAGCTATGGCGCCCAGCTCAGTTACCAGCAGGTGGTGGCGCTGGAACAAGCCTGCAAACATGAAGATGGCGAGCAAGTCGCCCGTCTGCTGGCCGAGCTGGAGCAATCCCTGCCCCAGGTGCTTTCCCACCTCGCCAACTATCACTGAGTCCCTGCAGCCGGCGCATCGGCGCCGGACTTGCCATCCTCTACCCGCCCGCTAGCGTTGATTGACCAGTTGCTGGATAACCCTGTCCAGTGCCAGCTTCAATTTCAGGCGATCGTGCCGATGGGGAAGGGCGGCCTCACCCAGCTCGGCCAGGATCAATCGGCCAGCCAGCTCTGCCGGATATTCCCCCGCCGGGGCCAGAATGGTATCGACCCGACCCGCGCCGACCCGTGATTCCAGCCAGCGCCACTGATTGTGCAGGCTGAGCTGGCTGGCAGGGCCGCTTTCGGCGACCAGATTGCAGATGAACACCAGCATGGCATCGCTCTCGTTGATGGCCTGGGCCACCTCAGCCAGCAGCAGGGGCGGCATGATGGAAGTAAGAAAGCTGCCGGGGCCGAGGATGATCATGTCGGCCTGTGCCAATGCCTGCACCGCTTCGCGGGTGGCCGGTACCTCCGGGCTCAGGCTGAGAGAGAGCGGCGGGGTGTCGAGCTGATCGATGGAGACTTCCCCCAGGATCTGGTTGCCACAGGCCGTGTGGGCGCACAGGTCGGTGGGAAATTCAGACATGGGTAACAATTGTGACTCTATTTTCAGCATGTCGCTGATGAGCTTGATAGCATCAAGAGGGCGCACGCAGAGGTTGTCGAGCGCCAGCAGCATCAGATTGCCGAGGTTGTGGCCAGCCAGTTCGCCGCGACCGGCGAACCGATATTCGAACAGCAGGCTGCCGATACTGGGATCGGTCACCAGTTGATTAAGGCAGTTGCGCAGATCCCCCCAGGCGATACACTCCTGGCTCTTGCGCAGTCGTCCGGTAGAGCCGCCATCATCGGTGGTGGTGACGATGCCGGTCAGGCGCGATCCCAGAAACGAGAGTGAAGAGAGCACGCGGCCCATGCCGTGACCGCCACCGATGGCGACGACCCGGTCAAAATCATTGATGTTCTTCTGCCACATGCCGTTTTCCTGTGGTTGGGCTCAATTGAATGTGATTCTAATCGATAAGACGGGATAATTGTTTGATTAAGGTATGATTTTTGCTTACCCCCAGCATCATGAACAACTAGGAGATGGTGTTGCACTTCCTGACGGCTCACTCTCTTGAAGAGACCTCCCTGCTGGCTGCCCGGCAGGTCAGTGAGCGGCTGCTCGCTCAATCACCTCATTCCCCTTCGCTGTTACTGGTCTATTTTACTCAGGCTCACGATGCCGAGGAACTGCGCCATCACTTCAAACAGCAGTTCCCGTCGTCTCGAATGATAGGTTGCAGCTCCTGTGGCGGGGTCATGACCCAGACCGGTCATCATGCCCGCCAGGGGATCGGTCTGGCAGTGGCGGCTATCTACGATGACAAGGGAGCCTACGGCGTGGCGGGCCAGGCGGGGGATGCGGTGGATGTGCGCCAGCTGCTGCGCAGTGCCATCGCCGATGGGGGACGCCCCGGCGAGCTGCCACAACTCATCTTGCTGCATGCAAGCCCGGGCCAGGAGGAGGCGATGCTGGAGAGCATCGAAGCCGAGCTGGGCACGACGGTCCCAGTCGTCGGGGGCTCCGCTGCCGACAACAGCGTCAACGGTGACTGGCAGTTGTGCTGGGATGAGGGCAGTACCCGTGAAGGCGTCGCACTGGCCGTGCTCTATCCCGATTGCCAGCTGGCGTTCCAGTTTCACTCCGGCTATGTCCCCACCGAATATCGCGGCACCATCACGGCCCTGTCGGGACGGGAGATCCTCACCATCGATCATGAGCCCGCGGCCGAGGTCTATGCTCGCTGGAGCGGACGGACAACCCCCTGGCCGGTCGGTCCCATCCTGCGGGAGACCACCCTGTCGCCGCTGGCCAGACAGGTTGGCACCCTGGATGACATGCCCTATTACAAGCTCTCCCACCCGGAGGCCGTGACAGAAGGTGGCGGATTGCGCCTCTTTACCGATACTCAGGTCGGGGAGCGGTTGCTGCTGATGTACAGCAGCCAGGAGGGCTTGCTGCAACGCAGTCTGAATGCAACCCGCATCGAACCCGAGTACGGCATGGCCACCGAGATGCAGCCGTTTGGCGCCCTTGTGATTTTTTGTGCTGGTTGTCGCTTGGCTCTTGGTGATAGCTTATGCCAATTTGTCGATCAATTTCATACCCGGCTGGGGGACATCCCCTTCATCACCCCGTTCACCTTCGGCGAGCAGGGCCGCCTGCCCCATGGTGAGCTGGCGCACGGCAACCTGATGGTCTCGAGCGTGATCTTCCTCGACAGCTGACATTGCGCTGGAAACAAGATGATAGGTAACACGGAACTGGAAGCCCTCGGCGACAAGCTGCAGACCACCTTGGTGGAGCTGGTGCGTTGCCGGGAACGCGAGGCCAAATACCGCCAGGAGTCGCAAACCCTGTTGTGCGGGGTGGCGACGCTGGCCGATGCCCAGACGCTGGAACAGGTGCTGGACAGCCTCATTCAGGTGCTCAAGCCCTTCATCGGCTTCGAACATGCGGATGTGGTGGCCTGGGAGGGAGAAGGCGGCGTCACTCACCTCAGCACCCAGGATGGTGAAGTGGGGCGCAGCTGGCGGCTGACCCCGCTGTTCTCTCGCGCCATCGAGGGAGAGACTCTGGTTATCTATGATCCGACCCAGTTGCCGGAACTCGCACCGTTGGCCGATGTTGAGGGCTGGGCCAGCGTGATGATGACGGGCTTGCGCGCTCCCGGTTTTTCCGGCGTGCTTATCTGCCGTCACGCCGTGATGGGGACCTTCGATCTCAAGAGCAAGGCGGCCATGCAGCGCTGTCGTCCGCTCATCTCCCAGGCGCTGGTCAACATCGCTTATCGAGCCCGCCTGCAGGAACAGGTCGAGCTGAAAACGCTGGCCCTGCAAGCGGGCGAGCAGCGTTTTCGCAGTTTTGCCGGCATGGCGTCCGACTGGTTCTGGGAGACGGATACCGAGCACCGGCTGAGCTATGTATCGGCCCCCGGCCAGCAGGGGGATATGCTGGTGCATCAACCCGGCCAGAGCCTCTACGATTACGCTCATGACAGGCGCGACCCCGAATGGGGCAAGTATCGCCGGCTCATCGGTCTGCACCTGCCGGTGCGGGCGGTGCGGGCCCAGGTCAGCCTGGCCAAGGGGACACGCTGGATGGAGATCAATGCCGAGCCCTGTTTCGATGGCGCCGGCATCTTCATCGGTTATCGCGGTACGGCGCGGGATGTGGGCAACCAGATCCGCCGTGAGCAGGAGCTGGCCAGGGCGCGGGACGAAGCGGAAGCGGCCAACCGTGCCAAGTCGCAGTTCCTGGCCATGATGACCCACGAGATCCGTTCTCCCATGAACGCGGTGCTGGGGATGCTGGATCTGCTGCAACACGCCCAGCTCGAACCCCAGCAACAGACGCTGCTGGGCCACGCCACCCATGCGGCTCGTCTGCTGCAGACCATCATCGACGACGTGCTCGATTTCTCGAAGATTGAATCCCATACCCTGGAGTTTCACTGCGAGACGCTGCAGCCGGCCCAGCTTTGTCAGTCCCTCATCGAGCCGCTGCTGGCGCAGGCGGGCAGCAAGGGCATCGACCTGCGTTGGCGGGTGGACGACACCGTACCAGCCCAGCTGCAGGGGGATCCGGTGCGCCTCTCCCAGGTGATCAGCAACCTGCTCGGCAACGCGGTGAAATTCACCAGTCAGGGCAGCGTATTGCTGCAACTGAGCTGGCATGAACAGCAATTGAGGGTCTCGGTGACCGACAGCGGGATCGGTATCTCGGCCGAGGATCAGGCGCTGCTGTTCGAACCCTTCTCTCAGGTCGACAGTTCGGCCACCCGCCGCTTCTCGGGCACCGGGCTGGGGCTGGCCATCAGCAAGCGGCTGGTGGAGTTGATGGGCGGCAGCATTCAGCTGCGCAGTGCCCCCGGTGAGGGGAGCTGCTTCTGGTTCGATTTACCGGGTATGGCGCTGCCATGTGAATGCAGCAGCCGGCCCGAGCCGGATCAGCAGCCCATTCAGGATCTGGATGTGCTGGTGGTGGAAGACAGTCCGGTCAATCAGCTGGTGGTATCGCTCATGCTGCAAAAGCTGGTGAGCCGGGTCAGAGTCGCGGCCAACGGGCTGGAGGCGCTGGCCCAGGTAGCGGAGCAACGGCCTGATCTCATCCTGATGGACATGCGGATGCCGCAGATGGATGGACTGGAGGCGACCCGGCGTCTGCGAGAACTGGGTTGTAGCGTGCCCATCGTGGCGCTGACGGCCAACGCCATGGCGGAAGACAGGGCTCGTTGCCTGGCCCAGGGGATGGATGACTTTCTGGCCAAACCGATAAGTCTGATGCGGCTGCGAGAGTGTCTGCAACGCCATTTTCAACCCGCAGCGCCGGATCGCAGCTAAAAAAAATGGTCAACCTGGGTGGTTGACCAATTCTTCAGCAAATACTGAAGAGAGCACGGGATAAATCGGGTTGTACGATTCTATATGAAAAAGTCGTGCCAACTTTTCAGAACCAGTTTATGCGGCTTGCAGCGCGGTTATTGATTTCTATTGGGCGCTTGATTTGCAAAATGCGAAATTCTTGTTTTCATTATCGGAATATTCGCATTTTGCAATACACTTCTGACTCACTGTGCGATCAGTCGGCGTAAGAATTGACGGGCCGCTTCGCTATTTTGTTTGGCAATCAACATCTGCTTTTCATAGATCGGCATCGGCAGGATTTCGAGCCAGCGTTGGCAGAGCCAGGCCGCATCGTCAAACTGCTTGTCCGGGTAAAGTTCATCCAGTTCCGGATACTGTTCAAACACTTCCCGCAGCCGGGTCACCAGCGGCTTGTCGCTGAAGTCTGAATGGGTGCTTGGCCAGTTGGGCAGCGCTTCGACTCTGGCCCGGCGCAGACCCAGCTCGTCCGTTTCCATCTCGTGGATGCAGAAACGCTCCATGCCGAGTACGGTGACGCCGAGCAGGCCGTCATTCAGGGTGTAAAAGTCGGTGACTTTGACCCGGGTGCCGACTGGCAGGATCCGCCCGGACTTGCCAGTCGTTGTCGCCTCTTCCATCACGATGCCGAAGCCCTGGTCATTGATGAATGACTCTTTGAGCATCTGCAGGTGGCGCGGTTCAAACAAACGCAGAGGAAGCTTGCCACCAGGCAGTATGTGGGAAGGCAAGGGGAACAGTGCCAAGGGTTGAAGTTTCATGTTCCATCCTCCATTGAGTAGTTGCTGAATAGGACAATGCAGCGACTGTGCCAGAGAATGAAAAAAGCCACCGGAAGGTGGCTTTTTGCTGGATGGGAGGGCGTTTAGTTGCGCTGCTCCAGGTACATGACAGCAGCTTCCACGCGGCTTTGCGCCTCGAGCTTCTTGAGCAGGCTCTTGACGTGTACCTTGACCGTGCCTTCGGAAATATGGAGCACGGAGGCGACCTGTTTGTTGGAGAGGCCCTTTGCAATTTCGCGCAGGATTTGCATTTCGCGACGCGTTAAGCTCTCCAGCTTCTGCTGCAGGTGATCCAGCTCGTAGATGTTCTCGAGGTAGGGACGCAGCGGCTCGCTCAGGATCTGCTTGCCGGTCATCACGTCCGCCAGCTGGGCCAGCAGCATCTCTGGCTCGGTATCCTTGAGCAGGTAGCCATCGGCGCCAGCCTTGAGCAGCGCCACCACGTCCTGACGGGCGTCGGAAACGGTCAGGATCACCACCCGGGAGGTGACCTCTTCGGTGCGCAGCGCCTTGAGGGTATCCAGACCGGAGAGGCCTTTCATGTTGAGGTCGAGCAGGATCAGATCCGGTTCGGACTCCTTGGCCATGGCGACGGCGTCGGTGCCGTTGGACGCTTCACCGACCACCTCTATGTTCTCTTCCAGGGCCAGCAATTGCACAATCCCTTTGCGCATGAGGGGATGGTCATCCACGACCAGAACACTATATTTCATCTCGTCCATCAGGCATCTCTTGTTAGGCTGGTGGGAAAGGTCAGATGTACGCAGGTGCCTCTGGGCGGCTGCTCACTGATGGTCAGCAGACCATGCAACTTGCTAGCACGCTCATTCATGATGCTAAGGCCATAGTGGTTGACCGCCGAGCTTGCGATCCCTATTCCGACACCGTCATCTGAAATCTGAACCTGAATGTTACCATTGGCGAGGGTCTCACAGCTAACATCAATCACTTGCGCGTTGGCATGTTTGATGGCGTTGAGCACTGCCTCACGGATCAGCTGCAGGATATGGATATGCTGGCCCGCCTCCAGATCCGTATCGGCCAGACCGTAATGGAGCCCGATCTCGGCCTGGGTCTGTGGCTTGAGCTGTTCCAGCATCACCTTGATGGCTTCCCCCAGATTGGCGTCACCTATGCTGAGGCGGAAGGTGCCGAGCAGTTCACGCAACTGGGTGTAGGCGCTGCTGAGCCCCTCGTCGATCTGTTGCATGGCGGCCTCTGTCTTGGCGGATTCCCCCTTGGCGAAGGCGCGTTTGAGCAGGGTGGACTGGATCTTGAGATAGGAGAGCGCCTGGGCCAGCGAGTCGTGCAGCTCGCGGGCGATGACGGCTCTCTCTTCCATTAGCAGCAGCCGCTGATGTTGCAGCAGGGTCTGATCCTTGTGCAGCACCTGGGCCAGCAGCATGGAGAAGTTCTTCATCAGCCGCTCGTCTATGGGGTGGCTGCTGATCACGTCAAGCCGACCGTACTCCTGCTCATCCATCTGCAGATGAAAGCTCACCACTGAGTCGAGATCGCCGGGCCAGCCCTTGCGTCCCGTGATGTAGTCCGGCATGGCGTTGTGTTCGAAGCGGGTCAGCCGTATGTGGTCTATGTGCTGATGGGCCGCGGCCCGCTCCAGCAGCTTGAGCAGGGTGCGCCGGCTCAGCGGCGCCGCATGCAGCTTCTGGGCTGTGCTGTAGAGGAAGGAGAGGGTGTCGTTGGCCTGCTGCAGCTTGGCGGTCTTCTCTTCCACCTTGCTCTCCAGCTCCCGATAAAGCTTGCCCAGTTCGTCGGCCATGGTGACGAAGGCGCCCGACAACTCCCCCAGCTCGTTCTCGCAATGGGGGGCAGGGTGAGATCGAACTCCTGGCGCTGGATCTGGCGGGCGCAATAGACCAGCTGGTTGAGCGGTGCCACCACCTGCTGGCGGGTAAACCGCACGGTAAACCAGGCGATGGTGATGATGGAGAGCAGCCCCAGCCCTTCGGCCAGCGCCAGCATGCGCACCTTGAACTCCACGTGGTACTGCATCTGGTTGACGAAGTCATCGATGGCCGCCACAAACTGCTCAGTGTTGTCGGTGTAGCGTCTGGGGGTGGCATTCTCGATGTGCTCGCGCATCACCTGCCATTGCAGCAACACCTCGCCATAGGTACGGCGCAGGGAGGCAGGGGTGATCCAGCGCTGGGTCTCCTGCAGCTCGGCCGCATGCAGCGTCTGTTCAAACTGATCGAGTCGTCCCAGCACGGGTTGGCCCTGCTCTATCTCGTAGGCCATGCGGTAGGCCTGCATTCGCAGCGAACCCGAGAGGTTGATCGCCTTGGCATCGGGCACCGAGTAGAACAGGGTCACCATGGCCACCACGGCGATCAGGCTTGCCATGAACAGAATGAGCACCATGGAGCGCCCGATGGCGCTGCTGACCGAATGCACTTTGAACCACTTTCCCATGCTGATCGTCTTCCTTCGCATCAGACAATAACCCCACAAAGTAGCATGGGAGTGTACTCCAACTTGTGCTAGCATCGAAAAACTAGATGAACTCCGAGCTGTTTTGCCTAAGTCCTTGCGATAGGGGAAAACCGCCGTCAGCCGATGTTCGAGCTGTAAGGGTCAGGAAAGAAATGCCCTGGCCTCCCGTATTTGGAAAGGTGTTTATGTCGCCACTGCAAGATGGTTTTTCCCGTCGTTTTTACTATTTGCGCCTGTCGGTCACCGATGTGTGCAATTTTCGTTGTACCTACTGTTTGCCCGATGGCTATCGTCCCCCGGACGGGAACAAAGAGGGGCGCAAGTCGTTTCTCTCGCTGGACGAGATCCACCGCATTGTCTCGGGCTTCGCCGCCATGGGCACCCGCAAGGTGCGCCTGACCGGAGGCGAGCCCTCCCTGCGCCGGGACTTCACCGCCATCATAGAGACGGTGGCCAATACCCCTGGCATAGAGAAGGTGGCCATGACCACCAATGGCTACCGCTTGAAAGAGCGCGCCCAGGAGTGGTTCGATGCGGGCCTCACCGCCCTCAACGTCAGCGTCGACAGTCTGGATCCCCGTCAGTTTCACCAGATCACCGGTGAGAACAAGCTGGCGGAGGTGATGGATGGCATCGAAGCGGCGCTGGCGGCCGGCTTCAAGTCGGTCAAGATCAATGCCGTACTGCTCAAGGGACTCAACGATCATCAGCTGGATGCGTTTCTGGCCTGGATCCGGCACAAGCCCATCGAGCTGCGTTTCATCGAGCTGATGCAGACCGGCGAGATGGATACCCTGTTTCGCGATCATCACGCCAGAGGGGCGCTCATCAAGCAGCGTCTGCTCGATGCCGGTTGGCTGCAGCAGCTGCGTGGTGTCGACGATGGCCCCGCCCAGGTGTTCATGCATCCGGAGTCGATGGGCGGGGTAGGGCTCATCATGCCCTACAGCAAGGATTTCTGTGCCGGTTGCAACCGGCTGCGGGTCTCTTCCCTCGGCAAGCTGCACCTCTGTCTGTTCGGCGATCACGGGGTGGAGCTGCGGGATCTGTTGACGGCCGACGGTCAGCAGGATGAATTGCAGCAGCGGATCCGCAGCGCTCTTGTCAGCAAGGCGGCGACCCATCGACTGCACGAAGGCAATGCCGGCATGACCCCGCATCTGGCCTCCATCGGCGGCTGATCCACGGCAGCCGACAAAAATAGCCATCGATTAATAAGCAATCCTCAAATGGGGGTATTTTGCCTTGCCCCCATTGTTCTTTATTGCGCCAAGGGTTTGATCCAGCGCAAGAATCCCCCCTGATTATCTCCCTGGTGGTATATCCCTGAACTTGTCAGGGCCGCAATATACACCCACTCTTATAATAGGTATTGAAAATACCTGTCATGGGACTCACTCGTGCGCCATTACCAGCAGTAAGGAGCCGTTATGCCGGATGGGGTCAACCTGTCGCGTCGCAGTCTGTTTCGGGGTCGTCTGACATCGAATGAGCCTCGGGTGCAACTGCCCTGGTCCGTTGCCTGGTCCGATTTTGCCGCCGACTGCACCCGCTGCGGTGACTGCCTCACGGCTTGCCCGGAGCAGATTCTGGTCAAGGGCGATGGTGGTTTTCCAAGCGTGGATTTTCTGCGCGGCGAGTGCACTTTTTGCGGGGAATGTGTCGCCGCTTGCAAAGTGCCGATATTTCGCCCGACCACGGAGGCACCCTGGCAATACATCGCCCATATTGAAGCCAACTGTCTGGCCCATGGCCAGGTATTCTGCCAGCGCTGCCAGGACAGTTGTGAGCCCCGGGCGATCCGTTTCTCCCCCGTGCTGGGCCGGGTGCCGACCCCCAGCATCGATGCGGCAGCCTGCACCGGTTGCGGTGCCTGCGTGATGGATTGTCCGGTGGGCAGCATCCGGGTGGGGGCACCCGCTGGCGAGGAGTCCAGATGAAGCAGGATCTGTGTGAAGCAGGAGTCACAATGAAACAAGAGTTCCATGTATCGAGCCTGGTGGTGCTGACCCAGCCCTCCTTGCGTCACCAGCTCGCAGACGAGATCGCGACCCTCGAGGGAGCCGAGATCCATGCCGTCAGTGATGAGGGCAAGCTGGTGGTGACCCTGGAAGGTCTGAGCCAGCGTCCCATCATGGCGGCCATCGACGCCATCAATGCGATGCCGGGCGTATTGTCCGCCGCCCTGATTTACCACCAGTTTGATGAGCTCGAGGCCCAGAGCAAGGAGTAGCGCCATGAGGCCGAGCCTGCGTGATTCATCGTAATGGCCGCCATGGATGCAAAGATAAAGCGATGCCGGGGTACGAGTTCGCCGCCCTGAGCCAAAACCAGTTCGATACACTCGACAACTTACGCGATAAGCAATGTGAGGATATGCCATGAAGCTGAGTCGACGCGACTTTATGAAGGCCAACGCGGTGGCGGCAGCCGCTGCCGTTGCTGGTGTCAGTGCCCCCACGCTGGCGGCCAATCTGATCACCAGTACCGACAAGACCGCCATCACCTGGGACAAGGCACCGTGCCGTTTCTGCGGTACCGGCTGTTCCGTGTTGGTGGGTTCCCAGGATGGGCGCGTCGTGGCGACCCAGGGCGATCCCGATGCACCGGTCAACCGCGGTCTTAACTGCATCAAGGGTTACTTCCTGTCCAAGATCATGTATGGCCAGGATCGCTTGACCCAGCCCATGCTGCGCATGACGGACGGCAAGTTCGACAAGAACGGCAACTTCGCTCCCATCAGCTGGGATCAGGCCTTCGACATCATGGCCGAGAAGTTCAAGGCCACCCTCAAAGAGAAGGGCCCGACCGCCGTCGGCATGTTCGGCTCCGGCCAGTGGACCGTGTGGGAAGGCTATGCCGCCGCCAAGCTGATGAAGGCGGGTCTGCGTACCAACAACCTGGATCCCAATGCCCGTCACTGCATGGCTTCCGCGGTGGTGGGCTTCATGCGTACCTTCGGCATGGATGAACCCATGGGCTGCTACGACGACATCGAGCAGGCCGACGCCTTCGTGCTGTGGGGCTCCAACATGGCCGAGATGCACCCCATCCTCTGGTCACGCATCTCCGATCGCCGTCTGTCCCACCAGGATGTGCAGGTGCACGTGCTCTCCACCTTCGAGCACCGCAGCTTCGAGCTGGCGGACAACGGCATGGTGTTCACCCCGCAGACCGACTTGGCGATCCTCAACTACATCGCCAACTACATCATCCAGAACGACAAGGTGAACTGGGAGTTCGTCAACAAGCACACCCAGTTCCGCAAAGGGGTGACCGACATCGGTTACGGCCTGCGTCCTACCAACCCGCTGCAGCAGAAGGCCAAGAACCCGGACAGCGGCGACTCCACCCCGATGAGCTTCGACGACTTCGCCAAGTTCGTGGCGGATTACGATCTGGAGTCCGTTTCCAAGCTCTCCGGCGTACCGAAGGACAAGCTCGAGAAGCTGGCCCAGCTCTATGCCGATCCGAGCAAGAAGGTGGTCTCTTACTGGACCATGGGCTTCAACCAGCATACCCGCGGTGTCTGGGCCAACAACCTCTGCTACAACATCCACCTGCTGACCGGCAAGATCTCTACCCCGGGCTCGGGTCCGTTCTCCCTGACCGGTCAGCCTTCCGCCTGTGGCACTGCCCGTGAAGTGGGTACCTTCGCCCACCGTTTGCCGGCCGACATGGTGGTGACCGAACCCAAGCACCGCGCCATCGCCGAGAAGATCTGGAAGCTGCCGGAAGGCACCATCCCGGAGCAGGTGGGCTACCACGCCGTGCTGCAAAACCGCATGCTCAAGGATGGCAAGCTCAACGCCTACTGGGTGATGTGCAACAACAACATGCAAGCCGGCCCGAACATGAACGAAGAGGGGCTGCCCGGTTATCGCAACCCGGCCAACTTCATCGTGGTGTCCGACCCTTATCCGACCGTGACCGCCCAGGCGGCCGACCTCATCCTGCCGACCGCCATGTGGGTAGAGAAAGAGGGGGCCTACGGCAACGCCGAGCGCCGAACCCAGTTCTGGCACCAGCAGGTCAAGCCGCCGGAAGGGGCCAAGTCCGACCTGTGGCAGCTGATGGAGTTCTCCAAGCGCTTCAAGGTGGAAGAGGTGTGGCCGGCGGAGCTCATCGCCAAGATGCCGGAAGTGAAGGGCAAGACCCTGTTCGACGTGCTCTATGCCAACGGCCAGGTCAACCAGTTCCCGAAAGAGCAGAGCAAGGGGGCCCTGAACGACGAGGCCGAGCACTTTGGTTTCTATGTCCAGAAGGGTCTGTTCGAAGAGTACGCCACCTTCGGCCGCGGCCATGGCCACGACCTGGCACCGTTCGACCAGTACCACGAAGCCCGCGGCCTGCGCTGGCCGGTGGTGGACGGCAAGGAGACCCTGTGGCGCTATCGCGAAGGGTTCGACCCTTACGTGAAAGCGGGCGAAGGGGTGCGTTTCTACGGCAAGCCGGACGGCAAGGCGGTGATCTTCGCGCTGCCCTATGAGCCGGCTGCCGAAGCTCCGGACAAAGAGTACGACATGTGGCTCTCCACCGGTCGCGTGCTGGAGCACTGGCACACCGGCACCATGACTCGCCGGGTCCCCGAGCTCTATCGCGCCTTCCCGGATGCGGTGCTGTTCATGCACCCGGAAGATGCCAAGGCCCGTGGCGTGCGCCGTGGTGAAGAGGTGATCGTCTCCTCCCGCCGCGGCGAGGTGAAGACCCGGGTCGAGACCCGCGGCCGCAACCGTCCGCCCAAGGGACTGGTGTTCATGCCCTTCTTCGACGCGAGCCAGCTGGTCAACAAGTTGACCCTGGACGCCACCGATCCGCTCTCCAAAGAGACGGATTACAAGAAGTGCGCCGTCAAGGTCGTCAAGGCATAAGGCGGGGGAGCGCGAGATGAGTCGTAGTCGGCGCCAGTTTCTGGCCGACATGGCCAAGGGGGCCTGCGGTGTGGGCCTGCTTGGTGTGGGGCTCGGCGGCATGGCGCGCCAGCAGGTGCAGGCCGTGCCTGCCCAGGCGCTGCGCCCGCCGGCTGCCCTCGACGAGGCGCAGTTCCTCGGCGCCTGCGTGCGCTGCGGGCTCTGCGTCGAGGCCTGCCCCTACGACACCCTCAAACTCGCCCGGCTGTTTGAACCCGTGACCACCGGCACCCCCTACTTCAAGGCGCGCGCCGTCCCGTGCGAGATGTGTGAAGACATCCCCTGCGTGGTGGCCTGCCCGAGCGGGGCGCTGGATCAGACCATGACCGACATCGATCAGGCGCGGATGGGAGTGGCAGTGCTCATCGATCACGAGACCTGCCTCAACTACCTGGGGCTGCGCTGCGACGTCTGCTACCGGGTCTGTCCGCTCATCGACAAGGCGATCACCCTGGAGCTGCAGCACAACCAGCGCACCGGCAAACACGCCATGTTCCTGCCCACGGTGCACAGCGATGTCTGCACCGGTTGCGGCAAGTGCGAGCATGCCTGCGTGCTGGAGGAGGCGGCCATCAAGGTGGTGCCTCGCCAGCTCGCCAAGGGGGAGATTGGCCACCACTACCGGCTCGGCTGGGAAGAGAAGGCGAAGGCGGGCAAATCGCTCATCGGCGACAGGCTCACCCTGCCGACCCGCAAACCGGAGGGGCTATGAGTCGTTATCCGGGAGCCGAGGCCACGGCCAGGCTGGGCTGGTGGCGGTCACACCGCTTCCTGCTGCTGCGCCGGCTCTGCCAGTTCGGTGTGCTCACGCTGTTCCTGTTGGGGCCGCTGGCGAGCATCTGGATCCTAAAGGGCAACCTCTCCAGCTCGCTGCTGCTGGAGACGGTGCCGCTCACGGATCCGCTGACCCTGCTGCAGTCGTTGGCGGCGGGCCACTGGCCCATCCCCACCCTCTGGCTGGGGGCCGTCATCGTGCTGCTGGGTTACTGGCTGGTCGGGGGACGGGTGTTCTGCTCCTGGGTCTGTCCGGTCAACCTGGTCACCGATGCCGCCGCTTGGTTGCGGGGTCGTCTTGGCCTCAAGGGCAACGGGCAGTTCAGCCGTACCACTCGCTACTGGCTGCTGGCCATGGTGCTGGTGGCACCGGCCATCGCCGGTGTACTGGTGTGGGAGCTGGTCAATCCGGTGTCGCTCGCTCTGCGCGGCCTGCTGTTTGGCATGGGGGCGGGTTGGGCCTTGCTGGCGGTGCTGTTCCTGTTCGACCTCTTCGTGGTGGAGCGGGGCTGGTGCGGTCACCTCTGTCCGGTGGGGGCCTTTTATGCCCTGGTCAACCGGGTCGGGTTCATCAAGATTTCTGCCAAGGGGCGCGAGCGGTGCAGCAACTGCATGGATTGTTATGCGGTCTGCCCGGAACGTCCCATCCTGCGCGGCCCCGTTCACGGTGCCAAGCGTGGCCACGGGCCCTTGATTGTGGCTCAGGAGTGTACCAACTGCGGCCGTTGCATCGATGTCTGCGCGGAGCAAGTTTTTGAAATCACTGTAGGTTTTGCCGTCAAGGCAGAGAAAACGTCGGAGAACACATAATGAAGAAGCTGATTGGAGCAATGCTGGCCTGTCTGATGGCAGGTTCCTTGATGGCGGCAGTCCCCGAGATCACCAACAGCACGGGGGGCATCAAATCGGAGCGGGGGAGCACGGATCTGGTGACGGATGCCGATGCGGCCCCCATGAAGAATTTTCGCAAGGATGGTGACCTCTACGATCGCCAGTACATGCATCAGCCTCCGCTGATCCCCCACGACACCCGCAACTATGAAGTGGACAACAAGGTCAACAAGTGCCTGGCTTGTCACAGCTTCAAGAACGCCAGCGCCATGAAGGCCCCCAAGATCAGCCCGACTCACTTCGAGACCCGTGACGGCATGACCCTGGGCGAGGTCTCGCCGCGTCGCTACTTCTGCCTGCAGTGCCACGTGCCGCAAGCGGATGCCAAGCCGCTGGTGGAAAACACGTTTAAACCAGTTGAAGCGCTGAACTGAGGAGCCCATAGATGAAATTACCCGGTTTTGTGCAGCGTCTGTGGACCACCTTCAAGTCTCCCTCAAAGGCCGCCCTCTGGGTGCTGCTGTTGATGGGATTCTTCGGCGGGGTCATCTTCTGGGGCGGTTTCAACACCGCCATGGAAGCCTCCAACACCGAGAAGTTCTGTACCGGTTGCCACGAAATGAAGGACAACGTGTTCGTGGAGTATCGCGACACCATCCACTACGCCAACCGTTCCGGCGTGCGTGCCAGCTGCCCGGATTGCCACGTGCCGCATGAATGGACCTACAAGATCATTCGCAAGGTACAGGCGTCCAAGGAGCTGTGGGGCATGCTGACCGGCAAGGTGGATACCCGCGAGAAGTTCGAGTCGCACCGGCGCGAGATGGCCGAGCGGGAGTGGAAGCGGATGAAGGACACGGATTCGAGGGAGTGTCGCAACTGCCATAACTTCGAATACATGGACTTCTCCCTGCAAGGCAAACGGGGTGCCCAGATGCACTCCACCAGTCTGGCCAGCGGCGAGAGCACCTGTATCGACTGTCACAAGGGTATTGCTCACCAGCTGCCCGACATGACGGGCGTGAAGGGCTTCTAAGCCCACCTGATGCAGGCCGGGTTCGCCCGGCCTGTTCATATTCCGCCCGGCCAGGGCAAAAGCGCCGTCGTGCGCCCTTTTAATCCCCCCTCTGGCGCGAGTTTTGGTAGAATCGGCCCGCCGTGAGTCGCAGCGCGTGACCGACTGGTCAAGGTTTGGTCCTGACGGACACGATCCTCTCCTCGCAATCGAGCGCTGCCAGCCGGGATCCTGGCCACTTTTCTTCTCTTTGCTCACGGTCCTTTGCCATCAGGAGCTGCCCATGGGACAGAAAAACAACGCATTCATTCCCCTCAAGATCGCCGTGCTGACGGTCTCCGACAGCCGTACCGTCGCCGATGACAGTGCGGGCGACTATCTGGTTTCTGCCCTGACCGATGCCGGCCACGTGCTGGCCGACCGGGCGCTCTGCCCCGACAATCTGTTTCGTATTCGCGCTCAGGTGAGCGACTGGATCGCCGATGAAGGGGTGCAGGTGGTGCTCATCAACGGCGGCACCGGCTTCAACGAACAAAACCGGGTGCCCGAGGCGGTCGGCGTGCTGTTCGAGCGCACCGTGCAGGGCTTTGGCGAACTGTTCCGCCAGCTCTCCTTTGCCGAAATCAAGGGCTCCGCCATGCAGAGCCGCGCGCTGGCGGGGCTCGCCAATCGCACCCTGATCTGCTGTCTGCCGGGCTCCCCCGGCGCCTGCCAGCTGGGTTGGGAGAAGCTTGTCCAGGACCAGCTCGATGCCCGCACCAAGCCGTGCAACTTTGTCTCCCATCTTTGAGGGCCTTTGATGAACCCGACCGAACCCAAGCAGACTCAGCCCAATCTGACCCATCTCAACCAGAGCGGCGAAGCTCACATGGTGGATGTGACCGACAAGCAGGTGACCGAGCGTGAGGCTCGCGCCGAGGCGTTTGTCGCCATGGCCCCCGCGACCCTGGCCCTGATCCTGAGCGGTCAGCACCACAAGGGGGACGTGTTCGCCACCGCCCGCATCGCCGGCATCATGGCGGCCAAGAAGACCTCGGATCTCATTCCCCTCTGCCATCCGCTGGCCCTTACCCGGGTGGAGGTAGAGATAGAACCCCAGGCGGAGCAAAATAGGGTCCACATTCGCACCCTCTGCAAGCTGGCCGGCAAGACCGGGGTCGAGATGGAGGCACTGACCGCCGCCTCGGTGGCGGCGCTGACCATCTACGACATGTGCAAGGCGGTGCAAAAGGACATGGTGATCGAACAGGTGCGGCTGGTGGAGAAAAAGGGCGGCAAGTCCGGCCATTTTCAGCTGGATGTGACTGACGGAGAGCAAGCATGATCAAGGTACTCTTTTTTGCGCAAGTAAGAGAGCTGGTGGCCTGCGACGAGCTGAGCCTGCCGTGCGAATACGCAAGTGCCGAGCAGTTGCGAAGCGCCTTGAGCGAGCGCGGCGACAAGTGGGCGCTGGCGCTGGAAGCGGGCAAGCTGCTGGTGGCAGTCAACCAGACCTTGGTGCCGCTGGATACGCCCCTTCATGATGGCGATGAGGTCGCCTTCTTCCCGCCGGTGACCGGAGGTTAAGGATGAACGAGATAATGACCGTGGATCGCACCACTGAGCTGTGGGACTGTGGTGAGGCCGCCCTCTTCCCTCTCCTTCCAGTGACGACCGGAGGCTGACCATGACCGATCGCATTCTGGTGCAGCGGGATGACTTCTCGCTGGCCGACGAATATGCCCGCCTCGCCGCCCGGCAGGATACCGGCGCCGTGGTCAGCTTTGTCGGCAAGGTGCGCGACTTCAATCAGGGGGAGCAGGTGAAGGGGCTGGCCCTCGAGCACTACCCCGGCATGACCGAGAAGGCGCTGACGGACATAGTGGCCGAGGCCCGCAGCCGCTGGCCGCTGCAGGAGTGCACCCTGATCCACCGCATCGGCGAGCTGCTGCTCGGCGATCAAATCGTGCTGGTGGTGGTGAGCAGTGCCCACCGCGAGGCGGCCTTCGAGGCCTGCCACTTCATCATGGATTTCTTGAAAACCCGGGCGCCGTTCTGGAAAAAAGAGCTGACCGCCGAAGGGGTACAACGCTGGGTCGAGGCCAAGGAGAGCGACAACACTGCCGCTGCCCGCTGGCAAGCTTGACCTGTTCAAGGGGGCTGGCTCATCGGGAGCCGCGGCCCCTGTTTTCGGGACCGCCCCCTTGTCTGGGGATACATAAAAGCGGCCCCAGTCAGGAGGTAAAGGAATGAAACCGCTGTTATCCGTTGTCATCGCCGGGGTCTGCGCCAGTGCGCTGCAGGCAGGTGCCGTGCAGGCCGACGAGGTCAAGGTGGCCGTGGCCGCCAACTTCAAGGGCACCATAGAGCGCATCGGCAAGGAGTTCACCGCCAAGACCGGCCACACCCTGGCCATCTCCTCCGCCGCGACCGGGGTGCTCTACACCCAGATCAGCCACGGCGCCCCGTTCGATCTCTTCCTCTCCGCCGATGTGAAAACCCCGCAGAAGCTGGAGCAGGAGGGCAAGGGCAGCGAGCGTTTCACCTACGCCATCGGCCAGCTGGGTCTGTGGCAGAAGGGCGGGCCTGCTCCTGACGAGGCAACCCTGCGCAGCTGGAAGGGCAACCTCGCCATCGCCAACCCGAAAACCGCTCCCTACGGCACCGCCGCCATGGCGACCCTCGACCATCTCAAGATCGATCCCAAGCAGTACCGTCTGCTGACCGGCACCAACATCGGCCAGACCTGGCAGTTCGTCGACACCGGCAACGCCGAGCTGGGCTTCGTCGCCTGGGCCAACCTGGTGGAAGCGGGCAAGACCGGCGAAGCCTGGGCCGTGCCGGCCGACTTCTATCCGCCCATCGAACAGCAGGGGCTGGTATTGAAGAAAGGGGCGGCAGTCGAAGCGCTGGTGGCCTGGCTCAAGGGGCCGGGTCAGGCACAGATCAAGGCTGCGGGTTATGCGCTGCCGAAGTGATGGCATGGCAGATCTGCTAACGGCGGGCTGGCCTTCGGGTCGGCCCGCCTGTGCGATGAAGACACACTTTCCATGGTTGTCCGCATCTATCCGGGAGGAAGGCGATGAGTGAAGGGGATCTGCTGGCAGTCTGGCTCACCCTGAGACTGGCAGCCAGCACCACCGCCATCCTGCTGATGCTCTCGCCCCCTTTGGCCTGGTGGCTGTCGCGCAGCCAGCACAGGCTCAGACCCGTGGTGGAGGCCCTGGTTGCGTTGCCGCTGGTACTGCCGCCAACGGTGCTCGGCTTCTATCTGCTGCTGGCCTTCTCCCCCTCCTATGGGCTGGGCGCCTGGTGGCGTGACACCTTCGGGGCGCCGCTGGCGTTCAGCTTTACCGGCTTGCTGCTCGCCTCCATCCTCTACTCGCTCCCTTTCGTGGTGCAGCCGCTCACCTCCGCCTTCGTCAACATGGGCAACAAGGAGCTGGAGGCAGCCGCCACCCTGGGGCTCGGGCCGGTGGAGCGCTTCTTTCACATCATCTTGCCGATGACACTGCCCAGCTTCGTGATGGCGGCGGCGCTCGGTTTTGCCCACACCCTGGGGGAGTTCGGGGTGGTGCTGATGATTGGCGGCAACATCCCCGGCGAAACCCAGGTGCTCTCCATCGCCCTGTTTGATCACGTGGAGACGATGGACTATCAGAATGCCCACCTGCTGGCGGGCGGCCTGATGGGCTTCTCGCTGGTGATGCTGGTGCTGGTGTACGGGGTGCTGCAGCGCCGGCAACGGAGGCTGTTCGGATGAGCGACACCGACAAGGCGCAACCGCTGCAACTCAAGGTGAGGCGGGCGTTTGGCGCCTTTACCCTCGACTGTGAACTGGCGCTGGAGCTGGGGGGCATCCTCGGTCTGTTCGGCCCCTCCGGCTGCGGCAAGAGCAGCCTGCTGCGCATTATCGCCGGGCTGGACAGGGCGCCGGGCGACAAGCTGAACTGGCAGGGCAGGGCGCTGAGCGAGCTGCTGCCCGAGGCGCGCCGCATCGGGCTGGTGTTTCAGGATTCGCGCCTCTTCCCCCATCTGAGCGTGCTCGGCAACCTGCAACTGGCGGCCCGCAAGGGGCGAGGGCGCTGGCAACCCGAGGCGCTGGCGACCCGGCTCGGCTTTGCCGAACTGCTGCCCCAGCCGGCCCACGGTCTCTCCGGCGGCCAGCGCCAGCGGGTGGCGCTGGCCCGGGCTCTGTTGGCCGAGCCTGATCTGCTGCTGCTGGATGAACCTTTTTCTGCGCTGGACAGGCGCAGCCGCATCCATCAGGCCCACGTGCTCAAGGGCTTGCAGCAGGAGAGCGGTATCCCGATGATCTTCGTCAGCCACGCCATGGAGGAGGTGAGCCTGCTGTGCGATCAGCTGGTGCTGCTGGCGGATGGCCGGGTGGAGGCGCAAGGCCGGCCGAGCGATATCTTCGCCCGCACCGATCTGTCGCTCGCCAGTCGCGACGACGCCGGGGTGATGTTGGCGGCGACCCTCTCTCATTACGATAACGACGAGCAGATGGCGACCCTGCAGCTCGGCGAGCAGCAGTTGCGGGTCACCATGACCCAGGTGCCGGACGATGGCGGCCCCCTGCAGATCAAGGTGGCCGGGCGGGACGTGGTGATTGCCACCGCCCCCATCGAACACTCCAGCCTCTCCAACTGTCTCACTACCCGATTGCTGGCCGAACGCGAAGTGCGCCCCGGTCAGACTCTGTTGCAGTTGGCGCTGGGTCAGCAGATACTGCTGGCCCGGATCACCAGCCGCTCCGCCAGACGGCTGGCACTCGCCCCGAACCAGCAGATCTACGCCTACATCAAGGCGGTGAGTCTGGTCAGCGAGGGTTGAGCGGGTTGCAGAAGAGGCAGAAAATCAGGATGGTTCAGCGGATGAGTCGAGAGGCAATGAACTGATGCGCCGCAATCAGGTGATGAAATCCAACGGTCTTGCCCTGCGCAGCGCGGGGGAGGGCCCCTTGTTGTTGCTGCTGCACGGGCTGGGCTCCTCCAGCCTCGACTGGCAGGCGCAGATCGAACGCTTTTCCGAGCACTACCGGGTGGTTGCGCTGGATCTGCGCGGCCACGGCCAGAGCATGCAGGAGGGGCCGTTCGACGTGGCGACCCTGGCGGCGGACGTGGTGAACTGGCTCGATGAACAGCCTGAGCCCGCCTGGGTGGTCGGGCTCTCCTTGGGTGCCATGGTGGCGCTGGAGCTGGCGCTGCAACTGCCACACAAGGTGCAGGGGCTGGTGCTGGTCAACGGCTTCAGCGAATTTTTGCTGGAAACGCCAAAAGAGCAGGAGCGCTTTGCCCAGCGCCTCAAGTGGCTGCGCTGGTTCGGCCTGCGGCCACTCGCCTGGTGGCTCGGCCGCGAGCTCTTTCCCGGCCCCGACCTTGCCCAGGTGCGTCACACCTTCCGGCTGCGTTTCGTGCGCAATAAAAAGAAAACCTACAAGGCGCTGCTGGAGGCGCTGCCCGGCTGGTCGGTGCGCGCTCGGCTCGGCAACATCTGGCAGCCGGTGGCCATCATCTCCACCAGTCACGACTATCTGCCGCTCGCCAAACGGGTGGAGCAGTTCGCCTCCCTGCCCAATGCCACCATCCACACCCCCAACGGCCACCATGCCTGGCCGGCGGAAGATCCCTCCGGCTTCAATCATTTGCTTCACCGGATTTTAGAAACTCATTAAACTGGTCGCCCTTTTATCCCGTGTATGTATTGGTCCGATCGCCTTGCCACACCAAAAGGCAAGGCAATCGGACCCATTTTGCTCTATCAACAGGTATTTCCTCATGTCTGAAGTAATTAAAATGGCCATCGATGATGGTTCAACCAACGTCAAGGTGAGCTGGATTGAGAACAAGGTGCTCAAGACCATCATCTCTCCCAACTCCTTTCGCAAGGACTGGAAGAGCGCAGCCTTGCGCAAGGACAAGAAGATCTACAACTACGAGATAGGCAACACCAAGTACACCTATGACGCCACGTCCGACAAGTCGCTGGCGACCACCCACGTGGAGTATCAGTACGACGATCTGAACCTGCTCTCCGTGCATCACGCCCTGCTGCAGACCGGCGTGACCCCCTGTGATGTGGCCATCACCGTGACCCTGCCCATCACCGAGTTCTACAACCCGGACGATTGTCAGCGCAACGAGGATAAGATCGAGAAGAAGCGTCGCAACCTGATGCGGGCCATCTCCCTCAACAAGGGTGAGCTGTTCAACATCGTCAGCGTGGAAGTGATGCCGGAGAGCCTGCCTGCGGCGCTTTCCCGTCTGATCGGTTCGGGCTGCAACGAGTTCACCAAGACCCTGGTGATCGATTGTGGCGGTACCACCCTCGATATGGGGATCATCGTCGGCGAGTTTGACGATGTCTCCGATGTTTATGGCAACAACGAGATTGGTGTGTCCATGGTGACCGATGCTGTGCGCAAGGCACTGGCGGCGGCGGACAGCGATTCCAGTTATCTGGTGGCCAACGAGTTCATCAAGCGCCGCCACGACATGAGTTTCGTGCGCGATGTGGTGAACGACGAGAGCCAGATCCCCAAGATCCTCGAGAAGATGCAGAACAAGATTGACGAACTGGGCTCCCAGGTCGCGCATGAAGCGAAGAAGTTTGCCAAGAACCCGAACCGTGTTTACCTGGTCGGGGGCGGGGCGTCGCTTATCCACGAAGCAATCAAGAACGCTTACCCGACTCTGGGTGACAGGGTCGAACTGCTGGACGATGCCCAGTCAGCCCTGGCTCGCGAGATCTGCCTCTACACCACCGAAGAAGAGGAAGTGTACCGCGAAGCAGCCGTGATGGCCGAGGTCGGTGATGAGTAGTCAACTCAAGCGCATGACCTTCTCCATCTATATGGACCCGGGTGCGCTGGAGTCTGATCGTTACGCAGTCGGGGTATTGCAGAACTGGTACCAACGGGCCCGCAAGATCCAGGATGGCAGCGAGGAGTTCGACTTCTCCAAGAGTCGTTTCCACAAGGATATCTATCTCTCCGGCATGTTCATGTATGTGCTGGCGCCCAACCTCTGCAAGGCCATTGCCAATGCGCTGGGTCCCGAGCAGGTAAGCATGACCACCTTGCGTCATGCCTTTGCCAGTTGTGGCTTCAACCTGGGAGAGGGGAGTGCGTCGGTGCAGCCTGCTGCCGATGTCATGATCGAGCAGATAGTGGCCAGATTATCCCCCCGGCTTGGCCAGGGTGATACCGGCGGGCTGGTGGATGAAATCGTTCAGCGTCTGGGTCAGCAAGCCGCCGTGCCCTCTTCGGACAGTCTGGTGGAAGAGATCGTCAGCCGACTTGGGGAGCAGCAACCCACCGAGCTGTGGGATGAGTTGCGGCAGGGAATGCCGGCTCATCTTGACCATGAACAGCTAGCCGAGGCGATCGTGGGCAAGCTGCCATCTGCTGCCGGCGAGCAGGATCTGGCGCCGCTGCAGAGCAGCATTCAACAGCTCTCTCGTCAACTGGAAGAGCAGTCGCGGCTTATTCGTGAGCAGCATCGGCTGATCCAGCGTCTGGCCAGTGCCCCTGGTCGCCAAATGACGGCCGCTGGGGACACCGAACCGCTGGTGGAAGATCTCTCCAACCAGGTGGCTAACATGAAAAAGGTCAAGGCCAAAGGGATCTTCTAAGGCTTTCTAGTGACCATCGCCAGAGTAAGAGAGATGAAAAAAATAGTATGGATGGCGTGCAGTGTATTGCTGTTGTCGGGGTGTGCCCAGCAAACCTTTTTCGTGCACGAGGGTAACCCTGGTCAGCCAACCCGAGAAGTGAGCCATGATTTCGTACTGGCGGGGATTGGCCAGAGTGAGATGGTTGATGCAGCTCTGGCCTGCCATGATGACCCGAAAAAAGTGGTACGAGTAGAAATGCAACAGAGCCCGCAGGACACCTTGATGACCGTCTTGACGTTGGGAATATATACCCCGAGGACGGCTCGGGTTTATTGCAGTCTGTGATTTTTGGATAGACATTATAAAGTCTCAAATAAAGCCTTGTTGCCCTTTCTGGATTTTGATAGTGTGCGCGCACTCAGGAATATATCTTTATTTATGTAATTGATAATTAACAGAAATATTTCTTTGTGTGGCACCGGTATAACCGGAAAAAATAATGTTGTCAGGGATAATAAAATGAAAAAAATGGTATTGACTGCAGCCGTTGCAATGATGATGGCGGGCTGTGCTCAGCAAGGTTTTACCGTGCATTCCGGTAATGCAGTGAAACCAACCAAAGAAGTGACCCACCACTTCTTCATCTCCGGCCTGGGTCAGAGCAAAACCATCGATGCCGCCGCCGTTTGCAACGGTGCCGACAAGGTAGTACGTGTTGAAGCGCAGCATACCTTCCTCAATGGCCTGTTGGGTGCAGTGACCTTCGGTGTTTACACCCCGCGCGAGGCGCGTGTTTACTGCGCTGGTTAATCCCCGCCGTACGCATGCTGCAAAAAGCCGACCCCATTGGGTCGGCTTTTTTGTTGGGTATATTACGGCTGCGTCAGCGGCGACGTTTGCCGCCCCCCAGCAGGGAGCCAAGGACGCCGCGAACCAGCTGGCGTCCCACCTCGCTGCCGATGGTGCGGGTCACGCTTTTGGCGGCGGTCTGCACCACGCCGTCGTGCTGGCCGCCACGGGGGCCGGTGCGGCCAAACAGGATGCCATTGAGGGCATCGAGCAGGCCGCCTTCCCCGTTGGATGACGGCTCGCTGCCTTGCTCGCCAGTGGTTGTTCCCTTGCCGCCGTTGAGCCGCTCGAAAGCAGACTCGCGATCCTCCGGCGTCTCGTAGCGGCCGTGCAGCAGGGAGCCCTGAATGAGCGCCCGCCGCTCGGCGTCGCTCAAGGGGCCGATGCGGCTGGCCGGCGGGGCGATGAAGGCGCGCTCCACCATGCTGGGCCGCCCCTTCTCGTCGAGCAGAGAGACCAGCGCCTCGCCGACACCGAGTTCGGTGATGACGCCGGCGGCATCGAAGGCGGGGTTGGCGCGCAGGGTGTTGGCGGCGATCCGCACCGCCTTCTGGTCACTCGGGGTAAAGGCGCGCAGGGCGTGCTGCACCCGGTTGCCAAGCTGCCCCAGCACGCTGTCGGGGATATCGGCCGGGCTCTGGGTCACGAAGTAGACGCCCACCCCCTTTGAGCGGATGAGCCGTACCACCAGTTCGATCTTCTCCAGCAGCGCCTTGGGGGCATCGTTGAACAGCAGGTGCGCCTCGTCGAAGAAGAACACCAGCACCGGCTTGTCCGGATCCCCCACCTCCGGCAGCTGCTCGAACAGCTCGGAGAGCAGCCAGAGCAGGAAGCAGGCATAGAGCCGGCTGGATTGGGTCAGCTTGCTGGCGGCCAGCACATTGATATGACCGTGGCCAGCCTCATCGGTCTGCAACAGGTCTTGAATGTCCAGCATGGGTTCGCCGAAAAAGTGATCGCCGCCCGCACTCTCCAGAGTGAGCAGGTTGCGCAGGATGGCGCCGATGGAGGCGGTGGAGACGTTGCCGTAACGGGTGGTGAGCGACTTGGCGTTGTCTCCGGCAAACTGCACCATGGCGCGCAGGTCTTTGAGATCGAGCAGCAACAGCCCCTCGTCGTCCGCCACCTTGAACACCAGCTCCAGTACCCCGCTCTGGGTATCGTTGAGGCCGAGCAGGCGGGCGAGCAGCAGGGGGCCCATGTCGGAGACGGTGGCTCGCACCGGGTGACCCTGTTCGGCAAACAGATCCCAGAACAGGGTGGGGCTGGCGGCAAAGGTGGGGGCCGGGATGCCGAGCTGGGCCTGCCTGGCGTCCAGCTTGGCCGAGCCCGCCCCGGCGGCGCCCAGTCCGCTCAGATCCCCCTTCACGTCGGCCAGAAAGACCGGCACACCGAGGCGGGAGAACCCCTCCGCCAGCACCTGCAGGGTGACGGTCTTGCCGGTCCCGGTGGCGCCGGTGATGAGACCATGGCGATTGGCCATGGCTGGCAGCAGGGCGAGGGGATGACCATTGGCATGGGCCAGCGTGAGCGGTTCGGCCATGGTGGGCTCCTTGTGGCAAATGGGGGACGAAAAACAACGGGTTACAAGGAGTGTGGTGGCAGGATCCGGGGATGGCAAGGGAGTGCCTCGTCAGCGCGCCAGAGGCTGACGAGTCGGGCGGGCTAGCGACTGCGGACCAGCTTGCCGAGGCGCAACAGCAGCAGGGTGAGGAGACCACCGCTGGCAGCGGTCAGCACCGCCAGCAGCAGGCTGCCGAGCAGGAAGGGGGGCACCAGAGTAGCCGCCTCGTGCTCCAGCCAGTGCAGGGTCCAGCTGAGGTGAAACGGCTCCGGCGTCTTGTGCAGCACCAGACAACCGGTGCGATAGGCGTAGAGGTACATGAAGGGCAGGGTCAACGGGTTGTTGAACCAGACCGCCAGCAGTGCCAGCGGCAGGTTGAGGCTGAACGCCAGCGCCAGCCCGACCGCGATGAGTGAATGCATGGGGATGGGAAACCAGCAGGCGAAGATGCCGGCCGCCACCGCCCCGCTCAGGGCGCGCGGCCCCCCTTGCCAGAGGGCGGGGGCGAGCAGGCGCTCGCCAAACAGGGAGAACCACTTCTGCTGGCGCAGGGTATCGGGGTCTATCTTGAAGCGGGCAAACCAGCGATTCAGCATGCGCGTGCCACCTTGCGTTTCTGCCACTGGCGCACGGTGCTGATGCGCCAGCAGGTACGAATGAGGGCGTAGCCGATGAGGGCGCTGAGCAGGGCGAGTACCAGCGAACCCAGCAGCAGCGGCGGGGCCACGGTCTCGAACACCGACACCAGCCAGGCCCAGGTGAACTCGATCTCGATGTGCTGGGAGGATTGCCCCAGCAGCTGACAGCCGGTCAGATAGGCGCCGTAGAACAGCGGCGGCATGGTGAAAGGGTTGGAGAGCCAGACCAGGGCTACCGAGAGCGGCAGGTTGACCCGGCAGGCGATGGCGCCGCCGGCCGCCAGCAACATCTGGCAGGGGAGCGGCACCCAGGCCATGAACAGCCCCACCGCGAAGGCACCGGCCGCCGAGCGCCGATTGAGGTGCCACAGGTTGGCATCCAGCAGCAGCTTGCCAAACAGCCGCAAGTGCTTGTGTTCCTTGAGTGTCGCCGGATCAGGCAGCCAGCGTTGTATGAGTCGTTTGGGCATATTGAAACCTTGCTAAATACTTGCACCATGGATCTGCGTCTGTTGTCGTTTGCCCTCGGGGCAAGCTCCTCACTGCTTTGGCCATGGTTGCCTTCATGGGAATGGGGTGGCCTGATGCTGCTGCTCGCGTTCCCCCTGGCCGGTTACCGCTGCTGGCGGCTGCTGTTTCTGCTGTGCGGCATCCTCTGGATGCAGGGGAGTTTGCACTACCGGCTCGCCTGGCTGGATCAGCTCGGCAAAAAAACGAGCCACATCATAACCGCACAGCTGCAAAGTGCAGAACCCGAGGGCGATAAATTTATCCGGCTGGTGCTGCGGGTGAACAGGCTCGACGAGCAGGCGCTCACTCCGGCGCCGCTGGTGCGCATCAATGCCTATCAGGCGCTGCCCGCCATGACGGCAGGCAGTCGCCTCACTCTGGTGGTCTCTCTCAAACCGGCCCACGGCCTGGCCAACGAGGCGGGGATGGATGGGCGGCGCCTGCTGCTCGGCAAGGGGATCACCGCCACCGGCAACCTGCGCCGGGTGATCCAGATTGAGCCGGCGCAGACGGGGCTGCGCGAGCGCTGGCTGGCCCGCGCTGCTGCCAGCTGGCAGGATCTGAGCCAGGGCCCGCTGCTGGCGGCGCTCACCTTCGGCGAGCAGGGCGGCATCACGGATGAGCAGTGGAGCCTGTTTCGCGGCAGCGGGCTGACCCACATCATCGCCATCTCGGGACAGCACATCGCGCTGGTGGCGGTGCTCGGCTGGTGGCTGGGGCGGCTGTTCGGGCTGCGGGGGGCGATTCTGGTCGCTCTGCTGTTTGCCGCCCTCTACAGCTGGCTGGCCGGTTTTGCGGTGGCCACCGAACGGGCCCTCATCATGGTGCTGGTGTGGAGTCTGCTGCGCTGGCGACGGCGGGAGTGGCCGGCCCATCGCATCTGGTTGTGGGCCTTCGTGGTGCTCACGCTGTGGGATCCCTTCGCCCTCTATTCGGCCGGATTCTGGCTCTCCTTCCTGGCGGTGGCTCTGCTGCTGGTGGCGAGCCTGCTGGAGGCCAAACCCGGGCTCATTCGTCTGCAGGGCTTGTTGCTGCTGGGGCTGCTGCCACTGCAACTGGCGCTGTTCGAGGGGATTGCCCCATTGTCGCTGCTGCTCAATCTGCTGGCATTGCCGCTCTTTTGCATCGGCATCATACCGCTGGCGCTTATCGGGGTGCTGCTGGCGCCGCTTTCAGGGGATCTGGCACACCTGCTGTTCTGGCTGGCCGATGTCGGCCTGCAGTGGGTGTTGTGGGCGCTGGCCCGGCTGGCCAGCCAGTGGCAGCTCTGGTGGCCGGTGCCGGGCTGGGTACTGCCGCTCACGGCGCTGCTGACCCTGCTTTGGTGCGCCTGGCATGTGCCAGGTGGTCGTCCGCTGCTGTTGCCAGGGGGCGTGGCCCTGCTGCTGGCGGCCTGGCCGGCGCCGACCCACTGGCAACTGAGGGTGCTGGACGTGGGGCAGGGGCTGGCGGTACTGATCACCCGGGGTGAGCGTGGCATCCTCTTCGACACCGGCGATCGCTACCCGGGCGGCTACAACATGGCGGATGCCGTGATCCTGCCCTTGCTCAACCGGCTCGATGTGCGGGTGCTGGATTATCTGGTCATCAGCCACAAGGATAGGGATCACGCCGGCAATCGGCGTGCCATCCTGCAGGCCCTGCCGGTACGCCACGAGCTCTCGTCATTCGACTTTGGCCGCTTCACGACCCTGTGCCGGCGCGGCCAGCAGTGGCGCTGGCAGGGGCTCGAGATGGCGGTGCTCTGGCCGCAGCAACCGGGGCCTGGTCACAACAACGATGGCTGTGTGTTGCAGATCCGCGACGGGGCGCGCCGTATCCTGCTCAGTGCCGACATCGAGCGGCAGGCGGAGCAGCGGTTGCTGGCGCTGGAAGGGGATGGGCTTGCCAGCACCCTGCTGGTGAGTCCTCACCACGGCAGCCGCACCTCCTCCACGGCGCCCTTCGTGGCGGCGGTGGCCCCTCGCTATGTGGTGCACAGCGCCGGCTTCATGAACCAGTGGGGATTTCCCCGCCCCGAGGTGGTGGCCCGCTACCAGGAGGCGCAGCAATGGGTCACCGGGCTGGATGGGGAGATCCTGGTCGAGCCTACGCCGGACGGACTGCGGATCCGGGCCGAACGGGAGCAGGGCCCCTGGTTTCGCCGCAATGGTGACTGGTGGCGGCCTGCATTCTGGCCTGATCGCTGAGCGTAAACCCGGCTTTGGCTGGGATAACGGCCGTGATTTCCCGCCTTGGTGATGGGCACCGCTTGGTGTAATCCTGCGCTTTGGCTGGGATAACGACCGTCATTTCCTGTCTTGGCGAGGGACATGCGCTGGCGATGCTTGGTGTAATCCTGCGCTTTGGCTAGAATAGCCCGTCATTTCCCTTATTAACGGCTATTCATGCAACAAGAAACCTCACAAGACAGCTGGCCTGTCTTCAAGCGTCTGCTCGGCTATGTCCGTGACCGCAAGCTTGGCCTGATCGGCGGCATCATCGGCATGCTGGGCTACGCCGCCGTGGATACCACCTTCGTCTATTCCATCAAGCCGCTGATCGACCAGGGGATCAACGGCAACGATCCGACCGTGCTCAAGTGGATGCCCTTCTTCGTACTGGGCATCGTGGCCCTGCGCGGCGTCGCCAACTTCCTCTCCAACTACTGCATGGCCTGGGTCGGCAACCACGTGGTGATGCGCCTGCAGCAGCAGGTGTTCAATCACATGGTGGCGATGCCGATGAGCTTCTTCGACCGCCAGAACACCGGTCACCTGCTCTCCAAGGTGACTTATGACGCCAGCCAAGTCTCCTCGGCTGCCAGTACCACTCTGGTCACCCTGGTGCGGGAAGGGGCGACCGTGATCGGTCTGCTCGGCCTGATGTTCTGGCACTCCTGGCAGCTGTCGGTGATCTTCCTGGTAGTGGGGCCCGTGGTGGGCATCATCATCGGCCTTATCAGCCGTCGCTTCCGTCAGATCAGCCGCCACATCCAGCAGGCGGTGGGTGACATCACCACCTCCACCGAGCAGATGCTCAAGGGGCACAAAGAGGTGCTGATGTTCGGTGGCCAGAAGGTGGAGGAGAAGCGCTTCTTCAAGGTCAGCAACAACATGCGCCAGCAGACCATGAAGATGGTCGCCGCCGATGCCATCGGCAGCCCGGTGGTGCAGATGGTTGCCTCCATCGCGCTGGCGGCCTTCCTCTATGTGGCCACCATCGACAGCGTGCGCAGCGAGCTGACTGCCGGTACCTTCACCGTCATGATCACCTCCATGATGATGCTGCTCAAGCCGCTGAAAAGCCTGACCGACGTCAACAACCAGTTCCAGCGCGCCATCACCGCCTGCCACAGCCTGTTCGGCCTGCTCGACACCGAGCCGGAGCAGGATACCGGTACCCGTACCCTGGAGCGCGCCCGCGGCGAGATCGAGTTTCGCAACGTCACCTTCACCTACCCGACCAAGGACACCCCGGCGCTGCACAACGTCAGCTTCAAGGTGGAGGCGGGCAAATCGGTGGCGCTGGTGGGCCGTTCCGGCTCCGGCAAGAGCACCATTGCCAGCCTGTTGACCCGCTTCTACGACATCGAGCAGGGGGAGATCCTGCTGGACGGCGTCAATATCCGCGATTACCGCCTGAGCGAGCTGCGCAAGCAGTACGCCCTGGTCTCCCAGCATGTCCACCTGTTCAACGACACGGTGGCGAGCAACATCGCCTACGCCGCGGAAGAGAAATACAGCCTCGACGAGATCAAGCAGGCGGCTCGCATCGCCCACGCCGACGAGTTCGTCAGCAAGATGAGCAACGGTTATGACACCGTGGTCGGCGAGAACGGTGCGTCGCTCTCCGGCGGTCAGCGCCAGCGCATCGCCATCGCCCGCGCCCTGCTGCGCGATGCTCCCGTGCTGCTGCTGGATGAAGCTACCTCTGCGCTCGATACCGAGTCCGAGCGCCACATCCAGGCGGCCATCGATGAGCTGTGCAAGGCGCGCACCTCGCTGGTGATCGCTCACCGCCTCTCCACCATCGAGAAGGCGGACGAGATCCTGGTGATCGATGAAGGCCATATCGTCGAGCGCGGCAACCACGCGGCGCTGATGGCCCAGCAGGGCACCTATGCCCAGCTGCGCGCCATCCAGTTCGGCCATGCCACCGCAGGTGGCAACGCCTGATGCTGGAGCGGCTCTGGTATGCAAAGAGTGGCTGGCGCTGGTTGCTGGCCCCCTTTGCCCTGCTGTTTGCCATCATCAGCGGCACTCGCCGCTACGCCTATCGTCACGGCTGGCGCAAGGGCTATCGTGCCTCTGTGCCGGTCATCGTCGTGGGCAATATCTCGGTGGGTGGCAACGGCAAGACCCCGGTAGTGGTCTGGCTGGTGGAGCAGTTGCAGGCCCGCGGCTATCGCCCCGGGGTGGTGAGCCGCGGCTATGGCGGCAAGGCGCCCCATTACCCGTACCGGCTCGATGCTGCCAGCACCACGGCGCAGGCAGGGGATGAACCGGTACTGATCGCCCGGCGCTGTGGCTGCCCGGTGGTGGTGGCGCCCAAGCGGGCCGATGCGGTGCGTCTGCTGGAGCAGAGCGGCGAAGTGGACATCATCATCACCGATGACGGTCTGCAACACTATGCGCTGGCCCGCGACATCGAGCTGGTGGTGGTGGATGGCGCCCGCCGTTTCGGCAACGCCTGCCTGCTGCCCATGGGGCCGCTGCGCGAGCCGGTCACCCGGCTCAAGCGGGTGGACGCCATCATCTGCAACGGCGGCGAGCCAGGGCGGGGAGAGTATCCCATGCAACTGGTGGCCGACTCCCCCCGTCGGGTGCGCGACGAGGCCCCGCTGGCCACGCCGCTGACGGGCCCGGTCGACGCGCTGGCGGGAATTGGTCATCCCCCCCGTTTCTTCGCCACCCTCGAGGGGCTCGGCTACCAGCTGGATCAGCGGGTGGCCTACGGCGATCACCACCCCTTCGATCGGGACGAGCTGGTGGGCCGCTTTGCCGGCAAGCCGCTGCTGATGACCGAGAAGGATGCGGTCAAGTGCCGCTCCTTTGCCCTCGACAACTGGTGGTATCTGCCGGTCAGCGCCGAGTTGCCCGCCTCCCTGCTCGATACCCTGCTGCACAAGCTGGGGGCGAGCGGTAAGGGGCAAGGCGCAACCAAGGCACAAGGTTAATCTCTCTCGCCCGCGTGGGGGAGCAGGGGCTTATCATGCCCCACATGCAATATCTGGTTGTTCGACATCCATCGCCGGCGTGATGAAACCGCCGGCGCGACATCGTTGAAGGAGTATCGTTTTGGCTTTGGACATCAAGTTGCTCGACATCATTGCCTGCCCGGTCTGCAAGGGCAAGCTGCACTACAACAAGGCCGTGCATGAGCTGGTCTGCCGCTTCGACAAGCTGGCCTATCCGCTGGAGGAGGGGATCCCGGTGCTGCTGGAGAACCGCGCCCGTCCGCTCAGCAGCGACGAGCTGTCGTCATGAGCTTCGTCGTCGTCATTCCGGCCCGCTACGCCTCCACCCGGCTGCCGGGCAAGCCGCTGGCCGACATCCATGGCAAGCCCATGGTGCAGCACGTGGTGGAAAAGGCCCTGCAGTCGGGCGCCGATCGGGTGATCGTCGCCACCGATGACGAGCGGGTGCAACAGGCGCTGGCCGCCTGTGCCGGGCAGGCGGGTTTCGAGGTGTGCATGACCTCGAAGGATCACCAGTCCGGCACCGAGCGCCTGGCCGAGGTATGCCGTCACTACGGCTTTGCTGCCGACACCATAGTGGTCAACGTGCAGGGGGACGAGCCGCTCATTCCGCCGGTCATCATCCGTCAGGTGGCGGACAACCTGGCCGCCGCCACGGCGCCCATGGCCACCCTGTCGGTGCCGATCCAGGACGCCGAAGAGGTGTTCAACCCGAACGCCGTCAAGGTGGTGACCGACCAGGAGGGCTACGCGCTCTACTTCAGTCGCGCCTCCATTCCGTGGGATCGGGATCGCTTTGCCGCGAGTCGCGAGCAGATTGGCGATCACTACCAGCGCCACATCGGCATCTACGCCTATCGCGCCGGCTTCATCCAGCGTTACGTGGACTGGGCGCCGAGCCTGCTCGAGCAAGTAGAGGCGCTGGAGCAGCTGCGGGTGCTCTGGTACGGGGAGAAGATCCACGTGGCCCAGGCGCTCGAGGCGCCACCGGTCGGGGTGGATACCCAGGCCGATCTGGACAAGGTGCGCGCGCTGCTGGCGAACTGATGCCGACAACAGCAAAAATGACTCTGAACGGTGCCTGCGGGCGCCGTTTTTTGTGTTTAATCTTTATATAATTATTTGATTCAAAACACCATTTATGAGCACTTTCAAACTTTTCCCGGCCATGGTTTGCCAAATCAGCGAGTTTGGTTATGATGCAAGACGCCGTGTTAACCCTAACTGGCATATAACGAGATAAAAAACGGGGTGTTTGGGTGATTAATGTATTCCTGGTCGATGATCATGAGTTGGTGCGTACAGGGATAAGACGCATTCTGGAAGATGTCCGCGGGATCAAGGTGGTGGGTGAGGCGCAGAGCGGGGAAACCGCAGTCACTTTCTGTCGTCAGCACCATCCCGACGTGATCCTGATGGACATGAACATGCCGGGCATCGGCGGCCTGGAGGCGACCCGCAAGATCCTGCGGATCCGGCCCGATGTACGCATCATAGTGCTGACCATTCATTCAGAAAATCCGTTCCCGACCAAGGTGATGCAGGCGGGTGCCGCCGGCTATCTCACCAAGGGCGCCGCGCCGGACGAGATGATCCACGCCATTCGCCTGGTCCACTCCGGTCAGCGTTACATCTCCCCGGAGATCGCCCAGCAGATGGCCCTGAGCCAGTTTGCTTCGGCCGACGAGAACCCCTTCAAGTCCCTCTCCGAGCGCGAGCTGCAGATCATGATGATGATCACCAAGGGGCAGAAGGTGACCGATATTTCCGAACAGCTCAACCTGAGCCCGAAGACGGTCAACAGCTACCGCTACCGGCTGTTCAGTAAGCTCAACATCAATGGCGATGTGGAGCTGACCCATCTGGCCATTCGCTATGGCATGCTGGATGCCGACACCCTGTAACGGGCGGCGTGTAGCCATCAAAGGCGGCCTGTGCCGCCTTTTTGCTTTTTGCCGGTCTGGCGCAGTATGCTCTGTGCCGTCTTCTGCTTTCATCCGTTGAGCCGAGTTGCCGATGAGCCTCTCTTTCAATCTTCCGTTTGCCGCGATCCCCCAGATCCAGCACCTCGATCCCCCTTGCCGGAGCCAGCATGACCTCGTCTGAACCTCTCTTCGACAGCAAGGCGTTTCTCAGTGCCGTCACCCACCAGAGCGGCGTCTACCGCATGTATGACAGCGGCGGCACCGTCATCTACGTGGGCAAGGCCAAGGATCTGAAAAAACGGCTCGCCTCTTACTTTCGGGCCAACGTCGACAGCATCAAGACCCGCACCCTGGTGCGCCAGATCGCCGACGTGCAGGTGACGGTCACCCACACCGAAACCGAGGCGCTGATCCTCGAGCACAACCTTATCAAGCAGTACCAGCCTCGCTACAACGTGCTGCTGCGCGACGACAAATCCTACCCCTGGATCATCATCACCGCACACCAGCACCCGCGCATCGGCGTCCATCGCGGTGCCCGCAAGGTGAAGGGGGAGTACTTCGGCCCGTACCCCTCCGGCGGTGCGGTGCGCGAGAGCCTGCACCTGATGCAGAAGATCTTCCCGGTGCGCCAGTGCGAGGATGCGGTCTATGCCAACCGCAGCCGCCCGTGCCTGCTCTACCAGCTCAAGCGCTGCGCTGGCCCCTGCGTGGCCGGGCTGGTGAGCGAGGCCGAATATGCCCAGCAGGTGGAGCTGGCCAAGCTGTTCCTGGCGGGCAAGAACCAGCAGGTGATAGGCGAGCTGGTGGGAAAGATGGAGTCCGCCAGCGGCGATCTGCGCTTCGAAGAGGCGGCCCGCTACCGGGATCAGATCCAGGCGCTGCGCCGGGTGACCGAACAGCAGTCGGTGAGCGGCAACGTGCTGGACGAGCTCGACGTGGTGGGGGTGGCCTTCGAGCAGGGGACCGCCTGCATCCACGTGCTCTTCATCCGCCAGGGCAAGGTGCTGGGCTCGCGCAGCTACTTCCCGAAAGTGCCGGCCGATACCCAGCTTGACGAGGTGGTGCAATCCTTCCTGCTGCAGTTCTATCTGTCGGGGCAGGGGGGCGGCAGATCCCGAGCGAGGTGCTGCTCGACGTGGCGCTCGAAGACGAGAGCGTCATCGCCGAGACCCTGACCCAGACCGCCGGCTACAAGGTGCGGGTGGTGAGCCGTACCCGCGCCGAGCGGTCCCGCTTCATCAAGCTCGCCTCCATCAACGCCCAGACCGCGCTGCGCTCGCGGCTCGCCCACAAGAGCACCACCACCGCCCGCTACGACCAGCTGGAGGAACTGCTGGAGCTGGAGCGCCCCATCGCCCGCATGGAGTGCTTCGATATCTCCCACACCATGGGGGAGCGCACCGTGGCCTCCTGCGTGGTGTTCAACCGGGAGGGGCCGCTCTCCTCGGAGTATCGGCGCTTC
The DNA here is from genome assembly GCF_013085525.1 of Aeromonas sp. 1805. Lineage (NCBI taxonomy): Bacteria > Pseudomonadati > Pseudomonadota > Gammaproteobacteria > Aeromonadales > Aeromonadaceae > Aeromonas > Aeromonas sp. 1805. The sequence goes on along the minus strand of NZ_CP038515.1, from coordinate 4,724,639 downwards.
AACATTGACGGCATCACCGGCGGCGATGACTACGCCGCCATGGAGCAGGCGCTGGAACGGCGCTTTGGCAAGCAGCAGGAGCCGGACAAGGTGCCGGACGTGCTGTTTATCGACGGCGGTCTCGGCCAGCTGCGCCGCGCCGAGGAGATCCTGGCCCGTCAGCTGGAGTTTCTGGGGGGCAAATATCCGCTGCTGGTGGGCATTGCCAAGGGGGTGACCCGCAAGGCGGGGCTGGAGACCTTGATCCTGGGGGAGAGTCACGAAGAGCTGCATTTACCGGCAGATATGCCCGCCTTGCACCTGATTCAGCACATCCGCGATGAATCCCACCGTTTTGCCATCACCGGCCACCGCGCCAGACGGGCGAAAGCCCGCACCACCAGTACCCTGGAGGACATTCCGGGGGTGGGGCCGAAACGGCGGCAGGCGCTGCTCAAGTACTTAGGCGGGCTGCAGGAGGTGAAAAAAGCCGGGGTGGAGGAGCTCGCCAAGGTGCCCGGCATCAGCCAGGAGCTGGCCCAGTCCATCCACGACGCCCTGCACTCGCTCTAGCCATTGGTAGCCGAGACGGGGTGAATGCGCCTCGCGTTGCCCCTGTTTGCCCTGACTGCAAACAGGGGCTGTCGCCCAAGGAATCGGCAAGGGGCGAGTTGAGTCACATCATTCACTCTGGGTTCATTCACTTCGGGGATCCCGGCACACAAGAGCCGTGACGCAGGGGGCCCGTAAATGCCATAATGGCCCGCATCCTGAGGTTGTTGATGGATTCATAGACCAAGGCGGGCGCCTGTCCGGTTGCATCCGTGATCGGCTTGGGGCTACCATGTAGCGGCATACAAGAAGTGGCTGAAAATAATGACAAATATTCCTAATCTGCTGACGTTTTTTCGGATCTTGCTCATCCCCGTCTTCGTCATCCTGTTCTACCTTCCCTATCAGTGGTCCTATCTGGCGGCGGCCATCGTCTTCATCCTGGCGGCGGCGACCGACTGGTTTGACGGCTACCTTGCCCGCAAGCTGAACCAATCCACTGCCTTCGGCGCTTTCCTTGATCCGGTAGCCGACAAGATCATGGTGGCGGCGGCGCTGGTGGTCATCGTCGAGCACTACAACACCGTCTGGGTGACCATTCCTGCCATGACCATGATTGGCCGCGAGATCATCATCTCCGCCCTGCGCGAGTGGATGGCCGAGCTGGGCAAGCGCTCCTCGGTGGCAGTCAGCTGGATTGGCAAGTGGAAGACCATGATACAGATGGTGTCGCTCACCGGGCTCATCTGGCAGTACGACATCTGGATGGTGTGGCTGGCCTATGTGCTGCTCTATGTGGCTACCGTGCTCACCTTCTGGTCCATGTTCCAGTACATGAAGGCCGCCTGGGGCGATCTGACCTACCACTCCCGCTTCTAGTCTGCGTTTGCACTAATTACCGTTTCCCCGCACTTGGGGCAGGGAAACGGTCGTGAACGTTGAAAATGCAGGAAAAGGGCAAAAAACACCCGAACGATCAGGGTATTAAACATTTTTGGTTGACTGGGCGAGGAACATCGCTAGAATGCGTCCTCGTAGTCAGGCAGTCAGCCAGACCATTGCGGGAATAGCTCAGTTGGTAGAGCACGACCTTGCCAAGGTCGGGGTCGCGAGTTCGAGTCTCGTTTCCCGCTCCAAATTCAGACAATAGAGAGTTTCTCTCTTTTGCATGGCGCGTTAGCAAAGCGGTTATGCAGCGGATTGCAAATCCGTTTAGTCCGGTTCGACTCCGGAACGTGCCTCCATATTGACAAGCCCGCGGCGCGAGCTTGATACCGATTACGGTGCCCGAGTGGTGAAATCGGTAGACACAAGGGATTTAAAATCCCTCGACGTTCGCGTCGTGCCGGTTCGATTCCGGCCTCGGGCACCATTAAATCAAAGACTTACAAAGGCCGCTAGCAATAGCGGTCTTTTTGTTTTTGGTGAAATGGCGACAGCGATTGTGTCGAGTCCATAGCGCCACAGTGTAGTGGTCAACTAAATTCGGACACTTGGTCAGGCGGAGCCTCGGCTTTTGCTGGCGGCATCCCGTCATTGTGTTGATATGGACGCCGCCAGTTGTAGTAATCCATCAGGTAATAACTGATACCTCGTTTCGCTTCCCGCAAAATCATATATCTCATAGCCGGGAGCCATTCTGACTTCTGGCTTCTGAAAAACCGTTCCATCGGGGCGCTATCCCAACAATGATCACGTCGACTCATGCTCTGGGTCATGCGGTAGCGCCACAGTCGTTGCCGAAATGCCCGGCTGCCATATTGGTTGCCCTGGTCGGAGTGAAACAGCATGCCTGATGGGCAACCCCGCTGCTGATAGGCCATCCCCAGTGCTTTGATGGCCAGCTCTACATTAGACTTATCAGACATCACCCAACCCACGACCCGCCGGGTGTGCAGGTCAAGCACCGCTGCCAGGTAATGCCAACGACCACCTGCCCAGACGTAGGTGATATCGCCACACCACATATGATTGGGTTGTGGAACATCAGATTCTCGGGCCAGCAGATTGGGAATGTCCGGTCGTTCAGACCGTGCAACCTTTTAACGGTGTGCACCGGGGTATTTGGATGCCAGTGCGGCTTCTTTCATCAGGTTACGGACTTTGAATCGGTCAATCTGATACCCTAACGCCTGCTTCGGGGAGAGAATATCCCTAATCGAGCACCAGGGATGCGGTTTCGAGTTTGAATTGGGCAGTAAATGAGCGACCTAATATCGTCATTGAACACATCAGATCATGGTGGCGACGGTACTACCTAAAAGGGTGTCCGGGATGATTAGACCATTACACGGGCTCACTTTGTAAGGTTTATTTACGAAATAAAATGTAACGTTAGGTGAATGTGGGGTGGAAGGAAAAACTTACAAAAAAGACAAGAAAGTCTACGAAAGCAAATTGTAAGATTGCTTACATGAAAATAAATGACCGTATCAAAGAGACACGTAAGAGGCTCGGGTATAGCCAAGAAACTCTTGGCTCAAGAGTCGGTGTATCACGCGTATCCATTAGCCAATGGGAGCGAGGTGAGAACACACCTAATGGGCGCTATCTCAATGAGTTAGCAGTGGCTCTCGGGGTTACTGTTGACTGGCTTTTAACTGGGAGCGGGGATTTCCCTCAGCTACCTGCAGAACACCTAATTCTTGGTTATCACAACGTCGAACCGGCGGTGATATCACAGCGTAAGCGGATCCCTGTGATCAGCTATGTCCAGGCGGGGAACTGGCGTGAGATGTGCGAGCAGGCCACCACCTTCGATGGCAATGTTGAGTATGTGACAGCCAGTGTCGATATTGGGTCCTGTGGCTTTGGCCTCTGGCTACGTGGCGATTCCATGTTGCCGCAGTTCAAAGAAGGGGATTTGATCATCGTTGACCCCGACGAAGCGCCGCAACCTGGAGATTTCGTTGTGGTCAAGAACGGCAGCAACGAGGCAACTTTCAAAAAGTACCGCCCCCGTGGCATCGATGAGAACGGGCAAGAGGTATTTGAACTTGTCCCCCTCAACGATGATTACCCCACCATGTACTCCGACCGACAGTACATTCAGATCATCGGTGTGATGGTTGAGCAACGAATTTTTAGGAAACGATAGCTGAACATGTTTTTGATAGGCTTAATGCTGCTTTTACTATTCATAGGAATATGCAAATTCAGCGTTAATAATAACATACAACAATATATTTTTAGATTTACTGTAAAGGTGGGCTAATTGATTATCATCGTTGTCTCGATTTTAGTTTTTTTTATTTTGTGCATAAGTACAACTAGATGTCGTGGTTTGCTTATTTCAGTTGCTGTCCTGTACATAGCCTTAAGTGGACTTTATGTTGTAAGTGATATGTTTACTGGTGCAGGGTTTAATACTTCAGTAATGTATCACTTGTATACTGGGGTGCAAGGCGCTGGGTTCAGTGAGTATGTTAAAGAAATCTCATATGGCGCTGGATTTGTTTTTTGTGCAATCATATTTATACTTTCTCAGATTTTTATCAAAAAAAGTAAGAAAGGGTTGATGAAAGTTAGTCCATTCATATCATTTTCTCTTTCGTTTTTATTGTTTTTGATTTCTCCATGGGTAAACAATTATTACGAGCAAGCTAGGCTGTATGTATCTGGCGTGTTCGATAAACGAGACGTTGGTGATGAATATGTTGTAAATAAGTCAAAAATTAAAAACAAGAAAAATATAGTTCTGATTTACGCTGAAAGTCTTGAGAGAACATATTTAAGTGAGAGTGAATTTCCTGGGCTCATATCTAAGCTTGTTCCTATCATCAATGAAGGTATAGATTTTACTAATATTGATAATGATGGGGGCGGTTGGACTATTGCAGGCTTGGTAAATAGCCAGTGTGGATTGCCACTATCATTACCTGGTGGGCAAGGGAATAACATGGGGGCAATATCTCAGTTTATGCCTGATGCTTATTGTTTAGGTGACATTTTAAAGGATCATGGATATGAGCTTAAATTTATTGGTGGCGCAAAGTCTGATTTCGCTGGAAAAGGAACTTTTATAAAACAACATGGTTACACATCAGTTGATCGAGATTACTTTGAAAAAATAATCCCACCTGATAATATGAATTACTCTGACTGGGGTATTCATGATGACCATCTTCTTGATTATGCATATGAGTCATTTGTTGAGCTTAGTAAAAATAAGAAGCCGTTTGTTTTATCGCTGTTGACTCTAGATACGCACCATCCATGGGGGCATATTCCATCGAGATGCATTAATGATAAGCCGTATGGCGATGGAACAGTGAACATACTTAATGCAGTTCAATGTTCAGACAAGTTGTTGGCTGAATTCATCAGTAAGATTCAGTCTTCTGAGGCTTATAAAGATACAATAATCATATTGCAATCAGACCATTTGGCTATGAGTAATGATGCACTATCTATTCTGAATAAAGATCCTAGAAGTAGAAAGAATTTATTCGTTGTGCTTGGTGCTAACTTGGAAAAAAAGAAGGTTGATAGACCTGGCTTATTGATTGATGTGGGTGCAACTATACTTTCATTTCTTGGTAATAACGATGGGTTAGGTTTCGGCCGAAATCTACTTGAGGATTATTATAGCGGTATGGCCTACGCCAAATTTAATAAAGGTGATAAAGCTCTTTCGTCCTATTCTAACTTCTCAAAAAACACTTGGTCTTTCTCTACATTCTCGCATGGTGCGAAAATAAAAGACAACAAAGTGTTTCTAGCAGGGGATAAGTATTATTCACTCCCCGCATTATTTGTTTTGAAGGGTGAGGTTGATATAGATAATGTGTATTTTGATGAGTTTAACAAGCATTATTTATCTTTAAATAATGGTACATCATTTGTTATCGTTAACTCATGTAACGAGTTGGGGGTGAAAAGTGATGGGGGTTGTTTTGTCTTTGGTGAAAAAAACAAAGCAGTATCAATACAATTTTTTAAAAATACAGCATCAATAAAAGATGACTTTTTTGACAAACAAAAAATGACGTTGATAACGTCTCCGGTTTCCTTTGAAGGCATCTATTCGTTCAATTCGTCTAATGGGGTGTCTGTTGATTCAATCTATATTGACGGTGATTACAAAGCAATTGGTGCGGGTGTTAATATAATTAAAAACAATTTTGATGGTAGCCATGAAATAAAAAATTACTCTAACTGCAATGACATCAAAAAAATTAGTTTAGAGAAAAAAATGTACAAAAGTGCATTTATATCCTTTCAATATGATACCTGTATGGGGACCCTTGGTGCAGTATTTCCATTGTCAGAGAAAATCAAAAAAAATCAATTTAAATCAGGCGAATACGTACTGCTTAAAGTAGATTCTGAAATGTTTAAAAATGATGTTTTAGGTGTCATTCGAGCCCCAATTAAAGCTGGGGATGTAATGGCATTTGATAACAATGCTGAAGTAGTCGATTTAAATCGCCCTATTTTTTGAATATAAACATAGACCTGATATAAAATGGGTTACCTAAGTAATGACAGTCCGTAAACTCGATGACGGTAAATTCAAGCTATGGCTTGTCGAAGTCTACCCTCAAGGTTGTGATAGCCCCGCAAGAGAAAGCGCTTCGCCACCAAGGGGGAGGTATTGGCATGTGAGCGTTTTGTGCTGGACCCGGATAAGGGTAAGCCTTGGCTGGAGGGGCTGGGGAAACCTAGTGATGGTCGGCATCTCTCCGAGCTGGCCGAACTCTGGTTTGGTCGCCATGGTCAGGGTTTGCGTGATGGTGAGGCTCGTAAGTCCAAGCTGCTGACAGCCTGCCAGTCCCTTGGTGACCCGCTGGCGGTTAACTTCACCACTCGTGATTTTGCCGCCTACCGTGAAGCTCGCCCTCGCCTCTCGGGCGATATCACTGACCGGCGCGCAGTCAACCAAGAGAAGCAGGGGGTCACCCCCAACACGGTGAACCGTGAACACGCTTACCTGCGTGCGGTGTTCAACGAGCTGAAAAGGCTAGGGGAGTGGCAGGGGGAAAATCACCTCGATGGGCTTCGGGCCTACAAGGTGGCAGAGGCCGAACTGGTCTTCCTCTACCCTGACGAACTCAAGCGCCTGCTGGCCGCCTGCGCCGAGAGCCCAAACCCCGACCTGCTGATGGTGGTGAAGCAGTGCCTCGCTACTGGCGCCCGCTGGTCTGAGGTGGAAGAGCTGACTCAGTCCCAGGTATCCCCCAATCGCATTACCTTCACCCGAACTAAGAGTAAGAAGAGTCGCAGTGTGCCCATCAGCCCCGAGCTCCATGCCCAGTTGCCCAGAAAGCGCGGCCGCCTGTTTGGTGACTGCTATCGGGCCTTCGAGATGGTGGTCGAACGGGCAGGGCTGGAGCTGCCCCCAGGGCAGAATACCCACGTTCTGCGTCACACCTTCGCCAGTCACTTTATGATGAACGGCGGCAACATCCTGGTTCTGCAGAAAATCCTCGGCCACTCCACCATCGCCATGACCATGCGATACGCACATTTTTCCCCTGAGCATCTGGAAGATGCGGTGAGGTTGAACCCGCTGGCCGTCTGTGGTTTAAATTGAAGCCACCTCGGCCATCGGATGGGTTGAATGGATCAGCCAGTATCAGACATTGACCTGTGCGAAGCGTTGTCCGATCTCTTTGTCGATAACGAGGTTGACTTCGGGTACATCGTTCGGGTGGCGCGGGCCTTTCCCATTACCCATGTGGAGAAAGTTTTGTTCGAATGGGTAGCGCCGGTCTGTTACACCAACACCCTAGCACCCGTGCCGCCGATCTGGACCGGTTTTGAACGTGACTCACTTTGGGTAGAGGTCCAGCGCTTGCTGGCAAGAGAGGCCAAGGCCGGGTTTGCCAAGAAACTGTTCATCATGCTCAGGCAGTTTTATCTGAGGCAGCGGTTTGCCGAAGAGTGGCGCAGGCTGTCGGTTCTGCTGGCTGAGAAGGATGTAAGTGACAACTGCAGAGCGATTATCCAGGTGACCTTTTATCAACTTGAAACCCGTGGATATTCTTGCCTCAAAACCAAAGAGCCTGCTCGATGACAGGCCCTCTATCATAGTATTTCTCTGATTGATCTAGAGTTCCGAGATGATGGTCGACACTTCTTCGGCGCCATTCCTTATCTCTTGCATCACTTTCGCGACATCGTCGATCTGCCTTTGTCCATGGATGGCGCCATCTGCCGCGGACTGGATCTGTTCGCTGACCTGATGGGTGAGCTGCTGGTTCTGGCTGACCACGCTCGCTATCTCGTTGGTGGATTGAGAGGTTCTTGCCGCCAGTTGACGCACTTCATCTGCGACGACGGCAAAGCCTCTGCCTTGTTCGCCGGCTCGCGCGGCTTCGATGGCGGCGTTGAGTGCCAGCAGGTTGGTCTGATCTGCAATGCTGCTGATGGTTGAAACGATGGCGGTGATATTTTGGGATTGGGCATGCAGCTTGCTCATCAGCGTACTGGCATTTTCCATCTGGGTGACGATGTTGTCCGAGGTGGAGACGACGGTGGTCAGCATGTCCTCACCCTTGATGGCGGAAGCCTTGGTGGTGACGGAGGTTTCGTTGGCCACTTTGGCCACATTTTGCACGGCCTGATCTTTTTTGATTTGCGAGGTGATGTTGGAGGCGAACTTGATGACCTTGATCACCTTGCCATGGCTGCCCCGCACTGCGTTGTAGGTCGCTTCCAGCCAGATTTCATGACCTTGCTTGTCAAAGCGCTGGAAGCGCCCCGATTTGAAGGTTCCCTGAGCCAGTTCCTGCCAGAAATCGGGGTGTTCCCGATAAAACGATTCATCACAGAACATGCGATGCTGACGACCTTTTATTTCATCGAGCCGATAGCCCATGGTGTCGAGAAAATTGCGGTTGGCGTTGATGATGACGCCGTTTGGCTCAAACTCGATGACCGCAAGGGAGCGGTCCAGCGCTTCGAATATCGCTTTCTGCGTCATGAGCAGGTCATGTTGCCAGGTCACGTCGGAGGCGATTTTAACGACTTTGCTGACCTTGCCATCCTGGCTGACCGGGAAGTAGGTTGCTTCCAGCCAGATTTCCTGGCCGTGCTTGCCGACTCGCTGGAAGGTGCCCTGCTGGCTGTGGCCATTGGACAGCTTCCTCCAGAATTCCCGATAGGAGGGGGAGTCAGAGTCCTCTTTTCGACAGAAGATGGCATGGTGCTGCCCCACGATCTCCTTGAGGCTGTAGCCGACGGTGCTCAGAAACAGCGGGCTGGCATCGAGGATATGGCCCTCGGGGGTGAATTCGATCATCGGCAGGTGACCATGCATGGCGTGGCTCAGCGCCTCGCTCTGCAAGGCTCTTGCTCTCTCTGCCGCCAGCTCGTTCTTGAGTTTTGCGTTGAACATAGGAACTCCCCAACCAGGTCAAATCATTCAATGAGCCTTCAATCCACCTCTTACACCTTGCAGGCATAAGGCTCCGCTTGTGAGTGCAACACCCGCCGACCACTGACTCGAGCTACTCCATACAAAAACCAGGCCTAATACGCCATGGTGCGCCAACGGATGGTCTTGACCCCTGAGCTGGGTACCTGCCAATAGTGTGTTGATCATCAATATGGCCGGGCGTTGGCGGCGGCTCACACCAGGCCGGGAAGCCGCGTCTGTGAGCCGGGCATGATAAAGGGGGATGGGTCGAACAGGGCAAGGCATGATGGTCCGAGGGGGCTGCTCGGGCAGAAAAAGCCGCTTTCATTGCAGTTTGCATTGCGTTTTGCGGGCTTTGGGCGGGCCTTGTGGCAAGTTACCCGCATTGGGGGCGGAAGAGGGGGCAAATCAGGCCATTTTTTCTGGCTTGGGTTTTGCTTGAGTCGACAAAACGGATCGGCTCTTTGCAGCTGAATACCTTGCTGTGATGGCCCAATGACGCTCTGCTACCAGGATGAGGTGATGCCATGGCTACTGCACAAGGACTCTTGCAGGACACCGCCTTCGACCAGACCGAGGCACATGCAGTGTCGCATGCGCCCCGAGGAAGGCATTCGGTCAAACGGATGATGATCCTGGGGGGATCCTGGTGGCGGTGCCGCTGATCGTGGCATCCATCGTCTCCTTGTGGAGCAGCCAGGCCCAGCTGCGTGCACAGGAGAAGGTCGAGCGCTTCAATCAGGCTCACCTCATCTTCAAGGAGACGCGCTATGACCTGGTGCAGATCCAGCAGTTCATCACAGATGCGGCGGTGACCGGCAATACGGAAGAGGGCCTCGCCGAGGCGGCCACGTTCCGCGATACCGCCTTGCAGAATCTCGATACCCTGATGCGCAGCCTGCCGGACTTGAGCGACGAGCTGCTGCCGATGCAGGAGACGGTCAAGGGGCTGTATGAGAAAGGGGCGGCCATGGTGGATACCTACAGTCGCCAGGGCCAAGCGGCGGGCAACCTGATGATGAGCAGCCAGGGTGGCTTTGATCACATGGTGATAAGCATCAACGAGCGGCTTGAGCGCATCAATCATCAGCTGGACAGCCGGATCACTAGTGCCGTCGCCAGCCGCGACGAGGCCAAGGAGCTGGCCCTGCTGATGGGGCTGGTGGCCGGACTGGTCTCCCTGCTGTTCGTGGCGCTGGCCTATTTCATCCAGTACCGTCACCTGATGCGCACCCTGGGCGGCGAGCCGGATTATGCCGCGCGGGTGGCCGCCGAGATTGCGGCAGGCAACCTCACCGTTACCATCCAGACTCGTTCGGCAGACAATCACAGCGTGCTCGGGGCCATGCGGCTGATGGCGGCGCAGCTCAGTCGCCACATGCGCCAGATTGACCTGCGGACCCGGCAGCTGGCCCAGTCCTCCTATCAGATCTCCGACATTTCGAGAACCATCACCGACGCTTCCCAGCTGGAGCAGCACCACTCGACGGAAGTGACCCGCGCCAGCAACGATCTCTCCTGCGCCGCCGAGGCGGTCTCCGGCCTGGCAAGCCAGGTGGGGCAGCAGGCTGAGCTTGCCTATCAGAGCGCCCATCGCAGCACCCGGGTGATGAGTGAAAACATCGAAGAGATGCGCCACGCCGTGACCGAGGCGCAGCAGGCGGAGCAGAAGACCCGCCAGCTGAGCGAGGCGAGCCAGCGTATTCAGGTGATCACCCAGTCCATCACCGCCATCACCGAGCAGACCAACCTGCTGGCCCTCAACGCCGCCATCGAAGCGGCCAGGGCCGGGGAGTATGGCCGCGGCTTTGCGGTGGTGGCCGACGAGGTGCGCAAGCTGGCCAACAATGCCGGTCAGGCCACCAAGGAGATCAACGAGATCGTCACGACCCTGAGCCGGCTCATCGGCGAGAACGAGTCCTCGGTGAAGAGCGTCATCGCCCGTACTCACCTGACCATGGACAAGGCGCACGAGGCGAGCCAGTCCATCAACGGCCTGATGACGGAGATCGAGCGCAGCGTCGGCGCGGCGGATCAGATCCGCGGCACCAGCGACGAGCAGATGGGCAAGCTCTCCTCGCTCAATGCCCATCTGCACGATCTGCTGCATGCGCTCGCGGAAAACACCGAGAAGGTGCAGACCACCGGGATCATCAGTCGCACCCTCTATCAGGAGTCGAGCCAGCTGCGCGACATCATGGAGCAGTTCCGCTTCGAGGCCGAGAGCGGGGCAGATCGCACCGAGCACGAGCTGCGCCGGGCGCCACGCATGTACCAGCACATGATGGTGAAGGTGCAGGCCGGGGGCGGGTTCCACGAGTCGATCACCGAGGATTTCAGCGTCACCGGCCTGCGGCTGCGCACGGTGCAGCCCCTGGCTCTGTACAAGCGCGCCGAGGTGGAGCTCAAGATCTACACCCCCAAGCCCTCCATCGATCTGTATCGCAACCAGACGCCGCTGACGATCAAGGCCAGGGTGATGTGGTCCCGTCAGGCGGAAGAGGGCGAGGTATACGGGCTGGAGTTCATCGAAGTGGCACCGCAGGCGCGCAGCCAGCTGGAGGCCTGCTTCAAGCACTATGCGCTGGAGCCGACCTATACCGGCTGATGCCGTGCCGAGCCCGACAGGTGGATAGCCGCCACGCGGCAGCCTGCTTGACCGACAGAGTGAAGAGGCAATCAAGAGAACAAAGGCGAGATGAATAAAGAGGGGAGCCTGGGCTCCCCTCTTTATTCATGGGCTGATAACACAGGGTGTCTACCCTTATCCGGCGCGTGGCCGTCCCTTTAGAACTTGTAGAGCCAGGAGACGGCGGTGAAGTAGCCGTTGTAGTCCTGGTTCAGGTTGCCGAGGTTGCGCTCTTCGCCGGTGTAGAGGTAATCCACGTCCTGGAAGTATTCGTAGCGCACATCCCAGCGCAGCGAATGCTGCTTGGTCAGCTGATAGAGGGCGTAGCCTTCCAGCCGGTGCTGCTTGCTGGTGAGATCCGGATAGTCATAGCCCTTGCTGGCGTCGGTTTTGCCACGGCCATAGGCGAAGCTGTAATCGAGCCCGAGCTCGAGATCCCGGTCAAACGCCTTCTTCTGGGTGAGCCCGAGCCCGAGGGTGGTGATCTCGTCGCGCACCGCCGTGCTGTAGGGATCCCAGTCCGGTGCGCCGGTGTAGGCGTGGTTCTGGCTGGAGGTGATCCACTGCAGGTTGCTGAACAGATGGCCGCTCAGGCTGTCGTCGAACTGCTGGTTGAGGGTCAGGTCGATGCCATAATCCTTGCCCTCGCTGCGCCCTATGTCTGGCTCCTTGTAATCATCTCTTGCCCACCACCCTTCGAGACGGGCATCCATCCCCTCGCTGAACTGATAGCCGAGATCCCCCCTGAGCTCGACCCTGTCCCTGTCCGCCAGATAGAACTGGCGCAGGGTCGGGCTGCCGTTGCCACCGGCGCTGTCGTGGCGCCAGTCAGAGCCGTCGCGGGTGCTCCAGGCGAGCTTGCCGCCCAGTTGCAGCGCCCCGGCCGGGCGGTAGCGCCCCTTGAGGAACAGGGTGTGCTCATCGGTGTCCTGCCGGTCGGCCTGTTCGCGCTGATCGGCCTTGTACTGATAGCCGGTGGTGAGCTTGACCGAGCGGCTGAGCCGGTAGTCGGCCGCCAGATCCGCCTTGCTGCGGGTGCGATCGCTCTTGCCGCGCTGCTTGCCGACCACCGCGTATTCATCGGACTTGTCCTTGCGGTCCCGATACTCGCCGCCGGCGCGCAGGGTGAGATCCCGGCCAAAGCGGCCTACCCACTTGGCATCGGCCTGCAGGGTGCTTACCTCGCCGTGGAAGTCATCCTGGGTGATGGGGGCGTTGCGAAACGCGGTCAGGCTGCCGTTGGAGGTGGCCTGGCTGGTGAGCACGCGGCCGGTCAGGCTCTGCCGGTCCCAGTTGTATTGGCCGGATAGGCTCAGCTGGTGGAAGTTGTTGTCCGGCTCGTAGGCGCGCTCGTTGGCGTAAGGGTCGGCGACGCTGCCATAGTAGAGCGCCGTGTCATCGGTACGGTAGAGGGAGCCGTTGTAGGCGAGATCGACCAGCCAGCCTTCTCCCAGGTAGCTGACGCCGCTCTTGACCAGGGTGGTCGAGCTGCCGTCGACGGGCTTGGGCAAGAGGCCTGGCCCGCTGCCGATGCCGGGCACGCTCGACTGGTAGTAGGCGAGGGTGGCCTCTTTTTTCTCATGAGAAAAGTCGGCGTAGGGGCGCCACGGGCTCTTCGGGGTGTAGGCGAGCCCGGCGGTCAGCTTCTTGCGCACCACCTCCTTGTCAAACTCGGCCAGCGACCCCTGGGTCAGCGGGCTCTCGCCCGGCTGATAGACGCTGCGGCCGTGGCTGTTCCAGTAGAAGGGGGACTCCGAGTAGCCCAGCCGGGCGCGCATGCCGTCGTAGTGGCCCTGTTCGGTCGCCAGGCTGAAGCGCTCCATACCGAGGTTTTTCACCTCCAGGCTGCCGTAGCGGGAGCCTTCCCCCCGGTATTGCAGGTCGGCGTTGAAGATACCGAGCATGCCGCTGTCCTGCTGGCTGGGAACCCAGTTGCGAAAGCGGGTGGCGCCATCGTCGTTGGCATAGCCGGCACCCAGCCCCACCTCGCCAAACCAGCCCTCATCGCGCTCGCAGGACTTGCAGCTCCAGCGTTCGGTCTTGGCCGGTTTGCTCTGCTGCAGGGCGTAATCCCCGACTGCCAGCGGCTCCTCGGCCGCCTGGGCCGAGCAGACCGCCAGCAGGGAGAGCCAAAGTGTTGAGTATTTCATGACTTCTCTCCTCAGCGCCGCAGTGATTGACCGTTGGGATGGTTGGTCCCGTGGATCTGGTTATGACAGTTCAGGCAACTGCCGCCACGCACCTTGAGATCCCCCTCGGGGATGGAGACGTTGGCATGGGGCACGCTGTGGCACTCCTGGCACAGCTGGGGCACCCGCTTGTTGAGCAGCGCCTGGTTGATGGAGCCGTGCGGGCTGTGGCAGAGGGAGCAATCCTCGGTCACCGGCTCGTGTTCCCACAGGAAGGGGCCCCGTTTCTCGGCGTGGCACTCGTAGCAGCTCTCGTTGAGGCTGGGCTGCTTGAGACTGGCCTCGTTCTGCGACTGGTGCGGGTTGTGACAACTGGAGCAGGGCAGCTCGCCATTGAGAATGGGGTGGCTGGTGCGCTTGTGCAGATCGGCCTTTTGCTGGGCGTGGCAGCTGGTACAGGTCTCCACCTGCAGCTTGCTGTCCATCACCGGATCCTTGGCCTGGTGCAGGCTGTGGCAGCTGGTGCAGGAGACATCCTCCACCGCGTGAGCACTGGCATGCCAGCCCATCCGCTGGGTATCGGTATGGCAGGAGAGGCAGACGCTGTTCTGCTTCTCCACCGGGACCGGCGAGTCGGGGCCGAAGGTGATCATGGGTTCCCGCTTCTGTCCCTTGCGGGGATTGCGCGGATGGTTGCCGGCGGGGCCGTGGCAGGCTTCACACTGCTTGTCGGCCATCGGCCCGTTCTGGTTGCCGAGGTTGCCGTGCACATTGTGGAAGATGCCGGTGGCGGGCTTGCGCGAGTCGGCATCGTGGCACTTGAGGCAGGTATCGGCCCCCTTGGGGGAGTATTTGCCCTGGTCAAATTTCTGGTCGAGGGTGGCCTCGACCTGCAGGCGCGGATCGGCATCGGCCGCCGGCTGGGCATCGCTCTTGGCCCAGACCGGCAGGCAACCGAGTGCCAGCAAACCCGCCAGGAGCCATTGCGGGGTGATTCTTTTCATATCGTGTCCTTCAACGGCAAAGGGCCGGGGGGAGGCATCCCCCCGGCCTGGTGGTCTCAACGGAAGTCATACACCTTGTGAACCTTGTCGACGCCCTGCTCCTGCCCGACGGCATGGCAGGACGCGCACTGTTCAACTCCGGTGGCGGCCTCTATCGTCTCTGCACCAAAGATGGCGCCGTTGTTCTTCATGTGGGTGGCCCACTCATCCCCGGCGACCGGGCTGTCCGGCTTGACCAGCCCCAGCGGCGACTTGAGGTGGCAGCTGGCGCAGACCACCAGGGTCGGACTGAAGAACTTGGGCTGCTTGTTGTCCGCCGTGGTCGCCACCAGCGAGGGTCGTTCGTTCTGCTGGTTGGGCAGGTTGTACTGACCCTTGGTGTGGCAGGACTCGCAGTTGTTCAGCTTGCCCGGGAAGGTAGCATCACCGCTGCGATGGGAGCCGAAGGCGTGGAAGGAGTGCACGTGGTACTTCAGATCCCCCGGCACACCCGCATAGAAGGAGGTGCGGGTGGCGTTGTGACAGCTGGTGCACTGGGCGAAGTCCTTGGAGGCGTGAGCGGAGCCCGCGTTGCCCTCGGTGTGGACTGCCAGGTCCTTGTGACAGCCGTTGCAGGAGGTCAGATCCGCGCCAGCCTTGAGCACATAGCTGCCGTCGACCCCGCCTTCGACCCGGAAGTAGGCCTTGACCGGGTTGATGGCCACATAGGAGAGGGCGCTGGCGGTGCTGCTGCAGGGGAGCAGATCTCCGGCGGCGAAGGCACCGTTACGATCCGCCTTGCGAGCCACGCACACCTGCAGTTCGGCGACCGTGGCCGCGAGGGTGCCGGTCACCTCGTTACCCACCTCCTTGCGGCACAGGAAGCTGCCGCCGCCCTGGCTTTCGCACTTGGTGAAGTCGATCTTGTTGCCGGCGACGAAGGTCTGCGGGTTGGTGTAGCCCAGCTCGAAGCCGCTGCCCTGATCCCAGTTGACCAGCACGTAGGGAGCCTTGGTCAGATCGCCGTACTTGATGTACTTGAGCACCCCGTCCATGGTCTCGACCGGGGTGCCGTTGGCGGTCACGGTCAGCTCGACCTCGATGTTGGGCGCGGCGTAGCGCACGTCGTCAAACTTGAACACCAGCTTGTCGCGACCGGCGGCCTCGTTGGCGAGGTAGCCCATGTGCACGCTGCTGGGGGACTTGGTGTTGCCGGGTGTCTCGGCGTGGCACTGGGTACAGAGGGTGCCGCTGGTGATCTTGCCGTTGATGTGACTGACGTAGCCGGTCGCCGTGGTGGAGTCCGCGTGGCAGGCGCCGCAGGGTTTCTCCTGGGCGTGCTGCCAGTTGTTGGCATCCGGGGTGGTCGGTGTGACGCCCTTGTGGCAGGTGTCGCAGTTGCGCGGATCCTGCGGGAAGTGGCTCACCAGCTTGGTGGCGGTGGCATCCAGGTTGCCGTGCAGCTTGTGCACCAGGGTGGTCAGATCGCCCCGTCCGCTGCCGGGCACGCTCTCGTTGTGGCAGGTGACGCAGAGTTTGGGATCGGCCCGGTTGCTGTGGTGAATCGGCTGCTTCATGTGGCAGCTGTCGCAGCTCTGCTGCTCCAGGATGTCGCGGGTCAGCAGCGGCGGCGTGCCGGCCGGTACCCAGTCCAGCACGTAGTCGGTGACCGGAATGCCGTTGCTGCCGCCAAAGTAGATGCCGAGGCGGTGGGTCGCTGCCTCATCCCAGCGGATCAAGCCGTTGTTGTCCTGCGAATCGCTCGGATAAGGGTCGCGCACCGTGGTGGCATTGAAGGAGAAGGTATAGCGGTACTGGCCATTGCCAAGGGCTTCCAGCTTGCCGCCGTTCTCGCCGGTGGGCCGGTTGTTCTTGGTGCTGTAGATGAAGCTCTTCCAGATGACAGGATCTTCCCGTTTGGCGTCGCGGCCGGGGATCACCTTGGCCAGGGTGAAGGAGGGAAGGGTGGTTCCCAGCTCATAACCCTTGCCTTGCTTGTCGGTTACCTTGAATTGCACCGAGAGCTGACCGCTCTCGCCAAGTTGTGGGGTGGAGGCCGAGATCACCAGCGAATCTGGGGTGCCCGGAGGAGGGGGAGGTGGATCCGTCTGGTCATTGCCATCACCGCCGCCCCCACAGGAGGAGAGGGTGAACACCATTGCTGCAGCCACCAATACTTTCCAGTATTTCATTGTTTTATCCTTTTTTATCGGACTTATTGTTCCATATATGAGCCAGCTCAAAAAATTCCCAAAAAGATACCACTTAAGGGTCAAAAGAGGACTAAATACGGTATAAATCATTTCCATCTTAATTGTAAGGTTTATATATTAGACGGCGTTGATCTAAGTCTCAAAAACGGATCGAAAATCAACCTAGAGTATAAAAATGTCTGTTTTTACTGGGGTTTATAGACCTTTTCTGGAAGAGGGATAAGAAATGAAACGCAGTGTGAAGCTGGAAATACTGGGACTGTCGTTGCTTTTGGGCTCTATTGGCACTGCATATGCCAGCCTGGACTCATTGGTGGATACATGTAACTCATGTCATGGAAATCAGGGGATCAGCACCCAGAACGATATTCCGACTATTGCAGGTCTGGCAGAATCAAATCTTGCCGAGCAGATGCGCACCTACCTGGACGGCCGGCCGGCCAAGACCGTTAATCATGTCACCGGTGACACCAGCAAGAAGGGGAACATGACCGACATTGTTAAGGGCCTTAGCGACGAGCAGATCGACGAGTTGGCGGCGCACTATGCCGAACTGCCCTACAAGCCGATGAAGCAGCCGTTCGATGCGGCGCTGGCCAAGGCGGGGCAGAAACTGCACGACGACTCCGGCTGCAAGAAGTGCCACTCCGAAGGCGGCTCGGTGGCCGAAGACGAGGCCTCCATCCTCGCCGGCCAGCCCAAGGGCTACCTGCTGACCTCCCTGCTGGAGTTCAAGGCCGGCAAGCGCAGCAACGACGAGAAGATGAACAAGGCCATCATCGCCATGAGCGATGCCGACCTCAAGGCGCTGGTCGAGTACTACGCAAGCCAGCAGTAACGTCGCTGCCCCTCCCGTTGACGCAGCCACCCCGCTTCTGGCGGGGTGTGGTCTCGTGTTCATGACCGTCAAAGGAGCTGTCACCAGCTCCTTTTTGTTGCCAGGCGGGCAGACGGCACCCGGCGGGTGCCACCGTTTCGGAGTTTCCTATGAAAAAGATCATCAAGTGGCTGCTGCTTGCCTCCCTCGCCCTGGGGGCGGGTCAGCTGGCACTGGCCAGCGCGCAGGCAGCCGATGCCACGCCGGCTGCGCCGAGTGCCACATCCAGTGCCGATCAGGCAGCGCAACCCACCCTGGCCGAACGGCAGGCCAAGGCGGAAAAGAAGAAAGCCGCCGCCAAGAAGGCCGCGGCCCGTTTCGCCAAGTGCGAGAAGTGCCACGACGGGGAGGAGGGGATGCATGGCAAGCATGGCCAGGTCACCAACCCCAACACGGGGGAGCAGGTCACCTGCACCAACTGCCACGGCAATGCGTCGGCCGATCACCGTAAACAGCGCGGCGGCATGGTCGATGTGATGCGCTTTGGCAATGACGCCTTCCCGCTGAGCCAGCAGAACGGCGTCTGCATGAGCTGCCATGAGCCGGACGATTTGCGCAAGGCCCTCTGGGCCCACGACGTGCACGCCACCCGGGTCAGCTGCACCAGCTGCCACCAGCTGCACCCGGCCAAGGAGCCCATGGTGGGGATCCCCGAGAAGTCGCGCATCAAGCTGTGCGTCGACTGCCACCGCAAGCAGCACGAGGCCGGCCTCGGCGGCGCCGTCAAGGAGGGTGCATGAGCACGACCCGCCGCGACTTCATGGTGGGCATGAGCGCCGGCGCCCTGATCCTGCTGACGGGGGCCCCGCGTGCCCTGGCCAACAGCATGACCATCAAGGGTGTGCGCTACGGCATGATCCACGACGAGACGGCCTGCATCGGCTGCACCGCCTGCATGGACGCCTGCCGCGAGGTGAACCAGGTGCCGGCAGGGGTGGCCCGCCTGCAGATCCTGCGCAGCGGCCCGGTGGGGGAGTATCCGGCGCAGGAGTACCGCTTCTTTCGCAAATCCTGCCAGCACTGCGACAACGCCCCCTGCGTGCACGTCTGCCCGACCGGTGCCTCCCACATCCGGGCGGAGGATGGCATCGTCGACATCAACCCCGACCTCTGCGTCGGCTGCCGCTATTGCCTGGCCGCCTGCCCCTATCAGGTGCGCTTCATCAACCCGGTCACCCGGGTTGCCGACAAGTGCGACTTCTGCCGCAAGACCAATCTGGCGGCGGGTAAGCAGCCGGCCTGCGTGGAAGCCTGCCCGACCAAGGCGCTGGTGTTCGGCAATCTGGACGATCCCGACAGCCCCATCGCCAAACGGCTGGTGCAGGAGACCACCTATCGCTACAAGCAGTTCCTCGGTACCTCGCCCAAGATGTACCGGGTGCCGAAAGGGGAGGTGAAGTCATGATCCCATCTCATCCGTATGACGCAGACCGGCTGACGGGAGGGAAGCACCATGTGGCATGATGCGTTTCACTTCGACTCGCTGGTGTGGGATGGCCCCATCGCCATCTACCTGTTCCTGCTCGGCATCTCGGCAGGCTCGGCCACCCTCTCGGTGCTGCTGCGCCGCCAGGGGGCCGGCAGCGAGAGTGGCATCATCAAGGCGACCGCCCTCCTGGCGCCGGTGAGCGTCGTGTTGGGGCTGCTTATCCTCATCTTCCACCTGGCCCGCCCCTGGACCTTCTGGAAGCTGATGTTCCACTACCAGTTCGACTCCGTGATGTCGATGGGGGTCATGCTGTTTCAGGTCTACATGGCGGTGCTGTTCGCCTGGCTGGCGGTGGTGTTCAGAGCCGAGATCGAGGCCCTGCGCCGACGCCTGCTGGTGGACAAGTTCGCCTTTGTGGATGGCCTCATCGGCTGGCTCTCCCGCCTCGAGCGGCTGCTGGCGCCGCTGCTGTTGCTGCTGGCCGTGCTGCTCGGGGCCTATACCGGCTTTCTGCTCTCCGCCCTCAAGACCTACCCCATGCTTAACAACCCAATCCTGCCGGCGTTGTTTCTGGTCTCCGGCATCAGCTCGGGGGTGGCCTCCACCATCCTGCTGGCGGTCACCCTGTTTCGGGAGGATGGCCACAGCCGCGGGGTGAGCTTCGTGCACCGCTTCGAGCGGCCCATCGTCGCCATCGAGCTGTTCCTGCTGCTCTGCTTCTTCACCGGCCTCTATTTTGGTGGCGGCCAGCGGGAAGCGGCCATGTGGGCGGCCATCGGCGGCGGTTTCTGGTCCCAGGTGTTCTGGTTCGGGGTCATCGGGCTGGGGATCCTGCTGCCCCAGCTGCTGGGGCTGGTGGGCAGTCCGGCCAAGGTCCATCAACCGGCCCGGCTGGCGCTTATCTGCAGCCTGAGCCTGGTGGGGATATTGCTGCTGCGCTACTTCATCCTCTACGCGGGGCAGATGACGGTGATGTAGCCGTTATAGAGGTAGATCGCAGGCAAACAAAAGGCGGGATCTTCCCGCCTTTTTTATTGCCGCCAGTCGGCCAATTCAGAACAGCGCGCGCTGCTCGAGGCGCTGCTCGCCGGGGCGGCAGACCAGCACCGAGCCCTGCTCGAACCAGTCCCCCAGCACGATGCGCCGGGCAGGCGCGCCGTCGAGGTTGAAGTCGTGGATGGCGGGTCTGTGGGTGTGGCCGTGGATCATCATCCGGCAGTCGTGCTGGCGCAGCATCTCGTCCACCGCCGCCGGGGTCACGTCCATGATGGTCTGGCTCTTGTGGGCGTTTTCCATCTGGCTCTGGCCACGCATCTTGTGGGCAATGGCCTGGCGGCGCTCGAGCGGCAGCCGCAAAAAGAGCCAGCGCAGCCATTTGAGCTGGGTGATGCGGCGAAACTTCTGGTAGCCCTCATCCAGGGTGCAGAGCAGATCGCCGTGGCTCAGCAGCACCCGCTCGCCGTAGAGCTCGATGACGCACGGATCCCCCAGCAGAGTCATGCCGGCGCGCTTGGCAAAGGCCTGACCCAGCAAGAAGTCGCGGTTGCCGTGAATGAAGTAGAGGGGCACCCCCTGCTGGCTGAGGGCCGCAAAGGCGTCGGCCACCTCGCCGTGGAGGGGATTGGGATCGTCGTCGCCAATCCAGAATTCAAACAGATCGCCCAGGACGTAGAGGGCATCGGCGCCAGGGGCGTCGTGCGCCAAAAAGCGCACCAGGGCGGCGGTCATGTCGGGCCGTTGGGCACACAGGTGAATGTCGCTGATGAAGAGGGTGCTCATGAGAAAGTGCGCTGGGCCCTGTTGAGGTGGCTGGAAGTGGAACTGGTATTGGAGTTAGCAGTGCAGTGGGGGCCTATCGCCCTCGGCTGCCACACCAATGGGGCAAGCTCGCCGCCCTCCAGGGTGAGCAGCGCGGCATACGGGTCGCCGGCAAGGCCGAGCAAGTGGCACATGGCCGCTTCCCCTTTGAGCCCTTCCTCGAGACGCAGGCGCAGCACTTGGTGATAAAACGCCGCGCCGAACTGCTCAAGCAGGGCGGCCATCAGGCTGAGGTGGCGCCAGCCGTTGAGGCGCTCGAGGGGATCCGGGGTGAGGTAGAGCTCAAGGGGCCAAGGGTGGCCATCGGCGCCGGTGACGATCTGCTCGGCGAGCCAGATGTCAGCGCCCTTTTGCGCAACCCGCCAGCCTTGGGCGGCCAGCGTCGCGGCAAACGTGGCCGGCTCCGGATGCTGGCAGACGATGTCGAGATCGCTGCCGGGGCGGTCGAGCCCGATGGTGACCGTGCTCACCAGCGCCAGGTCGCTGCACTGCGCTGCCAGCGCATCCCGCACACCGGCTGTGAGCAGGTCATGGGCCGAGCGTTGGCGCGGGTTGCCGTGGGCCAGGTAGTCGAGACGGCGCCAGTCGATGGGGCCGGCCTTCGCAGATGGAAAAACTGCGGCCGGGGCCGCAGTCAGTTCATCTCGCAGAAGGCAGAGATCACTCGGCAAGGGTCACCTTGGTGATCACGACGTCTTCGGTCGGCACGTCCTGGTGGATGCGGCCGTAGTTGCCGGTCTTGACGCCCTTGATCTTGTTGACCACGTCCATGCCGGCGGTCACTTCACCGAACACGCAGTAGCCGAAGCCCTGGGTGGTGGCGGATTTGAAGTCGAGGAAGTCGTTGTTGTTCACGTTGATGAAGAACTGGGCGCTGGCAGAGTGCGGCTCCATGGTGCGGGCCATGGCGATGGTGCCGACCTTGTTGGACAGGCCGTTGGCCGCTTCGTTCTTGATGGGGGCGCGGGTGTCTTTCTCTTCGAAGCCAGGGGCATAGCCGCCGCCCTGGATCATGAAGCCGTCGATGACGCGGTGGAAGATGGTGTTGTCGTAGTGACCGTCACGGCAGTATTGCAGGAAGTTGGCCACGGTTTCCGGGGCTTTTTCAGCGTTCAGGGTGAGGGTGATGTCGCCGTGATTGGTGTGCAGAGTGACCATGATATGTCCTTTCATTTGATGCGGGCGACCAGGTGCCCGCAGGTGTATGGCATAAAGTGGTGGCAATTCTAGCCCATCAGGGCCCTGCGGCATAGATGGTGCGCCTGATCCGGCACGTTTTCTGCCTCGTTTTCTACGCGCGATGCGGGTAGAATGGCAGGCCATTTTACTCACAGGCAGTGGTCATAAGATGCTGAAGATATACAACACACTCACTCGTCAAAAAGAAGAATTCAAACCTATCCACCCGGGCAAGGTGGGCATGTATGTGTGTGGCGTCACTATCTACGATCACTGTCATATCGGCCACGGCCGCACCTTCGTCGCTTTCGACGTCGTGGCCCGTTACCTGCGCTACAGCGGCTATCAGCTCAACTACGTGCGCAACGTCACCGACGTGGACGACAAGATCATCAAGCGCGCCGCCGAAACCGGCGTCACCTGTGACGATCTGACCGAGCGCCTGATCGGCGACATGCACGCCGATTTCGATGCCCTCGGCATGGTGCGCCCGGACGTCGAGCCGCGCGCCACCCAGCACATCGGCGAGATCATCGAGCTGGTGCAATCCCTGCTGGATAAAGAGCACGCCTACGTGGCCGACAACGGCGACGTGATGTTCATCGTCGACTCCTACGCCGACTACGGCAAGCTCTCCGGCCAGGATCTGGAGCAGCTGCAGGCAGGTGCCCGCGTCGACGTGGTGGATGCCAAGCGCAATCCGCTCGACTTCGTGCTGTGGAAGATGTCCAAGCCCGGCGAGCCGACCTGGGACAGCCCCTGGGGCCCGGGCCGTCCTGGCTGGCACATCGAGTGCTCCGCCATGAACTCCAAGCACCTTGGCAACCACTTCGACATCCATGGCGGCGGCTCCGATCTGCAGTTCCCGCACCACGAGAACGAGATCGCCCAGTCCTGCTGCGCCCACGGTGGCGACTACGTCAACACCTGGATGCACAGCGGCATGGTGATGGTGGATAAAGAGAAGATGTCCAAATCCCTTGGCAACTTCTTCACCATCCGCGACGTCTTGGCTCACTATGACGCCGAAACCGTCCGTTACTTCCTGATGTCTGGCCACTACCGCAGCCAGCTCAACTACTCGGAAGATAACCTGAAGCAGGCCCGCGCCGCGCTGGAGCGCATGTACACCGCCCTGCGCGATCTGCCAGTAGCCGCTGCTGCCGGTGGCGACGAACAGGTGGCTCGCTTCAAGGAAGCGATGGACGACGACTTCAACACCCCGGAAGCCTACTCCGCCCTGTTCGATCTGGTGCGCGAGATCAACCGCCAGAAGGGTGAAGACATGGCCGTGGCCGCCGGCCTCGGTGCCCGTCTGCGCGAACTGGGCGCCGTGCTCGGCATCCTGCAGCAGGATCCGGATGCTTTCCTCAAGGGTGACGAAGCGGACGAAGAGGTTGCCGAAATCGAGCAGCTGATCGCCCAGCGCAATCAGGCCCGTGCCGACAAGAACTGGGCTGCCGCCGATGCCGCCCGCAATCGTCTCACCGAGATGGGTATCGTGCTGGAAGACAGCGCCGGCAAAACCAGCTGGCGCCGTGCCTAAGGCCGGTTGTCCTGTTGGCGCCTGATGCCAACAGGTTGACCTAATAAAAAACCGCAGCCCTTCGGCTGCGGTTTTTGTTTGTGGCCTGCCGAAGCCTCGGCATCCTTCGGTCTGATCCCCTCTCCCCTTGCGGGAGAGGGTTAGGGTGAGGGGGCTAACCTCTTTGGCTCGCGAGCCTGACGGGCCAGCCGCCTGCTTCGAACCTCTCTGTTCTCGTGCCAAATCAAGGGCGAGCAGTGCTCGCCCTGATCCGATTTTACTCTGCGGCTGCGCCGTCATCAGTGATGGCGCTTCTGACCCGTTGAACTCGATTCGGCGATTGTGCTTGGCCTTGTTATGCCTTACCTACACCAAACCACGATTTGAGCTTTGAACCCCATTTTTTCTCGTAGAATGGTTTAACTTCATTTGTAAAGTATTGGCTAAGACCAGAATCACTTTCATTGACCTTGTACAGATCAACAGACTCGCCTTCTGGCACGGTATCGCCAGCCACGTTGCCAGCCTCCCTCATTACTTTTTCAATATCACCATCTGCTTCTATACCAACTATGAGATGCGGTTTCTCATCAACAGATGTGTCATGCATAAGTGCCAAATAAGCTTTTTTTACATTGCCATGTTTTGCCAATAGCTGAGTAAGTGAATCAACCATTTTTGATGGGTAATTGGACGGCTGCCCCAGCAGTACCTTAGTTTCTTTCTCCACAATTCTCAGGGATGGAGCCCGACTGATGCCGATAGATAACAAGTGTGCTACTTCTTCAGGAACAAACTCTTTTCCATAATCTGATTTTGGGTTAAGAAATAGTGTAGCTCCTTGTGTCATTTCAAACAAAGAGCGTACTGGTAGGGCCAAATATGATTCTTCGCTATCGATAGATTTTTGTAACACTTCTAGCGATGAAAAGAAAGGAATTACAGGTGAGCCATCAGCCTTTTCCCAATGCTGTATTTGTATTTTGCTTCCAGCTTCGAGATTCACTTGTCCGTCCGTGCCTGGCACTCCAGTTGTACCAAGCAAAAAGACGTGCGAACTTAGTAGGACTTCACAGAATTGTGGTCGATGGGCTGGTTCGTTTGCAGCCAATCTTAAAATCTCTTCAAGTTTATTTTCTTCGGTTATTTCCACGGTTTGTCCTTTAGACATAACAGTGATTAGATAGAAGACGGTACTAATCCGATAGGAAAGCATTCTATGTAACACCGTTCTGTCCTGATAGTTGCCACGAAAAAATAAAACTAAATAAAAATAATACCAGTCTATCTCTGATGCTTGAATGTATTCGCTTGACCTCCTCTTTTTACTCTATCATTACTACTGTATAAAAAACAGTTTAGGAGCCAGCTATGGATAGTATCGCCAAACCCTGTCTGCGTGAACAGGTCTGGTTAGTGATGCGTTTGCATTAGGGCCGTAGGTTCGATTAGCGAAGCGTAGTCGGACCTTCTATATACAACATACAACCGTTCCCGATAGATATCTGTGCCGAGGGGCTATAATCTGGTCTCGCATGAAGTGAGCGAGGGGTAGCTGCAAGATAACAACCCGCCCGAGCTTTACCCCGAATAGACAGGGGCTGTTAACTGGTCTTGGGGCTGAAGGTTCGGGCTTGCCCCTGTTGTTCGCCGAGATGAGAGCATAACGTTAGGACGAAGGCTATTGCTTGTTCAAGGCTAGCGGAAACAAGCTTGTCCCAAAACCTTAGCAATCAGAAATAGCATTGAATTAATGATATGAATACGTGCAGTCTGATAGTCTATTTATTAAGCTTTCTGTTTTTCCTTTCAGCTAGTTCATTAAGTTCGTGTTCGATTAACTGAAACCAGGTTTTATCTACGTATTCGAAGATATTTTCTTTATGCAAATATTTTACCAGTCGGCCCTCTTCATTATAACAATAGACATTGGCATCAGCCCAAACTTTGAGAACTGGAATTACATTGTGCCCCAACTCTTTGAATTGTTCTGCTGCTATATGTATATTCATCCATTCAGGAGCATCTTCGCTATAAGCGTAAGAATAAACACCTCGTAAAAACTCCCAAAATGGTGCCACAGCCAATACTTCTGCATATGGCCAAAACTCTTCTTTAACCTCTATAAAAAATCCACCTAGCGCTCCCATTGCATGAGAGATATAGTCATCTGGAAATTTAATTCCATATTTCTCTCCAAGTGTTATCACCTCATTTTTTGTCGGAGCCTGATCTCCTGTCGCAACAATGTAATAATCATCATCCCATATCCCCAGTATCAGTTCTCTCGTTTTGTCTGTTACGTTAATCATTGTTTATTGTCATCCTTTTAATATTACTTTCAGAAGCATGGTTAAATTAGTGAAGCGTAATTAAATATGCGAAAAATAAGGTTCTGCCACTGCGAAACACTCACTGTCGGGCCTTCTATGTAAGGCTATTTCCAGATAAGGTGATATGCCGCTTGTTGTATTAAAATTTATTTTCTTCACCAATGTGACCAAGTATCGTAGGGTGTTATGAACGAAGTGAATAACACCACTGTTTCCATACCGGATCATACCGGATGTAGCTAGTCACTCGCTTTTCATTCCAGTATTTTATATTTTACGCGGATTGCGGGCCGGTTATTAATGCTGTAGTTTTAAGTGAGAGGCTAGTAATAAATTTCTTTCCCAATTTCTTTTATGTCTAGTTTGTTTGAGCCTGGATAGAACCCATCCATTTCAATAGGCTTGGTAACGGGGATGGAGATATCTCTCTGTTCAGCTTTAAAATTTGGTGAAATATCTTCATCCGAGCAACCATCTTGATATGTTTTATAAGTGGCTTTTCCAGTCGTTACATTGAAGTCGAACTCAAAGAACCCTTCGCATGGTGCTCCATAATTTATTGTGGCACCAATTAGATACCATGCTTTATTATTAAAGCGATATCTATGAGTGTAACTCCATTTTTGACGACTACCACCAAAATGCTCAATGACGATAGCTCCTCGTTGTATTTCAATACTCATGAATGGATCCCCCATCATGCCACCATGAGCACTATCTAATATTGGCCCTTGCGAAGAGTGCCATAAGGCCCACTTATCTTGTTTCTTTTTATATATAAGCAGTGTTCTTTGAGTTCCTATTTCACCGTCCAACCCGGTGTCCAGAACAATGACTTTTTCATCGATACCATCTTTGTCCAAATCCCCCATAGCCTCGCCAATTACCTTTGAAGTGATATGTTCTTGACCCGGTTCCTCTGCAAGTGCTGTATTTACAGCCAATGCGAAAAACAATGTGGAAAAATATTTCATAAAAACCTCTGAGAGTTAGGTTCGATTAGCGAAGCATAATCTGACGTTCGAGAAATAAGGCTTTATCACGGCTAAATACTCACTATCGGGTCTTCAATATAAGGTCATTCCCCGACTGTTAATTGTCCTTGGGGCTTAGGGTCTTTCCAAAGTCACTCGCCAAGCCGCGCAGCGGCGGCGAAACCCCGTCGAGGACGGAGTCCTTGTGTCCTGCATGGCGAAGCCATGTGCAGGGCAGAGACGTTACCCGACCCCTCACCCTAACCCTCTCCCACAAGGGGAGAGGTTATCGTTTCCCGGTGCAATGCGCTTCGCTTATTGGCACCCTACCTCTCTCCCGAAAGGGGGGCGGGGATGGTTACCGCGAACGATTACGCTGCGCTAATCGACCCTACAGGCTGATTTCACCCCGCGCCTCATCCCGTGGTGGGGGAGGCGACCCTCCCGCTGCTTGGTGCGCCATCCTCTGGAATGCTAGGATGCCCAACCGTCCTTTATCCAACCCTTATCAGTTATGGCAAACCGGCTCGTAGGCAGTAAAAACAGGATCACTCGGGCAGGGCGCTGGCTCGCAACCCGTGGCGCCGCGCTCTTTGCCGAACTCTCGGAGTTTCAGCAGCGCATCTGGGTGGTCAGCATAGTGAACGACACCTACACGGATACCTTTATTGTCAACGAAGGCAGCTTCGAGGAGCCCATGCAGTGGATGCGGCGCAAGCAGTACAGCGCCGACATGCTGCAGCGGGTCGATGCCATGCAACGCTCCCAGGTGATCCAGGTCGAGCTGGGTGACTGCCGCCATCGCCTGATGCGGGTCAAATAACCCGGATAGCGCCGAGCCTTATCGGGCGTTGGGCCAAACAGGGCGGCTGGCTCACAGTCCGCGCGCTATCCGCCAAAGACGCTGCCGCCCCTGACTGTCGCCGCCACCTTGCGCCCTTGACCATCCGTGAATATTCGGGGCCAACAGGGGCCGATGGTCATCTTACGGAACCCGCCTCGGCGGGGCCATCCAAATCCATGAAATTAGTGGTGCAACTATCAGAATTAAATGGTTTTTCTCCTTTGCTGCAAAGTGGCAACCGGCGGTTGACCCGCGGCTGGGGTGTGATGGAAGATGAGCGCCGCAGCCGGCTGATAAGCAGACAAGCAGGATCAGCAGTGCGCCGGGCAGTGCGGGGGCGCGCCACCCACAAAGGCGATGAGCGCCAGGGGCCGGCATGGGCCTAATCCTTGACCGCATTCGTGCCGCAGCCAATAACGCCGCACGACAGGTGCCGCTGCCCTCAATAGGGAGTGCTCGCCATGGCTCAGATCGGGCCGACCTCGCGCTGGTTGCAAACGGATCGCGTTGCCGGGCAATCGAGGGTCGTTCGACGACAAAGGCTGCAAAAACCGCAAACATTGTGCCACGGCGGGGGCGTGGGGCTTGTGAAGACCCTTCGGGGTTGGCTATCGTTTCAGCAATAGACATGCAAGCAGGGAGGTGTGCATGGACAGAATATTGCAGGCGTTGTCGCTGCAAGTGACCGGGGCGCGGGATCTGGAGAGCCTGACCCGCCCGCTGCTGGAGATGCTCGAGACGGTCACCGGGCTCGAGTCCACCTATCTGACCGAAATCGACCTTGGTCACGACACCCAACATATCCGCTTTGCCCGCAACGCCGCCGACCTGCAGATCCCCGAAGGGGCCTCGGTGGCCTGGGACGATACCCTCTGCCGACGGGCCCTCGACGAGGGGCGTTTCTACACCGACGATGTGGCGAGCTGCTGGGGTGATTCCCAGACGGCGCAGGCCCTTGGCATTCGCACCTACCTGAGTTGTCCGGTACGCACCCCTTCGGGCTCCCTCTATGGCACCCTGTGCGCCGCCAGTGCCGAACACAAGCCGCTGACGGCGGGCTCGGATCACCTGATCGCCTTCTTTGCCCGGTTGATCGCCGAGCAGGTGGAGCGTGAACAGCTGCTGCAACAGTTGCAGCAGGCCAACCACGAGCTGTCGCGCCAGGCGCTGAGCGACCCGCTGACCGGGCTGCCCAACCGGCGGGCGCTGATGCACGAGCTCAACCGGCTGTTTTCACTGGCGGAGCGGGTCGAGCATCCGCTGCTGCTCGGCTTCATCGATCTCGACGGCTTCAAGGCCATCAATGACACCCACGGTCACGACACCGGCGACCTGCTGCTGCAACGGGTGGCCGCGGCGCTGTCAACCGTGCTGCGCGGCAGCGATCTGCTGGCGCGAGTGGGGGGCGACGAGTTCGTGGCGGTGGGAATGGGGCCGCAGTGCGGCGAAGAGACGCGGGAGGCGGCGGTGCAGGGCTTTCAGCGCAGGTTGTTCGAGGCGAGCCTGGTGCAGCTCGAGGTGCCTGCTGGCCTGCTGCACTACCCCGGCGCCAGCGTGGGGGTGGTGGCCATCGATCCGGCCAGCAGCACGGTGGACGAGGCGCTCAGGCTGGCCGATGCCTGCATGTACGAGGTCAAGCGCCAGCGCCGCCGGCCGAGCTGACCGCGCAGGCGAATCAGGCAAGCAAAAGGGGCCCCGGCGGGCCCCTTTTTCATGCCGCCCCTCAGCGGGCGGGGAAGTACTTGGCCTGGATCTGCTGGAACTTGCTGCTGGCCAGTACCTGGGTCAGGCCGCTCTGGAACTCCTTGACCAGCTCGTCGCTCACCGGGTGGCTGAAGGCGAAGCAGAACTGCTCCGAGCTCAGCATCCAGAACACCTTGAACTGGGCGGGATCCAGCTGCTGGGAGGCGATCAGATCCAGCATGGTGGTCTTGTTGGTGGAGATAAGATCGACCCGGCCCGAGGTGAGCATCTTGAGCGCCTGGGGCAGGCGGTTGGCGGTCATGATCTTCTGCTCGTCAAAGCCGTTGTTGAGCAGCAGTTGCTCCCCCACGTCGGCCCGCACCGCCCCTATGTTGTACTTTTCGGCATCTTCCAGTTTGGCGATGGTGACCGGGCTCTTGGCCAGCCCCATCAGCACGATTTCGGCATAGCCGATGGGACAGGCCCACTTGAACAGTGGATCCCGCGCCTCGGTGCGGGCGGTGGAGAAGAGCACCACGTTGGGTTTCTGGGTCAGCAAGTAGTAACCCCGCGCCCAGGGCATGATGGTGATGGGCTGCTGCGGGGTGTTGGTCTTCTGCCATACCTGCTGCAGCATCTCGACGGCGAGTCCGGTGGGGGCGCCGGATTCGTTGGAGAAGTTGTAGGGTTTGTACTCTTCGGTGAGGTAGTGCAGCTTGCCAAGCTCCGGGCTGGCCTGGGCGAGGGTGACAAACGCGAGTGCGGCGAATCCAATCCATTTTTTCATGTTGGCCATCCTGGTGGGGTGTAGCGTCATTCTCAAGTGTTATCAAAGCCCGCCAAATCGCCACTCACGACTGACTTGCGGCGAGAGGTAGCGGGCCTTGCTCAGGGGGCAGGCAGGTATTTGAGCCGCAGCCCCTGATACTCCGAAGAGGCGAGCGCCTGGGTGAGGGCGCGCTGGAACTGCTTGATGACGCTGTCATCCACCTGGCGGCTGAAGGCGTAGCAGAGCTCCTCGGCATCCAGCACGAAGGCGACCGTGAAGTCATTGGCATCGAGCTGCAGCGCCTTGATGGCGTCATAGCCCGCCAGCTTGCCGGTGGCCAGCAGATCGGCGCGACCCGACACCAGCATCTTCAGCGCCTGGCTCAGCCGGTTGGCGGAGATGATGCGGCTCTCGTCCATGCCACGGTTGAGCAGCAGCTGTTCGGAGGCATCGGCGCGCACGGCGCTGATGCGGTAGTCGTTGATCTGCTCGACGGCGCTGAGGGTGAGGGGGCGGCGCTTGTGGGCCAGCAGCACGTACTCGGAGTAGCCGATGGGGCACACCCACTTGAACAGGGGATCGCGGGTGTCGGTGCGGGCGGTGGAGAAGAGCACCACGTTGGGTTTCTGGGTCAGCAGGTAGTAACCCCGCGCCCAGGGCAGGATGCGAATGGGTTGGGCGGGAGTCTGGGTGCGCTGCCAGATCAGTTGCAGCAGCTCCACCGCCAGCCCGCCGGGCTGACCGGTCTGGTCGGTGAAGTTGTAGGGGGGATACTCCTCGGTCAGGTACTCCAGCTTGCCGAGCTCGGCCTGCGCCGTGCCAAGGCATGACAACAGCAGCAGGCAACCGCAAAACCTTATCCTCATGGGCATTCCTTGGCGTAGCGCGGGCGATCCATCTTGCCCTAGTGTGGGCAAAAAAGCCTGATATTGCCAGTAGTTACCAGCGCGCTCTGGTATTTCCCAGCGGTTTCAACTGCTCATCGCGCAGCCCCACCAAGAGCGCCTTGCCGCTCTCCTGCAGGCGAAATTCGCCGTAGCGCGCCGCCTCGTACTGCTCGCCGGTGCCCTCTTCGAAGAAGTAGGCGTCGGGGCCGATGAGCCACTGGCCGTCGCTGCGGCGCACCTGCAGCCGCCGCTCATCGCGGGCCAGCTGATCCGGTTTGCCCCCTTCCACCCAGCTGGCGACCTGCTGCTCGTCGAGGCGGATCACCAGGGTGTCGGCGGGGGCCTCATCTTGCTGCCGGTTGCCAAGCTGGCGGGCCAGCTCGTAGTTGAGGCGCATGTAATCTCCCTGCATCAGGGAGCGCGGGTCGACCGGGGCGAGGCGCAGCAGCACCACCTCACCGCTGCTCATGGCGCGCTCGTAGCGCCAGACGGTGACATTGATGGCCGCCAGGATGGCGAGGCCGGTCAGCAGCAGGGCGAGTCGTCTCATGAGGGGCTCCGCAGGCTCAGCCGTTTGAGCAGCTGGCGGGCGCCGAGCAGCAGCGCGCCCGAGCCCAGCAGCAGCCAGGATTTGGTCATCAGGGTCAGCCCCAGATCGTAGTAATAGAGGGAGCCAAAGCCGACCAGCAGAAGGCCGGCCAGGGTCATCAGGCCGACGCTGCCGGCATAGAAGCCGAGCACCAGCACCAGGGCGCCGGCCCCCATGCCGGGGATGAGGGCGCTGATCAGCACCAGCGGCAGCCCGTACAGCAGCGGCAGTTTCAGCCTGACCATGAGCCCCAGCAACAGGGCGGCGCAGAGCAGCGGGTTGAGCCAGAGCGGCAGGCGGGAGTGGCCCAGCTCGTCGAGCATGCCGGCGCCCCCGTCCCACAGCGGGTGGTGCAGGCGCCCCAGCACCAGCAGGGAGAGCGCCAGCCCCAGGGTGAGGGATTCATAGAGCTGATGGCGCACTGGATCGCGCTCAGCCTGCAGCCAACAGAGGGCCACCGCCGTCATCACCAGCGGCAGGGCCAGCAGTTGCAGGCCGAGGCAGGCGAGGGCAAGGGTGAGCAGGATGGCGGCGGCGAAGCTGTGGAACAGCCGGATCAGCCAGTGCTCGAACAGGGCGGCGATGGCCAGCGACAGCAGGGCGAGGGCGAACCAGAGCGGGGCCGAGTGCAGATCCAGCCGGTCGAGCAGGCCGTAGAGCAGCCAGGCATCGCCGGCCAGCGCCAGCGCCAGCACGAACTGATCCCACAGATCGCTGCGGGTGGCGAAGCGGTTGAGGCAAAAGGCGATGACCATCAGTACGACGCCCATCAGCAGGGCGCTGTCGGCATCCCGGGTGAGCTGGGAGAACGACATGAACAGGAAGAACAGCAGGAACAGGGCGGCAATCCAGCCCACCATGCCGAGCAGAAAGCGGCTCGACCAGTGGGGCTGGTCGTCACGGGGGGCATCCCCCTCCACCAGCCGGGCCTGTTGCAGTCGCTGCCAGGGGGTCAGATCACTCATGGGGCCTCCGTTGTTGTTGCAGCCAGCGGCTGGCCGCCACCGACAGGCCGATGGCGATGAGGCAGAGCAGCAGGAAGCCGTCCACGTCCGGCTCCATCCATTTGCCGAGCGCGGTCAGCAGCACCACGATGAGGCTCAGGCAGCCCATGGCGAGCCCGGCGATGAATCTGTGGTGCCAGCGCAGGTAGGCGGCCGCCAGCCAGCCGAGCCAGGCCGGCCAGACCCAGGGGGAGGCGACATCGAACAGCGCCAGCAGGGTCAGCAGGGTGACGCCGAACCCGGCGGCCAGCCCCGCCAGCCAGGAGGGCATTAGCCGGTAGTGAGCGGGCACCAGCAGCAATATGCCCCAGAGGGCGGCGTTGAACAGGGTCAGGCACCAGCCGAGGGCCTCCTCGTTGAAGGCGAAGAAGAAGTTGAACAGCCCGAGCCGCCAGTAGAGCACCAGCGCCAGCTGGCCGAGCAGCCAGCTCAAGGTCCACAGCAGCGGGCTCTGGCCGAGCGCCGCCAGCGGCAGCAGCATCAGTGCCCAGGTGGCGAACAGCTGCCAGGGATCGGCGCCGGTCTGGTAGGTCTGTCCCACCAGCGCCAGCAGGGCGCCGATGTTGAGGGCGATGGCGAGCAGCAGCGCCTGGCGCTGGCTGTCGGCTAGGGGCTTGCGCCACAGCAACAGCAGCATGGCGAGCAGTGGCAGCTCCAGCAGCGCGAGGCGCGAGAGGCGGCCCAGCTCCTGCCAGTTGAAGGCGACGAAGAATACCAGGCCGGCGCCGAGGCACAGGCTGCCAAGCCAGAGCAGCAGCCGATCGAACAGCCACTGCCAGCGGGCAGGGCCGGGGGGCAGCTCGCACAGGGCGAGGGCGGCGGGCAGACTGGCCCGCTCGAGGCGTCCACGCCTGACCCAGTCGAGCAGCGTCTGTCTTGAAGTGAAGTGCATGGGATGCTCCATCAGGTTTGCCGCATTATGCCACGGCCATGGCGCCGATTGGCAGCCCCCGTCTGCGGGCGCAACCTGCCCGGCAAGCGGATGCAAAAAGCCCCGCCAAAGGGCGGGGCTTGCTTGCAAGGACACGACATGGGCGCGGGAGTGGCGTCGGCAAGTGCTCACCCTTGCCTCGCCACCTTCTGATCCGGCCGGGTCAGGCGAACAGCAGGGTGCTCACCCCGAGGCCCACAAACAGGATGGCGCAGGCGATGCGGATCCCCTTGAGCGGCAGGCGATCGGCCCCCAGCTTGCCAAGCAGCACCACCGGCACGTTGGCCAGCATCATGCCGAGGGTGGTGCCGGTGATGACCTGGGTCAGCGAGTCATACTTGGCCGCCAGCAGCACGGTGGCGATCTGGGTCTTGTCGCCGATCTCGGCGATGAAGAACAGCACGAAGGTGGCCATGAAGGGGCCGTATTTGTCGAGCGGGCTCTCCTCGTCGTCCATCTTGTCCGGCACCAGGATCCAGGCGGCCATGGCGATGAAGGCGCCTGCCACCAGATAGGTCATCACCTTGGGATCGAGCCAGCGGCTGATGAACTCGCCAAGCCAGGCGGCGCCAGCGTGGTTGAGCAGGGTGGCTGCCAGCATGCCGGCGATGATGGGCCAGGGCTTGCGAAAACGACAGATGAGCAACAGCGCCAGCAGCTGGGTCTTGTCGCCGATTTCGGCGATGGCCACGCTGAGGGTTGAGGTTAACAAGGCTTCCATAAAAATGACCGGGGGACGGAATTGTTATACCTGAGACAAGCCTGCGCCATCCGTCCCCGGTATTGGCACTGGCCCGTCAAAGGTCTTGTCAAATCCGCGGCTGGCGTGGATCACCCTGACCATGGTGAGTTGGCACCAAGTATGTTGATCAGGGTCGCGAACCGGTTTGGGGCCGGCTGGCGAGACTACTCCCCCTCGATGGGAGCGGGCATTCTAGGGAAAAAGCGAAAGTGACGCAAGCCGGGCGGTGCGGGGATCAGCCGCCCACCAGCTTGACGCTGAAACCGGCCTTCTCGAGCTCGGCCTTGATCAGATCCCGTTTGTCCCCCTGGATCTCGATCACCCCCTCTTTCAGGCCGCCGCCGGTGCCGCACTTTTTCTTGAGCAGGGTGGCGATGTTCTTTTGCTGTTCGGCCGGGACGCCGTGGATGGTGATGACCCCGGCGCCCTTGCGCCCCTTGGTTTCGCGGCGGATGCGCACCACCCCGTCGGTGGGGAAGGGGGAGGCGGATTGCGGCTGGCTCTGTTCTTTGATGATGCCGCCGTCCGTGCTGTAAACCAGGCGGCTGTTGTTGTCGTGACTCATGGCAGTTATTTGTGGGTTAGCTAAGCGGAGTTTGATTTTACTCAAATAAGCGTTGAAAACACGGATTATAATGCCCCAAGTAAAAGAGAATTATTATTGTTTAACTTCAGGAGTCAGTCATGGTACTCGCGCAGTTGTCACCGGGACAGAGTGCTCGCATCAAGAACATGAATCAATTAACCCGTCCCCTGCGGCGCAAGCTGATGGTGATGGGCTTGTTGCCCCAGACTGAAGTCATCTATTTGCGCGCGGCCCCGCTCGGGGATCCGCTGCAGATCCAGTGTCAGGGGATCTGCCTCTCCATGCAAAAAAGTCTGGCCCAGCAAATCGAGGTCGAGCCGGTATGAAACACACCTCACAAAACAATCGTCTTGGTCAAAGCACTATCGAGGTTAAACCGGTATGAACTACTCCCTGGTAACCGTCGGCAATCCCAATAGCGGCAAGACCTCCCTGTTCAACGCCCTGACCGGGGCCCGCCAGCAAGTGGGCAACTGGAGCGGCGTCACCGTAGACAAGAAGATGGGCGAATTCAGTGCCCAGGGCCACGACTACAAACTGATGGACCTGCCCGGCATCTACAGCCTGGCCAACCAGGAGGGGAGCCTGGACGAGCAGATCGCCAGCCGCTTCGTGGAGGGCCAGCAGCCGGATCTACTGCTCAACGTCATCGATGCCGCCAACCTGGAGCGCTCCCTCTACCTCACGCTGCAACTGCGTGAGCTGGGGCTGCCCATGGTGGTGGTGCTCAACAAGATGGACATCCTGCAAAAGCGGCGCATCACCATCGACGAGAGCAAGCTCGCCAACACCCTCGGCTGCCCGGTGGTGGCCCTCTCGGCCCACAACCGCCAGCAGGTCGCCGCCTTCAAGAACCAGATCCAGCAGTTCATCGGCCAGCCGCAGCCGGCGCTGTTGCTGGACTACGGCAGCGAGCTTGAAAAAGATCTGGCGGAGCTTGAGACGCTGCTCGCCCCGCATCACCTCACCACCCGTGGCCGCGCCTTGCGCCTGCTGGAAGAGGATGCGGTGATGCAGGAGACCCTGCTGCCCGGCCAGCAGGCCGCCGCCGCCAACGTGGTGGCCCGCGCTCATCACGGGCAGGATGTGGACCTGCAACTGGCGGATATCCGCTACGGCCACATCCACCAGTGGGCCGCCCAGGCGTGCCAGCAGAAGGGCAAGCTCACCGCGGCCCAGAGCGAGCGGCTCGATCGGGTGCTGCTCAACCGCTGGTTCGGCATCCCCTTCTTCCTGCTGGTGATGTACCTGATGTTCATGTTCGCCATCAAGGTGGGCAGCGCTTTCATCGACTTCTTCGACATCATGGGCGGCGCCCTGTTTGTCGACGGGGTGCACCACCTGCTGGGGCTGATCCATGCGCCGGACTGGCTGGGAGCCATCCTGGCGGACGGCTTTGGCGTCGGCTTGCAGACTGTTGCCACCTTCATCCCGGTGATCGGCTGCCTCTACCTGTTCCTGGCGGTGCTGGAGAGCTCCGGCTACCTGGCCCGCGCGGCCTTTGTGGTGGATGCCCTGATGCGCCGCCTCGGCCTGCCGGGCAAGGCGTTCGTCCCCATGCTGATGGGCTTTGGCTGCACCGTGCCCTCGGTGATGGCGACCCGTACCCTCAACTCCGAGCGCGAGCGGCTGATGACCTCGGCCATGGCTCCCTTCATGTCGTGCGGTGCCCGCCTGCCGGTCTACGCCCTGTTTGCGGTGGCCTTCTTCCCCGAATCTGGCCAGAACCTGGTGTTCGGTCTCTACCTCATCGGCATCCTGGTGGCGGTGCTCACCGGCCTGTTGCTGCGCAGCACCCTGCTGCCGGGCAAGAGCGACTCCATGCTGATGGAGATGCCGGACTACGAGTGGCCGCGCCCGGTCAACGTCGGCATCAAGACCTGGCAGAAGCTCAAATCCTTCGTGTTCGGCGCCGGTAAAACCATCGTGCTGGTGGTCGCCGTGCTGAGCGTGCTCAACTCGCTCGGCACCGACGGCAGCTTCGGCCACCAGGATCAGGAGAGCTCGGTACTGAGCAAAATCAGCCAGGCGGTGACCCCGGTGCTGCACCCCATCGGCGTGCGCGATGACAACTGGCAGGCCACGGTCGGCATCGTCACCGGCATCTTCGCCAAAGAGGCGGTGGTCGGTACCCTCAACAGCCTCTACGCCGGCAGCGGCGACGGGGAAGAGGAGGCGAGCGAGTTCTCCCTGGTAAGCAGCTTCCAGGAGGCGATCGCCGCGGTCGCCACCAATCTGGCCGACATCGACCCGACCGACCCCATGGGGCTGGCGGTGGGCAACCTGGATGACCAGAAAGCTGCCGCCGAGGCGCAGGAGGTGGACGTCTCCACCTACGGCAACATGCAGAGCCACTTCGATGGCGCGGCCGGTGCCTTCGCCTATCTGTTGTTCGTGCTGCTCTACATGCCCTGCGCCGCCGCCATGGGCGCTCTGGTGCGCGAAACCGGTCGCCAGTGGGCCCTGCTGACCGCCGCCTGGTGCAACTACATGGCCTTCATGTGCGCCACCGTCTTCTATCAGCTGGCCACCTTTGCCGCGCACCCCGAGCAGAGCCTGTTCTGGGTGGCGAGCTACGGCTGCTCCCTGCTGCTGCTCTGGTGGGCCGGCCGTCGCCACGGCGACATCGTCGCCCGCAAGGTGGTGACCCTGTGATCCTGCGCGAGCTGGGGGAGTACCTCGCCGCGCAGCAGAAGGTGAGCCGGCGCGAGCTGGCCCGCCACTTCCACACCTCGGAAGATGCGGTGGAGGCCATGCTCGGCGTCTGGATGCGCAAGGGGCGGGTCGCCAAGCGGGAGACCCAGGTGTGCGGCGGCTCCTGCTGCGGCAAGAGCCAGGAGGTGATGTTCGAGTGGTGTGAGCCGGGCCAGATTGGTCTGGTGCAAAAGGGCTGAACCAGCGCGTTCGTCCGCTTCATTCGTCGATAAAAGAAGACCCGCCACTGGCGGGTCTTCTTTATGGCAGAGCGATTGGGCTGCCTGGCGGA
Source organism: Aeromonas sp. 1805 (assembly GCF_013085525.1). Lineage (NCBI taxonomy): Bacteria > Pseudomonadati > Pseudomonadota > Gammaproteobacteria > Aeromonadales > Aeromonadaceae > Aeromonas > Aeromonas sp. 1805. Next base: position 4,686,636 of record NZ_CP038515.1, on the reverse strand, counting down.
GGAGGGGCTCAGCGCCCCGGCCAGCACTGACCCACCTCGGCGTGGCGATACCAGGCCATCAGGGCCTGCTGGCCCTCGATGTCGTCCACCGCCGGTGACCAGGGGGCGAAGTCCTCTTCCCGAAAAGGGGCGTAGGGGCCGTGTTTCACCTCGAAGATGACGGCGCCGGGATCCAGAGAGAGCACCGCATGCCAGCTGGCGATGGGGGTCTCCAGCACCGAGGTCTCTTCCCCCAGCACGGCGCGGGCAATGACGGTACCCTCGTCATCGAAGTTGAGCACCACGAAGCGGCCTTGCAGCGCGGTGAGCAGCTCCCAGGTCTGCAGGTGGCGATGGGGACGGATATAGGTGCCCGGCTCCATGGCGATGGCCAGGCGCTGGATGGGGTCGGTCAGCTCCTGATGCAGGTTGTGGTTCATGCGCAGGCGCGGGGAGTGGGCGGCCTCGTCGGCGAGGCTGGCAAGGCGGGCAACATCCAGTTTTTTCATATGCGATTCCATGGTGAGACGAAGGCAGGGCCGAGCGCAGAGTAGCATGCCCGGCGGCCTGTCAGGCAAGGGGCGAGCGGTAAGCAAATGTAAAAAGGGAGCCTCTATGACTCCCTTTACTATGACTGTTCGGCATCACAATCTGGCCAGCATCTCCTTGGTGACCAGCACTATGCCCTGCTCGGAGCGGTAGAAGCGGCGGGCATCCTCGCAGGCGTTTTCACCCACCACCAGCCCTTCCGGCAGCTTGCAGCCCTTGTCGATCACCACCCGGCGCAGCCGGCAGCCCGGGCCTATCTCGACCCCGGGGAAGATCACCGCCTGATCCAGGGTGCAGAAGGAGTCGACCCGCACATTGGTAAACAGCACCGAGCTCACGATGAAGGAGCCGCTGACGATGGTGCCGCCGGCAAACATGGAGTTGATGGTCATGCCGTGCTGGCCGTTTCTGTCCTGCACGAACTTGGCGGGCGGGGTCATGTTCTGGCTGGTCCAGATGGGCCAGTCCTGATCGTAGATGTCGAGCTCCGGGGTGACGGAGGCGAGATCCATGTTGGCTTCCCAGAACGAATCCACCGTGCCCACGTCGCGCCAGTAGGGGCGCTTTTGCGGACAGCAGCCGACGCAGGACATGCTGAACGGGTGGGCGTAGGCGGTGCCCTCTTGCACTACCCGCGGGATCACGTCCATGCCGAAATCGTGGTGGGAGGCCGGGTTGGCGAGATCCTCTTCCAGCAACTGGTAGAGGTAGTCGGCCTCGAAGATGTAGACCCCCATGGAGGCCAGCGCGGTGTCCGGTTTGCCCGGCATGGCGGGCGGGTTGGCGGGCTTCTCGACGAAGGCGTTGATCTTGCGATCCCCATCCACCGCCATCACCCCGAAGGCGCTCGCCTCATCCCGCGGGACCTCGATGCAGGCCACCGTCACCCTGGCCCCCATGTTGACGTGATCGAGCAGCATGGCGGCGTAATCCATCTTGTAGATGTGATCCCCCGCCAGCACCACCACATATTTGGGGCCGTGATCGCGAATGATGTCCAGATTCTGGTAGACCGCATCGGCGGTGCCGCGATACCAGTTGACCTCGTCCACCCGTTGTTGGGCGGGCAGCAAGTCGATGAACTCGTTCATCTGGTAGCGCAGAAAGGACCAGCCGGACTGCAGGTGGCGCAGCAGGCTGTGGGATTTGTACTGGGTCACCACCCCGACCCGGCGAATGCCGGAGTTGATGCAGTTGGAGAGTACGAAGTCGATGATGCGGAACTTGCCGCCGAAATGCACTGCCGGTTTCGCCCTGTTGTCCGTCAACTGTTTGAGGCGACTGCCCCGCCCTCCTGCGAGAACCAAGGCCATGGTCTCGTTCAGCAACTGTCTGGACTGTGCTGTATTGGCAGGTTGTAACAACATTGAATACCCCTTTATTGATAGAACCCCTTGATACTGCCTCCTTTGAAGCCAGTATGAAAGTGCTTTCACTCACACTTCTCACACGGTTTTTCGGTGAAGTGATGGTTTTGTCATTTGTGATGACAAAATCTGTCGCAGATGGTGCGATAGTTCACCAGATGTCACGGCGGCCCTGGGCTGGCGGGGAGGGCGGTGGCGTTGAAGGGCAGGCAGATGCGGGCGTTTTTTGTGCAAACACCCGCCGAAGCGGGTGTTTGCAGGTGCCGTCAGGGGAGGGCGAGGTCAGAACAGATCGTCTTTTTCGTCCTTGGTGGGCTCGAGGCTCCAGCCGGTGGCATCGCTGCTGCTGGCGATCTGGCCCTTCTCCTTCCACAGCTTGATCTTGAGGCGCAGGTTGTTGGCCGAGTCGGCGTTTTTCACCGCCTCCTCCTCGTCGATCACCCCCTCTACCACCAGATCGAACAGGGCGCTGTCGAAGGTGACCATGCCGAGGGCCTTGGATTTCTCCATCACCTCCTTGAGGCCGCCAAATTCGCCGCGTTTGATCATGTCGCGAATGGTGTGGGTGCCCAGCATGATCTCCACCGCCGCCCGGCGACCACCGTCGCTGGTTTTGACCAGCCGCTGGGAGACGAACGCTTTGAGGTTGTTGCCAAGGTCGTTGAGCAGCTGAGGCCGGCGCTCTTCCGGGAAGAAGTTGATGATGCGGTCCAGCGCCTGGTTGGCGTTGTTGGCGTGCAGGGTGGAAATCGCCAGGTGGCCGGTCTCGGAGAAGGCCAGTGCATGCTCCATGGTCTCGCGATCGCGAATTTCACCGATGAGGATCACGTCCGGCGCCTGGCGCAGGGTGTTCTTCAGGGCGGCGTGGAAGCTGCGGGTGTCCACCCCCACCTCGCGCTGGTTGATGATGCTCTTGCGGTGGCGGTGCACGAACTCCACCGGATCCTCGATGGTGATGATGTGGCCGCCGCTGTTGCGGTTGCGATGGTCGATGAGGGCCGCGAGCGAGGTGGACTTGCCCGAGCCGGTACCGCCGACGAACAGCACCAGGCCGCGCTTCTCCATGATGGTGTCGAGCAGCACGGGGGGCAGTTTCAGATCCTCGAAGCGGGGGATCTCGGTCTTGATGTTGCGCGCCACCAGCGACACTTCGTTGCGCTGCTTGAAGATGTTGATCCGAAAGCGGCCGATCTGGGGCAGCGAGATGGCGAGGTTCATCTCCAGCTCCCGCTCGAACTGCTGCTTTTGCTCGCCGTCCATGATGGCGTCGGCTATTCTGGCCACCTCGCCGGGCTCGAGCGGCGTTTCACTGAGCGGACGCAGGCCGCCGTTGAACTTGGCGCAAGGGGGGGCGCCGGTCGACAGATAGAGGTCGGAGCCATCCTGCTTGGCCAGGATCTGTAGCATGTCTCGCAATTCCATTGGTTTTGCCTCGTCTATCAAGCAGATGCAATTACATCGAATGTCATTGAGTGTACAGCGTCAGGCGCCGGTGAGTTTCTCGCGAAAGACAAAAAACACCGCGCCCAGGATGCACAGGCCGGCCCACAGGTAATCCCATTTCAGATCCTCTTTCAGATAGAAGATGGAGAAGGGGACGAACACGGTGAGGGTGATCACCTCCTGCAGGATCTTGAGCTGGCCGACGGAGAGCACGGTGTGGCCGATGCGGTTGGCAGGTACCTGCAGCAGGTATTCGAACAGCGCTATGCCCCAGCTCACCAGGGCGGCGATGATCCAGGGTTTGTGATTCATGCTCTTGAGGTGGGCATACCAGGCGAAGGTCATGAAGACGTTGCTGCACAGCAGCAGGCCGATGCTGGTAAAGATAGGGTTCATTAGGTTCTCCTTTAAAATCAATCGCATTTTATCTCCGAACCACGGGTTTTCATAAGTGGGGTGGCAGGGTATTTTTAATCCATCAAGGATGAAGTCACAGAGGGTTGTACGGGATGGGCAAGACAAGCTGGGGTGTGCTTGGTCTGCTGTTTGCCTGCCTGGTGCATGGGGCGCCGACCCTGACGGTGGCCACCGATGTCTGGCCGCCGTTTCGGATAGTGCAGCCGGACGGCCGCTTCGGCGGGCTGGACATGGACATCTTGCAGCAGTTGCAGCGCCGCAGCGGCATCCGCTTCGAGGTGAAACGGGTGCCCTGGGGGCGGGCGCTCAAGCAGATGCAGACCGGCCAGGTGGACCTCATGATAGGCTTGGCGATGACGGCGGAGCGGGCAGCCTTCATCGATTATCTGCAGCCGGCCTACTATCAGTGCCGGCCGGCCTTCTACGGCAAGGCGGCGGCGGTATCGACCCTGCGCACCTACGCCGACCTGCAGGGCAAGAAGGTGGGCTATGTGCTCAATTCGGCCTATTTTGCCCCCTTTGATGCCGACAACCGACTCGACAAGCACGGGGTGCCCACCGAGGATCAGCTGCTGCGCATGGTGCAGCGCGGCCACCTGCCGCTGATGATCGGCACCGACTGCCAGGTGGACTACGCCCTGAGCCAGGACAACGAGGCCGGTTTGCTCAAGGCGGCCTATCAGCCGCCGCAACCAGTGGTGCTCTATCTGGGCATGAGCAAGCACTCCCCCCATCAGGCGCTGCAGCAACCACTGGCACTGGCTCTGCAGGAGCTGGTGGCAAGCGGCGAGATCGCCGCCCTCGCCAAGCCTTACCAGCCTTGACCTCGGGTAGTAACACGCTGTTATCATGCGTTTTTCATGACTCGCGTCAGCTGCTCGACAGGCTCTGGCGCTGGCTCCTTCTCACCTTCGGAGAGCCTCTGTGTATCTCTCTTTGCTCGCCCGCCAGCAGCGCTGGCAGCGGCGCTGGTTGCTCGGCCTGCTGTTGCTGACCCTGGCGCTGTTCCTCTGCTCCCTCGCCTGGGGCGAATTCGTCTTGCTGCCCTGGCAGCCGCTGGGGGATCTCGAGCAGCGCATCCTGCTGGAGCTGCGCCTGCCGCGCGCCCTGCTGGCCCTGCTGGCGGGGGCGGCGCTCGCCTGCGGTGGCGCCGTGCTGCAGGTGATTCTGCACAACCCGGTGGCCGAACCCGGCCTGCTCGGTGTCTCGAGCGGGGCGGGATTGGCCGCCATGGTGGCGATGGCGGTGGCCAAGGCCCTCGGCGTCTATCTGCCGGGCTGGGGGTTGTCGCTGGCGGCCTTCGGCGGTGCCCTGCTGGTGACCATGCTGCTCATTCGGCTGGCGCGCCGGGCCCGGCTCGGCCACGCCCGGCTGCTGCTGTTCGGGGTCGCCATCGGCATCCTCACCAACGCCGCCATGACCTGGCTGATGTACTTTGCCGATGATGGCTCCCTGCGTGAATTCATGTTCTGGATGATGGGCAGCCTTGCCTATGGCAGTCAGCAACTGGCCTGGTGGTGGCTGCTGTTCCCGCTCGCTCTCGGCTGGCTCTGCTGGCAAAGCAAGGCGCTGCAGCAACTGCTGCTGGGAGAGACCCAGGCCCGCCTGATGGGGCTCGATGTGGACAGGATGCGGGTGCGGCTGGTGCTGGCGGTGTGCCTGCTCACCGGCATGGCGGTGGCGCTGTGCGGTGTCATCGGCTTCGTCGGGCTGGTGGTGCCCCATCTGCTGCGGCTCTGTGGCGGCAGCGATCAGCGCTTTCTGCTGCCCGCCTCGGCGCTGGGGGGCGGCGCCCTGCTGCTGGCGGCCGATCTCATCGCCCGCTCCGCCTTGCAGGCGGGGGAGCTGCCCATCGGGGTCATCACCGCCTCGGTCGGCGCCCCGCTCTTCATCTATTTGTTGTTGAGGCAAGATGCCCATGCCAGCACCTGATCACCCCGGGGGTCAGCCTCCCTTGCTGGCGGCCCGCGCCCTTGCCGTCGCCAACCGGCTCGCCCCCCTCGACCTTGCCTGGCAGGGGGGCCAGCTGGTGGCCCTGCTCGGCCCCAACGGCAGCGGCAAGTCGACCCTGCTCGGCGCCCTGGCCGGCCTCTTGCCGGGGCAAGGGGAGGTGCGCATCGGTGGGGCGTCGCTGGCGGACTTGAGCTGGCCGGCACTGGCACAGCGGCGCGCCATGCTGCCCCAGCGCCAGCCCCAGCTGTTCCATATCCCGGTGTTCCAGGTGCTGAGCCTGGGGCTCGATGAGGCACAGCCTGCGGCCAGACAGAACGAGGCCATTCAGGCGCTGTGCCAGGCGCTGGAGCTGGAAGCCTTGCTGGCACGGGACTTCAGCCGGCTGTCTGGCGGGGAGCAGCAGCGGGTGCTGATCGCCCGCACCCTGCTTCAGGTGTGGCCGAGCCTCAACCCGGGCGGGCGGGTATTGCTGCTGGACGAACCGCTGGCGGGACTGGATCTGCACCATCAGCTGGCGCTGCTGCGGCTGCTCAAGCAACTGGCCGGGCAGGGGTTGCTGGTGGTGCTCGCCATCCACGACATCAACCTGGCCATCGACTGGGCCGATCGCCTGCTCTGTCTGCAACAGGGGCGGGTGGTGCGGGAGGGAGGCGTCGAGCTGGTGGACGAGGCGCTGCTGGCGCAGGTGTTTCAGATAAAGACCGATCGCATCGAGGCGGGCGGCCGGGTCTGGTTTATGCCGACCCTGTGAGAAACAAACAAGGCCCTGGCGTCAGCCGAGGGCCTTTTTGAAGAAGACGACCCGCTCTGTTTCGGCAAAGCCGAGTCGCTGGTGCAGCTGCTGGGAGGCGAGGTTGTCGATGGCGGCATCGGAGGCCAGCTCGCGACAACCCAGCTCGCGGCCCCACTGGGCCACCCGGGCGATCAAGGCCTGGGCCAACCCGCGCCGGCGTGAAGCCGGCTGCACATAGACCCCTTCCAGATAGACCACAGGGCTGCTCTCGCAGCCGTTCACGTAATCGCGGCGCAGGGCGGCATCGGCAAAGGCCACCGCCTGGCTCTGCGCATCCAGCACCAGAAAGGCGTTGAGATGGGCTGCGGTCAGCAGCTCGGCCCCTTCCTGCAGATGGGCCGCCATTTCGTGGTGCGGCCACAACTGCTGGCGCAGGGTTGCCCACTGCGCCAGCAGCGTCTCGTCGAGAGGCACTATCCGCCAGTCGGCGTTTGTCATCCGCACTCAGCCCTGCTGCTTGGCAAGGCGCACCTGGGCGGCCTCGGCCAGCATGGCCAGCAGGGTTTCGGTGTCGCTCCAGGAGAGACAGGCATCGGTGATGCTCTGGCCGAAAGTGACGGCGCAGCCGTTCTCCACATCCTGCCGCCCTTCCACCAGGAAGCTCTCGGCCATGATGCCGGCGATGCCGGTGCGGCCGCGGCGCAGCTGATCGCAGATGTCCTGCGCCACCAGCAGCTGGCGACGGTGATCCTTCATGCTGTTGCCGTGACTGAAATCCACCACCAGCCGCTCGGGCAGGCCGACGTCGGCCAGCGCTTCGCACGCTTCATCGATGCTGGCGGTATCGTAGTTGGGGCGGTGACCGCCGCGCAGGATCACGTGGCCATAGGGGTTGCCGGCGGTACGGTAGATGGTCATCTTGCCGTCCTTGTCCGGGGAATAGAAGATGTGGCTGTGACGGGCGGCGCGCACCGCGTCGATGGCAATGCGGGTGTTGCCGTCGGTGCCGTTTTTGAAGCCGACCGGGCAGGAGAGGGCGGAGGCCATCTCGCGGTGCACCTGGGATTCGGTGGTGCGCGCGCCGATGGCGCCCCAGGTGATGAGATCGCTGATGTACTGGCCGGTCACCATGTCGAGGAACTCGGTGGCGGTGGGCATGCCGAGGGCGTTGATGTCCACCAGCAGCTTGCGGGCCAGTTTCAGCCCTTCGTTGACGTCGAAGCTGCCATCGAGGCGCGGATCATTGATGAGGCCTTTCCAGCCGACGATGGTGCGCGGCTTCTCGAAATAGGTGCGCATCACGATGCACAGGCTCTCTTTATACTGCGCGCGCAGGGCATTGAGGCGCAGGGCGTACTCGTGGGCGGCGGCCGGATCGTGAATGGAGCAGGGACCGACGATGACCAGCAGGCGCTGATCCTCACCGGCCAGGATCGCTTCCACTTCGCGGCGGGCATCCAGCAGATTCTGGGCAACGGTGTCGCTTAACGGGAAGGCGTGCGCCAGTTCGCTGGGAGTGATCAGGGACTCCAGGCGACGGGTGCGCAATTCATCGGTGTGAATGGACATACGACTCGATTCTCGAAATGGGTGGCGTGGGCAGTAGCAGTGACTGAGTGCCGAAGAGGCAAAGGGATAAAATAAAGCAAAAAACCCCTGATGGAAACCTCGAGGGGCTCTGATAGGATGTGAGCCCCAAAACGATTCCAAATGAGGTAGATAGCGTGGCAAAGCCAGGGGCAACCGGGGTCACCCGCATCATCAATGCAACCGGTTACAGCATGAAGGGGCTCAAGTCAGCCTGGATCAACGAGGCGGCCTTCCGGCAGGAGCTGATGCTGATCCTGCTGCTGATGCCGCTGGCGTTCTGGATCGGCGATACCCTCGAGCAAATTCTGCTGCTGGTCTGCATCAGCTGGCTGGTGGTGATCGTCGAGGTGCTCAACTCCGCCGTCGAAGCGGTGGTGGATCGCATCGGCTCCGAACATCATGAGCTCTCCGGTCGCGCCAAGGATCTGGGCTCCGCCGCCGTCTTTATCGCGCTGGCCCTGAACGCCCTGGTGTGGGGCGCTTTGGTTGGCCGCAACCTGCTGGGTTGGTGGTAAGTCAGGCCGCATTCTCTCTCGCGTCATTGCTCTCTCCCTTTGGGGAATGGCTGGGTGAGGGAGGTATCTTCTCCCCCTCATCCCCACCCCTTCTCCCGCGAAGGGAGAAGGGGGCAAAGGAGCAAGGATGCGGATGTGCGCTTAGCATCGCAGCATAAAAAAGCCCGTCATCACGACGGGCTTTTTGCTGGGCGGCTCTGCAGGCCAATCAGTGCAGGATGCGGGCACGGATGGTGCCGCCGATCTCCTTGAGCTTGGCCAGCGCCTTCTCGCTGTGCTCGGTCTCCACGTCGATCACCACGTAGCCGATGTGGCTGCTGGTCTGCAGGTATTGGCCGGCGATGTTGATCCCCTCGTCGGCGAAGATCTGGTTGATCTGGTTCATCACGCCGGGCTGGTTGCGGTGAATGTGCAGCAGGCGGCTGGAACCCTTGTGGCCGGGCAGGGAGACCTCGGGGAAGTTGACGGCGGAGAGGGTGGAGCCGTTGTCCGAGTATTTGACCAGCTTGTTGGCCACTTCCAGCCCGATGTTCTCCTGGGCTTCCTGGGTGGAGCCGCCGATGTGAGGGGTCAGGATCACGTTGTCCAGCCCGCGCAGCGGAGTGAGGAACTCTTCGTCATTGGACTTGGGTTCGCTGGGGAAGACGTCGATGGCGGCGCCGGAGATGTGACCGCTCTTGATGACGTCGGCCAGAGCATCGATGTCAACCACGGTACCGCGGGAGGCGTTGATGAAGATGGCGCCCGGTTTCATCATGCGCAGTTGCTCGGCACCGATCAGATCCTTGGTGGAGGCGGTCTCAGGCACGTGCAGGCTGATGACGTCGGACATGTTGAGCAGCTCGACCATGCTTGGCACCTGGATGGCGTTGCCGAGCGAGAGCTTGTTCTCGATGTCGTAGTAGTAGACCTTCATGCCGATGCTCTCGGCGATGATGCCGAGCTGGGTGCCGATGTGGCCGTAGCCGATGATGCCGAGCTTCTTGCCACGGGCTTCCACCGAGCGGTTGGCCAGCTTTTCCCACACACCGCGATGGCACTTGGCGTTCTTCTCCGGGATGCCGCGCAGCAGCAGCAGGATCTCGCCCAGCACCAGTTCGGCCACCGAGCGGGTGTTGGAGAAGGGGGCGTTGAACACCGGGATGCCGCGCAGATGGGCGGCGTCGAGCTCGACCTGGTTGGTACCGATGCAGAAGCAGCCGATGGCCACCAGCTTGTTGGCGGCATCCAGCACCTTCTCGGTGATCTGGGTGCGCGAGCGCAGCCCCACGAAATGCACGTCACGAATGCGCTCGATCAGATCTTCTTCGGAGAGAGAGGTCTTCAGATACTCCACACTGGTGTAACCTGCGGCACGAAAGGTTTCCACCGTGTTGGGGTGAACCCCCTCCAGCAGCAGTACCTTGATTTTATCCTTGTCCAGTGAAAACTTGGCAGTCATGACGATCCCTCTATGTTTGCAAAAGTGAGTGCAGATATGGTGTGTGAAGAAAACCGTAAAGTAGCAAAAACGTTTGGGAGAGGGAATATTTGTGACGAAAGTCAAATTCTTTGAAGTTTTCAACGATAGTTGTAAACGAGGGTTTGCAACTCATTGAGCAACCAATAAAAACGGCGCCATGGGGCGCCGTCTTGCATTGGGGGGGTCTTGGCAGGCACCTTATTGGGTGATGACCCCGTCGGGAGTACCAATCAGCACCACATCTGCACCGCGGTGGGCGAACAGACCGTTGGTGACGGTGCCTACGATGGCATTGAGCTGCACTTCCAGCCCCTTGGCATCGCTGATGGCCATGCCTTTCACGTCCAGGATGTGGTTGCCGTTGTCGGTGACCACCCCTTCACGCCAGACCGGGTTGCCGCCGAGTTTTCTGATCTCGCGGGCCACGTATTCGCGGGCCATGGGGATCACTTCCACCGGCAGCGGGAAGGTGCCGAGCACGTCGACCGTCTTGGTGTTGTCGATGATGCAGATGAACTTGTCGGCCACGGCGGCGACGATCTTCTCGCGGGTGAGGGCTGCGCCGCCGCCCTTGATCATGTCGCGGGTGCCGTTGATCTCGTCGGCACCGTCCACGTAGACGGAGAGGGCGTCGATCTCGTTGAGGTCATACACTGTGATGCCGAAGCCCTTGAGGCGTTCGGTGGAGGCCACGGAGCTGGATACCGCCCCCTTGATCTCGTCCTTCATGGTCGCCAGTGCATCGATGAAGTGGTTGACGGTAGAGCCGGTGCCTACCCCGACGATGGTGCCGGGAACCACATACTTGAGCGCAGCCCAACCGGCCGCCTTCTTCATTTCATCTTGAGTCATGATCGATCCTTTGGAAAAAAGCGGCCGCATTATATCCAAGCCGCCCCCTCAGAGCGACCACCCAGCTCACGTTCCGGGCCAAAAACCTGCAAGATGTAAATCGTTTGCCTGTTTATTGCGCCATGTCATTGCGCCATGGCTGTGGCAGCAGGGCGTGACGATCGCGGCAGAGGGGGCAGACGGTCCTAGCCGGGAAAGTGCCAGCAGCGGCTGGGGGTGATGATCTGGGGCAGCGGTACGTCCCACTCCTCCTGCGGCACCGCGTCCACCTGCTGGCAGTCGTGGGCGAGCCCCAGTGGCTTGGGGCCGAGCCTGTGTTCATGCCAGCAGGCGAGGGTGCGATCGTAGTAGCCGCCGCCCATGCCGAGCCGGTTGCCTGCCGCATCGAACGCCACCAGCGGCGTGCAAATCAGATCGAGGGTGCTGTGGGGCACCACCTGCTGCATGTCGAGCTCAGGTTCGGCGATGCCGTAGCGGTTGCGGGTCATGGGGCTGGTGGCGGTGTAGCGCAAGAAGAGCAGGTGGCCCGGGGTGAAGGGGTGCAGTACCGGCAGGTAGACCTCTTTTTGCTGGGCCCACAGCCAGTGGATGGCGGGCAGGGGATTGAGCTCGCCGTCGTTGGCCAGATAGAGGGCGATGCGTTTGGCCGCCAGGATCTCGGGATGCTGCTTGAACTGGGCAACCAGCTGCTGGGCCGCCTGCTGCTGCTCGGCCTGGGTCAGGCTCTTTCTGCGCTGGCGGATGAGCTGGCGCAGGGATTGTCTTTCAGGCTGGGTATCCGGCATGGGGGCTCCTCTGATGAACGGGCGGGGGGCGACGAGCGGATCGCGCTGACAGGCGATCACCTTAACAAGGCCGCGCCGGGTTGAACAGCGCGGCTCGGCCGCCGGATCCTCGGGGACCCGGCGGCCGCACTATCAGGTGTGGGCGGCTTTGCGCATCTGGTGCTTGACGAACACCGCCACCAGGGCGGCCAGCGCCAGCGCCATGGGGTAGAAGCTCATGCTCACCACTGCCAGCGGGGAGAGGGCGAAGATGGAGCCCAGCAGCAGTGCCTGGGCGCCCCAGGGGATGAGCCCCTGCACCACGCAGGAGAAGATATCCAGCATGGAGGCGGCGCGGCGCGGAGTGACCCCGTGATGATCTGCCAGCTCCTTGGCCACCTTGCTGGCGACTATGATGGCCACCGTGTTGTTGGCGGTGCAGAGGTTGGTGAGGCTCACCACCCCGGCGATGCCGAGCTCGGCCGCCTTCTCGTTCTGCTCGCCGTCGTGCTGACGGGTGAAGCGAGCGATCAGGGCGCTGATGCGGCAGCTTATCCAGGCCAGCCCCCCCTGGCGCTCCATCAGGGCGCCGAGGCCGCCGATCAGCATGGAGAGCAGGAAGATCTCCTGCATGCCGGTGAAGCCCTGATAGATATCCTTGCTGAACTGGCCGAGGGGGTAATCCCCCAGCAGGCCGACTCCGCCGGCCGCCAGAATGCCGAGCCCCAGTACCATGAAGACGTTCATGCCAGAGAGGGCCAGCACCAGGATCAGCAGATAGGGCATCACCTTGAGCAGCTCGACATGGGCCTCGGTAGCGGGAGCATCCCCGACCGATCCCAGGGTCAGATAGAGCAGGATCACCCCGATGGCGGCCGGGGCGGCAATCTTGAAGTTCTCGCGAAACTTGTCTTTCATCTCGCAGCCCTGGCTGCGGGTGGCCGCAATGGTGGTGTCGGAGATGATGGAGAGGTTGTCGCCAAACATGGCGCCGGAGAGGATGGTGCCCGCCATCAGCACCGGATCGATGCCGGCGGCCTGGGCCACGCCGAGCGCCACCGGTGCCACGGCGCCAATGGTGCCCATGGAGGTGCCCATGGCGGTGGCGATGAAGGCGGAGATGAGGAACAGCCCCGGCAGCAGGAACCAGCCGGGGATGAGGGAGAGGCCGAGCGCGACCGTGGCATCCACCCCGCCGGTGGCCTTGGCCACGGTGGCGAAGGCACCCGCCAGCAGATAGATGAGGCACATCGCCATGATGTTGTTGTCACCGACCCCCTTGAAGAAGGTCTCGAGGTTCTTGTTGAACCCCTCCTTGCCCAGCACCAGCGCCAGCATGACGGCGGGGAGGGCGGCGACGGGGGCGGGCAGTTGATAGAAGGCGAACTCGACCCCCTGCAGGGTCAGCCAGGTGCCGGTACCGATAAAGAGAGCAAGAAAGACCAGCAGAGGCAGCAGGGCTCTGGCGCTGGGTTGAGTCTGGATCATGTGTTCCTCGATGGTTGAACATGACCTCCCTGTCTCAGCCAGCCCGCAGTGGGGTGAGCGTGGCGGGCATCCTGCCGCTATGGGGCGTCTACAGTAGTGAGTCGCGCCCGCCCGGTCAAGATAGCCGTCCAGATGGATACTGCTTTTTGTCTTGTGATTTTGCTTAATTGATTAAATCCGTCAAATATTCGGATTTAAAGAGATATGTCGTTGAATTTTCGGGTGACTGACGGCGGCCACGGCGGGCTTTTCAAAGCGGGCGCAGGCTGGTAAAACGGTCTCTTTCCTTAATAGAGATGAGAGGGTGGAGATGGACAATCCGATCCGTGTGGCCGTGATGGGCTGTAATGGTCGTATGGGCAAGGTGCTGCTGGAGGCGATCAGCCATGCCGAGGGCGTGGTGGTCGGGGCGGCGCTGGAGCGACCGGGCTCCGCCGTGATCGGGCTGGATGCCGGCGAACTCAACGGGCTGGGTCGGCTCGGCGTCATCATCAGCGACAGCCTGGACAAGGTACGGGACGAGTTTGATCTCATCATCGACTTCACCCGCCCCGAGGTGACCCTGGCCAACCTGGCCTTCGCCCGGGCCCACCACAAGCAGATGGTGATCGGCACCACCGGCTTTGACGACGCGGGCAAGGCGGCGCTCAAGGCCGCCGCCGGCGAGATCGGCATCGTCTTCGCCTCCAACTACTCGGTCGGCGTCAACCTGGTGTTCAAGCTTTTGGAGCAGGCCGCCAAAGTGATGGGGGATTACACCGACATCGAGATCATCGAGGGGCACCACAGACACAAGGTGGATGCACCGTCCGGTACCGCGCTCTCCATGGGCGAGGTGGTGGCCAAGACGCTCGGACGTGACTTGAAAGAGTGCGCTGTCTACGGCCGCGAGGGGATCACCGGCGAGCGGGATCGCAACACCATCGGCTTTGCCACCATTCGCGCCGGCGATCTGGTGGGGGAACACACCGTCATGTTTGCCGACATCGGCGAGCGGGTGGAGATCAGCCACAAGGCCTCCAGCCGCCTCACCTTCGCCAACGGTGCGGTGCGCGCCGGCAAGTGGCTCAAGGGGCAGGGCGCCGGCCTCTATGACATGCAGGACGTGCTCGGCCTCAAGTAACCACATCCACTGACATCCAGGCACCCGTGGTGCGCACGAAGAGGCTGCCCGGCCCGTTCGTCTGCTAAAAACCCCGCTCATGCGGGGTTTTTTATTGGTGATTTTGTATAAATGCCGCTTACGAAGCGATTTTCGTGCGAAGTGGTATAAATCCTCCCTCTCTGCTGCTGCGCCGGATCTGCCATTGCACAAATGTCATCGGCTGGTAACGAAATTGGGCCTCAATAGCCCCTGTCAGGGCATTTTTTTACATCCATCAAAACAGACTAAAAATTCAAACGCAGAAAAACGTTTTCCATTTTTCAAGGCCACTCATCCTCCCTAAAAAAGCTGTTTGAAGGCATTGAGATTTTTTATATGAAACTTCATTGTGTTGTTTTTTAAGGATTAAAAATTGGTTTTTGTATCAATGCTGGCCTCTTGGTCTGGATTGTTAGCAACTTTTGCCTTTTCTTTTCAGGGTGGGGGTTGCAAAGCGATTGAGTGCATAGATAATGGGTAATGTTGCTTGTTTATTGAATTTAGATGCATTTCAGATGAGAAAAGACGTTGAAATGCGATCGTTTTTAAGTAGAATGCGCCCAATTTGCCAGAAATCTGCCGGGTTCGAGTCCTGTCCAAGGCCGGAACCGAGCCCGCAACACCCAGGTAAATTGCTGAATTTAAAGCTAAATAACTGGAGGTTGTCTTGAATCACACTGCATTGCTAGTGCTGGAAGATGGAACTGTGTTCAAAGGCGTGTCGATAGGCGCCGAGGGATGTTCCGTTGGTGAAGTGGTTTTCAATACGTCGATGACGGGCTATCAGGAAATCCTCACCGATCCCTCTTATTCCCGTCAGATAGTCACCCTCACTTACCCCCATATAGGCAACACCGGCACCAACAGCGAAGATGAAGAGTCCAGTCAAATCCACGCGCAGGGATTGATCATCCGGGACCTTCCGATACTTGCCTCCAATTTCCGCAATCAGCAATCCCTCTCCGAATACCTCAAGTCTCACAACATCGTTGGTATCGCCGACATCGACACCCGCAAACTGACCCGCATCCTGCGCGAGAAAGGCGCCCAGGCCGGCTGCATTCTGGCCGGGAAACAGGTTGATGAAGCGTATGCCCTCGAACAGGCCCGCGCCTTCCCTGGTCTGAAGGGGATGGACCTGGCCAAAGAGGTGACGGTTGGTGAAGCGTACAACTGGACCGAGGGCAGCTGGCAGCTCGGCAAGGGTCACGTCACCCCGGCTGCCGACCAGCTCAAATACCACGTGGTGGCCTACGATTTTGGCGTCAAGCGCAACATCCTGCGCATGCTGGTGGACCGCGGCTGCCGTCTGACTGTAGTGCCAGCCAAGACCCCGGCTGCCGAGGTACTGGCGCTGAACCCCGATGGCATCTTCCTCTCCAACGGTCCCGGCGACCCCGAGCCGTGCGACTACGCCATCGAGGCCATCGAGGCCTTCCTCAAGACCAATATCCCGGTGTTCGGCATCTGCCTGGGTCACCAGCTACTGGGTCTGGCCTCCGGCGCCAAGACCATCAAGATGAAGTTCGGCCACCACGGTGCCAACCACCCGGTGAAGAGCCTGGACGACAACACCGTCATGATCACCGCCCAGAACCACGGTTTTGCGGTGGACGAGCAGACTCTGCCGGATTGCCTGCGCGCGACCCACGTCTCCCTGTTCGACGGTTCCCTGCAGGGCATCCATCGCACCGACCGTCCGGCCTTCAGCTTCCAAGGTCACCCCGAAGCGAGCCCGGGCCCGCACGACTGTGCCGGTCTGTTCGACCACTTTATTGAATTGATCAAGCAGTATCGCGCTTAAGAGGAAAAGAGAAGCCATGCCAAAACGTAACGACCTACAGAGCATCCTGATCCTCGGCGCCGGCCCCATCGTCATCGGCCAGGCCTGCGAATTCGACTACTCCGGCGCCCAGGCCTGCAAGGCCCTGCGCGAGGAGGGCTACCGCGTCATTCTGGTGAACTCCAACCCGGCCACCATCATGACCGACCCGGAGATGGCCGACGCCACCTACATCGAGCCCATCACCTGGGAAGTGGTGCGCGAGATCATCAAGAAAGAGCGCCCGGACGCCATCCTGCCCACCATGGGTGGCCAGACCGCGCTCAACTGCGCGCTGGATCTGGAAAAGCACGGCGTGCTGGCCGAGTTCGGGGTGGAGATGATCGGCGCCACTGCCGATGCCATCGACAAGGCAGAAGACCGCTCCCGCTTTGACAAGGCGATGCGCAGCATCGGCCTGGAGTGCCCGCGCGCCGGCATCGCCCACAACATGGAAGAGGCCTGGGGCGTGCAACAGATGGTGGGCTTCCCCTGCATCATCCGTCCCTCCTTTACCATGGGTGGCTCCGGCGGCGGCATCGCCTACAACCCGGAAGAGTTCGTCGAGATCTGCGAGCGCGGTCTGGACCTGTCGCCGACCAAGGAGCTGCTCATCGACGAGTCGCTGATCGGCTGGAAAGAGTACGAGATGGAGGTGGTACGGGATCGCAACGACAACTGCATCATCGTCTGCGCCATCGAGAACTTCGACCCCATGGGCATTCACACCGGTGACTCCATCACGGTCGCGCCAGCCCAGACGCTGACCGACAAGGAGTACCAGCTGATGCGCAACGCCTCCATGGCGGTGCTGCGCGAGATCGGCGTCGAGACCGGTGGCTCCAACGTCCAGTTCGGTATCAACCCGAAAGATGGCCGCATGGTCATCATCGAGATGAACCCGCGGGTATCGCGCTCCTCTGCGCTGGCCTCCAAGGCGACCGGCTTCCCCATCGCCAAGATCGCCGCCAAGCTCGCCATCGGTTACACCCTGGACGAGCTGATGAACGACATCACCGGCGGTCGCACCCCGGCCTCCTTCGAGCCGGCCATCGACTACGTGGTCACCAAGGTGCCGCGCTTCAACTTCGAGAAGTTCGCCGGTGCCAACGACCGTCTGACTACCCAGATGAAGTCCGTCGGCGAAGTGATGGCCATCGGCCGCAACTTCCAGGAGTCCCTGCACAAGGCGCTGCGCGGCCTCGAGACCGGCAAGACCGGCTTCGACCCCATGGTGGATCTGAACGCCCCTGACTCCCTGACCCGCATCCGCCACGAGCTGCAGGATGCCGGTGCCGAGCGCATCTTCTACATCGCCGATGCGTTCCGCGCCGGCCTCTCCATGGACGGTGTGTTCAAGCTGACCAAGATTGACCCCTGGTTCCTGGTGCAGATTGAAGAGCTGGTCAAACTCGAAGAGCAGGTGAAAGAGCGCGGCATGGCCGGCCTCGATGCCGACTTCCTGCGCGCCCTCAAGCGTAAGGGCTTTGCCGACGCCCGTCTGGCCAAGATCCTCGGCGTGGCCGAAGGGGAAGTGCGCAAGCTGCGTGCCCGCCACAACATCTTCCCGGTCTACAAGCGGGTCGATACCTGCGCCGCCGAGTTTGCCACCAACACGGCTTACATGTACTCCAGCTACGACGAGGAGTGTGAGGCCAACCCCACCAACCGTGACAAGATCATGGTCATCGGTGGCGGCCCGAACCGCATCGGTCAGGGCATCGAGTTTGACTACTGCTGCGTACACGCGGCGCTGGCCCTGCGCGAAGACGGTTACGAGACCATCATGGTCAACTGCAACCCGGAGACCGTCTCCACTGACTACGACACCTCGGATCGTCTCTACTTCGAACCGGTCACTCTGGAAGACGTGCTGGAAATCGTGCGCGTCGAGCAGCCCAAGGGCGTCATCGTCCAGTACGGCGGCCAGACTCCGCTCAAGCTGGCCCGTGCCCTGGAAGCCAACGGCGTGCCGGTCATCGGTACCAGCCCGGATGCCATCGACCGCGCCGAAGACCGCGAGCGCTTCCAGTCTGCCGTCGAGCGCCTCGGCCTCAAGCAGCCGGAGAATGGCACCGTCACCGCGCTGGAGCAGGCGGTGCTGACCGCCGAGCGCATCACCTACCCGCTGGTGGTGCGCCCCTCCTACGTGCTGGGTGGCCGCGCCATGGAAATCGTCTATGACGAGCAAGACCTGCGCCGCTACTTCGCCGAGGCGGTGAGCGTCTCCAACGAGTCGCCGGTACTGCTGGACCGCTTCCTGGACGACGCCACCGAGGTGGACGTGGACGCCATCTGCGACGGTACCGATGTGGTTATCGGCGGCATCATGGAGCACATCGAACAGGCCGGTATCCACTCCGGTGACTCCGCCTGTTCCCTGCCGCCCTACACCTTGTCCAAGGCCATTCAGGACGAGATGCGCGAGCAGGTGCGCAAACTGGCGCTGGAGCTTGGCGTGGTCGGTCTGATGAACGTGCAGTTCGCGGTGAAAGACAACGAGATCTACCTCATCGAGGTGAACCCCCGTGCCGCCCGTACCGTGCCGTTCGTCTCCAAGGCCACAGGTGCGCCGCTGGCCAAGATCGCCGCCCGCGTGATGGCCGGTCAGAGCCTGAAGGAACAGGGCTTTACCCAGGAGATCATCCCGCCCTACTACTCGGTGAAGGAAGTGGTACTGCCGTTCGCCAAGTTCCCGGGCGTGGATCCGCTGCTGGGGCCGGAGATGCGTTCCACTGGTGAAGTGATGGGCGTGGGCAGCAGCTTTGCCGAGGCCTATGCCAAGGCGCAGCTGGGTGCCGGTCACCAGGTGCCGCGCGAAGGGCGTGCCCTGCTCTCCGTTCGCCACAGCGACAAGGAGCGGGTGGTGAACCTGGCCGCCAAGCTGCTGGAGCTGGGCTATGACCTCGACGCCACCCACGGCACCGCCGTGACCTTGGGGGAGGCGAGCATCAACCCGCGTCTGGTCAACAAGGTGCACGAGGGCCGTCCGCACATTCTGGATCGCATCAAGAATGGCGAGTACACCTACATCGTCAACACCGCCGAGGGTCGTCAGGCCATCCAGGATTCCAAGCAGCTGCGTCGCGGCGCCCTGCAGCACAAGGTGGCCTACACCACCACGCTGCACGCGGCCTTCGCCACCTGCATGGCCATCAGTGTGGATGCCACCGCCAACGTCAACTCGGTGCAGGAGCTGCACCAGAAGGTAGAGAGCCAGCTGAAAAGCCGCTAAGACCGCGTGATGAAGGAGGGACGCCTCCTTCGTGACTCGATAAAACCCCGCCAGCGATGGCGGGGTTTTTTATTGGCCAAGAGATTGGGCTGTGATGGCAACGGGTGTCACCGAGCAACAGACTCTGGGTGACATTCACCCCTTATGAGCAGGAAAAGGTGACAATGATTGTGTAATAGATGTATTTGACAGCGTTCTTTGCAATCTCTCGCCCGCGTCGCCTCTCTATACTGGTTTCTCGTCACAGGATTTATCGACCCAGGTCGTCTGCGCCTGCCAACGCAGGGGCGAGCAGATCGGGCCCGCAGCCTTATCGGGTTGTGCGGCCGGCCCCTCTTACCGGAAGGGGCCACAGGAAACCGGGCGTGGGGCTACCGCCGCACGACCGGCCAGGGCCAGCGTTACCGCGCCAACCCGCTTCCCCTCCTTGTCCCCGTCAATCAGCCCAGCCGTACCGCCAGGACATCTGCCAAGGGAATCAGAATATGAGCTTCGATCATCGCAAATACCGCCGTGCCCCCGTCATCAATCTGGCTGATCGCCAGTGGCCCAACCGGGTGCTGGAGCGGGCGCCGCTCTGGTGCGCGGTGGATCTGCGCGACGGCAACCAGGCGCTGGTCGAGCCGATGACGGTGGCGCAGAAGCTGCAGATGTGGGCGCTGATGGTGCACATCGGCTTCAAGCACATCGAGGTGGGCTTTCCGGCCGCCTCTCAGCCCGATTTTGATTTCGTGCGCGAGCTTATCGACCGCAATCTCATTCCGGACGACGTCACCATCCAGGTGCTGGTGCAGGCGCGCGAAGATCTGATCGCCCGCACCTTCGAGGCCCTCAAGGGGGCGAAGCGGGCCATCGTCCACGTCTACAACTCGGTCAACCCGACCCAGCGCAACTATGTGTTCAACTCGGGGCGCGAAGGGGTCAAGGCCATCGCCGTGCAGGGGGCGCGCTGGGTGCGGGAGTACGCGGCCCGCAATCCGGGCACCGAGTGGAGTTTTCAGTACTCGCCGGAGAGCTTCAGCAGCACCGAGGTGGAGTTCGCCGTCGAGGTGTGTGACGCGGTGATCGACGAGTGGCGGCCGGCTGCCCGCCCGATGATCCTGAACCTGCCAGCCACCGTGGAGGTGAGCACCCCCAACGTGTTTGCCGATCAGGTGGAGTGGTTTTGCCGCCACCTCAAGGCGCGCCCCGAGGTGAGCATCTCCATCCATACCCACAACGATCGGGGCTGCGGGGTGGCCGCCGCCGAGCTGGCGGTGCTGGCGGGGGCGGATCGCATCGAGGGCACCCTGCTCGGCAACGGCGAGCGCACCGGCAACATGGACATCGTCACCATGGCCATGAACCTCTACAGCCAGGGGATCGATCCCGAACTCAACCTGGCGGACATGGATGCCATCGTCGCCACCGTGGGCGCCTGCACCCAGATTGCCCTGCACCCGCGCCACCCCTATGCCGGCGAGCTGGTCTACACGGCGTTTTCCGGCAGCCACCAGGACGCCATTCGCAAATCCCTGGCGGCGGAGAAGCCGGATCACTACTGGGACGTGGCTTATCTGCCCATCGACCCTGCCGATCTCGGTCGCAGCTACGAGGCGGTGATCCGCATCAATAGCCAGTCCGGCAAGGGAGGCGTCACCTACCTGCTGGAACGCGACCTTGGTCTGCAACTGCCGCGCTGGCTGCAAATTGACTTCAGCCGCCGGGTCCAGGCCGAGGCGGAAGCGAGCAGCAGCGAGGTAAGCCCGGAGCAGATCCGAGCCCTGTTCGAGCGCCACTATCTCGAACCTGCCCACGGCTATCGCATCGGTCGCTTCCAGCTCGGTCGCGACAGCCAGGAGAGCCTGCGCCTCGAGCTGCAGACCCCGACGGGCTCGCTGCAGCTCAGCGGTGAAGGGGAGGGGGCCATCACGGCGCTGGTCAACGGCTGGCAGCGCCAGACCGGGATGCACATCGACGTGCTGGATTACTCCGAGCATGCCTTAAGCGCCGGCACCGAGTCCCGCGCCGCCGCCTACGTGCTGCTGAGCGTGGACGGGACCCGTACCTGCGGGGTGGCCATCGGCCGCGACGTGGTCAGCGCCTCCCTGCAGGCGGTGATCAATGGCGCCGCCCAGATAGAGGCGCTGCGCCAGAGCGCCTGATCCCGGCGCCGTCTCGACCCTTGGGGGCCCTCGCCATGCAGGCGGGGGCCCTTGTCATTGATGGCTTCTGCTCCCCGTCCCAATCCTCTACAATGCCCTGCCTGTCTGCGTCCGGATACCCTTTGCGGGGGCCGGGACGCCTCATCCACCGGGAAGCATTCATGTCTCATCTCATCGTCTGTCGTCATTATCTGGCCCCGCTGCTGGCCACCTTGCTGCTGGCCGCCTGTGCCAGTGAACCCGTCAGTCAGGGCGATGCCAGCAAGCCTGGCAGCGCCGCCATCACCGGGCCGGCCATCGCCAGGCCCGCCCCGCTGCCCAAGGCCCAGGTCCCCCGGGCGCCCGCCAGTATGCAGTCACGCATTGTGCGGCTGCTGCCGGCCCGCACCGTGGATCGCAACGGCTGGGCCCAGGATATCGTCACCGCTCTCGCCAAACAGGATCTGGCGGTGACCGACGAGAACGTCTGCTCCGTGCTGGCGGTGGCGGAGCAGGAGTCCACCTTTCAGGCCGACCCCGTGGTGCCGGGCCTTGGCAAGATCGCCTGGAAGGAGATCAACGCCCGCGCCGGCAAGCTGCTGATCCCCGAGTTCGTGGTGCGTACCGCGCTCTCCATCAACTCGCCCACCGGCAAAACTTACGCCGAGCGCATCGACAAGTTGCGCACCGAGCGGGAGATGAGCGAGATCTTCGAGGACATGATAGGGGAGGTGCCCATGGGCAAGACCCTGTTCGGCAACATGAACCCGGTGCGCACCGGCGGCCCCATGCAGGTGAGCATCGCCTTTGCCGAGGCCAACAGCGACGGCTATCCCTATCCGATCAAGGAGTCCATTCGCCACGAGGTGTTCAGTCGCCGGGGTGGCATCTGGTTCGGCACCCGCCACCTGCTCAACTACCCGGCCCAGTATCCGGATCATCTCTATCGCTATGCCGACTTCAATGCCGGCTGGTATGCGAGCCGCAACGCCGCCTTCCAGGCGGCGGTGAGCCGATTGAGCGGCAAGCCGCTGGCGCTGGATGGGGATCTCATTCGCTACGACTCCGAGCTGCCGGGCAAGACCGAGCTGGCGGTCCATACCATCGCCGGCCAGCTCAGCATGAGCACGCAGGCCATCCACCAGAGCCTGAAGCTCGGCGACACCAGCGAGTTTGCCCAAAGCGATCTCTATCACAGGGTCTTCGTGCTGGCCGACCGCAAGGCAGGCAGCCGGCTGCCCCGCGCCGTGCTGCCGGGCATCTCTCTCAAGAGCCCCAAGATCACCCGCAACCTCACCACTGCCTGGTTTGCCAAGCGGGTGCAGTGGCGCCAGCAAACCTGCCTCAAGCGGCTGGGGTCGCTGTAACTGCAATGACAAAGGCGGCCAATGGGCCGCCTTTGTTTTATGTAGATATCATGGCGTCAAGTTAACTGTTTAACCGCAACCAGTATCTTGTAATTGTTTTTCCACTCTCCTTCGACAGGAAGATCAGAAAACTCCAGTGTTTTACTATATAGAAATGGACAGCTATTTAGGCAGGCTGGCCAAGTATCAAAGATATCCTGCTTGCCTTTAGTTTCTGTCCAGACATCAGCCAGCACTACGGCATAACGCTGGCGCTGTATTGGGTTAATCAGCCCCTTTTCAAGCAACAGGAGTGCTTCATTGGACTGCATTCGTTCAATATCATTCCTGACACTATTGGTTTTTGATTGAGGTGCCGTAAAGCGCTTGGCCTCAATAAGAAATAGCTCCGTTTCCGTGAAAACTACGGCGTCCATATGTTTCTTTTCCGTGAGGCTTATTGGAGCTTCAAACCATGAGAAGCATGAGCCGGGATAGAGGCTTTCAAGCGCAGAAACAAAGTTGTTGGTGAGATTCCGTTCGGTGAAGCCGGTAGATCCATGTGCAGGGTAGTAGTGAGAAAAAATAGTTGTATATCGGCTGTGCAAACGAGCCATTAATTTATCTAGAAATACTTGCATGTTATTGCTCCATAAATGTGCTGATGTATCTAGACCAAGGGGTTTTAAAGCGGCGATAGGGTGTAAATATAAAATAAACCCCCTGCACAGCTTCAATGACTCTGGTCCGTTTAATGATTCGAGATAGTGTTCTCCGATTAAGGGGACTGACTGTGTAACAAAGTCACGCCCCTGCATTTTGGGAATCCGCTGCATCCCCAAAACTGATTGCCCTTGTTCTCCCCCCGAGTTGCGGTGCGCAATATCATGGTGCTGCCACATCTGGGGCAGAGCGGGGGTGGATTATCCGGTGGCGATACGCTTTGTGAAGGTGGGTTTGCAACGGGTTGCCTGACAGGTGCGCGGGTGGAAACATGGTTGGCGGATGCGCTGGCATGACGAGCCTTGAGCTGAGTGACATGCTGCCGGTGGGTTTGCCAACTGGCGGTCAAGCGACCTTGCTGAATGGTGTCGACAATCCGATCGACGTCGGCGGTGCTCAAGACGGGAGTGGTCTTGCTCTTGATATGGCTGACCAGTCCGCGACGCATGACGTTCTCCGGCATGGGGGTCTTGAAGGTGCAGTCGCCAATAAAATAGACGATGGAATGCAACTGATGATCCGCCAGCCCCAGCAGGGATTTGAGGGTCATCAGGTGCAGATAGTTTTGATGCAGCGGGTTTTGAAAGCCGTGCCTGCGTCGAAACAGCTGCTGGGTCCAGCGCTTGTGTCTGGGATCACCGAAGATCCACCCTTTCATATTTTTGGTTTCTATCACGAATACCCCGAAGCGGGAGACGAGCACCTGATCAATCTGGGTACTGCCCTGCTCGAGCGGCAAGGTGACATTGCTCAGCAGATGATATTCCTGCCGGTCGAGAAAGAGCCGGATGCTGAGATTGAGCAGCCATTCCCCGATCATGCCCTTGAACCAGGGGCTCTTGGCGATGGTGGCCAGCAACAGCAGTGGCAGCAGAAACCAGAGCTGGTTCAGCAGAACGGCCATCAAGGCGGTAACGTCCATGTCATCTCTCCTCGCTCCCGATACCTCTCCCTGGCGATGGGGCACTCTGATTGGCGTGAGCCGGGTGTGGCACCACAGATTGGTGCCATCCGGAAAATGGGGTGCCGAAGTGAACTACTGTAGCGAGTTGACCAGAGGGAATGTGTGATCGCTTGCACCAACTGAGCGGCGCCTCTCTCTTTTTGTGCCAACGCCAGAGAGGGAAGCAGCCGCAGGGAGTGGCCTAGAAGCTCATCGCCAGCCCAACGCCGTAGCCGCTGGTGTTGTGGCTGAACATATAGCGGGCTACCAGCCGGGTACGGGTGACGAAGATATCGTACTTGCTGCTGTCGAGTTCCACCCCGAGGCCGAGGGAGTTGAGGGAGTTGAAGCCGAGCAGGCCGCGCTGCTCGCCCAGGTATTCGGTGCGGGCCCCCTCCATCACGTAGCGCACGGGTTTGCCCAGCAGCGTCAGATTGCCGATGGGGGCGCGGCGGCGCAGATAGAGGCCGAGGTTTTCGGCATTGGCCTGGCCGGTCACGCTGGCGGCGGTGCCGCCAAAGCTCTGCAGGTGCTGATAGGAGTAGCGCAGCTCGGCGTCGATGTCCTGGTCAGGGGAAAACAGCTCGTAGTCCAGCATCATGGCGCCACCGAGGCCGTAGACGTCGAGCCGGCCGCCATCGAGAAAATCGAGGTTCTTGCCGGTGTACTGGCCCAGCAGCCAGTTGCCGATGCGCAGATCGCTCGCCACCGTGCCGAGGGTGACGTTGCCGATGGGGCGCAGCACCCAGTTGCCGCCGTGGCTGTCCCGGTGCATCCCTATGTCCCAGCCAATCCCGCCGGTGGCGGTCAGGCTGTTCCACTTGGTGGGAACGGTGCGGCTCTCGCTGCCGTTGCTGACCACGAACTGGGGATCGTAGCGGCTGAATCCGAGGGTTCCTTCCAGATAAATCGGCACGCTCTCGCTCATGGTGGCGCCGCCGCCGATCTGGGTCATGTTGAGGGCGGAGGATTGATTGGTGCCGCTGCCGATGTTGATGTTGCTGGCGGTGATGTCGGGCACCACGGTGAAGGTCATCAGCGACACCACGGCGTTGGCGCGCTGCTGCACCCGCGAGTCGTCGTCGGCCATGGCCTGGCAGCTGCACAGCAGGCCAAGCAGCAGGGCGGGGCGCAGTGGAAGGGGGAGAGGTGTGAACATGCCGGGATCCCGTGAAGCCTCTTCCAATGAGGCACGGTTACACTGTAGCGATTATTTGCTCGCTTGGCAGCCCCACAGTGAGCCGGATGACGCCATTTGTGCCCATTCGTTCCCCGGCATCGCAGGTTGGTCACCCTGGCGAGGTTTTTCGCGCAAGGGAGAGGCGCAGAGGCAAAATCCATTAAACTCAATGGGTCACCTGTCCGGGAGTGTGGGTAAAGATGAAGATCAGCCGCAAGATTACGCTGACCATAGTGCTGACGCTGCTGCTGTTGCTGGGGGTCGGCTATGTCGGCCTTCATTATGTGGTAGGCAACAAGTTTGGCGAGCTGGAGCGCATGAGCGTGGAGCGCAACCGCGAGCGGGTCCGGGCCGTGGTGCAGGCCGAGCTTGGCCAGCTCACCATGCTGGGGCAGGACTGGTCCGAATGGGACGAGACCTACGCCTACATGGTGAGCCGCGATCCCGCCTATCTGGCGGCCAATCTCAACGTGCGCACCTTCGAGACCCTGGGGGTGGATCTGGTGGCGCTCTATGATGCCGACAAGCAGCCGCAGGCGGCGTTTGCCTATCATGGCGGCCAGCTGGTGACGCAGACCCCGGCCCAGCTTGCCCCCCTCACCGATTATCTGGTGCGCTACGGCAGCCTAAAGCCCAATGCCGGCATCTGGTTTGACGGCGAGCGTTACTATCTGCTGGCTGCCACCCAGATCCTGACCAGCGAGGGGGAGGGGCCGAGTCGCGGCACCCTGCTGCTGCTCAAGGCCTTCACCACCCGGCTGGTCCATCAGCTACAAAAGCGCACCAATCTCTCGCTCTCCTTTTTGAGCCCGCAGCAGCTGGCCACCAGCCTGGGGGTCACCACCCTGGCTCGGCTGAGAGCCAACGACAGCCTGATCCTGCCGCAGGAGGAGCGACTGCTCACCCTGGCTCAAATCGATACCCTGCAGGAGGACTCCCCGCTCATCTTTCGCTTCACCCTGCCACGGGATCTGATGCTGGAGGGCAAGGCCATCGAGCGCCACATCTTCTGGCTGCTGAGCCTGGGGACCTTGCTGTTTGGGGCTCTGGTGCTGCTGATCCTCAACGGCTATATCGCCGCCCGTTTGCAGCGGTTGAGCGCCAATCTGCGGCTCATCGGCGACGACGGCGCGGTGCGCCGGCTGCTGGTGGAGGGCAACGACGAGATCTCCCAGGTGGCCATCGACTGCAATCGGATGCTCGATCATCTGGACAGCCTGCGTCAGCGCCAGCTCGACAGCGAAGCCCGCCAGAAACTGCAGCACGGCGCCCTCATTCACCTGGCCAAGAGCGATCTGCTGAGTGGCGAGGATCCGGGTCAGGCGGCGCGCCACATCAACGAGGCGATCTGCTCGGGCACCGGCGCGGCGCGGGCCAGCGTCTGGTTCAGTGCCGAAGACAAGCAGAGCATGTACTGCCAGGATCTGTTCTTTTTGCCCAAGCTCCATCACCAGCAGGGCTTTCACCTGCCCTATGCCTTGATCCAGGGGCGCTACGAGGTCTCCAAGCCCGAGCATGAGCCCTGCCTCATCCTGCGCGAGCCCTACGACCTGACGCGCTTTGGCGCCATGCTGGCCCAGCTCGGGCTGGAGGGGCTCTCCGGCACCATCCTGATGGCCCCCCTCAAGCAGGGGGATGAGCTGCTCGGCTTCATCATCGCCGAGCGGGCCAGGCTGAGCGAGGTATGGCATCCCGACGAACTCGCCTTCGTGCTGTCGGTGTGCGATCTCTCGGCCCAGACCCTGCTCACCCTCACCAAGTTGCAGCGCCTCAAGCGCAGTTGACACTGTTTTGCTGTCTGGGCCTCTCCAGCCGGAGCGGGCCCGATTTTTTTGATGGCCCTGGCCGATTATCTCCCCTATCCATGACCTGTATTAATTTCTTGTTCACTTGGCCGGGTGTATAACGGGCCACCCTCAGGGAGAAAAGGGGTTGGCGACAGGGAGGGTCTGCCGCACCGGAGGCCGTCAGGCCACCCAGGATGGATGCTCAAGAAGTTGATGGGAGTCACCAGATGCAGGACATGCTGCTTGCCATATGGCAACAGGACTTTGACCAATTGATCCAGATGCAGGCGGTGGGCCTGCTCGTCACCTGCCTGGTGGTGATCCTTTTTCTCGAATCGAGTTTCGTGTTTCTGCCCCTGCCCGGCGACAGCCTGGTGCTGCTGGCCGGCGGGCTGGTGGGGATGGGGGTGCTCGGCCCCGAAGTGACGCTGCTCTACATGCCGCTGGCGGCGGGGCTTGGCAGCCTGATCGCCTATGTGCAGGGGCAGGCGCTGCACGGCACCGCCTTCATGGGCCACGTGGAGCGGATGATCCCGGACGGCAGCCTGCCACGGGCCTCCCGCCTGCTGCACAACTACGGCTTCTGGGCCATGTTCTCCTCCCGTTTCGTGCCCTTCGTGCGGGTGCTGACCCCCATGCTGATGGGGGTCTCGCGGCTGCACCTGCCGCGGGTGATGATCGCCAGTTTTGCCAGTGCCTTCCTCTGGGCACTGGTGCTGAGCCTGGTGGGCAAGGCGGTGATGGCGGCCCCGCTGTTCGCCCAGTATCACGAGCTGCTGACCAAGTGCCTGCTGGTGACCTCCCTCGGTCTGTTCGTCATCGCCATGGCCGCCATCGCCATCCGGCTGCTCAAGCGCCCGACCAACCGCATTCGCTGACCGGCCGGGGCAGGGCCCGCCGTCTGTTGCTCTCATTCTTCATGGCGCCGCCGCCCCTGGCCGGCGCCCCTTCACGCTGCAAGCAGGTACCTTATGTCATCCCATGACACCTTGACCCTTCGCCCCCTCGAGCGCGAGGATCTCAAGTTCGTCCATCAACTCAACAACAACGCCAGCATCATGCGCTACTGGTTCGAGGAGCCTTACGAGGCATACATGGAACTGGCCCAGCTCTATGACAAGCACATCCACGACCAGCACGAGCGCCGCTTCATCCTCGAGGTGGCGGGGGACAACGTGGGGCTGGTGGAGCTGGTGGACATCCGCAGCATCCATCGCCGCGCCGAATTCCAGATCATCATCGCCCCCGCCCATCAGGGGAAGGGCTATGCCAAGACCGCCACCTTGAAGGCGATGAAGTACGGCTTCAACGTGCTCAACCTGCACAAGCTCTATCTCATCGTCGATCGGGACAACGCCCGGGCGATCCACATCTATCAGGAGCTGGGCTTCGAGCCGGAAGGGGAGCTCAAAGAGGAGTTCTTCATCGATGGCCAATATCGCACCGCCATTCGCATGTGCCTGTTCCAAAGAGACTTCCTGGCCCAGAATGGTCGAGGTGGCTGAACTCCCGCACGGACGTGAAGGGCTGCTGACGGGGCGTGTTCACCTTGCCAGCCTGTGGCCCTGACCCCCATGAAAAGGGCGCGTATTTGAGGCAGAATTTGCTCCATCTATCTGTTACACTTCGCGCCCGCCATTTTCCGGCCACTCTCTGACTTGATGTCAGGCACAGCCGTCGGTGGTCTGCACCGACTTTTCGCTCATGCCGAGCTAACCAAGCCAGCCACAGTCCAGCTGGAACACAGGAACCCATTATGAGATTTGAATCGTTCGATTTTGCCCCAGAGATTTTGCGCGCTATCTCAGAGTGCGGTTATCAGGAGATGACCCCTGTGCAGCAGCAGGCGATCCCGGCCATTCGCCGCGGTCGTGACGTGCTGGCCAGCGCCCAGACCGGTACCGGCAAGACCGCCGCCTTTGCCCTGCCCATCCTGCAGCGGCTGGTGGACAATCCGGCGCCGGTGCAGCCTTCCAACGCCCGGGTGCTGATCCTGACCCCGACCCGCGAGCTGGCGGCCCAGGTGGCGAGCAACATCAATGACTTCGCCAAGCATCTGGATATCACCACCCTCACCATCTACGGCGGTGGCAAGCAGGATGTGCAGGCCAGAAAACTGAAAGCGGGCGCTCACATCATAGTGGCGACCCCGGGCCGGCTGCTGGAGCACCTCACCGCCTGCAACCTGAGCCTCTCCGGTGTCGAGTGCCTAGTGCTGGACGAAGCGGACCGCATCCTCGACATGGGCTTCAGTGCCGATGTGCAGCAGATCCTGCAAGCGGTCAACAAGACCCGTCAGAACCTGCTGTTCTCCGCCACCTTCTCCGAGGCGGTGAAGAAGCTGGCCAACCTGATGCTGGACAAGCCCCAGATAGTGAGCGTCAACAAGCAGAACTCCACCGCCGATACCGTCAGCCACACCGTCTATCCGGTGGAGCAGAAGCGCAAGCGCGAGCTGCTCTCCGAGCTCATCGGCAAGCAGAACTGGCCGCAGGTGCTGGTATTTGCCAGTACCCGCGAGAGCTGCGACGAACTGGTGGCCGAGCTGAACCTCGACGGCATCAAGTCGGCCGTGGTGCACGGCGACAAGGCTCAGGGCAGCCGTCGCCGCGCCCTGCGCGAGTTCACCGAAGGCAAGCTGCGGGTGCTGGTGGCCACCGAAGTGGCCGCCCGTGGCCTGGACATCCCGGATCTCGAGTACGTGGTCAACTATGATCTGCCGTTCCTGGCGGAAGACTACGTGCACCGCATCGGCCGTACCGGCCGCGCCGGCAAGAGCGGCATGGCCATCTCCTTCGTCAGCCGTGAAGAAGAGCGCACCCTGCTGGAGATCGAGGCGCTGATCGGCCAGAAGATCCGCCGCATCATGGTGCCGGGCTACGAGGTGAGCAGCCGCGACGAGCTGATCAAGCAGTTGCAGGAGCGTCGCCGCTTCGGCAAGCGCCCGCAGCGGGAAGACAATGCCGCCGCCCAGGCCATGGCCGAGGCCAAGCTGCAGGGCCAGCGCCTCAAGCGCCTGGCTGCCGCCAAGAAGCCGCGCCAGCCGAAATAAGGCGCGCAGGCCGCTCTATTGAACCGCAAAGGCGCCACTGGCGCCTTTGCCATCTCTGTCATCGGTGTTGACCCCTGGTAGTCAACTCAAGGATTGCTTATGACCGCTCCTACCTACAATCAGGCCCTGTTCGAGATGGCCAGCCAGAGTCTGGCCGAACTGGCCCGCACCGCCGAGCAGAAGGCTGGCAAGCGTACCCCGGCGCAAGAGAGCCACTTTCTCTGCACCTGGATGGCCGACTCCCTCAAGGAGAAGCGCTTCTCCCGGCTGGTGATGGAGGATTTGAAGGATTGGGTGCAGCTTGGCCGCACTCTGGGGGCCGGCGCCGATCTCAAGGGGCTGCTTGAGCGGATCATGGGCCAGTATGAGCGGGCCATGGCCGAGCCGACCGGGCTCGGCAGCCGGTTGGCCGCCCTGTTGGCCGAGCTCGCGGCCGAGGGTTGGTTAGTGATTACCGACAGCGAGGTGAGCGCCAAGCTGCGTCTGCAATCGGGCGGTCAGCCGAGCCTCATCATCAGCGCCAGCGAGTATCAGGGCCACATCGAGGCCAGCGAGCTGGTCAAGCCGCTCACCCTCTACGTGCGCGGCGACGAGGCCCGGCTGGCACGGGCAGCCTTTGACCACCGCCTGCTGCTGAGCCAGGGCAACAAGAAAACCACCCTGGTCAAGCACCACAAGGCCTACCGGCTGATGCCGGGCAACGCGCAGCCAGCGCTGGCGCTGCTCGTAGGCCCCTGAACGGGGTCTGCTTCATTTGTCTGAGACCCCGGCCCGGTGCCGGGGTTTTTTATGAGCGCGGGGCGGGGTGGCAGGCAGGAGAAAGGGGGGGCGGCGCGACTCTTGTCGCAGCAAGCGGGGGCATCTGGCATTCCCCCTATCCTGGGGGGCGTCCCCCATATGGTGGGATGGTCGCGGAAAAAAACTGCTCTAGGGTGAGTGGGCCCCAAAGAGGGCCTTGAAGGAAGCAAACCGCCTGACAAGGCGACACTCAATGAATGAGGAAACATGATGAAAGCGACTCCCATTGCCCTGTTGCTGGCCGGCGTGCTGGCCTCCCCGCTCTGCGCCGCAGGGCTCGACGCCCAGCTCACCCTGGTGGATGGCAACAGTGACGACGTGCGCGTCAACCTGACCCTGACCAACAGCGGGGACAAGCCGGTTCGCCTGCTCAAATGGCAACTGCCGGGCAGCGAAGATGCCCCCCTGTTCCTGGTGGAGCGGGACGGCCAGCCGGTCAGCTACGAGGGGGCCCTGATCAAGCGGGCAGCCCCGACCGACAAGGACTTCCAGCTGCTCAAGGCCGGCCAGAGCCTGACGGTGCAGGCCGAGGTCTCCGGTCTCTACGACATGAGCGCCCAGGGCCAGTACAGCATCCGCTACCTGCTGCCGACGTTGCCGCAAGAGGCGAAAGCCGCCAAGGCCAAGCAGGCCCAGACGAGCGAATCCAATGTGGTGACCCTGTGGGTGGACGGGGTGAGTGACGAGCGGGTGCTGGCCAAGGCAGCCCCCCTGGCCGAACCGCAGGCGGTGACCGCCTCGGTCAGCTTCAGCGGCCGCTGCACCAACACCCAGAAGAGCGACATCCTGGCGGCGCTCGATGCGGCCAGCGGCATCACCAACAACTCCAGCAGCTACCTGGCGGTGGACAAGCCGGAAGGCCAGCGTTATCGCAGCTGGTTTGGCGCCTATGATGCATCGCGCTGGGATCAGGCCGAGACCCACTTCAGCAAGATCAAGGATGCCATCGACAACAAGCCGCTCACCTTCGACTGCGGTTGCAAGCAGAGCTACTTTGCCTATGTCTATCCGGATCAGCCCTACAAGGTCTACCTGTGCAAGAGCTTCTGGACCGCACCGGTCAGCGGGACCGATTCCCGTGCCGGCACCATCGTCCACGAGCTGAGCCACTTCAACGTGGTGGCGGGCACCGACGATCTGGGTTACGGTCAGGCCAATGCCCGCAACCTGGCGAAGACGGATCCGGTCAAGGCGCTCAACAACGCCGACAACCACGAGTACTTCGCCGAGAATACGCCGAGCGAAAACTGATTTGCCGACCGGGGGGTCGCAAGGCCCCTTCTTGTCCATGTCGTTTGTCACAGGAAGGAGCGACCATGATGACACTCTTGCTCACTACCCTGGCGCTGGCCCCCCTGCAGTGCGATCTGTCGGTCAAGGCACAAAGCCGGGTCAACGAGCCGCTGCCGCTGGTGATGACCCTGACCAACCGGGGGGAGGGGCCACTCGAGGTGCTGAGCTGGTTCACGCCGTTCGAAGGCTGGTTTGCCGATGCCATCGATCTCACCCTCGATGATCGGCCGATACCCTACAAGGGCCCGCTGGCCAAGCGGGGCAACCCGGGGGCCGAGGATTTCTTCTTGCTGGGGGCCGGTCAGCAGAGCCAGGCCGATGCGGATCTGACCCTGGTCTACGATCTCTCCCACCCCGGCCGCTACCAACTGAGCTATCGCGCCCAGCCGCTGACCCTGACCCGGGGCGTGGCTCCCCGCTGCCCCGTCATTCACTTCACCCGGCTGCCCGCCTCCTAGGGCGGCCCCTCCTACTACCTAGATGGCATCCGGCCCGGTGAGAGGCGCCAGCAGGCCTGCCGCGCGGGCGGCCACCGCCAGATAACGGTCTGCCAGCAAAGGCCTGGCGAGCCCCTCCCGCCAGCAGCAATGCACCAGCTTGATCACATGATCGTCGAGGCTCGCCACCGCCCGGGCCAGCACGTTCTGCCACGACAGCTTGCCGGTATCGGGCCAGACCGGCGTCTGCAGTGACGGCGCGCCGACCGTGACATAGGCGGCCGCCACCGCCTGCCACATCAGGGTCTGCCAGCGCGCTTGCCATGGCGCGGGCAGCTGGCTGGCGACGATGGCGGCGGCGCGACTGCCGGTCATCATGTGCAGCACGGTAAAATTGCCGGTCTGCCAGTAGAGGGCGAGGGCCGCGTCGGCCAGCTGCACCAGCAGATCCGACGATGATACCCCGCTCGGCAACCCGCTCGCCCAGGTCGGCGCATCCGTCACCTGCCGCAGTCGTTCGGTGATCCACTCGCCTTGCCAGCATGCGCCTTCCCACTGCCGGGCCAGCGCGCTCAGCAGAGCGTCGATATCCTGCACCGGCGCCCGCTGCCCGGCCGGTACCTGCAAGGGTCTGCACTGCCAGGCGGCCAATGCGGCGGCCTGCTCTCCCTGATGACCATTTTCCAGCGCGCAGGCAAAGCGGATCAGCGGATGGAAGGCGCCGCCGGCCGGTGAAAGACCCTGCTCCAGCAGGCTGGCAAAGGTGGGCAGCCACCCCTCATCGGCCAGCCGTGTTGCCAACTGCTGACGCAGCCGGACAAACTGCAGCTCCTCCTCATCCTCCTGCTGTTGTTCACCCCCCGGCAGGGCATAGTTGGCCTGCCAGTGTGCGAAGAACTGCTGCAGCTGGCGGGGATTGGCGCCCATCTCGTGCAGGGCGTGCAATGCCATCGGACAGTGGTTGGTGGTGCCGCGTCCGTTGAGGGCAAAGGCTCGATTGGCATCGAGCAGATGATGAAGATGATGCATAATCATTTGACTCCTTTCATAAGGGGAGACAGGATTGTGCAAGTTAAAGCTAACTTGAGGTCAAGCGTGGCGATGGAACGCAAATGGCTGGCCATCGGCCAGATAGCCAAACGCTCGGGCGTCAAGGCCAGCGCCCTGCGCTTCTACGAGCAGAAGGGGCTGATTGGCAGCGTGCGCAGCGAGGGGGGCCAGCGGCTCTATCCGCAGGATGTGCTGCGCCGCATCGCCTTCATCCGGGTGGCGCAGGGCATGGGGTTGAGTCTGGGCGAGATAGGGGAGGCCCTGGCCGGTCTGCCCGAGGGACGCACCCCGGATCGCCGCGACTGGGACGGCATTGCCGGCCAGTGGCAGAGCCTGCTCGATCGGCGTATCACCGCTCTGCAGCAGCTCAAGGAGAAGCTCGGCGCCTGCATTGGTTGCGGTTGCCTCTCGCTGGAGCACTGCGCACTTTACAATCCGGATGATCAGGCCGCCGGGCAGGGCGAGGGTCCCCGCTACCTGCTGGGGGATACGTCACCGAGCGGGCCGGCAGCAAAATGATGAACATGAGGGGCGGTCCAGCCATGCCATGCACCGGGCCGACTCGTTTACACCGTCAAGGAGGAGACATGGCACTGGAACAACTGAAACGGGAGTTGGAGCTGTTTGGCGAGCAGAATGACGGCGCGCAACAGTCCCGTGGCAGCAAGATGCTCAACATTACCCGCGATACCGGCGAGCTGCTGGCGGTGCTGGTACAGGCGAGGGGGGCCGATGCGGTGCTGGAGATCGGCACCTCCAACGGTTACTCCACCCTCTGGCTGGCCGAGGCAGTCAAACGGCTGGGGGGCCGGGTCACCACCATCGAGCTGGACGAGGGCAAACGGGCCATGGCGGCCGCCAACTTTCAGCGGGCCGGGCTCGACCCCTGGATTGAGCAGTTGGCAGGGGAAGCAGGCACGCTGCTGCCCACCCTGCCGACGGCCGCTTATCCGCTTATCTTCCTCGACTCCGATCGCCAGCACTACCAGGCCTGGTGGCCCGAGATCCAGCGCCTGCTGGCCCCCCGCGGTCTGCTGGTGGTGGACAATGCCATCTCCCATCGGGAGGAACTGGCCGAGTGGATGGCAGAGGTGGAGCAGGATCCGGCGTTTGCGACCTCGCTGGTGCCGGTGGGCAAGGGGGAGTGGCTGGTGGTGCGGTTGTAGGGGAGAGGCATGGAAAACAAGACCATGGAACCAAAAGCAGTGGTGGAGGCCTACTGGCAGGCCATGCAGAGCAACGATTTCGTCAAGGCCTCCAGGTGGCTGAGCGATGACTTCCTCTGTGACTGGCCCCAGTCGGGGGAGCGGATCGAGGGGCGGGCCAACTTCGTCGAGATCAATCGGCGCTACCCGGCGGCTGGGCCCTGGAATTTCGATGTCGTCCGCCTGCTGGAGCAGGGGCGGGAGGTGGTGACCGAAGTGGTGATCACCGATGGTGAAGTCGAGGCGCGCGCCATCACCTTCCACACGGTGCGTGGCAATACCATCTGCCATCAGACCGAATTCTGGCCCGATCTCTACGAGGCGCCGCACTGGCGTCGTCACTGGGTCACCAGCATCCCGCGGGAGTCGCAACCCGCCTGACATGGGTTTCCGCTGGCGGAGCGCCGCCAGCGGGGCTATTCCTCGGCCAGCCCGGCCATTATATTTTCGTTATCCATTATTTCGCTAAATATCCCCGTATTTCATGGTTGGGTCATGCCATGAGCCACGTTATGTTTCATCCATACCGCCAGCAAGCATTATGAAAGTTCTCTCAGTCGATAATTAATTTAAAGATGATAACCGGCTGGTTTTATTTTGTGGTGGTTGGCAAGCGTTCTGGATGTTCATAAATATAACGAGGTGAATAATGAAAAAACGGCACTCCCTGTTTTTAATGGCGGCACTTCCGCTGGCACTGATGACCTCGGTACAGGCACAATCAAGCCTGGCCGAGATCCAGCGGGCCGGGGTGATCAAGATCGGCACCGAAGGGGCCTATCCTCCCTTCACCTATCACGACAAGAGCGGCAAACTGGTGGGCTTTGACGTGGAGATCGGCGAGCTCATCGCAAGCGGTCTCGGCGTGAAGCCGCAGTTCGTCGAGGGCAAGTGGGACGGCCTCATCGCCGGGGTGGACGCCAAGCGCTACGACCTGGTGCTCAACGAAGTGGCCATCACCTCTGAGCGGCTGAAAAAGTATGACTTTTCAGATCCCTACATCACCTCCAAGGCGGTGATCGTGGTGCACAGCGACAACCACAGCATCAAGAGTTTTACGGATCTGAAGGGCAAGAAATCCTCCCAGTCGCTGACCAGCAACTTCGCCCAGCTGGCGAAAGCGTCGGGCGCCGAGGTGGTGGCCACCGAGGGATTCAACCAGTCCCTCGAACTGGTGCTGACCGGGCGGGTGGATGCCACCCTCAACGACAGCCTCTCCTTCCTCGACTTCAAGAAACAGAAGCCGGACGCCAAATTGAAGGTGGCGGCCACCGAGGCCAAGGGGGATCAATCGGGGGCCCTGCTCGCCAAGGGACAACCCGAGTTGCTGGCCGCCATCAATCAGGCGCTGCGCAATGCCAAGCAGGATGGCGCATATCAGAAAATATCGCAGAAATATTTCGGCACCGACGTCTCGCAATAATATCGCGGCAACATAATAACAACTGAGGATATTAACGTGCCGGCCTGGTTGCAGTTAATGATCGACTCTTTTTGGCCCCTGCTCAGTGCGGGGCTTATTTTTACCGTGCCACTTACCCTGATTACCTTCGTGCTGGGAATCGTGCTCGGCTTGTCGGTGGCGCTGGCCAGATTATATGGTCCGGCCCCGCTGGTGATGCTGGTCCGCTTTTATGTCTGGCTTATTCGGGGCACCCCGCTGCTGGTGCAGCTGTTTCTGATCTTTTACGGTCTGCCGAGCGCCGGTATCGTGCTGGATGCCTTCACCGCCGCCGTTATCGGTTTTACCCTCAACATCGGTGCCTACAGCTCGGAGATCATCCGAGCCACCCTGGCGGCGATCCCCAAGGGGCAGTGGGAGGCGGCCTATTCGATTGGCATGAACTGGCCCCAGGTGATGCGGCGGGTGATCCTGCCGCAGGCGGCGCGCATCGCGGTGCCGCCGCTCTCCAATACCTTCATCTCCTTGGTCAAGGACACTTCGCTGGCGGCGGCGGTGACCGTACCCGAGCTGTTTCAGGCGGCTCAGCGACTCGCCTCCGTCACCTATGAGCCGCTCATCCTCTATGTCGAGACGGCCCTCATCTACCTGTTGTTCAGTTCGGTACTCTCCACCCTGCAAGACAAGCTGGAGCAGCGACTGGCATATAAAGAGACCCGGGAGGTCGCCCTATGATCCGCTTGAGTGGCATCGAGAAACAGTTTGCGGGGCAGCGAGTGTTGAAAGGGGTGGGGCTGGCGATGGCCGCAGGCAGCGTCACCGCCCTGATCGGCCCCTCCGGCAGCGGCAAGAGTACCTTGCTGCGCTGCGTGAACCTGCTGGAGCGGCCCGATGCGGGCCAGCTGGTGCTGGGGGGCAGCGAGCTCGACTTTACCCGGCATCTGTCACGGCAAAGCGTGCTGAGCCTGCGCCAGCAGACCGGCATGGTGTTCCAGAATTTTCAGCTGTTCCCGCACATGACGGTGCTGGAGAACGTGATGGAAGGGTTGGTGACTGTGTTGAAGTGGCCGAGGGAGCGGGCGGCGGCGCGCGGCCTGCAACTGCTCGACAAGGTGGGGCTCAGGCACAAGGCCCAGGCGGTGCCTGCCACCCTCTCCGGCGGTCAGCAGCAGCGGGTCGCCATTGCCCGGGCGCTGGCGCCAGCCCCCAAGGTGTTGCTCTGTGACGAGCCCACCTCGGCGCTGGATCCCGAGCTTGCCCAGGAGGTGGTGGCCGTGCTGCGCCAGCTGGCCAGTGAGGGCACCACCATGCTGATCGCCACCCATGACTTGCGCCTGGCGGCCCAGATCGCCCAGCAGGTGATCTTTCTGGAGGCGGGTGAGGTGGTGGAGGCGGGCAGTGCGCGCCAGATGTTCACCACCCCCAAGCGGGCGCGTACCTTCGAATACATCTCCACCCTCACCGAACGGCTGCCGGAGAGCTGGAGCATCTAGCCGGTTCTGGCGGATTGAGAGCGAGATAAAAAAACAGCCCCGCACGAGCGGGGCTGTTTGCATGATGGCTTGGTTGTGACGGCAGATCACACGGCCAGATAGTCCATGATCCCTTCGGCCGCCTTGCGCCCCTCATAGATGGCGGTCACCACCAGATCGGAGCCGCGCACCGCGTCGCCACCGGCGAACACCTTGGGGTTGCTGGTCTGGAAGGCATGTTCGGCCTGCTCCGGGGCCTTGATGCGATCCCTGCCGTCGAGCTCGATGCCGTGTTCCGCCATCCAGGGCTGGGGGTTGGGCTGGAAGCCGAACGCCATCACCACCGCATCGGCGGCCAGCACCTGCTCGGAACCGGCGATCACCACCGGATTGCGACGGCCATTGGCATCGGGGGCGCCGAGCTCGGTGCTCACCACCTTGATGCCGCAGGTGCGGCCCTGGGCGTCCAGCTCGACGCCGACCGGCTGCAGGTTGAACATGAATTCAACCCCCTCTTCGCGGGCATTCTTCACCTCCCGCTTGGAGCCCGGCATGTTCTCCTCGTCGCGGCGATAGGCGCAGATCACCTTGTCGGCTCCCTGGCGGATGGCGGTACGCACACAGTCCATGGCGGTATCACCGCCGCCGAGCACCACCACCTGCTTGCCAGCGAAGTCGATGTAGTCGGCTTGCGCCTTCTCGAAGCCCAGCAACCGGTTGGCGTTGGCGATGAGGTAGGGCAGGGCGTCGTAGACTCCCGGTGCCTCCTCGTTGGCAAAGCCGCCCTTCATGTACTTGTAGGTGCCAACCCCGAGGAAGACCGCATCGAACTCGCCGAGCAGGTCGGCGAAGGTGACATCGCGGCCCACCTCGGTCTCGAGGCGAAACTCTACGCCCATCCCCTCGAAGATCTCGCGGCGACGCTGCATCACCTCTTTTTCCAGCTTGAAGGAGGGGATGCCGAAGGTGAGCAGACCGCCGATCTCCGGATACTTGTCGAACACCACCGGGGTGACGCCGCCCCGTGCCAGCACGTCGGCACAGGCGAGGCCGGCCGGGCCGGCACCGATGACGGCGACTCGCTTGCCGGTCTTGACCACCTTGGAGAGATCGGGTTTCCAGCCCATCTCGAACGCCTTGTCGGTGATGTATTTTTCGATGTTGCCGATGGTGACGGCGCCGAAGCGATCGTTGAGGGTGCAGGCACCCTCACACAGTCTGTCTTGCGGGCAGACCCGGCCACACACCTCCGGCAGGCTGTTGGTCTGGTGGGAGAGCTCCACCGCCTCCAGAATGCGCCCCTCGTTGGCCAGCTTCAGCCAGTTGGGGATGTAGTTGTGCACC
Source organism: Aeromonas sp. 1805 (assembly GCF_013085525.1). NCBI lineage: Bacteria > Pseudomonadati > Pseudomonadota > Gammaproteobacteria > Aeromonadales > Aeromonadaceae > Aeromonas > Aeromonas sp. 1805. The sequence continues at coordinate 4,647,168 of NZ_CP038515.1, read as the reverse complement.
GGGCACTTCCACTCGCAGTAAGGGTTGCCGCAGTCGAGGCAGCGATCCGCCTGCATGCCGACCTGGGCCTGGTTGAAGGACTCGTAGATCTCCACGAACTGGATCTTGCGGATCTTGAGCGGCTTCTTGGGCGGGTCGACCCGCTGCACGTCGATAAACTGAAATACGTTCTGGCTCATAGGGTTCCCTCCTTATTGCGCCTGGATTCTGAGTTCTGCACTAGAGCGGCTGGTGTGGCCAAGCAGCGATTTGACGTCGCTGGACTTGGGTTTGATCAGCCTGAACTTGGGCACATAGGAGTCGAAGTTGGCCAGGATCTCCTCGGCGCGCGAGCTGCCGGTTTCGTTGAGGTGCGCCGTGATGATGCCGCGCAGGTGCTCCTGATGGATGGCGAGATCCGCCACGTCCAGCAGTTCTACCAGCTCGGGGTTGGTGCGCTTGGCAAAGTTGCCGCACTCGTCGAGCACGTAGGCAAAGCCGCCGGTCATGCCCGCCGCGAAGTTGACACCGGTGGTGCCGAGCACGGTGACGATGCCGCCGGTCATGTATTCACAACCGTTGTCACCGATCCCCTCGACTACCGCGAGGGCCCCTGAGTTGCGCACCGCGAAGCGCTCGCCGGCGGTACCCGCAGCATAGAGTTTGCCACCGGTAGCGCCGTAGAGGCAGGTGTTGCCGATGATGGCCGCCTCGTGGGATTTGAATGCCACGCCGACGTGGGGTTTGATCACCAGCTTGCCGCCGGTCATCCCCTTGCCCACGTAGTCGTTGGCATCCCCGGTGAGGATCATCTCAAGGCCGCCGGCGTTCCAGACGCCGAAGCTCTGGCCGGCGGTGCCGTTGAAGTGGACCCGCACCGGATCGGCCGCCATCCCCTGGTTGCCATGGCGCTTGACGATCTCGCCGGACAGACGCGCCCCCACCGAGCGGTCGGTGTTGCGGATGTCGTAGCGAAACTCGCCGCCGCTCATGTTTTCCACCGCCTCCAGCAGATCTTCCACCATCTTGAGGTTCAAAGGCCCCTTGTCGAAGGTGGGGTTGTGCTGCTGGCTGAACAGGCTGGAGCCTGCCGGTGCCACCGGGCTGGCCAGAATGCCGGAGAGATCCAGCTTGGCCTGACGGGCGGTGAGGCCGGGCAGCGCTTCCAGCAGGTCGGTACGACCGATGAGGTCGGTCAGCTGGGTGACGCCAAGCTGGGCCATCAGCTCGCGGGTCTCCTCGGCGATGAACTTGAAGTAGTTCATCACCATCTCCGGCAGGCCGGTGAAGTGCTCGCGGCGCAGCTTCTCATCCTGGGTGGCGACGCCGGTGGCGCAGTTGTTCAGGTGGCAGATACGCAGGTATTTGCAGCCGAGCGCCACCATGGGGCCGGTGCCAAAACCGAAGCTCTCGGCGCCGAGAATGGCCGCCTTGATGATGTCGAGACCCGTCTTGAGGCCACCATCCACCTGCAGCCGCACCTTGTGGCGCAGGCCGTTGGCGACCAGCGCCTGCTGGGTCTCGGCCAGGCCCAGCTCCCAGGGGGAGCCGGCGTATTTGACCGAGGTGAGCGGGCTCGCGCCGGTGCCGCCGTCGTAGCCGGAAACGGTGATGAAGTCCGCATAGGCCTTGGCCACGCCGCAGGCGATGGTGCCAACGCCGGGCTCGGACACCAGTTTCACCGACACCAGGCAGTTCGGGTTGATCTGCTTGATGTCGAAGATGAGCTGGGCCAGATCCTCGATGGAGTAGATGTCGTGGTGGGGCGGCGGCGAGATCAGGGTCACGCCGGGCACCGAGTAACGCAGCTTGGCGATCTGGGCCGTCACCTTGTCACCGGGCAGTTGGCCCCCTTCACCGGGCTTGGCGCCCTGGGCCACCTTGATCTGCACCACGTCGGCGTTCATCAGGTAGTGAGGGGTGACGCCAAAGCGCCCCGAGGCCACCTGCTTGATGCGCGAATTCTTCTCGGTGCCAAAGCGCTTGGGATCCTCGCCGCCTTCACCCGAGTTGCTCTGGCCGCCGAGCCGGTTCATGGCCACCGCCAGCGCCTCGTGGGCTTCCGGGCCCAGCGCGCCGATGGACATGGCGGCGGAGTCGAAGCGGGGGAACAGCTTGTCGGCCGGCTCCACCTGCTCCAGCGCCACCGGGTTGTCGACCTTCTTCAGGGTGAGCAGATCGCGCAGGGTGGCGACCGGGCGCTCGTTCACCAGGCGGGCGTACTCCTTGTAATCGGCATAGTTGCCGGAGCGCACCGCCACTTGCAGGGTCTGCACCACGTCCGGGTTGTAGGTATGGTACTCGCCGCCGTGGACGAATTTGAGCAGGCCGCCCTGAGTGAGGGCCTTGCGGGCCAGCCAGGCCTGACGGGCCAGATTGAACTGATCCTGCTGGATGTCGGCAAAATCGGCGCCCTGGATACGGCTCGATACACCGCGAAAACACATCTCGACCACGGCTTTAGAGAGGCCCACCGCCTCAAACAGCTGGGAGCAGCGGTAGCTGGCCACCGTGCTGATGCCCATCTTGGACATCACCTTGTAGAGCCCCTTGTTGATGCCGTTGCGGTAGTTGAGCATGGCCTGGCGCAGGCTCATCTTGAGCACGCCCTCTTCTACCTGCTTGGCGAGCGTCTCGTAAGCGAGGTAGGGGTAGATGGCGGTGGCGCCAAAGCCCAGCAACACCGAGAAGTGGTGCGGGTCGCGCACGCTGGCGGTTTCCACCAGGATGTTGGCGTCGCAGCGCAGGTTGTTGTCCACTAGGGTACGCTGCACCGCCCCCACCGCCATGGCGGCCGGGATGGGCAGGGTGTCGGCACTGACGTCGCGATCCGAGAGGATCAACAGCACGGTACCGGCCTTGGCGGCAGCCTTGGCCTCCTCACAGATGCGCAGGATGGCCGCTTCCAGGCCCTCTTCGGGCTTGAAGTTGAGGCTGATCACCTGATGGCGATAGTGCTCCCCTTCCAGCGCCAGCAACTGGTGGAAGTCGGAGTAGAGCAGGATCGGCGACTGGAACAGCACCCGGTGGGCGTGGCCGAAGGTCTCGTTGAACACGTTCTGCTCGCGGCCGATACAGGTGGCCAGCGACATGACGTGGTTTTCCCGCAGCGGATCGATGGGCGGGTTGGTGACCTGGGCGAACATCTGGCGGAAGTAGTCGTACAGGGTGCGCTGGCTGGAGGAGAGCACCGCCATCGGGGTGTCATCCCCCATGGAGCCCACCGCTTCCTGGCCGTTTTCACCCAGTACCCGGATGATCTGGTCCAGCTCCTCATAGGAGTAGCCGAACAGCTTCTGATAGGTTTTCAGCTGATCGTCGGAGAACTCGCGGGCGCCGGTGCTGGCGTCATCCATCTGCTCGAACGGCACCAGCCGCTTGCAGTGCTTGTCCATCCACTGCTTGTAGGTGTGACGGCTCTTGAGATCGTCATCGATCTCGAAGCTGGTCCAGATCTTGCCGTTGCTGGTATCCACCACGAACAGCTCGCCCGGGCCGACCCGGCCCTTCTCCAGCACCTCGTCCGGGGTGTAGTCCCAGGTGCCCACTTCAGAGGCCAGCGTGATGAACTTGTCCTTGGTGATGACGTAGCGGGCCGGACGCAGGCCGTTTCTGTCGAGCGCGCAGGTGGCGTAGCGACCGTCGGTCATGACGATGCCGGCCGGGCCATCCCAGGGCTCCATGTGCATGGAGTTGAAGTCGTAGAAGGCGCGCAGATCGTCATCCATGTTCGGGTGCTTCTGCCACGCAGGCGGGATCAACAGGCGCATGGCACGGAACAGATCCATGCCGCCGGCCAGGAACAGATCCAGCATGTTGTCGAGGCTGGAGGAATCCGACCCCGTGGTATTGACGAAGGGGGCGGCCTCTTGCAGATCGGGGATCAGCGGGGTGGCGAACTTGTAGCTGCGCGCCTTGGCCCACTGGCGGTTGCCGGCGATGGTGTTGATCTCGCCGTTGTGGGCCAGATAGCGAAACGGCTGCGCCAGCGGCCAGCGCGGGCTGGTGTTGGTGGAGAAACGCTGGTGGAACACGCAGATGGCTGCCTGCATGCGAATGTCGGCCAAATCCAGATAAAAACGCGGCAAGTCCACCGGCATGCACAGTCCTTTATAGACGGTGACCAGGTTGGAGAGGCTGACCACGTAGAAGTAGTCGTCGCTGATGCGCTTCTCGATGCGGCGGCGCACGATATAAAGGCGGCGCTCGAGATCCTTGTCGACCCAGCCGGGGGGGGCGTTGACAAAGACCTGTTCGATGCTGGGCAGGGAGGCCTTGGCGATGGGGCCGAGTACATTGGTATCGATAGGCACCTTGCGCCAACCGACCAGACTCAGGGTCTCCTTTTCCAGCTCTTCGTCGATGATGTCGCGAGTGGCTTGCGCCAAGACGGGATCGGGGTTGAGAAACAGCATGCCGACCGCGTAATTGCGGCCCAGGTGCCATCCCTTCTCTTCGGCGACAGCTCTGAAGAAGCTGTCGGGTTTTTGCAGCAACAGACCGCAGCCGTCGCCGGTCTTGCCGTCGGCGGAGATACCGCCGCGGTGCTGCATGCGAGCCAATGCTGACATCGCGAGACGGACAAGCTTGTGGCTGGCTTCACCTTCCATGTGGGCCAACAGGCCGAAGCCACAGTTATCCCTCTCCAGCTTTGGATCATATAGTGACATTGCATTTCTCCCTTGCTCGGCCTTGCATCGCACTGTCATCAACAGACTGCATAAATTGCGATTGGCTCTTGTGGTTCCGTCCGCCTGAGGTGGCGAATCTCCAAACTAATGGGATTTTTCGGCAAGGTCAATTAGACATCCCGGCTGTTTTCATTATCACAAACTCATAACAAAATGTCGGGGTACGGGTCTATATGGGGTGTTAACTGGCAATTACTCTGGTTATTTTTGTTTTTGTGGAATTTTGTATTGTCATATTGGACTTTGCTGGTTGACTCAATGGGGGCAAGGATTTGTAGTAATTTTACCAATCCACTCGACAAGTGAATGGCCGAGATCACAATAACGAAGTAGATGACTTGCATTTGCAAAACCACCGTCTATGGGAAAATTTTCATTATTCAACAAACTGTTAGAAGATGGTTTTGTAGTGGTGTTGAGCCTTCGTCAAATTTGGGATGAGTCTCGAAAGCGTCGATAACTACCCATTTGCTGATATTTATCCGGTTATTGGTGAATATTTATATGTTTTCCCGACTCTATCCTCTCTTGATCCAGCGCAGCGCTGCGTGCGGCCAAGCTCGTACAATGACGCCCCTTTACTGGAGGTGTCATGCAGTTACACGAACTCGTCAATACATTCGGCCAGGATCTCAAGCAACGCCATGGCCAGAAGATCCACAAGCTCTCCATTCACGGTGCCTTCACCTGCCCGAACCGGGACGGCACGCTGGGCCGTGGCGGTTGCACCTTCTGCAATGTCTCCTCCTTTGCCGACGAGTCGGCCCAGCAGCTTTCGGTGGTACAGCAACTGCTGGCTCGCCGGGATGAAGTGACCCGGGCCAAACGTTATCTCGCCTACTTTCAGGCTTATACCAGCACATATGCCGAGGTGGAATACCTGCAGCGCATGTATGAAGAGGCGCTGTCGGTGAGCGACATGGTGGGCTTGTGCGTGGGGACGCGCCCAGATTGCGTGCCGGATGCGGTACTGGACCTGCTGGCCGGTTATCAGGCCCGGGGTTACGAGGTGTGGCTGGAGCTGGGGTTGCAGAGCGCCAGCGACAAGACGCTGCAGCGCATCAACCGGGGCCATGGCTATGCCGCCTATGCTGACGCGGTGGCCAGGGCCCATCAACGGGGCATCAAGGTGTGCGCCCACCTTATCGTCGGTCTGCCCGGTGAAGTCGCCATGGACAGCCTGAATACGCTGCAGCGCATCGTGGAGACGGGGGTGGAGGGGATAAAACTGCACCCGCTGCACGTGGTAGAGGGAAGCACCCTCGGCAAGGCGTGGCAGGCAGGTCGACTGGAGGTGCCTAGCCTGGCGCAGTATGTGGAAGCGGCGGTTGCCATGATCCAGCACACGCCGCCCGAGGTGGTATACCACCGCATCTCGGCGTCGGCACGACGTCCGACTCTGTTGGCGCCGGCCTGGTGCGAGAATCGCTGGACAGCCATGGCTGACATTGCTAGTGAACTAGCTCGCTCCGGCGCCCAGGGTCATGCGCTGGGGCGCCCTTTTTCGCTTTCTGGCAATATCGACTAGGTAATCAGATTTCATCAAAAAAACAGTGAGTTATTAGATGAAATTCAGTCTTTGCGGTATAGTTTCGGTAAAGTTGTCTTGATATAGTACTTGGCTTGAAAAAGATATCATTATCAATAATCTTGTATTATTTCCAATTTGGACGGGATATATCGAATATGGCGCCATCTTGTGTCGCGATCCGCAACCAAACTGCCCGTCTCGCCTTTGGGTGTAATGCCTATCAGGTCTGCCAATGACATTCAGTGTCATGTACCTGTGCTTAATGTGTATCAGGCTGTTGATCCCTTCTCGGGGAGCTCTGTTCTTTATGTCACGGGATCGTCTGCGCCAAACTGCGCCCGTGAAGCTTGAATATCGGTGTGGCGATAGAGCCGGCCCAATCATGCAGTGACAGGATGCTATGCAAGCAGAAACTAACCGTATTGACGAGTTGTTGGAGTGTCTGGTCTTTCTGACCCGCTTTTATGGGGTGCCCAACAGCAAGGATGCCCTGACGACCGGTTTGCCACTGGTGTCCGGCCTGCTGACGCCCAACCTGTTTAGCCGTGCCGCCGAGCGGGGCGGGCTGTCGGCCCGGGAAGTGATCCAACCGCTTGCCGAAATCTCCCCCTTGTTGCTGCCTTGCGTGTTGCAGATGCGCAATGGCGGTGCCTGCATTCTGCTGGAGTGGAATGAAGACAGGAGTCAGGGCAAGGTCATCTTTCCTCAGGCGGGAGATGCGGCCCAGTGGCTCAGTGCGGCCCAGCTGGGTGATGAATATCTGGGCCGACTGTTTTTTGTCAAAAAGCAGTTTAAGTTTGATGAGCGCTCCCCCAAGGTGCTGGAGACCCGTGACGGGCATTGGTTCTGGAGCACTCTGTTTGAATCCCGTGGCATCTATCGGGACGTACTGATCGCGTCCATCCTCATCAACCTGTTTGCCATCGCCAGCCCGCTGTTCACCATGAACGTCTACGACAAGATAGTGCCCAATCTGGCATTTGATTCTCTTTGGGTGCTTGCGGTCGGGGCCATGGTGGTGTTCACCTTCGATTTCGTGATGCGTCAGCTGCGCAGCTACTTCATCGACATCGCCGGTAAAAAATCGGATGTGCTGTTGTCGGCCAAGATCTTCGCCAAGGTGATGGGCATGCGGATGGAGTCGCGGCCGGCCTCGACCGGTGCGTTTGCCAAACATCTGCAGGAGTTCGAATCGGTACGGGAGTTTTTTACCTCCGCTACCGTCTCTACCCTCATCGACCTGCCGTTCGCGGTCTTCTTCCTGTTCATCATCTGGATTTTTGCCGGTGTCATGGTCGTGGTACCGATCGTCGCCATGCTGATCCTCATTATTTACAGCTTCTATATTCAGGCGCCGCTCAAGCAGTCCATCGAAGAGGGATCGCGGCTTGCTTCCCAGAAGAACGCCAACCTGATCGAGAGCATTTCAGGCCTTGAGACCGTCAAGATTTTCGGGGCTGAGAGCATGTTCCAGCATCGCTGGGAGCAGGCCGTCTCCCATATCTCGACCTGGGGCGTGCAGACTCGCCGCATCACCAACTCCATGTCTTCGCTGGCCAGTTATATCCAGCAGGTGGTGACGGTGGCACTGGTGATTGTCGGCGTTTATCAGATCTCGGAAGGGTTGGTCACCATGGGTGGCATGATTGCCGCCGTCATGCTGTCAAGCCGCGCGATTGCGCCCATGGTGCAGTTGTCGGTGCTCTCCACCCGTTACAACCAGGCCAAGTCCGCACTGGAAATCCTGGAAAAAATCATGGTGACGCCGGGTGAGCAGGAAGAGGGCAAGCAGTACATCCACCATCCCGTGATATCCGGTCGGATCGAGTTTGACAATGTATCGTTCAAGTACCCGGGAATGGAAACCAGCACCCTGCACAACATCAATCTGCGTATCGAACCGGGCGAGAAGGTAGCCATCATAGGCCGGATCGGAGCGGGTAAAACCACGCTCGAGAAGATCTTGATGGGCTTGTATCGGCCCACCGATGGCTCGGTGCGACTCGATGGGTTCGAGCTGGATCAACTGCCGGCCTCGGTGATCCGGCGCAACATAGGTTGTGTCCCGCAGGACGTGACCCTGTTTTTTGGCTCGGTACGCAACAACATCATGCTGGGCAATCCGCTGGTGGACGATGTGCGGGTCATGCGGGCCGCCAAACGGGCCGGCGTCACCAATTTTACCAATCGGGATCCCAACGGGCTGGATCGGCAGATCGGCGAGGGGGGCCGCCAGCTCTCGGGTGGTCAGCGTCAGGCTATTCTGCTGGCGCGAGCCTTGCTCAACGACCCCCCCATTCTGGTGATGGACGAACCCACCTCCAACATGGATAACCAGTCCGAGATGCAGGTCAAGCATGAGCTGGCACGATTGGGGCCGGAGACGACCCTGATCCTGATCACTCACAAAACCTCCATGCTCGATGTCGCTTCACGGGTCATCGTGGTTGAGCAGGGGCAGGTGGTGGCCGATGGGCCTAAAGAGGCTGTGCTGCAACAGTTGAAAGAGGGCAAGGTGCGTGTGCAGGAGGCGTCCAATGGCTAAGTTTGGACTGTTCAAGAAGGCGCCATCCGATACCGTGCTACCGGCGCCGGAGCACCTTGAATTCGTCGATGACGGTGCGGCTGCGGTACTGTTGAGTACCCCGACTCGAGCCAGGGCATTGCTGTGGGCCTGCTTCCTGTTTTTCATGAGTGCCATCGTCTGGGCCGCCTGGGCCGAGCTCGATGAAGTCACCGTTGGACAAGGGAAGGTTATTCCTTCCCGCCAATTGCAGGTGATCCAGAATCTGGAGGGGGGATCGTCAAGGAGATCTTCGTCAAAGAGGGTGACATCGTTGAAAAAGGGCAGCCGCTCTTGCGCATCGATGACACTCGCTTCCGCTCCGATTTTCGTGAACGGGAGCAGGAGCTAGTGACCCTCAAGGGGGATATTGCCAGGCTGCGTTCCGAAATCCAGAGCGTGGTGGTCAAGACCGGCCCCAATCTGGGATGGCGCGAACAGGTCGTGGTTGACAAGCAGCCCATCGATTTCCCGGACGGTTTCGAAAACGTCTTTGCCGAATATGCGGCTCGAGAAAAATCAGTTCAGGATGAGCGTCTCAACAACTTGAACAACCAGCTCTATATTCTGGGGCAGCAGATTGAACAGAAAGAGCAGGAGACCATAGAGCTCAACGCCAAGATCAGGACGGTGGCGCGTAGTGTGGATCTGGCGCGGCAGGAGCTCAATATCAGCCGCCCCTTGGCCAAGGAGGGGATCGTGCCTCAGGTCGAGCTCATCAAGCTGGAACGGCAGGTCAACGAAATGCAGGGGGAATTGGAGAGCAACCGACTGCTTATTCCCAAACTCGATTCCGTGTTGCGGGAGACCATCTCCAAGCGCAACGACATTGCCTTGAAATTCCGGGCCGATTCACAGACCGAGCTCAATGAACGGCAAGGCAAATTGAGCCAGCTGTCCGAAGGCCAGGTTGGGCTGCGGGATCGGGTGGATCGCACCAGCGTCATTGCGCCGCTCAAGGGCACCATCAAGAAGCTCAAGATCAACACGCTGGGTGGTGTGGTGCAACCCGGCATGGATCTGATGGAAATTGTTCCGCTGGAAGACACTCTGCTGGTCGAGGCCAAAGTGTCGCCCAAAGATATCGCGTTCTTGCGACCAGGGCTGGAGGCCGTGGTCAAGATTACTGCCTATGACTTCACAATTTATGGAGGATTACATGGCAAGGTTGAACAGATAAGTGCTGACTCGATCCAGGATGAAGATGGCAACTCCTTTTACCTGGTACGAGTACGCACCGAGAAAAGTTACTTGGGCGATGAGCTTAACGCACTTCCCATCATCCCCGGTATGTTAGCCAGTGCAGATATTATTACTGGTAAAAAAAGTGTCCTAGACTATTTGCTTAAGCCGATTTTACGGGCAAAGCAGTCGGCACTGAGAGAACGATAAGCCAACAATCTAAAAACAACATGACTGGAGATACCATGAAGAAGACGATTGTTGCCATGTTAGTAAGTGGCGCCGTGCTGTTCCCGGGCCTTACCCAGGCCCAAACACTGGAACAGTCAGTGGCACAGTCACTGGCTACCCATCCCAAAATCAAGGAAGCTTTTGATCTCTATCAGGCGCGACTGTATCAGCATGATGGAGCCAAAGGTGGTTACTATCCCACCATCGATCTGCGTGGTGGTGTCGGCTATGAGAAGACTGACAGCCCGTCAACTCGTGCGGCCGGCGCTAACTCGACCACCATCGATGACTCCATGACCCGTAAAGAGGCCGGTATCAGCCTGCGCCAGATGCTATTTGATGGTTTCAACGTCAGCAGCAACGTAGCTCGTACCGATGCCGAAGCCAATGCTCAGCGTCTGGCCATGATCTCCGAGGCGGAGAATACCGCCCTGCGCGTGGCTGAGGTTTACCTCAACATGCTGCGTCAGCAGGAGATCCTGGAGCTGTCCAAACAGAATCTGGAAACGCACGAGCAGATCCGCAGCGACATCAGCAAGCGGACCGATTCTGGTTTGGGATCCACGGCAGACCAGACTCAGATTGATGGTCGTGTCGCCAGAGCCTATGCCAATCAGGCTGCTGCCGAAAACAACTACCGGGATGCCGAGAGCGAATTCATCCGGGTAGTCAACGAGATGCCAAAAGATTTGGTACAGCCTGTGCCGGATGCTCAGCTCATTCCGAGCAGCCTGGATGCCGCCTTGAAGACGGCGACCGAAGTGCATCCTACCTTGCTGTCATCCTTGCAGGATATCGAAGCCGCCAAGTATCAGCATGAAGGCTCCAAGTCCGGTTTTTATCCCAACGTCACGTTTGAAGTGGATCAGAACTGGAACGAGGACATTGATGCAGTAAAAGGACGCAATGACGATCTGACTGCCATGGTGCGCATGCGTTACAACCTGTTCCGTGGTGGTTCCGATCTGGCGCAGAGCAAGGCGACGTCCGCTCTCTATTCCCAGGCGAAAGATATTCATATGAATGCTTTCCGTCAGGTTGAAGAGGGAACCCGCCTGGCCTGGAACGCCAAAGAGTCTTTGACCAAACAGAAGACCTTCCTGAAAGAGCACGTGGATGCCAGCTATGACACCGTACAGGCCTACAAAAAGCAGTTCGGATTGGGCCAGCGTACCTTGCTGGACGTACTGAACACCGAGAACGAACTGTTTGAGGCCCGTCGCAGCTACATCACGGCCGAGTACGACTCCTTGTTGGCGGATTATCGGATCCTCAATGCCACTGGCAGTCTGCTCAATGCGTTTAATGTGAAGCAGCCCGCCGATTGGCAAGCTAAACAGTAATGGAGTGCGCATCAGGTTTGATGCGAGTGAAAGGGATGGCTGCAGCCGGGCTGCCGCCATCCCTTGTCTCTGACGGCCACTTCTGGCCAGCGTAGTAACAGCCAATGGATCTTTTGAAGATGCATGTGACTGAGCAGTATCGGGCAGGCAGTGTCGACATGGCGTCAAGCTTCGGTTTGGCTCCGTTTTTGCGCGCGCGCTGGTTGCGCTGGTCACTCTGGCTGCTGTTGGTTTCTCTACCTTTGCTGCTTTCTGCCAGCCAGCCTCTTACCCCTGAAGATCTCAAACTGGTACAGCGGGCACAGGAAACGTACGGTGTCAGAGCCGGCAAACGGGTCACGACTTGGCGTACGCTGGTCATGCAGAATCGTGCCGCCGGTCTGACGGATCGCCAGAAACTGGAGAAGGTAAACCAGTTTTTCAACCAGATGCGTTTTATTGACGACATCAAGTTGTGGCGCAAAAAAGACTATTGGGCGACCCCGTTGGAATTTTTAGGCGCGGCGGGTGGTGATTGTGAAGACTTCAGCATTTCAAAGTACTTTACCCTGCTGGAATTGGGGGTGCCGGATGAAAAAATGCGGATGGTCTATGTCAAGGCACTGGATTACAACCAGTTTCATATGGTGGTTGCTTACTATGACACGCCATCCTCAGTCCCCGTGATTTTGGATAACTTGATTGGGTCGATCCGGCCGGCCAGCCAGCGCCGGGATCTGATGCCGATATACAGCTTTAACGGTAGTCACTTGTGGTTGATGAAGGCGCGTGGTCAAGGGGAACTGGCTGGACAGTCCTCACGCCTGGGATTATGGAATGATTTACGCAATCGCATGACTTCGGGGCGATTGGCTCAGCCTGTGTTGAATTTGGATGATTAACCTATGACGCTCTACAGACAATTACTGGCCACCATGTTGATCCTGTTCGGGTTGTTGTTTGCAGCCACCTATTGGGTGCAATTCAACTCGACTCGTACCTATCTGGCGCAGCAGCAGGAAACCACAGTCATCAACACCGCCACATCCCTGGGATTGGCGTTGACACCTTATCTGGAAAATGGTGACAAGGTGGGGGCTGAATCCGTCATCCAGGCGATATTTGATGGGGGATATTATCGCTTGGTCCGTCTGGACTTGTTGGCTTCCAAGGATGTCATTGAGCAGGAAAATACCAACAATATTCAGGGGGTGCCGCAGTGGTTCATTAATTTGGGCCTGTTTCCGGAAGTATCCAACGAATCGATTCTGACCTCCGGCTGGCTGCAACTGGGCAAATTGAAGGTTGTTGGTCACCCCGGGCAAGCCTACTACGAGCTGTGGCGTGGCATGAGCGAACTGGCGAGCTGGTTTCTGATAGGTTTTCTCATCACTACCATTTTGTTGATGCGTGCGCTCAACTATTTGCTCAAGCCGCTCAAGCAGATCTGCGAGCAGGCAGTGGAGATCGAACTGCACCACTTTGGCCATGCCATTCCTGAACCAAAAACCCATGAATTGAAACAGGTGGTACAAGCCATCAATACACTTTCCAGCAAGCTGGCCCTGCAGTTCAAGGAACAGGCTGATGAGGCTGAAAAATTGCGGGAGCGGGTTTATGTGGACGCTGTATCCGGCTTGGGCAATCGGGCTTATTTCGTGGGGCAGGTAAACGCATGGATTGCCGAGGCGGGACAAGGCGGCGTCATGCTGGTCGCTGTCGATATGCTGGATGACCTGTACCGTGAGGAGGGGTTTGCCGCTCGCGACAACATGGTCAAGTCGATAGCACAGGCTCTAAAGGAGCAGCTGAAAGGCTGGGATGGGTCGGCACTGGCGCGGATTTCGGCCACGGAATATGCCTTGCTGTGTCCTACTGATGATCTGGCCCAGCTGAAAGATTTGGCGGAAGTGATCAATAGTCGCATTGCCGACCTGGTTGTGAACCCCATGGGTGAGGGCGGTGCACTCTCCGTTATCGGTATTGCAGGGCGCGATGGTAATGATGATTTGTCAGCGTTGCTGACCAAGGCCGACAACGCCTTGGGCAAAGCGCGTAATGAACGTCGTGGTGCAGTAGTCATGGAGGGCGGTGTTGATCAAGGACTGATGGGACGTCTGGCTTGGCGCGATCTGGTACAAGACGCCATCGCTCGGCACTTGTGGCGCTTCAAGGCGCAACCTGCCTGCCGATTTGATAACGGCGTTCGTTTGCATGCGGAATTGTTTGCCTCTATTTCTCGTGATGGCACTGATTATTTTGCCGGTCAATTCTTGCCTGCCATCGAACAGTTCAAATTGGGCGGCGAATTCGATCAGGCGATACTTGAAGCTTCTATTCCATTGCTCCAGCAACAGGCGGATCTGGTCTTGGCGGTCAATATTACTGCTGGCTCGCTGTGTTCCGATGAGTTCAGGGCGTGGTTGACCGGCTATCTGACGGATCATACCGAGCTGCAAGAACGGCTGCTGTTTGAAATCCCGGAAGCCGCCATCATGAAGCATAAAGATCATGTCACCGCCTTGGTTAAGGCCTTGCAGGAACATGGATTCCAGTGGGGCGTGGATCATTATGGACGTCACTTCCAGTCACTGGGATATCTGGAAGAGCTGACTCCAGCCTATGTCAAGGTTGATCATGGCTATACCAGTCAGGTAATGGAGCCGGGGGCAGATACCTCTTTCTTGGCAGCAGTGTGCCGCGCCGCTCACAATGCAGGCGTCACAACCATTGCGACCCGGGTGGAAGATCAACATCAGGTTGAGCTGCTTGCCAAGTTGCATATCGATGGTTATCAGGGTTTTGTTCATCCCGCATTCCCACTGGCTTGAACGTTATCAAATCAAAAGGGGCCCATAAGGGCCCTTTTTTTATTCTAAAGATGAATAAGAATAGGTATTTTTAGGGCACCTCTCTGTTTGAGATTCGCTTGAGGCGCCACCAAGTGATTGATTTGACATTATAAAAAAGACCCTTCGATTTAATACATTGCATCCCGCCAAGACGGAACAAATCCAATACATTTTTGCAACGGATGCGAAGCGTACAGACATCTATGGTGTAGACATCGAGATCTGTCACGTTGGAGCAAAGGATATGCGCACTCAAATCATCGACAAAACGGTTGTGGTTTCTTCCATTGAAGGCAATGTTCAAATCGTGCTGGCTGATGGAAGCAGCCGCCCATTGCAAAAAGGCGAGATCCTCCAGCCGGGAGCCAAGCTTAATATTGCAGATGACGCCAAACTGGTATTGGCTCCCTATGACGATTCTCCTGCCGCTGCTACTCCAGATGCTCCCGCTCATGACGCACCAGCCCCTGGTCAACCTCAAGCCCCTGATGCGGGTACTGCGGCTTCTCCTGATATCGCTGCATTGCAAAAATCAATTCTGCAAGGGGTAGACCCGACACAAAACTTTGAAGCTTCTGCTGCCGGTGGGGCACCTGCCGCCGGTGGTGGTGGCGGGATCGGTGGTGTAGCCGGTGCCAGTGGCAATGGTGGCTTTGTCACCATTGACCGCATTGGTGATGCAACCATTGCTGCTGCAGGCTTTGACACCACATATCAGACAGAGCCGATTGTAGATACACAACAAGTAGTAGAGCCCTTGCTGGTCAATGAACTGACGGATCAGGGTGAGCAGCTGGTTGTTGCGGAAGACGGTGTATTGAATGGCAATTTGCTGGACAATACGGTCAATACCGATGGGCCGTCAGCTGCGTCGGTTCTGCTCTTCAGCTGGGGAGGCAACGCCAATGTGGCTGTTGGAACCAGTGTGACAATCGACGGGATCGGTACGCTTGTCGTCAATGGCGATGGCAGCTTCACATTCACCCCGGCTCCCAACTACGACGGTGCTGTTCCCCCTGTCGTATACACGGTTACGGATGGCACCGATACGGTCCAATCCACCTTGGAGCTCACTATTACGCCAGTCAATGATCTTGCTGATCAGGGTGAGAACGTCGTGGTGACGGAGGATGCGACGGTATCGGGCAATTTGCTTGATAACACCGTCGATAATGATGGGCCTCAGGCTGCTACTGTCACCGGATTTAGCTGGGGTGGGGTTGCCAACTCGATTCTGGGCACCCCCGTCACTCTGGCAGGGGTCGGTACCCTGCTGGTCAATGCAGATGGCAGTTATCAATTTACGCCCGCCACCAATTATGACGGCCCTGTCCCGGCGGTGAGTTATACCGTCACAGATGGCACAGATTCAGTACAGTCCATACTGACAATCACGATCACTCCTGTTGATGAGCCGGTTGAGCTTGCCGGTCTGCAGCTGGAGGGGGGAGAACTGACATTAAATGAAGCCTCATTGGCAGGAGGGAGTAATCCGAATGCCGCCGCTGTGACTCAGATCGGTACTTTTACCTTCAGTGCAGCCGATGGTGTGCAGAGTCTGACGCTGGGAGGCGTCGCTTTGGTCACCAATGGGCAAGCTGTTACAGCCTTCCCGCAAACCATTACCAGCCCACTTGGTAATCAATTGATCGTTACCGGCATTAATTACAATCCCGTGACCGGCACTGGTAGCGTGAACTACAGCTACACCTTGGGAGGGAGTGAAACCCATACCCAACCTGCCAATGATAATTCGCTTAGTGAGAGTTTCAGCGTCGTACTGGTTGATACTGATGGTGACAATACCAGCGGCAGCCTGGATGTGGTCATTCTGGATGATGTTCCCAGCGTCACCCTTACTTCCAATTCTGAAGGATTGGGTGCGGTGTCCGTGGATGAAAGCCTGGTCAGCCTGGGCGGTGCCGGCACTGACGGGGTGGCCAGTGCCACCCTGAGCGCCGCCAATGTACAGGCCCAGTTCAACCCGGCCTTCGGGGCTGACGGGGCGGGCAGCATTGGCTACAGCCTGGCGCTGACCGGCACCAACGTGGCGAGCGGCCTGTATGCGGTCGATCCGGCCGCGGCCAACGGCCAAGGTGCCGCCATCGTGCTCAATCAGGTGGGCAACGTCATCACCGGCAGCGCCGGTGGGGTGGACTACTTCACTCTGACTATCAACCCGAGCACCGGGGAAGTGACCCTGGCCCTGCTGGACAACGTCTGGCACGGCGACACCACCAATGCGGATGACAGCGTGGCACTGACGCTGGGCCAGGGCGTGCTGACCCTGGTGCAGACCGTGACCGATGCCGATGGCGACAGTGCCAGTGCGGCGGTGGATCTGGGTGCCAATGGCGTGTTCCGCTTCGAGGATGACGGCCCGCGGGCCGGGCTGGCGGTAGAAGCGCCGAGCCTGGGTGCGACCGTGGATGAAAGCCTGGTCAGCCTGGGCGGTGCCGGCACTGACGGGGTGGCCAGTGCCACCCTGAGCGCCGCCAATGTACAGGCCCAGTTCAACCCGGCCTTCGGGGCTGACGGGGCGGGCAGCATTGGCTACAGCCTGGCGCTGACCGGCACCAACGTGGCGAGCGGCCTGTATGCGGTCGATCCGGCCGCGGCCAACGGCCAAGGTGCCGCCATCGTGCTCAATCAGGTGGGCAACGTCATCACCGGCAGCGCCGGTGGGGTGGACTACTTCACTCTGACTATCAACCCGAGCACCGGGGAAGTGACCCTGGCCCTGCTGGACAACGTCTGGCACGGCGACACCACCAATGCGGATGACAGCGTGGCACTGACGCTGGGCCAGGGCGTGCTGACCCTGGTGCAGACCGTGACCGATGCCGATGGCGACAGTGCCAGTGCGGCGGTGGATCTGGGTGCCAATGGCGTGTTCCGCTTCGAGGATGACGGCCCGCGGGCCGGGCTGGCGGTAGAAGCGCCGAGCCTGGGTGCGACCGTGGATGAAAGCCTGGTCAGCCTGGGTGGCGTTGGCACTGACGGAGTGGCCAGTGCCACCCTGAGCGCCGCCAATGTACAGGCCCAGTTCAACCCGGCCTTCGGGGCTGACGGGGCGGGCAGCATTGGCTACAGCCTGGCGCTGACCGGCAGCAACGTGGCGAGCGGCCTGTATGCGGTCGATCCGGCCGCGGCCAACGGCCAAGGTGCCGCCATCGTGCTCAATCAGGTGGGCAACGTCATCACCGGCAGCGCCGGTGGGGTGGACTACTTCACTCTGACTATCAACCCGAGCACCGGGGAAGTGACCCTGGCCCTGCTGGACAACGTCTGGCACGGCGACACCACCAATGCAGATGACAGCGTGGCACTGACGCTGGGTCAGGGCGTGCTGACCCTGGTGCAGACCGTGACCGACGCCGATGGCGACAGTGCCAGTGCGGCGGTGGACTTGGGCGCCAACGGTGTGTTCCGCTTCGAGGATGACGGCCCGCGGGCCGGTCTGGCGGTGGAAGCGCCGAGTCTGGGTGCGACCGTGGATGAAAGCCTGGTCAGCCTGGGCGGTGCCGGCACTGACGGAGTGGCCAGTGCCACCCTGAGCGCCGCCAATGTACAGGCCCAGTTCAACCCGGCCTTCGGGGCTGACGGGGCGGGCAGCATTGGCTACAGCCTGGCGCTGACCGGCACCAACGTGGCGAGCGGCCTGTATGCGGTCGATCCGGCCGCGGCCAACGGCCAAGGTGCCGCCATCGTGCTCAATCAGGTGGGCAACGTCATCACCGGCAGCGCCGGTGGGGTGGACTACTTCACTCTGACTATCAACCCGAGCACCGGGGAAGTGACCCTGGCCGTGCTGGACAACGTCTGGCACGGCGACACCACCAATGCGGATGACAGCGTGGCACTGACGCTGGGTCAGGGCGTGCTGACCCTGGTGCAGACCGTGACCGACGCCGATGGCGACAGTGCCAGTGCGGCGGTGGACTTGGGCGCCAACGGTGTGTTCCGCTTCGAGGATGACGGCCCGCGGGCCGGGCTGGCGGTGGAAGCGCCGAGTCTGGGTGCGACCGTGGATGAAAGCCTGGTCAGCCTGGGCGGTGCCGGCACTGACGGAGTGGCCAGTGCCACCCTGAGCGCCGCCAATGTACAGGCCCAGTTCAACCCGGCCTTCGGGGCTGACGGGGCGGGCAGCATTGGCTACAGCCTGGCGCTGACCGGCACCAACGTGGCGAGCGGCCTGTATGCGGTCGATCCGGCCGCGGCCAACGGCCAAGGTGCCGCCATCGTGCTCAATCAGGTGGGCAACGTCATCACCGGCAGCGCCGGTGGGGTGGACTACTTCACTCTGACTATCAACCCGAGCACCGGGGAAGTGACCCTGGCCCTGCTGGACAACGTCTGGCACGGCGACACCACCAATGCGGATGACAGCGTGGCACTGACGCTGGGCCAGGGCGTGCTGACCCTGGTGCAGACCGTGACCGATGCCGATGGCGACAGTGCCAGTGCGGCGGTGGATCTGGGTGCCAATGGCGTGTTCCGCTTCGAGGATGACGGCCCGCGGGCCGGGCTGGCGGTAGAAGCGCCGAGCCTGGGTGCGACCGTGGATGAAAGCCTGGTCAGCCTGGGTGGCGTTGGCACTGACGGAGTGGCCAGTGCCACCCTGAGCGCCGCCAATGTACAGGCCCAGTTCAACCCGGCCTTCGGGGCTGACGGGGCGGGCAGCATTGGCTACAGCCTGGCGCTGACCGGCAGCAACGTGGCGAGCGGCCTGTATGCGGTCGATCCGGCCGCGGCCAACGGCCAAGGTGCCGCCATCGTGCTCAATCAGGTGGGCAACGTCATCACCGGCAGCGCCGGTGGGGTGGACTACTTCACTCTGACTATCAACCCGAGCACCGGGGAAGTGACCCTGGCCCTGCTGGACAACGTCTGGCACGGCGACACCACCAATGCAGATGACAGCGTGGCACTGACGCTGGGCCAGGGCGTGCTGACCCTGGTGCAGACCGTGACCGACGCCGATGGCGACAGTGCCAGTGCGGCGGTGGACTTGGGCGCCAACGGCGTGTTCCGCTTCGAGGATGACGGCCCGCGGGCCGGGCTGGCGGTGGAAGCGCCGAGTCTGGGTGCGACCGTGGATGAAAGCCTGGTCAGCCTGGGCGGTGCCGGCACTGACGGAGTGGCCAGTGCCACCCTGAGCGCCGCCAATGTACAGGCCCAGTTCAACCCGGCCTTCGGGGCTGACGGGGCGGGCAGCATTGGCTACAGCCTGGCGCTGACCGGCACCAACGTGGCGAGCGGCCTGTATGCGGTCGATCCGGCCGCGGCCAACGGCCAAGGTGCCGCCATCGTGCTCAATCAGGTGGGCAACGTCATCACCGGCAGCGCCGGCGGGGTGGACTACTTCACTCTGACTATCAACCCGAGCACCGGGGAAGTGACCCTGGCCGTGCTGGACAACGTCTGGCACGGCGACACCACCAATGCGGATGACAGCGTGGCACTGACGCTGGGTCAGGGCGTGCTGACCCTGGTGCAGACCGTGACCGACGCCGATGGCGACAGTGCCAGTGCGGCGGTGGACTTGGGCGCCAACGGTGTGTTCCGCTTCGAGGATGACGGCCCGCGGGCCGGGCTGGCGGTGGAAGCGCCGAGTCTGGGTGCGACCGTGGATGAAAGCCTGGTCAGCCTGGGCGGTGCCGGCACTGACGGAGTGGCCAGTGCCACCCTGAGCGCCGCCAATGTACAGGCCCAGTTCAACCCGGCCTTCGGGGCTGACGGGGCGGGCAGCATTGGCTACAGCCTGGCGCTGACCGGCACCAACGTGGCGAGCGGCCTGTATGCGGTCGATCCGGCCGCGGCCAACGGCCAAGGTGCCGCCATCGTGCTCAATCAGGTGGGCAACGTCATCACCGGCAGCGCCGGTGGGGTGGACTACTTCACTCTGACTATCAACCCGAGCACCGGGGAAGTGACCCTGGCCGTGCTGGACAACGTCTGGCACGGCGACACCACCAATGCGGATGACAGCGTGGCACTGACGCTGGGTCAGGGCGTGCTGACCCTGGTGCAGACCGTGACCGACGCCGATGGCGACAGTGCCAGTGCGGCGGTGGACTTGGGCGCCAACGGTGTGTTCCGCTTCGAGGATGACGGCCCGCGGGCCGGGCTGGCGGTGGAAGCGCCGAGTCTGGGTGCGACCGTGGATGAAAGCCTGGTCAGCCTGGGCGGTGCCGGCACTGACGGAGTGGCCAGTGCCACCCTGAGCGCCGCCAATGTACAGGCCCAGTTCAACCCGGCCTTCGGGGCTGACGGGGCGGGCAGCATTGGCTACAGCCTGGCGCTGACCGGCACCAACGTGGCGAGCGGCCTGTATGCGGTCGATCCGGCCGCGGCCAACGGCCAAGGTGCCGCCATCGTGCTCAATCAGGTGGGCAACGTCATCACCGGCAGCGCCGGTGGGGTGGACTACTTCACTCTGACTATCAACCCGAGCAGCGGCGAAGTGACCCTGGCCCTGCTGGACAACGTCTGGCACGGCGACACCACCAATGCGGATGACAGCGTGGCGCTGACGCTGGGTCAGGGCGTGCTGACCCTGGTGCAGACCGTGACGGATGCCGATGGCGATAGCGCCAGTGCGGCGGTGGACTTGGGCGCCAACGGCGTGTTCCGCTTTGAAGATGACGGCCCCAGCGTGACCATCAACGCGGTGGTGGATGGTGGCACCACCCTGACCACCCAGGATGCACAGACCATCGGGTCGGCCAGTGACACGGCGACCGGCAGCTTTGCGGCGGCGTTCCTGGCGGCGGCGGTGCCGAGCTATGGCGCGGACGGTCCGGGCACCACCACGGTGAGTGGCTACAGCCTGAGCGTGACTGACAGCAACAGCGGGCTGACCAGCAACGGGCTGGCCATCACCCTGACCAAGGTGGGCAGCGACATCGTTGGCTCGACCACGGCTGGGGAGGTGTTCCGCATCAGCGTGGCGAGCAATGGCACAGTGACGCTGACGCAGTCGGCGGAGCTGGACCATCTGCCGGAGGACGTGGACAACAGCAACGACAACAACCTCATCAGTCTGGCCAATGGCAAGGTGCTGCTGAGTGCGACCGTGACGGTGGTGGATGGCGACAACGACACCGCGACCGGGACGGTGAGTGCAGACCTTGGTGGCAACATCAGCTTCGAGGACGACGTACCGAGCGTGACCATCAACGCGGTGGTGGACGGTGGCATCACCCTGACCACCCAGGATGCACAGACCATCGGGTCGGCCAGTGACACGGCGACCGGCAGCTTTGCGGCGGCGTTCCTGGCGGCGGCGGTGCCGAGCTATGGCGCGGACGGTCCGGGCACCACCACGGTGAGTGGCTACAGCCTGAGCGTGACTGACAGCAACAGCGGGCTGACCAGCAACGGGCTGGCCATCACCCTGACCAAGGTGGGCAGCGACATCGTTGGCTCGACCACGGCTGGGGAGGTGTTCCGCATCAGCGTGGCGAGCAATGGCACAGTGACGCTGACGCAGTCGGCGGAGCTGGACCATCTGCCGGAGGACGTGGACAACAGCAACGACAACAACCTCATCAGTCTGGCCAATGGCAAGGTGCTGCTGAGTGCGACCGTGACGGTGGTGGATGGCGACAACGACACCGCGACCGGGACGGTGAGTGCAGACCTTGGTGGCAACATCAGCTTCGAGGACGACGTACCGAGCGTGACCATCAACGCGGTGGTGGACGGTGGCATCACCCTGACCACCCAGGATGCACAGACCATCGGGTCGGCCAGTGACACGGCGACCGGCAGCTTTGCGGCGGCGTTCCTGGCGGCGGCGGTGCCGAGCTATGGCGCGGACGGTCCGGGCACCACCACGGTGAGTGGCTACAGCCTGAGCGTGACTGACAGCAACAGCGGGCTGACCAGCAACGGGCTGGCCATCACCCTGACCAAGGTGGGCAGCGACATCGTTGGCTCGACCACGGCTGGGGAAGTGTTCCGCATCAGCGTGGCGAGCAATGGCACGGTGACGCTGACGCAGTCAGCGGAGCTGGACCATCTGCCGGAGGACGTGGACAACAGCAACGACAACAACCTCATTAGCCTGGCCAATGGCAAGGTACTGCTGAGTGCGACCGTGACGGTGGTGGATGGCGACAACGACACCGCGACCGGGACGGTGAGTGCAGACCTTGGTGGCAACATCAGCTTCGAGGACGACGTACCGAGCGTGACCATCAACGCGGTGGTGGACGGTGGCATCACCCTGACCACCCAGGATGCACAGACCATCGGGTCGGCCAGTGACACGGCGACCGGCAGCTTTGCGGCGGCGTTCCTGGCGGCGGCGGTGCCGAGCTATGGCGCGGACGGTCCGGGCACCACCACGGTGAGTGGCTACAGCCTGAGCGTGACTGACAGCAACAGCGGGCTGACCAGCAACGGGCTGGCCATCACCCTGACCAAGGTGGGCAGCGACATCGTTGGCTCGACCACGGCCGGGGAGGTGTTCCGCATCAGCGTGGCGAGCAATGGCACAGTGACGCTGACGCAGTCGGCGGAGCTGGACCATCTGCCGGAGGACGTGGACAACAGCAACGACAACAACCTCATCAGTCTGGCCAATGGCAAGGTGCTGCTGAGTGCGACCGTGACGGTGGTGGATGGCGACAACGACACCGCGACCGGGACGGTGAGTGCAGACCTTGGTGGCAACATCCGGTTCGAAGATGATGTACCGACAGCTAAAGACAACAGCGTCGTCATCACTGAAGCAGGGTTGCCACCCTTCAACCTGGTGATGGTCATCGATACATCAGGCAGCATGTTGTGGCAGATCGGTACGTCGACAAATGGTTCGCCAAATCGCCTGGAGCTGGCGAAGGATGCACTAAACCACATGATTGACTCCTATGTGGCGCTGGGTGTGCCGCTGGTCTTCACGGTCATTGATTTTGCCAGTGGAGCTGTATTGATCCCGCAAACCAGTGATCCTGATGTGGCCAAGGCCAGTATTTCCGGTTTGCCGACAGATGGTGGCGGTACCAACTACAACGCACCACTCGTATTGGCGCAGAATCAACTGACGGCGGATCTGGCGAACCCCGCTTTGGCTGGGTATGAAACCAAGGTCTATTTCCTGTCGGATGGCGCTCCCAACGAGGGGAATGTCCCGGCCGGCTGGACCAGCTTTGTGAACAGCAACAATGTTGAGGTTTACGCGGTGGGGTTGAACGTCAGTGGCAATGCGACGGCGATCGCTCAGCTTGGTCTGGTGGAGGACCATGGGGATGCCGTCACGTTGGTCAACAACATCTATGACCTGGACGCCACACTCCAGGCCACCGTACCGCCACCAGCTACCGGCAATGTGATCACGGATGTGGATGCCAGTGCCGGTGTGGACAGTGCCGGTGCCGATACCCCCGTGACCGTATTGCAGGTCAGCTTTACCGTCAGCAATCCGGCCGCTTATGTCGGGGTCGCCGACAGTGTGAATGGCAATGTGGTGACCTTCCTGGTGCAAGGAGGAACGACCGGCCCCATGACCACACCTCTGGGTGGGCATCTGACCGTGAATGCGGACGGTTCCTACTCCTACACTCCGCCCAATGATGTGGCCGTCGATACACAGGAGACCTTTACCTACACCATTGTGGATGCCGATGGTGACACCTCCAGCGCTCTGTTGAAGATACTGGTACTGGACACCACTCCGATCACGGCTTCCGTGTTCGAAGATGGCCTGCCTGCCGGTCTGCCTGGCAACAGCCCAGCCCTGACCACGGTTGCAGGCTCTCTGGCCCATATGGTGGTCGACAGTATCGGCGTCAACTTCGGCGTCGGCAGTACAGCCGGTTTGCCTGCGTTGACCTCAGGTGGTGTGGCGATTACCTACAGCATCATCCACGGTGTCGGAGTCGATACCCTGGTTGCAGTGGCAGGCAGCAAACCCATCTTCACGCTGGCTGTCGAGGCTGATGGCGATTACACCTTTACCCTGCAGGGCCCGATTGATCATGCCCTGGCTGATGGCAACGACCTGGAACTGAAGGCGTTGAATCTGTCCAGTGCGATCACGGCCCACGAAGGGGTGGATAACGTGACGCTGGTTCGCGACTTCATCGTACAGGTTGAAGACGATGTGCCGGTTATCATGACTCCGGCCATGGGGGTCATGCTGAATCAGTCCGGGGTGACTGGCATCTTCCTGCTGGATGGTGATGGCACTTTGTCCAACAACTACGGGGGGGATGGTGGTTCAATCCGGTTCGACAGCAGTTTGAATGGCAGCAGCAGTGGCATGACCTCGGGCGGTTTACCTGTCACCTATACCCTGTCTTCGGATGGCATTACGCTGACTGCCGCAACGGCGGCGGGTACTGTATTCATTGCCACCCTGCAACCTGCATCCGGGACCTATCAGGTTCAGATGATTGGTGAGGTCGATGGCGGACAGACCACGATCGACTTCAATGGTGGTGATTACAACTTCGTCGGTGGTAATGCTTCCTGGGCCGGCTTTAATACGATTGCGAATGACAACAGCAAGGATCTGCTGTTGACGGCGATGACCAATGGTGCTGATGGTGGCACCGTCAACACTTCTGCTAATACGGGGGGGATTAGCAGTGGAGCATCGGTTGGATCTGGTGAGGCGATGCGGATCGACTTTGTCATCGACTTGACAGGTAATCCGGTCAGTGGTGGATCTTACGGCAACCTGGCCAACCAGACCCATGCCTTTGAAGCCCACTACGATGTGAATGGCGCTTCCGCCCTGTTCACATCAATCAGCAGCGGTGGCTCCAGTGTGAAAGTGGTTGCCCGTCAGGATGTCGATAGTGACAACGATATTGGCGATGGCAACAAGGAGTCGCTGACCGCCGTTGCAATCAGCTACAACGGTTCGACCAGGATCGTCAGCATCGGTGCTGGCATGTCCCAGACTGTGGCGGTGGGAGGCCGCAGCTTTACAGTCAACTTTACTGACGATGATCCCACCTCTGGCGTTGCATATGCCGCGACTGTGGTAGGGGTTGTGTCCAATACCAAGCTGGCGGCCTACACCGCGGATGGCTATAACAGCCTGGAATTCCATTATGCGGCCGGGAGTGACTTCAAGATTGGGGACTTCGGTTCCAGTGTTGCCACTCCTGGGATCCCGGTCAGTTTGCAGCTGCCGGTCACGCTGACGGATGGAGATGGTGATGCAGTCCACAGCAACATTGGTCTTAGCCTGCTGCCGGAAGCACCGTTTACTCTAGACTACGACAGTTCTGCCAGCGGTGTGAATGTGACCTTCAACAGCACGCAAGGGCACGCCATCGGGTCTGATTTCGGTGACAGCATCACGGGCAACAGTCTGGACAACATCTTGTCCGGCGGCGATGGTGATGACTTGCTGTACGGAATGGGTGGCAAGGATACCCTGGTCGGTGGCAAGGGCAACGACGTACTGGATGGTGGCAGTGGCAACGACACTCTCTACGGGGAGGCTGGTGACGATACTCTGATCGGCGGGATTGGCAACGACATACTGCAAGGAGGCGATGGCAAGGATCTGCTGATCGGTGGTCTGGGTAGCGATACCATGACGGGTGGTGCCGGTAGCGATACCTTCAAGTGGCTTGCTGGCGATGCGGATAGCAGTACCGACAAGATTACCGACTTTACGTTGGGCAATCCGACTAACGGTGGTGATGTACTGGATCTGTCGGATCTGCTGGTTGGTGTTCCCTCGGCAGCCAACAACAACGATCTGGCGACGGCGCTGGACAACTACTTGAAGTTTGATACTGCAACCAACAAGCTAACCATTGATACAAATGGGCTTACCAGTGGTGGTTCACAACTGACGGTACAGTTCCAGGGTAGCCTGGATCTGGATCACAGCGGTGGGCTGACGACCAACCACGACATCATCAAGCAACTGTTGGATGACGGCAACCTCAAGGTTGATCCGTAACCAGCCTAAGGGGGCCGGGTAATACCTGGCCCCTGTTTTTTGACTGAGGGGGCGGCTAAGATAGCGGCAGTACAGGAGAGGGTCACCATGCAGTCATTTAATTGGGTCGATATCGATGGCATTCGCTATAGCTGGGACGGGCAGGGCAGCATTACCTGCACCGGCCAGTTTGGCTATCATGCCACGATGGCGGGTGATCGGATTGATGCGCTGGATCTGGAGAGCGATGATGGCGAGGTTGCTGGTTCACTGAATGTGGACTTTGCGGCGGCCACTATCTCATTCACGCCAGCCGTCGATGCAGCGCCACCCCACATGATGGTGCTGGTCGGTCATGAACAGGGGCAGCAGGAGTATACGTTGCAGAGTTTGAGCGATGTGTGCCTGCAGGATCTGCTCGGCCACTCCGACAACATCGACTGTGCCCCTCTGGTGACCACCACGATGACGGAGCCGGTAGCTCCGCTGGCCGGACATGTTCTGTCGTGGGACTCCTTCCATTTTGATGATGATGTGCTGCTGGGTTCCCGCGGCGCCACACCATTAGCTGCTGCTCATCAGGGGCTGCCGGGTGGCGAGATCAGCATCAATATCGATATGACCAATCAGGTGCTGGATCAGATCCCGCCGTTGCACGATATATGAATCCCATTCGACGACGGGCATAATGACCTCACTCCAATAGATTGAGGTCTTTTTTTATGTGGCGTCCCCTGCTTACCCTGTCTGCCCTGGTTATCAGTGCACCCCTGTTTGCCCTTGAAGTGCCGCAAGCCCCCCATCTGGTGGTGGGCGGTTATGCCGAGCAAAAAGCCGAGCCCGACATGCTGACGCTGAATGTCTCCGTAACGGCGCTGGAAAAGCAGGGCATCAAGGCCAAGCAGCAGGTGGATGGCAAGGTTGCCGCCTTCTTTGGTCAGCTGGAAGGGCTGGGCATCAAGCGCAGCGACGTGGAGGCGGGCAATCTGGTGATCTCTCCGGAATACCAGTATCCGCAGAACAAGAAACCGGAACTGGTGGGCTACCGTGCCCAGCGCCAGCTTGCGGTCAAACTCTATCAACTCGACAAGCTGAGCGAGCTGATGGACACCGCACTCAAGGCCGGGCTGGAATCCGTGTCCCAGATTGAGTACGGGCTCAAGGCGCCGCAAACCATCAAGGAGCAGGCGCGCCTCGGAGCGGTTGAAGATGCCAAAACCAAGGCTGAGTCTCTGGCCAAGGCGTTTGGCATGAAACTCGGCAAGGTTTACAGCGTCGAGTACCGCAACAATAGCCCCATGCCGATCTACAGCCGGGCCCTCAAGGCTGCCGCCATGGCACCTGCCGCCGAAATGATGGAAAACAGCTACCAACAGCAGCAGATCACCATCACGGACAACGTGGAAGCCGTCTTCCTGCTGGAATAATCCCGCAGGTTTTCGACCAGCCTTATTGCAACAAGCCCGAGATCTCTGTCTCGGGCTTGTTGTTTTTAGACGAGCACGGATGCTTGCCAGAGAGAGAAGGCTGGCGATGGGGGCTTGCTGAGCGCGTGCTCACAGGGTCATGGTGGACTGGAGAGGGGAGGCGGGCGGTGCCAGCCATCAGGGGTCACATCCGGGTAGAAAAAAGCCGGTCAGTGACCGGCTTTTGAGGGGCGATGAGGTTGATGCCATCAGCCCAGGTTGGCCGCGACGCTCGCCTTGCGCTTCTGCTTGAACTGATAGCCGATGGCCAGCACGATGATCCAGACCGGGATGAGCAGTACCGAGATCTGGATGCCCGGGGTCAGGTACATGATGACCAGGATGCCGGCCATGAAGGCGAGGCAGAGGTAATTGCCGAACGGGTACCAGAACGCCTTGAACTTGGGAACCACGCCTTCGGCCTGCTTGCTCTTGCGAAACTTCAGGTGCGCCAAGCTTATCATGGCCCAGTTGATGACCAGGGCGGAAACCACCAGCGCCATCAACAGCTCGAACGCCTTGCCCGGCATCAGGTAGTTGATGAGTACGCACAGCAGGGTTGCTGCGGCGGAGACGGAGATGGCCACCACCGGCACCCCGCTCTTGTTGGTCTTGAGCAGGCTGCGCGGGCCGTTGCCCTGCTTGGCCAGACCAAACAGCATGCGGCTGTTGCAGTAGACACAGCTGTTGTAAACCGACAGGGCCGCGGTCAGTACCACCATATTGAGCACGGTGGCCACCAGATTGCTGTCCAGTGCGTGGAAGATCATGACGAAGGGACTGCCACCTTCTACCACCTTGCCCCAGGGGTAGAGGGACATCAGCACGGCCAGGGCGCCGATGTAGAAGATGAGGATCCGGTAGATCACCTGATTGGTGGCCTTGGGGATGCTCTTCTCGGGATCGTCGGCTTCGGCAGCCGTGATGCCGACCAGCTCGAGCCCGCCGAACGAGAACATGATCACCGCCATCGCCATCACCAGACCGCTGATGCCGTTGGGGAAGAAGCCGCCCTGAGCCCACAGGTTGCTGACGCTGGCGTCCGGGCCGCCGTTGCCGCTGGCCAGCAGATAGCCGCCGAAGCCGATCATGCCGATGATGGCCACCACCTTGATGATGGCGAACCAAAACTCCATTTCGCCAAACGCCTTGACGTTGGAGAGGTTGATGGCGTTGATCAGCACGAAGAAGAAGGCCGCCGACATCCAGGTCGGGATCTCGGGCCACCAGTACTGGACATAAATGCCCACCGCGGTCAGCTCGGCCATGCTCACCAGCACGTAGAGCACCCAGTAGTTCCAGCCGGAGGCAAAGCCGGCGAAGTCACCCCAGTATTTGTAGGCGAAGTGGCTGAAGGAGCCGGCTACCGGCTCTTCCACCACCATCTCGCCCAGCTGGCGCATGATCAGGAAGGCGATAAAACCACCGATGGCATAGCCAAGCAGCACGGAGGGGCCCGCCATCTTGATGGTCTGGGCAATGCCGAGAAACAGGCCGGTGCCGATGGCGCCGCCCAGTGCGATGAGCTGGATATGGCGGTTTTTCAAACCGCGTTTCAGCTCCTCGCCGTTTTGTTGAAGATCCATTCTTCCTTCCTTACGTCTTCTGAAGTCATTCGTCTGTCATCTCGTCCGTCGGGTCACTCCATGTGACCGTGCACGGCAAAGCGTGCCTGAAACGTGACGAAATCCGTATTTATTTCGTTACAGTGAGTCGCTTTCTGTTTTTTATGGCGACTACCAACGGAAGCAGAATAGTGATAATCCATCGCGGATGCACCTGTTTTCCTCATCATTCGCTGGTTTTTTCGGCGAAAGGCAGGTTTTTAGGGAGCGGTGAAGCTGGTAGGGAAGTGTTTGGTCGTATTATGAGCAGTTGGGCGCGGTTTGGTTGACACTATCGGCAATTCCTGTTTTATGAAGCCTCCTTTGCAACAAGGATGCACTTCATGCAACGTATTATTGGCAGTTTGCTGGCCGTCGCGCTGTGGCTCACCGTGTGGCTTTCGCCCCTGCTGCTGACCATGGCGGCGGGGTGTCTGCTGGTGTGGGCCGTACAGGGTGATGATTATCTGGTGATGCACTTGCGAACGGTCTTGTTGATCGCCGGTGCCATCGGCCTGCTGCCGGCTCTCTGGCTGACCGAGCGGGTACGCCGGCGTCACGGTGTGCTCAACTTTTACGCCATGCTGATGAACAACAGAGAGCTGAACCGCCCGGGCTCCCAGCCCCGCTGAGGTCCAGTCGACAAGCGCCGGATACGGTTGTATCCGGCGCTTTTTTATTGGCGTTTGCCGTGTCGTCAGCTTGCCGGTGGGCAGGCTTCTCAATAAAGCTGACGGCGCAGGCCGGTAGCCTCGAGGATCTTGGCGCTGATCTCCTCCACCGAGTGGGAACTGGTGTCGAGGAAGCGGATCGCATCCTGGCGAAACAGCCGCTCGACGCAGGCCAGCTCCTGTTCGCACTGCTCCAGCGAGGAGTAGCGACTGTTGGCGCGGCGCTGGTTGCGGATCTCGTGCAGCCGCTGGGGGGCGATGGTGAGGCCGAACAGCTTGTGGCGATTGGCCTTGAGGGCGGCTGGCAGATCCAGAACTCCCATGTCCTGTTCGATGAAGGGGTAGTTGGCGGCGCGAATGCCGAACTGCAGCGCCAGATAGAGGCTGGTCGGCGTCTTGCCGCAGCGGGAGACCCCGATCAGGATGATGTCGGCCTCCTCATACTCCTTGGTGGTGATGCCATCGTCGTTGGCCAGCGCGAAGTTGACCGCCTCGATGCGGTCGTCATAGAGCTTGCGGTTCTCCATGCCGTGGGTGCGGTGCAGCCTGGGTTCGGCCTTCACCCCAAGCTCGTGTTCCAGCGGGCTGACGAAGGTGTTGAGAAAGTCGTGGCTGCTGGCCTGGGCCTTGAGCACCTCCTCGCGCACCTGATGATCGACGATGGTGTGGAACAAAATGGGGCGTACCCCGGTCTGGCGGAACTGCTCGTCGATGCGCATCCGTACCTGGCGCGCCTTCTCCAGGGTTTCGACAAAGGGGATGGTGATCTGCTCGAAGGCCAGCGGAAACTGGCTCAACACGGCGTGGCCGAACACTTCGGCGGTGATGGCGGTGCCGTCTGAAACATAGAATACGGTGTGCACTGGAGGCTCCTGTGAGGGGGTCGGCGAGCTGGCAAGCAAGAAGTATCTCTCGAAACCATATCGTTTTTGTCAACCGGTCTGCCGTGCCCAAGTTGTGAAGTGGCTTGCAAACCTGAGTCGTTACCTTTTTGTGTTGGCATTGTAGAATGTCTGTGTCATTCGACCATCCCCAAATCTTGCTCGGGGATTTTTTTGACAATAAGTAGAAAACGTTTTCATGGTCGTTGGCAACAGTAGAAACAGACAATAACGCACATAAACTGGCGCACAAGGTGCCATGGCGGCACAGTGCCCACCAACCTGGAGACATGCAAGTGCAACAGTACGTACTCTGGTACGAGCAACTCGGAATGCAGGATGTAGAACGAGTTGGCGGCAAAAATGCATCCCTTGGCGAGATGATCAGCAACCTCTCTGGTGCCGGAGTGTCGGTGCCGGGCGGGTTTGCCACCACCGCCTTTGCGTTTAACGAGTTTCTGGAGTCAAGCGGCCTCAACGGCAAGATCCACGATCTGCTCGACAGCCTGGATGTGGACGACATCGCCGCCCTCAACCGGGCCGGCCAGCAGATCCGTGACTGGGTGATCGAAGCCCCGTTCCAGAGCGCGCTGGAACAGGCGATCCGGGTTGCCTACGACAAGCTCAGCGGTGGGCTTGACGCGTCCTTTGCGGTGCGCTCCTCCGCCACTGCCGAGGACATGCCGGACGCCTCCTTTGCCGGCCAGCAGGAAACCTTCCTCAACGTGCGCGGCATCGACGCCGTCATGATTGCCGTCAAGCATGTGTTTGCTTCACTGTTCAACGATCGCGCCATCTCCTATCGGGTGCATCAGGGCTATGACCACAAGGGGGTCGCCCTGTCGGCCGGGATCCAGCGCATGGTGCGCTCGGATCTCGCCGCCTCCGGCGTCATGTTCACCCTGGATACCGAGTCGGGTTTCAACGACGTGGTGTTCATCACCGGCGCTCAAGGCCTTGGCGAGATGGTGGTGCAGGGCGCGGTCAACCCCGACGAGTTCTACGTGCACAAGCCAACCCTCAAGGCAGGACGCCCGGCGGTGGTACGCAAGACACTGGGCTCCAAGCTCATCAAGATGACCTATTCCGGCGATGCCAGCCACGGCCGCCAGGTGCAGATCGTCGACACCCATGAGGCCGAGCGCAGCCGTTTCTGCATCACGGATGCCGAAGTGATGGAGCTGGCCAAGCAGGCTCTCATCATCGAGCAGCACTATGGCCGCCCGATGGACATCGAGTGGGCCAAGGACGGGCAGGATGGCAAGCTCTACATCGTCCAGGCTCGCCCGGAAACCGTGCGCAGCCGCCAGGAGGCCAACACCCTCGAGCGCTTCGCCCTCAAGCAAGCGGGCAAGGTGCTGATCGAGGGGCGCGCCATCGGCCACAAGATCGGCGCGGGCCCGGCGCGGGTCATCTCCTCCATCAGCCAGATGGACGAAGTGCAGCCCGGCGACGTGCTGGTCACTGACATGACCGACCCGGACTGGGAGCCCATCATGAAGCGGGCCTCCGCCATCGTCACCAACCGGGGCGGGCGCACTTGTCACGCCGCCATCATCGCTCGCGAATTGGGCATTCCGGCGGTGGTGGGTTGTGGTGATGCCACCAAGCGCATTGAACCGGGCCAGCTCATTACCGTCTCCTGCGCGGAAGGGGATACCGGTTTTATCTATGACGGCGAGCTGGACTTCGATGTGGCAGTGACCGAGGTGGGCAATATGCCGCGCCTGCCCATCAAGATCATGATGAACGTCGGCAACCCGGACAGGGCATTCGACTTCGCCCAGCTGCCCAATGCCGGTGTCGGGCTGGCCCGCCTCGAGTTCATCATCAACCGGATGATCGGGGTACACCCCAAGGCGCTGCTGGAGTTCGACAGCCAGAGCCCCGAGCTCAAGGCCACCATCGGCAAGATGATCGCCGGCTACGAGAGCCCGCGTGAGTTCTACGTCGCCAAGCTGACCGAGGGCATTGCCACCCTGGCCGCCGCCTTCTGGCCGGAGCGGGTGATCGTGCGGATGTCGGACTTCAAGTCCAACGAGTACGCCAACCTGGTGGGCGGCCGTGACTACGAGCCTCATGAAGAGAACCCGATGATCGGTTTTCGTGGTGCGTCGCGCTACATCGCCGACAGCTTCCGCCCCTGTTTTGCCCTCGAGTGCGAGGCGATCAAGCGGGTGCGCGATGTCATGGGGCTGACCAACGTCGAGGTGATGATCCCCTTCGTGCGCACCGTGGGCGAGGCGGAGCAGGTGATCGACATCCTGGCCGAGAACGGTCTGCGCCGTGGCGAGCGGGGGCTCAAGGTGATCATGATGTGCGAGATTCCGAGCAACGCCCTCCTGGCAGACAAGTTCCTCGAGCACGTGGACGGCTTCTCCATCGGCTCCAACGACATGACCCAGCTCACGCTCGGACTTGATAGGGACTCGGGGCTTATCGCCCACCTGTTCGACGAGCGCAACGAGGCGGTCAAGGCGCTGCTGGCGATGGCCATTGCCGCCGCCCGCAAGGCGGGCAAGTACGTGGGGATCTGCGGCCAGGGGCCGTCCGATCACCCGGACTTCGCCGCCTGGCTGGTCGAGCAGGGCATCGACTCGGTGTCCCTCAACCCGGATACCGTGGTCGACACCTGGCTCTATCTGGCCGAGCAGCACAAGGCGAGCTGACGCCGGCTGCACAGCCTCCCATCAAAATGGCGCCCACGGGCGCCATTTTTCATGGCCGAACCTGACGCAACTGGTCCGATATGGTGGCCAGATGTGCCCAAAATGGCGCGCTGGCGCGTGCTTTTACACTCCGTTACATCTGCTCGCTTTGCAACCGCCCCATAATGGTCGCGCCAGCCCGCTGCACGGGGTGGCAGGCCCGCCGTCAGTGGCGGGCCGGGGGATCACGAGCAGTTTCCTGTCAGCACGGAGGCCAGGACGGCAGATGTCACAGAGCGTATCAAACCAGGTGATCAGACGAATGCTGGGAGCCTGCCAGCAGCAGGGGGGCGATCCCGATGCCATTCTGATGGCGGGCGGCCTCACGTCGTTCGACATCGAGCGAGAACAGGGCCGGCTGCCCGCCCACAGCCACTACCGGATGCTGCAACTGATGCAGCCCTATCTGGCCAGTTTTCACGAAACCATCCTCTCCTACGACATCGGCCAGCTCTACCAGCACTATCCGCCCCTCATCAGCCTGTGCCTGAACCAGCCCTCGCCGCGGGCGGCGCTCGAGGTGCTGCTGGCCTATCGCCCCATCATCGGCAGTTGTGACGAGCTGCGGGTACGGCGGGGGGCGCAGGCCAGCCAATACCTGTATGTCAATCAGGGGCCTGCCAGCCTGGGGGCGAGTCAAGCCATCCCCAACTTCATCATGCTCTACCGGATTTTGCGGGTCTATCTGGCGGATCCCCGAGTCTCGGTGGGCTTCACGGGGCGGCCGCCACCGCGCCATCAGCTACTGGATCACTTCTTCGCCACCCGCTGCCGCTGGGAGCAGGGGGAAAACACCCTGACCATCGACAACGCCCAACTCGACTGTCCCAGCCACTGCTACAACGAGCCGCTGGGTCATCTGCAACTGGCCCAGCTGGCACAGATCTGTGCCGACATCGCCGAGCGGGCCCCCTTTGCCTATCTGGTGGGGGAGCGGATCCGCCACAAGATCCGGGAAGGGGAGCTGGAGAGCGACGAGAGCCTGCTCAAGGAGGTGTGCGCGGCCATGAACGTCAGCCGCTGGACCCTGAATCGCAAATTGCAGGGGGAGGGGAGCAGTTTCTCGACCCTGCTGAGGGAAGCGAGGGTGAGCGAAGCCTGCCGCTTGCTGGGGGAGGGGGAGCAACCGCTGCAGAACATCAGCGATCGGGTCGGTTTTTCGTCCCAGAGCGCCTTCAACCGTTTCTTCAAGGCCAACACCAGGATGACGCCGCTGGCCTATCGCAACGCCCGCCAATAAGAACGGGACCGGCGCAAGGCCGGTCCCGTGGTCGGGTCATTGCTAGGCAATTGTCAGGCACGGCCGGGCTGGGTGCCCGGCCGTGCCTGCCTCTGTTAGCGGGTGATTGTGGTGACGCTGGCGGGATCCACCCCGGCCGGCAGTGCCAGTGCCCCTGGCGTGGTGTTGCTCACCACGATCTCCTTGCTCACCGTGAAGCTGACCGGCGTGCTGGCGGAGACGTCCGACGAGGGGCTGATGTAGGCGCTGTAGCGACCCGGCTCCACGATCCACTGGTTGCTGGCCTCATCGAAGCTGGCGAGGATGCTGGCCGGAATGGTGAAGCTCAGCTGTTCGCTGGCCCCCGGTGCCAGCTGCTCCGTCTTGGCAAAGGCCTTGAGCTCGATGAGCGGTTTCTTCAGCTTGACCTCGGGGGCGGTCACATAGACCTGGGCCGCCTCCTTGCCTGCCACGGCACCGGTGTTGGTGATGGTGGCGGTCAGCACCAGGTTGCCGGCGCTGCCACCCTCCAGGGTATTGCTGGCGATGGCGGGGCTGGTGTAGCTGAAGCTGGTGTAGGAGAGACCGAAGCCGAACGGGTAGGAGACCGCCTGCTCGAAGGTGCTGTAGTAGCGGTAGCCCACGTAGATCCCCTCGTTGTAGTAGAGATCGTCCGGTTCGCCGTCCCCGTCGGTGTCCTCGCCCGGGAAGGTGCCGGCGGAGGGTACGCTGGCGTAGCTGTGCGGGAAGCTCTGGGCCAGCTTGCCGCTCGGGTTGACCGCACCGGAGAGCACGTCCGCCACCGCGTGGCCGGTCTCCTGGCCAGCCATGTAGGCCAGCAGGATGCCATCCACCTTGTCGCTCCACTGGGCGGTGTCGATGACGCCGTTGACGTTGAGCACCACCACCACCTTCTTGCCCTGGGCGTGGAAGGCGCTGCTCACCGCGTCGATGAGGGCGCGCTCGTCATCACCGAGCAGATAGTCCCCCTTGCCGCTGCTGCGATCCGCCCCTTCCCCGGCCTGGCGGCCGATGCTGATGACGGCGGCTTGCTGGGTGGTGGCCGCATTGGCGATCAGGGCCGCCAGATCGCCGCTGATTGGCGCCTCGGCGCAGGTGTAGTAGCCCTTGGCGCCAAATTGCCCCTCGTGATAGACCTTGTTGTTCTCGTAAAAATCGCGGTAATAGCTTTGCAACGCCTCGTTGACCGGGAAGCGTGCCGCCAGTCCCTGCGCGATGGTGGTGGTGCTGGCGGCGTTCACATCCCCGCTGCCGGTGCCACCCTTGTAGGTGTTGATCTGGTTGATGCCAAAACTGGCCAGGGTGCTGCTTGCCGAAAGCGGCAAGGCCGCGGCGTCGTTGCGCAGCAGCACCATGCTCTCGGCGCCGGCCTGACGGGCCAGTTTGGCGTGGGCGGTCAGATCCGGGCTGTTGCTGATGGCCAGCTGGTTATAGGAGGGGCTCTTCATCACCTGGGTCAGGATGTGGATGGCGGCCTCGTTCACCTTGGCCTCGTCGAGATCGCCGTGCTCGATGGATTGCTGCAACTGCTCCTTGACGTTGCCCGGCTCGATCAAATCCTGCCCCGCCAGCACCTGCTTGTAGGCGTTGTTGGCCACGTCGCCAGCAAACCAGTCGGACATCACCAGGCCGTCGAACTTCCACTCGCCGCGCAGCAGGTCGGTCACCGCATCCCTGCGCTCGTTGACATAGGTGCCGTTGACCTTGTTGTAGGAGGTCATCACCGCCCAGGGCTGGGCCTCGTCCACCGCTATCTGGAAGCCGCGCAGGTAGATCTCGCGGAAGGTTCTCGGTTCGCCGATGTCGTTGATCTGGTTGCGGTTGGTCTCGGAGTTGTTGCCGAAGTAGTGCTTGATGGTGGTGCCTACCCCGTTGCTCTCCACCCCGTTGACCATGGCGGCGCCGATTTTGCCGGTGAGCAGGGGGTCTTCCGAGTAGTACTCGAAGTTGCGGCCATTGAGCGGGTTGCGCTGGATGTTCATGCCCGGGGCCAGCAGGATGTCGACCCCGTACTGGCGTACCTCGTCCCCCATGGCTTCGCCGACGGCCTTGACCAGCTTGACGTCCCAGCTGGAGGCGAGCAGCGAGCCGATGGGCCAGGCGGTGGCGTAGTAGCTGGCGCTGTCACCGTCGCGGTTGGCGTTGATCCGCACCCCGGCCGGCCCGTCCGCCAGTTTGAGGGCCGGAATGTCGATGCCGTCCGCGCTGCGCAGCACTCCGTTGATGTAACCCGCCACGCCGGGCACGTCCTGCTTGACGTTGATGGCGCCGTTGGCACTGCCGTAACCGGGGCCGGAGAGCAGATCCAGCTTCTCGCCGAGGGTCAGCTTGGCCACCATGGCTTCGGCCTGGCCGCGGTAATAGGCATCGTCCTTGACTAGGGGATCCGAGTCATTCTGGTTGCAACCGACCAGCAGGCCGGCCAGTGCCAGGCTGACACCCAGTGAAACCGCTTTCAATTTTGTGGTGATAGGCATGAAGACGTCCTCGTAACTGTCTGAATAAAAATAAAAAGGAGATATCGACACCGGGTGGAAGGCATCCGCCCGGGCTGGGCCGCTCTGCTGGCGGCTGCCATTGGATATCGCAAGGAAGGCCGAACGGGCCCGTGGACCGGCGTTTGGCTGCAGGCAGGTTAACAAGCCGGGCGAGGGCCGCCTTGCCCCGGGGGAGCGAGAAATGTGCCGGCGGGAGCAAGGGGGCCGAGTTGTGAGCAAGGTCGCATCGAAAGGCAGTTAAACCAAGGGTGGAAGGTGACAAGAGGAGAGAAGGGCAGGGGAGATTGGGAAAACGGGTGGCCTGATGGCCAATGAGGATGGCTGTGAGCAACACGCGAGGGGGCCGGCGGCCCCCTCGAAGATCAGCTGATATGCCCGGGCAAGGGCCCGGGACGGCTCACTTGGGCTGTTTGAGGGCCCCGGCGAGTTCAATCTGCACCTTGACCCCCTCCTGCTTGAGCGCCGTGGCGACGGCGTTCAGATCGGTGCCCGGCTTGGCTTCCAGCAGGGCGATGCCACCGCTGCTCTGCTTGAAGCGCAGGCCGTGACGGCTGGCCAGCGCGCTGGCCTGGTTGTCATCGGCTTCCACCAGCAGGGTGCCGCTGGCGGTGAGCTGCGGGCTGGCCACCCCTTGCAGCAGCACGTCGCCGCTGCGCAGGGTTTGCCGGGGCGCCTTGCCGTCTGCGCTGCGGGCGACCCGCTGCTTGCTGCCGTTGTCCGGGGTGAGGTAGGTCTGACCGTTCACCTCGATGGTGCGGTACTGCTTGCCGTCGATCACCACCGATTCATCGGCGGCGTGCACGCCGGCCGAAGCCAGGAGGCCGGCCAGGGCCAGGCCGAGTAAGCTGTGTTTCATCTTGTGACTCCTTGTGATCATGAGCGGGCGGCATCGTGGCCGATCACCCGCAGGGACCAGTTGAGCAGTTGACCCGGCTGGCTGTTGTTGCGCTCGGTCAGGGTGCTGCGGCGGTTGGTGTTGAGGTCAACCAGCGTCAGCTGGCGGCTGCTGTTGGAGACATCGGTCACCTCCAGTCGCCACTCGCCCTGGGCCGCTTCGCCATAGAACTTGTGGGAGAGCATGCGCATGTCGCGCAGCCCCTTGGTGCGCACGTAACCCAGCTGCTGCCGGTCGAGGGATTGCCCCACCAGGCTGTTGTTGGGGTTGAGCAGCACGCTGCGGGTGCCGGACGGGGAGACCAGCTCGATCAGCAGGTCGGGCAGGCGCTGATGATCCAGGCTCACGGTGACCTGGACTGCTTCCACGGTCAAGGCCTGCGCCACCTGGGTGCTGGAGCGGGTGGCACTGCTGCCCACATCCGCGATGCTCCCTTCACTGCGCGGTACCGTGACCTTCTGAGCCGGCAACTGCACCAGCGGCGGCAGCGGGGTGTGGTTGGCGGCGGCCGTCAGGGTCTTGTTCACGTCGATGAGACCAAAGCCGTAGGTGGGGCTGTACCAGAGGCCGGCGGCGTTGCGCTCCCACCCTTCCAGGCCGGTGACCTGGCGGGGTTGACCGTTGGCGGCGGTATAGCTGACCTGAACCGGCTGCTGGCCGGCATCGATGCGGGTGGCGTTGCGGGCCAGCAGATCGCGCAGATCCCGCACCGACAGATCCGGATAGGCGGACATCAGCAGCGCCATGGCGCCCGAGGTGTTGGGGGTAGCCGACGAGGTGCCGTTCATCACGCCGTTGTAGTCGCAGGTGGCATCCAGCTGCGGGTTGTTGTGCAGCCGGTTGGTGCTGGGATCGTCGGTGCGGTTGTAGCCCATGTCGCAGCCGGGCAGATCCGTGGTCACCATGGCCGGCGCATCGGTGCCGTACTCCCCGCCGGGGGCGCTCAGGAAGACGTTGCTGCCGACGCTGGAGTAGGAAGAACGCACTCCGTCGGCGTTGATGGCGCTCACCACCAGGTTCCAGAAGTTGCTGTTGGAGGGGTCTATGTTGCTGTTCTCGAACGGCAGCTTGGGCAGGGCGCCGGTGCGGCTGAACATGTAGTCGCCTGCGGCGATGCGGTTGAAGCCGTTGCCTGCCGCCTTGATGTAGGCCGCGCCCTGCGCCTGCTGGGTCTGCTGCTCGAACAGGCGATCGAGCTGAACCTGATCCAGCCCGCTGGCGCTTTGCGGATCCACCAGGCTCATGCCGTAGCTCTGGTTGAAGACCCGGTTGTCGGCGGTGGCGGTGCTGCCGCCCAGCGCATAGATCCAGTCTTTCTGCAGCTGCTTGCTGCGCTCATCCAGCAGGTTGAACCCCTGCAGCTGGACGCGGGGGGCCACCCCAAGGGTGCCGATGCCGTTGTCGACCGCCCCGATCAGGCCAGAGACCGAGGTGCCGTGAGCACTGTCCGGATCGGTCGGGGTGGGGTCGCTGCTGCCGGTGACCACGTTCTTCGAGCCGGGGCGCACATTGTCGGCCAAGTCCGGGTGGGCGATGGCCAGGCCGTCATCCACCACGGCCACGTTGATGCCCTGACCCTGCACGCCGGTACGGTGTGCCCACCAGAGGTTGAGGTCGTTGCCTGCCACGCCGCCGCGGGGGCTGAAGGCATTCTGGCCGCTGTTGAGCAGGTGCCACTGCTGATCCTGCAGCGGGTTGATGCCGGGCAGGCAGCGCGCTGCACTGCTGCGGCCGGTATCGAGGCCGGCTTCCTTGCCGGTCAATGGGGTGCAACTCTCACTCGCCTGAACTGAAGCGATGGGCAGGGCCGAGAGCAGGGCCGAGATTGCCAACGCTAACGATGTTTTTCTCATTAATAAACTCCATCTTATATCGCACCGTCCTGGGTGCGACTGGCATCTATACACGGGAAAAACAGAGTCAAAAAGCACTCGTTTTGATTCTGAGATAAGGCTCAAAAAAATCCCACAACAAATATTTTACAGACCATGTGGGGGTTCCTGTGAATCCTTTTATGTGGTGTATTGAGAACTTTTCTCAGCTGGCCGGTGTTGATATTTATCTTTGTAGATCAACCTATTAGTAACTGTTCATTAACGTTTGGTGAGGATGCCGGTGCGAAAGGGGTGTGCGGAGCGGCGTGAAATGGGAGGCGCCCCGTGCTGGCGGGGGGCCGCCGAGATCGAAAGCAGAGTGAGGGTCAGTGCAGGCAAGCCACACGGCGCCAATGGCGCCGTGTCGGATGAAGTCGCTGGTCGGCAGGGGGAGGCTATTTGATCAGCGCCAGAATGGCGCGAAACGCCGGATGGCGGCAATCGCCCAGCAGTTCGTAAAGGCACATCTCCACCGAGGTGAGTTCGGCCCCGTGCGCCGCCAGCTTGTGGATGGCGAGCTCCCGGTTGGCGGCGCTGCGCGACGACACCGCATCCACCACCAGCGACACCTGGCTGCCCGCGTCCAGCAGTCCCTGCACCGTCTGGTAGACGCAAATATGGGCCTCGATGCCGCAC
Source organism: Aeromonas sp. 1805 (assembly GCF_013085525.1). NCBI lineage: Bacteria > Pseudomonadati > Pseudomonadota > Gammaproteobacteria > Aeromonadales > Aeromonadaceae > Aeromonas > Aeromonas sp. 1805. Next base: position 4,606,430 of record NZ_CP038515.1, on the reverse strand, counting down.
ACCAGCCAGTGGCTGACGCCCTGGCGGGCGAGGGCGTCGGCCAGCGCCGGTTCCCCCAGGGCGCCGAAGCTGTGCTTGGGCAGCACAAGATCGCCTGCCTGGATCAACTGCAGCTCGGGCACGGTGGCCCCGAGCTTGTCCGGGTTCTGCTCCAGCCAGACAACCGGCAGGCCCAGCAGTCTGGCCCCCGCCACCAGTCTGGCGGTGTTGGCGATCAGGGCGTCGCTCCCCTCGACCAGACGGGCCAGTTTGCCCTGAATATCGACGACCAGCAGGCCGGTGTTCGTGGTGGTCAGCATGATGGGCTCCTTGCTAGGGAATGAAATGGGTAGCCGATGGTGCTCAGCCTCATTGAGTCCTTATATCAAAGGCCGTGATTTTTTATAAATAAGCTTGCCCGGTTTTGTTGCTTGGCGAAGAGAAACGGCTCTGTTATGGTGCGCTTAACTAGCCGTCTGGATGGCTAGATGGTTGTGGTGGTTCAAGCACGACTCTACCATCGCGCCAGCCGTTGAGATGTTTACAGGGAGTTTTTATGCAGCGTCGTTCCTTCTTTGCCCTTTCCGCTCTGGCCCTGCTGGCCGGTACTCTGCCATTGGCCGCGCTGGCCGCCGATCCGGCCAAACAGGAGATCGTCATCGGCACCACGGTGGGGGATTTTGCCGACATGGTGACCGACTCCATCAAGCCGCAGCTCGAAGCCAAGGGTTATCAGGTCAAACTGGTGGAGTTCACCGACTACGTGACCCCCAATATCGCGCTGGCCGACGGCTCGCTCGATGTGAACTGTTTCCAGCACAAGCCCTATCTGGAGAGCTTTGCCAAGGATCGGGGGCTGTCGCTCGCCCCCATCACCCAGGTACCGACCGGCCCCATGGGCCTCTATGCCGGCAAGCTGGGAGATCTGAAGGCGGTGAAGGAGGGGAGCACGGTGGCCATTCCGAACGACCCCACCAATCAGGCGCGGGCGCTGCTGATGCTGCAGGATCTGGGCTGGTTGACCCTGAAGGAGGGGATCAACCCGCTCAAGGCGAGCGAGTTCGACGTGGTGGAAAACCCGCACAACCTCAAGCTGGTACTGCTGGAGGCGGCCCAACTGCCCCGCTCGCGCGAAGACGTGGACTTCTCGGTCATCAACGGCAACTTTGCCGCCTCAAGCGGCATTCCCTTCAGCTCCGGGCTGTTCCTTGAGCGCAGCTACAACTTCATCAACTGGGTGGTGGTAAAAAGTGCCGATGCGGACAAGCCCTTTGCCAAAGATGTGGCAGCGGCTTACAACTCGGCCGCCTTCAAGACCTATGCCGCCAAGCGCTTCGTCGGCTACAAGTACCCAGAAGGGTGGCAGGGAGCGAGTGCCAGCAACTGAGTGGCCAGCATCACAGACTTGTAAAAAAAACGGGCACCCGCAGGTGCCCGTTTTTTGTGGCGTGCGGATGTCAGTAATGGCGCAGCCACCAGCGGGCGGCGAACAGCGCGGTGAGGCTGCCGAGCAGGGCGCTTGCCAGCACATCCAGCGGCCAGTGCATGCCGATCAGCATGCGCGAGAGGCCGACACCGATGGCCCACAGCGGCAGCAGCCAGGCGCCGGCAGGGGCGCGCGCCAGCCAGATCAGACCGAAGAACTGGGCCAGGCTCATGGCGGCGATGCTGTGGCCGGAAGGGAAGGCGTAGTTCACCTCCGCCTGCCAGTGGTTGGCGAGCCACTCGGGCAGTGCCAGCAGCTGGCTGGCGGCATGGACCTGCTCACTGCGCACCTCCACCTTGCCGGCGTAGAACTGCTGGATGGCGGGGATCAGCTGCTGGCTCTCCAGCCAGAGCAGGTAGGGGCGGGGCTCCTCGGTCAGATGCTTGATCAGGCTCTTGATGAGCCAGTCGCCGGCCAGCACGGCAAACAGGGCGCTGCCGAGGGCCAGCAGTGCGGGCAGGCTCAGCGTCAGCTTGTGTCGGGTCAGCAGCAGCAGGGCCAGGATGCTGACGCCGATGCCGGGCACATCCACCATGCGGGTGAGGGCGTAGGGCCACCAGAGCCAGTCCGAGTGCAGGGTCTGGCTCATGAACGGCTGCCAGGGCAGGCAGGCCAGCAGGAGCAGCGGCAGGATCAGGGCGGCACTGAAACACAGCACCTGGCGGCGCGGCAGGGAAGAGGCGTGAGTCGGCATAACGGGGCTCGGCAAGGTGCCCATTCATGGGCAGCAAAAAAAGAGGCGCCATTGTGCCAGCCCAGTCCGGTCGGTCAAGTCGCGCCCGCTCGCTGTAACACGGGGTTACAAATGAGTGTGGTGATGGCTGACCCGCCGAGTGCAATCCGGCTGGTGGCGAGGGGGAGCATCCGAGGTTGCTTGTACAGGCCGCGCCACTCGGTTGAGCAGAGATGAGTCAGCAGCGCGCAGGCTCCCGCCAGAAAGTCGCGGCGGCGGCCGCTCATGGATGAATAAGCATCTGAAACTTCGGTCTGTTTGGGCTAGAATGGCGCGCTTATGGCCGCTAGCGAAGTGAGAGAGCCCGATGAAGATCGTCGTTGATGAAAATATGCCCCACGCCCGTGAGCTGTTTGCCGAATTTGGCGAGGTCATCCCGTTGCCCGGCAGGCAGATGCAGGCGGCGGATCTGCAAGAGGCCGACGTGCTGCTGGTGCGCTCCGTCACCCGGGTGGACGCCGCACTGCTGGCCAGCTGCCCACGACTGAGCTTCGTCGGCACAGCCACCATCGGCACCGATCACGTGGACAAGGGGCTGCTGGCCGAGCGGGGCATTCCCTTCTTCAGCGCCCCCGGCTGCAACAAATATTCGGTCGGCGACTATGTGCTCTCCGCCCTGCTGGTGCTGGCCGAGCGCCATGAGCTCAACTTAAGCGAGATGAGCCTAGCGGTCATCGGCGCCGGCAACACCGGCGAGTGTGTGGCAGGCAAGGCCGAGGCCCTCGGCATGCGGGTGCTGCGCTGCGATCCGCCCCGTGCCCGCGCCGCCGAGGCCAACGAGGCGGCGCAGTTTGTCGACTACCAGCAGGCCCTCGGCGCCGACATCGTCAGCTTCCACGTTCCCATCACCCACCAGGGGCCGGACGCCACCTTCCACCTGCTGGATGCGGCGCAGATTGCCGCCCGGCCGGCCGGGCAGATCCTCATCAACGCCTCCCGTGGCGAGGTGTGGGACAACCGGGCCTTGCTGGCGCGCCAGCAGAGTCAGGCGCCGCTTCGGCTGGTGATGGACGTGTGGGAAGGGGAGCCGGAGCCGCTGCAGGCCCTGGTGCCCCACACTGAGCTCGCGACCCCGCACATCGCGGGTTACAGCCTGGAAGGCAAGGCCCGCGGCACCTGGATGCTCTATGAGGCACTCTGCCGCCAGCTGGGGCGCACGCCGCGCCAGGATCTGCAGAGTTTGTTGCCGACCCCCGAGGTGCGCGAGGTGACACCGGGCCAGCCGGCGGATCAGGCCTTGATCAAGCAGCTGGTCCACCTTATTTATGACGTGCGCCGCGATGACGCCCGTTTTCGCAACCGGCTCGGTGTGGCGGGCAGCTTCGATGAGCAGCGCAAACACTATCCGGAGCGGCGCGAGCTCTCTTCCTTGCAGCTGAAGGGGCCATTTGCCGGCGCTGCCCTGGCCCGGCTCGGGTTTGTCTGCCAGCCAGACTGAACACTTTACATACTTGAAGGGGCGGGAGCCTTGTCCCGCCCATACCCGGTCTGGCCCGACGCCAGACCCGCTATCAGGCAGGTCCGCCTGCCAGCGGTGATGCCAGCGCGCGTCACCGGCACCATCATAGGAGAGAACAGCAGTGAGTCAGCAATTCAACGTAGCGGTATTGGGCGCCAGCGGCGCCGTGGGCGAGGCAATGATCGAGATCCTGGAAGAGCGTGCCTTCCCGATCGCCACCCTCTATCCGCTGGCCTCCAGCCGCAGCGCCGGCGACACGGTGCGTTTTGCCGGCAAGAATGTCGAGATCCTAGATGTGGAGGAGTTTGACTGGAGCCAAGTGCAGATCGCCCTCTTCTCCGCCGGGGCCGAGGTCTCTGCCAAGTGGGCACCGATTGCCGCCGAGCACGGCTGCATCGTCATCGACAACACCTCCTGCTTCCGTTACGACGAAGACATCCCGCTGGTCATTCCGGAAGTGAACCCGGATGCGCTGGCCGATTTTCGCAACCGCAACATCATCGCCAACCCCAACTGCTCCACCATCCAGATGCTGGTGGCGCTCAAGCCGTTGCACGATGAAGTAGGTATCTCCCGCATCAACGTGGCGACCTATCAGTCCGTCTCCGGCTCCGGCAAGGAGGGGGTGAGCGAGCTGGCCGGCCAGACCGCCCATCTGCTCAACGGTCGTCCGGTGGAGCCGAGCCTCTACCCGCAGCAGATCGCCTTCAACCTGATCCCGCAGATCGACAGCTTCACCGACAACGGCTACACCCGGGAAGAGATGAAGATGGTGTGGGAGACCCAGAAGATCCTGGGGGATGCCAGCATCGCCGTGAACCCCACCTGCGTGCGGGTGCCGGTGTTCTATGGCCATGCCGAGGCGGTTCATGTCGAGCTGCATCAGCCGCTCGACGCCGAACAGGTAAAAGAGCTGCTGCGCAATGCGCCGGGCGTCACCCTGTTTGACGACGAGAACGACTATCCGACCCCGGTGCGCGACGCAACCGGCAAGGACGAGGTGCTGGTGGGCCGGGTTCGCCAGGATATTTCTCACCCCTGCGGTATAAATATGTGGATCGTGGCCGATAACGTTCGTAAGGGCGCGGCGACCAACAGCGTGCAGATTGCCGAACTGCTGGTGCGCGATTACCTCTGATCGTCGGGTCCATTTGCCTGGCGGGGAGGGAAATCCGCCAGGCTGCCAGCCTGTGTACCCATGGGGTGGATGTGACCGGGGGCGCACTCTGTAGCCCCGAGAATTTTTCGCGATATCAACTGATTAAGTTTTTTCCTACACTCAGGGGCAAGTTGGGTGCTAAATGTGTCGGACTGCTGGCTTGCAACCTGAGCCTGATTTATATTGAACCGACTGTTTTGGGGTAACTATCCAGATTTTTCAATGTGATAGGGCCGTCATACGAAGGAACGAATATGGGACATTCCCGCATAACATTGGCAACGCTACTCGCATTGGGTCTGCTGGGCACGGCCCAGGCCGAAGACTCGGCGCGGGAGCCTTTTTTTGTTGAGCTTAAAGGCCCGGACGAGCCGGCTCCGCCCGCTGTCAATTCCCAGCCGCTGGCACAACCCGTCGCCGCTCCCCGCGCCACGTCCCAACCCAGCCGAGCCACGGCCCAGCCGATCGTGCGGCAGGTCGCAAGCAATGCCGGCAGTTATGGCCCCATTCGTCCCACCGACACCCTCTGGAGCCTGGCGAGCAAGTACCGTCCCTCCAGCAGTGTCAGCGTCTACCAGACCATGGTGGCGATCTACGAAAAGAACCCCCGCAGTTTCGCCGACGGCAACATCAACCACATTCTGGTGGGCTCGCGCATCCAGCTGCCCACCACCGCCGAGGCCAGCGTCATCACCGATGCCGAGGCCCGCGCCAAATTCCGCAGTGACAACGCCAGCTGGAAAGGGCTGAGCCCGAAATACCTGGCCAGCAAGCATACCCAGCCGGCCAAGCCGGTGACCACCAAAGCGGCCCCGACCAAGGCGGCCGAGCCGGCCAAACCCGAGGTAGCCAAGGTCGCACCCGCCAAGGCGGCGCCCATTCCGGCCCCGGCACCCAAGGTGGAGACACCCCAGCCGGCACCCAAGGTGGAGACACCCCAGCCGGCCACCGAGGTGAAGGCGGTCGCCAAGGCTCCCGAGCCGGTCGCCAGCCAGGCGGCTGCCACCAGCGCCGCCACGGCCAGCGCACCGGCGCCGTTGCCGGCCGATGTCAATCAACCGGTCGGCAAGCCCTCCACCGAGATGGCGCTGGCGCTGGAAGATGCCAATGCCCAGCTCGGCCAGGTCACCGAGATGAACCACAGGCTCAAGCTGCGGCTGCAATCCCTGACCGAAGAGGTGGAAACCCTCAAGGCCCAGTTGCAGGATCAGACCGCGCTGCAAAAAGAGATTGCCGAGCTCAAGGCCAAGCCGGTTCCGCCGGTGGCACCGCCCCCCGAGCCCAAGCAGAACTGGCTGATGGACTTGCTCTCCTCGCCGCTCAACCTGGCCATGATCATCCTGTTGCCGGTGCTGCTGGTGCTGGCATTGGTGACCCTGTGGCTGCGGGCGCGGGCCCGCCGCGAGCTGGAAGAGCAGGAGAAGAGCCTGTCCGAATCCACCGCCATGGTGATGGATCAGGAGAGCAGCGAATTTGACGAGCTGATGACGGTCGGCATCACCGACGACGAGCCGGTACGACCGCGCCCGGATCTCAACACGCCGGATGGCTACATGGCGGTGGAAGAGCCTGCCGCGCCGGCCGATCTGGTATTCAGCGACGACGGCGAGATGGACCTGGCCAGCTTCGATGCCGAGCCGGCCCCGCCCGCCAAGGCCGCCATCCGGGATCCGGATCTGGTGCCCGAGCTGGATCTGGCCCATGACGAGTCCATCACCCTCGACACCGAGCCGGATCTGGACCTTGCCAGCGAATTCAATCCCAAGCCCAAGGCTGGCAACGAGATCATGAGCGAAGAGGAGCTGCAGGCAGCCCTGTTCGCCGAGCTGGACGCAGACCTGGAAGCCGATCTGGCGCTGGACGGCAGCGATGACGGTCAACCCGATGGCGACCCCATGGTCAGCGACGAGGATCTCACCTCCTTCGATTTGAGCGACTTCGAGACCGCCTTTGCCGAGCCGGGCGCCGACAAGGCGGCCAGTGGCACGGCCGACGCCAGTGCCGATGAGTTGCTGGCTGAGCTGGGGCTGGAGCCCGAGCCGACCAAGGGGAAACAGGAGGCCGCTGCAGATCTGGAGTGGGATCCCAACGAGCTGGCCCTGGCCGATTTCGAGGATGCCTTCGCCGAGGTGGAGTCCCATCCGGGCGAAGTGAAGCCACGGGAACAGGCCCAGGAGAGCGGCTATGTCGAGATCGACAAGCTGCTGGCCGAGGCGGACGCCACCACCACCGAGCAGGAACCCTATCAGGGCTTCTCGCTGGACGTGGGGCTGGATGGCTTCCCCGAGGTGCTGCCGGAGTCCACCGGGTTTGACGTGGATGCCGACGATGGCGGTGTGGGTGCCAAGCTGGATCTGGCTCGTGCCTACCTCGAGATCGACGACAAGGATAGCGCCCGCGAACTGCTGCAAGAAGCCGCGGAGCAGGGCACCGAGCATCAACGGGCCGAGGCCGAGAAGCTGCTCAAGCGCCTTGGCTAGAGAGCCAGCGCATAGTGATGAAAGCAGGGGCAGCCGATGGGCTGCCCCTTGTTTTTGGCATCGATATTTCTGGCGCCTGGTCTGGCCTGGGCGCGGCTATTTGGGATTTTTGAGGTGAGGCGCGTATAATCCGCCCCGTTTCGTTCACCGCCCTTTTCATCAGAAGACAAGTTTATCCATGCGAATTGCCCTAGGTATTGAATACGACGGCAGCCGGTATTTCGGCTGGCAGCGTCAGCGCGAAGTGATCAGCGTACAGGAGGAGCTGGAAAAGGCCCTCAGCCGGATCGCCAATCACCCCGTCTCCATCCAGTGCGCAGGACGCACCGATGCTGGTGTACACGCTACCGGCCAGGTGATCCACTTCGATACCGATGCGAATCGCGCCGAAGGGGCCTGGACCCTGGGTCTCAACTCCAACCTGCCGCCGGACATCGCCGTGCGCTGGGTCAAGCAGGTAGACGAGGGGTTTCATGCCCGTTTCAGCGCCACCGCCCGTCGCTACCGCTACGTCATCTACAACCACAACTACCGGCCGGCCATCCTCGGCAGTGGCGTCAGTCACTACCACGAAACCATCGATGCCGATCTGATGCACCAGGCGGGCCAGAGCCTGCTCGGGGAGCACGACTTCAGCACCTTCCGGGCTGTCGCCTGCCAATCCAACACCCCCTGGCGCAATGTGACGCACTTGTGTGCCAGCCGCTCCGGCCCCTATATCGTGCTCGACATCAAGGCCAACGCCTTCCTGCACCACATGGTGCGCAACATCACCGGCTCCCTGCTGCTGGTGGGGCAGGGGCTCCAGCCGGTGGAGTGGATTGCCGAGGTACTGGCCGCCCGGGATCGCAACCTGGCGGGCCCGACTGCCAAGGCGGGGGGACTCTATCTGGTGGACGTGGATTACCCGGCGGAGCTGGGGTTGCCGCGGATGCCGCTGGGCCCGTTGTGGCTGCCGGACTCGGCACCGGGTACGACCAGTTTTTAGTAACTGGCCCCGAAAATTTGTGGTTTAATGATCCGTCATTTATTGCCATCGAGCTATTAAGTCATTGAACAATCTAGGCTCGATGCGTTTTGTCAGGCACAAAAGCATTAAGGAATTCCATGAGCTGGCTTGAGAAGATCCTTCCCAAGAGCAAGATCACTACACCTCGTCGTCACAACATTCCGGAAGGGGTGTGGACCAAGTGCAGTGCTTGTGAACAGGTGCTCTACCGGGCAGAGTTGGAGCGCAATCTCGAAGTGTGCCCCAAGTGTGATCATCATATGCGCATCAGCGCCCGTGCCCGTCTCGAGAGCTTTCTCGACGAGCAGGGCCGCACCGAGATCGGTGCCGAGCTGGAGCCGCAGGATGTCTTGAAATTCAAGGATTCCAAGCGCTACAAGGATCGTTTGTCTGCCGCCCAGAAAGAGACGGGAGAAAAAGATGCGCTGGTGGTGATGAAGGGGACCCTCAAGGGGGTGCCGGTCGTCGCCTGTTCATTCGAGTTCTCCTTCATCGGTGGCTCCATGTCCTCCGTGGTCGGTGCCCGCTTCGTGCGCGCCGTCGAGGAGAGCATCAAGGAAGGTCGCGGTCTGGTCTGTTTCTCCACCTCGGGTGGAGCCCGCATGCAGGAGGCGCTGTTCTCCCTGATGCAGATGGCCAAGACCAGTGCGGCGCTGGACCGACTCTCCAAGGCCGGCCTGCCCTATATCTCCGTGCTGACCGACCCCACCATGGGTGGCGTCTCCGCCAGTCTGGCCATGCTGGGTGACATCAACGTGGGCGAGCCCAAGGCACTGATCGGCTTTGCTGGTCCGCGGGTCATCGAGCAGACCGTGCGCGAGAAGCTGCCGGAAGGCTTCCAGCGTTCCGAGTTCCTGCTGGAGAAGGGCGCCATCGACCTCATCATCGATCGCCGCGAGATGCGCAACCGTCTGGCCAGCCTGCTCGCCAAAATGCTGAATACTCACGTCATCGAAGAGTGAAGATGAGTTCCAACATGCAACAATCCCAAAGCCGGTCGCTGGTCGACTGGCTTTCTTATTTGGAGCAGATCCACCCGGTCAACATCGACATGGGGCTGGATCGGGTCGGCGCAGTGGCCCGCCGCATGGGTCTTACCCAACTGCCGTTCAAGGTGATCACGGTGGCGGGCACCAACGGCAAGGGCTCCAGCTGTGCCATGGCGGCCAGCATATTGATGGAAGCCGGCTACCAGGTCGGCGTCTACTCCTCTCCCCATCTGCTGCGCTTTACCGAGCGGGTGCGGATCAACGGGGCCGAACTGGCCGACAGCGATCACTGCATCGCCTTTGCCGAGGTGGAAGCGGCCCGCGGCGAGATTGCCCTTACCTTCTTTGAGTTCGCCACCTTGGCGGGCTTGTGGCTGTTCCGGCGCGCCGCGCCGGATGTGCTGCTGCTGGAGGTAGGGCTGGGCGGTCGGCTCGATGCCACCAATGTGGTGGAATCCGATGTCGCCATGATCACCTCCATTGCGCTCGATCACTGCGACTGGCTCGGGGATACCCGCGAGGCGGTGGCGGTGGAGAAGGCGGGGGTGTATCGCGCCGGCAAACCCGCCATCAGCGGTGAGCCCAATCCGCCCGTCACCATCGCCAGCGAGGCGGCCCGCCTCGGTGCCTGCCTGCGTCAGGTCGGCATTGATTTTCGTGGCGATGAGCACGCCACCGGTTGGGATTATCACGGCCTTCATCAGTGGCGCGACCTGCCCAAACCGGCCCTGCCGCTGATGAACGCGGTCACCGTGCTGGCGGCGCTGGAGTCACTCGGTCTGCCGCTGCCAGAAGAGGCTATTCGGCAAGGGCTGGCCAATGCCCGGCTGGCGGGGCGGATGCAGCAACTGCAAAGCGCGCCGCTGGTCATCGTCGATGTGGCCCACAACCCCCATTCGGCAGCCTATCTGGCAGCCCAGCTGCGCAAGATGCCCTGCACCGGCGTGCGCCGCGCCGTGGTCGGCATGCTCAAGGACAAGGACATGGCGGGATCGCTTGCCGAGCTTGATGGTCTTATCGGTGAATGGTATCTGGCCAGCCTGACCGGACCGCGGGCGGCGAGCGCGGCCCAGCTGGCTGCCGCCCTTGGCAGCGAGCGGGGGCCGGCCACCACCTTTGACAGCGTGGGGCAGGCCTATGCTGCCGCGTTGGCCGCATCGAGTCCTGATGATATGGTCATTGTGTTTGGTTCGTTTTACACTGTTGCCGACATTCTGGCGGGTGTCGCCGTCTAGGCCACACCCCGGCTCCCCGGCCCTCTGGCGGGGAGCCAAATCGCATATTGAGTTACGTAAAGGTAGGATTCAACTTGGCCTCTAAGTTTCAAAACCGTCTGGTGGGCACCGTCATCCTGGTGGCCCTGGTTGTCATTTTTCTGCCGGATTTGATGGACGGCCACAAGCTGGAGCAGAAGGAAGAGGCGTTTGCCAAAATCCCGCTGCGCCCGGAGCTGGAGCCCGCCAAGCCCGCCTTGCAGGTATCGGCCGCCAGCACCTTGCCGGCGGAGCACCTTGCCAGCCAGCAGCAGGCCTCTGCCGCCGAGCAGTGGCAGGTGGAAGAGGTATCTGAGCCGGTAACCCTGGGGGCCAAGCAGGGCCAGCCGCCGGTGCAGCAACCGGCCGCCAAGCCGGTGACCCAGCCCGTCACTCCGCCTGTGGTCAAGCCCCAGCCCAAGCCTGAAGTGATCGCCAAGAAACCGGTGGAGCAGCCCAAGCCCAAGGTGGTGCCGCCCAAGCCGGTCGAGGTGCAAAAACCGGTTGAGAACAAGCCGCAGGCGGGCCAGATCAAGTCGATGGACGATCTCATTGCCAGCAAGATGGGACAACCGAGCACGACGACAGCCCCGGCGCCAGCGGCTACTGCGCCGGCCCAGGGCAGCTGGATCCTGCAGCTTGGCGCCTTCAAGAACGTCGACAGCGTCAATGCGCTGGTGGGCAAGCTGCGGGCTGCGGGCTACTCGGCTCACACCTCGCCGCGCACTCCGGTCCAGGGTCAGCTCAACCGGGTCTTCATCGGGCCGGATGTCTCCAAGGCCAAGCTGCAGGGCATGCAGAGCCGTATCGGCCAGATGACCGGCTTGAGTGGTTCCGTGGTGGCTTACAACCCCTAACAGGGTCGACAAGATAAAAAAATACCGCGCTGCATCTTGGATGGGCGCGGTATTTTTTTAGATGCATTTCACCGGTTTGGGCAGGCCGCCAATCTTGGTGGCCTGCTTGGCGGGGCCTTCCGGGAACAGCTTGTAGAGGTAGCGGCTGTTGCCCTTCTCTGGGCCGTACTGCTTTTCCATAGCCTTGACCAGGGCGCGGATGGCGGGAGAGGTGTTGAACTCCAGATAGAAGGCGCGCACGAAGCGCACCACTTCCCAGTGGGGCTCCTCCAGCACGATACCTTCCTGCTCGGCCAGTACCAGTGCCAGTGCCTCGCTCCAGTCGTTGCTGTTGAGCAGATATCCCTTGGCATCGGTATCGATGAGTTGGCCGTTGAATTCCAGCTGGTGATGCTCGGACATGGTGGGCTCCTTGTGGCCTGTCAGGATTGGGCGGGCATGGTAGCGCCTTGTTCCCGGGTGAGCAACCGGCTCTCGTTGGCCAGGGTGAGCAACTCATCCGCCAGCTGGCTGATGAGGTTGAGCTGCTGGGTCAGCATCAGCTGCTCCTCGCTGCTGTCCGGGGTGATGACCGGGCACTGCCCCTCGATTTGCTCCGGCATCTCTCCCGCCAGGTGGCCAGCAGCCCGCTCCAGAGTGTGACTTAGGTGACGGCTGATCTCGTCCAGCTCGCCGATGGCCTCCAGCTTGTCGCGATGGGCCCCCAGCGCCGAGATGTAGGAGAGCAGGGCGTGGTTGCGCCAGGTGAGGGTGAAGCAGAGATCGAGGAAGCGGCGGCGCTTTTGCGGCTCCACCAGCATGCTCTGCCAGGCCATCGCCAGCTCGCTGTCCGCCAGATGGGCGCTCTTGCGCGCCACCCGGTAGTCGATGGACTCATCTCGCTGCTGCTGCAGACTGGCGAGCACCGCCGAGAGGTAGCGGGCGTTGGCCGAGAGCGAATTGGCGATCAGGGTCGGCAGCCGCTTGTATTGCCAGTCCGGCCACAGCCAGGCCACCAGGGCGTAGGAGAGCAGGCAGCCGAGGAAGGTGTCGAGCATGCGCGGCCCCAGGATCGCAAAGCCGATGCCGTCCAGCAGGTTGAACGCCATCAACACGTAGAGGGTGATGAAGCAGACCGCGGCGCTGTAGTTACTGCGCACCTGGGTGAAGAACAGGAAGGCGGCCAGCCCCATCACCACCAGCTGTACGTGCAATTCCGGGAACAGCCAGAGCACCGGGATCCCCACCAGCAGGCCGGCGAAGGTGCCGAGCATGCGCTGTACCAGCCGGCGGCGGGTGGCGCTGTAGCTCGGCTGACAGACGAACAGCACGGTCAGCAGGATCCAGTAACCCTTGTCCAGGTGGAACGCCTGCAGAATGCCATAGCCCACCACCAACCCGAGCGACAGCCGCAGGGCATGGCGAAACACCATGGAGTTGGGGGTCAGGTGCTGTTTGAGCTGGGTCAGCAGCGGCAGGCGGGCGGGCCGGGCCAGGGGCGGCAGGCTCTGCGGGGCCTGCTCGGGATTTTGCAGCTCCTCGGCGCTGGCCAACAGCTGGTTGATGCTGGCCAGGTTGCGGCGCAGAAACTTCATCGGCGTCAGCAGGGTCTTCGGGTAGTGCTGCTTGAGGTGGGTGAACTCCAGCTGATCGCCGAGGGCCTCCAGCGTCCAGTGGATGCGCTTGTTGTGGGCATAGGGTTTGTGCACCAGGATGGCGTAGCCGAGCCGCTGGCACGCCTCGGAGAGCTGCAGGAACACCTCCTGAAAGCCGTCCAGCACGATGCCCTGCTTGAGCTCGGCCTCCAGCTTGCTGTAGGGATAGTGGCTGGAGGTGGCCCGCTCGTGGATCTCCAGCGCCAGCAGGTAGAGGCGCAGCAGGCTGGCCAGCTCGGGGGAGGCCCGGTGACGGGTGCTGAGGCGGGCGTTGAGCGCCGACTTGGTGAGTGTCAGGGCGTTGACCAAGTTGATGTTGAGCTGGGCCAGGTTGTGACGAATGGCCTGGGCGCCGTGCTCGTCGGCCGGAAAGAAGCGGGATTTCTCCAGCAGATAGCGGGAGAGGGCAAAGTAGCTCTGGGCCAGCTGTTCGTGCAGGGTTTTGTAGGGCAGCAGCCAGAGCCAGACCAGCGACACCAGGCCATACCAGAGAGCCCCGGCGCCGAGGGCCAGCGGTTGATAGAAGAGATCCGGCGCCTTGGCGGCCCCCAGCATGGTGTAGATGGCAATCAGCAGGGAGCCGAAGCTGATGGTGGCGTAGCGCTGACCGAGCGCCCCCACCATCACGAAGATAAAGGTGGAACCCGCCAGCCCCAGGGCGAACAGCCAGGGAGTGGGGAAGAGGTACTGCACGCACAGGGAGGCGAACAGGAAGCAGAGCAGGGTCATGGCGAGGTTCTTGACCCGGCCCCACAGACTGTCGTCGGTCTCGGCGATGGCGCCGGCCACCACCCCGAGGGAGAGCAGCACGGTGAGCTGGATGTCGCCGGTCGCCAGGGTGAAGGCAAGCAGCCCCATGATGGCCAGCAGTACCTTGAGGGCAAAATAGATATGACTGTCAGTCAGCAAACGGCGCAACAGGCCAGAGAAATCCATGGGCATGGGAGAGCGCAACCCTTGAGCGAAACGAAAACCAGAGCATAACCGGTCAACAACGAAACGGCCCTGATTTGGATCAGGGCCACTTCGCTTCATATCCTTGATTTACAACTTATCCTGACAGAAACAGGTGCCAATAAAAACCCCGCCGAAGCGGGGTGTTTGATTAGTTGCGGTTGCCGCCAAGCAGACTCAGCAGGCTCAGGAAGATGTTGTAGATGGAGACGTACAGGGTGACGGTGGCGGAGATGTAGTTGGTCTCGCCACCGCGAACGATCTGCTGGGTGGTCAGCAGGATGGCACCGGAGGAGAACAGCATGAACATGGCGGACAGGGCCAGGCTCAGGGCGCTCATCTGCAGGAAGATGTTGGCGATCATGGCCACCAGCAGTACCCAGAAACCGACGAACAGCATGCCGCCGATGAAAGAAAGGTCACGCTTGGTGGTCAGGGCATAGGCCGACAGACCGAAGAAGGTGAGCGCGGTGCCACCGAGCGCGGTCATCACGATCTCGCCGCCGCCGTTGTTCATGTACATGTTGATGATGGGGCCGAGGCTATAGCCCAGCAGACCGGTCAGGGCGAAGGTGAACACCAGCCCCATGCCGTTTTCGCGATTCTTCTCGGTCAGGAACATCAGACCGTAGACGCCGATGAGGAAGATGGCCCAGTGCAGGGGCGGCATGTTCATCACGGTGGCTACCCCGGCCACCACGGCAGAGAAGCCAAGAGTGAGGGAGAGCAGCATATAGGTGTTGCGCAGTACCTTGTTGGTATCGCGCGCGGCACTCTGGGTGCCGGTATAGATAGAACGGGTATCCATCTTGGGTGTCCTCTTGATTTCCGGGGTGAGGCGGCAATCCGCCTCGTTAACGCATTGTATGCACTGAATGTCGGGATGACGAGCGCTGATTTCAAGCCCCACCCCAGCCTGTTGCCCCCTACTATCCCAAATCAAATATGTATTGCATATGAACAAGGGGCTGACGTAGTATGCACGCCGTTCGGAGGGGTGGCAGAGCGGCTGAATGCACCGGTCTTGAAAACCGGCGATGGGCGACCATCCGTGGGTTCAAATCCCACCTCCTCCGCCATATCTATAACCCAACTAATTGATTAAGTTGGATTTTTCATCTGCGATTTTCAGCATGCCACCAGGTATGTGATTGGATGTCGGCTGCCCTTCTCTTTGATTTCATTTCTTCGGACAAGTGTCGGTTCAACCTTTTTGGTGGGAGCCTCTTTCACAACTACTGACGAAACGTGGCTCGTTACCAATACCAGTGATGTCCTGCATGTTTCATGGTATTGCCAATTCATACTTCAGATAGACAATGTTGCCAATAATCGAGCAGTTCAGGCGAGAATCACTGGCATAAAACGTTTCTAGGCGATCTGCTTTCTGCTCCCCAATAAAGAACACGCATGCTTTATCTTTATTCCCCGCTCTTCTAGCCTGTTTGGCTTCTTCCTTTGCCGTATCTAACTCGTTAAGTAACAAGGTTTTCTTGGCTTGTGACCAAGATTTTCATTCCTGATAGTTTTCGAGGTTTTCCGGTCTTCCCATTCTCCTGCTAGAGGGATAATCAGCCGCTCCTCGTTCTGGATGAGCGGTAGCCACAACAACTCGGAATAATAGATCTTCGTGTTGGGGTACTTCTGAATTGGACTGCCTAATTTTTTGAACGCTATCAGGTAATTGTCAGTCTGAATTCCTGGGATCTCCAAAGATATGTCACGGTCATGCGGAAAGTTGATGAAAGCACGATAGATAGGACGAAGGCTTTGAGCTTTTCGTCTGGAGGTGCGTTGAGGGCTATTACCATACCCTACTGCCACGGTCGGTGTGCGTGCAGACGTTGGATCATTAACATCGTCCCCTAAATTCAGGATTCGGGACTGCCGTTGGCCGTTTATCTCTTAGCACTAAGCTGTGCTCTTAAAGTGATGAAGATATAATCTCATATCTTCTCAACCGCTTACGATCCATTCCGTGTCCGCAGTTATCAGCTGACTGATGCACAATGGGGGCTTATTGAGCCCTAGCTTTCCTTCTCGATGTCTACTCGGGCACCCTAGCTGTGAACCGGGCCAAGTGCTCGATAGGATTCTCTGGATACTTCACACCGGAGCTCCTTGGCCAGACCTCCCAATACGTTTCGTACCATAGCATTCAGTCTACAACACCTTCCGGCGTTGGCAGGATGTAGGCCGGATTGATGCCATTCTGGAAGAGCTGCAACTCAAGCTTAATGAAGGAGGGCTCATCGATTTCAACCTGTGGTGCCTGGACGGTTCCAATGCCAGAGCATCCAAAGGTGCTGCCGAGTCACGTAGAAAATATCAATTAATCAATCGCTTGGCTTTTTGTGGGGGGCAGTAAAACTGACGGTTATGGCTTACTACTGAGCTTCTGCCTGTCACCGGGGCAATCAGCGAAAATGAGCTATGCGACAAGCGCGTTGGCCATGGCGAGGATACCAAGGTCATCAGATGGCTACCGAACGCGAGACAAGGCTTATAGCAGCTGAGCTACGATGGAGAAGGATAAGGCGGCTATTCCGCATGGCAGCGACCAGCAACGGTGCCATAAGGGGCGTTCATTGGTACTGGACAAGGTGCATTACCACGGACGCAATGTCGTGGAGTTGGGCTGCGATTAGTTGAAGAAGTTTCGTCAGTTTTCAAAGAGATATGAAAAGCTAGCCAAGAGTTTTGCTGCTTTTATCAAACTGGCTTTCTGCCTTCGCTGCTTGCGCGAGTTATGTGTGAACAGAAAACCAGCATTTTGAGAACGGAGCATAGTCCAAAAAGCTGAGCCACGTGATGGCATCACCATTCCGTGGCATGGGCTTAATGGTCATGTCTTCGAAGCTGTCGTACGGGTGTGTACGTCATCCATGCCATCTCGTCACGCTTTGAGCTTGTGGAAGTCGGAGGTCTGTCAGTGGGCAGTAGAGGGGAGGCAAGCCAGTGATATCACCCAAACTCTGGGTATCACTCTTCAGATTGACACCTTCATCTGGAACGCATTGTGGAGAAACTGGGAGCTAGGGAAGGTGCGAACAAGTGGGCCGCACCTTCATTACGAACTCCTTGTCCGCATTTGAAATGCCCATCACTCCAAAAACCTGACTTTTTACCTCAAGTATCGGGCTATTAAACAACATTTAGCCTCATTTTCGAGGCTTATTTCAATTGTTGGGCACAGTTACCCCATGCCCGTATCATCTGGTCCACTCGAAACAGATTCGCCAGTTGGTTGTCGTTCTTCAGCAGTCCCTTGTACCGCGCTTTCACAAAACCGAACTGACATTTGATGAGCCGGAACGGGTGTTCCACCTTGGCGCGGATGCTGGACTTGAGCTTCTCAAAGGCAATAACTGCTTTGTTTTTATGAGGATACTTTTTGAGCTCTTTGAGCTTGCCAGGGCACATGGCAATCGCCCATTGTGCCTTTACATCCGCCAGCTCTTCACGGTTTTCTGCCCCCTGATATCCCGCATCAGCGCACACAAACTCTTCCTTGCCATGGAGCAGATGACCCACCTGATTGAGGTCGTGCTCGTTGGCTGACGCGGTCTCCAGACTGTGAGTCAGGCCACTCTTGGCATCGACGCCGATATGAGCCTTCATGCCGAAATACCACTGATTGCCTTTCTTGGTCTGGTGCATCTCGGGGTCGCGCCCTTTACGCTTGTTTTTGTTGGAGTTGGGGGCCTCGATGATGGTGGCATCGACCAGCGAGCCTTGCTTCATCATGATGCCAGCCTCACAAAGCAACTGGTTGACGGCTTCAAAGATCTGGCGGGTCAGTTGATGCAGCTCCAGCAAATAACGGAAGTTCATGATGGTAGTGCGGTCAGGGATGGCCAGGTCCAAGGAGAGTTTGGCAAACAGACGCATCGAGGCAATCTCGTAGAGAGCATCTTTCATGGCACTGTCGCTGAGGTTGTACCACTGCTGCATGCAGTGAATGCGCAGCATGATATCGAGTGGGTAGGGACGACGTCCGTTACCCGCCTTTGGATAGACGGATTCGATGACCGCCAACATCCTTGACCATGAGAGTACAGCGTCCATTCGGGCCAAGAATATCTCTTTGCGGATTTTGCGACGTTTGCCATTGAACTCGCAGTCCGCGAAGGTGAGTTGGTGACTCATGCTGTACCTCATCCCTGATGCCAAGTGGGGCTCATGATCTCACATCAGGGACTTGTTCGCACCTTCCCTAGCAGTAAGAGCCAGGCATACCTCTGGGCCCTCAAGCAGGGATTGATACGTCTGAATATCGGGGTGGCAGAAGTAGATAACACTATCAAGTTCAGAGTTTCTCTCTGAACTGAGCAATAAGTTGTTATTTTTTCGGTTTAAATCTCTAGTAAGGCAATGATCTGTAGAGTTTTTACGAAATATAAGCAAGATATTGCTCTTGTCTAAGCTATTGTGGGGATTTGTTTCATTAAGCTTTTGATAAATAATAAAAAAAATGTGGCTCGGTCTTTGCTTGAGGCTGAGAGCTATCTCGTTTAACCAACCTATTTAGAAGCATACCCATGCCAACGCCATGTTATATCAGCATCGAAGGTAAAACCCTGGGCAACATCACTGCCAGTGCTTTCACTTATGACTCCACAGACAACATCTTCGTGCAAGGTCACGAAGACGAGATACTGGTACAAGAGTTCCAGAACGTCGTTACAGTCCCGACTGACTCGCAATCTAGTCAGCCTGCGGGTCAGCGTGTCCACAAGCCGTTCAAGTTCACCGTTGCGCTGAACAAAGCCGTGCCGCTGATCTACAACTCGCTGGCATCCGGCGAAATGCTGCCGAAAGTGACCCTGAAGGGGTACCGCACCTCTGTCGAGAGTAAGCAGGAGTCTTTTTTCTCTACTGTGCTGACCGATGCCACCATCGTTGCCGGTACCTCTGGCACCGATGACTGGTGTGCGCCGATTGAGGCGTAAGTCTCATGTTCAACCCTGACATGCCTTGTAATCCACCCTGATTTTTTGGGGTTATGTTTTGTCTCGTGCATTTTATCCAGCCCGGCCAATGGGTTAGCTGGAGCTTTTCTGTTTTGCCATTCCCCTGCCGGGGTTTGATGCCCCGCCGGTGAGCGCAGAGGGATGGCAAAGCACTAAAGGGTATCCTGTGATGCAGACCCGAACCGCTCGTAACCTGTTAACCCCCTTATCTTTGGTGGCCCTTGTGGCACAGGAGAGGGCGGTAGCGTGGCTGCGCGGCGAGGGTGTGTGGGTGCAAGAGTTGGCAAGGGCTTAGGCACTGCTTGTCCAGCAAGAGACCGCAATGAACATCTATTAGTGTGACGAATGACGGACAAGCCTATCGCCCTCTTTGCGCAGGCAGAACATAATTGTCAGTGCTGAATCGATGGCTCTATATGCAAGGGTGAGCATGTCGCGCTACAGGTCGACAACCAATTACAACCCCTATCTCCACAGGGGCAAACTGAGCCGGAGCAGTTTGTCATTACCCGCCGATGGCAAGCTCCCCGTAAATAGAGGCCAGTATCATGAACGTGAAAATAAAAGTGCTAACCCTGCGCTGCTTCACCCTGTTAAGCGGCTGCGTTTCGCGCGCCGTCTCAAACAGGATTATAACCACCCGCCGTTGGACCTGCCGCAGCAGAACCGCTAGCTCACCATTGATGGGTAGATCCCGCCAGAGGTCAAAGTGACCATAGTGCCAAATTACTATTCAACCAAGGGCTGTACTCGTAACAGTGGCGATCTCGCAACATACTTTGCTCTGATTTATCCCAAATCTGGCCACTATTCAGTCAGGGGCGCTCTTGATGGCGGCACCCGCTGTGGCTGGCAGCTTGATAGCATAGAAATCTCTTCGGAGAGCAACGATCCAAATTACTATAATACCCGAACTCCGCTAGTGAGTTTGTGGCCCTGGGCTCTGGTGCTGCGACCCACACAATATGGTAATATTTATTGTTGTCACAGCAGCCTTTCTTTGGGGGCAAACACCTATCAAAAGATGTTAATCCCTGAACTCTAAGAATTGCATAAGAATAAAGGGGAGGATAAAAGAAAATGACATAACTATGTATCCACCTTTCGAGAGAAGCGCTGTTCGATAGGTTATTAATAAACTCGATGTTCGAGACATCGGTGATGATAGCTTGGGTAGTACCCAGCACAGTGGATAATATTGCTTAGGCGTGAGCGAAAAGCAGTGTTTTATGGGTGTTTTTTGTTTATTTACTTTAATTTCAAGGTTGAATTAATATGAAGTGTAAATTCCTTGTTTTGGTATCCATACTTGGACTATCAAGTACAGTTAATGCTGGTTTTTTTGACTCCCAAAAAGACACGTTGCCTTTCAAGTGTGGTCGTGAAGATGCCGTGAACGCACTAACGGTAGCATTGCATGACAATGCTTTGTCAAGAATTTCAGTTTCACCAGAGATGCTCGAACGCTTTCAAAATCAAGTTGAAAAGGTTCCTTTTAGTATATCTGAGGTGTCTACCACCAATGATTCATCTCCAGAGTTGAAGTGTCTAGCAACTGTATCAATGGCAGTATCGGTTGAATTGATGGAGTTAGCCGAGAAGGCGCCAGAAGTATTCTCTGAATTTATTAGGGAAAGTCGAGGCTTGTATAAAAATGGTAACTTAACATGGAAGGGAATCTCTTATAGAATAAGATTGTCTGACAATGGTAAAGATATTTCCGTAACATTAGGTGATGCCTACGAAACTACAATGTCCTTGGCTAAGGCATCATACCTGTCGATAACTAAAGATGATATCATTCAACGAAATGATCCTTCTAAAGTTGCCATTGCTAAGAAAGCTTATGAGGCTGAAGATGTTCACTTAAACAAAATTTGGAAATCTATACCAGCATCTTTCAGAGCATCGATGAAAAATGAACAGGTATCTTGGGTATGGGATAAGGAAAATAAATGTGGCGGCATTGAACGGGCAAATAACGCCAGTCTCTCCACATCAGCTAGAATAGAAATATATGAATGCCAAACTGAGATGACCAAGGCTAGAATTAAATACCTGAGTGGTCAACAATAAGTCATACCCAATATTTTAAATTAAAGTGCGGTTCGGCTTATTTTCACCGCAGTTTTTAAAAGGGCATGATGAGAGCTGGGGAGTTACCTCCCCAGCAAGTAAGAGTGATTAGCACAGGTAGGGGCGGTCATCCCATTGGCACGAAGTCTGACAGGCTCAAAAACTGTCGCAAAATTGGTTTAGCGATGTGGCCTATCGGCGAGCAAACGCTAATACCCATAGGCCACTGCTATCAGCTTATTCCACAAGGTGAACGCTCAATCATATTCAAGCTCACGTCGTCACGATATTACTGCGTGATTTAATAAAACTCTATCTCAAAATGTATCAATCAGGAAATCATAGATGAAGAAGCTAATGAGTATTTTACTAGCCGTTGTTATTACCGGCTGTACATCACCAGTCCCTCGTGACTGGACCTCGGAGACGATGGAGGTCGTTCTGGTTGCCGCACAAGCGGGAGACATACAGGCACAAAAAATCATGGGCAAGCGCTATAGCTTCGCTCAAGATAATACCAATGCGATCCTCTGGATGGAAAAAGCTGCCAATCAAGGAGATGCCGAAGCTCAGTATCTGGTCGGTTGCCTCTACTCGTTTTGCAGTGAAACACCTGACTATGACAAAGCTCGTTTCTGGTTTGAAAAGAGTGCTGCACAGGACTATGCAGCCGGGCAGGGCAGCCTAGGGGTGCTCTACAGTAGTGGTGAAGGAGTGGAGCAGGATTACGCCAAGGCCGTCGAACTGTTTCGTAAAGCGGCCGATCAAGGCTATGGCGAAGCGCAGTACAACCTGGGACTTTTATATGAACAGGGGAATGGGGTAGTCAAATCCGATGCCATGGCTGTACGCTATTTCGACATGGCTTCCGCTCAGGGGTTTGGTTTGGCCCAAGATTCGCTGGGATGGATGTATCGCGAAGGACGAGGGGTGAAACAGGACGTGAAACGGGCACTCACTCTGTTCTTGATGGCGGCTGATAATAAGGTCCCTGCGGCCTCGAATGCGGCAGGTTGGATCTATGTCGAAGGTGATGGGGTAAATCAAGACTATGAAAAGGCTGCCAATTTGTTTCGCCGTGCAGCTGAAGCCGGTTATGCGAAATCTCAATACAGTTTGGGCTGGCTCTATGAGAATGGGCATGGTCTCAAGCAGGATATGGTCGAGGCCTATGCTTGGATGGATGTGGCAGTAAAAAACGGTTTTGAGTCTGGTCAGCCGGACCTAGAACGTGTCACTCATTTGCTCAAGACTGGGCAAACAGCCGAGGCGCGCAACAAGGCTCGCGACTATTTAGAGCGTTACGGCAAACAAACTATCAAGTAATCCAATAAAGGCCTTCTGGCCTTTTATAACTACCTATGGTCGCCTGTCTTTATTTTATCATTTTTGAGGGTCGTTGAAAAAATCGATTCAGCTTGAATGGAACTAATTGAGATGGTGGTGAGCTTAGCACCTCCATTCCATTCAAATCTGTATTATTTGCAAGTTGCTTCCCACTCACCAACAGTTATTCATACAACAAGGCTTTAATTAACCATGGCTCATTCATCCTGTGGATTGATGCCAATACCATAAGTCAATATATTTTTGTACAACACCATAACTTTCTGAACGAATATCATTGTATAAATTTTAATGGAGTTAAGATGACTATAGGAATATGCAGGGTAGTTTATACCACTGTCATGCTCACGTTTGGGTTAACTGCTTGCGATAATAGCGTTTCTGACCAGTCGACAGACATTCCTACTGAGCGCGAGTATCAGATCATCTCCACCTCACACCTCAATGATGGTTTCGAAACCCGCAAAGTGCTACAGGCACGATTACTGCTGGATTACCAAGTACAAGACGCAGAGGGCAAGGTGGCCAGCTTAACAACGCCATTAACTCCTAACGCCCGTTTTTTTATCCAACCTAATATGCTGCAAATTAGCGACTATGGTATACCGATTCCGGTGAGTAATATCGACCCTAAAGGCAACTCCAATGAAATATTTCAATTGGTTAAAGATGGCTTTAATGTAGAATTTAACAATGGTACAGTCCGCCAACTGACCCCTATTGCCAAGATGGATCAAAAAGACATCAAGGAATTATTTGACCACTGGGTGACTCTGAATAGCTTGTTTAAACAAGCTCCAACCTTGCCTGTAGCGCTTGAGCCTAGCGTCGGTTATAGCATCAGCGCCCCCATGGATGCGCGCTTAACCTGGACAGTTGAGCAGGTTAGTGAAGATAAGTTGATCGCCATACTGCAAGGAGAGAAAGGCAAGTATAAGGCCTATGGAAAATTCGAACTTAACCGCAAAACCGGTTGGTTAGAGAGCATGGCGTTTTTTCAACGGGAAGAGCGCCAAGGTAGCACCTTCACCCATCGTATCGTCATGGCACCTAAGGATAGGCCTTATATCATGAGCATGCTTTGGCATGCCGATGATACCTACGATACTGACCGTGATATGGATGACCGAAAAAAAGAACTGTACCGCATTAGTGATGTGCAGCGGGAGTATCTCCCAAATAATGAGACATTTATACAATCCTTATTACCGGAACAACAAGGTATTTTAGATAATATTGGCAGTTGGGGTACTGATACCCCTGAAGATCTGCAATTACGCTTTGTCCACAATATGAGTCAGCAATATGTGGAAGCCGATGTGCATTATGAAGACTTAACTGCCTTTGATGCAAGTGGCAAACCGATTGATATTCATTTCTGGCAGCATGGCAAAGGGTCGGCGAGGAATTACAATCGCACGATTGAGTCTTCAATCGATATTGTTGCTACTGGTTGGGATAACACTGCTAATAAAATCAAGCAGATAGACCATATTAATGCCAAGCTAACGCTTATCCCACAGACGAATAAGATCGTCGAAAAGTCGTGGGATGAATTACTGGCAACACCTTACACCTTTGGCGATGCCAGCCTAACAATCCAGGTGCTCGATGCCGAGGCGAAACTTTTTAAAGTCATATCAAAACAGAGTGAAGATCAGAGTATTAATCTGCCTTTCCAACAGTTTAAAGGCATGATCGCAGAGGCCCGTCGCAAAGGTAATTATCCCTTCTGGTTAACGGCGACAGAAAAGGAGCTGCTAGAACAATTAATTGGGGCCGATGAGAGCCATCACCTCACCAGCAACGCACTGTTACTCAAGCTCGATGAGCCCCCAAAAACCGTGGTGTTAATCGAGAAAAAAAACCAGCCGGAGTTGACTCAAACCAAGACGATCCGCTTTGTACAATTTACCGAGTACAACAAAAATCTGGCAAACCCTCCCAGCGAGTTTGGCAGCACTAGCCTAGGCAGCTTCTTCAAGCCTGATCTAAATGCGTCAACAGCTGAAGTAAGTACGATCCAGGGGATAAAACTTGTGACTGATAATGGTCATAATCTGTATATTCCCATGTCAGCGGCTTTGGCGACTTCCTGTAAACCTGAAGTAGAACAAACTTTTAATGAGGGTAAAAATACAGTCACTTGGCAGTTTGATTCCAATGCCCCAAACGGTGCCGCCTATATCTTAATGACTCAGGATAAAATTCGGCAGTTTTTCTACGATAAACAGATTAAAGGCAAGATCCGGTGCCAAGGTGATATCAATTGGCAGCCTTTAGAACTGGCAGTGACAGACCGCCCTTGGTTAATCGACTTACAATCTTGGCTGACAAAAACCGGATATGGCAATGAGCCGAGTAGTGATCTTAAAAATTACTTCAAGGTCGAAGATGCTCAAGGTAATCTGTTAACCATTAGACTCCCCGAAAATACTGTTCAGCCGATTAATGAGGTGCTAGTCGATGGGCGCTATTTGAGTGTTGCAGGCCCCGCCGCCAAGGTGAGTTATATGACGATAGCCAAAGAACCCAGAGATATTCCCTATGAGTTCACCTTTAAACCTTTGCCATAAAAAGGAGCTGTTGTGCGTTTATTTAAAGTAAAACTCCTCCTAGGAGTACTTGCACTTATCAGCACCCATGCTAATGCGGAAAAGGTGTTACTAGATGCTCATTGGAAGGTCGTCAAAGATGAAAAACAAGCTCAGTACTATTTAAAGCTATCGACTGAAGTAATAGACGGTCATTATAAGGCTGAGGTTTATTACAAAAACAAAGATATGCTTTTTTGCGCTAGTGCCCTCGCCGATAACAATATCGGTAAAAAAATTATCAGCGAACAATTCCGTGGTGCTTATCAATGTTACTTTGAGGATGGCAAGCCATATGAACAAGGCTTTCGTAACGAGCAAGGTCAACTTCATGGCTTGCTTAAAAAATACATTGCCACGGGCCAACTGTATGTTGAATCGCACTATGAAAATGGTGTGAAACAAGGTCTAGAAAAGGGTTATTGGAATGGTGGCAATATCCGCTACAAAACCACCTTTAAAGATGGCCAAGAAGTCGGCATCAGTGAACATTTTGGCCCCGAAGGTGAAGTCACCGCCAAGATCTGCAATGACCCAACCTGCGTGAGTCAATATTTTAATCTTGGTAAACTTAACCGTGAAGAACATCGCGTTGATGGTTTATTGCAAGGTACTGAGACCACTTGGGGCCTAAATGGGCAAGTCATCTCGACCCAAGAGTACGTTAAAGACAAAAGGCACGGTGACTATTTTGAATATTTTGACAATGGCAAAGTCAAACGCCATTACCGATTTCAAGCTGATTATAAGGTTGGTGAGCAACTGACTTACTATGAGAATGGTCAGATCCAATTAAAGGAACTGACTAACGATAAAGGTAATGCCCTTCAAGCCATTGAATACGATGAACAAGGGAAAATTAAAAAAACCACTGACAGTAAATACCAAGGTAATCGCTGGGTTTATCGTAAACAGCAGCGCTTTAGTAAAGGCCAACTGATTGAGAGCACAGAAAACGATCTGCTCAAAAACTGGTCACTTAGCGAAGGCTACGAGCAAGGTGAATTAGTGAATCGTCGCGAGGAACTCGATAAAATATTAACAGGCTTGTATGTGGAGTCCGTCAAGCGCCGTAGTGGTACAGACGTTATCACCCGCGAGCATTTTAACGCAGGCAAGCGTGAAGGCCCCTATGAAATGGTGAAATTCGACCATGAAACTGGTAAGCGTTGGGTGGCTGAACAGGGTCAATATACCAATGACAAACCCTCTGGCAAATGGAAGAAGCAGCAAGAAGATGCCAGCCTCACCTTTAGCTATGATGACAATGGTGAACTCCATGGCGAGTTTCGTAATGAGACAAGTTCAGGGCAACTGCTTGAATTAATAAATTTTAACCATGGCACCTCCGACGGCTTAGTGCAACGTTACGCCAACAATGGCCAACTGTATGAAAAAGGCGTATACCGCAATGGTCAACAGGATGGCGATTGGATATTTACCGATGGTGAGTACGGCTTCCGCCCAATACCCAATCCTGAAAGACGTTATTGGTATGGTCGTTTCGACCAGGGTAAACAAGTCGGCCATTGGGAACTGCGCTCATCTGAAGATTATGTGCTCCAAATCGCCAATTATGACGAGCAGGGCAGGCTTGATGGTAAGCAATACGAGTTTGAGGTGCATGGCTGGATAAAAGTGATTGACAGTTATAATCATGGCCAGTTTTTAAATCAGGAAATGCCGCCACCGGTGGTCACCTCAGACCTATTTCCCCCTATTTACTAGCTTAAGAAACTTCCCTTTTATTAATCTCCGAGTAAGTAGGTGATGCCTCCGAACGGGAGTTATGGCTATTTATGGCGTGTTGGGGGAGGGAGAACATGAAGTATTATGCTGAGTGATTTCAGCAAGAAATATAAATCAACAGAAGTGATATGCCATGATCAACAAGAACTCTACCCTCGGACCACTGCCATAGCCAGAGGGGCGGTCGACATACCTGCTCACTGACCTTTTTTTGAGTGCAGAAGTCGGAAGCTGAATTCCAAGTCATGCTCGAGCAAAACGGTCAGCTCAAGCTCATTGACAGCCACCAAACGGAGGTATGCAATGGTTTTTTGTCTTTCGGCCATTCATGAACGGTATTTTTCAAGATAGTTGTCATTGTTCATGCCGCTTGACGTTCCTTTTCCGGATTGAGCTCCACTATAATTTCTGGTGTCCAGTTCCTTGTTTTACCAGGCTAGCGCTCAGGATGAAAACCCCTAGCGGCTTTATAGACCACCACCTAAATATTTATCCAAATCCTGGGGTGAATCGCCCTTGGTTTTCTAGACACTCTGTTGCTGAAAAATAAACTGCATTTCAAACTCTACCGGCGACAGCCCATCATTGGAACCATGGTGCCTGATTGGGTTGTAAAACATCTCGATATAATCAAATACGTCGCTGCGGGCTTCATCTCTTGTCGGGTAAATCCTGCGCTTGAGTAATGGAAAGAAGCTCTCGGCGACAGCGTTGTCGTGACAGTTACCCCGCCAGCTCATACGGCAACGCAAGTCGCGGGCCTTCAGAAAGTCCTGCCATCCACCGCCAAGTCTGCCGCCATGCGTGACTTCATCGACCAGCTGACGGTCTGGCGAGAGAACAGGTCTAGCACCTTGAACTGACGTGCCAGCATGTTTGGGGCTGCCTGTGGGCTCTTGCCCCCATAATGCCCCTGGCGACGTTGATAGCCCGTTTGCGAACGCAGCCCTTCTCGCTTCATTAATTTGGCCACACGGTGCTTGCCGCAGGCTTCCCCTGCGTCACGAAGGTCGCGATAGATCTTGCGATAACCCTAGACTGCACCAGTTTCCAGCCAGGATTGCTTGACCAATCCGGTCAGCCGTTCGTCCTGCTGCTGACACAACGATACGGGCTGTTTAAACCACGCGTAGAAGCTACTTTGATGAACCCCAAGGGTCTTGCACAGGGTAACGACACTGTACCGGCCGAGTCAGGAGGTTATGAACGCGTACCTTTCCTTGACTCGCTGGCAAAGTACGCAGCGGCCTCCTTTAAAATGTTGCGCTCCTCGGTGACTTGGCGCAGTTCGTCTTTCAGACGGCGTATCTCGGCTTGCAAGGCAGACTCTTCGTGCAGCGGGGTTAGCAGGCTTACCGTACTGCCTGAGCCTACCCCAAAGGCTCGTACAACATCAGCTACCGGCTGTTCGCGCTCGGTGATTTGTTTAACCGATTCGATGTTGAATGTTTCTGGATAACGTTGACGGGACATAACACCTCCAATAGTTGCCTCATTTTAAGGCTCTGAGGTGTCTAGGGAACTGGGGGGCTTTGGCGTCACAAACTTAATCCCACCATGACGATATTGAGTGTTGTAGCTGCGTATAAAGCTGTGTACCCAAGAGTATATTGCTAAATCATCGGCAATCCATATAGAGTAATATTTCTATGTGCGGAACTGCGACTCCGAGCAGGGGTTATCGTTGCTGATCCTGGGCCCGTTATCTTTTTATGGAGATGTTGTACCATTTATCAGTGATTCAACAATATCACTACGTTTTTTTCCCTCGGTAGCAGCTAGCCAGTCCAATCGGGAAATAGCTGCTTTTGTAAGGGAAAGGGTGACTGCTCGCTTTCTTATTTTTGTGAGGCTGACGGTTTCATCGTTGCTATCAGATGCATCGTGCTTTTCGATGGCCGTTTGCATATGAGAGATATCTTTCTTTGTTAAGTTACCCGCATCCGTAAGCTGGTATGAGTGGGTGCTTTTGCTGTACTTGATGGTAACGTTGTAGGTTTCGCGCAGATCTCGAAGGCTGCGGGTCAGCGTCGCCTCAGAGCAGCCAAGATCTTCAATGATTTTTGTTGCAGAAACATGTTTCTCTGAAAAAAGCGATATCGCTAAAGTGAATGCCCGTTTCTGTTTTGCGCTTAACATCATGCGTAAATTACCGTTATTTAAAATGGTTTTAGAATCACCGTGTTGTGATGATTGACTGAAAAATAAATGTTGCTGTCATTTTCCGATTTGGACTGAATGCATTTATTGCCTCTATTGGATCTATCGAGTCCAGCGCAGAAAAATTAATATTTAAAAAACGAGTTCGGTCTGCCATGCACTCGATAATGTAGTCATCGACCAAGTAACCGGTGGCTTTGCTGATCCGCTGAGTAAATCCACAGATGCTGACATTCTCTACCATGCCATGCCCCAGTGTAGGATCTGGGGTCATGGTATGGACATTGATCATCTGCTCAATCAAGGTATTCATCTGCTCGGCAGAGGCCAGCAGCGAACTACGTAACTGTTCTTTCGTTTCGGCACTAGCTCTTGCCGCGTTGTTTGATGAGGCAGTGGCTTTATCAAGTCTGGTTCGATAAATCAGACCCGTGCCAGCTAGCCCTATGTTTGAGTAGGCGCCGCGACTACCAAAGGAGATGGACGCTCCCCTTGGGCCGACATTCAAACTAGGACTACCATTGCTGAGGCTCAGTCGAACGCCCGGAATAATGGTAATGCTGCGACGAAATCGAAAGCCCATTGATGTTACCCGTGTTGAGCCTGCATAGAGGGAGAGGCTGCGGCAGATGAAGATGCTTGAGCAACACCGAAGTAGTGGACGCGATCCAAAATGCTTTGTGCCCAGCGGCGATGTGTAGCCGGTTCACACATTGCCCCACCAGCTTTGAAGACGGCTTTGGAGGAATTATTAATACGCAAAGCGTCCTCGTGGTCAAGGGAGCTGACTATCAGGGCTTTTTGAATAATCCCGATCTGATTCGGATGAATAGCTGTCTTTCCGACCAATCCGTGGGCGATATCAAGGGCCAGCTCTTTTTCCAAGAGACGGTGGTTATCAATGTGCTCGCAAACAGGAGCAGTCAGGGCAAACCCTTTGGAGCCAAATACCGCGACGAGCATTTTGATGACATACCCCATGGGGCCGTCATAGAGGGTGAACTCGCGAGACCGGCGCAGCGATACACAGTTCATCAGGTCGTTGCCGCCGATCCGCAGTGCGATGATCCTGTCACGGCACTCATGAGTTTCCAGTACGGTCACAAGCTCTTGCATGGCATTGACATCAAAAACATCTTCAGTTTCCAGTGTCGGCATCCAGTGCAGGTGAGTATTTGCCAGTACTGCTGACCAGTCAGCCAAGCTAGCAAGGGTGAATTTGGGCAGCACAAAGCCATCGACAGCACTCAGCTCGTATTCATCGACCAACTGTTGACCGATTTGCTCGTTACGAGGCCGGATGAAGATCAGCGGCCAACCGATCAGGCTGTGGTGCTGCTTTTCCTTAGACAGGGCCACCAGCATCCTCTTGAGGTTTTCCATGGCGGCAGGCAAGTCCTGCTCGGTCACCGCATCCTCAAGACAGATAACCAGTGAACGTAGTCCAGCAATTTTGCCGGTCACGATGCAATCAACGATATCATGGCGGGTCGCGGGCATATACAGCGTCGCTCCAAGACCATAGGCAGAGATTTCTTTTTTCATTCAAAGCACCTTTTTAATAATAGTCACGGCGCGATACTGGCCAATTAGATCGCCGACTTCTGTGATTTCAATACCTTTCTCTTTGGCGAGGTAGACCAATAGAGAGACATCGGGGTCATTGATGGAACGCACGAGCACATGGTCTGGTACTCGGCGCAGGACAGCACGAGTAGCTTCGGCGATCCCCGGCTTGATGCGGTTGATGCTGGAAATCTCGAATCGGTCGGCCAGCATGGCAATGACGGCCTTGCTCTGCTCCCAAAGTTGGGCCTTAACCGGGGCCAATGCAGCGACATCGATAGGGGAGGTCAGCATCTTGTTAGAGCGGCAGCATTCCTCAACCGCATCAGCTAGCGCCAGACCGCATTCATACTCGGTCAAATGGTTGCACACCATGCACTGGTGGAACCCTTCCTCGCTGTAGAGCGAGCGGGAGATCATGCCAGATACGGGCGCCCCCATGATGCCAAACGGTATCAACCAATCGTTTTCAGTGGCAGACATCCACGCGCAGCCGCACGGATCGGCCAGTACCACAAGCCGGGGTTGAGCTGGATAGCCAACGCGGCCAGACAGGGCCTTGGTCAGCTCTTTTGTGATCGCGCCTTTCCCTGTCCAGCCATCGACCCAGACGATGCCTTCAGTGCCATGGCGCTGCTCGATAACAGAGAGGGCAGCTTCGTCAATCCCGCGATCACGGATGATGCTGATG
Organism: Aeromonas sp. 1805; assembly: GCF_013085525.1. NCBI lineage: Bacteria > Pseudomonadati > Pseudomonadota > Gammaproteobacteria > Aeromonadales > Aeromonadaceae > Aeromonas > Aeromonas sp. 1805. The sequence continues at coordinate 4,575,282 of NZ_CP038515.1, read as the reverse complement.
CCGTAGTGATAAGACTCCTTTCCCAGCATGGTCAGAGCACGTTGCAGCATGACTCCGAGCGGCACACCGGCTCGCACCAGACTTGCCAGTACAATCGGGGTATTGCCGTACTCTTTGAGCAGCGAAACAGCCAGCATCATTACTTCGGTCGCCAGACGCTTGGCACCAATGGTGGTCGCCTTGCTGAACAGGTCGAGGTGATAGGCGGTTGGGGCAGGCTCTTGACTCAGCATGTCTGAGTAGTGCTTTTTGCCCGACTGGATCAGGGTCTCTTTTTCCTCAACGGAGGTCAGTTCGATGGTGACGGGAGTCAACAGGAATTCGACATCACCTTCACGGTAAGAGCCGGTAAAAACTGGTTTAGTGGTCACAGGTTACTTTCCAAAAACGTTGGTCTTGATGGCATCGACAAACTGGCTTTGCTTCGGCATACCGAACCAAGAGCAGAGGCGAAGGAAGCTGAAATCTGTCAGGCTGTCGCCAAGGCCGATGGTAGGGAAGGTGCCGCGCTCTTCCCGCAGCTTGCTTAGCAGGTAGCGAGCTGCGAGACCTTTTTCAATGCAATTCGGCAACCAAGCGATGTTGTTACTGTTGCGATGGATGTAGAACCCTTGTGTCCCGAACATCTCTTCGATCTCATCACCGATAGCATTGAGTTCAGCCAACTTGGTGCTGTCGCTGTGCTTCATGACAAGATAGATGGGCATGTCGTCGTATTCATAATTAATACGTGCCCACGCTTCGATACCACGCTCGGCCATCAACCTGGTGATCTGCTCTTGCATGTCCAGCAAGCACTGGCAGTATGGCTGTAGAGCGGTTGTGATGTGCTCTTGCCACTTGGGATCGCACTTGCCTTCTGGGGTCAGGATCACTGCGCCGTGAGTGGTGATTGCCCAAGAGGCAAAGGGGATCTGCACACGCGAAAATTCCTCTGTACCACGGGCAGTGACGGGGATAACTTCTGCATTTGCCAGCAGCCAATCGACCAGCATAGCCTGCTCTTCGTTCATGTAGCTGCGCGGGCTCAAGCTGCGATCCAGCGCCCCGACACGGAAGGGCTCTTGTGCCAGCTCATTGACCATTTTGCGTTTGGTCTGAAACAGGGTGTCGTCCAGATCGGGGAGAACAACAGGTCGAACGATGGTATTGGTCATGACTTGGCTACTCATAGGTAATGATCTCAACGTAGTTTGCGATAGCCTTCAGCTCTGTCAGTAGCAGCGGATCGAGGCCGTCGGCAGGTGTCTCGCAACACAGATAAATTCGGTCAAATCGCTGGTGGGCGATGTTGTAGGCAAAGTTTGGGATCCCCAGACCGTAGTTATCGGTGAAGGTGATTGCGGATTTGATTGCGTGGCCAATCGCAATAGGGGAACGCGAGGTTGAGCTGAAATAAACATCAGCACCCTGTTTTTCCAGCTTTTCAGCCAGCAAGAAGGGCTGCCAGACAAATTCGCTGGTGCCAAGCACCAACACCTTGTCAGCCGGGACGGTTTCGATATGCAAACCAATCCGACAGAAGGTCTCATCCATTCCAAGACGACCCCAGCACTGAGGGCCAACGATATCGACCGCCCCCTTGGCTGTTACGTTCACGCTCGGCATGACAGGACTGCTGGCTTGCGGATCTGCTTCCCAGGACCATTGGCCTTGAGCCAGAGAGATAGAAGTGAGTGCAGGTACATCGACTTTATCCATCAGGGCACCCTGACTCCAGTCGGTCAGGGTGACTGCGACCAGATGTTCAATGCCATCCAGTCCCGCATCCATCAGCGCGGCATAGAGGTTGGCAAAGGTATTACCGGTTGTAGCTTCGTCGTCGATCAGTACCAGCGTTTTCGCTTCTTCTACACGCTCAGTCAGTGTCGGATCTTCAGGCCAGTAGATTAGGTGATCGGTCGCATGAGAGTGATTTTCTTTAAACTCGCACAGCAGATCACCATCAACCGGATGGCGGGTTGATGTCAGAAACACAGATTCAGACAGGGAGGCGCTAGCTTCCTGATATACCCCGGCAGCAAGGCCGACAGCGGTTTCGGCCATCCCGATAAACAGGACAGGCTCAGGCAGATCATCGGGCATCCGAGATGCGAGCGTCTTATAGCTGTCTCGCATCACGTTTGGCTTGATGGGGATATGGCGCCCAAGCAATTTGCTGACGAACAGAAATGCCCGCTTCGGATTACGGCGCTCGGCAATTTCAAATAAATCGTCCAGCGGCGCATATTGTTGGCTGACAACCGTCACGGTGCCAGTTGACAGCTTGCGCTGGAAAACTTGCTGGTGATTACTCATGCCTCAGTGTCCTCGATTTTTTGAATTTCAGAACCCTGGGGCTCAGGGAGTGCAATAACGCTGCTAACAGAGCGCACGACCGTAGGGTTAAAGCCGTCTTTACCCATGGTAATCGCAATCTCTTGGTCAATCAGACCCAGTTTGCGCAGAGCAAATATGCCGGGCAGGTTGATTCCGCAGGAGCGGGAATAGCAGATCCCGCCAGATGGGCGCATGTTGATTTCAAGCAGCAAGGGCTTGCCCTCGCTGTTGTTGCGAGTTTGGACGTTGACCAGTCCATCAGCTCGCATCAGTTCTGCACAGGCTTTCGCCAACTCGAAAGCTTCGCCGGATTGTTCAATGTATTGCAAAGGGCCTTCTTTACGACGACTTACCGCTGCAATAACTTTGCCCTGCTCAACCAACATATCAACCGAGCGCTCTGGGCCTACCAGATAGGGCATCATCACCATAGGCTCTGGCAGTTTTTTCGATGTTTCACTGCGCATCGCCGCTACATAGGTATGAGGATGAACACGACGATTGTCGGGGTTGTTGAAGGCGGCCATCGAACTAACCGCAGGGTCAAGGATCCAGAAACCAATCCCGTAAATGCCGACGACCGGCTTGATGCAGGACAGTTCCCCCTCAAAAAGCTTTGAGCTAATTTGTCTTTCCAGATCGGAGACGTCATTGATCTGCAGGGATGGCACGACAGGCAACTTATATTGCTCCATGAAATGGGCGTAACGTACCTTGTCGTCGGCCAGTGAAATCATGTCGAGATCAATCGAGCCAGTGGTGAGAGAAACCCCAAGAGATTCGATACCCTGGCGGCGCTCTTCAAACCAATGGCAATTGCGGCCAGTATGAATTGCAGCGACGTTCAATTCCGCCACTACATTTTTAATAAACTCAAAACGCTCTGAATCCAGTTTTGGCTCAGTCAAAGAAACATCGGCTACCGAGGTGATTTCGGGACGATTACCTCGATGTGAAGCGATCACCTTAAATGCATGGCCGAATTGTTTACGCATATCCGTTACAGCAAGGACAATATCTCGCTGGGAAGATAAGCCCTCCATGAACCAAATAGACTTGAGCATTGTGTTGACCTTTAAAAAGCAGAAAGTAAGAAAGTTCTTTTCATGAGGTAACTGTATGCTTGTTGCTGACTGAGGTCAATCATATTTTGATTGACTTCATCTTGGATATTTCGACTATATAAAGCAGAGGTAGATGGTAAGGCGTTAGGCTTCAATGCTGATGAATAGTGTGCAACATGCCTTCCTAAAGATGCTATCCAAGTATTTATTAGTGGGGGCTTAAGTAAACTAGGCGTTCGCTTTATTTTTAATCAGGGAAAATGAATTTTTTAAAAAAAATCATGAAGCTGTAAATTAAAGAACAAGAATTAAAAATGTAATAAATTGCAAAAAAACTCAGTCAAAATATGATTGACTTGAATCTGTGAGGTGGCTAACAATAGACACATTCGACTCATACCCATCCGAGACAAGAGTTGCTGAAAATGTTAAAAAGTATTACTCGATGTTCGGTATGTCGTCTCATTCACGCTGACGATATTTTTTAAATCAGAAAAGGAAGAGTATTAGATGACTTCAGTATCTCTTGCAAAGCACCAAACGATCTCGCTGGCAAAGCAGTCTGGCGCGGCACTCACCAAGCTGGAATTCGGTCTGGGCTGGGATCCGGCCAAGGCAAAGAGCGGCTTCTTCGGCAAGATGTTCGGTGGCGGTAGCAGCGACTCAATCGATCTGGATGCCAGCGTCGTGCTGCTGGATGCGCGTGGCGACAAAATCGATACCGTCTGGTTCCGTCAAACCAAGTCCAAGTGCGGTTCTATCAAGCACAGCGGTGACAACCTGACAGGTGAGGGTGATGGCGACGATGAAACCATCTACGTTGATCTGACCAAGCTGCCGAGCAACGTGGAGTACCTCGCATTCACTGTGAACAGCTTCCGTGGTCAAACCTTCAACGAGGTCGAAAATGCCTACTGCCGCGTCGTTGACCAGAATGCTAAAGAGCTGGCGAAGTTCCAGTTGACCGAGCAGGGGAACCACACCGGGGTTCTGATCGCCTCTCTTCAACGCAAAGGTGGTGAATGGGCATTTACCGCTCAAGGTATGGCCTGTACTGGCCGCACCATCGATGACATGTACACCCAGATCCTCGAACAACTGGTGCAGTAATGGAACTTATCCAAGGGGGAAACGCCCCTGTTCCAACCCAGCCGCTGATCGTGCGGGTGCTCTCTGGCGCTGACGCAGATGTCTCGGCTTTCCGCCTCTATGCCAATGGCAAGGTGCAGGATGGAGTGGACATGATCTTCTACGGTCAGTCTCGGAGTGATGATGGGGCCATTGAGTTGGCTGGTGGGGCGCAAAATACTTCATTCAACATCAACCTAGGCGCTATTCAACCGTCGGTGCAGAAGATCGCTTTTTCCGCCACGGTAGATGCCGGGATGGTGATTGCTAGTCTGCGGACCCTGAAAATTCAGGTTGAGCAAGCGGGGGTAGTGCTGCTCTCCGGCGATGTGCCGATGGGCGGTCGTAATGAGGCTGCCCTGATCTTGGGTGAGCTGTATCGCCGAAACAACGAGTGGAAGTTCCGCTTCGTTTCGCAAGGGTTTAATGGTGGCCTTAAGCCGCTGGCTGAGCACTTTGGCGTAGTGGTGTCGGATGAACAGGCGCCGCCTCCAGCCCAAAAAACGCAGCCTGCCCCGCCCCCTACCATCAGCCTGCAAAAGGTTACGTTGAGCAAAGACAAGCCCACCGTGAGTTTGACCAAGCAGGGGGATAAATTCGGCAACATCCGCATCAACTTGAACTGGCACCGTGGCAGCAAGAAGAGTGGCTTCAGCTTGGGGATGTTTGGCAGAAGTAATCAGATCGATCTTGATCTGGGCGCGTTTGTTGAAACCAAAGACGGCAATCGGCATGTGGTACAAGCGCTTGGTGATGCATTTGGTAGCCTGAATCGCTCCCCGTTTGTTGAGCTGCAAGCCGATGACCGGACTGGCGACAGCACCGATGGCGAATGGATGTTCGTCAATGGGGCACAGTGGGACAACATCAAGGAAGTCCTGATCTACGCCTTTATTTATGAGGGTGTGCCGAGTTGGGAAAGTACCGATGGTGTGGTGACGCTGCATATTCAAGGTCAACCGCCTATCGAAACACACCTGACAGAAGGTGATTCCGGGCGTGGAATGTGTGCCATTGCAAGGCTGGTAAACGATAACGGGGCTATTAAAGTGGAACGGATCAACCGTTACTTCAATGGTCACAAGCATATGGATGATGCCTTTGGCTGGCGATTTCGCTGGACTGCTGGAAGCAAATAACTCACCAATCCTCAATGGGGGGCTTATGTCGATTTTTGATCGGGTTCGTAAGACGTTTTCCGAAGGCCGCGCCGAATTGGCTGCGCAAGTAGGGCGTTTTAAAAACAAGAAGTTCATGGAAGGCACTGTTGCTGTCTGCGCTTATATCGCAACTGCATCAAAGGGTGCTGATAGCGGTGAGAAGCAGAAGATGATGGGGTTCATCAAGAATTCTGATGAGCTGAAAGTGTTTGATACCAGCGAAGTGATCGCGTTTTTCAAAAAGCTGGAAGACGGCTATCAATTCGACGCCGATATAGGCAAGGGCGAGATGATGAAATATATCATCGCGCTGAAGGGGGATGAAGGTGCTGCGCAATTGGCGCTCCGGGTAGGTGTTGCCGTTGCCAAAAGTGATGGTGACTTCGACAACGCAGAAAAGCAGGCTGTCAAAGAAATTTGCATGGCCCTCGGGTTTGACCCTAACGACTATCAACAGTAATTAAGGAAAAGAAAACATGGGTTCTACGCATATTGGCTTCCCGCTTGAAACAGTTGCAGTGTTCGTGCTGCTATCTGTTGGGGCTATCCTCATCGATCTGTTCATGCACCGGGATGACAAACCCATCCCGTTGAAGAGTGCCGTACTGTGGTCACTTTTCTGGGTTGCCATCGCGTTTGCGTTCGCAGGCTTCCTGTACGTGCATCACGGCGCGGAAGTGGCAAGTTTGTTCGTCACCGGTTATGCCCTCGAAAAAGTGCTGTCCGTTGATAACCTGTTTGTCATGATGGCGATCTTCTCTTGGTTCTCTGTGCCGGACGGCTATCGTCACCGGGTACTGTACTGGGGGGTGATTGGTGCAATCGTGTTCCGTGGCATCTTTGTTGCTATCGGTACTGGCCTGCTGGCGCTCGGCCCTTGGGTGGAACTGGTCTTTGCTGCCATCGTCGGCTGGACGGCTGTCATGATGCTGCGCAGTGGCGATGATGAAGACGAGATCGAGGACTATTCCCAGCATCTGGCATATCGGATGGTGAAGCGCTTCTTCCCCATCTGGCCGAGACTCAGTGGTCACGCTTTCCTGCTGAAGCAGTCCGAAGTCGATGCTGAGCTGGCTAAGCCGGAAAATGCGGGAATTCAGGTTGGTCGTGTCGGTAAGGCTGCGTTCTATGCAACCCCCCTGATGCTCTGCTTGGCTGTTGTGGAACTGTCGGACGTCATGTTTGCCTTCGACTCCGTACCTGCCGTCATTGCAGTAAGCCGTGAGCCTCTGATCGTCTACAGTGCCATGATGTTCGCCATCCTCGGCTTGAGAACCCTGTACTTTGTGCTGGAAGCGCTCAAGCAATACTTGGTGCATCTGGAGAAAGCGGTAATCGTGCTTCTGTTCTTCATCGCCATCAAACTTGGCCTGAATGCGACAGCACATATCTTCCACCACGACTACACGATCTCCGCTATGGCAAGCTTGGGTGTTGTTCTGGTAGTGCTTTTCTGTGGTGTGTTTGCGAGCTTCATCTTCCCCGAGAAGAAAGATGAGGCAGAAGAAGCAAAACAGCAAAACTGATTTTTTTAAAACATCAAAAGAGGGTAATTTCGATGACTACTGTTGTTTCTCTGTCAAAAGGCGCCAACGTATCTCTGACCAAAACCGACCCATCCATCAAACGAGTGCTGGTGGGGCTGGGCTGGGACGCTCGTTCCACCGACGGTCAGGATTTCGACCTCGATGCTTCGGCGTTCCTGCTGAATGCATCGGGTAAGGCTCGCTCTCCGGCTGACTTCATCTTCTACAACAACCTTTCAAGTGTTGAAGGTTCGGTGAAACACACTGGTGACAACCGTACCGGCGAGGGTGATGGCGACGATGAAAGTCTGAAGATCAACTTGGATCTGGTGCCCGCCGATGTCGCCAAGATCGTGTTTGTCGTCACCATCCATGATGCTGCTGCTCGTGGTCAGAACTTCGGTCAGGTCAGCGGAGCATTTATCCGGTTGGTTAACGAAGACTCTCAGAAAGAGGTTGCTCGCTATGACCTCTCTGAAGATGCTTCCACCGAAACGGCCATGCTGTTCGCAGAGCTGTATCGTCACAACAACGAATGGAAGTTCAAGGCAATTGGTCAAGGTTACAAAGGCGGTCTGGCTTCGGTCTGTGCCGAGTATGGCATCAGCGCAAGCTGATAAATCAGTGCGCTAAAAATTGTTTCAAAAAGCAATAAACAGAAGGGGGAACTCCCCCCTAAATCAAGGGGCGTTCCCCAAATCAAATCGGGAGTTTTAAAATGGGTGTATCTCTGCAAAAAGGCGGTAACGTCTCTCTGACCAAGGCTGACGCCGGCCTGAAAGTGGTAATGGCTGGTCTGGGTTGGGATCAACGTGTGACTGACGGCTCTGCGTTTGACTTGGACGCTTCTGTCTTCATGGTTGGCGAAGATGGTAAAGTCCTGTCCGATGCAAACTTCATCTTCTACGGCCAAAAAACCAGCCCCTGTGGCTCTGTCGAGCACCAAGGTGACAACCGTACTGGCGAAGGCGCTGGCGACGATGAGCAAGTCAAGATCGACCTCTCCAAGGTGCCTGCCGACGTCAAGAAGCTGGTCTTCGCCGTCACCATCCACGAAGCTGATCAGCGCAAGCAAAACTTCGGCATGGTCTCCAACGCCTTCATCCGCATGTCCAACAACGAAAGCCAAGTAGAACTTGCCCGCTTCGACCTGTCCGAAGATGCGTCCGTGGAAACCGCCATGATCTTCGGCGAGCTGTACCTGAACAATGGCGAATGGAAGTTCAAGGCCGTTGGTCAAGGTTTTGCTGGTGGCCTGCCTGCTCTGGCTACTGCCCATGGCGTAAATCTGGCTTAATAGACCAAAAAAATTAATTCAAGGGCAACCCTATGTTGCCCTTTTTCATTTGATAATTTAGGGGAAGTTATGGCAAGGAATGATCGCGCTAATGAAGAGATTATGAGATTTATATTCATGGCTATCGGGGTGATTTTATTTCTCCCGTTCATGTTGTTTTCATATCTTCACTATAATAATATTAAAAAACGCCACATGAAAGGCTCTGGCACCCAGCGGGTGTATGATACTGGCTTGCTGTGGCGAAGTATCATATTTAGCTCTGGAATTATCACCACTGGCCTTATTGCCATGTTTTACACCAATAGCTATTTGCTTTCGGCTATTCCTCCTGAATATGCGAAGGTACTTTTTGGCGTTGACGCACTGGTTGTGATTGCCTTTTTTTACCCAATAAAAAAGATGGCAGAGCGAGTAGCGGTACGATATTTCGGGGTTATCTTCGACGACAATGACAAGAAGATTGTGATCCCGGCAGATCTTGAAAACTCAAGTTTTGGCGAAAATCTTCGTTTGAGCTTCATCAGGAAGATGGGCGATTATGAGGCGATTGACATTAAAGATATTTCTAGCGTAACGAGAGAGAAAGGTGTGAACTTTTTTATTCATGGGCGTTTTGGTTCGCGAAAGATAAATTTCAGCAATAAACAAAAACGCGATGAATGTCTATCTGCCTTGCAGGCCAGAACTTCTATAAGGTTTGGGCGAGATCTCGGCTACTGATTTATTAAGAAGTATGTGGGGGTGTGATATGGAATTAATTTCTGGTCAGAACGTGCAGTTGTCGGGTCATGAGCTTGTTATCGAGGTGACTTATCAGCAAGGGGGGGAATTCAGTGGCGACATTGATACATCGGCATTTTTATTAACAAATGTTGATAAGGTGCGTAGCGACAGCGACTTTATCTTCTACAATCAGCCCGAGTCACCGGATGGCGCAGTCAGCTACGAGAAGACTGCCACTGGGGGCCGCTATACGGTGAACACCTCAAAGGTAGATGAGGCGATTCAGAAGATCGCTCTGACAGTGGTGATTGACGGCAGCAGTACCGTCTCCCATCTTTCCTCTCTGGGGTTGAGCATTGCCGGTCAGGTTACTTATCAAGTGCCTCTGGTGGATCGCAGCGAGAAGGCTCTGATAATGGGCCAGATTTACCGACACGGCGGAGCGTGGAAGTTCAAGGCCCTTGGGATGGGCTTTAACGGCGGTCTGGCCGCTCTGGCAACCAACTATGGTGTGGTGGTTGATGATGAGCCCACAACCCCGACCCCGGCCCCCATTCCAGCACCTCGTAAGTCCCCTGCAGGCGTGAGCCTTGAGAAGAAGCTGGCTGAGCAGGCCCCTTACCTTGTCAGTTTGGCAAAACCTGTTGGTGTGAGTCTGGCGAAGCACAAGCTTGAGCAAGTGAAAGCCAAGGTTGCTTTCGTGCTAGACGGCTCCGGCTCAATGACCTCGCAGTTCAAGCGTGGCAATGTCCAAGCTGTTTTGGAAAGGATCGCTGTGCTGGCTGCTCAGTTTGACGATGACGGACAGATGGACGTTTGGGGGTTTGCTGAGCGGCACAAAAAATATCCCAATGTCTCTCTCAGTAATCTGAAGGGGTATATATCAAGTATCCAGTCCTCTGGTAAGAGAGGTCTGTTTGAACTGCTCCCAACATTGGGTGGAACGAATAACGAACCTCCTGTGATGAATGAAATTATTGATAATTTTAGAGATAGCAAGGAGCCGGTCTACATTGTCTTTATCACAGATGGTGGCATAAGCAAGACACGAGCAATAAAAGAGGCGATCCGAGAATCTGCCAACTACCCAATATTCTGGAAATTTGTCGGGCTAGGTGGGTCAAATTACGGTATTCTGGAAAATCTCGATAATTTTACCGACCGGGTGATCGATAATACAGACTTTTTTCCAATAGATGACTTCCAAAGTGTTTCAGATGAGCTCCTGTATGACAAGCTGCTTACGGAGTTTTCTGGTTGGCTGAGTGAAGCAAAGGGAAGGTCAATTATTAACTAACGAGGTTTTATTATAAAAGTGCGCCAAACTAGGCGCCTTTTTTATTATTAATAAATCAGAGTGGCCGTAATCGTTAGGCCAGTACCATCTTGTAAAAATTGTCAGTTATGAACAAAATGGTTTCCACGAAAAATTACTGAAAACCAAAATGATGTACACTAACAACCATTGCCAATGGCATCGGATGTCTGTTCAATTCCACCGTAATATGCAGTTAATGCTCAAGGATAACAAAACATCATTAATCTAAAATTAATTTGTGGGGGGGGATTTTTCTGTCGCTTATGTTTTGACAAGATGTCATCAATGGCTAAAAAAGCTAAAAAAGCTAAAAAAGCTAAAAAAGCTAAAAAAGCTAAAAAAGCTAAAAAAGAACATTTAAGAATGCGGTCCACCAAAGGTCACGTACTTCTCACCTCCTCCGTCATCTTCAGAAAAGTCCTCGGCAACCTAGTTGCCGGGGGCTTTTGCTATCTGGGTGCTTAATATTTAGCCTGAGTCTTGTCGGGATGAATTCCCTATAGTGCATTTAGCTGTGAAGATCTGCAGAGTGTCGATTGTCTGACAAAGTCGTGGATGGTTGGCTGTCCAGCGTCAAGGCTTGTGCCTGATGCAGCATGCGGCTAATCAAATCCACCATGATTTCTTGGTTGAGCTTGTCGAGCCACTCGCGAGCCCAGAGCAGGGTATTACGTTCATCTGTGTTGCTGAGCTGGAGTATTGGCCAATCAGCCATGTTGGCGAGCGATGTGGTCTGAAGATCGCCCAATGGAATGAACAGGGTCACCAGCCGATCCTGCTGCCTGATATGAAGAGTGAAGGGGCCCGCCGGGATGTCCAGTCCATCTGCATGTCGGTAGTGCGGAGGCAGGTACAGATGGCGGCAGAGGCCGGATAACATGGCATCGAATGTCATGGGAATTCCTGGCTGGTGGTGTCAAAAACGAACGTTGCTTGTGGCCATAGATTAGCCATCAATGTTCTGTCTGGAGTGTCGGCTGGCGAGCGTCTATCCGCTGCGAGCAGCCGCCACTCATCGGTAGACAGTTGATTGGGTTGATAGGCATCCAGTTGCCTGACCAGTCGGGTCAATCGGGAATTGAGTTCCATGCCCATCTCTTCGTGTGGTTGATGATTGGCGCACAGGATCGCAAAAATAGGGGCCAACTGGATATAAATTGAAGCCGGGTATTTTTAGATGAAGCGGTGCGCAGATAACCCGATGGCGGTTACCACTGCGGCCCTTCGTTTTGACGCCACTGTTCCAGCCAGCGCAGCACCTCGGCTGTTGCTTCGATCTGATCGGCAGGGATGTAGTTGTTGATCAGCGCATCTCGATAGAGGGCACGGGCCAATGGGATACGCTGCAGTACTGGAATGCCTTCCTCTTCAGCTATCTTGCGAACCTGCAGTGCCTGGGCATCGGTGAATTTGAGAGTCACCACAGGCAGGGGGGTCTCCCCTCGCTCGTAGCGGATGCCGATGGCAATATGAGTCGGGTTGGCGACGATGACCGAGGAACGCTTCACGTCGGCACGCATGTTGCTCGACTGCAGCTCCTGATGGAATTGACGGCGTTTGCTCTTGATCTCTGGACTCCCTTCCATTTCTTTGTATTCCCGTTTTACCTCGTCCTTGCTCATCTTGAGTTGCTTAGTGTGCTGATAGTGTTCGAAGGCGTAGTCGGCGATGGCAATCACCACGAAGCCCATGGCGCAGACTGCCATCAGCTGGGCCAGCATGCCTCCCAGTACAGGCGAAATACAGTTCATGCCGCACCCTGGCAGTTGCAACAGCACCTGCAGGTTACCCTCAATGGTGATCCAGACCAGCAGGCTGAGCAGAGTGACCTTGAGCAGGGATTTGACGAACTCCATCAGGCTCTTGATGGAGAAAATCTTCTTGGCCCCTTCCACCGGGTTGATCTTCTTGATGTCCGGTTTGATGGATTCGCCGCTCAGCAGAAAGCCGTATTGGGCAAAGTGGGAGATGAGAACCACCAGTACCGAGACGCCGAGCAGCGGGATACAGAGATAAGCCATCTCCTGCATCAGGTTTTCCAGCACATGGTTGAGGGCCTGAGTAAAGGGGAGATTGAGATGGGATTCCGGGATCAGCATCAATTTGCCCAGATGTTCCAGATAGTAATCGGACATCGCCATCAACATGCCGATAAGACTCAGAATGATGGCGGTGGAAACCACCTCCTTGCTTTTGACCACCTGACCCTTCTTGCGTGCGTCTCGCAATTTTTTAGGGGTGGGCTGCTCGGTTTTCTCTCCGCTCATCGCGCCTCCAGAATGGGGATCAGCAGTCGCAGCGGATCCATGACCGCCAGCACCTGCCTATAGGCGTGGTCCATCATCAACTTGATGTAGATAACCAGCAGCAGACTGGCAACGGCGCTCTTGATCGGCATTGCCAGGACGAAGACGTTGAGGGAGGGGGCAAAGCGGCTGATGAGTGCCAGCCCGAATTCAGCCAGAAACATGGCGATAAGCAGCGGTGCGGCCAGCAGAGCGCAAAGCAGTAGCATCTGGCTGAACTGGCTGTAGAAGAAGCTGACCCAGCGATCGCCGATGGTGGGGAAGAAGTGTGCGACAGGCCAGCTGGCATAGCTCTGAAACAGAGCAGAAAGGAGGGCGAGAAAGGCACCGCTAGCAAAGAAAAGGGTGATAAGAGTCTGGGTCAGCAATAGTCCGGTCGGGCTGGTTTGGCTGGCAAGACTCGGGTTGAAAATGGACGCCATGGCCGCGCCACGCTGGTTGTCGATGAGAAAGCCGCTTGCTTCGATAGCCCAGAAGGGGATGGCGGCCACAAAGCCGATCAGCAGGCCAAGCAGTACTTCCTTTGCTACCAGCAGGGCAAGATCCAGTGCTGTGATGGTGGGTGGCAACGTGTCGGCCACCATGGGGTAGGCAAAGAGGGCCAGCGAACAGATTACGCCATTGCGGATCATCGCACCCCCCAGCATCTGTTTGCTCAGTACCGGCAACATGACGAAACAGCTGATAAAGCGCGGCAGCAACAGGGTGTAGGCCAGCATCTGGCCCTGCAAGCTATCCAGGTTCATTGGATCTGAGGCACCTTGAATAGCACCATGTCGGCAAAGCTGTAGAGTTCGTTGCCAAGCCAAGCGGTAGTGGCAAACAGGGTGATCACCACGGCAATCAGTTTGGCGACGAAGCCCAGTGTTTGTTCCTGGATCTGGGTCAAGGCCTGCAATAAGGAGACAAGCGTGCCCACCAGCGCTGCCACCAACACCGGCGGCATGGAGAGGATCAGCACCAGCCAGAGGGTCTGGCTGGTGAAGTGGAGGATATCGGCGTGACTCATGTTAGCCTCCGTAACTGATGACCAGCCCGTGGGTGAGACGGGCCCAGCCATCAAGCAGCACAAATAGCAGCAGTTTGAAGGGTAGCGAGATGGTCATGGGGGACACCATCATCATCCCCATCGCCAGCAGAATGTTAGAGATGATGAGGTCGATGGCGATAAAGGGGAGATAAATCAGAAACCCTATCTCGAAGGCCCGGCTCAACTCGCTCACGGTAAAAGCAGGCAGCAGGATCAGCAGGCTGTCGGATTCCAGTCGATCGGCATACTCGCTGGGCCAAAGCTGTTTGGTGCTGTCGATGAAGAAGGCGTGCTCCCGCGGTTTGATCTGTTTTTTCAGGAAGGCGCAGTAGGGGGCCATTCCCTCGTCGAGAAACTTCTCCACCGATTCTGATTTGGCGAGCGATACCTCGTTTTGGCGCAGGTAATCCTGGGTTGCGAAACCGACCGGAGCCATCACATAGATGCTGAGGATGATGGCCAGTCCGTACATCGCCATGTTGGGGGGGATCTGCTGTACCCCCAGGGCGTTGCGCAGCAGCGAGAAGACCACCGCCAGCTTGACGAAGGAGGTAGCCATCACGGCAATAAAGGGAAGCAGCGCCAGCAGCGCCAGCCCGACGATAAGGTTTAGCTCGTCTGGTAACTGGATCATGACGCTGGCTCGCTCTTGAGGCTCTCGACCCGCACACCGAGTCGCCCTTGGATCTCAACCAGTCTGCCGCTACCGAGCTGATGGCCATTGCTGAAGATGCGTACCTCGCCGTCGACGGGGGCGCCGAGATCGATGAGTGAGCCCGGTTGCAAGGTGGTCAGAGAGTGCCAGTCCAGCGTCTGGCGGCCCACTTCAAAGGTAACTTGGATGGGGAGGTTATCCAGCTGGGTTGCATCGAGATTGTCATCGGCGGTGTTGTGCATGGCAGTCAGTTCCAGATGTTGTTGATGGGGAAGGCAATAGGCGAAGGGTCGCCCCTCGACGCAGACCAGCAACTGCTGGCCGAGCAATGGGTGAGGTGGTGGCAACAACACATCGCCACAGGTCAGCGTCTCAAGCTCACTGATGGCGACCCGCATTGCCCCCCACTGCAAGGAGAGGGTGAGGGGCAGCGCTAGGCGCTGTTGGCTTGGTCGAGTGGGCAGCTTGCCAAACAGTGGGCCTGGTTCGGCAAGCCAGAAGGTGAGGGTGACCCCCTCCCGCTTGAGCAGCAGCTGCAGTGCCGGCTGACCGGCGGCTTCGTTGGTGGTGAGCGGAGCCAACGCCGAGCAGCTGAGGTTGCCAAGAGGTTGACCAAGGCGCTCGATCAGCGCCAGTTGCAGCGATTCTGGCAGGCTGAACAGCGCGGCTTGTTGCAGGTCCTGCGCAAGCCAGCGGGCCAGTTCGGCGCCGTGGCACAAAAGCGGCAGGGAGAGCCCCTGCCACTGCAGTTGCAACCGGTAGTCGAGGGACGCTGGCTGCGATGCGATGGCGAGTATGAGCTCGCCGCCGCTCCAGCCATAGTGATGGCGGCACTGGCTGAGCCGCTGTTGCAGGGTCAGCTCCGCCGGTGAGGCGGAGGTAAAGGCAATCAATGTCATGCGTCGGCATCCCACTCGTCATAGATGGATCGTTTCTGGCGCGACCCCTGCTCGCTGTCGCCCCGGGTAAAGAGATCAACGGCGACTCGCTCACCGGGGTAGAGACGTTGCAGGCGATCGATAAGCTCACTGCGACCCTGATTGAGTAGCTGGGAGCCCTGTTCGCTGGCCAGCATCTCCACCTGCAGCATGCCCTGATGACGCTCGATGCGGATGGTGAGTTCCCCGAGCGCGGGCAGGGAGAGTTGCAGCAGAGGGGGGCGATCCAGACGACCCAGTTCAAGGTGCATATCCACTGCCAGCCGGCTGATCAGCTGGCCCAGTTCGTGATGATCAAAACTGGGCGTTACCCGGGCCAGCAGCAGGTCTCCCGGCGTTGTCGCGAGAGGAATAACCCGGATGGCCGAGCCGGCAAAGTTCTCTCTGGCAAGCAACTCCTCCTCGCTGGCCACTGGTGCCAGTTCAATAGGTGCATCTTCTGTTTGCAGCCGTTCGCCGACCTCAGGCCGAGTGGCCAGTTCGCTGGGCCCTTGCAGTTTGTTGCTGTCGCTTAGCTGGATACTCTCGGCGGGCTTTTCGCTCTGCTGTAGCCGGGTGAGTATTTTGTTTGGTATAGGCAGTGTCTGGTCCAAGGCACATTCATCGACTTTGTCCTGAGTGTCCGAGTCGTCTGCTACAGGTAACTTGTGACGATTGGCCAGCAGGTTGCTCTCTATTGACAATGTATCCTGTCGTGGTTTGGTTTGGGTGCCTTTTGGAGTAGTCAATGGTAGCTCGGCTGGGCTTCCATTGAGGCTTCTCTGGGTGTCCGGTTCGGCTACGGTAATCAACTCAGGGCCGCTGGTGATCTCACGTGGTAACCTCCAGGCTTGCTCTGTCGGCTCGGCTTGTGCTGTCTCGCGCTCTTGCTTCGTGGTTGGTGCCTGCATACCCTCGTGGATCTGAGGGGACGTCGCTGGAGGCTGCTGGGATTCCTGCCAATCGCCTCCCTCCTGTTTGTCATGGGGGACTTTGGCGTGTGGGGCTGGACGTGCTAGCTTCCTCTCTGCCAGTTCCGACTCCTTGTTAGCCGCTTTGCTGTTTGACAGGGGGGCATCCGGTTTTGACCGGCGCTCTTGCTCCTGTCTGCCTGGCACTCTCTTTTGATCACGCATTTTCTGTGATGCGGACTCGAGCTGTAGGGCCTGTTCGAAGCGCTGCTGCTGCGCCGGATCAGCCTTGTTCGCTTCGCGTTGCAAGCTGTGTTGCTCGCAAGCAATCTTGGTATCAGCGCGGGGGGCGGTGAGTCGGTTCATCTCTGGTCACATCCTGATCTGCTGGCGGAACTCTTCCTGTTCCTGCTCTTCGTTGTAGTCGTGCAGGGCTTGTTGGGCTGTCAGCTCCTGCCGGTGTAATTCGGCAAACTTTTCCTGCTGCTGGCGGGCTCGGTGCACCGCTAGCTGGCATGCCTGTAGTCGGGTGCGCTCTTCGGCTACCCGCTCGCCCTGCTCGGCGGCCAGCTGTTCAAGGTGGGCTTCTTGTTCTCGCAGCAGGGCGACCTGCTGTTGCCACTCTTTGAGTCCTTTGCGATCAAGCTGCTCTGCCTGACAGAGGGCAAACAGACGATCTTCTTCGACGAGGCGCCACTGACGGTAGTCAAGGCACTCCTGCTGTGCCTCTCGTTGCCGGGCATGGGCCTGCTGCAATTTGGCCTGCTGGGCGGCGAGCTGCTGCTCGGCCCGCTCCAGCCGCAACTGTTTTATCTGTTGCAGACGTCTGATCATCGGGTCAACGCCTCCAGGGTAGCGAGCGCTTCGGGCTGCGAGCTCGGTTCATGGGTGCCTTGTTTGAGCCACTGGCGGATCGCTTCAATGCGGGCGATTGCCTCGTCGGCCACCTTGTCTTGCCCCTTCTGGTATTCGCCGATCTGCAGCAGCAGTTCGACCTCTTCGTACTTGGCCAGCCAGCTGCGCAGGCGACTGGCCTGTGCCTGATGCTCAGGCTCGATGATCTGGTTCATGACCCGACTGGCGGAGCGCAGTACGTCTATAGCCGGGTAGTGATTGGCGGCCGCCAGCTTGCGCGAGAGGATGATGTGGCCATCGAGGATGGAGCGGGTCTCATCGGCCACCGGCTCGGTCATGTCATCACCTTCCACCAGCACGGTATAAAGAGCGGTGATGGAACCTTTGTCCGACTGGCCTGCCCGTTCCATCAGACGGGGCAGGGCGGCAAACACCGACGGCGGGTAGCCGCGGCGGGTTGGCGGTTCACCGGCGGCCAGGCCAATCTCACGCTGGGCACGGGCGAAGCGGGTGACGGAATCCATCAACAGCAGCACGCGTTTGCCCTGATCCCGGAAGTATTCAGCGATAGAAGTGGCGACAAAGCCGGCTTTGGCGCGCTCCATGGCGGGGCGATCAGAGGTTGCCACCACCAGCACGGCCTTTTTTAACCCCTCTTCTCCCAGATCCGCCTCGATAAACTCCCGCACTTCCCGGCCACGTTCGCCGATGAGGGCAAGCACGGTGACATCCACTTCGGCGCTGCGAATAAGCGAAGCCAACAGGGTGCTCTTGCCGCCACCGGCTGCAGCGAAGATCCCCATCCGCTGTCCCTCGCCACAGGTCAGCAGACCATCGATGGCGCGAATACCCAGCGAAATGGGTTGTGCGATCCGTTTTCGGCTCATGGGAGGAGGAGCATCCCGATAGACCGGATACCAGGCGGCTGGCTCTGGCAGGTGTCCGCCGGCAAAAGGATTGCCAAGCCCGTCCAATACCTGGCCCAGCAAATGCTCGCCCACTCCGACCTGATGCATGGCGCCGGTAGGGCTCACCTCGGTGTTGGAGGAGATGCCGAACATCTCGCCAAGGGGGGTGAGCAGCGCCTGATGCTGGGCAAATCCGATCACTTCTGCTTGCAAGGAGAGGGTGTTGTCCGGGTTGCGCAGATGGCACAACTCGCCGATGCGAACGCCGGGGACCACGGCTTTCAGCAGGGTCCCGGTCACCTGGGTGACACGGCCACGGATCTGGATCAACCGAGCGTCGTCAATGGCGTGACGCAGTTGGCCTGCAATGTGGTCGAAGGAAAGGTTCATAGGAAGCAACACCAGTAAAAACGGTGAGCACTATAAGTGATGGCGGCCAGAGCTGGATTTCAGCGCGAGTCGGGACTTTTTAGAAAACAGTTGGGAGAGGGCTAAAAATTCACGGCTGATTTTGGCATAGGTGAGGAACGGTGATTTTTATAATGCAATCCTCGTCAATCCATTCATCACGGGAGTTTCCATGGCCATTATCCAGAGCAACCCCTACCTCTCTGCCGCCCAGCCTGAAGGGCGCGCGGCAGAGGAGGTGTCCCGGCAACCCGCTTTGCAGAGAGGGCAATTTCAGGGCGAGCGGGTCGCCCTGGTGCCTGCATCCCAATCCCTGGCTGATGCGGCTGAAGAGCTCACGTTTGCCTTTTCCGAACGAGCCGAATTATCCCTGTCCAAACGCAAGCTGAGTGACAGCCATGCCCGGATCAGCGAGATCGAGGCACTGGTGGGGGAGTACCTGGACAAGGTTCCCGAGCTTGAACGCCAGCAGAAGATAAAGGAAATGGTGAGTCATCTTGGCAGCGGGCGACTGGCCAATCTATCGCAACTTCTGGCCTACCTGGAGAGCTATTCCGGGGAGGTTAGCGAGCAGTTTGAAGCGCTTTGCCAGGCGCGAAAAAACCTGGCGGGACGCCCCGAGATGCAGGGCACCCTCAATCTCATTGAACAGGCGCTGGCCAAGCTGGCTGATGAGCAGGGAACTGCCATCGTACTTGGCGCGCGCATCACGGGCCCGGCAGCCGAAGCTGCCAGGCAAGGTGTGGGGAGTGAGCAGGCACTGCGGGACCTCTATCGTGATGCGGTGCAGGACTATCGAGCCCTCTCCAGCGCGTGGCGTGATATTCACCATCGTTTTGGCAACGGTTCTTTGGAAAAGGTGACCGGTTTCATGATGAAGGCACTCAGTGCTGATCTCGACTCACAGCAGCGCTGGCTCGATCCGGTCAAGTTGGAACGGGTGATGAGCGACATGCACAAGCTGCGGTTGCTCAATACCCTCTCGGCTCAGGTAGATGAGCTGTGGCAGCGGGTGAAGGAGGGGGCGGCCCATGGCATACGGGCCTTCTGATCTGATGGGCGATCTGATTGCATTGGTGGAGACGCGCTGGGCAACGGTTCGGGATGTAGAGCAGGTCGGGACTGCACTGGAATTGGCGGATACCCGGCAGCAGGTGCAGCTCTATCAGGAGCTCAAGCGATTGATCCGTTTGTTGCCGATCGAGCTGTTCAGTGAGGAAGAGCAGCGTCAAAACCTGTTGCAATGTTGTCAGGGGGCGCTCGATAACGCCATCGAGCGGGAAGAGGATGAATTGTCTGGAGACCCGTCATGAACTGGATTGAACCTCAGCTGGTACAGTTTTGCCAGGATCTGGGCATTCCCATTGGAGAGCATCCTCACCACCTGATCCAGCTGGAGCTGGAACAGAGCGGTACGTTGCAACTGGAGCGTCACCAGGGACGGCTCACCCTCTGGTTGGCTCGCCGAGTGCCGTGGCATCAGAGTGCGGATGCCATTCACCATGCGATGACCCTTACCGCTGCGGCGCAGGCTCCCGTTTTGCCAGTGCGTTGTGGTTGGCTAGGTGAGGATCAACTGCTTTTGTTTGTCACGCTGGATGAGCGAGCGATCACTCTGCCGCTGCTGCATCAGGCGCTGAGAACCCTGACGCAACTGCAACGAGAGGCCCTGGCACCATGAGCTGGATCACGACAGCCTGTCATCCAGCAATCGCCTGCTTTGACGAGATCACTGAGCTCTTTCGCAAGGGATGGAGACGATGAGCCGTATTACTGCCGCCCATATCGGCATCGAGCAGCTCAGCGCCCTCACTCTGGATGAGCAAGAGCAGAGCTTGCCCGGACGCTACGCCCTGTTGCCTGATGGACAGTCCATCGAACCTCACATCAACCGGCTCTATCCCGAACGCCTGGCAGAACGAGCACTGCTGGACTTTGCTGCTCCCGCCCACGGCTTTCACGATTTGCTGCGGCCACGGGATTTCACCCTGGCGATGCAGGGGTTGCGAGCCCTATTGAAAGAGGGGGGAACGGATGAGCTCATGGCGGCGTCGGTATTGCTCGAACAGATGCATGAAGATGAACAACTGATGCAGATGACGCTTCATCTGTTGCACAAGGTATGACCATGACCCTTTCGTCACAGCAACAGGATCTGTTGTTGCTCACCGGCTGGCTGCATTTGCAGTACGGCCACCCTGATCGTGCCCGTACCCTGTTGACGGCTCTGTTGCAGCTCCATCCAGGACATGAGAGTGGGCGACGTACGCTGTTGGTGGCCTTGCTCAAGCTGGGCAAAGGAGAGGAGGCACTGGCTCATGTCGATTATCTGGTCTCAAAAGGCGTGACCGACCAGGCTTTATGGCTCTGTCGCAGCCGAGCCTGCCAGCTGGCAGGGCGACTCGATGAAGCCCGTTTTGCCTATCAATACTATCTCGAACTGGAAGAGCAGAATGAATCAACGCACCCTTGAGCTGCTGCGCCGGATTGGCGAGCGCAAGGACATCATGCTGGCGGTATTGCTGCTTGCCATCGTCTTCATGATGGTACTGCCGTTGCCGCCGGTGGCGCTCGATATTCTCATTGCCATCAACATGACCATCTCGGTGGTGCTGCTGATGATGGCGGTCTATATCAACTCACCATTGCAATTCTCCGCCTTTCCGGCGGTGTTGCTGATCACCACCCTGTTCCGGCTCGCCCTCTCGGTGAGTACTACCCGAATGATCTTGCTGCAGG
The DNA here is from genome assembly GCF_013085525.1 of Aeromonas sp. 1805. NCBI lineage: Bacteria > Pseudomonadati > Pseudomonadota > Gammaproteobacteria > Aeromonadales > Aeromonadaceae > Aeromonas > Aeromonas sp. 1805. The sequence continues at coordinate 4,554,015 of NZ_CP038515.1, read as the reverse complement.
CCGATGCCGGCCAGATCGTCTACACCTTCGGCAACTTCGTGGTAGGGGGCAATCTGGTAGTGGGGATCGTCATCTTCCTCATCATCACCATCGTCCAGTTTCTGGTGATCACCAAAGGCTCGGAGCGGGTAGCGGAGGTTAGCGCCCGCTTCTCCCTCGATGCCATGCCCGGCAAGCAGATGAGTATCGACGGCGACATGCGTGCCGGGGTGATCGACGTTCATGAGGCGCGGGAGCGGCGCAGCGTTATCGAGAAGGAGAGCCAGATGTTTGGCTCCATGGATGGCGCCATGAAGTTTGTGAAGGGGGACGCCATCGCGGGCCTCATCATCATCTTTGTCAACATCCTTGGTGGGGTCACCATAGGGGTGACCCAAAAGGGGTTGTCGGCGGCCGATGCGTTGCAGCTCTACTCCATCCTGACGGTAGGGGACGGCATGGTCTCCCAGGTGCCGGCGCTGCTTATCGCCATCACGGCGGGCATTATCGTGACCCGGGTTTCTTCCGAAGAGTCGGCCGATCTCGGTTCCGACATCGGTGCCCAGGTGGTGGCCCAGCCCAAGGCGATGCTGATCGGTGGTGTGCTGCTGGTGCTGTTTGGTCTGATCCCTGGCTTCCCAATGGTGACCTTCTTCACCCTGGCCGCCGTCGTGACCGCTGGTGGCTACTTTATCGGATTGCGCCAGCGTAACGCGCAGACCAGCAATCAGGATTTGCCCACTGTCCTGGCGCAAGGTGCTGGGGCCCCGGCGGCTCGCAGCAAACCCAAGGCCGGTGGTAAACCCCGCGGCAAGCTCGGTGAAAAGGAAGAGTTTGCCATGACGGTTCCTCTGCTGATCGATGTGGACGCCGCCCTGCAAGCTGAGCTGGAGGCCATCGCCCTCAACGATGAGCTGGTGCGGGTGAGGCGGGCTCTCTACCTCGATCTGGGGGTGCCTTTTCCTGGGATCCACTTGCGATTCAACGAAGGTGTGGGTGCTGGTGAATATCTGATCCAGCTGCAGGAGGTGCCGGTAGCCCGTGGCCTGCTAAGACCGGGCTATCTGCTGGTACAGGAGAATGCCTCTCAGCTTGAGCTATTGGGGATCCCCTATGAAGAGGACACTCCGCTGTTGCCGGGGCAGCCCACCCTGTGGGTGGCCAAGGAGCATCAGGAGCGGATCGAGAAGATGCGCCTTGCTGCTCTGACCCCCGATCAGGTGGTGACCTGGCACCTATCCCATGTGCTGCGTGAGTATGCCGAGGACTTTATCGGTATTCAGGAGACCCGCTATCTGCTGGAGCAGATGGAGGGGAGCTATGGAGAGTTGGTGAAAGAGGCTCAGCGGATCATCCCGTTGCAGCGCATGACTGAAATATTGCAACGGCTAGTGGGGGAGGACATCTCCATCCGCAACATGCGTGCGATTCTGGAGGCCATGGTTGAATGGGGCCAGAAGGAGAAGGATGTGGTGCAGCTCACCGAATATATCCGCAGCAGCCTCAAACGCTACATCTGCTACAAGTACGCCAACGGCAACAACATTCTGCCTGCTTATCTGCTTGATCAGCAGGTGGAGGAGCAGATCCGTGGCGGTGTTCGTCAAACCAGCGCGGGCAGTTACCTGGCGCTCGACCCCACTATTACCCAGAGCTTTCTGGAACAGGTGCGCCATACGGTAGGAGACCTGACCCAGATGCAGAACAAGCCGGTGCTCATCGTCTCCATGGATATTCGCCGCTATGTGCGCAAGCTCATCGAAGGTGATTACCATGCGCTGCCGGTACTCTCCTATCAGGAGTTGACTCAGCAGATCAACATTCAGCCGCTGGGGAGAGTGGGTCTATGACGCAGGATCCCTTGTTGCCCTGGTTTGCAGAAAGAGGGATTGCCTGCGCCGTGCATACCCTGTGCAGAACGCCTATCCCGCTTGGTCATGTGTTTGAGCATGCGGGGCTGCGGGTTGCCTGGCGTGTCGAGGCGTCAGAGCGGCGTATCTGGATTGTATTTATTGAGAGAGTGCATGAACGAGCAGGACTCAGTAATCCATTCGCCGCCCTTTATCTTTTGGCCCGAGCCGGTTTTTCCGTCTTGGGGAGCGGTTATGTGCTGTATGGCAATGTCTGTGTGTTGGGGAGCAGTCCCCTGAGCAGTGACCGGCTATCCCGTTTTTACCGTTGTTGGGCCGGGGCAAGTGAGCCGCAGCCAGGTTGGTTTTCACTCGATGTTGCAAAAGTTATCTCGTTGACATCCATGAGAAAACAACAAAACAGCGACCTCCCTTGATAGGAAGGGACGGCACGCAAAATTAAAATGGGAGGCAAGATGAAAGAACGCCCGGGCAATAGCAATGAGGCAACGATTGCGCAAGCTGAGCTGGCCATAAAAGACAGTGAGCAGCGTGCCGCCTTGTTGAATGAAATGTGGGATTCCCTCGGTATCAGCCCACAAATAACCCACTTGTTGTTTGCGGAAGGGTCGGCGGCACAAAAGTCACAGGCTGAACAGGAGTTGCTGGGGGAGCTGCATAGACGTCGTCAACACTCCCCACAGGAAAAAAACAGTGGGGCCCGTCCCAGACGCCCGGCCATGATGCGCGGTTTGGTCATATAGGATATAGCGATGGAAATTAGCTCGTACAAAAAAGATCCCCAATTGTTTCTGTCGGATCTTGGAAAGGTTGAACTTAATCAGCTGCAAGGCGGCAGCTCGTCGGCATTGGATGCGCTAGTCAAACTTCTTCAAGAGAAGAAAATAATCATTACCGCCACCTACGACAAGAAAATAGACAGCAATCCTTTTGCCGACAAAGTCGTCACCGAAAATGAGGTGCTGTTGAAAAAAGTACTCGCCTATTTTATGCCTGCCGACTCGAAGAATCCGGGCGGACAATACGATCTTCAGATAAAAGCCGGATTTGAGCAGCTTCATAAGTTAATTAATGAGGCTGCTGCCGCTGGCAAGACGAGATTTACCCTGCGAGAGTTCTTGGCTGCCACCCACTTTTCCCTGACCCCCGATCGCATCGATGATGATGTCATCGGAGCTATGCTCGATGCCATGGGCAGCCACAGCAGCAAGCGGGATACGCTCAAACACGAGGTGGGCAAGTTGACTGCCGAGTTGCGAAGCTACTCAATCATACAGACGGAGATCAGTACGGCGCAGCAGCATAACGGTACCGTAGAGGTCGGCAGGAAAGGCGTCAATATATTCGATTACAAGCATTATGGTTATGACAGCCATGAAGCTTTTGCCAAGAAAGATGCCAATGGCCAATATAACCCTCAGTACCAGCTGCTGAAAGAAATTGCTGTCGAGAGAAAAGAGACAGTGTTGAAGGACGAATCTTTATTACGCGCCGAAGCGACAGCCCAGGGTTTTTCACCAGAGGACTACCGTACTAAATTACAAACAGAGCTAGCTGATCTTAAAAATGATAAGCAGGTATTCCTCTCGGCTAGAGATTTCCTGATCTCACCGAAGAAGGATACGGGCGCCCTGAGCAACGTTAATTATTCCTATAAATATGAAAAAGATAATAATCCACTGAGCAATTTTGCGACCACAGTGGGCGATCGGGCCAAACCTCTCAATGACAAACTCGGCCAGAAGACCACGGAGCTGAATGATATCAGCTCTCGTTATAACTCGGTTATTGAAGCGCTCAATCGTTTTATCCAGAAATATGAAAGCGTAATGCAGCAGATCCTTCAGGCTATTTAATTTTCAGGAGCAGTAATGGAACACGACATGACCCAAGTGAACGAGCAGGCGGTAGAGGCCTTCCTGCAGGATGGTGGCACCCTCGCCATGCTCAACGAGGTATCTACCGATACCCTCGAGCAGCTCTATACCCTGGGTTTCAATCAATATCACGCCGGCAAGCATGACGAGGCACACAAGATTTTTCAGGCCCTCTGCGTGCTGGATCATTACGAAGCGCGTTTTTTTCTGGGACTGGGGGCTTGCCGCCAGGCGCTGGGACAATTCCGGCTGGCCATCGACAGTTATAGCTATGGCGCCATGATGGACCTGCAGGAGCCCCGCTTTCCTTTCCATGCCGCCGAGTGTCTCCTGCAGTTGGGAGAACTCGAGGGGGCCGAGAGTGGCTTCCACTCGGCCCAGTTGCTGGCGGCAGCAAAGCCGGAGCTGGCGGAACTGGCCGCCCGTGCCGGCATCATGTTGGAAGTAGTCAAAACCAAAAAGGATATGGAGCATGCATTCGATAAGCAGTGAACGCCCTCTCTCCATCGGAGGGATGCAACCCCCTCTGGTCGAGGACAACAAGGGGAGCAGTCAAGCCACTCAGGTGGCTGCCGGGGATAGCCATCGCCACGTCGAAAAACATGGGCAGGGGGTGGTGTTGCCGCAACCCATGCCAGGTATCAGGCAGCAGGTGAGTGCATCCCAACAGCAGGAACTTGATCAATTGAGGAAGACGGCACAGCTGGGGACCGCCAATGCGGCCAAGCTGCTGGGCAGCAGTACTTTGCTGAACAAACTGGCGTTTGCGTCTCCCGAAGAGTTCGAGATTGAGCTGGGCAAGATGACCAGCGAACTGGAGCAAACTCAGAAGAAGTTGAAACTGGCAGATCTCGAGCGGATCCGTGCCGAGAATCTGAAAAAAATTGATGAAAACCAGACCAAGATGAAGGAAGCCAGCGAGGCTGCCGACAAGGCCAAGAAGTCTGGTCTGGCTTCCAAAATCTTTGGCTGGATCAGCGCCATCGCTTCCATGGTCATCGGTGCCATCTTGATCGCTACCGGCGTAGGGGCCGCCGTTGGAGCCATGATGATCGTCGGCGGTGCCGTTGGGGTCGCGAATATGGCGATCCAGCAAGCCGCTGCAGATGGCCGTATTTCGCCCGAAACGATGAAGGTATTGGGGCCCATCATGATTGCGGCTGAGATCTTAGTGGCCATTGTTTCTATCGCGGTCACCTTTGGGGCAAGTGCCGCCAGTACCGCCATGAAAGCCGTCAAATTTGCTACTCAGGCGGCAGATCTTGTAGTTGATATTGGTACCGGGACAGCCAAGGCCGTCGATGGCGGGTTGCAGGCAGACGCGCAGATCAAACAGGCGAACTTGCTGGAAAATCGGCAGGTGATGACCGAGCTACAAGGGGTGATGGACAAGCTCAAGGAGGCCTTGTCACAGATGACGGAATCATTCCAGCAGGTAATGGAGATGATTTTCCAGATGATCACGGCCAAGGGGGCCATGCTCAACAGCCTTGCCAGCAGACCGACAGCCATTTAAGGAGAATGCGAGATGAACAATATCAATACGAATAACCACATCCCGGGTAACACCTATGTTGCGCCTGCCGATGGGCAGGGGGTAGAAAACAAAGAAGGTTTGGCAGGGCAGGGGACCACCCATGAGCCAGGTCACAAAACAGTGCACACGACCCCGCAACGTCAAGCGTTGCCCGAGTTGATTGGTCCACGTCAGGGGCTGGATTCGAGCCTGCTGAGCAAGGGGGGGTCTGAGCTCGACAATGTTCTCAGTATTATGAGCCTGCTGTTCGAGATGGCGCGCAAGGCCCGCGAAATGGGCTTGTTGCAGCGGGACATGGAAAATCAGGCTGTGATTGCCGCCCAGAAGGATCAGGTGAGCGAGATGCGACATGGCGCCAATCTGATGATCGCCATGGCGGTAGTATCCGGTGTGATGACCGTCGCTTCGGCCGTCATGGGCGGCTTTTCCTTGAGCAAGTCTGCCAAAGCCATCAAACAGGACAAGGCACTGAACGCCAATATGGCGGGTCGAGAGAAAGATCTGCAAAAAATGGCGGACGTGAAGAAGAGTACGGGGCAAGAAATGGGGGATGCTGGTCAGGAGTTAATGACCAGGAACCAGCATGACAAGGCTGCCTTGAAAACACTGAACAAGAAGTTTGAGGCCAACAATGCGCGTCAGCAGCTGGCTGGCACCGTGTTGCAAGGATCTGCCCAAATGGGCAATAGCACCACCCAGGTTTTCCAGGGCTATTCCCAGGCCAATGCCAAGGAAGATGAAGTGCGCTCCAGCATTGCCCAGACGCAGAAGCAAAAAGTGGAAGATCTGATGAACTTCAACAACAACTTCATGAAAGATGTGCTTCAGATGATGCAGCAATATGCCCAGAGCCACAATCAGGCCATGCGTGCCGCATTTGGCGTGGCATAACGGCCTCATCACCAATGTATGTCAAGCGCCCATCCGGGCGCTTTTTTTATCATTTTTCTTAAAAGAGCCGCCTTTGAGTGACAGCCAGCGTGGGACAGGCAGGCTAACATCCTCTCCTCTCTGCTGGAGGACATCATGGATCTAACCCTCACCATCAATCAGCTGTTTGCTGAGTTTGCTACCAAATATGGCTTGCCATCTTTAGCCTTGAATCAGGAAGGCGTTGCAGCATTGTGCTTTGATGACCGGCTAAAGCTGGGTCTGATCCTGGTGCCAGAACGGGATCATCTGGTTTTGCAGGTCGATGTCGCCGAATTGCATCAGGTTGGCGAAGGTATTTTTCGTCAGCTGGCCAGTTTCAACCGCCATTGGTATCAGTTCAATCTGCACTTCGGTTTTGATGACGAGAGCCTGACGGTACAGCTATATCGTCAGATGTCCGCCAGTCAACTGACACTGACAGCCCTCGAAGAGAGTCTGGCCAGCATGCTGGAACATGCCGAGTTCTGGCAGGAGTTGCTGCAATCACGGCATGAGGTCGAGCATGGTCATGAAGAGATGAGGGGAGTTCGGGTATAGCCATGAAGATACAGGAACAGCAAGCGGTAACGGTATCGCAAGGCACGCTCCAAGCAAGAGATGGCAGCTTTGCCGGGCGAGCGATGCATGTGCTCCCGATGACCCGCGTTCAGCAGCCCTTGTCGGTATTGTTACGTGGTTCCATTACCCTCGATCGGGTTCAGGAAGTGGCGTTGCAGCGTCTGCAGCAGGGTGCGCATTTGCCGCTGTCCGCTCGCAGGATCAGGGTCGTATGAGAATATGGCTTGCGCTAGTGCTGCTGACTGCGCTGAGTGGTTGCGTTACGACACCCGTGTTCAAACCCGCGTTGGCACAGGTAAAAGGAGAGGTGCGTCTGGCGGGAAGATTGCCTTTCCCGGCCCGGGTGGAGGTCACTGTGCTGAGCGTGATCGATGGTCGTCCTTTGGCTGTGGCGGAAACGGAATATGACGTGACCATGTTGCCACTGGTATTTGAGCTGCGCCTGACACCTTTGCAAATGGCGGAGGGTGACTTATATCTGCGTACGCGATTGCGTTTCATCGGCAGTTCAGCAGTACAAGCCAGTCATCAGCAGAAAGTTTTTAAGGCGTTTAATCCTGATGGTTACGTCATTAATTTGCAGCCCAAGACTTGCTATCCATTATGTCAATAATGACATTATTCACAAACAATACTGAAATCAGCTGTTTATGGCTCTTATGATTCAATGGTAAAGTTTCTTTTTGTAACAAACTATCCCAGCATATAACAGTAACTTAATTTGAATCTCCAAATAACACATGACTAGTGTATTGACTCTAATTTGTGACTGGTTTTCTTGCGTGTGGCTGTTGTAGGATGCTCCCCCTCATTTCAATGGTGATTAATTAGTTGCCGGCATTGAGATGACTTAATTTAAAAATAAAACGCCAATAATAAGACTCCCAGCAGAAATCCTGTCTTTGCTGAGGCGTCACAGGCACCACACGCAGATTCAGGAAAACGAAAAATATGAAAGGCATTACAACCACAGAGAAGGGCGATATAGCCCAGCTCCAGTGGTGCATGTCTGCTTTTAACGTCATTGAGCATACACAGGAGGGAATATACATCCTGCTGGAAGGCTCCATGACCTGGCAAGACTGCACCGATACCTACGAGTTATCCGCCAATGAGTTGATGTTCGTACGCCGTGGCAATTATGCGGTTTGTACCGGTGAAGCACCTTGCCACCTGCTTTGGTTACCCCTTTCAAATACCTTTCTGCAAGGTTTCTTGCAACGTTTTGGTTCACTGCTGAGCGACGTGCCCAGAATTGACGCCATGGCCCCCAGTCTGTTGCCATTTTGTGCCTCGCCACTATTGACCCAATGTATTCAGGGTTTACGTGGCTTGACCGAACATGAATACCCGCCAGCATTAGCTCAGCTACGTACTGAGGAGCTGTTGTTTCTATTGGCTTTTGGTGAGTCCGGCCCGCAACTGATGTCGATTCTGCGTCAATTGAGCAACCGCCAGGTTGAACGGTTGCAGCACTTCATGGAAAAGCATTATTTGATGGAGTGGAAACTCAGTGAATTTGCCAAAGAATTTGGCATGGGCTTGACCACATTCAAGGAGCTTTTCGGGTCTATTTATGGGGTGTCTCCCCGAGCCTGGATCAGCGAGCGGCGTATTCTCTATGCTCATCAGTTATTACTCAATAGCGAGATGAGTATAGTGGATATTGCGATGGAGGCTGGGTTCTCCAGCCAGTCCTATTTCACCCAGAGTTATCGCCGCCGTTTCGGTTGTACGCCAAGTCGCGCCAGACATGGCAAAGATTAACGTCGGACTAAAATAATCTGACGTTTTTTATAAGTCAGGGAAGGGCGTAATGGATAGAATGGTCGCATATCAACACATTATCCCATTATTGCCCGCAGCAAGATGAGCAAGGCATAGCATGAGTCAGCAAGATCACCAATCTCCCAAACGAGGCCTGTTTGCAGGCCGCCGGGTCACTGTCGTCCAGTCAGCGTCTCTTTGTAAAGACCAGCTGGTTGGCCAGCAGTCCGTGCTCAGCTATCAGGATGCCGGTGTATTGACTGCCCAGCAGATGAACCTGTTGCAGCGGGTACTGCCCAGAACCCGTCTGGAGAGTCTGCTGGCATCGGTCTGGTTTCAGCGCCGCGTGGATGTCGCCATGGCCGTGTCACGTCAGGATCTGCAGCGGATCCTGCGGTTGGCTGCGGGTGAGGGGGGTGACTGGATTGCCCAACTGGGGGATAGCATCAATCTGGCAGAGCGGTCGCAGTTATGGCATTGGGTGTTATATCCCTTGCATCGCTGGTGGGTCCGTCATCAGGAACCCCTCCACACCGGCTGGATCAATGAGCTGGCACAGTTGCAGGTCATGCGACGGCAGTTGCATGCTCAGGCCGCCTTCTGGCAGACGGTGGTGGATGTACAGTCTGGCATTGAGAGCAAGATTGCAGCCCAGCTGGCTCAGCTGACCCAGCGTGAACAGGAACTGCAACAGCTGCAGGCTGAATGTGAAGATCGCCTTCATCTGGCTTGGCCTGCCTGGTATGGGCAGCAGACTGAGGAGGGTGACCCGGCTGTGCTCATGCCGGTACCTCTCGAGCTGGAGGCATTCTGGCATGCCCTGCAGGTGTTACCGCATCAATCCACAGCTGCTCAGATGTTGCACGAGTGGCTTGCTGAAAGAGGGCTGGCCCTTTCTCAGGACCGCTTCTACTGGCAGCCTCCGGCCCGCTAGATAACCCGAGGAACTATGCAAAATCTACTTAATCGATTGGCCGAAAAGCTTGGCCAAGGGCCTTTTGTTGCCGATGTTCAGGGCAAATATCATTTGCGACTCGATGGTTATCCTCTGTTTCTGCTACCCAGGCACAACGAACTGCTGCTGAGCACTCCCCTGGCAAGCGCCGTCACGTCTGAAGGAAAACCTTTGGATCCGGCATTGTTGAAACGCCTCTTGCAACAGGTCGTGGCCTGGGGGCGCCATGCGCCCCAGGCTCTGACTCTCGATGAACTCGGCAATCTGCAACTGGAAGCCAGGCTGGAGCTTGACGGGCTTGATGAACACCAGCTGGAAGTCTTTCTGAGCCAACACATTACCTTGCTGGAGCGGTTGGAGCCCCAGTTGAATGAGGCGGCCTTAGCCCCGGAATGGAGACAGATGATATGGCATCCGTAAACATGCAACGTCTGCTGCATCCTCTGCTATGGCTCGGCATGGGGATGATGATGTGGTCGCGTCCCACGTTGGCACAAGAGCTTGACTGGTTGCCCATGCCCTATAGCTATGTGGCGGAAGGGGAAAGCCTGCGTGATGTGCTGGTCAACTTCGGTGCCAACTACGAGGTGTCGGTCGTCGTCAGCGACAAGGTCAATGATCAGGTCAACGGCCAGTTCGAACATGATGAGCCACAGGCGTTCTTGCAGCAGCTTGCCTCTCTCTACAACCTGGTCTGGTACTACGATGGCAACGTGCTGTACGTGTTCAAGAACAGTGAAGTTCAGTCTCGTCTCATCAAATTGGCACAGACTGGTGCGGCGGAATTGCAGCAAGCGCTGCAGCGTGCCGGGATCTGGGAGGCGCGTTTTGGCTGGCGACCAGACACAGACAATCGCCTGGTCTATGTTTCCGGCCCTCCTCGCTATTTGGAGCTGGTTGAACAAACTGCCCTGGCGCTGGAACAACAGTCCCAATTGCGTAGCGAGAAGACGGGACCGCTTGCCATCGAGATCTTCCCGCTCAAGTACGCTTCCGCGACCGATCGTTCCATTCAGTATCGTGATACGGATGTTGAGGCACCCGGCGTCGCCACTATTCTCTCTCGCTTGCTCAGCGATGCTGGCGTGCAGATGGTCAATGGTGAGGGCACAAAAGGGAGCACATCCCATTCAGGGCAGGCAATCGTGCAGGCGGATCCTTCCCTTAATGCCGTGCTGGTGCGCGATGCTCCGGAGCGGATGGCCATGTATGGCAAATTGATTGCTGCACTGGACAAGCCGTCTGCCCGTATTGAAGTGGCGCTCTCCATCATTGATATCAATGCCGAGGATCTCTCCCAGCTGGGGGTAGATTGGCGAGTCGGGATCCGTACCGGCTCCAACCAGCAGGTGATCATCAAGACCACCGGCGATCGCAAAGGGATCGAGGGCGGCGCAGCCCTCGGCAGCCTGGTGGATTCCAAGGGACTCGACTATCTGCTGGCCAGAGTGAATCTGCTGGAGAACCAGGGCAATGCCCAGGTCGTCTCCCGGCCGACACTGCTGACCCAGGAAAACACCCAGGCGGTGATCGACCACAGCGAAACCTACTACGTCAAAATCAGTGGCGAGCGGGTGGCGGAGCTGAAAGGGATCACCTATGGGACCATGTTGAGAATGACGCCCAGAGTGATCCAGCTGGGAGACAGGCCGGAAGTGAGTCTGAGCCTGCATATCGAGGATGGTAATCAAAAACCAAACAGCTCGGGTCTGGATGGCATTCCCACCATCAGTCGTACCGTGGTGGATACCATAGCCCGGGTAGGGCATGGCCAGAGTCTGCTGATCGGCGGTATCTACCGCGATGAACTGAGCGAGAGCCTGAGCAAGGTGCCTTTTTTGGGCGACATCCCCTACCTGGGCGCCCTGTTTCGCAGCAAAGAGAGTCAGACACGCCGTCAGGTTCGGCTCTTCATCATCGAGCCTCGGCTGATCGACGATGGCATCGCTCACTATCTGTCGCTGGGGCATGGCCAGGATCTGCGTGCAGGTGTGCTGGGGGTTGACGAGATATCCAACCAGAGTCTCTCCCTTGGCAAGGTACTGGGAGGTGCCCAGTGTCAGCCGTTGGCGGCCGCTCGCGAGGTGCAGCAACTGATGCGCCAGGGAGGCAAGAGTTCTTCTTTGACGCAATGCCAGATGGGCAATGAACTGGGGTGGCGGCTGGTCGAAATGGGCAAGGCGCAGAAGTGTACGCCGGCATTGACCTGGTGCGTGCAAGCCGGGGATGCCCGATGAGCTGGAAATGTCGCATATACCGCGGGTTGAACCACGGCGTTGAAGTGCCCCTGCCGGAGGGGCGCCTGATAATCGGTGCCGATCCGCTGCAAGCCGACCTGGTATTGGTGGACGAGGGCATGGCGCCTGTTCATCTGATGTTGATGGTGACGGCGGAGGGCATCGTACTGCAGGAGTGGGCCGAGGGAGTGATGCCGACTCAGGATGGGGAAGAGTTGGCTGCTGGGGCTTTGCTCAAGGCGGCAACCCGGCTGGAAGCGGGCCCGCTGCTCTGGAGTTTTTGTGATAGCAGTCGTTCGTTGCCAGAACAACTTGAGCCACTGACTACCATGCAGACGGCCCTTCGCCCACCGAAACGGGCTGCACGTGCCGATGTCTGGATGGGAGGGCTATGCCTGATGTTGATCATCGCCGTGCTGGCACTGCTAGGGCATGGCTGGTGGCAGGGGAGCAGTGAAAATGATGCGGCACGCCAGGAGCAGGCTCTGAAGCGTTTCCTTGTGGCACCAGCCTATCAGCAGGTCACACTGATTAACGATGCCCATGGCATTTGGCAGCTGGCTGGTTATGTCGATGAGAACAGCACGCGACTAGCCTTGCAGCAGTATCTGGAGGGGAACGGTTTCAATTATCGGCTGGACGTTCGCACCATGGAGGATCTGCGTCAGGGGGCCGGTTTCATCTTGCAAAAGCTGGGGTATGAGCGACTCCAGATCCGCAATGGCAAGGAACCTGGCTGGCTGCGGCTAAGTGGCGAGATTGATACGCAGGACCCGAAGTGGAGCACGCTTGATACGCTACTAAGGCAAGAGGTGCCCGGTGTGCTGGGGATTGAGAATCAGGTTCAGGTGGCAGGGGCCTATCGTAAACGACTCGATGACCTGCTGCAGGAGCAGGGGTTGGCCGGGCTGTTGCGCGTGGTTGAAACCAGCGGCCGTATCGAGGTGTCCGGTCAGCTGGACAGTGCCCAGCTTGCGAAGTTTCAACTGGCCCAGCAGCAATTCAAGCGCGAGTTCGGTTCCCACCCTGTGCTGGAGCTGGTCAATCAGGAGCGGATCCCCCGTCAGGATGAGCTGGAGTTTGAGGTACGCAGTGTCTCGTTTGGCCGGATTCCTTACGTGACCCTGGCGGATAACCAGCGTTATCCAATCGGCGGGGCGACTGTCAACGGGGTTCGCGTATTAGCGATTCGTCCTGATGCCGTGGTGGTCAGCAAGGGCAAACAGCAATACATCGTCAAGTTAAAAGGAGTCGAGCGTCATGATGACCAATTTGGAAACGCGACTGTCCGGCGCTGATCCGGTATTTGCCCGCGAGCTGCATGCGCAGCTTGTCCAGGCGCTGGGTGACGTGAAGCGGCAACTGCTGCGCGGGGGTACCCAGCAGCAGTATCAGCAGTGGCAACAGGAAGCCGACGCCATCGAGGCGGGGCTCAAGATTATTGGCAAGATAGAGGAGCACAACCATGGCTGATTACTTCGAGTACAAGAATACGAGTTCCATTACCCTCGACCAGGTAGCATCAAACCTCTCCACACAGGCCAATGCCGCCAATAAAGAGGTCAAAGCGGCAATCGAGGACATGAAAAATGCCTCTGACAACCCGGCCCTGCTGGCCGAACTGCAGCACAAGATCAACAAATGGTCGGTGGTGTACAACATCAACTCTACCGTGACGCGGGCGATGAAAGACTTGATGCAGGGCATTTTACAGAAGATCTGATGATGAACGTTCAACTGAAAAAACAACTGGCAGAACTGGCCCTGGCTGGAACAGGTCATCATTGCCACCAGGAGGCTGCATCCATTGCCGGCTGGCTGGCGCAAGAGGAGTGCATGGCCGAATGCGTCACGTTGATCCGCCTCTCATCCTTGATGAATCAAGGGGATTATCAGAGCGCACTGCTGCTGGAAACCTCGCACCACTCTGCGGATGTTGAACCCTGGTTCGCCCTGTGTGAATGGCGGCTCGGCATGCACGATGAGCTGGTATTGCGCTTGGCAAGGCTGGAAGCGAGCGGTCAGCCCTCCCTGTGTCAGTTTGCGGCCGGCTTGCGTGAGCAGATGGCGTCATGAAAATTGAAGGCAGTGAGCATCCACCCCGAAGTGGATTTGCCGATACCGAACCACTTCCCAGGCAACAGACTCAACATCAGTTTGAACGGCTGCTGGCAAAAGCAGATGAGCCTACCCTGTTCAGTCGCTGGCAGCAGGGGGCTGGGCTTGAGACCCTGCTTGAGGGTGCTTCGCCTTCTGCCCAGCGGGACCTGCTCTGGCAGATCCATCAGCAGGGAGGAGAGCATGCCCAGGCGGTTGGCAAGCGACTGTTCCAGCCTGTCACCGACAAGTTGGTGGCACATTTTTCCGGCCGTCAGCTGCCTGTCGTTGCTGCCATTGACCAGCCTGAGCTGCGTGCGCTAATGCGAGAGTTTGATCCACTGTCATCACGGCGGGAGACGGTGCTGCTGAACGTGATGGCAGACATCAAGAAGGCTGCCAATGGAACTCAGGTTGACTTGGCATATCTCGAGGAATTGGCTCGTCGTGAGCTGATGACGTTGATCCCGCTTAACGGCGTGGTGAACAACCTGATACGGCATTCACACAAACTTGATCTGGAGGCGTAATGGAGATTACCCAGTCAGCCCAGGCGGTCGTGACCAGCCTGGATGAGTTGAAAACGGCGGACACAGCCTCTTCCCAAGTTGCCAGCTTTGAACAGGCGATGAGTACTCCATCCCAGGGCATAGGCGGTTCTTTGCTTGGTGAGCTGGGGGAAATAAAGCAGCAGTTTGTTGAGGCCAAGGAGAGCCTGCGGGCCGAGCTGTCTACGCCGGGAGACGATCCCAACAGCCTGATGCAGATGCAGTGGGCGCTGATGCGTATCACCATGCAGGAAGAGCTGATTGCCAAGACAGTTGGCAAGATGAGTCAGAACGTAGAAACCCTGTTGAAGACCCAGTGAGGTAGTGTGAAGAGATCGATGCTGATGGGGGTGTTGTGCACCTCACTGCTGCTAGGTGGCTGCAAAGTGGAGCTCTATACCGGAGTCAGTCAGAAAGAAGGCAATGAAATGCTGGCGTTGCTGCGGACCGAGGGGATCTCCTCAGACAAACAACCGGACAAGGATGGCAATATCAAGTTGTTGGTGGAGGAGTCCGATGTAGCGCAAGCCATCGAGGCACTCAAGCGCAAGGGCTACCCGCGGGAGAGTTTCTCTACCTTGCAGGACGTATTTCCCAAGGATGGTCTCATCTCTTCGCCTACCGAAGAGCGGGCGAGGCTCAACTACGCCAAAGCCCAGGAAATTTCCCATACCCTCTCGGAGATCGATGGCGTATTGGTCGCGAGAGTACACGTGGTGCTGCCTGAAGGAAATGAAGGGATCAGCAAGAAACCCTCACCTGCTTCGGCATCCGTTTTCATCAAGCATGCCGCCGACATCCAGCTGGACAGCTATATTCCGCAGATCAAGCAGCTGGTCAACAACAGCATTGAGGGGTTGGCTTACGATCGGATCAGCGTAGTGCTGGTACCTTCGGCCGATATTCGCCAGATGCCTCTGGTATCGCGAAACACCAGCCTCTTCTCCATCGAGGTGAGTGAGTCGTCGAAGTGGCGGCTGGCAGGGCTGATTGCCCTGTTGTTGATGCTGGTCGTGACCACCAATCTGGCCCAGTACATGTGGCACCGGAGCCGGAGTCGTTGATGACGGTAGGCCTGACACCTTATCAATTGCGCTTCTGTCCGGCAGCCTATCTTGATGACGGCCATTTTCCCGATTCATGGCGCTGGCTGCAGGATGCACTGCCTGACTGGCGTACCCACCCCGCCGTTAATGAAGCGCTGCTTGAGGAGCTGGCCTTGGACATTGCCTATGAGTCGCCCTCATCCCTTGGCGGCTTGGCATTATTCCCCCAGTCTGAGCTAGCGAGTACCTTGTCACACCTTGGCGCCGTGTTGCATGGGGAGGCCATTCGTCATTGTCTGCAGGGGACCACGCTGCGCCATATCATCGGCTTGTTGGGGGAAGAGGGGCACAGGAATCTGCTGTCCCAGCTTGATCTGTTGATCGGCCCCTGGCCTGCAGGCTGGCAGCAGCCGTTGCCGTTTGAACTGAATGGCTCTTATCTGGAAGCGGCTGGCTTGCAATTCTGGTTGGCAGCCGCAGGGAATGTTGAACCTGGCTGGGCTCGCAGGCTTTCCCTGCGTCTTCCTCCATCATCCACCGTACCATCCTGGCATCTGGCGAGTGAGTCGTTGCCACTGGCTCGGGCGCTCTGTCTTAAAATCGCCAAACAGGTCACACCACAATGCTGCCATTTGTTGAAATAAAGAGTGAACACCTGCAACTGGAGCCTGGTCAGCGGATCCTGCGCAGTCAGGATTACCAATCTTATCTGAGTGCCCAGGCACTGGTTGAGGCGGCCAGGGAACAGGCGGCCGAGATTGTGCAGGAAGCTCGTACCGTGTACGAGCAACAGCGCGAGCTTGGTTGGCAAGCTGGCATGGAGCAGGCTCGCCGTGAACAGGCGGTGTTGATCCACCAGACTCAACTGCAGTGCCAAGAGTACTATCGCACTGTAGAGCAGCAGATGAGCGAGGTGGTGTTGCAAGCCGTGCGCAAGATCCTGCATGACTATGACCAGGTTGCATTGACTCTCAAGGTAGTGCGCGAGGCACTCTCGTTGGTGAGCAACCAGAAGCAGGTCACGGTGCGGGTGCACCCTGAGCAAGTCACGGCGGTACGGGATCAAATCGCCAGGGTACACAAGGATTTCCCGGAGATCGGTTATCTGGATATTTCCGCCGATGCCCGGCTCGATCAGGGGGGGTGTATCCTGGAAACCGAAGTGGGGATCATTGATGCCAGTCTGGATGGCCAGCTGGAGGCACTGTCACGGGCCATTTCCATGACGCTTGAGCGGGGCGACCATTCTGCGCATTAATCTGTACCATGTCAGGTGATTTGCGCCACAGTGCATATGTCACTCTGCTGCCGCTGTTGCAGGCGCCAGAGGATGCGGTCCCCGTCCGGAATGGCAATCTATTTGTCTGAAAATCACCGCTGATGATGGAGTTGAGCACCTCCGCCATCTTCAGAAAAAGCCCCCGGCAACTTGGTTGCCGGGGGCTTTTTGCTATCCGGGGGCCGGTGTTTTCGGGTCATGGCACCGTGGTGGATGGCGGCGGCTTGTACCTGCAGAGGATCAGCAGGGTGAGCAGGCAGCAGGCGGCACCGGCGTAGAAGGTGAAGGCAGGGCCCAGATGGTCCCACAGCAGGCCGGCCAGCAGGCTGGCCAGCAACATGGCGAGGCCGCAGACGAGGTTGAAGAAGCCAAACGCGCTGCCGCGCAGATCCGCCGGGGCCGTGGCGGCCACCATGGCGGCCAGCAGCCCCTGGGTCATCCCCATGTGCAAGCCCCACAGTGCCACCCCCACCAGCAGCACGCCCCAGTGGGTGCTGGCCGCCAGCACCAGATCGGCGGCAATCAGCACCAGCAATCCCCAGATCAGCAGGGTGCGGTGGCTCATGCGATCCGAGAGGCGGCCAAACGGGTAGGCGCTGAGGGCATAGATCAGATTCATCGCCACCATGACCAACGGCACCAGTGCCAGCGCCATGCCGCTTTGCTGGGCACGTAGCACCAGAAAGGCTTCGCTGAAGCGGGCCAGGGTAAACAGGGCGCCGATCAGCAGCACCCAGCAATAGGGTTTACCCAACCTGAGCAGGTTGTCGCGTCGCAGGGGGTTGCGGCGCTTGCGCCGGTCGCTCTCTTTGGGTTCCCGCAGGCCGATGGCGAGCAGGGCAACCGAGGCCAGCCCAGGAATGACCGCCAGCCAGAAGATGGCGCGAAAATCATCGTGCCAGAGCAGCATCAATCCCACGGCCAGCAGTGGCCCCAGCAGGGCACCGACCGTGTCGAGGGACTGGCGCAGGCCAAAGGCGGCGCCGCGCAGCTCAAGGGGGGTGAGGTCGGCCACCAGCGCATCGCGGGGGGCGCTGCGAATGCCTTTGCCAATTCTGTCCAGCAGGCGGGCGGTCAGTATCAACCCGCTGCCAGTGGCGATGGCGAACAGCGGCTTGGTCAGGGCTCCCAGCCCGTAACCCAGCAAAGCCAGCCCCTTTCGTCTCCCCAGATAGTCGCTCAAGGTGCCGGAGAAGACCTTGACCATCAGTGCCGTGGCCTCCGCCATCCCTTCGATGAGCCCGATGGTGAGGGCGCTGCTGCCGAGCACCGTCACCATGAACAGGGGCAGCAGGCTGTGGATCATCTCGGACGAGATGTCCATCAGCAGGCTGACGAAGCCCAGCACCCAGACCCCGCGCGGGATCTGGCGGGAGGGTGGGGCCGGGTCTTGTCTGTTGCCTGTCGTCATCGGGGGGAGCCTTGCCTTGCATCAATTCCCACAGAGCATAGTCAGCCCGGCGACCCAGAGGCGGCCGGGCTGACTTGCTGCGTGATTACTGTTCGATATCGAGCTCAGCCCGAACCGGTTGCCGGTTGCGCAGGGTCGAGATCAGCACCAGCGCGGCGATGGCTGCCAGCAGGGTGAAGGAGGCAGAGTAACGGCTCAGCTCCAGCCCGCCCTTGCTGAGCGGCTTGTCCAGAAAATCCCCCACCACGGCTCCCAGCGGCCTGGTCAGAATGAAGGCGGCCCAGAACAGCAGGGTCCGCGACACCCGGGTCAGGTAGTAGGTTGCCACGATGGCGGCCAGCATGCCGCCGAACAGCACGGCACTGCCTGCATAACCAAAGCCGGCCTCGTCTGCAGTCCAGTCACCCAGTGCGGTACCCAGCGTCTGGGAGAACATGATGGTGACCCAGTAGAACAGCTCGGTGCGCGGCGTGGTAATGCTGCCGGTGGAGATGCTGCCCTGCAGCCGATACCAGAGCAGGAAGGAGCCCATCAGCAAGGCCAGCAGCAGGGTGGAACCACCGGCATAGCCCAGCCCGAGCGAGCGATCGGCAAAGTCTGCCAGGGTGGTGCCGACCGTGGTGGTGGCGATGATGGTGGTCCAGTAAAGAAGGGGGTTATAGGAGGTTGCCGCGATCTGCGCGCTGACCGACACGAAGAAAATCACGGCAAAGATGGCCGTGCTCACCAGATAACCGAGTTCCATCGACATGGAGACGGCGTCACCCCCCGTCTCCCCCAGGGTGGTCGCCAGAATCTTGATGACCCAGAACGCCAGGGTGATCTCTGGCACCTTGCTGATTGCTGCGCTGTTGTGCATGTTAACCCTCTCTCGCATCTGTCGTGTGACGAGGACTCGTCAGGGAACAGCCTCGCCGAGCAGTCTTAAGCAAAACTTAAGGACGAGCGGCCGTCTTGAAAAAGAGTGGTGCGAGCGCGAGGCGGAGAGGTGAGTCGTATATGCATGGCTGTTTTTTGAGCGGTTGCATAACACGGGTATCTTAATTTTTCCTTAAGTATCGTCGGCTAGGCTGTCAGTTTGCTGATGATTGTTGATATACATCACATTATTAAAGATATTTGAAAATAGTATATTTGGTGTTTTCAGCACGCTGTTACTATCCGGCGCCAAATATCGGCGTGTCGACTCTGGTTCGGCTATTTCGACGTGTAATAAAGAAGCGTAACAGGGAGATATGCATGCCTTCTTTTCTTAGAATAAGAATTGTTCCATTTATTTTGTTGTTGGCATTTATCTTTGCCTTCTTGCTCAACTGGCCAGTCCTGCTGCATTTTTATGAAATATTGACGCAGCTTGAGCATTTTAAAATCGGGTTTGCCATCTCCATTCCTATCGTATTGGTAGCGGCATTGAACTTTGTATTCATGCCATTCTCTGTGCGTTATTTCATCAAGCCTTTCTTTGCCTTTTTGTTTATCACCGGTGCCATTGCCAGCTACACCATGATGAAATACAAGGTGTTGTTTGATGGCGACATGATCCAGAACATCTTTGAGACCAACCAGAGCGAGGCTTACTCCTACCTGAGCGTGCCCATCGTGGTCTGGGTATTGCTGGCCGGGGTGCTGCCGGCGGTACTGCTGTTCTTCGTCAAGATAGAGTATCCGGCCAAATGGTATCAGGGCCTGTTGCAGCGCGGCCTCTCCATGCTGGCCTCGCTGGTGGTATTGGGGCTCATCGCCGCGGCCTACTATCAGGACTATGCCTCGGTCGGGCGCAACAACCAGACCCTGAACCGGGAGATCACGCCGGCCAACTACATGTACAGCACCACCAAGTATCTCTACAAACGCTATCTGGCGGAGCCGGTGCCGTTCCAGCGCATGGGCGACGACGCCAAGCGGGTGGCCGGCAAGGAGAAGCCGACCATGATGTTCCTGGTGGTGGGGGAGACGGCGCGCGGCAAGAACTTCTCCATGAACGGCTATCACAAGGAGACCAACCCCTTCACCAGCAAGCAGGCGGGGATCATCTCCTTCAACGACGTGCGCTCCTGCGGCACGGCGACGGCGGTCTCGGTGCCCTGCATGTTCTCCAACATGGGGCGCAACCAGTTCGACGGCAACCAGGCCCGCAACAGCGAAGGGCTGCTGGATGTGCTGCAAAAGAGCGGTATCTCCATCTTCTGGAAGGAGAATGATGGCGGCTGCAAGGGCGTGTGCGATCGGGTGCCGAACATGGTGGTCAAGCCCAAGGATCACCCCAAGTTCTGTGACAAGAACACCTGCTATGACGAGGTGGTGCTGGAGGGGTTGGACGACGAGCTGGCCGGCATGAAGGGGGACAAGCTGGTGGGCTTTCACCTCATCGGCAGCCATGGCCCGACCTATTACAAGCGTTATCCGGGGTCGCATCGCCATTTCCTGCCGGATTGCCAGCGCAGCGATATCGAGAACTGCACCGATCAGGAGCTGGAGAATACCTACGACAACACCATTCGCTACACCGATTTTGTGATTGCCAGCATGATCGAACGGCTGAAAAAATATGAAGACAAATACAACACGGCGCTGATCTATATTTCCGACCATGGCGAGTCACTGGGGGCATTGGGGCTTTATCTGCACGGTACCCCTTACAAGTTTGCACCGGATGATCAGACCCGGGTGCCCATGCAGGTGTGGATGTCGCCCGGTTTCTCCAAAGAGAAAGGAATGAACCTGGATTGTCTGCAGCAGAAGGCAGCCAATACCCGTTACTCCCACGACAACCTGTTCTCGTCCGTGCTGGGGATCTGGGATGTGAATACGGCGGTATATGACCAGCAGCTGGATATTTTCAGCCAGTGTCGCAGCGTGCAGTAACGTCATATTGAGATAAAGGGGAGCCTGGCTCCCCTTTTTATTTTGGCGCAGCCTGATGATGACCCGTGAGTGGCTTGCCAACCTGACCAGATGGGTCGGGTAAAGCGCGTTATCTTGTGTATGATGTCACTGCTCATTAATTGTGCTGCGCGCCGACGGGATGTGGCGGGGCTGACCGCCAGGGTAAGCGGCGAATTAATCTGCCAGCAGCTGAGTAATTTTATTTCGAGGGCAAGGCTCGTCTTTTGCAAAAAAGTCGATATAAAGTGGGATGCCATGCTGGGCGGGGGCATTTTCCGGGCAGCCAGGGCCAAACTGGCCATGTCATCAGTGCCGACCGTTCACCGCCCACGGCCCATAAAACATCTATTTGAAGGCCAAGGCGCGAAGGAGTGCGGTCTGCGCTCCCCGCTGCGGGTGGCCATGTTCAGCAACGTGACGCGCATGGCCATGGCCTCGCGTCGGTAGGGATCGGCAATGCGGCGTCATCTGTTTATCTGGTTAGGCCCGTTATGTAGCTTGTTGTTGTTGGGGGCGGCGCTGGCCGTGCTCTATCGTCTGACTCACCTCTGGCACTGGCACGACATTCGGCTGGCCATCTGGTCTTTGCCGCTGCCGCTGCTGGGCGGTGCCCTGTTGCTGACCCTGCTCAGCTATGCCTGCCTCTGCTGCTACGACATGCTGGCGGTGCACGCCCTCGGCAAGCGGCTGCCCTGGCAGCAGGTGGGGGTCACCTCGTTCATCGCCTACACCTTCTCCAATACTCTGGGTTTCGCCCTGCTGACCGGCTCGTCGGTGCGCTATCGCATCTACTCGTCGCTGGGGCTCGGCACCGGGGAGGTGGCCAGGATCATCGTCTTCTGCTCGGTGACCTTCTTCCTCGGCCTGCTGGCCTGGGGGGGCACGGCACTGCTGGTGGGGCAGGCTACCACCTTGCTGCCGGACTGGCCGCTGTGGGCCGATCAGCTGCTCAACGTGGCGGGCGCTCTGGCGCTCTTGGCGGTGCTTGGCTACCTGTTCTGGCCAAAACCTGCGCTGGTCTGGCGTGGCCACGAGCTGGTGTTGCCGGTATTCAGAACCCGGCTGCTGCAACTGCTGGTGGCGCTGCTGGACTGGATGGCCGCCGCCGCCGTGCTCTATGTGCTGCTACCGGCGGACAGCGTCTCCTATCCGGTGCTGCTCAGTGCCTTCGTGCTGGCCAGCTTCCTCGGGGTGCTGGCCCATGTGCCCGGCGGGATCGGGGTGTTCGAGGCGAGCATGAGCCTGCTGCTGGCCAAATACCTGCCGGTGGACAAGCTCTTGGCCTCCCTGCTGCTCTATCGCTGCATCTACTATGTGCTGCCTTTCCTGTGCGCCCTGCTGCTGTTCACCAGCCAGGAGCTGTTGCAGCAGAAGGCGCGCTGGAGCCGGCTGCAGGGCATCATGACTGCGGTGCGCGAGTTCCTGCCGGCGCTGATCAGCCTGGGGGCGTTCGCGGCGGGCAGCCTGCTGCTCTGCTCGGGGATGATCCCCACCATGCGCGGGCGCATCGAGATGTTCCTGCAGGTATTGCCGCTGCACCTGCTGGAGCTCTCCCATGTGCTGGGCAGCGTCAGCGGCGTGCTGCTGATCCTGCTGGCCCGCAGCCTCTACCGGCGCCACGATGCGGCGTTTCGCATCACCCAGCTGCTGCTGGGGTTGGGGATGATCTTTTCCCTGCTCAAGGGGTTCGACTGGGAGTCGGCCCTGCTGCTCGGGCTGTTCCTGCTCATCATCACTCCCTGCCGCTCACTGTTCTATCGCAAGGGCTCCCTGCTGCACGCCCAGTTCACTCCGGGCTGGCTCATTTCGGTGGGGGCCGTGCTGCTGGGGGCGCTCTGGCTGCTGCTCTTCTCCTACCGTCAGGTGGAGTATGACCACGCCCTCTGGTTCCACTTCTCGCCCCATGGCGCCGCCTCCCGCGGGCTGCGGGCCATGGGCAGCGTGGTGGCCGTGCTGGCCGTGGTCGGGGTGGCCCAGCTGCTGGCGCCGCTGCGGGTCTCCGGGCGCAAGCCGGAAGCAGAGGAGCTGGCCCGCGCCCATGCCCTGGTGCTGCGCGAGGGGGGCGGTCATGGCTACCTGGCCCAGCTTGGCGACAAGTCGCTGCTGTTTCATCCCGGCGGCGAGGCGTTTTTGATGTACGGCGTCGAGGGCAATGGCTGGATCGTAATGGGGGATCCCATCGGTCAGCCTGAGCTTATCGAGGAGCTGCTCTGGCAGTTTCGCGAGCTGTGCGACCAGCACGATGCCAGCCCGGTGTTCTACCAGGTGTCGGCCCGCTACCTGCCGCTCTACCTGGAGCTGGGCCTGATCCCGTTCAAGCTGGGGGAGGAGGCCATCGTCGATCTGGCGGCCTTCGAGCTGGCTGGCAGCCGGCTGCGCAACCTGCGCCAGAGCCATGCCAAGGGCAAGCGGGAGGGGCTGTCGTTCGAAGTGGTGGCGCCTGAATGCGTGCCTGCACTGTTACCGCGCCTCAAGGAGGTGTCTGACACCTGGCTGCAGAGCAAGCAGGGCAAGGAGAAGGGGTTCTCGGTGGGCAGCTTTGAGCCCACCTACCTCAGCCTGAGCCCGGCCGCGTTGGTGCGTCACGAGGGGCAGATCGTCGGTTTTGCCAACCTCTGGGTCAGCGACAACAAGGAGAGCCTCTCCATCGATCTGATGCGCTACAGCCTGGACACGGGCACGGCCCCCATCATGGACTTCCTGTTTGTCGAGCTGCTGCTGTGGGGCAAGGCCGAGGGTTACGCCAGCTTCAACCTCGGCATGGCGCCCATGTCCGGTTTCAACGATCACCCCCTGAGCGGCTACTGGACCCGGCTTGGCAACACCATCTTCACCCGGGGCAGCCGTTTCTACAATTTCCAGGGGCTCAGACGCTACAAGGAGAAGTTCTCGCCGGACTGGGAGCCGCGCTACCTGCTCTGTACCAGCAAGCTGGTGCTGCCGAGGGTGCTGACCAACCTGATATCCCTGATCAGCCGAGGCCCGTTCGGGCTCATCAAAAAATAGGAGTCGGCCATGAAAATCCTGTTATTGCTGCTGGCGTGCTGCGCCTTTTCGCTCTCTGCCGCGCCGGTGAAAGAGGAGTTGGGGCTGGTGGAGCTGCCGGTGGCGCAAGCCTCAAGCGCCCCCATGGTGGTGTTCATGAGCGGTGACGGCGGCTGGGCGGCGCTGGACAAGGGGCTCAGCGCCCAGCTGCAGCAGCACGGTATGCCGGTGGTGGGCTGGAGCTCGCTCACCTACTACTGGAAGAAGAAGGATCCACAGCAGGTCACCGCCGATCTGGTGCGGATCCTGGACGATTACCAGTCCCGCTGGGGGCGCCAGCGCTGGCTGCTGGTGGGCTTCTCCTTTGGTGCCGAGATTGTGCCCTTCGTGATCAACCGGTTGCCCGAGCCTTATCGCAAAAGCCTGATCGGGGCCGTGATGCTTTCTCCTTCGACCGCCTCCGACTTCGAGATCCACGTCAGCGACATGGTGACCCACGACAAGGCGGGCAGCTATCCCACCCAGCCTGAGGTCAACGCCATCCACACCCTGCCGATGCTCTGCGTGCAGGGGTCGGATGACGACTCGCCGGTGCGGCTCTGTCCTCGTCTGCAGCAGCCCAACGTGACCACGGTGACCCTGCCCGGTTCGCACCATTTCGAGGATGACTATCCGGTGCTGTTCAAGACCATTGCCAGTCATCTTTCACTGCAATAAATATCACGCGCCGGCAGGAAATATTGATTTAAATCAATGATTATTTCCTGCCGGCCCGATCCGTTCTCGCCCCGTCAGAATCTTTTTGCATTGACCTTTACAGGTGCTGATTGCTTCCCAACACTCTACTGAGCAACAACGTAAGAGTGGGGGCTACATGCGCGAACAAAAAGGCCATCTTGTTGATCAGGAAGTGGATTTCGCAGCTGATGAACAGCTGGTGTCCACCACGGATCTGCGGGGCGTGATCACCTACGCCAATGACAACTTTTGCCGGGTCGCCGGTTACAGCCGGGCCGAGCTGGTGGGGCAGCACCACAACATGGTGCGCCATCCCGATATGCCCAAGGCGGCATTTGCCGACTTGTGGGGCAAACTCAAGCAGGGCCAGCCATGGCACGGCATGGTGAAGAACCGCTGCCAGGATGGTCGCTATTACTGGGTGGATGCCTACGTCACCCCCATCTTCGAGCAGGGCAAGATCAGCGGCTACCAGTCGGTGCGCTGCCGCGCCGATCCGCAGATGAAGCAGATCGCAGCCCGTACCTATGCGCGGCTGCGGGCGGCGGAGCAGGGCGGCGGCAAGCCCAGGATTTCGCTGGCGCGGCTGCGGCATGGGGTCGCGGTGGCCGGGTTGCTGGCGCTGGGCTGGCTCGGCACCGTGCAACTGGGCGGCTGGGCCGCGCTTTACATGGCGCTGCCGCTGATCTTGCTGGGGCTGCTCTATCGCCACGAACTCATCACCACCCCTCGTTACCTGCAGCAACTGGCCGGCGAGTACGACAGCCTGACCCGGCTCATCTACTCGGGCCAGGAGCCAAGCGCCATCGCCGACTTCCACATCAAGCTGCTGCAGGCCCGTATTCGCACCGTGCTCGGCCGGGTGGATGATGCCACCCACGCCCTGCAGGATCTGGCGGTGCATCTGAAGAGCGCCTCCAGCGAGGCCAGCTCGGACATCGCCGAGCAGGATGCCCAGACCCAGCAGATGGCGGCCGCCATCACCGAGATGGCGAGCACGGCGCAGGAGATCGCCCGCAACATCCAGGACACCAACAGCCAGATTGCCGAGGCCAAGGCTCACTGCCAGCACACGGATCAGCAGTTGATCGAGACCGAGCACAAGATCACCGATCTGGCGAAGGAGGCGGAGCATGCCTTTGCCTCGGCGGTGGCGCTGGCCAGCGAGTCGGATCGCATCGGGGTGCTGATGGGGGAAATCCAGGGCATTGCCGATCAGACCAACCTGCTGGCGCTCAACGCCGCCATCGAGGCGGCCCGGGCCGGCGAACAGGGGCGCGGCTTTGCGGTGGTGGCGGACGAGGTACGCACCCTGTCTACTCGCACCCACAAGGCGACCGAACAGATCCAGAGCAGCATCGGCCAGATCCAGCGCACCCTGAACGGCTGGAAGGGGATGATGCAGAACAACCTGCAACAGACCCAGGCCTGCGTAGAGATGACCCGGATGGGGTCGGACAGCCTGCATCAGGTGCTGGCGGAGATCGAGCTGGTGATGGACTTCTCGGCCCAGATCTCGGCGGCGGCGGAAGAGCAGCAGGCGGTGGTGGAAGACATCAGCCAGAACGTCAACCTCATCTCCCAGCACTCCCATGCCAACAGCAGCAAGATGCAGGATGTCGACGAGTCGAGCGAGATCCTGCTGACCAAGGCCAGACAGCTCAAATCCCTGGGGCAGACCTTCGGCTAGCCGCCGCTGCCATCCATACAACAACAAGGCCACCTGCGGGTGGCCTTGTTGTTGTATGGGGCTTGGGGTCAGCCTGGGGGCGCTGCCAGCGGAGACCCCTTGTCGTGGTACATGGCGCGGTCGGCCTGGATCAGCCACTGCTCGGCGCGCCAGCCCGGCTGGTACTGGCTGATGCCAACGCTGATGCCGACCGCCAGCGGGAGCCCTTCCACCTCGAACGGCGATTGCATGGTGGCCCTGATCTGCTCGGCGATGACGTCGGCCTGCGCTTGATCATGGCCCGGCAACAACAGTACGAACTCGTCGCCGGCCAGTCTGGCGAAGAAGTGCTGTGGCTCGAGGCTGCGGCTGATCCGCTCCGCCAGCTGGCAGAGGAGGGCATCGCCGTGGCTGTGGCCGAAGTTGTCGTTGACCTGCTTGAAGTCGTCGAGATCGCAAAACAGCAGGCAGCCGGGGGCCGGGCCCTTGACCTGGGCATCGAGCCGCTCCATCAGGCTCAGCCGGTTGGGCAGGCCGGTGAGCGGATCGCGGCGAGCCAGCTGCCAGATCTCCTCCTCCCGCTGGCGGCGCAGGGCAATCTCGCGATTGAGCCGCTGGTTGCACAGCAGCAGATAGAGGGCCAGCAGCAGGATCAGCACGCTGGCCGCCAGGCTCAGCAGGAACCAGGGACGCCAGAAGATCCACTGTTCGGAAGGGGCCTGATAGAGAAATTCGTGCAAGGAGACCGGCTTGGACACCAGCCCGATCTCGACCAACTGCTGCATGATGTGGGTCATGCGATCGGGATTCATATACCCGATCTCCACATAGAGCGGCTGGATCATCTCCTTGCTTACCTGCAGCTCGTACTCCATGTGGGCCTGACTGCGGTTGACGCCATACTCCTTGCGCAGCAGGGCGATGGCTTCTTGCGGGTGGGCGAGGGCGTAGCGCCAGCCCGCCAGGCTCGCGGCTCGAAACCGGGCCACCCGATCCGGATGGGCGCGCTCCTGTGCCTGGGTGGTGAACAGGATGTCGCTGTAGAAATCGATGCCGTAGTTGCGCGGATTGATGACGGAGACGGGGATGCCGCGCTCCTCCAGATAGAAGGGTTCGTTGCTGAGGTAGGCGTTGAAGATGTCGACCCGGCCCTGGATGAGATCCTCGATGTTGACCGAGGTGGGCAGCGGGATGAGCTGGTGTTCATTGAGCCCCTGATAGAAGAGGGTGGCCAGCAGTTCGGCGTCCTGATGGGCCGAAAACATCATGATCCGTTTGCCACGCATGTCGTCAACGGTGAGAATGCCGCTGTCACGGCGAGCCAGAAAGATGGACGGGGAGTGCTGATAGACGCTGGCCAGCGCCAACAGTGGCTGGCCGCTGGCGTAGCTGGTGAGCACCTCGGTGTTGCCGACCCCGAAGTCGGCCCGCCCGCTCAGCACCTCTTCTACCGGGCTGATGTCCTTGCCGCCGGGCCGTATCTCGACGTCCAGCCCGGCACTGGCATAAAAGCCCTTGGCCTTGGCCATGTGATAGCCAACGAACTGGGGCTGATGCAGCCAGCGCAGCTGGAGTACGACCCGCTCCGGCGCTTCAAGGGTGGATTCGCTGGCCCGCAAGGGAACAGCATGACTGATGCCAATCAGCAGCAGCCAAAGCAGGTATCTCTTCATCCGTGCGAGTCTTGTTCTGAGTGTTCATGGGGTGCGACCCCGCAGGGTCATGTTCTTGTAATTAAAAACATTCTAAAGGGTTATTGATGTACCGGATACTAGCGCAGCACAAAGATTTTATGGTTATCAACAAGGGGCCCGGGCTCGGCATGCATGACGAGACCGACGAGGCCGGCCTGCTCCATCCGGGGCTGGTCAGCCGGGTCAAGGCCGACACCGGTCTGCTGCTCTATCCGGTGCATCGGCTCGACAAGATGACCTCCGGGCTGGTGCTCTTGGCGCGCACCACCGAGGCCAACCGGGCCCTCAGCATGGCCTTTGCCGCGCGGGAAGTGAGCAAGCAGTATCTGGCCCTCTCGGATCGCAAGCCCAAGAAGAAGCAGGGCTGGGTGAAGGGGGACATGCAGAAGGGACGGGGCGGTAGCTGGATGCTCGCGCGCAGCCAGGACAACCCGGCCATCAGCTGGTTCGACTCCGTCTCGGTGCGCGAAGGCTTGCGGCTCTACCGGATCAAGCCCAGAACCGGCAAGACCCACCAGATCCGGGTGGCCTTGAAGAGCGTGGGTGCGCCGATCCTCGGGGATGAGCGCTACGGCGGCACGGCGGCCGATCGCGGCTATCTGCACGCCTGGCGTCTCGCGTTCACTCTGGCGGGGGAGGCGTTCGACTTCGTCTGCCCGCCCGATGAAGGCATGCTGTTTGTGCTGCCCGAGTTGCACACCGCCATCGCGGGGCTGGCCGAATGAAGGGGGCAACAGTACCAGGCGTGCCGGATCTGCCCGCCAGCGGCTGGATCCTGGCGGATTTTGACGACACCCTGGCGCCGGATGACAGCCATGCCGGGCTGCTGCGTTTCATCCTGCGCCGCCGCATCTGGCCGCTGCTGCTGTGGCCGGTGATGGCGCTGGGCGGGCTGGTCTATCTGCTGCCAAGCCAGCGTCGGCGCGGCATTTCACTGATCTGGTGGGCCATCACCCTCGGGCTGTCGCCGCTGGGGTGGCGCCGCCTGGTGCGGGCCTATTGCCGTACCCGGCCTGGACTGTTTCGTGAGGCACGCGCCCTGCTGCTGGCCGAAGGGCAGCGCTGCTGGGTGCTCTCCGCCAGCCCTCGCGCCCTGGTGCGGGGGCAACTGCATCAGCAACTGCCCGGCCATCTGCCCCATCGCATTCTGGGTTCGCGCATGCACTATCGCCTCGGCGGCCTGATGCCGCGTTTTTACTGCCACGGCCAGCACAAGATCCTGCCCGGGATCCACGCCCTCGGCGCCAACTTGGCACTGAGCGACAGCCTGCACGACTTGCCGCTGCTGGCAGAGGGGCAGGCGGCGTGGCTCATCAATCCCACCCCGGCGCGGCTGCAACAGGCGCGGCAGGCATTGCCCCGCATCGAGCCCAGATACTGGTCCCTGTAAGGCAAAGCTGACAGCCTTGCGGGGCGCCACCGAGCGTGCCACAAGGCTGCGGCTTCAACGTCACAATCTATTTACATCTTTTGACGGTAGCCCCCGTCAAACTATCTGAACGCCGCCTCTTCTCTTCCGCCGCGCCGCCACCTCTAATGAAACAAGTTGTTAACAATGCCGGTGGCGGCTGCCCGCAGCGCCCCGGTGTTACCCTCTTCGTTATCAGTCAATCGCAAGGAGCGCATCATGACGACCACTTCTTCTGCCCGTACTCACACCATCAATCCGCTCGGCACCGATGGTTTTGAATTCGTCGAGTACACGGCGCCGGATGCCAAAGGGATTGCCGCCCTCAAGGCGCTGTTCGTCTCGCTGGGCTTTGCCGAGGTGGCGCAGCACAAACACAAGCAGTGCTGGCTCTACCGCCAGGGGGACATCAACTTCGTGGTCAATGCCGAGCCCCACTCCCAGGCCGAGCAGTTTGCCAGCCTGCACGGGCCGAGCGTCTGCGGCATGGCATTTCGGGTGAGCGATGCCGGCAAGGCCCAGCAGTACGCCATCGGCAAGGGCGCCAAGCCGTTCGTCGGCAAGATTGGCCCCATGGAGCTCAACATCCCCGCCATCTACGGCATCGGCGAGAGCACCCTCTCTTTCGTCGACCGCTACGGCGACAAGGGCTCCATCTATGACGTGGACTTCGTCTTCTATTCCGACTGGCAGGCACGCATGGCCGAGGTGGATGCCGGGCTGTACGAGATTGACCACCTGACCCACAACGTGCAGCGCGGCAACATGGATGTCTGGTCCAATTTCTACGAGCGGATCGGCAACTTCCGGGAGATCCGCTACTTCGACATCGAGGGCAAGCTGACCGGGCTCCATTCCCGCGCCATGACAGCCCCCTGCGGCAAAATTCGCATCCCCATCAATGAATCTTCCGACGACAAGTCCCAGATCGAGGAGTACCTGCGTCAGTACAAGGGGGAGGGGATCCAGCACATCGCCATGGCGTCGAGCGACATCTACCACACCATCCGTACCCTGCGTGGCCGTGGTACCGGCTTTATGCCGACCCCGGACACCTACTACGAGAAGGTGGACAGCCGGGTCGAGGGGCACCAGGAGGATCTGGCGGCGCTCAAAGAGCTGCGCATCCTCATCGACGGCTCTCCCACCAAGGACGGCATTCTGCTGCAGATCTTCACCGACACCGTGATCGGCCCGGTGTTCTTCGAGATCATCCAGCGCAAGGGCAACGAAGGCTTTGGCGAGGGCAACTTCCAGGCACTGTTTGAATCCATCGAGCTGGATCAGATCCGCCGCGGGGTGCTCAATGATGCGTAACGGGAACTGCCACGGGCGGGTTGGTTGTCAAGCAAGGGAGGTTGGCGATGCGCAACTGGATTAACTTTCCCCACCGGGAGGGGACACACTCCCGCCAGGCTCATGCCGACCTGCCCGAGCAGGCCATCTATGAGCGCGAACTGGGCCGCTCCGGCTTTTTCGGGCCGGCCACCCACATGCACCACAAGCATGCCCCCACCGACTGGGTCAACTGGGAGGGGCCGCTGCGCCCGCGCCTGTTTGATCTCAACGCCCTCGGCGAGGAGGTGAGTTCCCTCTCCCCCTGGGTGATGCCGGATATTCTCAGCAACCCCCACTGCCGCTACCGCATCTGGCGCCTGCATGAGCCCATGCCGTTTCTGGTGCGCAACGCCGACGGCGACGAGCTCCTGTTCATCCACGAGGGCAGCGGCGAGTTCTACTGCGACTACGGCCACCTGACCCTGCGCGATGGCGACTACCTGGTGATCCCCCGCGGCACCATGTGGCGCATCGAGCCGACGGCGCCCCTGTTCATCCTGATGATCGAGGCGACCAACGACAGCTACCAACTGCCGGACAAGGGGCTGGTGGGCAATCACGCCATCTTCGACCCGGCGGCGCTCGACGTGCCGGCCATCAACGAGCGCTTCCTGGCCCAGCAGGATGAGAACCCCTGGTCGCTGCAGGTCAAGCGTCACAACCAGGTCTCGGTCATCACCTGGCCGTTCAATCCGCTGGATGCGCAAGGGTGGCACGGGGATCTTTGCGTGGTGCGTCTCAACTGGCGGGATATCCGCCCGCTGATGAGCCACCGCTACCATCTGCCGCCCTCGGCTCACTCCACCTTCGTGGCGAGCCGGTTCGTGGTCTGCACCTTCGTGCCGCGCCCCATCGAGAGCGATCCCGGCGCCCTCAAGGTGCCCTTCTACCACAGCAACGACGACTACGACGAGGTGCTCTTCTACCACGCCGGGGATTTCTTCAGCCGGGACAACATCGAGCGGGGCATGGTCACCTTCCACCCCGCCGGGTTCACCCACGGTCCCCATCCCAAGGCGTTTGCGGCAGGTCAGGCCTATGCCAAGAAGTTCACCGACGAGGTGGCGGTGATGCTCGACACCCGCGATGCGCTCAACGTCGGCAGCCTGTGTGACGGAGTGGAAAACCCGCGTTACGTCACCAGCTGGTTGCGCCCGGAACTCACGCCAGCCACCAACGGCAAATAAGAGGAATCCCTATGAAACTGGCAACCCTGAACAATGGCAAACGGGACGGCGCCCTGGTAGTGGTGAGTCGCGATCTGAGCCGCGCGGTGCGCGTGCCGCAGCTGGCCGCCACCCTGCAGGCGGCCCTCGACGAGTGGGCCGAAATTGCGCCCAAGCTGGCCGCCGTCTATCAGCAGCTCAACGATGGCGCCTGCGCCGACGCCTTCCCGTTCGACGAGACGGCCTGTCTCTCCCCGTTGCCGCGCGCCTACCAGTGGGCTGACGGCAGCGCCTACGTCAACCACGTGGAGCTGGTGCGCAAGGCCCGCAGCGCCGAGATGCCAGAGAGCTTCTGGCACGATCCCCTGATGTATCAGGGGGGCTCGGACAGCTTCCTGCCGCCGCGGGGGTCCATCCCGATGGGGTCGGAGGAGTGGGGCATCGATTTCGAGTCGGAGATCGCCGTCATCACCGACGACGTGCCGATGGGCACCAGCCCGCAGGCGGCCGCCGGCCACATCAAGCTGCTGATGCTGGTCAACGACGTCAGCCTGCGCAACCTCATCCCGGGGGAGCTGGCCAAGGGCTTTGGCTTCTTCCAGTCCAAGCCCTCCAGCAGCTTCTCGCCGCTGGCGATCACTCCGGACGAGCTGGGGGATGACTGGCGCGACGGCAAGGTGCACCTGCCCCTCGAAACCCACCTCAACGGCGCTCTGTTCGGGGCCCCAGACGCCGGGGTGGACATGACCTTCAACTTTTATGAGCTGATCGCCCACGCCGCCAAGACCCGGCCCCTTGGGGCGGGCTGCATCATCGGCTCGGGGACCGTCTCCAACTACGACAGAAGTCGCGGCTCATCTTGCCTCGCCGAGCTGCGAATGCTGGAAATTATCGAGTCAGGTCAAGCCACTACACCCTTTCTGCGCTTTGGTGATACAGTGTCCATCGCGATGCAGGATCGTAACGGGATGAGTCTGTTTGGCACCATTTTGCAGCGGGTCACGCCGGCGGGGGCCAGTCAGACGAAGTGAGGGGCCAGCATGGATACGAGGCCGGCTGGTGAGCGGCAGGTGCCCTTGCACCTGCCAACACAGGGACAGATTATGTTGCAGTTGTTTGGATATTGGCGTTCATCGGCAAGTTATCGGGTACGGATCGTGATGCAGCTCAAGGGGCTCGATTATGAGCAGCATCCGGTCAATCTGCGGCAGGGCGAGCAGCGCGAGAAGGCCTACCGTCGGCTCAACCCCCAGGGGCTGGTGCCGTTTCTGGTGGATGGCGAGGTGCAGGTGGGTCAGTCGGTAGCCATCATGGAGTATCTCGACGAAACCTACCCCGCCCACCCGCTGATGCCTTCGGCCCCGCAGGAGCGCGCCCGGGTACGCCAGATCGTCAACATGATCGCCTGCGACATCCACCCCCTCAACAACCTGCGGGTGCTCAACTATCTGGAGCAGTCGCTGGGGCAGGGCAAGGCACACCGCGACGAATGGTATCGCCACTGGATTGACGAGACCTTCGCCGCGCTGGAGCAGCTGCTGATGACCACCGCCGGCATCTATTGCGTCGGCAACGAGGTGACCCTGGCGGACTGCATGCTGGTGCCCCAGGTCTACAACGCCC
Organism: Aeromonas sp. 1805; assembly: GCF_013085525.1. Lineage (NCBI taxonomy): Bacteria > Pseudomonadati > Pseudomonadota > Gammaproteobacteria > Aeromonadales > Aeromonadaceae > Aeromonas > Aeromonas sp. 1805. The sequence goes on along the minus strand of NZ_CP038515.1, from coordinate 4,520,413 downwards.
GCCGCTACGACATGTCGCTGGAAGACTACCCCACCATCAACCGCATCGTCGCCAACTGCGAGCAGTTGCAGGCCTTTATCAAGGCCGCGCCAGAGCAGCAGCCGGATGCCCAGCCCTGACATACGGCAGGCCGGGTCCGGTCATCCCGGCCCGGCCTGCCGTGTTCACTCTGCCAACACCCTCCCTTCCCGTTCGCCTCAGGGCGTTCCGTTGCAGCCATAGCGCCGAAAGCCGGGCCGCTCGCCTAGGCGCTGGTAGTAGTCGTTCACGGCGGGCAGCAACGGACGATCATAGGGCGTCTCCAGCCAGCGGTTGACCGACAGCCCGATGGGAATGTCCGCCAGCGAGAAGTGGGGGCCGGCCACATATCCCCCGGTTGCTTGAAGCTGTCTCTCCAGGATCTCCATGCAGTGAGACCACTGCAGGCAAGCTGCGTGAAGGGCCTGATGGTCTTGATGCTGGGGGGAGCGCCGCACCAGCGACAGGAAGGCGTAGCGCCAGGCGCTGTTCAAGTCCGATGCCTGCCAGTCAATCCATTGATCGACCCGGGCCCTTGCTCTCGCCTCGACGGGATAGAGCGCGTTGTCGCCGTAACGCGCCGCCAGGTAGCGGATGATGGTGTTCGACTCCCACAGGGTGAAGTCGTCATCCTGAATGACCGGCACCATGGCATTGGGGTTGAGTGCCAGAAATGCCGGTGTATCCGTCGGCTTGAAGCCGGTACCCCACTGCTCCAGCTCGAACGGGAGATCCAGCTCGGCGCAGGTCCACAGCACCTTGCGCACATTGATGGAGGAGGCTTTGCCCAGTATCCGTAACATCTTTTCGTCCTTGTCGGGGGGATGGCCGGCTTGCCGCAGGCCTACAATCCCCTGCTTGCACGGCCATCGAGGCCCAACACAGTCATCGACCGTGCGGGGCCCTGATTGCATCGATTGGCGAGTCAGCCGTGGGTGGTCTTGGGCTGGAAGAAGGCGATGAACTTGCCGAATTTCTCCCCGTCGTAGCTGTCACCCTTCTCCAGCAGCCCGGTGTTGAAGGATTCCAGTAGCTTGCCCTTGGCATCCAGCACGTAGAAGTGGGGCACCCCCAGATACTCGGGATACCCTTTGAGGAAGGACTCGTTCTTGTTCTGTTTGCTGACGTTCACCTTGACCACCACGAAGGTGCGGTTGAGCTGACTGGCAAGATCGGGTTGTTGGTCCAGAAAGTGGTTCATCTCCTGGCACCAGCTGCACCACTCGCCGCCCACCAGCAGCAGGACTTTCTTGCCCTCGGCACTGGCCTTGGCGGTGGCGGCGGCGAGATCGCGGGCCGGGTCCCGCTGCTCGTCATAACCCTGGCTGTAATCGGGCAGGGTCTGGCTCCAGAGGTGGCCGGCGCTGTACGCCTCGCCATGAAACAGGGCGGTGCCAAGCACCAGCGGCAATAGCAGTCGGTTCATCACGTGCTCCTTGTGTTGTTGTGGTTGCTTCCAAGCCGCAACAATGTGACACGAGCGAGCCCGGCCGCCAAGGGCGAGATGGGCGCTTGTTATGCAAAAAGCGGGAATGGGTCGGCAGGAAAAAACCAAGCCCCTCGCAGGAGGGGCTTGGCATTCAGGCAAGGGGTGTTGCCGGCAGATCAGTAACCCTGCTGGTGGACGTCCATCACGGCGCGACCGGACGGGTCGGCCATCTCCTTGAACTTGGCATCCCACTCCAGGGCGGTGGGGGTGGAGCAGGCGACCGACTTGCCGTAGGGCACGGTGCGGGCGGCGGACTCCAGCGGGAAGTGCTCGTCAAAGATGGCGCGGTAGAAGTAGGCTTCCTTGGTGAGCGGGGTGTTGACGGGGAAGCGGAATGCCGCTGCCTCGAACATCTGATCCGTCACCTCTTCCTCGACCATGGCTTTCAGGCTGTCGATCCACGAATAGCCCACGCCGTCGGAGAACTGCTCCTTCTGGCGCCATGCCACTTCGTGGGGCAGCAGATCCTCGAAAGCTTCGCGCAGGATATGCTTCTCGATCTTGCCCTTGCCGCACATCTTGTCGGCAGGTTGCAGGCGCATCGCCACGTCCATGAACTCCTTGTCAAGGAAGGGCACACGACCCTCCACCCCCCAGGCGGCCATCGACTTGTTGGCGCGCAGGCAGTCATAGAGGTGCAAAGAGGCGAGCTTGCGCACGTTCTCTTCGTGGAACTCGCGGGCGTTGGGCGCCTTGTGGAAGTAGAGGTAGCCGCCGAACAGCTCGTCGGAACCTTCACCGGAGAGCACCATCTTGATCCCCATCGCCTTGATGTAGCGGGCCATCAGGTACATGGGCGTGGAGGCGCGGATGGTGGTGACGTCATAGGTCTCGAGGTGATAGATGACGTCCCGCAGGGCATCCAGACCCTCCTGCACGGTGAAGTGGATCTGGTGGTGGATGGTGCCAAGGTGATCGGCCACCTTGCGGGCGGCGGCGAGATCCGGCGAGCCTTCCAGGCCGACGGCGAAGGAGTGCAGCTGAGGCCACCAGGCTTCGCTCTTGCCATCGTCTTCCACCCGGCGGGCGGCATAGAGCTTGGTGATGGCGGAGATGACGGACGAATCCAGCCCGCCGGAGAGCAGCACGCCGTAGGGCACGTCGCACATCAGCTGGCGTTTGACCGCCGCTTCCAGCGCGGCTTTGAGCTCGGCCTTGTCGCTGACGTTGTGCTCGACCGCGCCGTACTCCATCCAGTCGCGCTTGTACCACTGTTTAAGCTCGCCATCCTTGCTCCACAGGTAGTGTCCCGGCGGGAAGGTTTCAACGCTCTTGCAGACCGGTACCAGCGCCTTCATCTCGGAGGCGACGTAGAAGTTGCCGTGCTCGTCGCGGCCGGTGTAAAGGGGGATGATCCCCATGTGGTCGCGACCAATCAGGTAGGCATCCTGCTCGGCGTCATAGAGGATGAAGGCGAAGATGCCGTTGAGATCATCCAGGAAGGCGGGGCCCTTCTCCTTGTAGAGGGCCAGCAGCACCTCGCAGTCGGAGTGGGTCTGGAACTGGAAGTCGACCTTGAGGTTCTTCTCCAGCTCCTTGTGGTTGTAGATCTCGCCGTTGACGGCCAGCACGTGGGTGCGCTCGGGGTTGTAGAGCGGCTGGGCGCCGTTGCCCGGATCGACGATGGCCAGGCGCTCGTGCACCAGGATAGCTTTGTCGGAGCTGTAGACGCCGGACCAGTCAGGACCGCGGTGGCGCAATCGCTTGGACATCTCCAGCGCCGATTTGCGCAGCGCGGCCGCATCGGATTTGATGTCCAGAATGCCGAAAATAGAACACATTGGCGGTAATCCTCTTGATTTTTATATGAGCCCCCCACGTTCGGGCTCGAAATTCCATTTACATTCCTCGCCAATCACAATGCCTAGTGCAAAAACCTTTTGCAAGCGGGAAAACCGCAGAAAATCATGCCGTACACGTCAACCCGGTCGGCCTGAAAAAGGAGGGTTGCAGGGGCCCAGGTTGACGCAGACGTCAAGTCGCGGCGGGCTCGAAGATCACGTAGAGCTTGCGGCAGGGGGTGAGGGTCTCCCACTCCCCGACAAAGCCGGCCGGGATGACGAACTGATCGCCGGGCTTGAGGGGCAGTCTGCCGCCCTGGCCATCGTGGATCACCGCCTCGCCCTCCAGTAAGTGGCAATACTCGTGCTCGGTGTAGTGGATGGCCCAGCGGCCGGGCTCGCAAGCCCAGAAGCCGACGTGAAACTGCTGGCTCGGGTCGGAGTAGTGGTTCCATACCGTCTGGCGCGGATTGCCGGTGCGCAGGCGCTCGGGGGCGGGCATCAGCGGGGTGGGGGCCGCCTCGTGGCGGTCGAGCAGGATCCAGTCGTTGAGGGTCTTCATGCTGCCTCCTTGGCAAAGGGATAAAAAAGCGGGGCCATCCAGGCCCCGTAATTGTTCGTTTTATTAAACGAGGTTGCGCATAACGTAAACGATAGCGCCTCTTTTGCCAAGGGGTGCGCCGCCTCCCGTCAGCGTGGCTGCAGCCGTTTGATAACGTGACGAGCAAAGCCGCTGCCCGCTTCGTCGTAGACGTTGAACACCGCATCCACCCCTTGCTCTTTCAGGGAGGCGATGTCGTCCTCGAAGCGGACGATGGCGGCAATCTTGCCGGCAAAGCCGTGGCTGCGCAGTTTCTCGATGGCGTAGAGGTTGCCCGAGTGGTGAGGCATGGCCAGCAGCACCAGGTTGACCTGGTTGGAGAGCAGCACCTTGTCCCAGAAGTCGGTATCGGTGGCATCCCCCTCGATCACGTTCATGCCCTGGGCGCGCAGGGTGGGCAGCTTCTCGCTGTCGTTCTCCACCCCGAGGATCACGGTACCGTACTTGTTCTCCAGCTCGAAGTAGGCGCCCTGACCGATCCGCCCCATGCCGAGGATGATCACCTCGGCATCGCCGAGCTCGATGGGCCTGTCCTCCGGGTGCAGGGTGGTGGCCTGCATGCCGCGCAGCCAGTTGCCGAGCCGATGGTAAATTCGCTCACTCTGGCCGTTGAGGGGGGCCGAGATCATGAAGCTGGCCGCCAGCGCCAGAGAGAGCGCGACCAGCCACTCGTGGGAGATCCAGCCAGCCTTGGCGGCGATGGCCGCGACGATGAGACCAAACTCCGAGAAGTTGGTGAGCGCCAGGGTGGAGAGCAGGGCGGTACGCACCCGCAGGTGGGCACCGCTGTAGACCAGGTAGTAGAGCGCACTTTTGAGTGGCAGGGCCAGCACCAGCGCCAGCGCCAGCAACATGGTGTCGTGGGTCGGCAGGCCGTTGAGGCCGATGGTAAGAAAAAAGCAGATGAGAAACAGATCTTTGAGGTTGAACAGCGACTTGGCCAGCCCCGCGGAGGCGGGGTGGGAGGCGATCAGCATGCCGATGACCAGCGCCCCCAGATCGGGCTTGAGCCCCACCACCTCAAAGCCGGCAGCCCCCACCACCAGCGCCAGGAAGATCCCGAACAGCACCTGCAGCTCGCCGTGACCGGCCCGCTCCAGCAGTTTCAGCAGCAAGGGGCGCAGCAGCGGGAGGCCCAGGATCCAGAGTGCCCAGATGCTGGGCCACTGACCGCTGGAGACCGCCAGGAAGGCCACCGCGAACAGATCCTGCATCACCAGCACGCCGACGGCGAGACGGGCATAGAGGGCGTTCATGTCGCTGCGCTCCTCCAGCACCTTGACCGCAAACACGGTACTGGAGAAGGAGAGGGCAAAGCCCAGCAGCAGCGCCAGCCGCCAGTCCAGCGACATGGCCAGTGCCAGCCCGAGCCCCTTGCACACCAGCAGCACCACGGTGAACAGCAGGGTGGAGAGCAGCAGGTGCAAACTGGTGGTGCCCCAGACGTCGCGCCGCATCAGGATCTTGACGTTGAGCTTGAGGCCGATGGTGAACAGCAGCAGGGTGACGCCGAGATCGGCGATCTCGTTCAGGGCCGGGGTGTTCTGATAGCCCATGCCGTTGAGCAGAAAACCGGCCGCCAGAAAGCCCAGCAGGGGCGGCAGGCCGATAAGGTTGACCAGCATGCCGCAGCCAAAGGCCACGGCGATCATGACAGGTTCCATTGCGCGTCCTTCAGGGGTAACGAGGCAGACCTGGGCCTTGCGCCAGGCCGGCCCGTCAGCCGGCAGGGATCAGACGATGTCGATATCCACTACTGAATCGAAGATGTGGTTCGGCCGAAACGGCATGCGGTCGATGTCGGCCACCTTGCTCACCCCGGAGAGCACCAGCACCGTCTCGAGGCCGGCCTGGAAGCCCGCCAGAATGTCGGTGCGCAGGTTGTCGCCGATGATGATGGTGTCGTCGGAGTGGGCCTCCATTCGGTTGAGCGCCGCGCGGATGATCCAGGCGCTCGGCTTGCCGACGTAGAAGGGCTTCTTGCCGGTCATCCGCTCGATGGGGGCGCACAGGGCGCCGCAGGCCGGGTGCATCATGGGGCCGTGGGTATCCGGGTTGGTGGCGATGAAGCGGGCCCCCTGATCGACGAACTTGGCCCCCAGCTGCATCATGGTCCAGTTGTAGTTGCGGGTCTCGCCCACCACCACGAAGTCGGGGTCGATGTCGGTGATGGTGAAGCCAGCCTTGTAGAGCTCGTGGGTCAGCGCCCCTTCGCCGATCACATAGGCCTTCTTGCCGTCCTGGCGCTTGAGAAAGTCGGCGGTGCCCATGGCGGAGGTGTAGAAGCACTCCTCCGGCACCTCGATCCCGGCGGAGCGGAAGCGGTTTTGCAGATCTTTCTGGGTCTGGGCCGGGTAGTTGGTCAGAAACAGCAGCTTGCTGCCCTGCTCCAGCAGGCGGTGGACGAAGCGGTCGGCACCGGGCACCAGATCGTTGTTGTGCAGGATGACGCCGTCGATGTCGCAGATGACGTTTTTCTTCATGGGGACTCCTTGTGTAGGCGCAAGAGGCGGCGGAAAGTTGCGCCAACTCTCAAGATCTTCAAATAGTTATGTTGTTTTTGTGACGCCATTATAAGTCTGTTTGATGACAAGTCTCCCCCATAAACAGAGATAGGTGCACAATGAACGACAGAGGGGAGGGATCCGCTCTGCCACTGGCTGGTCCCGCTGTCTGTGAACCGATGGAGCCGTCATCATGGATAACTTTATTGCCGGTCTGCCCAAGCTGGAGCTGCACCTCCATATCGAAGGCTCGCTCGAGCCGGAACTGATGTTTGCCCTGGGCCAGCGCAACGGCGTGGCCCTGCCCTGGCCCGACGTGGCCAGCGTGCGCGCCGCCTACGAGTTCGACTGTCTGCAATCCTTCCTCGATCTCTACTACCTGGGGGCCAGCGTGCTCATCACCGAGCAGGATTTCTTCGACCTCACCTGGGCCTATCTGGAACGCTGCGCCGCCGACAAGGTGGTGCACGTGGAGATCTTCTTCGACCCCCAGACCCACACCGCCCGTGGCGTGCCCTTCGCCACCGTGCTGGGCGGCATCGAGCGGGCGCTGCAGCGCGGAGAGCGGGAGTTTGGCATCAGCTGGCGGCTCATCATGAGCTTCCTGCGCCACCTGAGCGAGGAGGATGCCTTTGCCACGTTGGCGCAGGCTACTCCCTTCCTGTCGCGCATTCACGGCATCGGCCTCGACTCGGGGGAGAAGGGCAACCCGCCCAGCAAGTTTGCCCGGATCTTTGCCCGCTGCCGCGAGCTGGGGTTGCCGGTGGTGGCCCACGCCGGCGAAGAGGGGCCGGCGGACTACATCTGGCAGGCCATCCGGGAGCTTGAGGTGCGACGCATCGATCACGGGGTACGCTGCGTCGACGATCCCGATCTGCTGCGCTATCTGGCCGATACTCGACTGCCGCTCACCGTCTGCCCCCTCTCCAACACCCGCCTCAAGGTGTTTGACAAGATGGCCCACCACAACGTGCTGGCACTGCTGGAGCAGGGGCTGTGCGTCACCATCAACTCCGACGATCCCGCCTATTTCGGCGGCTACATGAATGCCAACTTCCACGCCCTGGCCCATGAGCTGGGGGCCAGCATGAACCAGCTCTGCCGCTTGTCACTGAACGCGGTGGAGGCGAGCTGGCTGAGCCTGGCCGACAAGGCGCGGCTGACCCGGGAGATCAGGAGCTACGCCGCCTGCTACGGGGTCAGCCTCCATTAGCCTGCGGTGCTGGCAAGCATGCAAGGCAGAAACGACGCGCCCACCAGTGATGGTGGGCGCGTCTCGTTATGACTAGGCGGGTTTGACTCAGGCCGTGTGGGGCTGGGGGGCCGCCTGATAGGTCGGGTAGTCAATCAAGCCCTTTTCGCCACCGCCGAACAGGGTGGCCGGATCGTGAGGGGCCAGCGGATAGCCGTGGCGCAGCCGCTCGGGCAGATCGGGGTTGGCCACGAAGGGGCGACCGAAGCCTATCATGTCGGCCCAACCCGCCTCGAGCGCCGCCCGGGCACGCTCGCCGTCGTACTTGCCGGCATAGATGAGGGTGTTGGGGAAGGCGTCGCGCAGCCCCTGCTTGAAGCCCTCTGCCATCAGCGGGGCATCGTCCCAGTCCGCTTCGGCGATGTGCAGGTAGACCACGTCGAGCCGGCCCAGCAGGCGGGCGGCAGCCAGGTAGGTCTCCTGCGGGTTGGCATCCACGGTGCCGTTGAGGGTAGTGAGCGGCGCAAGACGCACCCCGACCCGGTCGGCCCCGATCTCGCTGCAGACCGCCTCGGTCACCTCTTTGAGGAAACGCAGCCGGTTCTCCAGCGAACCGCCGTAGCCGTCGGTGCGGGTATTGGACTCGGAGTCGAGGAACTGGTTGATGAGGTAGCCGTTGGCGGCGTGCAGCTCGATGCCGTCAAAGCCGGCCAGCATGGCGTTGCGAGCCGCCTGACGGAACTGGCCCACTACCGCGTCGATATCGGCCTGGGTCATGGCGCGCGGGGTGACGGTTTCGACGAACCCGGGGGCATTGCTGCCGTTGTCGACGAACACCCGCACCCCTTTCGCCTGAATGGCGGAGGAGGAGATGGGCTGGGCACCGCCGAGGTTGTCAGGGTGAGTGACCCGGCCCACGTGCCAGAGTTGGGCGAACATGGTGCCGCCCTTGGCGTGGACGGCGTCGGTCACCAGCTTCCAGCCGGCCACTTGTTCGGCGCTGTGGATCCCCGGCGTCCAGGCGTAGCCCTTGCCCATGGGGTCAATCTGGGTGCCTTCGCTGATGATGAGGCCGGCCCCGGCGCGCTGGGCGTAATAGCTGGCCATCATGGCATTGGCCACGTCACCGGGCTGGCTGGCGCGGGAGCGGGTCATGGGGGGCATGACGATGCGATTGTTGAGGTGCAGCTGGCCGAGACGCAGGGGGCAGAACAGGTGATCGTGGTGCATGGTGAATTCCTCATGGTGATGATGGGCTCACTCTAGTGCCGACATCCCTTGCGAAAAAGAGGGGTAATTGCAGAAAAGAATTGCGCTGATGGCAGCAATGGTGAAAAGAGGGAGGGGCAGGGGGAGACACCGGAATAAAAAAGGGGCCAGCAAGGCCCCTTTTTCAGCATGGTTCGCGCAATGGCGTCAGGCCTCCAGCGGCATGACGCGCACCCGCTCGATGCGCCGCTCGCTCACCTCGACCACTTCGAAGCCGAGCTGCTGCAGTTGCAGCCGCTGGCCCGGGGCGGGCAGGGTACCGAAGTGGGAGAGCAGCATGCCGGCCAGGGTCACGTACTCGTCGCTCTCGCTCACCAGCCCTTCGTGTTCCAGCACCTGTTCCACGTGGTGGATGTTGGTGCTGCCGTTGATGAGCCAGCCTTCTCCATCGCGGACGATGTCCGGCGTTTCATCTTCATCGGGCAGTTCGCCGACGATGGCCTCCAGCAGGTCGTGGGTGGTCACCAGCCCCTGGATCACGCCGAACTCGTCGGCCACCAGGATGAGGCTACCCTTGGCCTGGCGCAGCTCCGCCAGCAGCTTAATCACGTTGATGGTCTGCGGCACTATGATGGGGTCGTTCTGCTTGGCCAGCTCGCTCAAGGATTGCCCTTCGTTGAGGGCAAACAGCAGGTCGCGCGCCTTGACCACCCCGATCACCTCGTCCAGATCGCCGTCACAGACCGGGAACAGGCTGTGGGGCTCCTGCTGCAGCAGGGCGCGGAGCTCGTCATTGGAGTCGTTGACGTCGATCCAGGCCATTTCGGAGCGCGGGGTCATGATGGTGCGGATGGAGCGTTCGGCCAGCGACAGCACCCCGGTCACCATGTAGCGCTCCTCCTCGCCAAAGCTCACCGGCTCGGCGGCGGGGGCGTCCAGATCGTCGTCCGGTCGGTCCTGATACGCCTTGCTGCCCATCAGCTTGAAGATGGCGGCGGTGGTGCGCTCGCGCAGGGGCTGCTTGGCCTCGTGGCGCTCGGCACTGCGCTGGGAGAGCTGGTTGAAGAATTCAATCAGCACCGAGAAGCCGATGGCCGCGTAGAGGTAACCCTTCGGAATATGGAAGCCGAACCCTTCCGCCACCAGGCTAAAACCGATCATCAGCAGGAAGCTCAGACAGAGCACCACGACGGTGGGGTGAGCGTTGACGAAGCGGGTCAGCGGCTTGGAGGCGAGCACCATCACCAGCATGGCGATGGTGACGGCCGCCATCATGACGCCCAAGTGTTCCACCATGCCGACGGCGGTGATGATGGAGTCCAGCGAGAAGATGGCATCCAGCACCAGGATCTGGGTGATCACCACGCCGAAGCTGGCATAGACGCCGACCGGCCCGTCTTCGGGCGGCTTGGCCTCCAGCCGCTCATGCAGCTCGGAGGTGGCCTTGAACAGCAGGAACAGGCCGCCCCCCATCAGGATCAGGTCCCGACCGGAGAAGGGGTGATCCCACAGGTGCAAAATGGGGGTGGTCAGGGTGACCAGCCAGGACATCACGCTCAAGAGCCCCAGGCGCATCAGCAGCGCCAGCGACAGGCCGATGACGCGGGCCTTGTCCCGCTGAGCGGGGGGCAGCTTTTTCACCAGGATGGCGATGAAGACCAGGTTGTCGATCCCGAGCACGATTTCCAGGACGATCAGGGTAAACAGACCGATCCAGATGTGGGGATCCAGCAGCAATTCCATGTAGTGACCTCAATAAAAAACAGACAGAGCAGAGAGTGAGCACGGCGTACGATGGCCGCAGTGACAGCAAGGCAATGGCGTTATTCAGAGGCGCTGATTAAGCAGATAAAGATAGGCTTTGACGGGAAGAAACGAAGGGCAACTTCGGGGATTGTCCATGATGGGCAATAAAACCTCGGGTTAAAAGTGAGCCCTGATGATAACGGGAATCCCGTATTTGGCAAGAGGGGGGCGGGAAGCACCGGGGGAGACGCGCTCGCCCAGCGGGCGACAAAGGCGGGCGGAGCTTGCCAGGCAAGCCCCACCTTGCGGCTTACAGCCAGCGTTTCTCGCGGGTGAAGCAGACCGACAGCCAGGCGTCCCCCAGGGTATCGCCGAGGCGGGACCAGAGCTCCTGGCGCAGGGCATCCTGGCGCTCGACGGGCCACTCCTGGCCGGGGGCTACCAGAATGTTGAGTTCGAGATCGAAGCGGCGGCCACTTTTCGCCAGATGGCTGTAGCACTCGATGCCATGGCGCAGGCGCAGGGCCTCGACTTCGCTTGCCACCAGCCGGGAGACATCCCCCTTGGGGGCGATCTTCAGCACTTCCCGCAGGTTGCGACCGAGCACCTTGATGGGGATGAGGGTGGCGCAGAGGGCCAGCAGCGAGACCAGCACCGGGTCTATGTAGCGGTTGTAGTGGCCGTAGCCGATGGCATCGAGGCCGATGGCGACCACGAAGCCGATGAGCAGGGTGGTGCTGAGCAGGGTGTCGACCAGCCACTCCTTGGAGTCCACCCGCACCAGCTCGGAGTTGACCCGCTCGGCCACGTCGGCCTCGACCCGGTAGATGATGCCGCAGAAGAAGGTGGAGACAACGGCATAGATGAGGGCATGGCCGAGATCGATCTCCCGTCCGCCCGCCAGCAGGGTGGTGAGGCCGTTGTAGAGTGCCGCCAGACAGAGCAGCAGAATGATGGTGCCGTTGATGACGTTGGCGATGGGCTCGAAGTGGGCGTAGCCGTATTGAAAGCGGGCGTCGGAGGGACGGGTAACCAGGTAGGCGGTGATGAGCCCCAGCCCCGTCATGCCCATGCTGAACAGGGTGAAGATGCCGTCCAGCATGATGGCGTTGGAACCGACGAACAGGCCATAGCCGATCCCGAAAATGGCAAAGGTGATGCAACCAAACAGCGACAGGGTCAGCGCCTGTTTTTCGGTGCGAATCAGCGTACTGATAACATGGCTGTAATGAGCCATAAAAGTCCTCCTTTCAAATGGTGAAGATTGCGCGCGCAAGCGGTTTTCTAGCTGATATACTGCCCGCTCACATGTGAGCGGACTGGTTCGGGGGCCCGCGAAGAGGCTGGCCCGAACGGTCGTTGTCGCCGGAGTTCCGGCATCAAGCAAAGGAAGGGAACAAGGATTCATGATCCCGAGACTCGATTACCAGGACAGTTTGTCACCTACAACCCTGCAGTTTCTTGAGTTGCTGGCGCGATCAGCATTTCGTGGTGATATCGAAAAGTCTTATGCAAGCCGGTTGGCGATGGCGACGGATAACAGCGTCTATCAGGTAGTACCTCAGGCGGTTCTCTATCCGCGCAGTGCGGATGATATTGCGGTGATGCTCAAGCTGGCCCAGGGGCCCGAGTATGCGACCTTGAGTTTCTTCCCTCGCGGCGGCGGTACCGGCACCAATGGTCAATCCTTGGGCGGCGGCATTATCGTCGATCTCTCGCGCCATATGAACCAGATCATGGAAATTAATCTGGAAGAGGGCTGGGTACGGGCCCAGGCCGGGGTGGTCAAAGATCAGCTCAACGCCTATTTGAAGCCCCACGGCTACTTCTTCTCGCCGGATCTCTCCACCTCCAACCGCGCCACCCTGGGCGGCATGGTCAACACCGACGCCTCGGGGCAGGGCTCGCTGGTGTACGGCAAGACCTCGGATCACGTGCTCGGCCTCAAGGCCGTGCTGGAAAACGGCGATCTCATGGCCACCGAGCCGGTGACCGGCCCGCGCCTGGCGGACAAGCTGGCGCTGGAGAGCCGGGAGGGGGAGATCTATCGCACCCTCTATCGCATCGGCCGCGAGCGGCGCGCCGACATCGAGGCCACCTTCCCCAAGCTCAATCGCTTTCTGACCGGTTACGATCTCAAGCATCTCTATCAGCCCGATACCGACACCCTGGACGTGAGCCGGGTGCTGTGTGGCTCGGAAGGCTCCTTGGGCTTTATCACCGAAGCCAGGCTCAACATCACCCCCATCCCGCGTTACCGCACGCTCGTCAACGTCAAGTACGACAGTTTCCCGTCGGCCCTGCGCAATGCCCCCTTTATGGTACAGGCCCATGCGCTGTCGGTGGAGACGGTGGACTCCCGGGTACTGGGACTGGCCCGCGCCGACATCATCTGGCACTCGGTCAAAGAGTTCATTCAGGAGGTGCCCGGCAAGGATCTGCAGGGGCTCAACATTGTCGAGTTTGCCGACACTGACGAAGCTGAGCATCAGGCCAAGGTGGCCGAGCTGTGCCGGCGCATCGACGCCCTGCTGGCCAAGGGGGAGGCGGGGATCATCGGCTATCAGGTGTGCAACCACCTGGCCAGCATCGAGACCATCTACGCCATGCGCAAGAAGTCGGTGGGGCTGCTCGGCAACGCTGAAGGGCGCAAGAAGCCGGTGGCCTTCACCGAAGACACTGCCGTGCCGCCGGAGTCGTTGGCGGACTTCATCATGGAGTTTCGTGCCCTGCTCGATGCCCACGGCCTTGACTACGGCATGTTCGGCCACGTCGATGCCGGGGTGCTGCACGTGCGCCCGGCGCTGGACTTGTGCGATCCCGAGCAGGAGGTGCTGCTGCGGCGCATCTCCGATCAGGTGGTGGCGCTCACCGCCAAATATGGCGGCCTGATGTGGGGCGAGCACGGCAAGGGCTTTCGCTCCGAATACAGCCCCGCCTTCTTCGGCGAGCTGTGGGAGGAGCTGCAACGGGTCAAGGGGGCGTTCGATCCGGCCAACCGCATCAATCCGGGCAAGATCTGCATGCCTTATGGCAGCGGCGCTGAGCTGGTGTCAGTGGATGGGCCCAAGCGCGGCAAGTTCGACCGCCAGATCCCGCTGGCGGTGCGTACCAGCTATACCCGGGCCCTCGATTGCAACGGCAACGGTCTGTGCTTCACCTTCGAGACCGACTCCCCCATGTGCCCCTCGGTCAAGATCAGCCGCGACCGCCGTCACTCTCCCAAGGGGCGGGCCGGCCTGATGCGCGAATGGCTGCGCCAGCTGGCAGAGCAGGGCTTCGATCCGCTGAGTGAGGAGGTGGCCCTGCAAAGCGGTGGTCTGCGCTTCAAGCAGATTGTCGACAAGTTTCGCAACACAGTGGCCCGCGCCCGCGGCGAGTATGACTTCTCCCACGAGGTGATGGAGGCGATGGAGGGGTGCCTGGCGTGTAAAGCCTGCACCAGCCAGTGCCCCATCAAGGTGGATGTGCCCACCTTCCGTGCCCGCTTCATGCAGCTCTATCACAGCCGCTATCTGCGCGGCCCCAAGGATTACTTCGTCGGCACGGTGGAGAGCTACGCCCCCCTGCTGGCCAAGGCGCCGAAACTGGTCAACTTCTTCCTCGAGAAAGAGTGGGCCCAGAAGGCGACCGAGAAGAGCATCGGCATGGTGGATGTGCCGTTATTGAGCGTGCCGACCCTGGCCGAGGAGCTGCGGGACCATCGCGCCCGCTATTTCGACCTGCCGGGCCTGGAGGCCATGAGCCCCGAGCAGCGTCAAAAAGTGGTGCTCATCGTGCAGGATCCTTTCACCAGCTACTACGATGCCCCCGTGGTGCGTGATCTGGTGAAGCTCGCCAGCAAGCTCGGCCTGCAGCCCTATCTGCTGCCGTTCAAGCCCAACGGCAAGCCCCAGCACGTGAAGGGTTTCCTGCGCGCCTTCGCCCGTACTGCCGCCAGCAGCGCCCAGTTCCTCAACAAGGTGGCGGCGCTCGGCATCCCCATGGTGGGGGTCGATCCCTCCCTGGTGCTCTGCTATCGGGACGAATACGTGAAGGCGCTCGGTCCCGCCCGCGGTGACTTCCAGGTGCTGCTGCCCCAGGAGTGGCTGCTCTCCTTGCCGGCAGAAGTGTTGCCGGTGCGAGAAGCGCACGCCGGCGCCGAGCCCTGGTATTTGTTCGCCCACTGCACCGAGAAGACCGCCAAGCCGTCGACTCACGGTGACTGGAGTTCCCTGTTCCGCCGCTTCGGTGCCACCCTGCAACCGGTGTCGGTGGGCTGCTGCGGTATGGCCGGTACCTATGGTCACGATGCCAAACAGGTGGAGAACTCCAAGGGCATCTATGGCCTGAGCTGGGCCGAGCCCCTGGCTCGCCTGCCGCAAGCCCGTTGTCTGGCCACCGGATATTCGTGCCGCAGCCAGGTCAAGCGGATGGAGGGGGAGAAACTCAAGCATCCGCTGCAGGCCCTGCTGGAACTGCTCTGATGCTGACCCTGCCCAAGCGGTTTCGGGTGCCGCAAGCCTATCGGCACCCACACTTCCTGCTGCTGCCGGTCAATCCGACCCAGGCGGTGGTGGAGTTCGTCGCCATGCTGCGCGAGCGCGAGCAGCTTCATCAGCTGTTTCGCCCGGACGATGTGTGGCCCTCCGCCAATTTCAGCCTGAGCCAGCACGAGGCCGATCTGGAGTGGCAGCACTCCGAGTTTCTGGCCAAACGCTCCTTTGCCTATGGCCTCTGGAGCCCGGCGCGGGAGCCCGAGTTCTGGGGCGGGGTTTACCTCTACCCCTCGGTGCTGCCGGAGGTAGCGGTGGAGCTCTTCTTCTGGAAGGTGGACGAGGCGCCGCTCACCGATGCCGAACTGGAGGCCGAACTGCGCGCCTGGCTCGGCAAGGTATGGCAGTGGCCTGAGCCGCGCCTGCCGGGGCGCGACCAGCCCTGGGCCGAGTGGCCAGGGGTGACCTATCCCTGGTGAGAGTCAACCTCGATGCAAGATGCCCCGGCGTGGGCATCTTTTTTTTTGCTTCTTTTTCGCCGACACTGCTGGTTTACCGCTACGGCGCAGCGATAACCCGTTGATCACGCAAGGAGTCCGCTCACCATGAGTCAAGAAAGCAGCCCCATCTGGCGCAAACCCATGAGCCTTGAGGGGCTCAACGCCAGCTCTCACAACACCCTGATGGCCCACCTCGACATCGTCTATAGCGCCTTTGGTCCCGACTGGCTGGAGGCCACCATGCCGGTGGATCACCGCACCCATCAGCCGCTCGGCATGCTGCACGGCGGCGCCTCCGTGGTGCTGGCGGAGACGCTGGGTTCCTTGGCGGCCAACATGGCGGTCGGGTCTGACAGTTATTGCGTGGGGCTGGAGGTCAATGCCAACCACCTGAGAGCCAAGCGGGAAGGGGTGGTGACGGGGCGCTGCGCGCCGCTGCATCTGGGGGCGACGACTCAGGTGTGGCAGATAGAAATTCGCGATGAACGTGGTCGTTTATTGTGCACCAGCCGGTTGACCATGGCGGTGCTCAAACACAAGCGGGACAAGGACTCTGGCGAAGCGTGATCTGCAATAACGCACTATGAGTGAAAAATAAGCAAGCCATAGTCGCAAGATCCCTCTATAATTGCCAACGTCTTGAGAGGCTTATCACATTTTTCAAGACAGCAGAACAAAGTGGCGCTATAATCGCCGCCTTTTTGCTATTCCGCGGTGTTAGCCGCCTGCCTTAATCTGGAAGAATCTATGTCTGATACCGAACAACTGCCCCTTTTTAGTGAGCTTGGACTGGCCGCGCCTGTACTGAAAGCGCTGCAGGACGTGGGCTATGAGCGCCCGTCCCCCATCCAGGCCGCAGCAATTCCCCACCTGATGGCGGGCCACGATCTGCTGGGGCAGGCGCAAACCGGTACAGGGAAGACCGCTGCTTTTGCCTTGCCTCTGTTGTCTCGTCTGGAAGCTGGTAACCGCAACACCCAGATCCTGGTGCTGGCACCGACTCGTGAACTGGCTCTGCAGGTGGCTGAAGCGTGCCAACGCTATGCCCACCACATGCCTGATTTCCACGTGCTGCCCATCTATGGCGGCGCCTCCTACGAAACCCAGACCCGCGCCCTGCGCCGCGGTGCTCAGGTTGTCGTGGGTACCCCGGGCCGTGTGATGGACCTGATCCGTCGCAAGAACCTGGACCTCTCCGGCCTGAAAGCCCTGGTGCTGGACGAAGCGGACGAGATGCTGCGCATGGGCTTCATCGACGACGTGGACTGGATCATGGAACAGTGCCCGGCTGGTCGCCAGGTTGCCCTGTTCTCCGCCACCATGCCGGAGCAGATCCGCCGTGTGGCCCAGAAGCACCTGAAGCAGCCCAAAGAGATCAAGATCGCTTCCAAGACTGCGACCGCCACCACCATTCGCCAGCGTTACTGGCAGGTGACCGGTCTGCACAAGCTGGACGCCATGACCCGTCTGCTGGAAGTCGAGCCCTACGAAGCTCTGTTGGTGTTCGTACGCACCAAGAACGCCGCCGAAGAACTGGCTGGCAAGCTGGCTGCCCGTGGTCACGCCTGTGAAGCGCTGCACGGTGACATCCCGCAGAAGCTGCGTGAGCGTACCGTCGACAAGCTGCGCCAAGGCCAGCTGGACATCCTGATCGCCACCGACGTGGTTGCCCGTGGTCTGGACGTTGAGCGCATCACCCACGTGGTGAACTACGACATCCCCTACGACACCGAATCCTACGTTCACCGTATCGGCCGTACCGGCCGTGCCGGTCGCAAGGGCGAAGCCATCCTGTTCGTGGCACCGCGTGAGCGTCGTATGCTGCGCGCCATCGAGCACGCAACTCGTCAGGCCATCGAGCCGATGAAGATGCCGAGCACCGAGGACATCAACCAGCACCGTCTGGCCAAGTTCAAGGAGCGCATCCGCGAAACCATGATGGGCGAAGAGCTCGAGATCTACGTGAACCTGGTGAACGAGCTGATCGAAGAAGACTCTGCCGATCCGCTGGAGCTGGCTGCCGCACTGGCCAAGCTGGTACAGGGCGACCAACCGCTGCTGCTGGATGACTCCATTCCGGATCCGGTGTTCAACGCCGGCAACGATCGCGGTGGTTTCGAGCGTCGTGACTTCAACGACCGTGGTGGCCGTGATTTCGCCGACCGTGGCGATCGCCCGGCTCGTCGCATGCCGTCCCTGGAGCCGCGTCCGCTCAAAGACAACCCGGACGTGGAAATGGAGCGCTACCGCGTAGACGTGGGTGCCCATCACGGCGTCAAGCCGGGCCAGATCGTGGGTGCCATCGCCAACGAAGCGAACATCGAGAGCCGTTTCATCGGCAACATCGACATCGCCGATGACTTCTCCACCGTCGATCTGCCCAAGGGCATGAGCGCCGAAGTGCTGGAAGTGATCAAGAAGGCCCGTGTCTGCCAGCGTCCGCTGCAGATCAGCCGCTACACCGAAGTGCCGGCCGGCAGCAACACTGCTCCCCGTCCGCCCCGTGGTGATCGTCCGTTCCGTGGCGACCGTCCTTTCAACAAGGATCGCCGTCCGCAGGGTGACCGTCCCTTCAACAAGGATCGCCGTGAAGGCGGTTTCGACAAGGGTCGCAAATTCGGTGGCAAGCGCCGCGACAGCTAAACCCTGACTGCTAGCTAAAAAGGCCGCTCATCGAGCGGCCTTTTTGTTGCCCGTCGTTCACCCAGGCGACGCTGCTGCGCCGCATGGGGGGATTGAAAGGGTAAGTCCATGGCGCACCCTTGATATCGCCGATGGGTTGGCCTGACATCGTCCTGGCTGTGTGTGGATGGAATGGGATGGGGCAGAAAGTAAGAGGCGGACAAGTGCAGGATTGCCGATGGCTGGTGCAAGCTACGTCAGCATAAAAGGAAAGGGGGCAGCAGCAAGAGCAGGCTGAGAGGGGCGCTCGGGCTGGTTTGTCCCGGTCTATGCCATCGCGATGAGGGCAGCAAAAAGGCGACCTCGGGGTCGCCTTTTATGTTTATGCATCTATCTTGGGGGACTTAGAGCACCATGGCGGCAATCCAGCCGAAGATGATGAGCGGGATGTTGTAGTGGATGAAGGTGGGCACCACGCTGTCCCAGATATGGTCGTGCTGGCCGTCGGCATTGAGACCCGAGGTGGGTCCCAGGGTCGAGTCGGAGGCGGGAGAGCCCGCATCCCCCAGGGCGCCGGCGGTGCCGACCAGAGAGATGGTCGCCAGGGGGGAGAAGCCGAGGTGCAGGCACAGCGGCACATAGATGGTGGCGATGATGGGCACGGTGGAGAAGGAGGAGCCGATCCCCATGGTGATGAGCAGGCCCACCAGCAGCATCAGGAAGGCGGCCAGCCCCTTGTGGCCCGCCATCATGCCGGAGACGGCCTGGACCAGGCTCTCCACCCCGTGGGTCTCTTTCATCACGGCGGCGAAGCCGGCGGCGGAGATCATGATGAAACCGATGAGGGACATCATGCGCACGCCCTGGGTGAAGGCATCCTGGCTCTCGCGGAACTTGATGACGCCGCCACAGGTGAAGATGACGAAGCCGGCCAGCGCCCCCAGCACGATGCTGTTGGTCATCAGCTGCAGCCCCAGTGCCACGGCGATGGCCAGCAGGGCGACCCAGATGTGGTTGAGGTTGAGATCGACCGTTTCCGGCTCGGCGGCCAGGATCTTTTCCAGATCATACTGGCGCGGTTTGCGGTAGCTGAAGAAGACGGCGATCAGCAGGCCGACGAACATACCCAGCACCGGAATGGCCATCGCCAGCGGCAGCTGGCTGTGCTCGACCGGCACGCCGTTGTCGATCAGGTTCTTGGCCAGGATGTTGTTGAGGAAGATGCCGCCAAAGCCCACCGGCAGCAGCATATAGGTCGCGGTCAGGCCAAAGGTGATGACGCAGGCCACCTGACGACGGTCGATCTGCATCTGGGCCATGACGTGCAACAGTGGCGGGATCAGGATGGGAATGAAGGCGATATGGACCGGGATCAGGTTCTGGGAGGAGATGGAGACCCCCAGTACCGAGCTGAGCAGCAGGGCCTTGACCCAGAGGATGCGGGAGCTGCTGGCATCCTTGCCGAGTTGGCTGATCACCTTGCGTGCCAGCAGATCCGTGATGCCGGAGCGGGAGATAGCGACTGCGAAGGCCCCCAGCATGGCGTAGGAGAGGGCGATCTCGGCGCCGCCACCCAGACCACCGCTGAAGGTGCTGAGGGTCTGCTCGAGGGAGAGACCGCCAATCAGGCCGCCGACGATGGCGCCGATGGCGAGAGAGACCACCACATTGATCCGCAGCAGGCTGAGCACCAGCATCAGCGCCACCGCGATAACAACAGGATTCATTTGCTTTCCTTATAGTTTGTGTTGCTGTCTGTCGTGTGAAAGGCAGTTAGTTTGCGAAAAATGTGACAAATGTCGAGTAAAAAATCAGGTGAATGGCCTATCTACAGCATTCCCGGCGGTTCAATCCAGATGAAGAATCGGGAGAGATAAGAAACGGTGCTGGATGGGCCTTTTTTCGACATTCTGGTCAAACCAGATGGCGCAAGAAAAGAGGCTGCCGTGGCAGCCTCTTGGGAAGGGGGCGTCGTTACTCGCTGGCGTCGTCGGCTACCTCGTCCGGGTGGGGCGGGGGCCAGCCACCCAGGCTCTTCCAGCGGTTGACGATATGACAGAACAGCTCGGTGGTGCGCTCGGTGTCGTAGAGGGCGGAGTGCGCCTCTTTATTGTCAAACGGAATGCGCGCGCTCTGGCACGCCTTGGCCAGCACCGTCTGGCCCAGCGCCAGGCCGGAGAGGGCGGCGGTGTCGAAGGTGGCAAACGGATGGAACGGATTGCGCTTGAGGCCGGCCCGCTCGGCGGCGGCCATGACGAAGCCGTGATCGAAGGTGGCGTTGTGAGCCACTATGATGGCGCGGCCGCAATCCTGCTCCTTCATCCCCTTGCGGATGCCCTTGAAGATCTCGGTCAGCGCCTCTTTCTCGCTGACGGCGCCGCGCAGCGGATTGAAGGGATCGATGCCGGTGAACTCCAGCGCCGCTTTTTCCAGATTGGCTCCTTCAAACGGCTCGACATGAAAATGGAAGATCTGGTCGGGCACGAGCCAGCCCTGCTCGTCCATCTTGAGGGTATAGGCGGCGATTTCCAGCAAGGCGTCGGTTCTGGCATTGAACCCGGCGGTTTCAACATCGATGACGACGGGGTAAAAGCCACGAAAACGGCCCTTGAGGGTGTGAACAGCGTCGGTCATGGTATCTCGGTCGGCGTGAAATGAGGCGGCATTATGGCAAAAAAGCCGGCCTTTGTCCCTCATCGGCCGCCATCGGCGCGCTGGCCGATTCTATTATCGACACGCGGGCTTATAATTGACCACTTCAACAATGGAATGGGGAGCAACGATGAAGAAGCTGGGATTGGCGCACAAGATGTTGCTGGTGGTCTGCCTGCCACTGCTGGCCTTGCTGTTTTTCTCCGGCCGATACGTCTATGAGCGTTATCGGGTCGAGCAGGAGATGAGTCAGGCCCAGGCCGCATTGGCGGTGGTGCGGGAAGCGGCGCAATTGGCCCACGAGCTGCAAAAGGAGCGCGGCATGTCGGCCGGTTTCTTGGGTTCCGGTGGCAACAAGTTCCGCGATGCCCTGCCGGCGCAGCGCAAGCAGGTCGATACCCTGCTGCAGCGCTTTCATGAGGATCCCGCCCTGCTGGCACTCAAAGAAGTGCAGCAGGAGCTGGCCGGGCTCACCGCCATGCGCGAGCGGGTCAGTGCGCTGGGGGTCGAGGTGGCGGAGCAGGTCAGCTTCTATACCCGGATGATCACCCAGTTGTTGGCGGTGGTGGATCAGATCAGCATCAATAGTCGGGATGCCACCATAGCGCTGCAGACCAATGCCTATGCCGCCTTCTTGCAGAGCAAGGAGCGGATGGGGCTGGAGCGGGCAACCTTGAGCAACGTGTTCGGCCGTGACAGCTTCACACCGGCGCTGTTGCAGCAGTTCATCTCCCTGTTGGCGGCCCAGAATACCTATCTTGAGCGTTTTCAGGCGGTGGCGAGTCCCTCCCAGCGTCAGCTGCTGGCCGACAGCCTGGCCTCGCCGGTGGTGAGCAAGGTGGCCGCCATGGAGAAGCTGGCGCTGGACAAGGCGGCCAGCGGTGGCTTCGGGGTGGATGCCGAGGCCTGGTTTGCCTTGAGCACCGACAAGATCAGCCTGCTCAAGGAGAGCGAAGACCGCCTCTATCAGCAGCTGTCCGAGCGGGTTGACCAGATGCGGGCGAAGAGTGCCAGCGATTTCTGGTGGGCCGCCACCGGAGTCCTGCTGTGCGTGCTGCTCACCAGCTTCGTCTGCTGGCGGGTGGTGCGGGATCTGCATCTGGGCTTCATGGCTCTGCACCATACCTTCAAGCGGCTGGTGCAGGAGAACGATCTGACGGTGCGGGTCAACTGGCGATCCGGTGATGAACTGGGGGCATTGTCGCGGGATCTGAATCACTTCCTCGAACATCTGGAAGGGCTGATGCTGGCGGTGCGCCGCTCCTGCGAGGTGCTGGCCCGCAGCGCCGCCGCCTCGGCCAACGTCATTGCCGAAGTCAACGCCGGGGTGGCCAAGGGGTTTGGCCAGGTGGATCTGGTGGCGACTGCCGCCACCGAGATGGCCTCGACGGTGGCCGAGATCGCGCGCAATGCGACTCAGACCTCGCTGGCGACCCAGCAGGCCATCGGCCGGGCCCGGCAGGGTGATAAGGAGGTGGATCAGACCATCGATGCCATCCAGCAGGTCGCGGGTACCTTGAGTGATACCCAGCAGCTGGTGGACAGCCTGCATCAGGACACCGAATCGGTAGGCGAGGCCCTCAACCTCATCAAGCAGATCTCGGATCGCACCAACCTGCTGGCCCTCAACGCCGCCATTGAGGCGGCCCGCGCCGGCGAATCCGGCCGCGGTTTTGCAGTGGTGGCGGAAGAGGTGCGGGCGCTGGCGTCGCGCACCCAGCAGGCAGCCGACGACATAGAGCGGATGCTGGTGCGGCTGCGGCAGGGGGCCAATCAGGCGGTCACCGCCATGCACCTGGGGACCGAGCAGGCGGGGCTGAGCGTGACCGAGGCCAAGCGGGCGGGCAGCGAGCTGACCGACATCGTCAACGAGGTGCGCAAGGTGAGCGACATGACCGCCCAGGTGGCTACCGCTACCGAGGAACAGCGCTATGTCACCGACGATATCCAGCACAACGTGATGACCATTCGCGAGGTGTACGAGGCGCATCGCCAGCACTCGGAAACCCTGCAGCAAAACAGCGCCGAGCTGGATCAGCTGGCGCGGGAGCTGGCGGGGCGTATCGCCCGCTTCAAATTGATGGACGCCGCCTCGACCCACTGATCGGTTTGCCCTAAAGCTTGTCCTGCCCCTGCCGATATCTAACCTGAGATCGTGTGGAGGGCAGGCAGTTGAACGCTTGGATGTTGGGGTTGGTCAGCATATCCGTGAGTATGCAGTTACAGGCGGGAGTCACCGAATTCGGTGCCGGCCTGGATCAATCCGTCTGGCGCTTGACCTCCGACACCCAGGTGGAGTGCCGGCTCGAGCACCCCATCCCCAACTGGGGCACGGGGGCATTTGTCAGCCGCGCCGGTCGCAAGATCAACCTGGATTTCGAGCTCAAGGGGCTGCGCCAGCAGGCCCAGACCCAGACGGTCAGCCTGGGCATCATGCCACCGGTCTGGCGCCCCGGCATCGCCGGGCGGGAAGTGAGCCAGCTGCGCTTTTACCAGCAGTTTGACGGGCTGGTGGAGGGGCAGACCGCCTGGACCATGCTGGACGAGCTGGAAGGGGGGCGTATGCCGACCTTCCAGTACCGCGATTGGTATCGGCAGAATCGACCGGTGCGGGTCTCGCTCTCCTCGGTCAACTTCCGGGTCAAGTATCAGGCCTTCGTGGATTGCCTCAATGGCCTGCTGCCCTACAGTTTCAACGACATCGCCTTCAGCGTGCTTACCTATGACAAGAACAGTGACGAGCTGTCGCTGGCCTCCAAGCGGCGGCTGGCGATGATCGGCGAGTATGTGAAGGTGGACAAGAGCATCGACGTGGTGGTGATCGACGCCTACAGCGACAGCTATGGCGGCCGCTGGCCGAACCAGAAGCTCTCCGAGAAACGGGCCGATGCCATCAAGAAGGTGTTTGTGGATCTGGGCATCGAACCCGGCAAGATCTCGGTGGAGGGGCACGGCGAGAAGCAGCACGTCGCCTCCAACGAAACCGAAGATGGCCGTGCCAAGAACCGGCGGGTGGTGATCAACATGGGCCGCAACGGCGCCATCTGAGGTAAATCCAGCCATGAAAAAGAGCGCCTTGGCGCTCTTTTGGTTTTTCTGGGTATAGCCAGATTTAGACGCTGTCGCCGAGGCCGCTGCCGGCATCTTTCTTGGCGATCAGCTCAATCTTGTAACCGTCCGGGTCTTCCACGAAGGCGATGACGGTGGTGCCGCCCTTGACCGGGCCCGGCTCGCGGGTGATCTTGGCACCGGCGGCGCGCAGCGCCTCGCAGGTGGCATAGATGTCGTCCGCTTCCAGCGCGATGTGACCGTAGGCCGAGCCCCGCTCGTACTCGCTGACACCCCAGTTGTAGGTGAGTTCGATCACCGCTTCATCTTTCTCGTCACCGTAGCCGACGAAGGCCAGGGTGTACTTGTATTCGCTGTTCTCGCTCTTGCGCAGCAGTTTCATCCCCAGCACTCGGGTATAGAAGTCGATGGAGCGTTGCAGATCGCCGACGCGCAACATGGTATGCAGGATTCTCATTGCTCAATTCTCCGGGTAGTGGTTCTTGTGGTATGGGTGCCGCCCTGGGGACGGATACCGGCGCTTGGCTCAAGCCCGTGCTCGCCAGGAGCGGCGCCATGGCTGCGCCGCTTGCGAGCCGGCAGCCATGTTCAGCTCTCCGGGTAGACCTTTTCCTTATACTCGCACAAGTCCTCGATGATACAGGAACCGCAGCGCGGTTTGCGAGCCAGACAGGTGTAGCGCCCGTGCAGGATCAGCCAGTGGTGCACATCCAGCTTGAATTCGGCGGGGACCACCTTGAGCAGCTTATCCTCCACCTGATCGACGTTCTTGCCCACCGCAAAGCCGGTGCGGTTGGAGACCCGGAAGATATGGGTATCGACGGCGATGGTGGGCCAGCCGAAGGCGGTGTTGAGCACCACGTTGGCGGTCTTGCGGCCGACCCCGGGCAGGGCTTCGAGGGCTTCGCGGTTCTCCGGCACTTCACCGCCGTGGCGCTCCAGCAGGATGGCGCAGGTCTTGATGGCGTTCTCGGCCTTGGTGTTGAACAGGCCAATGGTCTTGATGTACTCCTTGACCCCGTCTACTCCAAGTTCCAGCATGGCCTGAGGGGTGTTGGCCACCGGGTAGAGCTTGTCGGTGGCCTTGTTGACGCTGACATCGGTGGCCTGGGCCGACAGCAGCACGGCGATCAGCAGCTCGAACGGTGTCTTGAAGTTGAGCTCGGTGGTGGGGTGGGGGTTGTCGTCCCGCAGTCGCTCCAGTATCTGCCTACGTTTCTGATTGTTCATGGCTCTCTCTTGGCTCAGAGCTGGGTCGCGCGGGCACCCGCGGCCGGTACGCTGCAGTGGGCCTTCTCGGCGCTCTGCTTGCGACCCATCCAGTCGTTGATGGCGTTCTTGCCGGCGATCATCAGGCCGAGACCGATGAAGCCGCCAGGGGGCAGGATTGCCAGCAGCAGGCTGGCATCGGCGTGGAACAGCTCGATGCGCAGTGACTTGGCCCACTCTCCCAGCAGCAGGTCGGCACCGTCGAACAGGGTGCCCATGCCGATGATCTCGCGCAGCCCGCCCAGCACCAGCAACACTAGAGTAAAGCCCAGCCCCATCATGAAGCCGTCGAGGGCCGCCAGCAGCGGCGGGTTCTTGGAGGCATAGGCCTCGGCCCGGCCGATGATGACGCAGTTGGTGACGATGAGGGCGATGAAGATGCCGAGCGCCTGATAGAGGCCATAGGTGTAGGCGTTCATCAGCAACTGCACGCTGGTCACCAGCGCCGCGATGATCATCACGTAGACCGGGATGCGGATATCCTTGGGCACCAGGTTGCGCACCAGCGAGATGGCGAGGTTGGAGCTGACCAGCACTGCCATGGTGGCAAGGCCGAGCCCCAGCGCATTGGTGAAGGTGGAGGAGACCGCCAGGGTGGGGCACAGACCCAGCACCTGCACCAGCGAGGGGTTGTTCTTCCACAGCCCCTGCAGCATCAGCTCCTTGAGCTCTTCGCGGCGGCCATTGCTCTCGCTGAGCGGGCTCTGCCCGTCAATCACATCGACTTGTTCCATAGCTTGTGCTCCGGCGTTAGGGGGTGGCGTCACAGGCGGGGGCGTCGCGCAGCAACTCTGGGTGCTCCTGTTGCAGCAGCAACAGGTTCTTCACCGCCTTGACCACGGCCCGAGGGGTGATGGTGGCACCGGTGAAGGCGTCGAACTCGCCGCCGTCTTTCTTCACGGCCCAGCTGGCCTCGTTGTCGTGGCTGAGAAACTTGCCGACGAAGCTGTTGATCCAGTCCGACTTCTTCAGCTCGATCTTGTCGCCAAGGCCGGGGGTTTCCTTGTGGGCCAACACCCGGACCGCGCTCACGGCGCCCTTGGCATCGGTGCCCACGATGAGGCGAATGGCCCCACTGTAGCCGTCGGGGGCGACGGTTTCCAGCGCATAGCCGGTGATTTCGCCCTGCTTGGTCGCGGTGTAGAGCGGCATGGACTGATCGCTGCCCAGATAGCGTCGGCTCTGCACCAGCTTGCAGCTGGCGACCAGATCGTTGTCATAGCTCCCCTCCGGCAGCAGGGCGGAGAGGGTGCGCAGCTTCTCCAGCTGCTGCTGGTGGGCGATCCGCCCCTGGGTCAGCTCGTTGGTCAGCACCACCACGGCGGTGCAGGCGAGGGCAAACAGGGCGAGAGTGACGCCGTTTTTGCGCATGCTCTTTAACATTGCATCATTCCTGAGGGTGAGGTGTGCGCGAGGATCATTTGCGACGGGCTCCGTAGACTTTCGGGCGGGTCAGGCTGTCGATCAGCGGTACGCACAGGTTGGCCAGCAGCACGGCAAAGGCGAAGGCATCCGGGTAGCCACCAAAGCGGCGGATGACATAGACCAGCACGCCGATGAGCACGCCATAGACCAGGCGGCCGCGCGGGGTGGTGCTGGCACTCACCGGATCGGTGGCGATGAAAAAGGCCCCCAACATGGTGGCGCCGCTGAACAGGTGGAACATGGGGGTGGCGGTGGCATCCGGGGTCATCAGATAACCCAGGGTGGCCGCCAGCAGCAAGGCGCCGAGGATGGCCCCCGGAATGCGCCAGTTGATCACCTTCTGCTGCAGCAGGAACAGGCCGCCCAGCAGGTAGCCGAGGTTGACCCAGCTCCAGCCGATGCCGCCCCAGCCTTCGAAGACGGTGTGGGTCATCACCTCGCCGGCGGTGAGGCCCTGAGTCAGCCCGGTTTTCAGGGTGTCGAGCGGTGTGGCCATGGTCAGCCCATCCACCCCCTGCTTGAGCTGCGCCATGCTGTAACCGTCGAGGCTGAAGCCAGTGAAGATCACCGAGGCCGCATCGCCAAAGCCGATGTCATAGGCGGCGATGCTGGAGGGCGGCAGCCAGCTGGTCATCTGCACGGGGAAGGAGACCAGCAGCAGCACATAGGCCACCATGGCGGGGTTGAACAGGTTTTGACCCAGCCCGCCATAGAGGTGTTTGGCGATGATGATGGCAAACGCCGTGCCCAGCACCAACATCCACCAGGGTAGCAACGGCGGCAGGGAGAGACCGATCAGCACGGCGGTCAGGGCCGCGCTGCCATCCAGCAGGGCCGGTTTGACGGGGCGTCCGCGCAGGCGCAGCACCAGCGCCTCCGAGCCCAGCGCCGTGACCAGCGCCAGCAGGATCTGGATCAGGGTGCCCCAGCCAAAGAACCAGCTCTGCGCCAGAAAACCGGGCAGGCAGGCCAGGATCACCAGCAACATCAGGGTTTGGGTCTGTTTGCGGTTGTGGGCAAACGGCGCACTCGCGATATTGAACATGGATCAGTGGCTCTTGTCGGTCGATGGAGAAGGAGAGGCCTGGGCTGCTGCCTCGGCCGCCAGTTTGCGGGCCTTGGCACGGGCCACGGCAGCGGCAATGGCCGCTTTCTTGGGATCCGCATCGGCGGCTGGCTGCGACGCATCGGCAGCCGGTGCCGCCACGGTGGTCACCTCGGGTTTGGCAGTGGCCTCCTCGTCATGCACCTCTGCGGGCTTGGCAACGGCCTCCTCACCTTGCGCCTGAGCGGCCTTCTTGGCCTTGGCGCGGGCGATGGCGGCAGCGATGGCCGCTTTCTTGGGGTCGACCTCGGCGGCAGAGTCAGGCTGCGGCGCTGCGGCAGGGGCTGCCACGGCGGTCTCTTCACCTTCGGTCACGGCTGCATTCCCTTGCGCCTGAGCGGCCTTCTTGGCCTTGGCGCGGGCAATGGCAGCCGCGATAGCCGTCTTCTTGGGATCCGCGTCGGCAGCGGGGTCAGGCTGTGGCGCTGTTGCAGGGGTTGCCACGGTGGCCTCTTCACCTTCGGTCACGGCTGCGTCCCCTTGCGCCTGAGTGGCCTTCTTGGCCTTGGCGCGGGCAATGGCAGCAGCGATAGCCGCCTTCTTGGGGTCGACCTCGGCGGCTGAGTCAGGTTGCGGCGCTGCGGCAGGGGCTGCTACGGCGGCTTCTTCACCTTCGGTCACGGCTGCATCCCCTTGCGCCTGAGCGGCCTTCTTGGCCTTGGCGCGGGCGATGGCGGCAGCAATGGCGGCCTTCTTGGGATCTGCGTCGGCGGCGGTGTCAGACTGGGGCGCGCCTACAGGGCTATCCGCAGCCGCTTCATCACCTTGCGTGCTGGCAGCTTTTTTGGTTTTGGCGCGGGCAATGGCTGCCGCGATGGCCGCCGTCTTGGGATCCGTATCGGCAACGGGGTCAGACTGAGACGCAGCAGCAGGGCTATCCACAGCCGCTGCTTCGCCTGGCTCCTGAGCCGCTTTTTTGGCCTTGGCACGTGCCAGCGCCGCCGCAATGGCGGCTTTCTTGGCATCCTGCCCGTCCGCTGCCGGTGCATCGGTCTGGGCCGAGTCGGGCTCGCTGGCAGCCGCCTTGGCGGCGCGGCGGGCGATGGCCTCCTGCTTGCGCGCCTCGCGGGCGGCAATCATGGCGCTGTTGTCCGGTGCGAGCTCGCTGGCACCAACGGGTGCTGCGTCCTGCTTGGCCTTGATGCGGGCCAGAGCGGCGGCGACCGGATCTTCACCTCCGGCGGCCGTCATGGCCTGGCGGCGCTGGGCCGCTGCCTCGGCGTGGCGCGCCTCGCGGGCGGCTTTTTCCCGCTCGAAGCGGGCCTGCTTGGCCTCGAAACGCTGCTTGGCACGCTCGGCCTTCTCGGCCTCGGCGCGGGCCTCGCGAATGTCATCCTTGGCAATCTTGTAGTACTGCACCAGCGGGATCTCGCTCGGGCAGACCCAGGCGCAGGCGCCGCACTCGATACAGTCGAACAGGTTGAGCCCCTCGGCCTTGTCGTACTCCTTGGCCCGGCTGTACCAGTAGAGCTCTTGGGGCAGCAGGTTGGCCGGACAGGCGTCGGCACAGGCGCTGCAGCGAATGCAGGCCTGCTCCGGACCGGGCGGTGGCAGCTCGGCCCGGGTGGGGGAGAGCAGGCAGTTGGTGGCCTTGACCACTGGCACCATGGCATGGGGCAGGGTGAAGCCCATCATGGGGCCGCCCATGATCACCCGCTGATCCGCCTCGGGCTGCAGCTCGAAACGCTGCAGCAGCCAGCGCACCGGGGTGCCCAGCAGCACCCAGGCGTTGCCCGGTTTCTTGAAGGCGTCGCCGGTGAGGGTGACGATGCGGGAGATGAGCGGTTCGCCGTCGATGATGGCGCGCTTGATGGCAAACACCGTGGCCACGTTGAGCACCATGATGCCCATGTCCACGGCGCGACCCCCCTTGGGAACCTGGCGGCCGGTGAGCAGCTCGATGGTCTGCTTGGCGCCGCCCGAGGGATACTTGGTGGGCACCGTCTTGACCAGCACGTCTTCGTCTGTGGCATGACGGGTCAGCTCACCGATGGCGGCCGGCTTGTTGTCTTCCACCCCGATCAGGGTCAGCTTGGGCTTGAGCAGGTGCTTGAGCACCCGGATGCCGTCCATGATCTCGTCGGCGTACTCCTGCATCAGCCGGTCATCGGTGGTGATGTAGGGCTCGCACTCCAGCCCGTTGACGATCAGGATCTCGGTCAGCTGACCGCGGCCATCGAGCTTGCTGTGGGTCGGGAACACGGCGCCGCCAAGGCCCGCGATGCCGGCCTGCTGGATGCGCTCGAGCAGCTCGCCCCGCTCCAGATTCCAGTAGTCGCTGCGGCCCTGACGCTCGCCCCAGGCATCTTCGCCATCCGGGGTGAGGGTGATGCAGAGATCGTCGAGACCGGAGGGGTGGGCCACCGTGTGGTGACCGATGGCGGTGATGGTGCCAGAGGTGGAGGCGTGCACCGGCACGAAACGCCCCTTGTCATGGCGAGTGAGCGGCTGGCCCTTCTTGACCTGGTCGCCGACCCGCACCAGCAGGTCGCCGGCCGGGCCCGCGTGCTGGCGCACCGGGATGATGAGCTGGGGCGGCAAACCCGCGTCCACTACCGGGGTGAGACTGGATTGGTCTTTGTTCTCGGGAGGGTGAATGCCGCCGTGAAAATCCCACAGAGTGCCGGCTTTGATGCGTTCGAGTAAGGACTGCATGGTTACTTATTCCACTATCTTGACCGGAATGGCGACGTTGGCCAGATCCCACTTCCAGTTGTCGACCGTGGTCGGCACCGGGATCATTTCGATACAGTCGGTCGGGCAGGGATCGACACAGAGATCGCAGCCGGTGCACTCGTCGGCAATGACGGTGTGCATCGCCTTGGTGGCGCCGACGATGGCATCGACCGGACAGGCCTGGATGCACTTGGTGCAGCCGATGCATTGATCTTCATGAATGAAGGCAACTTTCTTGATGGGGACGGCGGCCTCGGCGCCGCCCAGCGGCTGGGGTTCGACCCCCATCAGGTCGGCAATCTTGCGCATGGTGGCATCGCCACCTGGCACGCACTTGTTGATCTGGTCGCCATTGGCCAGCGCCTCGGCGTAGGGCTTGCAGCCCGGGTAGCCGCACTGGCCGCACTGGGTTTGCGGCAGCAGGGCGTCGAGCTGATCGACGATGGGATCGGCTTCCACATGAAATTTGACGGCGGCAAAGCCCAGGATGATGCCGAAGGCCAGAGCCAGCAGAGCCAACACCAGAACGGCAAAGAGTATGTGAGTCATAGCGCTATATCTTGATGAGGCCGGTAAAGCCCATAAAGGCCAGCGACATCAGGCCGGCGGTGATCATGGCGATGGAGACGCCGCGAAACGGGGTCGGGACGTCGGCGGCCACCAGACGCTCGCGCATGGCGGCAAACAGGATCAGCACCAGCGAGAAACCGGTGGCGGCGCCGAAGCCGTAGATGATGCTCTGGATGAAGTTGTGGTGCTCGTTGATGCTGAGCAGGGCCACCCCCAGCACGGCGCAGTTGGTGGTGATGAGCGGCAGGAAGATGCCCAGCAGACGATAGAGGGTGGGGCTGCTTTTGCGGATAACCATCTCGGTAAACTGAACCACGACGGCGATCACAAGAATGAAGGCGAGCGTGCGCAGGTAGGCGATGTTCAACGGGATCAGGATATAGTGTTCCATCAGATAGGAACAGGCGCTGGCCAGGGTCATCACGAAGGTGGTCGCCAGCCCCATGCCGATGGCGGTTTCCAGCTTGCCGGAGACGCCCATGAAGGGGCACAGGCCGAGGAATTTCACCAGCACGAAGTTGTTAATCAGCACAGTGCCGACCAATAAAAGCAGGTACTCAGTCATTGCAGGTTGGTTATCCGGTGTGAAGGCGGCGGTATTATCTGATTTTAGGTGCCTTTTAACAACCGCAAGGCCGCATGGTTATTATTCAAATGGCCAATTTCATGGAGGAAACGTGCGCCCTTTACCCATTTTTACCCTGACCCTGGCGATGCTGCTCTGGTCCAGCTCCTTCATCGCGCTCAAGCACGTGCTGGGGGTCTGGGGCTTCGGTCAGGTGCTGTTCATGCGCATGAGCGTGGCGGCGCTCTGCTGGCTGTGCTGCTACCGCTATCTCGGCAACTTTCGTTATCAGAAAGGGGACTGGCGCTGGCTGGCGTTGATGGGGGCGCTGGAGCCTTGTCTCTATTTCCTGCTGGAGGTCAACGCCCTGCGCTACACCAGTGCCGGTCAGGCCGGCATGGTCTGTGCCCTGTTGCCGCTCATCGTGGCGCTGGTGGCCTTCGTGCTGATCCGCGAGCGGGTGAGCCGGCGCCAGTTGCTCGGCTTTGCCATCGCCATCTTCGGCATCGCGCTGCTCGGCTTTGGCAGCGGGACGGATGAATTTGCCCCCAATGCCCTGCTTGGCAACAGCCTGGAGATGGCGGCCATGTTCTGCGCCGCCACCTACTCGGTGGTGTTCAAGAAGCTTTGCAGCCGCTACAGCGTGCTGACCCTGACTGCGTTGCAGGCCTTCGTCGGCACCCTCTTCTTCGCTCCCTTTGCCTTTGGCGAACCCTGGCCGACGGCCTGGGTCTGGCAGGACATGGCGGTCATCGTCTTTCTCGGCGCCTGCGTGACCCTGGCCTACCTGCTCTACAACTGGTCGGTGACCCAGGTGAAGGTGACGCTGGCGGCGGCCTACGTCAATCTCATCCCGGTGTTCACCCTGCTGTTGGCCTATCTGCTGCTGGGAGAGACCCTCAACACCTTGCAATGGGTGGCCTGTGGCGCGGTGCTGCTGGGGATCGCGGTGGGACAGCTGCCGGCCAGGCGCGTGCGGATGCCGGCGGCCACCGCAGGCTCGTGACGGCCACAGATTGACTACAGTCAGGGTTGGTCGCAGCGAGGAGCGTGATCATGAGTGACATGAGGTTACTGGCGCAGGCGCGACTGCTGCTTGGCCACCATCCCTTCACCCTGGCCGATGCGCGGGCACTGGAGGCGCTGGAAGAGGAAGCGGTGGGCGAGGAGGGGCTTTGCATCGCCGAACTGTGGGAGTGCGCCCTGCAGCAGGCCGACGAGGAGACCAGGCACTATCTGTCGGGGCGGGATTGACGCTTTTTTCGGAAGCTAAAAAACACGGGGCCTGGCCCCGTGTGTTGTGATGGCGAGGCTCCTAGATGGAGAGGCCTTTGACGGTGTCCGACACCGAGTTGGCGTCCTCGATGATCTCCTGAATGACGCCGGCGATGATGTCGGCCTGGGCCTGGCCCGCCATCGCCTTGTCCGATACCACCGAGACGGTCTGGGTGATCCTGGAGGTGATGTCGGAGTTTAGCCGGATGACGGAGACTATCTCGCCGGTAGAGGTGGAGGTTCTGGCCGCCAGCTGGCGCACTTCATCGGCCACCACCGCAAACCCGCGGCCCTGCTCGCCGGCGCGGGCCGCCTCGATGGCGGCGTTGAGCGCCAGCAGGTTGGTTTGATCCGCGATGCTGCTGATGGTCGAGATGATGGACTCTATGCTTCTGGATTGCTGGTTGAGGTTCTCTATCTGCCGGCTGACTTCACTGACTGAGCTGTTGATGTGGGCCGAGGTTTCCAGCACCTTGTCGATCACCTCCCGGCCCCTGGCGGCGCTCAGCACTGTCTCTCCGGCGATGGCGCAGGCCTTCTGGGCCGCTTCGCGCACCGAGATGGATTTCTCCACCCGCTCGCTGATGTTGCTGGCCAGCTTGATGATTTTGATCACCTTGCCCTCATGGTTGAAGATGGGGTTGTAGGTAGCCTCCAGCCAGATCTTCTCGCCGTGGCGGCCACGGCGCATGAAGAGCCCGGACTGGATGGAGCCCGTTCCCAGATCCCGCCAGAAGTTGGGATTCTGTTGATAGAAGGCCTCGTCGCAGAACATGCGGTGGGACTGGCCCACCACCTCGTCCAGCCGGTAGCCGAAGCAGTGCAGGAAATTCTGGTTGGCGGTGATGACGGTGCCATCAGGTTGGAAGTCGATGACGGCCAGGGATTTGTCCAGTGCCGCCAGCAGCGCCTGGGTGCGCTCCAGGGTGGATTGCTGTTCGGTGACGTTGGAGGCCACCTTGGCCACCTTGATCACCTTGCCATCGAGGAGGATCGGGAAGTAGCTGGCTTCGAGCCAGACCGCCTTGCCCGATTTGGCCTGCCGGATGAAACGGCCGTTGCGCGACTCCCCCCTGCGCAGATCCTGCCACAGCTGTTCATATTCGCGGGTTTTCACGTCCTCGAGAAAGCAGAGGGCGCTGTGGTGCTTGCCGATCACCTCCTCCCGGGCATAGCCCACGATGGCGAGAAAACGATCGTTGACGAAGTGTAACCGACCACTAAGAATGAAAAACCGGGAGCAGCCGGAAACAAGTGGGATCTCGTGGGACAAACGCAAGGCTGACAGGAGCTTAGAGGGGGATTGGGAGGTACTTGGCGCGAGATGCGGCAAAATGAAAGATCACGGACGATCTTCTGGAGCTGTGCGCCAAAAATGAAAACTTGGGATGGCTGGTCGGCGATGCAGTTTGGGGTTTAACTCAGCGTTTAAACCCCATATTGAAGCGGTGTAGGTTAAAAAAAGTCGTGCCCGGCCCAGACGACCTTGCCGATCACGGCCAGGCTTTCCAGTTGGTTGGCTGGAACGACCTGCAGTGGGTAATCATCGCGATTGTCGCTGATGATGGTGAGCCCGCCATCGAAGTTTTTCTGTAAGCGCTTGGCATAGAGTTCCTCGCCGAGCCGCAACACGAAGATGGATCCATCTTCGATCTGATTCTTGCTGATATCGACCAGGATAGAGTCACCAGAGTGTATGGTGGGCTCCATGCTGTCGCCTTTGGCGAAGACCACCACCAGGTTATCCGGGTTTAACTTGCGAAACG
This sequence comes from Aeromonas sp. 1805, assembly GCF_013085525.1. NCBI lineage: Bacteria > Pseudomonadati > Pseudomonadota > Gammaproteobacteria > Aeromonadales > Aeromonadaceae > Aeromonas > Aeromonas sp. 1805. The sequence continues at coordinate 4,485,904 of NZ_CP038515.1, read as the reverse complement.
TGAGCCACTTGCGGCGAAAGGCCAGCTTGCGTTTAACCTCGTGATCATCATTAAACGCACCATGGCCGGTACTGACGGTGACATGGTAACCATCGATCAGCGCGTACTCCTCATCAAACACCTCACGTTGCACCATCAGCTCGGCATCTACATCTGGATGCTTGGGGCCTTGACCGGTGGCCAGCCACTCCAGATTCACATTGAACACCCGCGCGATACGCAGTGCCTTGTCGATGGTGGGCAGTGAATTGAAGGGAGGGAAGTATTTACGGATCCCCGATTCACTCATTCCCACCTGTTCGGCGAATGCCTTGTAGCTCCGATTGCCCCGCAGCTCGTCCAGACGAGCGCACAGAGTATCCATTCCCGCCGTCAGAAAAGATACCTCACCGTCTTTTTGTACTGCTTGTAGTTTTTCTTCATAACGCTCTGACATACAAGGAATTCTCGGCTAGTGGCTAATGCTGGTGAGTCGATAGACAAAAAATTCCGCACAAAAAGACTTGTCAATCTTTTTGGGGTGATCAATCATTCATATGTGACGCATTGCGACATAAAATCATTCTTTTATGAATGACAAAGACACGCGCCGCGACACTTGATGATACCGAAACGGGGTGAGTATGTCAGGGAAAACACCAGAGTGGATCAGGGCTGAGCTCATAAAACGCGGATATTCCCAAGCTGCTTGGGCCCGCGCCAAAGGGTTGCACCCCAGAGCAGTGCAGCGCTGCATCAAACACTATGCCCCGGCCATGGGGGTCAGCCCTAAACGGCGAGAAAGCCGCACCATCATGATGCTGCTCTCCGAGTCGCTGGATATCGATCTGCTGGGGGGTGACCAATGAGCACTTGGTACACCGCCCAGGCGCTGGCCGGGCTGGCCGGCATGCCCGCTTACCCCGATGGCGTTCGTAAAAAGGCCGAGCGTGAAGAGTGGCAAAGCCGCAAACGCGAGAAAGGCAAAGGGGTCGAATACCACATCAGCTCGCTGCCGATAGAAACTCGCCGCTACTTGGCAGAGAGAGCCGTGGCCGAGCAAGGTCAAGCAGTGACCGATCACGCTGCTGGCGGCAAGGCGATGGCCAAACTTCTGGCGCGTGAAGTGCCGTTCAAACCGGAGGCTGGTCGCAAGCTGCTGACCTTGGGGGAGGGGGCTCGCAAGAAGGTCGATGCCAGACTGTTGATCCTGCAGGCCGCCGATATCTTCCTGGCTCCCTATTATGCTTGCCAGCAAGGGGAGGTGGGTCGCCGTGCCTTTATTGAGGCATACCGTGCCCGCAGCCTGTCACTTCCTGCAAACGTCTATGACCGGCAAAAACCGTTCAGCCTGATCACTTTGCGCCGCTGGCAGAGTGCGCTGGCTGATGAAGGCCCCGCAGCCTTGGCCGGAAACTATCAGCGAGAGCGGCCATCGACCGTGGAGCAGAGCCCGGATCTGGCCCAATTCCTGACGGCCCTGGTCACAGCCAAGCCACATCTGGCCAACAAGTGGGGCGCTCTGCACGAGCTTGCCAGCCAATACAGCGAGATGAACCAGTTGGGATGGCACATTCCCAGCCAATCCTCTTTGCGTCGCTGGATGGTCAAATGGCTGAGTGACAACAAGGTGGCCTTTACCTATGCCACCAACCCCGATGCCTACAACAACAAATACCGCAGCGCGATCGAGGAGATGTACCCCTGGATGGCACAGCCCAACGACGTGTGGGAGTTCGACAGCACCCCGGTCGATGCCATGTTGGTGGATGGCCGTCACAGCATTATCGCGGTGATCGATGTGTTTACCCGCCGGGTGCGCCTGCTGGTTGCCAAGACCTCATCGAGTGAGGGGATCTGCCTGCTGCTGCGCAAGACCTTGTTGGCCTGGGGCACCCTCAATGATAACGGCGTGATGCGCACCGATAACGGCTCTGACTACGTGAGCCAGCGGGTGATGTCCATCTGCACCCTGCTCGGCATGAACGTCAGCCGCTCCAACGCCTATTCCGGGTGGGAGAAACCGCACATAGAGCGCTTCTTTCGCACCCTGAGCCACGGCCTTATCGAGTTGCTGCCCTCCTATATTGGTCACTGCGTAGCCGACCGGCAGGTGATCGAGGCACGCAAGAGCTTTGCTCAGCGGCTGGAAGAGAGACGCAAACCAGATGCCGAAAAGGAGATCTTCGAACTGGCCATGACGACCTGTGAGCTGCAGAGCTTGCTCGATAACTGGCTTGACGCCCGCTACCACAACCGCAAACACAGTTCTCTGGGAATGACCCCCAACGAGAAATATGGTCATGCTCGCTATCAGCGGAGGGCCATCAGCGATCAGTCGGCGTTGGACCTGCTGCTCAACCATGTCGGTGAAGCCACAGTCTCCAAGGGCTTCATCAAGGCGGGTGGGCTCAAATACACGGCCCCTGAGCTGCTGGAGCACAACTGGAAGAGCCAGCGGGTCAGCGTGTTCCTCGACCCCAGCGATGTGGGCCGCGCCATCTTGTATCGCACAGGGGATTGGAACGAGCGGATTGAGGCCGTGAACATCGAACTGCTGGGTAATGGCGTCAGTCCGGATGCCTTCCGCGCCGCCAAACGTGCCGATGCCAAGGCGCTGGCCGGCTTTCGCCGTGAGATGCGCAATGTGGCCAAGACCTTTGGCATCGACCAACTCCATCAGGATGTGGTGCGCCACTTCGTCTCCCAGGCACGGGATATCGCCCAGTTTCAACGCAGTGATCTCACCCTCGATAACCCGGCCTTGGCTGCGTTATCCGGTCTTGCCGCACCCGCTGAACCGGCTCAGTTCAGCGCAGCAGAACTTGCTGCCATTGAGGCCAGACGAGAAGAGAAAGCGGCCCGAGCACAGGCGACTGCCGGGCAAGAGTCCAGAGCACTCAAGACCGAGTACGAGCAGGCCATTTACTTGGCCGAGAAGGAGTTGGGAAGCCCACTGACAGAGCGGGAGAAGGAGTGGCTGACCCGATACCTCTACAGCCACAAGCTGATGGCAAAACGCATTAACCGCCATCTGGATGAAGTTCGGGCTACCCGCCGCACTCAGGCAAAAGGTTAGCGAGTAACCCGAAAAGGCCCAAAAACAAAGGACAAAACCACTATGAAACACAAGATCGTCGAAGTCAAAAACATGATCAAGACCGAGCAGTTGCTCGACAACTTGCTCAATCGCTCCAGCATAGTGCCGGGCATTGGTCTGATCCACGGCCCCTCCGGGTTTGGCAAGACCACCGCCGTTGAGTGGCTGTTCAACCAGGACGAAGTAAACGGCATCTATGTGCGCTGCTACAAGGCCGACACGGTGACCAGTTTGCTGGAGCAGATTGCCAAAGAGATCGGCATCCCCCAGCGCCATAACCTGCGTGCTCAAGTCGATAGCATTATCGAATCCGTGCGTGCCGAAGAGTTGGCCATCTTCGTGGACGAGGCCGATTACGTGGTCGGCAATGCCCGCATCATGGAGACCCTGCGAGATATCTACGACGCTACCGAACAACCCCTGATCCTGGTCGGGATGGAAGAGATTGCCCGTCGCATCAGCCAGCGCAAGCAACTGTTTAACCGCATTTCCCAGTGGATTGAATTCAAACCAGCCGATCTGGAAGACGTCTCTCTCATCGCCAGTGAAATGCTGGAGGTGGACGTGGAGATCGATGATGCCCTGCTGGATCTCATCCGCAAGCGTTCCAACGGCGTGGTGCGCACCATCGTCTCGGCGCTGGACAAGATCGAGAAGATGGCCATGGCCTCTGACGCCAGGATTATCCGGTTGGAGGATGTGGACGCCAGCGAATTGCTGCATGACGTTCGCCGTAGCCGTTAGCCACTGGGAACCGGCAATAACAACAAAGCACGGGAGGGATACCAGTGGTCGGTAAACGTATAAACAGCAACATAGAAGCGGCTTGGCGTTGGATGTGCCAGCAAGACTCTTTCGATTTGTTAGAGGTCGTTGCAGGAAGTCCACTGAAGCTGAGGAATGTCTATCTGGTTGTGCGCGGTTGGTTAGCAAGCGGTCACCTGCGTTGCGTGTATCAGAAACCATTTGGACGCAGTTTTTCATTCCGAGGCAGTCGTTACCAGGTTGTAGCAACCGCGGGCGATCCGGAGTTTGGTTCTGGTAATCGTAAAACCAAACAGCGTCAAAAGCGCCGTATCCATCGCAAAACGGTTCAACAGAAGATGTGGAACACCATGAAAATCAGTCGTTTTTTCACCCTGAGCGACCTAGCGATCACCTCTGGGGTCGATGATGCGGGGGCTAGCACTTACACCACCATTTTGATCCGGGCTGGATATGTTCGGCTGGTGGAAAAGATTGAGCGCTTCAAGGTGAAAGGGGATCAGAACCGTTATCAGTTGATCCGTGATACCGGCCGTTTTGCCCCCATGGTGAGGGTGAAGCAGGGGGGATGCTGGGACCAAAACGAACAGCGTTTTTACCAGTTCGATATGAAGGAGGCTCCTCATGGAAACGTGGCTTGAGGTGCTACAGGCCGAAGTTGCAGCCAGTTCACTGGCCGTGGTGGCCGACAAGCTTGGTTTATCCAGAACCACCATCAGCCAAGTCTGCAACGAAAAATATCCCGGCGATATGGCAAGAGTGCAGACCCTGGTGGAAGGGGCTCTGATGGGCAACAAGGTGATGTGCCCCATTCTGGGCGAAATACCGGTGCATCAGTGTCTTGCTCACCAGCGCCGTGGTCCCCGTGATGTGGGCAGCAACCCGATGGATATCAAGCTCTGGAAGGCTTGCCGCAGCGGCTGCCCCCATAGCCAACTGGGTGAGGAACAACAACTGCGTCGGCCAATGCGCATCTCGGTTGGGCCAAGCAACAAAGGCATGGACAGGAGCGCCCGATATGACGCCGAGGCCACCCTCTCCCGGCTGCGCCGGCAGGCCAAAAGCGATGGCGAAAATGCCAGCAACAGCTTGCGTATTCTGGCCGAGCTGCTGGCCGAGGAGCTCAAGATCTTGGGCATCAAATATAACCGGCTGCTCGATAAGGGTGAGAAGTCTGGTCAGTAATTCAACGGGCTCGGGGTGTGTGGTGGGCTCAGTGATTGGCATCACAGGGAGAACGGGATGAACAGAAATCTGCAGAAGACCGCCGAGCAGTTGCGAGTCTGGCTGACGGCAAAGGGGTGCAAGGTGAGCACCAGTCGGGTGCGCCACACCCCCTTGCTGGCGGTGACCGGCCCACTACCGGAGGCGATGACCAAGCGGGCCGTGTGGGGACGCGAATGCCTCGCAGGCGTAGTGCGAGATGTTGCCATTGTGCGCTTTGGTGGGTGTTTGTTGCACTGGCGGCAGTAAGCGATAGCCGGACAACAACGGGATAAATCAAGGAGAGCCTTATGCAAGAAGCACAGACCAGCAACACGACCCCGATGCGGCAGAACGCCCAGGGGCACTGGGTACCGGAGAACCTGATCGCCCCGGCGGACAAGCTGCGTGACGAGGTGGTGATGACCATCATCGCAGCGGCCCGTGAGCAGCGTTCGCAACTCGCAGCCTTCAAGATTGGCGCCATGCAGCAGATCGCCGACTTCGTGGATCTCTCGGCCGAGCAGTACGGGGTGGCCTGGGGTGGTACTAAGGGCAATGTCACCCTGCTCAGTTTCGACGGTCGTTACAAGCTGATCCGGGCGGTGGGGGAGCACCGCAAATTTGATGAGCGGATCCAGGCAGCCAAGACGCTGATCGACCAGTGCATCGCGCGCTGGAGTGATGGCGCCGATGCCAAGTTGCGGGCCCTGGTTGACCATGCCTTTCGGGTCTCCAAGGCGGGGCACATCGACGTCAACCAGGTGCTCTCCCTGCGCCAGCTCAACATCGAAGACGCCGACTGGGAGCAGGCCATGCAGGCTATCGCAGATGCCATTCAGGTGACCGGCACCAGCCAATATCTGCGGCTCTACGAGCGGGACGGCCAAGGCCGTTACGTCCAGATGAGCCTGGACCTGGCGAAGTTGTAAGGGAGGAGTGCGCGATGGAAATCAACGTAGAACAGGCCGAAGAGCAGCTGCTGCTTTGTGAACAGATCAGCGAGACCGAAGGCACCTGCTACCCCGATGACACCTACGAGGACGGTATCAAGGCCGCTTTGTTATGGGTGCTGGGGTTGGGCCCGGCACCGCTGAGCGAAGAGGAGTACCAGGATCTGATGCCACTGCAGTTCGAGCAGTGATGATGCGAAACAGGGTGGCCGCGCCGCCCTGTCTGCCCGGTGTGGTGACCGGGTACTGATGAGCAACCAAACGATCTGGGCCCAGGTCTTCACCGTCTTGATACAAGGAGCACGGCGATGACCAAAACAGAGATGGATATTCGGCTTACCAAGATATTCAGCAGCGCGGCCATTGCACTGGTAGCGGCTGACAAACGGGCTGTGTGCAAACAGCTCAAACAGTTTGATAAAGAGGCGCGCGCCCGTGGCTTTCACGCGCTGGCTGGAGAAGCCTGCCGGATGCGCTGGCAACTGGTTGCTGAACTGCGGGCTCGCCAAGGAGGGCAGGATGTACAGTGCCCCGTTTAGTCCGGTACTGAATCGTGAGGAGCTGGTGAGGCGTCTGCGTCAGGGCAGAGCCTGCCTGACCGAGCTCGGGTTGGAGCAGCGTTGCCCGCACTGCGATGAGTTTTGGCCTTGGGACAGCGAGTTTTTTGGTCTCACTGGCCAGCAGGATAGGCTGCAGAGCTGGTGTCGCAGCTGCATGAACGAGATGTACCGTGTCCGCCGTGCGCGGCTTAAGGAGCAACAAGATGGTGCATGATCAGCGTACTCGGATGCTGCGTCTGGTACACGTGGCCAGACGCACCCTGCAACTGGATGAAGAAAGCTATCGGGATCTGCTCGAGGTCAGTACCGGTAAACGTAGTGCCGCAAAGCTATCGATAGGCGAGCTGGAGCGCACTCTGCAGGCGCTCAAGGCACTTGGTTTTGTGCCTACCCCCAAGAAACAACAAGAAGGGCAGTGTATTCAGCTCTCGATGTTCCGAGCCAAGGCCCCCCAGGTGGCAAAGATTCGGGCACTTTGGGGGAAATGGCCCGCCAAGGTGTGATCCGGGATGGTTCGTCGTGCGCCTTAAACGCCTGGGTGCAACGCATGACCGCCCGTTTAAACGGTGGAGTAGGGGTGGCCGAAGTGGGATGGCTGGATGAGCCTCTGGCTGTTAAGGTGCTGGAGGCGCTCAAACGTTGGCAGCATAGGGTGGGTATAGCGTCCACTTCATAGAACATCAGACAGTCATAATTTATATCCAAAGTATTATTTTCAAATGGGCCTAGTTGGCTATGGTTTTTATAAAGCCTTCAGAAAGGATGCTGTTTATGGACAAGAAGGTTGCTCGGAGCAAGGTAGAGCAGATCTTCCCATTAGGATATGACTCTCGCCGTCATCCACGTTTTTCTTTGGTTGGTGGCGGCTATACAGTTGCGAGTGAACCTGACGACAGCTGGTTCGATGCCTTTCGCCCCACGTTGCAATTGAATGTTCGCGATATCTCATTAGGTGGTGCCGGAGGTTTGTGTCGCAGCAAGATAGGGATAGGCCGTCATCTTATATTCGCTTCTCCAAGCGGCTATCTATTGCGCACTCTGGTTGTGCGTAGTATGCCAGACCCCTTATTCCCCAAGCTGTTTCGTATTGGTCTACGCTGGTGCCAGCTTCCGCCTCACAAAGTGTTTCAAGAATGGCAGGTTTACATCAGAGAAGAAGATATGGAGATGTTCATGGCTGATGTAGCCAGATTAATTGAGACAGGTTGATGATCGATTCATCGTTAGATGTGTTCATGAGCCTGATAAGGGACCAGATAGAGCCCACCATCAAGTACACACAGTAATCGGTTGTAGGCAGTGAAAGTTACGGTGTTACCAAAACGAACATATCTTATGCACTGCGTAATGCCAACGCGTCACCGACCTGTTAACTTCAGTACCCATTGTATGCGCTGACCTTGGCTATTCATCGATAAGCCCCGAAACAGGAATTTACGATGGGAACATCAACGTGCGCTAAGCCGAGGCTGTGGTTTAATCGGCACACCGAATGTGCATTTGGTTGAATGATTTATGGAAGGTGACCTTTTTGCCAATGACCCTCATGTGGTGGAGTTGCTGACGCGGTTGGATCAAGTGCCCAGTTCAGAACTGACCGCCAAGTGGCCAAAGGCACTGTCCGAGTTGGTGGACATTCTGGCCGCCGAACTCACACGCAGTGGTATGCAGGCTGAACAGGCTGCATGCTTGTCACGCCGGTTGGCAATGGTGCAGGCCCACTATATGGGAGGGCGCGCCTACTATATCCCCACTGGGGAGCACCTCAAGGCGGCGCTGCGGGACAGAGCTATCTGGGATGAATTCAATGGCCGCAACATCGACCAGCTTGCCCGCAAGCATGGTCTCTCGGTGCCCCAGACCTATGCGGTGGTGGCAGAGCAGCGACAACTGACCCGACTGCGACATCAACCCGATTTGTTCGGGCATCAATAGTGACGAGACTCACACTAACGGAAAACCCAGCTACGGCTGGGTTTTCATTTGAGGTTAATCTTCTCTAAGAACCAAGGGAGGGATTTTGATGGTCGCTGAAGAGCGATCTATGTAGAATCCTCGCCTACAGTTTTATTGTGTTTTTCCTGTGCATTAGAGTACAAGCGATTACACTTACCCATCTAATTGAATTCTATAGGTCATATGGCTACCCCAGCTCCCAAGACATCAGAAATCCACGAAACATTGACGGCATACATTGATGCTGGGCAAGTGTTGCCTGAATGGGAAGCAGCCAAAGTAAAGAGAGAAATTCGAGCACTAGATAACCCTGTTGCGAAGGTCATGTTAACTGCATTATGTCATGGTGCAATGGGGCAAGAAGAGGATGCAATTGCTGCTTTTGAAGATGGAATGGCCAGGTTCTATGACATTAGAATTGGAGGCAATTTCAGCACTTATCTAAGACGAATCGGCCGCTTTGCTGACTATGTGAAAGTAGCGTTCAGTTTGGCAGACAAATATGAAGAACCTGAGATTGTGAAAGATGCTTGGGAGACAGCCCAAGTCATTTGTGATGTGAATCGCATTTCGTCTCTCGCACAAAAGCTCCGCAAGTACTACCCCGACGAGCAGGGGGCCACGATCATGACGACATCTGAGACTTTCTCTAGGATGCTGAAAGGTTTCGAAGTTGATTTTGGTGTTAAGGACCTAGATATAAACGGCCTAGCAATGGCATGTGTTAGTGTCGCTAGCCAGTATCGTGTATTCATCAGAGGCTCAGGCGTTCGTACGGGCGATGGATTGGTCATGATGTGTTTTGAGCTTGACTCATGCGACCCCGAGCAACTTGCAGATATGAATCTTGATCTGGCCATGCGGCTTGCAGAAAATGACCGGCTTATGGATCTTCCCGTTACGGCCTGGTTTCGCGGCAAATCTGAGTGATGAGTAGGGGTTGAATGTGTCCGTTTTGAGCAAGGATTTTCTCATTTTTGCCACTGACTCAGCTCAAAGAGCAGATGAAATTGGGTACAGAAACGCAGTTGCCCGTTCATATTATGCAATGTTCCATGAGGTCAGAGACTTGGTCGTTTCGCTTCCAAATTTCAGCTCTCATGCGCATGACGGCCTAATCCAGTATCTTAAAAATCCTGATAAAGACGAGCCGTACGACAGAATGGCTCTACGTGGGTTAGCTGCCATGCTTCAACAGCAAAAAGGGAAGCGAGTTATCGCAGATTACGACTTGGTGGGCGATGTGAACTCGAATGACGCACTTGAAAGCATTAGAACCGCAGAGCGTCTTTTCCAAAAATGTCACGAGTTGAGTGGAGGACCTGAGCAAGTCCTTGGATAAGTATTGCTTTGTTTATTTGGTCTTGTAACCCACCATAAACCCGCCCCCTAGAGGCCCCTCGGTACGCTGCGATAACGCAGTTAATCGAGGGGCCTTTTATGTTGCCTGATACCTACCCCATAGCGCTTGCCTGGTTGCTTCGCCCCGATGTGGAAGGGGGGGAAGTCAACCACCCGGCCGACCGGGGCGGCCACACCAAGTTCGGCATGGCCGATGCTGCCGACGGCAAGAAAGACGGCATGATCGATCTCGATCGCGATGGTCGGCCGGATATTGCCGTCAGCGATGCAACCCCCGCCCACGCCGAGTTGTTTTATCGAGCGAACTATTGGCTGCCAGCCCGTTGCGATCGGGTCGAGAATGTCTGCCCGCTGATTGCCATTGCCCTGTTCGACGGTGCCGTGCATCACGGCCCAGGCCGCTCGGTGCGCCAGCTGCAGCAAGCGCTTGGCGTCTTGGCCGATGGGCTACTGGGCTCCCATACCTTGCGGGTGCTGGCCGCCAAGACCGGTCGGGACGGTGGCCGTGCCCTGTTGCTTGCGCTGCTTGAGATCCGCGCAGGCTTTATGCTTGGCATCGTGCGCAAAGACCCGAGCCAGTGGGCCAATGCTCATGGCTGGATCAACCGCCTGCTGCGCCTTCAGAGCTACCTGCTCTCCCAGTTCGGGGAGGTGGCACCATGAGCAGTACCAGCCTCACCAACAAGCATCAGCGAGCACAGCAGCGGATCCAGATTGCCGGTTACTTCGGCATCCCTGAGCTCAAGAATCCCCGTTATCTCCTCTGTTTCAAAGATGGGCGTCGTGCCCATCTCAAGGCCGCCCTAGCCGGTGCGGATCTGGAGGCCATCCCGCTCTACAGCCATCACCCTACTCGACAGTCCCTGTTTACCCAAGGCTGGCGGTCGGTGGGTGAGCTGGATCGCCTGCGGGCCCGTGCCCGTTGTTCCCAACCCCAAGAGAAGGAAACCCATCATGCCTGATTCTCTGTTACCCCAAGCAAAGTCTGCGCTCAAGAGCCGTGCCGTGATCGGCGGTGTCATCGCCGTGGGTGCCGGCATTGCCGGCCTGTTCGGTGTATCTGTCGATGCCGGTACCCAAACCAGCCTGGCCACCACCATCGTGGATCTGGCCAGTGCGGTGGGCGGTTTGCTGGCCATCTGGGGCCGCCTCAAGGCGACCCACGTCATCAAATAACCGGTTCGCAAGGAGACGCCCTTGAGCGACCTCATAGACCGCGCCCAACTGCTCGACGCCGAGCGGACCGGGCGCCTTATTGCAGCCCACCGGGCAAGGCCGAAACCCCGGGGCGATGGCATCTGTTGCGATTGTGATGAGCCCATCCCGATTGCACGGCTGCAAGCCGAACCCGATGCGCCGCGCTGCATCGAGTGCCAGACCCTATTCGAGCGCAAGGAGGCTGTCCGTGTGGGAATTCATCGTTAAGAACTGGGGGCCCTTGTATGCCTTGGCCAGTCTGGTGGGGCTGGTGGTCATCATCCTGCTCTCCAAGACCTACGCCAAACGGGAAGATCTCACCGCCCTGGTACAGCGAGTTCAACGGGTAGAGCAGGTGTTGGCCGACCTGCCGAGTGAGAAGGAGCTGCACAAGCTGCAACTGGAGATAAGCGAACTGCGCGGCGAGCTGCGGGAGGTCAAGCCAGAGCTGCGCCAGGCCCGCCGGCTCGCCGACATGTTGCTGGAGAACGAGCTGGCATCGGTACAGAAGGAGAAGGCATGAGCATTCAAACAATATTGGACGCCCAGCAGCGGCTGGTGATCTTGCGCTCTCTGCTCGATATCGGCGGCGCGGCCAACGAGTCGATCTTGAACGATTGCCTCGATCAGCTCGGCACCGGCCGGGTGACCCGGGATCGGGTCAAGACCCTGCTGGCTTGGCTGGAAGAGCAGGGGTTGGTGCGCATCGAACGCCTCGCCCAGGTACAGGTGGCCCACCTGACCGGACGGGGCCAGGACGTGGCCGAGGGGCGCGCCTCGGTGCCTGGCGTCAAGAAGCCCCGTGCCGAGGATTGAGGGAGGATGACCATGGCCGAGAAACCGACCCGGGGCCGTGCTAGCAAAGTGTGGCTGCTGCCCGAGCCTATCCGCAACGCCCTCAACGAGATGTTGAGGGATAAAGGCAACAGCCAGGCCGCTATCCTGGATGAGATCAACGGCCTGATTGAAGAGGCGGGGCTACCTGCCGATCTCAAACTCTCCCGTTCGGGTCTCAGTCGCCACGCCAGCCAGGTGGAACAGGTGGGCCAGCACCTGCGCGACTTACGGGAGACCACGGCGGCGCTCACCTCCCAGCTCGGTGACAAGCCGATGGGGGAAACCACCAAGCTCATCCTGGAGCTCGGTCGCTCCCAGCTGTTCAAGGCGATGCTGGCCCAGGTGCAGAACCCGGAGGAGGCGGTGGATATCGACATGCTGAAAAACGCCATGTTGGCGGCACAGCGCCTCGAATCCACCGCCATGCAGAGCCACAAGCGGGAGAAGGAGATCCGCCAGGCCTTCGCCGAGGAGGTGGCCGCCAAGACCGAGGCCATCGTCACCCAGGCGGGACTGAGCGGTGAAGCCGCTGCCGCCATTCGCCGTGAAATCCTGGGGATCGCCTGATGACTACGATCGCCCAACAACTGGCCCAGACCCTGGGTACCGAATACAACCCCGACGAGGTGCTGCTGCCCTACCAGCGCATCTGGATTGCCGACGAGAGCCCGCTCAAGATAGCCGAGAAGAGCCGCCGCACCGGGATCACCTGGGCGGAGGCGGCCGATGCCACGCTGACGGCCTCCAAGGCGAAGTCGGCTGGTGGCGGTCACCACTTCTATGTGGGCAGCAACAAGGAGATGGCGCGCGAGTTCATCGACGCCGTGGCCATGTGGGCCAAGGCGTACAACAAGGCGGCCGGCGAGATCCAGGAGGAGGTGTTCACCGACGATGAGGACAAGGCGATCCTCACCTTCGTGGTCTATTTCGCCTCTGGCTTCAAGGTGCAGGCCCTCTCCAGCAACCCTTCCAACCTGCGAGGGATGCAGGGTAATGTCACCATCGACGAGGCCGCCTTCCACGACCGGCTGGCCGAGGTGCTGAAAGCGGCGCTGGCGCTCACTATGTGGGGCGCCAAGGTGCGCCTCATCAGCACCCATAACGGCGTGGACAACCTGTTTAACCAGCTGATCGGCGACAGCCGCGCCGGCAAGAAGCGTTACTCCATCCACACCATCACGCTCGATGATGCTTGCCGCCAGGGGCTCTATCGCCGCATTTGCCAGGTCAAAGGTATGTCCTGGTCCCAGGAGGCAGAGGATGCCTGGAAGGCGGGCCTGCTGAAAGACACCGCCACCGAAGAGGATGCGCTGGAGGAGTATTTCTGCGTGCCCAAGCAGAGTAGTGGCGTCTACATCAAGCGCACCCTGATCGAGCGGGCCATGCAGCCGGATATCCCCATCCTGCGCTTCACTTCCCCTGCGGACTTCGAGCTGCAAAGCGAGGAGACCCGCAAGGCGGTAGCGGAGCTCTGGTGTGAGGAGCACCTCAAGCCCTGCCTGGAAGCGCTCGATCGCAGTTGCCGCCATGTATTGGGGGGAAGATTTTGCCCGCAAGGGGGATCTCTCGGTGTTCGTCCCGCTTTCCATCGCAACCAGCCTGCGAAAACGGGTGCCCTTCGTGGTGGAGCTGGTCAATGCCCCCTATGAGACCCAGCGCCAGATCCTGTTTTACCTGCTGCAGGGACTGCACCGCTTCACCGCGGCGGCCTTCGATGCTACCGGCAACGGCGGCTATCTGGCAGAGGCAGCCCGGCTGCGCTGGGGCGCCAGCATGATCGAGTGCGTGATGCTCAATGACCCCTGGTATCGGGAGTGGATGCCCAAGCTCAAGGTCGAATTCGAGGACGACAACCTGGTGATCCCGCGCCATGCGGACGTGCAGGACGATCTAGGCAAGATCCAAGTCATCAACGGCATCCCCAAGATCGACAAGGGCAAGAACACCGGCCAGGGCGGTCAGCAGCGCCACGGCGACTTTGCGGTGGCGCTGGTCATGGCGGTGCGGGCCAGTTGGATGGAGGGGGGCGCCATCGAGTTCACCCCCTTACCAGGCAAACACGGCCGTGACCGCAACGACGACTATCACCCATCCCTCGGGACGAGGGATTTGATCAAAAGTGAGAGAGGGGGTTGGTAATGGCCGGACTCATCGACATTCATGGTAACGCGTTGCGCCTGCAGAAGGAGCCGCAGACCGAAAACGACGCCAAGCTGGCCCAGTTGCGCCGCCACTATAGCGAGCACCCGACCGTGGGGCTGACGCCCGGCAAGGCTGCGGCAGCGCTGAAAGAGGCGGAAGAGGGGAGCCTCATCGCCCAGTGCGAGCTGGCCGAGGACATGGAGGAGAAGGACGCCCACCTGCAGAGCGAGCTCGGCAAGCGCCGGCGTGCCCTGCTTGGGGTGAGCTGGACAATCGAGCCGCCGCGCAACGCCAGCGCGGCCGAGAAACGCGACAGCGAGATGATCCGCGAGCTGCTGGAGGACTTCACCTGGTTGGATGATGCCATCTTTGACGCCACCGATGCGGTGCTCAAGGGATTCAGTGCTCAGGAGTTCAGCGGCTGGGAGATGGTGGAGGGGTTGCAGCTCCCCAAGGGCATCGTCTGGCGTGATCCCGCCTGGTTCCAGACCCACCCGGATGACTGGAATCAGTTGCGGCTGCGAGACGGCAGCAAGGAGGGGGCAGCCCTCAATCCGTTCGGTTGGCTCACCCACAAGGCCAAGTCCAAGTCGGGGTATCTGGCCCGTACTGGGCTTATCCGCACTCTGGTCTGGCCCTTCCTGTTCAAGAACTACAGCGTGCGCGACTTGGCCGAGTTTCTGGAAATCTACGGTCTGCCAGTACGTTTGGGCAAATACCCGGAAGGGGCGACCGAGAAGGAGAAGGCGACCCTGCTGCAGGCTGTACTCTCCATCGGCCACAACGCCGGCGGCATCATCCCCCGGGGAATGGAGATCGAGTTCCAGAATGCGGCAAGCGGTCAGGCTGATCCCTTTGTGGTGATGATGGAGTGGTGCGAGCGCTCCATCAGCAAAGCCATCTTGGGGGGCACCTTGACCAGTCAGGCCGATGGCAAGAGCTCGACCAATGCGCTTGGCAATGTCCATAACGAAGTGCGCCAGGAGGTGCGGGATGCGGACCTGCGCCAGCTCGCCGCGACCCTGACCCGGGATCTGGTCTATCCGCTGTTTGCCTTGAACGGTAAGAGTTTCCAGGGCCCGCGCCGGGCTCCCCGGTTGGAGTTCGACGTGACCGAGCCGGAGGACATGCGCGATCTGGCCTATCCGCTGCGTGCCCTGGTGGGGATGGGGATGCAGATCCCGGCCCAATGGGTACGTGACAAGCTGCAGATCCCGGTCCCAAAGGACGGCGAGGAGGTATTGATGATCACTGACGTCAAGGCTCCCCCGGGAGAGGCGGCGCTCAAGGCACTCTCTGCGAGCAAGAGATTGGCGGCGCTGGCAGCAAAGACCCCTGTTCAGGGCGATAACAACGACGCCCAGCTGGCACGGCTGCAGGCCGAGGTGGCCCCCTTGCTCGCCGGCATGACCGACGCCGTCCAGGCACTGGTGATGCAGGCTACCACCCTGGAGGAGATCCGGGATGGCTTGCTGGCGCTGGAGCCCAACCTCAGTCATGACGAACTGGGGGCCCTGCTGGCCCAGGCCATCGCCGCCAGCGAACTGCTCGGCATGCTGGAGATGGAGGAGGGCAACTGATGCCCGTTCGTTACGGCAGTCTGCCGTTTGAGGAGGCGATCGCCTTCTTTCGCCAGAAGCTGAATATGCCGAGAGAGCGCTGGGCCGATGTGTGGCGGGACGCCCATAACCGCGCCTTTATGGTGGCGGGGGCCACCAAGACTGACTTGCTGGCGGACCTGCGCGGGGCGGTGGACAAGGCGATCAGCGAGGGGCAATCCCTCGGTGCGTTCCAGAAGGCGTTCAAGGAAGTCGTGGCCCGCCACGGTTGGGAACACACCGGCCCGGCGTCGTGGCGCTCTCGCGTCATCTTCGAGACCAACCTGCGCCAGAGCTACAACGCCGGGCGGGATGACCAGATTGAGCACATCAAGCACAAGCGCCCCTATGCGCTCTATCGTCACGGCGACTCCGAGCACCCCAGGGAGCTGCACCTCAAGTGGAACAACCTGGTGCTGCCGGTGGACCATCCCTGGTGGGATACTCACAGCCCCAGCAACGGCTATGGCTGTAAGTGCAAGAAGTTCCTGCTCTCCGAGGCGGATCTCAAGCGGCGGGGGCTGACGGTGGGCCAGGCACCGGATGACGGCAATTATGAGTGGGTGGACAAGGCGACCGGGGAGATACACCGGATCCCCCGTGGCATCGATCCGGGATTTGACTACCGGCCGAAGACCCCGGCCGCCTTGACCGAGGCCATGGCCAAGCGGGAGGCGGCGAAATCCGCGCTGGCCGAGCGCTTGCCGCAGCGGTTGGTGGAGAGCGCCTTTTCGACCGCCAAGGGGGTGACGGCGCAGGGGGTCAGCGATCTGCTGGCCCAGCTTCCCGCACCCCAGCGCGAGCCCTTGGCGGCCTTCCTCAAGGCCCACCCAATCAAGACCTTGTTTATCAAGCAGACCGAGATGGGGAAGGGGGCGGCAGGGCTCAAGGTTGCGCCGGCCATTGCCGAGTACCTGGGCACAGACCCTTACCTGGTGCGGTCCCTCTATCACACGCGCCGAGCCAGCGCGACCAATGGCTTTACGGCCAAAAGCTGGGGCCATCTGGTTATCAAGGTCAAGGCGGGTGATACACTCAAAGCAGTGGATATGCAGGCGGTGCAAACGGCGGCAGCCGAGGTGGTGACCGATGCCCATGCCAACACCGGGCCCCGTCAATGGCAGCCAAGGGGTACCAGCGGCGAGTCACTGCGCCGTCACTGGAGCATCTCCGCCAACGTCGGCGGCAAGCAGGGGGAATCAGCCCAGCGGCTCTCTACCTGGTTGCATGAGCTCGGCCACCAGGTTCACTTCTGGGCCGGGGAGCCTGACCTGACGGGGGTGGGACTGCTGACGGAGTATGCCGGCAAGACCAGGATGGAAGCCGCCGCCGAGGCGTTCGCCGCCTGGGTCTTGGCGAGGGATGCCATGGTGGCGCATTTCCCCGAACTGGCCAAACGGGTGGAGGCCATGCTCGCCCAGGCCACGATAGCCAGCCGCAAAGGAGAGAGAGGATGACCCTGTTGGAGCAAGCCAGCGCCCTGCTGGCAGAAGATGGCCCCTTTACCCTGGCACAGGCCAAGATGCTGGATGCCTTGTGCGAGCAAGCCCAGGGCGAAGAGGCGGATATGTTGGGGGATCTCTGGGAGGCCGCCATGTTGTCAGCCGATGAGGAGGCCCTGCACTTTATGACCACCTTCGAGGATGAGCTCTGATGGCGGGTAGCTTTATCACCATCAGCCACCACGGGGTGGCCGATGCCCATGAGCTGCTGGCCAGGCTCTATCAGAAAACCGGTGACCTGAGCGAACCGCTGGCAGATATAGGAGAGGGGCTGCTGCTGTCGCACCGGGATCGTTGGGATGCGCAGGAGACCCCGGAAGGGGAGCCTTGGGCCCCGCTCTCGGATAAGTACCGTGCCCGCAAACCGCGCCATGCCGACGAGGTGCTGCGTCTGAATGATGACCTGCGCGACACCCTCAACTATCAGGCTGATCCCCAGGCCCTCTACTTTGGCACCCCGCTCGAATATGGCGCCGCTCACCAGTTCGGCCGCCCCGAGATCAACCTGCCCGAGCGCCCCTATCTGGGGTTGTCGGATAGTGACGTCAACGAGCTGTACACGGCGGTAGAACGTTACCTGTACAATTCGCTCTCCTAGAGGCATCCAATGGGCCCTACTCTTCACCCATTCTTATCGCTACATGCTTACCTGTTGTTTTTTAAACACCTTTAAACAGCACTCTACCCACAACTGTTAGCTGTAGCCTCGAAAGATGCTCTATTTACATCTATTCTCCTCTTAAATGCAAAGCTCAGGCCGGTAATTGGGAAGGGAGTCCTAAACGAATGGGATTGGAGTCCAAGCTATCTGGGGGAGGGGCCGTTATTGTAGCCATTGTGCTGGCGCTGTTCGTCACCACTTGGAGGGTTTCTTACAATGCAGAAAATGCCTCTCGTTGGGTAGTTCATACCCATGAATTACTGCACTCTCTATCCCGCATCCGTAGTTACACATTACAAGTCGAGCTAGCGACTCAAAATTTCCGTATAACAGGTTATGAAATGTATCTGATTGCACGTGATCAAGCGATAGGGGAGCGCGAGCAGCTTCTCGCTAGCCTAAAGGATAAGTTGTCTGATAATGAAGAACAGTTAGCCAGATTAGGTAAGATCGATGATGTGATTCGACTTCGGATTAACATTTCGCGCGAAATCGAACGAATCCGCAGAGAAAGCGGGGAAGCTGCCGCCAGCGCTTACGTAAAACAAGCACCGTTAGAGGATACCAGAAACAGTCTATATAACACCTTGGATGCAATGGAGTCATCAGAACGGTCTCTTTTGGCAACGCGTCAATCTGCACAAGATAGCTTTAACAGAGTACTTTTCTTCTTGGAAATTATTATGGGGCTATCTCTTATCATATTGTTGACAGGGATATATATACTCATACTTAAGCAGTTTGAACGATTGCGTAAAGAAAACAGAATCATTGTTGAAAATTCGGAAAGAACGGTGTCCATATTAAGTGCTATCGGTGATGCCGTTATAGTGACGGATGTAAATAATATAATCACGAAAGTTAATAGTGTTGCTGTTGATATGTGTGAGCGCAAAGAGTCTGATGTTCTTGGAGAGGACATCAATAACGTGTTTATCTGTATTAATGAGGTTGGCGGTGAGATAGAGAAAATTGCTGATATTAGTCTTTTGAAAGGGGGGTTATATTCAGACTCTCATTTTTATCTAGAACAGTCATCAGGTAATAGAATTGATATCAGCATTCGCATGACTGTGCTCTATCATTCCATGGAGGAACAGCGGGATATCGTTTATGTGTTACGCGATGTCACTGAGCAACGACATGCTGAGCATGAGATGCAGGAGAAAACTGCTCAGCTTGAGTATAGTGTTGAAGATAAAACCCATCGGTGGCAGGAGAGTCAGAAACACTTGCAGGATATGCTGGCATCGATACCCATGTTGATTGCCTATGTTAATTCAGAACGAAAGTATGTATATGTAAATGAGCAGTACCGCCTGCGGTTTGCTCCTGAATTGGAGTCGCTATCAGGGTTGTATGTGAAAGACGTACTCGGTGACGAGCGTTACGCAATAGCCTGTCCATTAATAACAAAAGCACTTAAAGGCGTTGCTCAGAACTATGACTGGCAGCCTTTCCCTGACGTGTGGCAGCATATTGGATATTATCCAAAGGCCGAGGGTGAAGAAATACTCGGTTATTATGTCCTAGGCATGGATATTACAGAACTGAAAATTTCAGAAGCTCGTATACAAACATTGAATCTTGAGTTATCGGAGCGGGTTAGAGAGTTGGAACATCTCTCTAAGGCGCTTCGAACGCTCAGCGCGGGCAATAAGACCATGTTGCGAGCGAGAAATGAGAGTGAATTGCTTGATAATATGTGTAAGGCCATTGTTGATGCCGGGCGTTATAAAATGGCAATTATTTGGTTTAAAGGGGGATGTCAAGATCTGCCGATATACCCTGCCGCTCAAAGTGGATTTCCCGGTGGGATGGCCGCGTTGGAGAGTCTCAAGCATCGATTGGTCAACAGTGTAAATGACAGTAGCGTTACTCCAAGAGCAATCCAGAGCGGTCAAGTACAATTGTCGCGGAACATGGTGGCGGATCCCAATTACTCCAAATGGCGTGATCAGCTAGATGGAGCCATTTCCAGTATATCTTGCCCGTTGACTGTTGAGGGGAGTGTTGTTGGTGCGCTAACGATATATGACTCTGATGTCAATGCATTCAGTGCAGGTGAGATCAACATTCTAACGGAATCGAGTGAAGACCTTGCATTCGGGATTGCCATGCTGCGAGCACAAATTGACAGGGAAAAAAGTCGTGTTGCGATACAACACATGATGCGCTACGACGCGTTGACCGGATTGGCAAATGTGTTTCTTTTTGAACAGTTCCTGTCTGAAAAGATCGCGTTGTGCATTCAAAAAGATACCCCGGTTACCACGCTTCAATTCAATATAGAAAGACTGAGTGAGATTAATGATGCCCTTGGTTTTAGGCATGGTGATGAAGTTCTATGTGAATTCGCAACACGTTTACAAAGTGTTTTTAAAGAAAACGCTATGGTGGCCCGCATACGTGGAGATGAGTTTGCAGTCGCACTTGTAGGAAAAGATGTTCACTCAGCCCTACTATGCATCGAGTCATGCTTTGAAATATTAAGGCAGCCTTATCATATCGCTGACTTATCTATAGATGTTGCATCAAGGGTGGGGATAGCATCCTTTCCCCAACATGGTGAGCATGCAAGTGAATTGTTACGCAGTATGAGTAAGGCCGTATACCAATCAAAGAGACGAGGTGAGCAGGTGTCGGTGTTTAATCCCGGGCTGCCTCAAGTCGAAATGGAAAAGCTGGCAATGGTTGGGGAACTGCGCCGGGCAATCGATAACAATGAGTTTGTGCTTTATCTACAACCAAAATTGAGATTGAGTGACATGCAGGTCGCGGGGGCTGAGGTGTTGATTAGGTGGGAACATCCAAGTCTTGGCCTGCTCGGGCCCGGCAGGTTTATCCATCTGGCAGAACAAACCGGGTTGATCAAGCCGCTTACAGAGCTAATTGTCCAGCTGACATTGTCACTGCTCAGCCAATGGACTCACGATGAAAGCTTGATGCCGTTAGCGGTGAACCTTTCTGCCCGGAATCTTAGAGATGATGCATTGCCGGAGAAAATCATTTCCTGGATAAATGAGTATGGGGTTAATCCAAGGCTGTTGGAGTTTGAAATCACGGAAAGCTCTATCATGGAGGAACCGGAGCAATCCATGTTGTTATTGCATGCGATGAAAAATGTTAATTTCGCTCTATATATAGATGACTATGGTACCGGATACTCGTCATTGAAATATATCCAACAACTCCCTGTTGATTACATAAAGATAGATCAGTCGTTTGTGACATATATGGTAGAGGATGAAAGTTCTCGGTTAATTGTGCAATCCACCATTGAATTAGTGAAAGGGTTAGGGCGAAAAACTGTCGCAGAGGGAGTGGAGTCCTTGGCTGTTCTGCAGCAGTTGAAAGCGTTAGGCTGTGACTATGCTCAAGGATATTTCATCGCGAAGCCAATGCCTGCCAAGCAGTTTCAGTCTTGGGTAAGTGAGTTTGATTCAGGCATGTTAAGTGTTCATCCTGACCCAAACCATGTTGCTCATCGGTAAGTCCGGGCTCCCTGATCCCTTGGTGATTCTGTAACCCGTCATAAACCCTTCCCAAACCATACCGGTATGAAACTGGCTGCACCTGTTTATCGGAGTGATAAGCGATGCCGTCAGCACGTCAAAATGCAATCAGTCCCACACTGACCCCTATATCCATAGCAGTGCTTGATGCAGCTTTGGAGAGTGGTGGTGATGGCTGGCAGCAGCTCCTGCCCCTCGGTCCTTTCAAGGCCCGCGATGGTCGCCCTTTCGATGTACCTGGTGGTCACTGGCAACTGGACGGGCAGATCGCTGCAGCTCTGATTGCCCGTGCCAAAGCCCTTGGGCAAGACATCCTGATCGACTACGACCACCAGACCCTCAAGACCGACCTGAACGGTCAGCCTGCGCCCGCTGCCGGTTGGTACAACGCCGATGAAATCGAGTGGCGAGAGGGGGAGGGCCTCTTTATAAAACCCCGCTGGACCGAGCGGGCCGCCGCCCTGGTCGCTGCCAAAGAGTATCGCTTCCTCTCTGCCGTTTTCCCCTATGACGCCCAGGGGCGTCCCCTGGAACTGCGCATGACCGCCATCACCAATGATCCCGGTGTGGTGGGTATGCAGGCACTGGCGGCCCTGAGTGCGTTACCGGCTTCAAGCATTATGCCTATCCAACCCGGCCAGTTGGCCACCTCAATCAAGGAGAGATCCATGAACGAACACTTGATCGCGCTGCTCGGCAAACTCGGCATCCAGCCGGGGGCCGATGGTCAGTTTACCGCCGAGCAGGGCACCGCCGCGCTGGCGGCCCTGGATACCCTGCAGGCCAGTGCCAAGAAGGCGCCGGAGCTGGAGGCTGCGCTCGCGGCCGAACGCACCTCGCTGGCTGCACTGAAAGCGCAGCTTGGTGGCCAAGTTGACCTGGCGCAATACGTGCCGGTGGCGACCTATAACGCCCTGGTCACCCAGGTGGCGGCCCTGACTGCCCAGGTGGACACCACCGACGCCGCGACCCTCATCAAGGAGGCGCGCACCCAGGGCAAGGTGGTAGCGGCCGAGGAGGAGTACCTGACCGCCTACGCCGCCCAGAAGGGGGTGGCCGCCCTCAAGGCGCTGTTGGAGCCGCGCCCGGCCATTGCCGCGCTCACGGCGAGCCAGACCGCCGCCGTCACCCTGCCGGAGAAGAAGGGCGAGGCCGTGCTCTCGGCCGAGGACAAGTACGCCGCCGACCAGCTCGGCATCAGCCACGAGGACTTTGCCAAGGCCAAGGCCTGAGCAAGCACCTCTCGAACCACGCGAAGGCAGTTCCGTTTAATCAGAGAAGGAATAGACCATGGCCATTGTTACCCCCGCGCTGCTGCAGGCTCTCTTCACCGGCTTCAAGAAGAACTTTGAAGACGCCAAGAGCGAGGCGCCGACCCAATACCAGAAGATCGCCACCGTGATCAAATCGACCACCAAATCCAACACCTATGGCTGGCTCGGCAAGTTCCCGACCCTGCGCAAGTGGATCGGGGATCGGGTGATCGAGTCGATGAAGGCCCACAGCTACCAGATCGTCAACGAAGACTTCGAGGCGACCGTGGGGGTGGATCGCAACGATATCGAGGACGACGAGCTGGGCATTTACGCCCCGCTGTTCGCCGAGATGGGACGCTCGGCCGGGGTACATCCCGACGAGCTCTGCTTCGGTCTGCTCGGTGCCGGCTTCACCAGCCCCTGCTATGACGGCCAGTACTTCTTCGACACCGACCATCCGGTCTACCCCAAGGCCGATGGCACCGGCACCGCCGTGGTGGCCGCCAACCTGGTGGTGGATGGTGCCTATGTGGGAGAGCCCTGGTTCCTGCTCGATACCAGCCGTGCCCTCAAGCCCATCATCTTCCAGGATCGCAAGTCGCCGCAGCTCATCGCCATGACCAAGGTTGATGACGAGGCGGTGTTTACCTCCAAGCAGTTCCGCTATGGGGTGGATTGCCGGGATGCCGCCGGCTTTGGCTTCTGGCAACTGGCGTTCGCCAACAAGCGCGCTCTGACCCCCGACAACCTGTGGGATGCGATCACCAGGATGCGCGAGTTCAAGGCGGACGGTGGCCGCCAGCTCGGCATCAAGCCAACCCTGTTGGTGGTGCCGCCGTCGCTTGAGAAGCTGGCGACCCAGATGCTGGAGCGCGAGCTCTCCGAGAGCTCCAGCAACGAGCTCAAGGGCAAGCTGGAGCTGGTGGTGGCTGATTATTTGTAAACCAGAGCTGTAACCCAGAACGTGCTGTTTAACGGTGGGGTTAAACCGTCCCAGTCCGGGCGTTTAACCCCCGTTTAAACCGGTTTTCGGATTGAACGAGACAGAGGGAAACATGAGATGGCTATTCGAGTGCGCGTTATATCGAAACTTCATCAGGGCTATCACCGAGCAGGCCAGGCGATTGCACCTGGTGAGTCTGAGCTGGTTGTGTCGGATCTGCAGTGCGCGGCCCTGGAAGGGGATCCGCGTCTGGTGGTCGTCCGCTTGGCTGAGGATGTGGCACATCCCGAGTCGGCGCCGGATGCACCGCAGACGGCGGGGGATCTGGACAACGCAACACTGGACGGTGTGAGTACAGAGCCAGGCAGCCCGGCCCCCGAGGTCGCAGCCCCTGCGCCCGTGACCGCCAGTGGCAAGGGTAAGGGCAAATGAGTTACGCCAGCGTCAGCGACATGGTGACCCGCTTTGGTGAGGCGGAGCTGCTGCGCCTGGCCATGACCCCGGCCGGTGAGCTGGACAGTGCGGCCATCACCATCGCCCTGCAGGATGCCGGCGCCTTGATCGATGGCTACCTGGCGGGACGTTACCCGCTGCCTCTGGCCCATGTCCCGAGCGCCCTAGTGCCCATCTGCGCCGACATTGCCCGCCACCGCCTCTATGGCGAGCAGGCACCGGAGCAAATCGCCAAGCGCAATGAGGCGGCCCTGGCCTTCCTCAAATCGGTGGGCAAGGGGGAGCTGGCGCTGGGGCTGGCGGCTGACGGCGAACAGGTGGAAAGCCAGAACCTGGCCCAGCTGCAGTCCGATGGCCGGGTCTTTGGGCGAGGCAGCGGGGGCTTCTTATGAGCGCGCCAACGCCTGAACTCGACTACCTGGTGGCGGGGGAGCGGTTGCGCGAATTGCTGCAGCCATTGAAAGCACGGGGGCTCAAGGAGGTGTTTGTGGCCACCGACCTGGAGGCGGTGGCCAACCTGGGGCAGCACACCCCAGCCATCCATGTGATTTACCAGGGCGAGCGAGAGAGTGACACGGCCCAAAGCGGGCGGCAAAGCGTGTTCGATCAGGTTTGGTTACTGGTGTTGGTGCATCGTGCCACCCCCAAAGAAGCCAGTGCGGGCGTGTGGCTGGGGCGCATGTTGCAGGCTGTGGCAGGCAGAGCGTGTGGTGACAGCACCTTTCGGCGTGAAACCGCACCGGTCAGGCCGAGTTACAAGGGTGGGGTGGCGTATCTGCCCCTTGCCTTCAAGGCGTCAGTGAAATTCAAGGGAGAACGGTCATGAGTGAAACACTGCATCTGGAAGGGGATCTCTTTATCGAGACCTTCACCAACAATGTCTCGAACGGGGTGATCGGCCCGGTGGACGTCAACAGTCTGGAAGTCAAACCGGACAGCGAGAAGATCAGCATTCCGAGCAAACGCAAGGGCAAGTTGGGGCAGCCGCGGGAGACCTACTTCGTACCCAAGCCGGCCACGGTCACCATCAAGACCAGCGAGATCCCGCCGGTGCTGCTGGCTGCCGCCTTTATGGGGCTGGAGAGTCCCATCAACCAGGGCGCAGGGACGCTGACCGATGTGGCGCTGACCCTGCCGGCTCACCCCAAGTGGGTGAGCCTGGGTAAGACCAATCTGTCGGCCACTGGTCTGGCAGTGAAGGAGGGCACCACCCCCTTGGTGCTGGGTACCGACTTCGAGATCAACTATGCCCTGGGGCTGCTGCGGGCCACCAAGGGTGGGGCCGTGGCTGACGGTGGTCCGGTAACGGTCAGCGCCAGCTATAACGCGGTGATGGGCTCGCGCATCGCGGGCAACGTGCAACCTGAGGTGAAGGCGCGCTTGCTGCTTGATGGCCGAAGCATTATCGGTGGGGAGGCCATCAAGCTGACCATTCCCCGTGCCAGCCTGGCGCCCAAGAAGGCAGTGGATTTCCTCAGCGACAAGCCCATCGAGATCGAGCTGGAAGGGGAGCTGCTGGCCCTGGACGGTGAGACTGCGCCTTTCTATGTGGACCGACCGGAGACGGTGTGATGGAGCGAATGAAAACGGCGGGGAGATCCGCCGTTTTTTAATCGAGTGGTGCACGTTTACCGCATAACTTGGAGTTTAGCTGTGCCGACACGGGGTCAGCTTGGATTAATTGTTAGGTCTTTACTCGCCTCTGAAATTACTTTACTGAAGAACTCCATTTCACTGCATAGTGCATTCGTACGATTCAGGAATTGACTTAGTTCAAAGGCATTGCTGGGGTACTCAGACAAGCTTGAGTGGAGCCTATGAACAAAATAATTCCTTTGCTCACATATGAAGTGAAGATGTTCAGATGTAGTTAAATCAATTTTATGGGCATCAGTAAGTCGTTTGATTAGGATTCCTAGGGTGGCCTTTTCATAGGGTTTGTAGCCTGTTGCTGTAATGAAATCTTTAATGCTGGATTCGAGCTTAGCTGAAGACATTGTGAGCTTGCCTATTGATGAGACGAACTCGTTGTTTATATAGAGAGCTTGGTAAAATGAGTTTTCCATAATAGACCTAGTATTTTAATTAACGGGAGGGCATTAGCCCGTCCCGATTGAATGAGATGTCATATAGCAATTACTTCAACATTTTATGTTGAAGCTTCCCTGCTTTTGCTTGCAACCAACCCGGTGCGTCTGATGAGGAATAAAAGCAGCATGCAATATTCCCTTTGATGAAGGAGATAGATCGCCAACCACAGGACGCAAGAACTGATACGTCTGGAAATGGTTTTTCTTCAACATCAAAAACATGTCTCAAATTGAAGTAAAATAACAAATCTAAATTGGAGCGCAAGTTCGTTGGATATTTGTTTTTTAGAGCTTCAATTTCGATGGAGCAAAGTTGAAAAATTTCTTGCACTGAAGATTTTACAGGTTTGAACTCGGTGAGCAAATCCTGAGGATTTGTAACTGTTCTTGCCAGTTTTAATGCATCTTTATATTCCTTATGCCGTTTTCGTCCTTTATCGAGTATTTCTTTGATCTCGAATCTTCCTCCGAATGCTGTGACATCAGGTGGATCCTGTTCTGGAGATGCCACATCTTCAGTTCTATACGGAATGTTCATATTATCCAACAGCGTTTGAACGACCCAGCGCTCTCTTTCGCTCTTGTTTTTGTTAGAAAAGTAGCGAACGGACTCTTCTAAGGCTGCCCTGCGATCGGCTATGAACTCGGAATCACCCACTGTGTGCCCCCTTTGTTATCTCACAATCTCGAATGTTCGTGGCCTTCCTGTGACATGTCTCTGTAATTCGCCATAAACCCCCTAATCTTGCCATCTCTTTACCATGGGGCATATCTGAATCTCTCAGGAATGCCCCATGTCCACCTCTTCCACCTTAAAACTAGCCCTGGAGCTGGCGGCCAAGGTCACCGGCCGTGAGGAACTGGCAGCGCTGGCGGGGCAGGTGCAGGAGCTGGGGCCCCTCTCTGACGAGACTGCCGCCGAGACGGCGCGCCTTGCCACTACCTTGGAAAACCTGAGCCAGCAGCAGGAGCTGATCAATCAGTTCGAGGCCAGCGGCCGCGCGCTTAGCCAGCTGGAGCAGGCCACAGCGCTTTCCCGCAGTCGCCTGACCGAACTGCGCCGCGAGCAGCAAGAGGCCGCAGGTAGCGCCCGCCAGCTTACCGACCAGGAGCGGCTGCTGGCCGCCGAGGTCAAGCAGCTGGAACGCCAGCTGGTCGCGCAATCCGCCAGCCATAGTCGCCTGCACGCTGGCCTCACCCAAACCGGGGTCGATAGCCGCAACCTTGCCCAGGAGCAAGCCAGGCTGCAGCGGGAATTGCGTGAGAGCGCGGCTCAGACCGAACGACTGGGCCGCTCTTTGGCTCAGGGGGGCCAGCACTCCAACGGTTTCCAGGGCGCCATCGGCAGCCTGACCGGCCGCCTGGTAGCGCTGGCAGGTACTTGGTTCGGTATCCAGACCCTCACCACCCAACTGCTAGTCATGTTCCAGACCGGCGACCAGGCCGAGCGCCTCGATGTGCAGCTCAAGGCCGTCATGGGGTCGATTGCTGGTGGCAAAGAGGCGTCAGCCTGGATCCAGGACTTTGCCAAGAACACCCCCCTGCAGCTCAGTGAGGTCACCCAGGTATTCGTGCGCCTCAAGGCGTTCGGCATCGACCCCATGAACGGTGCCATGCAGGGCATCGTCGATCAGGCCTACAAACTGGGCGGCGGCTTTGAAGAGGTGCAGGGCATCTCGCTGGCGCTCGGTCAGGCCTGGGCCAAGCAGAAGCTGCAGGGCGAAGAGATCCTGCAGCTGATCGAGCGCGGGGTGCCGGTGTGGCAACTGCTGGAGCAGGTCACCGGCAAGAACACCGCCGAGCTGCAGAAGCTCTCAGAGGCCGGCAAACTTGGCCGCGACACTATCTCTGCCCTGATGAACGAGATTGCGGCGCAATCCTCGGGCGCTGCGGCCAACAACATGAGCTTGCTCTCCGGGCTTATCTCCAACGCCCAGGACAACTTGGCCAAATTCTACCGGATGGTGGCCGAGAACGGGGCGTTGACCTGGCTCAAGAACCAGCTGGCCAGCCTCAACCGTGAATTTGACCAGATGGCCCAGGATGGCCGCCTGCAGGCATGGGCCAAGCGCCTGTCCGATGGTTTTATCACCCTGGGGGAAACCCTCAAGTCACTGATCCAGACCCTTTATGAGTGGCGCACCGCGCTGACCGTGCTGGCCCAGGCGTGGGTTGGGCTCAAGACTGTCGGCTGGATCGGGGATCTGCGCAGTCTCTATGCCCAATTCATCGCCCTGCCCACGGCGACGGCCACGGCGGCCGGTGGCATGACCACCGCCGGTACTGTCGCCGCTGGTGCAGCCATCGGCGTCAGGGCGCTGGGCGCGGCGGTCAGGGGACTGCTGGCCGCCGTGACGGTGGAGGCCATCATCCAGATCACCCAGTTCGCCGCAGCCCTTCGCCAATTGGTGCAGGCCGAGCTGGCCCTCAGGGAGGCGCAGAGCCTGCGTTCGGAAACCCAGGCCCGTCTCAACGGCCAGTTTGCGGCGCTGTCGGCCGAGCTGGGGGTGGCCATCACCAGCATTGCGGACCTTGATCGCCTGGTGGCCGAGGGCAAGGTGCATTACGACGACGCCACCGGCAGCTGGCGACAAGGGGCGGCTGCCGTCAAAGCCTTGGGGGACGAGGCCAAACAGACCCGCGACTATCTGGCCGAAATCAATGCCGTGGCCAAACTGACTGCGGCGGATGGCCCGGCCAAGCTGGCCAAGGCATTCGATGAGCTGGGGCTGGACTTCGAGCGGGCCAATGGCCGTATCGGCGCCGGCTTTCAGAAGACGCTCGGCGCCCTGGATGTGCTGGTTCAGCATACCGGCGCCAGCAGTGCAGCCATCGAGGAGGCGTTGGCCAGTGCCTACAACAGTGCCAAGACCAAGGCGGAGATCGATGCGGTGATCGAGCGTCAGAAGCAACTGGCTGCCCAGGGCAAGATCACCGGAGATGCGCTGGCCCGCTCCATGGCCATTGCCACCGATGCCATGAGCAAGGTGAAAGGGGGGAGCGGGGAGGCCAAGAAGGCGGTGGCAGCCATTGGCGATGGCTTTGACGACGCGGCCGCGCGGGCCAAGGGGGCGACCGACGCCATGCGGGCTGGGCTCAAGGGCGTGCAGAACGAGGCCGAGCAGACCCATGCCAGCCTCTCCAGCGGCGGAGGGGGCGGCAGCGGCAACACCCGCACGGTCAATGCTGGCTCTTTCTACTACAAGAGCGTGGATATCAACAGCCTGCGCGGTAATGCCGAGGGGCTGGCCAATACCTTGGCCGGGGTGGAGGAGGAGCTGGCCCGCTACAGCCAGAAGGTCAAAGACATTCCGGCCTATAGCGAATGGAGCAAGTATTACGGCGAGAAGTTCCAGAAGGAGATGGAGGCCATGCGGGCTCAGCTCAAGGCTGAACTCAGCAAGGCTCAGGCCAAGGAAGTGGCCAGCCAGCCCCAGGTCGCGGCCCCGCCTCCCGTGCAATCCCCATCCCCCACGAGCGCATCCCCGGGGGATGGCCGTCGCCCTGCAACAGAGCGGATCACCATCGAGCTCAAAGGGGCAGGGGGCTCGGCCGAATTGCAGGCCGATGAGGCCAATGCCCACGCCTTTATCAACCTTCTTAAACAGCAGGGGCTGCGCTCATGAACGTGACGTTAAACAGTATTTCACTGCCCGATGATTTGGTCTGGCGCGACGAGTTCGACTGGGCCCCCGTCGAACAGGTGGTGACGCCGACCCTCTCCGGTGCGCTTCTGGTGGAAGAGACCACATGGCCAGAGGGACGTCCCATCACCCTGGTTGGCCACTGTGCCCGCGCCACCGTGCAGAGTCTCAAGGCGCTGGAGGCGGTGCCAAGCCAGTTGCTGACCTTGACCCTGCTGGACGGGATTGCCCGCACCGTTATCTGGCGCCGCCCCGGCGTGGTGGTCACGCCCTTGATCGAGATGGCCGACCCCGAGGCGGGTGAACCCTATGCCCTGACCCTGAATTTCACTGAGGTAAGCCCATGACCATTCTTTCTGGTGACATCAAGCTGCTGACCAGCCAGCGGATGACGGACACCCCTGATGGGGGTGGCCGCATCACCGGCAAGGAGGTGGTCAGCGGTGATCACAACTCGATTTTCCCTGATGTGTCGGATCTTGATCGCGCCTATGGGGTGGTCAACATGCGCAAGGTCTATCTGGCCACTCAGACCGATGACACCGACACCTATTTCGGCGCCAATGCCACCGTGCTGCTGCCGCCGGCCGACCCCAACGTGGGGCTGTGTCTGATGAGCACCAAGGACCACCACGACACACGGACGGCGGCCCGCGATGTGCTGGAGCGCTATCTGGCGCGTGGGCCTAAGTGGCGCGGCTTCCTCTACGACACCCAGCTGCAAGGGCAGCGGGCGATCCGCTTTTTCCAGCGCGTCGAGGTGCGCCTGCCGGAGATCGGCGAGACCCTGGTGCTGGTCGGCAATGAGGGCAAGGCCGGCGAGTTCGAGCAGTATGTGCGCGTCCTTGAGGTCAACCAGGCGCTGGCCAAGTTCCAGATCCCGGGTGTAGCTGAGTTCACCCGCAACATCGTCACCTGCGTGCTGGCCGACCCGCTGCGCTACACCTTCGAGGGGGAGCAGCCGACCCCCTACGATGTGGTGACCAACGCCAAGACGGCCCTGCGCGAGACAGTGGTGGCCGATGCGGCCAACTACTACGCATCGACCCGCCTGGCGGAAGATGTGGCGTTCGGTGCCCTGCAGGTGAAGGCCAAGACCATTTTCACCCAGCTGGTGCCGGCTGCCCGTACTGAAGTCCCGGCCGTGGATCTGACGGCCGCCGGCGAGCTGGCCAGCCTGGTCGATTCCGGCAAAGGGCTGGTGAGCTTCAATACTGCCGCCAGCATCGCCCCCAGTCGCGGCCTGTTCCTCGGCAGTGGCGCCAAGCCTGGCACGGTGACCATCACCATCGGGGCGGCGGTGATCACCGACCGGGGCGGGGAGCTGGTAGTGGCGGGCTCGGTGATCGGGTCCATCGACTATGGCCGTGGCTCGCTGGAGTTCAACGCCCAGTGCCCGAACTACGGGACCGCCAGCAAGGCGATCTCGTTCTGGCCGGCGGCGCGCCCGTCGCGCATCGCCGACACGGCCCGCATCGAGATCAAGGCCAACAACCGGGGCTATGCCTACACCATCACCCTGCAGCCGACCCCGGCGCCGGGCACCCTCACCGTGTCCTTTATGGCACAGGGGAAGTGGTACGACTTGAAGGACAACGGCCGGGGCGAGCTGCGCGGCGCGGATCTCTCCTACGGATCCGGCACCCTCAACTTTGCCAGCGGCTCGGTGCTGCTGACCCTGGGCGCCCTGCCGGATGTGGACACCTCGATCATGTTCAGCTGGGCCACCCCGGTGAACTACACCAACCGCAGCGGGCAGGCGATCAGCATCAGTAAGAGCGCCTGGCAGCTGCCGCACACCGGGGTCACGCCAAAGAGCCTGGTGCTGACCTGGGGCGCCGGCAAGACCGCCAACGACTCGGTGGGGGATGGCAAGATCCGGGGCGACATTACCGGCACCATCAACTATGCCGAGGGCATCATCGATCTGGAGCACATCACCCTGCCGGCCCTCGGCCAGGAGTATGCGGCTCAGTACCAGTACGGTGAGCCGGTGACCGAGCGCCACGTTGAACCGGGCCGCCTGAGCACCCCGGGGCAGGTGGGGCACCTCTCCATCACCCTGGACGGCTCTGGCGGTGGGGCGCACAACCTCACCCCGGGCTCGGTGCGGGTCAAGTTCAATGCCCTCTACCACAAGTTCGACGTGGACGACCAAGAGCTGGTGATCGCCACTCGCGACCCCATCATCACCCTGCGCGATGACGGCCAGGGCAAGCTGATCGATGCCAGCGGGGTGGTGCTGGGCGCCATCGACTACACCGCCGGCACCCTGCATTTCATGCCGGACGGCAGCGCCCCGCTGCCCAAGCCGACCTATGCCTGGGTGACCGTGGGCACTCGCTGGGAGGGCAACAGCCAGATCGCGGTGCAGCGCTGGACCATGACCGGGATCCAGTACCACAACACGGCGTACACCTTCCCTGACGGTGAGCAGGGCTGGGTGGAGGTGACCTACCGCAACAACAACAGCGCACAGGCGCAGAATGCCACCCTGACCGCGCAGGTGCTGCGCATCGACGTGACCCCGGGCTTTGCCGAGGCGATCCTGGAGGGATCGCTGCGCTTCACCCTGGGCGGCTCGACCTACGTTGACCGGCAGGGGTTGCTGTACCGCAACCCTGACCCGGAGACGGGGGCAGGCATTCAGGCGGGCACCATCGACTATTCCAACGGGTTGGCGGTGCTGGCTGACTGGGCCGCCGGTCAGGTCGCCCAGCCGGCGCTGCAGTCGCTGGCCACCTCGTTCAGTGCCCAGTCGGTGGATGCGGTGACGTTCCGCACCCCGGGCGCCCCGCTGGCACCGGGCAGCCTCTACATCAGCGCCAACACCGCCAGCGGCCGCCGCATCGAGGCCACGGCAGACGGGGACGGCTATTTCACCACGGCTGACATGGATGGCCGGGTCAACTACCAGACCGGGATCGTGGTGGTGCGCTTTGGCCGCAAGGTCACGGCCGCCGGCAACGAAACCCAGCCCTGGTATGACCCCGCCCAAGTCGGCGAGGACGGCAAGATCTGGAAGCCGGTCAGCGTGGTGGCTGACACCATCCGGTTCAACTGCGTGGTGTTCAGCTATCTGCCGCTCGATGCCGACATCATCGGCCTGGATCCGGTGCGCCTGCCGTCCGATGGCCGGGTGCCGTTCCTGCGCAAGGGCAACACCGTGGTGGTGCACAGCACCCAGCGCGCAGCGTTCCCGCTCGGAGTGTCGGCCGGCCAGCAGCTCAACACCGGCCGCACCCGGCTGGCCTACGCCCATGTGGAGGACAAGAACGGCAAGCGACTGGCTGACGCGCTCTACAGCGCCGACCTGGACAGCGGGGTGGTCACCCTGGCCACCCCGCTGAACCTGACCGGCTACGTGGAGCCGCTGACCGTGGTACACCGCATCGAGGATATGAGCCTGGTCAGCGATGTGGAGATATCCGGCCGGCTGCAGCTGACCCGTCCGCTGTCACACGCCTACTCGGCCAGTGACACCTACGTGTCGAGCGCGCTGATCATGGGCAACCTGTGGGCCCGCTATACCAGCCTGTTCGATCAGAAAACCTGGACCAACAAGTGGCAGGACTATGTGGACGGTGACCAGTCAACGGCCCAGTACAACGACACCGACTATCCGCTGCTGCTGACCAACCGGGCCACCATCGAGGAGCGCTGGGCGATCATCTTCCAGTCCAGCACCACCTTTGTGCTGGTCGGGGAGCATGTGGGCCAGATCGCGCTGGGGGATGTGAATACCGACTTTGCCCCCACCAACCCGAACAACGGCCAGCCCTATTTTCGGCTGGACAAGCGCGGGTGGGGGGCAGGCTGGGCAAATGGCAACGTGCTGCGTTTCAACACCCAATCGGCCAACTTCCCGATCTGGGCGATCCGCACCGTGCTGCAGTCGGTGGCGGCCAGCCAGAGCGACAAGTTTGAGCTGCAGCTGCGCGGCAACGTCAACCGCTAACCGGTGGGGCACTCTTTGTTACCGAGAGTGCCCCACCCCTTATTTTGTCGTGGGGCACCGAGCCCCACTGATGGAGATAAACACGATGGCTTATCCGGTGAAGTGGTATTCGAGCAATATGCAGGGGGCCGGCAACCTTGGCGACACTACCGAGGGCGCGCTGACATCCCTGCTCAAATCAATTCTGGTAACCGGTTTCGGTACGCTGGCCATCAATGCCCTGTCGTTCGATACCGCCAAGGGCTGGGCGGTGGCGACCATCACCGGTGGCCATGCCTATCTGCAGGACTCGGTGGTGCAGGTCGATGGCGTGAGCCCGGCCGCTTACAACGGCGAGCACCGGGTCATGCTGGTGACTGCTACTCAGGTCTGGTTCGAGCTGGATGGGGGCAACCCTGGGTCGGCGGGGTCGGGTGCCTCAATGACCATGAAGGTGGCCCCGCTGGGGTGGTCGCTGACCCATGAGAGCGGTGACGGCAAGGTAGCCATCTATCGGCCGGCAAATATCAGCGAGTCGGGTAACGTCTCGCTGCGTATCGACAACTCAGCATTTTCAGGATGGTCAGGCCCGACTTACATGGGCTACCTTGCCAAGATCCAGATGGTCGAAGATGTGACCGATATCAATACCTTCACACTGATCAATGATGCCCGTTGGCCAGCAACGGCCCGCTATAGCGATAAGCGGTGGGATCTTATTGGCGACAGCCAGCTGTTCTATTTTTTGCCTACGTATGGCCTTGCCAATTATCAAGCCCTGTTCGCCTTTGGCTATATCAAATCTTTGCGCCCAGGCGACCGATATCACGCGATCTCATTGCACTACGGATCTATGGCTGCTGATGACGGTAACCGCCGCTGGAACATGGGCGCTGGTGCCAGTTTTACCAGTTATTACAATAACGCATTGACCTTTGACGACACCAACTATCGTGTTTTGGCTCGGCCATATAGCCAGTTATTTGGCACTGTAGGATGGTGGCTGAAAGGGATATTCCCTCGTTTTGGTACTGGCATGTCTGCCCCCAATGGTCCTGATAACGGGTTCTATATGTCGGTTGACCCGATCATGATATTGGAATCGGGTAACCACTTGCGGGGATATCTCCCAGGCCTTGTTTGCCCGTTTAGTAGTAATGGGCCCTGGAGTAGGAAAAATTTCGGCAACCTGCCAGCCCTACCCAATAAGGTGGTGCGTTTTATGTTTGCCGCATTTAATGAGCAAACGTCATACGGCCCTACCATGATGGGGTTCGATATCACTGGCCCTTGGAGGTAACCATGGCAACCCTGGCCGATACCATCAAGAGCACAGGCGGCCTGCTGGCCTATTGGCCGCTCACTGACAATACCGACCAGAGCGGTAATGGCCGGCATCTGACCACAATGGGGGCACCAACCTTTGGGGCTGCCCCAATGAGCACGGATGGGCACCCATCCGTACTGACACCTGACAGCGGTTCAACGCTGCGTATCGCCCAATCTACCTTGCCAAAGATCAGGGCCGTTGAGGGTTTTTTTAGACTAAACGGTGGCAAGAGTGCCGATTACAGTACCGTGTTTGGTCTCAATCAGCCGGCGACAGGATTCAATAGTCGCTTCATCCTGCTGTATGGCGGCTCGGTAGGTGTCTGTTCTTATCAGGCCATCAGCCCTTTGGGGGGAATACCTTCTACAAGTCGCTGACCAAGACCTGGGATGAGCTGTCGTATTCAGCACATCACTTCGTTGTGCAATTGAACGATGCCGGCACAACCACCGAGGTGTTTATCGACGGGGTAAAAGACCCGGCCATGTCGGTGCCGATGGATGTGTTCTTGCAGATAGCCGGGAGCTACTTGACGGTGGGGGCCTTTTACTACAACGGCGCGGTGGGGGGTGGCGCAGGGAATGGTCAGTTGAGTGACATGGCCATTTATGACCGCCCACTGACCCAGACCGAGATCACTGGTCGCCAGCAATACAAAATGCCGGAGCCAGTATTACGTCTTTTTTCAAACACGATCCGCGTAGCTAACCAAGAGCCCCGTAGCCAATTCATCCCGCAGGATGTTGTTTGGCGCGGTACTCCAACGATGTATGCCGGCCCCCTGCCAACCTTAAAACTGTCAGCCTTGGTCATGACAAAGGGGCGGGATCTCTGCTGGATCCGTGACGGTGTACAAAACGTAGCGCAGGGCTATATCCGCAGCACGGTGACCATCAACGGGGTGGGGGGCGCCGGCGCGTGCTCTGCTTTACCCAGGACGGCGATCTGGTCGGCGAGACCTACAGCCGGGCATCTGATGGGGTATATCAGTTTGACCTGCTGTGGTTGAACCGGCGTTATATGGTGGTGGCTCAGGATGACCCAGCCTATGGCCCTGCTGATTACAACGCGGTGGCCGCAGACTACCAAGCGCCAGCCCCATACCCTGCTGATGGTAGCGTGGTCCCGACTTTGTTACGTCAATAACCCAAGGAGCACCGCATGCTCAAGTTCAGTGACACGGTGCGCACCGCCCGCGCCCAGGTGCTGGCCACGGCCATCGACACCGGCAGCGCCGGGCCCGCCACCTTGAAGATCTACACCGGTGGCCGGCCTGCCCCCGGGGCCGCCATCACCAGCCAGCAGCTGCTGGTCACGCTCCAGTTCCAGAACCCCTGCGCGCAGTCGGTGACGGTTGGGGTGCTGACCCTCAAGCCGCTGGTCGAGCAGATGGCCACCAGTAACGGCTCCCCCGCGTGGGGGCGTATTTTTAACCGAGACGGCGCCTTTGTGGCAGATCTCGATGTGGGGCCGTCGGCCAGTGGGGCTGATCTGGAGATCCCCACCGACGAGCTGTTTGCCGGCGCCCTGGTGCGCATCAATACCGCTACCATCACCGAACCCTAACCGGAGCCACCTATGGCCAGAAAGGACGCCTCCCTTGAGCTGCGCAAGGCCCGCCAGAGCAATGGCAACCTGGAGCTCAACCAGGCCATGGTGGTGCGCTATGTGGCGGTGCTGCAGGGCACCAGCCTGCCGCCAGTGCTGGCCTGTTCGCCCGGGTTGGTACTGCCTGCGGTGGTGGCCGGCCAAGTCGCAGCCCCCGCGCTGGCAGTCGATGCAGGGCTGATCTACCCCGCTGCACTGACCAGCCAAGCCCCGGCCGTCGCCGCCGAGTTCGACGGCACTATCGTGATCTCCTGCAGCATGGCGGTGACCACCGAGGCGGTGACTCACCGCATCGAGGCCGGCTATGACGTAAACGTGTTCAGGGGGCCAAGCCATGCCGTTGCCAGCGACTGGGAACCGTCCGGCACAGTCAGCAGCGGAGTAACCAGCGACTGGCAGCGCCCTGATACGGTGCAGGCTACCCCGGCAGCAGACTGGCAAGAGTCTGCGCCGGTGCCGGCCAGCGTGGTGCAGGTGAGCGAAGTCATGCCCAAGCGCTATGAGCTGGCCCGTGGGATCTATGAGGAAGGGGTGCCGACCAGCACGGCCCACGGCCAGCCGTTCGACAACCTGCCGCCAGGGCATGCTGCCATCAGGACGCTGTGGGTCGAGGCTGCACCGGTAGATCGCTGGCAGGTGAGCGGCTACCGCAACCCTCCCCGCTTTGACAAGGTTTGGCAGGCTGACCTGTGGCAGGAGGGGGTCAAGCTCGGCAAAGCTACCGCCGGCCAGCAGTGGGGGCACGGTACGCCCAAGCACTGGCGCTGGCAGGAGCGCTGGGAGGAGGCCAAGCAGCCAGACCGAGGCCTCAGCCCGGATCCTAAGCCGCCGATCATCCCAGAGCGCCCCGACAAGCGCACCAAGGTGCTGGCGTTCGGCCGCAAGCGCGGCGACGCCTCGCTGGAGTTTGTCTGGTATGGGCAAGATGCCCGCATCGTTATCCTGACCCGGAGGGTTTATCTGGTGAGTAACACAGCAAGCATTGTGCGGGTACGGGATGGGCTCGACATCCCGGCCACCACTGTGAGTATCGAGCTCGATACCGACTCCTGGGCATGGCAGTTCAGTGCCCAGATCCCGCGCATCGCAGCGGCGGCCCTGACCGATGAGGAAGAGGTGAGCATCCACATCAACGGCCAGCAGTGGGAGTGCGTGTGCGATGGCTGGCAGTCGAGTCAGAGTTTTGCCCGCGAGTCGGCCACCCTGACCGGTCGCTCGCGCACCGCCTACCTGTCGCCGACCCATGTCTTGTCGCAAGCGGTGAGCGAGAGCTCGGCGGCCACCATGGCCCAACTGGCAGCGACTGTGCTGCCGTTTGGCTGGACACTGGACTGGCAGGCGACGGATTGGCTGGTACCGGCCGGATTTTTCAGCCTGGATAACCAGACCCCGATCGAGGTGGTCAAGTACCTGGCCGAGGCGGCTGGCGGCTTTGTGCTGCCACACCAGCGCAATCAGCACCTGGTCATCAAGCCGCGCTATCCGACCGTGCCCTGGCAGCTTGAGAGCGCTCTGGCCGATGTGGCTATCCCCCGCGCCATCATCACCACCCTGGGCAGTGACTTCCAGCCAGGTCATGCCGCCAACGGGATTTGGGTCAGTGGTGGCCATCAGGGGATCAGTGCACGGGTAGTACGCCAAGGTAGCGCAGGTGAACAGCAGGCACAGAGCATCACCCATCCGCTGGTGTGTGATGTGGCGGCAGCCCGTGCCCAGGGTGTAGTGGGGCTGGCCAAGAGCATGCCGAGGCGTACCCAAACCATCGCCCTGCCGCTCTCAAGCGATACGGGCCTTATCCTGCCCGGGGCACTGCTCGCCGTGGATAGTTGGAAGGGCTATAACAGGGGCGTCAGGGTCTCTGCTGAGCTGCAGAACAAGGCCATGACGGTACGCCAGACTCTCAGCGTGGAGCGATTTGTATGAACCTGTTTAAGCGATTCCTTGAGCTAGTCCCCGGTGCCGATCCACTGTTGGTTGGCACCGTGACCTCTGTGGGCTCTACCACAACCACCCTGGATACATTGGCGGGTGGGACAGTTACAGTACGGGGCACAGGGGTAGCCGTCGGCAAGAAGGCGTTTTACAGGGGAGGGGAACTGGCAGGGGAGGCGCCGGATTTACCGACCTATGAGATAGAGGTTTAATGCCGGTTTAACGGCCTTATCAAACTCAGCGATTCCTGAGCCATCAAGTTTGATAAACTGCCGAGCTGGTAGCTTTTCATTTTCACCGCCAGTCTTTTTCATTTTCGGCGGCGGGCTACACCTTTCATGACAATACCCGACCGGCTGAATACTAGTACAGGTTGTTTAGCTGTCGCCTCAGCCATCAGGGTTAATTGTTTGTTTTATCATTATCGGTCTTGTCATGTTGGCAAGCCGTGCAGAAGGGCGGGGAGGCCGGTCCCGCTCCGGCAGGCTGACGGCAGGCCCCTTGGGCGGCATTTGTCCCACGCTTTGCTCATTTTCCCTGCGATTCAACACATCAGAGCACCTTATCGCGGCAAGATGAGGTATCTTATGCCCCGATTTCATCCATTAAACGGATCCGAGACCCCATATGATCATCAAACCCAAGGTTCGCGGCTTTATCTGCACCACCACTCACCCGGTCGGTTGTGAAGCCAATGTTCGTCGCCAGATCGCTTATACAAAGGCCAAGGGCACCATCGAGAATGGTCCCAAGAAGGTGCTGGTGATCGGCGCTTCCACCGGTTATGGCCTGGCTTCCCGCATTGCCGCCGCCTTCGGCTCCGGCGCTGCCACCCTCGGTGTCTTCTTCGAAAAAGCCGGCAGCGAGACCAAGACTGCCACCGCCGGCTGGTACAACTCCGCTGCCTTCGACAAGGCCGCCAAAGAGGCGGGCCTCTACGCCAAGAGCATCAACGGCGATGCCTTCTCCAACGAATGCCGCGCCAAGGTGATCGAGCTCATCAAGCAGGATCTGGGTCAGATTGATCTGGTGGTCTACTCCCTGGCCTCACCGGTGCGCAAACTGCCGGATACCGGCGAAGTGGTGCGCTCTGCCCTCAAGCCCATCGGCGAGGTCTACACCACCACCGCCATCGATACCAACAAGGATCAGATCATCACCGCCACCGTCGAGCCGGCGAATGAGGAAGAGATCCAGAACACCATCACCGTCATGGGCGGTCAGGATTGGGAGCTGTGGATGGCCGCCCTGCGCGATGCAGGCGTGCTGGCCGACGGCGCCAAGTCCGTGGCCTACTCCTACATCGGCACCGACCTGACCTGGCCAATCTACTGGCACGGTACCCTGGGCCGCGCCAAGGAAGATCTGGACCGCGCCGCCGCCGCCATCCGTAGCGATCTGGCTGCCAAGGGCGGCACCGCCCACGTGGCCGTGCTGAAATCCGTGGTGACCCAGGCCTCCTCTGCCATTCCGGTGATGCCGCTCTACATCTCCATGGCCTTCAAGATCATGAAGGAGAAGGGCATTCACGAAGGCTGCATGGAGCAGGTGGATCGCATGATGCGCACCCGTCTCTACGCTGCCGACATGGCGCTGGACGATCAGGCCCGCATCCGCATGGATGACTGGGAGCTGCGCGAAGACGTGCAGCAGACCTGCCGCGACCTGTGGCCGTCCATCACCAGCGAGAACCTCTGTGAGCTGACCGACTACACCGGTTACAAGCAGGAGTTCCTGCGTCTGTTCGGTTTCGGGCTGGACGAGGTCGATTACGATGCGGATGTGAATCCGGACGTGAAATTCGATGTGGTCGAGCTCTGAGTCTGACCCAAGTGAAAACAGGGCCCCGCGGGGCCCTGTTTTTTTGGCAAAAATCCCGCTAAGTTGCGGAATTTTATTATCCGCGATCACCTTTTTCCCATATCAAACCCGCTAGTCTGGCGGTGATCGGATCACATGACGGCATTGCCGAGGTACGGAAGCTATGACCACTCCACATGAAGCGCCCAAAAAGCGCCAACTCCCCACTGTCTATACCCTGCTTTTCATCATCATCGCCCTGATGGCGGCCCTGACCTGGGTGCTGCCGGCGGGAAAATACAACTACGTGACGGCCAAGACCCAGCAGCCGATTGCGGCGGCGGCCGTGGCCGACTACAGCGGCGATGAGCGGCTGTTGCCGGTGCCCGGCAGCTACACCGAGCTCCCTTCCCAACCGCAGGGGGTATTCGAGGTGCTCAAGGCGCCCATCCAGGGCTTCCACAAGGCGGCCGACGTGGCGCTGTTCGTGCTCATCATCGGCGGTTTTCTGGCGGTGACCATGCAGAGCGGGGCACTGGATGCCGGGGTGGGGGCCATCGTGCGCGGCTTTGCCGGGCGCGAGCGGCTGCTGATCCCTGTGCTGATCGCCCTGTTTGCCCTCGGCGGCTCCACCTTCGGCATGGCGGAGGAGACGGTGGCCTTCTGGGCACTGATCGTGCCGGTGATGATGGCGGCGGGCTTCGATCGCATGGTGGCGGCAGGGATCATCCTGCTTGGCTCCGGGGTCGGGGTGCTTGCCTCCACCGTC
Source organism: Aeromonas sp. 1805 (assembly GCF_013085525.1). Lineage (NCBI taxonomy): Bacteria > Pseudomonadati > Pseudomonadota > Gammaproteobacteria > Aeromonadales > Aeromonadaceae > Aeromonas > Aeromonas sp. 1805. The sequence continues at coordinate 4,444,812 of NZ_CP038515.1, read as the reverse complement.
AACCCGTTTGCCACCGGCATCGCCTCCGGTTTTGCTGGCATCCCCATTGGGGAGGGGATTGGCCTGCGGGTTGTGCAGTGGCTGCTGCTGGTGATCTTCGCCTCCTGGTTCGTGATGCGCTACGCCAAGCAGGTGCAGCAGGACAAATCCCGCTCCGTGCTGGCCGACATCGCCTATGACGACGAGTTCTCCCAGATGAAGAGCGGCAATCTCGCCTTCAGTGGCAAGCAGAAGCTCACCATGCTGGTCTTCTTCGGCACCTTCCTGCTGATGATCTATGCGGTGGTGCCCTGGTCGGATCTGGGCATCGACCTGCTGCCCACCCTGGGCTGGTGGTTCGACGAGCTCTCCACCCTGTTCTTCAGCGCCTCCATCCTGATTGCGCTGATCAACCGGATGCCGGAGTCCAACTACGTGGCGACCTTCCTCAACGGGGCGCGGGACCTCATCGGGGTGGCGCTGGTGGTGGCGGTGGCACGCGGCATCTATGTGGTGATGGAGCATGGGGTCATCATCGACACCATACTGCACTGGGCCGAGGGGCTGGTGAGCGGGCTGTCGTCATCGGTGTTCATCCTGATGGCCTATCTGGTGCACATCATCCTGAGCTTCTTCATTCCGTCCACCTCGGGGCTGGCGACCGTCTCCATGCCGCTGATGGGGCCGCTGGCAGACTTCTCCGGGATCTCGCGGGATCTGGTGATCACCGCCTATCAGTCCGCCTCCGGCTGGATCAACCTGTTCGCCCCCACCGCCGCCCATCTGGTGGCGGGGCTGGCGCTCGCCAAGATCCCCTACGATCGCTTCGTGCGCTGGGTGCTGCCCTTCATCATCGGGGTGGCCCTCATCACCATGGCGGTGCTGGTGGCCGGTGCCCTGCTGCATGGCTGATGGCGCGGCTAGAAAACGACAGACAACAAAAAGGCTCCCGCGGGAGCCTTTTTCATGAGCCTTGCTTACTGCTTGTAGCCCTTGAGGAAGCGGGCGAGACGGCCGATGGCCTCTTCCAGCTCCTCTTCCCGGGGCAGGAACACCAGCCGGAAGTGATCCGGTGCCGGCCAGTTGAAGCCGGTGCCCTGCACCAGCAGCAATTTTTCCTGCTGCAGCAGATCGAACACCATCTTCTGGTCGTCGCGGATGTCGTACACCTTGGGATCGAGGCGCGGGAACATGTAGAGCGCCCCCTTGGGTTTGACGCAGGAGACGCCAGGGATGTCGTTGAGCAGCTCCCACGCCTTGTCGCGCTGGCGGCGTAGACGGCCGCCCGGCAGGATCAGCTCGTTGATGCTCTGATAGCCACCCAGGGCGGTCTGGATGGCGTGCTGCATCGGCACGTTGGCACAGAGCCGCATGGAGGCCAGCATCTCCAGCCCCTCGATGTAGCCCTTGGCGCGGCCCTTGGGACCGGTGATGACCATCCAGCCCTGACGGAAGCCGCAGGCGCGGTAGGCCTTGGAGAGGCCGTTGAAGGTCACCACCATCACATCGTCGCACAGGGTGCAGACGCTGGTGTGGGAGATGTCGTCGTAGAGGATCTTGTCGTAGATCTCGTCGGCGAAGATGATGAGGTTGTGCTGGCGGGCGATCTCGATCACTTCCAGCAGGAACTCGCTGCCGTAGACGGCGCCGGTCGGGTTGTTGGGGTTGATCAGCACCAGGCCGCGGGTACGCGGGGTGATGCGGGCGCGGATGTCGTCGAGATCCGGATACCAGTCGGCCCCTTCGTCGCAACGATAGTGCACCGCATGGCCGCCGGAGAGGGTCACTGCCGCGGTCCACAGCGGGTAGTCGGGGGAGGGCACCAGCATCTCGTCGCCATTGTTGAGCAGCGCCTGCATCGCCATCACGATGAGCTCGCTGGCACCGTTGCCGATGTAGATGTCGTCGATGTCGACCTTGCGCATCCCTTTCTGCTGGTAGTACTGCATCACCGCCTTGCGGGCCGAGAACAGCCCCTTGGAGTCGCAGTAGCCCTGGCTGAGCGGCATGTTGAGGATCACATCCTTGATGATCTCTTCCGGCGCATCGAAACCGAACGGGGCCGGGTTGCCGATGTTGAGCTTGATGATGCGGTGGCCTTCGTCTTCGAGACGGCGAGCTTCTTTATGCACCGGGCCGCGGATGTCATAGCAGACATCGTCGAGCTTGTGCGACTTGTCGATAGTGAACATGGTGACTGTGATTCCTTCCCCTGGGGGCGCGTTGGCGAAAAAGGCGTTTTTTAGTATCAAATTTCTTTTCCCCTATTCTTCACAGAATTGAATGCTAGAACAATCCTCTTTTTAGTAGAATTCCCTGATTTTTAGCCCTAAAACAGGGTTGCCAAAACGTTAAATTCAGCACGATCGTTTGTGGTAACCGAGTTTCACCAGTGAAAGATGAGGGGCTGATTAACAAAGCTACCCGACTGTGTTGAAATATTCACTCTCGCTGGCACGATTGGCTTGCGTGAAAAATGTCATTATTTTTGTCGGCGCCGGCCCAAAAAGCAGAGCATGTGGTCTGTGCGCCATGCTGGCGCCGCCTGGCGTCGATATCGAAGGAGTTCCCATGCAAGCCCCCGCAGTTGGTCGCTACCGTCATTTCAAGGGTGGGTATTATCAGGTGTTGACCCTGGCCCTGCACACTGAAACCGGGGAGCAGCTGGTGATCTACCAGAGCGAGCAGGATGGCGCCGTCTACGCCCGCCCGGTGGTCATGTTCATGGAGTGGATCGAGCATCAGGGAGACGTGGTGAGCCGTTTCACCCCGGTTGCCGGCTAAGGCTGACCATTGACCATGAAAAAGGCGCCTGACGGCGCCTTTTTCACAACGTGAACTTACTGGTAGAGACCCAGGTTCTCTTTGGCATAGGCTTCGAAATCGGTGCAACCACCGATGTGCTGCTCGTCCAGGAAGATTTGCGGCACGGTATTGACCGGCTTGCCGGCGCTCTTGGCCAGATCTTCCTTGGTGATGCCTTCGGCGTGGATGTCCACGTAGCGGAATTTGAAATCGTCACGCTGTTCAACCAGCTGCTCGGCGATCTGTTTGGCACGGACACAATAGGGGCAACCGGGACGACCAAAAATCACTGCAAACATGTTCTCTCTCCATTCATATGAGGCTGGGGACAGGATAGCCCCGCCTCGTGACTAGTCAAAGTGGAAATTGTCGATACGGCCGTTCGCCATCTTCGATAAGGCGGCACTTCGCCGGCCGTCATCGTCAATCACCTTGCGGCAGCTCAACCCTGATCGGCGATCTGGATCGGCTGCTGCTGATAGATGCTCTCCAGCACTCCCTTCTCGAACACGGTCCAGGGCCAGGCGGCCTTGCTGGCGCGGTAGCGCTCGTGGGTTGCCGGATCCTGCGACAGGCCGCGCTGGAACATCACGAAGGCCTTGCGCTGGCCGCCGGCGGTGTCAATGAAGCCCACCAGGTTGGAGGTGCCGGTGATGGTGCCGGTCTTGGCGTGCACCTTGTTCTTCATCATGGGGGCGGTGACGCTGCGCCGCCAGGCCAGGGTGCCATCCACCTGGGAGCTTGGCAGCAGCTTGATGAGGCCAAGCTCGGCATCATTTTTCTGGATGAAGTTCAGCACCGACAGCATCTGGCGGGCGCTGATGAGGTTGTGGGCAGAGAGGCCCGAGCCGTCGGCCAGGGTGGCGTTGCCCAGATCGATACCGTTCTTGGTCAGGATGGCGCGCACCGCCATGGTGCCGCTGCGATAGCTGCCCGGCTTGTTGTAGTAGTGGCGGCCCACGGTCTTGAGGAAGGTATCGGCATAGAGGTTGTCCGATTTCTTCAGCATCTTGGCCAGCATCACCGGCAATGAGACCGAGTAGTGGGTACCCAGCGTCTCGGCATTGTCCGGCGACTTGTGGGTGACCCGCAGCAGGCCGTCATGCTTGATGCCGGCACGGTCCATGGCCCAGCGGATGTTGTCCCAGCCCCAGGCCTCCACGTCGTGGATGGCGAAGCGCAGCCCCTGGGGCTCCTTGTTCGGCGTGATGCAGCCCTTGAGCTCGTAGAAGTTGCCCTTGGCCATGTCCACTTCCAGTGCGCAGAACTGGCGCGCCATGTCGGCGTAGCTCATCACCTCCACGTTGTCGGCACCGATGCCGATGGGCACGCCGGTAGCCACGTTGCCGGTGGCGGGTTTGCCGATCTGGGTGGCGGTGATGGTGCCGTAGGCGCAGTTCTTGTCGATGATGACCGAGGAGACCGGGGCGGCGAAACAGAGAGTCTGATCCCCCCACGACCAGCCATTGCCGCGCTCGTAGCCGTTATAGGCGCCGGTGTTGACGTAGACGTTGCCCTTGATGCGGTTCACGCCGAGCTGCTTGAACAGGGCCAGCAGGTCCATCCGTGACAGGGTGGGGTCGCCGACGAAGTTGATCCAGATGTCGCCATTGATGGCATCACCCTGTTTGGCGCCAGGCTGAGCCTGGATGTCGGTGGCAAAGCGGAAGTCGGCGCCGAGCTCGAGACGGGCTGCCAGGGCGGTGAGTACCTTCATGGTGGAGGCGGGGGCGATCATCTGATCCGCATGGCGGGCAAATTCAACCCCGTTGTTGCCCTGCACTATGATGGCGTACTGGCCACCCTGAGGGGGTGTCAGCGGGGCGGCCTGGGCCGCCAGGGAAAAGAGAGCACAAAAACCAATCAACAGCCGCTGCATAACATCCTCTAAACGTGACGAAGGGGCTCGGCAGTGGTGCCGGCCCTGACAATTCAACCTTGTTTCACCCGCCGATGCGGGATCGACCGTGGCAAAGCCATTCATACGATTCATGCCGGTCGCCACTGGCCATCACGCCATCGAGTTGGCGGTGCGATAGCGACCCTCATAATCAAAAATCTTCTCTTTTATCTGCCAGAACCGCCCCGCTTTGCGGGCGATGACGAAATCGGGGTGGCGAAACTGGCTTTGCGCCGCCAGCACGCTCGCCAGGGTAGCAAATTCGGGTTCCAGACCCGGAGCGGGCCAATGATGACGCACAAAGACCTGTTGAAACAAGCGCCGTGCGCCCTGGGAGTGGAATCCGAAGTACTCATTGAGGGTGAGACCATCCTCATCGTGGTAGGTCACCTCCAGCCGCTCCCCCTGTTTGCCGCGCCCTGCGGTGAGGGTCAGCCCGGCGCAGCGGATCACCATGCAATCCTTGAGATTGAGCGCCTCTTTGAGCTTGTCGTCAGGATCCACCAGCAGTTGATCGCAGCTCTGGCAGCGGCGGGCGGCGATGTCGTTTTCGCTGCCGCAAGCGGGGCAGATCTTGGCGCGAAAGCGATAGTCGCACTCCTCGCGATGGCCCTCGTCATCTTCAAACAGCCCCTGACAGCGGCGACCGTAGTGCTCGATCACCTTGCCATCCTCGTCGGTCTTGCCCCAGAAGGTGTTGGCAAAGCCGCAGGCGGGGCAGAGCACCTGCACCGGCTCGGTGCCGGCGTGGGGTCTGGGCTCCCCCACTTCGGGGGCGAACAGGTTGAAGTTGTTGCCCGCATAGTCGAGCACCAGACAGTCCGTTTTGCCGGGCGAGAGGCGCAGGCCGCGACCGACGATCTGCTGGTAGAGTGACACCGACTCGGTGGGGCGCAGCATCACGATGAGATCGACGTGGGGGGCGTCGAAGCCGGTGGTGAGCACCGCCATGTTGACCAGAAACTTGAGCTCGCGCGCCTTGAAGGCGTTGATGAGGGCATCGCGCTCCGGCCCCGGCGTCTCGCCGGTGATGAGGGCCGCCTGCTGGCCTCTGGCGCCCAGCAGGCCATGAATTTCGCGGGCATGCTCGACGGTGGCGGCGAAGATCATCACCCCCTGCCGGTCGGCCGCATACTCCAGCACCTGGCTCAGGATATGGGGGGTGACCCGCTGCTGACGCTTGAGCTCGCCATTGAGATCCGCTTCGCTGAAGAGGCCATTCTCCCGCGCCACCAGCTTGCTGAAGTCGTAGTGGACGATGGGGGCATCCACCAGCCTGGGCGGCGTCAGGTAACCGTTTTTGACCATAAAACGCAGCGGCAGCTCGAACACGCAGTCGCCGAACAGCCGCTCGCCGTGGCTTTTGACCATGCCGTGGTAGTGGCGCCGGTAGATCCAGCCCAGCCCGAGCCGATAGGGGGTGGCGGTGAGGCCGAGAATTTTGAGGGCCGGATTGGCGGCCTTGAGATGGTCGATCACCTGATGGTACTGGCTGTCGTCATCAAGCGAGACCCGATGGCACTCGTCGATGATGAGCAGCGAAAACGCCCCATCGAAGGCAGCCAGATTGCGCGCCACCGACTGCACCGAGCCAAACACCACCTGGGCGCTCGCCTCCTTGCGATCCAGCCCTGCGGCGAAGATGTCGGCCTTGAGCCCCCACGCCTCGTATTTGGCGTGGTTCTGCTCCACCAACTCCTTGACGTGGGCCAGCACCAGCACCCGGCCGCGCGCCTTGCGGGCCAGTTCGGCGATCACCAGACTCTTGCCGGCCCCGGTGGGCAGCACCACCACGGTGGGATCCGGGTGCTGACGAAAATGGCTGATCACGGCGTTGACGGCGTCGGTCTGATAGGGTCTGAGGACGAACATGCAGGCTTGGGTGTGTCGATATGGGGTGGTGCAGGATGGCGCCATTATAGGGATCTTGGCGCAAAAAAACAGCGGGCCGGCATGGTGCCGGCCCGCTGGCGATGATGTCTTCGCTTAGTGGAAGGGGAAGACGTAGTTCATCCAGCTGGCCATGCGCAGCAGCACCTTGCGCATCACCGAGACATGGTGGAAGTGCTTGGTGTAGATGGCAGCCTGGCCGCTGGCCCCGGCGATCACCTGATACTTGGGCCATTCGGGGTCGGTGATGGAGATGAGCACCGGCAGGCGGCCCGGCTGAACGGCACTGGCCTGATCCAGCAGGCCGGCGTTGGCCTGCACGTTGCCGGCGGCGATGGCCGGGATCACGGCGGTCACCTGGCCCTGGAAGATCTTGCCGGGGATGCCGTCGATCACCACTTCGGCCTCATCGCCCACCGCCAGACGCTGCATGCTGTTCTGCCAGAACCAGCCCACATAGGCGGTCTCGTCCTTGTGAATGAAGGTCATCACCGGGCGGTACATGAAGGGGGTGGCTATCATGCCGGGGCGCAGGGCCAGCTGCACCACGTGGCCGTCGCTCGGGGCATAGACCACTGTCTGTTCGACCTGATACCTGGCCTCGTCGAGCTGGGCCTGCAGATCTTCCAGCGTCGCCTGTTGTTGCTCGATCTGGGCCACGATGTCGTCCACGTTGGCCTGGGTGACGTCGAGGTCACGCTGCTTGCCGACGCCGCGACGCATCAGGTCGCTGGCGCGATCCCGGTCGAGCTTGGCGGAGCGCAGCCTGGCCTCGATGGACTTGAGGTGGTTGCGGTTGGATTCAACCCGCGCCGTCAGGCTGTCCGCCCTCAACTGGAAGGGGGCGGCATCCAGGCGAAACAGCACGTCACCCTTCTTCACCGGCTGGTTGGCCTGTACCGGCACCTCGATGACCCGGCCCTTGACCAGCGGCACGATCGGGGTGGAGACGTAGTAGTTGCGCGCCATCTCGGAGTAGGGGTGGTTGTAGTTCATCAGCATGATCAGGGTGCCGATGAGCAGCACGCCACCCAGTGCGGCGGTGGGCACGGTCCACTTGTTGAGCGGGATACGGAAAATTTTGAAGATGGCCACGCAGACGGCCGTGTAGGTCAGGATCAGTAGCAGGTCCATGATTTATCCCTGTTGCTCGGTCTGTTCGATGGTATTGAGGCGGGCCTTGAGGTCGGCCAGCTCCTGTTTGAGCTGCTGGATATCATCTTCATCCTGCTGCAGCCGCTGGTTGAAGCCCCAGCCCCGCTCGGGACGATAGAGGGTGGCCCAGATCCAGAGGAAGGGCCACAGCACGTGCAGCGTGAACAGACTGACCCAGCCGGCCACGTGAATGGCGTCCTGATGGGGGTGTTGACGATGTTTGGCTATTTCATAGGGAATGTCGTGAATGACGATGACCCCATAAAAAATGACCAAACCCACAAAAAAAAGCAGACCAAGAGCAAAATAATCGAGTGCCATTTACGCCTCCGCTGGCTTGACGCACCGCATTGTCATTGGGAACAGGGCTCTGCAAGGCAGTCAGCCACCTGATTTCCCTCCTGTCGGGCCCGAAATCTTAAGTTGTTTTGTTGTACTGAAGCTTAAGTAGTTTCCAAGTCGTCAAAACAGACGCTGATGTTGTTGGGGGCAAGTCCGTAAAGTCGTATCCATGACAAGGACTTACGCTGGGAGTATGGCATTGCTGAAGGGAAATGTTCAGCAAAAAAAGGAGCCCTGACGGCTCCTTTTTTGACATGGTTGGCGTGGATCAACTTTCGCTGGGCTTGTTGATCAGCGCAGGCCTGAATTTCACCAGGAAGGCCACCGTGACGATCAGGGTGCTGGCCAGTCCAATCATGGTGGAGACGCCCATCTCCAGCCCGAACCCGATGGGGGCGTTGGCCAGGTAGGTGAACACCACGGCGGTCATGAACATGGCGGGAATGGTGCAGACCCAGTGCAGCTTGCCCTCTTTGGCGAGGTAGGCCGCCGCCGCCCACAGCATCATCACCGCAGTGGTCTGGTTGGCCCAGCCGAAGTAGCGCCAGATCACCCCGAATTCGGCCTTGGAGATGATGAAACCGAGGATGAACATGGGGATGGCGATCAGCAGTCGCTTGGCCATGGGTTTCTGGGTCAGTTTCAGGAAGTCCGCGACGATGAGGCGGGCACTGCGAAACGCGGTGTCACCGGAGGTGATGGGCAGGATCACCACGCCGAGGATGGCCAGGATGCCGCCGATGGTGCCGAGCAGGCTGGTGGAGACCTCGTGCACCACGGCAGAGGGGCCGCCGCTGGCCAGGGTGGCGTTGAGCGCCTCGGTGCTGTCGTAGAAGGAGAGACCCAGGGTGCACCAGATGAGGGCGATGATCCCTTCACCAATCATGGCGCCGTAGAAGATGAAGCGGCCGGAGCTCTCGTTTTGCATGCAGCGCGCCATCAGCGGTGACTGGGTGGCGTGGAAGCCCGACACGGCGCCGCAGGCGATGGTGATAAAGAGCAGCGGCCAGAGCGGCAGCTCGGTCGGGTGCAGGTTGGAGAAATCCATCCCGGTGTTGTAGAAGCCTTTGCCGGAGACGATGAGGCCGATGATGAGGCCGACCGACATGAACACCAGCAGCGCGCCGAAGATGGGGTAGAAACGGCCGATGATCTTGTCGATGGGGACTATGGTCGCCAGGATGTAGTAGGCGAAGATGGCCGCAATCCAGTAGACCAGATCGGTGGAGGTGAGGTTGGCCAGAAGGCCTGCCGGGCTCAGCACGAACACCACGCCCACCAGCATCAACAGCACCACGGCGAACAGGTTCATGAAGTGCTTGGCGGTGGTGCCGAGGTGTTCACCAACCACGGTCGGCACCGAGGCGCCCTTGGCGCGCACCGACAGCATGCCGGAGAAGTAGTCGTGCACCGCACCGGCGAAGATGCAGCCGAATACGATCCAGAGCATGGCGACCGGACCGTAGAGGGCGCCCAGGATGGGGCCGAAGATGGGGCCGACGCCGGCGATGTTGAGCAGCTGAACCAGATAGACCTTCTTGTCCGACATGGGGACATAGTCCACCCCGTCCGCCATGGTGATGGCGGGGGTTTTCAGCTCCGGCTTGGGGCCGAATATCCGTTCGATGAATTTGCCGTATACGAAATAGCCGGCTATCAGCAAGCCGACACAGAGGAAGAACCAGATCATTGCTACGCTCCTGCTTTGTTATTGTTGGGTGTGCGCGGCCAGTGTAGGGGCTTGCTCTGTTGACGGCAGGTAAAACGGCATGAGCGGTCATATGGCGGACCGAGCGGTCGGCGCTCGTGATCCGGCTCACATCGCGGGGCTTACTCCAGCCCCAGCATCTCCTTCAACTCCTTCAGGTATCGGCGACTGACCGGCACCCGGGTGCCGCTCGGCGTCACTATCTCCGCCAGCTGGTTCTCCAGCAGCCGGATCTCGAAGATGGCGGCCGGGGCCACCAGATACTGGCGGTGGCAGCGCAGCAGCGGGGTCTTCTCCTCCAGTGATTTGAGGGTGAGCTGGGTGTGAAACAGCTCGCCCTGGCTCGCCACGTGCACTCCGCCGAGATCGGAGAAGGCGTACTCCACCTGCTCGATGGGCAGCAGCCGTACCCGGTTGTGCAGGTAGCCAGGGATGTGGCGAATGGCGGGGGCGATCGCCGTCATGGGCTGGGGGCTGAGATCTTGCCTGAGTCGCGCCAGCGTCTTGGCGAGGCGGGCCGGCTCCACCGGTTTGAGCAGGTAGTCGAAGGCGTTCTCCTCGAACGCCTGGATAGCGTACTCGTCAAAGGCGGTGACGAAGACGATGCGGGGCAGGGGATCGAGCATAGCCACCAGCTCCATGCCGCTGAGCTTGGGCATCTGGATGTCGAGAAACACCACGTCGGGTTTGAGCCGCTGAATAAGCGGCAGCGCCTCGATGGCGTTGGCGGCCGCGCCCAGCAGTTCGATATCGGGCTCGGCGGCCAGGTGCTGCATCAGCTCCTCGCGGGCGTAAAGCTCGTCATCGACGATGAGGGTGCGGATCATGGGGTTCTCCTGCGTGGTTGGGGTAGTGAGTGAAGATGGTGTGGGACGGCGGCCGGATCATGGCAATTCCCTTGGCAGGGTGACGGAGACCCGGGTCCAGCAGTCGGGCTCGCAACTGACGCTCAGGCCATAGCGGTTGCCGAAGGCGCTCTTGAGGCGTCGGTCCACCAGGGTCATGCCGAGCCCGTCGCCGGCCGGTTTCTCCTGCCAGGTGCCGGCATTGTCCTCCACGTGAATGGTGACCCGCTCTGCCGTCTGCTCGGTGTAGAGGCGAATGTGTCCCTGCTCCAGCAGGGTGGAGATGCCGTGCTTGATGGCGTTCTCGATGAGGGGCTGCAGGGTGAAACTCGGCAGCTTGAGGTCGGCGAGGGCCGGCGGGATCTCGTTTTGCACCGTCAGCCGGTCGCCAAAGCGGGCCAGCTCGATCTCCAGATAGGATTGGCAGTGCTCCTGCTCTTCTTGCAGGGTGGCCAGGCCACTCTGGCGCTTGAGGTTCTTGCGAAAGAACAGGGAGAGGTGCAGCAGCAGTTGGCGCGCCCGCTCCGGTTCGCGCCGGGTGATGGCGCTGATGGTGTTGAGGGTGTTGAACAGAAAGTGGGGATTGATCTGGGCCTGCACCAGCTTGAGCTCGGACTGCACCAGCAGTCGCTGCTGCTGCTCCAGCCGGCCGGTCAGCAACTGCTGGGAGAGCAGGTTGGCAATCCCTTCCCCCAGGGTGTGGTTGATCTTGAGAAACAGCCGCTTCTTGGGCTCATAGAGCTTGATGGTGCCGATCACCCCCTCGTCGCCGTGCAGCGGGATCACCAGCACCGAGCCGAGCTGGCACTGGGGCGAGATGCTGCAGCGGTAGGGCTGGCTGTTGCCGTCGGCAAACAGCACCTTGTTGCGGGTGATGGCCTGCATGGTGATGGCCGAGGTGATGGGGGTACCAGGCTGGTGATGATCCTCGCCGATGCCGATGAAGGCGAGGATCTTGTCGGTATCCGTGATGGCGACGGCGCCGACCCCGGTCTCCTCCTGGATGATGCGGGCAATCTTGTGGCTGGCCTCGGGGGTGAAACCCTGGCTCATGATGCCGACGGTGCGGTTGGCTATGTTGAGCGCCTTGGCGGAGAAGACCCGGGAGAACTTCTCGTACATCTGCTGCTGATCGCGGATCATGCTGATGAAGAGCGCGGCGCCGCAGGAGTTGGCCAGGATCATGGGGGTGGCGATGGTGCGCACCAGCAGCAGGGATTTATCGAATGGCGTGGCCACCAGCAGGATGATCACCATCTGCATGATCTCGGCGTAGAGGGTGGTGAAGAAGGCGATGCGCGGCTCGAACAGCGCATCCATCTTGCCCGCCCGCATCAGCCGCCAGTGCACCAGCCCACCCAGCAGCCCCTCGCAGGTGGTGGAGATGGCGCAGGCGAGATCGGTGAAGCCGCCCAGGGTATAGCGGTGCAGGCCGCCGGTCAGCCCCACCAGAAAGCCCACCAGTGGGCCCCCCAGCAGCCCGCCCAGCACGGCGCCGACGGCGCGGGTATTGGCGATGGCGTCGTCGATGTCCAGCCCCACGTAGGTGCCGAGGATGCAGAAGCAGGAGAAGGTAATGTAGATGAGCACCTTGTGAGGCAGCCTGACCGAATAGTTGGCCAGCGGACGCAGCAGCGGACTCTTGGAAAAGAGGTAGGCGATGACCAGGCTGACGCTCATCTGTTGAAGCAGGGAGAGGACCAACTGCATAAAAAACGTTCCTCAGAGTCCGTGCCGAAAAAAGCGGCAACCTTGAATAAATGTGATCAGGATCTTGTTCTGCGGGGCGCCAGGGCGGGATTGCGGCCGCAGTGTGCCAGAAACGTGAAATAAAACCATATTAAATCAGCATGTTAAATTGATATTTGTGTAATCGCCCAAGGGTTGATATTGCTGGATGGAGCATGAATGTATCCGCTGGATACGCCACACGGAGGTGGCATGCTCCGCCCGGCCCCTTGGCTGGGCGTTTTTTATCCATGGTGGATGGCGAACAATTTTGCGGGCAATCGAGTGATTATTCAGGTTTGTCCAATGAGTTATCCCCAGCTTCTGGGGATAACTCAGAAGGCAAAATAGTAACAGAAGCGTCGGGTCAGGTTGAAAAACAGCCGTTGCCCCTCATCCAGCTCTTCCTGCTTGATAAATGATTTGATGGTGCGCTCATCTTCCCGCAGGTCGATCATCGCCACCCCTTCCGGCCGCTGTGCCTTGATGTAGGGCAGCACCTTGGGTTTGAGCGGCATGGTGGGCTCGGTGGAGAGCACCAGCGCCACCGAGTCGTCTGAGAGCATCACCAGCGAACCGGGCGGATAGACCCCCAGCACCTTGATCAGCAGCTTGACCAGATCCTGGTCGAATTTCTTCTGCGACAGCTTGTAGAGCTGGCTGATGGCCTGGCTCGGCGCCGCCGGCGTGGCGCTGTTGCGCGGGTGCAGCAGCTCGTCATAGTAATCCACCAGCCCGATGATCCGCGCCAGCGGCGGGATCTCGCCCCCCTTGATGCCGAGCGGAAAGCCGCTGCCATCGAGGCGCTCATGATGCAGATGGGCCACCTGGCGGATCTTGGGCTCGAAGGCCTGCAGCTGGGTCAGCATCTCCAGCCCGTACTGGGGGTGCATGTTGAGGAAGTTTTGCTCTGACTTGTTGAGCTCCCCCCGTTTCTGGGTGATCTGGGTCGGGATCTTCAGCTCGCCGATGTCGTGCACCAGGCCGGCCAGCCCGGTCTCTTCGATTTCAATGGGGTTCATGCCGAGCTCGCGGGCCATCAGCATGGCGATGAAAGCCACGTTCAGGCTGTGCTGCAGCAGGATGTCGGTATGCGGGCTGCGAATGAGGTGCAGGCCGAGCGGGCCTTCGTGAGCACTGATGCGGGCGGCGGCGTTGCGCACTATCTGCGCCGTGTTGGCGAGCCCTTCGTCTGGCTTGAGGTTGAGTGCCCCCAGCGCATCGCGCAGCTCGGACATGGATTGGCCGAAGGCCTTGTCGGCGGCGCGCAGAGAACGGCGAAAGGCTTTCTCATCAAACGGGGCAGGGCCGCTATCCACCAGCTCTTCGATGATCGACAGGTCAGGTCCGGCGGAAGGAATGTCACCGCGCAAGATGGGCTCGATAGGCAGGTCGCTCTTGTCAGGGTCCACCATCAGCAGGCTGAGATCGAGATGGCGAATGATGTCGAGTTGCTGCTGATCCTTGATCTTGAATGCATTGAACATAAAAGGGTGGTTAGTCCATCCCGTGGGGAGATGGATGTAGTGGCCTACCCGCAACTGCTCGATGGAGGCTTGTATCAGCGCCATACGCTAGCTCGCATTTCATGAATGCCTATGAACAAGCTAGCAAAATTAAGCAGATAGACAAACAAAAAAGCCCGCGCATGTGCGCGGGCTCTCGAGTCGGTTCAGCTTATCAGGCTTTGGACTTCTTCTTGCCTTCAACCTTGGCTTCAACCTTGGCCGCTACCTGAGCGTCTTCGGTGAAGGGACGGCCGTAGTAGGTGTCCAGCAGGATGGCTTTCAGCTCGCTGATCAGCGGGTAGCGCGGGTTGGCGCCGGTGCACTGGTCATCGAAGGCTTCCACGGCCAGCTGGTCAACCTTGGCCAGGAAGTCAGCTTCAGACACGCCGGCTTCACGGATGGAGGCCGGGATGCCCAGGGTGGCTTTCAGCTCGTCCAGCCATACCAGCAGCTTCTCGATCTTGGCGGCGGTACGGTCACCGGCGGCAGTCAGACCCAGGTGGTCGGCCACTTCGGCGTAGCGACGGCGAGCCTGCGGACGGTCGTACTGGGAGAACGCAGTCTGCTTGGTCGGGTTGTCGTTGGCGTTGTAGCGGATCACGTTGCTGATCAGCAGGGCGTTGGCCAGACCGTGCGGAATGTGGAACTCGGCACCCAGTTTGTGGGCCATGGAGTGGCACACACCCAGGAAGGCGTTGGCGAACGCGATACCGGCGATGGTGGCAGCGTTGTGCACTTTCTCGCGAGCAACCGGGTCGTTGGCACCGTTCTGGTAGCTGGACGGCAGGTACTCTTTGAGCAGTTTCAGGGCTTGCAGCGCCTGACCGTCGGAGTACTCGTTGGCCAGTACGGAAACGTAGGCTTCCATGGCGTGAGTCACGGCATCGATACCGCCGAAGGCACACAGGGATTTGGGCATGCCCATGACCAGATTGGCGTCGACGATGGCCATGTTCGGGGTCAGCTCGTAGTCGGCCAGCGGGTATTTCATGCCGGTGGCGTCATCGGTCACGACCGCAAACGGGGTCACTTCAGAACCGGTACCGGAAGTGGTGGTGATACAGACCAGTTCGGCCTTCACGCCCATTTTCGGGAACTTGTAGATACGCTTGCGGATGTCCATGAAGCGCATGGCCAAGTCTTCGAACGCGGTTTCCGGGTGCTCGTACATCACCCACATGATCTTGGCCGCATCCATCGGTGAACCACCGCCCAGCGCGACGATCACGTCCGGCTTGAAGGAGTGGGCCATCTCGGCGCCTTTGCGTACTACAGACAGAGTCGGGTCGGCTTCTACTTCGTAGAACACTTCCACTTCCATCTTCAGGCCCTTGAGCAGACGAACCACTTCGTCGGCGTAGCCGTTGTTGAACAGGAAGCGGTCGGTCACGACCAGTGCGCGCTTTTTACCTTCCAGGTCGCCCAGGGCGATCGGCAGGGAACCACGACGGAAGTAGATGGATTTCGGAAGTTTGTGCCACAGCATATTTTCTGCCCGTTTTGCGACTGTCTTCTTGTTGATCAGGTGCTTGGGACCCACGTTTTCGGAGATGGAGTTACCACCCCAGGAACCGCAACCCAGCGTCAAGGACGGTGCGATGGCAAAGTTGTACAGGTCACCGATACCACCCTGGGTGGTCGGGGTGTTGATCAGGATACGGGCGGTCTTCATCTTGTCGCCGAAGTACTTGATGCGGTCGGCGTTGCGATCCTGGTCGGTGTACAGACCGGAGGTGTGGCCGATACCACCGAGGTTGACCATGGTGCAGGCCATTTCGACGGCTTCTTCGAAGTTCTTGGCACGGAACATACCCAGGGTCGGGGAGAGCTTCTCGTGAGCGAACTCTTCCTCTTCACACACTTCCAGACCTTCACCGATGAGGATCTTGGTGGTGGGGGGCACGGTCACGCCGGACATTTCGGCGATCTTGGTGGCAGGCTGGCCCACGATGTTGGCGTTCATGGCACCGTTGATCAGGATGACCTTGCGGACCTTGTCAGCTTCTTCTTTGGTCAGCACATAACCGTTGTGAGTCGCGAAACGCTCTTTCACCTGGTCATAGATGGAGTCAACCACGATGACGGCTTGCTCGGAGGCACAGACCACGCCGTTGTCGAAGGTTTTGGACATCAGGATGGAGGCGACGGCGCGCTTCACATCGGCAGTTTCGTCGATGACAACGGGTACGTTACCGGCACCCACACCGATGGCAGGTTTGCCAGAGGAGTAAGCGGCTTTCACCATGCCCGGGCCACCGGTGGCCAGGATCAGGTTGATGTCGTTGTGCTTCATCAGGGCGTTGGAGAGTTCAACGGTCGGTTGATCGATCCAGCCGATGATGTCTTTCGGTGCACCGGCGGCAATGGCTGCATCCAGTACCAGCTTGGCAGCGGTATTGGTGGAGTTCTTGGCACGGGGGTGCGGGGAGAAGATGATGGCGTTGCGGGTCTTCAGGGAGATCAGAGATTTGAAGATCGCAGTGGAGGTCGGGTTGGTGGTCGGTACGATACCGCAGATGATACCTACCGGCTCGGCAATGGTGATGGTGCCCATCTCGTCATCTTCACTGAGGATGCCGCAGGTCTTCTCTTCTTTGTACTTGTTGTAGATGTATTCGGAGGCGAAGTGGTTCTTGATAACCTTGTCTTCGATGATACCCATACCGGACTCTTCCACGGCCATCTGGGCCAGGGGGATACGGGCATTGCTGGCGGCCAGGGCGGCGGCACGGAAGATCTTGTCTACCTGCTCTTGCGAGAAGCTGGCGAATTCACGCTGGGCTTCTTTGACGCGGGCGACCAGTGCATCCAGTTCAGCCATATTGGTTACTGCCATGTTTATCTCCTGATGATTTGAAAACTGTTTAGTAAGACGTTGGCAATGCCCGGCAATTATAGATGCCCTGTCAAGAACAGAATCACCACAACGGGGTATTTACATGCCTTACTAAATCGCTTTCTGAGTCGATTATAGAGCGGGGCTGACTCAGAAAAACTTGATCTGGATCATGTGTAACAAAAGAACAAAAGAAATTTTGTTTCACAATACATGTTTGCCAGATGTTGCGCAGTTGTTGAGTGGGCCAGAAGCGGGATGAATGGGGCGTGAACAGGGGCTCACGCACCATTTTTCAAGCAGTTAGCACGATTACGTCCCAGTGTCCCCGGTGCGGACCCTGGGGCAGTATGGGGGCGGCATTGTGATAGAAACGGCGATCATCCAGGATCAGATACTCGCCAGCGTTTAATTGTTGTTGAAAAAATGGTTGTTCTTTTAATCCATGATAGAGCTGCAAGGCGCCGCCGCTGACCCCGTCACTGCCACAAAAGAATACCCCGATGAAATCAAAGCCGTCCTGATGCACGCCTTCCGGGGCGGGCGGCACGCTTTCACCTTCGCCGGTGACGATGCGCATCTGGTGAATGCCGATGGCCTGGCCATCCGCCAGCCGGGTGTGGCGGGCAAAGCGGGTCAGCATCAGCTGGAAGGTGGGGTGGGCGACGAAGGCGGGATCCAGCTCGGCATAGGTTCTGGGCACGTCCCCCAAAAACTTGTTGATGGCGGCCGCCTGAAAGAAGACGCCGTTGTCGAGGGGATAAAAGCGGCTGCCCTCTTTTTCAACCCGGCCGTAACGGCGTTCGCGAAAGCGGCCCTGGATATAGGGATCAACCGGCAGCCGGTCGAAGAAACCCAGTAGGGGGGCGACACTGCCAGTGGGCAGTGAATCCAGATGCCATTGCAACTTGATGTCCGTATCAATCATTACAAAATCCTTTTTTACGAAGATGAAATGTTGCGCCAAAACTCCGTGGCCGCATAAAACTCGAAGTGATTTTATCAGAGTGTTAAATGGCGACAATATTTATTAACAACTTGATATGTTGAATTTCGTCGTGACATTAGAGGAACTAACTGAAAAGCCACGGAAAGGGTGAGATTATTTGATTGGTGAAGGTTTCGGCCATGGTGTAAATTTACGCACGGTTTATCGGGGTGGCCCGCAGGGCCTCGTTCTACTTCTGGATGGCGCCTATGGCAGCAATTGACGTCTCTTTATATCTGAAGTTTTTCATCGGTTTGTTCGCAATCATCAACCCGCTCGGCCTGTTGCCGGTGTTTGTCAGTCTGACCAGCCATCAAACGCCGGAAGAGCGGATGAAGACCAACACCACCGCCAACATTGCGGTGATGATCATCCTGCTGGTCTCCATGTACATGGGGCAGCTGATCCTCGATGGTTTCGGCATCTCGCTGGCGTCGTTTCGCATTGCCGGCGGCTCGCTCATCACCCTGATCGCCTGGTCCATGCTGCAGGGCAAGCTGGGGGAGGTGAAGCACAACAAGCAGGAGAAAGGGGAGCTCGCCGCGCGGGAATCTGTCGCTGTGGTGCCGCTGGCGTTGCCGTTGATGGCCGGCCCCGGTGCCATCTCCTCCTCTATTGTCTATGCCAGCCAGAGCACCTGGTCCCAGATGCTGGGGATGTCGGTGGTAGTGATGGTGTTTGCCTTCTGCTCCTGGCTCATCTTCCGCGCCGCCCCCCTGCTGTTCAAGGTGATGGGCAACACCGGCATCAACGTGGTCACCCGGATCATGGGTCTCATCATGATGTCGCTTGGCATCGAGATCATGGTGGCGGGGATCAAGGGGGTCTTCCCCGGATTGATGTGATTCAGGTCTGTTTTGTTGGAGCCGGTCCTCGTGACCGGCTTTTTATTGTTTCTTTTTTGTTGGTCATTTCCTAGAATCGAGCGGGTTTGTATAAAAAACGTCCATCACGCGATATTTAAATTCTGAATAATTGGTTAAAAGCTGCTTTTTTGACCATGAAGCCCAGTCCTGCCTGACAATATCTATTGCATTATCAGAAATGTCAGGGAATTATGCTGGCAGCGGGGTACTTATCCCGTTGATGGGAAATTGCATGGAATGTTCTTGTGGAGTATGGAAATGACTCATAAAAAAACAATGATTAATACCCTCTTGGTGGCAGCACTGTTCGGCGGTGTCAACGCGGCACAAGCCGCCGATGTTCCCGCAGGTACCAAACTGGCTGACGTTCAGCAGCTGGTAAAAGGCAATGGCTCCGAGCCTGCCACTCTCGACCCGCACAAAACCGAAGGAACGGTTGAATCCAATATTCTGCGTGACCTGTTCGAAGGTCTCGTTGCCTCCGGCCCCAAAGGGGAAGTGCTTCCCGCCATGGCCGAGTCCTGGGAAACCAAGGACAACAAACACTTCGTGTTCCACCTGCGCAAAGATGCCAAGTGGTCCAACGGGGATCCCGTGACAGCCCACGATTTCGAGTTCGCCTTCAAGCGGGCCGTGGATCCCAAGACGGCGTCTCCCTACTCCTGGTATCTGGAGATCCCGACCATCGTCAATGCCAGCGAGATCATCGCCGGCAAGAAAGCGGCCGACACCCTGGGCGTGAAGGCAGTGGACGACTACACCTTCGAGGTGCAGCTGGAGAAGGCGGTGCCTTACTTCGTCAGCATGCTCTCCCACACTACCACCTACCCGGTGCCGAAGAAGGTGATCGAGAAGTTCGGTGACAAGTGGACCCAGCCCGGCAACATGGTATCCAACGGTGCCTATGTGCTGAAGGATTGGGTGGTCAACGAGCGCGTCGACGTCGAGCGCAACCCGAACTACTGGAACAACGCCAAGACCGTCATCAACAAGGTGACCTATCTGCCGATCCAGTCCACCAACGCCGAGCTGAACCGCTATCTGGCTGGCGAAGTGGATCTCACCTACAACATGCCCATCGAGCGCTTCAAGCAGATGAAGAAAGAGCTGCCGAACGAGGTTAAGGTGAGCGGCTATGTCGGTACCTACTACTACCAGTACAACTTCAAGCACAAGCCGTTTGATGATGTGCGGGTGCGTACCGCCCTCTCTTATGCCATCGACCGCAACGTGATCGCCGACAAGGTGATGGGCAAGGGCGAGACTCCGGGCTACACCCTGGTGCCTGATTTCGTGGACGGCTTCAAGCCGGTGGCGCCGGCCTGGTCCAAGCTGACCCAGGCAGAGCGCGATGCCAAGGCGAAAGAGCTGCTGACCGAAGCCGGTTTCGGCCCGGGCAAACCGCTCAAGTTCGAGCTGCTCTACAACACCGACGACAACCACAAGAAGGTGGCGGTTGCCGTGGCTTCCATGTGGAAGAAGCTGGGCGTGCAGGTGAGCTTGGTCAACCAGGAGTGGAAAACCTACCTGGAAACCAAGAAGCAGGGTCAGTTTGATGTGGGTCGTGCCGGCTGGATCGCCGACTACAACGAAGCCTCTTCCATGCTGGATCTGATGCAGACCACCCACGGCAACAACGACGGCAAATACTCCAACCCGGCGTTTGACAAGCTGATGAACGAGTCGCGCAATCAGGTGGATGCCGATGCCCGCAACAAGCTCTATGTGCAGGCTGAAGAGATCCTGGCCAAGGACATGCCGATCGCTCCCATCTATCAGTACGTGACCTCCCGCATGGTCAAGTCCTACGTGGGCGGCTACCCGGCCAACCCGCTGGACAACCTCTACAGCAAAGACATGTACATCATTGCTCACTGAGTAAAGTAACACGTCGCATAACAAAGCAGGCCCGCCGGATGGCGGGCCTTTATTACAACCGCGACCCTTTGGAAGCAGTACAGGACAGGAATTGTCTATGTTGAAATTCATTTTTAAACGTCTACTGGAAGCGATCCCGACTCTGCTGGTCTTGATCACCGTCTCCTTCTTCATGATGCGTTTCGCGCCGGGCAACCCCTTCACCAGCGAACGCTCCCTGCCGCCGGAAGTACTGGCCAACATCGAAGCCAAATATGGCCTCGACAAGCCCATCGGCGTGCAATACCTCACCTATCTGGGCAATCTGGTGCAGGGCGACCTCGGTCCCTCCTTCAAATACAAGGACTTCACCGTCAACGATCTGGTGAGCCAGGCACTGCCGGTATCGGCCAAGATTGGCTCCTTCGCCTTTCTGTTTGCGGTGACGCTGGGGGTCACCTTCGGCACCATTGCCGCCTTGAAACAGAATACCGTCATCGACTACCTGTTGATGTCGTCGGCCATGGTCGGGGTGGTGATCCCGGGCTTTGTGTTGGCCCCCTTGCTGGTGTTGCTGTTCAGTATCCATCTCGGCTGGTTCCCGGCCGGTGGCTGGCAGGGCGGCGGGGTGCAATTCATGGTACTGCCGGTGTTCGGCATGATGATGTACTACATCTCCGCCATCTCGCGGATCATGCGGGGCAGCATGATCGAGACCATGAACTCCAACTTCATCCGGACCGCCCGCGCCAAGGGCTTGCCGCTGCGTCACATCATCCTCAAACACGCGCTGCGTCCGGCCATGCTGCCGGTGGTCTCCTATCTGGGACCGGCGTTCGTCGGCATCATCACGGGTTCCGTGGTGATCGAGACCATTTTCGGCCTGCCGGGGATTGGCCAGCTGTTCGTCAACGGTGCCCTCAACCGTGATTACTCCATGGTGCTCGGTCTGACCATTTTGGTCGGCGCCCTCACCATCACCTTTAACGCCGTGGTCGATATTCTCTATGCCTTTATCGATCCCAAGATCCGTTACTAAGTCGGGAGTACATCATGGTTGTCACAACTGAAAAACGCGAAGCCGTCGAGGCGTTCGCCCAGCAAGTGGAAGTGGTGGAAGGACGCTCCCTGTGGAAGGATGCCCGTCGCCGTTTCCTGCGCAACAAGGCTGCGCTCACCAGCCTGATCATCCTGACCATCATCGGTCTGGCGGTGATCGTGGGGCCACATCTGTCCCAATACACCTTCGACGATCCTGACTGGGGCGCTATGCAGGCGGCTCCGGACATGGAAACCGGCCACTGGTTCGGCACCGACAGCCTGGGGCGCGATCTGTTCGTGCGCACCCTGCTCGGCGGGCGCATCTCGCTGATGGTCGGCATCATGGGTGCCATGGTGGCCGTCATCATCGGTACCCTCTACGGCGCGGCCTCCGGTTTCATCGGCGGTCGGGTCGATAGCCTGATGATGCGGGTGCTTGAGATCCTCAACGCCTTCCCCTTCATGTTCTTCGTGATCATGCTGGTGACCTTCTTTGGCCGCAACCTGGCGCTCATCTTCATCGCCATCGGCGCGGTGAGCTGGCTCGACATGGCGCGGATCGTGCGAGGCCAGACCCTGAGCCTCAAGAGCAAGGAGTTCATCGAGGCGGCTCACGTCTGCGGCGTCTCCAAGTGGAAGATCATCACCCGTCACATAGTGCCGAACGTGCTGGGTATCGTGGCGGTCTACGCCACCCTGCTGGTGCCGGGCATGATCATGTTCGAATCCTTCCTGAGCTTCCTGGGGCTGGGCGTACAAGAGCCCATGACCAGCTGGGGTGCTCTGCTGGATGAAGGCTCCAAGTCGATGGAAGTGGCCATCTGGCAACTCCTGTTCCCCGCCGGTTTCATGGTGGTGACCCTGTTTTGCTTCAACTTCCTCGGGGATGGTCTGCGTGACGCCCTCGATCCGAAGGATCGCTGAGAAAGCGGCGAAAGATCGCTGACAGAACGGCGAAGAAGCGCTGAAACAACGCGCCGAAGGGCCGCAGAGTGCGGCTCAATCGGGCGGATAGCGCATCGGATCGACAGGAAAACGTCACGAAAGATCGATAAGGAGTTTTTATGAAATTACTGGATGTAAAAGATCTGCGGGTCGAGTTCAAGACCCCGGACGGCAATGTGGTGGCGGTCAACGACCTCAACTTCTCCCTCGCTGCGGGCGAGACCCTGGGGATCGTCGGTGAGTCCGGTTCGGGCAAGTCCCAGACCGCGTTCGCCATCATGGGGCTGCTGGCCAAGAACGGTGTCATCACCGGTTCGGCCAAATTTCAGGGCGACGAGATCCTGAATCTGCCGGAGCACAAGCTCAACAAGATCCGCTCCGAGAAGATCGCCATGATCTTCCAGGACCCCATGACCTCGCTCAACCCCTACATGAAGGTGAAGGATCAGCTGATGGAAGTGCTGATGCTGCACAAGGGCGTCAGCAAGGCCGAAGCGTTCGAAGAGTCGGTGCGCATGCTGGATGCGGTCAAGATCCCGGAAGCGCGCAAGCGGATGGGGATGTATCCTCACGAATTTTCCGGTGGCATGCGCCAGCGGGTGATGATCGCCATGGCGCTGTTGTGCCGGCCGCAACTGCTCATCGCCGACGAGCCGACCACCGCGCTGGACGTGACCGTGCAGGCCCAGATCATGACCCTGATGAACGAGCTCAAGCGCGAGTTCAACACCGCCATCATCATGATCACCCACGACTTGGGCGTAGTGGCGGGCATCTGCGACAAGGTGCTGGTGATGTATGCCGGCCGTACCATGGAGTACGGCAAGGTCAACGACATCTTTTATCGCCCGAGCCACCCCTATACCGAGGGCTTGTTGCGGGCCATTCCCCGCCTCGACACCGAAGGGGAAGAGCTGCCCACCATCCCGGGCAATCCACCCAACCTGCTGCGTCTGCCCACCGGCTGCCCCTTCCAGGAGCGCTGCCACCGGGTGAGCGAGATTTGCGGCAAGCAGTCGCCAATTCTGACGCCGTTCAACGACGGTCGGGAGCGGGCCTGCCACTGGGTATCGGATGCCATGATCAAGGGAGTGAACTAAATGGGGACTGACAAGAAACTGCTGCTGGAAGTGTCCGACCTCAAGGTCCACTTCAGCATCAAGAGTGACAAGGCCTGGCCCTGGGCCAAACCCTCCGCCCTGAAGGCGGTGGACGGGGTGACCCTGCGCCTGTATGAAGGGGAGACCCTCGGCGTGGTGGGGGAGTCGGGCTGTGGCAAATCCACCTTTGCCCGGGCGCTGATCGGCCTGGTGCCGGCCACCGACGGCAAGGTGGTGTGGCTGGGCAACGATCTGACCAAGCTCGACCAGAAGGCGCTGCGCGAGAAGCGCAAAGAGATCCAGATGATCTTCCAGGATCCGCTGGCCTCCCTCAACCCGCGCATGACCATAGGCGACATCATCGCCGAGCCGCTCATCACCTTCTATCCCGATCTTTCCCGAGATCAGGTGAAGGAGAAGGTGCGGGCCATGATGAGCAAGGTGGGGCTCTTGCCCAACCTGGTCAACCGCTATCCCCATGAGTTCTCCGGCGGTCAGTGCCAGCGCATCGGCATCGCCCGGGCGCTGATCCTCGAGCCCAAGATGATCATCTGTGACGAGCCGGTGTCGGCGCTGGATGTCTCCATCCAGGCGCAGGTGGTCAACCTGCTCAAGGCTATCCAGAAAGAGATGGGGCTGTCGCTCATCTTCATCGCCCACGACCTGTCGGTGGTCAAGCACATCTCGGATCGGGTACTGGTGATGTATCTGGGCAATGCGGTGGAGCTGGGGACCCGCAAGGAGATCTTCGCCAACCCCTTGCACCCCTATACCAAGGCGCTGATGTCGGCCGTGCCCATTCCGGATCCGGATCTGGAGCGCAGCAAGACCATCCAGATCCTGGAGGGGGATTTGCCGTCGCCGATGAACCCGCCCTCAGGCTGCGTGTTCCGCACCCGCTGCCCGGTGGCCGGCCCCGAGTGCGCCAAGACCCGGCCTCAGCTCGAGGGCAACTTCGACCATGCGGTCTCCTGCCTCAAGGCGGATCCGCTCTGAGGATGAGCAGGCAGAACTGGGCGCCCGGGTGGCGCCCTGTTTTTTTGCAGCCGGCATGAAGATGCCTCTTGGCGTTATCTTTTTCCGCTGTTACTATCCGGGCAACAAGGGGAGTAACTTCTCGCCGGTTTGTCGTCATTACGGTGCACCCATATCCTGCAGTGCACCCGGCAGCCGGGCAGTTGACGCCAGTCGGCTGTAAGTGAGACCTTGCCGAGAGGCAAGGTGTATCTGCTCCAAACGCAAACCCACGCCTCTCGGTCGTGGGTTTTGTCGTTTTTGGGAGAAGTGAACATGGGTGAATGGTGGATGTGGGCCGGTTTCTTCAGCATAGTGCTGGTCTTGTTATGGATTGATATCCGCTTTGTCGGCGGTGGCAAGGCGCACAAGGTGTCGCTCAAAGAGGCAGGGATCTGGTCCCTCATCTGGATCAGCGTGGCGCTCTTGTTCAACCTGGCCATCTGGTTCTGGCTGGATCACAGCGCAGGCCGTGAAATTGCCAACCAGAAGGGGCTGGAGTTCCTCACCGGCTACCTCATCGAGAAGGCGCTGGCGGTGGACAACGTCTTCGTTTGGTTGATGCTGTTCGGCTACTTTGCCATTCCGGCCGAGCTGCAGCGCCGGGTCCTGCTGTACGGGGTACTGGGTGCCATCGTGATGCGGGCCGGCATGGTGTTCGCCGGCAGCTGGCTCATCGAGCAGTTCCACTGGATCCTCTACCTGTTTGGCGCTTTCCTGCTGCTGACCGGGGTCAAGATGCTGTGGGCGGCCGACAAGGAGCCGGATCTGGCCAACAACCCGCTGCTCGGCTGGATGCGCCGTCGCTTCAAGGTGACGGAGACGCTGGAGGGGGAGAACTTCTTCGTCTGGCGCGATGGCGTGCGCTACGCCACCCCACTGCTGCTGATCCTGGTGCTGGTGGAGGTGAGCGATCTCATCTTCGCGGTGGACAGCATCCCGGCCATCTTCGCGGTGACCACGGATCCCTTCATTGTGCTGACCTCCAACATCTTCGCCATCATGGGTCTGCGTGCCATGTACTTCCTGCTGGCCGGCGTGGCCGAGCGTTTCGCCCTGCTCAAGTACGGCCTGGCGCTGATCCTGATGTTTATCGGGGTCAAGATGCTGCTGCTGGATATCTTCAAGATCCCCACCGGCATTGCATTGGGCGTGGTTGCGCTGATCCTGCTGGCTTCGATGGGGCTGAGCCTCTGGGTGACCCGCAAGAAAACGGCATAATTGGCAAACAAGCAAAAGGGCTCCCGCGGGAGCCCTTTTTTATGGCAAAGACTGGCTTAGCGCTTGATCTTCTTGGGGTTGGTGTAGCCCCAGATGGTGTACATGTCCGCCAGCAGGGCGCCGTTGTACTCCTCGAGATCCGCCTGTTTCACCTCGGCCTCACCCTGGCGGCCGAACAGCACCACCTCGTCACCGGGTTTGACCCCCTTGAGATCGGTCACGTCCACCATGATGGTGTTCATGGAGGTCTTGCCCACCACCGGCACCTTCTGGCCCTGGATCAGCACATAGGCCTTGTTGCTCAGCGCCCGGCGATAGCCGTCGGAGTAGCCCAGCGGCAGGTTGGCGAGCCAGGAGTCGCGCTTGAGGGTGAAGGTGCGGTCATAACCGACGGTGTTGCCGGCCGGGTAGTGGTTGACGGAGGCAACCTGGGTCTTGAACGCCATCACCCGCTTGTACTCGGTGTAGGAGGGGATGGAGTCACCGTACAGCAGGCCGCCCGGGCGCACCATGTCGAAGTAGGCGTCCGGCACTTCCAGGGTGGCGAAGGAGTTGGCGGCGTGGATGGTGATCTTGCTGCGATCCAGCCTGCCCGCTTCCAGCAGCCACTGGGAGTCCAGCTTGAACTGGGCCAGCCCCATCTTGACGTCCTCTTTCTCCTCCACCGGGAAGTGGGTCATGATGCCGACCGGGGTGATCCCCTTGAGCTTGAGCATGGCCAGCGCGTCTTCCTTGGAGTCAGCCAGACGCAGATCGATGCCGTTGCGGCTCATGCCGGCGGAGTTCAGTGCGATATGCACCGGGATATTGGTGTGGTGGCGCTGGGCGATGTCGGCGATGCCCTGGGCACTCACCAGGCTGCCGATGAGTTCTTCCATCTTGTAGGGCAGGGCCTGCTCCACTTCGGCCGGGGTGGCGGCACGTACCCGCATCAGGCGGCCGGTGAAGCCCTTCTCGCGGGCGACGCGGGCCTCTTCGTTGCTGGCGATGCCGATGCAGGGGATACCCGCTTTCACCACCGAGGGCACCAGCAGGTCGATGCCGTGGCCGTAGGCGTCGGCCTTCATGATGGCGCAGATCTTCGGCCCCTTGTCACCGAGGCGATCCTTGAGGGTCTGGATGTTGTGCTCGAAGGCGCCGAGATCGACTTCCAGCCAGGCATTGCTGGCGGTCTGCACTTCGCCGTTGCGATGATCGCTGGCCAGCGGCAGGTAAGGGGCCGCGACGGCCTGACCGGCCAGCAGGCCCAGGATCAGTGTGGCCAGCAGTGTCTTCTTGTGCATGGGGTGGTTCCTTTTTTATTGTTTGGGTTGAGGTGCATGACGGTCGCTAGGGGGCCGTTTTCACGCAGATGGGATAAAGTGTAGCCAAGGCATTGTTATTGTTATGAACTTTGACAATTTTCCAGGGCGCTATTCCCGTCGGGAAGTGTAACGCAAGGTGTCGATCGTGGCACCCTCCAGGAGTCAATAGATGATGAGTCTTGAGTGTCGGGTGCCACCGCTGCTGCTGTTTGGTCTGATCGTGGCGGCCATGCTGGTATGGGGGGGCGCCGCCGAGAGTGGCAGTGGCGCCGGTTGGCGGGTAGCTGCTCTGTTGTTGGCGGTGCTGGGCACTGTGTTTGGCTTGGGGGGAGTGCTGCGCTTTCGCCGCCAGGGTACCACGGTGACGCCGCTGCACCCCGAGCAGGCCAGTGCGCTGGTAACGGGCGGGCTCTATCGCCTCAGCCGCAATCCCATGTACCTGGGGCTGCTCTGCTGGACGATGGCACTGGCCTGTTATCTGGGCGGGCTGTGGGTGTGGCTCGGTCCGCTGCTGCTGTGGGGCTGGCTCAGCCGCTGGCAGATAGTGCCGGAGGAGCGGGCGCTGCAGGCCCGCTTTGGCGATGGCTATGCCGATTATTGCCGGCGGGTGAGGCGTTGGTGCTGAGCCTTGTCGTGTCGCCATGAAGCATAAAAAAACGGCCCGCGTCTGCGGGCCGTTTTGATGGCGGTGATGCGGGGATCACGCCTTGGCGGTATCCACCTCACCCAGAGGTTCGGTTTCACCCAGGCTGTCCTCGCTCTTGGCGACCACGCTGGCGGCGATGGCGTTGCCCAGCACGTTGGTGGCGGAGCGACCCATGTCGAGGAAGTGGTCGATGCCGAGCAGCAGCAGGATGCCCGCTTCCGGAATGTGGAACTGGTTGAGGGTGGCGGCAATCACCACCAGGGAGGCGCGCGGTACGCCGGCCATCCCCTTGGAGGTGACCATCAACAGCAGCAGCATGGTGATCTGCTGGGCCATGGAGAGCTCGATGCCGTAGGCCTGGGCGATGAACATCACCGCGAAGGTGCAGTACATCATGGAGCCATCCAGGTTGAAGGAGTAGCCCATCGGCAGCACGAAGCTGGCGATGCGTTTGTCACAACCGAACTTCTCCAGACGATCCAGGGTTTTCGGGTAGGCAGCTTCGGAGCTGGCGGTGGAGAAGGCCAGCAGGATCGGCTCGCGGATCATCGCCAGCAGGGTCACGATGCGGCGGCGGATAAACAGGCTGCCCATGGCGATCAGCAGCAGCCAGAGGCAACCCAGTGCCAGGTAGAACTGCGCCATGAAGGTGCCATAGGTGGCCAGGATGCCGAGCCCTTCCTTGGCGACCATGGCGGCAATGGCGCCAAACACCGCGAACGGGGCGAAGTTCATCACGTAGCCGGTCACTTTGAGCATGATCTCGGCGGCGCTGGCCATCAGCATCACCACCGGTTTGGCGGCATCACCCAGCGCGGCGGCAGCCAGCCCGAAGAACAGGGAGAACACCACAATCTGCAGGATCTCGTTGGTGGCCATCGCCTCGATCACGCTTTTGGGAATGGCGTGAGTGACGAAATCCTTGAGGGAGATGGCGCTGGCAACTACGCCGGAGCTGGCGGTGTCGTCAGGCAGGGAGAGGGAGAGCCCCACGCCCGGTTGCATCAGGGTGACCATCACCAGACCCAGGGTCAGTGACAGCAGGGAGGCCAGCATGAACCAGCCCAGGGTTTTGGCGCCGATACGGCCCACGGTGCGGGTATCGCCCATCTTGGCGATGCCGACCACCAGGGTGGTGAACACCAGGGGAGCGATGATCATCTTGATCAGCCGCAGGAAGATATCGGTCAACAGGGTGATGTCGCTGGCAAAGCCGGCGGCCTGGTCAGGGGCAAACATGCGATAGCCCTGGCCAGTCAGGATACCAACCAGCATCGCGATGAGGATGGCAACCGTCAATTTGTTCATTTTCATGGGGTGGGTCCCAGTTTTGATAAGTGCAGAGCGTTTCAAGCGGCAAGGGTGCCACTTCAGTCCGTTTTTGTGATCCGAGCCGTAGATTCCTGACAGCCGGTGTGCTGGCAGCATGCCTAATCCGGGGGGGTAAATCCAGCGCCTTGTGGCAGAATTTTATCTTGTCATTAGTTGTATGTGATATAGATCTTGCAATTTATCTATATTAATCGCTGTTTATTTTAATGTTTGCAAGATAATCGGCTTTCATGGTTTGGTCGTTTTTCGCGCTGCGAGTGAGGGTGAAGATGAGCAACGCCGAGATACGGTGCTCCACGGTGCGCTGATCCAGAAAGGGATCTGGCTCGTCGTCATCGAACCCGAACAGGGGGCGACTCGGCGTCACCCTGACCGCGTCCCGTTGCAGGGTCAATTCATTGACCTCAAGCCACTGATAACCTTCGGCTTGTGCCACTTCGCCCGCCCGTTTCAGCACATACTTGCGAGCGGTTTCCCGGCTCACCAGATCGTTGCCGACAAATTCCAGCTGCCACTTGTCAGGCCCGAGCCGGGTCTGGGAGAAACCGGTCTGGCCGTTCCAGAACGATGGCTGGCTCTGATAAGGGGTGGCGCAGCCGAGCAGCAGGAGAGCGCAGAGGCCGAGCCACAGCAGACGCTGGCAAAAGGGGCGGGGAGAGGGCATCTCGAACACCGGTTGGCAACACAGGGCATCACTACAGCACAAACCGATCGGCGGCACAACGCAGGCTGCGTGGTGGCGCGCCGGGCCAAAAAGAAAAGGCCTTGTCATCTGACAAGGCCTTTCTCGGGGAATTTGGTCGGTGTGAGAGGATTCGAACCTCCGACCCTCTACACCCCATGCAGATGCGCTACCTGGCTGCGCTACACACCGACGGAGTCAGCTCGGCTGACGGGGGCTGAGTTTATGGAGATGGACCCTGCCTGTCAACAGTGGAAATTCCACTCCGGGATCGTTCGCCTGCTTTGCGAGCAATCTGCGCTTAAAGTGCCGCCAATCGCCGAAAAACCGCGCATGGCAGGGCCGTGAGCGGCTGCAAAAAAACAGGCCGCCCGGGTGGGCGGCCTGTGGTGGCGCTGTGTGACGGCGCACATAGAAGAGGGATCAGCGGGTGAAGGTGAGCCGCTTGCCCAGCACCTCGTTGGTGACCTGGCCGTTTTGCCAGGCAATCTGGCCGTTGACCAGGGTCATCTCCACCGTGCTGTGGAAACGGTAGCCGTTGAAGGGCGACCAGCCGCACAGATAGAGCAGGTTGCTGTCGTTGACCACGTAGGGCTTGCCCAGATCCAGCAGCACCAGGTCGGCGAAGTAACCCTCGCGGATGTAGCCGCGATCCTGCACCTGGAAGCGCTCGGCCACCGCGTGGGAGGTCTTCTTGACGATGGTCTCCAGCGAGAATACCCCGTTGTGGTAGAGCTCCAGCAGGGCCAGCAGGGAGTGCTGCACCAGCGGCACGCCGGACGGTGCCTTGAAGTAGCTGTTCTGCTTCTCTTCCCAGGTGTGGGGGGCGTGGTCGGTGGCGATGATGTCGAGCACGTCATTGCGCACCGCATCCAGCAGAGCGTGCTGGTCGGCGGCGCTCTTCACCGCCGGGTTGCACTTGATCTGGCTGCCCAGGGTGTCGTAGTCCGCCTCGTTGAAGAACAGATGGTGAACGCACACCTCGGCGGTGATGTTCTTGTCCTTGAGCTCCTTCAGATCCGGGGTGGCGGTGAAGAGCGACAGCTCCTTGGCGGTGGTCAGGTGCAGCACGTGCAGCTTGGCGCCGTACTGCTTGGCCAGGGAGACCGCCAGGCTGGAGGATTTGTAGCAGGCGTCGGCGCTGCGGATGCGGCCGTGCTCGCGCATCGGCACATCCTCGCCCCACTTGGCGCGGGCTTCGTCTTCCAGCACCTTGATGGTGGGGGTGTCCTCGCAGTGGGTAACAATCATCACCGGGCTCTCGCGGAAGATGGCGGCCAGGGTCTCCTGATTGTCCACCAGCATGTTGCCGGTAGAGGCACCCATGAAGATCTTGATGCCGCAGGACTGTTTGGGATCGAGCTTCTTGATCTCTTCCAGATTGTCGTTGGTGGCGCCGAGGTAAAAGCTGTAGTTGGCGGCGGAGGAGTTGGCGGCTATCTGGTATTTGGCTTCGAGGGCATCGAGGGTGGTGGTCTGGGGGTTGACGTTGGGCATTTCCATGAAGCTGGTGGTGCCACCGGCCACGGCGGCCCGGGATTCACTGGCGATGGTCCCCTTGTGGGTCAGCCCTGGCTCCCGGAAGTGGACCTGATCATCGATCATTCCGGGGATGAGGTGACGGCCCGCGGCATCGATCACCACTGCATCGGGGGCGCTGATATCCGGGGCGATGCGGGCGATCCGTTCCCCCTCGATCAGCACGTCGGAGGCATAGATGCGGCCTTCGTTGACCAGGGTGGCATTCTTGATAAGCAATTTGTTCATGGGGGGTTCCAGTTCCTTTGCCGATAATCGCGGGTCATAATAGCGCAAACCGCCCTTTCTCTGTAGCAAGGCCTGACTGATGAAGTTATTTGTAAAAGATTTGACCGTGATCGACTCCAGCTACCTGTGCGAACGCCGCGGTATGGTGGGGGAGAGCTGGCTGGTGGACATCGAAATGAGCGGCGAGCTCAACGAGATGAGCATGTTGCTGGACTTCGGCCGGGTCAAGAAACTGATCAAGTCGATCATCGACGACGAGGTGGATCACAAGCTGCTGGTGCCGACCGAGTGCCCCCTGGTGCAGGTGGCCCAGCTGGACGGTGACGAGAGCACCGTCGATCTGCTGCGGCCGGGTCGCTCCATTCACCTGCGCTGCCCGAGCCAGGCCTTTGCCTTCATTCCGGCCCCTCAGGTGGACAAGGAGTCCGTCACCCGCTATCTGCTGGCGGTGCTGGCCAAGCGGCTGCCGGGCAACATCAAGGATCTGTCGCTGACCCTGCGCCAGGAGGCCATCGACGGCGCCTTCTACCACTACAGCCACGGCCTCAAGAAGCACGACGGCAACTGCCAGCGCATCGCCCACGGCCACCGCTCTCCCATCGAGATCCACGTGGACGGCGAGCGCGACCAGGAGCTTGAGCTCAACTGGGCCGAGCGCTGGGCCGACATCTACCTGGGGACCGACGAGGATCGGGTGGCCCTCGGCGATCTCACGTTGAGCGAGCAGGCCAAGACCATCCTGCAAGAGGCTGGCGAGCACTACGTCGGCTTCAAGTATGTGGCACCGCAAGGGCTGTTCCAGCTGGCCATGCCGGCGGCGGAGGTGGAGATGATCGACACCGACACCACCATCGAGCTGCTGGCCCATTACATCGCCCGCGAAGTGAAGAAGAGCGTGGGCGACAAGTTCATCAAGATTGTCGCCTATGAAGGGGTGGGCAAGGGCGCCATCGCCTACGCCTGATCCCGCGCCGCTTGCCAGTAAAAAGCAAGGCCCCGCATCTGCGGGGCCTTGTCGTTGCTGGGCCTGGCGTCAGGCGCTGAGCCGGAAGCGCTTGACCAGGCTCTCCTGCTGCTCGGCCAGCGAGTCGAGCTGCTGGCTGGTTTCGGCCACCCGCTCTATGCCCTGATAGTTGAGATCCGAGATGTCGGAGATGCGGTTGAGGTTGGTGGCGATGTCGGCGCTGGTGGCCTGCTGTTGCTCGGCGGCAGAGGCGATCTGGCTCGACATGTCGCTGATGAGCACCACTATGCCCTGTACCTCCTCCATGGCGTTGTTGGCGTGGGAGCTCTGATCCATGCAACTGTCCATCTCGCGCGAGCACTCCTGCATCACGGTGACCGCCTTGGCGACCCCCTGCTGCAGGTTCTCGATCATGGTCTGGATTTCGCTGGTGGACTGGGCGGTGCGTCCGGCCAGGCTGCGCACCTCGTCGGCCACCACCGCAAAGCCGCGTCCCTGCTCGCCGGCCCGCGCCGCTTCGATGGCCGCATTGAGGGCCAGCAGGTTGGTCTGCTCGGCGATGCCGCGAATGACGTCGAGGATGTTGCCGATCTGGCCGCTCATGGCACTCACGTCGCCAATCACCTTGCCGGTCTGCTGCAGCTTGCCCGCCAGCTGGTGGGTGGTGGTGATGTTGCCGGCCATCACCTTGCGGCCGGTCTCGGAGGCTTTCTCCACGTCCATCACCCGCTCCAGAGTCTGGTTGGCGGCCTGGGCCACCTCGCGCACCGAGGCCTCCATCTGGGTCATGGCGGCGGCGACCGAGGCGGTCTCCTGGCGCTGTTTCTCCAGATCCGCCCGCACCGATTCGGTGGTGTGGCGGTTGTCATGGGCGGCGTTGTTGAGCTGGGCCGACGCCTGGGAGAGCTGGCTCAGCACCTCGCCCATCTGCTCGATCAGCAGGTTGACCTGGCTGCCTAGCCGGCCAAATTCGTTGTTGCTGCGAAAACCGATGCGCTGGGTCATGTCGCCCTGGGTCACCTCGGTCAGCACCCGCAGCAGCTCCTTGAGCGGACGGCGAATGGCCTTGCCGAGGGTGTAGGCCACCAGGATGGCGATGGTGATGGCGATGACCAGCGCCACCCCCTGGGTGAGGGTGCTCTGGGTCTGCACCTTGCCGGAGGCGCGAATGCTGTTGTTCATCAGTTGCTGGCTCTGGGCGGTGATCTGCTCGAGCTTGCTCTGGATGTTGACGATGAGCTTGCTGGCCTGCTTGCTCTGCTCGCGCATCCGCTCCTGCTGCTGCATCAGCGCCAGGTACTGGGCCAGCACGCCGTCGCTAGCGGTGGTGTCGCGCACGAAGCCGTGCACGTAGTGGCCCATGTTGTTGTCGAAATCCTTGAGCTCCCCCTGCAGATCCTTGATGGTGCTGTTGAAGCCCTCGATCTGCATCTTGTTGCGCTTGAGCGCCGCCTCGATGGGGGCGGGGATGCTCTGGTTGAGAGCATCCATGGTGGAGAGTTCAATGGCGGAGAGCTTGGTGGTCAGGGTCTCGGAGAGCATCTTGATGAAGCTGTCGTCGATGGTGATCATCATGTCCCCCAGGTTCTTCTTGAACTGGGGCAGGCTGACCTGGAACTGGCCCTTGGCCTGGTTCACCTTGTAGAGCCGGGTGAGCAGAGCCTGGTGTTCGGTGGGCAGGGTGTCGGTCAGCTGCAGGTAGTCCTTGACCAGCTGGTTGAGCGCGCCGAGCTCCCCCTGCAGCTCCGGGTGTTCCGCCGCCTGCCGGGCGAGGGTGGCGAGGGTCTGGTCGACCAGCGCCTTGGCCTGCTGCAGCTCGGCCACTTCGGCCGGGATCTGCTTGAGATCCTGCTCGGTCAGCACGTCGGTGAGCCACTTGTTGGCGCTGAGCAGGCTGATCTGGGTCTGGCTGCTGGCGATCACCAGCGGCATGGTCTGCCGGGTGACCTGATCCAGCGCCTGATTGAGCTCGCTCTGGCTGCGGAAGGTGAGTACCGAGGTGGCCGCCATCACGGCCACCAGGATGGCAAAGCCAAGATAGACCCTCTGCAAGATGGAGAGGTCTGACATTGTTTGTTTCATTATTGTCCCGCTGTATATGCAAAAGTCCCTTGCCTGAATACCCCGTCCATTTGATACCCTGCTACCACTGTGGGCGAGCAACGTCGGCAGACGTCTTCCGGCTATCGGTATTTTTAACAATAACTGAAGAGAATGGGACAACGGCTGTGTCAAATGTCGGCTTGTGTCACACTTGCCGGGCCTCGATGACGGGCGTTGGAACCGCTTGAGACAGGCATTGAATTTTCTTTTTCATATAAAGGAGTTATCCATGGCGCAAGAAACCATTTTCAGCAAAATCATCCGCAAAGAGATCCCCGCCGACATCCTTTATCAAGACGACCTGGTGACCGCCTTTCGCGACATCCAGCCCAAGGCCAAGACCCATATCCTGATCATCCCCAACGTGCTGATCCCCACCGTCAACGACGTGGAGCCGGATCACGAGCTGGCGCTGGGCCGGATGTTCACCGTCGCCCGCAAGCTGGCCAGCGAGGCGGGCATTGCCGAGGATGGCTACCGCCTCATCATGAACTGCAACCGCCACGGCGGGCAGGAGGTCTACCACATCCACCTGCATCTGGTCGGCGGCCAGCCGCTGGGACCCTTGCTCAGCCTGTGATGCCGCGCCTTCCTCTGGCCGGTCTGTTGCTGGCCGGTTCCCTGCTGGGGGGCTGTGCCTCCCACTGGCAAGACATGTTCGTCTCCTATTCCGATCAGATGGTGCCGCTGCGCAACCAGCTGTTGCTGGGTCATGCCGCCGAGGCGCTGCCCGAGGTGCGCGACTCCACGCCGGGGGACGATACCTATGTGCTGGACCGGCTCGAGCAGGGGCGCATCGCCTGGCTGGCGAGTCAGGATGCCGCCAGCAAGCAGGCCTTTGCCGCCGCCGACAGCCGGCTGGCGTGGGAAGACAATCAGGCCGAGTACCGGGTCAGCCAGGGGCTGGCCCAGGCGGGCAGCCTGCTCACCAACGACCAGACCATGGTTTATCGGGCGCCCGATTACGAGCGCACCATGCTGCACCACTATCTGGCTCTCAACTACCTGCAGCGCGGGGATGCCGAGGGCGCTCTGGTGGAGGTGCGCCGCGCCAACCAGGTGCAGGAGCAGGCCCTCAAACGGCGGGCCGACGAGGTGCGCAAGGTAAAGAATGAGAGCGAAGAGGCCGAGGCGGAAGGGGAGATGCGCCAGCTGATGTCGCGCGGCGCCCCCGAGCTCGACCGGCTGATCGGGCGGGTCAAGAACGGTTTCCAGAACGCCTACACCTTCTATTTCTCCGGCGTGCTCTATGAGGCGGCCGGCGATCTCAACGATGCCTGGGTCGACTATCAGCGTGGTTACCAGATAGCGCCGGACAACCGCAGCCTGCAGGATGCCTTGCTGCGCCTGGCTGTGCTGCGTGGCGCCGCGGACGAGATCCGCGACACCGAGAAAAAGGTGGGCCGCAAGGCACCGCCCTTGGCCAAGGATCAGGGCCAGCTGGTGGTGCTGTTTGAAGATGGGCTGATCCCGGCGCGGCGCGAGCTGTTCCTGCCGCTGCCCATTGCCACCTCCGGCGGCGATTTTCGCACCTTTACCGTGGCCATCCCCTATTACGATAATCGGGCCAGCGACACCGGGCCGCTCACGGTATCGGTGGGCAAGCGGGTCGAGCAGACCAGCGAGCTGGTCAGGCTGGAGGCGCTGGCGGCCAAAGATCTGCAGGAACGGCTGCCCGGCATGCTGACCCGCCAGGCGCTGCGGCTGGTGGCCAAGGAGCAGGTGCGCCGCACCGCGGCCAAGGAGGGGGGCGATGTGGGCAACATTCTGGTCGGCATCTTCAATACCCTCTCGGAGCGGGCTGACACCCGCAGCTGGCTGACGTTGCCGGCGCAGGCTGCGAGCTGGCAGGGGATGCTGCCTGCGGGCGAGGTGAAGCTCACCCTGGGGGCGGGGGCAGCCCAGCGGCAATTGCCGCTCACCATTCACAAGGGACGCACCACCCTGGTGTGGGTGCAGCGCCTCGGCGCCGGGTTGACGACGCGGGTGATGCCGCTGTGACGGCGAACGATGGCAATACACATGAGTGACCGGTCGGGCCCCTCGGGGTCGCCGGCAAGGAGAGCAAGATGAAAGCACACGGGTTGGCTCTGGGCCTGGTTCTGCTGCTGGCAGGCTGTGCCACCAATACCTCCGGCGTGGCGCTCTATGGGGCGGCGGGCGCCGCGCCAGTGGCGGAGCAGCATCAAAACGTCAATGTCACCCTGACCGAGCTCAGCCGGCGCGAACAAAACGGCCTGTTGCAGGTCAATGTGGCGGCGGCCAGCACCCAGCGCGGTGACAACAAGCTGCAATACCTGTTCTATTGGTATGATGAGGCGGGGCAGGAGGTGGCCAGCGATGGCCGCGGCTGGACGCCGCTCAAGCTGCACGGCTATCAGACCCGCACCCTGTCTGCCCTGGCGCCGAGCCCGGCCGCCCGGGGCTACCGGATTTACGTACGCGAAGTGATTGAGGAATCCTACTGATGAAAATGAATCATGCCCTGCTGATCCTGACTGGCGCCCTGCTGCTGGGCGGCTGCTCCAGCACCACCGTCAGCTATGGCGATCCGACCGAAACCGAGACGGTGACCGTCGATTACGGTTCCAGCGATCTGCAGGCCATCGCCGACAAGATGGCGGATTCCATGCTGGCGTCGCCAGCCACCAGCGAGATCACCGCCGGCGGCCGTCCGGTGATGTTCATGGACTCCATCCGCAACAAGACCTCCGAACACATCGACACCGAGGCCATCACCGACACCATCCGTACCAAGCTGCTGCGCGCCGGCAAGTTCCGCTTCGTCGACATGAGCAAGGTGGCGGCGGTCAAGCAGCAGCTCGAATACCAGCAGAGCAGCGGCATGGTGGATCCTGCCTCCATGGTGCGCCTTGGCAAGCAGACCGGCGCCCGCTACATGGTCTATGGCAACCTCGCCAGCATCGTCAAGGACAATGGCAAGGTGAAGGATGTCTACTACCAGATGACCATGAACCTGATGGATCTGCAAAACGGCGAGCTGCTGTGGGCAGACCAGAAAGAGATCCGCAAGCAGGCCAAGAAGTCCACCTTTGGCTGGTAAGTCGAGCGAGGGCTCTCTGGCGGCCGCCGAGCGCACCCTGCTGGCCAGCCTGCCGCCACCCTGGCGCTCGGGCCGGCTGGAGCCATTGGCCAGCGGCCTGACCAACTGCAACTATCGACTGCGCCTCCCCTCGGGGCGCAGTCACTTTTTGCGCCAGGGCCACCCCGATCCGGTGCGCCTTGGCATCGATCGGGCCACCGAATGGCAGCTCTATCAGGGGGCCGTGGGGCAGGGGCTGGCCTTGCCCTGCCATCACAGCGATCCCGCCACCGGTCTGATGTTGCTGGACTGGTGCGACGAGCCGAACTGGCTGGCGGCGCCGCCCCCGGCTGCGTTGCAGCCAGTGCTGCTGGCCGGGGTGCTGACGCGGCTGCACCGGCTGCCGGTACCGACCGTGGTGATGGCGGTGCGGGCCCACAGCGCCGGCTATCGTGCCAGGCTGGCCCGAGTGCCGGCCTGGCTGCCGGCGCTGGAGCGGGGGCTGCTGGCCAGCCGCGAGCCCGCCGATTGCTGGCTCCCTTGCCATCATGATCTCAATCCGGCTAATTTGTTGGGGAGCCGGCCCTGGGTCATCGACTGGGAGTATGGCGCCGCCGGGCATCCCGGTTTCGAGGTGGCCAGCATCCAGCGCACCCACGGCTGGCAGGATGCCCAGCGCGAGGCACTGGAGCAGGCCTACTGCGAGCGGGCAGGGGGGCCGGTCGGCCCACGCGGCTTTCAGAGCCGGGCCTTTTTGCCCTGGGTCGATTACATCGGGCTGCTGTGGGCGCTGCTGATGGCCGAGCAGCAACCGGGGCCCGACTACCAGGCGCTGATCGATCTCAACCGGCAGCGGCTGGAGTAGGCATCAGGCATTATGAATCATCCGTTGCGTCAACCCTGTTTCATCAACATTGGAGCCTTGCATGGTGACCACCTTTTCCTGGCGCAAGCCCAGTAGCTGGAGTCTGCTGCTGCTCTGTCTGCTGCTGGCCGGCTGCTCCACCCGGGTCGTCTATTACTGGCTCGACGTGGCCATCGTCTGGCAGCTGGACGACTACTTCTCGCTGGATCGCGGCCAGAAGCGCTTGCTGGACAACGAAGTGAAGGGGCTGATGGCCTGGCACCGCCAGCGCGAGGTGCCCCGTTATGCCGACGATCTCGATGCGCTGGCCAAGGCGGTGGCGAGCCCCATGACCCCGGCCCAGGTCTCCCGCCATCTGGATGCGGCCCAGCAGAGCCTGACCCGCACCCTGGAGAACACGGTGCCGCGGGCGGTGCGGCTGGCGCGCACCCTGACCGAGGCGCAGGTGGCCATGTTCATGAAGGACCGACTCACCCGCCAGGCGGAACGGGAAAAGGAGTTTGCCGACAAGCCCAGGGAGGAGATGCTCAAGGAGTTTCGCGACAAGATGAACGAGCGGCTGGTGTTCTGGATTGGCGAGGTGAAACCGGCCCAGGCTCCGCTGGTGGCCCAGTGGGCCCAGTGGCAGTACGAGCTGCAGGCCCCCTGGCTTGAGTTCCAGACCGCCTGGACCAAGGAGCTGGACCGGCTGATGAAGCAGCGCCAGAGCCAGGACTTCGGCGCCCAGCTCACCGCCCTGCTGCAACAGGGGGACGGCCTGATGGATGGCCGCTTCACCGGCTACACCGATCAGTCGCGCCAGCGCACCGTCAACTGGCTGAGCGATCTCAGCCAGTCGCTGGACATCTCCCAGCGGGCCCACCTCTACAGTCTGCTCAAGGGCTATGCCCGCGATTTCAGACAGATGTCGGAGGGATAATGGCGCCAAGGGGCCGCAGGGCGGGGCCCGGCCGGCCCCCATGCCCTTGTTCTGACGGGGCCCCTGTGGTAGTTTGCCCTTTCTATTATGCGGGAATTAACTTTTTGAGCCTGACCGACAAAGTGAAACTGGCGCTGATGACCCTGCTCATCACCCTCGCTCTGTTGTTCTCTACCCTCTCGGTGGAGGGGTTCAAGCTGCCCGCAGCCCAGCAGTCGAGCCAGCAGGTACAACTGATGGGGGATACGGTGGCGCCGACCGATGGCGCTCCGGTGATCCACAGTGCCAGCGACAGCGACGACGGAGTCGTCAAGTTCGTCAGCTCCCACCAGAATCACCTGCTGCGGCTCGAACATTCCCTGCGCAGCGATCATCAGCCCGGCAACGTGGTGTACCAGCTGATCATGAGCTGGTCCCAGCAGGCGATCCTGCTGCTGCTGTGCGGCCTGCTGTTCTATGCCGCCCTCTTCTATCGCAAACACAGTTTCCGCGATCGGTTTGCCACCATCCATCGGCACCGGTTGCAACGCCAGCACCTGCAATACCGTTTCTGTCAGAGTTACCTCGCCTGATCCCGATGGGGTCCGGTCCTTTCGCACCACCTCATCGCCTCCTGCTGCCTGCTCACCGCGCGTGAACGGGCCACTGTCTCATTCGTATTTTCTTGCGTGCCGCCTGCGTGGCGAGTGCGCAGCCTTCTCCTGACAGAGGCTGATTTCATGAGAAAAAAGAGTCGTATCACCTTGAACCGCATGAACATGTGGCAGTACGCCCTGCTGCTGCTCATGCTGTTCACCTTTGCGTTTTACTCCCTGCCCACCTTCTTCGGTGAGCAGCCTTCCCTTGGTCTGCACGGCCAGACCAGCCTGACCGAGGCGCAGCGTACCCTGCTGGCCGACAACCGCATCGAGCCGCAGAAACAGGTGCAACAGGGCGAGCGGGTCGAGCTGGTGTTTGCCAGCCAGGCCGAACAGCAGCGTGCCAAGCAGCTGCTGGAGCAGCAGGGCTATGACAGCTCGGCGCTGACCCTGGAGTTCTACTCCAACGCCCCGGGCTGGATCAGCCAGCTCGGCGCCGCCCCCATCAAGCTCGGGCTGGATCTGCGCGGCGGCTCCCAGCTGCTGATCGGGGTCGATCTGAGCTTTGTGGTCGACAACCAGACCAAGAACCTGGTGGACATGCTGCGCACCCTGTTTCGCGAGGCGCGCCTGCGCGGTGCCAACGTGGCCCGGGTGAGCGAAGGGGAGGTGAGGGTAATTCTGCCTGAGGTGGCCGATCAGGCGCCCTGGCTCACCATCATCAAGGATTCCGCCGGCACCCGGCAGGATCAGTGGACCCTCAAGCGCAGCGGCAACGAGCTGCGGCTGGTGATGAGCGAGGCCGAGCGCACCCTGCTGGCCAACAACGCGGTGACCCAGAACCTGTCGATCCTGAAAAAGCGGATCAACGAGCTCGGCATCGTCGAGGCCTCGGTACAGCGCCAGGGTCAGGACGGCATCCGCATCGAGCTGCCCGGGGTGCACAATCCCAAGCAGGCGAAAGAGGTGATCGGGGCCACCGCCTCGCTGGCCTTCTACGAGGCCCAGGCCGACAGCCGCTTCTTCATGGCGGATCGCAACGGCCAGGCGGTGGGGCTGGCCCGCAAGCCGGTGCTGACCGGTGAGCACATCGTCGATGCCCGCGCCAACATGGGCGAGATGGGGCAACCCCAGGTCAACATCGTGCTCGACAGCCTGGGTGGCAGCAAGATGAACCAGTTCAGCCGCCAGAACGTGGGCAAGCCGATGGCCACCGTCTTTACCGAGTACAAGACCAATGCCGAAGGCAAGCTGCGGGCCAGGAGCGAGGTGATCAACGTCGCCACCATCCAGACCGCCCTTGGCAACCAGTTCCGCATCACCGGGATCGGCAGCC
Source organism: Aeromonas sp. 1805 (assembly GCF_013085525.1). NCBI lineage: Bacteria > Pseudomonadati > Pseudomonadota > Gammaproteobacteria > Aeromonadales > Aeromonadaceae > Aeromonas > Aeromonas sp. 1805. The sequence continues at coordinate 4,403,545 of NZ_CP038515.1, read as the reverse complement.
TGCCGGAAGCCCAGGAGCTGGCCATGCTGCTGCGCGCCGGCGCCCTCACCGCGCCCCTCAAGATCCTGGAAGAGCGCAGCATAGGCCCGACCCTGGGTCTGCAGAACATCGAGGCGGGCTTCACCGCGCTGGCGTTCGGCATGGCGGGCATGATGCTGTTCATGATGGCCTGGTATCGCAAGTTCGGCTGGGTCGCCATCACCGCGCTCATCACCAACCTGCTGATGCAGGTGGGCATGCTGGCGGTGCTGCCGGGCGCCGTGCTGACCCTGCCGGGGATCGCCGGTCTGGTGCTCACCGTCGGCATGGCGGTGGATACCCATGTGCTGATTTTTGAGCGGATCAAGGACCGGCTGCGGGAAGGGGGCTCGTTGGCCAACGCCATCGATTTTGGGTACCGCTCGGCGTTTCGCACCATCTTCGATGCCAACATCACCACCCTGATCTGCGCCGTGGTGCTCTATGCCATCGGTTCCGGGCCGCTGCAGGGCTTCTCCATCACCCTGATCCTGGGCCTCATCTCCAGCATGGTGACCGGCATCTGGGGCACGCGCGCCATCATCAACCCCCTGTGGGGCAAGAGCAGCGCCAAGCTGCTGAGGGTGTGACCATGACTGACCACCACCTGTGTCATCGCGCCGCGCGTTCGAGCCTGCTCCGCGCCCGCGTCACGCGCTTCCCTGCGGGAAGCCCGAGCCATCTGCTGTCGAGGGAACAACAATGCTGAGAATGATCATTGCCATGGGGCTGACCCGCTGGCGTTACATCGGCCTGTGGGCCTCCGTGCTGCTGACCGTGGCGAGCATCGCGGTGCTCGCCATCAATGGCCTCTCCCTCGGTCTCGACTTTACCGGCGGCATCCTGCTGGAGTTTCGCATCCAGACCCTGAAGGAGGCCCATGAGCTCAACGCCCTGTTGACGGCGCCCCTGGCGGGCGTGGTCGAGCTGCACGGCGCCGGCGTGCCCGGCGAGTGGCTGATCAAGCTGCCGCCCCACGAGCTGCCCTGGGCGGCCGAGGAGCTGGCGGTGATGCTGGGTCAGCAGCTCAACCTGCCGGTGGAGCTGCTGCGCACCACCATCGTCGGCCCCCAGGTGGGCGCCGAGCTGTTCCAGCAGGGGATGCTGGCAGTATTGGTGGCCTCGCTCGCCATCTCCGCCTACCTGGCGGTGCGCTTCGAATGGCGCCAAGCCATCGGCATCCTGGTGTCGGTGCTGCACGACGGTCTGGTGGCGCTGGGGCTGCTGGCGCTGTTCAACATCGAGTTCGATCTCAACGTCATCGCCGGTCTGATGGCGGTGATCGGCTACTCGCTCAACGACAGCATCGTCATCTCCGACCGCTTGCGGGACTTGCTCAGCTCGCGCACCCAGATGGGGATCCACGACTGCTCCGACGTGGCCATCAAGGCCACTTTCAGCCGCACCATGATCACCTCGGGCACTACCTTGTTCACGGTGGGGGCCCTGCTGCTGTTCGGCGGCGACGCCCTCTACGGTTTCTCCTTCACCCTGTTCGCCGGCATCCTGGTGGGCACCATCTCCTCCATCACGGTGGCCTCCACCGTGCAGGAGCTGCTGGGTCTCTCACCGCAGGCTTACCAGAAAAAAGAAGAGGAGCTGGCGGAGGCGGCGTGACCCCGCCATTCCCATGCAAAACGGGCCCTCGGGCCCGTTTTTTTATGCGCATCTGAAATGAGGCTCAAAAGCCCGAGCCAGGTTGCAGCAAGAAGGCGGCCTCCTCGGCCGTGTCCTGGCGGCCCAGGATGGCGTTGCGGTGGGGGAAGCGGCCAAAACGCTCGACGATCACCTGATGGCGGCGGGCAAAGTCGGCAAAGCCGGCGAAGGTCTCCCGCGCCGGGCCGTCAGCCTGCTCGGCCGCCAGCCCCTCGAACAGGGTCACGCTTCTGGCCTGCTGCTCGCGGGATTCGGCGTGCTCCAGCGGCAGGTAGAAAAAGACCCGTCCCAGCGGTGGCAGTGCCAGATCCGCCCCCAGAGAGAGCCCCTTGAGGCAGAGATCGCGCGCCTTGGCATCCTGGGCAAAGGCGGCGGGAGTGCCACGATGGATGTTGCGCGGCAGCTGGTCCAGCAGCAGGATCAGGGCCAGCCGGCCCTCGGCCGAATCGGCCCAGTGGGCGAGCTCGCCGGCAGCGGCTGCCGTGGCCAGGTCACCCAAGCGGCTGGCGAGCAGGGCGTCGGTGTCGCTGTTTTTGCCCCACCAGAGGGGCGCTTGGCGTTTGGCGCGGGTGACGTCGTCGGTCTCTTCGCCAAACCAGAATGTGATCAGCGGTTGCCAGGGTTGCATGGAATACTCCTTGGGCCTGCGGGCACCGGATGAATCAAGGCCAAATGACCCTGATGTGGTTGCTGCCGAACGGGCGGCTTCTCGTTACACTGTGCCATCTTTTCCCGCAATAGGGATCCCCCTTCGGTCGGCATCGCTCTCGACGTCGGCTGTTGCCACCGGTGAACCGTGGGACCCTGACTACCCTGATGAGGATTTTCTGATATGGCCGGAACCAGTTTGTTGGCCCTGCTCGACGATATTGCCAGCGTGCTCGACGACGTGGCGCTGATGACCAAGATGGCGGCGAAGAAGACCGCCGGGGTACTGGGGGACGATCTGGCCCTCAATGCCGAGCAGGTCTCCGGGGTGCGCGCCGAGCGGGAGCTGCCGGTGGTGTGGGCGGTGGCCAAGGGGTCGTTTCGCAACAAGCTGATCCTGGTGCCTGCCGCCATCGCCATCAGTGCCCTGGTGCCCTGGCTCATCACGCCGCTCCTGATGCTGGGGGGCGCCTACCTCTGCTTCGAGGGGCCGAGAAACTGGCCCACAAGTTTCTGCCTCATGAGGCGAGCGAGGGGGAGGCGCACACCGCCCCCATTCCCGATGATCTGGTGGCGTTTGAACAGCAGAAGATAAAGGGGGCCATTCGCACCGACTTTATTCTGTCGGCCGAGATCATCGTCATCGCCCTTGGCACAGTACAGGGGGCGAGCCTGGCGCTACAGCTGTCGGTGGTGGCGGGCATCGCCCTGCTGATGACGGTGGGGGTCTACGGCCTGGTGGGGCTCATCGTCAAGCTGGACGACATCGGCCTGCACCTGCTGCAAAAGCCCGATGGCAGTGCCTTGCGCCGGGCGGTGGGGCAGGGGCTGCTGGCGATGGCGCCGCGGCTGATGCACCTGCTGGCTCTGGTCGGCACCATCGCCATGTTCATGGTGGGGGGCGGCATCCTGGTGCACGGCTGGCCTTTGGTGCATCACCTGATTGAAGGGGCCGCCGCCGCCGTGGCCACCCTGCCTGCGGTTGGCGCCGCCCTCGCGCTGGTGACGCCGACCCTGCTCAACGCCGTGGCCGGCGTGGTGGCCGGGCTGGTGCTGGTGCTGGCGATGACCCTGGTGAGCAAGCTCAAGCCCGCCAAATAGTGGCGGCGGGCTGACCCTCGCGGGGCATATTCCTGCGAGGGAGGTCCTCCCGTCAGATACTGTCTCGTCTGTTGCCTCGGATGGGGGCTAGGCAAGGGCCTGCCCCCTTCGTACTATCCGGCTGACACCCGCTCACAGAGGCGGGGTCAGCCCACATGGACGCAAACAGACAAGGAAGGTCATGAAACCACCCGTTTGGCTGGATGATCACATCTATGCCGCCCCCGACTGCCCGGCGATCGACGCCGATTTCCAGCGTGCCCGCGAGGCCCTTAACCGCCTGCCACCCCTGCTGGATGAACTGCCCAAGACCAACGACATCAATGCCTTGCGCCATCTGCTTCGGGCCATCCGGGCCTGCTGGCGCGAGGTTCGCCGGCTGGAGTGGAACTGCCAGACCTACGGTTACAACCGGCTCAGCCGGGATGGGCGCGACGAGGCGGCCCGGGTGCTGCTCTCCCGCGGCCAGCAGTTGCAGGCAAGCCTGGCCCAGCTTTGCAAGCCGGTGACCCTGTTCTGGGTGCGTGCTCCCGAGGAGCAGGTACGCGCCCTGCTGCAGGATCCCGAGCTGTTCGAGCTCGCCTACGTCATTCGTCACGACCGGCGCCAGCAGGATCAGTGGCTCTCTCTGGAGAGCGAACAGCTGATCGCGGGGCTGAGCGTGGACGGTCTGCAGGGGTGGGGGGATCTCTACGGTAGCCTGGTCGGCAAGCTCAGGCCGGTGGTGGAGGGGCAGCCCATGGGGCTGGCCCAGGCAGACAACCTGCTGGCCCACCCGCAGCGGGCGCGGCGCGCCGCCGCCTGGCACGCCATCCAGGCTGCCTGGGGGGCGGAGCAGGAGACGGTGGCCGCCATCCTCAACGCCATCAACGGCTGGCGCAACGAGCTGACCCGCCAGCGTGGCAGGGAACGCAGCTGGGATGCGCTCGACGTTTCCTGCCATCAGGGGCACCTGGAGCGGGTGACCCTGGAGACCCTGATGACGGCGGCCGGCGAGCACAAGGAGCTGGGGCGGCGGGCCCTGCGCGCCATGGCCTGTGCCCAGCAGATCAACGACTTCGCCCCCTGGGATCTCTATGCCCCGGCGCCGGCTGCGGCGAGCGGCCTGATCAGCTTCGAGCAGGCACTGACCCTGGTGGCCGACGCCTTCGCCGGCTTTGACCCCGAGATGGGGGCCTTTGCCCGCATGATGGCGGCCAATGGCTGGATTGACGCCGCCCCGAGCGAACACAGGCGCAGCGGTGCCTACAGCACCGAGTATGCCGATCCACCCGAGCCTCGGGTGTTTCTCACCTTCGAGGGGACCCTGGACAACGTCATCACGCTCGCTCACGAGTTGGGACACGCCTGGCACAGCTGGCTGCTGCGGGAGTTGCCGCTGGAGCAGCGTGACTACCCCAAGACGCTGGCGGAGACCGCCTCCCTGTTTGCCGAGGCGCTGGTGCGCGATGCCCTGCTGGCGGCCACCGACAACATGGAGCAGCGCCGGGCCATCGCCTGGCTGGACGGGGAGCGCGCCGCCAGCCTGCTGCTCGACGTGCCGGCCCGCTTTACCTTCGAGCGGGCCCTGGTGGCGGCGCGGGAGGAGGGTTATGTGGGGGCCGGCCAGCTGCGGCAGATGATGAAATCGGCGCAGCAGCAGTGGTATGGTGACACCCTGAGTCAATATGACGAGCTGTTCTGGGCCAGCAAGGGCCACTTCTCCATCGCCGAGCTCGGGTTCTACAACTACCCCTATCTGTTTGGCTACCTGTTCAGCCTGGGGCTCTATGCCCAGCAGGCGCGGGCGGGGCGCGAGTTCATCCACGCCTATCGTGAGCTGCTGCGCGACACCGGCCGCATGAGCGCAGAAGAGCTGGTGGAGAAGCATTTGGGGGTCGACATCCGTGAGCCCGCCTTCTGGCAGGAGAGCCTCGATTATGTGGAAGAGGCGGTCGCCCGCCTCGAGCGGCTGGTGTAGGTAGCCCGGCGGTTTTTATCCTGGTGGCGGGCCCTGTGGCTCGCCACGCGCATTCAAAGGGGCTCGGCCCCGCAACCTGATGACGAGCATTTGATGCAGCAACGAATCTACCCACAACAGTGGCAAAACCAGCATATCTATCCCGCCCTCGACTGCCCGCAGGTGGCAGCCGATCTCGCCCTGGCGCGCGCCAGTGTGGGCGAGCTCGGCCTGTTCATCGAGGGGCTTGGCGCCGTGCGAGCCAATGCGCAGGCGCTGCAGGATTTTCTGCGTGAGGTGCGGCTGCGGGCCCAGCGCATTCGCAACATCGGCTGGAACCTGGCCGTGCTGGCAGCCTGTCAGGGCAGTCAGGATGCCCGCGACGAGCTGGCCAAGCAGCTGGCCTCCCGCGCCCGCGCCCTCAATGCCGATCTGTTCAAGACCCTGGCCCCGGTCGAGGATCTGATGCTGGCCCTGCCGGAGGCTGAATTCGAGCAGCTGATGGCCGACTCCCTGCTGGGGGAGGAGGCGTACCGGCTGCGTCACGAGCGCCGCTTGCAGGATCAGCGCCTGCCGGTGCAGGCGGAGCAGCTGGTGATCGGCCTTGGCACCGACGGTCTGCACGCCTGGGGCAACCTCTACAACGATCTGGTGGGCAAGATCCGGCTGGTGATCGATGGCCGCGAGATGGGGCTGGCCGAGGCGAGCAACCTGCTCTCCAGCCCGCTGCGTGCCCTGCGCCGGGAGGCGTTCGATGCCATCAGCGCCGGCTGGGAGGGGGAGCAGGAGACGGTGGCTGCCATTCTCAACGCCATCAATGGCTGGCGGCTTGAGCTCTCGCGCCAGCGCGGCCGCAGCCGCCAGCTCGATGCGCTCGATCTCTCCTGCCATCAGAGCCATATCGAGCGGGCGACCCTGGATACCCTGATGCAGGAGACCTGGCGTGCACGCGGGCTTGGTCAGCGGGCGCTGGGGCTGATGGCCGAGCGCCTCGGCATCGAGGAGCTGGGGCCGGAGGATTTGTTTGCCCCGCCGCCGGCCGCGGTGAGCCGCGAGATCCCGTTCGAGGAGGCGATCGAGATCATCGCCGAGGCGTTCTCCCGTTTTGATCCCGAGATGGGTGAGTTTGCCCGCATGATGGCCGAAAAGGGGTGGATCGATGCCGCGCCCACCCCCAACCGGCGCACCGGGGCCTACTGCACCAAGTTTGCCGAGCCGGTGGAGCCGCGGGTCTTCATCACCTATGCCGGCACCATGGACAACGTCATCACCCTGGCCCATGAGCTCGGCCACGCCTGGCACAACTGGCTCATTCGCGATCTGCCCATGAGCCAGCGCAGCTACCCCATGACGCTGGCCGAAACCGCCTCCATCTTCGCCGAGACCCTGGTGCGCAGCGCCCTGTTCGAGCAGGCGCAGACCCCCGAAGAGCAACAGGCCATCGCCTGGGCGGAAGCCGACGGCGCCGCCACCTTCCTGGTCAATATCCCGGCCCGTTTCGATTTCGAGCGCGCCCTGGTGGCGGAGCGGGCGGCGGGCTATGTCTCGCCGGCGCGGCTCAAGGCGCTGACCGACGAGGCTTGGGGCCGCTGGTACGAGCAGAGTCTGTGCCGCTATCACCCCCTGTTCTGGGCGGCCAAGGCGCACTTCTCCATCGCGGGCTTGGGTTTTTACAACTATCCCTACTTGTTCGGCTATCTGTTCAGTCTCGGCGTCTATCAGCAATTGATGAGCCGTCAGGCGGCGGGGGAAACTAATGTGGCCCAGGCCTACCGCGACCTGCTGCGGGACACCGGCCGCATGAGCGCCGAAGATCTGGTGGCCAAGCACCTGGGCCAGGACATCTGCCAGAGCGCCTTCTGGCAGGGCAGCCTGGCGCTGGTCGAAGCGGCTGTGGAGCGTTTCGCCCAGACCCGCGGCTAACACAGGCTTGCTGAATGAAACCGCCGGGCAGCCATGCTGCCCGGCGGTTTTTTATGGGGCGGGTTTGCCTGGTTGCGGCTGAGCGGGCGGGCGTACCGGCCCCACCAGCAGGGGCCTCGGCTGGTGGCGCAGATCCGGCTGGTAGCCGTTGAAGAAGAGGTTGAGCAGCACCGAGCTGAGGGTGGCCAGCAGGATGCCGCTGTGAAACAGCGGTTGCAGGGCGGCGGGGAAGTGCTGGAAGAAGTGGCCGGAGACGGTGGGGATCATGCCGACCCCTAAGCTGATGGCGACGATGTAGAGGTTGTGGCGATTGCTGTTGTAGTCGGCCCTGGCCAGGATGCGGATGCCGGTGGCCAGTACCATGCCGAACATCACTATGCCGGCGCCCCCCAGCACGAAGGGGGGAATGGAGGCGACCAGCACCGACATCTTGGGTACCAGGCCGAAGGCGAGCAGGATCCCCCCCGACATGACGCAGACCCAGCGGCTCGACACCCCGGTCACGCTCACCAGGCCGATGTTCTGGGAGAAGGAGGTGTGGGGGAAGCTGTTGAAGATGCCGCCGATGATGGTGCCGATGCCGTCCACCCGCAGGCCGCGCACTATGTCGCCCCGGCTGGCCGGGTGGCCGACGATGTCGCCGAGCGCCAGAAACATCCCCATCGACTCGATGAAGGTGATGAGCATGATGACGGTGAGGGTGGCGATGGAGATGGGATCGAAGGTGGGCCAGCCGAAGGCGAACGGCACTATGGGGGCGAACCAGGCGGCTTCACTCAGGCCGTCCAGGCTCACTTCCCCCATGGCGATGGCCACCCCGAAGCCGAACAGGATGCCGAGCAGCACCGAGATGTTGCTGAAAAAGCCCTTGGTGAAGCGGGTCACCAGCAAGATGAAGGCCAGCACCAGGAAGCTGGTGCCTATGTAACGCAGGCTGCCGTACTCGGGGTTGCCCTTGCCCCCCGCCATCCAGTCGATGCCCACCTGCATGATGCTGATGCCGATGGAGGTGATGACCACCCCGGTCACCACGGTGGGGAAGAGCGGCATCAAGCGGCCGATGAGGGGCACCAGCAGGGTGGAGAGGATACCGGCGGCGATGGTGGCGCCGAAGATGCCGGTGAGCCCCAGCGCCGGGTTGGCGCCGATGGCCAGCATGGGCATGACGGCGGCGAAGGTGACCGACATGATGACCGGCAGGCGGATCCCGGCGAAGCGGCCGATGCCAAGGCACTGCAGCAGGGTGACGATGCCGCAGCAGAAGAGATCCGAACTGATGAGATAGGAGATTTGATCCTTGGGCAGCCCCAGGCTGCCGCCGATGACCAGCGGCACCGCCACGGCGCCGGCATACATCACCAGCACATGCTGCAGGCCGAGGGTAAAGAGCTGGCCGGGGGGGAGCAGGCGCTCCACTTCGTCGATGGCGCGGCCCATGGCCGCCCCGGGGGGCTGGGTCTGGTTCATGAACAGATCACTCCTTGCGACCCGGCGGCTCTGGCCGGGCAAGATGGGGCAGGCTGGCTGCCCCGTTCATGGATGGGGTCCGGGTCGCCCTGGATCCGGCCGCACAGGCGAAGGTCGCCTTCACGCGGTATCGCAGGGGGAGTGCAGGAACCGTGCTCAGCCGGCATGCATGGGTGTCTGTTGGCCCTGTTCATGCGTATTTTTGCAGGCGGGATCACGCTTGCACGCGCCGATGGCTGACAATCGTTTGCCAGTCGATGGGGGCGGGCTTTCAGATTGGTAGCCCGGTTATCATTTCGGTCGGTCGGGCTCTCAGATTGATAGCCGGCAGTGGACTGTTGCGCTCCGTCTGGTTTCATCCGTAACCGAGGGCGTGATCCAAAGCAAGAAAGTAGGATGTTTTGGTGGCGCAGGGCCCCGCCGCTGGGGTAGTTTCGATAAAACCGACACAGATCCTGAGGTCTTATCCATGATCATCTATCTGCATGGCTTCGATGCCACCAGCCCGGGCAATCACGAGAAAGTGCTGCAGTTGCAGTTTATTGATGATGATGTGCGTTTCGTGCACTACAGCACGGTTCACCCCCGTCATGACATGAGTCACCTGCTCAAGGAAGTGAAGAAGCAGCTCGACATGAGCACCGATCCCAAGCCCCTCATCTGCGGGGTGGGGCTGGGTGGGTACTGGAGCGAGCGCATCGGCTTCCTGTGCGGTATCAAACAGGTGATCTTCAACCCCAACCTGCACCCCGAAATCACCATGCAGGGCAAGATCGACCGACCGGAAGAGTACGAGGATATCGGCACCAAATGTGTGTCTGAATTTCGTAGTAAAAATTCAGGAAATTGCCTCTGCATCCTTTCCGTTCAGGATGAAGTGCGCGATAATGGCGAAACTGAGCGTGAATTGAAGAATTATTACAACATCGTGTGGGATGAGCGAGAGACGCACAAGTTCAAGAACATCTCTCATCACCTGCAACAGATGAAGGCTTTCAAAGAAGCCTGATTGATCGTCACGTCATGGATTCAACTATCAAGGGAGCCGATGGCTCCCTTCGCTTTAATGGAACCGAGGTAATTAACCATGACCAATATTGTTGTCGTCGGCGGCGGTGCCGGCGGTCTGGAGCTGGCCACCAGCCTGGGCCGCAAGCTGGGCAAGAAGAACAAGGCCAAGATCACCCTGGTTGATCGCAACCGTACCCACCTGTGGAAACCCCTGCTGCACGAAGTGGCCACCGGCTCCATGGACGCGGGCATCGACGCCCTGAGCTACCAGTCCCACGCCAAGAACCACGGCTTCGACTTCCAGCTGGGTACCCTGACCGACATCAAGCGCGACGAGAAACGCATCGTGCTGGGGAAGATCGTCGACGATAACGGCGACATCGTGGTCAACGAGCGCGAGCTGCCCTACGACTACCTGGTGATGGCCATCGGTTCCGTCTCCAACGACTTCAACACCAAGGGCATCAAGGATCACTGCATCTTCCTGGACAGCCCCACCCAGGCGCACCGCTTCCACAACAGCATGATGAACCGCTTCCTGCAGTTCGCCACCGAATACCAGCCTGGCGACAAGGTGAAGATTGCCATCGTCGGCGGCGGCGCCACCGGTGTCGAGCTCTCTGCCGAGCTCTACAACGCGGTCGAGCAGCTCTATGCCTACGGCTTCAAGAATCTGACCACCGACAGCCTGAAGGTGACCCTGGTGGAAGCGGGCCCCCGCATCCTGCCGGCGCTGCCGGAGCGCATCAGCGGCGCTGCCCATCAGGAGCTGGTCAAGCTCGGCGTGGACGTGCGTACCGCCACCATGATCACCGAAGCGACCAGCGAGGGTCTGCACACCAAGGATGGCGAGCTGATTGAAGCGGACCTGATGGTGTGGGCGGCCGGTATCAAGGCGCCGGACTTCATGAAGGATATCGCCGGTCTTGAGACCAACCGCATCAACCAGCTGGTGGTGAAAGAGACCCTGCAGACCACCCGTGACGAGAACATCTTCGTCATCGGTGACTGCGCCGCCTGCCCGCAGCCGGACGGCAAGTTCGTGCCGCCGCGCGCCCAGTCTGCCCACCAGATGGCAACCCAGGCGTTCAAGAACATCCTGGCCAAGATGAACGGCGGCGAGCTCAAGCCCTACCTCTACCACGACCACGGTTCGCTGGTATCCTTGAGCCGCTTCTCCACCGTGGGCAGCCTGATGGGCAACCTGATGCGCGGTTCCATGATGGTGGAGGGCTACATCGCTCGTCTGGTTTACATCTCGCTCTACCGGATGCACCAGATCGCCCTGCACGGCTACGTCAAGACCGGCCTCATCATGCTGGTGGGTCGCATCAACCGGGTGCTGCGCCCGACCCTGAAGCTGCACTAAGCCGCTTGGGGCAAACGTGCCGGGGCGGCAATGCCCCCGCGCACCATGAAACGCGCACTATGAAAAAGGAGAGGCCTTGGCCTCTCCTTTTTTGTTGCTGGGGTATCAGGAGGCATCCACCAGCAGGGTGCGCACCTCGGTGAGGGCGGCGGTGAAGAACAGCCGCGCCAGCTCCGGATCTCCTTGCCCGGCATCGCGGGCGACGTTGGCAATGTCACCGCCGAGCAGGGTGATGGTGTTGCCGACCTTGCTCACCCGATCGATGAGGGAGCCAAATTGCTGGGAGAAGGCCGTCGTCTGGCCGAGGAAGCCTTGCTGACGCTGGATCTGCCCCTCAATCTGGTTCACCTGTCCCTCCAGGCTGCTCACCTTGTTCTGGGTCTGCGTCAGGGTGACGGCCAGGGCGATAAGACCCGGCAGCCCCAGCAATCCCAGCCCCAGCAGGTAGAGTTTTTTCTTGTTGAGGGAGTCCAGCTCCTGGCGGGCGCCGCCCAGGTTGGATTGCAGCCCGGCGATGGTGGCTTGCAGCTCCACGCCGATCCGTTGCAACGCGATGTTGTCTTGCGTGATGCGATCGTTGGCGGTCTGGCTGGCGGTCAGGGTCTGGGCGGTCAGGGTCTGGATGGGGGCGATCTCCTGCTGGACCAGATCGACGAACGCCTTGAGCGCATCGGGGTTGAAGGGGCCGGTATTGGCCAGCTGCTGGGTCAGTTGCTGCTCCAGGCGGGCAGCAAATGCCAGGACTTGCTGCTGCATGGTTTGCACCTGGGGCAGCAGGGCGGCAACCACCTCACCGACGTTCTGCTGGATGTTGACGGCGTTTTGCGGCAGACCGCTGAAGGACTGAATGGTCGCTTCGGCCTGCTGCATGTTGGCAATGGATTGGGAAAGAATGCCGTTGCTCATGGGGTCTCCTTATGAAAGAGGGCGGCCAGGCCGCCCTCCCGGGGTTTAGGCGGCCAGGCGCGCCACGAAGTTGGCGATGGTGTCGGTCTGCGGCACTTGCAGCGGGCTTACCCCGGCCATCTGGGCCTTGATGGTGGTGACGTCGGTGAGCACCGTCTTGACCGTGGTGTCGGCGGCGGTCAGCCAGAGCTGACGGATGTCGTCGCCGCTGGTGATCCCCTTGTCCAGGTCGGTGATCAGGCTGCCCAGATCGGAGGTGAGGGAGTCCCAGGCGTTGCTCATCTGGGTGGCGGCGGTGACGGCGTTTTGCGCCTGCACCTGCAGCCCCTTGTAGCCGTTGCCGATCTGGGTGGCGATCAGCACCTCGCTGTTGAGGCTGCTGCGTTTCTGGTACAGATCCTGACGGGCGCCCAGCGAGTTGTGCAGCACAATGGCGCCAGCCGTGATGCCGCCGGCCCCGGCGACCATCATGGCAACCCCGCCGATGACCACCGGGGTCGAGGTGCCGGCGGTGACGAAGTCAGCCACGGCACCGATGGCGGTGACGAAGGCGCCACCAATCACCAGCAGCCCCCCGGCGACGATGCCGGCGATGGCGCCGTCGATGGCCGCGTTTACCTTGTCGATGTCGCCGTTGAGCTGGGCGAGCACCCCGTTATCCCCCTGCACCTTGCTGTTGAGGTTCACCACGATTCCCTGGAAGTTGCTGGAGTCGGTGATGAGGTTGTTGTTGAGATTGACGATCACCAGGCGGGTGTCGGCGGAGAGCCGCTGATATTCGGTGGCCTGCTCCTTGATGACGCTCAGCTGCCTGAGCCACTGCGCCTTGGTGGAGCCGGGTGGCAGCACGGCCGGAATGGCGTTTTGCAGGGCAAAGTAGTTGGAGATGTTGCTGATGTTGGTGATGATCTGCGGCTGGATGGTATTGAGATAGAGGTCGGCGTGCCCCTTCGCCAGATCGAGCCCCTGGTTGATCTGGGTCTGGTTGTCCTTGAGGTTCGGGAACTGGCTGAAGTCAACCGGCACCTGCTGCTTGACGCTGTTGCAGTAGGTCTGGATCTGCATGGCTTGGGAAGCCTGGTTGGCCATACCCTGGTCCATGGTGATGGTTGTTGCGTTGGTCATTTGACGTGTCCTTGCGTGGTGGGATTAAGCGTCGGGCAGGATGCCGTTGCCGGCGTAGGCTGCCTTGATGTCGTCAACCTGGCTCGAGAGCAGCTGCCAGGACTGGGTGTTGAGCGCCACGGTGCGCCGCAGCTGGCGTACGTCGTCGGGGCTGTTGAGGTCAGTGACCACGGGCACGGCCCCTTGGTAGGCGTCGGCCACCTTCTGCCAGCCTGTGGGCAACTGGGTGACGGTGTCGGCAACCCGGTTGTAGGTGTCGACAAACAGCTGGTTTTGCGCCTGCACCGACTTGGCCACGCTCAGCAGGGTGTTGGTGGCGGCCAGCGCCTGATAGGCCTGGGCCAGCTTGTCGGTGTTGGTCTTGAGCTCGCGGGCCGCCTGGCTGGAGCCAGCGATGCCTGAGGAGAGCGCCTTGAGGCCGGAGATCATGTACTGGGTCTGCTGATCGGTCTCTTTGGCTATCTCCTGCGACGTGGCGGGTTTGGCCCCCTTGTCGGCCGGTTTCTGCTCCAGCGTCAGCGAGGTGACGATGGCCCGCCCCAGCTGGTTGACCCCTTCACCGGCCTTGCCACCCTCATCGACGATCGCCTGGATATTGGCGGCGATAGCCTGGTTGAGGGCGTCAATGATCTCGGTCTGACGCTTGGCGTCGGCCATCAGATCCTGCTCGAGCTGGGTGATCACGCCGTTGAACTGGGTCATCAGGGGGCGCAGGGAGCCCCAGGCCACCTGCACGCGGGTATTGAGTGCCTGGGCATTGAGCCGGTAGCTCTGGGCCTGATCGACGAGGGACGTCAGTTGCTGTCCCAGCCGGGCCCCGCCCGCGAGAACGGCGGCGTCGTCTTCCTGACCCAGCAGGCGGTTGAACGCGGCGACCAGGGCGTAGAAGTTGGAGCCGTTGCTCAGCAGGTGGATAAGACCGGACAGGTTGGTCTGCTGGTAATAGCGTGCCTGATTCATCATCTGGGCCTGATAGGCCTCGATTTTTACCGCGAGGGTGGAGTCGATCTCGCTGTTGGCCAAGGACTGCTGCATCAACAGCAAGTTCGCATAGGTCTGGTTGAGCAGGGCGGGTGAGGTCGCCGACAGGTAGGCGGCCAGCAGACCTTGATCCCCCAGATCCAGGGTGGCGATCGTGGTCATGACATGGCCTCCATCGCGGTGTCGGCGAGCGGGCTGGCGGGGGAACATGCCCCCAGTGCGAGGGTGGGGTGAGGTAGTCGGGTATCCTGCTGCATCATGCTGCTCTCCTCGTGACGAAGTGGGTCTGTCCCCGCGCTGGTGCCGGGACAGACTCACCCTAGGGAAAGGCAAAATGGGCCACAACTGATAGTTTTGTCACTTGATGTTTGAGCCGGATCGGCTAATGAAAGGGGCGTCTGCACGGGGCATGCCGGTGGCCCGGTGTTGCTTTTCACCGGTGCCTTCCACCGGTAAACAGGCCTGCCAACGGGCTGTGGCTTCGGGATATGGGGCACGATCAGCCAGGGTCTGACTGGCACGTATCGAGTCTGTCTGCTTGCCTGGTCCCCTGCGCTGCTTTAGGCTGTCTCCCCAGTACACTCCACAAGGAAAGCAAGATGATCCTCTCAACCACTCCCACCCTGGAAGGCAAGACCATTCGCGAGTACCGCGGCATCGTCGTGGGCGAAGCCATTCTCGGCGCCAACGTGTTCAAGGATCTGTTCGCAGGCATCCGCGACATCATCGGCGGCCGCTCCGGTGCCTATGAAAAAGAGCTGGCCCGGGCCCGGGAAATCGCCTTCGACGAGCTCAAGGAGCGCGCCGCGGCACTGGGGGCCAATGCGGTGGTCGGCATCGACATCGACTACGAGGTGGTGGGACAAAGCGGCAGCATGCTGATGGTCAGCATCAGCGGCACTGCCGTGCTGGTTTAAGCCTGCGTTCCTGCTGTTGTGATATAGGCCGATAACTTGGTTATCGGCTTTTTTGTGGGTGCTGGCGGTGCCGCTTCCCTGGCCATCAGCGGGAAATGTGCCAATGTATGCTCATAACTTGTTGATTTTTATCTTTAATATTTTTTAATAATGGCCCGCTGCCAATTTCATATTTTTTAACTGGGCGGCGGTGAGCCGTCAGCACTAGAGTGTGTGCCATCAGGACGACATCCGGCATGGATGAATTTCATCTCTCTCAAGGCGAATCAAGATGCACAAGAAATCAGCTCTGTTGACCATCATCACCCTGGCCATCACCGCCCATGCTGGCAGCGTTGCGGCGGCCGTGCCCAACTTCAGCGCCAGCTGCCCCATGAATATCCAGGTCAAGGGAGAAGGGGGAAGCGTCTACATCAACGGCAAGAAGGCCACCCTGAAAACCGATGCCCCCAATGCCTATTCGGCCCAGAGCGGCAAGATCATGATCGGCATCACCTCGGATTCCGCCACCAGCGAGCCCAACATCGACTACGCCATCAAGCACGACAAGCGCGCCAACGGCCTTTGCACCGTGCAATCCTGGTCGGCAGGCAAAGCGGCCGCGTTGCCGATGGCCAAGGGGGACTCTCCCTATCAGGGCAAGTGGACCGCCAAGAACAGCGGCACCGGTCAGACCGTGGCCGAGATCCGGATCGACGGCAAGGAACAGGTGTGGGTCAACGAGGTCAAGGTGAAAGCCAAGCGCACCGACGGTGCCCTGCAGTTTCGTCAGGGGATGATCCTCTATACCCTGCAGGGCGATCCCCGAGTGCGCAGCGAAAGCAGCTGGCAGGATACGGATGCCGGCTCGACCGGTCCGATCACGCTGGAATAACCGACAGTTCATCTGGGGGTAACAGCGGCGTAGGCGATGGCTTGCGCCGCTTCTTTGTGCGGCTAAGAAAAAAGGGGAAGCGGAGCCACGCGCTGGCCGACGACAGATCCCCACCGGTTGTCGACCTTGATGCTCTGCTTCCCCAAACGAGGTTACGGCTGGGTTGCGATGTTGGACGAGCCGGCCTGTTGCCCGGCTGCATCACTCTCTGTCGGTGCTAGTTGAATAGAGCCGCCTGATAGCCGGCGCACTTGCCCATCACGTAACCGAGCTCCAGCTTGTCGGGGTCACGGGTAAAGCGGGAGACCGGGAAGTAGTCGGCCGGCGCTATCACCTCTATTTGGCAGTCCGCCGGCGGATGGGCGATGAAATCGAGCGCCTCGTTGTAGTTGCGATCCCGCTGCTCCAGTGCCTGCGCCAGGGCGGGGCGAGTTTTCAGCAGGGTGCGGATCATCCAGGGGAAGGGCATCGGTTTGAGCCGATAGCCCAGTGGTTCGGAGAGGATCACCGTCAGCTGACGGGCGCCGCGCCGGTAGGCCTCGATCACCGGGATGGAGTCGGCCACCCCGCCATCGGTCATCGGCACCCCGTGCACCTCCGGGTATTCACGAGAGGCGAGGGGAATGGCGCAGCTGGCGGGCAGTACCTCGTTCATGTTCTCCGGCTTGACCCGGATGTACTCCGCCTTGCCGGTCAGGGTGTTGGTCACCACCGCGTAGAAGGGAATGCCGCTTTGCCGATAGCTGTGTACGTCCAGCGGGTACTTGCGACAGCTGGTGTGCCATAGCCAGTGGATATCCACCAGATTGCCCCCCTTGGCGAAGCGCAGCGGATCCATGAACTCCTGGCGGCAGGCCAGTTCGGTCAGAATGTCGTGGCTGCGACCATGCTGGCTGGCGAGATAGGCCAGCAGGTTGGTGGCGCCCGCCGAGACGCCGATGGCAAAGTCGAAAGGGTGGTAATCGTGCTCGATGAAGGCATCCAGCACACCGCTGGCGAAGATGCCGCGCATGGCGCCGCCTTCGACGACCAATGCGTGGGGAGAGGTGGTTCTGTTCATATGGAGGCCTCATCGCTGAGCCGGCAGTGCCGAGTCGTGTCGAAAATGCCAGCGCGGGGCTGACGAGCGGAGTGGGGCCATTCTAGGCAGGGGCTGT
Source organism: Aeromonas sp. 1805 (assembly GCF_013085525.1). NCBI lineage: Bacteria > Pseudomonadati > Pseudomonadota > Gammaproteobacteria > Aeromonadales > Aeromonadaceae > Aeromonas > Aeromonas sp. 1805. Next base: position 4,386,453 of record NZ_CP038515.1, on the reverse strand, counting down.
TGTTCGGGATATCTGTCAATTTCAAATCAGTCGTTTTGTTTTTATGAACAAAACAACCCAAGGTGACCACTTGTGATGCTCGCTGGAACTGGACTAGGATGGAGACTGTTTTTGTCCGTGGGCCCCGGGAGCGGGGCCCCATCATCTCTGTCAGGGAGTACGCAATTCATGGCTCTGCTCAAACCGCCGGGGCTCAAGCCCGGCGATACCATCGGCTTTTTTTCTCCCTCCAGTGCGGCCACCGCCTGGGCGCCAAACCGCTTTGCCCGTGCCGGGGCGTTTCTGGAAGGGCAAGGCTTCAGACTCAAGGCGGGCAGCCTCACCGGCCAGCAGGATCACTGGCGATCCGGCTCCATCGCCGCCCGGGCTGACGAGCTCAATGCCCTCATTCGCGATCCAGCGGTGCGCTGTATCATGTCGGTGATTGGCGGCAACAACTCCAACTCCCTGCTGCCCTACCTCGATTTTGATGCGCTCAAGCGCGATCCCAAGATAGTCATCGGCTACTCCGACGTGACGGCCCTGCTGCTAGGCATTCATGCCCGTACCGGCCTCGTCACCTTCTACGGCCCGGCGCTGGTGGCCTCGTTCGGCGAGCTCTCGCCGCTGGTGGACGAAACGCTGGCGGGCTTTCGCCAGATCTGCCAGGCCGGGGGCGCTGCCGCGCCCCACACTGTGCCGACCCCGGCGCAGTGGACCGAGGAGCGGCTTGACTGGGAGAACCAGACCCGGGCCAAGCAGTGCCAACCCAACCGACTGATCTCGGTGGGCACCGGTCGGGTGCGTGGCCGGCTTATCGGCGGCAACCTCAATACGATGGCGGGGATCTGGGGCTCCCCCTATATGCCGGCCATCGAGCAAGGGGACATTCTGCTGCTGGAAGACAGCCTCCATTTGGCAGCGACGGTGGAGCGCTCGTTTGCCCACCTCAAGCTGTGCGGGGTATTTGATCGCATCGGCGCCCTGGTGCTCGGCAAACACGAGCTGTTCGACAGTCAGGGCAGCGGCCGGCGGCCGCTCGATATCCTGCTGGAGGTGGTGGGGGAGCCAACCTTCCCCATTCTGGCGGAGTATGACTGCGCCCACACCCACCCCATGCTGACTCTGCCCCTTGGCATCGAGGCGATGCTGGATCTCGATGCCCAGCGCCTCACCCTGTGCGAGCCCTGGCTCGGCGAGTGAGCCCGCTTTGGCTGCCATGGCCGCATCGGCAAATAGACAAAGAGGTCGCCTGGGCGACCTCTTTGTCATCTGTCCCGCGGTAGCGGGGATCAGGGCAGGGCGTCGGGCCGGAAGCTGGCGCGGATCTGCGGCACCAGAGGGGCGACATCGAATCCCTTCTCTTCGCCCAGCACCGGGTGGAGCAGGGCAAGATCCGGGATGGGGGTCATGTCGCCCGCCAGCAGCTGGCGAGTGGCCTGGCCCATCTGATAGAGCTGGCGCACCGGGGCAAACTGGGTCGCCAGATTGAGGGGATCATCGGTGCGGGCAAAGGCCATCATGGGGATCTGGTAGCTGGCATCGCGGGGTGGCTTGTCGCCGTGAATGCCCTTGCCGGCGGACATCAGGAACGGCTGGTGATCGCCAAACGCCACCACCAGGTAGCGTTTGCCTGAGCGATCCAGGCTGGTCAGCAGATGCTCCAGCGACGCCATGGCATCCACCACGCCGGTGTAGTAGGTGTTGAGCAACTGGCGATCGGCGTCGCTCTGATCCGGGCAGGCTTTGTCGAGCTGCTGGGCCTGGTAGCGATCCCCGTCGAAGGGGCCGTGCCCCTGCATGGTGACCGCGTAGGCAAACAGCGGCTGCTCATCCTGCTCGCTGCGCTTGAGCAGGTGGTCGATGAGGGCATCGTCCGAGATATAGAGCCCCTTGTGCTCGAGCGTGGAGAAGCGGGTATCGAACCAGCGCTCCTCATAGCCAAGGGCCGGGATCGCCTTGGCGCGGCCCCAGAACTTCTCCACATAGGGGTGGGCAAACAGGGTCTGGTAGCCACTTTGCTTCGCACTTTGCGCCAGGCCCGGCACCTGCTCCGAGAGGTAGTAGTAGGGCACCACCCCCTGTTTGAGCAGCCCCACCGGCAGGCCGGTGTTCATCTCGAACTCCGCCAGTACCGTCATGCCGCCGGTGGTGGGAGAGTGGATGGTCTTGTGCCACTGCTGCACGCTGGCCGGCAGGCTCAGGGTGGGGGGTGGCGCACAGATCTTGCCCTGCCAGCCGAGCCAGAGGGATTCATATTGCAGCACGATCACCAGATCGAAGCGGGGCGGCTGGCTCAGGCTGACGTGGCTGAGCTGAGGGGTGAACTCGTTGATCTGCAAGGGATAGCGAAACACGCTGCCACTTTGCAGCATCTCGTCCACCAGGTTGAACAGATAGAGGCCGGGCCCCGAGCGGATGATGTCCCTGTGGTAGTTGACCGCTCTGTCCACGTAGCGAATGTTGGGCCCCAGCAGCTTGTTGCCGGTCTGGGTGGCGAACACGCACAGCGCAAAGAAGGCGGCGGTGGCGGCCAGGGTGCGCAGGATCCAGCGCGACAGGGCGAAGCGCCAGCACAAGAAGAGGGCGAGTGCGCCGCCCAGCAGCGGCAGCACCGGGTGCTGCTCCAGCAGGATGCGCAGCAGCGCCACCAGGTTGCCGAGATCGTCTCCCCCGAGCGGTACCCCGTAGATGGCGATCTTCATGAAATTCGCCAGCAGCCCGATGCCGGACAGCGCCGTGAACACCAGCCCCATGTAGAGGTTGAAGCCCGCCAGCGCGCAGAGGCTCCAGCCCAGCACCATGCTGCCCCAGGCCAGGTAGTAGTGCTCCGGGCGAAAGCCTGACCAGAGCAGAAACTCCCCCAGTTTGAACACCACGAAGCCGTGCAGCAGCACGAAGGTGAGGTTGCCGAGCAGCAGGCTGCCGGCGATGCGCCAGCGCAGATTGCGCCTGAGAGTGGGCAGCACCACCTTCAGCACGGCGGCGCTCAGGGCCAGCACCAGCAGCAGGCTGGTGCAGAGATAGGTGAGGTTGAAACCCCGCTCCGGCAGGGTCTGCAGGATCTGGCTGAATTCACCGCTCTCGGGCCTCTCCTTGAGCAGCAGGCCGATCCGCAGCTGATAGCGGCTGGCCAGGGCGTCGTCGGGGGCACGCAGGGTGCTGTTGAGATCCAGGGTGCAGCGCCCCTTGCGGCACTGCTGGCGCTTGTCCACCGGCTGGCTCAGCTGATCGATGCGCTCGCCCCTCTCATTGAGCAGCTCCACCCTGACCTTGTCACCCTCCTGCAGCGGCCCGCGCAACTGCCACTGGCTGCGAACCACCAGATAGAGGCCGCGGCTGTCGCTCTTGTAGAGCAGGGCGTGACGGGTGAGGGTGGCGATGGGGTTGTCCGCCGGCCCCAGCACCAGCGGCTGGGCCCGGCCGAGCCAGCTGGCGGGGTTGATCTGCGGCAGCAACAGGGTCAGCAGCAGCAGCGCGGCCAGCATGGCGAGCAGCACGGCGGGCAGAGCGGGCACCCTGGCTGACAAGCGCGCTGAAGTGGGGGCTTTCATATGGGCTCATCCTTTGAGCGAGTGACGATGAAACATGGCCGCTGCATTTAATTTGACCCGATGGTGATGGGCTTGTTCCTTGTTGTCAATTTAATGACCGAACAATGAACATTGCGTGACCGTGAAACCATGCAAACTGTGATCCCGATCCGGGGGCCACACTCATTCTGTGATGAAAGCGTCATCATGGCGCTTTGCCGCTGGCCTGCCTCTGCCTTGCTGCTTAGTCTCTCAATATGGATGGAGGTACATGTATGAATCCCAAAGTAGCGGCACGTCAGGCAAGATTGCTCCGCATGCTGGAGAGCAAACAGGAGATCCGGATCGGGCGCGAGCAGGACTGTCCCTTGTCCGTGGCCAAGCTGGTGCGACTCAAGGAGGATCATCCGGCGGTGCTCAAGGTCTATCGTCACGGCCTCACCGCCGAGGTGTTCCACCTCAAGGTGGAGGGACATCACTGGTGCCTGAAGCGGCGCCGGCACGACTCCCTGGTGGCCAACGTGGACGGCAGAACCGCCTTTCTGACCGAGCTGGAGCGCCGCCGCGAGATTGAGGCCCTGCGGGAGTTGCACCCCACCATCCTGGCCAACGTGGTCTGTACCTGTTTTGGCTCGGCCCGCGCGGGCGTGCTGGTCTCCCCCTGGCTACGGGGCGTGCCGGTGCATGAACTGAACGAGCGCAACCTGGCGCAGATGCTGGCGGTGCAGGCGGAGCTGGCCCATTGGGGCTGGTTCGACTGGGATCCGAGCCCTGGCAACCTGCTCGACGACGGCCAGCAGATCAGCGTGTTTGACTTTGGCTACATGTGGCCCTTTGACCCCCGCCATGAATTCAACTCCAACGGCCTCACCGATCCCGCATTTCACGTGCCGGAGCGGCTGGAGACCCGCACCCTCTCGGGCCTGTGGCTCGACGAGCCGGATCCGCTGGCGCAGTTTCGCTACTGGCGCGGCCTGTGCATCAATTGGGCGCAGCGGGAGCTGCAACACCTGACCCGGGAGGGGGCGAGCGCACCGGTGCTGGCCCGCTTGCAGAGCCTGCTGGGGGAGTGGCGCTCGGCGCTGGCCAGCGAGGAAGCGCTGGCTGCCAACTGGTGGCGCGACATGTATCGCAGCCATCGGCTCGACATTGCCGACGATCTCAGCGGCAAGAGCTGCGGCCCGCTCACCCTGCGCCGGCTCGACTGGTTGCAGCAGGCGGTGACCGAACACTTCGCCGAGCTGGTGGACAACCTGGGCCCCGACGAGGCGGGCTTAAGTCAGGCGGCGCTGCTGAGCCGACTGGAAGGGCTGCGCGAGGAGATCCGGGCCAACTTGCTGCCGGTGCCGACCCTGGTGGGCTAGGGAGAACCGCATTTAGATTTAATCTTCATATCACCACATATAAAAAGAGGGGCCAGCCGGCCCCTCTTTATTATTTCCATGCGGTGTCAGTACATCAGTCGAGCAGCTCCTGGTGGAGGCGGTTGACGATGTGGCCCGCCTCGTCTTCCTTGACCAGGAAGCAGAGGTTGTGGGCGCTGGCGCCGTAACAGATCATGCGGATGTTGTGCTCGCGAATGGCGTCAAAGACCTGACTGCCCACCCCGGCCGCCTCGCTCATCCGGTTGCCGATGAGCGCTACCAGCGCCAGCCCCGTCTCCACCTGCACCTTGCACAGCTGGCCAAGCTCCGCCAGCACCTTGTCACCGAGGATGGGCTCGCCGTTGCTCTGGCTGCCGGTGTGATCCAGGGTCAGTGACACGCTCACCTCCGAGGTGGTGATGAGATCCACCGAGATGCGGTGGCGGGCCAGGATGCCGAACACCTCGGCCAGAAAACCGTAGGCGTGGAACATGTTGAGGCTGTGCAGGGTGACCAGCACTTGGTTGCGGCGCAGGGCCACGGCGCGAAACAGCGGATTGGTGCGAGTGCTGGCGCGGATCCAGGTGCCGCCAGCGGCCGGATCCTTGCTGGAGCCGACAAACACCGGGATGTCCTGGCGTACCGCTGGCTGCAAGGTGGCCGGGTGCAGCACCTTGGCGCCGAAGGTGGCCATCTCGGCCGCCTCCACGAAGCTGATTTCGGGGATGGGACGGGCCCGGGTGACCAGGCGCGGATCCGTGGTGTAGATACCGGGTACGTCGGTCCAGATCTCGATGGTTCCGGCGTCGAGTGCCTCGGCCAACAGGGCCGCGCTGTAATCAGAGCCGCCGCGGCCCAGGGTGGTGGTGCGCCCATCGCCGTCGGCACCGATAAAGCCCTGGGTGATGATGAGGCTGTCGCCAAGCAGCGGGCCCAGCGCGGCCTGGCAGAGGGCGCGGGTGGCGGCCAGATCCACGCTGGCCTTGCCAAAGCGGCTGTCGGTGCGCAGCAGCTGGCGCGCATCCTGCCAGCAGGCTTTCACGCCGCGCTGGCGCAGCAGCTCGGTAAAGAGGCGGGTGGACATCAGCTCGCCGCAGGCGATGAGGCGATCCGCCAGTTCGGCATCGGTGTGCAGATGAGCCTGGCGTGCCATGGTGCGGATCTCGCCGAGCTGGCCGTGGATGAGGTCACTCAGATCGCCAGGATCACCCAGCTCGGTCAGAATGGCCTGCTGGATCTCGGTGAGCCTGGCAAGTTGCGCCTCCTGGCCCGCCTCGTCCAGATCACCCTGAGCCAGTGCCACCAGCAGGTTGGTGACGCCGGCGCTGGCGCTCAGCACCACCACCCGGGTGGCCGGGTTGGCCAGCACCACCTCGGCGCAGTTGTTCATGGCTGCCGCGTTGGCGACGCTGGTTCCGCCAAACTTGGCGACATTGATCGGGCTCATTGCTTACTCCTGTCTTAATATGAAAATCCGGATCCATCGGGCAAAAAGAGAGGAGGAGGCTGAAAATGGCAGGAATGATCGAAGCTATCCCGGCCAGAAGCACTCCACCCGCAGAGCCCATCCCGTACCCGCCCCTGACGGGGCGCGGTGGGGGATGACCACTACCGATGACAACCCGGGGGATTCAGCCCCCGCAGCCGACACTGAGGTATCCAGTTGCCTCAGATGTCTCGGCGCTGCTCCCCCTGACCCAAGTTCACCGGACACTGGTGTCCTCCCTCGGGCTGCCTGGGCAGCGCTCCTCTTCTGGCTCCACCAGGGCGGTGGAGTGCATTTAGAAATACCTTGCGTTGGATTGCACTGTCAATCGAGTTTGTGAAAAAGTTCAAAAAGTCAGCCAAGCCAACGTAAAATCAATGACTTATACGATTGTCTTTGACAAAACCTTGGAGCGACGCTGCCAGTTGTAGAGGCGCTGGCGCGCCACCGGCAGATCTTCCACCTCCAGCGGATCGAAGCCCCGCTCCCGGAACCAGTGAATGGAGCGGGTGGTGAGCACGAACAGACGGCGGATGCCGAGCCGCTTGGCCCGCTCGGCCACCTTGGCTACCAGCTGATCCCCCCGGTTGGAGTTGCGATAGTCGGGGTGGATGGCGACGCAGGCCATCTCTGCCATCGCCTCTTCCATGAAGCAGTAGAGCGCCGCGCAGCCGATGATGAGGCCGTCGCGCTCGATGATGGTGAACTTGTCGATCTCCATCTCCAGCTGCTCGCGGGAGCGGCGGACCAGGATCCCTTCCTCCTCCAGCGGGCGGATGAGATCCAGGATGCCACCAATGTCCTCGATGGTGGCGGCGCGCGCCTGCTCGGCGCTTTCCCGCACGATCTGGGTGCCGAGGCCGTCGCGGCTGAACAGCTCCTGCAGCATGGCACCGTCATCCTGATAGCTCACCAGGTGGGAGCGGGGCACGCCGCCGCGGCAGGAGGCGATGGCCGCGCGCAGATAGCGGGCGGTGCCGGACATCTCTTCTCCGGCCTGCTCCAGCTCCACCAGCAGCTCTTCGGCCTGCTCGGGGAAGAGCTCGGAGATGGCCTCGCCGTGGCGGTCCATCACCCCCTGGGTGCTGCTGAAGCAGATGAGCTTGTCTGCTTTCAAATCTACCGCCACCCGGCGGGCCACCTCTTCCGAGCTCAGGTTGAAGCTCTCGCCGGTGACCGAGCAGCCGATGGGGGAGATGAGCACCAGGCTCTTCTGATCCAGCTGGCGGGCGATCCCCTCCACGTCGATGCGGCGCACCCGGCCGCTGTGGCAAAAATCGATGCCGTCATCCACCCCGAGCGGCTGGGCGGTGACGAAGTTGCCGCTCACCACGCTGATGCGGGCACCCTGCATTGGGGTGTTGGCGAGCCCCATGGAGAGCTGGGCAGTGATGTCGTACTGCAACCCGCCGCACACCTGCTTGATGATGGCGAAGCTCTCGTCATCGGTGACCCGGATGCGCTTGTGGTACTGGGCCTCTATGCCGGCACGGGCCAGCGCCTCATCGTTCTGCGGACGGGAGCCGAACACCAGCACCAGGCGTATCCCTAAGGTCTGCAGCAGGGCGATATCGCTGACGATATTGGCGAAATTGGGGTGGCAGAGGGCTTCCCCCCCCATCATCAGCACGAAGGTAGCGCCTCTGTGCACATTGACGTAAGGGGTTGACTGCCGAAAGGCATAGACCAGGCTGGGTTCGCGTTCACGCACTTGAGGCTTCTTCCATAAAAAAACAGCAATGGGCTCAATATATGAAAATAAATTCACAAATCAAGATTAAATATTGATTTGGCGCGATTTTGTCATCGGGACGGCCTGGCGGCCCGAACAGCGGCGACACCAGGCGGGGAAGGGGTGTCAGCGGTATGACGGTGCGCCTCAGGTTGATCCCGGCCCATAAACTGTTATCTTCGATATTCCTTTTCGTCAGCTGTGCGATCGCACAGGTTTTTATACAAGGACAGGGTGCATGGAACAGATTATTTCGCCGGCAGACGCGCTGCCGGGACGCCGCGAGGCGATGGTGATTGGCCAGCAGCATGCGGTCAATGGTCATCCGACTCAGGGACCCTGGCCTGAAGGGATGGCGGTGGCCTGGTTCGGCATGGGCTGCTTCTGGGGTGTGGAACGTCTGTTCTGGCAGCAACCCGGGGTCTACTCCACCGCAGCCGGCTATCAGGGTGGGGTGACCCAGAATCCCACCTACAAGGAGGTGTGCAGCGGATTGACCGGCCATGCCGAGACGGTGCAGGTGGTGTTTGATCCCAAGGTGATCAGTTACGGCGATCTGCTCAAGCTGTTCTGGGAGCAGCACGATCCGGCCCAGGGCATGCGCCAGGGCGGCGACATCGGCACCCAGTACCGCTCCGTCATCTTCTTCGGGGACGACACCCAGGAGGCGATTGCCCAGCAGAGTTTGGCCGCCTACCAGCAGGCGATGACGGCCAGCGGTGACGGGCGTACCATCACCACCCGCATTCTGCCGCTGGCGCCCTTCTATTACGCCGAGGATTACCATCAGCAATATCTGGAGAAGAATCCGGACGGGTATTGCGGCCTGGGGGGCATCGGCGTCTGCCTGCCACCGAGCCTCAACCGCTAGGTAAAGATGACGGGTATCTGTTACTTGTCATTGATGGTGAAAAGAAAAAGGCCGCGTTTGCGGCCTTTTTATCGGGCTTTGTCAGGAGAGTGAAAAAAATCATAAAAAAATGTGTCATGAGCGGGAACTAAATTGAACCTGCTTTGCCTAACCTAGTAGCCACCATGGATGGCGGCTAAGACCAGACACATTTCTTGCCTCGAAAATTCATAAAAGTCATTGAAAAGCTTGATGAGTTGAAATGATAGCAAGCAGGGCTGCCCGTTGAAGGCGGCCCTTTTCATGTTTGCGGTGCGGGAAATTTGCGAGGGAGTGGCGAACTTGGCGTTCGCCATTGTGATCAGCTGATGGCGCCGTCAAACAGGTTCTTGATGAGATCGATGAACTCTTCGAGGAAGGCTTTCTGCTCCGGGGTCGGGGCGCGCAGCCAGACGGCGGAGAGCACCTCTTCCAGATCGGCCACCACCGCATCGGCTTCCTGCATGATCACGAAGCGCAACTTGGGATCGAGCTGCGGGTTCTGTTCGCAGATGGCCATCAGGTTGCTGGCCACCCGGCCGCTCACCAGATCTTCGATGGTCTGTTCACCACAGCTCTGTTGCTGGGTTTCAAACAGTCCCAGACTCTCCACCAGATACTCAATCAGGGCGATATAGCCTTCGCTTTCTACAACCATGGCGGCCTCAATCCTCAACAATACGAAAAAACTGTGCGTATTTTAGTGGCTGGACCTAGCTTGGCAAGCGGCAGTGCAGGCGATAACGGATAAAACCGACCCCGCCGCGCTCCACGCTCTCCAATCCGGTCAGCTCAAAGCCATACCGTAAAAATAGCCCATAGCTGAAGGCGCTGGCTTCCGTTGTCAGCTGTGTGAGTCCGAGCCGTTTTGCCTCGGCGAGGGCCGCGGCCAGCAGCAGGCCGCCATAGCCCCGGCGCGGGTGATCGGCGCTCACATAGAGCAGGCTGAGGTGGCCATCCTGGCTCAGGGTGACAAAACCGAGTGGCTCGCCGCCTTGCTCCAGTATCCAGCCGTGGTGCTCGCGCAACTGGCCGGCAAAGCCGGGGTGATGGGCGCCGAGGGCCCACTGCTCCACCTGCTCCGGGCTGTAGTGCTGCGGGCCAATCCTTCGCACCGACTGCTCGAACAGGGCGCAAAGGGCGGGGATGTGTTGCTCGTTCAGCTGAACGAGCCTGGGCTCTGCCGCCATGGCTGGGCTCATCGCTGCGGCGCCTGCGGGCGCTTGGCCTTGGGCAGACCGGCCACCACCCGCTCGTAGGAGTGATGCACCCAGCCCTGCCAGAGATCGTCGGCCAGGCCATCGCTGAAGGTGACCGTGTTCCAGTGCTGCTTGTTCATGTGCCAGCCCGGTTTGACCTCGGGGTGGAGTTCGCGCAGCAGCAGGGCCAGCTCGGGTTCGCACTTGAGGTTCAGCCGCAGCGGCTCGGCCTGCCAGTCCAGCAGGGCAAACATCTTGCCGGCGATGCGATAGACCAGGATCTCTGGGCCGAAGGGGGTATCCTCCTGAGCGCCCGGCAGGGTCAGCAGAAAGGATCTCAAACGGGTCAACTCCATGGTCATGCTCCTCGCCGCTTGCGGTGCAAACGTATTAGTCGGGTGAAAAAATCTGCTAAGATGCGCGCCTACTATACCCCAATGCCGTCGATGAGGGAGTCGCAAGATGCTGTATCACAAGACCTTCGAGCTGGGTCCCGAGCGGGATTGGGTAGTCTTCGTGCACGGGGCGGGCGGCAGCTCCTCCATCTGGTTCAAGCAGCTGCGCGCCTATCGCGAACACTTCAACGTGCTGCTGCTGGACTTGCGCGGCCACGGCCAGTCCCACAAGCTGCAGCAGGTGATCAAGGGCCACTACAGCTTTCGGGCGGTGACCGAGGATATCCTGCAACTGCTCGATCATCTCAACATTCGTCGCGCCCACTTTGTCGGCATCTCCCTTGGCACCATCCTCATTCGCCATCTGGCGGAGCTCTGTCCCGAGCGAGTCAAGAGCATGGTGCTGGGCGGCGCCATTCTGCGGCTCGACATCCGCTCGCGGGTGCTGGTGCAGCTGGGGCGCCTCGGCCAGCATATCCTGCCTTACATGTGGCTCTACCGACTGTTTGCCTTCATCATCATGCCGCGCCAGCACCATCAGGAGTCGCGCAACCTGTTCGTGCGCGAGGCGCGCAAATTGTGCCAAAAAGAGTTCAAGCGCTGGTTTCGCCTCGCCACCGAGGTGAACCCCCTGATGCGCTACTTCAAGGAGCGGGCCCTGCCCATTCCGACCCTCTATGTGATGGGGGAGGAGGATCACATGTTCCTGGCGCCGGTACGCGAGCAGGTGGCGCGCGACCCCTACAGCCGGCTCGAGATCATCGACGGCTGCGGCCATGTCTGCAACGTGGAGCGGCCCGAGCACTTCAACCGCCAGTCGCTGGCCTTTCTCACCGCCCAGCCCGGCTGAGCTGGCGCCAGCCGCCGCTTTGATGCGGCCCTGGTGGCTTGAGTCTGCGAGGTCATGTCAGGTTTTGGCCGGTAATCACCGGGTGCTAGTCCACTACTACCCGGCCGGCTGAGCCCTTGGTTACCCTGTGACTCCCATCACCAAGGAGTCCCTATGACCAAACTCGTCCACACCATGATCCGGGTTCGCGACCTGGACAGATCCGTGCGTTTCTACCGCGAGGCCCTCGAGCTGGCGGTGCGGGATCACTTCCCCTTCGACGGTTTTTCCCTCACCTACCTCGCCAATGACCAGAGTGGCTTCGAGCTCGAATTGACGCACAACCAGGGGCAGGCCGAGCCCTACAGCCATGGCAACGGCTATGGCCATCTGGCGGTGACGGTGGAAGACATCGAGGCGACGCATCAGCGTCTGACGGCGCTGGGTCTGGCCCCTGCGCCGGTCAAGGCGATGCACCATGAGGGCACCCTGCTGGCCCGACTGTTCTTTTTGACCGACCCCGACGGTTACCAGATCGAGTTCATCGAGCGGGCCGGCCGCTTCGCCTGAGCTTGAAGAGGTGAATATGAAGGGCTGCAGCCTGGTGCTGCGGCCCCTTTTTTCATGAGGAAGGAAGCTGCGTCCTTCAGGCGGCGACGTCCTGCTCCTGTCCTGTTTCCAGATGAACCAGGCAGGAGCAGCGCAGCAGGGAGGCAAAGTTGCTCATCTCCATGCCGTTGCCGAGCGCCTCCTGATAGAGCTCGGAGAGAAACAGCCCCATGGAGCGCCCCTGGGCCTGACAGAGCTGCTCCAGGATGGTCCAGAACTTGTTTTCCAGCCGGATGCTGGTGCTGTGGCCGCAGATCCGCACCGAGCGGGTGGTGCAGGCGTAGTGACTGGGATCCTGGCCGGAGAAGACGGTGCACATGGGCTGGTCCTGAGCAGTAAAGGGGAGGCCATGGTAGGCAACTCTGCCGTTCGGGTCAAAAAAGCCCCCCGTAGTACAGGATGCTCGCCATCCTCCGTCAGCCAAAATAGTGGGCGATGTCGAGGTAGCGCTGGCGGATGTGCTCGATCAGCAGCCGGATCTTGCGCGGTGGCTGGCGGGTAAAGGGGTAGACGGCGTAGATGCCGAGCTTCTTGCCCACCTGATCGGGGAAGAGATCCACCAGCTCGCCATTCATCAGATCGTGATAGACCAGGCAACGCGGCACATAGACGATGCCGCGCCCCCCCAGCGCCGCCTTGCGCAGGGCGCCGGCGTTGTCGGTGCAAAAGCTGCCCGACACCGACAGCAGATAGTTGCCCTCTTCCCCCTTGAAGGCCCACTCCGAGGCCCCCGTGCTCTGGTAGGCGTAGCGCAGGCAGTTGTGGGTGAGCAAGTCTGATGGCTCGCGCGGCGCCCCGAAGCGGCGCACGTAGGCGGGGGCGGCGCAGATCACCCACTGGGAGTCGAGGATGTGGCGGGCGATGAGGCTCGAGTCATCCAGATAACCGGTGCGAATGACCAGGTCAAACCCCTCTTCCACCAGATTGACGAAGCGGTTGTCCAGCGACATCTCCACCGTGAGTCCCGGGTGCTGCTGGCAAAAATCGGCCACCGCGTCGGCCAGCAGCAGCTCGCCGGAGATGGTGGGCACCGACATCCGCACATGGCCGCTCACCTTTTCACCGAATCCCGCCACCGCGTCGAAGGCGTCCAGTGCGGCGGCCTTCACATTTTTGGCACCCTGATAGAGCGCCTTGCCCGCCTCGCTCAGGGTGAGCCGGCGGGTGGTGCGATAGAGCAGCTGCACCCCGAGTTCTTCCTCCAGGCGCCCGATCCGTTTACTAACTACCGAATTTGTCAGGGAATTTTGTTCAGCTACCTTGCTGAAGGAGCCGGCCTCCACCACCTGGGCGAAGAGGATGAGGTCGTCGGTACTGGCCATATTGATCAACTTTTGGAACGAATGTTGTTCATTATTTCCATATATCGCGAAAAAGGAACAGGGTAAGGTCACGTCCGCTTAACAAAACAACAACAAGGTGCGCCTCTGCACCGCTCGGACAAGGACGCAATGATGACAGACACCCTGCTGGCCCTGGTGGCCTTCTCGCCGATCCTGGTGGCCGCCGTGCTGCTGGTCGGCCTCAACTGGCCCGCCAAGCGCGCCATGCCCGTCGCCTTTTTGTTGACCGTGTTCATTGCCCTGTGGGGCTGGCAGATGAGCCCGACCCGGGTCTTTGCCTCCACCCTGCAGGGGCTGGTGATCACGGTGACCGTGCTCTGGATCGTGTTCGGCGCCATCCTGATGCTCAACACCCTCAAACACACCGGCGCCATCAGCGCCATTCGCGGCGGCTTTACCAACATCTCGCCGGACCGGCGCATCCAGGCCATCATCATCGCCTGGTGCTTCGGCGCCTTTATCGAAGGGGCCTCCGGTTTTGGCACCCCGGCCGCCATCGCGGCGCCGCTGCTGGTGGCCATCGGCTTTCCGGCGCTGGCCGCGGTGCTGCTCGGCATGATGATCCAGTCCACCCCGGTGTCGTTCGGTGCGGTGGGTACCCCCATTCTGGTGGGGATCAACAAGGGGCTCGACAGCCAGACCATCGGACAGACCCTGACTGCCGGCGGCAGCAGCTGGGAGGTCTATCTGCAGCAGGTGACCACCAACGTGGCCCTCATTCACGCCGTGGTCGGCACCCTGATGCCGGTGCTGATGGTGATGATGCTGACCCGCTTCTTCGGCCGCCACCGCAGCTGGACCGAGGGGCTCGTCATCCTGCCGTTCGCGATTTTCGCCGGGCTCGCCTTCACCGTGCCCTATGCCCTGACCGGCATGCTGCTTGGCCCCGAGTTCCCGTCCCTCATCGGCGGTCTGGTGGGGCTGGCCCTGGTGGTGACGGCGGCGCGGGCCGGTTTTCTGGTGCCAAAAACCAGCTGGGATTTCGCCCCCGAGCAGGAGTGGCCTGCCGAGTGGCTGGGTTCCCTCAAGCTCGATCTCAAAGAGGCGGCCGCCCGCCCCATGTCGCTGCTGCTGGCCTGGCTCCCCTATGTGGCGCTGGCCCTCTTGCTGGTGGCCAGCCGGGTGAGCCCGGCATTCAAGGCCAGCCTGTTGTCGGTGAGCCTCGCCTTCACAGACCTCTTGGGGGAGAAGGGGGTCAGCGCCTCCATTGAGCCGCTCTACCTGCCGGGGGGCCTGCTGGTACTCTGCGCCCTGCTCGCCACCCTGCTGCAATCGCGTTCCCTCGCCCCCTTCGGGCGGGCGCTGGGGGAGTCCAGCCGCACCCTGATCGGCGCCGGCTTCGTGCTGATCTTCACCGTGCCCATGGTGCGCATCTTCATCAACTCCGGCGTCAACGGGGCGGATCTTGCCAGCATGCCGGTGACCACCGCGAACTTTGCCGCCGGGCTGGTGGGGGCGTTCTTCCCGGCCCTGAGCGCCACCATAGGCGCGCTGGGGGCCTTTATCGCCGGCTCCAACACGGTGTCGAACATGATGTTCAGCCAGTTCCAGTTTGAAGTGGCGCAGACCCTGGGGGTCTCCACCGCCGCCATGCTGGCGCTGCAGGCCGTGGGTGCCGCCGCCGGCAACATGATTGCCATTCACAACGTGGTGGCGGCGTCGGCCACCGTGGGGCTGCTCGGCCGTGAGGGGGCGACGCTGCGCAAGACCGCGCTGCCGACCCTCTACTACCTGCTGGCCACCGGCCTTATCGGGCTGGCGCTCATGTACAGCTTCCACATCTCGGACGTCCTGCTGCAGTTGAAGTAAAGGAGAGCAAGTGATGAAGGTAATGCGGGTCTATCCGGCCAAGCCGGCCGATGTCTATCTCTATGCCACCTGTCTGGTGGACCTGTTCGACCCGGTGGCGGGGCTCGATGCCATCGCCCTGCTCGAGCGGGAGGGGATAAGGGTGCACTTTGTCGAGAAACAGACCTGCTGCGGGCAGCCGGCCTACACCTCGGGCCATGAAGAGGAGGCGCGCCAGGTGGCGCAAAGCCAGATGGCACTCTTCCCCGAGCCCTGGCCGGTGGTGGTGCTGTCGGGCTCCTGCGGCGGCATGATGCACCACCACTACCGCCGCCTCTTCCCCGAGAGCCGCGAGGTGGCGGCGTTTTGCGAGCGGGTGTTCGAGCTCACCGAGTTTCTGGCCCAGGTCTGCCGGGTGCGCTGGCACGGGGTGGGGAGGGCGAGCATCGTCATGCACACCTCCTGCTCGGCCCGGCGCGAGATGCAGGTACACAGCCGGGCCCGCGCCCTGCTGGGTCAGCTCGATGGGGTCACCTTGCATGAGCAGGCCTACGAGAGCGAGTGCTGCGGCTTTGGTGGCACCTTCTCGGTGCGCCATCCCCACATCAGCCAGGCCATGGTGGAGGACAAGACCCGCCACCTGCTGGCCACCGGCGCCGACACCCTGGTGAGCGCCGACTGGGGGTGCCTCTTGAACATCAAGGGCTCCCTGGCCTATCAGGGCAAGACACTGCCCGCCATGCACCTGGCCAGCTTCCTGCTCGCCCACAGCAAGCCTTTGTCAGAAAAAGAGGAGGCCCATCATGAGTGAGCACGCCAAGTATTCGCCGCGTCGCTTTCATCCCCAGGCCGAGGCGGCCCTGGCCGACCCGGTGCTGCGCCAGAACTTTCGCGGCGCCATGGATTACCTGCGTGGCAAGCGGCGGGATGCTTTCGCAGACCCGGCCGAAGAAGCGGCGGTGCGCGATGCGGCGGAGCACATTCGCCAGCGCTGCCTCTCGCGCCTGCCGGAACTGCTGGAGCAGCTCGAAGCCAACTGCGAGCGCAACGGCATCCGGGTGCACTGGGCCCAGACCCCGGACGAGGCCAACGCCATCATCCTCGGCATCGCCCAACAACATGGGGTGAGCAGCATCGTCAAGGGCAAGTCCATGGTGAGCGAGGAGGTGGGTTTCAATCACGAGATGGCGCGCCACGGCATCCGCTGCCTTGAGAGCGACATGGGGGAGTTTATCGTCCAGCTCGACGGCGACACCCCGTCCCACATCATCATGCCCGCCATCCACAAGAACAAGCAGGAGGTGAGCGACACCTTCGCCGGCAATCTGGCGGATTTCACCCCCACCACCGACGTGGACGCCCTGATCCAGACCGGGCGGCGGGCCCTGCGCGAAGAGTTTCGCCGCGCCGGCATGGGGCTGTCGGGGGTGAACTTCGCGGTGGCCGAGACCGGCAGCCTGTGTCTGGTCGAGAACGAGGGCAACGGGCGCATGTGCACTACTGTGCCGAAAGTGCATGTGGCCATCACCGGCATCGAGAAGGTGGTGGAGTTTTTATCCGACATGCCGCCGCTTTACAGCGCCCTGACCCGCTCGGCCACCGGCCAGGCCATCACCACCTACTTCAACGTCATCAGCGGCCCGCGCCGGGCAGGGGAGCTGGACGGCCCGGACGAGGTGCACCTGGTGCTGCTCGACAACGGCCGCAGCCAGGCTTACCGGGACGAGGAGCTGCGCAAGACCCTGCAGTGCATCCGCTGCGGCGCCTGCATGAACCACTGCCCGGTCTACACCCGCATCGGCGGCCACGCCTACGGCACCATCTACCCGGGCCCCATCGGCAAAATCATCTCCCCCCACCTGCTGGGGCTGGAAAGCACGAGCGATCTGGTGACTGCATCGAGCCTGTGCGGCGCCTGCGGCGAGGTGTGCCCGGTGCGCATCCCCATCCCCGACCTGTTGCAGCGCCTGCGCCGGGAGGCCAAGCACGACGCACAGCCCGGCCACGAACCGCTGGCGGGGCAGGGGGCGGCCAAGAGCCGGCTCGAGACCCTCGCCATGCAGGGCTTTGCCTTTGCCGCCACCCACCCGCGCCTCTATCACGCCGCGACCGGAGTGGCTGGTCGCCTGCGGGGCTTGATGCCCAAACACCTTGGCCCTTGGACCCAGTGCCGCGAGGCCCCCAAACCCGCCCCCCAGAGCCTGCACGCCCTGCTGCGCCAGAAGAAGAAGGAGTCCTGAGATGTCGAGCAAAGAGGCCATATTAAGCCGCCTGCGCGGCGCCGCCACCCCCCTTGCCCACGCTCCCCATAGCTGGCAGCCCTGGCGCGGGGAGGGTGAGCAGGCGCGGCGCGAGCGCTTTGTTGCCGGGATCAGCGCCAGCCACGCCGAGATCCTCACCGTCAAGGAGGCAAACCTGACCCGGGATCTGACCGCCTGGCTGGATGAAGAGGGTGTGACGAGTCTGGCCTGTGGCCAGGGCGGCCGCTGGCAGGCGGCGGTCGCGGCCGCCTGCGCCGGGCGATCTGTGTTGACTCCGGCGGGGGAGTTTGCCGGCTGGAAAGACGATCTGTTTGACGTCTGTCAGGCGGGCATCACCCACTGCGCGGGGGCCATCGCCGACACCGGGACCCTGGTGTTGCTGCCGGATGGCGGCGAGCCGCGCACCCTATCCCTGGTGCCCCCCTGTCATGTCGCCCTGCTGGCGGCCTCCACCATCGCTGACAACCTGGCGGGGCTGGTGGCAGCCGGGTGCTGGCAGCAGGCCATGCCCACCAATCTGTTGCTGGTGTCCGGCCCCTCCAAGACCGCCGACATCCAGCAGACCCTGGCCTACGGTGCTCACGGCCCGAGCCGCCTCTTGGTAGTGCTGGTGGAGGATTGCTGATGCGCTGGAATGAATTTGACGCCGCCGTGCTCTCGCGTATCCCGCCGGAGCGGCTGGTGAGCGCCCCTGATCTTCGGCTCGCCCACGGCACGGACGCCAGCTTCTACCGGCTGGTGCCCGAGCGCATCGTGCGCCTCGACTCCCTCGATGAAGTGCGCTTCGTACTCGGGGTGTGCCGCGAATTGGGCCTGCCGTGCACCTTTCGCGCCGCCGGCACCAGCCTCTCGGGCCAGGCCCTGAGCGATTCGGTGCTCATCACCCTGACCGACAGCTGGCGCGGCCACCGCATTCTGGACGAGGGCGCCCGCATTGCCCTGCAACCCGGGGTGATCGGCGCCGATGCCAACCGCTATCTGGCGCCTCTGGGCCGCAAGATTGGGCCGGATCCCGCCTCCATCAACGCCTGCAAGCTTGGCGGCATCGCTGCCAACAACGCGAGCGGCATGTGCTGCGGCACCGCCCACAACAGCTATCACACCCTGCACGCCATGACCCTGCTGCTGGCCGATGGCACCGTGCTGGACAGTGGCGATCCCCACAGCCGCGCCGCCTTGGCGGCCAGGCGCCCGGAGCTGCTCACGGGGCTCGCCGCCCTGCGTGCCGAAGTGCTGGCGAACGCCGAGCTTGCCGCCAAGATCCGCCACAAGTACCGGCTCAAGAACACCACCGGCTACGCCATCAATGCCCTGCTCGACCATGAGGACCCCATCGATATCCTCACCCACCTGATGATTGGCTCGGAGGGGACCCTCGGCTTTATCGCCGAGGTGGTGCTCGACACCGTGCCCGAATATCCCCACAAGGCCTCGGCCCTGCTGGTGTTTCGGGACGCCGAGCAGGCGTGTCTGGCCACCTCGTGCCTGAAAAGCGCCCCGGTGGCGGCGGTGGAGCTGATGGATGGGCGCTCCCTTCGCTCGGTGGCGGGCAAGCCCGGCCTGCCGGACTTTATCAAGACGCTGGACTTAACCGCCTGCGCCCTGCTTGTCGAGGTGCATGGGAAATCGAAAGAGGAGCTGGTGGATCGCTGCGAGCAGGTGATGGCCATGGCGGCCGAGTTCGTTCAGGTCGCCTCTGTGCCCTTTACCAGCGACAGTGCCGGCCTCTGGGCCATTCGCAAGGGGCTTTTCCCGGCGGTGGGGGCGGTGCGCACCACCGGCACCACCGTCATCATCGAGGATGTCGCCTTTCCCATCGAGCGCCTGGCGGAAGGGGTGGCGGGGCTGCAGCAACTGTTCGATCGCTTCGAATACGGTGAGGCCATCATCTTCGGCCACGCGCTGGAGGGGAACCTGCACTTCGTCTTTACCCAGGGGTTCGATGATCCAGCGCAGGTGGCCCGTTACGGCGCCTTTATGGATGCGGTGGCCGAGCTGGTCGCCGTGCGCTTTGGTGGCTCGCTCAAGGCCGAGCATGGCACCGGCCGCAACATGGCACCCTATGTGGAACTGGAATGGGGGCCGGAGGGGATGGCGCTGATGCGGCGCATCAAGGCGCTGCTCGACCCCGATGGCCTGCTTAATCCCGGCGTCATCATCAACGACGACCCCAACGCCCACCTGGCCCACCTCAAACCCATGCCGGCGAGCGATGCCATCGTCGATCCGTGCATCGAGTGCGGCTTTTGCGAGGCAGTCTGCCCCTCGCGCACCCTGTCACTGTCGCCGCGCCAGCGCATTGTGCTCTATCGCGAGCTGGCCCGCCGCAATCGTGCCGATGAGCCCTCCAACCAGCTGGCCCGGCTGTTTGACTATCAGGGCATCGACACCTGCGCTGCCACCGGGCTCTGCGCCGATCGCTGCCCGGTCGGCATCAACACCGGAGCGCTCATCAAGAAGCTGCGCACTGACAAGTACCGACGCTTCGTGCCCATCGCCCGCTGGAGCGCCGAGCACTTCGCTGGCGTCACCCGCACGGCCCGCGGTGTCCTCGGCCTCAAAGCCATTGCCGGCAAGCTGTTGGGAGGCAGGGCGCTGGCAGGATTGGTAAACGGGGTTCGCCATCTGAGCGGCCAGCGCACGCCCGCCTGGCTGCCCACCCTGCCGGGGCCGAGCCGCTACCAGTGGCCGCCAGGGGAGGGGAGCCATGGCGGATCCAGCGAGCGCGCTGTGGTTTATCTGCCGTCGTGCGCCAGCCGGGTATTCGGCCAGCAGGAGGATGCCCCATCACTGCCGGAGGTGGTGCAGTCCCTGCTCAATAAAGCGGGCTGCCGGGTGATAGTGCCGCCAGGCATCGAGGGGCTCTGCTGCGGCATGCCCTATGACAGCAAGGGGATGGTCGAGGTGGCAGCAGCCAAGCGTACTGAGCTGGCGGCTGCGCTGTGGCAGGCAAGCGAGCAGGGGCGCTGGCCCGTGCTGCTCGACACCAGCCCCTGCGTGCAGCGGCTGCTCTCGGGGGCGCTTGGCAAGGGCCTGCGGGTGTTTGAGCCCTCCGCCTTTGTGCTGGAACACCTGCTGCCCCACCTTGAGCTGACCCCCATCGATGAGACTGTGATGCTCCATATCACCTGCAGCAGCCGGCGTATGGGGCTGGGGGAGAAGATGCAGGCGCTGGCCCGCGCCTGCGCCCGCGAGGTGATCGTGCCTGAGCATATCCAGTGCTGCGGCTTTGCCGGCGACAAGGGATTGATGACCCCGGAGCTCAACGCTGCCGCCCTCGCCAGCCTGCCTACCCAAGTGCCCGTCGATTGCCGTCAAGGTTTCAGCAACAGCCGCACCTGCGAAATGGGGCTGAGCCAGCACGCCAGCATTCCCTATCACAGCATCCTCTATCTGGTGGATCAGGCGGCGAGATAAATAACCCCCCTGACAGAATATATTCTGTCAGGGGGGTTATTGGATGGATATGTACAGTAAGTGTGTGCCTCTCTTGGCTTGAGACCACATTTACAGTTATCTTATCTTTGCTTGGAATTCAGGGAAATTACTTAATGCATCAAATGCAGAAAAAACACTCCAGCCATGTTTTCTCAACACGTGAGAAGTCGTCATACTTATCAACACGGCGACCTTTCGTCTAGGCCAGCAAAGATCGATTGAAATAAATTTCCCACCATCATTGATTACTATACCAAGCTCCGGACCAGGAAGAGCGGAGGTTTGACATTTTAACACCAACCCTTCCAAGGCTGAATCAGTGCATTTTACTATATTGTTATAATTGAATACGTCAAACTTATGCTGTTCACGCCGACACTCGTTAATTTTCAAAGTATCCTCATTACTTACATACAAATGACCGTGGTGTGGTTGCTTTTTATGACAGTCCGCACACAATGTGCGCAAGTTTTTTCTGCTATTGTCAGCTTTATTTCCATTGATGTGATGGACATGCAGTAATTTAGTTTGCTTGGTAAGATTAACTCCGCATTGCTCACAGGTATAGTTTAATTCACTTCTTAGCTTCGATGAAATTGCCGCCCAATCAGGTGTATAACTACTTGACTGTAGTACTACAGTGGACTTGGGTAAAGACTTAAAATATGAACTGTAGGTTTCGAAAAAATTAGCATATGAAAAATCATCAACTAATTTAGCCTTATCTCCCCAGCTGAGATTTGAAAAATTCTTGTGATTAAGGAGTGTAAGACAATTCTGGCATACAGCAAGTTCGGCCTCGCCTTTAATGTTTTCATGTGAATGGTATTCAGAACCGAATACTGGAAAAAAACCATCCATTCGATTGATAACATCATATCTGTCATTGAATCTTCCACGTTCACGCATACCTATTATTGTTTTACACTCCGCAACGTGTACTCGCTTTGCTCCTTTTTGCTTACCATCAGCAAGAACCTGATTAATAAAGGCACCTTGGTCTGGAATGTACAACATAACCTGATGACCATTGTAGTGAAGTATGCCTTCGCTGCCATCAATATCATCCAGCTGGATGTCTTTTCCTAAAATCATCCCACTTTTCAGGTGCTCCCCAATATCTATCCATCCTCCAGATATACTCTTTATTGAAAAATCTGTTATTATCTTGCCAAGAGGTGCAACTGCCCGATGCAATGCACTGAGATCAACATTCAGTTTCACTTAATTATTCTCCAATATTCGCTTGATTTGAATATCGGCATTAGTTATTGCTCTAAATGAAACACGACGAGATTGTGCCGCATCTTCTACGCCATCTTTCATGATCAAACGAGAGGAGGAGAAACCTACAGCTGCTATATTTGCTTTGATCCAGCTTGTTTCATCAGGCATTAATCCATAGGCGTATTCCAACACGGCACGGGTTCGTCCCTGAGACAAGCGCATATTATAGAAGTAAGCTTGGCCCTCGCTCGAACCTCTAAGCCCTGCGCTTGATGTATGACCCTCAATTCTAATCTCATTGAGAGACTCACGATAAGGTCTCAGTACATCTATATATCTAGGGAAAAAATCATTCAAAATATTTTTGTATGCATCACTAAGAGTTGTCTCATTGTTAGCAAACAAGACGTCAGGAGACTGAAAGTTAAATGCTAGAGTTTCTTTGTCTATGGTTGCTCCCCACTTGTTGAGATCATTTTTAAATTCTGTCTGTAGCGCCTCATAGATAGCTACTTGATTCTGTTGATAAGCTACAGCGACATCCTTGATTTTGTCATTTTTTTTCTGAGTATTCATCATGAAAACGATGGCAATGAACAAGAATACCATCATCAGACCGGCCATTAGATCAGAAACGGTCAGCCAATGTTCGCCATTCTCCTGGGTTGAATTACTGGTTCCAAAGAACTTGTCCATTATGCTACTCGCTTACTCACAACTTCATTCATTGCCTGGGTCAATCTGATGTAATCTTCAACAAACTTACCACTGACTTGAGCCAGAGCTTGCCCCATCTCGTTCATTACTCGGTTTATTTCTTGCTGCATTGCAGAGTCAATTAGTTTCAGTTGGGAGTCAACAGCTTCGGCTGTAAAACCAACTTGCTGTTTAACTTGAGCTTCCATTGCATCGAATGTCCGTTTGGCTTGATTGATCTGCTGGGTAGCCGCTTCATCAATCACTTCATTCAATCTCAGCTGAAGTTTTTCCGCAGACTGAATGACGGTATCGCGTACTTGTACGGTATCGACTACCAAATTTTGGTTGGCCTCTTTTATAGTTGAGGTCATATCTTTTGCATCGATCACCATTTTTTCAATCATGTCGCGCATCACACTATTAAGGTCACTTACCGCATCTTGCAGGTGCTGCTTGATGATATCAGTTTGAGCTTGTAAATAATCGGAGCTGGTTTGTAATGCCTCATTGGTGCGAGAGGTGTTATCCGTGAATTCGTTGGCTGCTACTTCAACATCTTTACTGATACGTTCAGAGCTTTCTTTCAGCCTCTCACCAACATGAGTGATCCCCTTTTCTGTCTCACTAGCAAATTTTTCTAGCAGGACATTGGAGGTATTAACGTGAGCTTTGATGTACTCATCGGATTCAGATAGTAACTGTTTATAGTGTTCACTGGCTGTAATAACTGCCGCAGATATATCATTAACAGTCGCCTGTACCTGCTGCTGGATTTGTGGTACAGCTTCGACAGCTTTGTCACGCATTATTTGAAATGCTTCAAGGTGACGTTCCAGCTCAGCGAGTTGATGCTGGTTCACTTCCATAACATTTTTTAAATCATTCATGGATTCAGGAATTACTTTGCTTTGCTCGCTGATATGGGCTACCGAGGCCTCGGTGGCAGTAATGGATTCAACACCACGTGCATATTGTTGTTGCATTTGATCCAATTGCTGCTTGTAGTTCTCCTGCCACTCAACCAACTTGTGAACAGCTTCATTGAGATGCTTAAAGTTTTCACCAAATTGTTCAGTGATTTTGTTATTGAAATCAACAATAACTTGCTTGAGAGCTTCGATAACTTGCTCAGTAGCAGATTTGGATAAGGTATCTGCGAAGTCTTGCAGCTTCAGCCATAACTTCTCAGAGAATGCCTCAAAGTTATGTTGGTTTTTCTCGGCTTGAGTCATAGAACTGTTCAAAGATAGCTTGGCATTATCATTAATATCTCCACGCAGAATTTTAAGTTGGCCAAATAATGTCGATTCTTCATTACCTGTCATCGCTTCTTTTAGCGCTATTATTTCGATTACCTGAGCTTGCATTGCTCCTAGGATTGCCTCTGGGGTAGCATGAGTAATACTTTCTTCGACCAGTTTTGGTTTGAGAAAGGAAAACGTTGATAAGGTCTTGAAGACAAGTGAGAAAAGAATGCCCGCTAAGCTGGTTATGAAGGCAGTCTTTAGGCCTTCCAGAAGGGGGGGGATACTGGCCTCAATATCATTTTGATTAAAGTCGAGAAGACCCATCACAATGCCCAAAAAAGTACCAAAAATACCTGTGGTGGTTAACAATGTCGGCACATAATTTACGAATTCTACCTGTGTTCCCTTTTTGGTAAATCTGAGCCCGAGAACGAATACGGCCAGCATGCTGAGTAAAAAAACAATATTGACCACATCTGAACTAAGACTGCGTAGTAAATTTTCTAATATGCTCATATTTATTCTCTGTTATTAGTGCTTTTCGATTAAATTAATTAAGGGCTATAATTTCATATTTCTAAAGCTATGTATTGGTTACTATATAAGTTATGTAATGTGCTTCGATAATTGATGACCTTGCATCCAGAATTTCTACCACACGGATCACTGCTTTCACTTTGCTGCTATTAACCGAATTGATGTGGGAAAAATTATGGTTGTTCCCTGGCTGCCGGGTGCCTTTGGCGCTGATGATTAGGGTATCAAACGTCGGCTAACTTTGTTGAGTTAAAACACAACCAGTTCGTGGGATTTGAATGAAATCTTGATGGCGGTCAGATTTTTACACGGAAAGGTCAAGAGAAGCGGGGGGAGGAGAGACGGCTTCTCTTCTTGTTGCTGCACCGCCCGGCCAACCAAGTCATGTGTTATCTCTTGCTCATCAATGCCTTGTAACAGCTGGTTACAGATCTTGCGTCGACCGGCGAACCCTTCCTCCAGTAAATTCAGCGGCGATTGAATGCACCTCACATAACAAAGCAATTGCAAGGAACAAGAGTCATGAGAATGCACCACAAAGCCATGCTGGCCATCGCCTGCACCGCCGCCCTGTCCGCCTGCGACAGCGAGAAGGCGGCCAACAGCATCGCCAAGCGCGCGCCGCTGCCGTTGCCCGATGCCGGCGTCTATGAGGCGAACCTGCTCAGCCGCGATGGCGATCAGGGGCCGCTCAAGATGATCAAGGGAGTGGAGGGATTGGCGCTGGTCTATCCCAAGGGGGATGGCGAGCAGCGCTGGGGCGTCTGGGTCGAGAACGACGGCAAGTCGATTACCTCTTCGCAATGGATGGGGCAGGCGGCCCAGAAGGAGAACAAGGATGGCATCTATCCGGTGCTGCTGGAGCGCACCTCGGTGCGGGGCAAGCGGCTCGATGCCCAGAGCAACGACCACAACCTCATCAGCTTTCAAGACAAAGCGGTAACCGATCTGGCTGGCAAGGAGGTCAAGCGCTGGACCTTTGACTTCAGCCGTACCGGCACCCAGTTCCGGGATCCGGATCAGAGCACCGCCCTCTATCGCGACTGGAGCGGCCACCTTGCCGTGAGCAAGCTTGCCACCCGGACGATCACCAACGACAGCTGGCGGGTGGCAGAGGATGCCGGCTTTGGCGATGCCATGGTGGGGCTGATCCGCAGCACCAACAATGGCGGCTCCCTGACCCTGGAGATCGAATTTCCCAAGGCGGGCTGTACCCTGACCGGCAAGGGCAATGCAGAGTCTGGCAAGGGGCTCAGCAAGCTTAACCTGAGCGGGTTTGGCAAGTGCAGCTTCAAGGCATCAAGCGATCTCAGCCCGCTTGAGAACAAGTGGATGCTGGGCCTGGCCAAGGCTAAAGAGGGGGCAACGGCCTACGTCGCCGCGTTCGAGATGCCGGATACCCGCAAGACGACCCTGGTGGTGGGCTTCCCCGAACAGTACGGCCTGCTGATGGTGGGCGACAAGCAGCCCTGATCCCGTCTTGATATCCCGTCACAGCACTGCGTTGTTACCCCGGCCTGGCCGGGGTTTTTGATGGCGGGTGGGCCTGCCATTAGAGGGGGGAATTGGGCAAGGCTCAGTAGCCGGTCATCTCCAGATAGCCGACGCCCTTGGCATCCCCCGAGACGGAGACCGCCCCTTCCCAGTAGTCAAAGCGTCCCGTCATGGCCTGATTAGGCTGTCGAGCCTGAATGCGGAGGTTGAGATCCCCGGCCTTAAGCTGCCACTCGATGGGGTAGGCTTGCCCCTTGGGGCCGCGCCAGGTCTTGCCGGGGGTGAGGCGGATCTGCTCAGGGCTTAGCACCCGACTGCTGCCGTCCCGTTCAATCAGGATGCCGTAGCGGTTCTCCGGCTCAGAGTGTCCTGCCTTGGTGCGCAGGCGAAACAGCATCAGCTCGCGGCCATCTTCAAACTGCAGCGAAAACCAGTCCCAGCCCGATTGCCACTCGGCCAATACCGAGCTGCTCCACTCGTGATCAAACCAGCCCTCACCGCTGACGTGGCGGGTCTCGCCATCCAGGGTCAAGGTGCCGCTGATGGTCAGGCGCGGGTAGGAGTAGTAGAAGGAGGCGTTGCCCGGGCTCTTCTCGCTGTAGCCCGCTTTGCCCTGCAGAACCGCCGGCTTGGCGGCACTCACCTGCAAATCAAGATCCCCCGCCTTGCTCTGCACCTTGAGGGTGGCGGGAAAGAGCGATTCCCCTTGAGAAGCCAGCACCCACTCTTTGAGCCAATACTGACCGCCGCTGGCACCGGCGAGCCCTGGTCCCTGGCGGCTGGTTCGCTCGTCCTGTTGGTGGCTGCCTTTGCTCAAATCCGTGATGGCGAACTGGGCCAGCCAGAGCTGGGGCGTGAGCCAGGGGTTGTCGAATGTTATCTCCTGCTCGATGCCTTGGCGAAACAGGGTCCACTGCATGCCGTAGCCGCGTCCCTGCTCGTCCTTCAAGTTGCCGGTGAGATACCACCACTCGGAGCGGTAGTCGGGGTGGGCACCGTGATCTGTGGGCAGGTTGATGGACTGGCCCGGCAGGGCCTTTTTGAAGTGATCGTTGCCGCCGCCAAGGATGGCGCCCAGATCGTTGGCACTGATCCCGGTGCCATACAGGGTACAGATCAGTGCCAGCGACCAGATGTTGAATGTTTTCATACCACTCTCCTTGCGGCATACCAGGAGGCGAGCGCGCCACAGACGGGGGCGAGCAAGAGCGCCGTGACGGCGTGCAGGGGGGCGGCCTCGAAGGTCAGCCGCCAGCCGAAGGCACGGGGGTTGACCACCTCAATCAGCACCCAGGCAAGGCCATAGCCCACCGGCAGGGCCAACAGCGCGGTGAGCAGCCCGAGGCCCGCCCCTTGCCACACCAGCAGCCGGCGGCAGTGGCGGGGGCTCAGGCCAAGGCTTTGCAGGGTCTGCAACTCGCCGCGCCGGGCCAGCCCCAGCACCATGAAGGCCGAGCCGATGCCGACGAAGGCGATCCCCAGAATGAGCAACTTCAATAGCTCGGTCACCACAAAGGTCTGATCGAACACCCTGAGGGCGGCGGCGTGGATGGCGGAAGCGGGCAACAGGTTCACCCGCTCGCCAAACTGGGCCCGCAGGCGATCGGCGAGGCGATCAACGTGCTGGCTGAAGAGAGCCAGGGATTGCACCTTGCCCCCCTCGAAGGCGTGCAGTATCTGCCCCTTGTCGCTGCCGTAATCCTGATAGACGCCGGTGACGGTGAAGGTGCGTGGCCCCTGCTCGCCGCTTACCTCGAGGCGCTGGCCCACCTTGACCCCGAGGCGCACCGTCAGCGGTTCGCTGGCCAGCACCTCGGCGGGGGTGGCGGGCCAGCGCCCGGCCAGCAGGGGGTAGGCGGCTTTCAGCTCGGGAATAAAGTCCATCTGCGCCCACTCGATGGGCTGCCCCTGCCAGCGGGCCGGGTGCACCGAGCGGCGCGAGGCGGCGCGCACGTCCGGCGCGGCAAGAATGGTGTTGAGGGTCTGCTCGCTCAGCGCGCCCTTGCTGCCGGCCACCCCCTTGGGGGCGGTGACATAAAGATCGGCGGCCAGACGCTGGCCGAGCCAGATCTCCACGCTCGAGCGAAAGCTCGACACCATGACCCCGATGCCGATGGCTGCCGCGATGGCCAGTTGCAGCGCCATCACCGCGATGGCGGTGCGATCCAGGTGATAGAGGGTTTCGGCCACCCCGAGCCGGGCGCTGAGGGAGCCGCGCTCGCGTCGGCGCAGCCGGCCCAGCAACCAACGCAGGGCATCGGGCAGGGCGAGCGCCATGGCCAGCAGCCAGCCGCCGGCCACGAAGAGGGCGCCGCCTAGCCCGGTTTCTGGCCGCCATAGACAGAGCGCGCAGAGCAGCAAGATGGCGATGGCGAGCCCCCGACGTTGCCAGGGATGAGCCGGCGGGCGGCTGTTGCCCTCTCGCAGCTCAAGAGGGGATTGGCGCAGCAGTTGCCACCAGCCGGGCAGGTTGGCGGCGAGCGTCCCCAGCAGGCCGATCACCAGCGCCTTGCCAAGGCTGGTGGGGGAGAGGCGCAGCAGATCGATGGGGTTGGGGCCATAGAGATCGGCCAGTGCCTGGGTGAGCTGCCCCATCAGGGCAAGGGCCAACAGGCTGCCGAGCAACAGCCCGAGCAGGGTGCCGATGCTGGCGAGGATCAGGATCTCCAGGGTCAGCCAGCACAGCAGCCGGCGCGGTGGCATGCCGAGGATGATGAGCTGGGCCAGTTGGGGGCGGCGCACGCTCTGCACGAAGCGCTGGGCGTTGAACACCAAAAACAATCCCACCGCCATGGCGAGCAGGGAGAGCGCCGTGAGGTTCAGCGCCAGCGCATCGCCGAGCTGGCTGGCATCGAGCGCCGGGCTGATGGGCTCAAGCCACAAGGAATGAGCGGCGAGCCCGGTTCCCTGCGCAGACTGCAGGACGCGTTGCAAGGCCGTGGCCTCTTGCTCGCTGAGCTTGAAGACGATGCGATCGAGCCGCCCCGCCTTGCCAAGCAGCGGCTGGGCGAGGCCGATGTCGGTCACCAGCAGCCGCTCCATGGGCACGGCGCCGGGCTCGAAGGTGCCGGCCAGGGTGAGGGTCAGTGGGCGGGGCGGCGCTCCTTCACCGCCGCCCAGCACGAAGCGCCGGCTCTGGCCCGTTTGCCAGCCAAGGCGGCTCGCCTCGGGGGCGGCCAGCCAGACGCTGTCGGCGCGGGTGAGGGCGAAGGTGGGCGTATTGTCCGGCGCGGCGCCAAACAGCCGGCGCAAGGGGCCGGGGTTGAACAGATCCATCCCCAGCAGCTGAAAACTGCGCCCCTGCTCATCTTGCAGCCAGCCGTGCAGCTGGGGCATGACGTCGAGGTTCGGCTGGCTGCGCACCAGCGTCACATAGAGCTGCTCGTCCAGCCCGCCGTCCGGCGCCAGCCGGTAGTTCGCTTCCCCCGCCAGCTGGCTGCGGGCGGCGACGAAGTTGGTGCGGGCGCTGTGGTTCAAAAGCTCGATGGCCACCACCAGGGATACCCCGAGGGTGAGCCCGACCAGGCTCATCAGCAGCAGCCAGGGGTGGGCGCGATAGAGGCGCAGCAGCGCCTTGAGCGGCAGCGGCAGCATCACTGCCCTCCGTGGCGGACGTCAGTCATGGCGGCGCCCCTTGAGCTCGACCAGCTGACCCCCTTCAAGGCGCAGCACCCGATCCGCCAGGGCGCCATAGGCGGGGTTGTGACTCACCAGCAAGAGGCCGGCGCCGGTGCCCCGCACCGCTGCCATCATCAGCGCCATCACCTGCTCGGCGTTGTGTTCATCGAGACTGCCGGTGGGCTCGTCGGCGAGCAGCCACTGGGGCTGGTGAATGAGGGCGCGGGCCAGCGCTACCCGCTGGCGCTGGCCGCCGGAGAGCTGCTCCGGCCAGGCGTGGCGCTTGTGAGCCAGATCGAGGCGCTCCAGCAGGCCGTCAATGCGTGTCTCATCGCGGGCAAGCTGGTTGATGGCAAGGGGCAGGGCGAGGTTCTCGGCCACGGTCAGGGTCGGCAGCAGGTTGAAGTCCTGATAGACGATGCCGAAATGGCGGCCACGCAGGCGGGCCCGCTCGTCCGCCGACTGGTTGTCAAGGCGGGTCTCCCCCAGCCAGATCTCCCCCTCATCCGGGGGAGGAGGCCGGCGATGAGGTTGAGCAGGGTCGACTTGCCGCAGCCGCTCTGCCCCAGCAGCAGGGTGATCTCGCCGGCCGCCAGGGCCAGATCAAGGTGGTGAAACAGCGGCAGCCGTTCGCTGCCGTTATCGAAGCTCTTGCCGAGATTGCGCAGGGTCAGCATGGGATAACCGGTTGATGGTCAATGGCTTTCATCATGCCATGTACGTTGCTCCCCTGCCTAATGATCACGCGGCTTTGCCCTTGGGCGAGAGTGCCAGTTAGTGATCAAGGCTGCAAAAGAGGTGAGGATCCTGGCTGGATCCCGCTCGCCTGTGGTGGTTAGAATAGGGGCCTCCATGGGTCACAGGATGCGCAAGGATGTTACACAAGCAAGTCAGTTTTATCATCGACAGCAAGGGCAACAAGCAGGCTGCCGTGGTCCCCATCGAGATTTACAACGAGCTGATGACCCTGCAAAAGGCGCTCTCCGACAACAAGCCGGGCGAGCGCGAGCTTTACCACTTCAACGGCAAGGGGGCCGAGGCACACGGTTATCCGGTGGGCAAACGGCAGAACCCCGGCTTCATGGTGCTGGCGGGCTCCACCGCCAACGGCGAGGATGCGGCTTCCCTGCGCGAGGCGGTTATCGAACTGCGCCAGGAGCTGCTTGGCAAGGGGATCCTGGCCCCGCGCAGCGAAGGGGGCTTCGTCTTTACTGCCGATCAACTCTTCAACAGCCCGAGCCTGGCCGCCAGCCTGGTGGCGGGCAACAACCGCAGCGGGCTGGACGCCTGGCAAAACAGCGCCGGCTATACCCTCAAGCGCTCGGGGTTTGGCAAGAAGTAGGCTGAGTCCTCACCCCTCGGGGCAGAGAATGCGTTGACAACGTGCAGATAACACAAGGCCGCCCCCTGCGATGCAGGTGGGCGGCCTTGTTGTTTGTCGCTTGTTGCTTGTTGATGGTTGGGGCTTATTTTTTGCCGGTCAGCAGCCAGTAGCTCAGGGTCGAGCCGAACCCGCAGCTGGCGATGGCGATGGCCATCGGCAACGGCGATTCGGGGGGATTGAGGTTGACCAAGATCCCCACCACGGCGCCGATGCCAAAGCGCAGGGTGCCTGCCAGCGCCGAGGCGGTACCTGCCGATTGCGGGAAGTGGCCCATCAGGCCGGTCATGGCGTTGGCACCCACCAGGCTGATGTGGCCGACGAACAGCACCACCGGAATGACGATGCCCCACAGGCCGCCGGTCTGGCTCCAGGCGTTGTAGATGAGCAGGGCGCCGGCACAGGGCAGCACCAGCAGGCCGTATTGCAGCATCCGCTCGGCACCCACCCCCTTCACCAGCCGGCTGTTGACGAAGGTGACCACCATCATCAGCAGGATGTTGAGGCCAAACAGCCAGCCATAGTGCTCGGTCGGTACCTTGAAGTACTCGATGTAGACGTAAGGGGAGGCGCTCAGGAAGGCGAACATGCCCGAGCTTGAGAGCGAGCCGCACAGCACGTAGCCCATGGCGCCGCGATGGGAGAGTACGCCCCAGTAGTTTTTCAGGATCTGGCCGAGGTTGAGGGGCTGCTTGTGCTCGGGCTTCAGGGTCTCCTGAATTTTCCACTGCATCATCAGGCAGATGAGCAGGCTGATCCCCACCAGCAGCCAGAAGATCACCCGCCAGTCGCTGTGGGCGCTGATGTAACCGCCCACCACCGGCGCGACGAGAGGGGCGAGCGTCATCACCAGAATGACGAACGACATGGCGCGGGAGAAGGCCTCCTTCTCGAACAGGTCGCGCAGCAGCGCATTGACCACCACCGAGCCGGCCGCCCCGCCGGCCGCCTGCAACATCCGGTATGCCAGCAGCTCCGGCAGGGAGTCCGCCATGGCGCAGCCCACCGAGGCGATGGCAAACATCACCAACCCCGCCAGGATAACCGGCTTGCGACCATAGCTGTCGGCGAGCGGGCCGTAGAACAGCTGGCCGATGGCAAAGCCGCCCAGAAAGGCGCTGATGGTGAGCTGGGCGCCGTCGATGCTGGTGGCCAGGTCCCGGGCGATGGCCGGAATGGCGGGCAGGTACATGTCGACCGCGAGCGGGGTCA
Organism: Aeromonas sp. 1805; assembly: GCF_013085525.1. Classification (NCBI taxonomy): domain Bacteria; kingdom Pseudomonadati; phylum Pseudomonadota; class Gammaproteobacteria; order Aeromonadales; family Aeromonadaceae; genus Aeromonas; species Aeromonas sp. 1805. The sequence goes on along the minus strand of NZ_CP038515.1, from coordinate 4,354,193 downwards.
GGCCCGCCAGCGCGCCGAGCAGGATGAACAGGAAACGGGGGGAGAGGGGGGCGTGGGGCATAGGCTATCCAGTCTTGATGAGTGCGAAGTCAGGGAGTGACAAACATCCAGTCTACCAGTTTTGGTGACGGGGGTGATCCTGTATGCCGAGCCAAAGGCCGGGCTCGGCGTGAAAGCGGGGGGCAAACCAGACCCGTTGGCCGCCGGCGGGCAGATCCTCCGGGCTGAGGGGACGCCGGCTGAGCCGGCAGGCCCCTTGCACCAATGCGAGGTGGGCATCCCCCTGATACCAGCCGTCGGTGACGGGCAGGGCCGTGGTTTCCCGCAGCAGCCTCACCCCCCACTGAGTCACCAGCGCCGGGCACGCCTGCTCGGCCAGCCTGGCAGCCCGGGTCATGGCTGGCGCCGCCGGCGGGGTGAGGGTGCAGAGCAGCAGTAAGAGGGATCCCAGCATGGCTGGCAGCTCGCCCCGGCGTGGCAGCCAGCCTGCCAGCAGCACCAGGCCGAGCAGGGTGATGGGCGCGAGATGGCGCGGATTGTCCGGGTTCTGGCCAAGCAGGGTCCACAGCAGCAGGACGAGCCAGTAGAGGAGCCAGCAGGGGGAGAGGGCTGGATTGTGATCCTTTGACCGCTGCCAGAGTGGCAGTACCAGCAAGGCCCCCATCAATAGGGGCCAGAGCGGGGTCAGCTGCTCGTTCAAGGTACGGGTCCAGCTCAGCAGCCGATCGCCATGAGCCGCCGCCGTGTTGCCCCACAGGGTAAAGTGACCGTCGGTAAAGCGGCGCCCCTCGCTGAAATAGGCCCAGCCGTCGGCCTGCCAGACAAACAGCAGGCAGGCTAGCCCCACCAGCGCGATGGGGAGCACAAATCTGACGCGCGCGCCCTTCTGTGCCATCCCAAGCCAAAGGGGCAGCAGGGCCAACACGAAGTAGGAGGGACGCAGCGCCAGCATGAGGCCCAACAGCAGACCCGCCAGCGCTATCTTGCGCTGCTGCAAAGCCAAGAGCGCGCCCAGCCAGGCGGCCAGCGCCGGCCCGTCCGAGAGGCCGGAGAGCGCCAGGGTCGGGGTGAGCGGCAGGGCCAGCACCAGTAGCCAGACCGGCGCCAGCAGGCTTGGCCGTTGCCACAATCTGACCGCGAGGGAGGCGGCGAGCGGCGCCAGCAAACTGCTACCCAAGAGGCTGGCCCACTGCACCGCACGGGCCGGTTCGTCCACCGCCAGATTGATCAGCCGCGCCAGCCAGATAAAGGCGGGGTAGCCCGGAAAGTGGGGGGAGAACTCCAGCACGCTGAAGCGCACTACCCCGTGGGCAAAGTTGAGGGCATCGTCGGAATCGAGCGCCACCGGGAAGGTCAGCAGCCAGCCAAGCCAGGCCAGTTGCAGCAGGGCAAGCAAGTAGGGTCGATTGGCGACGCGTAATCGGCCGTGGTGATCCCTCCCTTCTCCCGCAAGGGAAGAAGGGGGCAAACCGGCGTCCGGGTGCATCTATCGGCCGGCCGTGCGTAGGGTGGGTAGCGCGCAGCGAAACCCACCGTTTGTCACAGCACGGTGGCGCAATGATTGGCTGGTGGCTATCAAAGTGGCGCCAGCACGGCCATCAGCGACTTTTCGGCTTCGGCGAAGGCGGTGGCATCGGCAGGCTTGGCGCCCACCCCGAACACCCCCGGATTGCCGATGGCATCCAGCACTCTGGCCAGTGCCTGTTCGGCGGCCTTGCGATCCCCTTCATTGAGCGATGGGAGGATCAAGTCGAGGAAGCGCTTGCTCTTGACAACCAGCACCTTGGCGGTCTGATAGTCGCCAAGGTTCTGGCTGGCCCCCTCGAGGCGGCGCTCGATCTCAGCCTTGTAGGCCCGGTTGAGCAGGGCCGCGGTAGCCGCGGCGTCTTTGGCCTTGATGGCGGCCGCGAGCGGTGCTTGCAGCTCGACCTTGTGGTGCTGTTCCAGATAGGTCAGCTCCTCGGCGATGTCGCTCAAGGTGGCGCTGGCATCCTTGCCGTCAGTGGCGGCGCCCAGCAATGCTTCGCGGGCATCGATCAGCGGCTCCTTGCCGGCGGCGGCGTAGGAGTAAGCCTGCGCCTGGCCGCTCAGGGTCAGCAGCAGGGTGAGGGCGAGTAAACCCGGGCGGATGGTCATCCTGTTCTCCTTACTTATGCCAATGGCGCGGTCAGGCCACGCTCTGGGTTTCGATCACGGTGTTTTCGTTGCGATGATTGAAGGTGTTGCGGCTTCTGTCCACCTCCCTCATTCACCACATTCAGGGGCCATCAGGCCACGCTCTGGGTCTCGATCACGGTATTTTCGTTGCGATGGTTGAAGATGGCGTGACGTCTGTCCACCCCGTCGATCACCATGTCGGCGGCCATCATCCCCATCTCCATGGCGGTGTCGGTGAAGATGTAGCGGAATGTCCCCTGACGGCCGGTCATGATGAGGTTGCCTATCGGCATCAGCGTCTTGATGGCGTCGTTGCGACGGGCCTGATAGCCGAGATCCATCAGCGGATAGGCGTACTCGCTGCGTGCTTCAAAAGTTTCATCGCCAAGCTTCTGGGTATCGACACCGAGGCTGGCTAGATCGGCGGTGACCCGACCGCGCAGATCAGCGAGCGGCGCCTGCCAGGTGGCATCTCCCGGGTTGCAGGGGATCTCCAGCATCACGGATGTTTGCCCCATTGGCGCCATAAAGGGGCTGCGGCGGCGCGGCTCCTGCAGGCGGGTAGCCAGGATATGGGGGTCGGAGAGGTACTGCCAGGTGTTGTCCGACAGGTTCTCCTGTTTGAGCGGCATATTGACGAAGCGAAGCGACCGGTAGTGCAGATCGCACGGCAAGCCCAGGTGCTGGCAGGTGAGCGGCAGTGGCAGGGTGGAGATCACCTGATCAAAGCGCTCGTTCTGCTCCACATTATCTTGTGACCAATAAACCCGTTCAATCCGGCCATCGGTTTGCTCGAGACGGGTGATGGTGGCGCCGGTTTTGAGCTCAACTCCCTCGGCAACCAGCCGCTCGCCCAGGGTGGTGAAGATCTGGCCGAAGCCGTACTTGGGGTAGCGGTACTTGCGGGCATAGGTGCGAACCGAAATGCTGCCGTTGCGCCTTGGCAGCAGGCGGCGCGCCACGTCTTTGAGGTCAATCAGGCTGATGCGCTGGCCGGCCCAGTCGGCGGAGAGCTGGTCCGGGTTGATGCCCCACAGCTTAGCCGTGTAGCCCTCGAAGAACTGGCGGTAGAGGGTGCGACCGAAGTGGCTCTGGATCCACTCGGCAAAGCTCGCCTTGGCAAAATCGGTGGGCTTCTTGGCAAAGGGCAACAGCAGCAAGTCTTTCACCGCCCCGGCCATCAGGGCGAGCGGCGCCGTCTTGAGCAGGTTGGGCAGGTTCAAGGGGTAGTCATAGGTGCGCCCGCCAAAGCGGATCACGCTCTTGCGCTCGGCGTGGAGCAGGTCGTCCCCCATCAGCTCGTCGATAAAGGCGAGCAGCTCGGGGTTCTTGGTGATAAAGCGGTGGCCGCCGTAGTCGAAGCGATACTCGCCGTCGCGCCCCTTGAAGGTCTGGGTGGCGCACATGCCGCCCACCACGCTCTCCTGCTCGAACAGGGTGACCGCAAAACCGGCCTGGCGCAGGCGCCAGGCGGCCATCAGACCGGCAGGGCCGGCGCCCAATACCGCAATGTGTTTTGTGTTGTTGTCGCTCATGACTCTGTTATCCGAAAAGCTGACCAAAAGAGAAGACGTTGAAAAGGCGGCCCCGCTGAGCCGCCTTGTCATCCGCTGCCGCGCTGGGCGATCAGCGCTGGGGACGATAGTTGCGATGCCAGACGGTGACGAAGATCACCAGGTAGCTGGCCCAGGTCAGCAACTGCAGGCCGGCTGGTGAGGCATTGTAGCCAAACAGGGCGCGCAGGAAGGTACCAAATACCCCCTGATCGTCGAGAATGTGACTGATGTTGAAGACAGGCTCGGTCCAGAAGGTGATGAGCCCGGCCGCTTGCAGCATGTTTACGGCGGACGACAGCAGCCCGGCGGCGATGATGATGATGAGCAGGCCGGTCCAGCGGAAGAAGGGGGCCAGCGCCACCTTGCGGGTGGAGCGCAGCAGCCCCCACACCAGCACCACCGACAGCAGCAGACCGCCCAGCGCCCCCATCAGCCCCTCATGCAGATCCACCCCTTGCCCGGAGTAGACCAGGGCCGAGAAGAACAGCACGGTTTCAAACCCTTCGCGCATTACCGCCAGGAAGGCGAGCAGCACCAGACCAAACAGGTTGCCGCCATCGATGGCGGCATCGATGCGCGCCGTCATGGCTCCCACCTGGGATTTGGCCTGCTTCTGCATCCAGACCGCCATGTAGGTGAGTACCAGAGTGGCGAAAATCAGGATCCCCGCCATCAGTAAATGGTTGTAGCGCTCGCTCTCGAACTGGCTCACCACCACCTGGAACAGGAAGGCGACGACGAGGGAGGCAAACAGACCCAGCCCCACCCCCAGATAGACGAACTTGTTGTAGCGGCTTGCCCCCAGCTTGGCGAGGTAGGAGAGGCAGATGCCGACCAGCAGGAAGGCTTCCAGCCCCTCGCGCAGGGTAATGAGAAAACTTGCAAACATCAGGATTGAGGCTCCGTAGCGGGCGTGACGGGGAGGGGCTGCAGGGTGAGTTGCAGCCGATTGAGTAGCACTATGGGTGGCTCCGGCAAGCTCGGCTCGGCGGCGCGCACCGCATCATTGACCCACTTGGGGTAGGTGCGGAAATTAAGTTTGATATCGGCCTTGAAGGGCCCCTTGGCATCCGCCGGCAGCGGCCAGGCTTCATCGCGCCAGCCATCGGCCGGAATGCGGGTGTCTTCCAAGAGCTTGGCGTAGCGCCAGAACTTGAGCCCCACCGGCTTGCCCTCGGCATCGCCGAACACTTTTCTAAATAGCCGCGCATCCTCAGGGACGGCGCCATCCACCGGCTGGCCGCTGGCAAGCACCCGCTTGCCGCTGGCGTCGGTGACGGTCAGCTCCAGCCAGAGTTCACGAAAATCGGCGACCCCGGTGGGCAGGGCGTGGCCGGCGCCGGTATTGGCGACCCGCACCACCAGCTGCGGGCTAGCGGCCCCCTGCTCGATGCGGGCCGAGAGGGTAGCGCTTGAGCGCAGCAGCGCCAGGCTCTCCTGCTCGAGCGTTGCACTCCTCAGCCCCACCAGCTGGTGCTGGGCGCCGGTAAAGTTGTGGCGATAAAGCCGTTCTTTCACGGTGCCGTTTTCGGTGGACTGGCCGGCCACCGGCGCGCCGCCGTTGCCCGGCTCCGGGTTCATGTGGCAGTCGATGCAGGTGCGCCGCTTGGCGGGATCCTCCGCCTTGGCGAAGCTGGAGTTCTCCCACTCGTCCCAGGTGTTGACGATGTTGGCGCCGGTGCCGGGGGCAAACTCGTTGTGGCACGACTTGCACAGGGCCGCGTCGCGGTAGAAGTCCTTCTGGTAGGAGGCCTTGTGCATGGCGGGGCGGGCGTTGATCTGCCGCTCCGCCAGCCAGTGCTGGAGGCTGCCACCGGCGGCATCCTCGAACACATAGCTCTCGCGGTCTTTCAGATTCACGGTAAAGGCGCTGTTGCCGCCAGCATCCTCGAGCCGGGTGATGCGATGGCAGAGCACGCAGCCGGTGCCTTCTTCCACCACCGGTTCGCCTGCTTTGTGGGCGGCGATCAGCGAGGCGCCACCCTGCTCGAACATGTGGGAGCCCTTGGGCAGATCCTGCTGGCCGTTCATCACCTGCTGGGGCATGTGGCAGCCCTGGCACCACTGGCCGAAGGCTTCGCCCTCGGTTTCGCGGGCCAGCGCCTGCACCACCTTGTAGTAGGGGTGGGAGTTGCCCATCAGCCGATGGTTGCTCTCGCTCCAGTCCTGGAACGCCTGTTGGTGGCAGTTCTGGCAGGAGGCGGAGTTGAGCCACTCCTTGGGATGAGTTGTCGGCGCCTTGGCGGGATCCGTGCGCGGGGCATCGAGCCTGAGCCAGTTGGCAAGATAGGGGAGGTTGCCATCGGCGGTGACGAAGGCGTGCAGATCCTCCATCATCGCTTTCACTTCCGGTTGTGGCTTGGCGGGGTCAACCGGCTCGGCGCCATCGCGGTTGTCATGGCCCATGCCGCCCTGAGTCTGTTGGGTCATGCGCAGGTATTCGCCGATAAAGTCCCCGGCCACCATGTTGGCGAGGTTGGCATGGCCGTTGATGGCGTTGTCGCCGCTCTGCTGGCGATGGGCCGCCATCAGATAGCGGTTGGTGAAGTTGAACCCGTCCAGATGGCAGGAGTTGCAGCTCATCCAGTTGTCCCCCGCCATGGGGAAGCGGCTGTTGGCGCCGTTGTTGCCGAGCGTGTTACCAAGATGGAACAGCCGCTCGCCGCGCTGAAGCGCCTCGGGGCGGGGATCCGTCTCCACCAGCTTGGCGAAGTGGGGCACATCCACGGTGACCCGGGCGAAGGGGCCGCTGCCGCCGGTGTTGAGGCGGGTAAGATCCTGCCCCATGACGTTGTGCACCAGGATGTGGTCGTTGTCTACAAACAAGTCCCGCGGATTCTGGCCCGGCAGGTGGCGAAGGAGCTGGGTCGCCTTGGCGCCGCCCTGGAACTTCTTGCGGCGGTGGCGGTTGCTGTTTTGCTTGCCGCTGCGCGACAGGTCGAACACCAGCAGATCCTCCGAGCCCGCCAGGGTCAGATAGACCCGCTTGCCATCGGCGGCGAAGCGCGCCGCGAACGGATTGGAGACGATCTGGCTGCGGTTGCCGACGCTGGGCAGGTTGATCTGCAAAAAGAGCTGCTTGCGCTCGTCCACCCGCTCTTTCTCTTCATCGAGATCGATGATGGAGACGGCCGGGAAGACGGTGCTCTGAAACTGGAAGGGGTGGTCGAAACTCCACAGCACGTGGGGCAGCCAGGCTTCGCTGCCATCGGGGGAGAGAGTGATGCCGTCCAGCAGGCGCGGCAAGCCCTGCGAGTCGCTTGGGGTGTCGCTGTGGGTCTCGGCCAACGTGATCAGGTGCGGTTTGGGCAGGGTGGTGCCTTTGGCTCCGCTCTCGAGCTTGCCGAGATCATAGATGGCGAGCTGGCCGGTCATGGCGAGGGTGAGCAGCAGGCGGTCATTGTCGGTCAATGCCAACCCGCGCGGGGTCTCGGCAGTGGCCACATCCAGCTGCAGCTTGCCCGCTGTGTCATAAGCCTGCAGGCGGCCAGCCTCGAACAGCGTGACCCAGAACCACTGCCGCTTGGGATCGAAGATGACCCCGTAGGGGCGATGGCCGGTGGGGATCGCCTTGTCCAGGGTGAGATCATCATCCAGCAGCAGCAGGCGATCGCCGCGATAGTCGGTGACCAGCAGGGTGCCGTCGTCTGCGCGGGCCAGCTGGCGCAGATCGCCACCTAGTTGTGCCTCTTTGAGTCGCTTGCCGCTATCGCGCTCAAGCAGGGTGACCGAGCCGGCGCTCTGGTTGGCGGTGACCAGGCGCGGGGCGTTCCCCTCGTCATAGGCAATCATGGCGGCGCCCATCTCCTGGGCCGAGGCGGTCCCCAGCAGCAGGGCGGTCAACATCAGGGATAACAACAACTTCAACATAAGATCAGGTGCGCCATTTCAAGATGGTCCAGCGCCAGGCGTGGCGCAGCACCAGGGGAGTCAACGCGAGCGCGCTCAGCCAGTGGGCCCAGCTGGCAAGGTTGCCCATGCCATCGCCCGGGGTGCCGTGCAGCACCAGCAGCAGCCCGCTGGCCAGACAGATCAGCAGCAAGGCTTCGATGATGCGGCCGGTGGTGCGCAAGAAAGGCTTGCGGCTTTTGCGCAGCAGGCTGCGATGGGAGAGCCAGAATGCGCCGAACAGCAAGGGGAACAGGGTGAGCGAGAGGGCGACGTGCAGGAACAGGTTCCAGCGTGCCAGCGACCAGAGCGGGGTCAGCGGTTCCCACAGCAGCAGGCCGGAGAAGAACATCAGATAGAGGGAGCCCTCGGCGGCCTGATGGTGATAGGCCAGCCACTGCCAGCAGTGTCGTGGTGAGAGGGAAAGGCTTGTCATAGGTGCTCCAACGCCCGGGCAGTGCAGCCCGGGGGAGCAAGTTTACAATGCAGGAAAGGTAATGAAAAGAGTTATCAATTCCGCTCTTGATGAATAAAGGCTGAATGAAAAACGGCGCTATTTGTGGTCCGCCAGCCGCTCGGTCACCGCGTAGATAAGCGCCGCGGTGGAGAAGGCGAGGAACACGATCACCGACCACTTCATCTCCACCTCGTTGCCGACCCCGTCATCCAGGAAGGCCTTGAGCACTTCAATCCCGGCGATGGTGACCAGGGAGTTGATGACGATGAGCTTGAGGGAGGCGAAGTTGATCTTGCTGAGCCAGTTGTTGCCGAGCGCCTCGCGCTGCTCCTGGGTCTGGATGAACTGCACATAGCCGCAGATGGAGACCAGTATCAGCATCTGGGCCACCAGCACGAAGTCCACCAGGGTGAGTACGCCGGTGATGAGATCCATGTAGTGAATGCCCACGATGTCGATGCACAGGGCATAAAGCAGCATGGCGAATTTCACCATCAGCAGGGCCACGCAGACCAGAATGCAGACATAGAAGGGGAACATCATCAACCGGCTGCCATTGAGCATGAAGTTGAAACGGCGCATGAAAACTCCTGAAGAGGGTGAGGTTGCGCTGATTATGGCGCGGATCCGCCATCGAGGGCATCCCTGTTTGCGCACAGAGGGCTGATGGCGGCAGAGCAAGGGGAAACGAAAAAAGCCCAGCCATAAGGCTGGGCTTTCGAATGTGGCTCCCTCGACAGGACTTGAACCTGTGACATACGGATTAACAGTCCGCCGTTCTACCGACTGAACTACGAGGGAATTGGCTCCTCCTACTGGACTTGAACCAGTGACATACGGATTAACAGTCCGCCGTTCTACCGACTGAACTAAGGAGGAATTGCCTGTCTCGTCGAGACGGTGCGGATATTAATGGCCCATCCGCCGGGTGTCAACCCGCGATCCGCTGCAAAAAGGGGATTTTGGCCCGTTTGCCCAAAACTTGGCCGCTGCGGACTATTTTCAGCACAATCAGCAGTTTGGCGTTGGCCCCTTGGGCTGAGTGAGACGGCTCAGTGGCATGAAGAGGGGATGGATGAGGATATGTCGATGCCCGGGATGGCATGGCGCGGGATAGGCAGCTGTCTTAGGGCCGAGCAATGGCAGATACAACAGAGGGGAGAGACAGGGCATGCATAAGGGCGGAATAAATTGGTTAGCAGGCGAAGTGAGTGTGCTGCGTAATGGTGAGAAAAGTGGTCGATATGCTGACAATAAACGCTAATTCTGCGTGGTAACGGCCATTCATTGATCCCGCCCATCGAAATATTTCATCGGCTGGGGTATGGTTGGCCAGGATACCATCGCCGTGTCGACAGCTCTGCCGGCCCTTGATGATGATCGGGCGCCGGTTCAATCCGGCCTTTATCTCCCTCTTCTGGTATTACGAATACATGCACAACCAAGCACCTTTGCAAAGCGTGAAGCTGGCCATTGCTTTACGCCAATCCTGTATTGACGAACCCTACAGCGTTCCCCGCTTCGGCCGCGACCTGATCGCCGGCATCACGGTCGGCATCATCGCCATTCCGCTGGCCATGGCGCTGGCCATCGCCAGTGGCGTGCCGCCGCAGCACGGTCTCTATACCGCCATCATCGCCGGCATCGTGATCGCCGTGACCGGTGGCTCCCGCTTCTCCATCTCGGGGCCGACCGCCGCCTTCGTGGTGATCCTCTATCCGGTAGCCCAGCAGTTCGGCGTGGGCGGCCTCTTGATGGCAACCCTGATCTCGGGCTTCTTTCTGGTGGCCATGGGGGTGGCCCGGCTCGGACGCCTCATCGAGTACATTCCGCCTTCGGTGACCTTGGGCTTCACCGGTGGTATTGCCATCGTGATTGCAACCCTGCAGATCAAGGACTTCTTCGGCCTGCACGTGGCCGAGATGCCGGAAACCTACCTCGGCAAGGTCGAGGCGCTGGCCCATGCCCTGCCCAGCTGGCAGTGGGGGGATACGCTGGTCGGGGTTGCGACCCTGGCGGTGCTGCTGCTCTGGCCACGCCTGCGGCTGCCGGTGCCAGGCCATCTGCCCGCCGTGCTGGTGGGGGTGGGTCTTGGCTTTGGCCTGCATCAGTTCGGGGTGGATGTGGCTACCATCGGCAGCAAGTTCAGCTATACCCTGGCCGACGGCAGTCAGGGCATGGGGATCCCGCCCATCGCGCCGACCCTGGTAATGCCCTGGGCTCTGCCGGGGCCGGATGGCTTGCCGGTGGAGTGGAACCTGGCCGCCATCGAGCGCCTGTTGCCCGCGGCCTTCTCCATGGCGATGTTGGGAGCCATCGAATCCTTGCTCTGCGCCGTGGTGCTGGACGGCATGACAGGTCGCAAGCACAGCTCCAACGCTGAGCTGGTGGGGCAGGGGCTTGGCAACATAGTCGCCCCCTTCTTCGGCGGCATCACCGCCACCGCCGCCATTGCCCGCTCCGCCGCCAACGTGCGGGCCGGGGCTACCTCTCCCATCTCCGGCATCGTGCATGCGCTGGTGGTGCTGGCGGCCATTCTGGTGCTGGCGCCCTGGCTCTCCTGGCTGCCGCTCTCGGCCATGGCGGCCCTGCTGCTCATCGTCGCCTGGAACATGAGCGAGGCGCACAAGGTGGTGGAGCTGATCCGCCGTGCCCCCAAATCCGACGTGCTAGTGCTGCTGGTCTGTCTGTCGCTGACCGTGATCTTCGACATGGTCATCGCCATCACCTTCGGGGTGATCCTCGCCTCCCTGCTGTTCATGCGTGAGATTGCCAAGATGACCAAGCTGCACGATCTGGCGGATCACAAGCGCTATGCCCATGAGGTGCCGGAGCAGGCGCTGCTCTACAAGATCAACGGTCCGCTGTTCTTTGCGGCGGCCGAGCGGGTGTTCGGCGAGCTGGTAGCCCAGGTCAAAGGCCACAAACTGCTGGTACTGCAGATGGAGGCGGTCTCCATCCTGGACGCGGGCGGGCTCTCCGCCTTCCTGCAGTTTGAAAAGCAGATGGCCAAGGCGGGGGTGCAACTGAGGGTGGCCGAGTTGCAGTTCCAGCCGCTCAAGACCCTGGCGCGCGCCAAGGTGCGTCCGGTGCCCGGTCAGCTGGAGTTTTACGGCTCGCTGGAAGAGGCGCTCAAAGGCGAGCACTTGCACGAAGCGACTGGAAATTGATGGAAAGGGATACGAAACGGCATGTTTTTAGTCACTTGGTTCGGATAATGAGCAAACGAACGCAAAAAGTGAAAAATTGCATTGACCGCATGCCGTCGTATCCCGTACATTACGCCCCGTTCCAGCGCAACAGCGCAGCGAACATCGTGCTGGCTGAGCACGTTAAACAGCAGACCAAAATTTGGTGAGGTGTCCGAGTGGCTGAAGGAGCACGCCTGGAAAGTGTGTATACGGCAACGTATCGAGGGTTCGAATCCCTCCCTCACCGCCAAATTACAAAAAACCGACCTGATGGTCGGTTTTTTGCTTTGGGGAAAGGATTATCAGCTCATGTCGAAGAGGGAGGGTAAGAACCCTCGCCGGGTTCGAGCAGAGCAGCTTGCTGCGATGAACGGCCGCAGGCCGCCCCGAAGGGGTGAGCCACGCAGTGGCGAATCATCCCTCCCTCACCGCCAAATAAAGTAAAAGGGCCTGTCGCAAGACAGGCCCTTTTACTTTATCCGGTGACGGGCGGCCCGGTTCGAGCCCTGGTTCGACAGGTGGGCAGGATAGTCCATCTGGATGTCCAGAGGCCGCCCGCAGGGCGAGCGCCAGGGATGGCGCGAGTCAATCCCGACCCATCGCCCATATTGAAGAACCGACCTGATGGTCGGTTTTTTGTTTTGGGCGCAGCCATATCCGAGCTCGCCACCAATTGGCAAAGGCCCCGTCGTAAGATGGGGCCTTTTTGTTTATCAGAAGGCGTGTTTAACAGGATATGGTTTGTCACCTCGCAGCGGCCAGCCTCAGCCGTGTGGTTCCACTACCGTCATGGTAAAGCGCAGCACGCTGCCGCCTGCGTTGCGATAGGCGTGGGGCAGGTCGGTGCGAGCCACGGCCGAACAACCCTGAGTGACGGCAAGCTCGCTCTCTCCCAACTGCAGTTGCAGGGTACCCTGCTCAACGTGAAACAGTTCCACCGTGCCGGGCGGGTGACCGTCAGAGTCAAACTGCTCGCCGGGGTACAGCTGCCAATGCCACAGCTCTATCATGTCCGGTCCCCGGGTACCGGCCAGCAGGCGGGCCGAGCCGCCGAGCGGGCCCTGCCACAGGGTCGGGATGGCTTGCGGCTCGATCAGGTGCACCGTCGGGGTACAGGCCACGTCGACGATATCGGCAACCGATACCCCGAGCGCGGCGGCCAGCTTGCACAGGATGGCGATGCTGGGGTTGGCCGCCCCCTTTTCGACTTCTACCAGCATCCCCTTGCTCACCCCGGCCCGGCGCGAGAGCTCATCGAGCGACAGCCGGCCCTGTTGTCTGTACTCCTTGAGCCGGCGGGAGACGGCGGCGGTGACATGCTCCACGTCGGCGCCGGCATCGGTCGTTATATTGACTCTCTTGGTCATCGGTCATTATCATGAAATAAAATAGTCGATATAAGGATATTCCATGAGATCGGTACAACCGTCAATCGATCCCGCGCTGGCGACGCTGGCTCCGGGATTTCGGGCTATCAGCATTACCCTGCAGACCGACGAGATCGTCAATCCGGCCATCGCCGTCGATGAGCTGGCACAGGCCAGCCAGCGGGTTCTGCACGACCCCGCACCCTGGACCGAGGCGCATCTGGCCGCCTGGGCCGCGGTATTCAAGGGGTTTGGGGCCAAGCCCCAGCGTACTCCCTGTTCGGCGGATGCCCTGCGCAAGCGGGTGCTGCGTGATGGTGCCCTGCCGAGCATCGATCCCGTGGTGGATCTCTACAACGCCATCAGCCTCGCCTACGCCCTTCCGGTCGGCGGGGAAAACCTGGCCGCCTATGTCGGGACACCCCGGCTGGTCATTGCCGATGGCAGCGAAGCCTTTGACACCATGAAAGAGGGGGCGCCAGCGCAGGAGTGCCCGGAGGCGGGCGAGGTGATCTGGCGCGACGATCTGGGCGTTACCTGCCGGCGCTGGAACTGGCGTCAGGGGGTGAGAACGCGTCTGGATAGCGATGCCAGACAGATGTGGTTCATTCTGGAGAGCCTGCCCGAGATGCCGCTGGCGGCGTTGCAGGAGGCCGCTGCCAGGCTGGTGGACGGGCTGCGGCGCATGATGCCTGACGCCGGCATCGAGCAGAGCCTGGTCGGCTTCGATCTTCCTTGAACCGGGCCGCAGGGGCGCCCTTCATCCCAACGCTGGGAGGAAGGACGCCCCCGCCGTGGTATTGCAGCTCCCGCCATGAGGAGCGGCCAACTTATTGCCTGATGACGGCATAACAGGGCCCACATCGCAGGCCCGTACTCGCTGCTCAGGCCAGCTTCAAGAGTGGCATCTGTTCGCGCTTGTCGCAGTGCGTGAGATGAACCCGGCTGGTCAGGCGGGTCAGCAGCTCGTAGGGGATGGTGCCTATCTTTTCGGCCACCTGTTCCACCGGCAGCCCTTCCCCCCACAGCGTTACTTCGTCTCCTACCTTGTCGCTGGCCGCCGGCCCCAGATCGACGGTGATCATGTCCATGGAAACCCGACCCACGATGGGTACCCGGCGGCCATTGATCAGCATGGGGGTCCCTTCGGGCGCCATGCGGGGATAACCATCCCCGTAGCCCGCCGCCACCACGCCGAGGGTGGTATTTCGATCCGCCACCCAGTGCCCCCCATAGCCGACCGCTTCGCCCTGCGCGCAGGCGCGGGTGGCGATGAGCTGGCTCTTGAGGGTCATGACCGGACGCAGATCATGGTCGGCGGCGAGCTGACCGGCAAACGGGGAGGCGCCGTAGAGCATGAGGCCGGGCCGGATCCAGTCGCTGCGCGATGCCGGCCAGGCGAGGATGCCGGCGGAGTTGGCCATGGCCCGCTCGCCCGGCAGATGGGCAGAGAGGCGGTTGAACTCCTCGATCTGCAGCCGGGTGGCCTGGGTATCCTGTTCATCGGACTGGCTGAAGTGCGTCATCAGATGGAACGGCTGCACCACGTTGCGACAATGGCTCAGCCGCTCGATGAAGGCGGGCAGCTCCAGGGCGCGCAGCCCGAGCCGGTTCATCCCGGTATCGAGCTTGAGCCACACCTTGATGGGGGCGGGCAGACTGGCCTGCTCGATCAGTGCCAGCTGCTCCCAGGTATGCAAGGTGGTTTGCAGTTCGTGTTTCACCAGCAGCGGCAATGCCTCGGCACTGAAGAAGCCTCCCAGCACCAGAATGGGCTTGGTGATGGCGTTGGCGCGCAGCACCAGCGCCTCCTCGACCCTGGCCACCGCATAGGCATCGGCCTGGGCGAGTGCATGGGCCACCGGCAGCAGCCCGTGGCCATAGGCATTGGCCTTGAGTACCGCGATGATCTTGCTGTGGGGGGCATGGCGGCGCACCACGGCGAAATTGTGCTGGAGTGCATCGATATCGATGCTGGCCGTAACTGTGTTCATCATGGGGTCGGGTGTCTGCTCGATGAGAAGTTGGCTGCTGGTTTCAATCCTGATCCGGTGATCCTGGCTGCCGCGATGAGCAAACGGGGGGCCACTGAATCATGTTGTTTTATATGCTTTAAAATGTAAAAAGATGTTATCAGTTGTTTTTTGGTTGGTAAATTGTGTGGCGAATGGGAATGTGGAAATGCGCAAAATACGGGATATTCCTCTGTGTAAATTTGCCTGCCAACGCTTTCTCTGGCTCCCTATGACCCAGTATTTATCACTGGTTTTGTCCCTCCAAACGGGAGGGGCATGAGGCTGTTTTGGACTGTTTTTGATGGATGTTTGAGTGAATGCCGTGCTGATGTCGGTATTCCTGCGCCGGACCGTCGTGAGCCCGTGGCAAGGAGGCGGGGTAAAGATGGGAGCTTGATGGAAAGGTGAAGGAGATAGACCCGCTCGGCCCATGACCGGGCGGGTTTCGGCGTTTTTATTAGACCTTGAAGAACCCGATGCCCTGGTTGAGCTGCTGGATGATGGTGGTCAGCTGGGAGGCGTCGTGATTGACGCTCTCGGCGGCGGAGACGTTCTCCAGCGACATCTGGGTGATCTCTTCCACCGACTGGGCGATGAGCTGGCTGGCGGCGGCCTGCTCGTGGAGCATGGAGCTTATCTCCTGGATCAGCTCCACTACCTTGCGGGAGCTCTGATCTACCTGGGCCATGGTTTCGCTGGATCCCTCGGTGGTCTCCCGCACCGTGCTCATGCTGTCGGAGCAGGCGTTCATCCCCTTGACCGCGCTGGTGGCCCCCTGCTGGATGGAGGTGAGCATCTCGTTGATCTCCTGGGTGGCCTGGGTGGTGCGCGCCGCCAGGGTCCGCACCTCGTCGGCCACCACGGCGAAGCCGCGGCCCATGTCGCCGGCCCGGGCTGCTTCGATGGCGGCGTTGAGCGCCAGCAGGTTGGTCTGATCCGCGACCCCCTGGATCATCACCGAGATCTGGCTGATGCGGGTGATGTCGTCAAACAGTCCCTGCACCTGCTTGGCGGAGTCGTTGACCGCCGTGGTGACCCTGAGCACCTCCTGGGAGGCGTGCTTGACCTGCTTCTCGCCGGCCTGGGCTATCTCCCCGGATTGCATCACCACGCTGTTGGCCTGATTGGCAAACGAGGAGAGCTGGGAGACGGAGGTAGTAAGCTCTTCGACCGAGGCGGCCGTGTTGGCGGTGGCGAGGGACTGCTGCTGGGAGCTGGTATTGACCTGCTCGGCCGCCGCCCCCAGCTGGGAGGCACTGGCGGTGAGGCTTTCGGCAGCATGCTGCATGGTCGAGACGATGTCGCGCAGGCTGCGGCGGGTGCTGATCATCGCCTGCTGCATGCGGGTCAGCTCGTCGTTGCCCTCGGCCTGATCCGGGGCGGTGAGCCGGCCCTGCGCCAGTTGTTGCAGATCCTGCATGATGGCGAGCAGCGGCTGGTTGATGCTGCCGCTGAGCAGCCAGCCCAGCAGCAAGGAGAGCAGCACCGAGATGGCGAGTATGGTGTAGGTGGCGGTGGTGATGTCGCTGGCAATCACGTCGCTCTCATCAAAGGCCTGTTTGCCCAGCCCCTGATTGATGTCGACCAGCTTGCTGAGCAGATCGTCCACCACCTGAAACGTGGCGGCGGCCTCGCCCTTCATCAGCTTGATGGCGTTGTCATTGTCATGGGCGTAGCTGGCGGTCATCGCCTTGTGTGCCGCTTCCTTGTAAAGCGGCCAGGCGCGGTCAAAGTCCGCCAGAGCCAGTTTTTCCGGTTCGCTCAGCTGGGTTGCCCGGTACTTGTCCAGCAGGGCGGCCATCTTCTGCTCGTGCAGATCCATATCCCTGGCAATCTTGTCCATGCCGCTTTGGGTCGGCTCGATGACGTAATCGAACAGTGAGCGGTTGTGATAGATGGCCTGCATGTTGGCGTTGGCGACATCCGTGATGGGGGTCAGGATGTTGAGGTACATGTCGTTGAGCATGTCATTGATGGTGTTGGTGTTTTGCTTGCCGTAGAGCCCGACCCCGATCAGGATGAGATTCAGCAACAGGAAGGAGACGATAAGCCGCGTCTTGATGGAGAGCTGGCGAAGTAGGTTGTTCATGGTAGCCTCATGCTTGTTTCAAGCGTCCATGCAGCGATGTCGATACTGCCGGTGTTGTTGTTGTCCCGCCCTCTCGGAGCGGGGTTCCTCAATAGCGCAAAGGGACACGATTCAGGTCGCTCTGGCCTGCCATTCGGCAAACCATTTTTCAATCTGATCGACCGGCAGCGGTCGGCTGATGTAATAGCCTTGCGCCAGCTCGCAGCCGAGCAGTGCCAGCTGCTTCCAGTCCTCTTCGGTCTCCACTCCCTCGGCGACCGTCTTGAGGTTGAGCTTCTGGCTCATGACGATCGCTGAGGTCAATATAGCCAGCTTCTTGGGGCTGCTATGGGCGTCGTGCACGAATTCCTTGTCAATCTTGATCTCGGTGAAAGGACAGCGAGATAGCTGCTTCATGGAGGAGTAGCCGGTGCCATAATCATCCATTGCGATGCCAAATCCACGCAGTCTCAATCGTGCCAGGGTGCCCAGCGACATGGCGAGGTTGGACATGAAGGTGGTCTCGGTGACTTCGATGATGATGGCGCTGCAGGGCAGTTGATGGGCCTGCACGATGGCAATCATGTTCTCGACCAGCTTGTCCGTCAGCAGCAGGCTGACCGGCATGTTGATGGAGCAGGTGGGATGCTCGGACAGTGCACCCAGGGTGGTGAGTGCCTCGCAGGTGGCGTGCAGGAACTGGTAGAAGAAATCGAGCGCCAGCTGCCCCTCTTCCAGATGATGAACGAAGCAGATAGGGGGAATGACCCCGTGCTCGGGATGGATCCAGCGCACCAGCGCCTCGAAGCCGTAGAGACTGGCGTCCGCCATCAGCACCTTGGGCTGCAGAAAGGGGATCAGCTGGCGGTTGTCCAGCGCCTGCTGTACATCCTCGGCGGTGAAGGTGAGCTGCATCCACTTCTTGTTTTCCCGGTGTGCCAGCGGATCGCAATGCTGCAGCATGTTGCGCAGATCGCTTTGTCGCAGCGGCTTTGACAGCACGCCGATCACCTCCAGGGTGCTGGCATCGGCGATGGCGTGGATCACGTCCAGCACGTCCCGCTCCACCCCGCTCATCACGGCCACGAACATCCGGTAGTGGGTGTTCTTCTCCAGGTTGCTGATGAGCTCGACCCCGTCCATGCCGGGCATGTTGAGGTCGGTCAGCAGCAGATCGATGCGCTCGAGCTGCTGCAGCTTGTTCAGGGCATCCTGGCCATCATGGGCAACGTGGATCTGGCCGAACCCCAACTCCTGCAGCAGGCAGGTCACTTCGTACTGCTGGGTGCGGGAGTCATCCACCACCATGGCACTGCGGCCTTGCCATTTTTCCAATGACATAATTACACGCCTCGTAGATCCGGACGGCTGAGCGTCTGGGTAATGTGGGTGAGGGACATGACTTCATCCACTCCGCCGTGGGCTATGGCCTCTTTGGGCATGCCGAACACCACGCAACTGGCTTCATCCTGGGCGATGGTGCGTGCGCCCGTGTCGTGCAGCTCCCGCATGCCGCGGGCGCCGTCATCCCCCATGCCGGTCATGATGACGCCGAGGGCGTTGCGCCCCGCACTCACCGCCACCGAGCGAAACAGCACGTCCACCGAGGGGCAGTGGCGGGAGACCGGCGGCCCCTCTTTGACTTCCGCCAGATACTGGGTGCCGCTGCGCTGGATCAGCAGGTGCTTGCCCCCCGGCGCTATGATGGCGACCCCGGGCAGCAGGCGATCGCCGGTCTCGGCCTCTTTCACCTCCAGCTGGGAGAGGCCGTTGAGCCGCTCGGCAAAGGAGGCGGTGAAGCGGGCCGGCATGTGCTGGACGATGGCGATCCCCGGGCAAGTGGCGGGCAGGCGGGAGAGCAGGTACTCCAGCGCCTGGGTACCACCGGTGGAGGTACCGAGCGCAACTATCTTCTCGGTGGTGCGAAAGGAGATCCGCTCCGCCGGCGGGGAGAGTACCTCGTCGGCATTGCGCCTCGGGGTGACCGGTAGCGGGGCGGCACCGGGCAGCAGATTGCGCAGCTTGGCACCGACGGCCCCCCGGATCTCCTGGATGAAGTCGTTGGCCGACTGCTGCAGGAAGCTCTTGATGCCGACGCTGGGCTTGGTGACGATGGAGATGGCCCCCGCCGACATCGCCTCCAGGGTGATCATGGCCCCCTCTTCGGTGAGGGAGGAGCAGATGATGACCGGGGTGGGGTGCTCGGCCATGATCTTCTTGAGGAAGGTGAGACCGTCCATGCGCGGCATCTCGATGTCGAGGATGATGACGTCGGGCCAGCACTTCTTCATCTGCTGCATGGCGAAGATGGGGTCGAAGGCGGCGCCAATCACCTCGATATCCTCCGCCTTGCTCAGCATCTGGGTCAGTACCTCTCGTACCAGGGCCGAGTCGTCGACGATAAGCACCCGTATGGTCATGGCAGCTCCTTGGGCTGAAGGGGCAGGCAGCGGTAGCGGGAGGGGGCCTCCTGCACCAGCGGCAGATCCTGCTGGCGGATGATCTCGGAGTGGCCGACCAGCAGGTAGCCGTCCGGGCGCAACAGGTTGCAAAGCTGCGACAGCACCCGGGCCTTGGTCTCGTCATTGAAGTAGATGAGCACGTTGCGCAGGAAGATAACGTCGAAGTTGCGCTCCGGATAGTCGCCGCATGTCAGCAGGTTGAGGTTGGCAAAGGTGACCTTGCCGGCCAGCTCCGGTTTGACCCGGATCTTGCCGGCGAACTCGTCATGGCCGCGCTGAAAATAGCGCAGCCACAGATGGGGCGGCACGTGCTGGGCCCGCTCGACCGAGTAGACGGCACGGCGGGCAAAGGGGATGACCCGGGTGTTGATGTCGGTGCCGTGGATGCTCCAGCGATCGTTGATGCCGAGTTGTTCGGCCAGCACCATGGCGGCGGAGTAGGCTTCTTCTCCGGTGGAGCAGGCGGCGGACCAGATCCGCAGCGGCTGGCGGCGAGTGGCAAGCAGTTGTTCGGCATGGTGCTTGAGCCAGCTGAAGTGCTGGGATTCGCGAAAGAAATAGGTCTCGTTGGTGGAGAGCAGGTTGATGGCGAACTGCCGCTCGTGGGGATCGCTGGACTGGTTGATCCGCTCCCAGTAGGCGTGATAGCTGGAGAGGTGCAGTGCCCGCAGCCGCTTGGCGAGCCGGGATTGCACCAGCGCCCGTTTGCAGGGGGCAAGATCGATGCCTGCCGAATTCAGGATGAAACGGCGAAACAGATCGAACTCGCTCTGGCTGAGAGTCGGGGTGAGTTCGGCCGTGAAGGGGAGCGCCACCATGGTCAGCCGCCCTGTTCCGGGGAGAACTGCTGCTCGGTGGCCGCCTCGGCCATGGCGCTCAGCTCGGCGATGGAGAGGGCCCTGTGCATGTCGAGCAGGATGGCAAACTGCTGATCGATGGTGACTACCCCCTGAATGAAGTCGCCGCGGATGTGGGTGCCGAAGGTGGGGGCCGGCTCGATGGCGTCGCTGCGGATCTCCAGCACCTCGCAGACCGCATCCAGCAGCATGCCGATCTCCTGCGCCTCGCCGGTGCTGTTGGGCAGGGAGAGGATGGCGACGCAGGTGGTGGGCTGCAGCAGGGTCTGGCCCCGGCCGAAACGGATGGAGAGGTCGATCACCGGCACCACGGCGCCGCGCAGGTTGATGATGCCTCGCACGAAGCGCGGCATCATGGGCACCGGGGTCATTCCCTCGAACTCGATGATCTCGCGAATGCAGCCGATGTCGATGCCGTACAGTTCGCCGCCCAGCATGAAGGTGACGCAGTGAAAGTGGGCGCTGGTGTCAGGGGCAAGCTTGTCTCTCATCGCCGGCTCCTAGTAGTTGGTGAACTTGCCATCGTCTATCTCTCGCTCCAGATCCTCTTCATGAAAGGGGTAGGGGCGGGAGAATGCGGACTTAGGCTTGCTGCGCCGGACAATATGGGCGCCGCCGTGCGGGGTATAGGGCTGGCGGGTGTTGCCGCCGCGCAGGGTGAACTGCTGCATCAGCTCCTGCAACTGCAGGGCGGTGGAGCTCAGCTCTTCCGAGGTGGAGCTGAGCTCTTCCGCCGAGGCGGCCGAGGCCTGCATGCCGTCGCTTATCTGGGTCACGGCGATGTTGATCTGGGAGACGCTGGCCCGCTGCTCGCGGGAGGCTGAGGCGATCTCCTGCACCAGGGTGGCGGTCTGATCGATGCCGGGCAGCATTTCACGCAGCAAGGATCCCGCCTGCTCGGCGACGCTGACCGAGCGCCCGGCCAGCTCGCCAATCTCCTTGGCGGCGGTCTGGGAGCGTTCGGCCAGTTTGCGCACCTCGGCGGCGACGGTGGCAAAGCCCTTGCCGTGCTCGCCGGCGCGGGCCGCCTCGATGGCGGCGTTGATGGCCAGCAGGTCGGTCTTGTTGGCTATGTCGTTGATGACGGTGATGCGCGACGCTATCTCCTTCATGGCGTGCACCATCTCGCCGACCGCCTTGCCGCTTTCGGTGGCGCTGCTGGCCGCCCGGGTGGAGATGTTTTCGGTCACCTTGGCATTGTCGGCATTCTGGCTGACGGTGGCGGTCATCTCCTCGACCGAGGCACTGGTCTGCTCGACGCTGGAGGCAAGCTCGGAGGAGGTCTGGGAGAGGGCATTGGCGGTGGCGGCCACCTGCTCGGAGGCGGAGCCGATGGCTTCCGACATGGCACCCACCTCGTTGAGGGTGTCGGAGAGGCGGTGGGCCATGCTCTTGATTGCATAGAGCAGGCTCGAGGTGTCGTCGGCCTTGAGCTGCACAGGGGTGGAGAGATCCCCCTCGGCGACCCGGGCCACCACCTGCACCGTGTAGGAAGGGTCACCCCCCAGCTGGCGCAATATGCTGCGGGTCACCAGCAGGGCCAGGATGAGGCAGATGAGAAAGGCGGCGCTGGCGATGGCGATGAGGATCTGCAGGTTGTCCTGATAGATGTTCTGGCTCTCATCCATGGATTGGGTGGCCAGCTCGGCATTCACCTTGACCAGATCGCTCAGCAGGGCATCGGCGATGTCGAAGGCGGGGCGCCCCTTGTCACCCATCAGCCGAAAGGCGTTGCGCTCGGGCTCCCCATCCTGGCCCGGTGTCTGAGCCAGCTTCAGGATCTCGCTGGCGTACTGCTTGTAAGTGGCCCAGGCCTGATCGAAGCGGGTGAGCAGGTCCACCTCCCGCTGGGTGAGATAGGTCTTGCGGTAGCTGGCCAGAAAATCCCACATCCCCTTCTCGAACTTGTCGACATTGACCAACGCTTGGGTTTTGAGATCCGGGTCGACCTCGCCGATGTAGCGATAGAGGGCCCGGTTCTGGTAGACCGCATAGATGTTGGCGTTGGCGATGTCCTTGATCGGCAACAGCTGGTTGGCGTGCATGTTGCTGACCAGCTGCATCATGGTTCTGGTGGAGTAGTAGCTGGTGAGCGACAGCACCACCAGCAGCACCATGAGGATGGAGAACGAGAACACCAGCTTTGTTCTGACTTGCAAGTTGTGAAACCAGTCCATGGTCTGACTCCGTCAATTCCGTTGATGTGCTGAAGGTGTGTGGTCAATCTCTGAGGCTGTAAAGGGCATCGGCCTGTTGCCGGAGCGCATGTTGTTCCCGCCGCCAGGCCAGCTGGATGAGCTGGGGGACGTCGAGGATGAGCGCCGGTTGACCGTTGCCAAGAATGGTGGAGCCGCTCACGTAGCGCAGGGATTTGAACAGCTCGCCGAGCGGCTTGATGACGGCCTGCACCTCGCCAATCAGGCGATCCACCACGATGCCGGCACGATGGTCGGCATAATCAACCATCACCACGAACTCGGGTTCGTCGGCAGGGGGCAGGGCAAACAGCTCGCGCAGGACGATGAAGGGCACCCATTCGCCGCGCACGTTGATCTGGCGGGCCGGGGTGCGCAGGGCATCCGGCGGCAGATCGATGCACTCGACCATCATGTCGAGGGGGATCACCAGGGAGGCGTGATCCACCTCGATGCGAAAACCGTCGATGATGGCCAGGGTGAGCGGCAGTCTCAGCCTGAAGGTGGTGCCCAGCCCCAGCCGGCTGTCGATGGTGGTTTCGCCGCGCAGAAACTCCAGGTTGCGCTTGACCACGTCGAGCCCGACCCCCCGCCCGGAGAGATCGCTGACATCGCTGGCCGTCGAGAAACCGGGCAGAAACAGCAGTTGAAAGATCTCCTGTTCACTCAATACCTTGCCTTCCGGCAGCAGCCCCTGGCCATGGGCCTTGGCGAGGATCTTGTCGCGGTCGATGCCGCGGCCGTCATCGCTGACCTCCACCACCACGGCGCCGGCGTCGTGATAGGCGTTGAGGGTGATGGTTCCCTGCGCCGGCTTGCCGGCGGCGAGCCGAGCTTGTTGCTCTTCGAGGCCATGATCGGCGGCGTTGCGCACCAGGTGCATCAGGGGGTCGGTCAGCTTCTCGACCATCGACTTGTCGATGTCGGTATCGGCGTTGCGGATCTGAAGCTGGATCTCCTTGCCGGTCTGCTGGGAGAGTTCGTGCACCAGTCGCGGGAAGCGGTTGAAGATCTCGTTGATGGGCACCATACGCAGAGTGAGTGCGTCGTCGCGGATCCCTTCCACCAGGGTGTTGACGATGGCCACTGATTCGATGAGCTCCGCATCGCCCCTCATCCTCGCCTGCAGGGTGGTGGCCGAGGTGGCGATCACCAGCTCGCCGACCCGATTGATCAGCCGATCGAGCTTGGCCGCCTCGATGCGGATGTAGTGTCCCTCTGCCCGCAGCGGTGCGGGTCTGGTCTGCTGTGTGGGGGCCTCCTGCGGCGGCTGGGCTGACTGGATGGGAGGCGCCAGGGCCGGTTCGGCGTTTGCCGCGCCGGGCGTCAGTTCGCCTCGCGCGATGCAGGCTGCTTCCTCTTCGCTCAGCGCGCCGGCTTGCACCCAGCGCTGCAGCTGGGCCGCGAGCGGCTCATTGCGCCAGGCCGCCAGTTTTTGCCCCTGTTCTGAAAACTGCGCCAGATCCTGATGGGGGCTGAGCAGGCAGATGAGACTGGCGTGGGCAACGAAATCAAAGGTGCTCCGGATCCGCTCGGCCGGTTCGGCGCTGAGCAGGCCAATCTCGTAGCCGAGGAAACACTCGGTGGCATCGAGCAGTTGCAGCGGGGGCCACTCCTGCCAGACCGGCTGGATGACGCGGATCTCCCCCAGGTTACCGAGGTAGCGAATGAAGGCCAGCAGATCGAAGCCGTCCTGATAGAGGGCCGGATAGAAGCGCAGGGAGAGGTGCCAGGCGCGCCGATCCGTCTGATTGACCGGTGCGGGAGCCGGCATGATCAGCGGCTGGCTGGGCAGGGTCTGGTGCCCTTGCAGCTGGGAGAGCAGGGCCAGGATCTGCTGGGTCTCGGTCTGTTGCAACTCGGGGTTGTGTTCGGCCCCCTGCAGCAGGTCGCGCAGTTGATCGTTGCAGGCCAGCAGCAGGTTGATGAGGTGTTCGTCCAGCGCGATCTCGCCGCTGCGCAGTCGCTCCAGCATGTTCTCCATTGCATGGGCGAAGCGCACCAGCATGGCCAGCCCCAGCATGCCGGCCGAGCCCTTGATGGTGTGGGCGGTGCGAAACATCAGGTTGTAGGTGTCGGGGTTGGCCGGATAGGTGTCGCGATCCAGCAGGGCGTGTTCCAGATTGTCGCACTGCTCGTAGGCCTCCTCGAAGAAGAGGGCACAGGCCTTATTGATGTCCATCCGCGCGGCCCTCCCCATGGTCGGCTGGCCACAATCCCATCAGGCTCAAGACATGGCGGGCCTGGCTCCCTTCAGCGGCCTCGAGTCGCAGCTGCTTGCCCTGCTGGCCGGCCTCCTGCTGCAGGATGGCGATGAGCTGGGCACCGCAGCCATCGAGCATCTCCAGCGGGGTGAGATCCAGTGTCAGCACGGAGAAATTGAGCAGACCGAACAGTTCATCCTGCAGATCCCCCAGCGTGATGACGCTGAGCTCGCCGCTCAGGGTGGCGGTCACCGGCGTTTGTCGGGTGTCGATGGCCAGGCTCATGGCTGCACCACCTTGCAGACATCGTCCAGCAGCTTGAGCGGTTCGAACGGCTTGGTGAGCCAGACTCGGGCGCCGGCCTCGAATCCTTCCCGCTTGATCTGCTCGGAGTCTTCGGTGGTCAGCATGATGAAGGGGAGGTAGCGGGTAGTCTGCTGGGCCTTGACCCGTCTTAGCAGGGTCATGCCATCCATGCCGGGCATGTTGAGATCGGAGATGATGAGGTGTACCCGCCGCTGCTCCAGTTCGATGAGGGCGGCTTCGCCGTCTCCGGCCTCAATCACCTCAAAACCGGCGCTGCTGAGCGTCATGGTGATGGCCGCCCTGATCCCCACGGAATCATCCACCACCAGTATGGTTTTGCTCATCGGTCATCCTCATCGACTTCATGGGTTCCTTGCCCTTAGCGCCAAGGGCAGAGCTCGCACAGGGCTCAGTGATAATTGTTGTTCAACAGCTTGATGTTGGAGAGATTTTTATGTCATCACTGACTAATAGAGACAAATGGCACCAGTTGTACGAGCCAGGTGGCGCAGCCGGGCCGGGAAGGAGGGGGTGGGTCACATGTTGCAAGAGGGGGAATAGGGGGAAAATGCAGATACCCTGTTGATGACAGTAAATTAATCAAGCAAGGGAGATGTTTCTTGAATAGACAGGGACGCATATTTTATAAGCTGATAATAAATATCGTTCGCGCGTCCATTCCACTTGTTTACATATAATCATACAAATATAAAGGTATATATTATCAGCCACTTTTGACGATGTAAAATAGCCTATGGCTGGTAACATAAAGACCAGATCAAATAGTGTGACAACGCTTTCATTCTGATTATTTAACATCACGAATTAACGGGTAATTTAAATGAATTAAATTCATCAACACGCAAAATTACCCCCTAGTGGGTATTTTTGTGGTTGGCGCCATGCTTTCTAAGTCTATGCTACATATGAAATTTTTAAATCCATGCTGATGAGTTTTCTATTTGAATAATGTTCCGTCACTTGATGGAGATCAACGCGGGGCAGGGGGGGAGTACTTAGCATTTCCGCTATTAAGCATTTATCAAACAAGTGCTCACTACGGGAATAAAAAGAATGGTCGAGGATACTTTTTTATCGGCTCATGGAATTAATCGCCGTGACTTTATGAAATTGTGCGCCGGGATGGCCGCAACCCTTGGATTAAGCCAGCATGCCGTGGCCAAGATGGCCACCGCGCTCACCAGCCCCGAGCGGCCACCGGTGATCTGGATAGGGGCGCAGGAGTGTACCGGTTGCACCGAATCGCTGCTGCGTGCCACCCACCCCACCATCGAGAACCTGATCCTCAACACCATTTCGCTGGAGTATCACGAGGTGCTCTCGGCGGCCTTCGGTCATCAGGCCGAAGAGAACAAGCACAATGCCATCGAACGCTACAAGGGCAAGTATGTGCTGGTGGTGGATGGTTCCATCCCGCTCAAAGATGGCGGCATCTACTGCATGGTGGCCGGTGAACCCATCGTCGACCATATTCGCCGCGCGGCTGCCGATGCGGCTGCCGTCATCGCCATCGGCTCCTGCGCCGCCTGGGGTGGAGTGCCCGCCAGCGGCGGCAACCCGACCGGCGCCGTCAGCCTGGAAGAGGCCCTCGGCAACCTCGGCACGCCGATTATCAATATCCCGGGCTGCCCGCCCAATCCCCACAACTTCCTCACCACGGTCGCCTACTACATCACCTACGGCAAGCTGCCGGCGCTCGATGCCAAGAAGCGGCCGCTGTTTGCCTATGAACGGCTCATCCATGAAAACTGCGAGCGTCGCCCGCACTTCGACGCGGGCCGTTTTGCCAAGGAGTTTGGCGACGAGGGCCACCGTCAGGGCTGGTGTCTCTACCATCTTGGTTGCAAGGGGCCGGAGACCTACGGCAACTGCTCGACCCTGGAGTTCTGCGACGTGGGCGGCGGCATCTGGCCGGTGGGCATCGGCCACCCCTGCTACGGCTGCAACGAGCAGGGAGTGGGTTTCAGCAAGGGGATCTTCCAGCTCGCCAAGGTGGAGAATCCCACCCCGCGGGTGAACAAGCCCGACGTGGCCATCCAGGAGGGAGGACACATGTCGCCCACCGCCACCGGCCTTATCGGTGGGGCGCTCGGGGTGCTGGTCGGGGTGAGTCTGATGACGGTGCGCGAGCTCGGTCGCCAGCAGAAGCGCCATGAAGCCGGACAGCACACCTCACGGGAGGAGTGACCGTGAACAGACGCAACTTCCTCAAATTCGCCTCCGTCGGTGCGCTGGCGGCGGGCACCACCGTCTCCGGCACTGCCCTGGCGGCGGCCGAGAACAAGCCGCCCATTCCCGGCGCGCTCGGCATGCTCTACGACTCCACCCTCTGCATCGGCTGCCAGGCCTGCGTGGCGGAGTGCCAGCGCCTCAACGGCAACCCGGCCAATCCGGCCGGGGAAGCGACCTGGTCCAACAACGACAAGCTGAGCCCCTACACCAACAACATCATTCAGGTGTGGAAGAGCGGCACAGGCGAGCACAAGGATCAGCTGGTGGATGGCTATGCCTACATCAAGAAGCAGTGCATGCACTGTGTCGATCCCAACTGCGTCTCCGTCTGCCCGGTGCAGGCGCTGACCAAGGATCCCAAGACCGGTATCGTCCACTATGACCCGGACGTCTGCACCGGTTGCCGCTACTGCATGGTGGGCTGCCCGTTCGACGTGCCCAAATATGACTACGACAACCCGTTCGGGGCGATCCACAAGTGCGAGCTCTGCAACCAGAAAGGGCTTGAGCGCATTGATCAGGGCAAGTTGCCCGGCTGCGTCGAGGTGTGCCCCACCGGCGCCGTCATCTTCGGCACCCGCGAGGCGCTGATGGCCGAGGCCAAGCGCCGGCTGCTGGCAACGCCGGGCAGCGAATATGCCTATCCGCGCCAGACCTTCAGCGCCAACGATCCCTACCTGCACGAGGTGCCCAACTACCAGCCTTACGTCTATGGCGAGAAGGAGGGGGGCGGCACCCAGGTGCTGGTGCTGGCCGGGGTGCCCTACACCAAGCTCGACATGCCTGACTTGCCGGAGCTCTCCTCCGGGGCGCGCTCCGAGCACATCCAGCACACCCTCTACAAGGGGATGGTGCTGCCGCTGGTGGTGCTGACCGGGCTGTCGGTGCTCATTCGCCGCAACACCAAGGACCATCAGGATGGCGACGATCATGACTCGCACGCGGGCCATGACAAGCAATCGGGAGGCAAGGATCATGAGTAATCACAAGGCACATCCGCTGGGAGGCAGGCTGGTCAGCTGGCCGGTCATGGTGCTGGCGCCGTTCGTCATCCTGTGCGGCATGCTGATCCTCAAACGCCTCATCTTCGGGCTGGGCTCGGTCACCGATCTGAACGGCGGCTACCCCTGGGGGCTCTGGATCTCGTTCGATCTGCTGATCGGCACCGGTTTCGCCTGCGGCGGCTGGGCGCTGGCCTGGGCGGTCTACGTCTTCAACCGGGGCGAGTATCACCCGCTGGTGCGGCCGGCCCTGCTGGCGAGCCTGTTCGGCTATTCCCTGGGCGGCCTCTCCATCACCATCGACGTCGGTCGTTACTGGAACCTGCCGTACTTCTACATTCCGGGTTTCTTCAACACCTCCTCGGTGCTGTTCGAGACGGCGGTCTGCATGACCATCTACATCGGGGTGATGGCGCTGGAGTTTGCCCCCGTGCTGATGGAGAAGTTCGGCTGGAAGGTCTCCCTTGCGCGGATCAACAAGGTCATGTTCTTCATCCTGGCGCTGGGGGCCCTGCTGCCCACCATGCACCAATCCTCCATGGGATCCCTGATGATAGTGGCGGGGGAGAAGATCCATCCGCTCTGGCAAAGCTACGAGCTGCTGCCGGTCTTCTCCTTGCTCACCGCCTTCATCATGGGCTTCTCCATCGTGGTGTTTGAAGGCTCCCTGGTGCAGGCCGGGCTGGCGGGGCGCGGCCCCAACGAGAAGCCGCTGTTCTACAAGCTGACCCAGGTGATCGACATCTTCCTGATCCTGTTTGTGGCGCTGCGCTTTGCCGAGATCGTCATCAACGACAAGTCGGAGTACCTCTCCCAGTGGAATCGCTACGCCTTGATGTTCTGGAGCGAGATCGCGCTGATGATCTTCCCGCTGCTGGTGTTCCACTGGGACAAGAGCCGCCGCGATTCGCGCATGTTGTTCCTGGGGGCTCTCAGCATGCTGCTGGGCGCCGCCCTCTGGCGACTGGACTACTCCCTGCTCGCCTTCAACCCCGGCAATGGCTACCACTACTTCCCCTCCGCGGCGGAAGTGCTGATCTCCTTGGGCTTCGTCGCCATCGAGGTGTGTGCCTATTTGCTGCTGATCCGGCTCTTGCCGGTACTGCCATCACTTGAACGTGTTCACCAAGATTATCAGGCCCGAGGGAAAGCCAACGTATGAGCCAACGTATCACCATAGACCCCATCACCCGCATCGAGGGTCACCTGCGTATCGACTGTGAAATCGAAGGCGGCGTCGTCACCAAGGCCTGGTCGTCCGGCACCATGTGGCGCGGGATGGAGGAGATCGTCAAGGGCAATGACCCGCACGATGCCTGGATGATAGTGCAGCGCATCTGCGGGGTGTGCACCTCCATTCATGCCATCGCCTCGGTGCGGGCGGTGGAGAATGCCATCGGCGCCAAGGTGCCGGTCAACGCCCAGTACATCCGCAACCTGATCATTGCGGCCCACAACATCCACGATCACATCGTCCACTTCTATCAGCTCTCCGCGCTGGACTGGGTGGACATCACCGCCGCACTGCAGGCCAATCCGCAAAAGGCGGCCGACCTGCTCAAGGGGGTATCGACCTGGTCCCTCAACAGCGCCGACGAGCTGACCAAGGTGCAGGACAAGATCCGCGCCCTGGTGGCGAGCGGCCAGCTCGGCATCTTCGCCAACGGCTACTGGGGCCACAAGGCGATGAAACTGAGCCCGGAGGTGAACCTCATCGCCGTGGCCCACTACCTGCAGGCACTGGAGTGCCAGCGCGATGCCAACCGCATCGTCGCCATCCTCGGCGGCAAGACTCCCCACATCCAGAACCTGGCGGTGGGCGGGGTGGCCAACCCCATCAACCTGGATGCACCGAGCGTGCTCAACCTGGAGCGGCTGCTCTACGTGAAGAGCTTCATCGACCGGCTCGGCGAGTTTATTGAGCAGGTCTACAAGGTGGATGCCGCCATCATAGCCGCCCACTACCCCGAGTGGCTGAACCTGGGGCAGGGGGCCAAGCACTACCTGAGCGTGCCTGAGCTGCCCACCGACGGTGACGGCGGCAGCTTCCTGATGCCGGGCGGCTACATCGAAAACGGCGATCTGGCCGGCTATCGTCCCATCGAGAGCCATCAGGATGCCTGGCTGATGGATGGCATCGCCGAGAGCAACAAGCACGCCTGGTACAAGGATGACGCCCCCCTCAAACCCTGGGAGGGCAAGACCGAGCCCAACTACACCGGCTGGCAGGATGACGGCAAGTACTCCTGGGTCAAATCCCCCACCTTCTACGGCAAGGTGGTGGAGGTGGGGCCGCTCGCCGACCTCCTGGTCAAGCTCGCGGCCAAGCACCCGGAGACGGTGGCGCACTTCGATCAGCTGAACGGCCTCTACAAGACGCTGACTGGCTCTGCCATCAAGACCGAACAGCTGCACTCCACCCTGGGCCGCATCATCGGCCGGGCGGTGCGCTGCTGCGTGCTGAAAGACACCTTGTCTCATCAATGGAAGGCGCTGGTGGACAACATCGGCAAGGGGGATTTCAGCGCCTACATCAAGACCGATATCCCGGCGGACAAGGAGTTTTGCGGGGTGGGCTTTGAAGAGGCTCCGCGCGGCATGCTCTCCCACTGGATCGTCATCAAGGGCGGCAAGATCGCCAACTATCAGGCGGTGGTGCCATCGACCTGGAACTCGGGCCCGCGCAACTTCAACGACGAGCCCGGCCCCTACGAGCAATCCCTGGTAGGCACCCCGGTGGCCGACCCCGCCAAACCGCTGGAGGTGGTGCGCACCATCCACTCATTCGACCCCTGCATGTCCTGCGCGGTGCACGTGGTGGATACCCAGAGTGGTGAAACGACTCAGGTGAAGGTGCTGTGATGAACACCCTGATCCTGGGCGTGGGCAACCTGCTGTTGAGCGATGAGGCCGTCGGCGTGCGTATCGTCGAGGGGCTGGAGCGCGACTACCGCTTCGCCCCCGGCATCGAGCTGCTCGATGGCGGCACCGCCGGCATGGAGCTGCTCGAAGCGATGGCCAGTCGCGACCACATCATACTGGCGGACGCGGTGCGCAGCGGCAATCCGCCGGGTACCGTGGTGACCCTGAAAGATGAGGAGATCCCGACCCTGTTTGGTCGCAAGATCTCCCCCCATCAGCTGGGGCTGGCGGACGTGCTCTCGGCGCTGCACATGACGGGGGAATCCCCCAGGCGGCTCACCCTGATCGGGGTCGAGCCTGAATCCCTCGAGCCCCGCATCGGCCTCACCCCTGTGGTGGCGGCTGCCATGGGGGAGGCGACGGATCGGATATTGACCCTGCTGGCCAGTCTGGGGGCACCGGCCATCCCGCTCTGTGAGCAGGAGAAGGCCGAGCGAGCGCGGGAGGGCGTATGGCGCAATCCATTGTGAATGAGGCAGTGAACGAAGCCGCGAAAGAGCCGGCGCAGGAGTTTGCCGGTTTTGCCGCGAACCCTGCACCGCGCTTGGTGGCTCAGTACGAGCGGATCGCCAGAGAAGAGATGCAGGCTCTGCCCTTCTACCACCCGGCTATGCCCATCGTGGCGGAGTGCACCCTGTTTGAAGGGCAGTGGCTTGGCTGCGTGCTCACCCCCTGGATGTTGAGCGTGGTGGTGCTGCCGGGGCCGGATCAGCTCTGGCCGGTGCGCGGTAGCAGCGATCGGCTCGCGTTGCAACTCCCCTGCGGCAACCTGACCTTTATGGTGGGTGCACTGCCCGAGACGGGGCAGTTGCTGGCCTGCTCGCTCATGTCCCCCATCGACCCGCACCTGGGGGCCGACGAGGGGCGGGCGCTGGTGAGCAGCACCCTCAAGATGTTGCTTTCGCTTCCGGTGCAACAGGGGGAAGGCGGCGTGAACTTGAGCCGGCGCCGCCTGTTCAGCGGCCGGCGTGGCGACCCTGTGGGCGACACCCAGCGCTAGGTCTCATCTGCAATCAGGTTTAGAATAGGGGCCGTTTTGGCCCCTCACTCGCTTCTGTCGTGCCCCTGTTTTTTGGGTAGTGAGTGGTAAAACGAACAAGGGATCTTATGACCATTCAATGCTTTGGCTGCCACTCAGGCAGCAACGCCTCCCGCCGCAAAGGCCTCTCTGTCACCGCGGCCGCCTTGCTGGCCCTGCTCTCGGGCGGTTTCTCTTCCATGGCGCTGGCGGCCCAGACCGTCCCCGCCGAACTCAAGCTCGCCATCGGCAGTGAGCCCACCGAAGGGTTCGACCCGCTGCTTGGCTGGAGCCACGGCAGCTACCTGCTGCTGCACAGCCCGCTGCTCAAGCAGAATGCCGACCTCAGCTGGCAGAACCTGCTCACCCAAGCGGTGACTCCGAACCAGGATGGCAAGGGGTGGCTTATCCGCCTCAAGCCGGATCTGAAATTCTCCAACGGTGCACCGCTCACCGCCGAAGACGTGGCCTTTACCTACAACAGCGCAGCCCAGGGTGGCGGCAAGATCGACATGGGCAACTTTGTCTCGGCCAAGGTGCTCTCGCCTACCGAGGTTGCCATATCTTTAAGCGCCCCCCAGAGCACCTTCGTCAACGTGTTGGGATCGCTCGGCATCGTGTCGAAGCGGGATTACGATCCCAAGGCTTACGCCCGCCATCCGGTCGGCGCCGGCCCCTACCGGCTGGTGAGCTTCCTGCCCGGCCAGCAGCTGGTGGTGGAAGCCAACCCCCATTACGCCGGCGGCAACAATGACTTCAAGCGGCTGGTGTTTGTCTTTATCGATGAAGAGAGCGCCTACGCCGCCGCCCAGAGCAGCCAGCTCGACCTGGTGCGCATCGCCCCGTCGCTAGCGCCGACAGTCCCTGCCTCCCTCAAGCTGTGGGTGCGGCCAAGCGTGGAGAATCGCGGCATCGTCTTCCCCATTCCGCCAGCGGGCGGCAAGGATACCAAGGGTTATCCCATCGGCAACGACGTGACCTCGGACGTGGCGGTGCGCCGCGCCATCAATTATGCCATCGACCGCAAGTTGCTGGCCGACCAGCTGCTGGAAGGACACGCCATCCCCGCCTACAGCGCGGTGGAAGGCCTGCCCTGGCTAAACAAGGCCACCGCCTTCAAGGATGGCGATGCGGCCCACGCCAACGCCCTGCTCGACGAGGCGGGTTGGAAGATGGGCAGTGACGGCATTCGCCACAAGGGCGACCTGCGCGCCGCCTTTACCCTCTGGTATACCAGTGGCGACAGCACCCGCCGGGATTTGGCGGAAGCGGTGCGGGCCATGCTCAAACCCATCGGTCTTGAGGTGAGCCTCAAGTCCGGCAGCTGGGAGCAGGTGGAGCGGGAGATGCACGCCAATCCGGTGCTGATGGGGTGGGGGAGTCTGGATCCCATGGAGCTCTATCACCACTACCAGAGCGGTTCCGCCGGCGTGGAGTTCTACAACCCGGGCTATTACCAGAATCCGGTGGTGGATGCGTACCTCAAGCAGGCGCTGGATGCCCCCGATTGGCAGGCGGCCGTGCCGTTCTGGCAGCAGGTGGAGTGGGATGGCAAGCGTGGCGCCGGAGTGCAGGGGGATGCAGCCTGGGCCTGGCTGCTCAACGTGCAGCACACTTATCTGGCCAACCGCTGCATCGACCTTGGCAAGGGGGCGCCGGAAATTCACGGTAGCTGGTCACTGCTCAACAACCTGCAGGATTGGCGGTGGACGTGCCGCTAAGTTCGTCCACCATGATGACTGCAACACTCAAAGCCCTGCTGCGTTTGGCAGGGCTGCTCTGTCTGGTCTCGGTTGCCACCTTTGTGTTGCTGAGCTACTCCCCCATCGATCCCATCAAGGCCTATATCGGCAACGATCTGCTGCACGTGCCGCCCGAGCAGTATGCCCGCATCGCCGCCCGCTGGGGGCTGGATCAGCCGCTCTGGCTGCGTTACTGGCACTGGTTCAGTCAAGTGCTGCAGGGGGATCTCGGTTACTCCATGCTCTACAACGCGCCTGTGGGTGAGGTCATTGGCCAACGCTTTGCCGCCTCCTTCCTGCTGCTGGCGTGCGCCTGGCTGCTCTCCGGATTTTTCGGGATTTTGCTTGGGCTCTGCGCCGGTCGTTATCTCAACCGCTGGCCCGATCGCCTTATCTGCCGCTTTGCCTACCTGCTCGCCTCCTTGCCCACTTTCTGGGTGGGCCTCTTGCTGCTGGCGCTGTTTGCGGTGCACTGGCCCTTGTTGCCGGTTTGCTGCGCCTGGACGCCGGGTCTCGCTGCCGATGAGGCGGATTGGGCCATGCGGTTGCGTCATCTGCTGCTGCCGGTCACAACCCTGGCCCTGTTGGGGCTTGGTAACATTGCGCTGCACACCCGGGAGCGGGTGGCCGAGGTACTGGCGAGCGATTTTATTCGCTACGCCCGCGCCCAGGGGGATGGCGGCTGGCCCATGCTGCGTTTTCACGTGCTGCGCCACGCTCTGACCCCGGCGATCTGCCTGCAGTTTGCCTCTCTTGGCGAGCTGATTGGCGGATCGCTCTTGGCAGAGAAGGTTTTCTCCTATCCGGGGCTCGGTCAGGCCACCGTGGATGCGGGGCTGAGGGGAGACATCCCCCTGCTGATGGGAATCGTGCTCTTCTGCACCCTGCTGGTCTTTTTGGGCAACACGGCGGCGCGGGTGCTGCTGGCCCGCATCAACCGCGGTTGGGAGGGTGTGCATGCTGTTTAATCCGCTCCCCTCCCTGCTGCGTCTGGGTTTTGCGCTGATCTGCCTGCTGCTGCTGGCCAGCTACGGCTGGAGCCTCTCTCATCAGGATGTGCCGATGGATCTGCTGGCGCGCCAGCAGCCCCCCTCGCTGGTTCACTGGTTCGGCACCGATCAGATGGGACGGGATCTCTGGTTGCGGGCCTTTCAGGGCACCCTCACCAGTCTGGAACTGGGCATCAGCACGGCCCTGTGCAGTGGTCTGCTGGCCATGGTGGCGGCCAGCCTCTCGCTCATCCATCCCAGGTGCGATGCGGCGGTGCGCCTCGTGATCGATGCCATGCTGGCGCTGCCCCATATGCTGCTGTTGATCCTGATCTGCTTTACCGCAGGGGGTGGCATGCGCGGGGTGATCCTGGCGGTGGCGCTCACCCACTGGCCCAAGCTGGCGCTTATTCTCTGCGCCGAGGCGCGGCGGATCGCCAGCAGCGACTACGTGGTGCTGGCCCGCTGTCAGGGGATGGGGGCGCTGCGCCGCTGGCGCACCCACCTGTTGCCGGGGCTGTTGCCCCAGTGGTTTATCGGCACCCTGCTGATGTTCCCCCATGCGGTGCTGCACAGCGCGGCGCTGAGCTTTCTCGGCTTTGGGCTGGCGGCCCACGAGGCTTCGCTGGGTCTGCTGCTGGCCGATGCCCTGCGTTATCTGGCCGGCGGCGGCTGGTGGCTGGCCCTCTTCCCTGGTCTGATGCTGCTGACGTTGGTTTTACTGTTTGATCAGGCTACCCGCGCCCTGCAACAACTCTGGTTTGGGTTTGGGGGAGAACCATGCTGAGTTTTGACCACGTGACCATAGAGGCGGCCCACTACTCCTGGCTGGGGCGGCGCAGTTGGCAGCCATTGCTGACCGATATCTGCCTGCAACTGGCGCCGGGGGAGATAGTGGCACTGGTGGGGGGAGCGGCGAGGGCAAGAGCCTGCTGCTGCAAAGCGCCCTGACCCTGCTGCCGGACAACCTGCGCATGCGTGGCACCATCTCCCTCGATGGCGTGCCCCTGTGCGACGCCAGCCGTGCCGGACTGCGCGGCCACACCCTCTGCTATGTGCCGCAGGGGGTGAGTGCCCTCAATCCGTTGCTGACGGTGGAGCGCCAGCTGGGCCGTGCGGCGCGTCTGTGCGGTCAGAGCGGTTCCCGCGAGCGGCTCGGCCAGCAACTGCTGCGCTACCAGCTGCCCGCCGCCACCCTGGACAGCTATCCGCGCCAGCTCTCCGGCGGCATGGCCAAGCGCATTCTGGCTTGCACCGCGGCCCTTGGCGGTGCCCGCTACATTCTGGCGGACGAGATCACCGCCTGGCTCGACGAGGGGCTGGCCTGCCAGCTGCTCAGCCAGTTGCGTGAGCTGGCCAATCAGGGCAGCGGCATCCTCTGGGTGACCCACGATCTGGCGCTGGCGGCCCGCTTTGCCGATCGTATCGTCGCGCTGCATCAGGGGCAGGTGAGCGATACCTTGAGCTGCCACCACCTGCGCCAAGGGCAGGGGAGCGAGATGCTCCGTGCCCACTGGCAGGCGCTGCCGGAGTTCAATACTCTCTTCTCTGCGCCGGAGGTTTCCTGATGTTTGAAATACGGGATCTCACCATCGCCCAGGGGGAACGCCCCCTCTGGCAGGGGTTGTCGCTGACGGTGAAAGCGGGCGAGCGGCTGGGCATCTCCGCCCCGAGCGGTCATGGCAAGACCACCCTGGGGCGAGTATTGGCCGGTTGGCAACCGGTTGGGGCCGGCGGGCAGATCCTGCTGGATGAGCAGCCGTTGGCCGAACCGGTGAAGGGTTATCACCCCATCCAGTTGGTGCCCCAGCACCCGGAGCTCACCTTCAATCCCTATCGCACCACCGGACAGGCGCTGTGGGATGTGTGGCGCCCCGATGAGGCCATGCTGGCCCGCTTTATGGTCAAGCCTGAATGGCTTGGCCGTAAACCCGGTCAGCTCTCCGGCGGTGAGCTGGCTCGCATCGCGCTGCTGCGCGCCCTCGATCCCCGCACCCGTCTGCTGATTGCCGACGAGGTGACTGCCCAGCTGGATCCGCAAATTCAGCGCCAGCTCTGGCGGGAGTTGATGGTTGAGTGTGAGCAGCGCGGGCTTGGCATGCTTGTCTTCAGTCACCAGCAGGCGCTGCTGCGCCAGATCTGTCATCGGGTGCTGCGCTTTGGCGAGATGCAGCCCGAATCAGGGGTGCTGACCGAAAGCGCGGCCTGAGGATTGGCTTCCCCCTCATCCCCAGCCCTTCTCCCGCGAGGGGAGAAGGGAGCAAATATGCGGTTCACCAGCATGATGTACCTCGGTGTATCTGGATACTGGCAGGGAATTATCGATATCCACTCATCGGTTCCCTCTCCCTGGGGAGAGGGCTGGGTGAGGGGATGCGAGTATGAGGCGCGGCCATTCGGTATAGAGAGAGAACGCCTGATAAGGTTTGTAGATAAAAGAGAGGGAGGCATCAGCCTCCCTCTCTTTTATCTACCGTTAGCAACGGCGTTTAACCGGTTCAGGCACTGGCTAGCCAGTTGAGCCAGGCATCCATCCCTTCGCCTGTGGTGGCGCTGACCTGGATCACCTGGATATAGGGGTTGACCCGTTTGGCGTTCTCGATGCAGCGGGCCACGTCAAAGCTGACGTAGGGCAGCAGATCGATCTTGTTGATCACCATCAGCTGGGCGGCGGCAAACATGTCCGGGTACTTGAGGGGCTTCTCTTCCCCCTCGGTGACGGAGAGGATCGCCACCTTGTACTTCTCGCCGAGATCGAAGCTGGCGGGGCAGACCAGATTGCCCACGTTCTCGATAAAGAGGATGCCCCCTTCATTGGCAGGCAGCTGGTGGCAGGCGTCGTGAACCATCTTGGCGTCCAGATGGCAGCCCTTGCCGGTGTTGATCTGCACGGCAGGGACGCCGGTGGCACGGATGCGATCCGCATCGGCGCTGGTCTGCTGATCCCCCTCAATCACGGCGCAAGGGCGCTTGTTGGCCAGCTGGCACAAGGTTTCGCACAGCAGGGTGGTCTTGCCGGAGCCCGGGCTCGACACCAGGTTAAGCACCAGCTGGGCCTCCTCGTCGAAGTGTTCGCGGTTGTGGGCGGCCAAGGCGTTGTTTTTGGCCAGCACGTCCATCTCGATGGCGATCAGCTGGCGCTGCCCCATGCCGGGCACCGACAATCCTGCTTCCCCTTTGCCGTAGTGCAGATCACCCTGCTGATGGTCATGGTCATGGTCATGGTCATGGTCATGGGGATGCGCGTGGGAATGGCCGTGGTCATGAGAGTGGGCATGTTCATGATGATGGTCGTGGGGATGATCATGGTGGTGCTCATTCGGCTGATCATGACTCTCGTGGCTTATGGGAGCCCGTACCCCGTGGTAGTGGTGATGGACATCCCCCTGATGGTGATAGTGGTGGTGAATGATCAGGGTGCGCGGCGCACTCTGCTCGTGATCATGATGGTGATGGGCGTCATGAGCATGATGATGGTCGTGCTCATGACCATGTTCATGGTGATGCTCATGCTCGTGATGATGCTCATGATCGTGCTCATGGCCGGCGATCCGCGCCTGACCGCATCCGCATACGCTACACATATCAACTTACCTCGATGTCGGTGATGCGCAGGCTATCACCCTGCGCGACTCGTAATTTGTATCCGCCACACTCGGGGCATGCTTGCCCGCGCTCGGTGAGGGTGACCGTCTGGTTGCAGTCGTAACACCAGGCCTCTGCCACCTGGTGCTGAAAGTGCAGCTGGGCCCCTTCGACGGCAGTGCCCTTGGCGGCCGCCTCGAAACAGAAGGCAATGGTGTCCGGGTCGACGCAGGAGAAGCTGCCGACCTCGAGCCAGAGGGCGGTCACCTTGGTAAAGCCCCGCTGGGTGGCCTGTTCGGCCGCCAGATCGATGGCGGCCATGGCCAGAGACATTTCGTGCATGGTGGCTCCTTAACCGATATGGGGAGGTGTGACTCCCCTCTGTCATTGGCTGAACGGCATGGCCGCTCAACAGATCCGCGGCAGCAGTTCCCCTTGCGGCAGCTCCAGATAACGGCGGCTGCCCCAGGGGTTGTTGAGGATCACCTTGTGGCGCTCGCTTGCCTGCACCACGCCGATCTGGCTGGCGGCGGGGTTGAATTGTCGCAAGATGCCCAGCGCGTCCTGCGCCTGTTCGGCAGGCAGTGCCAGCACCATGGTCCCCTCGTTGGCGAGATCATGGGGCTCGAAACCGTAGAGTTCGCACAGGCCCCGCACCGGATCGCACACCGGAATGGCGGACTCCTCCAGTTCGATGGCCACCTGGGAGGCTGTGCTCCATTCATTCAGCACGGCCGCAAGGCCGCCGCGGGTGGCATCGCGCAGGGCGTGCGGGGTAATCCCCGCTTTTAGCAGCGCTTCTACCTGCGGCCAGAGGGTGGTGCAGTCACTCTTGAGATCGGATCCCAGTTGCAGGGCGTCACGGGCCATCAGGATGCAGGCGCCGTGGCTGCCGATATCCCGTGACACCAGAATGGCATCACCAGCCTTGAGGCTCCGTACCGAGATGCCCCGGCTCTGTTCGGGCAGCGGGAAGGTGCCGACCCCGCTGGTGTTGATAAAGACCTTGTCGGCGGCCCCCTTGGGCACCACCTTGGTGTCGCCGCAGACGATGCGGGCACCGCTCTTGGCAAGCTCTGCTGCCATCGACTCGACGATGCGGGCCAGATCGGCGTAGGGGAAACCCTCCTCGATGATAAAGCTGCAGCTCAGATACTCGGGCTTGGCCCCCATCATGGCAAGATCATTGACCGTACCGGCGATGGCCAGCTTGCCGATATCCCCCCCCTCGAAGAACAGCGGCGAGACGGTAAAGCTGTCGGTGGTAAAGGCGACGGGGCCGCTTACTGGCAGGAGGGCGGCATCTTCACCGCGCAGCAGGATCTCGTTGCCAAAGTGGCGAAAGAAGAGCTGGTTGATCAGCTGATTCATCTCCACGCCGCCGCCGCCGTGGCTTAACTGAATTTCTCTCATCGGGTCTGGTTCTCCACAAGATTGCCGAAACAGGCTGGTTCATCTCCACCCATCACCCGACCGCCGTGGCTAAGTTGGATTTCTCTCATCGTTCCTGGATCCCCATATATCGGTAGTAGGCATTGCAGGCCCCCTCGGAGCTGACCATGCAGCTGCCCATGGGCTGGGTCGGGGTGCAGCCCCGGCCAAAGACTTTGCACTGGTTCGGCTTGGCCAGCCCGCGCAGGATATCGGCGCACTGGCACGCCTTGTGGTCATCGATGGGAGTCTGATTGAGCGCAAAGTGGCGCTCCGCATCGCGCTTGGCGAAGGCATCCCGCAGGCGCAGGGCGGAGGCGTTGATGTCCCCAAGGCCCCGCCAGCGAAAGTGCTCGCGGGTCTCGAAAAAGCGCTCGACCAGCCGCTGGGCGGCGCGGTTGCCGCTGGCGGTGACCGCCCGGCTGTACTGCACCTCCAGCGCGTAGCGACCCTCCACCTTCTGGCGCACCATCATCAAGAGCGCCTCCATCACATCCACCGGCTCGAAGCCGCTCACCACCACTGGCACCTGATAGCGATCGACGATGGGCAGGTAGATATCGGCGCCGGTGATGACGCTGACGTGGGAGGGGCCGATAAAGGCATTCACCTTGGCCACCCCGTCAGCCATCACCGCATGAATGGCGGGCGGCACCAGCACATGGTTGATATGAAACAGGAGGTTCAGGGCCCCTTGCTCTTCAGCGGCAGCCAGCAAGGCGGCGGTCATCGGGGTAGAGGTCTCAAAACCGATAGCGAAGAAGACCACGGTTTTCTCCGGGTTCTCACGGGCGATGCGCAGGGCGTCGAGGGGGTCATAGACCGGGCGGATATCGCTCCCCTTGGCGCGCTGCTGGGCCAGCGTGCCTTTGGAGCCCGGCACCCGGATCATGTCCCCCAGGGTGACCAGAATGACGCTGGGCTGGCTAGCCAGCTCGATGGCCTGATCGATGCGTTCTTTCGGCATGATGCAGACCGGACAGCCGGGGCCGTGAACAAACTCGATGCTGGCTGGCAGCAGCTGGTGCAGGCCGTACTTCATGATGGTGTGGGTATGGCCGCCGCACACCTCCATCACCCGCAGCGGTTCGGGCAGATCTTTGGCCAGTTCGGTGATCTGGGCGGCGAGGGCGCGGATCACCTCGGGCTGGCGAAAGCCCTGAAAGAGATCATTCAAGGTCAGCATGGCAAGATATCCTGGTTGGGCATCAGGGCCACCATCTGGCGGAAGCTCTCGAGGCTGGCCTGCGCCTCCTCCTGGTCAATCTTGCTCATCACAAAGCCGATATGGAGCAGCACATAGTCGCCCACCTGGAGGGGCTCTTCGAGCAGCATGCAGCTGACGCGTCGCTGCACCCCCAGGGTATCGACGGTGACGCAGTTATCTTCGGGGTGCAATTGCACCACCTGAGAAGGGATGGATAGACACATGGATTTCAGGACTCCGACAAGGTGGCACAACCGGATGTGACAGGCTGATGCGTGGCAAGATGGTGGATGGCAAACCAGAGCTGACCGGCGGCGATGCCACCGTCATTGAGCGGCAGGGTTTCGCTGGTCAATACCTGCCGGCCAGCGGTTTCGAGAGCGGGCACCAGCTGGTCCATCAGCACCCGGTTTTGAAAGACGCCGCCCCCGAGCGCCACCGGATAGCCGGGGAAACGCTCGGCCAGGGCGATGACCAGATTGCTGATGGCGCGGATAAAACCGGCAGCCAGGCTGGCGGTGGAGGAGCCTTTGCGCCGCTCGCTGACAAGGGTATTGATGAGCTCTGCCCATTGGATCTGCAGCGGCCCTTCCGCTGATAGGCTGAGATCAAAGGCGAGGGGGAAGGGCACTTCATCGGGGGCCAGCTGCAAGGCAGTCGCCTCTAGCAAGAGTCCCGCTTCGCCCTCGTAATCCGGGGTATCGATCACCCCCAAGAGCGCCGCCACGGCATCGAACAGCCGGCCGATGGAACTGGTGTAAGGGGCGTTGCGACCCAGCTGCCAGAGCTGGTGCAGGTTGCTGATCCGCTTAAGGGGCAGTTGCTCGATCAACGGAATATCGAGGGCACTGATCTGCTCAGGACTGTGCGATTCAAACAGCAGCCCCAGCAGCTGGCGCGCCGGCTCGCGGATAGCCGCCTCGCCGCCGATCAGCTTGAAGGGGGTGAGGTGGGCAATCCGCTCGAAGCCCTTCACATCGGCCAGCAGCAGCTCGCCACCCCAGAGGGTACCGTCATCCCCAAGGCCGGTACCATCGAAGGCAACCCCCAGCACCGGGCCCGTGATGTCATGCTCCGCCATCACCCCCAGCAGGTGGGCGTGATGGTGCTGCACCTCGAGATGGGTTGCATTGTGATCGCGGCAATAGCTTTTGGCCCACTGGTGGCTGAGATAGCCAGGGTGGCGATCCGACACCAGCAGCTCTGGCTGGAGATCGTAGAGATCGCGAAAGGTCGCCAGGGTCTGCTCGAAATGGCCCTGCATCGGCAAACTGTGCAGATCGCCGATATAGGGGCTGTAGATGCGCTGGCGGCCGAAGGCGAGCGCCAGCTGGTTTTTCTGCTGCGCGCCGACCGCCAGCAGTGGCGCTTTGACCGCCTCTTGCAGGCTGGGGGTGCAGGGGGCATAACCCCGGGCTAGCCGCAACGTCTGGCGTCGCCCACCGGCCCACTGCACCAGACTGTCGTCGCAGGGGTGCAGGATGGGGCGGTTGTGATCCAGGATGCCGTCAATCTCGCTGCCGAGTTTCCTGACCACCGCCTCGCACTCGATAAGGATCGGGCTGCCGCGACCATTGGCGCTGGTGGCCACCAGCGGGATGGCGCAGGCGTCCAGCAGCAGCTGATGGAGCGGGGTATAGGGGAGCATGACGCCAAGGTAGGGGATGCCGGGGGCGATCCCCTCGGCCAGCGGCGCGGTTGTCAGTTGGGATTCTGAGAGCCGATCATCATTTTTGCGCTTGCGCAGCAAGGTGATGGGTCTGGCCTGAGAGGCGAGCAGCTTCCACTCGTCATCGCTGCCGGTGACATGCAGTTTGGCCTCGGCAAGGGAGCCCATCATCACCGCCAGCGGCTTGCGCGCGCGCCGTTTTAACTGGCGAAGCCGCGCCACGGTGGACTCACAGCGGGCATCACATATCAGGTGATAACCCCCCATGCCCTTGACCGCAATCAGCGCCCCCGCTTGCAGGGCGCTTGCAGCTGCTTGCAGGGCATCCTCGCGCTCGGCCAAGGCATCGCCACGGCCATTTCGCCAGCTGAGATGGGGCCCGCACTCGGGACAGCTCACCGGCTGGGCGTGGTAGCGTCTGTCCAGCGGGTTTTCATAGGCCGCCGCGCAGCGCGGGCACATGGCAAAGCCCGCCATGGCGGTGTGGGGTCTGTCATAGGGGAGGCGGCGGATGATGGTGTAGCGCGGACCGCAGTGGGTGCAGTTGGTAAAGGGGTAGCTATGGT
Organism: Aeromonas sp. 1805; assembly: GCF_013085525.1. Taxonomy (NCBI): domain Bacteria; kingdom Pseudomonadati; phylum Pseudomonadota; class Gammaproteobacteria; order Aeromonadales; family Aeromonadaceae; genus Aeromonas; species Aeromonas sp. 1805. The sequence goes on along the minus strand of NZ_CP038515.1, from coordinate 4,311,087 downwards.
GGCGATCTGCGGGGTTGGCCACGTCCGTGGCGCATGCCTCGCACATCCCCTGATCCGGCGAGATAGCGACCGTGGCGGCGCTCTGCTGCTGGCTCGCTTTAATTCGAAACTGGCCATGAAATTGGCCATCGAAGTCGGGATCATGAGCGAGGGGCAGTTCCCGCTCGCTGAAATGATCGATGCGGCTTAAGGGCGGTGCCAATTCCCGCAGTTCGCGGGCAAAGCTGGCCAGCTGCTCAGGTGATCCTTCGGCGCCAATGGTAACGCCGTTGGCATCGTTCAAGACATAACCGGCAAGGCCGTGGCGCAGGGCCAGCCCATAGACGAAGGGACGAAAGCCGACCCCCTGTACGATGCCGTCGATATGAAATTCACGGCGCAGCCGGCTGGCCACAGGATTGGAAGAGCCAGAGGGGGCGATGGTGGCGCTCATGCCGGCTCCATCTCATCTTGAGTGGCTGGCAGGCGCAGCACCCGGCGCTCGTTCTCCTCGCGCCGCACCCAGCCATCCATCTCCATGCGCAGGCAGAACGGAATGGCGTATTTACGCGACAAACCGGTGATCTCCTTGAGGGATGCCATGTCGATCAGATCTCCCACCTGCTGGCCCGCCAGCACGGCGGCGACCATCTGGTTGTAAAGGGCGGCGTCGTAGTAGATGGGGCCATCGAGCTGCACCAGATACTTGAGTCGCGCCAGATTGCGCAGCTGCTTTTGCAACGCGCCTTTTTGCAGCAGGCCCTGCTGCAGGGCCGCGGGCAGCTTGCGGGTGATAAAGGGATCCAGCTCCACGCCGCCGGGGCCCAGTTTACCGGGCTCGTACCCCTCCTTGCCTTGATCTCGCACCACCTTGAGCACCAGCTGCGCCTCTTCTCCCAAATCATCTTCCGACTCGCCGCTGCCCGGTTGCCACTTGTCATGGTGCAGGCGAATGAGCTGCTCGCTCTTGAGCTGCTGGAGCAGGGCTTGAGTGACCGGCAGAGCGATGCCAAAGCGGGTCGCCAGCTCGGCAGCGCTGAGCGGTTCGCTGGCCAGGGTGGCCAGCAGCTGGTCGCGACTTTGGGCCAGCCAGCAGCTATCCAGCAGCCAGTCAGCGAGGGGGGTGACCTGCTCGGGCCGCTGGTCAAAGCGGCTGGCCAGCACATAGCCGTTGAGCCCCAACTGCAGGGTGGCCGGGTTGTAGTGTTCCAAGTCATCAGGCAGCTCGCCCAGCAGGGTGTGCAGCGTCTTGCGTCTGGCGGGATGGATGTCGCCGCACCAGACGATGCGAGCGCCGTGCAGCAGTTCGCTGCTGCCGTGGCGAATGATGGCGAGCGGCTGACCGAAGAAGCAGGGGATGGGGCTGGCAAAGATCAGCCGCGCCAGCCGGGTGTCCTTGATGGGTACAAAACGGGCGAGGCCATGCCAGCTGCCGAGGGCCACTTCGACCTCGCGGTTGCGCTGTTCCCGGATGCTGCCTCCGACCTCGCAGAGCCGCACGATAAGGTGGGTCGCCGCCTCGCACTGGCCGGCAGCGCTGGTGAGGCAGTTGCCGCGGGCCACCTCCTTGTGGGGCACCTTTTTCAGGCCCACCGCCACCCGGCAGACGGCGCCGATCTCGTCGACGCTCTGGTGATAGGCCTGCAGGGAGCGCACCTGCACTTCCCGATCGGCGGGGTAGAGGCGCAGCTTGTCCCCCACCTTGAGGCTGCCCTGTTGCAATGTGCCGGTAAGCACGGTGCCGGTGCCGTTGGCGGTAAAGACCCTGTCTACATACAGTCGCGGAGCGGCCTGCTCGCGGGCAGCGTGTGAGGCTGGCAGATCGGCAAGCTGGCGCACGATGGCGGCGTGCAGGGCGGCCATATTGGCGCCGGTTTTGGCGCTGACGCTGACGATGTCGGGCACCATGCCGCTCTCGTCCATCACCCGCTCCAGCAGGCTCTCTTCCAACAGCAAAAGCTCGTCGGGGGAGACCAGATCGCGCTTGTTGATGCAGACCAGCAGACGCGGCACCCCCATCGCCTTGAGCAGGCGCAGTTGATCGCCGGTCATCGGCATCCACCCCTCGTCGGCGGCAATCACCAGCAGCACCAGATCCAGACTCCAGAGCCCCGCCACCATGTTGCGGATATAGCGCTCGTGGCCGGGCACGTCGATGACGCCTATGGTGTTGCCCTGACCGTCGTCGAAGTGGGCAAAGCCGAGATCCTGGGTCATGCCGATGGCCTGTTCGTGGGCGCGGGCCGTGGTGATGCCGGTGAGAGCCTTGATAAGCAGGGTCTTGCCGTGATCCACGTGGCCGGCAAGACCGATAACGGCGCGATAGGGGGTCATGGGATCAGGGCTCCTCGGTCGCATTTGTTGCATTGAACGGGGTGGGCAGCAGCAACTCCCTGAGTTGGGCGATCAGCAGCGCCATCTCCGCTGGCAGCAGGGTCGCCATATTGAGCAGCACCTTCTGCTGGCGCACGGTGGCGATGACCGGCACCGGGAGTTCGCGCATGGCATCGAGCAGCTGCTGGGCCGGGCGCGGGTCGGTGCATTCAAGCGCAGGGGCCGGATAGAACTCGTCCGGCAGGGTGCCGCCGCCCACCACCAGCTGGGCGGGGACCGGCACAAAGCAGCCGGGCAGGGCGGCCATCAGCTGGGAGGCTCTCGCCTGCATGGCGGCCGGGTTGCTCAAGACTTGCTGGGCGATACCCTCGCCGATAGGGGATTTGTTGAGCTTGTGAATGAGCAGCCGTTCGAGCAGGGAGTGAATGATACGGCTTGAGCGGAAGGTGCGCATCATGGGGTGTTTTTCCAGCCGCTTGATGAGATCGCTGCGGCCGCTGATGATGCCCGCTTGCGGGCCGCCCAAGAGCTTGTCGCCGGAGTAGCAGACCAGATCCACCCCCGCCTTGATGTACTGGCGCACCGAGGTTTCGTCCGGTGCAAACTCTTCGGTGGTCAAGCCCGAGCCCTGATCCACCGCCAGCACTACCTGCTCGGGCAGAGCGCGGGCCAGCTCGCCGATGTCGGCAGATTCGGTAAAGCCGCGAATGGCGAAATTGGATCTGTGTACCATCAGCACCAGCGCGGTCTGATCGGTGATGGCATCCAGGTAATCCTTGGCGGTCGTGATATTGGTGGTGCCCACCTCCACCAGTTTGGCGCCGGAGAGGGCCAGAATGTCGGGTATGCGAAAGCCGCCGCCAATCTGGATCTGCTCGCCGCGCGAGACGATCACCTCGCGCCCCTTGGCCACCTCCTGCAGCAGCAAAAAGAGCGACGCGGCATTGTTGTTGACCACCAGCGAATCCTCGGCCTGGGTGAGGCAACGGAGCAGGGGGGCGATCAGCCCCTTGCGCCCGCCGCGCTTGCCGGTGGCTAGATCCAGCTCCAGATTGTTGTAACCGGTGTTGAGGTCGCGCACCTCGTCCCACAGATCGGCACTTAACGGCGAGCGCCCCAGATTGGTGTGCACCAGGGTGCCGGTGGCGTTGATCACCCGGGTCTGACGCTGGCGCAGCTGCTGCTGGCAGCGCTTGGCAATCAGCGCTTCAAGGCGTTCAGCGGTGACTCCGTGCTGGCGAAACGTCTCGCTCTGGCGCAGTTCGCTCAGGGTGTCGCGCACCGCCTGGGTTACCAGCGGGCGGCTCAGCGCCTCGATAAAACTGGCGAGAAAGGGTTGCTGCAGCAGCTGTTCCACTTGCGGCAATCGACGCTGGTTTGCTGGAGTCGCGGCATAAGAGGCGCTGGGGGCGAGGGAGGATACGTCAGACGGAGTTGGCATGGGATGACCCGGGCTGTGCGTGGGAGTGACATGCACGCCGCCTTGCCGGAGGAAGGCCGCTGCGACGCTGCTTATTTGCTGCTTTTCGCCATTCATGAATTAATTAAAAAGGCGAATGGATAAATTAATGTTCGAGCAGATAAATAAGGGTGTCGGAGCGCATTCAGATTATATTGGCAATGCGACAGGCGCCTTGTTAGAACAATATGTGAAACAGTCGCCAACCAGCCTGAAACATAATTGACGGTTTCTCTCCAATATATGAAATTTGGCGGAAGAGGCAGGAATCGAACCTGCCAAAGCCTTCTCGGCTCTCATCGGTTTTGAAGACCGAGGAGGCCACCAGACCCCATCAGCTTCCGCAATGGCCACCATTTTGTGGCAATTTTCTGTGACTGGCAACGCTTTTTTATGTTTAAAAATAGCGAATTGGCCGATTTTCTGAAAAATGTCCGCGCGTTGATTTATATCAATTTCATGGCAATTAGCCCGATGTTTTTAATTTAACATCGGGCGTTTATATATGCCTTTAGAGGGAGCGCAGACTGCTGTCGTTAACAAGCTGGCAAATAATCGGTGGCCGCATTGGTGATATTCCACTGGGCCAGCCGGTTTATTAACAACTCGCTATCTTTGGCCTCTTCCAGATGATCGTAGAGATAATCCATGGCGCGGCTCACTATCTCGGTCATCGGGAAGGAGAACGCCACGATGGCCGGTTGTACCCCGACAAAGATCACCTCGGGGACAAAGGTCTTGAGCTCGTCGATCAGGAAATTGAGCGGCATATTGTGGGTCGAGAAGATAAACATCTCGGCGATGGTCTCGGGGGGATCACCTGCAGGGTTCCCGCCTTCTCGCCGATCTCGGCGGCATCCACCAGCACCACCCGCTCCGGTTGCAGCTCCCGCACCTTGTAGACCACATTTTCCGGCGCGATGCCGCCGTCGATATGGATCCAGCCGGGCAGGGGGGCGGCCTGCAGCTTGTCGGCGAGATAGGGGCCGGCACCGTCGTCCCCCATCATGGCATTGCCCACGGTCAACACGAGATTGCAGCCCATCAGCGGCTCCTTACCATCAGGTACATATGGGGGTCGTTAAAGAGGGCGGTGAGCTGCTCCATAAAGGTATTGGTCCAGCCCAGCTCCTGCTCATCGAGCACGCCTTCGGCTTTGCGCAGTCGATCGAAGGCGCAGGCCAGCATATGGCAGTGCTCGCGATAGATGGTGATCTCGCCAAAGGTGAGAAACCCCTCCATCTTGCGGCGCGCTTCGCTCCCCTCTGGCAGCTTGGCTACCCAGTCGCGATAACCGGTCAGCGAGCAGACCAGGTCTGCTCGCAGGCAATCGACAATGCCGAGGTGGTGGCCGATGGCGAGGCTGTAGTACATCACCTCTTTGGCTTCCTCGGGGACGTCGAACTGCTCGTCGACGAACTTGCGCGAGAGGCGGTAGAAAAAAACCTCGTCAGCCATGCACCGCCTCTCCCTTGCCGGCCGCCCGGTTGAGGCAGGCGTTTGCGAGGTTGTTGACGATCTCCGAGAGGCGCGGATCGTCGTGCTGATCGAGGTAGCTCTGGATGCGCAGATCCACATCCTGCTGGGTTGCCCCTTCGAGCAGGGCCATAAACTCGTCGGCGATGATCCGCCCCTGCCGATAACCTGCCATGCGGCGCGCTTCGCGTTCGATCATCACCCGGATTTCGTTGGGGATGCCGGTGTGGCACAGTTCGACCCGCTCACCCGGTTGCACCTCGTGGCTGGTGGCTTTGAGTTTCTGCTCAAGCAGACCGAGCGCCACGGCAAAGCCGTAGATGGTAGCCGCCGGTGTCGGAGGGCAGCCCGGGATATAGACATCCACCGGCACGATCTTGTCGGTGCCGCCCCAGACGCAGTAGAGGTCGTGGAAGATGCCGCCGTCACAGCCGCAGGCGCCGTAGGCGATGCAGATCTTGGGATCGGGCGCTGCCTCGTAGGCGCGCAGGGCCGGCACCCGCATCGCCCGGGTCACCGCGCCGGTAAAGAGCAGGATGTCGGCGTGGCGGGGGGAGGCGACCACCTTGATGCCGAAACGCTCGGCATCAAACAGCGGGGTGATGGTGGCGAAGATCTCGATCTCGCAGGCGTTGCAGCCGCCGCAATCGACCCGGTAGACATAGGCCGAGCGGCGAATGTCCTTGAGCAGGGTCTTCTTGAGTTTGGTGATCTCGGGATCCTGTGCCAGCGGCACGGCGCGGGTATGGGCATGGCCGACAACCGGTTCTATGCCTTTGATCTTGCTCATCACATCCACTCCTGTTGTGCGGCCATCGGTGTGGCTATCGGTGTGATCAGGGCCGAGTCAGGCTGGCTCAGCATGCTCTGTTTTCGTTTGCAGTCGGGGCAGTGATGCAGCCGCTCCGGGGTCGCGAGCGGTGTGCCCGCTTGCTTGAGGGTGTCCTCCACCAGCGCCACCAGCTTGCTCGGGGCAAAGTAGGTGCCGCACAGGGTGCAGGGGGCCAGCGCGAAGCGGGCCTCCTCATAGAGATCCGCCTTGTTGGTCACCGCCAGCTCGAACTCGGGTGAGAGGGCGATGGCGCGGGTCGGGCAGACCTCCTCGCAGCGGCCGCAGAAGATGCAGCGCGCCATGGAGATCTCCCAGCGCCGTTCGCCGGTCTCCATGTCCACTTCCATCACCAGCGCGTTGGCCGGGCAGGCCTTGGTGCAGGCGGCGCAGGCGATGCACTGATCCGCCTGATATTTCGGTTTGCCGCGAAAATCCCGGTTCACCTCGTAAGGGGCGAAGGGGTACTTGGCGGTCGGGGTGCCAGCCTTGAGGATGGTCTTGAACAGCTTGATCATGATGACCCCTTATTTCAGCGGAGAGTGTTTGCGATCGATGCCGTAGCGCTCGATCTCCTTGTAGGAGACCACGGTGGATTTGCCCTTCTTGGGGTCGACCAGGGTGACCCGGTCGGTACAGGAGTAGCAGGGATCCAGACTGCCGATGATGAGCGGTGCATCCGCCACGGTATTGCCGCGCAGCATGTAGCGCAGAGCAGGCCAGTTGGCGTAGGTGGCGGCGCGGCAGCGCCAGCGGAACAGCTTCTGGTTGTCGCCAGTCATGCTCCAGTGCACGTTCTCGCCGCGCGGCGCTTCGGTAAAGCCCAGCGCAAACTTGCCCGGCTGGTAGGTGAACCCTTCGGTCAACAGCGGTCCTTCCGGCAGGTGCTCCAGGCCGAACTCAATCATGTCGAGGGAGTCGTAGAGCTCGTGGATGCGTACCAGCACCCGGGATTGCACATCGCAACCCGCCTTGGTCTGGATCTCCATCGGCAGCTCGCGGTAGCCGGCAAAGTCGTGGACCCGGCGCACGTCGCGCTTGAAGCCGCTCGCCCGCACCATGGGGCCGACGCAGCTGAAATCGCGGGCAATTTGCGGGTCGAGCTTGCCGATACCGATGAGGCGGGAGGAGATATTGGCGGTATCCAGCAGCATGGCCACCAGGGGTTTGAGCTCATCACGCAGTTCCCGCACCAGTTGGGCACCCTTGATGCGATCTTCCTTGAAGATGTCGCGGCGTACCCCGCCAATCAGGTTGAGGCCGTAGGTCTTGCGGGCGCCGGTCAGCAGCTCGGCCAGGGTCATGGATTTCTCCCGCACCCGGAAGAACTGCATGAAGCCGGTGTCGAAACCGGTGAAGTGGCTCGACAGGCCGATGTTGAGGATATGGCTGTGCAGGCGCTCCACCTCCAGCAGCACGGCGCGGATCATCTTGGCCCGCTCGGGTACCACAATACCCATGGCGTTCTCCACCGAGGTGGTGTAGGCGACGCTGTGGGTAAAGCCGCAGATGCCGCAGACCCGGTCGGTCAGAAACGCCACTTCGTTGTAGCCCATCCGGGTTTCCGCCAGCTTCTCCATGCCGCGATGGACATAGAAGAGGCGATAGTCGGCATCGATGATGTCTTCGCCATCGACGAACAGACGAAAGTGGCCCGGTTCATCCGAGGTGATGTGCAGCGGGCCGACCGGCACGATGCGGTTGGCATCACTGCCGAGCTCGTTGACGAAGGGGTAGGTCTCGGTGTCGGTGGTGGGCATCGGGCGCTGGCGATAATCCATGGCGTCCTTGCGTAGCGGGTGGATATCCTCCGGCCAGTCGTCCGGCAACACCAGACGGCGTTCGTCTGGCAGACCGATGGCACGCAGGCCGTACATGTCGCGGATCTCCCGCTCGCCCCACACCGCCGCCGGAATGGTCGGGGTGATGGAGGGGTACTCCTGGGTATCGGCATCCACCAGCACCTTGACGGTGATCCAGCACTTGGTGTCGCCCTCCATGGAGAAGACGTGGTAGACCGCGAAGTGGCCGTTGAGGCTGCGCTCGTCATTGGCAAAGGAGAGCGGAAGCCAGCCCCCCAGCTGATGGAAGATCAGGCTGGCCGTTTCGACCAGACTGGTGGGCTTGACGGTAATGGTGGCCTGATCGGCGGTTTGCCACTCCTCGTCGACGATGGCGTGGGGCAGTTGGGCTCGCACCTGCTGGATGTAGTCGCAGCCGATGCGATCCGAAATGGCGATGGTCATGCAGTTCTCACTTTATGTTCGGGAATGAGCATTCACAAAAGGTGAAATCGAGAAAAATGGCTGTGCTGGCGGGCATGGCTCAGATCCCGACCAGATAGGCGAGCAGCGCCAGCAGGGCCAGCCCCAAGGCGTAGCGGGTGAGCTTGTGGGTGCGCACGAACTGGGTACGGGCCATGGCGTTTTCGATGATGCCAGCCAGCAAAAAGGCCACCAGCAGCTTGCAGGCGAGGATCAGCGCCGCGCCGATCAGTGCAGGCAGACTCCAGTTGGCCGCCTTGCCGAAGGGGAGGAAAATCACCAGAAAGAGCTGTACTACCACCAGTTGCTTGAGGCCCATGCTGAGCTTGAGCAGTGCCAGGCCCGCACCGGAATACTCGGTGAGCGGCCCTTCCTGCAGCTCCTGCTCGGCTTCGGCGCAGTCAAAGGGCAGCTTGCCCATCTCGACAAACACTGCGAAGGCACAGGCGGCGCCGGCCAGCAGGGTGGCAATCGGCGCGGCCAGCGGCTGGGTCGCCACATAGCTGCTGATGTTGCCCAGATCCGAGCTGCCCACCATCATCGCCATGATGAAGCAGGCGAGCACCAGAATGGGCTCCACCAGAATGCCGAGGGTCAGTTCGCGGCGGGCGCCGATCCCTGCAAACATGCTGCCGCTGTCGAGCCCCGCCAAAGAGAAGAAGAAGCGGAAGATGGCGAACAGATAGATGTCGGTGATGAGATCCCCGGCGATGGGGAAGGGGGACTCGTGAGTCAGGGTCGGCAGTGCCATCGCCACCAGCAAGAGGGCGGCGATCAGCAGCGCAGGCATCAGGTTGAAGATGATGCCGGCAGGCTCCGGGGTCACCTCCTGGCGGCGCAGGAGCTTGGCGATATCCCGGTAATCCTGCAGCAGGCCCGGCCCTTGGCGGGAGTGCATCTTGGCCCGCAGCACCCGGTTGAAACCGGTGGCGAGTGGCGCCAGCGCCAGCATGGCGATGGCCTGGGTCAGGGCGAGGGCAACCATGCCCCAGCTTGGCATTTCAAGAACAGGCATATCAGACTCCTACAGCCATCAGGATAAAGAGCGCCAGTACCACGCCATTTAATAAAGAGAGCAGCAGCCTGCCGGTGTTGCCGCTGGCATCGCTCACCCCGTGCAGGGCAGTGGCCAGATCGAGCTGCGGCTGCTTGCGATAGAGCGGCGCGCAGAGTTGGCGCAAGGTGTGGGTGACACCGCCAGAGGTGAGGCTCATGCGCTCCTCATAGGCGTAACCACAAGCCCACGGGGTGCCAGCGTGACGACGACCCAGCTTGGGCCCCTTGAAGATGACCAGTACCAGCAGCGGAATCAGGAACAGCCCCAGCAAGGTAATGGCGATAACGGGCGGGGAGAGGATCGCCTGGCTGCTATCGAGCGGCAGCAGGGTAGCGCCAGTGGCGACACTCATCTGGCTGGCAACGAGTGCCTGACCATAGCTGGCGATATGGGGGGCAATCCAGGGGGCGCCCAGACCCAGCACCAGACAGACCGCAGCCAGCAGCAGGGTGCCTGCCACCATGGTGCCCGGCACTTCGCGGGCGTGGCTCGCTTTCTCGCTGCGCGGGGCACCGCAGAAGCAGATGCCGTACACCTTGACGAAACACATCACCGCCATGGCGCCGGTTACCGCCAGCATCACTACCGCGAGCGGCGCGACAACGGAGGTGCCGAGTTTGGTCATGGAGAGCAGCGACTGATAGATAAACCACTCGCTGACAAAGCCGTTCAGCGGCGGCAGCGCCGAGATGGCCATGGCACCGATGAGGAACGCCAGCGCAGTCCAGGGCATCAGCTTGGCCAGCCCCCCCATCTTGTCCATGTCGCGGGTGTGCAGGCGGAACATCACAGAGCCGGTACCCATAAAGAGCAGGCTCTTGAAGATGGCGTGGTTGAGCAGGTGATAAAGCGCGCCGAGCAGCCCCAGCACCACCAGTGCCGGTTGCTGGTTGGCGATGCCGATCATGCCGATCCCCATCCCCATCAGAATGATGCCGATGTTCTCCACCGTGTGGTAGGCGAGCAGCCGCTTGAGGTCATGCTCGGCCAGCGCAAACAGCACCCCGAGCACTGCCGAGCAGGCACCGAAGATCAGCACCACATAGCCCCACCAGAGCTGGCTGGCGCCGAGAAAATCGATACTGACCCGCAAGATGCCAAAGAGACCCAGCTTCACCATCACGCCGGACATCAGCGCCGAGATATGGGACGGCGCAACGGGCTCGGCCACCGGCAGCCAGCCGTGCAGCGGCACGAAACCGGCGCGCAGGCCAAAGCCGCAGAAGCTGAGCAGAAACACCAGAGAGGCCAGTGCGCCCGCCAGATGGTGCTCGCGCAGCGCGGCGAACTCCAGCGAGCCGCTTTCGCGGCAGAGCAGCCAGAAGGCGACCAGCACCAGCGCCATGCCGATATGGTTCATCACCAAGTAGAGACGGCTCTGTTTGGCGGCATCCGGGTTGGTTTTGACCAGCCAGTAGGTAGTGAGGGTCACCAGCTCGTAGCAGAGCAGAAAGCCCAGTGCATTGTCGGCTAGCACCATGCCCACCATGGCGAACAGGAAGAGGTTCATCAAGGCGCCGATGGCCACATCCCCCTTGCCCTGATATTCGCGGATATAGGCAAAGGAGTAGAGGGCAACGGCGACGCCGACGGTGCTGATGACCAGCAGCATCAGCGCGGAGAGCATATCGAGGTGCACCGAGCCCAGCAGCCAGAGCTGGCCGTCGACGGGGGTGCCTTGAGCAAAGATCTGGATGGCGGCAACCAGGCCTGCGAGCGAGCCCAGCAGGGCAAAGCCACTGTTGAGGCGGTTGGCCAGTGCGGGCAGCTTTTGCAGCAGCAAACCGGCGGCAGAGCCCAGCAAAAAGAGCAGGAGCGTGGCCATAACAAGGGGGGACAACATCAGCACGCTCCCTCTGTGGTGGATAAATCGGATGCAGGGAGCGCCGTGGCAGGCGCCGAGAAGGCAGAGGCCCCCTGCGGGTTGGTGTCGGCCGCTTGCTGGCGACGGATACGGGCGGCGCGTTCGGTGTCGCCGTCATTGACCAGTTTCAGCGCCTGGGAGGGGCAGGCACCGACACAGGCCGGGCCATCGGTGCGAAATTCGCACAGGTCACACTTGACCGCGATGCTGCGCACGCCCGGCTCCCAGCTCAGCAGATCCTCGCCAAAGCAGCGCAGGCCGGCGGAGGTGGAGGGGTTGCTGGAGCGGATGGAGCAGGGGATATAGGTGTCGTAACTGGTGGCCACGGCCACCGGACGGCTGCCGCCGCTCTGGATGGCACCGAACGGACAGGCCACGGCGCAGAGGTTGCAGCCGATGCAGAGCGACTCGTTGAGTTGCACGCAATCGCCGGTCTGGCGAATTGCCTCGACCGGGCACACCTTGCTGCAGGGAGCATCGTCACAGTGACGGCACTGAACCGGCATGGTCGCCTGCTCGTGTCGCATAACGGTTAAACGGGGGGCTTGTTGCAAACCTTGCGCCTTGTGTACCTCGCTGCAGGCCGCCATACAGGTGCCACAGCCGATACAAAGCTTGGGGTCAGCGATAACGAAGCGGTTCATAGCCTACCTTGTCGTGTCGCGAACGGAGAAAGTAGGGGCAGGTTGGCAAGATACGGGCCAGCTTGGTTTTGCCTGGCTGGATGAGTGTAAGTGTTTGTTTTTAAATGACGTTAAAAATAGCATCGACGGGTGTCGAGGCCTTGACCCACTGTCGAAGCGTGACGTTCGTCACTTGTGACGAAGGGTAGGAGAGGGTTCGTCACCCCCGCAAAACGGTATCAGCCTGGCTGAATGCGGGGTCGTGACAAGGGGCGAAAGGGCTACGGGTCTGCGCCAGGGCATCGGTGGTGTGCACCCTTCTCCCCTCGCGGGAGAAGGGCTGGGGATGAGGGGGAAAGTCAGCCATATGGTCGCGGTGCACGGCGCTGCGCTTGTTACACCCTACGGTGGGATGTCTGTGGGGGTCGCCGTGGTTTTGCTCCCTTCTCCCCTCGTGGGAGAAGGGCTGGGGATGAGGGGGCGGCCATCGGGATTAACGGTAAAAAGAGAGAGGGAGGCCAATGCCTCCCTCTCTCTTTAGCGCAACTCACGCCATCAGATATCCACCTGGGATCCCAGCTCGATGACCCGGTTGGGCGGGATCTCGAACTGATCCGGTGCGCGCAGGGCGTTGCGCTGCAGCAGCATAAAGAGCTTGCCGCGCAGGTAGAGATACCAGGGCCGCTCCTTCATGATCAGCGACTCGTGGGCCATGAAGAAGGAAGTCTCCATCATCCGGCAGCTCAGCCCCTCGGCGTTGCAGCGGTGGAAGATCTCCTCCACGTTGGGGGTCTCGCGCCAGCCGTAGCTTGCCACCACCCGCCAGAAGGTGGGGGAGAGCTGCTCGATGCAGACCCGGCGCACATTGTGGACGTAGGGCACCTCTTCCACCCGCAGGGTGAGCAGGATGATCCGCTCGTGCAGCACCTTGTTGTGCTTGAGGTTGTGCAGGAGCGCGTGGGGGATCACGTTGACCACCCGCGACATATAGACCGCAGTGCCGGCCACCCGGGTCGGCGGGGATTTTTCCAGCGAGGCGATCATCGGCTCCAGCGAGTTGCCGTGCTCGTTGAGGCGGCGAATAAGCTGAAAGCGCTCGCTCTTCCAGCTGGTCATCACGGTGAACATCACCGCCCCCAGGGTGAGCGGCAGCCAGCCGCCGGAGAAGATCTTGGCGAGGTTGGCGGCAAACAGCGGCACGTCGATGGCCAGCAGCGCGATAAACAGGGCGGCCACCAGGTACTTGTTCCAGTGCCAGCTGTGGCGGGCTACCGAGCAGGAGAGAATGGAGGTGAGCACCATGGTGCCGGTGACGGCGATGCCGTAGGCCGCCGCCAGATTGCTGGAGTGCTCGAAGCTCATGATGACGATCACCACCGAGATATAGAGCATCCAGTTGATGACCGGGATATAGATCTGGCCGGACTCCTGCTCGGAGGTGTGCACGATGCGGATGGGTGAGAGATAACCGAGGCGCACCGCCTGCCGGGTGAGCGAGAAGACCCCGGAGATCACGGCCTGCGAGGCGATCACCGTGGCCAGGGTCGCCAAGAGCAGCAATGGCAGCAACGCCCATTTCGGGGCAAGCAGGAAGAAGGGGTTGGTGATGGCCTCGGGATGGGCCAGCAGCAGCGCCCCCTGGCCGAAGTAGTTGAGCACCAAAGAGGGCAACACCACCATAAACCAGGCGCGCCGGATCGGGCTCTTGCCAAAGTGGCCCATGTCGGCGTAGAGCGCCTCTACCCCGGTGATGGCCAGTACCACGGCGCCGAGAGCAAAGAAGGAGGCGGTCTGGTACTTGGCAAAGAAGCGCACCGCCCAGACGGGGTTGAGCGCCCCCAGCACCTCAGGGTGCTGGAAGATGCTGTTGAGGCCCAGCACCGCCAGGGTGATGAACCAGATGAGCATGATGGGGGCGAACAGCTTGCCCACGGTGGCGGTGCCGTGTTTCTGGATGGCGAACAACAGGGTGAGCACCAGCACCGAGAGCGGCACTATATAAGGGTCGAGGGAGGGGGCGGCGATGTTCAAGCCCTCGATGGCCGACATCACCGACATGGCCGGGGTGATCACCACCTCGCCATAGAAGAAGCTGCCGCCAATGAGCCCCAGGATGATCAGCAAGGGGGTCCACTTGGCCGGGGTGTTGCGGGTGGCCAGTGACATCAGGGTGAGGATGCCCCCTTCGCCGGCGTTGTCGGCCCGCATCACGAAGGAGAGATACTTGACCGAGACCACCAGGATCAGCAGCCAGAAGATCAGTGAAAGAAAGCCCAGGATGGAGGCGGGCTCCACCCCGAAACCGAACTGGCCGGAGAGGCACTCGCGCAGGGTATAGAGCGGGCTGGTGCCGATGTCGCCATAGACCACGCCGATCGCCGCCAGCGTAACGCCGGACAGGGCTTGTTTGTGATTACCGTTCATGAAGTTGTCTGTCAGTTTGATGGTGACGATTGGCCAGCACGGGCCGCCCCCGTCTATCGGGCGTGCGGCAGGTGCCGCAGGAACGCATTAATGGATTGCGATGGGAAAGGGAGCTAACTGGATATAAAGAGGCTCATCATGGGACACAGTCTGTTCATCTGCCGTTAAGGGTATAATGACACACCCGTCGTGGGTTTATGCTCAGGTATAAATAATCAAAAAGGGGTGGCTAACGAAATTATTAATTGGCCATTGATTGAAATACCCCGCCCACACCCTGGCAAGTGATTGTTTTAGCTGGCTATCCATTTTTGCCAGCGTTTTGCATCAAGCTGGCTAAGAAATAAACGATAAAATGCTGACCAATAAAGAGGGGCTCTGGCAGTAAAAGAGAGGGGGTAAGGCTGCGATGGAGTCTTTATTTATCAAGAGACAGCAAGTAGGGTGCAATGAACGAAGTGAATTTCACTGTTAATATTGGAAAATGCAAGAGGTGCAATGCGCTGCGCTTATTACACCCTACGGTTCGAATTATACTCAACCTATATTAATATTTTTCATAATTTTCGCTAGCACAGCCATCTTTATATTCGCAGCTCGGGCAAAGCTCAGCTTCCTCTCCAAATTGGCATGAGGAGAAAATATAGGGTTCATGACACCATTTGCAATCTAAAACTTGTTCTTCATGACCGCACACCAAGCATTTTTCGTAATCGACACTGAAAGTATCATTATGGCAAGATGTGCATTTGATGGAGTATAGGTCTTCAGTTTCTATTTTGTTGTTTGCTTTTTGTAACAACTGGTAATAAAACTCAGTGTATTGAAATAGAACGTACCAACTTTTATTTTTTAGGTGGGTAGTTTTCCAGTCAAGAGAAAGGTGCTCTTCAGAAAATTTAAAAATAAAAGATAACACCTGGCCGACTAATGCTTTTGCTTCATTTTCAGAGATAGAGAATTCGTAATGCTCTATTTCATTGCGCTTGTTCCTTGCTGTATTGATGGCACTTTCATCTTCTTTGGAAAAATTTATGCCGCCAATACTTTTAAGCCTCTTAAAAGCCTTTTCAGCACCTACAGTAAACGCATCATTAGATGGATATTTATCTATGTTGTCAAAGACAAAGGCAGGATGAATTTGTCGTAGTTTTTCCTTAAAGAGCAACTCCACGACATGAGAAAAATCAACAATTATTCTTTTCCAGTCACCGACACTATTCTGATCAATAGGACCCATGTGTTTAATCGCATGTTCCAATGAATCATTGGCATTTTCTATTAGATTAAACTTATGCATATTTTAAATCCAAAGTTGATCGGGCAGGTCTTGTGTTTTTGACACTATGCGGTGTGCATAGCAAGCTCTATGAAAACGAGTCCAACGGAGCTGGTTACGAAGTGAGCCATAGTAACTAGACAGATGAGAAATTAAAGGAGCAGGGGGCTAAAACCGGCTCTAGCTCAACAAATAAGTCAACAAGCGGCCTATCTTCTTCGGCTTTGTTTGACGATGCCTTGGTAACTCGACAAAAAAGTCCAAACAACTTGCCTACGCTGCAAACAGCTTTTACGTGCTACGCATCCCATTTTTGGCCCTTGGTATGGCTTTTCCCCCGGATATTGTCCCACCGCTTATCAGGTTTATGGCGGCCGATCCTTGCTCCAAACGCCTTTGAACGGCTCCGTTACTCGGCTGGAGCAGGGCCTTGTCAGCCAGTGTCGACCTCGTCACTTTTGTCATGTCGAGCAGGGAGCTGGCCCCTTCGTCACCCTCGTCAGTTACGGCTAATACCGTCTTCACCATCCATATTACCCCTTTATTTTCATTGGCTTGTGATTTTATGACGGCCATCTGCCGGTGTTGGTCTGATAAATGCTTTGTGGGGGCAGACCGTGTTGTCGCCTGCCAGGTGGGTGAGGGCGGTCGGGTGTAACGAACCATTTAGGATCCCTCTCTATGAACAGCTTCGTGATTGCAGATCCCAGTCTCTGTATTGGGTGTCGTACCTGTGAGGTGGCCTGCGCCGTTTCACACCAGTCAGGGTCCTGCAGCGGGACCCTTGAGCGGGAGGGCGGTCTGCATCTTGCCATCGAGGATGGACATCTGGTCTCCAAGGACAGCCATTTTCAGCCGCGCCTGAAAGTGATCGTGGGCAGCAAGGTGACCACGCCGGTGCTCTGCCGCCAGTGTGAAGACAAGCCGTGCGCCATGGCCTGCCCCAACAACGCCATCGTCACCGAGGATGGCTGCGTCAAGGTGCTGCAGGCGCGCTGCATCGGCTGCAAGTCCTGCGTGGTGGCCTGTCCTTACGGCGCCATGGCGGTGGTGGTGAAAGAGGTGGCCCCCACGGCGGATTCGCTCTTCAAGCAGCCGCAGACCAAGGCGCAGGCGCTCAAGTGCGATCTCTGCCAGCACCGCGAGGCGGGCCCGGCCTGTGTCGAGGTGTGCCCGACCCAGGCGCTGCGGCTGGTCACGCCGGCGCATCTTGATACCCTGAACCGGCAGAAACAGCTGGCCAGTGCCGAGGCCCTGCTGGCGATGCCGGCGCGGGTGTGAGCGGGCTTGCCGAGCCGTTTTTCGTTAACAAACAAGAGTGTGAGTCATGAAAAAAGTCATTACCGTGTGCCCCTATTGCGGCACCGGTTGCAAAATCAACCTGCTGGTTGAAAACGACAAGGTGGTGGGGGCCGAAGGCGCCAACGGCCGGACCAACGAGGGGCAGCTCTGCCTCAAGGGCTATTACGGTTGGGATTTCTTGAACGACACCAACCTGCTGACCCCCCGTCTCAAGAGCCCGATGATCCGCCGCGAGCGCGGTGGCAAGCTCGAAGCCGTCTCCTGGGACGAAGCGATCGAGTTCGCCAGCAGTCGCCTCTCTGCCATCAAGGCGAAATATGGCCCGGACGCCATCATGACCACCGGCTCTGCCCGTGGCCCCGGCAATGAAGCCAACTATGTGATGCAAAAATTTGCCCGCGCTGTGCTGGGGACGAACAACGTCGATCACTGCGCGAGGGTGTGACACGCACCCTCAGTCTCCGGTCTGGAGACAACAGTAGGCAACGGCGCCATGAGCAACGCCATTCCCGAAATTCAAGAGACCAAGTGCCTGCTGGTGTTTGGTTACAACGCTGCTGACTCTCACCCCATCGTCGCCCGCCATATCCTCAAGGCGAAGGCAAACGGGGCCAAGGTAATAGTGTGTGATCCCCGCATGGTGGAGACCGCCCGCATCGCCGATCAGTGGCTGCCGCTCAAAAACGGTTCCAATATGGCGCTGGTCAACGCCTTCGCCAACGTCTTGATCAATGAAGGGCTCTACAACAAAGAGTTCGTCGCCAACTACACCGAAGGGTTCGACACCTTCAAGGCCACGGTCGCCAAGTACACCCCGGAATACGTGGAGGGGATAACTGGCCTCAAAGCCGCCGATATCCGCGCCGCCATTCGCACCTATGCCGCATCGCCTGCTTCCATGATCCTGTGGGGCATGGGGGTGACCCAGTACGGTCAGGCGGTGGACGTGGTCAAGGGGCTGGCGGGGATTGCGCTGCTGACCGGCAACTTCGGTCGCCGTGGCACCGGCTGCGGGCCGGTACGCGGTCAGAACAACGTGCAGGGCACCTGCGACATGGGGATGCTGCCGCACCAGTTCCCGGGTTATCAGTCGGTGGCCGATCCCGCCATCAGCGCCAAGTTTGCCAAGGCGTGGGGCGTGCCGTCTCTTTCCCAGAAACCCGGCTACCGGTTGACGGAGCTTGGCCACAAGGTGGAGGAGGGCAAGTGCAAGGCCTTCTACATCTTCGGGGAAGATCCGGCCCAGACCGAGGCCGATCTCGGTCAGTTCCGCCGTACCCTGGCGGGGATGGAGCTGGTGATCGTGCAGGATATCTTCATGACCCAGACTGCCGAGATGGCGGACGTCATTCTGCCCGCTACCAGTTGGGGCGAGCACGAGGGGGTCTACAGCTCGGCGGATCGCGGCTTCCAGCGCTTCTACAAGGCGGTGACGCCGCCGGACAACGTGAAGCCCGACTGGGCCATCTTCTCGCTGATGGCGACCGCCATGGGGTATCCCATGGAGTATCGCGACACCGAGCAGATCTGGGATGAGCTGCGCGGACTCTGCCCGCTCTACGCCGGGGTCAGCTATGACAAGATGGCCGATCTCAAGAGCGTGCAGTGGCCCTGTCCGACCGAGGATCACCCGGGCACCAGCACCCTGTTCGAGGGGAACGTGTTCACCACCCCGAGCGGCAAGGGTCAGCTGATTGCCTCCGAGTGGCGGCCGCCGCTGGAGCAGCCCTGTGCCGAGTACCCGCTGGTGCTCTCCACCGTGCGTGAAGTCGGCCACTACTCCTGCCGCTCCATGACCGGCAACTGCTCGGCGTTGCAAACCCTGGCCGATGAGCCGGGTTATGTGCAGATCCACCCGAGCGATGCCAAGAAGCTCGGGGTGAAGGATCAGGCGCTGGTCTGGATCTCGTCGCGCCGTGGCAAGGTGATCACCCGGGCCAACTACAACGACCGGGTCAACGCCGGGGTGGTCTACATGACCTACCAGTGGTGGATCGGGGCCTGCAACGAGCTCACCATCGAGCACGTGGACCCCGTCTCCTACACACCGGAGTACAAGTACTGCGCAGTGAAAATTGAGCGTATCGAGGATCAGCCAGGGGCGGAAGTGTACGTCCAGACTGAATACAGCGCGCTCAAGGCGAAATTGCGCAGCGCCGCCAAAGGGTAATCGTCGTTAATAAAGTGGATCCAGGCTCTGTATACAGGGCCCGGATCCGCTCATCCTTTTTTCAGCTGGCAGGTGTCCATCATGAAAAATGAATTAAATCTTTCGTTCGGGATCTTTTATGTCTCCGCTTATTTGCTGGTGATGTTGTTAGGGATTGGGTGTTTTCTATGGCACGACGAATTGATATTTCTGCTGGGGTTTGCCTTCTTCGGCTGTTTTATCGCCGCACGCATCGCCATGAGCGCCGTGCTGGCGGCATTGAGCGTGCAGGCGGCCTGGCTCATCGCCTTTCTCTCCACCACCCTGGTCAACTGCCTGCTGGCGGGTTTGCTGGGGCTCGGGGTCTATCTCACCCATCGGGTGGTGTCGGTGGAAATAGCTGACAATATCAGTGGGTTATTGCTGGGGCTTCAGCTCTTTTCCGCCGCCTTCATCTTCGGCGGGTTGAAGCTGCACAACTACCGGCTGCTCTCCTCATGAGCCTGCGACAGCGGCAACAGGGGCAGAGGATGGGCCAGTTGGCGGCGATATGCGGCGAATGACGGCGATAGTGACGTCATATTTGGGCGTGGCGGGAAATATCCGCTGACGGAGCTGTAATATGTGCCAGGGCCGGCTTGGTTGTAATGGGGATGGGGCTAACTTATTATGCCAGCCATCCTGCGATAATCTGCGCGATGCTATTTCGGTGCATGTTAGTTTTTATAATTAAGCGTTAAGTTTTTAAAAATTAATTATAACATCTGACTGCGATGGCTGATGCATTGTTTACCGTTGTTGCCGTGCTGCAATTGGCCGGCAAGGGTACCCATCTAGATGTAATGCGAGGCCTGAATGCTGAATGTGAGTGCCATTCCGTTGACCGACATCTCACCCATCTGGGATGACGGCTTTCTCTCCCTCTCCAAGAACCTGCTCTCCGCCGTCACCCTGGACGATTTCATCCACAAGCTGAACCGGATCCAGCCCTGCTTTCGCCAGGTGGATCGGGTCAACCTCATCCTCAACCTGGGGACGGGGGAGGAGGCGGTCTTCTACTACCTGGGGGAGCAGGGGCCGGCTCACCTCATCTGCCGCAAGGCCGATCTCCATTTTTCCCGCGAGCAGGCCATCGTGCTGCCGGCGAGTCGCTTTCGCCACCGCTGCGAACAGCTGGCGAGCACCCCGGTTTATGACGGTTTGCACTCCTACTGCCAGCTGCCCATCACCACTGCTCGCAGCCACCTGGGCGGGGTGGAGTTTATCAGCCGCGAGGCCAATGCCTTCCCGATGGAGACCCTGGCCAAGCTGACCCAGCTGGCGGCCATCGTCGCCATTGCGCTGGAGAACGTGCTGGACAAGGAACGCACCCTGGAGCAGGCCAACTCCCTGCGCCTTGAGCGCGACAGCTGCAAGATCCTGGTGGACGTGACCAACGCGGTGATTAAGTTAGTGCGCATCGCCGAGCTGCCCCAGAGCCTGTTCACCATACTGCACCACCACTTTGGCATCAGCAGTCTGTGTCTGGCCGAGTACAACGCCACCTCCGACAGCTTCAAGAGCTACCTGATCAATCAGCAGCAGCGCGAACAGCCCGGCATCATCAACCATTCGTGTTTTGAGAAGAACTGCCTGCAGGGGGCGCTCGGCCACAGCGAGCCCTTCTTCCTCTATCGCGAGCAGGGCCACGGCTGCCAGTCGAGCTGCCGTTTCACCTCCCAGATCCTGCCCCCCGACGCCGACAGCTCCTGCATCCTGCCGCTGCGCTATCGGGGCAACCTGCTGGGGGTGTTGATCCTCTCCCACCCACAGGCGGATTTCTTCGCCGACCTCGATATCTCGCTGCTCGAACAGGTGGCGGCGCGCACGGCGATTGCCATGAACAACGTGCAGGCGCAGCAGGAGATCTCCAACACCACCGGCGCCAGGGAGAAGACCCTTCGGGTCGACGGACCCGCGCCGCAGGGGGACTTTGCCAACATCATCTACCAGAGCGCCGTGATGGAGAAGGTGCTGGAGAAGGTGAAGCTGGTGGCCCAGAGCGACTGCACCGTGCTCATTCTGGGGGAGACCGGCACCGGCAAGGAGCTGATTGCCCAGGCCATTCACGCCCTGAGTGCCCGCCACGATCACGAAATGGTCAAGGTGAACTGCGCCGCCATTCCCACCGGCCTTATCGAGAGCGATCTGTTCGGCCACGAGAAGGGGGCCTTCACCGGCGCACTGACCCAGCGTATCGGCCGCTTCGAGCGGGCCCACAAGGGCACCCTGTTCCTCGACGAGGTGGGGGACATGCCGCTCGATCTGCAGCCCAAACTGTTGCGGGTCTTGCAGGAGCACGAGCTGGAGCGGGTGGGCAACAGCAATCCCATTGCCATCGACGTGCGGCTGGTGGCGGCCACCAACTGCGATCTGCTCTCCATGGTCAAGAACAAGCGCTTTAGAAGCGACCTCTATTACCGGCTCAACGTCTTTCCCATCGAGCTGCCGCCCCTGCGCGAGCGGCGCGAGGATATTCCGCTCTTGGTCAACTTCTTCATCAAGAAGATCGCCAAGCGGATGCGCCGCACCATCACCTCCATCCCGGCCGACGCCATGAAGATGCTGGTGTCGCTCCCCTGGTACGGCAACATCCGCGAGCTCGAAAACATCATCGAGCGGGCGGTGGTGATGACCCGTGGCCATGTGCTCAACCTCTCACCGGACGAGCTGCTGCCCCTCAAGGGCTTTCACAAGATGGAGACCCTGGTCTATGACGAGCCGGCCCGGGAGCTATTTCGTGAGCCGCTGCCCGCCTTGCCGCAAGGTGACGAGGCACAGGGGGAAGATGAGCGGGTCAGCATCATCCGGGCGCTGAAGGCGTGCAACGGCATCGTTGCCGGCGAGCGGGGCGCGGCCCAGCGCCTGGGCATGAAGCGCACCACCTTGCTGTCGAAAATGAAACGGCTCGGGCTCTCGGCCAAAGACCCCCGCACCCTCAACTAAGGGGCCCCAGATGTTGCTTGAATTCGACCCCGACACCCCGCAGGCGCTCAGCGCCCATCGCGAGGTGGTCCATTATCATCAGCGTGGCGTCACCACCGACAGCGCCATGCAACTACCCTGCGAAACCCCGGTGGCGCTGGTCTACAACGGCATCGCCCACAGCGTGATGATGTGCTCGGCCGCCGATCTGGAGGATTTCGCCATCGGCTTCTCGCTGTCGGAGGGGATCATCGACAGCCTGCTCGATATCCACGACATCGAGCAGCAGAGCGCCTGCCGCGGCATCGAGCTGCACATCACCCTGGCCAATCGCTGCGTTCATCGCCTGAAAGAGAAACGGCGCACCCTGGCCGGGCGCACCGGCTGCGGCATCTGTGGCAGCGAGAGCCTGGAGCAGGTGGTGCGTGCCCAGCCAAGGCTGCCCGACAGCCAGCGCTTTGCGGTGGGGCATATCGACAAGGTGCTGGCGGCGCTGCGCCCGCTCCAGCTGCTGGGGCAGAGCACGGGGGCGACCCATGCCGCCGTGCACGTGGACGACGAGGGCAACATCCTCGCCATTCGCGAGGACGTGGGGCGCCATATCGCGCTGGACAAGTTGGTGGGGCACCTGCAGCGCAGTGGCCGGCGCGACGGCGCCATCCTGGTGACCAGCCGCGCCAGCTTCGAGATGGTGCAAAAGTGCGCCAGCGCCGGGGTGGAGATCTTGCTCGCCATCTCGGCCGCCACCGAGCTCGCGGTCGAGCGGGCCGAGCGGACCGGGCTCACCCTGGTGGGCTTTTGCCGCCCGGGGCGGGCCGAGATCTACAGCGGCCGCCAGCGCATCCTGCTGGCAAGCGCGGCATCATCCCTTATTTCGGCAGAGGGCTGAGGGCACAAGGCCATTGGCGCTCGGGGTTGGCTCGGGTATAGTCCTGCGCCAACAAGATAGGTTCGGTCGCGCTCCTTGCCCGTCAGGGCGCCGTGGCCGACACAGCGTCAAAGGATACCAAGCCCATGAAATTCAGCCCGCTGCTGGATGAGATGATGAAAGCCCTGCAGGTGCTGCCGGGTGTCGGCCCCAAGTCGGCCCAGCGCATGGCATTTACCCTGCTCGAGCGTGAGCGCAGCGGCGGCCTGCGGCTGGCCCAGCTGCTCTCTCGCGCCCTGACCGAGATTGGCCACTGCAGCCACTGCCGCACCTTCACCGAGAACGAGCGCTGCGAGATCTGCGCCAATCCCAAGCGCGAAGAGAACGGCCTGCTGTGCGTAGTGGAGAGCCCGGCGGACGTGGCCGCCATCGAGCAGACCGGCCAGTTCTCCGGCCGCTACTTCGTGCTGATGGGCCACCTCTCGCCGCTGGACGGCATTGGCCCGGAAGAGCTGGGGCTGGAGATCCTGGAGCGACGCTTGAAAGACGAGGCGATCAGCGAGCTTATTCTGGCCACCAACCCCACCATCGAAGGGGACGCCACCGCCTGGTACATCGCCGACATGGCCCGCGCAGCCGGCGTCAAGGTGAGCCGGATTGCCCACGGGGTGCCGGTGGGTGGCGAGCTGGAGCTGGTGGACGGCACCACGCTCTCCCACTCCCTGATGGGGCGTCAGCCCCTTAATTGAGTCAGTGTCAGCCCCTCAACTGAGTCAGCGTCTGTTGTTCAACAGGCCCTGCGTCACGACTCAGCAGCAATACCAGAACCCGCCTCGGCGGGTTTTTTGTCGGGCAAGAGGGTCGATTGGCGCAAAAATCGCCATTCGCACGCTTCGACGTTTTGTCCCCCTTGAAATGGCGATCGCCGGCCCCATCTTGGATCGGGAATATGTTCAACCCGAATCGCCTGAGGATAGTGTCGATGACCCAAAGCGTTCATGCCGAAACCCACGGGTTTCAGACTGAAGTCAAACAACTGCTGAGCCTGATGGCCCACAGCCTCTACTCCAACAAAGAAGTGTTCCTGCGCGAGCTGATCTCCAACGCCTCCGATGCGGCGGACAAGCTGCGCTTCAAGGCGCTTTCCGATGCCTCTTTGTTCGAAAACGACGGCCAGTTGCGCGTTCGCCTGGTGGTTGATAAAGAAAATCGGACCCTGACCATCTCCGACAACGGGATCGGTATGACCCGGGATCAGGTGATCGAGCACCTGGGCACCATCGCCAAGTCCGGCACCGCCGAGTTCTTCAAGAACCTCTCCGGTGATCAGGGCCGCGACTCCCAGCTGATCGGTCAGTTCGGGGTGGGCTTCTACTCCGCCTTCATCGTCGCCGACAAGGTGACCGTGGTGTCCCGCGCCGCCGGTACTGCTCCGGAGCAGGGCGTGCAGTGGGAGTCGGAAGGGGAAGGCTCCTTCACCGTGGCTGACGTGACCAAAGCCGGTCGCGGTACCGACGTCATCCTGCACCTGCGCGCCGAAGAGGACGAGTTCCTCGACGACTGGCGTCTGCGCTCCGTGGTCAGCAAATATTCCGACCACATCAGCGTGCCGGTGGAGATGTTCAAAGAGGGCACCCCGGATCGGGAAGAAGATGGTGAAACCATCGTCGGCACCCCGGGCGAGTGGGAGCAGGTCAACCGCGCCACTGCGCTGTGGACCCGCAACCCGAAAGAGATCAAGGACGAGGAGTATCAGGAGTTCTACAAGCACGTCGCTCACGACTTCGAAGATCCGCTCTTGTGGGGGCACAACCGGGTGGAAGGGGCGCAGGAGTACACCAGCCTGCTCTACGTGCCGGCCCGCGCACCGTTTGATCTCTACAACCGGGATCAGAAACACGGCCTGAAGCTCTACGTGCAGCGAGTCTTCATCATGGACGACGCCGAGCAGTTCATGCCGGCTTACCTGCGCTTCGTCAAAG
Organism: Aeromonas sp. 1805; assembly: GCF_013085525.1. NCBI lineage: Bacteria > Pseudomonadati > Pseudomonadota > Gammaproteobacteria > Aeromonadales > Aeromonadaceae > Aeromonas > Aeromonas sp. 1805. The sequence goes on along the minus strand of NZ_CP038515.1, from coordinate 4,286,234 downwards.
GGGTGCTGGACTCCAACGATCTGCCGCTCAACGTCAGCCGTGAGATCCTGCAAGACAACAAGGTGACCGTCTCCCTGCGCAAGGCCTGCTCCAAGCGCGTGCTGACCATGCTGGCCAAGCTGGCCAAGGATGATGCCGAGAAGTACGCCAAGTTCTGGAGCGAGTTCGGCAATGTGCTGAAAGAAGGCCCGGCCGAGGATTACGCCAACCGCGAAGAGATCGCCAAGCTGCTGCGCTTTGCCAGCACCGCCGGCGAGGGCGAAGCCCAGACCGTGTCGCTGGAGGATTACGTTGGCCGCATGAAGGAAGGCCAGCAGAAGATTTACTACATCACCGCCGACTCCTATGCCGCTGCCAAGAACAGCCCGCACCTCGAGATCTTCCGCAAGAAGGGCGTCGAAGTGCTGCTGATGTGGGAGCGGGTCGACGAGTGGCTGATGAGCCACCTGACCGAGTTCGACGGCAAGCAGCTGGTGTCCGTCACCCGTGGCGAGCTGGATCTCGGCGATCTGGAAGACGAAGCCTCCAAACAGGCGCAGGAAGAGGCTGAAAAAGCCAACGCCGGTCTGGTTGAGCGTGTCAAGCAGAGCCTGGGTGAGGCGGTAAAAGAGGTGCGCGTCACTCACCGTCTGACCGACTCACCGTCTTGCATCGTCACCGATGCCCACGGCATGAGCACCCAGATGATCAAGCTGATGCGCGCCGCCGGTCAGCCGGTGCCGGAGCAGAAGTACATTCTGGAACTGAACCCCGATCACGCCCTGGTGAAGAAGCTCGATACCATCCAGGACGAGGCGCTGTTCGGCGAGTGGGTCACCCTCTTGCACGAACAGGCCCAGCTGGCCGAGCAGGGCGGGCTCAATGATCCGGCGAGCTTCGTCTCCCGTATCAACCGTCTGTTACTCCAGGCATGATGTTTGGGCCCACTGCGTGCAGTGGGCTCTTTCTTTTCTGGCGCCTGCCCCGTTTGGGGCGGGCGCCAGTTGCGTGCAGCGCTGCTGCATTTTCACTCATTTTTCGTACACGGATCTGCGCCAATGGTCGTATTGCCATGTCGGAAAAATGGTGAAAAATAAGCCACTCACACGGGGCAAGCTTGTGAAAATGGGCGAAACCGTGTAGTTTTTTGCCTTCTCAAGAATTGAATAACCAATCAATAGGAGCGTGTATGCGCATTGTTCTGTTGGGGGCTCCGGGTGCCGGCAAGGGTACTCAGGCTCAGTTCATCATGGAAAAACACGGTATTCCGCAGATCTCCACCGGCGACATGCTGCGTGCCGCGATCAAGGCGGGCACCGAGCTGGGCCTCAAGGCCAAAGCCGTGATGGACGCAGGTCAGCTCGTCTCTGACGACATCATCATCGGCCTGGTCAAAGAGCGTATTGCCCAACCGGATTGCGCCAACGGCTTCCTGCTGGACGGTTTCCCGCGCACCATTCCCCAGGCGCAAGCCATGAAGGACGCCGGTGTTGCCGTGGACTTCGTGCTGGAGTTCGACGTGCCGGACGAAGAGATCGTCAAGCGCATGAGCGGTCGTCGCGTTCACTCCGGCTCCGGCCGTACCTACCACGTGGTGTTCAACCCGCCGAAAGTGGAAGGCAAGGACGACGTGACCGGTGAAGATCTGGTGATCCGTGCCGACGACGAAGAGACCACAGTGCGCAAGCGTCTGGATGTGTACCATCAGCAGACCGCACCGCTCATCGGCTTCTACGGCAAGGAAGCGGAAGCGGGCAACACCCGTTACGTCAAGATTGATGGCACCCAGCCGGTGGATCTGGTCAGCAAGCAGCTGGCGACCATCCTGGGCTAAGCCCGCCATTGCCATCGTCCCCAAGGGGCCTGCGGCAATGTGCCAGTGAGACAAGGGCCCGGCATGGGCCCTTTCTTGCATTCAGACATAACAACAGAACGACAGGAAGCATACGTGACCACGAAAACCGGGATCTTGCTGGTCAATCTGGGTACCCCAGCCGCGCCCACCACGGCCGCCGTCAAGGCGTTTCTCAGCCAGTTTCTGCACGATCAGCGGGTCGTCGACCTGCCGCGCTACCTCTGGTGTCCTCTGCTCCACTTCATCATCCTGCCGACCCGCTCTCCCAAGGTGGCCAAGCTCTATCAGCAGGTGTGGACCGAGCAGGGCTCGCCGCTGATGGTGATAAGCAAGCAGCAGCGCGCGGCGCTGGAGCAGGAGCTCAAGCGCGAAGGGGTCGAGGTGCCGGTGGAGCTGGCGATGACCTACGGCTCCCCTTCGCTGGATGAGGGCTGGCAGGCGCTCAAGGCCAAGGGCGTCAACCGGGTGATCCTGTTGCCGCTCTATCCCCAGTATTCGGTCAGCACCACCGCCTCGGTGTTCGATGGCTGGGCCAAGGCGATGAAAAAAGAGCGCAACCTGCCGGTGGTGCGGCTCATTCGTGATTACCATGCTCACCCCGAATATATCCAGGCGCTGGCCATGAGCGTGCGTCGCCACTGGGAACAGCACGGCCAGGGCGAGCACCTGCTGATGTCGTTCCACGGCATTCCCGAGCGCTACGAGCGGGAAGGGGATCCCTATGGTCACCAGTGCCGGCGCACCGCCGCCCTGCTGGCCGAGGCGCTCGGGCTGGAGGCCAGCCAGTGGACCGCCAGCTTCCAGTCCCGCTTTGGCAAGGAGGAGTGGCTCAAGCCCTACACCGACGTGACCATCGGTGGCCTGCCGGCCACCGGGATCAAGCGGCTTGACGTGATTTGCCCGGCCTTTGCCGCCGACTGCCTCGAAACCCTGGAGGAGATCCAGGTGCAGAACCGGGAGATCTTCATGGCCGCCGGTGGCGAGCAGTTTGAATACATTCCGGCCCTCAACAGCGATCAGGCCCACATCCGCATGATGGTGTCGCTGATCTGCCGCGAGCTGGCCTGACAGACATACAGCCGGTGCCGCCCATCGGCACCGGCTGCCAGTCGTTCGCTATCCAAGGAGAAGGAGTTTCACCATGATGCATATCACCCTGATTTACGCCGGCCTCTTGGGGCTGCTGTTCCTCTTGCTCTCCTTCTGGGTGGTCAAGCGCCGGGCCCAGTTCAAGGTGATGATAGGGGAAGGGGAGGCGCCCGAGATGCGCACCGCCATCCGGGCCCACGGCAACTTTGCCGAGTACGTGCCGCTCACCCTGCTGCTGATGGCGCTGTGCGAGCTGGCGGGCGTCGGGGCGTTGTGGCTCCATGTCGGCGGCCTGGCGCTGCTGGTGGGACGCATCCTGCATGCCATCGGCATCCAGATCCCCAAGGCGCCCAACCTGCCGAGGCTGGTCGGTACCCTGCTGTTCTGGCTGGCGCTGGGGATCTTCTCGGTGCTGGCGCTGGCACAGGGGCTTGCCGCCGGCTGAGTCTTGTTCGCGGTAAAAACCACCTCCTTGCGAGGTGGTTTTTTTGATGGGTTTTGGTAAACGTTTTCCTCTGCAGCCCATGTCTATACTGACTTCATATTTTAATCAGGCGACTTTTCGGCGCGGCGGATTGTGTTAAAATCCCGCCCCTCTTTCCCCCAGAGCACAAGAACATTGCCATGAAATTTCCCGGTCAGCGCAAGTCCAAACACTACTTTCCAGTGGATCGTCGTGATCCCCTCATCTCCCAGAGCGCGGTGCTTGCGGAGCGGGGCAAGGCCTATGTGGTCGGGATTGACCAGACGCTGGTCGACATCGAGGCGCATGTTGATCTGGCATTTCTCGAGCGGTACGGCCTGAGCCGCGGCCACTCCATGCTCATCTCCGACGACGTGGCCGAGCAGATCTACAACGAGCTCAAGAGCAACAACATGGTGGTGAGCGAGTTTGCCGGCGGCACCATCGGCAACACCATGCACAACTACTCGGTGCTGGCGGACTCCCACTCCATCCTGCTCGGCGTCATGAGCCAGGACATCCGCATCGGCAGCTACGCCTACCGCTACCTGTGCAACACCTCGTCACGGGTCAACCTCGACTACCTGCAGCCGGTAGACGGCCCGGTCGGTCGCTGCTTCACCTTCATCACCGAAGGGGGCGAGCGCAGCTTCGGCATCAACGCCGGCAAGATGGACCATCTGGATGTGGCCCACATCCCCGAGACCATCATCAAGGAGTCCTCCGCCTTGGTCATCACCGCCTACCTGGTGCGCGGTGAAGATGGCACCCCGATGAAGGACGCGGCCATGACCGCGGTACGCTATGCCCGCGAGGCCGGCGTGCCGGTGGTGCTGACCCTGGGTACCCGCTTCGTCATCGAGTCCGACCCCCAGTGGTGGCGCGATTTCATCAGCGAAAACGTCACCGTGCTCGCCATGAACGAGGAAGAGGGCGAGGCCCTGACCGGTTTCTCCGATCCGCTGGCTGCCGCCGACAAGGCGCTGGACTGGGCCGACATGGTGCTCTGCACCGCAGGACCGGTGGGGCTCTACATGGCGGCCTACACCGAAGAGGACTTCAAGCGCGAAACCACGCTGCCGCTGCTGCCCGGTGTCATCCCCGAGTTCAACATGTACGAGTTCAGCCGCCCGATGACCCGCAGCGGCTGCCGCGTGCCCAAGCGCATCTACTCCCACATTTCTCCCTACATGGGCGGGCCGGAGAAGATCAAGAACACCAACGGGGCAGGGGACGGGGCCCTCTCCGCCGTACTGCACGACATGGTGGCCAACGCCTATCACCGCAGCGCCGTGCCCAACTCCGCCAAGCACGTGGCCGAGTTCCTCACCTACTCCTCGCTCTCCCAGGTGTGCAAGTACGCCAACCGGGTGAGCTACGAGGTGCTAGCCCAGAGCAGCCCGCGCCTGTCGCGTGGTCTGCCGGAGAAGGAAGACAGCCTGGAAGAGGTGTACTGGGAGCGTTGATCCCGCCCCTTGCGCTGAAAACGCCTCCTTCGGGAGGCGTTTTGTCAGGTAAAACCCGGCCGCAGGCAGTTTTTTGTGTGATAAATCCCAAGATGCTTGAGTCCATGTCACTTTTGCGACACCATTTGGCCACCGCATTGCCACTCGGCACTGCCGTGGCCGCAGCACCCGATAGAGAGAGAGCCCCATGAGTAAGTTAACTGACAATCTTGACGCCAATTTCCAACTGTTCATCGAAGAAGTCCGCGAGTCGGGTCAGGTATGGGGCTTGCGTTACGGTGAAGACTGGGTCGTCTGCCGCTCTGCCGAGTTCGAAGATGCCGACGTGATGCCGCTCTGGTCTGCCGAAGGGGATGCCCGCCTGCACTGCGTGGACGAGTGGGCCGACTACGAGCCGGAAGTGATCGAGCTGGAAGAGTTTCTCGACATCTGGATCAACGATCTGGACGAAGACGACGTGCTGGTCGGCCCGAACTGGAACGCCGATCTGGAAGGGCAGGAGCTCGAACCCATCGAGCTGGCCAAGGCGCTGGTGGAACTGGACGCCTGAACCACACTGCATTGAGCCGGGCCTGGGCCCGTCTGATGAGAACCGATATCCGCGAGGATGTCGGTTTTTTTATGGCCGGCTTGCAGAATACTGAATGAAAAGGCGATTTGGCTTTGCACCCGCCAGAGGGATGGTCCATCATCAACCTTTTGCCGAGCGGGAGGAGCCATGTTTGTATTCGACGTCACCGGCGTTGCAGGGGCACGAGCCGAGATCCGGGTTCAGGCGCTGGACTGGGGGCAGAGCGGCCCCGTCACCTTCCGCTGTGATGACGATCAACTGGCGGTGCTGCTGCTGACCGACTGCCGCTGTGATGCGGTGGGCTTCTTCAATCTGCTGGCGGGCTGCAAGCCGCTCTACCTGGAGCAGTGGCTCAGCTATCTGCAGGAGACCGGCCGCATCGCCAAGCAGAGCTGCCAGCTGGAGAGCCCGGCCCAGGAGGATTACCTCGCCAAGGCCGGTCTTGAACACGAAGAGCTCAATACTCTGCTCGGGCAGGTCTATCAGGTGGCGGGTTTCAACCGGCTGCAGATCAACCGTTACCTCAAGAATCGCCACAATCCCACCACCCTGGCGACCCGTTACGATCAGAAGGAGCTGGAGCGCTATCGCCAGCTCAACGACATCATTCTGACTCTGTTGAAGTTGAAGCATCCTCAGTAAACAGCCCGAGCTGGCTGATATCCGGCCGCAGCTGCTGGGGCTTGGCGATGAGATAGCCCTGCAGCCCGTCCACATACATGCCCTGCAGCAGCTGCTTCTGACCCAGCTGCTCCACCCCTTCCGCAATCACCTGACAACCCATCCGGTGTGACACGTCGACGATCATCCGCACGAACTGCTGGTTGGTCAGATCCTGCTCCAGCCCGGTGATGAGGGCCGGATCCAGCTTGATGTAGTCGGGCTTGAGCTCGCGAAACAGGTTGAATGACCCTATCCCCTTGCCGAAGTTGCAGATGGCGGAGCGACTGCCGTTGCGCCTGAGCAGCTCGAACACCCGCTTGGCCCCGGTCAGGTTGCGCTCCAGATGCTCCTCATCCAGTTCGAACACCAGGTTGGCGCTGGTGTTGGGGTCGTTGAGCAGCTGTCGGTCCAGCCAGATCAGAAAGGCGCTGTTTTGCAGCAGGTTGCTGGAGAGGTTGATGCCCCAGCGACTCTGATTCGAGCCAAAGGCCCGGTACTGGCGCATCACGTGGGTCACCAGCATCTGTTCCAGCCGCATCACCATGTCCAGCCGCTGGGCCATGGCGAACAGGGTGTCGGTGGGCAGCACAGTGCCGTCGGCACTGCTGAAGCGGGTGTAGATCTCGTTGTAGGCCAGCATGCTGCGGTGCATGGGCTGGATCGGCTGGTAGGTGAAGCTGATGCGCTCCTGCTCCAGCAGCTCGGTCAGCACCAGCTTCCAGTGATGCTGCCCCTGCAGCTCCACCACGCTGTCATCCTGCTGGATGGCCCAGCCGTTGACCGTCTCGGTCTGGGCGCGGGCCAGCGCCAGATCCGCCCTGGCCAGAATGGCCTCTATCTTCTGGCCGCTGCTGAGCCGGGTCAGCCCGGAGTAGGCGGCGCTCTCCAGTTCATGCTGCTGCTGATAGTGATCGAAGGCGATCTTCAGATCCCGCCCGAGCAGGGGGGGCGGGATGTTGGCGACCGGCTGCACCAGCACCGCGAAGTCGGCCCCCGAGATGCGGTAGACCTGATGGCCGGGGAAGCGGCTCACCACCCTGGTGATGATATTGGCGATATCCTTGATGTAGGCATCCCCCGACTGAAAGCCGCGCTGGGCATTGAGCTTGCCAAGCTCGGTGGCGCGGATCAGCACCAGGGTGGCGGTCTGGGTGTCCTGATCCCGCTGCAGCAGCTCGGTCATGTCGCGGCGAAAGGCGTGGCGGTTTTGCAGCTGGGTCAGCTCGTCCTGGGTCGCCTGGTTGTGCAGCTCGCTGATCTGGCGGTGGGCGTCGCGCTCGGCCTCGTTGAAGTGGGCGAGCAGTTGCTGCAGGGCGGCCTGGGCCTCGGGGGTGGTGAGACAGGTGGGGTCCCGCAGCTGCAGTGCTCGGCACCACACCTGCTCCTGATGGCTGCGCTCGGCCTGTTGGAGGCGCAGGGTCAGCATGCTCAGCAAGCCGAAGCCGAGCAGGCTGGTGGCGAGGATGATAAGCAGGGTCAGCAGCGTGCTGGTGAAGGCGAGCCAGAGCCCCTGCAACAGCAGCAGGGGAGCACAGAGGAGAGCGATCACCAGCAGCTGGTTGCTCCCGAGCTTGTTCAACATGGTGTCATCCTTGATGATGTCGTTGATGTTGAAATTCTAACCAAGCTCGCGCCGCAAAGCATGAGATCCCGCTCAACTCCTGGAAAAGGGCCAATTGAAATCAGTTAAATGTGAGTGAAACCACTTTCATGGCGCCGGAAACAGGCGAAGATGAATCGAAAATGGACCAAAACAAGGCAGAGGTAATTATGTTGTTAGAACCCGTAAATACTGCCAAAGCACGGCAACTATTGAACCAGAGTATGGCCTTGGTGCTCGCGGGGGGACGGGGCAGTCGCCTGAAGCAGTTGACCGACAACCGCGCCAAGCCTGCCGTCCATTTTGGCGGCAAGTTCCGCATCATCGACTTCGTGCTCTCCAACTGCATCAACTCCGGCATCCGCCGGGTCGGGGTGGTGACCCAGTACAAGTCCCACAGCCTGCTGCGTCACCTGCAATCCGGCTGGTCCTTCCTGCGCTACCAGATGAACGAGTTCATCGACTTGTTGCCCGCCCAGCAGCGGGTGGACGAGGTGCACTGGTATCGTGGCACCGCCGACGCCATCTACCAGAACGTCGACATCATCCGCGACTACGGCCCCAAATACATAGTGGTGCTGGCGGGGGATCACATCTACAAGATGGACTACGCCGCCATGCTGCTCGATCACGTGCGCCTCGGCGCCAAGGTGACGGTGGCCTGCATCGAGGTGCCGCGCGCGGAGGCCTCCGCCTTCGGGGTGATGGACATCGACGAGCAGCGCAAGATCCGCGCCTTCGTGGAGAAGCCGGCCAATCCGCCCGCCATGCCGGGCAACGAGAACGTCTCCCTGGCCTCCATGGGCATCTACATCTTCGAGGCGGAGTACCTCTATCAGCTGCTGGAAGAGGACATCCACAACCAGGAGTCCAAACACGATTTCGGCATGGACGTGATCCCGCGCATCGTGGGAGAGGGCAAGGCGTTTGCCCACCCGTTCACCATGTCCTGCGTGGGGGCAAAAGAGGGGCAGAAACCTTACTGGCGCGACGTGGGTACCCTGGATTCGTTCTGGGAGGCCAACATGGATCTCGCCTCCGTGGTGCCTGAGCTCGACATCTATGACGAGAACTGGCCCATCTGGACCAGCCAGACCATGACGCCGCCGGCCAAGTTCGTGCAGGACAGAAACGGCCAGCACGGCATGACCATCAACTCCATGTTCGCGGGCGGCTCGATCGTCAGCGGCTCCTTCGTGCTCAACTCCGTGCTGTTCACCCATGTGCGGGTGCACTCCTTCTGCACCCTGGATCAGGCCATCATTTTCCCCGGCGTCGAGATTGGCTCGGGTTGCCGGTTGCGGCGGGTGGTGGTGGACAAGGGCTGCAAGCTGCCCGACGGGCTGGTGGTGGGGGAGAACGCCGACGAGGACAGCCGCCGCTTCTATCGCTCCGAGCAGGGTATCGTGCTGGTGACCAAGGAGATGCTGGCCAAGCTGGGGTGATGTCACGCCCAACGCCAGACGCCACAACTAAAAAGGGAGCCGATATGGCTCCCTTTTTCTATTCAGCGAGTGGCTGATTACTTTTCGGTGATCAGCGCCTTGGCGGCCATCACCATGGCGGTGCCGTGCTTGCCACCGGCTGCGGTCACTTGCGGGACGCCATCTTCGTCGGTGTCACCACCGGCCCTTCGATGACGTTCTCGCCGGAGTCGCCGATCCACTCGGCCATCTGCATGCCGCCGTTGACGGTGCCACGGAACCAGCTCACATAGCGCTGGGTCAGCTGGGCCAGCTCCAGCGCCGGGGCTTTCTCGCCGCCTTCGTTGCGCAGGTTCAGCATGGCGGAGCGCAGGGCGCCGGAGATGGCGGCCTGGGTCCAGGGGGTGTATTCACCCTGCTTGCCGGCGAGCCAGGTACCGGCCTTCTGGTTGAAGTAGGCCTTGTCGGCGGCGATGAACAGCTCGCGCGCCGCCGTGCGGTACTTGGCATCCGAGGTCGCCAGGAAGGCGGCGGTCAGGCCGCGGATGGCGGCAAACTGGGCGTCGATGGACTGGCTGGCATCAAGCTTGCCACCCAGGGTGACTCCATCGTGCACCAGCCCATTTTTGCCCTTGAGATTGGCGAGGATGAAGTCTGCCTGCTGGCGGATCAGCACCAGTGCCTGCTGGCCCTGGGCGGTCTTCAGGTTCAGCTCGCCATTGTCACCAGCGGCGTAGCCGACTGGCAGCGCATCCTGGGCGCGCTGGAAGATCTGCAGGGCGACCAGACTGTAGGCAGCGTCAAAGGTGGTGACGTGCTTGCCCTGTTTGCCGGCCTGCCAGCTGTCGACCAGGGTGCCGGCCTTGGGCTCGAAGTGCAGGGCATTGAGGTTCTTGAACACCATGCCGGAGAGGTTCAGCGCCAGGGAGAAGGCATCGTCACCCGCCACCAGCTTGGCGGCATCGCTGCCCTTGTTGGCGGCCGGTGCGGCGGCGAACGGGGCACCGTCGAACACGGCGTGGAAGGCCGGGTTCTGGTTGGTGTTGGCGCTGCGCTGATCGGTAAAGGCGTAGAACTCGGAGAGCGGCCACAGCATCATCCAGGTGTCGCGCAGCTGGGCGGAGCCGTCCACCACCTCGAGCTTGCCGATGGCGCCGACGTCATTCTTGCCGGTCTCGGTCACTTTCACCTGATGGGGGAAGTAGACGATCCCCTTGGCCGGATCGTACTGCGGGGTGATCTTGGCGCCCAGCTGCTTGCCGTCAAAGCCGAGCTGACCCTGCAGGATGGCCAGCTTGTCGATGGACTGCTCGGTCAGCATCATGCCGTTGAAGCCGTCGGCGGCAGAGACGCCCAGCTTGTGCTTGCCGTCCTGATCCATGGTGGCGGACGAGGCTTCCACCTCTTCATCGGTGTCGGCCACGTGCATGCCGCCGAGGAAGTCCTGGGACCACATCACCTCTTTGAGCAGGATGCCGCCCACGGCCGCCGGCACCAGCAGGTTGTCACTGCCGCTCCAGCGCAGGGTGGCGTAGTCGCGGAAGTAGGCCGGCACCTGGGTCTTGACGCTCTTCTCGTTGTCCTTGGCGGTCTTGATGGTGATCTGGTCGCCGTTGACCGGGGTGGCGTTGACGGCTTGCGCGAACTCCGGGTTGGCGGAGGAGTAGGGCAGGGAGAGGGGATACATGCCCTGCGGCACTTCATCGGCCGGGAAACCGACCGCATCGGCCATGGCCAGCACCCGCTGGCCGAGGGAGGCCATGGTGCCACCGCGAGCCTGGTTTTGCGGCCCGTTCACCAGATGGGGGCCCATGCCGGATTGGTAGTTGAGGGCGTACATCGCCTCTTCGGAGTATTCGTAGGATTCGATGCCGGCGGCGAAGTCGAACGGCGTCGGCTCATCGGCGCGGTTGGCGTCCAGCACATCCAGATCCAGACCGAGGGCCTCGGCCAGCGGCTCGCCGGAGAGCTCGAACTCGGTGTAGGCCAGCATGTTGGCGGCGGTGTTGAATGTCTTGTCTTCTACCTTGACGGCGGCGTGTGCGGCGCCGCTCAGGAGCGCGCAGGCGATCGCCTGGACCAGTACGGTTTTTCTCATGTCCCTTCTCACCATATGTTTGATTTTATTATGACGCTTCTCATGAATCTAAATGAGAATGGTGTGCATTATGAGGCAAAGGGGGGAGCTTGAGAAGAAAAAACCGCGCCCCTGGAGTTGAAGAGAAGAGGGGCGCGGTTGGGGGTCAGAGCAGCTTGAAGGGAATGACCAGCCGGCCGGGCTCCACCTTGAGGGCTTCGACTTTATCCTTGATCCTGGCTTCGTTCTTGCGACTGCCATCCAGCCGGTAGACGGGGGTCTGGGAGAGGAACAGCGAGAGCGACTGGTTGAAGGTGGGCAGCAGCGGGGTGAGAGCGGTACCCACGTCGGCCGGCTCGGTCTTGACCGAGATGAGCTCGAGATCGCGCAGGTAGATGGCGCCCTGCTCGGCCACGTAGTCGGGGCGGGCGCTCAGGGAGAGGCGGATCTTCATCTGCTGGCTGCCAAGGGGGCTCGCTACCTGCAGATCGCCGGCGGCATCCAGTTCGACTCGGTCGGCCTGGCGGCGACCGATGCGGCTTTGCATCTCATCGAGGCGGATCTTGCTCGACATGATGCCGGGGATCCCCAGCTGCTTTTCGAAGGCGACCCTTTCTTTGAGGTATTGGTTGATCTCCCCTTCGCTGACGTTGTACTGGGTGAGTGAACAGGCGGCCAGCAGCAGGCTGAGGGGGAGCAGAAGCAGGTGCTTTAACATCGAGGATCCCGTGGGTTGAGACAATGGTCATAAAGATGGCGCCATCTTAGGGGGAAATGGCGTTCGCTGCCAGCGTGGGCGGCGAGCCCGCATTTTTTGTCGCAGCCTCATATGGGGGGTTGGCTGCGGAGCTCATACGGACAAGGCTGGCCGGACCTGCACGGTGGGCCGCAGCAGCCGTGGCACCCGCCATATCCACAGATAAGTTCCAGTTTTATCGGCATAAAAATCCCATTGACCGGGGGATTTCAAAGCGAGTATTTTACCGCCGCACAAATACAAACTGATAATCATTATCATTTTGAATCATATTTGAGGGTGTAACGTGGATACTCTTGTGATGGAAAATAGCGCGCCTGCCCAGGCTGCGTCTTCGCCCGAATTCTTGTTTACCTCGGGTCAGGGCACGCTCAGTGCCACTGATCTGGGCCAGCCTATCACCACCCCCGCCTGTGAATGGCCTTTGCTAGAACAACAGATTGCCGATGCGCTGGCCGCGGCCAGCGCCGCCGGCCAGGCCAACCCCCTGCTGATCGGTGCCTTCGCGTTCGACCCGGCGGAAGCCTCCTGCCTCTATGTGCCCGGCCGCTATGAGCGGGGCGATCGCCCTGTCCCGCCGGCACAGGCGCCGGGAACAGCGGCGATGACAGAGCAGGCCCTCGAGGCCAACCGGGTCATCTCGGTGCAGAGCACCCCGCCGGCCAGTGAATTCCAGGCCTCGGTCAGCGCGGCGCTGGATGCGTTTGCCGAGGGCCGGCTCGCCAAGGTGGTGCTGTCGCGCAAGCTCACCCTTACCCTGCACCAGCCTGCCGACCCTAAGCAGGTGATGGCCCGTTTGATGGCCCAGAATCCCCACGCCTTCCACTTCTCCCTGCCGCTCGGCCAGGACCGCCGCCTGCTGGGCGCCAGCCCCGAGCTGCTGCTGCGGGTCAGCGGGGGAGAGGTGTTCACCCACCCGCTGGCGGGCTCCGCCAGACGGGCGAGCGAGCCGGCGCAAGACGAAATGGTGGCCCGGGATCTGCTGGCCTCTCGCAAGGATCAGCATGAGCACCGTCTGGTGATCGACGAGATCCGCCGGGTGCTGACGCCCCACTGCCGCGAGCTGGCGATCCCGTCCAGCCCCTCGCTGATGAGCACGGATACCCTCTGGCATCTGGGCACCCCCATCGCCGGGCGGCTCAATGGCGGCGAGGCGTCGGTGCTCTCCTTGGCCTGCCAGCTTCATCCCACCCCGGCCCTGTGCGGCTATCCCACCGATCTGGCGCGCCAGTTCATCCGCGAGCAGGAGCCCTTCCGGCGCGCCCTGTTCAGCGGCATCGTCGGCTGGTGCGACAGCCAGGGCAACGGCGAGTGGGCCGTGGTGATCCGCTGCGGGGTGCTCGATGGCCATCAGGTCGAGCTGTTCGCCGGCGCCGGTATCGTCGCGGGTTCGGACCCCGCCATGGAGTGGGCCGAGACCGGCACCAAGCTGGGCACCATGCTCAAGGCCCTTGGCCTGGATTTGGAGGTGGCGCAATGAGCCAGCTTCAATATCTGGGCTGGCAGAGTGGGCAGCCGGATCTGAAAGCCCTAGGCCTGAGTCCGGAGGTGGCGCAATGACCCAGTCCAACCGCTTCCTGCCCTATACCCGCTGGCCTGACGCATTGGCCCAGCTGTACCGCGCCAAGGGCTATTGGCGCGGCGAGCCGCTGACCGCCATGCTGGCGCGTCAGTGCGAACTGGCCCCCGACGCCGAGGCCATCCTCTGTGGTGAGCGCCGCTTCAGCTATGGCGAGCTGGACGCGGCCTCGAGCCGGCTGGCCGAAAATCTGGCCCGCCATGGCCTGGGGGTGGGGGACACCGCGCTGGTGCAGCTCCCCAACGTGGCCGAGTTCTATCTGGTGTTCTTTGCCCTGCTCAAGGCCGGTATCGCACCGGTCAATGCGCTCTTTAGCCACAACCGGCTGGAGCTCCTCTCTTATGCCGAGCAGATCACACCGCGCCTCTTTATCGGTTCGCTGGCCCATCCGCTGTTTGCAAGCAAGGGTCGCGAGAGCGAGCTGCTGACAACCATCGGCACCGAGCTGGTGCTGCTGGATGGTGACGAAGGGGAGCTGGGGCTGACCCATTGGTTGGCGAAGGTGGCTGAGAGTGAGCCGGTGAAATCTGGCCCGACTCCGGCGGACGAGGTGGCTTTCTTCCAGCTCTCCGGCGGCAGCACCGGCACCCCCAAGCTCATCCCGCGAACTCATGACGACTATTACTACAGCGTGCGTCGCAGCAACGAAATTTGCGGCCTCGGCCCCCATACCCGCTATCTGTGCGCCCTGCCGGCGCCCCACAACTTCCCCCTGAGCTCCCCGGGCGTCCTGGGGGTGTTCGAGGCGGGCGGCACCGTGGTGCTCTCACCCGACCCCAGCCCCATCAGCTGTTTCCCGCTGATTGCCCGCCATCAGATTAACCTCACCTCGTTGGTGCCGCCGGCGGTCTCGCTCTGGCTGCAGGCAGCGGAAGCGGATCCCACCGCGCGCACTCAGCTCGAGAGTCTCGACTTGCTGCAAGTGGGCGGCGCCAAGCTGGGGGAGGCGGTGGCCAGCAAGATTGGGCGGTTGCTCGGTTGCCGGCTGCAGCAGGTGTTCGGCATGGCGGAAGGGCTGGTCAACTACACCCGGCTGGACGACCCCGACGAGAAGGTCATTCACACCCAGGGCCGCCCCATGAGCCCGGATGACGAGGTGCGCATCCTCGATGAGGCGGGCAACCCGGTCGCCCCCGGCGAGCCTGGCGCCCTGCACACCCGCGGCCCCTACACCTTCCGCGGTTACTACCAGAGCCCGGCCCACAACGCCCGGGTGTTCGATGCCGAGGGTTTCTACTGCTCCGGCGATCTGGTGGTACAGGATGCCGATGGTTACCTCACCGTGGTCGGGCGGCAGAAGGATCAGATCAACCGGGGCGGCGAGAAGATCGCGGCGGAAGAGGTGGAAAACCAGCTGCTGCACCACCCGGCCATTACCCAGGCGGCCCTGGTCTCCATGCCCGACAGCGCCATGGGGGAGAAGAGCTGCGCCTTCATCGTCAGCACGGATCCCGCCCTGAAGCCGCTGGCCTTGCGCAAGTTTCTGCGCGAGCGCGGGGTGGCGGACTTCAAGCTGCCCGACCGTTTCGAAACCCTGGACGCCCTGCCCATGACGGCGGTGGGCAAGATTGACAAGCAGGGGCTGCGGGCGCGCATTGCGCACGCCATCGCCGCCAACCAGTCCCTGACAACAGCATAAAACTAAAAAGGAATCATGACGTTATGGCTATCCCAACCCTGAACAATTACGCCATGCCCAGCCAGTGGAAGGCCAACAAGGTCGACTGGTCTCTGGATCCCAAACGCGCCGCCCTGCTGATCCACGACATGCAGGAGTACTTCACCGCCTTCTATGGCGAAAACAGCCCGCTGATCGCGGCGCTCATCGAGCGCCTGGCCGCCGTGCGCAAGCAGTGCAAGGCCCTCGGCATCCCGGTCTTCTACACCGCCCAGCCCAAGGATCAATCCCCTGAAGATCGCGCCCTGCTCAACGACATGTGGGGCCCGGGGCTCAACAAACGGCCCGAACAGCAGCAGGTGGTGGCAGCACTCTGCCCGGAGCGGGACGACACCGTGCTGGTCAAGTGGCGCTACAGCGCCTTCCAGCGCTCCGAGCTCGAGCAGATGCTCAAAGCGCTGGGACGGGATCAGCTGATCATCGGCGGCATCTACGGCCATATCGGCTGCATGATGACCGCCTGCGACGCCTTCATGCGCGACATCCAGCCCTTCTTCCTGGCGGACGGGGTGGCGGACTTCTCCCAGGCCGACCACCAGATGGCGCTCGACTACGTGGCGACCCGCTGCGGCAAGGTGATCCGCTGCGAGGAGGTGCTGGCCCTCGCCCCGGCCTCCGCTTCTGCCGCCCAGACCAGTCCGCTGCCCACCAATCCGTTGCTGACGTATGAGGGGCTCAAGGCGCGGCTGCTGAGTCATATCGACGAGGACGAAGGGGAGTTTGACCCCGACGAGAACCTCATCGACTACGGTCTGGATTCGGTGCGGATCATGGCCCTGCTCACCGAGTGGCGCGCCGCCGGGGTGGAGCTCGGCTTCGTGGATCTCGCCAAGCTGCCGACCCTCAACGGCTGGTGGCGCCTCATCGAGGCCAAGCTGGCAGCCCAGGCGCTGGAGGTGACCCCATGAACCGCTTCCCCTTGACCATCCCCCAGCAGGGGCTCTGGTCCGGACATCTGCTCAACGATGACAAGGCGATGTTCAACACCGCCGAGTGCATCGCCTTCGACGGCAAGGTGGAGGCGGCCGTACTGGTGGCGGCCCTTGCCAAGGCAGTGGGGGAGTGCGAGGCGCTCAAGGGCCACTTCGAAGACGATAAGGAGACGGTCTGCTTCGTCTCGCATGAACTGCCCCTGGCCTATGAAGAGGTCTCCCTTGAGCGCGATGACGAGACGCTGGCCCGCGCCTGGGCCTGGGCCGATCTGCGCCGCCCGTTCGAGCTGAGCCAAGAGGCGCCCTGTCGTTTCGCCCTGCTGCGCGGCCCTGGCCGCGATTACCTCTACAGCTGCGTGCACCACATCGCCCTCGACGGCTTTGGCACCACCTTGCTGTTCCAGCGCATCGCCGAGCTGTATGCAGAGGGGCTGACCGGTGAGATGAACTCCCCATCCCCCTTCGGCTCTTTGGCTGAAGTGCTGGCCGAAGAGGCGAGCCGCGAGCAGAGCGGCAAGAACGCAGCCGCTCGCGCCTTCTGGCAGGAGCAGCTGCAAGGCTGGCCCGAGGTGAAGTCCTTTGGCGAGATCCGCGCGCCCATCGCGGCCGAATTTATCCGCGAGAGCCGTCCGCTGCCGGCGGTGCTGTGGCAATCCCTGACCGGCTTTGCCGACGAGCACAAGCTGGGCTGGCCCGATCTGCTGCTGGCCGGCCTCTCGGCCCAGCTGTCGCTTTCGAGCGGCCAGGGCCAGACCCTGCTCGGCCTGATGATGATGAACCGCATCGGCTCGGCGTCGCTGACCGTGCCCTGCATGCAGATGAACATTACCCCGCTGGCGCTGACACTGGGTGAAGAACTGGATCTGGCGGGAGCCGCCGGCGCCGTGGCCAAGGCCAAGCGCGGGGTGCGCAAACACCAGCACTACCGCTACGAGCTGCTGCGCCGCGACCTTGGCCTGGTGGGGGGCGACAAGCGCCTGTTCGGCCCGCTGGTCAACATCATGCCGTTCGATCACGCTCGCCGCTTCGGGCCGCTATCTGCCCATATTCTCAACATCAGCGCCGGCCCGGTGGAGGATCTCACCATCGAGGTGCAGGTCGGCGTCGATGGCCAGCCCAGACTGGATCTGGACGCCAACCCCGGCTGCTACCGGCAGGCCGATCTGGCCGCCATCGCCGATACCCTGTTTGCCCTGCTGGAACGCTGGCTGGCCGAGCCCGCCCAGACCCTGGGGACGCTCAAGGCCGACTGGCTGGCCGAGCAGCGAGTCAGCGCCCTGATCGCCGGCCCCGCCCATGAAGTGATCAAGACGCGGCCGGTGCTGGAGGCGCTCTGCCACTTCGCCGCCCAGACCCCGGACAAGATTGCGCTGGAGCAGGGGGAGGCCCGCTTCAGCTACGAGGCGCTGCTGGCCAGAGCCGAACAGATGGCAGCTGCCCTGCAGGCCGCAGGCGTCGCCCCCGGCGACAGGGTGGGGGTCATGCTGGCCCGCACCCCCCAGGCCATCTTCGCCCAGCTGGCGGTGCTGCTGGCGGGCGCCGTCTACGTGCCGCTCGACCCCGAGCAGCCGCTGGAGCGCCAGGGCCATATTCTGCGGCTGGGGGAGGTCAAGACCCTGATCACCCAGGCCGAGTACCGTCACAAGCTGGCCAGCCTGTTTGAGGGGCGTACTCTCTTGGTTGGGGGTCTGCTGGCGGGGGATCTGGTGAGCGATAACCGCTTGAACCAGCCGGCCGCCGGCCGCGCGGTCGCCTACCTGATGTTCACCTCGGGCTCGACCGGCCTGCCCAAAGGGGTGGCGGTCAGCCACGGCGCGCTGGATCACTTCGCCGCCGCCGCCCGCTGCCGTTATCACCTGGATGAAGACGCGCGGATGCTGCAATTCGCCCCCTTCAACTTCGACGCCAGCATCGAGGAGGTGTTCGCTACCTTGAGCGCCGGCGCGACTCTGGTGCTGCGCACCGATGCCCTGCTCGAATCCATGCCCGCCTTTGCGGCCGGGGTGGAGCAGATGGGGATCACTCACCTCGACCTGCCCACCGCGTTCTGGAACGAATGGGTGGTGGCGCTGACGGCGGGCCAGGCCCACATTCCGGCCAATCTGGCCACCGTCATCATCGGCGGCGAGGCGGTCTACCCCGAGCAGCTGGTCCAGTGGCAGCGCCAGGGGCGCTCCGATGTGCGCCTGTTCAACACCTACGGCCCCACCGAGACCACAGTGGTAGTGACCACCCAGGAGCTGCAACAGGAGGACCCGAGCCAGGCCCAGTTGCCCATCGGCCTGCCGCTGCCCGGCATGCAGGCGCTCATCCTGGGGGCGGGGGAGCAACCCGCCAGCGAGGGTGAACTGGTGCTGCTCGGCCCGCAGCTGGCCAACGGCTACGTGGGGGGCGTGCAGGGGAGCTTTGGCACCCTGCGTGTCGGGGCGAAGCAGATGCCCGTCTATCGCACCGGCGATCGCGTGCGCTTGGTGGCCGGCCGACTGGTCTACCTCGGCCGGCGCGACAACGAGTTCAAGATAAGCGGCTATCGTATCCAGCCCGGTGAGGTGGAAGCCCAGCTGCTGGCCCTGCCGGGAGTGGACGAGGCGTGCGTGCAGGGGGTGAGCATCGGCAGCGTGCGCCGGCTGGTGGCCTTCGTGGCGGGGTCGGAGCGCGACAGCCGGGTCATCAAGGTGCAGCTGGCCAAGGTATTGCCTGCCGCCATGATCCCCACCGATTATCGCCACTATGACCAGCTGCCCCGCACCGGCTCCAACAAGCTGGATCGCAAGGCCCTGCTGGCCGCCTACCAGGCGGGTGGCGAGGCGTTGACCCTGGGCAGCGAGACCGAGAACCGGGTCGGCACCATCTGGCAGCAGATCCTGGGGCTCGCCACCATGGCGCCTGCCGACAACTTCTTCGAACTGGGGGGCCAGTCCCTGCAGACCATCCAGATCGTCAACCGGCTCGGCGCCGAGTTCGGGGTGCAGGTCAAGGTCTCCGATGTGTTCGATCACCCGCGCCTCGATGACTTCTGCCGTTTCCTCGACGGCCTGCTTGCCGAGGACGAAGAGAGCGTGGAGATGGTGTGGTGATGAGCAAGGAGCAACATGCAATGGCCTTTGATTTCACTGGCAAGCGGGTCTGGGTGACTGGAGCCGGGCGCGGCATCGGCCGCGAGGTGGCAACGCAGTTCGTGGCAGCCGGCGCCTGTGTGGTGGGGCTGGATCTGGCGTTTCCCGAAGCAGGCTACCCCTATGCCACCCGGCTGCTCGATATCGGCGACTCGAAGGCGGTCAACGCCTGCTGCGCAGCGCTGCTGGCAGACGGCGGGCTCGATGTGCTGGTGAACGGGGCCGGGGTCTTGCGCCTCGGCTCCACCGAAACCTTAAGCGATGACGACTGGCACGACTGCATGACGGTCAACGCCAGCGGCGTCTTCTATCTGCTGCGGGCCCTGGTGCCCCACTTCAAGGGGCAGCGGCGCGGCGCCATCGTCACCATCGGCTCCAACGCCGCCCATGTGCCGCGCATGCAGATGGCGGCCTATTGCGCCTCCAAGGCGGCGGTCACCAGCCTGACCCAGACGTTGGGGCTGGAGCTGGCCCCCTTCGGCGTGCGCGCCAACCTGGTGTCGCCGGGCTCGACGGATACCCCCATGTTGCGCGGCATGCTGCCAAGCGAGGAGGCCATGGCCCGCACCATTGCCGGGCTGCCGGAGCAGTTCAAGCTCGGCATCCCCCTGCGCAAGGTCGCCACCCCGGCGGAGATCGCCCATACCGTCCTCTTCCTGGCCTCGGATCTGGCCAGCCACATCACGCTGCAGGATCTGGTCGTCGACGGCGGCGCCACCCTGAGTGCCTGAGGCTTGAGAAACAGATGAACAATATGATTTTGCTGTTGAAACAGCTGGAACGGCAGGGGGTGAAGCTGGCGCTGAACGACAAGGGCCAGCTTATCTCCCAGTCGAGCAAGGAGGCGGTGACGCCTGCCATCGGCGCCACCATCAAGGCCCACAAGGATGAGCTGGTGCGCTGCCTGGCGGCCCGTGCCGCCTTCGAGGCGCCCATAGTCGCCGAGGGCGCCCGGCAGGGGCCGCTTTCGTCGTCCCAGAGCGGGCTCTGGTTTATCGAGCAGTACGAGGAGGCCTCCCACCTCTACAACATGCCGGTCTATTTTCGCGTCAAGGGAGAGCTGGACACGGCGGCGCTGGAGTTTGCCTTCGACCACCTGTTTGCCCGCCACCCCAGCATGCGCACTCGCTTCATCAAGGACGAGGCGGGCAGGGGGGCCCAGGAGATCCTGCCCCACACGCCTTTCAAGTTGCAGATTGAGGACGTGAGCGCAGAGCCCGCTGCCGAGCGCGAGGCCTATGTGGCCCGCCGGGTGCGCGAGGAGATAGGCCGCCCCTTCTCCCTGACCCAGGGGATCTCAGCCGGGTGCACCTGATCCGGCTCGGCAGCCGCGAGCACGTGCTGCTGATCACCCAGCACCACATCATCTCCGACGGCTGGTCGGTCAAGAACATGTTCGCGGATCTCAAGCGCGCCTTTCTTGCCCATCAGAACCGCGAGCCCCTGCAGGTGAGCGAACTGCCGCTCACCTACATCGACTATGCCCGCTGGTTCAACTCACCGCGTTTTCTCGATTATCACGCCGAGTTCAAGCCGTTCTGGGTCGACCGGCTTGGTGGCAGCCCCGAGGTGCACGGCCTGCCGCTCGACAAGCCGCGCCCGGCCCATCAGGACAGCGGCGGCGAGCTGGTCTTCTCCACCATTGACAACGCGCTGTGGGAGAGCTTCAAGCGCCTCTGTCAGCGCCACAGCACCTCCAACTTCATCGGTCTGCACGCCCTGTTTGCCCTGCTGATGGTGCGCCAGAGCGGCGAGACGGAAGTGGTGATCGGCACCCCGCTCGCCTATCGCGAGCGCCACGAGATCGAGTCGCTGGTGGGCTTTTTTGTCAACACCCTGGTGCTGCGCACTCAACTCAGCGGCAAGCCCAGCTTTGTCGACTATCTGCAGCAGTGCCGGGAGGAGGATCTGGCGGCCTTCGATCACCAGCTCTACCGTTTCGAGGCGCTGGCCGAGGCCATCGGCGCCGATCGCACCACCGCCATCAACCCCATCTTCCAGATCATGCTGGTCTATCAGGCCAAGGTGGACTTCAACGATCTCATCCCCGGTTGCCAGCTGGTGGAGGAGACCTCGCCGGTGCTGCCGGCCAAGACCGACATCTCGGTCAAGGTGACCGAGCTGATGGACTCCGTTCGGGTGGACTGGCTGTTCGCCACCGCCCTGTTCGAGCGAGAGACCATCCAGGCCTACGCCGATCGCCTGCTGCACCTGATGCGCGCCGTGGTGGCGGCCCCCGAGACCGACATCTGGCAACTGCCGCTAGAGGCGGGCACCGACCAGGCAGCGCTGGCCGCACAGCTTGCCGATCTGCCGCCGGACTACCCGAGCCGCGACACCCTGCTCTGCCATATCGAGCGGCGCGCTATTCAGTTGCCGGATACGCTGGCGGTCAGCGACGGCGTGCAATCGTTGACCTATGGCGAGCTGGAGGTGCGTGCCAACCGGTTGGCCCACTGGCTGCAATCCTGCGGCATTACCCCGGGCGCCGCCATCGGCATCCAGGCCAGACGCGATGTTGCCTTCGTCATCGCCCTGCTCGCCTGCTGGAAGGCGGGGGCGGCCTATGTGCCGCTCGACCCTGCCTATCCTGCCGAGCGGCTGGCCCATATCTTAGGCGATGCATCCATCAGCCTGGTGTTGGGCGGCGTGCCGGATCCGCGGCTTGGCGAGGCGCTGGCGGGCACGACTGCCGAATATCACGATCTGCACCAGCTGGCGCTGGACAAGATGCCAACCAGCACGCCCGCCCTGCCTCGGGACGCTGCCATGCTGGCCCAGATCATCTACACCTCCGGCAGCACCGGCCTGCCCAAGGGGGTCATGGTGGAGCAGGGCAGCCTGGTCAACCTGATGGCGGATCACGGCGATCGCATCGCCCTTGATCAGAATGGCGCCATGTTCAACTGCATGTCCCTCTCGTTTGATGCGGGCAACATGACCAGCTTGCTGCCGCTGTACTGCGGCGCGGCCCTGCACTTCGGCGAGCCGGGCGAGGGGGTGATCGGTGCCGCGATCGCTTGCGGCGCCAGCCATATGATTTTGCCGACTGCCCTGCTCGCGAACCTGCTGCCACCGGCGGAACTCGGTTCCCTCAAGGCCATCGGTTTTGGCGGCGAGGCGTGCCCGAGCAGCCTGGTGGAGCGTTGGGGAGAGCGGGTGGCCCTGTTTAACATGTACGGCCCGACCGAGTGCACCGTCACCGCGCTCTGCGCGCGGCTCACCCCGGGGGCACCCATCACCATAGGCCGACCCGTCAACCACCTGAAGGCGCTGATCCTGGATGAGGCGGGCAACCTCTGCCCGGTGGGGGTCCCCGGCGAGCTCTGCCTGGCGGGGTTGGGGCTGGCCCGCGGCTACCTCAATCTGCCGGAGCGCACCCAGGAGGCTTTTATCGAGCTGGCGCTGGCGGATCGACCCCATCGCCTCTATCGCACCGGCGATCGGGCCCTGCTGCGCCGCGATGGCAACATCCAGTATCTGGGCCGGATAGACGAGCAGATCAAGCTGCGCGGCTATCGCATCGAGCCGGGGGAGATAGAGACCCGGCTCGCCGAATTGTGCCCGGCCATTCGCCAGATCAAGGTGGTGGTGCAGGAGGGGCGCCTGCTGGCTTACGCCTGTTTGCAGGCCGGAGCAAGGGAGCCCGACGGCGATGCCCTGCTGCAGCGGGCCGGCGAGTGCCTGCCCGAATACATGGTGCCGGCGCGCCTCTGCTGGCTGCCCGAGATGCCGCTCACCCCCAACGGCAAGCTGGACTTGCGCCGCCTGCCCGCCATCGTCTGGCAGCAGAGCAAGGGCGAGCCGCAAAACGAACTGGAGCAGACCGTGCTCGCCATCTGGCAATGGGTGCTAAAACAACCGCTCGGGGTGGAGGATGACTTCTTCCGCTTAGGCGGTGACTCCATCCTCAGCATCCAGCTCACCACCCGGTTGCGGGATGCGGGACTGCACTGCAGCGTGAAGGACGTGTTCGAAGCCAAGACGGTGCGCCGCCTCTGCCGCCAGCTCGGCCAGCAGCAAGCCGTCAGCCACAGGAGCGAGCAGGGCAGCCTGACCGGCGAGTTCCCGCTCCACCCCATTCAGCACTGGTTCTTCGAGCAGGGCTTTGCCAAGTCCGGTCACTGGAACCAGGGGGTGATCCTGCGCCTGCCGGCCGGGGTGGACGATGAGGCCCTGCGCGGCTGGCTGGATGCGTTGCGCCAGCACCACGATGCCCTGCGCCTGGCGGTGACCCCGACCGGCCAGCGCTACCTGGCCGAACTGCCATTGCCGCCGTTGCCGCTCCTGGATGCCGCCAATTTCGATGAGGTCGAGCTGCAGGCCCGCCTGACCGAGCTGCAGGGAGATTTCGACCCTGCCAGCGGCCACACCCTGGCCTGGGCCCGCCTGCGCAATCTCTCTCTGGAAGGTGAGCGGGAGGGCGAGACGGTGGAGGGGCTCTTCCTCGCCTTCCATCACCTGGTGATCGATGCGGTCTCCTGGCGCATTCTGGCCGAGGATCTGGCACGAGTGAGCAGGGGCGAGCCGCTGCCCGCCAAGGGCAGCAGCTATCGCCAGTGGGGCGAGGGGCTTGCGGCCTACGCCAAACGGGAAGAGGAACAGCTTGGCTTCTGGCTGGCTCAGGGGGAAGGCAGCCAGGGTCACCTGCTGGAAGCGGCGCGCGCCGCCGATGGCCGCGCCGCCGCCAGCCTGCTGCAACTGAGTCAGGAGACCACGGCCCGTCTCATCGACGCCGCCAACCAGGCCTACTTCACCCGGGTGCCCGACCTGCTGCTGGCGGCACTGACCCGTACCCTGAGCGAGCAGGGTTACGGCAGCCGTCACTGCGTGATGTTGGAAGGGCACGGCCGTGAGGCCATCGATGCGGAACTCGACGTGAGCCGTACCCTGGGCTGGTTCACCAGCACCTACCCGCTGGCGCTGGCGGATGCCGGGGCGTGGGATGCGCTGGTGTGCGCCACCAAGGAGCAGCTGCGCGCCGTGCCGGACAAGGGGGTGGGCTTCAACGCCCTGCGGCTGCACCACCCCGTGGCTGGGCACTGCCCGAAGCCCTGGTGGTCTTCAATTACCTGGGGGTCAGCCATCAGGGCGAGGCCGCTCAACCTTGGCAACCCCTGCCGCTGGCGCCAGGGGCCCCAACGTCCCCTGACAACCTGCCGCGCGAGCTGGTTAGTCTGCACGGTGGCGTGTTTGATGGCCACCTCACCTTGCGCCAGGTGGGTGCCCTCAACCAGCAGGCGAGCGACGCCCTGATGGCGCGGCTGGCGGACAACCTGACGGCGCTGGTGGAACACTGCTGCAACCTGAAGGCCCCACGCCATACCCCGAGCGACTTCCCGGGGCTTGGCCTCTCGCAAGCCGCGCTCGATCGGGTGCTGAGCGGGCGCGAGGTGGAGACCCTGCTGCCCATGACCTCGCTTCAGCAGAGCATGTTCCATCACAGGGCGCTGCTGCCCCGGGATCACGCCTATCACCTGCAGACCGAGATGGACTATCACCAGCCGCTGGACGTGGCGGTCTACCGTCAGGCCTGGCAGGGGCAGATTGCCCGCTGGCCGGCCCTTCGCAGCGAACTGGTGCTGGCGGATGGGGTTACGCTGCAGCGCATCCTCAAGCATGCCGAGTTGCCATTCCACTATGAGGACTTGTCTGAAGTGGGAAATGCAGAGGCACGGGTCCAGGCCTATCGCGAGCAGGATCTGGCCCGCCCGATCCCGCTGGAGCAGGCGCCCCTGCTGCGCCTTGCCTGCTTCAAATTGGCCCCCGATCACCACAAGGTGATCTTCAGCGCCCATCACGGCGTGCTGGATGGCTGGAGTGGCCCCGTGTTGCTGGGTTCCTTGCATCGCGGCTATCAGGCGCTGATGAATGGCCTGTTGCCGCAGGGCGAGCCGGATACCGCCTGGCTCGAATTTGGCCGCCATATCGCGAGCCAAACCCGCAGCGCCGACGCCTACTGGCAGGGGCGGGGCGAGCTCTTGGCCAAGCCTAACGATCTCGCCTGCCTGTTCGGGGTGACGCTGGACGCAGGTTCAAGCGGGCGCCATACCCAGCAGCGACCGGCGGTGTGCGCCACGGCGCTGCCGGCCGAGGTGGCGACCTTGCTCGCCCATCGTGCCCGAGACCTTGGGGTGACTGCGGGCCTGTTGGCTCAATATGCCTGGCACCGTCTGCTGGCACGCCGCTCTGGCGATGCCGTCACCCTGGTGGGCAACGTGACCCCGGGTAGGGATTACCCCATCGAGGGGATCACCGCGAGCGTCGGGCTCTACATCAACAGCCTGCCGTTGGCCCTGGTGTGGCGCACCGAGCTGACCCTGGCCGAGCATATCGACCGGTTGCAGACCGACCTGATGGCGCTCAACGAGCACGGCACCCAGTCGCTGGCGGCACTGACCAAAGGCCGGGCGCGCCTGTTCCAGAGTCTGTTCGTGTTCGAGAACTACCCCATGCCGGCGGCCCCTGCCGCCCCCGAACCCCACCAGCTGGTGCCGCGCTTTGGCGCCGTGGTGGAGAAGGTGGAGCTGCCGCTCTCCTTGGTGGTCAGCAGCCGGGGTGAGACGCTCCAGCTGCGCCTCGAGTTTGACGGCGAGCAGATCCCCGAGGCCCGGGCCGAGGCGGTGCTGGCTGACTGGCTGGCCGAGCTCGCCTGGCTGGCGCAGGCGGATCTGGGCCAACCGGCCAGAGTGGCAGCGGCCGCGCCGTTCCCAGCACAAGGGGCAGCCACACTATCGGCAGCCACAGCAGCGACAGCCACACAAGTGGCCGCCACCAGGGCTGAGCCCGGCCTGGCTCAGCCACCGGCCGAGGCCCGCGCGCTGGTGGCCCTGTGGGAGCGCCAGTGCGGCGTGCCCGGCATCTGGCAGCAGACCTTGTGTGAACTCGGGGTGGATTCGGTACAGCAGCTCGCCCTGCTGGCGGCCCTCAACGAGGCATTTGGCCAGGAGCGGGCGCAGCTTACCCTGCAGACGCTCAAGGCCCATCCATCCCCCAGCCGGCTCTATCGGCACTGGCTGGTGCGCCAAACGGAGGCCGTGCTATGACGGTGACCATCAAGCATGAGGCTCCGCTCATGCAAACCCGGCCTGCCCCCCGTGAGGGGGCGGCCAACCTGGGCGCGCGGCTGGCAGCCTGTCTGGCCGCCACCCCGCTGGCCCCCGCCATCCGTATGGGCGGGGAGGGTATCAGTGAGGGCGGATCAGATGAGCAGTGGCTTAGCTATGGCGCGCTCAATGATCGGGTGGCCCGGATTGCCGCCCGCCTGCAGGGGCTGGCGGTGGGGGAGCGGGTCGGCCTCTATCTTTCCCGCAGCCCCGATCTGGTGGCCAGCCTGCTGGCCTGCCTGCGGCTCGGTCTCACCTTCGTGCCCCTTGAGCCGGACTTTCCGGTGGAGCGGCTGCAGGGGATCGCCCGTCAGGCGCGCCTGTCGGCGGTGATCTGCGACGGCGACAGGCCAGCTCCCGCCTTCGGCTGTCCGCTGCGCACCCTCGATGGGCCGGCAGCGGCTGGGCCCGTCTCCTGGCCCCAAGTGGATGATGCCCTGGCTGCCTACATGATGTTTACCTCGGGCTCTACCGGCGAGCCCAAGGGGGTGGTCATCAGCCGGCGGGCCCTGCTCTGCTTCCTCGACGGGATCCGCGAGCGGCTCGGGCTTTCACCTGGCTGCCACTGGCTCTTTATCACCACCCCGGCCTTCGACATCTCGCTGCTGGAGATGCTGGGGCCGCTCTGGGGCGGGGGCAGCTTGACGGTGGCCGGCGGCAAGCACAACAAGGATCCGCTGGGGATGCTGGCGCTGCTCGAGGCCGACCCCTCCATCAACTTCCTACAAGCCACCCCGGCCTGCTGGCGCATGCTGCTCAAGGCGGGCTGGCAGGGACGCGAGCGCCTCACCGCCCTGTGTGGTGGCGAGGCGCTGGACTCGGGATTGGCCGAGCAGCTCTGTGTCCGCACCCGGCGACTGTGGAACTGCTACGGGCCGACCGAGGCCACCGTCTGGTCGCTGGTGAGCGAGGTGATCTGGCCACCGACTGATGGCCAGATCACCATCAGCCACAGCCTGCCCGGCTATCGGCACTGGGTGCTGGACGAAGCGGGGCAACCGGTGGCAGAGGGGGAGTGCGGGGAGCTCTGCATCGAGAGCCCGGCCCTGTGCGAGGGGTACTGGCGCAAGCCTGCCTTGACCAGCGCCGCCTTCCTGCGCCTTGCCACCCATCGCCTCTATCGCACCGGCGATCGGGTACGACGGCTGGGGGCGGACAGCTTCCTCTATCTGGGGCGACGCGACGATCAGGTCAAGCTGCGCGGTTTTCGCATCGAGCTCGGCGAGGTGGAGGCGGGACTGCGCCGCCAGGTCGGGGTGCAGGAGGCGGCGGTGCGTCTGGTGGGCGAGGGGGACGAGGCCATGCTGGTGGGCTACGTGGAGGCGAAAAGCGGGGTGACCCTCAATCGCCTCGCCCTGCGCAAGGGGCTGCAGGCGACGCTGCCGCACTATATGGTGCCGGCGCGGCTCATCCTGCTGGATGCCCTGCCCAAGACCGGCAGCGGCAAGCTGGACAGAAAGGCGCTGCCCTTGCCGGAATAAGTTGGACGTCAAAAGCCATGGATAAAAAAGAAGCCCGCAAATGCGGGCTTCTTTGTGGGCGCTGATCACGAGAGCTTATTGGGTGATGGGGGCCGCATCGGGTTTGGCCAGCAGCTGCTCGACGTCGTCGATCACCTTGAGGGCCGCCTGGGGGCCGCCGGTGGAGGTCCACAGGGATCCGTCCACGGCGCCGAAGCGCTTGCTCTTGATGGCGCCGAGCTGCTGGAAGGCCGGGGTCTGCTCGGCCTGCTTCATGGCATCCACCGCGTCGCCGCTGGCGCTGAGGGTGCCGATCACCAACCAGTCGCCGTCCAGCAGGTTGAGGGATTCGAGGCTCAGGGCCGGGGAGTGGGGGGTCTTGTCACCGATCTGGTGGGTCGGCCGGGTCAGCCCCATCTCTTCCACCACGCTGCTGGCGAAGGTGCCGCCGTGCATGTAGCTCGGGCCCTTGGGGTTCCAGCGCACTATGCTCAGGCGCTCACCCTGATGCTTGGCGAGCTTGCTGCGGGCTTGCTGCAGGCGGGCGTCATACTGGGCGAGGAAGGTCTTGGCTTCGGCGTCCCGGTTCAGCACGTGGGCGCTGCGATTGAAGATCTCCTTCCAGGAGTCGCCCCAGTTGCCGGTGACCACGGTGGGAGCGATCTCCTTGAGCAGGGCCAGCAGCTCGGGCTTGGTCTGGCCGGTGAGGATGAGGTCGGGTTCCAGATCGATCAGCTTCTCCAGGTTGGGGTTGTCCAGATCGCCGACCACGGCGATCTCCTTGCCCGCCTGTTGCAGCAGGTAGCGGGGCAGGGTGGACTGGCCGCGGCCATTGACGGTGCCGACCGGTTGTAGCCCCAGGGTCAGGGCGCTGTCCAGATCGATTTCGCTCAGTACCACCACCCGCTTGGGCTGGGCCGGTACGACCTGGGTCTTGCCGTCGGCATCGGTCACCTGACGGGTCTCGCTGCCGGCCTGTGCCTGGAAGCCGACCAGGCTGGCCAGCATCAGCACGGCAGCCAGGGGAGAGGAGATCTTCATCGTTACATCCTTCTTGGTGAAATCAGTGGAACACTGGGTCCCAAACGGGCGAACTCATGCTACCACAAATTCAAATGATAAGAATTGTCATTTGTGTTTGTGGCATAAGGAACGGACGGTTTGCTACCATGCTGGCTCATCCACCAAGGGCTCTTCGTGATGTTCATTGCCACTGCGCCAGCCTGTTCACTGGACCGCTTTATCGTGCAGGCCGACAGCCTGCCGCTGCCCGGCGCGGCGCATCTGGCGCTGCAACGGGTCTGCTTTGACCCCGCCGCCTTCACCCCGGCCTGTTACGATGCGGCCGGCATGGTGCTGCCCGCCAGCTTGCAGCGCGCGGCCCCCAAGCGGCTGGGGGAGTTTCTGGCCGGCCGGCTGGCGGCGCGCCGGGCCTTGCACCCCTTTGGTCTGGGCCAGCAGCAGGTGAGCATAGGGGCAGCTCGCGAACCCTGCTGGCCTGCGGGGTTTGAGGGCAGCATCAGCCACAGCCTGTTGCAGAGGCGCGGCATGGCGCTGTGCGCGGTGCGCCCCGGCCGGGCGGGGATGGGGCTGGATCTGGAGGGCTGGCTGGCAGAGGGGCAGGCGAGCGAGCTCTGGCCCGGCATTGCCAGCGGGGAGGAGTGGGACCGGCTGGCGGCCGCTGCCCCTGCCATTGGCCTCAGTAGGGCTGAGGCGCTCACCTTGATCTTTTCGGCCAAGGAGAGCCTGTTCAAGGCGCTCTACCCCAGGGTGGGGCGCTATTTTGACTTTCTCGATGCCCACTGGCTGACCATGACGGAGCAGACCCTCACCCTCGAACTGGTGGGCGGGCTGACCCCAGATCTGCCCGCCGGTTGGCGCTGCACGCTCTACTGGCAGCCAATGTCCTGGCAGGCACTGCATTGGCAAACAGGGCACTGGCAAACACGGCCGGGCGGGGTGCTCACCTGCCTGCTGCTGTGAGTGGCGGCGCGCCGAGACACAAGCATCAAAAAACCGCCTCTCGGCGGTTTTTTGATGGGGCTCAGGCCGGTTGGCGCATGGCAAAGGCGTGCGGTCTGCGGCGGGGCACTATGATGGGGGCGCCGTCGCCGGGGGCGTGCAGTATGTCCACGTCGGTCTGGTAGAGGCGGTCGATGAGGGACTTGGTCACCACCTCGCGGGCCGGCCCCATGGCCTGGATGCCGCCATCCCCCAGCGCGATCAGCTCGTCGCAGTAGCGGGCGGCGGTGGCGAGATCGTGGATGACGATGAGCACCGTCTTGCCCTCGGCGGTGATCTGGTGGATGGCCTCCATCACCTCGGTCTGGTGGCCGATGTCGAGGGCGCTGGTGGGTTCATCCAGCAGGATGATGTCCGCATCCTGGGCCAGCACCATGGCGAGCCACACCCGCTGGGCCTGACCGCCGGAGAGGGAGCTGGCGCTCTGCTGCAGAATGTCGCCCAGCTGCATCCGCTCGCAGGCCCAGCGCACCATGCGCGCATCTTCCTCACTCCACTGATTGAACCAGCCCTGATGGGGATGGCGGCCGTACTGCACCAGCTGCTCGACCTGGATGCCGGCGGGCACCAGCGGACGCTGGGGCAGGTAGGCGAGCTCACGGGCCAGCGCCTTCTTGCCGTAGCTTGCCAGCGGCTTGCCCTTGAGCAGGATCTCGCCGGCTTGCTGCTGCTCCTGGCCTGCCAGGAGTTTGAGCAGGGTGGACTTGCCGCCGCCGTTGGGGCCGACGATCCCCACCAGCTTGCCCTGGGGAATGGTGAAGGAGATGTCGTTGAAGACGGGCTTGTGCTGATAGCCAAATTGCAGGTGATTGATGGTGAGCGTCATCAGGCGGCCCTCGGTCTGTCTTGAAAATGGATGAATGGCATCGTCAGTCGGCCTTCTGGCGGTCTTTGAGCAGGATGAACAGCAGCAGCAGGCCGCCGAGAATACGGGTCATGATGCCGGTGGCCACCTCGTGGGGGCTGGCCAGCACCCGCACCAGGGTGTCGCTGGCCAGCAGCAGCAGGGCGCCGCACAGGGCGGCAATCCACAGCGGCACGATGCGATCCCGGCTGAGCCAGGAGGCGAGCACCGGGGCCGCCATGGCGATGAACACCACGGGGCCGCCGATGGCGGTGCCGAGCGCCGCCACGACGATGGCCTGGGCCAGCACGCCGAGCTGCACCCGGTTGACGTTCACCCCCAGACTCTGGGCGGTGACGGGGCCCAGACGCAGTACGCCCAGGGCCCGGGAGAGATAAATGATCCAGGGGCAGACCAGCAGGATCAGGATCCCCACCGGCAGCACGGTGCTGTAACCCTGGCCGACGAAGTTGCCCATGTTCCACAGGTAGAGGCTGGTGAGGTGCACCAGCGACTGGGTGGACATCACGAACTGGCCGATGGCGTTCATCAGCTCGGAGACGCCGATGCCGATCACCACGAACAGGTAGCCCTGCTCCCCCGGCTTGTTGCACAGGGCATAGAGCACTACGGCGGCAAACAGGGCGCCCAGTGGGGCGGCCCACCAGGGCCAGCTGCCGAGGGTCAGGTAGAGGGAGAAGGCGATGATGGCCAAGGAGGCCCCCTCGTTGACCCCGATCATGTCCGGGGTGGCGAGGCGGTTGCGAATGAGGGTCTGCACCAGGCAGCCGGAGAGGCCCATGGCCGCGCCCGCCACCAGCACGGCGACGATGCGTGGCAGCCGGATCTTGAAGACGGTCACCTCGCTCAGCCGGTTGCCCTCGCCAAGCAGGGTCTGGATCACCCCCAGCATGGTGAGCTTGCCGGAGCCCAGGGTCAGCGCCAGCAGGGAGAGCAGCACCAGGGCCACCAGGAGCCCCAGCGTGATGAGCCAGGCGCGGCGGTGCAGCAGCAGGGTGCGGCTGCCAACGCGCAGGCAGACGGTGCCGGTGGGAAGCGCCGTGGTGAGGGAGGGATGGATGGAATTGTTCATGAGGCAGGCAACCTTATTTGACGGCCAGCAGGGAGCGGAAGCCGCCGCTGCGTACCACCAGGATGAGCACGGGGGCACCGATCAACGCCAGGATCACCCCGTTGGGCAGTTCGAACGGCTGGATCAGCCAGCGCGCCAGGATGTCGGCGCCGAGCAGGAACAGCACCCCGAACAGGGCGGAGAAGCGTACCTGGATGGCGAGGCGTACCGGCTCCACCAGACGGGCGCAGTAGGCGGCGAGAAAACCGACGAAGCCGATGGGGCCGGCGATGGCGATGGCGCAGGCGGTAAACAGGGTGGCGGCCAGGAGCACGCCGATGCGCACCCGGGTCGGCCGGATGCCGAGTGCCAGCGCCTGGTTGTCACCCATCTGCATCAGGGTGAGCTGACGGCAGAGCGCCAGGGTCAGCAGCAGGCCGAGCAGGGCAAAGGGCATCACGGTGAGCACCGCATCGAGATCCGAGGCGGCCAGCGACCCCAGATTCCAGAAGCGGAACTGTTCCAGCACCACCTGGTTGGAGAGCAGCAGGAAGTTGGAGAGGCCGCCGAAGGTGGCGGAGAGGGCAACCCCCACCAGGATGAGCTTGAGGGGGTTGGAGCGCCCCACCATCAGGCCGAGGCCGAGCACGATGAGGTTGCCGAGCAGGGCCCCCATGCCGGACCAGAGCAGGTAACCGTAGGCGGATTCGACGCCAAAATAGGTGAGGCCGATCACCAGGGCGAACACGGCGCCGGCGTTGACCCCGAGCAGGCCGGGTTCGGCCAGCGGATTGCGGGTGGCGCTTTGCAGCATGGAGGCCGCCAGCGCAAGACAGACGCCCACCACCAGGGCACACAGGGTGCGGGGCAGACGCAAGGTATGAACGATCATGGCGAGCTTTTCATCGGCCATGAGGGCGGGATCGCCCAGCAGAAATCCGGCGACCTCGCGGCCACCATAGACACCGGCGCCGGTGGCCAGTGAGAGACAGATGAGCAGGAACAGGAGAACCACTCCCAGCCAGAACAGGTGTGTTTGGTGTCTGTGCACCCGGCTACTCCTTCACGTCGAGGCAATAACAGCAGAAAAGGGAGCCCTGACGGGCTCCCTGCGGGGTTTACAGCTTGTAATCCACGCCGGCGTAGACGGTACGACCTTCCAGAATGAAGTCGGCGTCGGTGGCGACCTGGTCACGCTTGGTGTTGGTGAGGTTGGTGATGCCCAGCTTGAAGTCGAGCGCCGGGGTGACCTTCCACTTGGTGTTGACGTCCAGGGTCTGGTAGCTGTCGGACTTGAGTGCCTGGGAGTTGTGCATCGGCACCTTGATGAACTGGCTGCCCACGTACTGCCAGGCCAGGTTGGTGCTGATGATCTCGGTGGCTTGCCAATCCAGGCTCAGGTTGCCGGTGTGATCCGGGGTCTTGGCCAGATCGTCGCCCGTGCTCTTGTCTTCGGAGTCCAGCATGGTCCAGTTGCCGGTCAGCTTGACGTCGTCCATCACATCGACCCAGCCGGTCAGCTCCAGCCCCTTGACCCGGGCCTTCTTGACGTTGAGGTAGGTCATCACGGTCGGACGGTAGCCCGGGCCCCACTGATCGCTCTGGATCAGATCCTCGATGTCGTTGTGGAAACCGGTGAGGCCGGCGCCGAAGCGATCGGCTTCATAGGCGGTGCCCAGCTCGTAGCTGACGGCAGTTTCCGGTTTCAGGTCCGGGTTGCCGATCACCTTGCAGGCGCCGCGGCAGGCTGTGGTGGCGAAGCCTTCGCTGGACTGGGCCAGGGTCGGGGCCTTGAACGCCTTGCCGGCGCCGCCCTTGATCACCCACTCGTCGCTCAGCTTGTAGAGCGCATAGGCGCGCGGGCTGAACTCGTTGCCATAGGTCTCATGGTGATCCAGACGACCGGAGAGGGTCAGCGCCAGATCCCCCAGGCTGAATTCATCCTGCAGGTAGAGGGCGCTCTGGCTGGCATCCACGCTGCCGCTGGTGATGCTGCGGCTGTGCTCCAGCTCGGTCTTGCGGAATTCCGCGCCTGAGGTCAGCAGGTGATCCCCCAGGTAGCCGCTCAGCTGGCCGTCGACAGTGTGGTTGGTCTGGGTGACATCGGCCGCGCCGCCGTTGAGCTGGGAGTCATCCATCAGATCGGTCTGCTCGAAGTAGTAACGAGCGCGGCTGTCGAAGTGTTCCCAACGACCGTTGTGGGTCAGCCCCAGGCTCAGGCGATCGAGTTTTTGCACGTTGTGCGGGGTGGCCGGGGCGGTGGGGGCGCGCGGCACGTTGTTGAAATAGCTGTCCATGTCGTTCTGGTTGTAGCCCAGATCGAACTCCACATCCTGGTTGTCGGTCACCAGCCACTTCAGGCTGGAGAGCATGTTGACCACTTCCCGTTTCTCCAGTGCATCGGCGTCCAGGTTGTTGGACTGATCGCTGTGCCAGCGGTCGCGCTGATAGCCTTCTACTACCAGGCTGCCGAGCAGCTTGTTGTCGATCAGGGCACCGGAGACGAAGGCGTTGCCACGGTTGGCATCGCCACCATCACCCTTGGTGGGCATGGTGTGGGTGTAGCCGAAGGCCGCCTCGGTCTGCTCCTTGGCCTGGCGCAGGATCACGTTGACCACGCCGCCGAGGGCGTCGGCGCCATAGAGGGAGGAGACGGGGCCGCGGATCACCTCGATGCGCTCGATGGCGGCCATGGGGATGGAGCTCAAGTCGAAGTCATTGCCAAACGAGCTGCCCAGGGTTTCGCGGGCGTTGACCCGCTTGCCGTTGATCAGCAGCAGGGTGTAGTCGCCGCCCATGCCGCGGATCTTGATCTCGCTGCGGCCGGTGGGGTTGGTGCCGATGATGTTGACGCCGGGCACGTGCTTGAGCGCTTCGCCGACGTTGTTGGCGTTCATCTTGTCCAGATCGGCGCGGGTCACCACAGAGACGCTGGCCGGGGCGGAGAGTTCGGTGTGCTGGGTCTGGGTGGCGGTAACCACCATGGTCTCGTTGGCCTTGACCGCTTCGGCCTGGGCAAGGCCCGGCAAGGCAAACAGGCCGAGGGAGAGCAAAATCGGGTTCAAGCGAAATACGCCAGGCTGCAACTGCATAGTCAAAACTCCATGAATAAAACAGAGGTTATGGGGTCCGGCTCTGGGGCCGGTGGCTCACTGACTTCCTTGTCTGGCGGTGCCAGACTCGGGGTTATTGTTATTCCTTGTCTGTGCCAGCCCCTTGAGCAGGAGCCAGACACCGCCGCAGGCCAGCAGGCCGCAGCCGATATTGATCCAGGCCAGATGGGCAAATCCGTGCAGGACGCCGCTCTGATCCGACACCAGCAACCTGGCGGAGAGCAGGCTGCCGAGCCCGGCCGCTACATTGGTGACCGTGCCCTGAAAAGACATGAAGGCGGCGCGCTGATGGGGGGCCGGGATGGAGGCCGTGATGGCGAGGGTGGTGCTGGAGCGGGCCGAGCTCAGCGCCATGAACAGGGTGAACAGCAGGTAGACGGGCACGCCGACCGGCATGGCAAAACCGAGCAAAGTGATCAGCGCTAGCAGCAGGCTGGTGATCAGGATGGCGGCCTGGGCCCGGCCCTGATCAATCCAGCTGCCGCATAGGCGCATGGTGGCCATGCTGGCGAGGCCGCCGCACAGATAGAGGGCGGCGATCTGCTCGCGGGGGAAGCCCAGGTTGAACTGGAAGTAGTTGGCAAAGTGCGGGATCAGCAGGAAGTGACCGAACATCTGCAAACAGAGGATGAACAGGGCGCCCTGGCAGAGCGGGGAGGCCAGCAACTGGCGCAGGCCGCTGCCGTGAGGGGCGCGGCTGACCGGCAGCGAAGGCAGCAGGGTGGCGCAGAGCAGGGCCAGCAGCAGGCCGCAGACGCCAAACAGCAGGAAGGGGCTCTGCCAGCCAAACCACTGGGCCAGCACCAGGGCGATGGGCACCACCAGGATGGCGGCCAGCGAGAACGCCATGCCCACGTAGGCGAGGCGACGGCCCCGCTCGGCAGGCGGTACCAGATCCAGCACGGCCGCCATCAGGATGGCGGCGAGCGGGCCGGCCACACAGCCCGACAGGACGAACAGCACCAGCAGTTGCTGGCTGTTTTGCACCAGGGCGCAAGCCATCAGCAGCAGAAAACGCAAGGTGAGCAGCACCAGCAGGGCGGGTTTGCGGTTGACCCGATCGAGCCAGGGTGCGGCGATGAGCCCCATCAGGGCGGCTCCCAGGGTGGCACCACCGCTGAAGTAGCCGGTCTGTTCCGGCTGCATGCCGAGGCTGATGACCAGATCCGGCCCGAGCGGCATCACCATCATCATGCTGCCCATGGAGAGCATGTTGACAAGCAGGGCCAGGTGGATGGCGGCGGGGGTGGTGGTCACTGGCTTCATCGACGGCAAGCTCAAAAAAATGAGACCGAATTGTATCCGAGCGATTTTTTCGTGACAACAAATGGTAATCATTTTTATTTGTGTTATTTGATCTGTCTCCGCTCTTTTCATAGAAAAATGAAGGACCTGACCTTCATGACGCTCATTGCTCACGGGCAAAATCATTGAAAAGTGGGGCGGATGGCCCATGATGACGAGGTGATGAGCAGACCATTATGTAGTTGGTTGCCGAGTGGGACGGGAGGAAGAAGATGAGAAGATGGCGCGGGTTTGGACTCTGGCTGCTGTGGGGGCTCTGGTGCCTGCCGCTGCGGGCCGAGGTGAAGGTGATCCCGGTATTCGAGACCCAGGCGGCTGTGCAGACCCTCAAGGATCTTTATCCGGATCTCGGGGTGAGTGCCATGGGCAACCAGCTGGTGCTGAGCGGCAGCGCCGCCCAGCTGCAGGAGGCCGAAGCGGCGCTGGCCAAATTCAACCAGCCGCCCCAGAGCCTGCTCATCGAGTGGCGGGTGGATGGCGCTTCCAGCAGTCAGCAGGCCGGTGTGGGGCTGGGCCGGGATGCCGCCAAGCGACAGTGGTTGCTGGAGGGCAATGCCCAGCAGTACCAGCGCAGCCAGAACGACAGCTGGCAGGTACGCGGCCTGTCGGGTCGGCCGGTGCTATTGCAGATGGGCACCTATCAGCCGGTCACCTTCTATCAGTGGAATGGAGGGGCAGTGGTGGGAATGATGCCGCTGGTGAACGGCCTCTATGCCACCGCCACCCTGATCGGCGACAGGGTGCAGATAGCGCTCAGCAGCGAGCAGGCCAGGCTGGAGCAGGGCACCATCAACCGGGGACAGAGCGCCACCGAGGTGAGCGGTGCCCCCGGTCAGTGGCTGACGGTGGGGGAGCTCTCCACCAGCGCGGCGCAGCAGGGCAGCAGTCTGGGCACCCAGTTGCAGGGGGGACGTGGCAGTCAGAGCGATCGCCAGACCCTGCAGATCCGGGTCACGCGCCAGTGAGGCGCCTGGCTGATCAGTTGCCGGCGTGGGGCTGATCGGCTGCGTATTCACGCAACTGGCGGCTGCGCAGCAGATACCAGAGTGACCAGAGGGTGGCGACCAGCACCAGCGCGGTGGGCCAGCTGAACGACCACTTCTGCAGATTGAGGCTGTGCAGTTGCATCAGCAGGCCGCTGACGGCAGAGCAGAGCAGCAGCAATGGACTGTGACGCCTGAGCCAGGCCCGGATGCTGCGGGTTTGTTGATAGGTGCCGCCACAGGCGAGCAGCGCCAGTATGGCGGGCACGTCGGTCAGCAGGCTGATGTAGAGGGCGAGCCGGTCCGGATAGAAGAGGGTCAGGATGGCGCTGCCGCTCTCGCGGGTGACGCCGGCCATCAGAAACAGCCAGACCGAGCGGGTCAGCAAGAGGGCGATGGGCCAAAACCAGAGCGGGGGGCGCAGCTGGCCGTGATCGTCATATCTGTGTTCGGGGTAGAGGGTCATGGTCGCCCGGGGTCGTCTGTGCAAAGGATGAAGGGGATATGGGGCGAAGGGGGGCCCTTTGCAAGGCGGGCGAGGGGCGGGAATTAATCGGGGGGCCATGCCCCCAATCCGCTTATCTCTTTTCGTGCCGGGCCGCCGGCGTCACAGCCAGCCTTTTCGCTTGAAGAACAGACCGGTGCCGAGCGATGACATCACCATCAGCACCAGGGAGAGCGGATAGCCGTACTCCCAGGCGAGCTCCGGCATGCGGCCGAAGTTCATGCCGTAGATGCTGGCGATCAGCGTCGGCGGCAGGAAGATGACCGCGGCCACCGAGAAGATCTTGATCACCTTGTTCTGCTCCAGGTTGGTGACCCCCATGGAGGCCTCCAGCTGGAAGTTGATCTTGTCGAACAGGAACTGGGTGTGGGGCAGCAGGGACTCCACGTCGTGCAGCATCTCGTCGATCCACTTGTTCTGCTCGTTGCTCATCCGCTGGCGCAGGCTGCGTTTCAAGAAGCGCAGGGCGCGACGGGTATCGTGCAGGGAGAGACGGATCTGGCCGTTGGCCTCTTCCTGAGCCATCAACTCCTTGAGCATGGGATTGATCTGATCCGGCTCGAAGATCTGATCGGCGGTGTTTTCCAGGGTCTTGTAGCCATCTTCGATGAGATCGGAGAGGTATTCCACCTTGAGGTTTTGCACCTCCAGCAGGATGTCGAGGGCGTCCTCCACCTCCAGCCGATCCTGACGCATGTAGTGGCGCAGCAGGCGCACCAGGCCGATGTCATCCTCGCGGATGCTGATCAGCAGGTTGTTGCGCAGGGTAAAGGAGACGTGGACACCTTTGGTGTCACGGCCGATCCGCTGGGGAAACAGGGAGTGAATGTGCAGACCGTCGGTATCCCAGTAGAAACGGGCGGATGCTTCGATGTCATCCAGTTCCTCCTTGTCGGGCACCTCTTCCAGAAACAGGCCCGTCAACCATTCTCGTTCCGCCGTGTCCGGCTTGTAGGCATCCAGCCAGACGGTGTTGTCAGGCACTATGTCGTCAGGCCCGAGCGTGACTATGTCCAGTACCTTGTTATTGAGAATGTAGGCGGTGATCATCTGTCCCCCCTTAAGAAGTCATGGGTAATCAGGGATGGTTGCACAGGTCATGCGGCCTTAGAGCGCGTAGAAAGCGATCCCGTGGACAAGCTGAACGGGCCGATGGAAAACCTGAATGCGGCGAACTATACAGGGGCGGGCCGCGCTTGTCAGGGCCTATTCATCGGAGGTTCAGCCTGTTCGCTCAAAAAAACAGCGAGGTCGGAGCAGCCACGCCGACCTCGCAACGGGTGATCCCGGCGTCGCCTCCTTCATTCCCCCTGGTAGGCGGGAGGAGTCGGGCTCACCGGCCAGGATGGCGGGCTGCCGAGCGCCCTGCGACAGCCCCCGGCCACGCGCCGGAAACTGCCTCTTTTTGATGTGTTGGGGCTGTGCATCCTTGTTGTCTGCGCAGGTCTGCATGGGCAAGCCTGTTACATGTTGGGATAGTTGGGGCCAGAGCCGCCCTGCGGCGGCGTCCAGACGATGTTCTGGCTCGGATCCTTGATGTCGCAGGTCTTGCAGTGGATGCAGTTGGCCGCGTTGATCTGCAGGCGGGGCAGGCTCTCCGAGCCCAGGATCTCGAACACCCCGGCCGGGCAGTAGCGCTGAGCCGGTTCGGCCCAGGTGGGCAGGTTGACCGCCACCGGGATAGTCTCATCCTGCAGCTTGAGGTGGCAGGGTTGATCCTCGTCGTGGCTGGTGTTGGCCAGATAGACAGACGAGAGCTTGTCGAAGCTGAGCCTGCCGTCCGGCTTGGGGTAGTCGATGGGCTGGCAGCGGCTGGCCATGCGCAGCTGGCGGTAGTCCGGCTCCTTGTCCAGCAGGGTGAACGGCGAGGTGCGAGCAAACAGCCGCTGCTCCAGCCAGTTGAAGGCGCCACCGATCCAGGGGCCCCAGCGGTGCAGGGCGGCGCCGAAGTTGCGCGCCGTTTTTAGCTCATGGGCCAGCCAGCTCTGTTGCAGCGCATCGCCGTATTCGGCCAGATCCCGGCCCCCTTCATCGCCGCCGCGCAGACTCATGGCGACGGTCTTGGCCGCCAGCATGCCGGACTTCATGGCGGTATGGATCCCCTTGATGCGGGAGAAGTCGAGGGTACCGGCATCACAACCGATGAGCAGGCCGCCGGGAAAGTGCATGCGGGGCAGGGAGTGCCAGCCCCCCTTGGCGATGGCGCGGGCGCCGTAGCTGATGCGCTCGCCCCCCTGCAATGCCGCGGCGATGAGTGGGTGGTGCTTGAGGCGTTGAAACTCGTCAAACGGGCTGAGCCAGGGATTGCGGTAGTTGAGATCGACGATGAGACCGACCGCCACCTGATCCTGCTCAAGATGATAGAGATAGAAGCCGCCCTGGCTCTTGTCTTCCTTCCCCTCAGAGAGCGGCCAGCCGCTGCCGTGCAGCACCCGGCCCGGTTTGCCCTGGCCGGGGGGGAGCTGCCACAGCTCCTTGAAGCCGATGGCGTAATGCTGCGACTGGGCGGTGTTTTCCAGCTGAAAGTCGGCGATCAGCTGCTTGCCGAGATGGCCGCGCGCCCCTTCGGCAAACAGGGTGTAGCGACCGAGCAGCGCCATGCCGGGCACGTGATCCGCTTTCGGATTGCCCGCCCGATCCAGCCCGAGATCGCCGGTGATCACACCCTTGACCCGTCCCGCTTCCATGATGAGTTCGCTTGCGGTAAAACCCGGGTATATTTCGACTCCCAGCTGCTCGGCCTGCTGACCGAGCCAGCGGCAAAGGTTGCCGAGGCTGATGATGCGGCTGCCCTCGTTGTGCATGCGCGGCGGTACCGCCCAGTTGGGCAGTTGCAGGGCGCGGCTGTCGCTTTGCAGCAGGTGCACCTGATCGTCGTTGACCTCGACCCCGAGCGGGGCCTGTTGCCAGCTCTCTGGCAGCAGCTCCTTGAGGGCGACGGGATCCAGCAGGGCGCCGGAGAGCAGATGGGCGCCGATCTCAGCCCCTTTCTCCAGCAGGCAGACCGACAGCTCGGCATTGTGTTGTTTGAGGGCGATGGCGGCACTGAGTCCCGCCGGGCCGCCACCGACGATGACGACATCAAATTCCATTGCTTCGCGTTCCATCTTGCCTCTGTGCTCGACTTGGCCTAGGGTAATGCTGGTAGTTTACGTAAACGTAAAGTAAATGTAAGCAAAAAAATGTGAGGGTTTTCATGGATTCACTCAACAGAAGCGAGGGATGCGCGTCATGAAGCTGCTGGTCGCGGTCAAGCGGGTGCTGGATTACAACGTCAAGGTCCGGGTCAAGAGCGATGGCTCAGACGTGGAGCTGGCCAACTTCAAGATGGGGATCAACCCGTTTTGTGAAATTGCGGTGGAAGAGGGGGTCAGGCTGCGCGAAGCCGGCGTGGCGAGCGAGCTGGTGGTGGTGACCTTCGGCCCCGAGGCGGCGGCTGAACAACTGCGTCACGCCATGGCGCTGGGGGCGGATCGGGCGCGTCATTACCTGACTGGCGAGACCCTGACCCCGCTCACCGTGGCGCGCGCCCTGCAACAGGTGTGCGAGCTGGAGCAGCCCGATCTGGTGCTGCTCGGCAAGCAGTCCATCGATTCTGACAACAACCAGGTGGGCCAGATGCTGGCCGCCCTCAATGACTGGCCGCTCGCCACCTTCGCCTCCGCCATCAAGCTGGTGGAGGGGGAATTGCAGGTGACCCGCGAGATCGACGGTGGCCTCGAGACCCTCGGCATGCCGCTGCCGGCGGTGGTGACCGTGGATCTGCGTCTCAACGAGCCGCGCTTTGCCTCGCTCCCCAACATCATGAAGGCCAAGCGCAAGCCGCTCGAGAGCGCGGCCTTCGCCGACCTCGGCGTCGAGCCGGCCGGTCAGACCCGGCTGCTCGGGGTGATGGCCCCCGCGGCCCGCAGCGCCGGCATCATGGTGAGCTCGGTGGACGAGCTGCTGGACAAACTCAAGCACGAAGCGAAGGTACTCTGATGCTGCCAGCAATCAACAGAACCCCGCCCGCCGGCGACAAGCTCGGGGGCGTGATGGACGCACAGGCAGGGACATCAACGGACGATAGCAAGGGGCAGTCATGAGCGTATTGATCATTGCCGAACATCATCAGGGTCAGTTGGCCGACAACGTGGCCCGTCTGGTCACTGCCGGGAGCCAGCTGGGCGGCGAAGTGCATCTGCTGTTGCTGGGGCAGGGGCTGACCGAGGCGGGCGAGCAGGCCGCCACCCTGCAGGGGGTGAGCCGGGTACTGCTGGCCGAGCACCCCATGCTGGCGGAGGGGCTGAGCGACGGGGTCGATCCGCTCTTGGCCCATATCGCGCGGGATTATCAGCACTGCCTGATGGCCGCCAGCACCCAGGGCAAGGATCTGCTGCCGCGGGTGGCGGCCAGGCTCGGGGTGGAGATGCTCTCCGAGGTGACCGGCATCGAGAGTGGCGACACCTTCCTGCGCCCCATCTACGCGGGCAACGCCGTGGCCCGGGTGGCGAGCAGCGCCCCCATCAAGGTGCTGACCATCCGTCCCACCGCCTTCGCCAAGGCGGCGAGTGGCGGCCAGGCTCAGGTAGCGCGGTTGCCGGTGAGCGAGGTGGCTTGCCGTACCCGCCTCATCGAACGGCGCGCCGTGCGCTCCGCCAGACCCGAGCTCGCGGCGGCGCGGGTGGTGGTCTCCGGTGGGCGGGCACTGGGCTCCAAGGCGCAGTTCGCCCTGATCGAGGCGCTGGCTGACAAGCTGGGCGGGGCGGTGGGGGCATCGCGGGCCGCAGTGGATGCGGGCTTTGTCGCCAACGATCTGCAGGTGGGCCAGACCGGCAAGGTGGTGGCCCCCGAGCTCTACATTGCGGTCGGTATTTCCGGCGCCATCCAGCATCTGGCGGGGATGAAGGAGTCCAAGGTGATCGTCGCCATCAACAAGGACAGCGAGGCCCCCATCTTCCAGGTGGCCGACTACGGGCTGGTGGGGGATCTCTTCACCTTGCTGCCGGAGCTCACCGCCAAGCTGTA
The DNA here is from genome assembly GCF_013085525.1 of Aeromonas sp. 1805. Taxonomy (NCBI): domain Bacteria; kingdom Pseudomonadati; phylum Pseudomonadota; class Gammaproteobacteria; order Aeromonadales; family Aeromonadaceae; genus Aeromonas; species Aeromonas sp. 1805. The sequence goes on along the minus strand of NZ_CP038515.1, from coordinate 4,243,568 downwards.
ACTTGGTGAAAAAGGGGGCCGGTGGCATTGAGTACCGGCAAGCGCCCGTTTCCACGCATGTTCTCTGCAAGCCCTGACCCGTTCAGGGCTTTTTTCTGTCAACTGCGCTGGCGGCGGGTCGACAAAAGGTTGAGCCAGCTCCCAAAAAGCCTTTGATCCGGGGGCTGCACTTGTGTAAAACCAGACAAGTCACCGATCACACTCATCCACTCACGGAAAGCGTCATGAGCAAACAGATTTACAACTTCTGCGCCGGCCCCGCCATGCTGCCGGTCGAAGTCATGGAGCGCGCCCAGCGCGAATTTTGTAATTTCCAGGGGCTGGGAGCCTCGGTCATGGAGCTTTCCCACCGCGGCAAGCCCTACATGGCGGTCGCCGCCAAGGCCGAAGCCGATCTGCGCGAGTTGCTGGCGGTGCCGGACAACTACAAGGTGCTGTTCATGCACGGTGGCGGCCGTGGCCAGTTCTCCGCGGTGCCCATGAACCTGCTCGGCGGCGCCAACAAGAAGGCTGACTATCTGCTGACCGGTGTCTGGGCGGCGAGTGCCGTGGACGAGGCGCGCAAGTACGGCGATATCCAGACCTTTGACGGTGTGGCCAAGAGTGCCGAGGGCATCTCCCACCTGCTGCCGACCCCGGCGTTTCGCGCCGATGCGGCCTATGTGCATTACTGCCCGAACGAAACCATCGACGGCATCGAGATGTTTGACATCCCGGCTACCGGCAAGGTGCCGCTGGTGGCGGATCTCTCCTCCACCATCCTCTCCCGTCCCATCGACGTGAGCCGCTTCGGCATCATCTATGCTGGCGCCCAGAAGAATATCGGCCCGTCGGGGCTGGCCATCGCCATCGTGCGCGATGATCTGCTGAACCAGGCTCGCGCCGATGTGCCGTCGATCTTCGACTACCAGCTCACCGCCAAGAACGACTCCATGTTCAACACCCCGCCCACCTACGCCTGGTATCTGGCCGGGCTGGTGTTCGAGTGGCTGAAAGAACAGGGTGGCCTCGAGGCGATGGAAGCGCGCAACAAGGAGAAGGCCGATTTCCTCTACGGCTATCTCGATCAGTCGAGCTTCTATGGCAACCAGGTGGATGCCAGCTGCCGTTCGCGGATGAACATCCCGTTCCAGCTGAAAAATGCCGAACTGGACAAGCTGTTCCTGGCCGAATCGGAGGCCACCGGCCTGCTGGCGCTCAAGGGACACCGTATCGTCGGCGGCATGCGCGCCAGCCTCTACAACGCCATGCCGCTGGAAGGGGTGAAGGCGCTGGTCAGCTTTATGGACGGCTTTGCCAAGCGCCACGGCTGAGGCGTTTTTCCCCGATTGCCGACGCCGGGGACTCCCCGGCGTCTGTTTTTTCCGTGATGCCGGACCGGCCGTAACCGCGGCCTGCTTTTGTGCCACCCGCAGTCTTGCCGAGCAGGGCGCGGGCTGCTAACGTCCGGTCAGGTCATTTTTTTGAGATCGTACAGGAAGTCTATGAATTCGTTGCGTTTGGAACCTATTTCTCGTGTGGCCGGTGAGGTCAATCTGCCCGGCTCCAAGAGCGTGTCCAACCGGGCGCTGCTGCTGGCAGCCCTGGCCCGTGGCACCACCCGGCTCACCAACCTGCTCGACAGCGATGACATTCGTCACATGCTGGCGGCGTTGACCCAGCTCGGGGTCAAATACAAGCTCTCCGCTGACAAGACCGAGTGCACCGTGCACGGTCTGGGTCGCAGCTTCGCGGTGAAGGAGCCGGTCAATCTGTTCCTCGGCAACGCTGGCACCGCCATGCGACCGCTGTGTGCCGCACTGTGTCTGGGCTCCGGCGAATACACCCTGGGCGGGGAGCCGCGCATGGAAGAGCGCCCCATCGGCCATCTGGTGGATGCCCTGCGCGAAGCGGGCGCCCATATCCAGTACCTGAAGAAAGATGGCTATCCGCCGCTGGTGGTGGATGCCAAGGGGCTGTGGGGCGGTGATGTGCACGTCGATGGCTCTGTCTCCAGCCAGTTCCTGACGGCGTTTTTGATGGCGGCGCCGATGGCGGCGGGTGACACCCGCATCCACATCAAGGGGGAGCTGGTCTCCAAGCCCTACATCGACATCACCCTGCACATCATGAAGCAGTTCGGGGTGGTCATCGAACACGACAACTACAAGCTGTTCTACATCAAGGGCAACCAGAGCTATGTCAGCCCGGGTGACTTCCTGGTGGAAGGGGATGCCTCCAGCGCCTCCTACTTCCTGGCGGCAGGCGCCATCAAGGGCAAGGTGCGGGTCACCGGCATCGGCAAGCACAGCATTCAGGGCGACATCCACTTCGCCGACGTGCTGGAGAAGATGGGCGCCCGCATCACCTGGGGCGATGACTTCATCGAGGCCGAGCAGGCGCCGTTGCACGGCATCGACATGGACATGAACCACATCCCCGATGCGGCCATGACCATCGCCGTGGCCGCACTGTTTGCCGAGGGGCCCACCTCGATTCGCAACATCTACAACTGGCGGGTGAAGGAGACCGACCGCCTGCACGCCATGGCGACCGAGCTGCGCAAGCTGGGTGTCGAGGTGGAGGAGGGGCGTGACTTCATCACCGTCACCCCGCCAGCGCAGCTCAAGCATGCGGCCATCGATACCTACAACGACCACCGCATCGCCATGTGCTTCTCGCTGGTGGCGCTGTCCGATACCGCCGTCACCATCAATGATCCGGGTTGTACCTCCAAGACCTTCCCGGACTACTTCGACAAGCTGGCCAGCATCAGTCAGCGCGCGTGATGAATCCAGGCCCGCCTCGCTGCGGGCCTGTTTCTTTGGGCTGTCCCGCTCTGTTATTCCCCTCTTTTCATCCTCACCTAGCAGCATTATTAAAACTTGCAAGGCAGGATAGGAAAATTCCCTCCATGATAATGTAATTTTCTATTTACACCGCTGCCCGTGCGGGCTAGATTGAAGTTTCTTTATCGCAGTCATCTAGCAGGAAGCCTTGTCATGCAGCATCAAACCGACGACGTTCGTATCAGTGAAATCAAAGAGTTATTGCCCCCGGTTGCGGTGCTTGAGAAGTTTCCGGCCACCGAGACCGCATCAAGTACCGTCTTTGAATCCCGTCAGGCCATCCATCAGATCCTGGCTGGTGAAGATCAGCGCCTGCTGGTGGTGATCGGCCCCTGTTCCATTCACGACCCCGCCGCCGCACTGGAGTACGGCAAGCGCCTCAAGGTGCTGCGTGACGAACTCAAGGGCCAGCTGGAGATCGTGATGCGGGTCTACTTCGAGAAGCCGCGTACCACGGTGGGCTGGAAGGGGCTGATCAACGACCCTTACCTCGACAACAGCTGCCAGATCAACGACGGCCTGCGCATCGGTCGCAAGCTGCTGCTGGATCTCAACGACATGGGGCTGCCGACCGCCTCCGAATTCCTCGACATGATCACCCCGCAATACGTGGCGGATCTGATGAGCTGGGGCGCCATCGGGGCCCGTACCACCGAATCCCAGGTGCACCGCGAGCTGGCCTCCGGTCTCTCCTGTCCGGTGGGCTTCAAGAACGGCACCGACGGCACCATCAAGGTGGCCATCGACGCCATCGGGGCCGCCAGTGCGCCGCACCACTTCCTGTCGGTGACCAAGTACGGCCACTCCGCCATCGTCGCGACCCGGGGCAACCCGGACTGCCACATCATCCTGCGCGGCGGTCGTGAGCCGAACTACAGCGCCGCCCACGTGGACGAGGTGGTGAAGGGGCTGGACAAGGCCGGTCTGCCGCAGAAGGTGATGATCGACTTCAGCCACGCCAACAGCAGCAAGCAGTTCAAGAACCAGATGCTGGTGGCCGAGGACGTGGCCGGTCAGCTGCGTGCCGGCTGCCGGGCTGTGTTCGGCGTCATGGTGGAGAGCCATCTGGTGGAAGGGCGTCAGGATCTGGTGGAAGGGTGTGAACTCACCGTCGGTCAGAGCATCACAGATGCCTGCATCGGCTGGGCCGACACCGAAATCCTGCTGCGCAATCTGGCCGATGCGGTGGCCACTCGCAACGCAGGCTGATCCCGGCTTGGCGGCGCCGCGTGGCGCGCCTGAGCTACGGCACAAAACAAAAGCGCGACCCTGGGTCGCGCTTTTTTATTGGCCAGAGCGGGCGGCAGGCATGATCACCAGCGGTAGGTCTTGAGCAGTTGCTCGAGCTTGCGGCACTGCTCTACCAGCTGAACGCTGGCGAGATTGGCGGCGTGAGCCTGGCCCAGGGTGTCGTTGGAGGTGTTGCGAATGTCGCTCACCGAGCCGTCCACCTCGTTGCAGACCCTGTCCTGTTCCTCGGCGGATTGCGCCATCTGGGCGTTGAGATCGTTGATGCTGCTGATGCGGCCGATGATGTTCTGCATGGCGGCCAGGGTCGCCTCTGTCTTGTGGATGCTCTCGTCCGCCTTGGCCTTGGCATCCCCGATCACCGACACCGCGCTCTGGGCCTCGTTCTGCAGGGCGGCGATCATCTGGGAGATCTCCTCGCTGGCGGCGCGGCTGCGGTTGGAGAGGGCCCGTACCTCGTCGGCCACCACCGCAAAGCCGCGGCCCTGTTCGCCTGCCCGGGCCGCCTCGATGGCGGCGTTGAGGGCCAGCAGGTTGGTCTGATCCGCGATCCCCTTGATCACCTCCAGCACCCCGTCGACCGCCAGACAGCGGTTGTCGAGCTGCTGGATCACCCTGTCGACCCGCTCGATCTCCGCCGACATCTCGCCCATGTCGTTGATGGAGTGCTGGGCGAGGCGACTGGTGTTGGCCGCATCCTGGTTGGTGAGGGCGGAGAGCTCGGCGCTCTTGCGGGCGTGCTCGCGCACCTCGTGGGAGCTGGCGGCCAGCTCGCTCACGGCGGCGGCCACCTGTACCGTCATGCTCTCCTGCTGGCGGGCCGAGCCTTCGGTCTGGGTCGCCACCTGGCGGATCTGGTTGGACTCCTGATAGAGCTGGTGGGTGGCACTCTCCACCTCCTGCAGGCTGTGGCGAAACCCTTGCACCATGTCGCTGACGGCGCGGGTCATCTCGCCCAGCTCATCCCGGTTGGGATTGATCAGAGGCAGGGAGAGATCCCGCTCCTTGGCCATGCGGGTCATGGCCAGCTGCAGATGGCGTACCGGCCGCTTGATGTAGCGCTGCAGCACCCAGCCCAGCAGGCCGAAGCCCAGCCCAAACACTGCCACCAGGCTGCCGCTCAGGATCAGGTTGTTGCGATGGATCTCGCCAAAGGTGTGGCTGAGATCGTAACTGATGCGCACCGCCCCCATGACGGTGCCTTCCGCCACCTGGTGGCAGGTGGTGCACTGGGTGCCGCGGTACTCCTTGTAGGCCTTGAAGGGTTTGATCAGGGTGAGCTGGTTGCCTTGTTGCTCGAGAATGGTCTCGCCCTGGTTGATGGCGCGCTCATCCAGCTTGTCTTCAATCTGCTGATCCGGGTGGCCGGGGCCGAACAGGCTGGTCACCGCCGGGGCACGGATCAGGCGGGCCTCGACGATGCCGGCCTCGCTCTTGAGCTTGGTCTGCACGATCTGGCGGTTGGCGATGGCCCCCGTCATCATCAGCACGTTGAGCTGATCCATGTAGGTGTTGGCGGCGCTCTCCACCTTTTCACCCGCCAGCCGGATGGCGAGATCCCGTTGCAGCCAGGCGGAGAGCTCGAAGCTGAGGGCGAAGGTGCAGCCGATGACCAGGGCGAGAGGGAGAAAGATTTTCCAGTTCAGAGACAGATTTTGCATCGTTGGCAGGTCCATGCGCAGGTGAGCGATCGTCAATGGTTGATGACTCTCCCCGCGCTCGCTCATCAGAACGGGGGAGATGGTTCTCTATCGGCACACCCTACCTCATCTTGAGTAAATTATCTGTTAACTGGATCCGTGTTGAAGGTTAATGGTGCGTAGCAAACGAGAGCTGTTCGTCGTTGAGTTGATCCAGCACAAACTTGGCATTTATTGATAGTGGTTATCATTTACATTATTTCACCTGATAACCTTGCCTGCCATGACACCACAGCTGACCCCGACCATGACCGGTCTTGCCACCCCGGATCCCCTCAAGTTCGCCTTTGGCGCCAAGACCTCGACCCACGCCAGTCGCGGCGGCATGCGCCCGCTCACCCTCGACCATGCCGACTGGCAAGCCTGGTGGCGCCGCGAGAGCGAGGCGGATGAGCGGGCGCTCTATATCCACATTCCGTTTTGCCGCAAGCGCTGTAGCTTCTGCAATTTCTTTGAAAATGGCGCCAACCCGGCCCGCATCGCCCGCTATGTCGACGTGCTCTGTAGCGCGCTTGCCCGGGCCGCCGAGACACCCTTCACCCAGAGTCGCCCCTTCTCGGCCGTCTATGTGGGGGGCGGCACGCCGACGGACATGAGCGCCGACGAGCTGGCGATGCTGGCCGCCGCCATCCGTCGTTTTCCGTTGACTTCGGATGCGGAGGTGACCCTGGAGGGGCGCCTCAACGGTTTTGATGATGCCAAGTGGCACAGTGCGCTGGCGGGCGGCTTCAACCGCTTCTCGTTCGGGGTACAGAGCTTTGATACCGAGGTGCGCCAGGAGGCGGCCCGCTTCGACGACCGGGAGACCCTGTTGACCCGGCTGGAGGAGCTGACCCGTCACGACGACGCCGTGATCGTGGCCGATCTCATCTTTGGCCTGCCGGGCCAGGATGATGCCGTGTGGCGTCAGGACATCGCGGATGTGATGGTGAGCGGGGTACACGGGGTGGATCTCTATCAGCTCATCGCCATGGCTGGCACCAATCTGGCCCGTGCCGAGGCGAAGGGCAAGCTCGGCTGGGCCGCCGACGGTCAACAGCGGGCCGCCATGTATGCCTATGGCGCCCAGACGCTGGAGCAGGGGGGCTGGCAGCGGCTCTCCTGCAGCCACTGGCGGCGCGGTGAGGCCGAGCAGAGCCGCTACAACCAGATGGCCAAGCGCGGCGCCGAGATCCTTCCCTTCGGGGCCGGGGCGGGCGGCAGCGTGCATGGGCACGGCCTCATGTATGGCCGGGATCTGGCGCTTTGGCACGAGGCGCTGGCGGCGGATCAGCGGGCCCCCGGCATGGTGATGGGGCGCAATCCCAATGGCCGCCTCGATGGTCTGCTGCGCGGCGCGCTCGACAGCGGCTGGCTGGTGCTGGCCCGTTTGCCGACGTCGCTGCGGGCACATCTGCAACCCTTGTTCGAGGCCTGGCAGCAGCACGGGCTGGCAACGCTGAGCGAGGCGCGGCTTGAGCTCACCCTGGCGGGGCGCTTCTGGAACGTCAATCTGCAGGCCGGGTTGTTTGAATACTTGCAGCTCAACCCGCTGGCGGGGTCGGGTACGGCGCCTGCCGATCCGGCGCAGGCGGTGCGCCATTCGCTCGTGTGAGTGCACTGGCCGAGAGGGCCTGACAAAGAGAGGATGATAAACAAGGGGGCACCTGATGTGCCCCCTTGTTCGTTATGGCTGGTGGACCTCTTCCACCCGCACCCGCAGCTGCCCCTCTGCAAGCTGGGTGACCAGCGTCTGGCCGGCATCCACCTGGGCGGCGCGGCTAATGACTTCACCACGCGCGGTGCGGGTGATGGAGTAGCCGCGACCCAGGGTGGCGAGCGGGCTCACCCCGTCGAGGCGGGCGCTGAGCATGGCGAGGCGGTGGTCGGCCAGATCCCGGCGTTTGGCGATGAGGGCATGGAGGCGCTCCTCGGCCAGCTGGTGGCGACGCTTGCCGGCGGCCAGCAAGCGCTCCGGGCTCTTGCCCTGCAGGCGCAGCTCCAGGTTGGCGAGGCGCCGTTCTCCCTGATGCAGTCGGTGATTCATCAGTTGCTGCAAACGGGCGGAGAGCTCGTCGAGGCGCTGGGATTGCTGCTCCAGCCGCCGCTTCGGATCCTGATGGTCGAGCCGCTTTTGCAGCAGGATGAAATCGTGGCGGGCGGCGGTCTGCAGGCGTTTCATCGCCTGCAGCAGTTGCTGCTTGAGATGGGCGAGGCGCTGGGCGCGGGCGCTCTGATCCGGCGCCACCAGCTCGGCCGCCGCCGACGGGGTCGGGGCGCGCAAGTCGGCGGCAAAGTCGCTGATGGTGACATCCACCTCGTGGCCCACCGCGCTCACCACCGGTATGGCGGAGTGGGCGATGGCGCGCGCCACCGCCTCTTCGTTGAAGCACCAGAGATCTTCGAGCGAGCCGCCGCCGCGCCCGACGATCAGCACATCCACCTCGGCGCGGCGGTTGGCCAGGGCAATGGCAGAGACGATCTGGCCGATGGCGGCGCTCCCCTGCACCTGGGTGGGGTAGATAAACACCGGCAGATCCGGTGCGCGGCGTTTGAGCACCGTCAGCATATCGTGCAGGGCAGCGCCGGTGGCTGAGGTGACCAACCCCACCGCGCGCGGTTCGCGCGGCAACGGCCGTTTGCGCCCTTCGTCGAACAGCCCCTCGGCGCCAAGACGACGCTTGAGCTCCTCAAAGCGCAGCGCCAGCACGCCGTCGCCCGCCGGCTGCATCGATTCGATGATCAGCTGGTAGTCGCCGCGCGGCTCATAGAGGGAGACCCGCGCCTGCACCAGTACCTGCATGCCATCCTGCGGGCGAAACGCCACCCGCCGGTTGTTGCCCTTGAACATGGCGCAGCGCACCTGGGCCGACATGTCCTTGAGCGAGAAGTACCAGTGGCCGGAGCTTGGCATCGCCAGGTTGGAGAGCTCGCCGGTCAGCCACACCAGCCCCAGATCCTGCTCCAGGATCATGCGCACGGCGCTGTTGAGGCGGGTGACGGTAAAGACCTGCTGTTGTCTGCTTTGACTCGGTTCGTTGCGGTAGTTCAAGGCTGGTCCTGCACTGTGTGCCCCGCCTTGGGGGCGGGGGCATAAATCAATGGCGCCATCTTAACGCAGTTCGGGGCGAACGCCGAGCGGCGCTGGCCCTGTCGGGTTCAGCGTGCGTCCGGATCCTGAGGTTGCGTCCGGGCCTGAACGGCCGGCGTGCTGGTCTGGCTGGTCACCAGCCAGACCGAGAGGCAGACGACCAGGCCCCCCAGCACAAAGCCCTGGTTCAAGGTCTCGCCCAGCACCAGCGCGCCCCACAAGATGCCAAAAGGGGGAATGAGGAAGGTGACGGTGAGGCTGCGCAGCGGGCCGATATCTGCGATCAGTCGAAAATAGAGCAGATAGGCGAGGGCGGTGCAGACCACGCCGACCGCCAGTACGCTGGCCCAGGCGGTGGGCACGGCCCAGTCTACGGCGGGGCCGGCCGCCAGCTGGTAAGCGAAAAAGGGCAGCAGGAACAGGCTGGCACCCAGCTGGCTGCCAAAAGCCACCAGCTTGGCGTCGAGCCCGCCGCGATGGGTGATCCAGCTGCGGGTGAGAAAGCCGGCGAGGCCGTAGCAGGCGGTGGCAAATAGGCAGGCCAACACCCCGGGCAGCAGATGCCCACCGGCACTCACCTCGCCGGTGGTGGTGATGAGGCTGATCCCGATCACCCCCAATACCACCCCCAGCCATTTGCGCCGGTCAAGGCGCTCGTTGAAGCAGGAAAAGCCGATGAGGGCCCCCATCAGCGGCGTGGTGGCGTTGAGGATGGCCGAGTAGCCGGCCGGCAGCCAGAGGGCGGCGATGGCGTACATCAGAAACGGGATGGCGGAGTTGATGACGCCGAGCAGCATGGCGGACTTGAGCTTGCCCTGAAACCCCATGGGGGCGCGCAGCAGCAGGAGCATGACGGCAAGCCCGATGAGGGCGAACAGGACCCGCAGGAAGGTGGTGTTGACGGCGCCAAACGCCGGGGCGGCGATGCGCATGAACAGGAAGCTGGCGCCCCAGATGGCGGCCAGCAGGAGCAGGCGCCCATAATCGGCAGGTTTCATGGTGTCGTCCTTGAGGTGATGGTGGCCAATATTGGCGCTGCATCGGCATGATGCCGACAAGGTGCCTGTGCTGGCAACTGCCTGGATGGCTGCAGGGCTGCAGGGCTGCAGGGCATCCATGCCCTGGCGTACCGGTGTGTGGGTGACGGGAGCGTTACGGCTCCGGCTGGCTCACGAAGGCAATCTTGTGCAGGCCGTGCTGGGAGGCCTGGGCCATCACCCTGGCGATGATGCCGTACTCCACCTTGCGATCGATGCGCAGCTGGATCTCGGGCAGCTCCCCCTCGGCCTGGCCGGCGCTCTCCATCTTGGCGAGCAGGGCGGCTTCGTCGACCTGCTGATCGTTCCAGTAGATCTTGCCGGCCCCATCGATGGCGAGATTGATGTCCTGCTTGTCTGGCTGGTTGAGCTGGCTGCTGGCCTCTGGCAGCTCCAGCTTGACCGCGTTGGTGAGCAGGGGGGCGGTGATCATGAAGACGATGAGCAGCACCAGCATGACGTCGATCATCGGGATCATGTTGATCTCGGAGAGGGGTTGATCGTCCCCCTCGTCCGACAGTTTGCCAAATGCCATCAGCCGCGCCCCTGTCTGGTTTCCCGCTCGACCAGCGGGGTGACGTTGTTGGTGGGGGCCTGCTCGAAGCCGGTCACCAGCAGGGTGAACAGATCGTGGCCAAACTCCTCCAGCGCCGCGAGTCTGAGGCGATTGCGCCGCACGAAGAAGTTGTAGATGAGCACGGCCGGCAGGGCGACTGCGAGGCCGAAGCCGGTCATGATCAACGCCTCGCCCACGGGGCCGGCAACCTTGTCCAGACTGCTCTGGCCGGCGGCGCCAATGGCCAGCAGGGCGTGGTAGATGCCCCAGACGGTGCCGAACAGCCCGATGAAGGGGGCTGCCGAGCCCACCGAGGCGAGGAAGGCCAGCCCCTGCTCCAGCCGTACCCGCTCCTGGGTGATGGCACGGCGCATGGCGCGCAGCAGATATTCATCCGGCGAGCCCAGCTTGCAGCTGACCGCACGCTCCTCAGCCCGGTTCAGCTGGGCCACGGCCGCCAGCGCGGCGCCGGTCAGCCGGCCATAGGCTTCCTGCGGCGGCAGGTGGGCCAGCTGGCGCTCCATCTCCTGCACGCTGTCGTGCTGCCAGAAATCGGCGATGAAGCGGGCGTTGAGGCGTTGTTCCCGCTGTGCGAGGTAGCCCTTGAGCAGGGCGTAGTAGCAGGTGCCAAGGGACATCAATACCAGCAGGATGAAGGGGATCAGCCCCACACCGCTGTTCTGGCTGAGCAGGTGGGCGATGCCCATGCCGTTGCTTGCGATTTCAGGATCCATGTTCAAGCCCTTAATTTGAAAATGATGGTGACTTTTGCCGAGGCCTCGACGGCCACGTTGTTCTGTTTGGCAGGAATGAATTTCCAGCGGCTGACGGTCTTGCGGGCCGTCATGTCCAGCCGCCGATAGCCGCTGCTCTTGTCCACCTCCACCGAGGCGGCGGTGCCCTCGGCCGTCACCCGCACATTGAGGATGACCCGCCCCTCTTCTCCCCGTCGTCTCGACTCATAGGGATATTGGGGCTCGGGGTTGTTGAGCCGGGCATCGCGGGCGATGGGGGCGCTGTTGCCCGCGCCGCCACCAGCCTTGTGGGCAGGGCTCTGACTGGCACTTCCGCCGCTCGCCTGTGCGGCCGTTGTTGCCGCTGCAGGGGCGGGCGCGGTGACCGGCGGTTGCGGACTGCTCACCGGCATGACCTTGGCGGACTGTACCGGCGGCGTACGGTTTTTAAGCGGTTTGACCACCGGCTTGACGCTTTTCTTGACTGGCTTGGCCGGCGGTTTTTTGGGTGTCGGCAACGGCTTGGCTTTTTGCGGCACTTTTTGTACTTGCTGCACTTTTTGTACGTGCTGCGCTGTGGGAGCAGGGGCGGGGGCCGCCTTGGCAGGCGCGTCATTGGTCGTCGCCTCGCCAACCCAGCGGGCCGACAGGGTCAGCGGCAAGGGCGGGGTAATGGGCGCAGGCTGGTGCGCATAGAGCCACCAGAAGGCGGCAAGATGCAGGGCGATCGCGATGGCAAGGCAAGCGAGACGGGCGGCGTCGGGATCGTTGGCGGGCAGTGTTGGTCTCGGGCTGCAGGAGTCCATCACTTGTCTCCCTTCCTGGTCTTCATATTGATACTCAAACGGCTAGTGTGAAGGCGCCAGAACAGGCGTCAGGCAGCTAGCATGCCTGATAATCAGAATTACAAACAACAACCATTATCAATCGTATTTTAATCGTGGTGAGACCGGCTCCCAGAAAATAAGAAGCCGGGCCGGGCAGCGGCGTTCCCGGCTGGCAACGGATTGAGCGGTGTGCGTTCGCACCGGTCTTGCCCCCTGTTGGCTGGCGGCGTCACAACTCCAGCAATACCCCCAGCTCCACCACCCGGTTGGCGGGAATATGAAAGAAGTCGGTCGCCTTGAGGGAGTTGCGGTTCATCCAGACGAACAGGCCCTCTCGCCAGCGCGCCATGCCGGGCAGATCAGTGCTGACCAGGTTCTCGTGGGAGAGGAAGAAAGAGGTCTTGGCCATGGTGACCTTCAGATCCTCCTGGGCGCAGGCCTGGAAGATTTCCTCCATGGAGGGCACCTCCTTGTAGCCAAAGTGGGCGACCACCTGCCAGAACCCCTCGCCAAGGTGGGTGAGCTCGATGCGCTCCTTGAAGGAGAGCCAGGGTTCGTCCTTGATCTGAACGGTCAGGAAAATGACCCGTTCATGCAGGATCTTGTTGTGTTTGAGGTTGTGCAGCATGGCGTGGGGCACCACCTGCACCGACTTGGAGAGAAACACGGCGGTGCCGGGTACCTGCAGCGGCGGGTGCGCCAGCATGTTGTCGACAAACCCCTTCAGCGCCAGTGACTTGTGCTCCAGCTTGTCGAGCACCAGTTCCCGTCCGCGCTTCCAGGTGGTCATCACTATGATGGCCAGCAGCGCAAACAGGATGGGGAGCCAGCCACCGGCCAGAAACTTGGTGGTATTGGCGGCAAAGAAGGTGACATCGACCAGCAGCAGCGGCGCGCACACCAGCGCAATCAGCCAGCGCGACCACTTCCAGCGGCGGGCGGCCACCACCATCAACAGCAGGGTGGTCAGCGCCATGGTGCCGGTCACCGCGATGCCGTAGGCGGCGGCCAGGTTGCTTGAACTCTGGAACCAGAGGATGACGATGACGATGCCCCCCAGCAGCAGCCAGTTCACCAGCGGCAGGTAGATCTGGCCTATCTCGTGCTCCGAGGTGTGGCGGATCTCCTGGCGCGGCAGGTAGCCGAGCAAAATGGCCTGGCGCACCACCGAGTAGGTGCCCGAGATCACCGCCTGGGAGGCGATGACGGTGGCCAGGGTGGCGAGGATCAGCAGGGGAAAGGCCAGCCAGGAGGGGGCGAGCAGGTAGAAGGGGTTTTCGATGGCGGCGGGATTGCGCAGCAGCAGGGCGCCCTGGCCGAAGTAGTTGAGCTGCAGGGCGGGCATCACCAGGGATCCCCAGGCCAGCTGGATGGCACCACGGCCAAAGTGGCCCATGTCGGCGTAGAGCGCCTCCGTCCCGGTGACGCAGAGCACGACGGCCCCCAGGGTGATGAAGGCGACACCCGGTCGGTTGACCATGAAATCGAGGGCGTAGAGCGGGTTGACGGCCTGCAGGATGGCGGGGTTTTGCGCGATCTCATAGGCCCCGAGCGCTGCCAGCACCCCGAACCAGATCAGCATGATCGGGCCGAACAGGCGACCGATGCCGGCGGTGCCGTAATGCTGGGCCCCGAACAGGATCACCAGCACGGTTAGGGTGATGGGCAGCACGAACGGCGCCAGCTCCGGGGTGATCACCTGCAACCCTTCGACCGCCGAGAGCACCGAGATGGCGGGGGTGATCACCGCATCCCCGATGAACAGCCCCACGCCGACCAGACCGAGCAGCATGAGCAGGGCGCGTGGCCTGGCCGGGAGGCGGCGGGAGGCCAGCGAGGCGAGGGTGAGGATCCCCCCTTCTCCCTTGTCGTCGGCCCTGAGCACCAGCAGCACATATTTGAATGAGACCACGATCATGATGGTCCAGAAGAAGAGGGAGACGATGGAGAGGATCCCCTCCGGGGTGGGCTGCAGACCTAGGTGTCCGGCGAAGCTCTCCTTGAGGGCATAGAGCGGGCTGGTGCCGAGATCGCCATAGACGACCCCCAGTGCTGCCAGGGTAATGGCCATGCGCCCTTGCTGGTGTCCGTGGCTCATCATGAAATTCCATTTCAATTCAGACTGTTAATCATGATACGCAGGCACAGGCACAAAGGAAACCCGCACCACGAAAAGGTCCCTGCGTTTGGCGTGTCGGGTTGGGTGAAACAGCCCGGATGTTGCCCCGCTGGATTTTGTGTTTGAAGGGGGCGGCCAAGCGCGCATGAGCTTGTTGTCGAGTGTGCTCGAGCAGGGCCAAACAGTCTGCGACGGGGGAGGGGAAGCGGGGCTGCCTGAAAAAATGAAACGGGAACAATTTTGCATAAAACCGCAATGAGACAACTCTTTTGTCCCCAAAAGACTGTTTTGCGACTGAAAATGTTGGTTTTTTAGCGGCTTGGCGGCTGAAAAGGCCAAAACGCCATAAAAAATTCAAAAAACTTCTTTACCAGTGACCAATGCGTGAGTAAACTTCGTCGGCAATATTTTACACCCCCACTTCCTCAACGGTGAGATATTGCCATGCTCAGGATTGCCAAAGAAGCGTTAACCTTCGACGATGTACTGTTGGTTCCCGCCCATTCCGAAGTTCTTCCCAATACTGCCGATCTGCGTACCAAGCTGACCTCTGCCATCAGCCTGAACATCCCCATGATCTCCGCTGCCATGGACACAGTGACCGAAGCCCGTCTGGCTATCGCACTGGCCCAGGAAGGCGGTATCGGCTTTATCCACAAGAACATGTCCATCGAGCAGCAGGCTGCCGAAGTGCGCAAGGTCAAGAAGTACGAGAGCGGCGTGGTCACTGACCCCGTCACCGTACGCCCCGACATGACCATCGCCCAGATCAAAGAGCTGAGCCACAAGAACGGTTTCGCCGGTTATCCGGTGGTGACCGAGGGCAATCAGCTGGTGGGCATCATCACCGGTCGTGATGTGCGCTTCGTGATCGATCTCTCCCAGACTGTCGAACAGATCATGACCCAGAAGGATCGTCTGGTCACCGTGCGTGAAGGCGCCCCCCGCGAAGAGGTGGTTGGCCTGATGCAGAAGCACCGTATCGAGAAGGTGCTGGTGGTCAACGCCGACTTCAAACTCAAGGGCATGATCACTGTCAAAGACTTCCAGAAAGCCGAGCGCAAGCCGAACGCCTGTAAAGACGACAAGGGTCGTCTGCGGGTGGGTGCTGCCGTCGGTGCTGGTGCCGGCAACGAAGAGCGCGTCGCCGCCCTGGTGGAAGCCGGTGTGGATGTGCTGCTGATCGACTCCTCCCACGGCCACTCCCAGGGCGTGCTGGATCGCATCAAGGCGACCCGCGAAGCCTATCCTGATCTGCAGATCATCGGCGGCAACGTCGCCACCGCCGCCGGTGCCAAGGCGCTGGCCGCTGCCGGCGTCAACGCCGTCAAGGTCGGTATCGGTCCGGGCTCCATCTGTACTACCCGTATCGTGACCGGCGTGGGCGTGCCCCAGATCACCGCCATCTCCGACGCCGTCGATGCGCTGGAAGGCACCGGTATCCCGGTGATTGCCGATGGCGGTATCCGCTTCTCCGGTGACGTGGCCAAGGCCATCGCCGCTGGCGCAAGCTGCGTCATGGTCGGCTCCATGTTCGCCGGTACCGAAGAGGCACCGGGCGAGATCGAGCTCTATCAGGGTCGCTCCTTCAAATCCTACCGTGGCATGGGTTCTCTGGGCGCCATGTCCAAGGGCTCCAGCGACCGCTACTTTCAGACCGACAACGCCGCCGACAAGCTGGTGCCGGAAGGGATCGAAGGCCGCGTGCCGTACAAGGGCCGCCTCAAAGAGATCATCCACCAGCAGATGGGCGGTCTGCGCTCCTCCATGGGGCTGACCGGCAGCGCCACCATCGACGACATGCGCACCAAGGCCGAATTCGTGCGCATCTCGGGCGCCGGGATGAAAGAGTCCCACGTTCACGACGTGACCATTACCAAAGAAGCCCCCAACTATCGGATGGGCTGATAAAACGGGGCTGCGGCCCCGTTTCTCCACCGCTTTTTTATCCCGTGCTTTTTGTGACAACAGCAGCCTGATGCAGGAATAAAATGACTAAAGACATTCACCAGCACCGTATCCTTATCCTCGACTTCGGTTCCCAGTACACCCAACTGATCGCTCGCCGCGTGCGCGAAATCGGCGTCTACTGCGAACTGTGGGCCTGGGATGTGACCGAAGAGCAGATCCGCGAATTCAATCCGAGCGGCATCATCCTCTCCGGCGGCCCCGAGTCCGTCACCGAAGCGGGCAGCCCGCGCGCCCCCGAGTACGTGTTCAACGCCGGCGTGCCGGTGTTCGGCATCTGCTACGGCATGCAGACCATGGCCGAGCAGCTGGGTGGCAAGGTGCAATCCTCCACCGAGCGTGAGTTCGGTTACGCCAAGGTGGAAGTGCTGGGCAACTCCGGCAAGACCAGTGCCCTCTTGCGCAACATCGAAGATGCCATCGCCGACAACGGCAATGCGCTGCTGGATGTGTGGATGAGCCACGGTGACAAGGTCACCACCATCCCGGCCGACTTCACCACCATCGCCCAGACCGCCACCTGCCCGCACGCGGCCATGGCCAACGAGGCCAAGCGTTTCTACGGCGTGCAGTTCCACCCGGAAGTGACCCACACACGTCAGGGTGCCCGCATGCTGGAGCACTTTGTCAAAGACATCTGTGGCTGCGAATGCCTGTGGACCCCGGCCACCATCATCGACGACGCCGTTGCCCGCATCCGCGAGCAGGTGGGTGACGACGAGGTGATCCTGGGCCTCTCCGGCGGCGTCGACTCCTCCGTGGTCGCCATGCTGGTGCACCGTGCCATCGGCGATCGCCTGACCTGCGTCTTCGTTGACAACGGTCTGCTGCGCCTGAACGAAGGTCAGCAGGTGATGGAGATGTTTGGCGATCACTTTGGTCTGAACATCGTCAAGGTCGACGCCGAAGAGCGCTTCCTCTCCGCCCTGGCGGGTGAAGATGAGCCGGAAGCCAAGCGCAAAATCATCGGCCGCGTCTTCGTCGAAGTGTTCGACGATGAAGCGAAAAAGCTGAAAAACGCCCGCTGGCTGGCACAAGGCACCATCTACCCGGACGTTATCGAATCCGCTGCCAGCAAGACCGGCAAGGCCCACGTCATCAAGTCTCACCACAACGTCGGCGGCCTGCCGGAAGAGATGAAGATGGGTCTGGTGGAGCCGCTGCGCGAGCTGTTCAAGGACGAAGTGCGCCGCGTTGGTCTGGAGCTGGGTCTGCCCTACGATATGCTCTACCGTCACCCGTTCCCGGGCCCGGGTCTGGGCGTGCGGGTACTTGGCGAAGTGAAGAAAGAGTACTGCGATCTGCTGCGCAAGGCCGATGCGGTCTTTATCGAAGAGCTGCGCAAAGCCGACCTCTACAACCAGGTCAGCCAGGCCTTCGCCGTGTTCCTGCCGGTGCGCTCCGTCGGCGTCATGGGCGATGGCCGCAAATATGACTGGGTCATTGCCCTGCGCGCCGTCGAAACCATCGACTTTATGACCGCCCACTGGGCCCACCTGCCGTACGACTTCCTCGGTCACGTGTCGAACCGCATCATCAACGAGATCAACGGCATCTCCCGCGTGGTGTACGACGTCTCCGGCAAGCCGCCTGCAACCATCGAATGGGAATAAGCGGCTAACGCCCTTTCGCCCTTCAAGCATAAAAATGTAAAAAAGACGCCCTTGCGGCGTCTTTTCTTTTTCCAATCGTTTGCGCCTCACTTTTCCCCTCGTTAGCCGCTTTCTCACCTCCCTGCCTCTGTCATATCTGACAGGGGGTGTTTTATGGATCTCGCACTAGGCTCAGCCATGCCAATTGAGACCGACTCTGTGAGGCGGCGGTCGTGGCAGCAGGGGAGGGTGACGACAGCAACGCCTTCATGTGCACTGTCGACACCGGACATACCAAATCTGGTATGGCACCCGGTGGAGTCCGGACACCACTTGAATAAACGGGGCGGAACCCGAACAGCCAAACGAGTAGGGACAAGAGATCACGGAGGGTTTGTTATGTCAGAACAAGCAGTGTTGTTGGGCGGATGGACTGCCTACCACAAGCTGAGCGCCAAAGATCAGGCCGTATTCAACCAGGCGCTGGAAGGGTTTGTCGGGGTGCAGTACACCCCCTTTGAAGTCTCCACCCAGGTCGTCGCCGGCACCAACTACCGTTTCAAATGCAAAACCACAGTGCCGCTGCCCAACCCGATCCACGGGGAAGCCGTGGTGCAGATCTTCCAATCCCTGGATGGCTCGGCCCATATCACCTCCATCACCCCGATCTGATTTGGCTACGGGGCAAGATGGGGAGGGGAATAGCCCCTAACCGGTTTGACCCACATCTCAGTGATAAGAAAGACGCCTTAGGGCGTCTTTCTTTATCTACCATCTAGAGCGTCTGATGCGTGGTCAGCATAGAAACTTATCGATTAATTTGTTGATCTTGCTCAGGAAATCATCATCATCATCTTCTTTTGTTTATCTGCCATCCTCGCTAGGATAGTCATTTGGAGATGACCTCTTTGGAGTTATCTATGAGTCAGGTCAGACCAACGGCGCGGGTCAAAGACAGCAAATGGGGGCTGTCATGCGGTAGCTTTCAAATCAAGCGGTCGAGCCCTTTCCCAAACGGCGGCAAAACAGACGTAGGATATTGGAATGTTTTGCGGGTCATTTGAGAATGCCAATTTGTGGAAACGCAAGTACTCTATGCATTAATCGACGTACTCGTAACTGGCGTAGTCAAAGCAGTTCTCGCATGGCTGGTATCGAAATTGGCTAACCCATCATTTCACTGGATCTGCAAAAAATCCATGTAGATCGGTGAGTTCAGGCATTAGGTATTATTAGATAGAGAGGGATTTCTATGAATGAACAAATTATTGATCGTGCTATCCGAGAAAAATCTATAGTCGAGTTTATCTACGGTGGACACCCTCGCAAAGTAGAACCTCATGTGCTCGGCATTAGCGGTGGATCTCTCCAGTTTCTTGGGTACCAGATAGGTGGTTCCAGCAGCTCAGGAGGTGCGTTGCCCGAATGGCGTCGTTTTGATTTAAATCGAATTGTTAGCCTAAGTATTACTACGGGAAAATTTCCAGGCCGTCGCCCATTTCCTTCTGGAAGGCACAGTTATTGGGACCGGCAAATACTTATTGTTGGTGCCTAATAAATGTTAACATTGTTGATGAAAGAGCTACGGAAAGTACAGTTATTATAAGTTAAGGGTGTGGAAAATTGTTGCCTCCGAGAAAGTTACTTACGACACTTTTTCTTTAAAGTAAGAGGTGTGTCATGTTGCTCTATAATATTTAGGTTTTGTTGTGGTTTTTTTGAAATCCATATAAGTTTTCTCGTATGGCATGTTTAAACCAAGAACGTCATTTTAATATTTTGGATGTGCTATGACATATACACCGTTACGGAAAGACTTAACAGAGACAAGTGAAAAGTGTAATTTTTGCTCCAAACACCTGAGATCTTTGAAGGTATATGTTTTAAAAAATATCAAAACAGGTGCAATCGTATTTTCTGGGCCAGAGTGTGCTAGAAGAAACTTGGCTGAGGGTTTCTCGCTAAAAGGAATTCCAGACCTTACAAAATACACTAGTGCAGCTGGATTGAGGAGTGGTGGTGGTACAGGTGGTGGCAGAAATTACTCTACCGAGAGTTCTGATGAAAAAAGAGCTATTGAATATTTAGAGCTAAGAGAGCGGAAACTAGCCAATGAAATTAATTGTTCTTGGGATGTTCTAAGTAACCTTTACAAGGCTTACCTTGACGGTAACCTTACAGAACAAAATGTTCGTTTAATAAATAATATTGAGAAAAAGGCTCCAGATGTTTTGAGGTTGGATTCACTACAAAAATGTTATAATTACTTATTCTGGATTGATGTTGGTATCGAAAAATTAGACGAAGATAAAAAACAGTTTTTAAAAAGCATTCGAAATATTGTTCGTGCTAGAAAGCAACTCACTCCAAAACAGTTTGAAGCAATGAATAAATGGTTGGGTAATATTGATGGTGTTCCTCAGTTAAAGTAATCACCTAATCGTCCAGAGCATAAATCTCTCTTCAAGAGAGGCTATTAACGCATGGTGTTTATAGCACAAATCGACAGTAATGGTTGTTGTGTTTGATTTTAGTGGTAGTGGATTGCCGGACACTTAGATTTATTTTATTAATATTTAGGAGAGTTCATTGACTAGTAAAATATATGAGGCATTAGTTGACCATAAAATTAAAATTTTCAAAGAGCATTTTTCGACTCAGTCTAAGGCTTTGTTCTGGGATGATAAAAGTAAAAAATTAATTCATGCGGGTGAATACGGTCGTTATAGGGAGGATTTGACGTCTGAATTATTAAAACAGTTTACTCCAAAACATATTGAGTTTTCGACTGGATTTATCGTTACACCTCAAGATAATGTGAGTACGCAGTGTGATCTCATTCTATATGATAAAGACTTTACTCCGGCATTATCTGACGGAGAACTAAATTACTTCTTCCCAGTCGATAGTGTAATCTCGGTCTGTGAAGTTAAGTCAGACATTAATACAAGGGCAGACCTTGAAAACATTTTAATTAAATTGTCTAACGTTAAAAAGTTGTCACATGAACGTTCACAAGAATCAGCACCAACTGATGGGCGTACATTTGACTATGAGAATGGATGTAATGATGTTTTTACTTTTGTAGTATGTAATAAAATGGAATTTAAATTAAATGAATTACCCAGGATAATTGATGATCTTTACATTAAAAATAATATAAACCACAGGTATAGGCACAATTTAATATACAGTTTAAATGATGGCTTGGTTATTTATAAAGACATTTCATCGAACCAGTTATGCAGCTATCCAGTATTCTCTGGTGTTAATGGTATTACTGTTCATCAGCAGTCAAGTGATAAGGTTGATCGTATGTTTTTAAGTCAGGTTTATACAGCTCTATCATTTATTCAGCGAGTATGTGTAAACTTGACAGCATACTTATAATGTGAATAAGAAAATGCTTTTTGTTGAGAAATTCTTATTCCATAATATACTTAATTAAGTTGGTGGCGCTTGTTTGAATTGCCTTTACAGAATAGGATGTTTCATATTAACAAAGTTGTTGGTTTTGTTTTTTCATAGGGAATGGTTGTATCCTGTCCCCTCCTTGTAAATAGTTGCTGGGGTAAACTTTGCTCAAGTGCCGTAGCATATAATTAGATTGCAACACTAATTTGGTCCCCCCAAAGCTTGCGATAAAGCAGAACTACAGAATGGTATAGCACTGTATTTATTCCACCATGGAAGGGACTCATAAACCCCATGGACGACAGTGTGGTTCGCCATAGTTTTCGTCACCAAAAGAAGAAAGGGGGGGGGAGTTTAGCCCCGATTCTTCCATTTAATCCCTTTTTCATCGCAGGACAGTTATCTGGTATGACCTGATGGTCTGTTGCTCCATGCTCAGTTTCTCTCTATCAGACCGGCCAGTTCACTCATACCTCGCCGCTTCCCAGGCGTGTATCGCCTGTTTGCGGGTTTCGCCCCAGTGATAACCGCCGAGTTTGCCGTTTTGCTGGATGACCCTGTGGCAGGGGATCATCAAGGCGACGGGGTTGGCCCCCACCGCCAGCCCCACGGCGCGGGCGGCCTTGGGGTTGCCGACGGCGCTCGCTACCTGGGCGTAGCTCACTACCTTGGCGGGGGGGATCTGCAACAGCGCCCGCCAGACACTGATCTGGAAGTTGGTGCCGCTCACGTGCAAGGAGATGGGGCGATCCTGTGTCTTGCTGCCATCGAACATGGTGTGGATGACCCCCTGGGTGCGTGATGGCGCCTCCCTCAGTTCTGCCTCGGGCCAGCTCTGGGCGAGGGCGGTCAGCGGCGCCTGTGGCGCCTGGTCATTGAGAAACGAGAAGTTGCACACCCCTCGCGGGGTCAGGGCGACGAACGCCTGGCCGAAGGGGGTGTCGTGCACCCCGTGATCGATAACCAGCCCGGCCCCGCGCTGTTTGTACTCGCCCGGCGTCACCGCTTCGAGCTGCACGAAGTGATCGTAGAGCCGCGAGCCGCTGCTCAGGCCCAGGGTATCGGCTACCTCCAGCAGCGGGCGCGACTCCTGCAACAGTGCCTTGGCCCGCTCCAGAGTCAGCACCTGCAGATAGCGTTTTGGCGTCACCCCGGCCCAGCGGCTGAACAGCCGCTGGAAGTGAAAGGGGCTTAAGTGCACGTGCGCCGCTATCTCGTCCAGAGTGGGCTGGCGCGCCACCTGGCTGGCGATAAAACGGATGGCATCGGCGATGCGGGCGTAATCAGACATAAGGCGCTCTCACGATAGGTTTGCAGCCGCAGGATCTTGGGTGCGACAAGGTCATGTGCGACAAATAGATACCCCACCATCGGCCAGCAGGGCAATGCCGGTGGTAAAGCTGGATGCATCGGACGCGAGATAAAGGGCCGAGCGGGCGATCTCCTCCGGTTGGGCCAGCCGTTTGAGGGCATGCATATTCTGCACAAAGGCGAGGCTCTCCGGGGTATCGGTAAAGGCCCGCCCCATGGGGGTGTCGGTGCCCCCCGGCAGCAGGGCGTTGACCCGCACCCCTTGTGCCCCATATTCGGCAGCCAGCACCTGGGTCAGGCCAATCAGGCCGGCTTTGCTCGCGGCATAGGCCGCCATGCCGGGCAGCCCCAGGGTATGGCCGACGAAGGTGGAGGTAAAGATAAGCGAGCCGCCGCCACGTGCCTGCATGGCGGGGATCTGGTACTTGGCCCCCACAAAGGCGCTGGTGAGGTTGGTATCCAGGGTCTCCTGCCACTGCGCCAGTTCAAGCGCCGGCACGCTGCCCGGTGTCCCCGTGGTGCCGGCGTTGTTGAAGGCGATATCGAGCCCGCCGAAACGGGTCAGCGCGAGATCCACCAGGGCGCGGGCATAGGTTTCGCTTTTCACATCTCCCGCCAGGCTCACCGCCTGGCCCCCCTCATGGCGGATCTCCTCCACCAGCAGATCCAGCTCGCTCTGGCGGCGGGCGCCGACGACGACGCTGGCGCCTTCCCGAGCAAACAGGATGGCGCTGGCGCGGCCGATGCCGGAGCTGGCGCCGGTGATGATGGCGACCTTGTTGGACAGTAATGACATGGCAGTTCCCTCGCAGATGTGTTGTGCGGGCGCACAGGGTTGGCAGTGGGTTGGAGCCTCAATAGGCTCGAACCCACTCTGGTTCGGCTCCACTATGGCAACCGGCCCTCGCAGACACGACCCGGATCTTGCTCTCTTTGCCCCCCTATCACGACACCGTGCGCCGATGCAGACCCTCGCGGCAACAAAACAGGGGATCTTCGGCCGTCATTCTCTATAATGCCCCCTCTTTTTTTGACTGCCGGTTTGACTGCGGGCCAACCACCGGCGGCGCCGTTGGCCGTGAGCCGGCCACCCGATAGAGACGATGTCATGCATACCCTGGAACAGCTGCGCGCAGGTGAACTCTGCGGCGCCCGCCACCTCAAACTCGCCGAAAACCTGATGGTGTTTCCACCCGAGATCTTCAGTCTCAAAGAGACGCTGGAGGTGCTGGATCTCACCGGCAACCAGTTGAGTCGGCTGCCTGACGAGCTGGCCGGGTTCAGCAAGCTGCGCATCATTTTCTGCTCCGAGAACCGCTTTACCGAGCTGCCCGAGGTGCTGGGGCGCTGCCCGGCGCTCACCATGGTGGGCTTCAAGGCCAACCGGATCGCCACTGTGCCTGCCGCGTCGCTGCCGGCGGGGCTGCGCTGGTTGATCCTGACCGACAACGCCATCGAGCGGCTGCCCGATGCGCTGGGTCAGTGCGGCGCCCTGCAAAAGCTGATGCTCTCGGGCAATCGCCTGCGCGAGCTGCCGGCAACCCTCGCCAACTGCCAGCGTCTGGAGCTGGTGCGCATCGCCGCCAACCAGCTCGAGGCGCTGCCGGATTGGCTGGTGAGGCTGCCGCGCCTCGCCTGGCTGGCGTATGCGGGCAACCCCCTCAGCGACAAACAGGAGCAGCGGTTGGGCCAGTGTGCCTCGGTGGCCGACATCCCGTGGGCTGCGCTGACGGTGGGCGAGCTGCTGGGGCAGGGGGCATCCGGTGTCATCCATCGCGCCGAGCTGGCAACGCCGGCGGGGCCGCGGGCGGTGGCGGTCAAATGCTTCAAGGGGGCCGTGACCAGTGATGGGTTGCCCCGCTGTGAGCTGGCGGTGTCGCTTGCGGCTGGCCGTCATCCCCATCTGGTCGGGGTCGAGGGGCGGGTGGGCGATCACCCCTCCGGCATTCCGGCACTGGTGATGGCGCTGATAGACCCAGATTTTATCAACCTGGCGGGGCCGCCGAGTCTGGACTCCTGTACTCGCGATATCTACCAAACCGATGCCCGCTTCACCCCGGCTGCGCTGCTGGCCATGGTGCAGGGGGTGGCGGGCGCTGCGCTGCATCTGCACGGGCGCGGCATCCTGCACGGCGATCTCTACGCCCACAACATGCTGCACTCCTTGCAAGAGGAGGGGCGACTGCTGCTCGGGGATTTCGGCGCCGCCTCCTGTTATGAGCGAACCGATGGTGAGCTGGCCGGCTTGCTGGAGCGACTGGAGGTGAGAGCCTTCGGCTGCCTGCTGGAAGAGCTGCTGGCCCGCTGCGTCCCCTGTGATGGCCGGCTGGATGCCCTGCATGCGCTGGTGGATGAATGTCTTGCCGAGGCGGTGGCGGCGCGCCCAGATTTTACCGAGATTGCGGCCAGGCTTGCTGCGGTGGCGCCGGTCATCTGCGCCGAGCCAGTTTTGCTCTGATCCGGCCCGCCCTGCCGTCGCGGTAGTAGCAGGCGCAAAGCAGGCGAAAAAGAGCAGGAGTGGATGACAAAAAGATGTCAAAAGGGGGCCTTGGGGCCCTTTTTTGTTTTGTTCCGCTTTTTTGGGCAAAAGTTGCGGCTGCCGCCTTGTTGGTGCTTGCGTGCAGCGGGCTAAGTTGTGATATTGAGTCATCTTTACATGACAGGGGTGACTGGATGGAAGCGGCTTTTTGGCATCAGCGTTGGGAAGAGAACCGGATCGGCTTTCATCAGGCGGATTTCAATCGCTGGCTGCAATCCTGGTGGTCGGCCCAGCAGCAGGGCGAGCCCGTGCTGGTGCCCCTGTGCGGCAAGTCCCGCGACATGCTCTGGCTGAGCGGGCAGGGCCATCCGGTCGACGGGTTCGAGCTCTCGTCCGTCGCCATCAACAGCTTTTTTAGCGAGAACAATTTGAGCGACACTGTGAGTGCAGAGGGGCCCTATCAGTGCCATCAGCACGACAGCCTGCGCATCTATGAGGGAGATTTTTTCGCCGCCCCCGAACTTGGCCGCCGCTATCGGCTGGCCTACGACAGGGCGGCCCTCATCGCCCTGCCGACCGCCATGCGCCGTCAATATGCCGAGCTGATGAGCCGGCTTATCGAGGCGGGTGGTCAGATCCTGCTGGTGACCCTGGAATATCAGCCGGAGCAGCAGCGCCAGCCGCCCTTCTCGGTGGGGGAGATGGAGGTGCGTACCCTGTTCGAGCGCCACTTCCAGGTCGAGGTGCTGGGGCGAGCGGCCGAGCTCGATCACCCCAGGGTGCTGTCGGGCCAGCTCTCCTACTTCGACGAGGTGGCCTATCGGCTGGTGCGTCGTCCGCTGGCCTGACCAAAAGTGTGAGCTGAGGCGATAAAATTCGCCATAAAGCTGCAGCTGGTTGACTCTTTATTACCTCTTTTGACATAGATCAACGTGACAAGGGAGGGGAGTGCCTAAGATGAGCCTGTTTCTCAATCACTGTTGTCATCGGCAGGCGCGCTCTGGTTTGGGACTGCCCGCCGACCATCAACTCAGTGTCTGATTTTCACGCTCATGTTCACTTTTGGCGGCTCTGGTCGCAATTGATTATGGTTTTTCCAGCCGACCCCACGGGGTCGGCTTTTTATTGGCTGCAAGAAGGGAAACAGGCGGTCTGATCAGGCCTCGAAGGTGGCGGCATTGAGCCTAAACGCACGCGGGTCGTCGATGAACTGGCCGGTGATGCGCTCGTCGTGCTCGTGGCCCTGGCCATAGCTGCAGAGGATCAGCCGATCCGACGTTCTCGATCTCAGCTGGGTGATAAAGCGCACCAGATCGGCGCGGCTCAGGTTGCCCACCTCCTCGCACACCCTTTCGCGCTGATCAAAGCCGAGATCCTTGTTGCCGATGCTGACCCACAGCCGCTGGCCGCGACTGCGCAGGTTGGCATCCCGCTCGCTCAGCTGGGCCTGCAGGCCCGCCTTGCTGTCCTGCCACTGGCGGGCGGTGAGTTCGAGCATGGCCAGCGGAAACAGGTCGATGAACTCCTCCACCGCATCCAGCAGGATCTGCGGTCCGGCCACCGGCGACTGGATATAGAAGATGAGGCCGGGATGGCGGTTGAGGGGCAGGTTGCCGGCCCCCACCACGTAGCCGAGCTGCTGACGGGTACGCAACTCGTGAAAGAAGGTGGAGGACATGATGTGGTTGGCCAGGGTGAAGCAGGCCAGATCCCGCGCCCGGGTGGTGCGCGACTGGTAGTAGACCAGCAGGGCCGAGTCTTCATGCTCGCAGCCCTGTTCGCGAATGAGGGTGCCCCTGTCCTGAATGGAGATGAGCGGGCGACGGGTCTCGGCACTGGGCTGGCTGTTGACGCCGAGGTGGCGCTCCAGCAGGGCGGCAAGCTCGAGGGCCTCGGCGGCGGTCCAGTCGCCGTGCACCAGGGTCTCTACGTGCACCTCGGCAAAGAGGCTGGCCACGAAGGCAGACATCTCGCCCAGCTCGACGCTGCGCAGGTGGCGCAGCAACTGCTCGAACGGGGGATTGTTGGGCTGCAGCAGGCTGGTGAGCTGGTTGAACAGCTGGGAGATGGGGCGCGCCTTGGACTGGTTGTCCCAGTTGCGAATGAGCTGCTCTTTGATCTCGCTAAAGCGGGCCGGATCCGGGTAACCCAGGGTGCGGTTGCCGAGGATCATGTCGAGCAGCAGCGGCTGCTTGTCGGCAAAGCCGCTCAGGTTGATGGTAAAGCCACCCTGGTGGGCATAGATCTGGTAACCAAGCCCCGCCAGCTCCGCCGGGTAGGTGAGGGCGTTGAGGTGGTCGGTGAGCAGCTCCACCGCGAGGCGAGCCATGGCGATGTGGCGCGGGCTCTTGACCGCATGCTCGCTGTCGATGGAGATGTAGAGGTTGCCCTTGGGCACGCTGAACTGATGCTCGTGCAGGTGCCAGAGCCGAAAGCCGGGCCGATCAATCAGGCAGGCGGGCATGTCGGCGGTGAGCTCGGGCGTGCGCACATCGAGCCGGTTGCTGATGAAGGGGTTGGGCAGCGGCAGGGCCAGCGCCGGATCCGGTTCGCTCTGCTGCCAGCGGATCTTCTCCGCCTCGGTGATGGTGGTCACGCTGTAGGGGGTCTGATACCAGCGGGCCAGCCGGTCCGTGCCGAGCTCCGGCGCCGTGATGGTCAGGCGCAGGTTGTGGGGGGTGAGCTTGGCGAGCAGGCGGCGAATGAGCGGCTCGTCGTATGCGCGCATCATGTAGTCGCCGTAGAGCAGGTCATCGGGAGCATAGCTGAACAGGTTCAACACCAGCCCGGAGACGGTGTCGAGCGCCCGGCCCCGCTCCTGGAAGCGGAAGGCGGATTCAAGCACGGTGCGCTTCTCGTCATAGCGCCAGGCTTCCACCCCGCCGCGCTCGATGAGCTTCAAGTAACCGAACAGGGCCGCCACTATCTCGTTGACGTGTTCGAGCCCGAGCGGGGTCAGCCCGAAGTTGACGCCAAAATCCTTGAAGTTGGCGCCGCTGATGCCACCGCCGGCGGAGAGCTGATTGACCCAGCCCTTCGCCTTGAGCAGGGAGAGCAGGCTGCCGTCCCCTTCGTAGCCGATGAGGTGGCTCAGGAAGGTGAGGGGTTTCTTGTCGTAATACTCGTCCACGTTGGGCAACGGGAAGGTGAGCGCAAGCTTGCGGGTCTCCTTGACCGGGTTGATCTGGATGCGAATGCCCAGGTCATCGAGCCGATAGAGGGGCATCTCGAGGGTCGGCGTTCCCAAATTGCGATTCAAAATGGGAGCGAAAAAGCGATCACACCAGCTGAGCTGGGTCTCGATGGTGGCTGGCGAGATCATCACCAGCGCCATGCGATCCGCGCTGTAGTGGGTTTCGTAAAACCGGATGAGGTCGGAGCGCAGATCCCGACCGGGCAGATCGGCCAGGGTATCCAGGTTGCCCACCGAGAATTTGGCGAAGGGGTGAGCGGGATTGACTGTCTCCTTATGCACCTGGTAGCTGCGGCGCACGTCGTCCTGCAGCTTGAGGCGGTATTCGGAGTCGACCGCGTTGCGCTCCTTGTCTACCCACTCGGGATCGAAGGTGGGGCAGATGAAGAACTGGGAGAAGCGGTCCAGCCCGGCCTCGAAGAAGCCGTTGTCGATCTCGAAGAAGAAGTTGGTGAACTCGGTGCCGGTCCAGGCGTTGTTGCTACCGCCATGACGGCTCATAAATTGCTGGTATTCACCTGGTTTGGGATAGGTGCAGGTGCCAAGGAACAGCATATGCTCAAGGAAATGAGCCATCCCCTGCCGGTCCGCCGGATCGTCGAAGTGGCCGGTGTTGACGGCCAGGGAGGCGGCAGACTTGTCGGTGTCGGGATCGCAGATCAACAAGACCCTGAGCCGGTTTGCCAGCTCCAGATAGTGGTACTGCCGATGGTCGTTGGGACTGGCATATGGGCTCATTGGCGCGTGACTCTTGTTGGATTTATTTGAATTTAAACATGATTATCGACCCCGCTACCCGGTGAGGCAAAACCTTTTCTGAGAGGTAGCGCAATTGTTTCCCCCGGCATGGCGGGGTAAGATCCCCCCGCTATCAAAACAGGCCCGTTGGGCGAGGTTGTAATGAAAATCTACATCATGCGTCATGGCCAGGCTGGCATGAATGCGAAAACAGATGAACAGCGTCCACTGACCGAGCAGGGAATCGAAGAGTCCATCCACATGGCCCGCTGGTTGGCCCCCCAGCTTGGCGACAAGCTGGATCGGGTGATCCACAGCAACTATCTGCGCGCCAAACAAACCTGGCAGAGCATATGCAGTGAATTACCCAAGGCTGGGGCCGTCGAAGAGAGTGGTGACATCACCCCCTATGGCGATCCGGCCTTCGTGGCGAGTTACCTCACCGCGCTGGCGGCCAAGCACGACAGCATCCTGATGGTGAGCCACCTGCCGCTGGTGGGATATCTGGTGCAGAGCCTCTGTCCGGCAGCCGGTGCCCCCATGTTTGCCACCTCAGGTCTGGCCTGTATCGAGTGGCAAGATGGCAAGGGGGTCTTGCTCTGGTTGGAAGGACCACATACAATACGCTAAAAGTTAATAAAAAGTTATAGATTGGTTTTTTGGGGAAGAGAGTCGCGATTTTTCCGGATTTTTATACAGAATTTACGGAATTATTTCGCAGAAGCTGCTGTCATACGGATACAACTGCAAGAGGTTGCAAACGATGAGAGTGTTCAAGAAGTACCTGCCGCTGATGGTGGCAAAACATGTCAAAACCTTCTTCAAGGGGCGGATTTACATCCACGGCAGAGGACGCTTTGACTTCCAGTCCGGCCTGCTGATGATGCCCACGTCGGCGGACATTCCCCACCGTCAGACCGTGGTCGAGGTCAACGAGTTGATCTCGAGACTGCACATGGATGCGGCGTGATTGCTTCGTCACCTCGCTGATCCGCGTCATGCCCGCCACCGTGCGGGCATGACTGTTTTTGGGCTACCTCCGGCCTCTTCAGCGCTGTTCGAACCCCCTTTTTGTCAGGCTGTTCTGGCTTGGCGGCGCGGTGCTTGCTAATCCTGTTGACCCCCCTATACTGCCGCCAGAAATACCCGCTGCTTTTTTCTGGATATAGCGATGCCACTTGCCTTCTTGTTTCCCTTCTCCTGCATGGCCATCTGGGCCGGCAACGCCATCGTCAGCAAACTGGCGGTGGGCGTGCTCTCGCCGGCGGCGCTGGCCTGGTCGCGCTGGATGGTGGCCGCCATCATCTTGACGCCGTTCCTTGCGCACCGGGCCTGGCGGGATCGCGCCAAGCTGCGCGCCGGCTTCTATCAGCTGGCGGCGCTGGCCCTGCTCGGCATGGTGCTCAACCAGACCTTCGGCTATTACGCGGCGCAGACCCTGGGGGCCACCGAGATCGGTCTGATGATGGGGCTGACTCCGCTGATGACGGTGCTGCTCAGCATCTGGTTGCTGCGTGAGCGTCCCACTTGGGGGGCGCTGCTTGGTGGCGTCATCTCCATCCTGGGGCTGGCGATTTTGCTGGGGCAGGGGGATCCCGCCCGCCTCTTTACTCAGGGCATCCACATCGGCTCCGTCTACATGCTGCTGTCGGCGGGCACCTATGCGCTCTACAGCGTGTTGCTCAAGAAGTGGGATCTGGGGCTCGACAACTGGTCCATGCTCTACGGCCAGGTGCTCTGCAGCCTGCTGTTTCTCACCCCGTTCTACCTGCTGGTGGACGGGCAATGGCCGGACGGCCGGGCGCTCTGGTTGATCCTCTATGCGGGGATCCCGACCTCGGCCTTGTCGCCCTGGCTGTGGATGCAGGGCATCGCTCTGCTCGGGGCAAGTCGCACCGCCATCTTCATGAACCTGTTGCCGGTGATGACCGCCGCTCTGGCCATCAGCTGGCTTGGCGAGAGATTGACCAGTTATCATCTGATCGGTGGCGGCATGACCCTGTTTGGGGTACTGCTGGCCCAGTTGCTGGTGCAGCCTGTGGTGCTGCGCCGGCGCAGGGTGGCGTTGGCCGCCTGCCAGGACGAGTGAGAAAAAAGACCGCCGAAAGGCGGTCTTTTTGTCTGCGGGATGGTGAACCTTATTGCGCGGTCAGATAGAGGTCTTTCGAGTAGACCAGATCCTGCGGGTTCTGATAGGGGTAGCCCTTGATGTTGGGTTTGAGCAGGCGGGACTTGACGTAGAAATAGACCGGGGCGATGGGCGCTTCTGCATCGATCAGGGCCTCGGCCTGCTGATAGAGCTGGTTGCGTTCGGCCGGATCCCTGGCGTCATGGGCCTTGGCCAGCAGGGCGTCGTACTGCTTGTTGAACCACTTGCCGCTGTTGGCGCTGCTGCTGGAGGTCATGATGTCGAGGAAGGTGGAGGCATCGTTGTAATCCCCGTTCCAGGCGTAGCGGCTGACCCCGAAGTCCCCTTCGTTGAGGGCCGACACCATGGTCTTCCACTCCATGTTGTTGAGCTTGGCCTGCACCCCCAGGTTGTGTTTCCACATGGAGGAGATGGCCAGTGCTATCTTCTTGTGCCCCTCGTTGGTGTTGTAGAGGATATCCACATCCAGCGGCTTGCCCGGGCCATAACCCGCTTCGGCGAGCAGCGCCTTGGCCTGCTTGATCCGCTCCTCCTTGCTCATCTGCTCGCTGGCCGGTCGCTTGAGCTCGAAGCCGTCCACTATGGGTGGTGTCAGGCTGAAGGCGGAGATCTGGCCCTGCCCCAGGATCTTCTCGGTGATGGTGTCCCGATCGATGGCCAGGGAGAGCGCCTTGCGCACCTTGGGGTTGTCGAACGGTTTTCGCTGGGTGTTGAACACGTAGTAGTAGGTGGCCAGGGTCGGCACGCTCACCAGCTCCTGCGGGCTCTGCTGCTTGAGCTGCTTGTACTGCTCGAGCGGATAGCTGGTGTAGTGCAGCTCGCCGGCGCGATAGCGGTTGTAGGCGGCGGTGTCGGAGACTATTTCCAGATAGAACACCTTGTTCAGCACCGTATGCTGGTTGTCCCAGTAATAGGAGTTGCGCTCGGAGATGAGACGCTCGTTGGGGGTCCACTCCTTGAGCACGAAGGCCCCGTTGGAGACGATGTTGCCAGGCTTGACCCACTCATGACCGAACTTCTCGATGGTTGCCCTGGGCGCCGGGAAGGTGGTGTAGTGGGAGAGGGTCTTCAGGAAGAAGGGCACCGGGTTTTTCAAGGTGATCTGCAGGGTATGGGCATCGAGCGCCTTGATGCCCAGCGTATCCGGGCTCTGCTTGCCCTGAATGACCTCGGCGGCATTGGTGACGCCGGTCAGCTCGATGAACCAGGCGTAGTTGGAGGCATTCTTGGGATCCGCCGCCCGCTGCCAGCCATAGACGTAATCGGCCGCCGTCACCGGCTCGCCGTTGGACCATTTGGCATCGGGTCTGAGCTTGAAGGTGTAGACGGTACCCGTGGGATCGAGCTCGTAGCCAAGGGCGCCGGCAAGCTGCAGCTTGCCGTCCCCGTCCAGGGTGTAGAGCCCCTCGAACAGGTCGTTGACGATTTCGCTGCCCGCTGTCTCTTCCACCATCTGGGGGTCGATGGAGGCGGGTTCGGTACCTATGTTGCGGATGAAGGTTTGCTGTTCTGCCGGCAGCAACTGGGTACCGGCCGGTACCTGGGCTGCCAGGGCGGGGAGTGCGAACAGGGCGGCAACCGTGCCGGCAATGAGTGTCCTTTTCATTGAATATCCTTATGTTTTTTTGCTTCCAAAGCCGGGCCAGTGTGCGGGATTGATGGTGAGATCTCAAGAGGCAGACAGGTCTCCCATGGCATGTGTCCCAGATAGGGGGCATGGCGGGGATCTTGCCACCCTCATGGCGACATCTTCGTGAGTTTTTGCCACGAATTAACATCGAAAAAGTTACCGATTGAAACCAGTTTGAGGGCGATTTCGGGCGAAAAAGGTGGGGGGGATGTGCGTTTATTCAGCGGCTTAATTCGCTGCAAAAACAAAAAACAGGCGTTACATTAGGTTACAAAACAAGGCTGCCGAGGATCGGCACTTTTTTTGTCTATGCGTGCAAACGTTTTCAAAGCCAACGGAAACGATCTTAAAGGAACAATAATGCGAAACATGATCACCATGGGCGAGTTCATCGTCAAAAAGCAGGCGGATTATCCCACCGCGACCGGCGAGCTGACCTCGTTGCTCAGCTCCATCCGCCTGGCCGCCAAGGTGGTGAACCGGGAGATCAACAAGGCGGGGCTGGCGGACATTATCGGCTCCATGGGCGCTGAAAACGTGCAGGGCGAGGTGCAGCAGAAGCTGGACGTCTACGCCAACGAGCGCTTCAAGGCGGCGCTGGAAGCCCGTGGCGAAGTGTGCGGCATGGCCTCCGAAGAGGAGGAAGACTTCGTCTCCTTCGATTCCGAGCTCTCCCGTCACTCCAAATACGTGGTATTGATCGACCCCCTCGATGGCTCCTCCAACATCGACGTCAACGTCTCCGTCGGCACCATCTTCTCCATCTACCGCCGGGTCAGCAAGCCGGGCGCCGGCGTCACCCTGGAAGACTTCCTGCAGCCAGGCAACCGCCAGGTCGCCGCCGGTTACGTGGTCTACGGCTCCTCGACCATGCTGGTCTACACCACCGGCTTTGGCGTCAACGGCTTTACCTACGACCCTTCCATCGGCTGCTTCTGCCTCTCCCACGAGAACATCCGCATTCCGGAGGAGGGCAAGATCTACTCCATCAACGAGGGCAACTACATCAAGTTCCCGGACGGGGTAAAGAAGTACCTGAAATATTGTCAGGAGCGGGACGAGGCGACCCACCGTCCTTACACCTCCCGCTACATCGGCTCCCTAGTCTCCGATTTTCACCGCAACCTGCTCAAGGGCGGCATCTACATCTATCCGTCCGGCACCAACTCGCCCAACGGCAAGCTGCGCCTGCTCTATGAGTGCAACCCCATGGCGTTCCTGGTGGAGCAGGCCGGTGGCAAGGCATCAGACGGCTTTGGCCGCATCATGGACATCCAGCCCACCGCGCTGCACCAGCGTACCCCTTATTTCGTGGGTTCCACCAAGATGGTGGATCGGGCCGAGGCCTTTATGCGGGAGTTTTCCGCCCACGAGAACCCGGCCAATCAGGCATGACGGCCAGCGTCACGGGATAAAAAAACGGGAGCCATCAAGGCTCCCGTTTTATTTGGGCGAGCGGCTGGCCGCTCCATCACCGTCCCCTCAGGGGCTGGCGTGGTTGGCGAGATCCGCCAGCAGGCCGTCCACCAGCTTGAGGCGCATGGCCCTGTCCTGGGTGGGCACCTGGAAGCGCAGCCGGGTCGGCCCGTCCATCTTGTAGATGCGCGGCTGCTCTGAGAGGAGTTTAACCAGATAGGCAGGGTTGACCCTGGTCTCCTGGGTAAAGTCCAGATAGCCGCCACGCTCGCTCATCTCCACCCGGCGAATGCCCAGCGCCGTGGCGCGCTGGCGGAAGGCGGCCAGCTCCAGCAGGGTTTTGGTCGGCTCCGGCAACAGGCCGAAGCGATCGATCAGCTCCACTTTCAGTTCGCGCAGCTCCTGCTCGTCCGCCGCACTGGCGATCCGCTTGTACATGGAGAGGCGCATGTTGACGTCCGGGATGTAGTCGTCCGGTAACAGCGCAGGCAGGCGCAGCTCCACCTCGGTGTGCTGGCTCATGAGTTGTTCGAGCGACGGCTCTTTGCCCGATTTCAGCGCCTCGACCGCCTGCTCCAGCATCTCCATGTAGAGGGTGAAGCCGACCGATTCAATCTGGCCGCTCTGATCGTCGCCGAGCAGTTCGCCGGCGCCGCGGATCTCCAGATCGTGGGTCGCCAGCGCAAAGCCGGCGCCGAGATCTTCAAGGGACGCAATGGCCTCCAGCCGCTTGGCCGCATCCTTGGTCATCAGCTTGGGATGGGGGGTGAGCAGGTAGGCATAGGCCTGGTGGTGGGAGCGGCCGACCCGGCCCCGCAGCTGGTGCAGCTGGGCCAGACCGAGATGATCCGCCCGATCCATGATGATGGTGTTGGCGCTCGGCACGTCGATGCCGGTCTCGATGATGGTGGTGCAGACCAGCAGGTTGAAGCGCTGGTGGTAGAAGTCCGACATCACCAGCTCGAGCTCGCGCTCACGCATCTGGCCGTGGGCGATGCCGATGCGCGCCTCCGGCACCAGCTCGGCAAGATCTGCCGCGCACTTCTCGATGCTCTCCACGTCGTTGTGCAGGTAGTAGACCTGGCCGCCACGCTTCAATTCCCGCAGCACTGCCTCGCGGGTGACCGCCGGCTCCTGCTGGCGCACGAAGGTCTTGATGGCGAGCCGCTTGGCGGGCGGGGTGGCAATGATGGAGAGATCCCGCATGCCCGACATCGCCATGTTGAGGGTGCGTGGAATGGGGGTGGCGGTGAGGGTGAGGATGTCCACGTCGGCCCGCAGCGCCTTGATCTTCTCCTTCTGGCGCACCCCGAAGCGATGCTCCTCGTCGACGATGAGCAGCCCCAGATCCTTGAAGGTGAGCTCGGCGCCGAGGAGCTTGTGGGTGCCGATGATGATGTCGACCTTGCCCTCGGCCAGCTCTTTCATCACCGCGGTCTGCTCCTTGGCGGAGCGGAAGCGGCTCAGTACCTCAACCCGGACCGGCCAGTTGGCGAAGCGGTCGCGGAAGTTGTCGTAGTGCTGCTGGGCGAGCAGGGTGGTGGGCACCAGCACGGCCACCTGCTTGCCGCCGTGCACTGCCACGAAGGCCGCCCGCATCGCCACTTCGGTCTTGCCGAAGCCCACGTCGCCGCACACCAGCCGATCCATGCTCTTGGCCTGGCACATGTCGCCGAGCACCGCATTGATGGCGTTGAGTTGATCATCGGTCTCCTCGAACGGGAAGCCGGCGGCAAACTGGCGATAGGCCTCGCGGTCGTGCTTGAAGGCAAAGCCGTGACGGGCTGCCCGCATGGCATAGACATCGAGCAGCTCGGCCGCCACGTCGCGCACCTTTTCGGCCGCCTTGCGCCGGGCCTTGACCCAGGCCTCGCCGCCAAGCTTGTGGCTGGGCGGGTTGTCCGAGCCGGTATAACGGCTGATCAGGTGCAAACTGGTGACCGGCACGAACAGCTTGTCGCCGCCGGCATATTCCAGAGTCAGAAACTCGGTGGGCAGGCCGCCGGCATCGATGGTTTCCAGCCCCAGATAGCGGCCGACCCCGTGGTCCAGGTGCACCACCGGCTGACCCTGGGTCAGCTCGCCGAGGTTGCGGATCACCGCATCGGAGCTCAGGTTCTTGCTCTTCTCCCGTTGCCGTTTGCTGCGGATCTTGCCGCCCAGCAGTTCGGTCTCGGTGATGAGCGCCAGCTCCTCTTGCCCCGGCTCTCGCAGCAAGAAGCCGCGCTCGAGCGGTGCCACCAGCAGGCCGTGACGGGCCTTGCTGGTGATGAAGGCATCCAGTGACGCGAACTCCTTGGGCTGCAGCGCGATGCGGGCCAGCAGATCGCCCAGCACCTCGCGCCGCCCCTCGGACTCCACCGCAAACAGGGTGCGGCCGGCAAAACCTTGCAGGAACTGGTTGAGGGCTAGCAGCGGCTGCTCCTTGCTGTGATCGAGCTGCAGCTCGGGCAGCGCCGAGATCGGCAGGTTGTGCTGGCCCGCATCACGGGCGGTGTGCGCCTCCTGCAGCCGCACGGCCGCGTACTGGCCGAGCGCCGCAAACAGCTGTTCTACCGGCAGATAGATCTGCTGGGGGGGCAGCAGGGGACGGGTATTGTCCCAGCGCCTGTCCTCGTAGCGTTGAGCGATGTCGTTCCAGAAACGCTGGGCGGCGGGGTAGATCTCCCCCACGGTCAGCAGCAGGGTGTTCTCTGGCAAGTGGTCAAACAGGCTGGCGGTCTGCTGGAAGAAGAGCGGCAGATAGTACTCGATGCCGGCGGGCCAGCGCCCCTTGCTCACCTCCTGATAGACGGAGCCCTCGGCGCGGGAGATCTCGAACTGCTCGCGATACTGGCCACGAAACAGCTCGATGGCCCCCTCGTCGGTGGGAAACTCCCGGGCTGGCAACAGGCTGACGCTCTTGACCGGCTCGCTGGAGCGCTGGGTCTCGGGGTCGAACGGGCGGATGGAGTCCACCTCGTCGTCGAAGAAGTCGATGCGATAGGGGCTGCTGCTGCCCATGGGGAAGAGATCGAGCAGGGAGCCGCGGGCGGCAAATTCGCCGTGCTCCAGCACCTGCTCCACCGCCACATAGCCCGCCTCGGCGAGACGCGCGCGCAGCTGCTGCAGATTGAGGCGCTGGCCGCTTTTCACCATCAGGCTGTATTTGTCGAGATAGACCCGGGGGCCGTGCGCAGCATCAGGGTGGAGATGGGCACGATCAGCACGCCGCTGCTCATCTGCGGCAGCTTGTAGAGGGTCTCGAGCCGCTGGGAGATGATGTCCTGATGGGGGGAGAAGGTGTCGTAGGGCAGGGTCTCCCAGTCCGGGAACAACAGCACCGGGCAGCCGGTGTCGGCCAACAGGTATTGCAGTTCCTGTTCGAGGCGCAGGGCGCTCGGGGTATCGGCGGTCACCAGCAGGACGGGGCGATGAGCCTCCTGGGTGAGGCGGGCGGCCATCAGCGAGAGGCTGCTGCCTGTCAGCTGGCCGAGCGTTAACTTTTGGCCCGCCTTGGCGGGCAAGGCAGGAAGCTTCATTGGCATCATTCGATTCTTTTAACGTTGACGGTCTTGCGCACGAAGTTTGAGTTGTTTGGATTGGATATGCAGGCTGGCACGCACCAGCAGTTCGCGGTCATCCTCGCGGATCCGCACATAGTCGAGCATCACGTGGGTGCCGTGTTCGCTCGGTTCCAGCTGCTTGACCTGGCCGTAGCAGTAGATGGCGGAGGCCTCTTCGCGCAGGAAGATCTTGAGCCGCACTATCTGGTGCAGGTGCGGCACCTCGCCGTGGCCCTGGCGCGGATGCAGGTAGGTCAGCTGGCCGGCGCCAAAGCGCAGGGTGTGGAAGCGATGTTCCGGATGATCCTGCACCGACAGCACATAGCCCATGATCATGTCGATCTTGCGCGACTGCTGGTTGATGATCTCCACCAGATCGTGCATCGAATCGTTCTGATTGCGGATCAGGCGGCTGGTCACCATGTCGATGGAGGTAATGGCGGAGGCGATGCGAAACGGTTCGGGCAGCTCGGCCTCCAGTGCTTCCAGCGAGGGCAGATGAAAGTCACCGGGCATGGGGATCACATTGACCGGTGTGGCATGGGTGACACTGAAGAACTGTTCCTGCATGGAGGCTATCCCTTGTTGTCATAGACGGTTTCCCTTTATTATCCGGTATCTTATTTTGTTGGCAATGTAGATATCCTTGAAGACTGGACTTTTTCAGCCACTGTCGCTGGCCATCGGCCTGCGTTATGCAGGCTCGCGACGCAGCAATCGCTTCGTTTCATTTATCTCCCTGTTTTCCACTTTCGGCATCGCCATCGGGGTCGCCGCCCTGATGGTGGTCATCTCGGTGATGAACGGTTTTGAAGGGCAGCTCAAGGGGCGCATCTTGGGGGTGATCCCCCATGTGGTGGTGACCAGCCCGGCGGGGCGCATCGATGCCGCGCCGCAGGGCCTGCCCGACCTGGCCAGGCTGCCGCACGTGATTGCCCACGCCCCCATGCTCGACAGCGAAGGCATGTTGCAAAGCCCCGGTCAGCTCACCGGCGTCAGCG
This sequence comes from Aeromonas sp. 1805, assembly GCF_013085525.1. Lineage (NCBI taxonomy): Bacteria > Pseudomonadati > Pseudomonadota > Gammaproteobacteria > Aeromonadales > Aeromonadaceae > Aeromonas > Aeromonas sp. 1805. The sequence continues at coordinate 4,205,013 of NZ_CP038515.1, read as the reverse complement.
TGCAGGGCATCGATCCCGCCCAGTGGCCCAAGGACGACATCCTGCACGCCCAGATGCAGATGGGGCGTCTGGATAGCCTGCAGGCGGGCGAATACCACATAGTGCTGGGGCAGGGGGTGGCCAATCGCCTCAAGGTCTCCATGGGCGACCAGGTCCGTCTGATCCTGACCGAAGGCACCCGCTTCACCCCGTTTGGCCGGGTGCCGGCCCAGCGCCTCTTTACCGTCTCCGGCATCTTCGGGGTCGGTGCCGACGTGGACAGCCAGGTCGCCCTGATTGCGCTGGGGGATGCCCAGCGCATGCTGCGGTTGCCTGCGGATCAGGTGGGCGGCATCCGCCTCTGGCTGGATGACCCCTTCGCCGCCGACGAGGTGGTGAAGACGGCGCTGCCGGACGGGCTGGAGTGGCAGGACTGGCGCCGCGAGCGCGGCGAGCTGTTCCAGGCGGTGGCCATGGAAAAACGGATGATGGGGCTGATGCTGGTGCTGATCATCGCGGTCGCTACCTTCAACATCCTCTCCGCCCTGGTGATGGTGGTGACCGACAAGGAAGGGGAGGTGGCCATCCTGCGCACCATGGGCATGAGCGAGGCCGGCATCGTCAAGATCTTCATGGTGCTGGGGGCCTCCAGCGGGGTCATCGGCGCCCTGTTCGGCGGTCTGGCGGGACTGGCACTCTCCATGGGGCTCAACCCCTTGCTCGATGCGGTGGGGCTCAACCTCTACATGACGGCCGGCGGCTCGGGCCTGCCGGTCATCGTCGAACCCGCCCAGGTCGTGACCATTTTGCTGGGCGCCGTGCTGCTCAGCTTCAGCGCCACCCTCTACCCGGCGGCCCGTGCGGCCCGGGTCAAACCGGCCGAGGCGCTGCGTTATGAATAATTCATCTTCTGTTGTTACTGGTGCCGGTGTTGCTGCCGGCGCCAGCGTTGTTACAGGTGCAAGTGGAGCCTCCTTTATGAATCAATCCGTCTCCTGCGAGCCGCTGCTGCGCTGTCAGGCCCTCAACCATGTCTACAAAGAGGGCGATCTGGAGACCCAGGTACTCAAGGGCATCGATCTTAGCGTGGCGCCCGGCGAGATGCTGGCGGTGGTGGGCAGCTCGGGCTCCGGCAAGACCACCCTGCTGCACCTGATGGGAGCGCTCGACAACCCTTCCAGCGGCGCCGTGCTGTTCAAGGGGCAGGACATCCATCGCTGGGACAGCCGTACCCAGGCGAAGTTTCGCAATCAGGAGCTGGGTTTCGTTTACCAGTTCCACCACCTGCTCTCCGAGTTCACCGCGCTGGAAAATGCCGCCATGCCGCTGCTGATCGCCGGTGAATCGGTGAAGAGCGCGACCGACAAGGCGAGCCGGATGCTGGGGCGGGTAGGGCTCTCCCACCGTCTCAACCACCGACCGTCCGAGCTCTCCGGTGGCGAGCGCCAGCGGGTGGCCATCGCCCGTGCCCTGGTCAACGAACCCAGCCTGGTGCTGGCGGACGAGCCCACCGGCAACCTGGATCACGCCAGCGCCACCGCCGTCTATGAGCTGCTCTGCGAGCTCAACCGCGAGCTCGGCACCGCGTTCGTGGTGGTGACCCACGATCTCAGCCTGGCAGCCAAGCTCCATCGCCGGGTGACCCTGGTGAGCGGCGTGATGGCGGAGGTCGCCTGATGTTCAAACCGCTGCCCCTGTTTCTGGGCCTGCGTTACAGCCGCTCCCGCCGTCGCAACGGCTTCATCGCCTTTATCTCCGCCTCCTCCCTCATCGGTATCGCCCTCGGGGTGATGGCGCTGATCCTGGGGCTCTCCGCCATGAACGGCTTTGAGCGGGAACTCAAGAACCGGGTGCTCTCCGTGGTGCCCCACGGCGAGCTGATGGGGATGGAGGCACCACTCCCCAACTGGCCCAAGCTGCGGGACTACCTGCTGGCCCAGCCCGGAGTGGAGGCTGCCGCCCCGGTGATCCGGCTCGACGGCCTGCTGGAGCACGGCAGTGCTCTCAAGGGGCTGCAGGTGCGCGCCGTGCTGCCGGAGCTCGAAGCCAATCTGTCCGATGCGGGCAACTACATGACGGGCCGCGGTCTGCGCGAGCTGGAAGCCGGCGAGCATGGCCTCATCCTTGGCAAGACCATCGCCGACAAGCTGGGGGTCAAGATAGGGGGCACTGTCACCCTGCTGCTGCCCCAGGGCGGCGATGCTGCCGGCATCAAGAACCCGAAGCGCGAGTCTCTCACCGTGGTGGGGCTGCTCGAGATTGGTGGCCAGCTGGACGGTGTGCTCGGCTTCATGCATCTGGCGGATGCCCAGGCCATCACCGGCATGGGCAGCGCGGTGGAGGGCTTCAGCCTCAAGGTGAACGACGTGCTCAAGGCGCAGTCCATCACGGTGGCGGCCGCCCAGAAGTTCCCGCACTACGTCTACATCAGCAGCTGGATGAGCCGCCAGGGTTATCTCTATCAGGACATCCAGATGGTGCGCACCGTGATGTACGTGGTGATGCTGATGGTGGTAGCGGTGGCCTGTTTCAACATCGTCTCCACCCTGGTGATGGCGGTGAACGAGAAACGCAGCGAGATCGCCATTTTGAAGACCATGGGGGCGAGCCCGGGCCAGATCCGGCTTACCTTCGTCATTCAGGGGATGGTGAACGGGGTGGCGGGTGCCTTGCTCGGCGCCCTGCTGGGCGGCCTGCTCTCCAGCAAGCTGACCCAGATCCTGGGTGTCATCGAGAAGCTCATTGGCCATCGCTTCCTCAACCCGGACATCTACTTCATCGACTTCCTGCCGACCGAGCTGCACATGCAGGACTTGCTCATCGTGACCGGCGCCGCCATCCTGATGAGCCTGCTGGCCACCCTTTACCCCGCCTGGCGGGCGAGCGGGCTGGTGCCGTCCCGCGAGTTGGGGCACTGATAGGCGGCATCTTGCTGCTGATAAAAATGAAGGGCCCGCCGGTGCAAACCGGCGGGCCCTTCTGTTTTTGGGGGGTATGTCTGGTTTAGTGGGCGTTGAGTTCATCCAGCGGCAGCGAGAAGCTCGCCACGAAGATGTCGATGAAGTAGCGCATCTCGTCGCTCATCCGGGCCGCCAGCATCTGCTCGAGGCGCTTGCGCGCCGGCTCGAACTCCCGGTTGCCGGCGTTAATCTCTTCGAGACACTTGGTATAGGCGCAGAGGGTGTCGGCATCCTTCACCAGTCTGGCCAGCTCGCCATCCTGGGCTGCCGAATCAAGCAGTGGGCGAAAATCCTCGACCAGCTCCGGCGGCAACATGCCGAGCAGGCGCTGCTCGGCGGCCAGCTCAATCTTCTTGTATTCGCGGGCAATCTCGGGATTGAAGTACTTGACCGGGGTGGGCAGATCGCCGGTCAGCACCTCGCTGCTGTCGTGATAGAGGGCCATGACGGCGGCGCGATCGGCATCCACGCTGCCACCAAAGAGCCGGTTTTTGATGAGGCCGAGGGCGTGGGCCACCATGGCCACCTGCAGGCTGTGCTCGGCGATGTTTTCGGGCTGGATGTTGCGCATCAGCGGCCAGCGGTAGATGAGCTTCATGCGGGCGAGATTGGCGAAGAAGTGGCTGGGCAGCATGGATGACCTCGAAGATAGCAATGAAAAAGGGCAGACCCTAGTCTGCCCTTTTTTACGGCTGGCGGCATCGCCTTCAGCGAATATAACGGCCGGATTCGGCCTCCTGATTGGTGACGATCATCTGGCCGATGGGGGCCAGGCTGATGAGCGCCAGCTTGAGGTGCTGGATGCCGAACGGGATGCCGACGATGGTGACGAAGCAGGCTAGCGCCGAGGCGATGTGGCCGATGGCCAGCCAGATCCCGATCAGCACGAACCAGATGATGTTGCCAATCAGCCCCATGGTGCCGGTGCCCATGTCGCTCAGACCGGTCATGGTCTTGCGGTTGACCGCCTGCTTGCCGAACGGGAAGAAGGTGAAGGTGCCGATGACGAAGCAGGCGCGTCCCCAGGGGATCCCGATGAGGGAGATAAAACAGATCAGCCCGGCCAGCCACCAGGCCAGCCCCATGAAGACGCCTCCCAGTACGAACCAGAGCAGATTGAACAAGAAGCGGAAAAAGGCCATGTCGGTGACTCCAGACTTATCAAGATGGCTGCCACCATAACGAGCGATGGTCATAGACGCAATGGTTGAAGGGGCGGGGTGGACAATTTGGGTCGCAGGGGGTGAAAAGAGACCGCGATGGAGAGATATGAGGTGAAAAAGTAGGCTCTTGCACGAAAAAAGGTGAGCAAGTGCAAATTCTTGCGGCTTGTGTGCTTGAAGTCGGCCCCGCTATTCCCCATATAAGGGGCAGTTTGGCGGGAATTGTGCCATCCCCTGCCCGGTTGGGGGACGTGTGGCTCGACTCGATCAAAGTGCGCCGCTATAATGTCGCGTCATATTTTCTCATCACAAAGACAGTCGTTGTCTTTATAAACAGGAAGACTCCGGGCTTTGCCCAGGGGCAATAAAGGGTCAGCACGCAGTGCTGAGTTGAACGAGGTAGAAGAATGCAAGTTTCTGTAGAGACAACCCAGGGTCTGGAACGCCGTCTTACCATCACCGTACCGGCCGCTACCGTTGACGCCGCCGTGCGCAAAGAATTGAACGGCCTGGCCAAAACCCGTCGCATCGACGGTTTCCGTCCTGGCAAGGCTCCGGTTGCCATCATCAAGAAGATGTTCGGCGCCATGGCTCATGCTCGCGTTGCTGACGAAATGATGCAGAGCAACTTCATCAAGGCCATCATCGAAAACAAACTGAGCCCGGCCGGTGCCCCGACCATGGATCCGAAAGAGATCCAGGAAGGTCAGGACTTCGAATTCACCGCGACCTTCGAAGTGTACCCCGAGTTTGAAGTGGCTGGCCTCGAGACCATCAAGGTCGAGAAGCCGGTTGCTACCGTGAAGGATGAAGATCTGGCCAACATGATCGACACCCTGCGCAAGCAGCACGCTACCTGGAGTGAAGTGGACGCCGCCGCTGCCGATGGCATGCGTGTGACCATGGACTTCGTCGGTTCCATCGACGGTGAAGAGTTCGACGGCGGCAAGGCCGAAGGCTTCAACCTGGTTCTGGGTGCCGGTCGCATGATCCCGGGCTTCGAAGACGCCATCATGGGCAAGAAAGCAGGCGACGAGTTCACCATCGACGTGACCTTCCCGGCTGACTACCACGCTGAAAACCTGAAAGGCAAAGCCGCCAAGTTCGCTTCCAAGCTGAACAAAGTTGAAGAGCAGATCCTGCCTGAGCTGACCGAAGAGTTCGTCAAGCGTTTCGGTATCGAGAGCGGCAACGTTGAAGAGCTGAAAGCCGAAGTGCGAAAGAACATGGAGCGCGAACTGGCTCAAGCCCTGAAAAACAGCGTGAAAGAGCAGGTTCTGAACGGTCTGGTTGAAGCCAACCAGATCGATCTGCCGAAGGCTGCCGTTGCTCAGGAAATCGATGCCCTGCGTCAGCAGGCGCTGCAGCGTTTCGGCGGCTTCCAGGGCGGCAACGCTCCTGAACTGCCGGCCGAGCTGTTCCAGGGTCAGGCCGAGCGTCGCGTACGCGTAGGTCTGCTGCTGGGCGACGTGATCCGTACCAACGAGATCAAGGCTGATGAAGCGCGCGTCAACAGCATCATCGAATCCATGGCCACAGCCTACGAAGATCCGAAGGAAGTGATCGAGTACTACCAGAAGAACGAACAGATGCTGAACGGCGTTCGCAACCTGGCAGTTGAAGATCAAGCCATCGACCTGATCCTGTCCAAGGCCCAGGTGACCGAGAAGGAAGTTGCATTTGACGAAGTGATCAACAAGTCCGGTGCCGCTGCCTAAGAACATTTGACTTAAGGTCAAGACTGTTAAGTATAATGGCTCGTGTGATCTCCACTCGGGCCATTTTATTTTAGGGACAATGCCTTATGTACAAGAACTATAACGATGTGACTGAATCCCCACGCAATGCGCTCATCCCGATGGTGGTAGAGCAAACCGCGAAAGGGGAGCGTTCCTACGACATCTATTCTCGTCTGCTGAAGGAGCGGGTGATCTTCCTGACCGGTCAGGTTGAAGATCACATGGCGAATCTGGTGGTGGCTCAGCTGCTGTTCCTGGAGTCTGAAAATCCGGATCAGGACATCAGCATCTACATCAACTCTCCGGGTGGGGCCGTCACGGCCGGTATGTCCATTTATGACACCATGCAGTTCATCAAGCCGGATGTCAGCACGGTGTGCATGGGGCAGGCCTGCTCCATGGGTGCCTTCCTGCTGGCCGGTGGTGCCAAGGGCAAGCGTTTCTGCCTGCCCAATGCCCGCGTGATGATCCACCAGCCGCTGGGCGGTTTCCAGGGCCAGGCATCTGATATCCAGATCCATGCCCAGGAGATCCTGAAGATCAAGAATACCCTGAACGAGCGTCTGGCCTTCCATACCGGTCAGGACATGGCCACCATCGAGCGTGACACCGACCGTGACAACTTCATGTCGGCCGAGCAGGCCATGGCCTATGGCCTGGTTGACGGTGTCCTGAGCCGCCGCGGCTGAGCCACGAGCTAGCCCGTACCATCGTCGAAGGCATCATCTGGTTTGATGATGCCCTCAATCGGCAGATCAGGCATGGGCAGGGTGTTCCGGACTGTTGTAAACTCAACAGGACAATCCATCCTCTATTGATAAAACGAGGTTGCTGAATGACAGAAAAACGCAAGGGTGAGGGTGATAAGCTGCTCTACTGCTCTTTTTGCGGCAAAAGCCAGCATGAAGTGCGCAAGCTGATCGCTGGCCCTTCCGTCTACATATGTGATGAGTGTGTCGAGCTGTGCAACGACATCATCCGCGAAGAGATCCGCGAGATCTCGCCCAAGCGCGATGGTAGCGAGCTGCCGACCCCTCATGAAATCCGCGCTCATCTGGATGACTATGTGATCGGGCAGGAGTACGCCAAGAAGGTGCTGGCGGTAGCCGTCTACAACCACTACAAGCGGCTGCGTAGCGGCAGCGAGTCCGGTGGTGTGGAGCTGGGCAAATCCAACATCCTGCTGATCGGTCCGACCGGCAGCGGCAAGACTCTGCTGGCTGAAACCCTGGCTCGTCTGCTGGACGTTCCCTTCACCATGGCCGACGCCACCACCCTGACCGAAGCCGGTTATGTGGGCGAGGACGTGGAGAACATCATCCAGAAGCTGCTGCAAAAGTGCGACTACGACGTAGAGAAGGCCCAGCGCGGCATCGTCTACATCGACGAGATCGACAAGATCTCCCGCAAGTCGGACAACCCCTCCATCACCCGCGACGTGTCCGGGGAAGGGGTGCAGCAGGCCCTGCTCAAGCTGATCGAAGGGACCATTGCTTCCGTGCCGCCGCAAGGTGGTCGCAAGCACCCGCAGCAGGAGTTCTTGCAGGTCGATACCTCCAAGATCCTGTTCATCTGCGGTGGCGCCTTTGCCGGTCTGGACAAGGTGATCGAGCAGCGCTCCGTCAAGGGCACCGGCATCGGTTTTGGTGCCGAGGTCAAGTCCAAGAGCGCCAAGGCGACCTTGAGCGAGAGCTTTGCCAAGGTGGAGCCGGAAGATCTGATCAAATACGGTCTGATCCCCGAGTTCATCGGCCGTCTGCCGGTGGTAGCGACCCTGACCGAGCTGGACGAGGCTGCCCTCATCCAGATCCTGAAAGAGCCGAAGAACGCGCTGACCAAGCAGTATGCCGCGCTGTTCGATCTGGAAGGGGTGGAACTGGAGTTCCGTGACGACGCGTTGAACGCCATTGCCCGCAAGGCGATGGAGCGTAAAACCGGCGCCCGTGGTCTGCGTTCCATCGTGGAAGCCGTGCTGCTCGATACCATGTATGACCTGCCGTCGCTGGACGGTGTCAGCAAGGTGGTGATCGACGAAACCGTGATCAAGGGGGACTCCGCGCCCTTGATGATCTACGAAAATCCCGAGACCCAGGCCGCCGCATCAGAGTAAATGTCTGATTTTTAATCAAATGAAAGGGGCTTTTTGCCCCTTTCATGCTTTTTGCGGTTTCGGCGATTGAATCTCATCTAAGCGCCCCCATATACTCAGCCAAGCGCTTTGCCAACGGTATAACAAGCCGAGAGGACATATATGAACCTAGAGCGTTCAGAACGCATCGAGATTCCCGTCCTGCCTCTTCGTGACGTGGTGGTTTACCCCCACATGGTCATTCCACTCTTTGTGGGGCGGGAAAAATCCATTCGCTGTCTGGAAGCGGCCATGGAGCAGGACAAGAAAGTTCTGCTGGTGGCCCAGAAGGATGCGTCAACCGATGAGCCGACGGTGGAGGAGATCTTCTCCGTCGGGACAGTGGCCAATATTCTACAGATGCTCAAGCTGCCCGATGGCACCGTCAAGGTGCTGGTGGAAGGGGGCCAGCGTGCCCGTCTTGAGCGGATGATCGACGACCGGGACTTCTTCGTTGGCGAGGCGCAGTACATCGCCTCCAAGGCGATTGAGGAGAAGGACCAGGATGTGCTGGTGCGCTCCGCCATCGGTCAGTTCGAAGGCTATATCAAGCTCAACAAGAAGATCCCGCCCGAGGTGCTCACCTCGATTTCGGCGATCGACGATGCGGCGCGCCTGGCCGATACCATGGCCGCCCACATGCCGCTCAAGCTCGAAGACAAGCAGAAGGTGCTGGAAATCGCCTCCGTGTCCGAGCGCATCGAGTTTCTGATGGCCATGATGGAGTCGGAGATTGACCTGCTGCAGGTCGAGAAACGCATCCGCTCCCGGGTCAAGAAGCAGATGGAGAAGAGCCAGCGCGAGTACTATCTCAACGAGCAGATGAAGGCCATCCAGAAAGAGCTGGGTGAGCTGGAAGACAGTCCGGATGAGTTCGAAGCCCTCAATCGCAAGATTGAAGAGGCCGGCATGCCGGAAGATGCCCGTGAGAAGGCGCAGGCCGAGCTCGCCAAGCTGAAAATGATGTCGCCCATGTCGGCCGAGGCCACCGTGGTGCGCAGCTACGTCGACTGGATGGTGCAGGTGCCGTGGAAGGCGCGCTCCAAGGTCAAGAAAGACCTGGGCAAGGCGCAAGAGGTGCTGGATGCCGATCACTATGGCCTGGAGAAGGTCAAGGATCGCATTCTCGAGTATCTGGCGGTGCAGGCGCGCGTCAACAAGCTCAAGGGGCCGATCCTCTGTCTGGTAGGGCCTCCCGGTGTGGGCAAGACCTCGCTCGGTCAGTCCATCGCCAAGGCCACCGGTCGCAAATATGTGCGCATGGCGCTGGGCGGGGTGCGCGATGAAGCGGAGATCCGCGGTCACCGCCGTACCTACATCGGTTCCATGCCCGGCAAGCTCATCCAGAAGATGGCGAAAGTCGGCGTGAAGAACCCGCTGTTCTTGCTCGATGAAATCGACAAGATGAGCTCGGACATGCGTGGCGATCCCGCCTCAGCCTTGCTGGAAGTGCTGGATCCCGAGCAGAACAACAGCTTCAACGATCACTACCTGGAAGTGGATTATGACCTGTCGGACGTGATGTTCGTGGCCACCTCCAACTCCATGAACATCCCGGGTCCGCTGCTGGACCGGATGGAAGTGATCCGCCTCTCCGGTTACACCGAAGATGAGAAGCTCAACATCGCCAAGCAGCATCTGGTCTCCAAGCAGATCCAGCGCAACGGCCTGAAAGAGTCCGAGATCACCATCGAGGATTCCGCTCTGGTTGGGGTGATCCGCTACTACACCCGCGAGGCGGGGGTGCGTAGCCTGGAGCGCGAGATCTCCAAGATTTGTCGCAAGGCGGTCAAGCGCATCCTGCTGGACAAGAGCATCAAGCATGTTCAGGTTAATCAGGCCAACCTCAAGGAGTTCCTCGGGGTGCAGCGCTTTGACTACGGCAAGGCCACCGACCAGAACCAGGTGGGTCAGGTGTGTGGCTTGGCGTGGACCGAAGTGGGGGGCGATCTGCTCACCATCGAGACCACCAACATGCCGGGCAAGGGCAAGCTCACCTACACAGGTTCCCTGGGTGACGTGATGCAGGAGTCCATCCAGGCCGCCATGACGGTGGTACGGGCCCGTGCCGAGAAGCTGCGCATCAATGCCGACTTCTACGAGAAGCGCGATATCCACGTGCACGTACCGGAAGGGGCGACCCCGAAAGATGGTCCGAGCGCCGGTATCGCCATGTGTACCGCCCTGGTCTCCAGCTTGACCGGTAATCCGGTTCGTGCTGATGTGGCCATGACGGGGGAGATCACCCTGCGCGGCGAAGTGCTGCCGATTGGCGGTCTCAAAGAGAAGCTGCTGGCCGCCCATCGCGGTGGCATCAAGCGTGTGCTGATCCCGAAAGAGAACGAGCGTGACCTTGAGGAGATCCCGGACAACGTCAAACAAGACCTTGAAATCTATCCGGTTCGCTGGATTGACGAGGTGCTGGAACTGGCGTTGCAGGACAATCCGCAAGGGTTTGAGCGCGTTTCTGTCGTGTAAATGTTGATGCGCCGCAAATTTGGCGCATTCGGGGGGTGGTTAAGGCTTGCATGCGCCGGATAACGGAAGTAGCCTTGACCACCGATCGGGTACTCATGATGAGTCGCAATGCGTGATGTGGCGCGGGTTTGCGCTAGATTGTCACTTGCAACTGATCAGGAGGCTTGCTATAAAACCTCCACTTGTTGTGGCCAGGGAAATCGGCGCCGCAGCGATGTTCGATAAAAGGGGAATATAAGAGTGAATAAATCTCAACTGATTGACAAGATTGCAGACGGTGCTGATATCTCCAAAGCCGCTGCTGGCCGTGCGCTGGATGCTTTCATTGACGCCGTGGGTGAAGCCCTGAAAGAGGGTGACCAGGTTGCTCTGGTAGGTTTCGGTACTTTCGCCGTGCGCGAGCGTGCTGCCCGTTCTGGCCGTAACCCGCAAACTGGCGCGACCATCGAAATCGCCGCTGGTAAAGTTCCTGCCTTCAAAGCCGGTAAGGCCCTGAAAGACGCTGTCAACTAAGCCGGGCGCTGATATCACATCGGCCACCGTCCTTGGTCACAGACCAGACAAGTGAGAGGGCTCTCCCTCATACTGATTGACCAAGGCGCATCGCAATCGGTGCGCCTTTTCATTATTTACGCCCATCGAGTTCGGGAGCATAAGTACAAACATGATGTTGGATAAACTACGCGAAGGGGCGCAGGGCAAGGTAGCCAAGGTTATCTTGGGCCTGATCATCCTCTCCTTTGCCTTGGCCGGTGTAGGTAGCTACCTCAACGGCCCGGCTCGTACCGCCCCCGCCACCGTCAACGGCAATGACATCAGCTCCGCTGCGCTGGAAAATGCCTATCGCAACGAGCGGGCCCGCATGGAATCCCAAATGGGGGAGTCTTTCAGCCAGTTGGCCGCCAATCCTGACTACATGAAGCAGTTCCGCCGTGGCGTGCTGGACCGTCTGATCGATCAGGCTCTGTTCGACAGCAAGGCCCGTGAACTGGGTCTGCGCGTCAGCGATGAGCAGATCAAGCAGGCCATCGTCGCCATGCCCGAGTTTGCCGAAGATGGCAAGTTCAACAACGATCGCTATCTGCAGCTGATCCGCCGCGCCGGCATGACCCCGGAGATGTTCCGTGACTCTCTGCGCCAGGACATGGTTCGCCAGCAACTGATGGGCGCCCTGCTGGGCACCGAATTTGCACTCAAGGGTGAAGCCGAGCAACTGGACAAGCTCTACAACCAGACTCGCGATCTGCGTCTGGTGCGCCTGGCCGCATCTGCCTACCTGGGGGACGTGAAAGTCTCCGATGAAGAGGTGGAGCAGTACTACAAGGCCAACAGCAGCCACTTCATGAATGATGAGCAGGTCAAGGTTGACTACCTGCTGCTGGACGCTGCCACCCTTGGCAAAGACGTCAAGGTGAGCGAGCAGGATGCCCAGGATTACTACGATCAGCACCAGGATCTGTTCCAGCGTGCCGAGCGTCGTCATGTGGCTCATATCCTGATCCCGTTCGGCAAGGACGAGAAAGCCGCCGAGCAGAAGGCCGAGGCCGTGCTGGCCAAAGCCAAGGCCGGTGACGATTTCGCCGCGCTGGCCAAGGCGGACTCCTCCGATACCTTCTCCGCCAAAAAAGGCGGCGAGCTGGACTGGTTCGAGAAAGGGGTGATGGATCCGGCGTTCGAGAAGGCCGCGTTTGCGCTGGCCAAGGCTGGCGATCTCTCTACCGTGGTGAAGAGCCCGTTCGGTTTCCACGTCATCAAGCTGCTGGGGGTTGAACCGGCCCAGACCAAGCCGTTTGCCGATGTGAAAGCAGAGACCATCAGCCGTCTGCAGGCGGACAAGGCCAAGGAGCTGTTCTTTGCCGAGCAGCAGAAGATGGCTGACAGCAGCTTCGAGAACCCGGATTCGCTGGACTTGACCGCCGACACCATGGGTCTGAAGGTGCAGTCCACCGGTTACTTCAGCCAGGCTGATGCACCGGCACCGCTGAACGATCCCAAGGTGCTCTCCGCCGCCTTCTCCGAGCAACTGCGCGATGACAACACCAACTCCGATGTGATCGAACTGGCAGATGGCAAGGCGCTGGTCATGCACATCACCGGTCACCAGCCGAAAGCGGCCAAACCGCTGGCGGAGATCAAGGAGCAGGTGATTGCAGCCATCAAGCACGACAAGGCCAGTGAAGTGGCCCGTGGCAAGGCGCAGGGTCTGCTGGACAAGCTCAAGGCTGGCGAGAATATCCAGGCCGAGCTGACCGCGCTGGGTCTGAAGGTGGAGAATCATGACGGGGTAGCCCGCTTCGCTCAGGATCTGGATCAGAACCTGGTGGCGCAGGCCTTCCGCATGCCTCATCCGATCGACGGCAAGCCGAGCGTCGAGCTGGTGACCGAAGCCAACGGCGACCGCGTAGTGGTGGCGCTGGACAAGGTGACTGTCGCCAAGGAGCCGTCCGGCATGGCCAAGTTGCTGCAAGGTCAGCTGGGTCAGGGCAAGGCTCAGGTGAGCTACAAGTCTCTCATCGACGAGCTGCGCAAGTCTGCCAAGATCGAGTACTTCACCGATGTGGAAGCCACGGTCGAATAAGTCGAGCCGACTCCAATCGATGTGAAAACGGCCCCTTGATGGGGCCGTTTCTTTATCCGCAAGGTGGTATACGGTCTCCTTTCTGGCGGGATGACAACCCGGCCCTGGCAGGGGGAAGGATATATGGCACACGGGATGATCCGCATCGTCCGGCAGATATCGCAGGCATAAAAAAACCGGCACTGAGGTGCCGGTTTTCATTGACGGGATATGCGGGCAGGAGGGGGTTACACCACACCCTGAGTACGCAGGTAATCCTCGTAGGTACCGCCGAAGTCGCGGATGCCATCTTCGGTTAGCTCCAGGATGCGGGTCGCCAGGGAGGAGACGAACTCACGGTCGTGGGAGACGAAGATCAGGGTGCCCTTGTACATCTCCAACGCCAGGTTCAAGGATTCGATGGATTCCATGTCCAGGTGGTTGGTCGGCTCATCCATGATCAGGATGTTGGGGCGCTGCATCATCAGCTTGCCGAACAGCATGCGGCCCTGCTCGCCACCGGACAGCACCTTGACCGGCTTCTTGATGTCGTCCTGAGAGAACAGCAGACGGCCCAGTACGGAGCGTACCGCCTGCTCGTCTTCGTTCTCCTGTTTCCACTGGGCCATCCAGTCGAACACGTTGAGATCGGTGTCGAAGTCCTCGGCGTGATCCTGGGCGTAGTAACCGATCTGGGCGTTTTCGGACCACTTGATGGTGCCGGTGTCCGGTGCCAGCGCGCCCACCAGGGTTTTGATCAGGGTGGATTTACCGATCCCGTTGGTACCCAGAATGGCGACCTTCTCGCCCACTTCCAGCATCATGTTGAGGCCCTTGAACAGCGGAGCCTCGCCATAGCCTTTGGATACGCCTTCGATCTCCAGTATGTTGCGGTAGAGCTTCTTCTCCTGCTCGAAGCGGATGAAGGGGTTCTGCCGGCTGGAGACCTTCACTTCCTCAATCTTGATCTTGTCGATCTGCTTGAGGCGGGAGGTGGCCTGGCTGGACTTGGAGGCGTTGGCGCTGAAACGCGACACGAAGGATTGCAGATCGGCGATCTGGGCCTTCTTCTTGGCGTTGTCGGCCAGCAGGCGCTCACGGGCCTGGGTGGCGGCCGTCATGTACTCGTCGTAGTTGCCCGGGTAGACGCGCAGCTCGCCGTAGTCCAGATCCGCCATGTGGGTGCAGACGGAGTTCAGGAAGTGACGGTCGTGAGAGATGATGATCATGGTGCTTTCACGATCGTTAAGCACCTGTTCCAGCCAGCGAATGGTGTTGATGTCCAGGTTGTTGGTCGGTTCGTCCAGCAACAGAATGTCGGGGTTGGAGAACAGCGCCTGTGCCAGCAGCACCCGCAGTTTCCAGCCCGGCGCCACTTCGCTCATCGGGCCGTTGTGCTGCTCGATGGGAATGCCGGCACCCAGCAGCAGCTCGCCTGCGCGGGATTCGGCGGTATAGCCGTCATACTCGGCGACCAGGCCTTCCAGCTCGGCGGCCTTCATGTAGTCGTCGTCGGTCGCTTCCAGGTTGGCGTAGATGGCATCGCGTTCGGCGATGGCGGCCCACAGCTCGGTGTGACCCATCATGACCACGTCCAGTACGCGCATCTCTTCGTAGGCGAACTGATCCTGACGCAGCTTACCGATACGTTCGTTGACGTCCAGGCTCACATTACCGCCAGTGGGCTCCAGATCGCCGCCGAGGATCTTCATAAAGGTGGACTTGCCACAGCCGTTGGCACCGATAAGGCCGTAGCGGTTGCCGCCGCCAAACTTGACGCTGATGTTCTCAAACAGCGGCTTGGCGCCGAACTGCATGGTGATGTTGTTACTCGAAAGCACTGGAATGTCCCGGTTGATCTGTCAAATGGCGCGCATTATGGCACAGATCCCCCGAAAGTTTTAGCAAGAACTGTGATCCGGGCCTATTGCAGGGGGGATAGAGAGGGTAGTGCTGTGCGCTCGCGCACCCTGGCGGCCATGGCCGCGTCGATCCGATTGCAACGGGTGCTGACTACTGCCTGTCGACATGAAAAAAGCCGGCCTAGGGGCCGGCTTGCAACCGTCAATCGAAGGTTCAGTGGGAGCTGGCGCTGGCTGCCCCCAGTCCGGTCTGGGAGCGGACGAACTGCGGGAAGAACTTGGCGTGCTCGTCGAGCGCATTTTGCGACTTGTCGGTGACCGAGAACAGCCAGATCCCGACGAAGGCCACCGCCATGGAGAAGAGGGCGGGGTACTCGTAGGGGAAGATGGCCTGAGCATGGCCCAGCACCTTCACCCACACGGTCGGGCCCAGGATCATCAGGCTGACCGCGCTCACCAGCCCCAGCCAGCCGCCGTAGACGGCGCCGCGAGTGGTCAGGCGAGACCAGAACATGGAGAGGAACAGCACCGGGAAGTTGCAGCTTGCGGCGATGGAGAAGGCGAGCCCCACCATGAAGGCGATGTTCTGCTTCTCGAACAGGATGCCGAGACCAATGGCCACCACTCCCAGCACCACAGTGGTGTACTTGGAGACGCGCAGCTCGTCGGCTTCGTTGGCCTTGCCCTTCTTGATGACGCTGGCATAGAGATCGTGGGAGACCGCAGAGGCACCGGCCAGGGTCAGCCCGGCCACCACCGCCAGGATGGTGGCAAACGCCACGGCGGAGATGAAGCCGAGGAACAGGCTGCCGCCTACCGCATCGGCCAGGTGGATGGCGGCCATGTTGGTGCCGCCCAGCAGGGCGCCGGTGGCGTCCTTGAAGTCCGGGTTGGTGCTGACCAGCAGGATGGCGCCAAAGCCGATGATGAAGGTCAGGATGTAGAAGTAGCCGATGAAGCCGGTGGCATAGAACACGCTCTTGCGCGCTTCCTTGGCGTCACTCACGGTGAAGAAACGCATCAGGATGTGGGGCAGGCCGGCGGTACCGAACATCAGGGCCAGACCCAGCGAGATGGCGGAGATGGGATCGGCGACCAGGCCACCCGGGCTCATGATGGCGATGCCCTTCTCGTGCACCTTGACCGCTTCACTGAACAGGGTGCCGATGTCGAAGTTGACCGACTTCATCACCATGATGGCCATGAAGCTGGCACCGGAGAGCAGCATCACCGCCTTGATGATCTGCACCCAGGTGGTGGCCAGCATGCCGCCGAACAGCACGTAGAGCACCATCAGAATGCCGACCAGCACCACGGCCACATGGTATTGCAGGCCGAACAGCAGCTCGATCAGCTTGCCGGCGCCCACCATCTGGGCGATCAGGTAGAGGGCGACCACCACCAGGGAGCCGCTGGCGGAGAGGGTGCGCACCTCGGTCTGCTTGAGGCGGTAGGAGGCCACGTCGGCAAAGGTGTACTTGCCGAGGTTGCGCAGCCGCTCTGCGATCAGGAACAGGATGATGGGCCAGCCCACCAGAAAGCCGATGGAGTAAATCAGGCCATCGTAGCCGGAGGTGTAGACCAGCGCGGAGATGCCGAGAAAGGAGGCGGCGGACATGTAGTCACCGGCGATGGCCAGGCCATTCTGGAAGCCGGTGATGCGCCCGCCGGCGGCGTAGTAGTCAGAGGCCGAGCGGTTGCGTTTGGAGGCCCAGTAGGTGATGAACAGGGTGGCCGCCACGAAGATCACGAACATCACGATGGCCGAGATATTGAGCGGTTGGCGATGCACCTCGCCGGTCAGCGCATCGGCTGCCAGCAGGGGAGAGGAGGCCAGCGTGGCCAGCAACAGCAGAGACTTGCCTTTCATGATTGGGCTCCCTTGAGGATCTTCTGGTTCAGTTCGTCAAACTCGCCGTTGGCCCGAAACACATAGATGCCGGTCAACACGAAGGAGGAGAGGATGAGGCCGACGCCGACCGGGATGCCACGGGTAATGGTGGACCCTTCGCTCAACGGGGTGCCAAGCCAGCCGGGGGCGAAGGCGATGAGCATGATGAAGGCCAGATAGAGCCCCAGCATCAGGATGGAGAGGGACCAGGCAAAGCGCTGGCGCTTGGCGACCAACTCCTGGAAGTTGGGATCTTGCTGGATCCGAAGATACGGTTGCTGTTCCATTGCAGTGCTCCATGACATTGAGTGTCGGCGGTGAATGAAGGGAGGTCCCTACCGAGCAGTAGGGCTGCTCATGTAAGCAAAATGTGAATCAAATGTTGTTTGTGGACAATTAGACTTTGGGATAAGCCAGTGGCCCGCCCCGGGTGAGGCGCAAGAAGATGAGGGCGGCGGTGATGGCATCGCTCAGGGCGTCGTGGGCGGGCAGGGCTGGCAGGCCCAGGTGGTTGCTGATGGCGGCCAGATGCAGATCGATGGCGGCATCGGGATAGCGGCGATAGAGGTGATCGTGGTAGAGCCGGCTCACCTCTATCCCCCGTTGCGCCAGGGTCAGCCCCCAACATCGCTGGCAGGCAAGATTGAGGATCCGCAGGTCGTAGGCGATGTGATACCCCACCAGTTCGCGCGGGCCGATAAAGGCGAGCAGCAGGCGTAGCGCGGCCTCCAGCGTCATGCCCTGTTGCAGATCCTGATGGCGCAGACCGTGGATCACCACCGAGTGTTCGCTCAGGCTGGCCGGCGCTTGCACCCGGATGGACAGCGCCTCGCCGGTCAGTACCCGGTTGCCCTGGATGCGCACCGCGCCGATGGCGACGATCTCGGCCTGGGCGGGATCCAGGCTGGTGGTCTCGAAGTCGAGGGCCACCCACTCGTCGGCGGGCGGGTCGGCATAGAGCGGGGCAAACGCCGGGTCTTGAACGCGGCGGCCATGCCAATGACGGCGCAGGCGGCTCAACATGGCTATTGCCTCAGACGAAAGTGCAAGGTGAGCCACTGCTGGAACTTCTTCACCTGATGCAGCGCCTGGCGCAGCAGATCCCGCTCGCCGTGGCTGAGGTTATTGACCTGCACCCGGCTCTCCCCCTCCTTGAGCTGACTGCGCAGCCGCAAGCGGACGAACAGCCTGAACGCCTCCGCCAGATTGTCGCCAAAACCGGTACTGAGCCGCCCGGCCGCCACCAGGGCCTCGATCCGTGCCAGGGTAGAGGTCTCCAGAATGGCGGCTTCCAGCGCCAGCATGCGAATGCCGTGTACCAGCGGGAAGAGGCCACCGCGTTTCAGATCCAGTCCCTCCGGCGCCCGCTCCAGACGGCCAAACAGGGTGAGCGGCGCATGAAACGCCACCGCCGGTCGCACCATCTCCGCCAGCAGATCTCCCCGCTCGGCCAGTTGCTCGCGCAACTTGCGCGCGAGAGGGGGGAGCAGGGCGCGATCGCCGGCGATGGGGTGGGCGTCGGCCAGGGTAGCGAGCCAGAGCAAGTCTGCTTCACTGGCCTCGACACAGGCCCGCTCGATCTCCTGCTGCCAGAGCGCCAGGGGCTTCACCCAGGCCGGATTGTTGACCATCACCCGGCCGGGGCAGGGCGGGTAGCCGAGCCGGGCCAGCAGCTCGCTGAAGGCGGCCAGGTCGGCCTGCTGGGTCGGCCAGTGCAGGTCGGCGGGCAGGATCAGGGCATTGTCCTGATCGGTTTTGAGGATCTGCTCGCCGCGCCCCTCCGAGCCCAGCATCAGCAGGCAGACACGCTCCTGCACCGCGGGCGGGATCACCAGCGCAAAGGCCTTGGCGATCAGCTGCTCGTTGATGGTGGCGATGAGCTTCATCAAAAAGGCGGTGTGGATCCCCTGGCCGAATAGGGAGCGGGTCAGCTGTTGCTGCTCCCGGGCCACCGCCTCCAGCGCCGGCAGGGTGTCGGCGCGGGCGATGCGCAGGGTCAGCACATGGGAGTGGGTGGAGAAGAGACCGAGCACCTGGGTCAGGTGCAGGATCCCCGCCACCTCTTGCCCCTGCCAGACCACCAGCCGCTTGATGCGATGGCGGGTCATCAGCAGCAGGGCGTCGAACAGATAGCTGCCCAGCGACAGGCCGATGAGCGGGGTCGGATCCAGCACCGCCAGCGGCGTCGTCAGCGGCAGTCCCTTGAGCGTCAGGGCGTGCAGCAGGGTCTTGCGGGTGGCCAGACTCAGGCTGCCATCCGTGGCCGGGTAGAGCAGGCAGTCGGTACCTTTGGCCACCATGGCCTCGGTGGCGGCCAAGAGCGACAGGCGGCTGTCGACGATGAGCGCCGGCTGCAGATGGCCGGGCTCGATGCGGGTCAGGATGAACTCCGCCAGATTTTTCTGTCCCAGCTGGGCGCGCTGCTCCTGCTGTTGTTGCCGCTGTGCCAGGCTGGCGGTGAAGTAGCGGGCGAAGGCGGGATTGCCCTCGCACAGCTCGATGAAGGTGGCTCTGGGGATCAGTTGGCAGAGCAGATCTTCCAGCGCACTGAACTGGTGGCGGCAGTGGCCGTCGAACTGGGCGCGCACGTCGAACAGATCCCCCTCGCCATAGTCGCCAAACTGATGATGAGGGCTCGACTCCTCCACCGCCCCCTTGAGGACGAGATAGAGGCCGGGGGGCACATCACCGGCCTTGAGCACTGGCTGGCCGGCGCGAAAGTAGCAGATGGAGAGGTGCTGCTCGAGCCGTTGACGCTCCTCTGCGCTCAAGCAGTCAAACGGTGGGCGGGCAAAGTTGAACAGGCTGGTCATGGCAATCCTTGGCCGGTGGCGTCAAGCCAGTCTGACAAAGCGGCGTCTGGCCAGCCAGCCGACTTTAGTCGCACGTGCCTCGGCAGTGGGGAAACCGGGCTCCTCGCTGTACCTGACGATAACACTCTGATAACGTGGTGGTATGACCAGTGCGAACTCAGGAGAGGACAGGGGAAAATGGAAAAACCAAGGGTCAAATGCGAGATCCGGGACGGCATCGCCGAGGTGATGCTGGCGCGGGGCGACAAGCTCAATGCGCTGGACAGGGCCATGTTCAGCGCCATCGACGGGGTACTCGACCAGCTGCGCCAGCACAAGGGGCTGCGGGCGGTGATCCTGCACGGGGAGGGGCGGGCCTTTTGTGCCGGGCTGGATGTGAAATCCATGCTCAAGCAGCCGGTGGCGGCGCTCGAGATTTTAAAACGTGAGGCGGATGAAGCCACCAACCTGGCCCAGCGGGTGGCTTATGGCTGGCATGAGTTGCCGGTACCGGTGATCGCCGTGACCCAGGGGGTCTGTTTTGGCGGCGGGCTGCAGATCGCGCTCGGCGCCGACTTTCGGTTCAGCACCCCCGATTGCCGCTTCTCGGTGATGGAGATCAAGTGGGGCATCATCCCCGACATGAGCGGCAGCGTCACCATGCGCAACCTGATGGGGGTGGATACCGCCATGGAGCTGGCCATGAGCGGGCGCGAGCTGCCGGCGCCGGAGGCCAAGTCCCTCGGGCTGGTGAGCCGGGTCTGCGACGATCCGCTGGCCCAGGCGCGGGAGTTCGCGAAGACCCTCATCACCAAGTCGCCGGACGCGCTGGCGGGGATCAAGCAGCTCTACAACCAGGCCTGGGCGCGCAGTGATGAGGCGATGCTGAAGGAAGAGACCCGGCTGCAAAAGCAGATCCTGGGGCGCCCCAACCAGTGGCGCGCCACCCTCAACAGCCTGTTTCGTTGGCGCCTGCCGTTCGGGCCGCGCCGCAACGCGCTCTGACCGGTAGGGATAAATAAGAAATGGTATCGATCTGGTGCCAAGGCCATTGAGGGCCCTCAGCATCTGATCGAACCGTTCTGGTTCCATTTCCTTAATCCTAGGGTTGGGCTTATCGGTGAGGCCGAGGCCCAGCAGATAGGTATGCCCCAGGTAGGTGAAGCTTTCGAAGGGTTCGATGGAACAGAACCGATACTGGCCGCTCTGGTTGTAGGAGATGAGATCCCGATTCGGGCAGAGGATGGAGAACAGCTTGAGCTTGCCATCGACCTCTTCGGTTTTGAGCGCTTGTACGGGGTGCCGTCGCTGGACCAGCGATCGTGATCGGGCCAGATGACGGCGGTGTAATAGGTCGGATCGCAGGCCTCAGCGTTTGCTGTGGCAAGACAGGCTGTTGATTTGGATAGCAAAGGGGGCTATGCGGGTTTATTGCAAAGTTTGTGGCCAGCGGGCCGCATTACCAAGACCAACCGACTGAGCGATGATGTCTCGGATCTCTACTGCCAGTGCACCGATGCCGAGTGTGGCCACTGTTGGATGGCCACCTTGTCGTTCGCCCACACCCTAAGCCCCTCGGCCAAGACCACGAACCAGCTGGTACTCAGCCTGATGGGATCGCTGACGCCAGAGGGGCGGCAGATGGTATTGGAAGGACTGGAGGCGCAATAGCTCCCCTAGTTGTTATATTCTATTCCTGCTGAGCCGATATATTTGATCTAGTCGGGATCTAACCAGCACCGTGAAAAATTTGAACGTAGACTTGTATACTACCTCCGTCAAATTATCTCTGCTCAGATATTTGCTGCTCCTAAGTGGTTGGAAGGTTTACAACGTACATGGGCAAAGGACGCCCTTTATTTACCACTTGATTGAGACCATCAAGGATGGCCAGTTGTGTATTTTCAAGGTTGCCATGAGCGATTGGGCGATAACAGTCTCTTTGCAGTTGGACTTTGTCGTAGTCATAGTCAAGACATTGTGCGATTGCGTATAGTAAATTGGTGAATAGCTCATCTGATTTTTTTGCCCAAAGATCAATAGACTCATAATCGTCTTTTTGATTTAGATGACTGTTGTAGATTTTCCAAGCGTGCGTTACTGCCTGTTCATGAGATGATTGATAGCGAGTTCTAATAAAAGGTAGCGTTCGACCATAAAACTCAATATCAATCATGTTTAGAGCCTTTACATGATCTCGATTGAGACGCTCTGCTCTGGTCGACATTAGAGTTTGAAAAAGAGACATCCTACGATTTTTCTTTTCCTTAAGTGCTTCTATTATTTTTTGAGCTTGTACAGCAAAAATTGGCCCCAGGATCACAGCAATTGTCATGATCACATCTTTGGAATTCATGTCTATGTTTTCGAGCATGTAAACATCCCTTTATTTCATCACAATTAGTCTAAGCGGGCGCTTAGTCCGCCCCAGTAAAATAAATAAACGTATTATTAGCCTTCAATTCCAAGAAGCTTGGGGATGCTGGCTGCTATGGCGCCTATAAGTACCCATGCTAACTGCATTGCTGCCTTACCAAATTTATACCAAAGAGTTTGTTGCGAAAGATAATCTGACCATTCAAGAAGTGCGGATGCCCCCGCTGGGGTTAGTGTTATCTCGCTGACAATAGACATGGTTCCTATTGCTTGTCGGCCATCTGAAAGCAAACCAGCATCGATAAGCTCTTTCACTATACGGCGTAGAATTTTGTCTTCTGTAATTTTGTGGAGATTAGGAATATTGCCTTTGGCAGCTCCATGCAGTACGGAAACATACGCTTTGAGTGTTATTTTTTCCGGTAAGTCCATACAGATACTCTCTTTTAAGGCTAAGTTATACTTAAATGTCGGAATGTAGTGATATCCAGTTTGAACACTTCATCATGTGTTTTTTATGAGTTTAGTTATTATTAATGGTGCTTGTGCATTATAAGAATAATCCTGTTCCCATCTGGCAATGTCAATGTTGAGTCCATCATTAATATAAATCAAGAAGATCAAAACTTTGATGTTACCATTCTGTTTGTAAAAGTCAGACAGTCCAGAAAGTGTTTTCAGAGTACTAGCAACCTCACTAGTAGTTCTAATATGCTTCATTTCAATAATTATCTGGCTGTGAAAAAAACTAAAGTCAGAGAGTTTTTTACTGCCATCATAGGTAATCGTAACCTCTTCTCTCGCCATATTAGGGATAAATGGCCTGCATACAATTTCGAATAAATCTTGGAAGTCATATTCTGTTTTTAAACTAGTTATCCATGAGTTTTTAGCCTGCCCACGAGAACTAGAGAATTTATTTTTCTCGAAAACCATTCGTTCAGCTACGTTCAATAAAAAATGGGCTGCAGTACGTAAATCCTCACCAATTATTGGTAGCGTAGGTAGCCCAATTTTTTCTATTTCTTTTAGCTTGTCTTCATAGCTACTTGCTTTGTAAAAAGATGAAGGTAGGCAGCTCATTTTAAATCCAATATCCGACCTAAATACAAAGAAAGGTTTGATGTTAGCTGGTTCAATAAATCCAGTTTTTTTATCCCAAATTAAAGTCGCATCCAATCTTTCTATTAACTCTTGCTGTGTGCTGTACGATATATAACTTTCATTTGCACAACTCGTTGCTGTGCCACCTGATACCGTAAATAAATCTAATGTTGGTTCACTCTCGATGGCAGTTCGTAGATCGGCAGGTCTAATATAGTCAGATGTTATAAGCAATAAATCGATGTCTGATCTAAGGCTTTGGTAAGGATATCGCCTCGAACCAAACAAGTAAATTTGTTCGATAGTACTGAAACTATCAGTTAAAGATTCTAGATCGGTTAGAAAAAATATACTTTGATCATGGTTTTCTGTTATGTCTTCAATTTCTTTTTTATATTTTTCGTACATATATACGCCTTGCTAAAATAGAGTTTTAATTAAACTGAATTAAGTGTTGATACTGTTGGCACAGTCTTTTTTAATGCATCCTTCTATTAAGGTGACGGAAAAGGTGATTTAAAGTGATGGTATTACTTAACCATATCAATTGTCTAGGCTCATTCGCTTTATTTCTTGATTCAGCGATAATAGCAAGGCGGCGAAACAAGAGAAGGGAAAGGAGGATATCTGGTTGCTACATCAGTTGGCTCTGAACGGTATTTACTTCAAGTGATTTGGCGGCGGTTTCCAAATCTGACAGTGGCCCGCCACTACCTGGTGCACTGCTGGCCTGTAATTGGGGTTGAGCAGTTCGGCGGCCCCAGAGTTGGCGCGATCTGTCGGGCTACCCGGTGCTATCCAGAGGGTGCGGCCAGTGGTGGCACAACGGATGGTGCCAATCTGGTCGATGTTCACCGGCACTAGGCTATCCACAAAGTGGCGCTTGCCCACGGGGCGGCCATCGGCGGAGAGCAGAGGGAGCATCGGCTGGGATGGGGGGCGTTTAGCATTCTGCTTGGGGGCTTTCTGGCGGCCGGGAATGGCTTGAGGTGGGGGAGGGATCCCCACCTGCTCCAGCCGGTATACCCAGCGCATCATGGTGAGGGCCACCCCTCTTATATGAGGCGGTTGCTGTTGCAGCCATTCAAGCATCTTCTCAGGCGGCCATGCTGGGGTGCCGTCAATCTGGGGCCCCATCCTGTATATTTGGCTCTTCAGTGCCTCAAACTGTGGCGCCGTCAACGGCCTGTAGGTATGGGGTGTGGCGGGCAGCTCGCCCTGCAGGGCTTCCAGCCTAGCAAAGAGATCAGTCACACACTACCTCGTTCATCAGTTCGTCAAAAAGATGGCCTTCTACTTCTAGCCGATCGGCACGGTCTATTTTATCCAGCACTCGCCAGAGTTCGCAGCGATAGGGATTGGGCTGTGTTTCGATCCACTGCTGGCATGCCGCAAATCCGCAGGCGTCGAACAGCTCGTAACAATCCATCACTAGTGCAGGCCAACGTTCATCATCTGGATCAATGGTATCTGGTTCTGCCTGCGGATCCGATTCTGCTGTCGGCAACCAATCCGGCTCGCTTGGTAGCGATCGGCACGATTGCAGTTGTCCGTTCTCCAGCCAGAGGGTGAAACCGTCCGTGCTGACACTGGCACCAGCCCTCAAACACTCAATGGATAAGGGTGATAACCCCCATTGCTCCCTCATGACCTGGTCTGCGAAGGCATCAGGATCTGGCCGCGTACAGTTATTGTCAGAGCTCCAAGGTGCCGGGCTGTCGCCCGTCTTAACCCCAACCCCCCTCGCTGCAGCTTCGGCGGCTTTCCTGGCTTCATGGGTGCCGGCGGGCACAATTTCCCACCCTTGCAGGCGGGTTTTGATGCCAAGGCGAGCGGAGGTAATGCCCATCAGGCGCTTGATGTCTTCGCCTTGAGCATTGGCCTGCTCCTCGATGAGGTGGGCCAGCTTGATGGGGTGTTCGGCACGGGTGGCCAGTGCACCGCCCATGGCGTGCAGGTAGCAGCGGAAAATGCCGTTATCAGCGGCAAAGCGGGCTGCCTCAAAGCATGGGTCTTGCAGCACGGGCTTGGGTGGGCCCACCAGATCGGCATGCTGCTTGGTATTGCTGATACAGCGCAGCTCGCGCCATACCCCGACTGGGGCGCCGCCGATCTGCTGGAAGGTGCGAATGCCCCACCAACTGGCCCAGGCCACGGCATGCAGGGTCCCTTCATCGGCGGCAGTGCCAGCCTCTTCGTCATCATCCTGGTAGGCGCCGTCGATGCTTTTGGCACGCAACTAATTGATATTAATGCAAGGTATTGAATTTAAATAAATAAAAATGGCAGCCTCGGCTGCCATTTTTGTTGGGGAGTGGTGCGCGATCAGGAGATCTTGCGATCCTGGTCCGGTTCGAAGGGGTGACCGGATTTCTCCTGCTCCAGGTTGTCTTCGGAGCGGTGGCCGGCCCAGTAGTCGGCGTTCTTGATGCCGAGCTTCTCCGGGTGGAACACCGGATCCAGCCCCTTGGCTTGTTGCGCTTCATAGTCGCGCAGGCAGGCAAAGGCGGTCTTTTGCAGCAGCAGGATGGCGATGATGTTGAGCCAGGCCATCAGCCCGACGCCGATGTCACCCATGCCCCAGGCGAGTTCGGCGGTCTTGACAGTGCCATAGACGGTGGAGGCCATCAGGGTCAATTTCAGCACGAAGGTCAGCCAGGGACGATTCACCTTGCGGTTGATGTAGGCGATGTTGGTCTCGGCGATGTAGTAGTAGGCAACGATGGTGGTGAAGGCGAAGAAGAACAGCGCGATGGCCACGAACATGCTGCCAAAGCCGGGCATCATGCTCTCCATGGCGGTCTGCACGTAGCCAGGGCCCGCGGCCACGCCGGCGATGCCGGTGTAGAGGGCGGCGCCGTCCGGTCCCTGCACGTTGTAGAGGCCGGTGATGAGCAGCATAAAGCCGGTGGCGGAGCAGACGAACAGGGTGTCGATATAGACCGAGAACGCCTGCACTAGGCCCTGTTTGGCCGGGTGACTCACTGCGGCGGCAGAGGAGGCGTGCGGCCCGGTACCCTGACCCGCTTCGTTGGAGTAGACCCCGCGCTTGACCCCCCACATGATGGCCAGACCCAGAATGGCGCCGAAGCCGGCATCAAAGCCGAAGGCACTCTTCCAGATCAGCAGGATCACGCCGGGCAGGGCGTGGATGTTGAGGGCGATGATGACGCAGGCGACGATGATGTAGCCGAGCGCCATGAAGGGCACCACGGTACTGGCGAAGTTGGCGATGCGCTTGACGCCGCCGAAGATGATGAAGCCGAGCAGCAGCGCCAGACCGGCGGCGGTGACATTCGGATCGATATCAAATGCGGTTTGCAGGCTGGCGCCGATGGAGTTGGCCTGCACCCCCGGCAGCAATACGCCGCAGGCAAAGATGGTGGCGATGGCGAACGTCCAGGCGTACCACTTCATGCCGAGTCCCTTCTCGATGTAGAAGGCCGGGCCGCCGCGGTATTCGCCGTTGATCTTCTCCTTGTAGACCTGGCCCAGGGTGGACTCCACGAAGGCGGAGCTGGAGCCGAGGAAGGCCACCATCCACATCCAGAACATGGCTCCCGGGCCGCCAAAGGTGATGGCGGTGGCGACCCCGGCGATGTTGCCGGTACCCACCCGGCCGGCCAGGGTCATGGCCAGCGCCTGGAAGGAGGAGACCCCCGCATCCGTGCTCTTGCCATCAAACATCAGCCGGATCATCTCCTTGATGTGACGCAGTTGCAGGAAGCGGCTGCGCAGGGAGAAGTAGAGGCCTACCCCCAGACACAGATAGATGAGCGCCGGGCTCCAAATCACACCATTGATGGCATTGACGATCTCATTCATGTACAACAACTCCTTTGTTGTGCTGTCTTGTTGGCGGGGTCTGTGCCCCGCTCCCTCAAATAGGTGGTGACCCTCGGGTCACTCGTTATGGTGTGGGACGGGTCGGTGGATGTTTCCACTGGCCAGTCCGCGGGTTTTAACATATCGATTTGTGTTGGGGCTTCCCAGCGAAATATGTTGTCATCTTGTTAATTTGTGAATTGACATTAACAAATGGCCGGTGCAACTGGACAGAATGCGGTGCCAGCCCGGTATCATCTCCTCTTTCGTCGGCGCTCTGCGGCGGGAGAGGGAGAGCAAAATCAAGGCCAAGGATGAAGATGGAGCAAGAAATAGCGATGATCCGCCCGGCGTGTGCCGAGGATACGGCCGCCATGGCCGACCTGTTCGGCCAGCTGGGTTACCCGGTCAGCCCGCAGGTGCTGGGCGAGCGGTGGCTGGCGCAAGATCCGGCTCGCGAGGTGCTGGTGGCCTGCCTGGGGGAGGAGATAGCGGGCGTGCTGGTGTGGCACTGGCTGAGCCCGCTGCACGTTGCACCAGCGTGGGGCCTGATCTCGGCGCTGGTTGTCGATGAGGGTGCAAGGGGACGCGGCGTTGGCGCCGCCCTGCTGGTGGCGGCAGAGGAGCGGGCGCGAGGGCTGGGTTGCAGCCAGCTGGAGCTCTCCAGCAGCCTCAAGCGGGAAGGGGCCCATCGCTTCTATCTGGCGCAGGGGTATGTCGAGCGTCCGAAACGGTTTGTGAAAACAGTCTGATCAGCAAGAGGAGTCTGCGTGTTCTGGTCCCGCTTACGAAGTGTGTTTGGTGGTGCGTCCCGGCAAGATGACAATGGGCCTGGCGCGCTGGAGTGGCAGCAGGCCCTGGCCGCGGTGCCCATTTTGCAGGGTTTTTCCCGGGAGGAGGAGCAGACCCTGATCGGGCTGGCACAGCAGCTGCTGGCCCGCAAGACCCTGACCCAGATCGGGGTGTCGCTCACTCCCCGTCAGCAGGCGGTGCTGGCGTTGCAGGCGGCGCTGCCCATTCTGCACCTGGGGCTCGACTGGTATCGGGGCTTTCACGAGATCATCCTGATCCCCGAGCCGGTGGTGCGCCGGCAGCAGGTGCAGGACGAGTTCGGGCTGGTGAGCGAGGTTGAAGAGGAGAACGCCGGCGAATCCTGGCCGCAGGGGCCGCTGGTGCTGGCCTGGAGCGAGCTGCAGCAGGACGGGGACTGGGACGGCTTCAATCTGGTGATCCACGAGCTGACCCACAAGCTCGACATGCTGGGAGGGGAGGCAGACGGGGCGCCGCCACTGCCGGCGGGCATGGATCCGCGCCAGTGGAGCGGTGCGCTGCAGGCGGCATTCGATGACATGCAGGCACAGCTGGATCGCCACGAGCCTACCGCCATCGATCCTTATGCCGCCTCGCACCCGGCCGAATTTTTTGCGGTGTGCAGCGAGTGCTTTTTTACCGATCCGCTGCGCCTGCGCGACACCTATCCGGCGGTGTACCAGCAGTTCACCCGCTTCTTCGGCCAGCAACCGGCAGCGCGTTTTCCTGCCACCCGGCTGCTGGCGGGGGAGCCCGAGTATCACGGCTAGCCGGGCGATCCTGACAAATCGCGCCCAACAAAAAGGCACCCCGCGGGGTGCCTTTTTCGTGACAGCTGTGTCGGCCGGGTGCTTAGGCAGCGGCTTTGAGCTGAACGGCGGCGGCTTTCTTGTGATCGCCGATCGGCATCACGGTGCGGCCGAACTGCTCGTTGATCACGGTGGCCATGGCCAGGTAGATGGCGCTGGCGCCACAGATGATGCCTTCGAAACCGGCGATGGTGCCGATCAGGGTGCTGCCGGTGAAGTCACGGGCGGCCAGCAGGAAGAACAGCACGGTCAGGGAGGCGAACACGAACTGCTTCACGCGCGGGTAGTTGACGGTCCCGATCAGCATGAACAGGGTGAACATGCCCCACATCAGCAGGTACCAGCCCATGTAGGCGTGCGGGGTGGCTTCGGCCAGGCCCATGGTCGGCATCACCAGCAGGAACACCAGGCTCCACCAGAAGGTGCCGTAGGAGATGAAGGCAGTCACACCGAAGGTGTTGCCGCGCTTGTACTCCATGATACCGGCGATGATCTGGGCCAGACCGCCATAGCACAGGCCCATGGCCAGGATCATGGCGCTGATGGGGAAGAAACCTGCGTTATGGATGTTCAGCAGAATGGTGGTCATACCGAAACCCATCAGACCCAGAGGGGCAGGGTTGGCCAATTTTTCGCTCACGTGGCGTTCTCCAAAAATAGAGGTGGGGGTTGATAAAAGACGCGCGATTTTAGGCAGGCTCTTGGCGCTGGGCAAGGGGGGGAATGGTCGAAACGGTAAAAAAATAACGGGATTTTTTACCTGACTGACCATTCGTGCGATCCAGGTAGATGGCAGGTGAATGAATGGTGCGGACAAGGTTGATAAATTGTATTGAGCAGCACGATTCTGAAAGTTTCATACAAATCTGGCCGATGGGCTGAGCAGTGCCGTCAACGGGATGCCTATTGCCAAGCCCGAGCACATTAGAGGCTCAAAAACACTCTCATATGCCATCAGACAAGAGGCGTTTATTGCTTGATTAAGGCAAACGGCCAAGCTGTCTGCTCGCAGCATCGACAAGGCTGAGCAGGGGCCTTTGAGTCGGACTGGTTAGGCGCCGGACTGGTTAGATGAGACGGTTGAGGGCTTAAACGACCGAAGGCTAGGGGGCTGAGTGAGAAAATCCTGGCCGATAAGTGGCTGTGTCATCGCGCGCAGGCTTGACCGTGCGGTGGTTGAATTGCCGAGAGAGCCAGTGGCTGGTGCTGCAAGACTGCGGCGTTTGCATATGGCGGCAGGCGCCAGGAGGAGACGAGCGTGCCACGTGCAGGATGTGGAGGGATGGGAGGGATGGCATCCCCCTCATCCTGTTGATGTCACCGGCTCAATCGTCCAGGGTCAGCACCACCTTGGCCTCCTTGTCGGCCTCCTTGACCTGGCTGTCCAGCACGAACAACCGCTCCGGCGCGATCCCCTGGTGGTCCACCAGAAACTCCTTGGTGTTCTGGGCGCGGCGCATGGCCAGATTGCGCAGGGACTTGGCGGTGATGAGCTGCTGATCCCGCAGCAGGAGCACCGCTTGGGCGCGCAGAGCCGGGCTCTCTTCATCGAGTTTCAGCCGATCGGCCAGATCCCCGAGATTTTCGTTGAAACGGGCCTCATAAGCTTGTGCCAGCGCCGATTGCATGGCGGGGTCCTGCTCCAGCAGTTCGAGGTCCACCGGGCCGCCGGTGATCTTGGCCAGCGCTCGCTCGAGCTTCTGGCGCTGCAGGATGGGGCGCTCTTCGTTGAAGTTGACCTTGCCACGAATGTTCATGCTGAGCTTGGGCCTGTCCTTGAGGGCCTGCGCCAGTTTGGCCAGCTTCTCCTGCTGGGTGGGGGTGAGATCCGGCTCACCGGGCAGGAAGGGCAGCTCATCGAGATCCTCGCTGCCGCCCGCCAGGGAGGCGAGCAGCGAGAAGGGGGAGGTGACCGCCTTGCGCAGGGTGTTGCCGAGCACATCCCAGAAGATGTTGCCGAGGCTGAAGTCCGGCTGATCCAGATTGCCCTTCACCTTCAGGTTCATCTGGATGACGCCGTTGGCATCGCTCAGCAGGGCGACCGCCAGTCCCAGCGGCAGATCCTTGGCCTGCTCGCTTTTGACCTTTTCCCCCAGCTGCAGCTTCTTGATGGTGATGTCGTTGTCCCCCTCCAGCCGGTTGCCCTGCAACTGGTAGTTGAGCTTCATGGAGAGCTGGCCCTTGTCGATGGCATAGCCGGCGTAGGTGCTGGAGTAGGGGGTGAAGGTGGTGAGCTCCAGATTGTTGAAGGTGACGGCCACGTCCAGCACCGGCTGCTCGATCAGCAGGTTGGTGCCGCCGCGGATGGTCACCGGGGCGTAGCGGTCCACCTTGCCGTTGAAGGCCAGCTCGGAGCGCTGGCCGGGGATATTGCTGATGTGGCGGCTCTGGCCGCTGAGGGCGGCGATGTCCACCACGAATTCCGGGCTCAGGCTGCGATCGGCAAAGCGCAGGTTGCCCTGCTCGGTGCGGACCTGGGCAATGCTGACGCGGGGGGCCGGCCCGCTGCTGGCGGACTTGGCAGTGGCGGGTTGCGGCAGCAGCAGTTGCTGCACGTTGGTGACCCTGTTTTCGTTGATCTCGATGCGGGCGAAGGGTTTGCGCAGCAGGATGTCGTCGATCTTCACCTGCTGGCTGATGCCGTCGTAGTGCAGGCCGCTCAGCTGCAATTGCTCAATTTGCAGCAGGCGCTGATTGTCGGCCCGATCCAGCACGTTGAGCCGCTCGATATCGAGCCCGCCGCTCAGCTCCAGCTTGCTCAATGCCCCCTTGGCATCGGTGGCCAGCACCAGCTTGGTGCGACTGGCAAGCTGGCCGTCGCGCACGCTGATGCGCAGCAGATCCTGCAGATAGGGCTGGGACCAGCTGAGCGGCAGGCCCTGTTGCCTGATCTCGCCGTTGAGGCTGAAGGGGGTGAGGGCGAGGTCGCCGTCAAAGTCCAGTTTCGCCTGGTTGTTGAGCGCCCCGCCCAAGGTCAGCGGGCTGCTCTGTCCGCTCTGGCTGCCCAGCGGACCCAGCGCCAGCGTCAGGGCGGAGAGCTCGCGCAGCAGCGGTTTGCCGCTGCTCGATTCGGTCAGCTTGAGCTGGCCCTGCTCGATGCGAGTCTGCTTGAGGCTCCAGCGCCAGGGTTGGCCCGGCGCCGCCGGTTTGGCCGCTTTACTGGTGTTGACCGGCGGCTGGGGGATCAGCAGGGTTGCCAGATCCAGCTGTTGGTTGGCATCGAGCACCGCGCTGACGGCCGGGGCCTTGAGCGCCAGCCGGTCGATCTGCAGCGCCTGCTTGTTGCCGTCGAGTGCGATGCCGGTCAGCGCCAGCTGCTTGAAGCGGGCAAATTCGCCGCCCTTGCGGCGCTGGAGCTGCCAGTCATTGAGGGTCAACTTGCCCTTGGAAAGCTGCCAGCTCAGCCCTTGCTTGCCCTCGGCTATCTGGTAGGCCAGCTCGGCGTTGGCCTCGCCCTTGGCCAGCTTGACGTCGAGATAAGGGGCCCAGAGCGGGGCGAAGGGGGCGAGCGCCAGCTTGCCGAGGCTGATCTTACCCTTGCCGGCGCCGCTCATGATGTTGAGCTCACCGCTCGCTTTGAGCGGGCTCTGCTGATTGAGGGTGGCGGCGAGCACGAAGGGGTTGACGCGGCCAGGGGCGGTGGAGAAGGTCGGCAGTTGCAGGTCGAGCCCGCTCAGGGTCAGGCTGGGCACCCAGCCGGGGCTGCTCTGCTTGCGGCTGTCCTGATAGGCGATGTGACCCTGTTCTGCCGCCAGTTGGTTGATCTGCACCAGCAAGGGGGCACCGCTGTCGGTGTCCGTGGTTTCACTCGGGGTGAGCAGGCTGGCCAGCGCCTCGGTCAGGTTGAAACGGACGGTTTTGCCTTGATCCGAGAGCCGCACCAGATTGACGGTTGGCTTGACGAGACGTGCCTCGCCGAGGATCAGGGCGCGCTGGCGCCAGCTTTCTCCTAACAAGGGGGTGAGCTGCAGGCGCTCGAAGGCGACGAGGGGTTGCTGCTGGTCATCGAACAGGGTGGTGGGGCCGATGGCGAGGGAGGGGTGGCGCAGGCCGACGTCGATCTCCCCCAGGCTCAGGTGCAGGCCGTAGTGTTTGGCCAGCCAGGTCGGCAGGTGGCGCTGGGTCAGCGTGGGGGCTTGCCATAACAGAATAAGCAGGGAGATCAGTAGGGCGGCGCAGAGGTAGAGGGCGTAGCGCAGCAGACGGGCACGCAGAGGCTTGGGCATGAGGGTCTCCAATTGATGCGCATAGGGTAACAAACTTTCAGGTCATGATCATGGTGCCACTTGATGCTGTACGCCGTACTTTGTCCAAAGGCTTGCCAATTTCCCGCTCTCTTTCAGCCGGGCCAGCCACTGCTCCAGCTGCTGTACCGAGATCCCGGCGTCCGGACTGAGCAGGGCGCGCAGCTCATACTGCTGATCCCACCGGTTGGAGCGCAGCAACTGGACGGCCTGCTCGGGGTACTCTTTGTCGAACTGGTTGAGGTAGGAGAGGTTGAGGATGGCCACCTCGCCGCGCCCCTTGAACAGCCCCTGCAGGGCGCTGATGTTGTCCTTGACCAGGGTGATATTGAAACGCTGCTTCAGGGTGCTCGCGCTGGCGTCGAAATCGGCGATGCCGTAGTGATAGCCGCTGACCCCGATCAGCTGGCGTTGCGCCAGGTTGTCAAAGAAGGATTGATCCCGCCCCGGCGCCTTGAGGGCGACGTAGCGTTCGCCACCCAGCAGCAGCGGACGGGTGATGCGCACCTGATCGGCATTCCAGTCCCAGCGGATATCCTCGAACAGCATCAGCGAGAAGCGGCCGAGGGCCAGGGCCTTGTAGCGGTGGGGGGCCGAGGTGGGCACGAACACGAAGTGTACATCCTGCTGGATGTCGTTGAGCAGGGCGATGAGATCCAGGGTCAGCCCGCGATAGTGGCCGCTGTCGTCCTTGACGACGAAGGGGGCATAGGGGTAGCCACCGACCCGGATCAGCGGGTGGCCCCATGCCGTACAGCAGAGCAGCAGCAACAACCAGCACCAGCGTTTCATGGGGTCTCCCAGCAGGCAGAGATGATCCCAGATTCGGTTAATCTGCGCTGGTTTTCAAGCTGTTAAGGGAATTAACGCAGCGCTGCTCGGCCGCCTCCAGCTCGGCCATCACCATCTGGATATCCTCCAGCTGCTGGCGCAGGGAGTGACGCTTGGCCTCGATGAGCTGGATCATGGAGTTGAGCTGGGTCTTGCTGGAGCGGTCGGTGTCATACATGTCGAACAGCTCGCGGATCTCCGCCAGGCTGAAGCCGAGGCGTTTGCCGCGCAGGGTCAATTTCAGGCGGATCTTGTCCTTGTGGCTGTAGATGCGGGTCTGCCCCTCCCGGGTCGGGGTGATGAGCCCCTCGTCCTCGTAGTAGCGGATGGTGCGCGGCGTGATGTCGAACTCGTGGGCCAGCTCGGAGATGCTGTAGGTCACCTCCTTGCCGGCGAGCCCGTGGGCGAGGGTATTGGACATGGCAGGGCTCCTTATTGCGGGGATGGCTGGCACAGCCGGGTGCGCAGCCGCTCGGCATTGGCGTGCAGGGCCCGGCCGACCCGCGAGCCGTTGGGGCGGCCGAGCTGCTCGCTCACCCACTGGCCAGTGGCGGCCAGCTGGTCGAGATCCACGCCGGTGCTCATGCCAAGGCCGTGCAGCAGATAGACCACCTCCTCCGAGGCCACGTTGCCGGAGGCGCCGGGGGCATAGGGACAGCCGCCGAGCCCGGCCACCGAGCTGTCGATGGTGCGGATGCCGCGCTCCAGCGCCGGCAGCAGGTTAGCCAGCCCCTGGCCATAGGTGTCGTGAAAATGGACCGCGAGCCGGCCGGCCGGGATCTCGTGCAACACCGCATCAAGCATGGGGGCCACGGTGCCCGGGGTGCCGACGCCGATGGTGTCGCCGAGCGATATTTCGTGGCAGCCCAGATCCAGCAGCCGCTCGGCCATGGCGGCGACCCGTTTCGGGCGGGTCGGACCATCGAATGGGCAGGCGATTACGGTGGAGAGGTAGCCGCGCACCTTGATGCCGAGGCTGCGCGCCTCCTGCACCAACGGGGCGAAGCGCACCAGCGACTCCTCCACGCTGATGCCGATGTTGGCCCGGGTAAAGCCGTCGGAGCAGGCAGTGAAGAGGCCTATCTCGTCGGCGCGGGCGGCAATGGCGGCCTGCAGACCCTGCAGATTGGGCACCAGGGCGCCATAGCGGGTCGGCCCCCTGCGCGGCAGGGCGTTGAACAGTGCGGCGGAATCCGCCATCTGCGGTACCTTCTTGGGCGACACGAAAGCGCCGACCTCGATGCGCTGCAGCCCGCTCTCGGCCAGGCGGGCAATGAGCTCCAGCCGCTGCACCAGCGAGAGGGTGGCGGCTTCATTTTGCAGGCCGTCCCGCGGCCCCATCTCCACCAGGCTGACCTTGTCGTCCCGGCTCTCCTGTGCTCGGCTCATGAGCGCTCCTCCTGCGCGGTATGCTGCTCGGCAAAGCGCACCAGCAGGGCGCCCTGACTCACCTGTTCGCCCTGGCGGCACTGCAGCGCCTCGATCACCCCATCCCGGTCGGCCTTGAGGACGTGCTCCATCTTCATCGCCTCCAGCACCAGCAGGGGTTGCCCCTTGCTGACCGGCTGGCCGGCCTCGACCTGCAACGCCACGACGATGCCGTGCATGGGGGCCAGAATGCCAGGGGTATCGCCTGCCTCGTGATCATGGTGCAGCTGATGATGCTGATCATCGGCCGAAAAGCGGATGCGCCTGCCCGCCAGGTGCAGCAGATAGTCGCCCTCGCCGAGGGTGTGCAGCGGGTAGCGCCGCCAGCTGCCGGCCTGCTGCAGACGAATATGATCCGCCCCGAGCTCGAACGGGATCTGCTCCCCCTGCCAGAGCAGGCTGCCGGCCCGTTCGGCGAGGGTCAGCACGCGGGCCTCCTCGTCGATGCGCACCGCTGCGCTAAAGCTGCGGGTGGGGCCAAGCCGAAAGCCTGCGGCCTGCTGCCAGGGGGAGGCGCCGCGCTCGCGAGTTGCGAGCCAGAGCGCGGCGAGCGGCCAGGCCAGCGCCGGGACGGGCAGAGTGTCGGTGGGAATGGGCCACTGGGTGTGGTGGCCCATGGCCAATACTTCTGGCTCTTCGCACAGGCGCAGCAAGAGCGGGCCGTTGTGCACCAAGGGGCCGAGTTCCAGCGCCGCCAGCGCGTCGGCCAGGCTGGCAAAGGCTTCGCTGCGGCTCGGTGCGTGGGCGATCAGCTTGGCGATCATGGGGTCGTAATAGGGGCTCACCGCATCGCCAGCGCCGACGCCGGTGTCGATGCGCACGCCAGCCGGCCAGTGGAGCCATTGGATGGGGCCGCTGGCGGGCAGAAAACCGGCGGCCACGTCCTCGGCGTAGAGGCGCGCCTCCACCGCGTGACCGTGCAGCACCACTTCATCCTGGGTGAGCGGCAGCGGCTTGCCTTCGGCCACCGCCAGCTGCCAGGCCACCAGATCCTGGCCGGTGACGGCCTCGGTGACCGGGTGCTCCACTTGCAGCCGGGTGTTCATCTCCATGAAGAAGAACTCCTCCCCGCACAGCAGAAACTCGATGGTGCCGGCTCCCCGATATGTGATGGCCCGCGCGGCGGCGACGGCGGCCTCGCCCATGGCACGGCGCAGCGCCGGTGCGATGTCGGGGGCGGGGGCCTCCTCGATCACCTTCTGGTGACGGCGCTGTAACGAGCAGTCCCGATCCCCCAGATAGATGGCGTTGCCAAGGGTATCGGCAAACACCTGTACCTCCACGTGGCGGGCGTGGGCGAGATAGCGCTCCAGCAGCACGTGGTCGTCACCGAAGGCAGAACTTGCCTCCCGCTTGACCGCCGCCAGGGCGTCGTCAAAGTCGGCCAGCTGATCGACCCGTCGCATCCCCTTGCCACCGCCGCCACTGGCCGCCTTGATAAGGAGCGGGAAGCCCACCAGGCTTGCCTGATCACGCAAAAAGTCGGGGTGCTGATCCGCGCCGTGATAACCGGGCAGCACCGGCACGCCCGCTGCCTGCATCAGCGCCTTGGCGCCCGACTTGTCGCCCATGGCGAGGATGGCGGCGCCGCTTGGGCCGATGAAGCGCAAGCCCCGCTGCTCGCAGGCGGTGGCAAAGTCGCTGTTTTCGGACAGAAAACCGTAGCCCGGGTGGATGGCGTCGGCGGGGGCCTGCTGGGCGATGCGCAGTACCTTGCCGGTGTCGAGGTAGCTCTCCCGGGCGGGGGCAGGCCCCAGATGCCAGGCTTCGTCGGCTTCTCGCACATGCATGGCGCGGGCGTCGGCGTCCGAGTAGAGGGCGATGGTGTGAATGCCGAGGCGCCGGGCTGTCTTGATGATGCGTACGGCGATTTCGCCGCGGTTGGCGATCAGCAGGCGCTTGATTGGAGTGTGATGGGTCATGCTGACTCCCTGTTGTTCAAGGCGCATAAGTGCGAAGCGTGTTGATCCACACTCCCGTTATCTTGACCACAGTTGGCGATCAGCAGGCGCTTGATGGGGTGGTATTGAGTCATGCTTCGTCCTTGAAACGGGGGCGCCAGGCGGGGGGGCGTTTGTCGAAGAAGGCTTGCATCCCCTCCTGGGCTTCGAGACCGACCCGTACCCGGGCGATGGTTTCGACGGTTTTCTCTTCGTGCAGGCTGGCGCCGTGGCTCTCGAGGGCAGCCAGCAGCCGCTTGGTCTCTTTCATCGCCTCTGGCCCGTTGCGGCACAGGCGCAGGGCCTGCGCGCGTCCTTCGGCCAGCAGCTGATCCGGCGGGCAGCGCCGGTGCGCCACGTTGAGGCGGCAGGCGGTTACCGCATCGAACGGTTCGGCGCAGAGCATCAGGGCGCGGGCCTGGCGCATCCCCATGGTGCGCACCACGTAGGGGCTGATCACCGCGGGTACCAGCCCGAGGCTCACCTCGGAGAGGCAGAAACGGGCGTCATCGGCGGCCAGCACCAGATCGCAGGCGCAGATGAGGCCCAGTGCTCCGCCGTAGGCGGCGCCCTGCACCAGCGCCACCGTGGGAAAGGGGAGCTCGTCCAGGGTTTGCATCAGCCGGGCCAGCACACGGGCGTCTTCCCGGTTGTGCTCGAAATCGGCGTGAGCCAGGTTGCGCATCCAGTTGAGGTCGGCGCCGGCGCAAAAATGCTTGCCTTCGGCCCGCAGCAGCAATGCGTGGGGGCGATCGGCGAGGGCCTGGCCGTGGGTGTGGGCAAGCTCGTCGAGGCAGTCGAGCAGTCCCAGCATCAGGTCGGCGTCAAAGGCGTTGTGGCGGGCCGGGCGGTCGAGCACCAGCTCGGCCAGCGGGCCGTGTTGCTCCAGCCGAAAACCGGGCTGGAGAGCGTGACTGAGTGGATCGGACATGTGAACTCCTTACATCCGGAAGATGCCGTACTGTTCCGGGCCGGTCTCGGCCCCCTGACAGGCCGCCAGCGCCAGCGCCAGCACGGTGCGACTCTGGGCCGGGTCGATGACGCCGTCATCCCACAGGCGAGCGCTGGCGTAGTAGGGGTGACCCTGGCGCTCATACTGCTCTATGACCGGGGCACGGATGGCGGCAGCTTCCTGCTCGCTCAGGCTCTTGCCCTCGGCCGCCAGCTTGTCCTTACGCACCTGCACCAGCACCCCGGCCGCCTGCTCGCCGCCCATGACGGAGATGCGGCTGTTGGGCCAGCTAAAGAGAAAATCGGGTTCATAGGCGCGCCCGCACATGCCGTAGTTGCCGGCACCGAAGCTGCCGCCGACGATCAGGGTGATCTTGGGGACCCGGCTGCAGGCCACGGCGGTGA
The DNA here is from genome assembly GCF_013085525.1 of Aeromonas sp. 1805. Classification (NCBI taxonomy): domain Bacteria; kingdom Pseudomonadati; phylum Pseudomonadota; class Gammaproteobacteria; order Aeromonadales; family Aeromonadaceae; genus Aeromonas; species Aeromonas sp. 1805. The sequence continues at coordinate 4,166,741 of NZ_CP038515.1, read as the reverse complement.
CCAGCTTGGCGCCGTGCTTGGCGATTCCATCGCGCTCAGCTTGGCTTCCCACCATAAAGCCGGTGATGTTCTGCAAAAAGAGCAGCGGGATGGCGCGCCGGTTGCAGAGCTGGATAAAGTGGCCCCCCTTTTGGGCACTGTCGCTGTGCAGCACGCCATTGTTGGCGAGGATCCCCACCGGCATGCCGCAGATCCGGGCAAAGCCGGTCACCAGTGTGGTGCCGAACAGCGCCTTGAATTCGTCAAAGTCCGAGCCATCTACCAGCCGGGCGATCAGCTCCCGTGCGTCATAGGGGCGCTTGAGGCTGGTGCCCACCAGGCCGTAGAGATCCTCGATGGGGTAGCAGGGGGGCTCATAGCCGGGATTGGTCTCTACCGGCTCGTTACCCAGGTGGGTCACCAGGGTGCGGGCGATGGCCAGGGCGTGGCCATCGTCGCGAGCCATGTGATCCGCCACCCCGGAGTGGGCGCAGTGCACCTCGGCGCCGCCCAGCGCCTCGGCGCTGATCTCCTCGCCGGTGGCGGCCTTGACCAGCGGCGGGCCCGCCAGAAAGATGGTGGCCTGCTCCCTGACCATGATCGACTCGTCCGCCATGGCGGGCACGTAGGCGCCGCCGGCAGTGCAGAGCCCCATCACCACCGCCAGCTGGGGGATGTTCTGGGCCGACATGCGGGCCTGGTTGTAGAAGATGCGGCCAAAATGATCCCGGTCGGGGAACACCTCGTCCTGCATCGGCAGGAAGGCACCGCCGGAATCCACCAGATAGAGGCAGGGGAGGCGCAGCCGCTCGGCGATGGCCTGGGCGCGCAAGTGCTTTTTCACCGTGAGTGGGTAGTAGGTGCCGCCCTTCACGGTGGCATCGTTCACCACCAGCATGCAGAGCCTGCCCGAGACCCGGCCGATGCCGGTGATGATGCCGGCGGCGGGCACCGGCTCGTCATAGACCTGCCAGCCGGCCAGCGCCGAGAGCTCGAGAAAGGGGGAGCCCGGGTCCAGCAACTGGTTGATGCGCTCGCGGGGCAGCAGCTTGCCACGGGCCTGATGGCGGGCGTTGTTGGCAGCGCCCCCGCCCAAGGCTATCTCCTCCAGGCGGGCATTGAGATCGTCGACCAGTGCCTGCATGGCGGCCCGATTGGCCTCATATTCCGGACTCACCGTGTCGAGGCGGGAGTGGATCCTGCTCATGCTTTATCTCCCATCAGCTCGCGACCGATGAGCCAGCGGCGGATCTCCGAGGTGCCGGCGCCTATCTCGTAGAGCTTGGCGTCCCGCAGCAGGCGGCCGGTGGGATATTCGTTGATGTAGCCGTTGCCGCCGAGCAGCTGGATGGCATCGAGTGCCATCTGGGTGGCATTTTCGGCGGCAAACAGGATGGCGGCGGCGCAATCCTTGCGGCTGGTGCGGCCCTGATCGCAGGCGCTCGCCACCGAGTAGACCAGCGCCCGGCTGCTGGCGAGGCGGGTATACATGTCGGCAAGCTTGCCCTGTACCAGCTGAAACTCGCCGATGGCTTGGCCGAACTGCTTGCGCTCGCGCACATAGGGCAGCACCACGTCCATGCAGGCCTGCATGATGCCAAGGGGGCCGGCCGCCAGCACCACCCGCTCGTAATCCAGCCCGCTCATCAGCACCTTGACCCCCCCATGCAAGGGGCCCAGCAGGTTTTCCTGCGGCACCCGGCAGTTGTCGAACACCAGCTCGCAGGTGCTGGAGCCGCGCATGCCGAGCTTGTCGAGTTTCTGGGCGGTGGAGAAACCGGGAGTGCCCGCCTCGACGATAAAGGCGGAAATTCCTTTGGGGCCGGCAGCGGGATCGGTCTTGGCATAGATGACGAAGGTGTCGGCATCGGGCCCGTTGGTGATCCACATCTTGTTGCCATTGAGCACGAAGTGATCTCCCTCACACACCGCGCTGAGGCGCATGCTCACCACGTCGGAGCCGGCGCCCGGCTCGCTCATGGCCAGCGCCCCCACATGCTCGCCGCTCACCAGCGGGGGCAGGTAGCGCGCTTTTTGCTCCGCCGTACCGTGGCGGTGGATCTGATTGATGCAGAGGTTGGAGTGGGCGCCGTAGGAGAGGCCGACCGAGGCGCTGGCGCGGCTCACCTGCTCCATCACCAGCACGTGGGCCAGATAGCCGAGGTTCACCCCGTCATACTCCTCCGCCACCGTGATGCCGTGCAGACCCAGCTCCCCCATGCGGGGCCAGAGATCGCGGGGGAAGACATTGCTCTGATCGATGTCGCCAGCCCGCGGCGCAATCACTTTCTGGCAGAAGGCCTCGACCTGCTCGGTCAGGGCGCACAGGGTCTCGTCCATCACTGCATGCATCCTTGCTCTCCTCATAGGAAGGGGATGACAGCTTGGCGGCCCAAGCTGAAGCAGGGGGCCAAACTGGTCAGTCCATTTGTGATTTAAGTTTACGTTAGCGTAAACGTAAATTGATTGTTAGTCTAAGGTAAATTTGTTGCGCCATGACGGCAAGGGCGATTGCCCGGTCGTGATGGCCCCCGTCACAGGAGTGCCCATGGTCCGTCCGCAAACGGCCCATGATGTGCCAGCAAGGAGAGAGTGCCCATGAACAACCATCAGACCCGGTTCGGCGACGTGCCACTGCACATCGGCGGGGAGGCGTACCTTTCCGCGAGCGGGCAGTGGATCGAGGTGACCGACCCGGCGGATCAGAGCCTGCTGGCGCGGGTGCCGAAGGCCACCTCGGCGGAAATTGAACTGGCGGTGCGCACCGCTCACGACGCCTATCTGCTGTGGCGGGAGGTTCCGGCCTCCGAGCGAGCCCGGGTGATGTTCAGCTACCAGCATCTCTTGAAGACGCATCACGACGAGCTGGCGGCCCTGCTGGCCCAGGAGACCGGCAAGAATCTGGCGGATGCCAAAGGAGATGTGTGGCGCGGCATCGAGGTGGTAGAGCAGGCTTGCGCCATCGCCAGCCAAACCCTGGGGGAGACCATGGGCAACGTGGCACGGCGGGTCGACGGTCACTCCTGGGTGCAGCCGCTCGGAGTCTGCCTTGGCATCACTCCTTTCAACTTTCCGGCCATGATCCCGCTCTGGATGTTCCCGCTGGCGGTGGCCTGCGGCAACGGCTTCGTGCTCAAGCCCTCCGAGCAGGATCCGCTCACCCCCATGCGGCTAGCCGAGCTGTTTGCCGAGGCGGGGGCCCCCAAGGGCATTTTGTCGGTGGTGCATGGCAGCGCCGAGCAGGTGGATGCGCTGCTGGCCCATCCCGACATCAAGGCGGTCAGTTTCGTCGGCTCGGCCCGGGTTGGCGGTCACGTCTATCGCAGCGCTACTTCCCAGCTCAAGCGTGCCCAGTGCTTTGTCGGTGCCAAGAACCACATGGTGATCATGCCAGATGCCAACAAGGCGCAGGTGCTGAGCAATCTGGTGGGGGCCGGGGTCGGCGCCGCCGGTCAGCGCTGCATGGCCATCAGCGTGGCGGTGTTCGTGGGCAGTGCCCGGGAGTGGATCCCCGAGCTCGCCGCCGAGTTCGCCAAGGTGAAGCCCGGTGTCTGGCACGATCCCGAGGCCGCCTACGGCCCCCTGATCAGCCCGGAGGCCAAAATCAGGGTGGAGGGGCTCATCGAGGCGGGGATCGCCGAGGGCGCCGAGTGCCTGCTGGACGGCCGTTTTTGCGACGTGCCCGGCTACCCGGTGGGCAACTGGGTGGGGCCGACCCTGTTTCGCGGCGTGACCCCCGAGATGCGCATCTACAAGGAAGAGATCTTCGGGCCCGTGCTGGCCTGTCTCGAGGTGGCGAGCCTCGATGAGGCGCTCGCCCTCATCAACGACAACCCCTACGGCAACGGCACCTCCATCTTCACCGGCTGTGGCGCTGCCGCCCGCAAGTTTCGTCACGAGGTGGCGGTGGGCCAGGTGGGGATCAACGTGCCCATCCCGGTACCGCTGCCGTTTTTCTCCTTCACCGGCTGGCGCGGCTCCTTCTACGGGGATCTGCACGCCTACGGCAAGCAGGCGGTGCGTTTTTACACCGAGACCAAGACAGTCACCGAACGCTGGTTCGACGAAGACATTCCCAGCGGCCCCAACATGACCATTCAGCTGCGCTGATGGCAGGTTGCCCGGGCGTACCCACTGACAGCAACGGATCGAACAAGTACAAGGAAGCGAACAAGATGGATTTTACGTTGACCCCGGATCAGCAGGCCTATGTGGAGGCCGCCAGCGCCTTCGCCGAGGAGGCGCTCAAGCCCCACGCCGCGCGCTGGGACAAGGAGCATGAGTTCCCCATCCCTACCATCAAGCAGGCGGCGGCACTCGGCTTTTGTGGCCTCTACACCCCGGAGCAGTACGGCGGCCTCGGCCTGCCGAGGCTCGATGCCAGCCTCATCTTCGAGCGCCTCGCCATGGGCTGCACTTCCACCACCGCCTATCTGACCATCCATAACATGGTGAGCTGGATGCTGGGCAGCTGGCTGCCTCCCGAGGTGGCCGAAGAGTGGGTGCCAAGGCTTGCCGGCGGCGAGCTGCTGGGCTCCTACTGCCTCACCGAGCCGGGCGCCGGATCCGATGCCGCGGCCCTCAAGACCTGCGCCGTGCGCGATGGCGAGGATTACGTCATCGACGGCAGCAAGGTGTTCATCTCGGGCGCCGGCAGCACCGACGTGCTGGTGGTGATGGCCCGCACCGGTGGCGAGGGGGCGAAGGGGATCTCCGCCTTCATGGTACCGGCCCAGACCCCGGGCGTGAGTTATGGCAAGGCGGAGGAGAAGATGGGCTGGAACAGCCAGCCCACCCGGGAGGTGAACTTCAGCGCCGTGCGCATTCCCGCCCGTTACCGGCTGGGGCAGGAGGGGGAAGGGTTCAAGTTCGCCATGCAGGCGCTCGATGGCGGGCGCATCAACATCGCCACCTGTTCTGTGGGCACCGCCCAGCAGGCCCTCGACGATGCCCTGGCCCATGTGCAGCAGCGCCAGCAATTTGGCCACCCGATCAGCGAATTCCAGAGCGTGCAGTTTCGCCTGGCCGACATGGCCACCGAGCTCGCCGCCGCCCGGCTGCTGGTGCGTCAGGCGGCCGCCAGGCTCGATGCCGGGGCGCCGGACAAGAGCGCCTGGTGCGCCATGGCCAAGCGTTTTGCCACCGACGTGGGGCACCGCATCTGCGACGACGCCCTGCAACTCTTTGGCGGCTATGGTTATATCCGCGAGTACCCGCTCGAGCGCTACCTGCGCGATACCCGGGTCCACCGCATTCTGGAAGGGACGAATGAAGTGATGCGGCTCATCATCGCCCGCCGCCTGCTGGCGGAGCCCGGGCTGGCGCTGGAGTAGCGGGAGGGCCGCCGTGCCCGGCAGCCCGCCCTGACGACGGGGCTGGCGTGACTCGTCGTCAGGCTTTGTGAGCTAGCCGCAGGTCGGCTCCATTCAACCCTGTCATCATGGGGCAGGTTTTTTGACAAGGACAACGCAATGACAAGGATCAGGCTCGAATATCACGGTCATGTGGCCTACATCACCCTCGACCATCCTCCCGCCAACACCTGGACCCTCGCCAGCCTGCAGGCCTTCTTGCAGATGATGGTGGAGCTCGACAGCCGCCCCGACGTGGTGGCGCTGGTGATCCGCGGTGCTGGGGACAAATTCTTCTGTGCCGGCGCAGATCTCAACATGTTTGCCGACGGCAACCTGGAGCACGCCCGCGAAGTGGCCGAGGCCTTTGGCCGCGCCTTCGAGGCGCTGGCCCGCTTTCACGGGGTCAGCATCGCCGCCATCAATGGCTATGCCATGGGGGGGGCCTGGAGGTAGCGCTGGCCTGTGACATCCGCATCGCCGAGCAGCAGGCCAAGCTGGGCCTGCCGGAGGCCTCGGTGGGCTTGCTGCCCTGCGCCGGCGGTACCCAGCGCCTGACTGAACTGGTGGGGCCGGGCTGGGCCAAGCGGATGATCCTCTGCGGCGAGAAGGTGAGCGCGACCCTGGCCTACGAGATGGGGCTGGTGGAGGAGGTGGTGAAGGAGGGCCACGCCTGGGAGGCGGCGCACCAGATGGCCCAGCTGGTGGAGCGCCAGAGCCCGAGCGCCCTGCGCGCCTGCAAGCTGCTTATCAATCAGGGGCGCAGCGGCCATCGGGACGCGGCGCTGCCGCTCGAGCGCAGCCTGTTCCTCACCCTGTTTGACGATGCCAACCAGCGTGAAGGGGTGGCCGCCTTCCTCGAGAAGCGAGCTCCGCGCTGGCATTACGACCAATCCAAGCCGGTAAAGAGTGAGGGAGTGAAGGATGAATGAGGTAATGATGGCGGCCCGCCATGCCGCAGGGACTGATACCCGGTCTGCGGGGGCTCGCCATGAGTGAGCCTGTGCGCATCGAGACCCACCCCACGGCGGATGGTCGCCACATCGGCATGCTGACCCTCGACAGCCCCGCCTCCCTCAACGCCCTGAGCCTTGAGATGATCCAGTTGTTGCAGGTGGCGCTGACTCGCTGGGAGCAGGATCCGGCCATCGTCTGCGTGCTGCTGCAGGGGACCGGCGAGAGGGCGTTTTGCGCCGGTGGCGACATCCGCTCCTTCTACTACCGCAAACAGGAGGCGAGAGAGTCGGCACTGTTTGGCTATGCCCGCGACTTCTTCGAGCAGGAGTACCGGCTCGATCATCACATCCACTGCTACAGCAAGCCCCTCATCTGCGTGGCGGACGGCATCTGCATGGGCGGCGGCATCGGTCTCTTTGCCGGGGCTGGTTTTAGAGTGGTGACCGAAAAGAGCCTGTTCGCCATGCCGGAGGTGACCATAGGTCTCTATCCGGATGTGGGGGCCAGCTGGTTTTTGAGCCGCATGCCGGGGCGGCTCGGGCTCTGGCTCGGCCTCACCGGGGCCCGCTTCAACGGGGCGGATGCCATCGGCCTGGGTCTGGCGGATCACGCCATGGCGAGCCGTGAGCGGATGGAGTTGCCGGCGCGCCTCGCCGCCCTCGACTGGTCTGACTCTGCCGATACTGGCGAGCAGATCGAGGGGCTGCTGGCCAGTTTGCAGCGATCCCTTGGCCAGACGCTGCCTGCCCCCGTGCTCTTGCCCCACCAGGCTTGCATCGATGCGCTGTTGGCTGGCCGCTCCCTGCAAGGGGTGTTGGCACGCCTTGAGGGCACCGAGCTGGATGAAGCGGCGCTGGCCCAGGCGCGGGAGACCTGCCAGAGCGGCAGCCCCATTAGCCGCGCCATCCTCTGGCGTCAGTTCTGGCAGGCACGGCGCCAGTCGCTGGCCGAGGTGTTTGCCGACGAGCTGGCCCTCTCGGTCAACTGCGTGCTCAAAGGGGATTTCGTGGAAGGGGTGCGGGCGCTGCTCATCGACAAGGACAAATCACCCCGCTGGCAGGCCCCGCAGGCGGGCGAGGCCTGGCTGGATGACTTCTATCGCTGGCCCGAGGGGAATAACCCCCTGCGTCCCTGCTGACGAGCGATCACACACAAGGAACAGACCATGACAAGGATTGGATTTATCGGGCTTGGCAACATGGGTGGCCCCATGGCCGCCAACCTGGCCAGGGCGGGGCACACGGTACAGGTGTTTGATCTGGTGGCCGACAGCCTGACCCGCGCCATCGAGGCCGGCTGCATCGCCGCCGGCGATGCCCGCGAGGCGGTGAGCGGCTGCGAGCTGGTGATCAGCATGCTGCCGGCGGGCGAGCATGTGCGCAGCCTCTGGCTGGGCGAGAGTGCCGGTGAGCGGGGTGGGCAGGATCTGCTGGCGGCCTTGCCACTCGGCGCCCTGGTCATCGACTGCTCCACCATCGATGTGGCCTCGGCCCGTCAGGTGGGGGCGGCGGCGCAGGGGCGCAGCATCCGTTTTCTCGATGCCCCCGTTTCGGGGGGCGTGGCCGGCGCGGCGGCGGGCACGCTCACCTTCATCGTCGGTGGCGAACAAGCGGATTTTGAGGCGGCCAAACCCGTGCTCGCCTGCATGGGGCAGAACCTGTTTCACGCCGGGGCGCTCGGCGCCGGCCAGATCGCCAAGATGTGCAACAACATGTTGCTAGCCATCCACATGGCGGGCACCGCCGAGGCGCTGGCGCTCGGGGTCAAGGAGGGACTGGATCCGGGCGTGCTCTCCACCATCATGGGCAAGAGCTCGGGCAACAACTGGAGTCTCGAGCGCTACAACCCCTGGCCCGGGGTGATGGAAAACGTACCGGCGTCGCACAACTATCAGGGGGGCTTCATGACCCGGTTGATGGTCAAAGACCTAGGGCTCGCCATGGCCCTGGCCGAGCATGCCCACAGCGCCGTCCCGATGGGGGCGCTGGCCCGCAACCTCTTCAACCTGCACGCGAGCAAGGGGCAGGGGGCTCGGGATTTTTCCAGCATCGTCGAACTTTATCTGGACAAGACAGAGCCGGGTTAAGCGTCGCTGCCCGCTTTTTTACCCGATATTGACCTGCCATCTCACCAGGAGCATTTATGGATATCACACAGAAAGTCATCGCCATTACGGGGGCGGGCAGGGGGCTGGGCCGCGCCATCGCCCTGAGTCTGGCGGAGCAGGGGGCGCAACTTGCGCTCATCGATGTCAACCGCACCGATCTGGAGGTGACCGAGGCGGAAGTGCGCAGCCGTGACGGCCAGTGCACCCTGTTCGTCTGCAACGTGGCGAGCGAGCCGGAGGTCGAGGCGACCTTCGCCGCCATCCAGGGGCAGTTCGGTGCCCTGCACGGCCTCATCAACTGCGCCGGCATTCTGCGCGACGGCATGCTGATCAAGGTGAAGGAGGGGGCGCTGACGGAGAAGATGAGCCTGGCCCAGTGGCAGAGCGTCATCGACGTCAACCTCACTGGCACCTTCCTGTGCGGGCGCGAAGGGGCGGCGCTGATGGCCACCGGCGGGGAAGGGGGCGTCATCATCAACATCTCCTCCATCGCCCGCGCCGGCAACATCGGCCAGAGCAACTATGCCGCAAGCAAGGCGGGGGTGGCCTCGCTGGTGGTCACCTGGGGGAAGGAGCTGGCCCGCCACGGCATCCGGGTGATGGGTATCGCTCCCGGGGTGTTTGCCACCGACATGACGGCGGCGATGAAGCCGGAGGCGATGGCCCGCATGCAGCAGGCCATTCTGGTGGGTACCCTCGGGCAGGCTGCGCAACTGGCCCAGACGGTGCATTTTATTCTCGCCAATGACTATCTGTCGGGGCGGATGATCGAGTTGGACGGCGGCCTGCGCCTCTGAATATCGGCGCTCTGTTGCAGATGCCCCTGGCCCTCGGCGCAGGGGCATTTTTATTGAAACGTTTGTCAGCAGCCGGGTTTGTCGACCTCGGCTGCAAGCTGCATTCTCATGCAGGTCTGATCCGTAAAAACGGGGCTCAGGTCATGGAAAAATGTGAAATATCAACGGGTCTTTCTTAATTTGAACCAGCTCACAGGCCCCCGGGGTCAGTGCTGTAAAATTGCGCGCGGTCAAGACGGTGCATGATTGACGGTACGAGGGATTGCGGTCGGAATAGTCATGCAATATAGTTGCCGCCTTTTTCACGGGGTACGGATTTTTCGCCCCTCCCATATTGCGCGCAGTATGAATACGGACGCTCTGCCGCCGCCTAATTAAACAGGATTGAGATGGACAAGAAACTGGGGCTTGGTGCCCTCATCTCGCTGGTGATCGGCTCCATGGTCGGTGCCGGAGTCTTCAGTCTGCCGCAAAACATTGCCGCTCATGCCAGTGCCGGGGCCGTCGCGCTGGGATGGGCCATCACCGGTATCGGCATGATTTGCCTCGCGCTGGTGTATCAGAACCTCTCCATGCGTCGCCCGGATCTCGATGGCGGCATCTTCAGCTATGCCAAGGCCGGTTTCGGCGATTTCATCGGCTTCAACGCCGCCTGGGGCTACTGGCTCTGTCAGCTGCTGGCCAACGTCTCCTACGCCATCGTGGTGTTCAGTGCGCTGAGCTACTTCTTCGACACGCCGGACAAGGTCATCTTCGGTGACGGCAACACGCCGGTGGCCATCACCCTGGCGTCCATCCTGATCTGGTCGGTGCACGCCCTGGTGCTGCGCGGCATTCAGGTGGCGGCGCTGGTGAACATCGTCACTACCATCGCCAAGATGGTGCCGCTCATCGTGTTCTGCGTGGCCATCCTGCTTGCCTTCAACATGGAGACCTTCACCCTGGATATCTGGGGTCAGGGCACCCCTGAACTGGGTTCGGTGATGGATCAGGTCAAGTCCACCATGAAGGTGACGCTCTGGGTCTTCATCGGCATCGAGGGGGCCGTGGTGGTCTCCGCCCGCGCCCGTCATCGCAAGGACGTGGGCCGTGCCACCGTGCTGGCGCTGCTGGGGGCCCTGGCGCTCTACGTGATGGTGACCCTGTTCTCGCTGGGGGTCATGAACCAGCCGCAACTGGCGGCCCTCAAGAACCCCTCCACCGCCATGATCCTGGAAGCCGTGGTCGGCCCCTGGGGCGCCTGGCTCATCAACATCGGCCTGGTGATCTCGGTGATGGGAGCCCTGCTGAGCTGGACCGTGCTGGCGGCGGAAGTGCCCTACATCGCGGGCAAGACCGGCGTGTTCCCCGGCTGGTTTGCCAAGGAGAACAAGAATGGCTCGCCGCAGGTGTCGCTCTGGTGCTCCACCTGCCTGGTGCAGACCTTCCTCATCATCATCTACTTCCAGAGCAGCACCTATCTGGCGTTGGTGAACATCGCCACTTCGGCGGCGCTGGTGCCCTACGTCTTCTCCGGTGCTTACGGCCTCAAGCTGGCGCTGAAAGGGGAGACCTACGCGGGTCAACCCCATCAGCGCAAGCGCGACCTGTTCCTGGCGCTGGTGGCCACCGGCTACGGCTGCTGGCTGGTCTATGCCGCCGGGGTCGAATACCTGCTGCTGGTGGCGCTCCTCTACAGCCCCGGCATCTTCATCTACTGGAAGGCGCGCCAGCACCACGGGCTGCGCGGCCTCAACCGGCTGGAGCAGGGGATGACGGCGGCCCTGCTCGGTTGCGCCGTGCTGGCCTTCTACAAGGTGATGGACGGTACCATTCCCTTGAGTTAACCGGCACAATAAAGAGATGGCCCTTGGGCCATCTCTTTTTTTATGTGCAGCGCGCTTTTGTTCGCTGCACCGCCTCGGAAGGAATTTTTATGCTGTTTATGGGTTATCTGCTGCTGGGGGCGTTTGCCGGCATGCTGGCGGGATTGTTCGGCATCGGCGGCGGTCTCATCATAGTGCCCGTGCTGGTGCTGAGCTTTCACGCCCAGGGCGTTGCGCCCGACATCATTACCCATCTGGCACTCGGTACCTCGCTGCCCACCATGATCTTCACCGGCTTCAGCTCGCTGCGTGCCCACCAGGAGGCCGGTGCGGTCGACTGGGTGATGATCCGCCGGCTCGGCGCCGGCATGCTGGTCGGTGCCTGGCTCGGCGGCATGACCGCCAACCTGCTCAGTGCCAGCACCCTCAACATCATCATCGGCTGCTTCGCCTGGACCATGGCGCTGCAGATGGGGCTCAACCTCAAGCCCAAAGCGGAGCGTCATCTGCCGGGGGCGCTCGGCACCGGCATCGCCGGCACCGTCATCGGCTGGATGTCGGCCTTGTTCGGCATCGGTGGCGGCTCGCTGACCGTGCCTTATCTGAGCTGGAACAGCGTGCCGATGCGCAACGCCGTGGCGGCCTCCGCCGCCTGCAGCATGCCCATCGCCCTGGCGGGCAGCCTCAGTTACCTCTACGCCGGCTGGAACCATCCAGACCTGCCAGAGTGGAGCCTGGGGTTCATCTACCTGCCGGCGCTGCTCGGCATCGTGCTCACCAGTACCCAGTTTGCCCGGGTGGGGGCCAAGCTGGCGCACCGGCTCTCTCCCCAGCGGCTCAAGCAGGCGTTCGCCCTGCTGATGCTGCTGGTGGGCGCCAAATTCATGCTGTTTAGCTGAACCCTTGGCCAGATTGTTGAAAAATAAGGCGAACAGTACAAGCGAGGGCAGAAAGCCGTTGCATTGAGAGGCCAGTTTGCCTATTCTCCTCGCCGGTGGTCCTATTGGTCCTCTCGCATTGATAACTCGTCGACCTGGTCAGGACCGGAAGGTAGCAGCCAAGGCGGGGGACTCGAGTGCCGGGATGTGGCTGGTAGGGCCACCACTTGTTTCTGCAATTCAATAAGTTAGCCTCCTAAAGCCCTTGGTCATCCACTTTGTGTGGACGACGAGGAGCTCATCGATGAATCTCTGGCTCAGTCCCCACGGCATCTGGTATTACCGGAAAGTCACCACGCTCCCCTGTGGTCGTCGTAAAGAGATCAAAAAATCCCTGCATACCCGAGACAAACTTTGTGCACGTCACAAGGTGACTCAGCTGCTTGCCTGCGTACGTTCCAGACCCAAGCCCATTCAGTTGCCTGTAGACGTCAATGCTGCCCCACATGAGCAATCGGTAGCCCAGCCGATGACTCCGGCGGCCAAACCGCGTGCTCCGCTCCTGTCGGTCCTGAGTGACCGCTATCAGAAAGAGAAGGCCCTCTCCTGGGCACCCAAAGAGCGAAAGAACCAGAAAAACTATCTCGGTTCCTTTATCGAGGCTCTCGGCGACAAGCCAGCGGCAGGCTACAGCAAGGCTGATGTGGTCAAGTTCAAGGAGGGGTTGCTGAACTCTGGCAAGAGCCCAGCCACCATCAACAAGTATCTGCAGAAGCTATCCCTGTTATTTAGCTGGCTGGTTAACCATCAGGAGGGGATCGTCAACCACTTTGCTGGGCTCAAGTTGCAGCGGGTCAAAGAGACAAAGGCCAGAAGTGGTTACACGATGGAGGAGAGGCAGAGGTTCGTCCAATGGGCGAAAAGGCAGGAGCCCTATCGCCGCTGGATAGCCCTGTTGGGGCTCTACACGGGGGCTAGAGCCAACGAGATCTGCCAGCTCTATGCCGATGATGTGGTGCTGGTGGATAACATCTGGTGTATCAAAGTACAGGCTGGTAGACCCGACCAGAAGCTCAAGACAGACAACAGCAAGCGGCTCATTCCGATCCATTCGGAGGTGCTGGATGCTGGCTTCCTGGCGTTTGTGCAAGAGAGGGTGGGGGGAAGGCTCTTCGTCGAACTGCCCCATCGCCAAGATGGCTACAGCCACCTTTGGGGGCAGTGGTTCAGCCGCAACCGGCCGGTGCCTAAAGATTTCCACAGTTTGAGACATACGGTAGCGACAATTCTGAAAGATAAAGGTATTCCTCTTCAATTTGCTGCCGCGATCTTGGGTCATACCAACGGAGCGATCAGTTATGACCGATATGGTGGTGGGGTAGCAGTCGAGAAGTTACAAGCAGCTATCGAAGCTGCACTATGAACGCGTTACATTGGTGAACATCTAATAGGTACTTCAACTCAAATAGCCACTATTAGCTGGATGTTAATGAGCACAAGGAAGAGCTCCGTTGGAACACAATAGGCCTGACACGGCACAATCTGATTTGAATGACTTGAAAGAGCAAATTGCGTTGGAGTACGGGCGATGTCTCCTTCAGCTACAGCAGTTTGAATTGATGCTCAAAGCAGCCCTGCCCACTATGAAGGTGAGCGGATTTTCGGATGAGCTGGTTGGCAACATTGAACGCTATCGCCAGTTTTTAGTTGGAAAGACGCTGGGACATTTGGTTGGTCAGTGGAGCCAGAGAATTACGCTGGGCGATGAGCAAGAAATTGATGATGCCCTACACAACCGAGCGTACATCAGCGTCAGCGTTGGTCTGGAAGACGGGGAATGGATGAGCGAAAAGCTCAAACAATTGGTCGAGTTGCGAAATGAGCTGGTGCATCATTTCCTGTCACGCTTTACGTTGAACTCGGAGGCCAGTTGCCAAGAGGCAATCAGTTATCTGTCTACTGCAGCAAGCACCATCAAGAGCAATAGGGATACGCTACAATCCCTCCTGATCGCTTTTGAAGAAAGTAAGAAGAGACTGCTTGAATTTATTAACTCACCTGTCGGAGAGAGTCTCTATTTGTACGGCATCATCCCGGGTGAACCTGTCGAGAATTGGGAAAATACCACCATTATCCAACAGCTGAAATTTGCAGAGCATTCCTTAGCCAAGAACGGCTGGGTACAGTTAAACGAAGCCATTTATAGCATTGGTCAACGGTGGCCAGATTTATCTCCAAAGCTGTACGGATGTAGTAGTTGGCGGGAGGTCATTCATTGTTCCCAGCTCTTCGAAGTAGACAAGCGGCTATCTCCCACAGGTGGAGTGACTTGGTATCGCACACGCCGAACCTAAATTGATACAGCAATGATGGTTTAGCAAGCATCATTCCATCGATACAGATTTCCACAGCTTACGTTATGACGTTGAAGGAGCACAGAGTACCGCCTCAGTATGGGGTAGTGATGTGTGCCATAACCGACAACGAAAAGGGGCCCGCAGGCCCCGAAAATGTTACTGATTTGATGCAAGACGGAGCGTGGGGGATGCACTTGGATAAGCATCAAATGCATCATCCCGTAACACAATCCCAATAATTGCAGCCTTGTTACGGTGGCGTGTTGCTTCGAACCCCTTATCCACAAGTTTTTTCTTGAGGATGATTTTACTCATGGTCCACTCTCCGTTCTGCTGAGCCCAGCGGCTAAAAGCAGCGTAGATCTCGTCCATGGTGCATTTGTAGTTACTGCTTGGCTGAGTGCACTCTTCCAAAAAGCTTCCCACTAGATCGGATTCGGCACGGTAGCTCTCGACATCGGCCTTGATGCTTGCTGGCATCGACCGTTTCAGCCCTTGTGCCAACCACATCTGGGTGCCTTGTATGGCCCAGTTCAAGATACCTGGCAGTTCATCCTGAAGCTTCTGCATCAAGTACGGGTCTAATTGCTCTCCCGTAAACGCTGCATTGAAGGGGATCATCATCATCCGTCGCCACATGCCGGGACTGGTATCCCGGATCAAAGGCTTGTGGTTCCCCACCATTGCAAGTGAGAAGCGGGGACGGAACTCCATCTCGCTCTTGGCATAAGGGGCCCGAGCGACAATGATGTCGTCACCCGTCATGGCTTTCACTAGGTTCTCATCCATGCGAGAGCCCTCTGGTAGCTCATTAGCTACTACCAGTCGGGCGTCCACCAGCTTGGTCAACGATGGGTTCGGGCCGGTACTGGCATTTCGGTTAAACAGCAAGACGTTACTGTTGATCTGCCGACTATAGTCCCCGAGCAGTTGCTGGATGACCGACATGAAGGTGCTCTTACCATTACAACCATTACCATAGAGGAAGAACAACAATTGCTCGTCGGTACGGCCCGTTATCCAGTAGCCCACACAGCGTTGCAGGAAGGTGGCCAGTTCGGTATCTCCACAGGTGATTTCACTGATGAATTGCTCCCAGCGTGGGCAAGTGGCCCCCGAGATATAGACAGCAGGGCTGGCACTGGTCAGCAAATGGGCTCGACGAGCAGCAAGGAAACATCCAGAGTTCAGATCGATAACCCCGTTACCGACACCAAGTAGCATGGGGTTGGCGTTGAGCTCGGCGAGTTTTATCTGCAGCATCGGTTTGGCTAACTCCAGCATGTTCTGGATGCTCGCCCGACTGAGGCAACGGGTGCCATAGCTGCGAACCATCTTGCCCCATTCCATGGCCTTCTCGTCATCCTTCTCTTTGGCAGTATCGAGTAGCTGCTTTGCAATCTGGTGGAGTTCTTCTCCTACTTGTTTGGCCATCAGCAACGGGGTTTGGTTGTCCAGTTCCCAGTAGGTTCCATTGAAGCAGAGGAAGCTGCCAAATTCGGGCACATACTTGAGGTCATGGCCGCATAGTTCAACAAGCCGTTCAGCGTTTCGGCTGTCGTGGAACTCGACTGCCAAGATGGACTGACGGGGGACAATTGTGACGGATTCTGGTTGCAGATCATCATCTTGTGTACCCGTGGCTTCAACTACAAGTTCTCTCAGAGTAAATGCTGCTACCAGCTCCTGCAGAGGGAGTGGATTGTCGCCGTGCAGATACTCGTCGATGTCCTTCACACTATCTGGCAGCTTGACCTGAGTCAGTTTGAGGCCGAGCCACTTTGGTGCGGTATTTGTCGCCAGCTTCGTCAGTGTCGAAGAAGGTCATGACGTCTCGGTCGGCCAGTTCACGTCCAAGCCACTCCAACTGGGCCTGTGACAGTGTCCCGATGGTTGCTAGTGCTGGACCTGGCCAACCGGCATCGACCAGCGACAGGCGGTCATTCTCTCCCTCTACCAGGGCGACAGGGCCGGGGGCATTTAGACTCTCTTCCCCGTAGAACTGAACCCCGTTAAGCCAGTTGCGGCTCGGCAGTTGGAACTGGTGCTGCTTGTTTGGGTCCTTGAAGGTGAAGCGACTTACTTGTCCGTTGCGGTCGAAGTGCGGGAACACATAGACACCGCTCGGAAAGAAGTCACGAAGTTGGTCTGGGGCATCCTTGCGGGGCTTGACCAGACCGGATGCCAGCCGTTCTTCTTGGGAAAAGCCAGCATCCCGCAACGCTTTGTTCAGACCACCGGAGAAACCGATGTCCAGCCCTACTAGCACCTCCTCAGAATGGCCACGGAGTTCCACCAGCTTCTCAATGTCCAGACGAGTTTGATAGTGGCGGGCAGCTAGATTGAATAGCTCCTGCAGGCGAGCAGGTGGGGCCATGTAGACCGGTTGCTCCAGCTTCACCACCTTGCGAATGGTCGGGGTGACTGCCAGTTCTCCTAGCAGGAGCAGACGAGCAGCATCGTAGGCGTTACTAGCCAGACCGTTCTTGACGATAAGCTCGAACACATCCCCTCCCTCCTCACAACTGAAGCAGTGGAAGCTATTGTCGTCAGGGTCAGGATAGAGGGTGAAGCAGTCGTTATGACCGCACAGTGGGCAACTGCGATCATCCAGTCGATAGATCTCACCAAGTTGTTCTACGTCTTGCCCTGTAAGGGCTGAAGTGACATCAAGAATAGAGAATTTAGCCTTGATATCGGCAAGTTCGAAGTTGAGCGGGTAGCCAGCTTCGGCCAAAGCGAACTCGAGATCGCAATTTGTATGTTGAGACATGATTTCTCTCCAGTTTGACAATCAATTAATAACTCATTGTTTGACTGGCTAGATCTGCCATCTCAAAGGCTGATCGGCGGTCCGTCTACGTTCGAACAAAGGGTTGCCAGATGCTGAGGTAGTGGCCACCAGGAATCCATCATGGGAGCTGGCTTCATGGCCACGGGGACGTAAATTACCCAACACAAGGTCGAAATATACTCAGGGATGGATGCACAACAAGAGTGAAAGCATTGCTTTTTCTGCTTTTATACTATTTTTGAGATCAAACATCCGAAACGGAGGGTTTGCAATTTGAGGTCAGATTTGATAATCCTAGCCTTCTTCGCTCGGCTTCAAAAAAGCTGCATATACAAAAACGAGATGCAGCGTTCTAGTTAGGGTAAGGGTTTAGCCGTAGAAGCCCCTCAACTTACACCTATGAGTCCCTTCTGCTTTTTCCATGTATTCGACACTCTCTCCGTGCCAAAACGAGATGTAAGCCCTCAGGTTCACGTGCCAGTTTTTAAGCATATTTCTTAACTTTTTCATGTGGTTAACTAAATGAAAGGTTCTCTTGATCAGCCCAAAAATCGGCAGAGGGTATGTCTTTTAAGGCTGATTTCGCTTTGTTAATGGGGATGTAGGTCAGCACAAAATCGGCGTGTCAGTATGAAAATACGGCAGGGTATTCGGTTTGGTGGCCAAAGTGGGGAAGAAAGGGTTGAGGATAACGGTTGGGATCACGCCCATAGCAAGTCCCCTGTGGTAAACTGCCCGCATTTCCGTTTGGTTCTGAATATGCCTCGGCAGTTCCCCGTATTTTGAGAATCTCAATGACCACCAATATCTCTTCCCTGGCTAGCCTGATCTGGTCGGTTGCCGACCTGCTTCGCGGTGATTTCAAACAGTCCCAGTATGGCCGCATCATTCTGCCTTTTACCGTACTGCGTCGTCTTGAGTGTGTGCTGGCTCCAAACAAGGTCAAAGTGTTGGCTACAGTTGAGAGCAATAAGGTATTGCCTGACACAGTAGCCGAATTGGCTAAAGATAAGCTGTTACTAAGTGCAGCAGGCCACGCCTTCTACAACAGCTCACCGCTGGAACTGGCCAAGCTGGGTGAAACCCATGTTGGTGATAACCTGGATGCCTACGTGCGGGCTTTCTCCAAGGATGCTCGTGAGATCTTCGAGCACTTCAACTTCGATGCCAGCATCAACCTGCTGGAAGATGCCGACCTGCTCTACAAAGTGGTTCGCTCCTTTGCCAACGTGGATCTCTCGCCCGAGGCGGTAGACAACTACCACATGGGTCTGGTGTTTGAAGAGCTGATCCGCCGCTTTGCGGAAAGCTCCAACGAAACCGCCGGTGAACACTTTACCCCTCGCGATATCGTGCGGCTCACCACTTCCCTGGTGTTTGCCGGTGATGACGAGGCACTCGGCAAGCCGGGCATTGTGCGTTCCATCTATGACCCCACTGCGGGGACTGGTGGCTTTCTCTCTTGCGGCATGGAGTATCTGCACGAGCTGAACCCCGCCGCACGGTTGGCCACCTTCGGTCAGGAGCTCAACCCCGAGTCCTACGCCATCTGCAAGGCCGACATGCTGATCAAGGGGCAGGAGATCAGCAACATCAAGCTGGGCAATACCCTCTCCGATGATCAGTTGCCCTACAAGACCTTCGATTACTGCCTCTCTAACCCGCCATTCGGGGTGGACTGGAAGAAGGTCGAAAAGCAGGTACGGGATGAAGCGAGCAAACTAGGCTTTAACGGCCGTTTTGGCCCAGGCTTACCCCGTGTATCTGACGGCTCCTTGCTGTTTTTGATGCACCTCATCGCCAAGATGCAGCAACCCACGGCCGAGTGTACGGGTTCCAAGATCGGGATTATCCTCAACGGCTCACCGCTCTTTACCGGTGGGGCAGGCAGTGGCGAGAGCGAGATCCGTCGTTATATCCTCGAGCACGACCTGCTGGATGCGCTGGTGGCCCTGCCCACCGATATGTTCTACAACACGGGCATTGCCACCTATATCTGGGTGCTATCCAACCACAAACCGGCCGAGCGTAAGGGCAAGGTGCTGCTGATCAACGCCAGCGATATGCACAGCCCGATGCGTAAATCATTGGGCTCCAAGCGCAAGCAGCTGAGCGACGAGGCGTTAAGTGAGATCGTCAGCCTCTACAGCCGCTATGAAGAGAGCCCGATCGCCAAGATTTTTCCCACCACTGCTTTTGGCTATCGTCGTCTGACCATCGAGCGGCCGCTGAAACTGGCATTCTACCCGCAGGATGCCGAGCGCCTCGCCAGCCTCACTGCCGATAAGGGCTGGGCCAAGCTCGATGGCACCTTGCAATCCTCCATCCTGAATGCCTTGGGCCAGTTCGCTGAGGCCAAGTTGCTCTCTCGCGACAAATTCAAAAAGCAGCTGACCAAGCTGCTGGGGGAGGTCAAGCTGCCTGCTCCGGCCTTCAAGCTGTTGGTGAACCATCTGGCTGAGCAGGACGATGCCGCCGAGGTGTGTAAAACCAAAGGTGAGCCGGAGGCTAATGCGGACCTGCGGGATAACGAGAATGTGCCGTTGGGGGAGGATATCTATGGCTACCTCAAGCGGGAGGTGCTGCCCCATGTGCCGGATGCCTGGATCGACACCAGCAAGACCGATCCGCTCGATGGTCAGGTGGGCATCGTGGGCTACGAGATCCCCTTTAACCGCCACTTCTACCAGTACCAGCCGCCCCGCGATCTGGCGGCCATCGACGCCGATCTCGATGCTGTAGCCAAGGAGATTATGCAACTGCTGGGGGAGGTGCATTCATGAGTCAAGCTGAGGCATCCCAGTTGCTAGGACTGGCGGGTAAGTATCGTCCCTATCCGGAATATAAGGGGGCAGGGGTGGAGTGGGTTGGTGATGTACCAGAACATTGGCGAGTTGGCCGCCTTGGATCGTTTGGTTATTTCATCGCTGGTTGTGGTTTTCCTCATGAAGATCAAGGGCGTCAAGATGAGATTTACCCTTTCTATAAAGTGAGTGATACAAACCATGTTGGGAATGAAAAATATTTATCAAAGGCTGATAACTACGTAAGTAAAGATATAGCTAGTAAATTGGGTGCTCGTATATGTTCTGCCGGGGGGATTATGTTTCCCAAGGTCGGGGCTGCGTTGCTTGGAAACAAGAGGCGAATTCTTACTCAACCATCCATCACGGATAATAACACGATGGTATATTTTTCATACGAAGGAGACTCATCGTATTGGTATTATTGGCTAAGCCTGTTAGATTTTGGTCAATTGAGCAACCCTGGCCCAGTCCCATCTATTAACGAATCACAGCTTAAAGATTTTGTTGCTATCTGTCCTACTCAAGGCGAGAGACAACAGATAGCAGCCTTCCTCGACTACGAAACCGCACGGATTGATCGGCTGATTGCCCAGCAACTGCGGTTGATCGAACTGCTGAAAGAGAAGCGGCAGGCAGTGATCTCCCACGCTGTCACCAAGGGCCTCAACCCCAATGCCCCTATGAAAGACTCTGGCGTCGAGTGGCTCGGCCAAGTGCCGGAGCATTGGATTGTCTGCAAAATTAAAAATCTTGCTGCTGTTATATCCAAAGGCACCACACCGAGCACAATTGGAGCTGAATTTATAGATGAAGGCGTTAGATTTTTAAAGGCAGAAAATATCGGGAAATCAAATGTTGTAAGCATTGACCCAGAGTTTTTCATTTCTGAAGATGTTGATAGGCAAATATCAAGAAGCCAGTTAAAAGAAAATGATGTTCTTGTTATTATAGCTGGCGCAACGACTGGGCTTGCATCTGTTTTGCAAAAGGAATTACTTCCAGCGAATACAAATCAAGCAGTTAGCTTTATACGATTGTTTGAGCCATTGCACTCTAAATGGGTTCTACATTGGTTATCAACAACGCCTGTGCAAAAAACAATCTGGATGGGGGCTGTTCAGGCAGCTCAACCAAATCTTTCGATGGAAAACTTAGGCAATATTCCTATAGTAATCCCTCCAATAAATGATATTGCTGCTCATTTGAAGCATATTGAAAACAAAATTGTTAATTTTGATAATTTGGCAGAAAAGGCTGGAGTGGCTATTCAACTGATGCAAGAACGTCGCACCGCCCTGATCTCCGCCGCCGTGACCGGCAAGATCGATCTACGTGGCTGGATGCCGCCAGCCGAAGAGGTTGCCGCATGAGTGTAATGCCGCAAACTGAGACGACTGATGCTATTGCTCCCGCCAGTAATGACGAGCAATACCGCTGGCTGACCGAGCTGATTTTCGATAGCAAGGAGCTCGATAAGCTGGGGGGGATGGTCTCGGAGTTCAACCTGTTTGAAGCGATGGGGATGGTGCGTCAGGAGATCCGCCACTCCCATTTTCTCGGCACCCTCTTTAATCCCCGCGAGCCCCATGGTTTGGGCTCTCGCTTCTTTGAGTCACTGCTTTCTAGGTTGCTCTATGACTTGCCGGATCGGCGTAGTGGCGAAGTCTCTCTGCTAGATATCGATCTCTGCGATTACGACGACCTGCAGGTATTTCGCGAGCAAGATCGTATCGATCTGCTGCTGGTGAGCGAGCAAAACCGTCAGGTCTTTGTTATCGAGAACAAGATTGATGCCGGTGAGCACGGCAATCAGCTGGAACGTTATGAACAGACCGTACAGCGACGCTACCCCGAGCATCGCAAGGTCTTTGTCTTCTTGACTCTCGACGGCAGCGAGGCCAGTCGCGATGGCTGGTTAAACCTGAGCTATGCCCAGGTAATTGAATGCCTGAGCGAACTGGTCACTGATTATGGCCACCAGATCCCGCCATCAGCCCGTATCGGCATTGAGCACTATATCACCCTATTCAAGCGATATTTTATGGAAGATACCGAGATTGCGGAGCTCTGCCGCCGCATCTACAAGAAGCACCAGAAAGCCCTGGATCTGATTTTTGAGCACAGACCTGCTGATGGCGATGGCCGGACCGAGCGCCGGGATTGGGCGAAAGAGGTTATCGGTCTTGTCGCAGAGCAGCACGGTTGGGAGACCGATAGTGAGACAAGAACAATGGTTCGCTACGCCCATTTACCGTGGGATGACGGGAAGGGGATGCGTTCTTCAAACTGGACCAAAAGTGGCCGCGTTGTATTGTTTGAAATCCAGAGCAATACCGACAAGCTGGAGCTGAAACTGCTGATTGGCCCTAGCAGTGACGCTTCATTGCGTGACCATCTGTTTGGCTGTGTTGAACAGAGTAAGGTCGCCGCTTTGTCGACGAGAAAACTGCGGCAAAGCCCGCAATGGAGCCAGGTCTACTCATTGCGTCTGCTCGATAAAAAACACACTGTCGATGAGCCTGACGAAGAGGCGTGCAAAAAACAGATCGACAAGAAGCTACAGCACTTCTGGTTGCAAGACTGGCCCCTTCTGAAAGATACCATGAACAAGGCGATTGAGACCTTGTAGCGAGGATGGCGATAACAATGGATAACAAAGCACGGGAAAAGGCGTTTCAAGATCATATTATCGAGCAGCTGGCTGCTTCGGGCTGGCTGGTGGGTGAGTCGTCTCACTACGACAAAGAGCGAGCTCTCTACCCGGAAGACTTGATCGCCTTTGTGCAAGAGAGCCAACCTGATGGGTGGCAGAAGTTCAGCAAATTCTATGACGAGCAGCCGGAACGCCATCTTCTGGATGGAGCTGTACGCCAGCTGAAACGCAGTGAAGGGGGAACCCTGTGGCTGCTGCGTAATCAGATTGAAGATCGCGGCCATCGACTCAAGGTGGCCAGCTTCAAGCCTGATCATGACTTGAATCCCGAACTGCTGGCTCGTTATCAGGCCAACCGGCTGCGGGTTGTACCCGAGTTAGTCTATAGCCCCCATGGCTATGATGGCCGCATCGATCTGACCCTCTTTTTGAACGGCATCCCGGTGGCAACACTGGAGCTCAAATCTTGCTTCAAGCAGTCGCTGGAGAATGCCAAGAAGCAGTATCGGGAAGATCGCTTACCCAAGACCAATGGCCGCGATGAACCACTGCTGAGCTTTCGCCGTGGGGCATTGGTGCATTTTGCGGTAAACCAGTTCGAGGTGGCGATGACCACCAAGTTGGCGGGTGACTCGACCTTTTTTCTGCCATTCAATCAGGGCACCCGTGAGGGTGGGGCGGGCAATGATCAGCCCTTGCCAGTGAATGGTGAGGAGGGCATTGCTACCGGTTATCTGTGGCAAGAGATCCTGCAACCGGATAACTTCTTGCGGATACTGAGCCGCTATCTGCACCTTGAGGTCAAGGTGGAAGAGGATGAGCTGGGGCGGCAGAAGAAGAAAGAGACGATGATCTTCCCTCGCTATCACCAGTGGAAAGTGGTTCAGAATTTGTTGGCCACGGTGGGACAGGAGGGGGCTGGTCAGAAGTACCTGATCCAGCATTCGGCGGGGTCTGGCAAGTCAAACTCCATTGCCTGGCTGACCCATCAGCTGGCCTCGCTCTACCTGGATAAAGGGGAGAAACTGTTCAATTCGGTGATCGTGATTACCGATAGAACGGTGCTCGACAGCCAGTTGCAAGAGACTATCGCCCAGTTTGACCATGCTGATGGGGTGGTGAGCCGCATCAACCGGGAAGAGGGAGATGGCTCCAAGTCGGCACAACTGACCGAGGCACTGGCCAGTGGCACGCCCATCATCATCGTCACCATTCAAACCTTCCCTCACGTACTCAAGGCCATTCAGGAGTCGACCACGCTGAAAGGCTCTCGCTTTGCGGTAGTTGCCGATGAGGCGCATTCAAGCCAGACCGGCAGCACGGCTCGCCAGTTGCGTGAGGTATTAATGGCCGAGCAGCTGGATGGGGAAGAGGAGCTCAGTGGCGAAGATGTGATGAACATGACGCTGGCCGCTCGTGGCGGCAGCCAGAACATCAGCTATTTCGCCTTTACGGCAACCCCGAAGGGTAAAACGCTGGAGCTGTTTGGCCGCCCAGCAAACCCGGCGATGCCGCTTGGCCCGGATAACAAACCCAAGCCATTTCATGTTTACTCCATGCGTCAGGCTATCGAGGAGGGTTTTATCCTCGACGTGCTGAAGAACTACACCAACTATTCGCTTGCCTACAAACTCGCAATGAAGGCAGAAGAGGCGGATAAGGAAGTGGATGCCAAGAAGGCTCGCATCAGGCTATCCAAGTGGGTGAGGCTACACCCGCACAATATCGGCCAGAAAGTGGCGATCATCGTTGAGCATTTCCGCACCAACGTGGCCAATCTCCTGGGAGGGCAGGCCAAGGCGATGGTCGTGACGTCGAGTCGGCTGGAGGCGGTTCGCTACAAGCTGGCGTTCGACAAGTATGTAACAGAGCAAGGCTATGGTGCTATTCGTGCCATGGTGGCGTTCTCTGGCGACATCGAAGAGGAAGGGCAGAGCTTTAACGAGCGGAACATGAACCCCGAGCTTAATGGGCGGGACATGCGTAAGGCATTCGATACCCAGGACTATCAGGTGATGCTGGTGGCCAACAAGTTTCAGACCGGTTTCGATCAGCCCAAGCTGTGTGCCATGTATGTGGACAAGAAGCTGACAGGAGTGGATTGCATCCAGACCCTTTCTCGCCTCAACCGCACCTATCCCGGCAAGGAGAGCACCTTTGTGCTCGATTTCGTGAATGATCCGCAGGATGTGCTGGAAGAGTTCCAAAAATATTTTGAGACAGCCACCCTCGATACCGTCTCCGATCCCAATCTGGTCTATGACCTGTTCCACAAGCTGAAAGCGACGGGCATTTTTACCTGGAGCGAGGTGGAAGCGTTTAGTGATGCCTATTTCGATCCCAAGCGCGGGGCAGAAGCCTTGCCCGGTTATATCAAACCGGCTGTCGAGCGGTTCACCAAGCGTTACAAGCTGGCCAGTGAGGCTGTGCGGGAGTGCCGCCAGATGCTCAAACGAATCGAGCGTGAAGGCGGTTCTGCGACTGACAAGGTAAATGCCGAACGGCGGGTCAAAGAAGCGACCGAAGCCCGGGGTGAGCTGGATCTCTTCAAGAAAGATCTCAACAGCTATGTGCGGTTCTATGAGTTTGTCTCCCAGATCACCGCCTTTGATGATGAATCATTGGAACGGCTCTGCGTGTTCGCCCGCCACCTGCTGCCGATGTTGCGTCAGGAGGTACTGGAGGAGGATGAGATTGACCTCTCCCAAGTGTTGCTGAGCCATTACAACCTCAAGGCCAAGCGAACTCAGGATCTCAAGCTCAAAGCTGATGCAAGCGGCAATGGCTTGCAGGGCATTTCGGCGCTTGGCAGTGCTAAAGCAAAAGAGGAGAAGAAAGACTTCCTCTCTCACATCCTGGAGCAGTTGAACGATCTGTTTGGTACAGAGGTGACTGATGGTGACAAGCTGGATTGGCTACAGGGGATGGCCAGCAAGATTGCGGAAAACCAACCCTTGATGGATCAGGTGCGAAATAATCCCCGTGACGCCATCATGCTGGGTGACTATCCCAAGGCGGTTGATGCGGCCGTGATCGAGCGGATGGATATCCAGAATGGCATGTCGCTGGACTACCTCTCTCGACCCGAGGCGGCCAACCGTATCCAGAGCCTACTCCTGGATATCTTGCTCAAAGGCTTGCAGGGGGGATTGAGCCATCAGAATTAAGTGGGGTTAATTGGCACCATTGTTCCCCAGCCTAATAACAGGAGAGGGAAGAGGTGATTATGGTCAACTGCCGATTTTGAGGCATATCTATGAACTTTTCTTATCATCGGTAGCATAGAGAAGATCGTATTAATGCATAGAAATCGGCAGATTAATTACCTCGCTTGGTGTTGCAATCGGTTGGGTAATCTTAACTGTTGAATGAACAAGGGGTCCCGAAGGACCCCTTGGGGTTATAGCAAGCAGCTCAAGTAATTTGGCGTTATCTGACGCAATGATAGATAGTATCTGCAACGCATCTCAATACCGGTAATGGAGCCATATCGGTAGCCATCGTATTCTGGGCAACACCGCTATCAACGCCATAAAAGTCCATAATTTCATGGATTTTGGCAATCTGCTGCGGTGTTACGTTTAATTCACCGAATAGACGGCCCTGAATCGGATTTTCATCACAAGGCACAATCCACAATGCTTGTGTGCCAGCATGGTCACAATCTGAAAAAAGAATATTCAGCTTGTGTTGGCCGGGCAAACTTTGCGCCAGTGTGCGACTCATTAACAAATAGCTGCTGTGTGCTTCGTGTTGATAACGCATAGGTGTTTCCTCATGGTTGGTTTCGTTTGGCTTATATCGATTGCCGTAAGTCGAATGTGTTGCCAAACACCATGTGGATTAAACAGATCCCTGTTTACCTGGAATTATCAACCCAAGTAATTAATAACATTGCTTGAGGTATATTGACAATAGGGTGCTGGGTGAGTCATCACTGGGCTTATACCTGAATGTCCAGTATTTAATTTATCAATAATGTGGAGTGTTCTTGGCATAAGTAACTCGTGAACCCAAACGACGCGAGGTTACTGTTATGACACACCACTATGATGATCACCCCGGACAGGGCGATCACATCATCAATCAAGCTTTGGCCATTCTGGAGAGCCGACAGCGGCATCTGGGCCATGCCTTCACTCAGCCCAAAGCGGCCGCAGACTTCCTTCGGCTCAAGATGGGTGAATACGAGCGGGAAGTGTTCGCCGTCATGCTGCTCGACAATCAGCATCAGCTACTCGATTACCAAGAGCTGTTCTTCGGCACTATCAATGCTGGCACCGTTCACCCCCGTGAGGTGGTCAAGGCGGCTCTCAACAAAAACGCCGCAGCGGTCATTCTGGCCCATAACCATCCCTCTGGTATGGTCGATCCCTCGGATGCCGACAAGGCTGTCACAGCTCGTCTCAAGGAGTTGCTCGAGATGGTTGACGTGCGAGTGCTCGACCACTTTGTGGTGGGACAGCACGACATCGTCTCGTTTGCCGATAGGGGGCTGCTATGACCCCATCCAAACAGCTACAGGCTCTGTTCGACATGATCATCGGCAGCTACCCCGATGCCACTGCCCTGACCCTCAACTTCCGAAGTCCCGATTATTCCGCCGACACTGGTGGTTACCGTCCGGTCGAAATTCGTCTGGAGAAACGGGCTGGGAGTTGGGGGCTCCTCTATGTGACGGAGTTCTGCTATGTCACCGATGAGCTGACTAAGTCGCTGGATTTCGACTTCGCCGCCGGGGTGTTCTACGACCCCTGGTGTGGAGAACGGCCGTTGGCCACAACCATGGACCTCTACCGGCTCTGGGAGAGGAACTTTCTCACCTATTACCGGATGGAGGTTTACCACTTGGATATTTCCCAAGAGTGACTGTTATGAACGACTTCACGAAAGCCCTGCTGCTCGATGCCTTGAAAGCGGCATTGACGGCATTTGCATCGGTCATCGTCAACGCGATGATGGCTCGCTATATGCCACCACACTTCTACAACATGAATGGAGATGAATACCAATGAAGAAGATGATCCTGAGTTCCTTGGCCCTGGCAGTATTGACCAGTGGCACTCTGTTTATTCACCAGCAACGTAAGGTCAAGAAGGCTGAATTGGCTAAGGTATTGCGGATGCCTGGTAGCACAACACATCATTAAGTCGAACCTGCAACCTACATATGTACCATTCAGATCATAACGAGTCTGTTAATTCGTCATGATGGTGCGAGACTACCTGCATGGTACATATGTACCATTCAGGTCATAACGAGTCCGTTGATTCGTTAGGATGGGGTGACGCTACCTGCATGGTACATATGTACCATTCAGATAAAAATGAGTCCCTTTGTCATTAGACTCCTCGGCGAGTAGCTCTAACATATGTAGTAAACAGATATCTCTGGCCCTTGATGGGCACCTAAAAACCCCTGCGGGCCCTCCATCACGGAGCGGCCCGTTTTCATTTGTATCACTGGCACAGGTCAATAGACCAAGCCCGTGTGACGCGAGCGAAAGTGCCACTTTTTGCCAGTCATATGGGTTCCTTTCGACCTTCTGACCGGTCGCGTCAGTGTACCTTGCCCTATTGACCAGGAGGAGACCATGGCACTGGTGGGATATGCACGTGTCAGCACTGTGGGGCAGAGCCTGGATGCCCAGCTTCAGGCACTGGCCGAGTGCAGCAAGATATTTCAGGAGAAGGTGAGCGGGGCCAAGGATGATCGCCCGCAGCTCTCGTTGATGCTGGATTTTGTTCGTGAGGGAGACGTGGTGATGGTGACCAAGCTGGATCGCTTGGCTCGCAACACTCGCCACCTATTGGAGATCTCGGAGTACCTGCACGCTAAGCGGGTTGCTCTGAGGATTTTGAATCTGGGTATCGATACCTCGACACCTACCGGAAAACTGATGTTAACCATGATCGGAGCCATCGCCACGTTTGAGCGGGAGCTGATGCTGGAGCGTCAGGCAGAAGGGATTGAGCTGGCTAGGAGGCGTGGGGTCTACAAGGGCCGCAAACCGACAGCCATGGCCAAGGGAGACGAGGTGCAAGCACTGGCGGCAAGAGGACTCGCCAAGGCCGAAATCGCACGTCGGACGGGGATCAGTCTCTCCAGCGTGCAGCGGATCTTGCGTGGCCTCTCCGGTGAATGAATAGTTTTGACAACAAGGAAAACAACATGGAACAAGAGAAGAAAAAACAAGAGTCCGTCCGGTTCTTCGAGCAGCGGGAAACTGCATCGGCACAGGTCGCGGGCAAATGGGCTCGTTATCGCAATTGGCTAAAGCAATCTGTGCGACTAGAAATTCCGTCCAATTCAAGCGAGGTCAACAACAACCCTTATCTGCGGGGCGGGATCTGCAGTTATAACGCCTATCTCTCGGGCATGCTGAGGGCTCATCTGTGGGGATTGTGGCTGACGGCACTTCTCGTGCTCGCCTGGCAGTTTCTGCTGCCTCGAATGGAGTTAAGCATTAACTACAAAGCAGGGCTATGGCTCATCATGAGCACAGTTGTAGTTGGGACATTACACTGGGCCATTCTGGTCTTTATTGGCTACGAGAAACGCCTCCAGGCAGCCGCACTCACAGACCCACTTAGCCGCATGATTGGTGTGGCGACCGTAGCGATGACAGCAGCAGGGGTGATCCTTGGGTGGTTCATAAGTATTGAGCGGTCAGCATGGTTCACATTATTTGCCGAACATTCGAAAATTAATGCAGAGGTCTATGGGCGGGGCTTTGATGTTAAAGCCAAGACGGCAGAGCAGCTGTCCTCAATGGGTTACGATTCATGGATATTGGCAGGCCAAGTGATGGTCTACGTTGGCTTGGCTCTGCTCTTCTTGATCCCAAGTTACCGCAACAGCGATAACCTTGCAGAGGAGACGAAAGAGGAGATAGAGAAGGTGCAGGGATATCCTACCCAGATCTTGTTATTGTTCCATTTGCTACTGCTGTTTCCGGCAGTGGCGATTCTGGCCTAGTAGACTTGAAGGAGCTCACATCAGAGCTCCTTTTCTTTAGCAGGTATGCAAGGCATCAAGTCGGTAGCGGTGCTTGGCTCGGCAACCACGGCACCATGATTGTATCCTGGTTACACCAGCCATCCGCCTGAATCCGAACTCTCCTGCTCGATAGAACACATGAACGCCAGCCTGTTCTGAACAGTTCGGGCAGCTTTTGAGTTTCTGCCCATTTTGATGGAACACAACAGAATGATTGAGGGGCTGGCCACAAGAGCACTGGTCGGTCATCGATGAACTCACTTACGGCGGTTGTCGGTTTCTTTGGCTACCCCTTTGAAGGGCTCCCCACCTTGTTTCTGCTCGATAAACTTGCCGCTATCCGTATCGCGTTTCGTCCAGTTCCCGTTAACTGGGTTCTGAACTTGGGTACGGTCGTTGACGGAACCTTGTCGATAGCCTTTGCCTGTGTTCGTAGCCATATGTCACCTCGGGTTTAAGTGAGCCCCAAAATTACCATTAGATTTCATTTTGCTCAATATTGGGTTGATTGTTGAGCTGTCGAGGGAGGGGATGGGGTCTGTAATGAGGTGCTTGCAGGGTACGGGGGAGGCGGGTAGGATTGGCCTGTTTGTTACCAATTTAAGCATGTCCACTTGATGTGGATGACCGTACTTCCGGCGGATTCTCGCTTGTTGAGGTTTCAGAACACTGTGATGGCAATCAGTTGCATCCCCAAGTGCCTGATTTATTTGGGCTCGCATTGATAACCCGTCGACCTGGTCAGGACCGGAAGGTAGCAGCCAAGGCGGGGGACTCGAGTGCCGGGATGTGGCTGGTAGGGCCACCACTTGTTTCTGAAATTCAATAAGTTACAGCTAGTACCCATCTTCAGACCGCTTGGTAATCCACTTTGTGTGGATGGATCAGGAGTCTTCTCTATGAATCTCTGGCTCAGTCCTCAAGGTATCTGGTACTACCGCAAGGTGCCCTGGAGTCTGGTGCAAACTTCCCCTTGATCTTCAGGGCAGGCACCTTACGCGAGCATTTT
Organism: Aeromonas sp. 1805; assembly: GCF_013085525.1. Taxonomy (NCBI): domain Bacteria; kingdom Pseudomonadati; phylum Pseudomonadota; class Gammaproteobacteria; order Aeromonadales; family Aeromonadaceae; genus Aeromonas; species Aeromonas sp. 1805. The sequence goes on along the minus strand of NZ_CP038515.1, from coordinate 4,136,248 downwards.
CCCTTCAGTCACTTTCCGTGGCCTCTATTGCCATTTCATCCCCTTTATCCTCACTACTCTACGACCCTTTTTCGAAAGAGAAGTGCTTGCCGTGCGCCAACGCCCAAGCCCGGAAAGCACTCATTCGGTAATCAGTAACCCCGAGCGCTTGTCTGAGGAGGCGCATCAACTACTTGCTGGCTGACGTGCTGGCAACGGCATGCGCAGGGTTATCAGGTCAAGAGTGCTCGCTTCTCTATCAAGCAATCCATCAACGCCCGCATCTTGGCCGGCGTGCGTGCCCGCGATGGCAGACAGAGATAAAGCCTTGGGGAAGAAACGAGCACCCAGCGACCCATCTTCAGGTGCTGGCGTACCCGCAGATCCTGGTATTTGACCAGCCCCACCCCCTGATCGCCTGCAACATGCTGTCGTCGTTGAACATGGCGCTGTCCTTGGGAACGACGTTTTGGATGCGCTGGTTCTCATCGGGTGAGGTGGCGTTATGTCAGTTGCAGTGACCCCGTGCCGGCCCGATGGGCCTGTGCCAATTCATCCATATCGAGCACATAATCGCGCTTTCGATCAGCAGCTGCATACCGTGCCATGGAGGCAGCGTCGATACATACAGCCGCAGGCGTGGGGCCCTTTCGCAAAGGACAGAAACGGATTGTTCCGGCATCCACCGCTGACAGCCATCGGGGCTAGTCACGGAAAAAATGTGGGGCAGGTAGTGCTGTGTTGGCTGCCAGCTGACGTTGCCTAGCCGTGCTGCACGCGCTCGGGGGCATCCTCGGGCGGTGGCAGGGCGCCGTCGGGGGCACGTTGCTGGTCACGACCGGTCTGTACGGTGCGATTGCGTCCCCGTCGCTTGGCTTCATAAAGTGCCTGGTCGGCCTGCTTCAGGACGACGTTGAGATCGTCATCGCTGCCGGGCCAATGGGCGACCCCGAGCGAGATGGTGATGTGGCCGGCGCCGGGCATGGGGTGCGCGGCGACCCGCTGGCGCAGCCGCTCGGCGATCTCGAAGGCGAGAGGGAGCGACAGCCCGGGCAGCAAGATCAGAAATTCTTCACCGCCGCTGCGGCACACGGCATCGGCCTGCCTGGCACCTTGCTGCATCAGGGTGGCGAGGGTGGCCAGCACCTGATCCCCGACATCATGGCCGAAACCGTCGTTGATCTGCTTGAAATGGTCGATATCCAGCGCAATTACGGCGAGGGGTTGATCCAGTGTCTGATAGCTGTCGAGCACCTGCTGCATGCCCCGGCGGTTGAACAGGCCGGTCATGGCGTCGGTATGGCTGTCATTGTGCAACTGGGTGATCCGGGTATTGAGCAGCCCCAGCCCCTTGAGCATGGCCTGCTTGAGCTGCGCCGCCTCGAAGTACCAGGCCCAGATCCTGGCGAGGTTCTTGAGCGATTCTTGCTGATCCATCAGCTTGGCCTTGTGGGCCAGTTGCCACAGCGGCCTGGAGATGAAGATGGCGGAAATCCAGATGAACAGCAGGATCAGCAGGTTGATGGGAATGATCTTGAGCAGCACCCGCATCATCTGCTGATCCAGCCCGGTCAGGGTGGCGGCACGGGGGCGCTGCGCCACCACTCCCCAGTGGGTCTGCCGGATGGGGGCAAAGCCGGCCAGCATCTCGGTGCCCGTCTCGTCGGTCAGCGCGAGCGCCCCCTCTTCGCCGTTCAACACCCGGTCGACCACCCCGTTGTCACGGATTTTTTCACCGACCCTGGCAGAGTCCGGATGATAGATGCGGGTTCTGTTGCGATCGACCACATAGAGGGAGGATCCATCCTGGTAGTAGTGCTGGCCCAGCATGCCGGAGAGCAAATTGGGTGACTGGAGATAGATGGTGCCTGCCACATAGCCGAGATAGTTCTTCTCCTTGTCGAAGATGGGGCTGGAGAGGCTGATGAGATAGTTGCCGGATAGCGAGATAAACGGATCCGTGATCACCGGCCGCCGGGTCTTGATGGCGGCTCTGGAACCGGCGGAGGTGAGCTTGGCGCCCTTGATCTTGAGGGTATCCGGGTAGACGCTCACCACCACGGCGTCGGCATTGACCACGGCCACCGAGTTGAAGGTCGCGGTCTGTTGTTGCAAGCGTCGGACTTCGCCCAGCAGGACGTCGTCATCGGCCATGGCTGGGGCGAGCAGGGTGGCGCTGTAGGCCAGCTGGCTCTGGCTGGACTGGATCATGGTATTGGTCATGTCGGCCAGCTTGGCGGCGTAGACGCGGTTGGCATCCAGGGTATTGGAGATCAACAGCTCCCGCTGCGCCTCGTAGGTGGCATAAAAACTGTTGCTCAGGGTCGCCGACGCCGACGACGGCCAGCGCCAGGATCAGACGACGCAGATCAATTTTCAATAACCGGTGAAGCAGCATGGCAGTGTGGCGTCCGCGATGAGGGTGAGTGGTCGTAAAGTGATTGATTCTAATGGAGCCAACTGCCGAAAAGCTATCACTATCCAGCCTCCTGGTTCACCATAATGGCTTGATCGGCAAAGGAATGTCAGCGCTATCACCAAGCGGCAGCCTGCCAGGCGGGAAGAGAGAAGCGCCGAGCAGGCTCATGGCTGCTCTGAAAAAGGCCCTGCTTGCAGCGCGGGAGCCGGCTCACTCAGGTCGGCGACAATCTGCCAGAAGGCGTCGATGAGCGGGCCCTTGCTGTGGGGCGGGCGGATGAGGCCGATGATCCAGCTCGCCTCGGTATCACGCAGCGGCAGGGTCAGCACATCCGGGTGCTCTATGGTGGTGGAGGAGGGCACCAGGGTCCAGGCGATGTCGGCGGCGGCGGTGGCAACGCCGGCGGCGAAGTCGTTGACGTACTGGATATCGCGAAAGCGCAGCCCGCTCTGGGCCAGATAGTTCATCAGGTGATCATAAAACGAGGGGGCCTTGTCCCGGCGCAAGATAGCCAGCGGCTTGTCCACCAGATCCGCCAGTTCCCCCACACCGGCGTAGCTGGCCGGCAGCACGGCGACAAAGTGCGCCCGCACCACCGGCAGACAGTGCCACCCCTTGGGGGCAGGCAGGCGGCAAAAACCCAGATCCAGCTTGCCCTCGCTCAGGGCCAGCAGTTGGTGGTGAGTAGAGAGATCGTTGAGCTCTATGGTGACCTGTGGGCGTTCGGTGCGAAAACGGGCGATGGCGGCGGGCACCAGGATCTTGGTGGCAACTCCGAAGCCGATGCGCAGGGTGCCGCTGTTGCCCGCCAGCACGTCACGGGCGGTGCGACCGAGTTGCTCGCTGGCCGCCACCAAGGCGCTGGCATCCTGGTAAAGGGCCCGCCCCAGTACGGTGAGGCGGGTACTGCTGGCATTGCGCTCGAACAGTTCGCCGCCCAGCGCCTCTTCCAGCCGCCGTATTTGTTTGCTCAGGGCCGACTGGGTGACGTGCTGGCGCACCGCTGCCTGACCGAAGTGCAGCACTTCTCCCAGGGTGACGAAGGCTTTCAGATCCCGTAACTCCATCCCGGCTCCCATGATTCCTTTTTGGAATGTTGAATGGTTTGATTTGTCATTGGACGGAATTTTATAACTGTTCGATGCTTATGCCAATTCCATTGGGCGCCGCCAGTCGGCGCGATAAAGGTGGCAGGTGCCACCGCCGCAGAAGGAGCAACCCCAGATGCATCACCACAAATTCAACGACTTCCCCGCCGATTTTCTGTGGGGCGCCGCCTCCGCCGCCTACCAGGTGGAAGGGGCCTGGAACGCCGATGGCAAGGGCCCCTCGGTGTGGGATCTGTTCACCAAGCTGCCGGGCAAGACCTTTGAGGGCAGCAACGGCGACGTGGCGGTGGATCACTATCACCGCATGGAGGAGGACGTGGCGCTGATGGCGGAAATGGGGCTCAAGGCCTACCGCTTCTCGGTGAGCTGGCCACGCATCTACCCGACCGGTCGCGGTGAGGTGAACGAGGCGGGGCTGGCCTTCTATGAGAAACTCATCGACACCCTGCTGGCGCATCAGATAGAGCCGGTGCTCACCCTCTATCACTGGGATCTGCCCCAGGCGCTGCAGGATGAATACGGCGGCTGGGAAGACCGACGCATCATCGAGGATTTCGAGCGCTACTGCGTGACCCTGTATCAGCGCTTTGCCGGCAAGGTGAAGTACTGGGTGTCGCTCAACGAGCAGAACTACAACCTGACCAACGCCTATCAGCTCGGCACTCACCCGCCCGCAGTGCAGGACCGCAAGCGCTTCTTTGCTGCCAACCACATCGCGTTTCTGGCCAATGCCCGGGTCATCAAGACGTTCCGCCAGCACGTTCCGGGTGGCCTCATCGGCCCAAGCTTTGCTTACTCGCCCGCCTATCCGGCGTCGTGCGATCCCAAAGACATGCTGGCGTTTGAAAACGCCGAGGAGTTCACCAACCTCTGGTGGCTCGACGCCTACTGCTTCGGCCGCTATCCGCAGGCGGCGCTTGCCTACCTGCGGGAAAACGGCGAGGCGCCCGACATCCTGCCGGGCGATTTGGAGCTGCTGCGCGAAGGCACACCCGACTACATCGGCGTCAACTACTACTACACCCTGACTTTCACCGACAATCCGCTCGGTGGCCAGACCCTGCAGCGTATCAACACCACGGGGCAGAAGGGCACCACCCCTTCGAGCGGCATTCCCGGCCTCTACAAGACGACCCCCAACCCGCACCTTGAGACCAGCAACTGGGACTGGGCCATCGACCCGACCGGGATGCGCATCGCCCTGCGCCGGCTCTCTTCCCGCTACGGTCTGCCGCTGATGATCACCGAGAACGGCCTCGGCGAGTTCGACAAGCTGGCAGCGGGAGATCGGGTACACGACGACTACCGCATCGACTATCTGCGCAGCCACGTCAAGGCGTGCCAGGAGGCGCTGCAGGACGGGGTGGAACTGCTCGGCTATTGCGCCTGGTCGTTCACCGACATTCTGAGCTGGCTCAACGGCTACCAGAAGCGCTACGGCTTCGTCTTTGTGGAGCGTGACGAGCAGGGCGGCTCCCTGCGCCGGCTCAAGAAGGACAGCTTCTACTGGTACCAGACGGTAATAAGCTCGGGCGGCAAAACGCTCTAAGCAAATCGAGCAGAAGTACTTTGACAGGCTCCGCCCACCGGCGGGGCCTGTTGTTTTTGGTGGGAAGGATACGGTGAGACGAAAGAGGGGGGCCGCAATGGGATGTGGGGTCAGTGATAGCTGACGTCCACGCTCTCTTCCGTGTTGTGGGCCAGATGGGTCATGGCATAGATGAAGAATTCGGCAGGGGAGAGCGGCTTGGAGTAGTAGTAGCCCTGGATCTCGTCCACCCCGATATGGGCCAGCTGCTGCAGTTCATGCAGGCTCTCCACCCCCTCGGCCACCACTACCAGCCCCAGCTGATGGGATAGCTTGGTGATGGACTCGACGAACATGAATTGCCGCGGGTCGGTCTCGATGTTGCTGACGAAGGACTTGTCAATCTTGAGCTTGTCAAAGCTCAGAGACATCAGATAGGAGAAGGAGGACCAGCCGGTGCCGAAATCATCCAGTGCGATGCGCACGTGGATGTGTTTGAGCTCCTTGAAGATGCGCTGGCTGAGCGGCAGATCGTCGAGGGCTATGGTCTCGGTCAACTCCAGAATGAGCTGTTCGGCGCGCAGCGGGCTCTGTTGCAGCATCTCGTTGACCTGGTGGAACAGGGCCGGGGTGAACATGGAGTTGGAGAGGTTGATGGCCAGCTCCAGCTTGTCCACGAAGCTGGCCGGCAGCTGCGACATGTCGTGGTTGACCCGGCTGAAGATCCATTTGCCGAGCAGCTCGCCGAGGCCGTTCTCCTCCGCCATGGCGATGATGTCCAGCGGGTTGATGAAGCCGTATTCGGGGTGGTGCCAGCGGATCAGCACCTCGGCCCCCATGTTGTAGGCATTGCCGGGTTTTATCACCGGCTGATAGTGCAGATAGAGGGTGCTGTTGGAGATGATATTCAGATGTTCACGCAGTTCGGCGGCTAGTTTCCGGTTGCGGCTGTAGTGCTCGAACATCCGGTGGTTGAACACTTGCAGGTGGTTCTCCTTGAGCTTTTTGGCATTGGCGAGGGCAATGTCGGCGAACAGGATCAGCTCCTCGATCTTGTGGGCCGTGATGGGGTGCTGGCTTATTCCCATGCTGACGCGCACCCGATGCGCCGGATCAGCCTGAAAGACGGTGGGCCTCAATTCATCCAGCAGCCGGACAAGATAGGGAACACGGTGCTCGATGGGCATGGCGCCATAGATGAAGAGGGCAAATTCATCGCCGCCCATGCGGGCGATGAAGGCCTGGTCATGGGCATACTCTCTGATCTGGTTGGCCACCATGGTGAGCAGTTCATCCCCGGCGGCATAGCCCAGGCTGTCGTTGACCTCCTTGAAGTTGTTCAACTCGACCAGGCAGATGGTCAGGGTACAGTCGGCAGGCTGTTTGCCCTTAGCCAGCCGCTCCAGTCGGGTCATGAAGGCGGCCCGGTTGGGCAGCAGGGTCAGCGGGTCGTTCCAGGCCAGGAAGTATTGCAGCTTCATCTCCCGGGAGACCACGAACAGGATGAGCAGGCCGATGGCCAGCAGAGCGACCAGTACCAGTACGTGCCCTTCCTTGGACTGCTGCAGCTCCTGACGCTGCTTGATGGCGGAGGGGCCGGTGAAGTTCATCACCATCAGATCCCGGATGGAAGGCAGCAGCTTGTTCATTCTGCCTTCCATCTCGGCCAGCCGGGCTGAATCGGGGGTGGGGTTGACCACGTCCTGCTCATACTCCTTGAGCACCTCAAAGAAGGCGCTGACTCTCTCGCTGGCCTGGTAGCGGGAACGAATAAGCGCGGTCTCTTGTCCGGTCAAGAAGATGTCCAGCCGGTTCCAGGCGATGTCATAGGCCTTGTTCAACTGCCCGGCATCGGTCTGGCCGCTGCGATACAGCGACAGCTGCTCGTCAAAACCGTGCAGCTCCAGTTCCAGCTGGGCCAGAGACCAAGCGGAGAGCTGGTTGTATTTGACCATGTCATTGAAGGTGCGATCGTAATTGAAGAGTGACCAGATGGTCACCCCCAGAAAGGAGACCATGATAAAGGCAAGGGAGAGGAACTTGCCCTTGATCATCGTTACATCCCTTCAAGCTTGAGAACTTGCCACACCATCAGGCTGTGATATTGCTCTATATTGAGCTCGGGGTGGTCCGACAGGGGGTAGATGACCCAGACTGGGCCCTTGTTGCGCAGGGTCAGTGCCTTGCCATCTTCCTCGATGGCCAGCAGCACGGGGTATTTCTCGACATCTTGCCGCGGGATCACCGCAAAGTAGTCGTTCTGGGCCATCACTTTTATCTTGTCGGCAGTGACGCCGAGGGTATCGAGCACCGTCTTGAGCAAGACGCCGCGATAGACATGGGAGCCCTTGGTCCAGGGAGTGGTAGTGGTGACGCTGGCTTGCGGCAGCGCCTGCAGCTGGGCGCGGCTGTACTCCATCTTGCCGGCGTTGTTGCAGCAACCCTTGGCGGCGACGCTGAGGATGACCTCATCGGCACTGTAGGCCTGACCGCAGAAGAGTAAAGACAAGAGGTAAAACAGGGGTAAGGTTAGCGCTTTCATGGTTGGTTCCTTATGGGCAACTTATTGATATCCAGCCTGTTGAGGCCGTTTCGCTCTAACCATAGACCATTTCCGAATGACTATTGATGATGGTTTCAGGTAACCACAAGGCCTCATTTTCTTCACATCCATTACACAACCGGCACGTGCCTTGCCAAATTGATCCAACTCATCTTTTTATCAATTAGATGAGGGGTATCTGGGTGAGGCTACCACCAGAGTTCATATTCTGATTTAAATTCAATGTGTTTACCCGGCCCCAGACACGGGATGTTTCACGTTGGCAGATGTGGACACGCATCATGAACAGCAACACCCCATACACCCGCAGCGGTGAGCACGTTTCCCAGCAGGTTGATTTGCGCCAGGTGGTATACGCCTTGTCGGCGTCGCTGGATCTGGTCGGCATCGGTGATGTGGCGCACGGCAAGCGGGTCGGCATCATGGCCGCCGAGTGCGGCAAGGCGCTGGGAGCAAATGCCAGCGAGCGAGCCTGCCTGTTCGAACTGGGGGTGCTGCACGATATCGGCGTCTCCTCCACCTTCATCCACTGCCATCTGGTCAGCGAGTTTGACTGGGAGTCCTCCCAGTTCCACTGCGAGGTCGGTCATGACCTGCTCAAGGACTTTCCGCCGCTGGCGCCGCTGGCGGAACCCATCCGTTATCACCACACCCACTGGCACCGGTTGGTACAACCCCCTGGCCTGGCGGCGGGCGTGATGCGCCAAGCCAATCTTATTTTTCTGGTGGACCGGGTGGATGCCCTGGCGGCACCTCACTACGGTGACGGCTCCCTGTTGATGCACACCCACGAGATCAGGCAACGAATCGAGGCGTGCGCCGGCGAGTTTTTCGATCCCGAGCTGGTGGCGGCCTTCCTCTTGGCATCCCGCTCGGAGGCGTTCTGGCTGCAACTGGAGGGGCGTGCCATCAGCGACTACATGCACGACATGTTGAGCGAGCGGGAACCCTGTCTCACCAGCAACGGCGAGCTCAAGCAGCTGGCGCGGATCTTCTCGGCCATCGTCGATGCCAAGAGTCCCTTCACCGTGGCCCACTCCCTTGGCGTGGCCAGACTGGCCCGGCTGCTGGCCGAGCTGATGGGCATTGAAGAGGGGCACTGCGAGCAGCTGGAGATTGCCGGGTTGCTGCACGATCTCGGCAAGCTGCGGGTGCCTGACGAAATCCTCGACAAGGCGGGGTCACTCGATGAGCGGGAGCGGGCCATCATCAATACCCACAGTTTCGAGACCTACCAGATCCTGCGCCACATCGACGGCTTCGAGGCCATCGCCCTGTGGGCCTCCTATCACCATGAAGAGCCCAATGGCTGCGGTTACCCTTTCCACCTGACCGCCGAGGCGATGCCGCTGGAGGCGAGGATCCTGCGGGTGGCCGACATCTTCCAGGCCATGGTGCAGAACAGACCTTACCGGGAGGGGTTGAGCGCCGGGCAGGCACTCGGCTTTTTGCAGCAACTGGCCAGCCAGCGCCGGGTCGATGTGGAAGTGGTTGCGACCCTGGCCGCCCATCTGCCGCAGGCGCTGTGTGCCGCCTGCGGGCAGGTGCCTGACGTCAGCTCAAGCCACTGACGGGCTGCCCCTGTTGGTAGCGCCGTATCCTCTGCGGGGACAGGTCTAGAGGAACATGCCGCCCGAGGCTTCGATGCGCTGGGCATTGATCCAACGGCTGTCAGGGGAGAGCAGGGCGGCAATCACGCCGCCGATGTCTTCCGGCTGGCCCACCCGTCCCAAGGCGGTCTGACTGGCGATGAAGTCGTTGACGGCCTGATTGTCCCGCACCACCCCCCGCCAAAGTCGGTTTCAATGGCCCCCGGCGCCACCACGTTGACGGCGATGCCGCGCGGCCCCAGCTCCTTGGCCAAATAGCGGGTCAGCACTTCGACACCCCCCTTCATGGCCGCATAGGCGGCATAACCGGGCAGTGCAAAGCGGGTGAGCCCGCTCGACAGGTTGAGGATGCGCCCGCCATCGCGGATTAGCGGCAGCAACTGTTGCGTCAGAAAAAACACCCCCTTCAGGTGAATGTTGAACAGGGTATCGAACTGCTGTTCGGTGGTCTGCTCTATGGTGGCGTGAATGCCGATGCCGGCGTTGTTGACCAGAAAGTCGATCTGCTGGCGCTGCCATGCGCTCAGCAGCTCCTGTACCTGGCGGGCGAAGGCGGCAAAGCTGCTGCTGTCGGCCACATCGAGGGGTAGGGCGTGGGCCTGGACGCCGAGTGCGGTCGCCTCGGCCACCACGGCCGCCGCTTCATCGGCCTGACTGCGATAGGTGATGATGAGATCGACGCCGCGGGCGGCGAGGGCCAGCGCCGCCTGTTTGCCAAGGCCGCGGCTGGCGCCGGTGATGAGTGCGATGGGGTGGGCCATGTGAGGACTCCTGTCTGTGGGTAATGCGCTCGGGATGAGCCGGTGTGATCACTCTATTGTCCGTTGTTGATTGGATAAATAAGGTGATAATGAATGCACTGTTCCAATTGGCGAGACAATGGCGGCATGGATCAACTGGATGCGATGAGGATGTTTGTGCGGGTGGCGGAGCTGGAGAGCTTTACCCGCAGTGCCGAACAGCTAGGAGTCCCCAAGGCGACGTTCTCGGCGACCATTCGGCGACTGGAGGAGCAGATGGGCACCCGCTTGCTGCAACGCACCACCCGGCGGGTGCAGCTGACCCCGGATGGCAAGCTCTGTTACGCCCGCTGCCAGGATCTGCTGGCGGACATGGAGGAGTTCAACGCGCTGTTTCGCCAGCAGGGGCAGCTGAGCGGCCAGCTGCGGGTGGACATGCCGAGCCGGATGGCCCACCATCTGGTGATCCCGGCGCTGCCCGCCTGGCTTGCGGCCCACCCCGACCTGCAACTGCTGCTGAGCAGTACGGACCGGCGGGTCGATCTGGTGCGGGAGGGCTTTGACTGCGTGATCCGGGTCGGGGCACTCGAGCCCTCCAGTCTGGTGGCGCGCCCCCTCGGCCACTACCGTCAGATCAACTGTGCCAGTGCTGGCTACCTGGCCCGCCATGGAACACCGCACAGCCTGAGCGAGCTGAGCGATCATCGGCTGGTGCACTACGGCGGTGGCAGCGGACCCAGGGAGAGCGGTTTCGAGTATCTGCAGGCGGATGGCTCTCGCGCCGTGCTGGCGATGAGCGGGGCGCTCACGGTGAACGACAGCGAATCCTATCTGGCGGCGGCGCTGGCCGGGCTTGGCATCATCCAGCTGCCGCGGGTCGGGGTGGAGCCACTGCTGGCCAGCGGCGAGCTGGTGGCCATCCTGCCAAAGTGGCAGCCACCGCCGCTGCCCATTCACGCCCTCTATGCCCATCGCCGTCAGCTGGCTCCCCGGGTGCAGGCGTTCATCCTGTGGTTGAGCGGCATTCTGGCGTCGGCGCTGGAGCCTGACGGACTGCGCGATGGCGGGCAGCCAAGCATCGGGAGCGACGCGGCCGATTGACTCGTTGACATTACTCTCATCGGCGGCCGGCACTGCGGGCCTCTCTATGGTTGCCATCGACAATCCCGGTTTGGCGCAAGGGGCGGGCTTGGGCATAATGACGCCCCATGTTGGCCGCCCTTTCGCTGAGCGGCTAGACCCAGCAACAGTGCAGAGGAGATGAGATGAAATTTATCGGAGCCCACGTCAGTGCGGCCGGCGGGGTGGAGAATACCATCGCCCGCGCCCAGGCCATCGGCGCCAATGCCTTCGCCCTGTTTACCAAGAACCAGCGCCAGTGGCAGGCGGCGCCGCTCTCCGAGACCAGCATCCGCGCCTTCAAGCTGGCCTGCGAGAAGGGGGGCTTTCGCCCCGAGCAGATCCTGCCCCACGACAGCTACCTCATCAATCTTGGCCACCCGGATCCCGATGGCCTCGCCAAGTCCCGCGACGCCTTTCTGGACGAAATGAAGCGCTGCGAACAGCTGGGGCTTTGCTATCTCAATTTTCATCCGGGCAGCCACCTGAAGCAGATCCCGGAGGCGGCCAGCCTCAAGCTGGTGAGCGAATCCATCAACTGGGCGCTGGAGCGCAGCCAGGGGGTGACGGCGGTGATCGAAAATACCGCCGGCCAGGGCACCAACCTCGGCTGGTCGTTCGAGCATCTGGCCACCATCATCGACGGGGTGGAAGACAAGAGCCGGGTCGGCATCTGCTTTGACACCTGCCACGCCTTTGCCGCCGGTTATGACCTGCGCACCGCAGAGGCTTGCGCCGCCGTCTTTGCCGAGTTCGAACAGACGGTGGGTTTCAACTATCTGAAGGGGATGCACATCAACGGCGCCAAGTGCACCTTCGGCAGCCGGGTCGATCGCCACCACAGCCTGCGCGAGGGGAACCTGGGGGAGGCGGTGTTCCATCACATCATGAATGACGATCGCTTCGATGGCATTCCGCTGATCCTGGAGACCATTGACGAGTCTATCTGGGGCGACGAGATCCGCTGGTTGCGCAGCCTGGCAAAGGCATGATGACCGACCGGCAGACAGCATAAGGAAACAGGGATGCAAGATAGATCAAGCGACCAGCCGCTGCGCTGGGGGATTGCCGGCGCGGGGGCCATTGCCCGCCGTTTTTGTCAGGATGTGAACGGGCACGCCAGTGGCAGCCGGGTGGTGGCGATCGCCGCCCGTGATCAAGCGCGGGCGCAGGCCTTCGCCGACGAGCAGGGCTTGCCCCACGCCCATGGTAGCTATCAGGCGTTGGCGGCCAGCCCCCAGGTGGAGGCGGTCTATGTGGCGGTGATCCACCCGGAGCACGCCGCCCTGATCGAACTCATGCTGCTGGCGGGCAAGCACGTGCTGGTGGAAAAACCGGCGGTGACCCGGGTGGCGGACTGGGATCGGCTGGTGCGGCTCGCCGCTGAGCGGGGCCTGCTGCTGATGGAGGCGATGAAGGTGATGTGCTTCCCCGCCATGCGCGAATTGCTGGGACGGCTTGCCGCCCTGCCGGCCCCCGACAGGCTGCGGGCCGCCTTTGGCTCGGTGCAGGCGCGGGACGGCAAGCTGTTCGACCCGGCGCTGGCCGGCGGCGCCGCCTGGGATGTGGGGGTCTATCCGCTCTGGCTCTATGCCGCCCTGTGTCACCAGCTCGGGCTGGCGGCGGGTGAGCCCGAGGTCACGCTGTCTCGTCAGGCGGGCGAGGTGGACGAAGCCGCCCGCTTTGATTTTGCCGGCCCGCTCAAGGCCGAACTTGCTGCCTCCATCGTCGTAGATCTCGACAAGTCGGCCTGGCTGTCCGGGCCCGGCTGGGCGCTGGAGCTGGTGGGCAAGTGGTGGAATCCCCAGCAGATAGCGTGGCGTGGGGGCGACCCCCTGCCAGCCTGGCCGCACGACATCGCGCAGCCGATCGGGGGCGGCGGCATGCAGCACGAGGCGGATCATTTTGCCGCCTGCGTCAGAGAAGGATTGAGCGACTCGCCTTGGGTACCGCAGGCGCTGAGCAGACAAGTGCTGGGCTGGGTCGAGCGGGGATTGCAGCCCGCGAAACGCTGAGTCACAAGGCTGAATGACAAAGAGGGAGAGTCTGGGCTCTCCCTCTTCTATTGCTGCCGATACTCCGGCGGCAAGGGCAATGCCGGGCAATAGGCTGCCCGATCATCCCATTGGCTCAAGTGTGGCTGGCATCGCTGTGCAACACATCCTCCTGGGCGCGGCAAAATTGCAGAAAGCGGCGCAGGGTGGCGGAGTGATACTTCTGCCGGTGCCAGATGAGGGAGAGCTGACGGGGGAAGCGACGGGTCAGGGGCAGGGCCACCAGACGGCCGGCCTGCAACCGATCCGACACCGCCAGGTGGGAGATGAAGGAGATACCGAGCCCCTTCTCGACCGCCAGCATCACCGCTTCCAGGGTGTTGAGCTCGAGCCCCGCCTGCCAGCGCGGCAGTTCGGGCTGGATCTGCTGCTCGAACTGCTCGCGGCTGCCGGACTGGGGCTCGCGCAGCACCCAGGTCTCATCGCTCAGTTGGGCGAGGGAGAGACGGCTGCGGCCAGCGAGGGGGTGAGCGGGCTGGGCCACGATCAGCATCTCGTCGTGGAGCCAAGGCTCGCTGACCAGATCCGGGTGGTGGTTCTCCCCCTCGATCAGCGCCAGATCCAGCTCGAAGTTGGCCAGCAGGTGGCAGAGCTGGTGGGTATTGGTGATGGTGACCCGGGGCGGCTGCCCCAGCTCCTGCTTGCTGGTGGCGAGCAGGGCCGGCAGCAGGTAGTTGCCGATGGTCTGGCTGGCGCCGAGACGCAACTGGCCGCTCGGTTCGGCATCCGGGCTGAACAGGGTTTCGATGTCCTGCATCCGGGTCAGCAGCTCCTCGGCCGCCGGTTGCAGCAGGCGTCCCTCGTTGTTGAGCTGCAATCTGGGGTGAATGCGATCGAACAGCGGGGTGGCGAGCTGGCGTTCCAGCTCCTGCAACGACTGGGAGACGGCGCCCTTGCTCAGGCACAGTTCATTGGCGGCCAGCCCCAGATTGCCGTAACGGGCGATGGTGGCAAAGACCTTGAGTTGTTGCAGGGTCAGCTTCACGTTTGGATATCCTGAACGATTGATTTAATTCATTTAGATATCGTAAACGATAAGGGGCCATTATCCTATGCCCATCGTCTCTCATCAGAGGTTTCAGACATGATCGCAAGAACCCGTCAATCCTTAGGCAAAGCCCCGACTCCCATGGCAGGGCTGGCGCTCGGGATCGCCAGTCTCGGTTGGTGCTGGGAAAATGCCGGTCACTTCGATGGCCGCCTGCAGTTGCTGGGGGCAGCCATTGCCGCCGTGCTGCTGGTGATCCTGACCTTCAAGTTTCTGCTGCACCCACGCCTGTTGTGGCAAGATCTGGCCCACCCCGTGGTCGGCAGCGTGGTGCCTACCTATGCCATGGGCACCATGGTGGTCTCCAAGGCGGTCGGCATGCTCGACGCCGGTCTGGGTGAGGGGCTCTGGCTGTTTGCCGTGCTGCTGCACCTGGCGTTCCTGGCCACTTTCGTCTGGCATCGGGCCAAACAGTTTGAAATCCACCACATGGTGCCGAGCTGGTTCGTGCCGCCGGTGGGGATCATCGTCGCGGACGTCGCCTTCCCGGGCGGCCAGTTTGCGGCGCTGGCCAACGGCCTGCTCTGGTTCGGCATGCTCTGCTATGGCCTGATGCTGCCGCTGATGCTCTATCGCCTCATCTTCAGCCATGAAGTGCCGGATGCCGCCAAGCCGACCATCGCCATCCTAGCGGCCCCCGCCAGCCTGTCACTGGCCGGTTACCTGACCGTGAGCGAGGAACCCTCCCTGCTGCTGGTGGCCGTGCTGCTGGGGATTGCGGTGCTGATGACCGGCATCATCTATCTGGCCTTCATCAAGCTGCTGCGTCTGCCGTTCTCACCGGGCTACGCCGCCTTCACCTTCCCGCTGGTGATCGGCGCCACCGCCCTGTTCAAGGTGAGCCACCTGATCGAGCAGTGGCCCCAGGCTGCCGAGTATGTCGAGCAGATCCGGCTGCTGGCCCACTTCGAGCTGGGCGCCGCCACCCTGATCGTCGGCTATGTGGTCCTGCGCTACCTGATGTTCTTCCTGCCGCTCGACGGCAGCGACGAGGTGACGCACGGCATGGTTCGTCGCTAAGAAGAGGACGGCGAGAGCCGAGATACGGGGCGTTGATGAGCAACCTTGCAGCAGACAGGGGCCATCAACCGGATAATGACCAAGCGCTTCACCCTCGGGTGAAGCGCTTTTTGTACCGGTTCTGGCAGCGAAAGGTGCCATTCATGCCCGTTGGCGCCCCATTTTTTGCGCCAGCGCCCAGCCTGGGGGGACAATGATGAATTTCACTGGTATTACCTGTCAGGACGAATACAATGCAGCTCCATTTTCTTAGCTTGATCCCCATCCATGTCTTCCCATGATCCCGTGTTTGACACCCGCTTCGAGGCCAGATTCCTGCATCCACGCTATTGGCTCAGCTGG
This sequence comes from Aeromonas sp. 1805, assembly GCF_013085525.1. NCBI lineage: Bacteria > Pseudomonadati > Pseudomonadota > Gammaproteobacteria > Aeromonadales > Aeromonadaceae > Aeromonas > Aeromonas sp. 1805. Next base: position 4,120,717 of record NZ_CP038515.1, on the reverse strand, counting down.
CTGGCGCTTGGCGTACTGATGCTGCTGGCCTTCGTGCCGGTCCGTCTGCGCGACCGTTTCGCCGCCGCCCTGGCTCCGCTGGTGTTCCGTATTTCGAAAAAGCAGATCTATATCGCCAGAACCAACCTGGCACTCTGTTTTCCGCAAAAGAGCGAGGCCGAACGCGACGCCATCCTGATGACCTCGATCCGGGTCGGTCTCAAGAGTCTGCTCGGCTTTGGCGAGTTCTCCGTGCGCAGCCCCGCCTATCTGATGAGCCGGATGCAGGTCAGCGGCTGGGAACATATCGAGGCGGAGCAGGCCGCCGGGAGACCGGTGATCCTAGTGGTGCCCCACAGCTGGCCGGTGGATGCGGCCGGTTACTACTTCACCCGGCGCGGGGTGCCCATGTGCACCATGATGAAGCGGGCACGCAACCCGGTCTTTGACTGGCACCTCAATCGGGCCCGGGCCCGCAACGGTTGCCGGGTCTATGAGCGCAGTGCCGGCATCAAGGCGGTGATCCGTACCATCAAGGGCGGTCGCAGCTTCTTCTATCTGCCGGATCAGGATCATGGCCGCGAGAAGAGCATCTTTGCCCCCTTCTTCGGTCACCCCAAGGCGACGCTGCCGGCGTTGCCACGGCTGGTGCAGGTGAGCGGCGCCAAGGCGGTGCCCTTGCTGGCCTGCTATGACGAGGCCAAGCACTGCTACCGGCTGGAGATCGACGCGCCGTTTGACAACTATCCCACCGAGGACGTGATGGCCGACACCTGCCGGATGAACGACATGGTGCAGCAGCAGCTCTGCCGCGACCCCGGCCAGTACATGTGGTTCCTCAAGATCTTCGATACCCGCGAAGATCAGGTCGGCCTGGATGGTCGCTACGAGGCGGGGATCCAGCGCATCCGCAGTGGCTTGCAGCCGCTGCCCTGAGGCGGCACGCCTTCATGTCATATGGCCCTGCGGGGCCATTTTTATTGGCGATGGTGACCCGGCATGGGATGAGGTGCTCCTTGTCTGCCAGCCCGGTGGCCGGGGGGCGTGGCCGCCAAAGTGGAAAAATCTGTCAGGATAATTAAAATAACCGTTTATTTTCTATGACTTGATGGCGGCCATGTCCTCACACGATCCGGTTTTTGACACCTCATTTCATCCCCGTCTGCTGCATCCGCGCTGGTGGGGCAGCTGGCTGGCGCTCGGTCTGCTCTGTCTGCTGGCGCTGGTGCCCCATGGTCTGCGCGACCGGCTCGCCAACCGTCTGGCGCCCACCCTGCTGCGGATTTCTAAGAAGCAGGCCTACATTGCCGAGACCAACCTCAAGATCTGTTTTCCCGAGCTGGACGAGGCTGGCCGTCAGGCCCTGCTGCTCAAATCGATCCGGGTCGGTCTCAAGACCTTCATGGGCTTTGCCGAGCTGACCCTGCGCAGCGCCGCTCATCTGGCCAGCCGGGTCAAGGTGCGTGGCTGGGAGCATATCGAGGCAGAGCGGGCCGCCGGCCGGCCGGTGATCCTGGTGGTACCCCACACCTGGGCGGTGGACATGATCGGCCGCTACTTCGCCATTCGGGGGCTGACCATGTGCACCATGATGAAGAGCCCGAAAGATCAGGTGTTTGACTGGTACATCAACCGCGAGCGGGCCAAGGGCGGCAAGGTATATGAGCGTAGCGTCGGCATCAAGCCGGCCATCAAGGCGATCCGCAGCGGCGCCAGCTTCTTCTATCTGCCGGATCAGGATCACGGCCGCGAGGCCAGCATCTTCGTGCCTTTCTTCGGCCATCCCAAGGCGACTCTGCCGGCCCTGCCCAAGCTGGTGAAACTGACCGGCGCCAGGGCGGTGCCTATTCTTGCCTGTTATGACGAGGAGGAGGGCTGCTACCGGCTGGAGATCGAGCCGCCTTTCGACCCTTATCCCGGTGCGGATCTGGTGGCCGATGTCTGTGCCATGAACGCCATGGTGGAGCAGCAGCTGCGCCAGCATCCCGAACAGTACATGTGGTTTCTCAAGATCTTCGAGACCATGGAGCACCAGCAAGGATCGGATGGGTTCTACGAAGAGGGCATTAAGCGGATCCGTGGCGATCTCCCTCCCGGGGAGTGAGGCCGGCCGACCCGGCGGCGCGGGTTATCGCACCGGGATCATCGCGGTTGCCGGCACGCCGGGCGCCGTCAGGAAACAGGGATAGGCAAGTGGCCCGGGAGGGGCTATCTTCTGATGCGCAAATAGGGTAAAAGGGCGGCCATGAAAATTCCAAATCGAATCCAACCTCTGGTTGATGACGGCCTGGTCGATGACGTCATCAGCCGGCTGATGAGCGGCAAAGAGGCCGACGTCTATGTGGTGCGCTGCGGCGACGAGATCCGCTGCGCCAAAGTCTATAAAGAGGCGTCCAAGCGCAGCTTCAAGCAGGCAGTGGTCTATCAGGAAGGGCGCAAGGTGCGCGGCAGCCGCGATGCCCGCGCCATGGAGAAAGGCTCCAAATACGGTCGCAAGCAGCACGAAGAGGTGTGGCAGAACACCGAAGTCGATGCCCTGTTCAAGCTGGCGGCGGCCGGGGTGCGGGTGCCCAGGCCCTATGTCTGCCTTGATGGCGTGCTGCTGATGGAGCTCATCACCGACGAAGAGGGCAATGTCGCCCCCCGCCTCAACGACGTGGCGCTCTCTGCCGAGCAGGCGGTCATCGACCATGGCAAGGTGATCCGTTACGTGGTGCGCATGCTCTGCGCCGGCCTCATCCACGGCGATCTCTCCGAGTTCAACGTGCTGGTGGATGAACAGGGCCCGGTCATCATCGACCTGCCCCAGGTGGTGGATGCCGCCGCCAACAACCAGGCCAGGGCCATGCTGGAGCGCGACGTCAACAACATGCGCAACTACTACGGCATGTATGCCCCCGAGCTGCTCAAGACCCGCTACGCCCGGGAGATGTGGGCCCTGTATGAAGATGGCAAGCTGACCCCCGACAGCGAGCTGACCGGCTTGTTCGAGGAGAGCCGCGAGCAGGTGGATCTCGACTCCGTGCTGCACGAGATCGAGAGCGCCCAGGAGGAGGCACTGGCCCGTCAGGCCAGGATGAAGGCCGAAGAGGAAGACAGCTACTGATCTTGCTGCGGGTGGCCGTGGCCAGTGAACAAAGAGCGCCTTGTGGCGCTCTTTTTTATTGTCTGCCGCTCGGCGGGGCCAGCCGGTAAAACCGGAGCCAGCAGCGATCGCCGGCATGGTAGCGGCGATCCAGCCATTGCCCGCCGGCGGCGGCAATGACCTTGAGCGAGGCCGGATTTGCCTCGTCACAGCTGATGAGCACAGGCTCGCTCAGCACATGGTGCTGCAGCCAGCCGAGCAGGGTGCGGGCGACGCCTTCCCCCCGGCGGGTGGGACGGGTCTCGTAACCGATGTGGCCAAGCCACTGGCGGGTGGTGGGGTTGTCGCCGTGACGCAGGCGCAAGGTGGCGAGGATCTCCTCCCCTTCGAGGGCAAAATAGGTGGTGGTGGGTGGGTAGCCTGGCGGCAGATGCAGCCCATCGGCATGGGCGAGCAACTCCTGCAGCCACTGATCCGGGTCGAATTGCGCCACCTGATAAAGTGGCAACCCGGCGGCGCCACATTCGGCCACGTAGCGACGGTAGGCGGGGGCGTCGGTCAGCCGAGCGGCCCGGCACTCGATGGGGGGTTGCATCAGGTCTGGGTGGCCAGGGGCCACAGCGGCCTGGGCTCGCTGTGGTGTGGCTCCTGGATGCAGGCGCGCTGGCGGCCGGCCTGTTTGGCGGCATAGAGTGCCCGATCCGCACGCGGATAGGCCTGCTCGAAGCTCTCACCCTGCTGCAGCGAGGTCAGCCCGATGCTGAGGCTGATGGGGCCGCCGGCCAGCGGCCGGGTGGCGTCTGCGACCCGTTGCTGCAGGGTCTGGCAGCAGGCCGGCAGGGTCTGCGATGTCTCCATCACCAGCAGCGCCAGCTCGTCGCCGCCAAGGCGCCCGGCCAGCCCCGCCGGCGGCAGGCTCTCCCGGATCACCCGGCCCACCACCCGCAACATGGCGTCGCCGGCGGGGTGACCGTGGCGGTCGTTGATCTGCTTGAAGTTGTCCAGGTCGATCAGCAGCAGTTGCCAGGGGCGGGCACTGCGACAGGCGCGCGCCGCCAGCTGCTGCTCGAAATGGTGGCGGCTGTCCAGCCCGGTCAGGGCATCCAGGTTGGCGCGTCGCTCCAGCTCGCGCTGGGTGGCGAGCAGCGCCTGCTGCTGGCGAGTGTGCACCAGGCTCAGCAAAATGAAGCTGCGGGCGATGGTAAAGAGCAGGCTGAGCAGGATCACCGGGCCGAGCAGGGGATCGGTGAGGCTGGAGGCGGCCGACTCTGGCCACCACTGATGCTTGGCCATCCTGACCAGCTGCAGGGCCAGTTGCAGGGCGAGCAGCAGGATGGCGAAGCGTAGCACCCGGTAGGCGGGGGCCAGCCGCTGATAGCGCCAGAGCTGCCACAGCAGCAGGCATATCTGCAGCGAGATGGCCCCGGAGAGCACCACGATCCGGCTGTGTATGTCATCCGGTGGCAGCTGCGCGGCGGTGACGGCGAATAGCAGGAAGCCGGAGAGGGCGAGGAGCGGGCAGAGCCAGCCGAAACGGTCGGCCTCGCGCCGGAAAAAGTGGCGCAGCCCCCGCTCATAGAGCAGCGGGGTGGCGATGATCAGCAGGTTGGTAAGCAGGATGTTGGCAAGGGAGCTATCCCCCGTGAGGGTTCGCAGCAGCAGGCAGCCAAAGGCGGCTGCGATGGCCAGTTCGCTGGCCGACCAGTAGAGCAGGGAGCGCAGCGGTCGCTGGGTATGCCACAGGTAGGCGAAAATGGCCGCGACCCCGATGTGCGACAGGCTGACGAACAGCACCAGACTCAGCAACTGGGCCGAGGAAAACAGACTCTGCATCAAGGGTGTGGGCTCTTCCTGCCGGGAACGGCGCAGCGACCTCAGGGCCGGGTGACTGGGCCGGATCACAGCATGAATTGTGCCGCTGAGCAATGGTTTAAGTGATCCGGGCACGATCGCGGCAACAACCGCCACAAGAGGGCTGCTGACTCGATTAATCAGGGGCGGGGCATGACGCCGGGGCGTTTATGCTTCCCCCCTCTTGGGTCAGTCGCTCACGACCGGCAGCCGCATGACGGTGGCCTCCCGGCCGAGGTGGACCAGCAGGCGGCGCACGTCGTCGAGGCGGATAAGCAGGGTGGCGGTATTGACCAGCGGGTGGCACTGCACCCGCTCGGCCTGCCAGATCGTTTCATCCACCACCAGTTCCACCGCTTTTTCCCTGTCGCGCACCATGGCGAGCAGGGTGACCGAGCCCGGGATGAGGCCAAGCACAGATTCCAGGCGCTCTGGCGAGCCAAAGCTCAGCCGTTTGACGCCAAGGGCGGCAGCCAGGCCTTTGAGATCGACCCGGCTCTCTTCCGGGGTCACCACCAGAAACAGTCGCTCGCTCTTCGGGTCGCGCAAAAAGAGGTTCTTGGTCTTGGCGGCGGGCAGCTTGGGCAACAGCCGGCTGGCCTCCTCGCAGGTGAAGACGGGGGCGTGATCGATGCGCTGATAGGGAATGGCCAGCTGATCCAGCAGAGAGTAGAGCGCCACATGACCTCCTGATGTCGGGTGAAGAGTGGGGTGTTGGGTGAATGGAGTGGCGAATAAAGCCGCCACCGGCAGTGGCTGCCAGTCTGGCCGAGCTTACCAGTTTGCGGCGCGACTCGCAGCCTGGCGTGGCCATGGCGGCTGGGCGTGCCGATTGCAGCAAAGCACTGTATGAACGTACAATGATTCCATCCCAGCGTTGACCCCAGTAGCCTGCATGACCGAGATCCAGCCTGTTCCTCCCGTTACTCTGCCACTCGATGGCTTCATCCTGACCCGTCACGGGCGGGATGTGCGTGGTCGCAACGGGCATGGCGAACGCACCGAGATCGTGATGTGGCTCTGGAGCGCGCAGGGGCCGGTGCGACTGGTGGTGCCGGGACAGGAGCCGGTCTTCTTCCTGCCACAGAGCCACATGGAAGAAGCCGCCGAGCTGTTCAAGGGGGCGGGGGTGAGCGGGCGGTTTCGCCGCTTGCCGATGCACACCTTCGATGGCCGCGCCGTGGTGGGCTGCTACTTTGCCACCTTGAGCGCCTTTCACCGCGCCATCGAGCTGCTGCTCATCCGCGGGCTGGAGCACTTCGAGGCGGATATCCGGCTGCCGGAGCGCTACCTGATGGAGCGTTTCATCACCGCCGGCGTGCGCTTCGAGGGGCGCACCCTCAAGAAAGGGGGCAAGCACGGCTACTGGGAGGTGAACGAGGCGCGCTGCGCACCGCAGGCGGTGACGCCGACCCTTTCCTGGGTGTCGCTGGACGTGGAGTGCGCCATGGACGGGGCCCTCTTCTCGGTGGGGCTCTACAGCGAAGGGGATGCGCGGGTCATCATGATCGGTACGCCGGAGGCGGATGCCGACAGCTGGGGTACCCAGGTCGAATGGGTGGCGGACGAGAGCGCCCTGCTGAGTGCGCTGGAGCGCTGGTTTGTGCGGCATGACCCGGATCTGGTCATCGGCTGGAACGTGGTCAACTTCGACTTTCGCCTGCTGCTGCGCCGCGCCGAGCTCAACAAGCGGCGGCTGCGGCTGGGGCGCGGCCACGAGCTTTGCTTCTGGCGATCGTCGCGCAATGACCCCCAGAGCGGCAGCGTCATCATCCCCGGGCGCATGGTGCTGGATGGCATCGACACGCTGAAGAGCGCCACCTGGCAGTTTGCCAGCTACAGCCTGGATGCGGTGGCGAGCGAGCTGCTCGGCCGCGGCAAGGATATCGAAGACGTGGCCAACCGGGGGGAGAAGATCACCGAGCTGTTCCACTCCGACAAGGAGGCGCTGGCCCGCTACAACCTGGAAGATTGCAGGCTGGTGTGGGAGATCTTCGATTTCTGCCACCTCATCCCCTTTGCCATCGAGCGTGCCTCCCTCACCGGCCTTGAGCTGGACCGGGTCGGTGGCTCGGTGGCGGCATTTACCAACCTCTACCTGCCGCGGCTGCATCGCGGCGGCTACGTGGCCCCCAATCTGCCAGCCGACGGCGGACTGGCGAGCCCCGGCGGCTATGTGATGGACTCCAGACCCGGCCTCTATCGCCACGTGCTGGTGCTCGATTTCAAGAGCCTCTATCCCAGCATCATCCGCACCTTCTGCATCGACCCCATGGGGCTCATCGAGGGGCTGCAGCATCCCGAGCACGCCATTCCTGGCTTTCGCGGCGCCCTGTTCTCCCGCGAGCGGCACTTCCTGCCGGATCTCATCGCTACTCTGTGGGCGGCGCGAGATCGGGCCAAGGCCGCCAGCAACAAGGCGCTCTCCCAGGCCATCAAGATCATCATGAACTCCTTCTACGGGGTGCTGGGCTCGGGGGGATGCCGCTTCTACGACCCGCGGCTTGCCTCCTCCATCACCTTGCGCGGTCACGGCATCATGCAGCAGACCCGGGAGTGGATCGAAGGGGAGGGCTTCGAGGTGATCTATGGCGACACCGACTCCACCTTCGTGCACCTGGGGCGGGATGCCAGCCCCGAGCAGGCGGACGAGATTGGCCGGCGGCTGGCGAAGATGATCAACGACAACTGGGCCGCGCTGATCATGCGCGAGTTCAACCTGCCGAGCTATCTGGAGATCCAGTACGAGACCCACTATCGCCGCTTCCTGATGCCCACCATTCGTGGGCTGGAGAAGGGGAGCAAGAAGCGCTATGCAGGGCTGGTGGCGGGCCATCAGGCAGGTGAAGAGGAGCAGCTGGTGTTCAAGGGGCTCGAATCGGTGCGCACCGACTGGACGCCCCTTGCCAAGGCGTTCCAGACCCGCCTCTATGAAATGGTGTTTCACGACCAGGATCCCAGCGGCTATGTGCGCACCATGGTGGACGAGACCCGGGCCGGCCAGCACGACGAGCTGTTGGTCTATCGCAAGCGGCTGCGCCAAAAACTCGAGGAGTATCAGAAGAACGTGCCACCCCATGTGCGGGCGGCGCGTCTGGCGGACGAGGAGAACCTGCGCCGCGGCCTGCCCCAGCGCTACCAGCACAGGGGCTCCATCGCCTACCTGATGACTCTCAATGGCCCCGAGCCGCTGGAATACCGGCGCAGCGCCATCGACTACGAGCACTACATCGACAAGCAGTTGCGGCCCATTGCCGATGCGATCCTCCCCTTTATCGGCGAGTCGTTCGAGCGGATCTGCGGCCAGCAGCTCGATCTCTTTTAAGCGGCGTGGAGCGGGCGGGGATGTTGACCTGCCAGGCATGGTTGAGCGTATGGTGGGTTCAGCCGTGAGGATGCCGAGAGAAGCTGGAAAGGGGAGATGCAAAAAGCCCGCTCGAGGAGCGGGCTTTTCTAATCTGGTGCGTCCTAGTGGATTCGAACCACCGACCCCCACCATGTCAAGGTGATGCTCTAACCAGCTGAGCTAAGGACGCAGGGTGCGCAAGGCGACTTTATCTGATTGCAGGGGAGTGGTGGGTTTAATTGGATTCGAACCAACGACCCCTACCATGTCAAGGTAGTGCTCTAACCAACTGAGCTATAAACCCACATCTGTATTCAATTGGATTCGAACCAACGACATCGCCTACGCCATGTCAAAGTACTGTTCTAACCAACTGAGCTATAAGCCTGTATCAAACTTATATCTGCAATATATTCAAGCTGTTATGGTGCGTCCTAGTGGATTCGAACCACCGACCCCCACCATGTCAAGGTGATGCTCTAACCAGCTGAGCTAAGGACGCATAACAGGTTTCCATGATGGTGCGTCCTAGTGGATTCGAACCACCGACCCCCACCATGTCAAGGTGGTGCTCTAACCAGCTGAGCTAAGGACGCATCACGGAAAAGTGGTGGGTTTAATTGGATTCGAACCAACGACCCCTACCATGTCAAGGTAGTGCTCTAACCAACTGAGCTATAAACCCACTTTGCAAACCGGGTCAGAAACCCGTTTCACCACACCAGCACTGCTGGCGTGGTCGGCATACTACCCATGCCCCCCAAGGCTGTCAACAGGCCGCACGCACAAAGCAGACTGTTTGCCCAGTTCTTGCGCAGCCTGTTGATTTTGCAGGCGAGTTTGCCCTATTGCGCCTTGGAGAGGGCGCTGCAGGCCTCCGGGCTGGCAAAGCGGCCATAGATATGACGCAGGCGGGCGCCCAGCATCAGGGCGGCGCCGGTGAGGCCGACGATGAAACCGATCCAGAAGCCCTGCGGCCCCATGCGCGGCACCAGCCAGTCGGTCAGCCCCAGGATCATGCCGGTGGGCAGCCCCAGTCCCCAGTAGGCGACGATGGTGACGTAGAAGATCGCCTTGGTGTCCTTGTAACCGCGCAGGGCGGCTGCGGCCACCACCTGCACCGAGTCAGAGATCTGATAGATGGCGGCGAAGAACAGCAGTATGGCCGCGAGGGTGATCACTTGCAGGTCGTCGGTGTAGATACTGGCGATATGCTCACGCAGCAGCACGGTGAGGGCGGCGGTACCGGCAGCTACCGCCATGCCCAGCATCAGGCCGGTGCGGGCGGCGACGCGGGCGTGCTCGGGCTGACCCTCGCCGATGCTGTGGCCGACCCGGATGGTGACACCCACCCCAATCGACAAGGGCAGCATAAACACCAGGCTGGAGAAGTTGAGGGCTATCTGATGGCTCGCCACCGTCTCTGCACCGAACGGTGCCAGCATCAGCGCCACAACGGTAAACAGGGTCACCTCGCAGAAGATGGCCATGGCGATGGGGAAGCCCAAGCGGAACAGGCGCCAGATCCGGCTGCCATTGGGGCGTGCGAGCCGGGAGAACAGGTTGATCTCCTTGAAATGAGAGGAGAGCTTCACATAGACGATCATTGCCAGCAGCATGGCCCACAGCACGATGGCGGTGGCCACGCCGCAGCCCACGCCACCGAGCTTGGGCATGCCGAAGTGACCGTGGATGAAGACATAGTTGGCGGGAATGTTGACCGCCAGCCCCACGAAGCCGATCACCATGGTCGGCATGGTGTGGGAGAGTCCCTCGCTGAAGTTGCGCAGCACCTGGAACAGCACGAAGGCGGGCAGGCCCCACATGATGGCGTGCAAAAAGCCGGTGGTCTTGGCGGCCATGACGGGATCCACCTTCATCAGGTGCAGCGCCAACGGGCTGAAATAGAGCGCCAGCATGGCGATCGGGATCACCATCAGCGCCAGCCAGAAGCCCTGATGCACGGCGGGGCGTACCTCGTCCCGTTTGCGGGCCCCGTTGAGCTGGGAGACGATGGGGGTGAGCGCCATGATGATGCCCTGGGTCAGCAAGATGATCGGCAGCCAGAAACTGGAGGCCACCGACACCGCAGCGAGATCCACGGCGCTGACCTGGCCTGCCATCACGGTATCGACGAAGCTCATGGCGACTTGAGCCACCTGGGCCACCAGAATGGGACTGGCTAGACGAACGAGTTGCCTCGCCTCGGACCAATAACGTTGCACTGACACCTCCGAGTGGATCAGATAAAGCGTAAAAAGAGCGGGTAACGGGAAGAGCCTTTGCACTCCCGAAACGGGAATGCAAAGTGCGGGGGGGTCATTCTAGCCTGAAATTCATCCGGGACGAAACGTTTGGCGCAAGGGCCGGATCAGGCGTCTTCGTGATCGCTGATCAGCAGGTTGGCGGCGGCGTAGGCGGCCTGTTCGCGCAGATCCGCCGGTACCCGCTCATCCGATGCCACGGCGTTGAGCGCCCTGATGGTGGCGGCAATGGCCTGTGGCACATAGCCCTGCTCCCCGGAGCCAATCTGGTTGTAGGCGATGCGAATGGCCTCACAGCATTGATATACCTGCATTTTTATTTCCTTGTCAGCGCTGGTTTGAATGCCGTCACTATAGCGATCGGCTGCCCGCTTGTCAGCCAGCGCGCTTGTCTGGGGCGCGGGGCGAGGTTACCCTGCCTTTTTTCGTAGCAGGAGACGAGACATGTTCACCGGCATAGTACAGGGGACCGCCGAACTGGTGGCCATCGACGAGCTGCCCAACTTTCGTACCCACGTGATCCGCATGCCGAGCCCGGCCTGGGGCGAGGGGCTGGCGCTGGGTGCCTCCGTGGCCCACAACGGCTGCTGCCTGACCGTCACTCGGGTCGAGGGGGAGCTGGTCAGCTTCGATCTGATGCAGGAGACCCTGCGCCTCACCAACCTCGGCCAGCTGCAGCCGGGGGACAAGGTCAACGTGGAGCGGGCCGCCCGCTTTGGCGACGAGATTGGCGGCCACGCCATGTCCGGCCACATCATGGGCACCGCACAGGTCGTCTCGGTCATCGACACTCCCAACAACCGGCAGGTGTGGTATCGCCTCGCCCCCGAACTGATGAGATACGTGCTGACCAAGGGTTACATCGGCATCGACGGCATCAGCCTCACCGTGGGGGAAGTGCGCAGCAACGAGTTCTGCGTCAATCTCATTCCCGAGACGCTGGCTCGCACCAACCTGGGTTGGGTCAAAGCCGGCTGGCACACCAACATCGAGATCGATCCCCAGACCCAGGCCATCGTCGACACGGTGGAGCGGGTACTGGCGGCCCGTCAGCCGGGGTAAGCTGACCAACGCGCCCTCAGGGATTTGCAATTGAAAAGGGCCTGCATCATGCAGGCCCTTGGCGATCTTGTGGGTGCGTTCACTCGCAGTCAGAACATCTGTTCGTCGTCTGCGTCCACAAACAGTTGCAGGCAGTCGCGTGCCTCATCCCGATGCAGTCGCAGGTGGATGGGGTTGCAGCAGGCCATGCAATCCTCGTAGAACTCCTGATCCCCCTGGCTGGCATCCAGCTCGACCCGGGTATGATGGCCACAGTGGGGGCAGACGATGCGCTTGCTGGTGTACTCGATCATGATGACCTCCTCGGGCCCGTGGGCCGCCTATCTCCCCTGATTCTAGTTGGTTCGCTCTGTCCTGACCGCGAGCAAGCGCACGTTTATGACCGGGATCAAGGGAGGCAGAAGGTCAGTCCGACAGCACCTGCCTGTTGTTTACTTGACCCAGCTGGCCAGCATCTCGGCATCCAGCTCGGTGAGCGAGCGTAGCTGATGATCGGCAATGGCCAGACGGGGATCGCCCACCAGCGCGGGGTCCGGCACGATCAGCGCGGTCATGGAGGCCGCCTTGGCCGCCAGCAGGCCGGTGAAGCTGTCTTCGATGGCCAGGCAATGCACCGGCTCCACTCCCAGCTTCTCGGCGACGTGGATATAGACATCCGGGTGTGGTTTGCCGAAGCGCTCCACCTCGGCGGAGTGAACCGCCAGGAAGCGATCGCGAATGCCGAGCTTGCCGAGCACCGCTTCCACCATGGCAAAGGGGGAGGAGGTCGCGAGACCCACCTTGAGGCCGCGATCCTCGATAAGATCGAGCGCCTCCAGCACACCGGCCTTGGCCTGACCTTCGGAGAGGATCAGCGCGTTGACCCGATCCAGGATGCGCTGCACCACCTCTTCCTGGCTGGGGCCGCTCCAGGGGCGCAGTCGATACCAGTGGGCCACCAGCTGATCGATGCGCACGCCGATGGTCGATTCGCAATCTTCCACCGTGTGGGGGTGACCCAGCTCGGAGAACACGGCCATCTGGGCCCGTTGCCAAAAGGGTTCCGAGTCGATCAGAACACCATCCATATCGAAGATCACGGCAGTTAACATCTTGTACTCCTGACATAGGTGAAGGGGGGATTATAAGCGAGGCGCCTCAATGCAAAAGGGGCATTGCCATGCCCCTTGCGCCGGATCACGCAGGCAAACGTTTGTTTGCGCGAGACAAAAAACAGCGGTCAGAAGAGCACGTCCACCCTGGCGGCCACCGCTTTGGCCTGCTCGACGGCGGTGGGGCAATCTTCAGCCCGGGCCAGCGCCACGCCGAGTCGGCGGCGACCGGCGATCTCCGGCTTGCCAAACAGCCGCAACTGGGCACACGGCACCAGGGCCAGCGCTTCGCCAATCCCCTGATAGCGGATGTCCTGGCTGTGCCCTTCTCGCAGCACCACGGCAGAGGCGCTCGGCCCGTACTGTGTGATGGTGCCGATGGGCAGCCCCAGAATGGCGCGCACGTGCAGGGCGAATTCGGAGAGATCCTGAGAGATGAGGGTCACCATGCCGGTGTCGTGTGGGCGCGGCGAAACCTCGCTAAACCACACCTCGTCACCCCTGATGAAGAGCTCGACCCCGAACAGACCGTAACCACCGAGCGCCTCGACCACCTTGGCCGCCACGGCTTTGGAACGGGCCAGCGCCAGCTCGCTCATGGCCTGCGGCTGCCAGGATTCGCGGTAGTCGCCATCTTCCTGCCGATGGCCGATGGGCTCACAGAAGTGGATGCCATCGACGGCGCGCACCGTGAGCAGGGTGATCTCGTAATCGAAGGGGACGAAGCCCTCGACGATCACCTTGCCGCGGCCGGCGCGACCGCCCTCCTGGGCATAGGTCCAGCTCTCGTCAAGCTTGGCGAGATCGCGCAGCACGCTCTGGCCCTTGCCGGACGAGCTCATCACCGGCTTCACCACGCAGGGCAGGCCGATGGTGTCAACGGCGGCAACGAACTCCTCCTTGCTCTGGGCAAAGCGGTAGGGGGAGGTGGGCAAGCCCAGCGTCTCGGCGGCGAGGTGGCGGATCCCCTCCCGGTTCATGGTGAGCTGGGTGGCGCGGGCGTTCGGCACCACCTTGACCCCTTCCTGCTCCAGGGCGGCCAGGGTATCGGTGGCGATGGCTTCAAGCTCGGGAATGATCAGGTCCGGTTTGACCTCGTTGACCAGGGTGCGCAGGGCGTCGCCATCCAGCATGTCCAGCACATGGGCTCTGTGCGCCACCTGCATGGCGGGGGCATCGGCATAGCGGTCGGCGGCGATCACCTCGATGCCGAAGCGTTGCAGCTCGATGGCGACCTCCTTGCCAAGTTCGCCGGAGCCCAGCAGCAGGGCGCGGGTGGCGCCGGGGCGGGTAGCGGTTCCAAACATGTGATCTCTCCTGATGTCGTGAGTGATGGTTGATGGCCGCTATCGCACGAATAGCGGGCAAAAAAAGAGGCACGCATGGCGTACCTCAGGAAACGGATTTGTGGGCTCGCTGCTCCAGATGGGTGAGCAGGGTGATGGCGCCGATGATGATGGCGGCCCCGAGCCACAATCGGCCGGGCGGCGCCCAGCCAAACACCAGCCAGCCGGCCAGCACGTTCATGGGCAGCTTGGCAAAATCAAAGGGTTGCACGAACGAGGCCTCGGCCACGCTGTAGGCGCGGGCGATGGACATCTGGGCCAGTGCCGACAGCACGCCGGAGGCAGCTACCAGCAGCCATTGGGTTTCGCTCGGCCACTGCCACTCCGGCAGCGCCAGCATGGCGTTGAACGGGGTGCTGAAGATGAGCAGGTAGACGACGATGGTGTGGGACGACTCGCTCGCCGCCTGATAGCGCACCAGCAAGGAGTAGCCGGCCCAGAACAGGGCCGCCGCCACCGGCAGCAGGGAGGCCCAGCTGAAATCGTCGGTCCAGGGGGCCAGGATCAGCATGGCGCCGACAAAGCCGGCCAGGGTCGCCAGAATGCGGGCCCGGCTCACCTGCTCTTTGAGAAAGAGCGCCGACCCCAGGGTGGCAAACAGCGGCGACGTCATCAGTAGCGCGATGCCCTGCCAGATGGGAACGGGCACCGCCAGCGCCCACAGCCAGAACTGGATGCCGACCACCGCGAGAGCGACCCGCAGCAGGTGCAGCCGTAGCTGGTTGGTCATCAGCGATTGGCGCAGACCGTGCCGAATGAGCCAGGGCAGCAGGCAGACCAGGGCAATCAGATATTGATGGAAGGCGACCTGGGTCGAAGGGAGGCCGAGCTTGAAGCTGACATACTGGCTCAGGCTGTTGACGGCGGCGAAGCAGAGGCCCGCTACCATCATCCAGACTGCACCGGCAAAGGGAGAGTGCCTGCGCGAGGGTGTCATGGGATCCGGAACGCTGAAAAAAGTGCGGCGGATCATAACGGCAATCGTTTGTTCTGCCAAGCCTTGGCGGGGTGGGGGAGCGGTGGCTGGCGAGAGAGTGAGCTAACATCAAATATTTTGAATAAGTTGAGCATCTATTTTCGCTATCTGTATAGAAGCCCAATGTTTAGAGTGACCTCCATCGACAGCACCGCTGTTCAACCGACAACCAAATGGAGTTTCACCATGGCCAATATCCTCGTACTCAAGTCCAGCATCCTGGGCCAATATTCCCAATCCAACGCCCTGATCGACGGCTTCCTGGCCGACCATGCGTCCGACACCGTCACCGTGCGTGATCTGGCGTCCCTGAACCTGCCGGTGCTGGATGGCGAGCTGGCCATGGGCCTGCGCGGTGGTGAGAACCTCAATGAGCGTCAACTGGCCGTGCTGGCCCAGTCCGACGAGCTGGTTGCCGAATTGAAGGCAAGCGACCTGGTGGTGATTGCCGCCCCCATGTACAACTTCAACATCCCGACCCAGCTGAAGAACTGGATCGATCTGGTGGCCCGCGCCGGTGTCACCTTCCGTTACACCGAAACCGGTCCGGTCGGCCTGGTGGAAAACACCCGCGCCCTGGTGATCAGCCCCCGCGGCGGCATGCACGTCGGCAGCGCCACCGATCTGGTGACCCCCTACATGAGCACCGTGCTGGGTTTCATCGGCATCAAGGACGTGGACTTCATCTACGCCGAAGGCATGGGCATGGGCCCGGATGCCCAGGCCAAGGGCATCGAGCAGGCCAAAGGCCAGCTGGAAACCCTGGCACTCTGATCAAGACGGCAATTTGCCAGACGTCAGAAAGCGACAACGCAGCCCTCGGGCTGCGTTGTCTGTTTTGGGGCCTTGTGGCGAATGGGGCCGGGCAGGTCAATCCCGCAGAAAGCGGCGACAGCCGCTGCCGACCATCAGGCAGACCGCCACCAGGGAGCCCAGCAGCAGGGTGGTGAGCCACTGCTCGGCGCTGTCGGGCAGGCGCGGTGAGAAGAGGCTGATCATCAGCAGGGCACAGAGGGTGATCAGGCTGGTCGGGCGGGTCAGGAACATCATGGGTCATCCTTGGCTGCGGCTGGTGAGTAGAAGGCTAACCGCGGTCTGTGACAGCAAGATGTATCCGTACCTCTTGCCGCAGGTCAGTTGACCGGGGTAGCCATCACCATAGCAGCTTTTGCCGCCGGAGCCAGCGGCATGGGCCGGGTTGTGATCCGGATCCCTATCTGAACTGCTTCTGATCTTCCTGATAGTGGAAATCACCGCTGGCCAGCCTGGCGACCAGCGCCGCCTTGTCGAGATCCTGCGCCTTGCAGAGATCATCGAGATCATCGAAGCGATCACGCAGCTGCATGTTGACCAGGCTCAGCAGCATGTTGACGTCCATGGTGGCAAAATTGTTCAGGTTCATGAGGGTCGCTCGCTATCCAGCAGGTGAAGTTGTTCGATGGCGTCGCTGACGCTTTGCAGGTGCAGACGAATGGATTGACGTGCCTCGGCCGGCAGGTAGTCGGTGAGGGTGTGCTGCCAGCTGCCCGCTTCGGTCTTGAGCTGCTGGAACAGGGTGAGCCCCGCCTGGGTGAAGGAGACCAGGCTGACCCGCTTGTCGTGTTCGCTGCTCTCGGTGAACAGGATCCCTTTCTCCACCAGCCGGTGAATTTCGCGGGAGATCCGCACCTTGTCCATCCCGCTCGCCTCGACCAGCTCTTTCTGGCTGATGGGGTAGTTGGGGCCGAGCACCATCATCAGGCGCCATTGGGGCACCGTCAGCTGATAGCGCTGCTGGTAAAACTGCTCAAAGGTGTCGCGCACCATCTCGGCGGCGTGAACCAGCTGATAGGGGGGATAGTGGGCAAGCAGCTCTATGATCTTTGACATATGACATCCTGCTGTGACGGCTGCATCGGGTGCAGTTTCTCTTGATACTTTGGCCTTGATGATACGTAACACAAGGCCGTTTGTCTGAACATGCACCAGAGAAATGTGCGGTTGCGCACGTCATCCGCCGCAACCGGGTCTGTTCGAGGCTGGTTTTGTGGCTGCGGCTCAGCCTTTGCGCAGCCAGATCAAGGCGTTGTGCTTGAGCCAGGCCTCGCGGCTTTGCAGGGTGTAGAGCGCGGCCTCGTCGCGACTGCCCGCCTGCCAGCTGTGGGGCTCCTGTTTGGGCAGCTTGCGCTGGCCCAGCAGACAGGCCGGCACATGGGCGTTGGCCTTGATGGCGGCGCTCAGCAGCGGCTGCGCGGCCTCGGCACCCGCGCAGACGAAGGTCATCAGCGCCTTGTTGTAGAGCAGCCAGCTGGAGGCTTCATCAAAGCGCACCAGCAGGTCCTGCAGCGCCTGCCACTCCCCTTGCAGGGCATAGAGGCTGGAGAGGGGATAGCGGCAACCCAGCTCGTCGGCCACGCACAGCTCGAGCAGCGCCAGATATTCGTTGCGCGCCTGTTCCAGCTGGCCGAGGCGCAGCAGGCAGTCGGCCCGTCCGGCCCGGGCGGCCAGCAGCGGGCGCGCTTCGTGGGCACTCCAGCCGTGGCCGGCAATCTGCTGCCAGAAGGCGGCGTCGAACAGCGGCTCGGCGTCGGCGATCACCTTGTCGAACCAGCCGAGGCGGCTGTGCGGATCGCGGCTGGCATCGGCCAGTTCGAACCACTGCTGCCACTGCTCGGCCTGCTGGCTGTCCAGCGCCTGCTCCGAGCTTGGCACGGCCTGATACTCGTCCAGTTGCAGCAGCTGGTTGAGGGCGGTCTTCATGTTCTGGCGCTGGCGCTTGCAAAACTCCATGAAGGGGAGGTCGCTGCCGGCGGCCGAGTGCAGCATCTGCGCCATGGGCTTGTCGCGAAACAGGCTCAGCTCGGCGGCCAGGCTGAAACGATACTGGGTGGTCGGGTCGTTCAGATCCTTGGGCTTGGGCCAGGTGGCAAAGCCCTGGCTGAAGCCGTAGCACCACTGACCGAGCGGGTGACTCTGCTCGAAGACCTGCTCCGGGCTCTCGGTGGAGAGGCGGCACTGGCTCGGCAGGGCGAGCTGGGCCTCATCGGCCTGGGCTTCCAGCTCGGCGATCAGATGGTGCAGCGCGTCGCTGCTCTTCTCATCCAGCTCGGCGTCATGGGGCAACAGACCGGCCAGCGGGGCCTGCCAGTCAGGGGCATCCGGCCCGACCAGGCGGGCGCACAAAAAGCCGTGCAGCGCCGGGTAGGTCATGTCCTGCCCACTGTGGGTCTGGATCCATTGATTGAGATGACGGGTACGAGTGGATGGATTCATCGACAGTTCCTCTGGATTTTGACAGCGGCGAAGTCTACCCAAAAGTGGGGTTATTTGCAGCTAAAGGGCGGCTGACTGGCGATTATATCGCCGTAATGTGGCCAAAAGGCCCTGAAAATCACCCGCGAACAGGGCAAGGGACTAGGCCCTGTTACCGCTCTTGGGGTAACATGCGCGCCCATACGGACAATGAAAAATTGGCCATCCGGACAATGAAAGAAGAGAACACCATGCTACAGATTGGCAAGATGAACACCCTTACCGTAGTCGAACTCGAAGAGCGCGGCGCCTGGCTTGCGGCCGACGAATATGGCGAGCTGCTGCTGCCCAAACGCCAACTGCCGGAAGGGGTGGCCGAGGGCAGTGAGGTCAAGGTCTTCCTCTATCTGGATGCCGACTGCGAGCCGGTGATCACCACCGACAAGCCGTTTGCCATGGTGGACGACATCGTCGGCCTCAAGGTGGTCAATGCCAACAAGATCGGCGCCTTCCTCGACTGGGGCATGAAAAAAGATCTGTTCGTGCCGACCCGTGAGCAGAACAAGCCGATGCAGGTGGGCCACGTCTATCTGGTGCGGCTGATGCTCGATCACGAGGGGCGCATGGTAGGCACCAGCCGCCTCGAGCGCTTCCTGCGCACCGACAAGCCCCCCTTCAAGGCGGGTGACGAAGTGACTGCCCTGCCCGGTGAGCGCACGCCACTCGGCATCAAGGCCATCGTCAACGGCGAATACGCCGGCATGCTGTTCAAGAACGAGGTGTTTGGCCGGGTGACCACGGGCCGGCCACTGACCGCCTGGGTCAAGCAGGTGCGTGACGACGGCAAGCTGGACCTGACCCTGCAAAAGCCGGGCATGGCGCGGATGGACGATGCCGGCGAGCTGATCCTGGCCCGTCTCAAGAAGCTGGGCGGCAGCCTGGCGGTGGGTGACAAGAGCGAACCCGAGCTCATCTACAAGCTGCTCGGCATGAGCAAGGGCACCTTCAAGAAGGCCATCGGCGGCCTCTACAAGCAAGGCAAGATTGTGCTCGAGGACAACTGCATCACGCTCGTGGCTGCTGATAGCACGCCGGATGGCGAATAAGTGCCGAGCCCCTGCATTGGCCATTGTCAGGCGAAGGACGGCCTTTGTCTCGGCTGTGGCCGTACCCTGACCGAGATAGGTCGCTGGTCCGCCATGGACAGTGATGCCCAGCTGGCGGTGATGGCGCAGCTGGACGGTTCAACCAGCACCCATCGCTGCCCCGGCTGCGGTGAACCGGCCTTCTGCGCCGTGTCAGCCGGCGCGCCCATCGCCGAGTGCTGGTGCAGCCAGTTGCCGGCCCTGCCCATGGGGGAGGCCAGCGCCTGCTGGTGCCGCCGCTGTCTGGTCAAGGCCATTGCGGCCCGCCCCTGAAGGGCTTTGCAGAAAAGAGAAAGGCGCCGAGGGCGCCTTTTTCATGCCTGTTGCTGGCGGTGCCAGCGCACGTGGACATCGTGCTCATTGAGATGGCGGGGCAGCAGGAAGGTGGCAAAAATCACCTCAAACTCCTCCTGATGATCCAGCAAGCCGACCCACACCTCGACCCAGCGCTCCATGTCGACCGGCACACCGAGTTCGGCTGACCAGTCGGCGTTGGGCAGGGTCGCCTCGACGGCGCCACGCTGTTCGAACTCCAGGGTGATGTCGACGATTTGTTCGGGGGCCAGCATGTCTGCGGCCTGCTCAAGAAACTGATCATAGGCCCATTCGACCAGTTGATCCGGGGTACGCTGTTCCATGAAATCACTCCAGATACATCGAGGTTCGCTACTGTAGCAATTATTGGCGGTGGCGGCCAGACCAGTGGCCATGGTGCGCCGGGTCTGGGCAAGGGCGCCGGCAAAGGGGTATGGTTGAAGGGGGAATGGCCAAGGGAGAGGTGCCATGAAACGACGGACAAGGCGACAGCAGATCAAACGGCGGCGAGAGGCCTGGTGGTGGCACTATCTGCCGCTGCATCGGGGCACCGTCGGCGGCCATCTGGGCCCGCCGGCAGACGATCCGGCCGCCAGTAGTTGAGCCTTGGCGGCCGGCTCGTCAATCGGCCTGATGCACCTTGTTGAGGGTGATCTGACCCAGCTGGCCCATCTGACGGCGGATCCAGGCCGAGCGCTGCTGGACGTAGGGTGAAGGAGGCTTGACCCGGTAGCGCCAGGGATTGGGCAGGGCGGCGGCCAGCAGGGAGGCCTCGTAGCGGGTCAGGCGGGTGGCCGGTTTGCCGAAGTAGTGTCTGGCTGCGGCCTCGGCGCCGTAGATGCCGGGCCCGAACTCCACGATATTCAGGTACATCTCGAGGATGCGGGACTTGTCCCAGCCCAGCTCCATCAGCAGGGTGAACCAGGCCTCGATCCCCTTGCGCAGGAAGCTGCGATCGCTCCACATGAAGAGGTTCTTGGCGGTCTGCTGGCTGAGGGTGCTGGCGCCGCGCACCCGCTCGCTGTGCTGATTGTGCTTGAGCGCCGAGCTGATGGCATCCATGTCGAAGCCGTTGTGCTCGGCAAAGCGTTGATCTTCGGCGGCGATCACCGCCAGTTGCAGCTCGCGGGAGATCTGCTCGAGCGGTACCCAGTCGTGCTTCACCTCGGCCACCTTGGCCGGTGGAAACAGCGCCCGCTCGAGGCGCCAGGTCCACATGGGCGGATCGATGAAGCGCAGCAATGCCACCGAGACGATGGTGCTGAGCAGTGCCGCCAGCAGCAGTTTGCCGAGCCCGCTCAGCAGGCGTCTGGCGAGGGCGGGACGCACGGGGTCGGGCTCCGGTTCTGGCTCCCAGACGTAGTGGCTGGGATCATCGGGATCCGGAATTATTGGGGCAGCCATTCGATGTGGCAGAACTTCTCGTCAACACGGCGGGAGAGCAGCATGCGGGCGAACAGGTGCTCGTACTCTTCCTGTTCGTTGCCAAGCCCGATCCAGACTTCGGCATAGTCGGCGTCGCTGACTTCGAACCCGACATCCGCTTCCCAGTCATCGGCCGGATCGGTTTCCGCCAGCAGGCCGCGATCGTTGAACTCCTGATTGAAGCGGGCAATCTCCTGCTCCGGCAGGTTGTCGGAGGCCAGCTCCATGAAGAGTTCCAGAGCGGTGTCGAGCAGTTCCTCGACGCTGTGCATTTCGTCATTCAAAGACATAAGCGGTCTGTTCCAGCTGAAAATAAAAAAACCGTCGGCAAGGCCGGCCGGTGGCGCGCGGTATTCTAGCTGGCCCCTGCTTGCTTGGCGAGTACGGCTGGCGGTGCCGTGGCAATAAAAAACCGGATCCTGGCACAGGATCCGGTCTTCATTGGGGGAAGGGGTCACGCATAGGGCGTCAGCTCATCCCTTCTTGTCATCGGCGAAGGTGATGTTGAGCTCCAGCACGGACAACTCATCACTCTTCTTGTCCAGCTGGACCGTGATCTTGTCAGGGTCGATCTGCACATATTTACGGATCACGTCGAGGATATCCTGCTTGAGCTGGGGCAGGTAATCCGGCCCCCCTCTGGATGAACGCTCGTGAGCCACGATGATCTGCAACCGCTCTTTGGCCAGTTGTGCGGTGCTCTGTTTCTTGTTGGAACGAAAATAATCCAATAATGACATGCTTAACTCCCGAACAGTCGGCTAAAGAAGCCCTTCTTTTCTTCTTCCAGAAAACGAAAATCCTTGGTGTCGCCCAGCAGACGGGCAACGGCATCCTCATAGGCCTGACCGGCATCGGACTCCTTGTCCAGGATGACGGGCTCCCCCGAGTTGGAGGCACGCAGCACCGCCTGGGACTCCGGGATCACCCCGAGCAGTTTGATGGCCAGGATCTCCTGCACGTCCTGCACGCTCAGCATGTCGCCACGGTTGACGCGAGTCGGGCAGTAGCGGGTGAGCAGCAGGTGTTCCTTGATCGGGTCTTCGCCACGCTCGGCGCGGCGGGACTTGGAGGCCAGGATGCCGAGGATGCGGTCCGAGTCGCGCACCGACGAGACTTCCGGGTTGGTGGTGACGATGGCCTCGTCGGCGAAGTAGAGCGCCATCAGGGCACCCGCTTCGATCCCCGCCGGGGAGTCGCAGACGATGTAGTCGAACTTCATCTCGGTCAGCTGATCCAGGATCTTCTCGACCCCTTCACGGGTGAGGGCGTCCTTGTCCCGGGTCTGGGAGGCGGGCAGGATGAACAGATTTTCGCAGCGCTTGTCCTTGATGAGGGCCTGGTTGAGGTTGGCCTCGCCATTGATGACGTTGACGAAGTCATACACCACGCGCCGTTCGCAGCCCATGATGAGGTCCAGATTTCTCAGACCAATGTCAAAATCGATGACCACGGTCTTGTGGCCACGCTGAGCTAAACCGGTACTCAGGGCCGCGCTGGTTGTGGTCTTGCCAACGCCACCTTTACCCGATGTAACGACTATGATTCGCGCCATTCTCGCTTCCTTGTAACTCTATTTGATACGGTCTATACGGAGTTGTTCGTTATCCAGCCGGACATGAACCGGCTGCTGGATGAGGCCGGCCGGCAATGCATCGCTCAGCTGGAATGTGCCTGCGATGGAGAGCAGCTCGGCCTGCAATTGCTGGCAATAGATCCGTGCCTGGGGTTGCCCTTGGCACCGGCAATGGCCCTGCCGCGCAGAGTGCCATAAATATGAATACTGTCGTCGGCGATCACTTCGGCGCCCGGACTGACCGAGCCCAGCACCACCAGCGAGGTGCCGGCGGCATAGAGCTGCTGACCGGATCGCACCGGGCCCACATGTACCTTGCTCGCTATCAGCGGAGCCGGCACGGCTTTCACCTCGACGATGGGGGCCGGGGCTGGAGCCGGCTCTGGCTGGGGTTGCGGCTCGGCTTTGCGGCTCTTGCCGGAGGCCATCACCGCCAGTCCGGCCGCCTTGGCCGCTGTCTTCATCGCCTCGCTCTGGGCCCCCGTGATCCCGACCAGCACGAAGTCTTCCGATTCCACCAGCTCCTTGAGCTGTTCGAAGTCGGGGATATCGGTGAGCCGTTCCACATTGATGACGAGGGGGGCACAATTAAAAAACTGGGGCGCCTGAGCCACTTTGGCCGCCAGCAACTGGCGGATCCGCTCAGGTTTGCCATCGCTGATATGCAACACAGAAATAGTGAAGGTGGTCCCTTTCAATTCGTTATCGCGCTCAACCATGAATCTTCCCCGAGACAGAGACGGTAATCCGTTATTGTTATTCAATTCCCGATGTTATAGTTTGCCATCCTCAGAGGCAATAAACCGGTTGGATTATATCAATTTCCATGTTGTGTGCAGTCTATAAAAGTCGCAAAAAAGCCGAGACCTATCTTTTTGTTGAAAGAAGAGAGGATTTTTCCCGCGTACCCGAGGTGCTGATGAGTGCATTTGGCCGTCCCGAACTGGTATTGATGACCAAACTGGACCCAGCCAAGCCCTTGGGGATCGCCTCCACCAGCCGGGTGATGGAGGCGCTGCAGAGCCAGGGCTTCTATCTGCAGGTGCCACCGCCACCGGAAAACCTGCTGGAACAACACAAGGCCCAATTAAAGGCCGAGCGGGAATGAAGGGTCGGCTGGCTCTGTTGTTGATAAGCGGGATTGTCAGTTACCCGCTGCAGGCCAGCCCCGATTTTGAACATTATGTGACGGGTCTCAAACAAGAGGCCCTGGCCGCCGGGATCTCGCCAGCGACGGTCACCGCCGCCTTCGCCGATATTCACCTGATCGAGGTCGCCATTCGGCACGATAAAAATCAGCCGGAATTTAAACAGACCCTCGCCACTTATATTCCTCGCGCCGTGCCGCAATGGAAAGTCAATCAAGCCAAACGGCTATATCGTCAGTATTTGCCGCTGCTCACAAAAATAGGGGCGGAATATGATGTGCAACCTCGTTTTATTGTTGCCCTGTGGGGCATTGAAACCAATTTCGGCAAATTGACCGGCAAATATCCGCTGGTGTCGTCGCTGGCGACCCTGGCCTGGGAGGGGCGCCGTGAAGCCTTCTTCAAGGGGCAGTTGTTCGACGCCTTGCGCATTCTGGAGCAGCAGAAAATGGCGCCAGCCGATCTCAAGGGATCCTGGGCCGGCGCCATGGGGCAGGTGCAGTTCATGCCCTCGTCCTATCTCAAATATGCGGTCGATCAGGACGGGGACGGCAAGCAGGATCTGTGGGGCAATCTGGCGGATGTGTTTGGTTCGGCAGCCAATTATCTGCATCAGAACGGCTGGCACGGGGATGAAACCTGGGGTCGTCGGGTGAGGGCACCAGCAGGGCTGGATCCTGCGCTGGTCGGGCTGGAGGAGACTCGGGTGCTGTCGGCATGGCAGGCCCTCGGAGTGCGCAAAGCGGATGGAGCAGACTTGCCGCGGGCATCGCTGCAGGCCTCGCTGGTGCAGCCCGATGGGGAGGGTGGGGCTGTCTATCTTGCCTATCCCAATTATCGGGTGCTGCGCGACTGGAATCGCTCCCACTATTTCGTGGTGGCGGTGGGCACCCTGGCCGATCGTATCGTGGAATAATCGATCTCTTTAGCGCCGGATTTGTCCTTAGGGACAAGCCGTCAGCGTGGGAATAACGGTCGGATGCGGCGGACTCGCCGGGTGAAACGGGGCGCAATATCCAAACGACAGGCAATAAAAACGGCGGGAATTCCCGCCGTTTTTATTGTTGCCACGCCGACTTATTCGCAGGCGACTTGCATCACCTTGATGGCCAGGCCACCGCGGGAGGTTTCACGGTACTTGGAGTCCATGTCCTTGCCGGTGATGTACATGGTCTCGATGACCTTGTCCAGCGAGACGCGCGGCTTGGAGGTGCGACGCAGCGCCATGCGGGAGGCGTTGACCGCCTTCATGGCGGCGATGGCGTTGCGCTCGATGCAGGGCACCTGCACCTGACCGGCGACCGGGTCACAGGTCAGACCCAGGTTGTGTTCCATGCCGATCTCGGCGGCTTCACAGACGTGCTCCGGGCTGCCGCCCATCAACTCGGTCAGACCGGCGGCGGCCATGGAGCAGGAGACGCCCACTTCACCCTGACAGCCCACTTCGGCGCCGGAGATGGAGGCGTTCATCTTGTAGAGCATGCCAACGGCGGCGGCGGCCAGGTAGAAACGGGTGTAGTCGTCGCGGCCAACCGGCTGGATGAACTTGTCGTAGTAGGCCAGCACGGCCGGGATGATGCCGGCGGCACCGTTGGTCGGCGCGGTCACCACACGGCCACCGGCCGCGTTCTCTTCACTCACCGCCAGGGCGAACATGTTGACCCAGTCCACGATGTTCATCGGATCGTTGGAGAGGTTCTCGTTGGTGGTCAGCTGACGATAGAGCGGAGCGGCGCGGCGCGGTACGCGCAGCGGGCCGGCGAGGACGCCTTCGGTGCGGCAGCCACGCTCGATCCCTTCACGCATGGTGGTCCAGATCTTGCCGAGCTTCTTGTAGATCTCTTCCGGGGTATTGAAGCACTTCTCGTTCTCCATCATCAGGGCGGAGATGGAGAGGCCGGTCTGGCTGCAGTGGGCGATGAGCTCGGCCGCGCTCTTGAACGGGTAGCTGACGGACATGTCGCCGCTGTCGGCCTTGCCGAAGTTCTCTTCGTCAACGATGAAGCCACCGCCGATGGAGTAGTAGGTCTTGCTGTAGACGGCGGTGTCTTCGATGAAGGCGGTCAGCTTCATGCCGTTTTCATGCAGCGGCAGGGCTTCGTCATGGAACACCATGGCGTCGCGCGGGAAGCTGACGGTGTGGCAGTGCAGGCCGATGGGCAGACGACCGGTCTGCTCGACGCGGGAGATGAACTCGGGGATGCCGTCGATGTCGACATTCTCCGGCAGGTTGCCCGCCAGACCCATGATGATAGCGGTATCGGTGTGGTGACCTTTGCCGGTCCAGGAGAGTGAGCCGTAGACATCGACCTGGATCCGGGTGATGTCACGGATCTTGCCGCCTGCACGCAGTTCATCCACGAACTGTTTGGCTGCTTTCATCGGGCCGACAGTGTGGGAAGAGGAGGGGCCAACACCGATTTTGAAGATATCAAAAACGCTGATCATGTAACAATTACCTCAGGATAGAAGGGGGCGCCATGCCCACTCGCAGAAACGGGGTGATCCATGGGACGAGGGCGTCGTCGCCGAGGTCAATGAACCAGATAACCACAGTGTAACGGCTCAAAGCCCAAAAAAAGTTGAAATAGATCTATTTTTGTTGAATCAGAGCGGGCGAGTATAAAATTTATTTTGATGCTTATCCATTTTGTTAAGCGTTTGCCCATAAAAATACCCGACAATGCCGGGTATTTAGGAACCAAATGGAGCAAGTTACCGATTTTTAACACTCGGTAATGTTAACCGCCAGGCCACCGCGGGCAGTTTCCTTGTATTTGGTCTTCATGTCGTTGCCGGTTTCCCACATGGTCTTGATCACCTTGTCCAGCGACACCTTGTGCTCGCCGGTACCGCGCAGGGCCAGGCGAGCGGCGTTGATCGCCTTGACCGCGCCCATGGCGTTGCGTTCGATGCAGGGCACCTGCACCTGGCCACCCACCGGATCGCAGGTGAGCCCCAGGTTGTGTTCCATGCCTATTTCGGCGGCGTTTTCGACAATCGCCGGGCTGCCGCCCAGGATCTCGGTCAGCGCCCCCGCCGCCATGGAGCAGGCGACGCCCACCTCGCCCTGGCAGCCCACCTCGGCGCCGGAGAGCGATGCGTTCTTCTTGTAGAGGATGCCGATGGCGGCGGCGGCGAGGAAGTAGCTCAGCAGCAGCTCGTCATCCACCTTGCGGACGAAGCGATCGTAATAGTGCAGCACGGCGGGGATGATGCCGGCGGCGCCGTTGGTGGGGGCGGTCACCACCCGGCCGCCGGCGGCGTTCTCCTCGTTGACGGCCAGTGCGAACAGATCCACCCATTCCATCACCATCAGCGGATCCTTGTTGAAATTGGTCTCGCAGCTGAGCTGGCGATAGAGCGCCGGGGCTCGCCGTTTCACCTTGAGGCCGCCGGGCAGCACCCCCTCGCTGCGACAGCCACGCTCTACACAGCCCTGCATGGCCTGCCAAATCTTGCGCAGGCCCGCCTTGATCTCGGCTTCGGTGCGAAACACCTTCTCGTTGGCCAGCATCACGCCGGAGATGGAGAGGCCGCTCTCCTGGCAGTGGGCCAGCAACTGGGCGCCGCTCTCGAACGGGTAGGGAATGGGGTGGGCCGCATCGAAGCGGGCGGCCTCCTCCTTGGCGTTGGCGAAGTGGCTCTCCTCGATGATGAAACCGCCGCCGATGGAGTAGTAGGTCTGGCTAAACAGCAGCTGTTCCCCGGCAAAGGCGCGCAGGGTCATGCCGTTGGAGTGGGCGGGCAGGGTCTTGCGCCGGTTGAAGATGATGGCGCCGCTGCGGGCAAACTGGCTCGGTTGTTCACCCGCCAGCAGCAGCGACTGGCTGCGCTCCACCTCGGTCAAAAAGGCGGGGATGGCTTCGATGTCCACCGACTCGGGTTCAAAGCCGGCCAGTCCCAGGATGATGGCCTTGCCGGTGCCATGGCCCTTGCCGGTCTGGCCGAGCGAGCCGTAGCACTCCACTTCTACCCGTTGGGTGCTGGACAGCACTCCCTGTTGCTTGAGCGCGGTGACAAAGGCGTAGGAGGCGCGCATCGGCCCCACGGTATGAGAAGAAGAGGGACCGATCCCGATGGAAAACAGGTCGAAGACACTGATCATGACACCACTCCGATTATGGGTTTCGTCTAAATATTGTAAATTTTTTGTAGTCGATGGAAAGCGGGAAAACCGAGGGGTGTGATGGCGGCACGCAAATGAAAGCAAGGATGGGCAGCCAAGAGGAGGGCAGCTTGCGCCAAAAAAGAAGGAGCGGCCTGGGGGCAGCTCCTTTGTGCGTGTTCAGGCAAGGGTTGCCGGCGGTTTAATCGAGAAACTCGCACAGATAGGCGGTGGGGGTCTTCACTTCCAGCTTGAAGGAGGAGTGGCCGGCCACGTCGAAGGATTGACCCTGCTCATAGGTGTGCCATTCGTCTTCGTCGGCCAGCTGGATGGTGAGCGCCCCCTTGACCACCGTCATCCGCTCGGGGGCGGCGGTATTGAACTGGTAGTCACCGGCTTCCATCACACCCACGGTTGCTTTGTCGCCTTTTTGCTCGAAACCGATGGATTTTACATTTCCATCAAAATACTCGTTAACTTTCAGCATGTTTTCATCCCTGTATGCACGTTTGCCCAGCCAAAGTAGCACAATCTTTTGCCAGTTGTCATGAATAAAGAGGGGAAAATCGCCGTGAGCCTTTTGAATCTTTACTTTGTTGCAAACTTATCAATAACTCCCGTTAACGATTTGACGATTTAAAACAGCGAATAAATATGAGATAAAGCGCGCGCTCAGGGGAATGGACAGCTGTTCATCCCCTGTTTGGTTGATTGCACTGGGAAAGTGCGAATATTTGCTACTTAAAGGAACATTCTGTGTTAACAAAAGGACTCATTAAGAACGTTGGCTTCCAGGTTGTGGTCGCCATGGTGCTGGGGGCACTGGTAGGGGCGTTCATGGGTGAACAAGCCACCGTGTTTGCACCGCTCGGTACTCTCTTCATCCAGCTGATCAAGATGCTGGTGATCCCGCTGGTGGCGGTGGCCATCCTGTCGGGGGCGGCCAACCTCGGCGCCAGCCCGGCGGCGGGCAAGATTGGCGTCACCACGCTGGCCTTCTTCCTCGGTACCTCGGCGCTGGCGGTACTGCTGGCCCTGGTGATGGGGCAGATCTTCAAGCCCGGTGTCGGGGTCGAGTTCGGCTCCATGGCCTCCATGTTCTCCGGTGACTATGCCGACAAGGGCGCTCTGCCCGATGCGGTCGCCACCCTGCTCGGGATGATCCCGACCAACGTGTTCCAGTCGCTCAACGAAGCCAACATCCTGCAGATCCTGGTGTTCTGCATGTTCCTCGGCATCGCCCTGGCCAAGCAGCCCCGCGAGCGGGCCAAGCCGCTGGTGGACGGCCTCAACACCCTGGTGGATGCCTTCGTCTGGATGATCAACAAGGTGATGCTGATCGCGCCGCTCGGCGTGTTCGGCCTGATGGCCGATGCCATCGGCACCTACGGTTTCGACGTGCTGACCCTGGTGCTCAAGCTGTTCGTGGTCTATCTGGCTGCCATCCTGATCTTCGCCTTCGTGGTCTATCCGCTGCTGATCGTGCTGTTCTCCAACACGCCGGTACGCAAATACCTGTCTGCCATGAAGAAGCCGCAGATCGTCGCCTTCTCCACCGCCTCTTCCATGGCGACCCTGCCGGTCAACATGGAGACCTGCGAGGAGGAGTTGAAGGTGACCAATGCCACGGCCTCTTTCGTGCTGCCGCTGGGCGCCACCATCAACATGAGTGGCAACGCCATCTATTACGGTCTGGTTGCCATCTTCTTCGCCCAGGTCTACCAGATCGATCTCTCCATGGGTGCCTGGGCCGCCATCATAGTGACCGCCACCCTGGGGGCCATCGGCCAGGCCGGCGTACCGGGCCCGAGCTTCCTGGTGGTCGCCGTGCTGCTGGCAGCCGGGATCCCCATCGAGGGGCTGCCGTTGTTGTTTGCGCTGGATCGCCTGTTCGACATGATCCGTACCGCCCTCAACATCACCGGCGATGCGGCCTGCGCCGTCATCGTCGACCGCTACAGCCCGGATTACGATCCGGATCGCTGGAACAAATAATCCAGCTGCAATGAACAAGGGGCCCGCGGGCCCCTTTCTTTATGTTTGTTGCTGTGACCGTCAGCCGAGCTGAGCGAGTGCCTGCTGGCAGCGCTGCTCGGCGGCGTCCAGCTCCAGCAGCACCATCTTGATGTCTTCCAGCTGCTGCTGCAGGGTCTCCCGCTTGTCGGCCACCAGCCCCAGCATGGTCTGCAGCTGGGTACGGCTGCTCTTGTCCGCATCATAGAGATCGAACAGATCGCGGATATCCGCCAGGCTGAAGCCCAGTCGCTTGCCGCGCAGGGTCAGCTTGAGTCGCACTCTGTCCTGCCGACTGTAGATCCGGGTCTGTCCCTGACGGGCAGGATTCAAAAGTCCCTGATCTTCATAAAAACGAATACTTCGGGTCGTAACATCAAATTCACGGGCCAGTTCGCTGATGCTGTAGGTCCGCGTGTCATCCTTGGTTCGGTTCATGGCGCTGTCTTGACTGTCAATCCTGGCTGGCACCTTACCCAAACGTCAACTGCCCCGCAAGTCTTGTTCCTGCGGCGGTGGCAGCATATGTTATTTCAATGTAACAAGGAGAGTGCAATTGATGGATATCGTGATTGTTGCGGCCAAACGTACCCCCATGGGGGCCTTCCAGGGAGCCCTGGCCAACCTGACGGCTCCCGAGCTGGGTGCCTGTGCCATTGCTGCGGCCATGGCAGAAGCGGGGCTCAGGGGAGAGGAGATCGATGAAGCCTATCTGGGCAACGTGCTGAGTGCCGGGGTCGGCCAGGCACCCGCCCGTCAGGCGGTGCTGAAGGCGGGCCTGCCGGACAGCATCCCCTGCACCACGGTCAACAAGGTGTGCGGTTCAGGCATGAAGGCGGTGATGCTGGCGGCCGATGGCTTGCGGCTCGGCGACACGAACGTGGTGATCGCCGGCGGGATGGAGAGCATGAGCCGTGCCCCCTATCTGCTCGACAAAGCGCGCAGCGGTTTTCGGATGGGGCACCAGAGCGTGCTCGATCACATGTTCCTCGACGGACTGCAGGATGCCTACGAAGGGCAGCTGATGGGGCATTATGCCCAGCTGAGCGCCGATCGCGCCGGGTTGACCCGTGCCGACATGGATGCCTTTGCCATCGCATCGCTGGAGCGGGCGCTGGCGGCCCAGCGCAGCGGTGCCTTTGCGGCGGAGCTGGCGCCGGTGATGGCCGCAGATACCTTGCTGCTGGCCGAGGATGAGCAGCCTGCCAAGGCTAGGCCCGAGAAGATCCCCCAGCTCAAGCCTGCCTTCAGCAAGACGGGCACCATCACGGCAGCCAATGCCAGCTCCATCTCGGACGGGGCGGCGGCGCTGATCCTGATGCGTTCCGACACTGCCGCGCAGCTGGGGTTGCCGGTGCTGGCGCGACTGGTGGGTTATCAGAGCCACGCGGCCCTGCCTGCCGAGTTTACCAGCGCGCCGATCGGGGCCATCAAGGGCCTGCTGGCCAAGGTGGGTTGGCGGGTGGAGGAGGTGGATCTGTTCGAGGTCAACGAGGCGTTTGCCATGGTCAGCCTGCTGGCGATGGCCGGTTGCCAGCTGCCTCATGACAAGGTCAACGTGAACGGCGGCGCCTGCGCGCTCGGTCATCCGCTGGGGGCGAGCGGTGCCAGGATCCTGGTGACCCTGATCCATGCCCTGCGCGAACGCGGTCTCACACGCGGGGTGGCCAGTCTGTGTATCGGCGGCGGGGAGGCGACGGCGGTCGCCATCGAGCTGGGTTAATCTGTCTCCGCCATCGCCTGGAGTTGCTGGTTGACCCAGGCGGTGGCGGTCAGATAGAGCTGGCTGACCTTCTCTTCATTGAGCCCGAGCCGGGCCGTTCTGGCCGTGATCCGCTGCCAGTTCGCACTCTCGTAATCCTCGCAAAACGACAGATAGAACCCCAGGTTACCCTTGCGTTCCAGCAGGGCGACCCGGATCTCCTCGATCAGCGGAATGGTGCCGAGCAGCTTGTCCATCGGCTGTTCCATCAACACATCGAGCAGGGAGAAGAGGCCGGTGATGAAGGCCTGCTGGGCTTCCTGGGTTGGCGCATGGGTGTGGGCCAGCAGTTCGCAGAAGCGGGCCCGGATCATCGACATCTGATAGAGCTCGGCACTCTTGCCGTGGCCGGCGCTGGTGGCGGCGACCAGGGTCACGAAGCGTTTGAGCTGGGTGTGGCCGAGATAGACGGCGGCTTGGCGAAAGGAGGAGATGGGGTTGGCGTGGCTCTTGAGGTGGTTGACGTAACGCAGCAGTTTGAGGGACAGGGAGATATCCTGACTCAGCAGTTGCTCGATGCGGTTGAGGTCGGGCTCGGGCTGGTTGACCACGTTGAGCAGTTGCATCACCACCACCTGGGCCGGCTCCATGGTCGCCTGTTTGACCATCTCGGGTCGACTGAAGAAGAAGCCTTGGAACAGGTCGATGCCAAGGCGCTTGACCCGTTCAAACTCCGCCTTGTCTTCTACCTTCTCCGCCAGATAGGTGAGCTTGAGCTGCTGATGCTGCTGGATGAACACCTTGATCTGCAGCAGCGACGTGGCGCGCAGATCGAACTTGATGATGTGGATGTAAGGGAGGAAGCGCTCCCAGTCCGGCGACAGGGTGAAGTCGTCGAGGGCGAGCTGATAGCCCAGTCCGTGCAGCTGTTTCACCTTGGCCAGCAGCGCATCGTCGGGATCGGCATCTTCCAGGATCTCGATCACCACCTTCTCCGGCGGCAGGCACTCGGCCAGCCCTTCCAGCAGCAGCGAATGAGGGAAGTTGATGAAGCAGGGGCGACCGCCAAGCAGCTGATCGATGTTCTGTTGCAGGAACTGTTCGACAACCAGTCTGGCGGTGGCTTGCTGGGAGGAGATGGGGGGAACACGTTATCCAGACTGTCGCGAAACAGCAGCTCATAGGCGTGGGTGTTCAACTCCCGATCCAGGATGGGCTGCCTTGCTACGTATGAATACATGCATCTCTCCAGCGTGTGTACTGGATTGATTTTATTGTGAAGCCGCGCACTATGCCAGCGCTTGGAGGCCAGAAACGGTCAATAACTGGCATAGTGCTTGAGTGAGCGGGCAGGGGATGCCCGCCCGCGTCAGAACAGGTAATTGAGCTGCAGACCGGCTAGCCAGGCGTCCCCTTCCGAGGTGCCCTGGAAGGTGGAGGTGGTCTGCGGGATGCCGGGTTTGAGCTGCATGGTCTCGCTCACGTCCACTTTCTTGCCATCGATGAGCGTCACCCCCAGATCCAGCGAGAGATTGCGATCGATCTGATAACCAACCCCGGCGCTGTACCAGACCCGATCCGAGTCGGGGATGGAGATGGTGCGGCGATCCGCCGGGACCGGGCTGCGGTCGTAGGCAAGGCCGGAGCGCAGCTGCCATTGCGGTGCCAGCTGGTAGGTCAGGCCCAGCGCGTAGCGCCAGCTGTCTTCCCAGTGCTCGTCCTTGATGTGCATGACACCGTGGTGATCGAGCTCGGATTCCAGCTGCACGAACTTGCTCCAGTTGGTCCAGTTGATGCTCGAATGCAGGGCCAGCGCCGGCGTCAGCTGATGGAACAGGGCCAGCTCGGCGGTGGCGGGCAGCGGCAGATCCAGGCTGCCGGTATCGGTGAAGGGCTGCCCGTTCTGGTCGATGCCGATAGCGTCGCCGGAGAGTTTCAGGGTGACGTCGTGGCGGTAGGAGAGGCCGATGCGGGTCGCTTCCGAGAGCTCCAGCAGGGTGCCCAGGTTCCAGCCCATGGCCCAGCCATCCCCTTTCAGGTGCTTGGCGATCTGGTTGTTGGACGGGAAAGTGCCGCCCACTTCCCCTTCGCCCTGAATGGCGGAGAGGCCGGCGCCGACGGACCAGACGCGGTTGACGCGGTAGGCCAGCGACGCACCCAGATCCACGGTCTTGATGTCGGAGACATTGCCGAAGTGACCGGCATTGTAGTTGTCCGGCATCTTGACGCCGAGCCCGTAATAGGAGGTGGCAGCCAGCCCCAGGCGCCACTGATCGTTGAGCGGCACGATGAGGTAGGCGTTGGGCACCCAGGCATCATCGGCGATGTCGTGGGCCGCCGCATCCAGGCTGACCGGCCCCTTGGGGGTCGGCACCCGGGTGGTGCCCTCGATGTTGACGTCGGGGTGCACATAGATGAAGCCACCGGAGAAGGCCATGGTATCGAAACGGGTCATGGCAGCGGCGTTGCGGGAGAGCACACTGGCATTGTCGGCGATGGCGGCTTCGCCGGCGAAGGCGCGGCCCATGCCGGTGGCGGATTGTTCGGCCAGCTGAAAACCGGCCGCCTGGGCCTGGCTCGACAGCACCAGCAGGGTGATAAGAGACGGCTTCATGATGGAGTGCATTGCATTGTCCTTGAAAATGAACCTGAAGTTCGATCGTTCTTATGGTTGGAGGCAGGATTTTATATGGTATGACCAGTAAGGCAACGGGCGCGGGGGCGAGGGGATGAAAACGGGATTAAATGCTGGGGGATGTGCTGCTAATAGCTTGATAAAAAAAGAAAAGCGTACAGTTGTTTACTACAGATGTACGCTGAAACATGAATTTGGAATAAAAAAAGAGCGCCCGCAGGCGCTCTGGTCAATTCGCTGATTATCAGAACTTCATGTTGAACTGAGCGGAAGCGAGGAAGGCGTTGCCGTGGGAGGTGCCTTTCCAGCGCAGCGCTTCATTGCTTTCGACCAGCTTCTCGTTGACGTCCACTTTCTTGCCGTCGAGATAGGCCATGCCGAAGTCGACGCTCATGTCCTTGTCGATGTGGTAGGTGGCGCCAGCGCTATACCATACGCGGTCGGAATCCGGGATGCTCAGGCTGCGGTATTCCGGCTCGATCGGGGTGTTGTCGTAGGCAAAGCCGATACGAGCTTCCCAGGACGGGTTGACGTACCAGGTACCGCCCAGAGAGTAACGGGTGGAGTCCTTGAACTTCTCCGGCTTGTAGAGGCAGACGCCGGCACCGTCGGTGCTGTTGCACTGACCGCTGGTGGCCTTGAGCTCCTGGAAGGCGCTCCAGTCGGTCCAGTTGACGGAGTAGTGCACGGCAAACTGCTGGTTCAGACGGTGGTAACCGGCGAACTCGGCCTGGGCCGGCAGATCCAGCGGCAGTTCACCACCGACGGTCTTGAAGCCGGAAGAGGTGCCCTGATAGTCACCCTTGAACTTCAGGTCTACCTGGGAGCGATAGGTCAGCGCGAAGCGGTTGTTCTCGTTCACTTCATACATGGTGCCCACGTTCCAGCCGTAACCCCAGTCGTCGCCCTTCAGGTGGCTGACGATGGTGTCCTTGCCGATACCCGGCACGCTGCTCAGCGGCGGCACGGCGGCCAGTACGCCGGCGCGGCGGTTCAGTTCAGCCTTGGCATAGACCAGGTTCAGACCGGCGCCGACGCTGAAGTGCTGGTTGACGCGGTAGGCGATGTTCGGGTTGATGTTGAAGGTGAGCAGTTCGGTGTTGCCGGCAATGGAGCCACCGTTGAAGTTCTCGGTGTACTCGGTCGACAGACCGTAGTTGGAGAACAGGCCGATACCCCAGGCCCACTGGTCGTTCAGCGGCTGGATGAAGTAGGTGGCAGGCACGAAGGCGCTCGGCGCGATGCCGCTTTCGCTGGCACCGGCCATCTTGGCGGAGCCTGCATAGATGTCACCATTTACATCCACGTCCGGCTTGATATAGGTACCGGAGACAGAGAACGCCATCTTGTCAAACTGGGTCATGGCTGCCGGGTTGCGGGACAACACGGAGGCGTTGTCCGCCACGGCGGCTTCCCCTGCATACGCACGGCCCAGGCCGGAGGCTGAGTGTTCGTTCAATTGGAACGCGGCGGCGAAGGTTTGGGTACTGGCCAGGGTGACGGCGGCAGCGATCAGGCTCTTTTTGAAAAAGGCAGTTGTCATAGTGTTCTCTCTTGTAGGCAGATTTTCCGTCGGCATCAGGGCTATTTTGCCTCTGTATGTGACAAGATCTGTTGTTATTTCAGCTTCTTCCCATTCAATTCTGGCGTGATTCTATGGATCTGGTAGGAGGTAAGAAATCAGACCAGTGACAGCAGAATACATAAAAGTTTCCAGAGTGTTAATCATTTGTTTGAATTCGCCGCTTAAATAGTCTCTTTTACCATTAATTGGATAAAAAACACCCACATACAGCGATCTGCATCACAAAAATATTTTTGGGTATTTGCGGGGAATGAGCGGCGAATAGGGGAGAATCGTGACGGGAAAGGAGATAAACGGGCAGCCAACCGGATTGGTCTGCCCGTTGGCTTGACCCGCTACGAGGCGAGTCAAGATTGGGTTAATGCCTGTTAAATCGACCAGTGCAACCGGGATTCCAGCTGCTCTGCCACCGGCGCCAGCGGCTCCTCCATCCCACCGATCAGCACCATGTTGGCCCCCTTGAGTTGCAGGATCTCGCCCTTGAGCTGGCCATCTTCAAAGGTGGGCTGCAGGGTGAGTGGCACGTGCTTGGGCACCAGGAAGAGAGTGACCGGGCCCATCTTGCCCTGCAATACCATGTGCAGCGCCGGCCCCTGATAGAAGGAGCAGTGGTTGACATAGGTGATCTTCAGCCCCTGCATGCCCATCAAGGTCGCGCCATATTTCTCCATCTTGGCGTTGATGGTGCGCAGGCTCACCTGCTCGTCCACATCCTTGATGAAGGGCTCCTCGCCATAGACGTGGGCCATGGCGACCTGGGCCAGCGAGAGCTCGTCGGGAGCGGCCAGCGGCCAGCTCAGCCAGCGGGTGCTCATGCCGAGCAGAAAAGCAACCGAGGCAGCCATCGCTAGCGCACGCCAGTTGCTGCGCGGGCGCACCGGCAGGGAAACCACCTGCGGCTGATCGGCTTCCAGCGCCTGTCTGAGCAGGATGCGCTCGGCCAGACCGGCCGGCACCTCGACCTCCATCGCTCGCTGCAGGCTGCGATCGAGCTGCTTCATCTCGTCCAGATGCTTGCGATTGGCGGGGGAGCGCTGGGCCTGCTCGAGAAATGCGGGATCCTGCTCATGTGGATGGGCTATGGCCCGACGGCGAAATTCCAGCTCATCCATTGGTGTGTCCTCTCTGTTGGGTCGTTGACTCCATGGCCTCTTTTATCTGGTTGCGGGCCCGAAACAGGCGAGTCATGACGGTGTTCTTGTTGAGCCCCAGCTGCGCCGCTATCTCGTCGCCGCTAAAGCCCCCCAGCACCTGCAGCAGCAGGGGTTCCTGATATTCGGCCGGCAGGCGGGCGATGTGGCGTCTGAGCCACTCGTTCTCCATCTCCTGCTCGCTGTGTAGTGCCTCCTGATCGCTCTGGGGATGCTCGTCGAGATCGACGAGGTCAAACTGCTTGCGCTCGAAGCGGCGTGCATTTTCCCGCCGCAGTATGGTGATAAGCCAGGCCTTGGC
This sequence comes from Aeromonas sp. 1805, assembly GCF_013085525.1. Lineage (NCBI taxonomy): Bacteria > Pseudomonadati > Pseudomonadota > Gammaproteobacteria > Aeromonadales > Aeromonadaceae > Aeromonas > Aeromonas sp. 1805. The sequence goes on along the minus strand of NZ_CP038515.1, from coordinate 4,083,382 downwards.
GGCCTTGTCGTCGAGCAGGGAGTCGATGCTCTTCCAGGCGCGCAGAAAGGTCTCCTGCACCAGGTCTTCCGCCACTTGCGGATCCCGGCACAGCCAGTAGGCGTAGCGGTAAATGTCCCCGTGCAGGGCATGTACCAAGGCTTCGTATTTGGTTTGTTTGTCTGCCATGCCTCCATAGACCGGGGAGGTCGTGGGATCCTTTCCGACCGTGGCACCTTTTTTTCTGAAAAAACCTAAAGCCATCGCTGGGCTTCCTTATTTGAATGAAGGCCAGGATCAACCGATCCTGGCCAGTTGCCTGAGGCCATAGGCTATCGCAAAAGTTTCGTGACCGCATAGGGTGCTGGCAAAGTCCGCCCAGGTTTGCGGGTGGCTCTCAGCAGGGGAAGCGGCGGCAAAACACGCGCGCTCCAGAGTGGCGAAGTGGGGCGCAAGGGCGGGATCGCGGCGACAGGGCAGGGCATCGAGGTGGGGATGGGGCAGTGACCAGCGCAGGCGGGCCCATGCCAGCAAGCGGGCCCGGATCTGCTCGGCATTGGCCCGACACAGCGCCTGTTGCAGGCGATAAAAGGCGTGCCAGCGCGGCCCGTGGCGCCAGCAGGCGCGCAGCAGCAGAGCCCAGATGACCCACAGCAGGCTCTCGTCATTCGGCCCATCCTGCGCCGGCTGCGCCTGCGTGCTTGCGGCGATGTGCAGGGGCGTGGTGGCCAGCCGAGCGTATTCGATGCGCCCGCGCTGGGTGTTGAACCAGGCCAGCTCGATGGCGGGCAGCAGGTAGTCACCGGGTTCGTCCATGGTCAAGGCCTGGCGCCACTCGCGCTCGAAGCGCAGCGTCCCCTTGGCGAGATAGCGCTCCTGCTGCTGCTCCCCATCCGGTCTGGCCCTGATGCCGGCGGGCAGGCCGGATGAGCCGAGCAGACGTGCCAGATTGAGGCGGTTGCCATCACCCCCCTCCAGTGTGAGAGTCAGGGTGCGGATCACCGGCTCACCCGCTCTGGCTGCCGTCGGGGGATCCAGCCGCTGGCTCAGGGTGAGCTGGCTCGCCACCGGTTGCAGCGGGGGCTCGTCGATCTGCACGAACAGGGTGGCTGCCCGGGCCGAGAGCGGGTCACTGCCCCCGTCATCTTGCGGCAAACGCCCCTGAAAGCGGGGAGACTCCAGTGGATGGCGCCCCGCTTCTTTGGCCTGCAGCAGCCAGCTGCGGGTCAGGCGGCCGGGCAGGCCGGGGCTTGCCGGTGGTTGCCACTGATCGTTGCCGAGGCGGCGAATGGTGAAGTCATCGCTGGCCGGCTCGGTGAGGTTGGGGGCCTCCATGTTGGCCGGCAGCCAGAGGCTGAGCTGATAGACAAACGGCTGGCCGGGGTAGAGCGGCCCCTGTTGCAGCACCCGGGCCTGCAGTTCGATGGGGGAGATGGCAGGTGCTGGCGCCAGGTTGCCGGCTTCGCTGCGTGGTGGAAAGGGGATGGACGGCGTCTGCTCCCCCCCCAGTGGCAGGGCCGGCACCTGCTGCGGACTGGTATCCAGCAGGTGCAGAGGGATCTGCCAGCGGGTCAGGCTCTGCTGCGGGGCGCTGATCCGGCTCATGATCACCTTGCCCACCGCAAACTGGCGCAGCAGGGGGGTGATGGCTAGCTCACTGCTCTGGCGCTCGCCGTCCGCTTCGATGATCAGCAACCAGTCGCGGCGATCGGCCCCCGGCAGCAGCTCGGCCCGGGGCGGGGCGGCAAAAACCTGCGCCGTCATCAGCCAGAGCAGCAACAGGCACAGGGCATGGCAACGAGTGAAGAGGCTGTTCACCAGGGATCCTCTCCTTTCAAGGTGCCAGGGGCGAGGCTGCGGTCGGCCTCCTGCTGGCGCCTGCGTTGATCTTCCTTGCGCAGCCGCTGCTCCAGCAGCAGGACGGGAGGTGACGGAGGCAGGGGAGCATCCGGGGTGGCGGCCTGCTCGGGGGCATCGATGGGCTTGGGATCCTGCGCCTGTGGGGTTGCCTCGGGCGGCTGGGCGCGCAGCAAGGTCAGGTTGTAGTGTGCATCCTGATGGCTCGGCTCCAGCGCCAGCGCCGCCAGATAGGCCTGCTCTGCCGCCGCCAGCTGACCGAGCTGCACCAGGGCATTGCCCCGGTTGTAGTGGGCAGTGGCCGTGCTGGCCCGACCATAGGCGGCGGCCGCCTTGGCGTAGTCGCCAGCCCGATACCAGGCATTGCCCTGCCAGACGGGATCGGCAAAGGCGCGGGCGGCCTCCTGATAGCGCTTTTGCAAGAAGGCCTGCCAGGCCTGATTGTCATGGGCAGCAGGCGGGATGGCCGTCGATAGCGGGCTGGCTTGCAGGGAGGGGGGCGTCAGCAAGAGCGCCCCCACCAGCACCAGCCAGAGGCTGCCAATGCGGGCCAGCAGCGCCAGCGGCAGCAGGGGTAGCAGCAGCCAGGGACCGAGATCCATGGCCTGGTGCGCGCCTGTGGTCTGGCTCATGGGCAGGGGGGCAAAGCGTGGTGCCCCCTGTTGCAGCCACTGCAGTTGACCGCCGAGATCGCCGGCCAACTGTTGCAGGGTGGCCACGTCGGGGGCCGGCAGGGCGCGACCGAAGCCACTGCCCATGGCGGTGGGCAGGCGACTGGCCTGGCCGCTATTGGCCAGCAAGACGTCGAGGCGCGCTTGCACCTGTGCGTGGCAAAAGAGGCTGCCCTGGCAGGGCCACACCGCCTTGATCCGCTCGGCCTGACGGGCGGTCAGGTCATCGGTGATCAGCAGCAGGCGGGCCTGCTGGCCGGCGGGGATCTGCTTGAGCGCCAGTGCCACCGCGCGCTCGGGCGCGCTGCCTTGCCTTGGCATGATGGCCGGGCGCAGGTCGGGTAGCAGCAGGGCGAGGGCCTGGTGATCCCGGGTCGGCGGCATGGCGAGGTAGGCATCCCCGGCAAACAGGATGAGGGCGATGGGATGGGTCGCTTCCTGCTGCGCTCGGTCAGCCAACAGATCCTGCAGCAACACTCGCACCCGGGTGGCCCGGTCTGGCAGCAGATCGGTGGCCAGCATGGAGCGGGAGAGATCCAGCAGCCAGATGTCGAGGGCCGGGCTCGGAACGCTCTGGCTCTGCTGGCGCAGCGCCGGGCCGCTCAAGGCCAGGATCAGCGGCAGGCAGGCCAGCCAGAGCCAGGGAAAGTGGCGCCGCTGCCCCGGCAGCAGATAAGCCTGCATGGCGGGGGCCAGCAGCGGCGCCTGGCGACGACGGCGCCATCCCTGCCACAGCCAGGGCAGCAGGGCCAGCAACCAGAGTGGGCGCAGCAGGGTGAGCTCCATCATGAGGCGCCTCGGGACGGGCTGTCAGGTACAGTGGCTTTGCGGCTCAGCCGTAGCGGCCAGCGTAACCGGGCGGGCCAGCTCAGCAGCAGCCAGGCCAGCGCCAGCGGCCAGGGGTAGAGCTCCTGGTTGGGACGATAGCGGGTCTGCGCGGTGGCGACGGGCTCCAGGGTATCCAGCGCCTGATTGATGGTCTCGAGATCCCCCTGGGTGCGCGCCCGGAAGTAACGGCCATGGCCCACCTCGGCCAGTTGTTGCAAGAGGGCTTCGTCGAGCTCGGCGCTGGGGTCGCTCTGGGCCGGGGCCTGCGCGGGGGTCATCGCCTCGGCAAAGGTATCCGGATCGGCGCCCACTCCCAGGGTATAGAGGCGAATGCCTGCTGCAGCGGCCTGCTTGGCCTCGTTGAGGGGATCGGCGCTGCCGGCGGTGTTGCGCCCGTCGGTGACCAGCAACAGGGCGGTGGAGCGATCGGGGGCCTTGTGCTGGCGAGCGAGCAGGATGGCCTCGCCAAGGGCGGTGGTGCGTCCCACCAGCTCGAAATCGAGCTCGCGGGTCAGACCGAGCAGGGCATTGGTCTCCTGGGTCAGGGGCGAGAGCAGGTAGGCGTGATCGGCGAACACGATGAGGGCGATGCGATCGCCAGGGCGGGCGGCGATGAGCCTGTCTATCTGCTGGCGCACCGCGCTGAGCCGGTCTTTTTGCTCCCCTTCATCCAGCATGTCCTGGGTGCGCATGCTGTCGGAAAGATCCACCGCCAGAATGAGATCCCTGCTGCTCTGGTAGCTCACCTGAGGCGGCTCCTGCCACTGGGGGCGGCAGAGCGCCAGCACCAGGGCGCACCAGCACAGCGCCATCCGCCACAGAGGCTGGCCGGCATGGGGGCGCAGCAGGGGAAAGCCGGCATGGGTCAATACGCCAGGATCATGTGCGCCGCGGGGGCGGGGGGGCAGACCAAAGCGCACCAGCAGCGGCAACACCAGCGCCAGGGCAAACCAGGGCCAGGCGAGGATCATGGCCGTCTCCCTGCGCGCGCGTCGCTGGTGCGAGTTCGCCCCCGCCGCCAGCGAGTGCGCAGGTCCAGCAACCAGGCTGGCGGGCAGATGCAGTGACGTCCCCAGGCGAGGTAGGCCCGGCGCAGCGCCTGGCGTTGCTGCGCATCCGGGCTCTGACCACCGTAGAGCCAGGCAGACCAGTGCGGGGCCAGCTCGCGAAAGCGGCTGCCCCCCAGAGCATCGAGACCCAGAGAATCGAGCCCCAGAGAATCAAGAAAGACGAGCCAGGGCTCGCCTTGCAGTACGGCCGCCTCGGGCCAGCGGGGCAGCACGGCCTCGCGCAATACATCTTGCAGCTGGGGCACCAGATCGGGGGCCTGCCAGTCGAGCTGTCGCCGCCAGCGGTGATAACGCAGCAGGCTCTGCACGCCGAGGATGATCATGGCGCCGACCAGCAGCGCGATCAGCAGCCACCACCAGCCCAGCAGGCGCGGATCAGAGGCCAGCTGCAGCGGCGGGCCGGGGTGAATGTCGCGCAGCTGGGCCGCCAGCGGCGAGGTGGGGACGCTGCTACCCGGCACGACGCTGGCGAGCCAGTTCAGAATTGGCGGCATGCCCCCTCCTGCCACTGGCGTTGCAGCGGCTGGCCGTTGTCGAGCCGGTAGAGACGCTGCACCAGCGGCAGCAGTTGCTGATGGTTCTGGCGGGCCAACTGCTCGGCGGCCGCTTGATAGCGCCAGGCGAACCCCGGTTCGCCGGCCTCGAGCCAGCCGCTCTGCTGGCCGGCGCGCACCGCCAGACGCCCCTGGGCGGGCAGGGCTGCCTCCAGCGGATCCCGAATTTGCCAGCAATGCAGGTCGTGGCGCCGGCCGAGCAGTTGCAACTGGCGGCAGAGCGCCTCGTCGAGGGGGCTGTGGTCGGTGATCAGGGTCAGTCTGGCGCCGTGGGGCAGGTTGAGCCGGGCCAGGGTATGGGCCAGGGCGTGGGGGGGCGGCGTGCGCGCCAACCCCAGCCGGTAGTGGTGGCAGAGGGCCTCCAGCAAGGGCACCAGGGGGCCGCGCTGGTGTTGCAGATGCGGCTCCACGCCGTGGCAGATCAGGGTGTTGGCCTGCTTTTCGCCTTGCCATAGCAGGGCGGCGGCCAGCTCGCAACCCAGGCGCGCCTTGAGCTGGTGGCAAGAGCCGAAGTACATGGCCGGAGAGAGATCGAGCAGCAGCCAGTGGGCCTGATCCTGCTCTTCGCTGTAGAGCCGGGTATAGGGGCGACCAAGACGAGCGGTCACCCGCCAGTCGATATGGCGCACCTCGTCACCGGCCTGATAGGCGCGCAGCTCGCGAAAGGTGAGCCCCGGCGTACGGCCAAGCCGGCCCTGCGCCACTGGTTGAATGCGCGAGCGTGGCCCCTGCCGGGCCCACAGCCTGATCGCCAGCAGTCTGGCGAGCGGCATGGCGATATCGGGATGGGCGAGGGGATCGACGGCGCTCGTCATGGCAGCAGGGCCCGCACAGAGGAAACGAGCGGGCTCAGGGGCATGGGATCGTATCCAGCAGCAGGGTGATGAGCGCCTCGTTGTCGAGGTTGTCCGCCAGCGCCTGATAACTGGGGATGAGGCGATGGCGCAGCACGGCCGGCGCCAGCTGCTGAATGTCTTCGGGCAGCACGAAATCCCGTCCGGCCAGCCAGGCTCTGGCGCGAGCCGCTCTGGCCAGACCTATGCTGGCCCTGGGGCTGGCGCCCACCGCGACCAGGGGTTCGAGTTCCGGACACAGGCCGCTGCCCGGACGGGTGGCGCAGACCAGCTGCACCAGATAGTGCTCGAGGCGCCCCTGCATCTGCACGGCCTGCACCGCGCTGCGGGCCGCCAGCAGATCGGCCTGGCTCAGGGTGAGCGGCGGCGTCGGCAGGGTGTCGCCGCGGGCGTTGAGCTGGAGGATGGCCAGCTCCATGGCGGGGCTCGGATAGTCCACCAGCAGCTTGAGCAAGAAGCGATCGAGTTGGGCCTCCGGCAGGGGATAGGTCCCCTCCTGCTCTATCGGGTTCTGCGTGGCGGCCACCATAAAGAGCGGCGGCAGGCGCCAGCTCTTCTTGCCCACGGTGATCTGATGCTCGGCCATCGCCTCCAAGAGGGCGGACTGCACCTTGGCCGGCGCCCGGTTGATCTCGTCCGCCAGCACCAGGTGGTTGAAGAGGGGGCCGGGCTGAAACACGAAGCTGGCATCCTGGGGATGAAACACCTCGCTGCCGGTGAGATCGGCAGGCAGCAGGTCTGGGGTGAACTGGATGCGGGCGAAGCGCCCCTCCACCGCGCCGGCCAGCGCCTTGACGGCCCGGGTCTTGGCAAGACCGGGGGCACCCTCGATCAACACATGTCCTTCACATAACAGGGCGATCAGCAGCCCCTCGATGAGGGGGCCCTGTCCCAGAATTTGACTACCCAGATAGTCCCCAAGCGCTCTGAACTCGGCCGCTGCCATGCAATAAACCCGTTGTTTTCATAGAAGTTGATCTTTTTATACTCCAGTTGGCGCACAAGGGCGAGGGAGGGGGCCAAGATGGCGGCAATTTAGTTTCAATCAGCCGTATGAAATTTGTGAGTGGATTGTTAAGATGTGGCGCAATGAGGTCAGACCTCTCCCTTTAGTCTTCTCGTTTAACCAAGGAGCCAGGATGAAAGAGCCATTGAAACTGACGACTCGCCAGGGCGAACGGATTGCCGTCGTGGCGGGTTTGCGCACTCCCTTTGCCAAGCAGGCCACCGCCTTTCACGGCGTGCCTGCGGTGGATCTGGGCAAACTGGTGGTGAGCGAGATGCTCGCTCGCACCGATCTCGATCCCAAGCTCATCGACCAGCTGGTGTTCGGCCAGGTGGTACAGATGCCGGAAGCCCCCAACATTGCCCGCGAGATCGTGCTCGGCACCGGCATGAGCGTCAGCACCGATGCCTATAGCGTGTCGCGCGCCTGCGCCACCAGTTTCCAGGCCGTTGCCAACGTCACCGAATCCATCATGGCCGGCACGGTGGACATCGCCATCGCTGGCGGCGCCGACTCCTCCTCCGTACTGCCCATCGGGGTGAGCAAGAAGCTGGCCCGCGCCCTGGTGGATCTCAACAAGGCCCGCAATCTGCAGCAGCGTTTCAATATCCTGCGCCAGTTGCGAGTCAAGGATCTGCTGCCGGTGCCGCCCGCCGTGGCCGAGTACTCCACCGGTCTCTCCATGGGGCAGACCGCCGAGCAGATGGCCAAGAGCCACCAGATCAGCCGCGAGGCGCAAGATGCGCTGGCGCACCGCTCCCATACCCTGGCGGCCCAAGCCTGGGCCGATGGCAAGCTCAGTGGCGAGGTGTTTACCGCCCATGTGCCTCCCTACAAGGCGCCGCTGGAGCGAGACAACAACATCCGCGAAAGCTCGGATCTGGCGAGCTACGCCAAGCTCAAGCCGGTGTTTGACCGGGTGCATGGCTCCGTCACCGCCGCCAATGCCACCCCGCTCACCGATGGCGCCGCCGCCGTGCTGCTGATGCGCGAAGGGCGGGCCCGCGAGCTGGGCCTCGAGCCGCTCGGCTATATCCGTAGTTTCGCGTTTTCTGCCATCGACGTGTGGCAGGACATGCTGATGGGCCCCTCCTACGCCACCCCGCTGGCGCTGGATCGCGCTGGCATCACGCTGGCCGACCTGACTCTGATCGACATGCACGAGGCCTTTGCCGCCCAGACCCTGGCCAACCTCAAGATGTTTGCCAGCAAAGAGTTTGCCCAGAGCAAGCTGGGTCGCGATCAGGCCATCGGCGAGGTGGACATGGACAAGTTCAACGTCCTCGGTGGCTCGCTGGCCTTTGGTCACCCCTTTGCCGCAACCGGTGCGCGCATGATCACCCAGACCCTGCACGAGCTGCGGCGCCGGGGTGGGGGATTGGGGCTTAACACCGCCTGTGCGGCGGGTGGTCTCGGCGTGGCCATGGTGTTGGAGGTAGAGTGATGAGCGAGAAGACTTTTTCCCTGGCGGTGCGCCAGGATGGCATCGGCATTCTCACCATGGATGTGCCGGGCGAGAGCATGAATACCCTGAAGGCCGCCTTCGTGGAAGAGATCCGCGCGGTGCTGGCCGAGGTGAAAGCCAATAAAGAGCTGATCGGCCTGGTGGTGGTCTCCGGCAAGAAGGACTCCTTCATCGCCGGCGCCGACATCAGCATGCTGGCGGCCTGTAGCAGCGCCAAGGATGCCGAGTCGCTGTCGCGGGAAGGGCAGGTGATCTTCGCCGAGATCGAGTCGCTGCCCATCCCGGTGATCGCCGCCATTCACGGCCCCTGCCTCGGCGGCGGGCTGGAGCTGGCACTGGCCTGCCATGGCCGGGTGGTCACCGATCACGGCAAGACGGTGCTCGGCCTGCCCGAGGTGCAACTGGGCTTGCTGCCGGGCTCCGGCGGGACCCAGCGTCTGCCGCGTCTCATCGGGGTGGCCAAAGCGCTCGACCTGATGCTGACCGGCAAGCAGGTGCGGGCCAAGCAGGCCAAGAAACTGGGGCTGGTGGACGACGTGGTGCCGCCCTCCATCCTGCTGGAGGCCGCCATCAAGCTGGCCAAGAAGGGCAAGCCCCGTCACGAGCTCAAGCGGGATCTGCAGGGCAAACTGCTGGAGACCAACAAGCTTGGCCGCAAGGTGCTGTTCGATCAGGCCCGTAAAGGGGTGAAGGCGAAGACCCGCGGCAACTACCCGGCCCCGGATCTGATCCTGGAAGTGGTGCGCATCGGGGTGGAAGAGGGGATGCAGGCCGGCCTTGCCGCCGAGTCCCGCCACTTTGGCGAGCTGGTGATGACCAGCGAGTCCGCTGCCCTGCGCTCCATCTTCTTTGCCACCACCGAGATGAAGAAGGAGGTCACCTATCAGGGGGCCGAACCGCGCACGGTGGGTCACGCCGCCGTGCTGGGCGGCGGTCTGATGGGGGGCGGCATCGCCTTCGTCACCGCCACCAAGGCGGGCGTGCCGGTGAGGATCAAGGACGTGGCCAGCAGCGGCATCGGCAATGCCATGCGCTACAGCTACGACATCCTGGCCAAGAAGCTCAAGCGTCGCCAACTGCTGCGCAGCGAGCTTGAGAAGCAGATGAGCCTGCTGACCGGCACCCTCGACTACTCCGGTTTCCACCGGGTCGACATGGTGGTGGAAGCGGTGTTCGAAGATCTTTCCCTCAAGCACCAGATGGTGAAGGACGTGGAGCGTGAGTGTGGCGAGCATACCGTGTTTGCCTCCAACACCTCCTCTCTGCCTATCCACCAGATCGCCTCGGCGGCGGCGCACCCGGAGCGGGTGGTGGGGCTGCACTACTTCAGCCCGGTGGACAAGATGCCGCTGGCGGAGATCATCCCCCACGCCGGCACCAGTGCCGAGACGGTCGCCACCACCCTGGCCTTTGCTCGCGCTCAGGGCAAGACCCCCATCGTGGTCAAGGACGAGGCGGGCTTCTATGTCAACCGCATCCTGGCGCCCTACATGAACGAGGCGGCGCGCCTGGTGCTGGAAGGGGAGCCGGTGGAGGTGCTGGACGGCGCCCTGCTCGATTTCGGCTTCCCGGTCGGCCCCATCACCTTGCTGGACGAGGTGGGGATCGACGTGGGTGCCAAGATCTCCCCGATCCTCGAAAAAGAGCTGGGGGGCGAGCAGTTCCAGGCCCCGGCGGCCTTTGACAAGCTACTGCAAAACGATCGCAAGGGGCGCAAGAACGGCAAGGGCTTCTACCTTTACGGCAAGGCGGCCCCGCGCAGCAAGCTCACCGGCAAAGAGGGCAAGAAGACGGTGGACGAGAGCGTCTACGGCGTTCTGGGCATCTCGCCCCAGGCCAAGCTGGCCAAGGCGGAGCTGGCCGAGCGCTGCGTGCTGATGATGCTCAACGAAGCGGCCATGGCGCTGGACAGCGGCGTGGTGGCCTCGGCTCGCGACGGCGACATCGGCGCCATCTTCGGCATCGGCTTTCCGCCGTTCCTGGGCGGCCCGTTCCGCTACATGGACAGCCTCGGCATCGAGCATCTGGTGGGGCGCCTTGAGCACTACCAGAAGCGCTACGGCGACCGCTTCGCCCCCTGCGATCGCCTCAAGGCGATGGCGGCGGAGCAGCAGCGCTTCTATTGAGGGCGCGCCGCTCGCGGCAACAGGCCAACCGACAAGGAGGCGACCCCGGGGTCGCCTCCTTCTTTTTGGCGCCGAGATGGAAAATGCGGGGGCAGCAGGCTGACAACTGGTTGAATCCCGTCCATATTTTTCCTCGGCAAGGGATAAATTGTTGATCCAACTCAAACTAGCCCCCTATTTATTACTTTGGTGGCATAGGACTCAGGCGCTGGTTGGGGTCAAATAGCATCATCAGGAACGGGGGGATAACCCCGTCACGAAAGGGACACCCATTTCACTGGATGAAGGACACATAATGAGTCTGCTTGAACAAACCATCTGGACTGTATTGGGATACGGGGCCATGCCCTTTATCTTCCTGAGCGGGTTTGTGGCGGTGGCAGTGACCTGCTGCTTGCTGCTCAATGCCTTCGGGGTCAAGTCCGCCGAGAAGTGATCCGCTTCTTTCGTTCATACCGCCAAATGCCAGTCTTCGGACTGGCATTTGTTTTTTGAGCCTTGGCAGGCAGTTATCTGCGCTCCAGGGGCCAAATGTGTGCTGCTTGAGGTCGAACCGGCCGCCGATTTTGATTACACTGGCGCGCAGTTTTTCGTTTCGGCCCGTTTCCCAAGGTATTCAAGGTTTTCTATGGCTCTCAAGGCAACCGTATTCAAGGCTCAGCTCAGCCTGTCCGACATGGATCGCAATCTGTATCAGGACTTCTCTCTCACCCTGGCCCGTCACCCCTCCGAGACCGACGAGCGGATGATGATCCGGCTGGCGGCCTTCGCCTGGCACGCTGCCGAGCGGCTGGAGTTCACCAAGGGCCTCTCCGCCGATGACGAGCCGGAACTCTGGCGCAAGAACTATTCCGACGAGATTGAACTCTGGATCGAACTCGGCCAGCCCGACGAGCGCCGTCTCAAGAAGGCGTGCAACCGCTCCCGTCATGTAGTGCTCTACCTCTACGGCGGCCGTGGCACCAGCGTCTGGTGGAAGCAGAACCAGGGCAAACTCGGCCTGCACGACAACCTCACCGTGATTGAGCTCTCCGACAGCCAGACCCTGCCGCTGACCGAGATGGTCGAGCGCACCATGCAGCTCACCTGCACCATCTCCGATGGTCAGCTCTGGGTGAGCAACGGCCGCCAGGAAGTGACTCTGGATCCCGTGCTGCTGATGGGAACCCCCGCCCGCGAACTGTAAAGGACTCGCCCATGTTCAGCGCGCTGCTCAATATCGTCATTCCGGTGTTTGCGGTGGTGGGGCTCGGTGCCCTCTACGGCCGGTTGCGTCCGGGCTGCGCGCTGGGTTACGTCAACCGGGCCAATATCGAGTTGTTCACTCCGGCGCTGGTGTTCTCGGCGCTGGTCAAATACCCGCTGGATCTGATGGCTCACCTCTCGCTCATCGCGGCGGGGGCCCTGGTGATCCTGCTGCCGGGGCTGCTGCTCTCCCTGCTCAGGCTTCGCAGCATCAGCCGACCGGCCCTGATCCTGCCCGCCATGTTTCGCAACACCGGCAACCTCGGCATTCCGCTGATGGTGCTGGCCTTCGGCGAGCAGCAGTTGGGCGCCATCATCATACTGTTCGTGCTCTCCAACCTGCTCCACTTCTCGGTGGGCATGTTCATCCTCTCGGCCAACACCTCCCGCTGGCTCTGGCTGCGCAGCCCTGTGCTGTGGGCCGCCCTGGCGGGCCTGCTGGTGGCCAATCTGCACATCCCGCTGCCCGAATACCTGGTGACCAGCGCCTCTCTGCTCGGCCAGATCTCGGTGCCCTTGATGCTGTTTGCCCTGGGTATTCGGCTGATGGAGGGGGAGCTGGATCACCTGGGGCTCGCCCTCAAGTGCAACCTGCTCTATCTGCTGGCCGGCGGCATCTCCCTGGGGCTGGCGGTCTGGCTGCTGCCGCTGCAACCGGCCTGGATCCCGCTGCTGATGCTGTCGGTGGCGCTGCCCCCGGCAGTGCTCAACTACATGCTGTGCGAGCAGTACCAGTGCCAGCCCGAGAAGGTGGCCAGTATCGTGCTCGGCGGCAATGCGCTCTCGGTCCTGGTGATCCCGCTGGCAGTCTGGCTGGCCCTGCATCTGGGCAGCTGAGGCGTGCTTTCTCACCGTTTTCGCGCACAGCAGATGATGTGGGCGGCCTGCTCCTTGGCTTTTCTCTTCCTCACTCTGCGCCAGCTCTCACTCCGGGATGCGGGGTGGGTGCAAGTTCCCTTTTCGTGATCCTCGGCGAAGTCGCTGCCATCGAATTGGCATAGTATCTGGCCAGCATGAATCCCACCCGGGGTGGGAGCCAGGGGATTTACAACATGATGTCCGTCAGTAACCAATGTTTGTTGATGCAGATCCAGCCCACCATTTTGCGCTTTGCCAAGATGCTGGCCAGCGTGCTGCAACTGGAAGTGGAAATCGTGGACGCCAACATGGTGCGGGTGGCGGGAACCGGCCCTTACGGCAAGTTCTTCGGTCGCCAGCTGGAGGGGGACTCCCGCCTGTTGCGCTACGTCATCGAGCATCAGCGCGAGAAGATTGTCACCCACACCAGCGAGGATCCGGTCTGCGAGGGGTGCAGCTGCAAGGAGAGCTGCCGGGAGCGGGCCTTTCTCGGGGTGCCCATCATGGTGGAAGAGAACTGCATCGGGGTGATCAGCCTGGTGGCCTTCAACCCGGAGCAGCAGGCCCGTCTCAACAACAACCTGCAGGAGGTGTGCGACTATGTGCAGCACATCTCCAGCATCTTCGTGGCCAAGCTGCTCGACTCGCGCGGCCTGTCGGACGGGGTCAACAAGGTCTTCCTCAGCCTGATGAACCACATGGATCAGGGCTGCCTGCTGCTCGACGAGAAGAGCCAGGTGCTCTACGCCAACGAGGTCGCGCTCAAGCAGCTCAACTGCCAGCAGGAGGCGCTGCTGGGCTGCGAGATAGGGCTGCGGCCGCTCACCTTTGCCCAGCAGGGGTTGACCGGCCACCTGCAACACATCGTCACCCTGGGGGATCGCCAGGAGCTGATCATCGGCCAGTTGCACCACGTGCAGGGCCAGCAGCTGTTTCTGATGGCGTTTCATCAGTCCCACGGCACGCCGAGTCAGCCGCTGGAGCCCGATGAGGGAGTCAGCATGCTGATCGGGGAGAGCAAGCCGATGCGAGCCCTGAAAAAGCTGCTCCATCGCATCGCCCTGAGCCCCTCCAGCGTGCTGGTGTGCGGCGAGAGCGGCACCGGCAAGGAGGTGGTGGCCCGCGCCATCCACCGGCTCAGCCCGCGCCGCGACAAGCCCTTCATCGCCATCAACTGCGCCGCCATCCCCGAGCAGCTGCTTGAGAGCGAGCTGTTCGGTTACGTGAAGGGGGCCTTCACCGGCGCCTCCAGCACCGGCAAGCAGGGGCTGATCCAGGCCGCCCAGCAGGGCACTCTGTTTCTCGACGAGATAGGGGACATGCCGCTCACCATGCAGGCCAAGCTGCTGCGGGTGCTGGAGCTGCGGGAGGTGACCCCCATCGGCGCCAGCCGGCCGGTGCCGGTGGACATTCGCATCATAGCCGCGACCCATCAGCATCTGGAGCAGTACATCGCCGAGGGCAAGTTTCGCGAGGATCTCTTCTATCGCCTCAACGTCATTCCCATCCACCTGCCGCCCCTGCGCGAGCGGGAGGGGGACGTGGCGCTGCTGACCCACTACTTCCTCAACCTGCACACCAGCCGCATCGGCTTGCTGTATCCGGGGCTCAGCCCGGAGGTGATGGCTCTGCTGGAGGGCTACCGCTGGCCCGGCAACGTGCGCGAGCTCAGCAACCTCATCGAGTACCTGGTGAACGTGGTGCAGGCGGGGGAGGTGATCGAGAGCATCCTGCTGCCCCCCAATATCCTGCGCAACCAGCGCAGCGGGGCGGACGAGCCGTCACGCAGCACGGTGCAAATCGCGCGCATGCCGCTCTCGCCCGACCCTTATTCCCATGGCGTGCTGGCCGACCCTGCGCTCAGCCCTGCCGCTGGCAACCCGGCATCGGCCACGGGGGCGCCTTGGTCATCGCCAGAGGCAAGCCTGCCAGAGCCGGCCGCCGGTCAGGTAGAGCGCGGGTTGGCGCTGCCACTTGGCGAAAACGGGCTGGAGAACATGGAAAAGCAGATGATAGAGGAGACCTTGCTGCGCCTTGGCAACAAGAAGCTGGCCGCCCAGGCACTCGGGATCGGCATCGCCACCCTGTATCGCAAGATAAAGAAGTACGAGATAGCCGTGCAGGCCTGAGCCCGCTTCGGGTCGCCTGGCGGCCCCGCTTCACCGCGCCGCGACCGACAATTGCGGCGTTATCATTATGAGAATGTGACCCCGCTTTCTATCAATTGGCAGGCTCTGGTGATAGCCGGACTGATAATTATCAGGGCCGGCTTGGTCTCTTCTCGCCCTATTCTCGCGCTATTTCAGTGGCGCTCAGTCATCCGCTGGAAAATAAGCCGGCTCACCTGCCTTGGCGGGGCGCCATATAGCTTAAGGCTGTGCGCCGGCTCACATTCAAGACGCCTTTTCTGGTTATTTCCCGCTTATTTATGCGTTGGCACGCTTATTGATTGCCCTTATTTGACGCTGACCGATGAACTCACCCAATGGCCCTTGTTTCGGTGACCTGTGAGTGGAAGGGGAGCAATGCATTTCTCATCAACAGATTGGGGCTAACAATGAAAGCAGTGAACCAGTTAATCAAAGAGATCAATGAACTCAAGTCCAACCTGCATGAAAAAGACTTCCTGCTGACCTGGGAGCAGACCCCTCAGGAGCTGGCGTTGGTGCTCAAACTGGCGGAGGCCCTCAAGGGACTGCGCGCCGAAAACATCGCCACCAAGCTGTTCAATACCGGTCTTGGCATCTCGGTGTTTCGTGACAACTCCACCCGTACCCGTTTCTCCTACGCCTCCGCCCTCAACCTGCTCGGCCTGACCCAGCAGGATCTGGACGAGGGCAAGTCCCAGATTGCCCACGGCGAGACCGTCCGTGAAACCGCCAACATGATCTCCTTCTGCGCCGATGCCATCGGCATTCGCGACGACATGTACCTGGGGGCCGGCAACGCCTACATGCGTGAAGTGGGCGCCGCGCTCGACGAGGGGTTCGAGAAGGGAGTGCTGCCCCAGCGCCCGGCGCTGGTCAACCTGCAGTGCGACATTGATCACCCGACCCAGTCCATGGCTGATCTCGCCTGGTTGCAGGAGCACTTCGGCAGCTTGGAGAACCTCAAGGGCAAGAAGATTGCCATGACTTGGGCCTACTCGCCGAGCTACGGCAAGCCGCTCTCCGTGCCGCAGGGCATCATCGGACTGATGACCCGCTTTGGCATGGATGTGACCCTGGCCCACCCGGAGGGGTATGACCTGATCCCGGACGTGATCGAAGTGGCCAAGGAGAATGCCAAGGCCTCCGGCGGCAGTTTCCGCCAGGTCACCTCCATGGAAGAGGCGTTCAAGGATGCCGACATCGTCTATCCCAAGTCCTGGGCGCCCTATCAGGTGATGGAGCAGCGCACCGAGCTGCTGCGGGTCAACGATCACGCGGGCCTGAAAGAGCTGGAGCAGCATTGCCTGGCACAGAACGCCAAGCATAAGGATTGGCACTGCACCGAAGAGATGATGGCCCTCACCAAGGGGGGCGAGGCGCTCTATATGCACTGCCTGCCGGCGGATATTTCCGGCGTCTCCTGCAAGGAAGGGGAAGTAAGTGAAGGGGTATTCGAGAAATACCGGATCGCCACTTATAAAGAGGCGAGCTGGAAGCCCTATATTATCGCCGCCATGATTGTCGCCCGTAAATTCTCGGCACCGGGCGCCGCCCTCGAAGGCTTGATAAAAGAGGCGCAAAAACGCGTCAAATAATGGCCTGGCCGGGCGGGAAATAAGTCCCGCCCGGCCGTCGTCATCACGCAATTATTGTCACGGGTTCTCTCCCCGGGGCGCTTTTCACTCGATGATCCCCGGCGAGATGACTCTTTGCGAGGTATTCATGTCCCAATTTTCCCTGAAGATGGAGATTGCCGATAACCGTTTCTTTACCGGTGAGTCGCTGCCCCTGTTTTCCCGTGCCGAGGCACAAAAGGCCCGTGCCTTTCATAAAAAACTGGCCGGTTATGAGCCAACCCCCTTGTGTGATTTGAGAGATCTGGCCGCCTATATCGGGGTGAAGAATATTCTGGTCAAGGATGAGTCAAAACGCTTTGGTCTCAATGCCTTCAAGATGCTGGGTGGCGTTTATGCCATCGCCAACCTGCTCTGTGAAAAATACGGGGTGGCGGTGGAGGATTTCACCTTCGATCTCATCAAGCGCACCATCAAGGAGCCGATGACCTTCGCCACCACCACCGACGGCAACCACGGTCGTGGCGTCGCCTGGGCCGCCAAGCAGGTGGGCCAGCATGCGGTGGTCTACATGCCCAAGGGCTCTGCGCAAGAGCGGGTGGACCACATTCTGGCGCTGGGGGCCGAGTGCATCGTCACCGACATGAACTACGACGACACCGTGCGCCTGACCATGAAGATGGCCGAGGAGCGCGGCTGGTACATAGTGCAGGACACCGCCTGGGAGGGGTACACCAAGATCCCGACCTGGATCATGCAGGGTTACGCCACCCTGGCCGACGAAGCGGTCGAGCAGATGCAGGCCATGGGCATCAAGCAGCCCACCCACGTGCTGTTGCAGGCCGGGGTCGGGGCGCTGGCGGGCGGCGTGCTCGGTTATCTGGTGGACTGCTTCGGGGCGAAGAACCTGCACAGCATCGTGGTCGAGCCGGATCAGGCCGATTGCATCTACCGCTCCGGCGTGGCGGGGGAGATGGTCAACGTGGGGGGCGACATGCGCACCATCATGGCCGGTCTCGCCTGCGGTGAACCCAATCCCCTCGGCTGGCCGGTGCTGCGTGGCTGCACCACCCAGTTCATCTCCTGTCACGATAAGGTCTCGGCGCTCGGCATGCGAGTGCTCGGCAACCCCCTTGGCGATGATCCCCGCATCATCTCCGGCGAGTCCGGCTCGGTTGGCACCGGCGTGCTGGCGGCGGTGCGCCACCACCCGGATCGCGCGGCGCTGATGGCCCGGCTGGGGCTCGATGAGCAGTCGGTGGTGCTGGTGATCAATACCGAAGGGGACACCGACGTGGCCCATTACCGGGAAGTGGTGTGGGAAGGCAAGCACCCCGCCTGCGACTAATCCCTGCGAGAACAGAGACACGAATTGAAGAACTGATCGCGCCTCACCAACGGGGCGCGGTAACGGGCACAGGGCGCTGCCGACGAACAGGCCGCGCACTCTCAGTTGTTATGGAGAATCACAATGAGCAAGCAAATTCCGTTTGAAATGGTGTTGGAGAAGGCCTACCAGTACAAGGCCGAGATGACTCAGTTCCTGCGCGACATGATCGCCATTCCGAGCGAGAGCTGCGATGAGGAGCGGGTGGTGCTGCGCATCAAGCAGGAGATGGAGAAGGTCGGTTTCGACAAGGTGGAGATCGACCCCATGGGCAACGTGCTGGGCTATATCGGCCACGGCCCGCACCTGATCGCCATGGATGCCCACATCGATACCGTGGGGGTCGGCAACATGGCCAACTGGACCTTCGACCCCTATGAGGGGATGGAAGATCACGAGATCATCGGTGGTCGCGGCGCCTCCGATCAGGAAGGGGGCATGGCCTCCATGGTCTACGCCGGCAAGATCATCAAGGATCTGGGGCTGGAAGACGAGTACACCCTGCTGGTGACCGGTACCGTGCAGGAGGAGGATTGCGACGGCCTCTGCTGGCAGTACATCATCGAGCAGAGCAAGATCCGCCCCGAGTTCGTGGTCAGTACCGAGCCCACGGACTGTCAGATCTACCGTGGCCAGCGTGGCCGCATGGAGATCCGCGTCGAGGTGCAGGGGGTGAGCTGCCACGGCTCTGCGCCGGAGCGCGGTGACAACGCCATCTTCAAGATGGGCCCCATCCTGGGCGAGTTGCAGGAGCTGAGCCACAACCTTGGCAATGACGACTTCCTCGGCAAGGGGACCCTGACCGTCTCCGAGATCTTCTTCACTTCGCCAAGCCGCTGCGCCGTGGCGGACAGCTGCGCCGTCTCCATCGACCGCCGCCTCACCTGGGGTGAGACCTGGCAAGGGGCGCTCGACGAGATCCGCGCCCTGCCTGCGGTGCAAGCCGCCGGTGCCGAGGTCTCCATGTACCAGTACGACCGTCCGGCCTACACCGGTCTGGTCTACCCGACCGAGTGCTACTTCCCGACCTGGAAGGTGGAAGAGGATCACATCACGGTCAAAACCCTCTCCAAGGCGTACACCCAGCTGTTCAACAAGGCGCCTGTGGTGGACAAGTGGACCTTCTCGACCAACGGGGTCTCCATCATGGGCCGCCACGGCATCCCGGTCATCGGCTTTGGCCCGGGCAAAGAGCCGGAGGCCCACGCGCCGAACGAGAAGACCTGGAAGGAGCATCTGGTCAAGTGCGCCGCCATGTACGCCGTGATCCCCATGCTCTATCTGGCCGAGCTGGACAAGTAAGGGGTCTGCCGGGCGGTGACTCTCATCACCGCCCGGCTGTTGCCTGTGTGGCAAGTGCCCCGTCTTTAGCAGGCGGGGCCTTGCTGTTTGACGCGTTCGGATGTGCGAGGTGGTGGGGATGAAACGGCTGATCAAACAGGGTGTGCTGGTCGACTCACAAGGGGAATATCGTCAGGATCTGCTGATCGAGAACGGGGTGATCCGTGCCCGTGCCGCCGATATCCAGCCCGATGGAGAGACCGAGCTGATCGATGCCAGCGGCTGTTACGTGATGCCGGGCGGCATCGACGTCCACACCCACTTCAACATCGACGTCGGGATTGCCCGCAGTTGCGATGACTTTTTCAGCGGTACCCGTGCCGCCGCCTGTGGTGGCACCACCACCATCGTCGATCACATGGGATTTGGCCCGGCGGGGTGCAACCTGCATCACCAGCTGGCCCGCTATCACGATTACGCCGCCACACAGGCGGTGATCGACTACAGCTTTCACGGCGTTGTCCAGCATGTGGATGACGCCATTCTCCACGAGATGGCCGCCATGGTGCAGGAGGAGGGGATCAGCAGCTTCAAGCTCTATCTCACCTACCAGTACAAGCTGGGGGACCACGACGTGCTGCGCGCCCTGGCCCGCCTCAAGGAGGTGGGGGCGCTTGCCACCGTCCACCCCGAGAACGATGCCGCCATTGCGGCGCGCCGGGCGGCCCTGCTGGCCGCGGGTCACCATGAGCCCTGGTATCACCCGCAAAGCCGCCCGCTGCAGTGCGAAGCCGAAGCGGTGGCCCGGATGATCAATCTGGCGGGGCTCGCGGGCAATGCGCCCCTCTATATCGTCCACCTCTCCAACGGACTGGGGCTGGAGTATCTGAAACTGGCGCGCCGTCAGGGCCAGCCGGTCTGGGTAGAGACCTGCCCGCAATATCTGCTGCTCGATGAGCAGTGTTATTACAAGGAGAACGGGGTCGACTACCTGCTGAGTCCACCGCTGCGCGGGCGCCGCGAGCAGGACAAGCTGTGGGTCGGCATCGCTGCCGGCGACATCGATACGGTGGCGACCGATCACTGCAACTTCTCCCACGCCCAGCGCATGACCCTCTCGGGGGGCGATTTCAGCCGCTGCCCCAACGGCTTGCCCGGGGTCGAAAACCGGATGCTGCTGCTCTTTGCCCACGGGGTGCTGGGGGGGCGCATCTCGCCGTCGCGCTTCGTGGCACTCACCAGCACCAACCCGGCGCGCCTGTTTGGCCTCTGGCCGCGCAAGGGCAACCTGCAACTTGGATCTGACGCCGATCTGGTGCTGATGGATCCCCGCGGTGACACCCTGATTTCTCACCCACTGCTGCACGACAACGGCGACTACAGCCCCTACGAGGGGATGTGCTGCCCCGGCCGGATCAGGATGACCCTGAGCCGTGGCGAGATAGTCGCTCGCGATGGCGAGTTTCTCGGGCGGCGTGGTCACGGCCGTTTTCTGGCCAGAGCGCCCTTTGATCCGGCGTTGGCGCCGGAGCTGCACTCGCCTTGCCCCACAGTGGCAGGCTGACAATCCGTTCGAAACAGGCTGACCCGCAAGCTTATGTGCACAACTAAAGGTGGGCCGGTATCGCGCCGGCTTGTCCCATCACTGGAGATAACAAGATGAAACAGAGAATCGTACTGGCCCTTGGTGGCAATGCGCTGGGCAGCAACCTGCCCGAGCAGATGAAGGCGGTGCAGAGCACGGCGGGCACCATTGCCGACCTGATCGCCCAGGGGCATGAGGTGGTGGTGACCCACGGCAACGGCCCGCAGGTAGGGATGATCCAGCAGGCGTTCGAGGTGGCGGCCCGCCACGACCCCAAGGCGCCCCATCTGCCCATGTCGGTCTGCGTGGCCCTGAGTCAGGGTTATATCGGTTATGACCTGCAAAATGCCCTGCGCGAAGCTTTGCTGGCGCGTGGTATTCACAAGCCGGTTGCCACTTTGGTGACCCAGGTGGAGGTGGATAAAAACGATCCCGCCTTCCTCGACCCGAGCAAACCCATCGGCGGTTTCTTCAGCAAGGAGGAGGCCGAGGCGCTCATGGCCAAGGGCGAGCGGCTCAAAGAGGACGCTGGCCGTGGCTATCGCCGGGTGGTGGCATCCCCCAAACCCGTCGATATCATCGAGAAAGAGACCGTCTCAGCCATGCTGGCTGCCGGTCAGGTGGTGATCACCGTCGGTGGCGGCGGTATTCCGGTGCTGCGCGAGGGCAATCACCTGCGCGGTGCCGGCGCGGTGATCGACAAGGATTGGGCCAGTGCCAAGCTGGCTGAGCTTATCGACGCCGACATGCTGATCATCCTCACCGCGGTGGAGAAGGTCGCCATCAACTTCGGCAAGCCCGATGTGCAGTGGCTCGATACCCTGAGCGTGGCCGATGCCAACAGCTTTATCGCCCAGGGACAGTTTGCCAAGGGATCCATGCTGCCCAAGGTGGAGGCGGCGCTCTCGTTCGCCACCTCCATGGCGGGGCGCAAATCCCTGATCACCCTGCTGGAGAAGGCCGCCGACGGCATTGCCGGCAAGACTGGGACCCTGATCAGCCTGTAGCCTCGCCTTTGATGGTTGCAAACAGGGGGCCCAAGGCCCCCTTTCTGTTGGCCGGTGTCAGGGATTGGCAGAGGGAAGCATGGGCCGGCCAGCTCTTATCCGCGGTGGGCAGGGGGACGGCAGAGGAGTAAGATGGCGCCCCGAATGGCGGACGCACCGACCGCAGCAGCAACAAGGCAGCACAATGAATAGCAAGTTGAACATGGCGGCGCTGGGGGGATTGGTCCTGCTCACCGCCATCTGGAGTTACAGCTGGATCGTGATGAAGCAGGTGATGCTCTATGCGGGGGCGTTCGAGTTCACCGCCCTACGCTGCCTGTGCGGATCCCTGGTGTTGCTGCTGGTGCAGTGCCTGCGCGGCCGCCGTTATCTCAAACCCACCCCGTTTCGCTATACCCTCGCCATCGCCCTGTTCCAGACCTGCGGCATGGTGGGGTTGGCCCAGTGGGCGCTCATCAGCGGCGGGGCGGGCAAGGTGGCTATTCTGAGCTACACCATGCCGTTCTGGGTGGTGATCTTCGCGGCGCTTTTTTTGGGTGAGCGGATGCGCAAGCTGCACTATCTGGCGGTCGGGGTGGCCGCATGCGGCCTGCTGCTGGTGATCGAGCCCTGGCAGCTGCACCTGGATTCCATGAAGAGCGCGCTGCTGGGCATTGCCTCCGGCATCTGCTGGGGGATCAGCGCCATCATCGCCAAGCGGATGTATGCCCGCCACCCCGGGGTGGATCTGATGTCTCTCACCACCTGGCAGATGATCTACGCCACCCTGGTGATGGCGCTGGTGGCGGCGCTGGTGCCGGAGCGACCCATCGACTGGCAGCCCTATGTGTTTGGTGCGCTCGCCTATAGCGCCATCTTCGCCACGGCGCTGGCCTGGAGCCTCTGGCTGTTCGTGCTGAAAAAGCTGCCGGCGGGGATTGCCGGACTCAGCACCCTGGCGGTGCCGGTGAGCGGCGTGCTGCTCTCCTGGTGGCTGCTCGGTGAAAACCCGGGGCCGGTGGAGGGGAGCGGCATTGGCCTTATCGTGCTGGCGCTTATCGTCATCAGCCGCAAGGGCAAGCGTTCCGTGGTGTCGGTGGCGGGGGAGACCCGCATCAAGCAGGGCTGAGTTGATTGTCGGCAACGAAATAAAAAGGGCCCGCCATCATGGCGGGCCCTTTTTGTTGGCGTGCTGGCTTATCTGCGCTGGGCCAGATGCATCATGGCCTCCAGCACGGCGCCGCCGATCGCCCGTGCCTTGTCAGAGACGGTAGTGGGATCGGCCCGCTCGCCCCTGGGGTCGATGTCACCGATCTTGAAGCCGACGGTCACCTCGATGCCATCGCTGAGCAGCCCCCGCACCATGCCCGAGAGCGGCGCGATAATGGGAGCATCCCCCACGTGGGCGATCACGTCCCCCTCCTGCACCAGATCGCCGAGCTTGATCAGGCTCTTCATCACCCCGGCGACGGGGGCGCGCACCACCCGGCGGGCGGAGTGTCCCTCGATCACCCCGGGAATGCCAGTATTGGGCTGGGCAGGGCCCTGATAGATGACCCGCCCCAGATGGTGGCCACGGTTGGTCTCGATCACCGCATCGCAGTCGCGACCCGCCTCAAACCCCGGGCCAAGGGCCACCGTGATGGGGGCCATCTCCCTGTGGGTGCCGAGATTCTGCTTGGCGAGGATGGCATCCACCAGATAGCGGGGCTTGAGTTCGGCGAGGGTGGCGCAGTTGGGGTCAACCAGCAGCGGAATGACCCCCAGATCCAGCTGCTCGAACGCCTGCTCGACGCTTTCCACCCGCTTGGCACGTACCCCCTCGACACTGGTTTCACCGTCGAACATCCCTTGGGCGAAGGCGACGGTGCGGCGGATCACCGTGGGTTTGTCGAGATCCAGCATCACCACCTTGAAGCCGGCATGGTAGAGGCGCAGCGCCACCCCGGTGGCGATATCGCCGGAGCCGCGCATTACCACCAGCTGATCCCGCTTGAGGCGCACGTCATCCTGCATCAGGCCACCCGCTTTACCGTTTTTCACCTGCAGCAGCTCGGCGAGGATGCTGATGGCGATCTCCTCGGGGGTCTCGGCACCTATGTTGTAGCCGATGGGGGCGTGCAGCCGCTGCAGTTGGGCCTGACTCACCCCTTGCTGGCGCAGGGCCTGGGTGAAGGTCTGCACCTTGCGCTTGCTGGCGAGCAGCCCCAGGTAGGCGAGGGGACGGCTGATCAGCCGATCCAGCGCCTCCTTGTCCTGATGGTTGGTGGCGATGATGACGAAGTTGGCGGGCTCGATGGCAAGCTGCTCGATCACCGCGCTCATGGTGTCGGCCTGCTGCAGATGGGTACCGGCCGGGAAGCGATCTGGGCTGAGGCTCCCCTCGAAGCAATCCCCCACGTGGATGTCAAAGCCGAGCGGCGCTGCGGCATGGGCCAGCGCCCGGTTGACGTGGCCGGCGCCGATCAGTACCAGGCGGGGGCGCAGGCCATAGACGTCGATATAGACCGACATGGCGCCGCCGCAATCCGAGCCCACCGCATGTTCGCCGTTGCGGGCCATCCGACCGTGGAAGGTGCGCGGCTTGCGCTCGGCAATGGCCGCCACGGCTTCTTCGATCACCAGCCGCTCTATCATGCCGCCGCCGATGGTGCCGAGGATCCGGCCATCGGCCATCACCAGCATCTGGGCCTGATGGCGCGGGGTGGAGCCCCGGCTCTCGATGATCTGGGCCATGGCAAAGGGGGTGTTCTCCTGCTCCAGTCGGGCAGCGTGTGCAAACAGATTCATAAGGTACCTCGTATCATCCTTAACGGGTCAGTGACTGCGCGGCTTCGGAGGCAGGCCGACAGCAAACATGGTGAATGGCGCCGGGTTCACGCACGGCCCCCTGCCAGATGGCGTGGAGCTCGGGGTGGCGTTGCAGCAGGTTTATCAGGGCGGGCAGCCACTGCTGCTCATTTTGATAATCGCCATTGATAAACCAGACTCGGCGCGCCCCGGGCGGGGTGCCCTTGAACGCCCCCTCGGGGTGGGCGATGAGCCGATCAAACAGGGCCCAGTCGAGCCGTTCACCGGCTGCAATCCCGCACAGGGCCTGGAACTCGGCCCAGCGGTGGATCTGCGCCGGGTCGGCACTGGCGCCCACCATGGCGCCGCCCACCAGGGCGATCACCCAATCACTGTGCTGAGGAATGCAAGGTTCGTGCAAAGCGGGCGCTTTCAATAACTTGTGATGGGCGCCGTCCGCCTCCACCAGGATGATGTCGAAGCGTTGCTGCCCCTTGAGCAGATCGATCTGCTGAGGGCTCGGCCCCACCGCCTTGCCGCTGGCCCGATCGAGGTGGCTGAACAGCACCAGCTGCATCGGCTCATCGGGCAGGGCCTGGCAGCGGGTCAGCTGCCGAATGGGGTCGGCCTCGATCAGCAGGGTGCGCCGAGAGGAGGGGGCGGGCAGAAACATCCGGGTGCTGGTGGTGAGCAGCACCTTCTTGCCCTGTTGATGGAAATAGTCGGCCAGCCAGAAGAGGGTGCTGGTTTTCCCCCCGGCGCCGCAAAGACTAATTAAAGTGGTACGCCCATCAATATTTTCGGTGAGCGGGTTTAATACACTCTCGATATTTGGCGAGGTGAGCAAAATGGGTGATGAAATAGCCATGGCGACGACCGATGAAAATAGAGGCGCGGTCAGTGAGAAGCACTGGCATTCACGCGAGCGGTGCGACTGCCTAATTGCGGCGGCCGGCCTCTCATCACGAATGGGCGCGTGGAAATTGATGCTACCGTATCGCCAGAGCACGATTCTTGATGAGAGTCTCAAAAATGCCCTGGTGCTGTGTGACCGGGTCATTCTGGTGGTGGGGCATCGCGCCGATGAGCTGATCAGCCGCTACGCCAATCACCCCCGTATCCGGCTGGTACACAACCATGATTATGCACAGGGGCTTGGCAGCTCCATCCGCTCGGGGCTCGCCGCCTGTAGCAGCGAACACCTCTTCATAAGCCACGGCGATCTGCCCTGCATCCCCCCCGAGGTGTACCGCTCGCTCTGGCAGGCGCGGGGGGGCGAGACTCTCTTCCCTTCCTATCAGGGGGAAGCGGGCCACCCCGTGCTGTTGCCCAGAGCCCTTGCCACAGCGCTGGCGGCGGCGCCGGTACAGGGTTCGGTGCGCCGCTGGCTGCTGGCGCATCCCCACCGATTCATCGAGGTGCAGAGTGCCGCCATCCTGCAGGATGTGGACACCCCGGAGCGCTATCAGGTGCTGCTGGCAAGCGAAGCATTCGAGCGCTGAACTGGTCGACTGGCAGAGGCTTGCCGGGCCTTGCTTTGCATATTTATCCCTTTGTCTAACCCGTTATCAGGGACCGACAGCGGCCGTTATCATCCTGGCCGGCCTGATAATGGCGGCGGCCTCGCTCTTTATCAAACTGATAGCGCGCCACGCCAAAGTGAGATCATTGTTAGCCGTGAGAGCGGCGTTTCCATTATTTAAATTCGGTGTTGATAGCCACTCTCATTGTCGAAACTGGTATCGGCTTTCGATGTTTTATTAATTGGAGGTGCCTCACGTTTTTATGGCTGAAAAATAAAAAGATCCGGCGCTGGCCTGATTGTTGCTCTTGTCAGTTTCAAGGGGCTTTTTATGCGTGGTTATGGATAGGCCCCATTTATTCACCCTGTCAATGAGCAGTGCCGCTGCAAGGAGATCAACATGGGCGATATTATGCGACCCGTTCCCTTCAAGAACCTTCTGGTCCGTATCTTCTCGGAATATAAAGCGAGTCAATCCATCTTCGGCATTCCCGCCGCGCAATTCTATCGCAAGCAGGACGAGCGCAAGATCAAGGTGTTCGGTGAAACCTGCGAGACCCCCATCGGCCCGGCAGCTGGCCCCCATACCCAGCTGGCCCAGAACATCGTCACCTCCTGGCTGACCGGCGGGCGCTTTATCGAACTCAAGACGGTGCAGATCCTGGACCGTCTCGAACTGGAAAAACCCTGCATCGATGCCGAAGACGAGTGTTTCAACACCGAGTGGTCCACCGAGTTCACCCTGCCGAAGGCGTTTGACGAGTATCTGAAAGCCTGGTTTGCCCTCTATCTGCTGGAGGAGGTGTTAGACCCGCGCCTGGACGGGGAGGCCAAGTCCTTCATCTTCAACATGAGCGTGGGGTACAACCTTGATGGCATCAAACAGCCACCGATGCAGCAGTTCATCCACAGCCTGATGGATGCCGGCAGCAATCCGAAATTTGCCGAGTACCAGCAGGTGGTACGTGACCTCGTGGCCGACGAGCAGTTTAGCGCCGAGCTGGGGCTGGGGGCGCGCCGCGATCGCCTGCAACAGCTGGCGGATCGTATCCCGGCCAATCTGGTGCACGGCGTTACCCTCTCTACCATGCATGGCTGCCCGCCCAACGAGATTGAGGCCATCTGCCGCTACATGCTGGAAGAGAAGGGGCTCAACACCTTCGTCAAACTGAACCCGACCCTGCTGGGCTACCCGCGGGTGCGCGAGATCCTCGATACCTGCGGCTTTGATTACATTGGTCTTAGCGAAGCGTCGTTCGATCACGACCTCAAGCTGGATCAGGCCAAGGCCATGCTGACCCGCCTGATGGCGCTGGGAGCTGAGAAGGGGCTCACCTTCGGGGTGAAACTCACCAACACCCTTGGCACCATCAACTGCAAGGGGGCGCTGCCCGGCGATGAGATGTACATGTCCGGTCGGGCGCTGTTCCCGCTCTCCATCAACGTGGCCGCCGTGCTGTCCCGCGCCTTCGATGGCAAGCTGCCGATCTCCTACTCCGGTGGTGCCAGCAAGTTCAACATCGCCGAGATCTTCGAGACCGGTATCCGTCCCATCACCATGGCCACCGATCTGCTGAAACCGGGTGGTTACCTGCGCCAGATCGAGTGCCTCAACGAGATCGACGCCTCCGACAGCTGGGCCATGGCTCAGGTGGATGTGGCCAAGCTGGAAGCCCTTGCCGCCAAGGCCCTCACCATGGATTACACCCAGAAGGAGTGGAAGTCCGAAGATCGCATCGAAGTGGGCGGTGGCCTGCCGCTGACCGACTGCTACGTGGCGCCCTGCGTCACCGCCTGCGCCGTGCATCAGGATATCCCAGAGTACATTCGCCTGATGGGCGAGGGGGAGTATGTGGCAGCCCTTGAGCTGATTTATCAGCGCAACGCCTTGCCCGCCATCACCGGTCATATCTGCGATCACCAGTGTCAGTACAACTGCACTCGTCTCGACTACGACAGCCCGCTCAATATCCGCGAGCTGAAAAAAGTCGCGCTGGAGCGCGGCTGGGAAGGGTACAAGGCGCGCTGGCACAAACCGGCCGGCAGCGGTGACAAACACCCGGTCGCGGTGATTGGCGCCGGCCCGGCCGGTCTCTCCGCCGGTTACTTCCTGGCCCGCGCCGGTCACCCGGTCACCGTGTTCGAGCGCGAAGCGGATGCCGGCGGCGTGGTCAAACACATCATCCCCGAGTTCCGCATTCCGGCGGAGCTTATCCAGCACGACATCGACTTTGTGGCCGCCCACGGGGTCAAATTCGAGTTTGGCTGCGATCCGGCGCTCACCGTCGACAAGCTGCACGCCCAGGGCTTTACCTATGTCTTCGTCGGCATCGGCGCCGACAAGAATGGCGGCATGCGCCTCGATGGGGGACACGAGCGGATTTACAAGTCTTTTAACTTCCTGCGCAGCTTCAATCAGGGCAAACCGCTGCCGCTGGGCCGCCATGTGGCGGTGATCGGTGCCGGCAACACCGCCATGGACTGCGCCCGCGCCGCCCTCAAGGTGCCCGGTGTCAGCGATGTGACCGTGATCTACCGTCGCAGCGAAAAAGAGATGCCCGCCTATCGCGAGGAGTATCTGGAAGCGGTGGAGGATGGGGTGCGTTTCTGCTTCCTCACCAATCCGGAGCGCTTTGACAAAGATGGCAAGCTCACAGTTCGGATGATGGCGCTGGGGGAACCTGACGAGCAGGGCCGCCGCCGTCCGGTACCCACCGAGCAGACCGAAGTGATGCAGATGGATGCCCTGATCACCGCCATCGGCGAGCAGCCTGACTGCGAGGTGCTCAAAGCGATGGGCATTCCTCTTGGCAGCGATGGCTGGCCCGAGGTGGACAGCCGGACTGGCGAAACCAGCCGTCGCAACGTCTTCCTCATCGGTGACGTGCAAAGCGGCCCATCCTCCATCGTCGGTGCCATCGGTGGCGCCCGCCGCGCCGCGGATCTGGTGCTCTCTCGCGAGCATATCGCCAGCCAGCAGCGTGACGTGACCACCCAGCCGTCGGGCAAAGACGAGATCTACCGCCGCAAGGGAAACATCGCCGTCACCCTGGTGGACAAGGGCGAGCGGGAGGCCTTCGTGGCGCAAGAGGCGCACCGTTGCCTCGAGTGCAACTACCTCTGCAGCAAGTGTGTGGACGTCTGCCCCAACCGGGCCAACGTCGCCATCGCTGTGCCGGGCTTCAAGGACCAGTTCCAGACATTGCACCTGGATGCCTACTGCAACGAATGTGGCAACTGCGCCCAGTTCTGCCCCTGGCAGGGCAAGCCCTATCAGGACAAGGTCACCATCTTCAGCCTGCCCGAGGACTTCGACAACAGCCGCAACCCCGGTTTCTATCTGGCTGATGGCGGTGAGCTGCGGGTACGTCAGGGCGGCGAGACCTATCGCCTGACCATAGACGCCCAGAGCCGGATCCAGGACGCACCAGCAGCCCTTGGCGACATGTGCCGCATCATCAGCCATGTCCACGCTCATCACCACTACCTGCTGGGGGCCGTCGAGGCCTGAGCGAACCACGAATAAGCGAAGGAGCAAACCATGTTTATTCTGAAGAACGTCACCGCCGTCCAGCTGGAGCCGACCCTGGTGCTGGAAGGGGTGGATATCGCCATCGAAGGATCGCTCATCAAAGCGGTGGGGCCCAATCTGCGGGCCCTCTACCCAGAGGCCACCTATCGGGAGATGGGGGGCAAGCTGGTGATGCCGGGCATCGTCTGTGCCCACAACCACTTCTACTCCGGCCTGTCGCGGGGGATCATGGCCAACATAGCCCCCTGCCCGGACTTTATCTCCACCCTGAAAAACCTCTGGTGGCGGCTCGATCGGGCACTCGATGAGGAGTCCCTCTACTACAGCGGCCTCATCTGCTCGCTGGAGGCGATCAAGAGCGGCTGCAGCGCGGTGATCGACCACCACGCCTCGCCCAACTTCATCAAGGGCTCCCTGAACGTGCTGCGCAAAGGGTTTATGGAGGCGGGGCTGCGCGGCATGACCTGCTTCGAGACCACGGATCGCAACGGCGGCCTCGCCGAGCTGCAGGCCGGGGTGGAGGAGAACATATTGTTCGCCCAACAGATCGATGCGGCCAAAGCCAAGGGGAGCGAGCCCTATCTGGTGGAGGCCCATATCGGTGCCCATGCCCCCTTCACCGTGCCCGACGAGGGGCTGGCCATGCTGCGCGAAGCGGTGCAGGTCACCGGTCGCGGTCTGCATATCCATGTGGCGGAAGACCGCTACGACATGGCCCACGGTCACCACCACTATGGCAAGGAGCCCATCGCCCGGCTGGACGAGTTTGGCCTTGTCGACAGCAAGACCCTGATCGCCCACGGCATCTACCTTAGCCCGGCCGACATCGAACTGCTCAACAGCCGTGATGCCTTCCTGGTGCATAACGCCCGCTCCAACATGAACAACCACGTGGGCTACAACATGCACCTGCCGGAATACCGCAACCTGGCGCTCGGCACCGATGGTATCGGCTCCGACATGCTCGAAGAGCTCAAGTTCGCCTACTTCAAGCACAAGGATGCCGGCGGGACCCTGTGGCCCGACAGCTTTGCCCGCTTCCTCTGGAACGGCAACCGCCTGCTGGAGCGCAACTTCGGCGCAAGATTTGGCCGCCTGGAGCCGGGTTACAAGGCCGACCTCACCATTTGCGACTACGCCGCACCGACCCCGCTGGCACCGCGCAATCTCGGCGGCCATCTCGCCTTCGGCATGGGCTCATCCTCGGTCAACAGCGTGATGGTGGAGGGGCGCATGGTCTATCAGGATCGCGAGTTCGCCTTTGACGTCGAGCCCATTTATCAGCAGGCCAGCAAGGTGGCAAGCCGCCTGTGGCAACGAATGGACGCGCTGGCCTGAGGCCACTCTCCGCACGTTTGGACTGGATTGCCCGCCCTGTGGATTTTCCCGGCGGCGGGCAGCAAGAGTAAGGACGACACATGATTGAGCAATTCTTCCGACCCGAGCAACTGGGTCAGGCTTTGGAACTCAAGGCCCGCTTCGGCAACGACGCCGTCTACATGGGGGCGGCAGCAAGCTCAACGCCGCGCCAACCCGCACCGACAAGAAGGTCGCCATCTCGCTGGACAAGCTCGGGCTTGGCCAGATTGAGCAGCAGCACGGTCAGCTCCACATCGGCGCCACCGCTACCCTGCAAGCCCTCAAAGACGACCCCCGTACCCCGGCCGCCCTGTGCGAGGCGCTGGGGTTTGTCTACTCCCGCCATCTGCGCAATCAGGCCACCCTCGGCGGCGAAATTGCCTGCCAGCAGCAGGACTCCCCCCTGCTGCCGGTGCTGCTGGTGCTCGAAGCCGTGGTGGTGCTGGAGAACAACCAGCTGCAACCCATCGATGCCTACCTGGCCGGCCAGCGCAAGGAGCTGGTACTGGGGGTGGTGCTGCCGGAGCCCGAGCTGCGCTGCGCCACTCGTCGCATCAGCCGCAACGCCGACGGTCTGGCGGTGATGACAGCCGCGGTGGCCCTCGACGCCCTTGGCGAGATGCGGGTCGCCCTGGCGGGCGTCACGCCGCAACCGATGCGCCTGCGGGACGTGGAGCGTCATGAGCTGCGGGATGCGGCGCTCGAGGCGGCGGTAAGCGCGCTGATTGCGCCGCGTGCGGATCTCGGTGGCAGCGTGGCCTACAAACGCTATATCAGCGGCGTGGTGGTGGCGGATCTGCTGGTGGAGTGCCAGCAGCAGGAGGTACAGGCATGATGGAACTCAACTTTACCCTGAACGGTGCCCTGCGCACCGTCATCACCCCGGCTGGCGAGAATGCCCAGCGGGTGCTGTTCAACCAGTGCCGGATGCACTCGGTGCGCAACAGCGACGACGGTTTCGGCTTTGCCGGCTCCGACGCCATCCTGTTCAACGGCAAGGTGATCAACGCCTCCCTGCTGATCGCCGCCCAACTGGAGGGGCACAGGTGCGCACCGCCGAGTCGCTCGGCAGCTGGAATCAGCTCAGCCTGGTGCAGCAGGCCATGGTGGACGTGGGAGTGGTGCAGTCCGGCTACAACGATCCGGCCGCCGCGCTCATCGTCACCGACCTGCTTGATCGCCACCCCAACCCCAGCCGTGATCAAATCGACGACGCCCTCTCGGGCCTGTTTCACCGGGACGGCGGCTACCAGCAGTTCTATCAGGCCATCGAGCTTGCCAGCTCGCGCCTCAAGGATCCCGATTACCTGTGCCAGATTGCTCCCGAGTTTCGTGACGATCTGCGCCACATCGGCAAGAGCTGCCCGAAAGTGGACGCCGCCAAGATGGTGCAGGCCAAGCCCTGCTACGTGGAGGACAGGGTCAGCGAGGATGCGCTGGTCATCAAGATGCTGCGAAGCCCCCATCCCCATGCGGTGATCACCAAACTCGACGTGAGCCGCGCCGAAGCCATGCCGGGCGTGGTGCACGTCATCACCCACCTCAACTGCCCGGATGTCTACTACACCCCGGGTGGCCAGAGCGCCCCCGAGCCGTCACCGCTCGATCGCCGCATGTTTGGCCGCAAGCTGCGCCACGTGGGTGACCGTGTGGCCGCCGTGGTGGCCGAGAGCGAAGCCATCGCATTGGCGGCGCTGAAACTCATCGAGGTCGAGTATCAGGTGCTGCCGGCGGTCATGAACATAGACGAGGCGATGGCCCCCAATGCGCCGCTGGTGCATGACGAGCCCATCGTCTACATGGCCGGTGCGCCAGCGGATCTCGAACAGCAGAACGCCTGCTCGGTGCGCCGCGGCGACGAGCACATGATCATCAACTTCCCCATCGGCTCCCGTCCCCACGAGAACCTGGCCGCCAGCGTCCATGGCCAGATTGGCGATGTGGCAAAAGGTTTTGCCGAGGCGGACGAGATTGTCGAGCGCACCTACGAGTCGACCCAGGCCCAGCAGTGCCCGACCGAGCCGCACATCTGCTTCACCTACATGGATGGCGAGCGGCTGGTGATCCACGCCTCTACTCAGGTACCGTGGCACGTGCGCCGTCAGGTGGCGCGCATCGTTGGCATGAAGCAGCACCAGGTGCATGTGATCAAGGAGCGGGTAGGGGGCGGCTTTGGCTCCAAGCAGGATATCCTGCTGGAAGAGGTGTGCGCCTGGGCGACCAGGGTCACCGGTCGTCCGGTTACCTTCCGCTATACCCGTGAAGAGGAGTTCATCAGCAACACCTCGCGCCATGTGGCCAAGGTGAAGGTGAAAGTGGGGGCCAAGAAGGATGGCACCATCACCGCCATCGAGATGGATTTTCGCGCCAACACCGGCCCTTACGGCAACCACTCATTGACGGTGCCGAGCAACGGCCCGGCGCTCTCGCTGCCGCTCTACCCGTGCGAGAACGTGCGCTTTACCGTCAACACTTACTACAGCAACATCTGTCCGACCGGCGCCTATCAGGGTTATGGCGCGCCCAAGGGCAACTTCGCGCTGACCATGGCCATCGCCGAACTGGCCGAAAAGT
The DNA here is from genome assembly GCF_013085525.1 of Aeromonas sp. 1805. Classification (NCBI taxonomy): domain Bacteria; kingdom Pseudomonadati; phylum Pseudomonadota; class Gammaproteobacteria; order Aeromonadales; family Aeromonadaceae; genus Aeromonas; species Aeromonas sp. 1805. The sequence goes on along the minus strand of NZ_CP038515.1, from coordinate 4,050,129 downwards.
TGGGGATTGACCAGCTCGACATGGTGGAGCACAACCGGGTGCACGAGGGGGACATCCTCAAGGTGCTGGGGGCCATCGGCGAGGGCAAGATGCCCACCTCGGTGCCCCATGCGGCCAGCTGTGCCCTTGAACCCATCCTCAAGCAGGGTCGCGAGCTTATCGCCTGGGACAGCCCCAAAGCCGCCGACGGGGATTGGCGCATCGGCCGTGGCGTCGCCATCATCATGCAAAAATCGGGGATCCCGGACATCGATCAGGCCAACTGCATGGTCAAGCTGGAATCGGACGGCACCTTTATCGTCCACTCCGGTGGCGCCGATATCGGCACCGGCCTCGATACCGTGGTGGCCAAGCTGACCGCCGAAGTGCTGCACTGCCCGCTCGGGGATGTGCACGTCATCTCGGGTGACACCGACCACGCTCTGTTTGACAAGGGGGCCTACGCCTCGTCAGGCACCTGCTTCTCCGGCAACGCGGCCAAGAAGGCGGCCGAGAACCTCAAGGAGAAGATCCTATTCCACGGCGCCGCCATGCTGGGCGAGCCGGTAGCCGATGTTGAGCTGGCGTTTCCAGGCCTGGTGCGCGGCAAGCTGGGGGAGGTGAGCCTCGCCAAGCTGGCCCACAAGGCCGAGACAGGTACCGGCTTCGGTATCCTGGTGGGCACCGCCAGCTACATCACCTCGGAGCTCGCCTTCCCGTACGGCGCGAACTTCGCCGAGGTGGCGGTCAACGTCAGAACCGGCCAGATCCGGCTCGACAAGTTCTACGCCCTGCTCGACTGCGGCACCCCGATCAATCCGGAGCTGGCGCTCGGCCAGATCTACGGGGCGACCATGCGGGCCATCGGTCACTCCCTGACCGAGGAGATCTGCTACGACGGCAAGGGCATTCCGCTGACCCGGGATCTGAAGAGCTATGGCGCGCCCAAGATTGGCGATATTCCGCGCGATTTTCGGGCCTTCCTGGTACCGAGTGACGACAAGGTCGGCCCTTACGGCGCCAAGTCCATCTCGGAGATCGGGGTCAACGGCGCCGCGCCTGCCATCGCCACCGCCATCCACGACGCCTGCGGTGTCTGGCTGCGCAAGTGGCACTTCACGCCGGAGCAGATCCTGCGCGAGCTCGGCAAGCTGGAGCAACAAGCGTCGGCATAACAAAAGAAAAGGTGAGGGGCGGGCGCAGGCTCGCCCCCAGCACCTGACAGCGGAATGAGTACTCCGCCCATATTCTGTGTGATGGGACAATCAAGATGTCTAAAACAACACGCAAGCACTCGGACCTGATTTACGCGCTCGAAGACAAACCTCCCTTTTATCAAACCCTGATGGGGGCCGTGACTCACCTGCTGGCCATCTTCGTACCCATGGTGACGCCGGCCCTGATCGTGGGCGGGGCTCTTGGCCTCTCCACCGAGACCACCGCCTACCTGGTCTCCATGGCGATGATCGCCTCCGGCATCGGCACCTGGCTGCAGGTGAACCGCTACGGCCCCATCGGCTCGGGGCTGCTCTCCATCCAGTCGGTCAACTTCTCCTTCGTCACCGTGATGATTGCGCTCGGTAGCGCCATGAAAAAAGATGGCCTGCACGAGGAGCTGATCGTCTCGACCCTGCTCGGGGTCTCCTTCGTCGGGGCCTTTCTGGTGATGGGCTCCTCCTTCGTGCTGCCCTATCTCAAGCGGGTGATCACCCCCACCGTGAGCGGTGTGGTGGTGCTGATGATTGGCCTGAGCCTCATCAAGGTGGGGATCATCGACTTTGGCGGCGGCTTCTCCGCCATGAGCAGCGGCACCTTCGGCAAATACGAGAACATCGGCCTGGGGCTGCTGGTGCTCTGCGTCATCGTCGCTTTCAACTGCAGCAAAAGCCCCTTGCTTCGCATGAGCGGCATCGCCATCGGCCTGCTGGTGGGCTATGCGGTGGCCCTGATGCTCGGCATGGTGGACTTCTCCGCCCTTGAGAACCTGCCGCTCATCACAGTACCTGTTCCGTTCAAGTACGGTTTTTCTTTCGATCTGCACGCCTTCGTGCTGGCCGGCACCATCTATCTGTTGAGCGTGCTGGAGGCGGTGGGGGACATCACCGCCACCGCCATGGTTTCCCACCGGCAGATCCAGGGCCCCGAGTTTCAAAAACGGCTCTCCGGCGGCGTGCTGGCGGACGGCCTGGTGTCGGTGATTGCCTCGGCGCTCGGCTCCCTGCCGCTCACCACCTTCGCCCAGAACAACGGCGTCATCCAGATGACCGGGGTGGCCTCGCGCCACGTGGGCAAGTTCATCGCCGTCATCCTGGTGCTGCTCGGCCTCTTCCCGGTGGTGGGGCGCTTCTTCACCACCATACCGTCGCCGGTGATGGGGGGGGCCATGGTCATCATGTTCTCCATGATCGCCATCGCCGGCGGGCGCATCATCATCAGTCACGGCTTCGATCGGCGCGAGACCCTGATCGTCGCCACCTCGCTCGGGCTGGGGCTCGGGGTCTCCTACGACCCGAACGTCTTCAAGGTGCTGCCGGCGGGGATCTACATGCTGGTGGAGAACCCCATCTGCGCCGGCGGCATCACTGCCATCATCATGAACCTGGTGCTGCCGCAAAGCCGCAGACGCCAGGCGGCCGCCAATGCCGCCGAGGCGGTGGAGCTGATCCAGCTGAGCGACAAACCCGACACCCGTTTTGCCACCCGGCCCGCTCCGTCGGCCACTGCCCGCCAACAGGGGCTGGCGACGGACGAGGCCCAGGTGCGCGCCCCGCAAGTGGATCGCGGCTAACGAACAACAAGAGGGAATTGAGAGATGAAAAACGACAACTCCGTCAAGGCGGTGCGCGGCAGCTTCTTTGACATCACCCGGGTGGTGAGCCAGCCCGAGGAGATAGAGCCCAATGCCCGCCTCATTGAAGACGGCCTGCTGATCATCCGCAACGGCTGCATCGACTGGTTCGGCCAGTGGGAAGAGGGCCGTGATCGCATCCCGGCCCAGGTACGGGTGCGGGATTATCGCGGCAAGATGATAGTGCCGGGCTTTGTCGACACCCACATCCACTACCCGCAAAGCGAGATGGTGGGGGCCTATGGTGAGCAGCTGCTGGAGTGGCTCAACCGCCACACCTTCCCGGCCGAGCGGCGTTACAACGATCTCGAGTACGCCCGCGAGATGTCCACCTTCTTCATCAAGCAGCTGCTGCGAAACGGCACCACCACGGCGCTGGTGTTCGGCACCGTCCACCCCGAATCGGTGGATGCCCTGTTCGAGGCGGCCAGTCGCATCAACATGCGGATGATCGCCGGCAAGGTGATGATGGATCGCAACGCGCCCGACTATCTGCTGGATACCGCCGAGAGCAGCTATGAGCAGAGCAAGGCGCTCATCGAGCGCTGGCACGGCAACGGCCGCTTGCTCTACGCCATCACGCCGCGCTTTGCCCCCACCTCGACCCCGGCGCAGCTGGCGATGGCGAGACGACTGCGCGAAGAGTACCCGACCACCTATCTGCACACCCACCTGTGCGAGAACAAGGACGAGATAGCCTGGGTCAAATCCCTCTTCCCAGAGCATCAGGGCTATCTCGACGTCTATCACCAGCATGGGCTCACCGGCCACAACTGCGTGTTTGCCCACTGCGTCCATCTGGAAGAGCAGGAGTGGGACTGCCTGAAGGAGACCGGCTCCACCATCGCGTTTTGTCCCACCTCCAATCTGTATCTGGGCAGTGGGCTGTTCAAGCTGCACAAGGCGTGGCACAAGCAGGTGAAGGTGGGGATGGGCACCGACATCGGCGCTGGCACCACCTTCAACATGCTGCAGACCCTCAACGAGGCCTACAAGGTGATGCAGTTGCAGGGGGAGCGCCTCTCGGCCTATCAGGCCTTCTACCTGGCGACCCTGGGCGGAGCCCATGCGCTCGGGCTGGACGAGCAGATCGGCAGCTTCGAGGTGGGCAAGGAGGCGGATTTCGTGGTGCTCGACCCGGTCGCCACCCCGCTGCAGCAGCTGCGTTATGACAACTCCACCACCCTGCGCGACAAGCTGTTCGTGCTGCTGACCCTGGGGGATGACAGATCCATCTACCGCACCTACGTGGATGGTCAGCTGGTGCACGAGCGGGGCTGATCCGCTTTTCACAGGAGAGGGGCGGGCATGCTCGCCCCGGGAACACGGCAGCAGGGACCAGCGTGGTGCCTGCGCCGCACGACAGGCGGGGCGCTTGCCCCGCCACAGCAGGTGAAATGGCCCGGTTTTTTTAGACGGCAAGTCAAACGTTTGCCTTGTCTGCCAACCCCATGATGCCGGCGACCGTGGCAGCAGAGATCCACGGCACCGACCGCCATTTCGTCACGACACATTCAGGGATGCAGGAAGGAGTCGGCCATGAGCCAGACAAACAGGATAAACGAGATGGACGGGGCAGTTGCGGACAAGGGGGCGGCGGCGGGACAGCCCGCCGGCGGCGCGCTCGATCGCTACTTCATGATCAGCGAGCGGGGCAGCAACGTGCGCCAGGAGGTGCTGGCGGGGCTCACCACCTTCCTCGCCATGGTCTATTCGGTGATCGTGGTGCCCAGCATGCTCGGCAAGGCGGGCTTTCCCCCCGGCGCCGTGTTCGTGGCCACCTGTCTGGTGGCGGGCTTTGGTTCGCTGTTGATGGGGCTCTGGGCCAAGCTGCCGATGGCCATCGGCTGCGCCATCTCGCTTACCGCCTTTACCGCCTTCAGCCTGGTGCTGGGGCAGCAGATCTCCATCCCGGTGGCGCTCGGCGCCGTCTTTCTGATGGGGGTGCTGTTTACCGCCATCTCGGTGACCGGGGTGCGCAGCTGGATCCTCGACAACCTGCCGATGGGGATCGCCCACGGCACCGGCATTGGCATCGGACTCTTCCTGCTGCTGATCGCCGCCAACGGGGTGGGGCTGGTGATCAAGAACCCGCTGGAGGGGCTGCCGGTGGCGCTGGGGGCCTTTACCTCCATGCCGGTCATCATGTCTCTAATCGGGCTGGCGGTCATCGTCGGGCTGGAGAAGCTCAAGGTGCCGGGCGGGATCCTGCTGGTGATCATCGCCATCTCCATTTTCGGCCTCGTCTTCGATCCGGCGGTCAAGTACCAGGGGCTGTTCGCCATGCCGAGCCTCGCCGACGAGCAGGGCAAGTCCCTCATCTTCAGCCTGGACATCATGGGGGCGCTCTCACCGCTGGTGCTGCCAAGCGTGCTGGCACTGGTGATGACGGCGGTGTTTGATGCCACCGGCACCATTCGCGCCGTGGCGGGGCAGGCCAACCTGCTGGACAAGGATGGCCACATCATCAACAGCGGCAAGGCGCTCAGCGCCGACTCCATCAGCAGCATCTTCTCCGGTCTGGTGGGGGCTGCGCCTGCCGCCGTCTACATCGAATCGGCGGCGGGCACGGCGGCAGGCGGCAAGACCGGCCTCACCGCCACCGTGGTAGGGGTCTTGTTCCTGTTGATGCTGTTCCTCTCGCCGCTCTCCTACCTGGTGCCGGCCTATGCCACCGCGCCGGCGCTGATGTACGTGGGGCTGCTGATGCTGAGCAACGTCGCCAGACTCGACTTCGATGACTTCGTCGGGGCCATGTCCGGCCTGCTGTGCGCCGTCTTCATCGTGCTCACCTGCAACATCGTCACCGGCATCATGCTGGGCTTCAGCGCCCTGGTGATCGGCCGCATCTGCTCGAAGGAGTGGCGCAAGCTCAACGTCGGCACCGTCATCATCGCCCTGGCGTTGGTGCTCTTCTACGCTGGCGGCTGGGCCATCTAGTCCGCATCGCGTCCTTCTTTATCGCGGGGCCAGCCTCTCTTGGCAGGCCCCGCCCTTTAAACCGAACTCATACCATTTTGATAACGGGGCTTACCAGATTGATAACGCCGCCTGTCCACTGGCGCTGCCGAGACCTTCATGGGCTGCTGCTGCGGGGCTGGTCACGGCCATGACGGAGCGCCTGATGGGCGCCGGATGGGATCTTCTTCACACTTCTTCCCTTTGCTCGCCGCCTTTGCCCCCCGGTTGGCCCGACGTGCCGGAAACGGGCGCATATCTTGCTGTTTTTTATACCGGTTCTGATTTTTCTGCCTGACAAAGGACTTGCATATGTCCATAGGATTACCGCTCAAGCGGGTGGATGCCGAGGCCAAGGTGACCGGCAGCGCCCGCTATACCGACGACAACATCATGCTCGGCATGCGCCACGCCAAATACGTGCGAAGCCATATCGCCCACGGCAAGGTGCTCACCATCGATGCCAGCGAAGCGCTGGCCCTGCACGGGGTCGAAGCCGTGTTCACCCACGAGGATGTGCCCACTACCTGTTTTCGCACCGCCGGTCACGCCTGGTCCCTCGATGAGACCAAGCGGGACGTGAAAGACCGGCGCCTGCTCACCGACCATGTGCGTCACTTTGGCGATGGCGTCGCCATCGTGGTGGCTCGCGATCCGCTGGTGGCCGAGAAGGCCGCCGCCCTGGTCAAGGTGACCTACGAGCCGCTGCCGGTGATGACGGATGCGGCCAGCGCCCTGGCCGAGGGGGCCTATCCCATCCACCCAACCGGCAACCTGCTGCGTCAGAGCCAGATCCGGGCGGGGGAACCGGAGCAGGCCATCGCCGCCGCGGATCTGCAGTTCAAGGGGCACTACCAGACGCCGGTGGTGCAGCACTGCCATCTGGAGACGGTAACCTGTTACGCCTACATGGATCAGCCGGACCACATCATCGTCGTCACCAGCACCCAGATCCCCCAGATTGTGCGCAGTAGGGTGGCCAAGTCCCTCGGCCTGCCCTGGTCCAGCGTGCGGGTGATCAAGCCCTACATGGGCGGCGGTTTTGGCAACAAGCAGGATGTGCTGGAAGAACCGATGGCGGCGTTTTTGAGTTATAAGCTCGGCGGCGTGCCGGTCAAGGTGACCTTGAGCCGGGAGGAGTGCTTCTTTGCTTCTCGTACCCGCCACGGCTTTGCCATCGACGGCACCCTTGGCATCAGCCGGGATGGCACCCTCAAGGGGTATCAGCTGGACGTGCTCTCCAACACCGGCGGCTATGCCTCTCATGGCCACTCCATCGCCAGCGCGGGCGCCAACAAGATAAGCTACCTCTATCCGCGCAGCGCCTTTGGCTACGACGCCAAAACCTTCTACAGCAATTTGCCCACCGCCGGTGCCATGCGCGGTTACGGCGCGCCCCAGGTGGTGTTTGCCCTCGAATGCATGCTGGATGACGCCTGCGCCGAGCTGGGTCTGGATCCGCTTGTGGTGCGCATCGCCAACGTGGCCCGCGAGGGGGACGTCAATCAGGTCAACCAGAAGACCATCTACAGCGCGGGCTTGCCCGAGTGTCTGCGCCGGGGCGGCGAGCAGTTCCAGTGGGAGCGGCTCAAGGCGGAATGTCTGGCACAGGATCCGGCGAGCCGGGTGCGCCGTGGCATCGGGGTAGCGTGTTTCAGTTACGGCTCCAACACCTACCCGGTGGGGGTCGAAATTGCCGGCGCCCGCATGCTGCTCAATCAGGATGGCACCGTCAATCTGCAGATCGGCGCCACCGAGATAGGGCAGGGGTCGGACACCGTTTTTGCCCAGATGGCGGCCCAGACCTTAGGCATTCCGTTTGAGCAGATCCGGGTCATTTCGACTCAGGATACCGACATTACCGCCTACGATCCGGGCTCATTCGCCTCGCGCCAGAGCTATGTGGCGGCCCCCGCCATCCATCAGGCGGCGCTGCAGCTGCGGGCCCGCATCCTCTCGCTGGCGGCCCAGCTCTGCCATCAGGATGTGGGGTCGCTCACCCTGATCGATGGCTACGTGGTGCTGGCGGGTGCACCGGACAAGGTGCTCATCAGCGTCGCCGAGGTATCGGTCAACGCCTATTACCACCTCACCATCGGCGGCCAGATCACCTCGGAAGTCTCCCACAAAACCACCACCAACCCGCCGAGCTTTGGCTGCACCTTTGTCGATCTCAGCGTCGACATCGATCTCTGCAAGGTGACCATCAATCGCATCCTCAACTTGCACGATGCCGGCAAGATCCTCAACCCGCAGCTGGCGGAGGGGCAGGTGCACGGTGGCATGGGGATGGGGATCGGCTGGTCGCTGTTCGAGGAGATGATCATCGACGCCAAGACCGGCGTGGTGCGCAACCCCAACCTGCTCGACTACAAGTTCCCCACCATGCTGGATTTGCCCGAGCTCGAGTGCGACTTTGTGCAGACCTACGAGCCCCAGTCGGTCTATGGCCACAAATCCCTGGGGGAGCCGCCCATCATCTCGCCGGGCCCGGCGATCCGTAATGCCATTCGCATGGCGACCGGCGTCGCCATCAACGAGCTGCCCATCACCCCCAAGACCCTGTTCCGGGAGTTTGTCGCGGCGGGTCTGATTGGCGAGGGAGCAGGGGAGGAGCAACACCATGTTTGATATTGCCCGTTACTACAAGGCCCACAGCGTGGCCGAGGCGGTCGCCCTGCGCCAGGCCGACCCCGAGGCGCGCCTGCTGGCCGGTGGCACCGATGTGATGATCCAGCTCCATCACCTCAACGCCGCCTATCGCCATATCGTCGATATTCACGACTTGCCCGAACTCAAGGGGGTGAGTGAGCTGGCCGACGGCGCTATTCGCATCGGCTCTGGCACCACCTTTACCGAGCTCATCGAAAACGAACTGGTGCAGGGCCGCCTGCCGATTCTGGCGGAAGCGGCGGCCACTATCGCAGGGCCGCAGATCCGCAACGTCGCCACCTATGGCGGCAACATCTGCAACGGCGCCACCAGTGCCGACTCGGCGGCGCCGACCGTGGCGCTGGAAGCCGAGCTGGAAATCGCTGGCCCCGATGGCACGCGCCGCATCCCCATCGCCGGCTTTCACACCGGCCCGGGCAAGGTGGCGCTGCAACCGGCGGAGATCCTGGTGGCGTTTCACTTTGCCCCGGACGTGCACCCGCATGCGGGCTCCCACTACTTCAAGTACGCCATGCGGGGCGCCATGGACATCGCCACCATCGGCTGCGCCGCCTACTGCCAGATTGAGGATGGTCACTTCAAGCGCCTGCGGCTGGCCTACGGGGTGGCGGCCCCGACGCCGGTGCGCACCCCTCACGCGGAAGCTGCAGCCGAGGGGCAACCGCTGACTCGCGCCACACTGGCAGCGATTGCCGAGGCGGTGGTGGCCGACGTGGCGCCGCGCTCCTCCTGGCGGGCAGAAAAAGAGTTTCGCCTGCACCTGATCAAAACCCTGGCGCAGCGGGTGATCACCTGCGCCGTCGAACGTGCCGGAGGCAAGATCCTATGATGCAACCGCAAAGCTGTCCCGCTGTGGAGATCCAGTGCGAGATCAACGGCAAGCCTTACTCCTATGCGGTGTCGCCCACCATGTCGCTGCTTCACTTCCTGCGCGGGCAGGGGCTGATCAGCGTGAAAGAGGGGTGCAGTGTCGGTGAGTGCGGCGCCTGTACCGTGCGGGTGGATGGCACGGCCATCGACAGCTGCCTCTATCTGGCGGTGTGGGCCGATGGCAAATCCATTCGCACCGTGGAGGGGGAGCGCAGAGGCAACGAGCTCTCCGACGTGCAGCAGGCCTTTATCGACGAGGGGGCTGTGCAGTGCGGCTTTTGCACGCCGGGCCTCGTGATGGCGAGCGCTGCCCTGCTCGACAAGACAGATCGCCGCCCCTTGACCGAGGCGGAGATCCGCCGCGGCCTGTCGGGGAATCTGTGCCGCTGCACCGGTTATCAGAACGTGGTACGGGCGGTGAAGAAGTGCTGCAAGGGGTGATGGGTTAGCCCCTCGGTTAGCCTCGCAAACCGTCGTTCGGCAGCGAGGTGACAACGCCTGAAATAGGCCGAGAGGTTATTTTCACCCCGCCGCTCAAGCGCGCATCCCGTTATTTCGGGCGGGCAATGGAGGGCGCCTATCCCGTGTCGCCCATCTGCACGCCTGAATAATAAATAGGCTGCTGCGTGTGGCAGCCGGTGGGTGGCAAGCGACTGTTTTTACGCGATATGTCAGCTTGTGTCGCCATCTTGTGCGCCGCCTTTGCCTATTGGCGACAGCAAATACCGGCGGGCGGGAAATAACGGAAAATAATGGCAAGGGGTCTGAAAAAAGCCCCCTTTTTTGTCACGTGGCCGCAACATTTTTCTGTAATTGTTAGCCAGCTCGCGGTGACCCTTAGCTGAAACAGGCAGAGTAGGCGCCATGGTCGGCGAAGGCCACCATGATGCGCAATCAGGGTTGTAATCAGGTGCTGCGGCCCGCTTGGCGGGGCGCAAAACATAACATCAAAAAGAAAAAGGAAACTGGCATGTCAGGAAGACACTCTCTGGTAGCGCTGGCCGTCGGGCTGGCGCTGGCGGGACCGGCACAGGCACAGGCACAGCTGCTCATCAGCGAATACCTGGAAGGCTCGGGCAACAACAAGGCGGTGGAGCTGAGCAACCTCGGCAGCGACCTCGTCGATCTCTCCCAATACCGGTTGGCGCTCTACGCCAACGGCAAACCCATCAGCGAATCACCCACCAACAGCCTGGCGCTGCAAGGCACGCTGGCCCCGGGCGCCACCCTGGTGCTGGCCAACCCCTCCGCCAGCAGCGAGATCCTGGCCAAGGCCAACCGCACCAGCGGCAACCTGGTGTTCAACGGTGACGACGCCCTGGTGCTCTATCGCGGCAGCGAGATAGTGGACAGCTTCGGCCAGGTGGGGGTGGATCCGGGCACGGCCTGGGTGTCGGGCAACGTCTCGACCCTGGACATGACCCTGCGCCGCAAGGCCACCGTCACCACGGGCCGGACTGATGCAACCGCCCCCTTCGATCCGGCGCAGGAATATGTGGCCGCCCCGAAAGATGACGCCAGTGGCCTGGGTTGCAGCGGCGATGGCCCCTGCGATGGCACCCAGCCGCCCGCCTTCGTCTGCCCGGTGGACAGCCTGGTGCCGGTGCCCGCCATTCAGGGCCCCGGCACCAGCAGCCCGCTGGTGCCGGCCGGCAAGTTCGAATCGGAACAGGCATACGCCACCCGCGGCGTGGTAACCCAGGTAGTCAGTGGCCTCTACAAGGGCTTCTTCATTCAGGACGAGCAGGGGGATGGCGATCCGGCCACCTCCGACGGCCTCTTCGTCTACAGCACCAAGGCCAATGCTGCCATCGTGCCGGGGGCCGAGGTGTGCGTCTCGGGCAAGGTGAAGGAGTATTTCAACCAGACCCAGCTCAACGCCGACGAGCTGGTGGTGACCCGGCTGCTGGGGGCCATCCCGGCTGCGGTGGATCTGCTGCCGGTGGCGGGCGAGAGCCTGAGCCAGCTGCTGGAGCGTCACGAGGGGATGCAGGTACGGCTGGTGCCGGGCTCCAGCCTGGTGGTGACCCGCAACTTCAGCTTCGATTACGACGGCAAGCGCAACAACCTGGTGCTGGCCTATGGCGCGCCGCTCATCAAGTCGACCCAGAAATTTGCCGCCATGAGCCAGGAGGCGAGCAACTGGGCCCTGCGCAACCAGCAGAACCAGCTGGTGGTGGAGACCGATGCCAAGGCGCCGGATGGCGTGCTGCCCTGGTTCCCCGGCTTCAACGCCGAGGACGGTTACCTGCGCATCGGCGACAAGCTCAACGGGCTGGAGGGGGCACTCGGTTACTCCTACAACCTGTTCCGACTGGTGGCCAGCAACCGCATCGATGCCAGCCAGATAGATCACAGCGGCTGGGATCGGGTGGAAACGCCGGAACTTGCCGAGGCGGGGGATCTGCGGGTGGCCAGCTTCAACGTGCTCAACTTCTTCACCACTGTGGTGGGCGGGGATGCCAACCCCACCGGCAGCAACCGGGGCGCCCCGACGGTGGCGGAGTTCGAGCTGCAGCGCACCAAGATCGTCAGCGCCATCACCCGCCTCAATGCCGACGTGGTGGGGCTGATGGAGATCGAGAACAACGGCTACGGTGACAACTCCGCCATCGCCAACCTGGTGGCGGCCCTCAACGCCGCCCAGCCGGATGAGGCGGATCACTACCGCTGGATTGCCTCGCCGGATGGCAAGCCCATCGGGACCGACGCCATCACGGTGGGGCTCATCTACCGGCCCGCCAAGGTGACCCCGGAGGGGGCCGCCAGCCTCATCGCGCTGCCGGTGCAGCAGGCCGAGGCGGTGGATGCCAGCGGCAAGCCGGTGACCATCAACCAGGGGATGCGCGAGTCGCTGGTACAGCGCTTCAGCTCGCCCAAGGGGGATGCACCGCTGACCCTGGTGGTCAACCACCTCAAGTCCAAGGGCTCCGCCTGCTTCGAGGATTACCCCGACTATGCCACTGCCGATCCGCTGGATGGCCAGGGCCACTGCAATGCGCTGCGGGTCTCCGCCGCCAAGGTGCTGGGGGAGCACCTCAAGGATCTGGCCGGGGATCTGCTGCTGATCGGCGACATGAACGCCTACGGCATGGAGGATCCCATCCGGGTGCTGACCGACTATGATCCGGCCGCCCAATCGCGCCAGATCATGAGCGCCTCCTTCACCACTCTGGCGGGCCAGCCCTTCGAGGAGAGCGGCAGCGCCCTTGGCAAGGGGTATGGCCTTATCAACCTCAACACCCGCTTCCACGGCACCGACACCTACTCCTACAGCTATGAAGGGGAGCTCGGCAACCTGGATCACGCCCTGGCAAACCCGAGCCTCGCGGCCAAGGTGATCGGCATCGAGGATTGGCACATCAACTCCGCCGAGAGCAACTTCTTCGAGTACGGCAGCAAGTACAGCGGCCAGCTGGCGAAATCCGAAGGGCCTTTCAGCGCCTCGGATCACGATCCCGTGCTGGTGGCCATCCAGTATCCGCTGCCGCCCGCCGGGGTATTGAGCCTCGAGAGCGCCGCTGCCAACGTGGAGGAGGGCAACACCCTGTCCCTGAGCGTGGTGCGCCGCGACGGCAGCTATGGGGAGGCCAGCGTCAGCTACCGCGTTGCCTACGGCAGCGCCGATGCCAACGACGTGGCGCCGCTCACCGGCACCTTGCACTGGGCCGCCGGACAGAGCGACAGCCAGACCATCAGCATCCCGGTGAAGAGCGACACCCTGCGCGAAGGGGACGAGACCTTTACCCTGGAGCTGTTTGACCCGAGTGGCGCGACCCTGGGCGAGCAGCACCAGACCCTGGTGACCATCAAGGACAAGCTGGCGCCGTCCACCATCTCGCTGGCGCGCGCCAGCATGACGGTGAACGAGGGGCAGTGGTTTGCCGAGATCCCGCTGGTGCGCAGCGGCGATCTGAGCAAGCCGGCCCGGGCCCGGGTGGCCCTTGACGGGGTCACTGCGCGCTGGGGGCTGGATTTCCTGCCCTGGTTCGGTCAATCGGTGAGCTGGGCCGCAGGCGAGGGGGGCAGCAAGTCGGTCAAGGTGCTGATCATCGATGACTGGTTCGTCGAGCCGACCGAGCAGTTCAAGGTGAGCCTGGCTGCATTGCAAGGTGGCCAGCCGGGTAACCTGCAGGAGACCCGGGTCGACATTCTGGACAACGACAAGTCCTGGTGGCCCTTCGGTCGCCACTGAGGATGACTTCTCAATATGAAAAGGGGCCTGCGGGCCCCTTTCTGTTGTCAGTCATCTTGCTGTTGTCAGCCGGGAGCGCCGAAAATAGCGAGGCCCATCACCAGGATGGGCCTCTGAGCTGGACACGCTGACGGGATCAGCTGCCGCTCTGGGAGCCGTCGATCACCAGCTTGCCATCCTTGACCGGGATGGTGGCGCCGGGGGCCTTGTTCATGCGGATCACCCCTTCCTGACCGGCGAGACGGTAGGTGACGTCATAGCCCAGGGTGCGGGTGCTGCTCTCCTGCACCATCTTGCAGCGTTGCTCGGTGGTGGTGTAGGTATCACCGGCCTGCATGTTGCCCTGTACCTGGTTGCCGGCATAGCCACCCGCCACGGCGCCTGCGGCGGTCGCCACCTTCTTGCCGTTGCCGCCGCCAAACTGGTTGCCGAGCACCCCGCCCAGTGCCGCACCGACCACGGTACCCAGGATCTTGTGCTCGTCCTGCACCGGTTTGCGGTGGGTCACGGTGACGTTGCGACACTCCTGACGGGGGGTCTTGATGGTCTCGGTCACCGCTTTGCTGGCCAGCACTTCGGCGAACTGAGGCTGTGATGAAAACAGGGATCCGCTGGCGGCGGCTGACAAGGCCAGCGCAGAGGCCACACCGATCCCGACTCCTGCCAACATGGATTTGTTCATTTTCTCTTCTCCTCAAATGCATCACGGGATGCGTCTCTTGCTTGCGGTCATCTTGGCACAAGGGCAAGGAGGCACAAGGCAAAGCCGGTGCGGGCACGACAGCCCCTGACTGCACCGAAAAGAGCCTCGTCAAAAAGGTGTCGGGCTTTGGCGACAAGGGGCGGGGGGAAGGCAGCAAAAGCGATCTGCGAGTGGCATTTTGCGATTCAGCTGGGCCTGTTTTCCCATTTTGCGCCAATCTGCTGCCACCGCCGGCTGGCGCAGTGGTAAACAAGGAGGGACTCGTCGTCAACAAGGGCCAGTCAGGGTGCGCCAACCGCTTGATAAATCATTGTTGCCAGGATGGCTGGCGGCCGATAACAGATCACGGCAAGCATTATGCTTGCTCTGTTGGCAGAGAGGGTCTATCGCGCGCCTCTGGCGGCCCGCACCGATGTGAGCCGGCAGGCGCCACCCGCAGTCAGGCCAGTTCGGCTGCGGTCATCCGGTCAGCAAGGGGGTTCATATGTCGATGCTGCCAAGATGGATACAACCGGCCGTGCAGGCCGGCATCATCACCCGGGAACAAGCCCAGCGGTTGCTGGACTCCCTCTATCAACCCCTCTGTGAGACGGCGCAGGAGCTGCCCGCCGACCTTGCCGACATCAGCCTCAAGCTCTTCTGTTTTCGCCAGCAGCACAGGGTGCGTCACTAGTTTTCTCAGAGCTGCACCCTGGATAAGGCATGACCCCCGCCGGGGCGGGGGCCATGTGCCCTAGATCAGCATCACCTGCGCCACCAGCATCAGGGCGCCGAAACCCAGCACGAAGCCCACCATGGGCAGCACGAACCTGACCCACTGGTTGAACTGGATGCCGAGCATCTGCAGGGTGACCAGCACCAGCCCGGTGGGGGCCAGGAACAGCATGGCGTATTGTCCCCAGTTGTAGGCCGACACCACGATGTAGCGCGGGATCATCACGGTATCGGCGAGCGGCGCCATGATGGGCATGGAGAGCACCGCCAGCCCCGAGGAGGAGGGCACCACCAGCCCCAGCAGGGTGAACACCAGCATCTGGGCCACCGCAAACACGGCGCCGTGCATGCCGGCCACCAGACTGGAGGCATAGGCCAGGATGGTGTCCGAGATCATCCCCTGATCCAGCACCAGGTTGACCCCCCGCGCCAGCCCGATGATGAGCGAGACGGCCACCAGTTCGGACGCCCCCTGGGTGAAGGCCTCGACCGCCTCTTTCTCCTTGAGACCGGAGATGAAGATGATGACGATGGCGACGGCAAGGAAGGAGGCCGCCATCTGCGGGAACCACCAGCCAGCCATGGAGACGCCCCATACCATCAGGGGGAAGGCGAGGATGAACAGGGTCAGGATGATCTTGCGGCGCAGGGTGAAGGGGACCCCTTCATCGAGGGAGCCCTCTTTCAGGAAGCGGGCCCGGAAGCTCTCTCTGTCTTCATAGGTGTAGGAGAAAGCGGGGTTGGCCTTGATCTTCTTGCAGTACCAGTAGAGATAACCGATCACCACCAGGGTGCCCACCAGACAGCCGACGGCGCGAACGCTCAGCCCCTCGGTAAAGGGGATGCCGGCGGCGTTGGAGGCGATCACCACCGAAAAGGGGTTGATGGTGGAAAAGGTGGTACCCATGGAGGCGGCAAGGAAGATCGCCCCCACGCAGACGATGGCGTCATAGCCGAGCGCCAGAAAGATGGGCACCAGGATGGGATAGAAGGCGACCGCCTCCTCCTCCAGTCCGCAGGTGGTGCCCCCCAGCGCCATCACAAAGCAGACCAGCGCCACAAACAAAAACTCGTTGCCGCGGGTCTTGCGCGACAGCGCTACCAGCCCCGCATTGAAGGCGCCGGTCTTGTTGATGACGCCGATCAGTCCCCCCAGCACCAGGATGAAGACGATGATGTCGGCCCCCTCTATGGTGCCCTTGACCATGCTCACCGCCACATCGGAGAGTTCCTTCGGCGCCTGGGCCAGCCGCTCATAAGTGCCGGGGATGGCGATGGGCTTGCGGATGGTGCCGTTGACGAACTGCTCCACCCCGATATTGATGTCGAGTCTGGTCAGCTCATCCTGAGTGGCGGGCACTCGCCGGGTTTCCCCTTGCGGCGTGTTGATGGTCAGCATATGGCTAGCGGCATTATAAGAGAGCTTGGCATAGGCGCCCGCCGGAATTATCCAGGTGAGGGCGATGGCCAACAACATGATCAAAAACAAAATAGTAAACGCGGTGGGAAATTGTCTGCGGGTCTTGGTATTCGGCTCGGCACACATAAAATGCTCCTCGATAAAGCAGGTTCGGGCTCGGCGGAATATCGGGTCGATAGGGTTCCTTCGTCATGCAGCGGGCGTGCGCAAACTCACTGGTTGTGGCGCATCGTATGGCGAGAAATCTGGCCTGATATTGAACATCCGGTAGATTATTTCACCAAGAAACCATAACCCGCCGAGGGGAAGCATGAACAGCACTGCGGGCCTGCTTTATGGAAGCCGTCACAAAATATATTTAATGAGAAATCTGTCATTAATTTATTGGCAATAAATCGATGTACTTGCTTATGCCATAAATATCCAGGCGGCGGTTTTTATAAATATATCGATATTGATAAACCTGCAACCTGATATGCCCAGCTTGCATGCCAACATCAGCATATTCATTATTTGCCGGGTTTTATGCCGAGGATATTGGCCGTCGATATTTGTCGCTGAAAAAAAAAGCCACCAGCATGCAGCTCGGTCAGATTAGCGGCGCCAGCACGGCGCCTCTAAGACGTTTTGCTAATACCTGCGACTATCACCTCGCGCTAGGCTGTGATCCCCGATACGAGCACCCTCTGGCAGGACGCCAGACGATGGTTGCCGGCGCTCCCGGGAGCGCACCGCTTTTGCTACCTGCGAGGAAGGAACCCGATGACAGAGCAGAACATCTATCAGCGCGATCTGGAAAAAAATCCTGCCAATTACCAGGCGCTGACCCCCATCAGCTTTCTGGGACGGGCCGCCCGGGTCTACCCCGACTATCCGGCGCTGATCCACGGCCCCCTGCGCCAGAGCTGGGCCCAGACCGAGCGACGCTGTCGCCAGCTGGCCTCGGCTTTGCGGCTGTGCGGTATCGGTGAGGGGGATACCGTTTCCATCGTCGCCCCCAATACCCCGGCCATGTTCGAGGCCCACTTCGGGGTGCCCATGAGCGGCGCCGTGCTCAACACCATCAACACCCGGCTCGATGCCGAGTCGATGGCCTTTATCTTCCAGCATGCCCAGAGCAAGGTGGTGCTGGTAGACAGGGAATTCGGCGCCGTGGTGCGCAAGGCACTGGCATTGATTGAACACTCGCCGCTGCTCATCGCCATCGACGATTCCCTCTACCGGGAGGGGGAGCTGGTCGGCGACCTCGACTATGAGGCGTTTCTTGCAGAGGGGAATGGGGATGAGCCCGGCTGGCTGCCGCAAGATGAGTGGCAGGCGATTTCCCTCAACTACACCTCCGGCACCACCGGCAACCCCAAGGGGGTGGTCTATCACCATCGCGGCGCCCACCTCAATGCGGTCAACAACGTGCTCTCCTGGGAGCTGCCCAAGCACAGCGTCTATCTCTGGACTCTGCCGATGTTTCACTGCAACGGCTGGTGCTTCCCCTGGACCCTGGCGGCGACGGCCGGGGTGAGCGTCTGCCTGCGCCATGTGCAGGCGGCCGCCATCTATGAGGCGCTGCACGAGCACAAGGTGACCCATTTTTGCGCCGCCCCCATCGTACTCAACATGCTCAACAACGCCGATCCGGCCCTCAAACGCGGGCTCGACCACCCCATCAAGGCGATGACGGCAGGGGCGGCGCCCCCCGCCACCGTGATCGCCGGCATGGAGGCGATGGGGATCGCCGTGACCCACGTCTACGGCCTCACCGAAACCTATGGCCCCTGCGTGCTGTGCGAACAGCAAAGAAGCTGGCAGGGGCAGGATGCCACCACGCTGTCGCGTCTCAAGGCGCGCCAGGGGGTAGCCTCACCCCTGCAGGGGGAGATGCGGGTCATCAATCCGGTCAGCGGCGAGCCGGTCCCCCGGGATGGCAAGACCATGGGCGAAATCGTGCTGCGCGGCAATGTGGTGATGAAGGGCTATCTCAAGAACCCCTCCGCCAGCGCCGAGGCGATGGCGGAGGGGTGGTTTCGCAGCGGCGATCTGGCGGTGTGGCACCCGGACGGTTACGTGGAGATCAAGGACAGATCCAAGGACATCATCATCTCCGGCGGGGAGAACATCTCCAGTCTGGAGGTGGAGGACGTGCTCTATCGCCATCCCGATGTGGACGAGGTGGCGGTGATCGCCATGCCGGACGAGAAGTGGGGGGAGGTGCCCTGCGCCTTCGTCAAGCTCAAGGAGGGGCGTGAACTCACCCAGGCCGAGCTGATTGCGTTTTGCCGCGAGCAGATGGCCCACTTCAAGGCCCCCAAGCGCATCATCTTCACTCCCCTGCCAAAGACCTCCACCGGCAAGGTGCAGAAATTTATGCTGCGCCAGCAGCTGGGGTGACTCTGGCGAGGACGCCACGCTATCAACGGGCCTGCGGGCCCGTTTTGCTTTGCGAGATGCAGGAAGCAAGGCCTCGCCGGTAGCGGTTGCCAGCCAACAATACGTGCCTTTCGAGCCCGTCCCGGCTTACCATGGCCGGCATGTCCCGCCAGCCTGAGGATGCCCGTGAGAAAATCGGATCGACTGTTTCAATTGACCAACCTGCTGCGGGTCCATCAGCCCTTGACCGCCCGCGAGCTGGCGATGCGGTTGTGTGTCTCGGAGCGCACTATCTACCGCTATATGGATGACCTCTCTTTGGCTGGCATTCCCGTTTATGGTGAAGCCGGGCTGGGCTATCGGCTGAGCGAGGGGTTTGAGATGGCCCCATTGCAGTTGAGCGCAGCCGAGCTGGAGGCCCTCATCACCGGGGTGAACCTGGTGGCGGTACTGACCGGCAAGGGGATGGCCGATCCGGCCCGCTCCCTGCTCGCCAAGATAGAGGCCGCACTGCCGGCACAGGGCATTCAGGCGGACCGCGACCCCGTGGTGCGGGTGCCGGACTATCGCACGGCGCATCCGGTATACGCCCGCTGGGATCAGTTGCACGAGGCCATCACCGCCGGCCGCTGGCTGGAAATCGGTTACCAGGATGCCAGAGCCAGCAAGACGGGCCGCCACATCTATCCCCTCGGACTCTTTTACTGGGGCGGATGCTGGACGCTCGGCGCTTGGTGTGCGCTGCGTCAGGCCTATCGAGATTTCAGGGTGGATCGCATCGATACCCTGGCACAGTGCCGTTCGGGAGAAGGGGCACCTCTTGGCGTGACCCTGGCCGATTACCTCGCCCTGCGGCAGTCGGACGAGTTCACCCATGCGCGCAGTGGTGCCGAGACGACAATTCAGAACTGATACAAGGCTGTCAGTAGCCCTTCGTTATGCTGTTTCCTCCAGATTATCCACAACGGAGAAAACAAGATGATCATCAAGGGCAACATGCAAGGGGTAGGGGGCGTCGAGTTTGCCACTTTCAGGCTCAAGGAGGGGGTGCGGAGGCGGATCTGCTCGCCTTGGCACACAGGGTCGAGTCCGAGTTTCTTGTACAGCAATCCGAGCTCATTGTGCACTGCCTGCTGCGTGGCACCGACGGCCTCTATGCTGACCTGGTGATGGCCCCCAGCCAGTCACTGGTCGAAACCTATTGCCAGCAGTGGCTGCACAATGCCGTGGCAGGGGAGTACCTGACTCTGCTGGATCATGACTCGGTGAACATGAGTTTCTGGACCCGCATCGGCTGAAAGAGGCGTACAACCTGCCGGCTCCGTGCCGGTGGTGACCATAAAATGAAACGGGCCCATCAGGGCCCGTTTGTGCTTCACCGGTTGGTTATCACTTGGTGTGGCGCTCATACAGCCGCTGCACCACATCCTTCAACGCCAGCCCTTCGTTTTGCAGCAGCACGGTGAGGTGATAGAGCAGGTCAGCGGATTCGTTGATGAGCTCCTCCCTGTCTTTCGCCATCGCGGCCAGCGCCACTTCGACACCCTCTTCACCCACCTTCTGGGCGATGCGCTTGGTGCCCTTGGCATAGAGGCTGGCGGTGTAACTGGTGGCCGGATCCGCGCCTTTGCGGGCTGCCAGGATCTGCTCGAGCTCAGCCAGGAAGCCGAGCGGCGGCACGGGGTGGCCGTCGAAGCAGGATGGGTTGCCCAGATGGCAGGTGGGGCCGACGGGGTTGGCGGAGATCAGCAGGGAGTCCTGATCGCAGTCGGTGGTGATGGCGACCAGCTGGAGCATATGGCCCGAGCTCTCCCCCTTGGTCCAGAGGCGCTGCTTGCTGCGGCTGAAGAAGGTGACCTGACCGGTCGCCAGGGTTTTATCCAGTGCTTCGCGGGTCATGAAACCCTGCATCAGCACTTCGCCGCTGGCGGCATGCTGGACGATGGCGGGGATCATGCCGTCACATTTTGCCCAGTCCAGGCGTTCGGCGAGCGACTGCTCGTTGTTTACTGCTTGATTATTCACGGATGGCGACTCCTTCGGTTTTCAGCCAGCGTTTCAGTTCGGGAATGGGGATAAGGCCCTTGTGGAACACGGAGGCGGCCAGCGCCCCGTCCACGTCGGCGAGGGTTAAGGCATCGCGAAAGTGCTCCATAGCACCAGCGCCGCCGGAGGCGATGAGCGGCACCTTGCAGACGGCCCGCACCAGCTTGAGCTGCTCGAGATCATAGCCCTGGCGCATGCCATCCTGATTCATCACGTTCAGCACGATTTCACCGGCGCCACGTTTTTGCGCCTCCTGTACCCAATCGAGAGTGTGCCAGGCGGTGGTGCGGGTACGGCTCTCGTCGCCGGTAAACTGTTTGACCTGATAGTGACCGCTCTGCGCATCAAAATAGGAGTCGATGCCCACCACCACGCACTGCACGCCGAAGCGCTCGGCCAGTCGGGTGATGAGGGTTGGATCGGCCAGTGCCGGCGAGTTGATGGAGACCTTGTCGGCCCCGAATTCCAGGATCTGGCGGGCATCCTCCACGCTCTTGATGCCGCCGGCAACGCAGAAGGGGATGTCGATGACTTCGGCCACCCGGCTCACCCAGCTCTTGTCCACCACCCGCTCATCGCTCGAGGCGGTGATATCGTAGAACACCAGCTCGTCGGCCCCTTCGCTGGCGTAGCGGCGGGCCAGCTCGACGATGCCGCCCATCACCTCGTGATTACGAAACTGCACTCCCTTGACCACCACGCCATCTTTGACGTCGAGGCAGGGGATAATACGCTTTGACAACATGCTCGTTGCTCCATGTAAAGCACTGTTAAAACTAACGTTGTTGCCAACGGGCCCAGGGGCCCGGCGGCGAGTGAAAAAGGTGGCTTGCATGCTTTAACAGCGGGTTCCTGAGCGGGAAAAGAGACCCGAAACGGGCGGCGTCTTCACTCGGGGGAGTACCACTATATGCACGACTTTATTCAGTGATTCAACCCTTTATCCAGCTTGCTCGGCCCCTGATGCCGGCTGGTGCCAGCAGGCGCCTGGCCGCTCAAGCCTGGCTGAGAGCCATCTGCTGCCAGCAGCTCACGAAGGGTGAGCAGGGCACCGTCAAAATCAAACACTTTCAGCTGGCGAGCCAGGATCTCGCCTGGCGTCCCCAAGGCGAGCAGCAGGGGGGCCGCGTACTGCTCAAACAGCGGGATCACGGCGGTGTCACTCTGCACCAGCAACTCCTCAATCTGGCGCAGCAGCTGTTGCTGCCAGTGGCTGCCAAGCGGCGCGGCGCTCGCGGCGGGGCTGGGATCTTCTTCCCCCAGAAGCGCTGGCAGTTCGCTGAGTAGGCGGGCGATCGGTGCCATCCGCTCGGCCAGGGTCTGGCTGTTGTTGGCCAGATCCTGCTCCAGTTGCTGGCTCTGGGCGGCCAGTTCAACCAGCCCAAGGGTGCTGGCCACTCCGCGCAGGGTGTGGATCAACCGGCTGGCGGCTGGCCTGTCGCCAGCATGCAGATGGCTCTCCAGCAGATGCATGTCCTGACTGTGTTCGCTGGCAAAGTGGCGCAGCAGGGCGACGTATTTGCTCTGGTTGCCCTGCAGTGCCGCCAGCCCCTGTTGCAGATCCAGCCCGGGCAGATTTTGCAGGCGGGTGAGGGGACCAGTTAGCAGGTCGGTCGTCCGCCGCTGGTATTTGGGGGCGGCGGCCGTGCTGTTGGGCAACCACTGCTGCAGCGCCTCGAACAGCTTGGCGGGAGTCACCGGTTTGGCGATGAAGTCATTCATGCCGGCGGATTCGCAGGCCTTGCGGTCTTCTTCGAAGGCACTAGCGGTCAGCGCCAGGATGGGAACCTGTTCCCAGCCCGGCAGGGCGCGGATGGCCCGGGTCGCGCTATAGCCATCCATCAGCGGCATCTGTATGTCCATCAGGATGAGATCGAACGGGTGCTGGCTGACGCGCTCTAGCGCCTCCTGGCCATTGACCGCCGTCTCGATGACGAGGCCGCTGTTGTTGAGCAGCTCCAGCACCACCTCGCGGTTGATGGCGTTGTCCTCCACCAGCAATACCCTGGCGTGGTTGGCAAAGAAGAGGGCCTGCTGCACCGTCTGCTCGAGCGGTGCCGGTTGCTGCGGTTCGCCCTGACCCACCGCGAGGCGGGCGGTAAACCAGAAGCAGCTGCCCTTGCCAAGGGTGCTGGTGACCCCGACTTCCCCGCCCATCAGGGTGGCAAGCCGGCTGGTGATGGCAAGCCCAAGGCCGGTGCCGCCATATTTGCGGGTGGTGGAGACATCCGCCTGCTCGAAAGCCTGGAACAGCTTCTCGCTCTGCTCCGGGCTGATGCCGATGCCGGTATCCTCCACCTCGAAGCGCAGCAGATAGCCGCCGGCAAGCGGGTGATCCACCCGGACTCGCAGGGTGACCGAGCCCTGTTCGGTGAATTTGATGGCGTTGGCCGCGTAGTTGAGCAGCGCCTGACGCAGGCGGGTGATGTCGCCGTGCACCCAGGCCGGGGTGTCGCCGATGTCGACTATGATGGTGAGCCCCTTGGCACGCGCCTGCTCGCTCATCAGGGCACTGACGTTGTCCAGCATGGCGGTAAGGGAGAAGTCGCTCTGTTCCAGCGCCATCTTGCCCGCGTCGATCTTGGAGAGATCCAGGATGTCGTTGATGATGGTGAGCAGGTGCTGGGCGGCGTTGTCGATCTTCTCCAGTCGGTCCTGCTGGGTGTGATCCGGCGTGTCGCGCTTGAGCAGGTAGGTGAGCCCCAAAATGGCGTTCATCGGAGTGCGGATCTCGTGGCTCATGTTGGCCAGGAAGGCACTCTTGGCACGGTTGGCACTCTCCGCCCGTTGATGGGCCTGAGCCAGCTGCAGGGTGCGCTCGTTGACCATCTCTTCCAGGTGGTAGCGGTACTGATCCAGCTCCTCGCCGAGCTGCTTCTTCTCGGTGATGTCGGCCTGCACCGTCACGTAGTGGGTCACAGCTCCGTTCTCCTGGCGAATGGGAGAGACGGTGGCGAGCACCTGATAGTGGGAGCCGTCCTTGCGCCGGTTGATGAACTCGCCGTGCCAGCGCTGGCCGCGCTTGATGGCATCCCACAGGGCGATGTAAGTGGCCTTGGGGGTAAGCCCGGAGCGCAGCAGAGAGGGAGTCTGCCCTATCACTTCGCTCTGCTGGTAGCCGCTGGCGGCCAGGAAGGCGACGTTGACATATTCGATGCGGGCCTGGGTATCGGTGATGAAGACGCCATCCGGGCTCTGCTCCAGGGCGAGCGAAAGCTGACGCAACTGCTGCTCGGCCTGCTTGCGCTCGGTGATGTCGAGGTGAATGCCGAGCAGGCGCAGTGGGCGCTGCTGGGCATCCCGGTAGATGCTGCCCTTGCTGCTGAGCCAGCGCACGTCGCCGTTTGGCAAGAGGATGCGAAATTCGATCTCGATGGGTTTGCCGCTTGCCGGCAACTCGGCCAGCAACTTGTCGAGCCGGGGCTTGTCGTCCGGGTGCAGGCAGCTGTGCCACTGCTTGAACTCGCTGAGCTGTTCGGCGCTGCGGCCATAGAGGCGGGCACATTCGGGGGAGAAGAAGAGCCGGCCGCCCTGCATGTTCCACTCCCAGATCCCGACGTGGGCACCCTCCTGGGCCATCAGCAGCCGCTGCTCGCTCTCGCGCAGGGCACTGCTGGTGGTTTCGGCGCGGATGCGGGCGCTGATGGCGTCGTCCATCAGGTTGAGCGCCGCCAGCCTGGCACGGCGCTGGGTATCGAGGGCCACCTGCTGGTTGTGCAGCAGTTGCTGCTCGGCCAGCTTGCGTTCGGTGATGTCCTGCACGGTGCCATACAGCTCGACGATGGTGCCGTCGTTGGCGCGCAGGGCGGCGCCGCGGGCGATGATCCAGATGGGTTCGCCCTGCTCGTGGATCACCTCGGCATCGCACTCGTAGGGCAGGCCATCCTGCAGACAGCGCTCGACCGACTGGGCGATGGCGCGCCAGCCATCCTGGGTGAAGTACTTCCTCACCTCGGGGTAGATGGCGGGAGGCAGGGAAGGATCGCGGCCATAGATGCGGTAGATCTCCGGCGACCAGAAGTGGCTGTCATCGGCGATGTTCCAGCGCCAGTTGCCGATCTTGGCCAGGTGCTGGGATTCGCGCAGGATGCCTTCGTTGCGGCGCAGCGCCTCTTCGGTCTCCTTGCGTTGCTGGTGATCCTCGATGACCGAAATGAAGTAATCCGGTTTCCCCTTGAGATCCTTGACCAGCGCCACCGTGAGGGTGATCCAGAGGACCTCGCCGCCCTTGCGCAGATAACGCTTCTCCAGGGTGTAGTGCTGACGTTCGTCTGCCAGCATCTGGGCTACATAGGTCTGGTCGATGAAGAGATCATCCGGGTGGGTGATCTGCTGGAAGGTCATGCCCATCAGCTCGTCGGCCTGGTAGCCCAGCATGTCGCACAACCGCCGGTTGACCCGCAGCCACTTGCCATCCGGGGAGACCAGGGCGATGCCGACCGCAGCCTGCTCGAAGGTGGCCTGAAAACGGGTCTCGCTTTGTTGCAGGCGGGACTGGATGCTGCTGAGCTCCTGCCAGCGCTGGGTTTCCCGGGCGCGGGAGCGGTGCACGGCCGCGCTGAGCAGGCTGATAAGAACGCCGTTGGCGATCAGAATGCCCCACTGCACCAGATCCTGCCCGGCGCCGATACGCAGCTCGTGAAGCGGGGCGAGCAGGAAGTAGGTGGTGAGCAGACCGCTCACCAGGGTACAGAGCAGGCCGGGCAGCAGGCCACCGAGCAGGGCGCAGACGGTGATGGGCAGCATGAACAGCACCAGCAGCGGCCGCTCGCCAAAGGCAATGGGCAGCTGGACCCGGATCTGCAGCATCAGCACGGGCAACAGCACCGCCAGCAGGCAGACCCCCCAGCGCTGTCTGGGTTGGCGAGGGTGCCACAGTGAAGACCAGCGCGTCATAGGGACTCCTCCGGCGGGGTGGGGGCCTGCGGATAGGGGGGCTGTTGCCCGAGCTGAAGTGACAGCTCATTGATCTTGTGCTTGAGGGCCAGCATGGCCAGCTCCCGGTCCACCATCACCTTGTTGAACCGCTCCAGTTCATTGTTTTGCTGGCGGAGCTCGCTGGCCTGTCGGGTCAGGGCCTGTTCGACCTGTTCGCGTTCGGTGACATCCAGCAGCAGGCCAAGCACGGCGGGCTGGCCGCGGTAGTCGACACGGCGCCCATAGAGCTCCATCTCGATGTTCTGGTGGTCGTGGTGCAGGGCGGTGAAGCGGGTGTGGATCTCGCTGTCTTCCTGTTCGCAGCGCTGCAACTGCTCAGCCACCCTGGCGCTGTCTTTCGGGCTGGCGAGGGCGTGCAGGGTACCGATTTTGAGCAGGGTGGCGGTCGAGGCGTAGCCGAACAGGCGGGCAAAACCTGGGTTGATGTAACAGAGCTGACCCTGCTGGATGATGTAGATGCCGGCCAGTGACTGTTCCACCAGGGCGCGAAACAGCCCTTCACGCTCGCGCAGGCCCGCTTCGGCCCGCTTGAAATCCGTGATGTCGCGAGAGATGCCGAAGATGCCTATTACCTGGCCGTCGCTGTCTTGCAGCGGCCCCTTGGTGGCGAGGAACACCCGCTCGCCGCCTGGCAGGGTCAGGTACTCCTCCTGGGTCTGTACCCGGTTGTTGGCGATCACCTGTTCACCCAGCGCCATCAGCATGCGGGCCTGATCGGGGGGAAAGATGGCCATGTCGTCCTGACCCAGCATCTCGCTGGCCGATTTGCCGACAAACTGGCTGGCGGCGCGATTGAACAGAATGTATTTGCCCTCTCTGTCCTTGGCGAAGATGGCATCTTCCGAGCTGTCGGCGATGGCGGAGAGCAGTTGCAGCGCCTGCAGGCGGCCAGCCTGGGACTGGCGAACCTGCTCGGCCATCTGCAACCGGGTGTGCTGGCGCAGCAGCACGATGCCGGTGTTGGCGATAAGCAGCACCAGCAGGCCGATCAACCCGATCCAGATGCTCTCTTTGAGCTCCGCCCGGGTGAGTTCGGCCTTGTCTATCTTGGCCAGCAGATACCAGTCGGTACCCATGACCGGTTGTACTGTGCCAAATACCGGCGTATTGCGGTAATCCTTGCCAAAGAAGAGCGCCTTGCCCTCTTCATTGCGACTCTGCTGCAGGAACTGGGCTGCCAGCAACTCCTTGCTGCTGACAGGCAAATGCAGGGTGAGAGCCGAACCGGGGCGATAGCGCACATCGTTGAGAAACTGGATCTGATCGCCGCTGCGGCGAAACAGCAGGGCCTCACCGCTGCTGTCCGGCACCGGCCAGGACTTGAGAATGTTGTTGAGCCAGTCACTGCGGCTTATCTGCAGCACGATGAAAGGCGACTTGTCGCCTACCATGGGGAGCGGGGCGATAAAGTCGAGGCGGGCTTGACCCTGTTCGTCCAGATAGGGGCCGACCCGGGTGATGCTGCCGGTTTTTGCGTCCTTCAATGCCGCACGCAACTGGGCGCTCAGGCCGCCGGCATCCGGGGTGTGCCACAGCAGATTGCCCTCTGGCGAGAGCACGCTGGCGGCACTGAAGCGGCGAATGGAGATAAATTCGTCCAATTTGGTCATCAGGTTGGCATGACCGGCCCGGGTGGCCTGGGCTTCGCGATAGAGCGCGGCATATAGCGGGTTTTCAAACAGAATGTGGGCGTCAAATTCCCGGGCGCTGAGCCATTCGGTAATGCGCTTGCTCTTGAGATCGGCAATGGTCTCGAGCCGGGCCGCCTCCTTGTCCTGGGTCAGGTTGATGTTCTGGGCGATGGCCATGGCGGTCAGGGCCAGGATCAGGCCGTTGAGCAGCCCGAATGGTAGCAGCTGGCGCCGGGAAGGGGTGGTGGTCACCGTCGGCTGGTCGATACGCCGGCGCAGCATGGTATAGAGCATGGTGGCGGTGATGAGGATGAACAGCCACCCCTTGATGGTGCTGGCCAGCGCGAACTGGGCCGGGGTGCTGAACAGCCACTCCACCGCCTTGTCGGAGAGCAGGATCCACAGGCTCGCCACTGCGGCATAGGTGAGCACGACGTTGAGCACATGGGCCCGGGTCAACGAAGGCTGCTCAGCCATGTCTGGCCTCATTGTCATCCTGGTAGCGCTCGGCGATGGCGACGAACTGCTCGAAGTGGTTGTCGAATGCCGTCACCACATCCGGATCGAAATGCTGGCCGCTGCCGGAGAGGATCAGGGCGCGCGCCTCCTCATAAGGCATGGCCGCCTTGTAGACCCGCACATTGATCAGCGCATCGAACACGTCCGCCAGTGCCATCAGGCGGGCCGAGAGCGGAATTGCGTCCCCTTGCAGGCCATCGGGATAGCCGCTGCCATCCCATCTTTCGTGGTGCCAGTGGGCTATCTCCTTGGCCAGGGTGAGAAACGCCAGCGGCTGTTCGATGTCCCGTTCGGCCTCTTCGATGGCGTCGCTGCCGAGCTTGGCGTGGGTGCGCATGATCTGCCACTCCGCCGGGGTCAGCTTGTCCGGCTTGAGCAGGATCTGATCCGGAATGCCCACCTTGCCGATGTCGTGCAGCGGCGCCGAGCGGCTCAGCAGATCGATGTAGCGGGGGTCAGGGTGTCGCTAAAACGGGGGTGACTGGCCAGCGCACAGGCCAGTTGCCTGACATAGCCCTGAGTGCGCAAGATGTGATTGCCGGTCTCGGGGTCGCGGATCTCCGCCAGATGGGCGAGCGCCCGGATGGAGACTTGCTGGATGAGGTCGTTCTCGGTCATCCGGCGTGCGACTTCGGCCTCCAGCGCCGCGTTCTGATTCTGCAGGCCGTCGCGGGCCTGTTTGGCCTCCAGCTGGGTACGTACCCGCGCCTGGACGATGGCCGGTTTGATGGGCTTGGTAATGTAGTCGGCAGCGCCCAGCGACAGCCCGTACTCCTCGCTCTGGGGGTCGGCGAGGGCGGTGAGCAGCACCACCGGAATACGACTGGTTGCAGGGGTAATACGCAGCTGTTTGAGCACCTCATAGCCGTCCATGCCAGGCATCATCACATCCAGCAGGATGAGATCCGGGATTGTCTTGCCAGTGGCGATCCGCAGACACTTCTCCCCGCTCTGGGCGGCGAGCACCCGATAGGTGGGAGAGAGCAGGTCGGTCAGCACCATCAGATTTTCGGGTGAGTCATCGACAATCAGGATGGTGGCGGAGTGAGATGTAAACATAGGTCCTCCGTGACGTTGTCTCAGTGAATTCGAGTATAGAGTCAATTGTTACCAAGTAATAAGGACTTACCTCGATTTACCCCTTGATGAAGAGGCTTCCGGCCGGACGGCCCGGCAGGGAGCCTCTCTCTCAATCGACGTCCTGATGGCGACGCTGCGGCTTGCTTACAGGCTGCCATTTCCCCAGCAGGCGATGGCATCCCCTACCGAGAACTTGCCCTCCAGCAGGGCGCGGCCAAGGATGATCCCCTTGACCCCTGAACCCTTGAGCGCCTCGATGTCTTCGATGCCGCCAATGCCGCCGGAGGCCTGAAAGCCGACGCTCGGATAACGGGCGCAGAGATCCCGGTAGAGCTCGACGTTGGTGCCTGAGAGGGTGCCGTCACGGCTGATGTCGGTGCAGAGCACGTGCTTGAGCCCGGCAGGGAGGAAGCGCTCGATCAAAGCTTCGATGGTCACCCCGCTGTTCTCCTGCCAGCCGGCTACCGCGATATGGCGATTGCCCTGGGCATCAATGTTGACGTCCAGTGCCAGCACGATGCGCTCGGGGCCGTATTTTTCCATCCAGCTGGCCACCAGATCCGGCGATTTGACGGCGGTGGAGCCGATCACCACCCGGCTGGCGCCGGCGGCCAGCAGATCTGCCACATCCTGCTCGCTGCGCACGCCGCCCCCCACCTGCACCGGTGCTTCGGTGGCCGACAGCAGCTGGGCGATGAGAGGGAGCTGGCGCGCCTTGGCATCCTTGGCACCATCAAGGTCCACCAGGTGCAGTTGCACCGCCCCCTGGGAGACATATTCGTCGAAGCGGGCCTGCGGGCTGTCGCTGTAGGCGGTCTTCTGACCGTAGTCGCCCTGATAGAGCCTCACGACTTGGCCGTTAATCAGATCAATGGCTGGAATAATCATCCTTGTTACAGCTCCAAAAAGTTTTGCAGTAGGCGGGCACCGGCCGCGCCGGAGCGCTCCGGGTGGAATTGGGCGCCAAAGAAATTGCTGCGCTCTGCAACCCCGCCCACTATGGCGGTGAAAGGCTTGCCGTAGTCACAGGTCGCCAGCGTCGCTTCGGTTACCTCCAGCGCATAGGAGTGCACGAAGTAGAAGTAGCTGCCGCTCGGGATCCCCTTGAGCAGAGGATGGGTCTCGTCGTGTTCAATCTGGTTCCAGCCCATGTGGGGCAAACGCAGATTGCCTACTTCCATCAGCTTGATCCTGCCCGGTACTATGCCAAGGCAATCGATCAAGGCATGGGTCTTGCCATCGGCCGCCATGCTCTCTTCGGAGGCCTCCGCCAGCATCTGCATGCCGAGGCAAAAACCCAGCAGCGGCTGCTTGGCGGCGCGAATGAGCGGCACCAGCCCCCGTTCGTTGAGATTCTTCATGGCGGCCACCGCGGTGCCGACGCCGGGCAGGATCAGCTTGTCCGCCTGCTCGATATCGGCAGCCTCGCGGGAGACCCGCGGCTGCACGCCGAGGCGCTCGAATGCCATGCGCACCGAGGCCAGGTTCGCGCAGCCGGTGTCGATGATGACCAGCTTCTGCTTGCTCACATCCATCACAGCACCCCCTTGCTGGAGGGAAGCTCGCTCCCTTCCACTCGAATGGCCTGGCGCAGGGCGCGGCCAAAGCCCTTGAACAGCGCCTCCACCTGGTGGTGGGTGTTGCCGCTGCCGACCTTCATCTGCAGGGTGATGGCCATGGCATCCGAGAGGGAGCGGAAGAAGTGGGGCACCATCTCGGTGGCCATCTCGCCCACGCTGTCGCGGCCAAAACCGCTCGGGCAGTCGAACACGAAGTAGGGGCGGCCGCTCAAGTCGAGCGCGGTGGCCACGTCCAGCTCGGTCAACGAGGGAGCCTGGGCACTGTCATTGGCGCCGTCAACCAGGCGGGGGCGACCGTCGATCACCGCCTGAACCTCGTCCATCGCCAGCACGAAGCCGAAGCGGCCGATGCCGCGCTTGCTGCCAAGGGCCTGGCGCAGCGCCTGACCCAGGGCCAATCCGACGTCTTCTACCGTGTGGTGATCGTCGATGTGCAGATCGCCGCTCACTTTGAGCTTGAGTCTGAAACCTGCGTGGGTCGCTATCTGATCCAGCATGTGATCAAAGAAGCCGATGCCGGTGGCGATCTGGTTGCCGCCGCTCTTGTCGAGATCCACCGCCACCTGGATGCGAGTCTCCTTGGTGTAACGCTCCACCTCGGCCACACGCCCCTTGGACAGCAGCTGATCACGGATGGCGAGCCAGTCGTGATCCTGCGGGTGGTAGCGGATCCCGCGAATGCCCATGTTGTCGGCCAGCTGCAGATCGGTCTGTCTGTCACCAATCACGAAGGAGTTGGCAAAGTCGATGCGACCGGAGGCGAGATACTCCTTCACCAGCCCGAGGTGGGGCTTGCGGCAGCTGCAGCCGTCGGTGGGGAAGTGCGGGCAGATCAGCACCTGCTCCCAGTTCACCCCTTGCGATTCGAACAGGTGCATCATCAGATCGTGGGGCGGCTGGAAGTTCTCCAGCGGCAGGCTGGCAGTACCCAGCCCATCCTGGTTGGTCACCATCACCAGCACGTAGCCGGCGGCCTGCAATTCGCGCAGCACTGGAATGACCATGGGCTCGAAGCGCAGCTTGGCGAGGCTGTCCACCTGCTTGTCGGTCACCGGCTCTTCAATCAGGGTGCCGTCGCGGTCGATAAACAAAAACGGGGTCTTCATCGCTACATCCTTGTCTTAAAAAGAGGGAGAGGGCAGGTCACGCAATACCGCCAGCACGGCATCCATCTCGCCCTGATAGCCGATGGTGACCCGAATGCTGTTGTCCAGGCCCGGCTTGGTCGAGAAATCCCGCAAGATGATGCCGGCGGCCTTCATGGCGGCAAAGACGGCGGCGCCATCCACAAAGCGCACCAGCACGAAGTTGCCCTTGTCCTCGAACACTTCTTTCACGCAGGGCAGGGTTGCCAGCGCGGCCTTGAAGGCGGCTTTTTGCTTGTTGAGCTCCGCCACTCGCTCCTGCATCAGCTCCAGTCCCATGGGGGAGAGGGCCTGCGCCGCGATCTGGGCGATGGGCTCGGGGATGGGATAGGGGGCGATCACCTTGGCCAGCATGGCGATCACCTCGGGACTGGCCAGCGTAAAGCCGCAGCGGATCCCCGCCAGGGCAAAGGCCTTGGAGAGGGTGCGGGTCACCACCAGATTGGGGAAGCGGGCCAGCAGGTCCACCACGGACGCCTCGGGGCAGAATTCGATATAGGCCTCGTCTACCACCACGATGGCGCGATCCCGCGCCTTCTCCAGCAGGGCGATGAGGCCGTCGCGGCCCACCAGATCTCCGGTGGGATTGTTGGGGGAGCAGAGGAACACCAGTTTCACGTCGGAAAGGCGATCGGCAATGGCGGGCCAGTCAGGCTGGCGGCTGGCGGTCAGCGGCTGCTCGACGATGCCGACACCACAGGTCTCGGCGCTGATGGCGTACATACCGTAAGTGGGCGGGCAGATCAGGATCTGATCTTCACCCGCTTCGCAGAAGGTGCGGATCAAGAGCTCGATGGCCTCGTCGGCACCGCGGCTCACCAGCACCTGATCGGGGTTGACCCCGGCGTAGGCGGCATAGCCATTCACCACCTCGGCCGGCTGGCACTCGGGGTAGCGGTTGAGACGGCTGCCCTCGATGGTGAAGGGATAGGCCAGCGGCGCCTCGTTGGCGTTGAGCCAGACGTGGCCCTTGCCGCCGATGCGGCGAGCGGATTGATAGGGGGTGAGGGCCCGCACCACGCGGCGCGCCAGGTTGGCAATGCTCATGACAAATCCTTCTGCTGTGCTGTTTGTTGGGACGTGGCGGCCAGGGCGTTCAACCTGAGGGTGACGGCATTTTTGTGGCCATCAAGCCCCTCGGCCTCTGCGATGCGCTCGACGATGGGGCCAAGGCCCTGAATGCCACGCTCGCTCAGCTCCTGCACCGTGTAGCGGCGCTGATAATCGGCGAGGCCCAGGCTCGAACAGGTGCGGGCATAACCGTAGGTGGGCAGGGTGTGGTTGGTACCGCTGGCGTAATCGCCGACCGATTCCGGCGTCCATGCTCCCAGAAAGATGGAGCCGGCATTCTCAAGCTGATCCAGCAGATCACGGGGAGCGCGGGTCTGCACGATCAGGTGCTCCGGCGCATAGGCGTTGGAGATGGCGCAGGCTTCTGCCAGATCGTCACAGAGGATCACCAGGCTGCTGCCGAGCGCCTGCGCGGCGATATCGCGGCGAGTCAACTTGGCCAGCTGGCGCTTGATCTCGCCGTTGATGGCGTCGGCCAGCAGCGGCGAGGTGGTTACCAGCACCACCTGACTGTCGGGGCCGTGCTCGGCCTGTGAGAGCAGGTCCGCCGCCACGAAGGCGGGGTTGGCACTCTCGTCGGCGATCACCAGCACTTCGGAGGGGCCGGCCGGCATGTCGATGGCGGCGCCGCGCCAGTCACGGGATACCTGCCCCTTGGCTTCGGTCACATAGGCGTTGCCCGGGCCGAAGATCTTGTCCACCTTGGGGATGCTCTGTGTGCCGTAAGCCATGGCGGCGATGGCCTGGGCGCCGCCGATGGCGAACACCTTCTCGACCCCGCAGGCACGGGCAGCGAACAGGATCTCGTCGCTGGCCGGGGACGGGGTGCAGAGCACCACTTCACGGCAACCGGCCAGGCGGGCTGGAATGGCCAGCATCATCACGGTGGAAGGGAGCGGCGCGCTGCCCCCCGGTACGTAGAGGCCGACCCGGCTGATGGGCTGGGTGCGCAGCTCGCATACCACCCCGGGCTGGGTTTCCACCCGCACCACTGGCTGCACCTGGGCGGCGTGAAAGGTACGAATGTTGGCGATGGCCGCCTCGATGGCGCCCTTGATGTCGTCACCCAAGCGGGCGCAGGCGGCCTCGATTTCGGCATCGCTCACTTGCAGTTGCTGACGGGGGGCGCGCTCGAAGCGCTGGCTCAGCTCGCACAGGGCCTCGTCGCCCCGGCTGCGCACCGCAGCGATGATCTCCCGCACCACGGCGCCGATGTCGGCTTCGTCACTCAGGGCCGGCCGGGTCAGCACGTCGGCCTGCTGGGCGGGGGAGAGGGTCTTCCAGATCAGGGTCTGCATGATGTTCCTTCCTTATTCCATCATTTTTTCGATGGGCAGCACCAGAATGGAGCTGGCACCCAGCGCCTTGAGCTGTTCCATGGTCTCCCAGAACAGGGTCTCGCTGGAGACGACGTGCAGCGCCACCTGGTTGGTCTCGCCCGCCAGCTGCATGATGGTGGGACGCTCGGCGCCCGGCAGCAGATCGGTGATGGCATCGAGCTTGTCCTTGGGCGCGTGCAGCATGATGTACTTGCTCTCGCGCGCCTGTTGCATCCCCTGAATGCGGGGCAGCAGGGTGTCGATGATCTTCTGCTTGGCATCGGACAAGGGGTTGGGTGCCTGCACCAGTACCGCCTTGGAGCGGTAGATCACTTCCACCTCTTTGAGGCCGTTGGCCTCAAGAGTCGCGCCGGTGGAGACCAGATCGCAGATGGCATCGGCCAGGCCCGCACGCGGCGCCACTTCCACCGAACCGCCCAGCATCACGCTCTTGAAGCTAAGCCCTTTTTCGTCGAAGAAGCGCTTGAGCAGCCCCGGGTAGGAGGTGGCGATGCGCTTGCCGGCGAGGCTCTGTGGCCCGGTGTAGTTGACGTCGTCCGGCACCGCCAGGGAGAGGCGGCAGCCGCCGAAGTCGAGTTGTTTGAGGGTCTTGACTGCAAAGGACTGGCCCTGGGAGGCGCGAATGAGCTGCACCTCTTCCAGCACGTTCTCGCCGATGATGCCAAGGTCGACGACCCCTTCCATCACCAGCCCCGGGATGTCGTCATCGCGTACCCGCAGGATGTCGATGGGCATGTTCTCGACATGGGCGATAAGGCGCTGTTCGCGCAGGTTGATCTTGAGGCCGCAGCTCTTGAACAGGGCCTGGGAGTCCTGGCTCAGGCGACCGGATTTTTGCATGGCGATGCGCAGACGTTGTGTTTCCATTGCTCGATTTCCTTCTAGTCAAAAACGAAAAAGCCCTCGGAAGTCAGTGCTTCCGAGGGCTTATGAATCTTGCGGTCCTTTTGGAAGTCACCAGTTAAGTGTCTTCCAGCAGTCAACCTCCTGAAAGACTATTCGGGATGATGATGGTGGTGATGAGTCTTCAGGCTGGTGAACTGCATGTAATTAATCCTTTACAAATAAGATGTCGTAGTTGACGCCCGATTTAAACTACCTGCCTTGACGGAAAAAGCAACCGGAAAATGTGATTTGGTCGATTAAAGTTGAGAAAACGGTTTTCTGGTCGATAACTAGACAAGGTGAGCCAGAGGAGGCGACATCATGCCCAGTCAGGACCTGTTATTCCCCATTCTGCCCCGGGCACCGGCTGCCCCGAGCAGTGACGACATCAAGCGGGAAGTGACCCAGATCAGCCAGAAGCATCAGCTGCGCAAGACCAGCACCGATAACGGTGACTCCCAGCAGCGCCAGCAGCCTTATCCATCGGCCAAGCGTGATCAGCCAGCACCTGAAGAGGACGATCACAAGCCGGATCCCGATCACCAGATCGATCTCTTCGTCTAGGCGCAGAATCAGTCCCGCTTTTGCCACACTTTTGGCATAATGCCCCCTTTTGCTACGGGACGCCCTTTTGACCATCCAGACCCTGTTCAAGCCAGACGGCCCTCTGGCCAGCCATATCGACGGCTTCAAAGCCCGTGCCCCGCAACTGGAGATGGCCGAGGCGGTGGCGCGTGCCATCAAGGAGCATGGTCGCTTGCTGGTGGAGGCGGGCACCGGTACCGGCAAGACCTACGCCTACCTGGTGCCGGCGCTGGAGTCCGGCAAACGGGTGGTGATCAGCACCGGCTCC
This sequence comes from Aeromonas sp. 1805, assembly GCF_013085525.1. Classification (NCBI taxonomy): domain Bacteria; kingdom Pseudomonadati; phylum Pseudomonadota; class Gammaproteobacteria; order Aeromonadales; family Aeromonadaceae; genus Aeromonas; species Aeromonas sp. 1805. The sequence goes on along the minus strand of NZ_CP038515.1, from coordinate 4,014,317 downwards.
AAGAACCTGCAGGAGCAGCTTTTTTACCGGGATCTCCCCACCATCACGGGGGCGCTCTCCTATACCCCGCCGGTGGCCCTGCTCAAGGGGCGCAGCAACTATCTCTGCATCGAGCGGATGAACCGGCTGCTCAGCGAATCCCACCTGCAAAAACCGGAAGTGCTCAATGATCTGGTCAAGGTGAAGTCCTGGTCCACCGCCACCGACAACGGCGACGTGGGGGATATTCCGGGGCTGCAGGAGAACGCCGAGATCCTCGCGCACGTCACCAGCACCAATGAAAACTGCCTCGGTCGCGACTGCCCCTATTACGACGACTGCCATCTGGTGGTGGCTCGCCGCCGAGCCATGGATGCCCAGGTGGTGGTGATCAACCACCATCTCTTCTTCGCTGACATGGCGGTCAAAGACACGGGTTTTGGCGAGCTGGTGCCCGAAGCGCAGGTTTACGTGTTTGACGAAGCGCACCAACTGCCCGAGATCGCCACCAACTACTTCGGCAAATCGGTGGGCAGCCGCACCATCCTGGATCTGGCGCAGGATATCCAGCTCGCCTATCGGGCCGAGGCCCACGACATGACCCAGCTCGGCAAGGCGGCCGACCGGCTCGCCATCGCCAGCCAGGATTTGCGGCTCGCCTTCGGGGTGGATGGTGGGCGCGGCAACACCCGCGACATGCTGCGCCAGCCGCTCTGGGGCCAGGCGCTGGCCCGTCTCAACGATGCCCTCGGACTCTGCTATGAAGTGCTGAAACTGGCGCTCGGGCGCGGCGAGCAGCTGGATCACTGTTTCGAGCGGATCAGCGAGCTGCGCACCCGCCTTGGCGAAGTGCTGGCCATCAACCAGACCGGTTTCTCCTACTGGTACGACTGCTCGCGGCTGCACTTTACCCTCAACCTGACCCCGCTGTCGGTGGCCGAGCGCTTTGGCGCCGAGGTGCTGCGCCCCGAAGTAGCCTGGGTGTTTACCTCGGCCACCCTGACGGTGGACATGCGCTTTGATCACTTCAAAGCCGAGCTGGGACTGGCTGGTAGCGCCGAGCTTATTCTCGACAGCCCGTTCGACTATGGCGAGCAGGCGCGGCTTTGCGTGCCGCGCTTTCTGCCCGAGCCCAATGCTTTTGGCCGCGGCGAGCAGCTGGCCAATCTGATGATCCCGCTCATCAACAAGACGCCGGGGGGCTGTTTCTTTCTCTGTACCAGCCATCAGGTGATGCGCCAGGTGGCCGAGGTGCTGCGCCGGGAGATCGGGCGCACCGTCCTGCTGCAGGGAGAGGACAACAAGCAGCGACTGCTCAAGGAGTTCGTCGAAAATGGCCGCGCCGTGCTGGTGGCGACCAGCAGCTTCTGGGAGGGGATCGACGTGCGGGGGGCGGCCCTCTCCTGTGTTATCATCGACAAGCTGCCGTTCGCCAGTCCCGATGATCCGCAGCTCAAGGCGCGAGTGGATGACTGCAAGCTCAGGGGCGGCGATCCCTTCGCCGATATCCAGCTGCCCAAGGCGGTGATCGCCTTGAAACAGGGGGTGGGGCGGCTCATCCGTGATCGCGGTGATCACGGAGTATTGGTCATCTGTGATCCCCGCATGGTCAACAAGCCCTACGGCGCCACCTTCATCAAGAGTCTGCCCGCCATTCCACGGACCCGGGAGCTGGCGATGCTGGGGAATTTCTTCGAGCAGCAGGCGCTCGCCGGGCGGTGATCGTGTTTGCCCTGGCGCGGCCGGGCAAGCCCCGCAAAATTTTGAAAAACTGCTGGCACTGTCTGCTTGCAGATTATGTAATTGACTGATTTTATAGAGATTGGAAAGCATGAACGAGTTGAAGATCCTGGCCGTTGATACCGCCACCGAAGCCTGCTCCGCCGCCTTGCTGGTGGGGGAGCAGGTGTTCTCCCGCTGGGAGGAGGCGCCGCGGGATCACACCCGCAAGATCCTGCCCATGGTTCAGGCTGTGTTGGACGACGCCGGGATAACCTTGGATGAGCTCGATGCCATCGCCTTTGGTCGTGGTCCCGGCTCCTTTACCGGGGTGCGCATCGGCATCGGTGTGGCGCAGGGCCTGGCATTTGGGGCCGGCGTGCCGCTGATCGGCATCTCCACCCTGGCCGCCATGGCGCAAGGTGCCCATCGTCTGGATGGCGCCGAACAGGTGCTGACCGCCATCGATGCGCGGATGAACGAGGTCTATTTCGGTCGCTATGAGCTGATCGACGGCCGCATGCAGCTGGTGGGCGACGAGGTGGTGAGCGATCCCGCGGCACTGGTTGACGCCCGTGGCAAGCTGGCGGGTCGAGTGACCTGCGTCGGCACCGGTTTTGAGACCTATGGCGAGATTTTGAGTGGTCTTGCCGATGAGCTGGCGGTGAGCAAGGTGCGCTTCCCGGCGGCAGAAGACATGCTGCCACTGGCGCGCAGCGCCTGGTTGGCTGGCAAGGCGGTGGCGGTGGAGCAGGCGACCCCGGTCTATTTGCGTGACAAGGTGACCTGGAAGAAGCTGCCGGGTCGCGAATAACGGCGGGAGTGGCAGGCATGTCGCTCACGCCGATCGGAACATGCCCCATTGCGGGGGGTGACAGGCCGGTTTCAGCCGGCCAGAGGAGCGTGACATGTTGAAGCGTGCAATGGTGATGGGGGCCGCAGGGCTCTTGCTCGGTGCCTGCAGCTCGGTTCCGAAAGAGCTGGCCTATGAGCCCGCCAACCAGCTGGTGGCCTACCAGCCGGCCCTTGCCGGCCTGGAGGGCAAACCGGCCCGCTGGAGCGGGGTCATCTCAGCGGTACACAACAAGGCGGATCAGAGCGTCATCGAGGTGGTCTATCTGCCGCTCAAGTCCAACGGGGTGCCGGAGCAGACCGAACAGAGCCCCGGTCGTTTTCTGGCCATCATGCAGGGCTTTGTCGACCCGACCCTCTATGCCAAGGGGCGCAGCCTGACGGTGCTCGGCACCATCGACAAGCCGCTCGACAGCCAGATAGGCGAGCACAAATACCGTTTCTCGGTGCTCAAGGTGACAGGCAGCAAGCTGTGGCCGCCGGTCAAGGAGGTAGAGGTTCGCTATGTGGATCCCTACTTCTACGACCCCTTCTATGATCCCTACTGGCCGAGACGGCCACTGCGCCGCTAGGATCGGGAGTGAACGACGTGCTGCAGGAGCGCTTCCTGACCCTGGCCGATGGCCGCCGGGTGGCCTTGCTTGAGAGTCAGCCGGTGCCGGGTGAGCAAACGAGCAAACCCTTGCTGGTAGCGCTGCACGGCTGGCTCGACAACAGTGCGAGCTTTGTGCCCCTTGCCCCCTATCTGACCCATTTTCAGCTGGTCTGCATCGATCTGCCGGGGCACGGTCACTCGGATCACAAGAGCACGCCCTATGTGTTTGTCGACTGGCTGGACGATCTCTACCAGATCGCCCAGGCGGCAGGCTGGACGGCATTCACGCTGCTTGGCCACTCCCTCGGGGCCTTGATCGCCTCCGCCTATGCCGGGGTCTTCCCCGAGCAGGTGGAGCGACTCATCCTGCTGGAGGGGCTTGGGCCTCTGAGCCAACCCGACGAGGCGGTGCCGGAGCAACTGCGCCGCGCCATCCTGAATCGGAGTCGTACCCGCGAGCGAGCCTCCCAGGGCTTTGCGTCCATCGATGAAGCGGTGGCGGCGCGCTGCAAGGTGGCCGATATTGGCCCGAATTCGGCACGCCTCATCTGCGAGCGGCAGTTGGAGGCACGGGCAGGGCGCTGGCATTGGCGCAGCGATCCTCGTTTGCGGGATCTCTCCCCCATGCGCATGAGCGAAGGGCAGGCCCAGGCGCTGATCCGGGCCATCCGTTGCCCGGTGCTGTTTATCGCCGGCGCAGAGGGTTTTGCCAGCCTGCAGGCGCAGTGGCAACAGCGTCATGCCGCGTTTGCCCAGATAGAGCGGGTCGTTTTGGCGGGAAACCATCATTTTCATATGGAAAATTCGGCAGAGACCGCGGTTTGTATCGAAAAATTTTGTCAAATTCGGTAGAATCGACGGCTTTCAATAATTCCAGGTTTGTCTTCTTCCTCACATTTTTCCGTTGTTAATTTGCTGTTAATTGATGTTGCCCTATGTAAATATGGGCGGCATTAGAGTATGAGCTTAAAACAACTGCTTGAAATGGATGTGAACAGGGACGGAGGCAACACAGTGAGCGCACAGGTGCTAGTTATGCAGGAGAAGTTCGTGGAAAAAGTCTGGCTGAAGCGTTATCCAGAAGGGGTGCCCGCCGAGATCAATCCAGACCAATACAGCTCCCTGGTCGAAATGTTTGAAGAGTCGGTGAACGAATTTGCCGACCAGCCAGCCTTCGTCAACATGGGGCAGACCATTACCTACCGTCGCCTCGAAGAGCAGTCCCGCGCCTTTGCCGCCTACCTGCAAAACGAGCTCAAGCTCAGTCAGGGTGACAGGGTCGCCGTGATGATGCCCAACCTGCTGCAGTACCCCATCGCGGTGTTCGGCATCCTGCGTGCCGGCATGATAGTGGTCAACGTCAACCCGCTCTACACCCCGCGCGAGCTGGAACATCAGCTCAAGGACTCCGGCGCCAAGGCCATCGTCATCGTCTCCAACTTCGCCCATACCCTGGAAAAAGTGGTCTACGACACCCCGGTCAAGCACGTGATCCTGACCCGCATGGGCGACAATCTGGGCTTGGCCAAGGGCACCTTGGTCAACTTCGTGGTGAAATACGTCAAGAAGCTGGTGCCCAAATACAATCTGCCCCACGCCAGCACCATGCGCCAGGCGCTGGCCAAGGGCCGCTATCTGCAGTACATCAAGCCGGAGATCAACAACGACGATCTGGCCTTCCTGCAGTACACCGGCGGTACCACCGGCCTCTCCAAGGGGGCCATGCTGACTCACCGCAATCTCATCGCCAACGTCGAGCAGTGCCTCGGGGTATACGGCCCCATGCTGGAACGGGGCAAGGAGTTCGTGGTCACCGCGCTGCCGCTCTACCACGTGTTTGCATTGACCGTGAACTGCCTGCTGTTCATGCGCATCGGCGGTTACAACCTGCTCATCAGCAACCCGCGCGACATCCCGGGCTTTGTCAAAGAGATCAGAAAGTACCCCTTTACCTGCATCACTGGGGTCAACACCCTGTTCAATGCGCTGGTCAACAATGGCGAGTTCCAGTCGATGGACTTCTCCCGCCTGAAGCTGACCATAGGCGGCGGCATGGCGGTGCAGCGGGCGGTGGCCGAACAGTGGAAAGGGCTGACTGATACGCCGCTGCTGGAAGGCTACGGCCTGACCGAGTGTTCGCCGTTGGTGAGCGTCTGCCCCTATGATCTGCTCGACTACAACGGCTCTATCGGCCTGCCGGTCTGCTCCACCGACATCCGGCTGGTGGATGATGCAGGCCAGGAGATCCACGAGCTTGGCAAACCTGGCGAGATGCAGGTGCGGGGCCCGCAGGTGATGAGCGGTTACTGGCAGCGGCCGGAAGCCACCGCCGAGGTGATGCAGGATGGCTGGCTCTGTACCGGCGACATCGCGGTGTGTGACGAGCAGGGCTTCTTCAAGATCGTCGATCGCAAGAAGGACATGATCCTGGTTTCCGGCTTCAACGTCTATCCGAACGAAATTGAAGACGTGGTGGCGCTGCACCCGAAAGTGCTGGAAGTGGCTGCCGTCGGCGTGCCGCACAAGGTCTCCGGCGAGCTGGTGAAGATCTTCGTGGTCAAGAAAGATGCAAAGCTGCAGGAAGACGAGATTATTGCTCACTGCCGCAAACATCTGACTGCCTATAAGGTACCGAAACTGGTAGAATTTCGTGACGAACTTCCCAAGACCAATGTGGGCAAGATCCTGCGCCGCGTGCTGCGCGACGAGGAGATTGCCAAGCAGTAACCGGCATGGCGCTGCCAAGCAGCATGCCGTCGTTATGCAAAACCGTGGGTCAGCCCACGGTTTTTTCTTTTGGCCCTGATCAACGCGCAGGCACAGATGCACTATCAACTCATTTCACAGCAAGCCGAACTGGATCAGTATCTCGCCTCCCTGGCCGACGTTCCCCTGGCCATCGATACTGAATTCGTTCGCACCCGCACCTACTATCCCCAGCTGGGCCTGTTCCAGATCTATGACGGTGAGCATCTGGCACTGCTGGATCCGCTGACGCTGGATCTCTCCTCCCTCTGGCAACGGCTCGGCCGGGCAGGGCAGATCGCCATCTTGCACGCCTCCGGTGAAGATCTGGAGCTTATCCAGCATCAGGCGGGCCATCTGCCCAACCAGATGCACGACACCCAGCTGGCCGCCGCCTTTCTGGGTTACGGGGTATCGGTCGGTTTTGGCGCCCTGGTCAACGAATTTCTCGCGGTGGAGCTGGAAAAGGATCAGGCCCGCACCGACTGGCTGGCGCGCCCACTGACTCCCCGTCAGCTCGAGTACGCAGCGGCCGACGTGTTTTATCTGCTGCCACTCTACGAGAAGGTGATGGCCAAGCTGCATGAAAGCGGCAAGTTCGCCTGGTTCGAGCAGGAGTGCCAGAACCACTCTGCCCGCAAGACCCAGACCAGCGATCCCCGCCAGGCCTATCTCGACATCGTCAATGCCTGGCAACTGGGGCGCCGTGAGCTGGCTATCTTGCGTGAGCTGGCCGCCTGGCGTCAGCAGGAGGCAGTGCGCCGTGATCTGGCCCTCAACTTCGTGGTCAAAGAGCTGCACCTGTTCAAGGTGGCGGAGCGCAGACCCACCTCGCTGCGCGATCTGAACGAGCTGGGGCTGGCCCCCATCGAGATCAAGATCCACGGCAAGCGGATGCTGGATATCGTGGCCGCAGCCCAGCAGAGCGATCCCGACAGCTGGCCCGAGCCCATTCGCCGGTTGGTGGACTACCCCCAGTACAAGGCCGAGCTCAAGCGCATCAAGGGGATGGTGGAAGAGAAGGCCAAGGCCAGCAACATTCCGCCCGAGCTGGTGGCCAGCAAAAAGATCATTCACCAGTACTTCACCTGGAGCTGGCGCATGAGCGACGAAGAGCGCGCCCGGGCCGACAAGCCGATGCTGCTGCAAGGCTGGCGCCATGAACTGGTTGGCCACTTGCTGGCACAATGATCACAAAACAAAAAAAGGGGCCCTCGGGCCCCTTTTTTTGTCGGCGTTACTGTAGCGGATAGCGGTAGCGAGCCAGGATCTGCCCGTACTCCGGACTCTGCAGCAGGGCCCGGATCGCCTCATCAAGCCGTTGCAGCTGCTGCGGCGTGGTGGTGCGTCGACTCAACATCAGGTGGACCGGGGTCTGCTGGATGTCGAGCAGGGTGGTCAGTTGATCGAGGGGGAGCCCGGCCAGATTGAGCTGCTGCAATCCCATGGGGTCCATGACAACCCCTGGATCCGGCCGGCCAGCAGCAGCTTGATCAGCGGTTCCATTTTGAGCCTTACCAGCAGTCGCTGCTGCATCTGGGGTGACTGCATGAAGGTGCGAAAATCGGTGCCGTAATCAAAATCACGCAGCAGGCCGATGGTGAAGTCCGGCCGGGAGAGCAAGTCGGAGAGCTGGGTTATCTCCTGCCAGCGCCCCTTGTCCTGACGGCGGATGAGCAGCACTGTCTCTTCATTACGATAGGGCAGGGTAAAGCGGGCATACAGGTCGCGCTCGGCGGTCTGGTTGGCGGACATGGTCAGTTGGATGGTGCCGAACTCCAGCTCGCGCAGCACGCGGGCCCAGGGCATCTCGCTGTAGTTGGCGTGAAACCCAGCCCGGTTGAAGATGGCTTCCAGCAGGTCGATATCCAGCCCCTGCAGTTGCTGCTGTTCGTCGCGAAAGCTGAACGGGTGCCAGCTTGACCAGCCTACCAGCAGCGACTCTTGCGCCCAGGCGGAGCAGCACAAACACCATAACAACAAGACTCTGTACACGGAGATGTCCCTGTTCAGCGTGGTTGTTGTTGATTATTGAATAGAAATGTCGGGCTGACCAGCCCGCAGGAGAGGATGCACGGACGTGCATCCCTCAGAGTTCGTGGGCGTGGAATCCCTTGCGATAGCGGGCTTCACAGCGCGGGCAGCGTTGCAGGGTCGGGTCCTGTTCCAGCTGTTCGATGGCCAGCGGCTCCTCGCAGTCGGAACAGAGGCCATAGAGGCCCAGATCCATCTGACAGAGGGCGGCATCGATGCGCTTGAGGCGAGCCACGCTCTGCTCCACCTTGGGCAGGTCGAGGCGGCTGGTCAGATCAACCAGTTGATCCCGCTCGCAGTGATCCACCTTTTCTGCCCACTCGTCACGCCGACAGGCTTTGAGCTGACCGATCAGCTCTTCTCTTACTTGCGCCCAGTCAGTCAGCAGGCGATCACGCCACACGGCCAACTGAGCTTGCGTCATTTCACACACACTAGCCCCCAACAGACGAATTACGAATCTGGGGCAGTATAGGGAAGCGACAGGATTATCAAGATGATATGCGTCAAGTAAAGGACGGTTAGATCACAGTTTTCGACGCCTGCAGCAAGGCATCCCGGATGGGATGAGTCTCCTTGAGTACCCGGATTTCCCCAAACAGCCGATCCGCCTCGGGATACTCCCGCTTGAGATAGCTGAACCACTGCTTGATCCGGCTCGGGTAGTAGTCCGCCTTCTCGCTTGCCAAGTCCTGCTCGGTGTAGCTCACCATCAGCTGCAGCACCTCGGCCCAGCTCATGTGGGCACAGCCGGTCTTCATCACGTTGGCCAGATTGGGCAGGGAGATGGCGCCGCGGCCCACCATCAGGGTGTCGCAACCGGAGACTTGGGCGCAGGCGAGGGCATCCGCATGATCCCAGATCTCGCCGTTGGCGGTGACGGGAATGGGCAGAGCACGGCGAATGGCGCTCACATACTCCCAGTGGGCCGGCGCCTTGTAGCCTTCGCGCTTGGTGCGGGCATGCACGGCCAGCTCGTTGGCACCACCTTGATGAACGGCATGGGCGTTCTCCAGATAGAGCTCCTTGTCATCGTAGCCGAGGCGGATCTTGGCGCTCACCGGCAGATGGGCAGGCACCGCTTCGCGCACCGCCTTGACGATGCGATAGATGGTGTCGGGCTCTTTGAGCAGCACGGCGCCCCCCTTGCTCTTGTTGACCGTGGGGGCAGGGCAGCCGAAGTTGAGATCGACGCCAGGGGAGCCCAGTTCGATGGCTCGCAGCGCGTTTTCGGCCAGCCATTCGGGGTGCTGGCCCAGCAGTTGTACCCGCACCGGGGTGCCGGCCCGGGTCTTGCCGTCCTGTTTGAGCTCGGGGCAGAGGCGATGGAACACCTTGGCCGGCAGCAGCTGATCGACCACCCGGATGAATTCGCTGACGCAGAGGTCGTAATCGTTGACGGAGGTGAGCACCTCCCGCATCAAGTGATCCAGCACCCCCTGCATGGGGGCCAAAATAACGCGCATAACCGGTTCCGAAGGGCAAACAGAGAAAAAAGAGCGCAGATTGTAGTGGTAACGGGGCAGGTTGTCAGCCGTCACGCCACGGGAATGGGCAGGTTCAGGTCATAACTGGTGCGCAAGCCCCGTGATCCGGGGCATCAGTTGCCGTGATAATGGGAATCGTTGTCAACATGGGGGCGGATCCTGTTAGGATGACGCAAGGGCATGCAAGAGGGGCTGCGATGAAACGTTGGTGTTTGATGGGGTTGGGCTGGCTGGCATTCGTGACCGGCATCATTGGCATCGTGCTACCCCTGTTGCCGACCACCCCCTTCATGCTGCTGGCGGCGGCCCTGTTTGCCCGCTCGTCGCCCCGTTTCCACCGCTGGCTGCTGGCGCACCCCTGGTTCGGGCCACCCATTGCCGACTGGCAGCAGTATCGCGGCATTCGCCGCCATGCGCGGCGGCGTGCCATCCTCTTCATTCTGCTCTCCTTCTCGGTGTCGCTGGCGGTGGTCCCCCTGCTGTGGGTCAGGCTGCTGCTCATTGCCATAATGGTGATCCTGCTCACCTGGTTAATGCGTCTGCCGGTGCTGGAGCCAGTTGCAATGGAGAAGTGAAGTCCCTAAGCTATTGCGGCAATAATGCTATGGAGTCGGCCTGTCATTTTTGCGTGACGGGCCTTTTTATTTCCCGCTGGCGGGAAGCTGAGAGAAACGACCATCTGCGTCGAAAAACAAACGGTCAAACCATGAATCCGGAAACCCTGAAATTTATCGAAGCGAGCATCAAGACCATTCCCGACTATCCGAAGCCGGGCATCCTGTTTCGCGACATCACCAGCCTGATCGAGAATGCCGATGCCTTCAAGGCCACCATCGATCTGCTGGCCAATCACTATCGTGATCAAGGGATCACCAAGATTGTCGGTACCGAAGCGCGCGGCTTCATCTTCGGCGCGCCGGTTGCCTACGCCATGGGTCTGGGCTTCGTGCCGGTTCGCAAGCCGGGCAAGCTGCCCCGCGCCGTCATCGAAGAGTCCTATGCCCTCGAATACGGCACCGACACCCTGCAACTGCACACCGACGCCATCGTGCCCGGTGACAAGGTGCTGGTCGTGGACGATCTGCTGGCCACTGGCGGCACCGTCGATGCCACCGTCAAGCTCATTCGCCGTGCCGGCGGTGAAGTGGTTGATGCCGCCTTCATCATCTCCCTGCCGTCCCTCGGTGGTGATGCCCGCCTGACTGCCGCCGGCGTCAAGGTGGTTTCTCTGGTCGAACTGCCGGGCGAATAAGCCCTCAGTCTCACCAAGCAGGCAGGTCTCGTCAGCCTTGCCTGCGTCCAGACCGGTGCCCGTACGGGCATCGGTTTGAAATTCAAGCGATCCCTCCCGCCCTGGCCGATAGCCGATACAGCCCGCCCCGCATTTGTGTTAGCATCCAACCTCAATGCCTTGTCATCCCTGCATCGAGATCTATGAGCTATCAGGTTCTGGCGCGTAAATGGCGCCCCAATACGTTTGAACAAGTGGTAGGCCAGCACCATGTGCTGACCGCCTTGACCAACGCCCTGGATCAGGGACGGCTGCATCACGCCTATCTGCTGAGCGGCACCCGAGGGGTCGGCAAGACCACCATCGCCCGCATCCTGGCCAAGAGCCTCAACTGCGAGCAGGGGATCAGCAGCCACCCGTGCGGGGTGTGTGACACCTGCCGCGAGATCGATCAGGGCAACTTCGTCGATCTGCTGGAGATCGATGCGGCGTCGCGCACCAAGGTGGAAGACACCCGCGAACTGCTCGACAACGTGCAGTACCGACCAGCACGTGGCCGCTTCAAGGTCTATCTCATCGATGAAGTGCACATGTTGTCGCGCCACAGCTTCAACGCACTGCTGAAAACCCTGGAAGAGCCGCCCCCCTATGTGAAGTTCCTGCTGGCCACCACGGATCCGCAGAAGCTGCCGATCACCATCCTCTCGCGCTGCCTGCAGTTTCATCTGAAGAGTCTGGATCAGACCCAGATCGCCAAGCAGCTCGAATGGGTGCTGGATCAGGAGGGGCAACCCTTTGAACCGCGCGCCCTGTTGGCGCTGGCCAAGGCGGCCGACGGCAGCATGCGCGATGCCCTGAGTCTGACCGATCAGGCGCTGGCCCACGGCAATGGCAGCGTGCGCCTCGACAGCGTGCTGGCCATGCTGGGTACGCTCGATCATCGCCATCTGCACCAGCTGCTGGAGGCCGTGCTGCGCCAGGATGCGCCGGCCACCATGGCCAAGATCACCGAAATTGCCACCCTGGGCCCCGACTTTGATCAGCTGCACGCCGAGCTGGAAGGCTTGCTCCATCGCATCGCCATGGCGCAGCTGCTGCCTGCCACCGTGCAGGAGCAGGGGGCGGACGCTGATGCCCTGCTGCAGCTGGCCCAGGCCATGAGCCCGGAAGAGGTACAGCTCTGTTATCAAATCGTGCTGGGCGGCCGTAAAGACTTGCCCTGGGCCCCCGATGGTCGCACCGCGCTGGAGATGACCTGCCTGCGGATGCTGGCCTTCTCGCCCCGGCGTGAAGTACTGCACCCCGCCAGCCTGACGGCGCTGCCCCCCGCCATGGGAGGGTTGGCGACAGAGGCGAGAAGTGGCGCAGCGGCGCCGGGAAAGCCCCAGGGGGCTGAGCCGGCCCCGGCTGCCAGCGCAGCGCCACTGGCTCCGTCAGCAGGCGCATCCGCCGCATTCGCCGCGCCTGCAGCGCCCATCGTCCCAGTGGTGATGGCTGAGCCAGCAACTGTCGAGCAAGCTTTGGAGAGACAGGATAACGGCGCCGAGCTGGATCCGCTGTTTGCCGAGCAGGATGAGTTGCTGCGCGAGGCCGAGCAGATGGGTTACGAGGCGGCGACGTTGCTGGCCGCGTCCGGCAACCTGCCGGTAGAGCCGCCTGTGGCTCCCCCCTTAGTGCCTGTCATGGCCGAGCCCGAGCCCGAATCAATCCCGCAGGCCGAGGTGGTGGCCGACGCAGAGGCCGTTCCCTCGACGGTCTCCAGCATGCAAAGCCTGCTTGGCAAGCGCAATCTGTTGCGCAGTCGTCTGCGCAGCGAACCGTCTGTGGCGACCAGCGCTGTGCGCACTGCTCCCGCCAAACCGGTGGCAGCCGCCAGACCGGCAACTGCGATACAGTCAGCTTCCGCCACGCCATCCCCGGCTTTCGAACCGCAACCGGCACGAGTTGATGGGCAAGGGCAGGCGTCTGCCCGGCCAGCCCCGCAGACGGGGTATGACGAGTTGCCGCCGCTCGATGCCTATGAAGAGAGCGGCAGCGACTACGAAGAGTATTTGAGCCAAGGTTTCAGCGATGCGTTCGCCAGTGTTCCTCTGCCGGAGCGGGCTGCCGAGGCTTTGTCGCCGGCGCCTGTCCCCGCGGCCGTTGCTCGTCCTCAGTCAGACGATCTGCCGCCCTGGGATCTGGACGGTAGTGCGCCTCGGCAGGTTAGCGCTGCGCCTGTTGCGGCTCCCGTGACGGCTCCTCGCGAGGTCGTTGCCAGCGAGCCGGCGCCTGCGGCCTCGGTGATGGAGACCATCGACTGGGACGAGCTGGAGGGTAACAACCAGCCGCAAGCGGGAGAAGCGGCGGCCAGATTGATCCCGTCTTCCCTGCTAAACAGCTGTGGCGATCCCTGGGCCGAGCTGATTGCCCGCACCGGTGTCGGTGGCCGGCTGCGTCAGCTGGCCATCAACTCGGTCATGAGCCAGCAGGGGGACAAGGTACTGTTGACCCTCAAACCGGAGCAGCGCCATCTGATCAGCGACAGGGCGCGCGCCGATCTGGCCGAGATCATCGGCCCCGAGCTGGGGCAACCGGTGCAGGTGGAGGTCACGCTGGGCAACGTGCCTGAGCAGGAGACGCCGCTGGAGATAGAACATCGCCTCTATCTCGGGGTGCGTGAGCAGGTCACCCGGGATCTGGAGCAGGATCCCAACGTGCAATTTTTGCAGCAGCGATTTGGCGCCGTGCTTCACCACGACAGCATCGAGCCGCTGAGTCGCTGACAAACACCATGCCGGGCCTGGTGCCCGGTTGAAAAATGGTTTGGCTGTCCCCACTTAGGACGGGTAAACCCACGGCCCGGCGCTGGATGCCGGATTTCAAGACGAGAGACGACATATGTTTGGTAAAGGTGGAATGGGGAACCTGATGAAACAGGCCCAACAGATGCAAGAGCGCATGCAGAAGATGCAAGAGCAGCTTGCCCAGATGGAAGTGGTCGGTGAAGCCGGCGCTGGCATGGTCAAGGTCACCATGGCCGGCAGCCACAGCGTGCGCCGCATCGAGATCGACCCGAGCCTGATGGAAGATGACAAAGAGATGCTGGAAGATCTGGTGGCCGCTGCCGTCAACGATGCCGTGCGTCGTGTGGAAGAGCAGAACAAGAGCAAGATGGGCGAACTGACCGGCGGCATGCAACTGCCACCCGGCTTCAAGATGCCGTTCTAAGCTCGGCCTGGTAAGTGCGCCGTACTGCATTTCTTGCGCATGACGGAGTGACCAGACGACACAGCGGATACAGAGATGTATCCGCTGTGTTTTTTTATCCGGTTTGCAAGGCGATAGCCGGTCTTGTTTGATTGCCTGCTGGCTCGCTTAACTGCGAAGTGCTACCCAAGTCATGCAAGGGGGATCATCAAGGCAGGCAGCGTCCCTTCACCCAATAGATGGCTCGGGCATCCTTGTCTACCCTGGGGTGGCCTGTCGCCAGTAGCCGGTAAGGCTGCTCTGCCAGCAACTGGGCCAGCTGGAAATGCGGGTCATCCTGGTTGATGAGCAGGCTGGTATAGACGGGGTCCTGGCAGGTCAAAATAGCATTGAGTCGGGCCTTGTCGACATTGGTTATTTGCCAGTTGCCATATACCGAGAATAATCCGCGTTCGGTTTCACCAAATTGCCAGCCGGCAATATTGTCGCGTTGTTCTATCGGTATTTTAAACAAGAAGTGTTGGGTGTCATCTTTCATATTCTTGGCGGCATCAATGGCGGGGTAAGCAAGAATAAACGTCAGCATAAACATAATACCGGCTGCGCTGGCCAGCAAGGTTGCGCCGTGTATTTCGCGCCAGCGCCACAACTGTTCTACCGCAAAGATAAGCAATATGGCCGCAAATACATGTCGCCAACCCAGCGTACTGATGACCCTGAGCACGTTATCGGGTATTTCCAGCGGCAACAGCGGCAGATAAAAGGGGGCCATCAGCAGCGCCAGTGCAAACAGGAACATGAACAAGGTCCAGCCACGGCCATAGCCATTGAGCCAGCGAGGCCAGCAGACGCTCAGTTGGCCGATCATCAGGGCAAAGACTGGCATCAGTGGAAAGAGATAGAGAGTTCGCTTGGTGGAGGCGATGCTGAGCAACAACAGGGTGCCCAGCGCCCAGCTCAGCAGAAACAGGCGGGAGGCGCTCCACTGTTTCTGCCTGAGGGTCTGCCAGCACCAGAGCAGCACCAGAGGCAGCCAGGGCAGGGTGTATTCGGCCAGCCCGCCAAGGTAAAAGAGGTATTCACCGGGCTTGATGTGACCGAGTTCGGCCGAGCTGCCCGTTAACCTGCCCACCTGATTTTGCCAGAACCACTGCTGCCAGAGCGACTCCCCCTCAGGATGCTGCCACAGGGCTAGCAGCCAGCCGGCGATGGGGGCGACAAACAGGAGGGTCATACCGAGGTGCTGTATCACGACGCGGCCTCCCTCCTGGTGTGCAAGATGGCGTTTGAGTGCCGGCAGAAACAGCGCCAGCCAGCCGAAGAAGAGAGTGATGGGGCCGATGGGGCCCTTGACCAGAAAGCAGAGGGAGAGCCCAAGTCCCGCACACCAGAGCATGTGCTGGCGATCCGCCAGATACCATTCGGCAAATGCCCACATGGTGAAGGTGACGAAAAAGGCGAGGCTGGTATCGACCCGGATCCAGTGGCTGTTCATGATGAAGCCCTCCATGGTACCCAGGGCGATCACCGACCAGAGGGCGGCAGTGCTGGAGCCCAGTACCCGTCTGGCCAGCAGGCCGGTGAACAGCAGGGTTGCCATGGCCCACAGAGCTCCCACCAGACGCAGCGCCACCGTGACGCCGAGGTTGTCGTGCAGCAGGGCAAGAAAGGGAATGGTGAGGATGTAATAGAGGGGCGGCTTTTCGATGAAGCTGCTGCCGCCCAGCGTCGGAATGGCCAGTTCACGGCTGGTGAACATCTCCCAGGCGATGGCTGCCTCGCGAGGCTCGTCGGGGGTCCACAACTGGTGTCCAAACTGGCCCATCAGGGTGATGGCAAGCACCATCAGCAATAATCCGTACAGATGCGTATTCGGGGCTGTGCTAGTGGGCTGCATGAGGGCCTCCCGGCAGGCAAGACTGCGCTTTGACAACGAACAGACTGACATCCGTGGTCTGAAAATGGGTCATGGTAATATCCATATTGATAAAGGCCACCACACTAAAATATCGATGTTCAATCTAGTATCACATATTCTGATGGATGCTAATGAACAAGTTGTTACCAAATATTACTTAAGAGGTTCACCTTTATTATGGTGAGACATTTTGTCTTGTTTGCTACTTGCAACATAAATACATTGATTGCTTCACTTATTCTTTTTATCTGTAGTCAGTAATGTGCTTGACGAGCCATGGATAAACATGTCGGCCATATATTGATACCGCTGGCCGCTTCTATGTTTTTATTTTTCATATCGGTTTTCTGGAGCTCGATATGCGCGACTTCCTGATGGAAGATGAACCTGGTATCGAGGCAATGGCGAAGGTAGGCAGAGCAGATGCATTGTGTTGGGATCTTCGCTTGACTGGATACGTCAACAGCAAGTGAGGTGATAGCGTCTTTTGGGTGTGCTCATTCTGCAGCCAGATCACCGCCAGCTGATCCACGTTGACCGAGACGATGAGGAGAATGCCGGCGACGAAAGTCGAAATGAAGCGCTTCGAGTTGCCGAGAGTACTTTGGTGGTTGCCCCTATCCGGACAAGTTGCCAGCCAATACGCTCGAATCGAGGAGTGCGTAGCGCCAGCGGCAGACCCAGAATAACTGGGGCAACGGCCCGGCTGGCGGGATGATTTTGTCGCTGCAGTGCAACTTGTCGCAACAAATGGCGTGAAGGAAGTGGTTTTGCGTGCAATCGACCGTTGGACTGGCCTGTTGCCTTGTTGCAGACAAACCCAACATCAACGACAAAAATCATATAAAACATTAACTTGGATTTAAGATTTTCGCTTTCGAAGACGCTTATGTCGTTTCATCATTACTATTTATGGATCAGTTATAAAACCTTTGTTCATTTGACTACTTTTCGCGTTTCTCATTGCAGAGTAAGATGCCACTTCAATAAAAATAAGAATTAGGAGTTCGGGTGTGAAGGCATTAGTAAAAGAAAGGGTATCGCCCTATATAAGCCAGTTATATGAGTGCGGTATTAATGATTCTGACATTAAGTTGGTGGTGGATCAGTTCCGCTCCGACGTGTCGGGCAGCTCGTCGCTGTTCCTGTTGCGCGATGATGACAAGAGCGACGGCATCAAGCTCTTCGCGAGCGGCTTGACTGAGGCCCAGCAGCAGTTCTACGTCCAGCACCATCGCCAGGATGTGTGGTTCAATCACTATCTGGACAAGGGCTGCCAGGGGATCGTCAGCGCCAACACGCTGTCCAACTCGGCGGGTCTGCTGGCCAGCTTCGGCGCCCAGTTCGCGGCCGGTGGTGTCTGCCGGGTGAAGGGGCGGGGACTTAGCAGCCTGTGTACCTACCGGGCGGCCACCCAGGATGATTTCAGCGCCCAGGAAATTTCTTCCCTTGGCGAAGTTTATTCTGGCCTCGCGGCCTGGAGCCAACATTATTGGAACCTGCTGGCCCTGGAAACCCAGAACTATCAGCTGCAACAGCTGGTAAAAAACCACAATAAACCCAGCGCCATCGTGGATGACAAAGGGCATATTCATTATTCCAATGTGGCCTTCAATCGTATTGCCGACGAGAACGTGGAGCTGCGGGCAGGCAATGGTATTTTCTCGCTGCAAAATAAGGAGCAGCAACGCCAGTTCAAAGAGATATTGAATGGCTTTGCCTATCTGCTGCCTGGTGCCAGCGCTTATATGTCCATTCCCCGTCAACCCAATCTGCGACCGTTGCTGATCCAGTGCACCCTGATGAGTGGTCTCAACCGCTTCGAGCGGTATGTGGAAGTGGTGCTGCGGGATCCCGAACACTCTTTCAACCCCGACATCGAAGCGCTGGCCAGCCTCTATCCGCTCACCATCGGTGAGAAAGAGTTGCTGGTGCTGATGAGTAAGGGCTATAGCAGCAACGACATCGCCGAGCTGCGCGGCGTCAAGGTGGAAACCGTGCGCTCGACCCTGAAAGGGGTCTTCAAAAAGACCGACTGTCACAGCCAGAACGAGCTCTTGCTGTTGCTGCAATCCATCTCCTGATCCATGCAAGCTATGCTTGGAGTGAGCTGGACATAGTGCCCGGCTCGCGCCTCCCGGCCGGGAGGCCGGTTGGGGGAATGCAGGATGGAATCACTCAAGGCAAAGGATTATATGCAGACTCGGCCCATCACCTTCAGCGCAGAGATGATGGTGCAGGCGGCGGTGGAAAAATTTCTCAACAGCCGCCAGCTTGGCGGCCCCGTGGTGGATGGGCGGGGCCATCTGGTGGGCTGGGTCTCCGAGCAGGACTGCATCGCCGTCATGTTGAAAGAGGCCTATCACTGCGAACAGGTGGCCCAGGTACGGGACGTGATGCGCAAGGAGGTACTGGCCGTCGGCCCCGATACCAGCATCCTGGAGCTGGCCGAGATGATGATGGGGCAAAAACCCAAGATTTACCCGGTGGTGGAGGAGGGACATCTGCTCGGGGTCATCAGCCGCCACGACGTGATGCAGGCCATCCACGCCCAGCTGGGAGCCTGCTTCGTGCGCAAGGCGCGGGCCTGAACTCGGCTGATGGGGGTACTGTTGTCATCCCAAGAGCAGGCATCTGGCCTGCTCTTTCTTATGGTGATGGGGAGTGCCGCCTACCCGGATAACGCCTCTTTCATCGCCCTCGCGGCCGCTTTAAGGCTTGCACCCTCCGGCCTCGCTCTTTAGGATCGCTCGAAGCTATCGATATGGCCCTCTTGCCGGGCACTCTTTTAAGGAATTCGTACCTTGTCTCTCTCCATCGAGGCGCTGCGCCGCCGTCTCTCTGCCTGCATGAATCTCGACGCCCGCCGTCTCTCCAGCCGTTTGCACGGAGCCAAGAAGCTGCCCGAGGGCAAACAGGCGGCCGTGCTTGAGACCATCGCCGCCGATCTGGATGCGGCACTGGCGCGTTATCAGTCCCGTCTGGCAGGCGTACCCAAGGTCACCTATCCGGACAACCTGCCGGTCAGCCAGAAGCAGTCGGAGATCGCCAAAGCCATTGAAGAGCACCAAGTGGTGATCATCGCCGGTGAAACCGGCTCGGGCAAAACCACCCAGATCCCCAAGATCTGTCTGGCGCTCGGGCGTGGAGTGAAGGGTTTCATCGGCCACACCCAGCCGCGTCGTCTGGCGGCCCGCACCGTGGCGGCCCGCATTGCCGAAGAGATGGAGTCCGAGCTCGGTCACTACGTGGGCTACAAGGTGCGCTTTACCGATCAGGTGAGCGAACAGACCCACATCAAGCTGATGACCGACGGTATTCTGCTGGCGGAGATCCAGAACGACCGGATGCTCACCCAGTACGACACCATCATCATCGATGAGGCCCACGAGCGCAGCCTCAACATCGATTTCATCCTAGGTTACTTGAAGCAGCTGCTGCCAAGGCGCCCCGACCTC
This sequence comes from Aeromonas sp. 1805, assembly GCF_013085525.1. Taxonomy (NCBI): domain Bacteria; kingdom Pseudomonadati; phylum Pseudomonadota; class Gammaproteobacteria; order Aeromonadales; family Aeromonadaceae; genus Aeromonas; species Aeromonas sp. 1805. Next base: position 3,995,110 of record NZ_CP038515.1, on the reverse strand, counting down.
AAGGTGATCATTACCTCGGCCACCATAGACCCGCAACGCTTCTCCCGCCATTTCAACAAGGCACCGGTGATCGAGGTCTCCGGTCGCACCTATCCGGTGGAGGTGCGCTACCGTCCGCTCACCAGTGATAAAAGTGAAGGGCTGGAGGAGCGCGACGAGCTGCAGGGGATCTTCGATGCAGTGGAAGAGCTGGCCCGCGAGGGGCTGGGGGACATCCTCATCTTCATGAACGGCGAGCGGGAGATCCGCGATACCGCCGATGCCCTGCGCAAGCTCAACCTGCGCGACACCGAGGTGCTGCCGCTCTACGCCCGCCTCTCCAACGCAGAGCAGAACAAGGTGTTCCAGCAACACGCCGGGCGGCGCATCGTGCTCGCCACCAACGTGGCGGAAACCTCGTTGACGGTGCCGGGCATTCGCTACGTCATCGATCCGGGCACCGCCCGCATCAGTCGCTACTCCTGGCGCACCAAAGTGCAGCGCCTGCCCATCGAGCCGGTCTCCCAGGCCAGCGCCAACCAGCGTAAGGGTCGCTGCGGCCGGGTGGCGGACGGTATCTGTATCCGTCTCTACTCGGAGGAGGATTTCAACGGCCGCCCGGCCTTCACCGACCCCGAGATCCTGCGCACCAACCTGGCATCCGTCATCCTGCAGATGCTGGCGCTCGGCCTTGGCAACATGGAGGCCTTCCCGTTCGTCGAGCCGCCAGAGTCGCGCCATATCAAGGATGGCCTGACCCTATTGAAAGAGCTGGAAGCGGTGAGGGAATTGCCGGCCACCGGCGATCGTGAAGCGAAACTTCAGCTGACCGAGACCGGTCGCCAACTCTCGCGCATCCCCCTTGATCCGCGTTTGGCGAAGATGGTGATCAGCGCGGCGCAGACCGGCTGTCTGAGCGAGGTGATGGTGATCACCGCGGCCCTCAGCATTCAGGATCCCCGCGAACGGCCCATGGAGAAGAAGCAGGCCGCCGACGAGCAGCACAGACGCTTTGAGGACAAGGATTCCGACTTCCTCGCCTTCGTCAATCTGTGGAACTACCTGAAAGAGCAGCAGGATGCCCTTGGCAGCAACCCGTTCCGCCGCATGTGCCAGAAGGAGTTTCTCTCCTACCTGCGGGTACGGGAGTGGCAGGACATTCACTTCCAGCTGCGCCAGACCGTCAAAGAGCTTGGCTTTAAAGCCAACCATGAACCGGCGGATTTCAAGACGGTGCACTGTGCGCTGCTGACCGGCCTCTTGAGCCATATCGGCAACAAGGATCTGGAAAAACCCGAATTCCTCGGCGCCCGCAACGGCCGTTTCCACCTCTTCCCGGCCTCGGGTCTGTTCAAGAAGCCGCCCAAGTGGGTGATGGCCGCAGAATTGGTGGAAACCTCGCGCCTCTACGCCCGCATCAACGCCAAGATTGAACCCGAGTGGGTGGAGCCGCTGGCAGGCCACCTCATCAAGCTGCACCACAGCGACCCCCACTGGTCGAAGAAAAACGGCGCCGTGATGGCCAAGGAGAAGGTGACGCTTTATGGCCTGACTCTGATCAATGAGCGCACCATCAACTTCAGCCGCATCGACCCGGCGCTGTGCCGCGAGTTGTTTATCCGCCGCGCCCTGGTGGAGGGGGATTTCGAGACCCGTCACCGTTTCTTCAGCGATAACCGCAAGCTGCTGGCCGAGGTGGAGGCGCTGGAGCACAAGTCCCGTCGGCGCGACATCCTGGTGGATGACGAGGATCTGTTCCGCTTCTACGATGCCCGCTTGCCGGAGGAGGTGATCTCCGCCCGCCATTTCGACAAGTGGTGGAAAGAGGCGCAAAAGCAGGACGCCGAGCTGCTCAACTTCGAAAAAGAGATGCTGATGAAGGGGGATGCGGCCCATATCAGCGATCTCGACTACCCCAACTTCTGGCAGCAGGGGCGCCTCAAGCTCAAGTTGACCTATCAGTTCGAACCGGGGGAGGCCGCCGATGGCGTGACCCTGCATATTCCGCTGCCGCTCCTGAACCAGGTGGAGGTGAAAGGGTTCGAGTGGCTGATCCCGGGGCTGCGTCACGAGCTGTTGGTGGCCCTCATCAAGTCGATGCCAAAGCCGATGCGCAAGAACTTTGTGCCAGCGCCCAACTATGCCGATGCGCTGCTTGCCAGCATCAACCCCGAACAGGGGCCGCTGCTGGACGAGATGGAGCGCCAACTGCGCCGCATGACCGGTGTGACCGTGCCCCGTGAATCGTGGGACTGGGCTGCGGTGCCCGATCACCTGAAACTCACCTTCCGGGTGGTGGACGACAAACACAAGAAAGTGGCGGAAGGCAAAGATCTGGAGGTATTGAAAGAGTCGCTGCGCGGCAAGGTGCAGGAGACCCTGTCACAAGTGGCGGACGATGACATCGAGCAGTCCGGTCTTACCCTGTGGAGCTTTGGCGAGCTGCCGCAAGAGTACAGCCAGAAGCGCGGCGGGTTCGAGGTGAAGGCCTACCCGGCCCTGGTGGATCAGAAGGATTCGGTCGCCATCCAGTTGGTGGAGAGCCCGGTGGTGCAGCAGCAGCTGATGTGGGCCGGTCAGCGCCGGCTGGTGCTGCTCAACGTGCCATCCCCCATCAAGTATCTGCAGGAGAAGCTGCCCAACAAGGCCAAGCTGGGGCTCTATTTCAACCCGTTTGGCAAGGTGGCGGAGCTTATCGATGACTGCATCGCCTGCGGCTGCGACAAGCTCATCGAGCAGCACGGCGGCATGGCGTGGGACGAGGCCGGTTTCGAGGCACTCAAGGAGTATGTCCGCGCCGAGCTCAACGACGCCGTGGTGGAGGTGGCCAAGCAGGTAGAAGCCGTACTGACGCTGTCCCATGAGATCAAGAAACGGCTCAAGGGCAAGATGCAGCTCGACACCGCCTTTGCCATGTCCGACATCCAGCAGCAGCTCGGCAACCTCATCCACAAGGGTTTTGTCACCGAGACCGGCTGGCAGCGGCTGCCTGACTTGCTGCGCTACCTGCGGGCCATCGAGCGGCGCCTGGAGAAGCTTGCCATCGATCCCAACCGGGATCGGGTCTACATGCTCAAGGTGCACAGCGTGGAGTCGGAGTACAAGGCGCTGCTCGCCAAGATCCCCAAATCCCAGCTTATTCCCACCGAGGTGGCCAATATTCGCTGGATGATCGAGGAGCTGCGGGTGTCGTTTTTTGCCCAGAATCTGGGAACTCCCTATCCGGTCTCCGATAAACGGGTGCTGAACGCTATCGCTCAGTGCTAATCTGCTGTAAAGGAGAGGGGCCGGTGCCGTGTTACCGGCCGGATGGACGCTGACGGAGGAGCAAGGATGCTTGGAATCTGGTTAGGGATGGCGATGGTCAACATCAGTGGCTATCAACCCATTGCCGAGCAAACCTGGGTGCAACTGAACCCGGAATACTACCCGCTGCAACGCACCCCGCCCGCCATGTTCGTGGCCTGGCGGGGCAATCAATTTCCCACCCTGGAACTCAAGAAGAAGAAGGGGCGCTGGCAGGTGCTGTTTCCGGCCAGGCTGGTGCCCCCATTCGATCTGTTCGAAGGGGAGGCCGAGCTCTCCAAGGCCTATCTGGCCAGGTTAAGGCGCATTGACGAGGCGGCCTACGGGCTGGCACCCGTTGCGGTTCCCCCTTACCAGCACCATGCGCAGCAAGAGGTGGCCACCCTTGGTGTGCCCTTCATGGCCGAGTTTGCCGCGCCGCAGCGACAAGGTCAGCCCCGTAGCAATAGTACAGAGGATGCCGAGCCCCTGCTGGCCGTTCTGAATCTGCGAGCAGCGGACTGGCAAGCGCCTGCGACGCTGCTTGCTCAAGCAGGTGAGGGGCAGGATCCCGCGCTGGTTTCACTGGCGAGCGAGCCGACCGGCAGTACCCTCACGCTGGCGGCGCCAGCGGCGGGCGGCAAACGGGTATGTCATCAGGTCGCGGCGGGGGAGACGCTCTGGCGCATCGCCGCCATGCTGGCCCAGAGCGGAACCGTGACGGGGGCGGCAGGGGATACCTACAGCTATCTGCTGGCCATCGTCGATGACAATCGGGCGCTGATGGGCAATGGCATTCGGGTCAAGGCCGGAGACACCCTGTATTGTCCGGCGCCGCAGACCCTGGCCCGCTTCGATGCCCTGAGCCCGGCCCAGCGGCAGCAGCGCTTTGCCCGGTTGGAGCAGGGGCGTTAAGGTCTCTTGTCACTGTTCGGGGCCCGTGATAGTATGCGCCCTCGTTTTGCGAGGTGCTGACCGGTCGCAGTCAACACCATACATTCATCTATATGAGATAAACATTATGTCTTTCGTATTCCAAGCTGAAGTCCGTTCTGACCTGGGGAAAGGTGCGAGCCGCCGCCTGCGTCATGCTGACCAAGTTCCTGCCATCGTTTACGGTGCAGGCAAAGAAGCCCAGTCCATCACCGTTGACCACAAGAAATTCATCCTGGCCCAAGAAAAGCCGGAATTCTACGAGTCTGTACTGACTCTGGTTATCAACGGCGAAGAAGTTAACGTGAAAGTGAAGGCTATCCAGCGTCACCCGGTACGTTACAAGCTGGTTCACCTGGACTTCGTTCGCGTTTAATCGACAGCGAACGTTCCAGTAAAGAGGCCACCCAAACGGGTGGCCTCTTTGTTTTTACAGCGTTTTTCCCCGATAAAAATAAAATACTCAAATAGTACTGTTAGTCTTTACTTGTAGGCATGATTGACAGCAACGCACCAACTGTGATGCTCTGGCATCTACAAAGTATTCGAACAAGTCCAAATACGGGGTAATGTTGACCGTGATGAAGGGAATCATACGGGGATATTTCCTGCTGTTCACACCCATTCTGGTACTGGTTTTGGTGGGTGGGTATCTGCTGGGTGACGCACTGATCGAGCGCGAGCTCTACCGTGTACGTAGCGATGAGAGCACCTTCCTGTCGCTCGCCAGCGGTCGTCTCGACGACGAACTGGCGGTGCCGCTGCGCCATGTGCGCAGCATGTCTGAAGAGCCCATCCTGCTCGAAGCTGCGGGTCGCAACGAGCGTGACAACATTGCCGCCCAGTTTACCGTGCTGATGAACCGCAATCCTGACTACGCCCAGGTGCGTTGGCTGGCGCCGGATGGCATGGAGTTGGTGCGCTTCAATCGTCAGGGCCAGCATCTGCAGCGTGTGCCCGATGACCAGCTGCAAAACAAAAAGGATCGTTACTATTTCCGCGATGCCATGGCGCTGCCCTGGGAGCGGATCTACGTCTCGCCGCTTGATCTCAACGTCGAGCAGGGGGTGATCGATCGTCCCTTCAATCCCATGATCCGTATTGCCAAGCGCCTGCGCCTGGGAGATCGCGATCTGGGTTTGCTGCTCATCAACGTGCAGGCCGGCCGTATGCTCAAGGTATTTGCCAACAGCAGTGGCAGGGCCGCCGATCACACCATGCTGCTCAATCAGGATGGCTATTGGCTGCGCAGCCCGGATCCGGCACAAGAGTGGGGCTTCATGCTCGAGCGTCCGGACCTCACCTTGAAGCAGTTTTCTCCCCAGGCCTGGCAGGCATTCTTGGGTGCTTCGAGCGGCCAGGTTGAGCTCGCCGACGGTCTGTGGAGCTGGACCACGCTGTACCCGGCACTGAATCACGATCAGCTGGCCTGGAAGGCTGCCTCCATGGTGCCACGCAGCGAGCTGCTGGCCATTCGCACTCACATCTGGGGGATCATCTCGGCCACTTGCGCCATCTTGCTGTTGCTGTTCGGCGCCGCAGTGGCCTCGTTGGTGCTCAGCCGGCATCGGGAGCAGCTGGCGCAGCAAGAGGCGGCCAGACTGGCGCGGGTCAAAGGGGATTTCATCGCCAACATGAGCCACGAGATCCGTACCCCCATGAACGCCATCATGGGGCTGGCCTACCTGCTCGAACAGGGGGCGCTCGACGATGGCCAACGTGCCCTGGTGCGCAAGATCCATCAGGCCGGGCAGGCTCTGCTCGGGATCATCAACGACATCCTCGATTTCTCCAAGATTGAATCGGGCCGGCTCGAACTCGAGCAGGTGCCATTCAGCCTGGAAGAGGTACTCGATCATGTGGCGGCCATCATGTCCACCTGCGTTGGCAACAAGCACCTCGAGCTGGTGGTGAGCAGTGCCCCCGAGCAGGCCGCTCACCTGGTTGGGGACGCCCTGCGCCTCGAGCAGGTGTTGCTCAACTTGACCGGCAACGCCATCAAGTTCACCGAGCGCGGGGAGGTGGAAGTCAAGGTTGAGCTGGAAGCCGAGCAAGATGGCATGGCCACCTTGCTGTTTCGGGTGCGCGATACCGGGATCGGCATTCCGCCCGAGCAGCAGGCCAACATCTTCAATGCCTTCTCCCAGGCCGACTCCTCTACCAGCCGCCGTTTTGGGGGAACCGGGCTCGGTCTGACTATCAGTCGCCGCCTGGTGAACCTGATGGGGGGCGACATCGGGGTCACCAGCGAACTGGGCAAGGGGAGCGAGTTCTGGTTTCGTGTCCGGCTGGAACAGGTAGAGCGGCCAGAGGCCTTCCACGAGCGGTTGCAGCACGTCTCGCTGCTTATCGCCGACGACAATCAGGTAACCCGCGACACCCTGTCGATGACGGTGGGCTCCCTCGGTTGGCAGTCACGGGTGGTGGAGTCGGGCGAGCAGGCCTTGCACCATCTGCTGCGTCAGGGGGAGCGTTTCGATGTGATCCTGCTCGACTGGATCATGCCGGGCATGGACGGTCTCGAGACCTGCGTGGCCATTCGCCAAGCCTTCGAGCAGCAGGATCGCTCGCCCATCATCATCATGGCAACGGCCTATTCCCAGGAAGAGCTGATGCGCCGCCCCGGCTCGGAGCAGGTGGATCTGGTGCTGCACAAGCCGGTCACCGGCTCCAGCCTCTACAACGCGGTGGCACGCCTCATCCATGAGAAGCGCGAGCATGTGGATCTGCTGGAGAGTGGCCAGCGCCGTCTGCGCCTGCCTGGCGTTCACATACTGCTGGTCGATGACAGCGACATCAACCTGGAGGTGGCAACCCGCTTGCTGCAGCGGGAGGGGCCGAGGTGATCACCGCCATCGACGGGGAGCGGGCCCTGACCTGTCTTGCCGATCCGGCGCAGCGTATCGATCTGGTGCTCATGGACGTGCAGATGCCGGTAATGGATGGCTACGAGGCGACCCGTCGCCTGCGCCAGCTGCCGGGACACAAGGAGACGCCCGTGCTGGCACTCACCGCCGGGGTGTTCAAGGATCAACGCGAGGCAGCGCTGGCCTGCGGCATGAACGATTTCATCGCCAAGCCGCTGGACGTGGAGCAGCTCATCGCGACCCTGCTGCGTTATCTGCCCGACAGCGTGGTGCCGCTCACGATCAACGACGTGCCACCTGCCGTGGAGCCGGTGGCCGGCATTGACATCGATACCGGGCTTCGCAACTGGGGCGAGGCCTCTGTCTATCTCAAATACCTGCGGCGATTTCGCGATGACTACATGACGGTCGGTACCGTGCTGCCGGACTACATCGCCCAGCACGAGACTGATGCGGCCGCGAGCCTGACACACAAGCTCAAGGGGGTGGCGGGCAGTCTGTCGCTCACCGATGTGGCGCGCATCAGTGCAGAACTGAATGAGGCCATCGAGCAGGGAGGGGACACCAGCCAGTTGATGGCCCCCTTCTTGGAGGCGCTGGAACGGGCGCAGCAGGCCATCGACCTCTATGCCGGACGCGAGCCGGGGGCCGTCAGCTCCCCGTTGGCGCAGGGTGAGGCGCAGGAGGTGTGCCTGCACGCCCTGCGTGAGGCCCTTGTAAGCGAGGATCTGGAACTGATTGAACCAGCGCTGGGCCAGGCCAAGAGTTACTTGCCTGCTGAGCTGGTGAGCGAGATCAGTGCGGCCCTGGAGCTGTTCGATATCCAGCTCGCGACCTGCAAGCTGGAGGGGTATCTGGACAATCGGGAGACACCTGGATCATGAATCGACCGCGAGTGTTGATCATCGACGACGAGCCGAGCAACCTCGGTCTGTTGCGGCAAATCCTCAAGGAGGAGTACAGCCTCTTTTTTGCCAAAGGCGGCGAGGAGGGGCTGGCCGCCGTGGCGCGCCACGAACCGGCCCTGATCCTGCTTGACGTGCGCATGCCTGACATGGACGGCTACGAGGTGTGCCGTAGGCTTAAAGCCGATCCGGCCCATGCCGGGATCCCGGTGCTGTTCATCACGGCGAGCGACAACCCGGACAGCGAGAGCCAGGGGTTCGAGGCGGGCGGGGTGGATTACATTTACAAGCCGGTTTGCCCAAGCACGGTGCGCGCCCGGGTGCGCACTCACCTCTCGCTGGTACGGCTCGATCAGCTCGAGCGCAGCTACCGCACCGCCATCGTGATGCTGAGCGAGGCGGGTCACTACAACGACACCGACACCGGGGTACATATCTGGCGCATGGCCGCCTATGCCCGAGCCCTGGCCGACGCGGCGGGCTGGAGTGCGGATCAGTCCGAGTTACTGGAGCTGGCGGCCCCCATGCACGACATGGGCAAAATTGGGATCCCCGATCACATTCTCAAAAAGCCCGGTCCTCTCACCGAAGAGGAGTGGGCCATCATGCGCACCCATCCGCGCATCGGGTACGAAATCTTGAAGCGCTCAGACGGGCTCATCTTTCGGATGGCGGCGGAGATTGCCCTGCATCACCACGAGAAGTGGGACGGCTCGGGTTACCCTGCAGGAGAAACCGGCGAAGGGATCCCCGAGGCGTCGCGGATCGTGGCCATCGCCGATGTGTTTGACGCCTTGAGCGTGCGTCGCCCTTACAAGGAGCCTTGGCCGCTGGAGCAGGTGCTGGCGACGATGCGTGATGGTGCCGGCCAGCACTTTGATCCCCGGCTGCTCGCCTGTTTTCTCGAGATCATGCCGGAGATCTTGCGCCTCAAGGCCCAGTGGGACACCCGCGAGGAGCGGGGGATCACCAGATAGGTTGTGTCAGGTAGGGATTGCTTGCCTGCTCGCGGCCGAACGTCGAGCTGGGACCGTGGCCGGGGATGAAGACGATGTCATCGCCAAGGGGCAGCAGGGTCTCGGTGATCGACTTGATCAGCGTCCCGTGATCGCCACGGGGAAAGTCGGTCCGACCTATGCTGCCGGCAAACAGCACGTCACCCACCCAGGCAAGCCGCTCGGTTTGAGAGAGCAGCACCACATGACCCGGGGTGTGGCCTGGGCAGAAGTACACCTCCAGCTCGCATTGACCCACCTTTACCTTGTCACCTTGCTCAAGCCAGTGATCCGGCGTGAACGCGGGGGTATGGGCGAAGCCGAACATCTGGCTTTGCTGGGGCAGCATGTCGAGCCAGAACGCATCCTCTTTGTGGGGGCCGGTGATGGCCACCCCGGTTTTCTCCCGCAGCTCGGCAGCGGCACCCACGTGATCCAGATGACCGTGAGTCAGCAGGATATGGGTCAGGGTCAGCCCGCGTTTGGCGATGGCGGCCAGCAGCTTGTCCGCTTCGCCGCCCGGATCGATGAGGGCGGCCTGATGGGTCTCGTCACACCAGATGAGGGAGCAGTTCTGGGCAAACTGGGTGACCGGGATCACCTCGAATTTCAACATATGGGGTCCTCTTGATGGGCCGCTGATTCAGGCGCGCTGCTTGGCAAAGAAATCGAGACAAGCCTGCTTGCCACCCTGGAAGATGATGCGCTCGCGCTTGTTGCCAAGCTGGTAAAGATACATGGGATCGTAATAGCGGGTCAGCAACAGGGTGATCCAGGCCAGGTGCAGCGAGGTATCACCGCTGCTGGCTTGCTCGGTGAGCGCGCTCTGCATCAGGGTGTCCAGCTCGCGATGGGCCTGATCGCCAAGCCGACGCTTGAGTCTGGCCAGTGCATCGGTCAGGTAGGCGGCAAACAGCGGCCAGCCTGCTTCGGCGCCAAACATCGCCTGATAGCGCAGCCAGAGATCGTGCACATAGTCCTGGCGGATCTGTTGGGCTCGCTCTTCTTGCGGCACTTCGACCACCACCAGCGGCGCCTGGCTCATGGCATCGAACAGTGGATTGGGCAGGCAGCAGCGGCCGATGAGGCGGCTCTCGTCTTCCACCACGAACGCCTGCTCGCCCTGATGGCGGCGTTTGAGCAGCTCGATGGCCAGGTTGTTTTCAAAGTTGATGTTGCTGGGCTGGCCGCCGGGCAGCTGGCCAAACGACGACCCCCTGTGATGAGCATGGCCTTCCAGATCGAGCGCCTGAGCCACCTCGGCCAGCATGTGGGTCTTGCCGGAGCCGGTCATGCCGGTCAGCACGGTCCACTGGCACTCTACCGCCGCACTGTCCAGGGTATCGATGAGGAAGCGGCGAAGATCCTTGTAGCCACCAGCTATCCGCGGGCGGGTGACCCCCGCCTCATGCAGCCACTGCTGCACCGTTTGCGAGCGCAGGCCGCCGCGAAAACAGTAGAGCACGGCATCCGGCTGCCGGTGCAGCTGGGCAAGCCAGCCCTCGAGGCGTTCGGCCCGCACGGCGCCACCGACCAGTTGATGGCCCAGAGCGATGGCGGCCGCCTGCCCCTGCTGCTTGAAGCAGGTACCGACCTGGGCCCGCTCATCATCCGTCATCAACGGCAGATTGGTCGAGCAGGGGAAAGCCCCCTCCTTGAACTCGATGGGGGCGCGCAGGTCGATGAGCGGAACGTCATCCAGAAAAATCCGGGCGTAATCCGTGGCCAGTGGCAGTGCACTCATTGGACAACCTCGATGAACTGGTTGCCGGTGCGGGCCTGCAGCTGGCCGATGGGGGAGAGGGTCAGCCCTGCCTGTGTGGCAATGGCGAGGAGCTCGGCTTCACTTTCTTTACCGACGGCTACCAGCAGGCCGCCGCTGGTCTGCGGGTCGCACAGGATGTTGCGGGTGCGGTCATCCATGGCGTCCAGCTTGTCGCCATAGGAGTCGAAGTTGCGCAGGGTGCCACCCGGTACGCAGCCCTCACTCAGGTAGTAATCCACCTCGTCCAGCAGCGGCAGCGCCTTGAAGTCCAGACGGGCACTGACGCCGGACCCTTCGCACATCTCCAGCAGATGGCCGGCCAGACCAAAGCCGGTCACGTCGGTCATGGCATGCACACCAGGCAGCTCGGCAAAGCGCTGGCCAATCTTGTTGAGTGTGCACATGGCGTTGGGGGCCAGTTGCTCGTGCTCGGGTTTGAGCTTGCCCTTCTTCTGGGCGGTGGTGAGGATGCCGATGCCAAGCGGCTTGGTCAGATAGAGGGTGTCACCCACCTTGGCGGTGTCGTTCTGCTTGATGGCATTGAGCGGCACGATACCGGTCACCGCGAGGCCGAAGATAGGTTCGGGGGCATCAATGCTGTGGCCGCCGGCCAGAGAAATACCTGCTTCGTGGCACACCTGACGGCCGCCGTCGATCACCTGCTGGGCCACTTCCGGCGCCAGGGTGTTGATGGGCCAGCCGAGAATGGCGATGGCGACGATGGGTTTGCCACCCATGGCGTAGATGTCGCTGATGGCGTTGGTGGCGGCGATGCGACCGAAGGTGAAGGGATCATCGACGATGGGCATGAAGAAGTCGGTGGTGGAGACGATACCCTGACCGTTGCCGATATCGACCACGGCCGCGTCATCCTTGCTGCTGTTGCCAACCACCAGCGTCGGGTCGTCAAAGCCCGGGATCTGGCTCTTGAGAATGGTGTCGAGCACCTTGGGAGAGATTTTGCAACCGCAGCCAGCGCCGTGGCTGTATTGGGTCAGACGAATGGAAGACATACTTTCCCCTTGTGTGTGCAAACTTGTGTGTACAAATAAGTGCAGCGGCTCTGTGGAGCCGTCAAATGTGCGCGTATGCGCGCGAAATTCGGGTGGCCTTGGCTGGCTTTGAGCGCAGCGATGTCAGGCAGCCGTGCAAGGCTGTCTGGCAGGACGGGGGAGGAGAGGCGACAGATGCGCCGGCGCAGCCCCGCCAAGGGCCACAGGACGGGCCATTATGCCACAAATGGCCGCTCTGGTTCGAACTGGAATTCACACAAAACGCAGGGAATTGGCGGGTTTAGAGGAAAGGGGCAGCCTTCGCCATAACGCTGGCAAGGCTCTCCCCCGGCGTAGCCCCGAAGGCGAGCCATGCTGCCATCGGGGCCATCTTTTGGTGGGGAACTTAGCCGGCTTGCTCCATCACCGGCTGGCGAGTCTTGCCGAGCCGGCGCAGGCGCCGTTGCAGCGGCCGCTCCAGCAGGGTGTAGCTCAGCGCCGAGAGGCCGATCAGCACCGCCAGCATCAACATGGTGGCCAGCACACCCAGCAAGGGGTTGGTCTGGGCATACCACCACGCGGTGAGCCCTGGCGCCAGATAGTGGACAAGCTCGCAGCCGGTGAGCAGCACCAGCGCGTGCAGCAGGTAGATGGAGTAGGAGAGATCCCCCAGCCAGTTGGTGAAGCGGTTATCCAGGAGGCGCAGCAGCGGGCTCTGGCGATCGCCCTGGCAGGCGGCAATCCAGATCAGCAACACGTAGGCGCTGATCAGCAGCAGGGTCAGCTGCGGCGTCATGGTGAACTGCATCAGCGCGAAGGGGAGCAGAAAGGCGAGCAGCAGCGGCAGATCCTGCTGCATCATGGGCCACTGGCGGGCGGTCTTGACCTTCGGCAGCAGCCAGAGGCCGAGCACGAATTCACTCACCCCGCGCGCGATGGCCAGTGCCCCGCTGGTGACATCCAGGGTACCGCGACTGTGCACGATAAAGGCCAGCACCGTCAGGGCCAGCAAGGGGACGAGGTTGCTCCAGCGGCTGCGGGTGACGGCGAGGGGAATGAGCAGCGGAAACAGCAGATAGCTAATCCACTCCACGCTGAGCGACCAGGCGGCGAAGTTCCAGGTCAATCCGTGATCGGTCACCACCTGCAGCAGCAACAGGCTGCTTGGCAGCGCCTCGGCCGGGGTAAAGGGTGAGCCGAAAGGAGGCATCCCTTCCCACTCCCACATCTTGAACAGGGGGCCGGCGTAGAAGCCAATCCCATGGTGGGCCTTGTAGAGCTCCCAGCCCACCAGCAGCAGCAGGGTCACCAGGTAGAGGGGATAAACCCGGGTCAGCCGCAGCCAGAGGAAGCGGCCATAACTTATGGTGCGGGGCGAGTGGGCGAAGCCTTCCCCGTAGACATGGGCCAGCACCAGCCCGCTCAAAATAAAGAACAGATCGACCCAGAGGTAGCCGTTTTCGATGAGTTGGGTGTGGCCGGCGATCGACTCCATCCACTGGGGAAAGAGCAGCAAGCGGGCGTGGAACAGCACCACCATCAGGGCAGCGATGCCCCGCAGCGGCGTCAACAGCGGCAATGATTGATTCATGACGGGATCCTTGATGATGTTCAGCTTGGCCTGACATCAATTTTTGTTGTGGTGCCGCTCATCAACCCTGATGAGTCGGCTGCCCAGGCTTGGCAGCCACAGGCGGGATCACCCTACCTAAAAGAGAGCCATACGGGTGTGATTTTCGTCATGAATGCGCATTTATCATCCAAAAACCAGCAAGGGATCCGCGCTGCAGCGAAGGTGAAGAGGGGATCTAGACTAGGGAAGTCATCCATCAGCGTGCAAGGATCGTCCCGATGAAACTCTATGCCCATCCTTTCTCATCCTACAGCCAGAAGGTGTTGATCGCCCTCTACGAGAATGCCACCCCGTTCGAGTACCGGAATCTCGAAGAGCCGGCGGCCAACGTCGAACTTGCCGCCCTCTGGCCGCTCAAGCGCTTTCCCGTGTTGCTCGATGACGGTCGCTGCATCCTCGAGAGCAGCACCATCGTCGCCCATCTGCAGGCGCACCACCCGGGCCCCGTCTGCCTGATCCCGCCTGGCGATGCGGGCCTGGAGGTGCATATGCTGGATCGCGTCTTCGACAACTATGTGATGACGCCGATGCAAAAAGTGGTGCTGGATGCGCTGCGCCCGGTCGCGGATCGCGACCGCTATGGCGTAATGGAGGCCCGCGAGCTGCTCGATCAGATTTACCCCTGGCTCGATCAGCGGCTGGAAGGGCGCCACTGGATTGCCGGCGCTGGCTTCACGCTGGCCGATTGCGCCGCCGCCCCCTCGCTCTTCTACGCCGACTGGGCCCACGAGATCCCCGCTGGCTATGGCCGCCTGCGTGCTTATCGCGCCCGGCTGCTTAGCCATCCCTCCATCGTGCGGGTGGTGGAGGAGGCCAGGCCATTTCGACACTACTTCCCGCTGGGCGCGCCGGCGCGTGATTGAGCGGGATGATTTGTGGCAGGCGGAATATTGCCGCCCCGGGCAATGTGCGAGGCGGACAGGGGCATGGCGGCATCAACTGCAGGGGAAAAACAGCAGTATTCATTAAGGTGAGTGAGTATGCGTTTATGGCTGATATTTCCCCGAGAAATTTTGAATGTTGATGCGTAATATTTCATGTTTTTGCATAAAGAAAATGCCGAATAGTCCCTGCCGGTGGGCTGTGTATGCCATGTCTGGGTGAAAGAGAGATGAGAAGCGGGCTAACGAGGCGGCAATTCCAGATTGAGGATGGCTGCAGTCAGTCGAAGAGGATTGTTGGGGGCACCCATCGCTGCTGGTGGCAGGGTGAGGTTATCTCTTTGGCGGCTGCATAAAAAAAGCCCGCTTTGATCGCGGGCTTTTTGATGGCTTGCCGGACCCAGTCCTAGCCCGGATCTGGAACCGGGGACAAGGGGGCTGCGCTGGTCTGCTCGGCTTAGCGGGCACGCACCACCAGCCCCTTGAGGTAGAAGCCTTCCGGATAGGCGGTACCGATGGGGTGATCGGATGCCTGGGACAAGAGCTCCAGGATCTGGGCATCGCGGCCGGCATCGAGCGCCGCATCGGCGACGATCTTCTGGAACAGGCTCTGTTCCATCAGGCCGGAGCAGGAGTAGGTCAGCAGCACACCACCCGGCGCCAGCAGCTGGAACGCCAGCATGTTGATGTCCTTGTAGCCGCGGCAGGCACCCAGCAGCTGGGCCTTGCTCTCGGCAAACTTGGGCGGATCCAGCACGATGACGTCGAACTTCTCACCCTTCTCGCGGTATTCACGCAGCAGCTTGAACACGTCGTGACGAACGAACTGGGTGTTGCTGGTATCCAGTCCGTTCAGCTCGGCGTTCTGGCGGGCGATATCCAGCGCGTTCTGGGAGAGATCGACGTTGACCACTTCCTTGGCGCCGCCCTTGAGGGCGTAGACGCCAAAACCACCGGTGTAGCAGAAGCAGTTGAGCACCCGCTTGCCTTCGGTGTACTTGGCGGCAGCCTGGCGGTTATCCCGCTGATCCAGATAGAAACCGGTCTTGTGGCCGTTGCGGATGTCCACCAGGATCTTGACGCCGCTGTTCTCCTCGATCACCACCGGCTCGGTCGGGGTCTCGCCATAGATGACGCCGGTGCGTTCCTTCAGCCCTTCTTTCTTGCGTACCGCCACGTCGGAGCGTTCATAGATGCTGCACTCGGGGTAGAGGGTACGCAGTGCTTGTGTTATCAGCTCGCGCTGGAACTCGGCGCCGGCGGAGAGAATTTGGCACACCAGAAAATCGGCATAGCGGTCGATGGTCAGACCCGGCAGGCCGTCGGATTCGGCGGCGCAGAGGCGGTAGCCGGTGAGGCCCTGACGCTTGATGAGCCCGTCGCGGGACTCCTGGGCGTATTTGAGGCGACGGATGAAGAAGTCGAGATCGACGGTTTCATCTTTGTCGAAGGTCCAGACCCGGGCGCGGATCTGGGAGCTGCCGGACCAGGCACCGCGGGCGAGCCACTTGCCATCCTGGGTGTAGATCTCGACGGTATCGCCATCGATGGGGTTGCCCTGTACCCGCTCGATCCCCTTGGAGAAGATCCAGGGGTGGCGACGCAGCAGGGATTTTTCGCGGCCTTTGACGAGATAGATGGAAGCGCTCATGGGGGTTGCCAGATGGTCAAAAGAAAAGGGGCCACATTCTATGTGGCCCGCTGGCAAAACTCAAACAACCTTGGCAGATAGCGTCAGGCTCTGGGAGCTTGCTAATCAGATTTTTAGCCCCTTCAGCGCCTGCGCCAGCTCGGTGGCGGTGGCCTTGAGGCCGGCGGTGCCGGCCACCGAGGCGCTGGCGGACTCTTCCACCTGGCCCGCTTCGTGGCGCACCTGATCCAGATTGCGGGTGATCTCCTCGGCCACCGAGCTCTGCTGCTCGCTGGAGGTGGCGATCTGGGTGCTCATCTCCAGCACCGCATCGCTGTGGTTGCTGAGCTTGTCGATATCGAGCCCCACTTCGCTGATCAAGGCCTGGCTGCTGGCGGCGCGACCTACGGTTTTCTCCATGATGTCGTTCAGCGCGCCGGTGCCGGCCTGCAGCTCTTCGATCATCTGCTGGATCTCCACCGTGGCCTGCTGGGTGCGGCTGGCGAGGGTGCGTACCTCGTCGGCCACCACCGCGAAGCCGCGGCCCTGCTCGCCGGCGCGGGCTGCCTCGATGGCGGCATTGAGGGCCAGCAGGTTGGTCTGCTGGGAGATGGCGTTGATGACGCTTACCACCTCGTTGATGCGGTTGGCGTTGTGGGTCAGTCGTTCCACCGCGCCGGAGGCGTTGCCGATCTCGTCGGCCAGGGTGCGGATGGCAGTGATGGTGCGCGATACCCGGGCGGCGCCGTTGGCCGCTTCTTCGCTCGACTGACGGGTCTGCTGCAGGGTGTCGTTGGCGTTGCGGGCCACTTCACGGATGGCGGCGGACATCTGCTCCATGGCGGCGGCCAGGGAGTCCATGTGCTGGCGCTGGGAGCGGGCCATGCTCTCGCCCTCGCTGGCATGATCGCGAAACTCGTCGGCGGCCAGGGTGAGCGCCTCGGCGGACTCTTCTACCAGTTGCACTATCTTGTGTTGGCGGTCGGTGAATCTGTCGATGCTGCCCGCCAGAATGGAGAATTCGTCGCGCACCGGGAAGAAGTTGAGACGGAAGGTGAGATCGCCATCCGCCACGGTCTGCAACGCCTTGTTGGTGGAGTAGAGCGCACCGGAGACAAAGGTCATCAGGTAGTGGGTGACCAGCGCCAGCAGGGCGGCCAGCACGGCGATGATGGTGAGCGTGGTGCCCTGACCATCCCACATGGAGTAGCGGGAGGCATCCAGGGTGCCGGTGATGACCCCGGCCTGACCGGCGCTGGCACCATATCGATAGATGTCGCCCTGCCGGGTTAACCCTGTGCTGCCGGTCGGGCTCAGGGTGAGCTCGGCCGGCAGGGTGAGACCGGCGTGCTGGCTTGATAGCTGGGCACTGAGTTCGACCCGCTGCTTGAGCTGATCCAGGCGCAGCTGCATCTGTTGCTGGTGACCGTCTGCCAGCAGATACCAGCTGAGAAAGACGATGAACAGCAGCGGGCACCAGAAGGTGATGAGAAATTTTTCGCTGATCGTGAGGTGAATGAGATAACGGTCAACCCACCGAAACTTTACTTCTTTCATAATGGTATTGCGTCCTGCAAGGGGATGAGAGTGTCGCGCTCATTATCGCCTTGGGGGGAAATTTCTTAAGGGGAAGGTGTGAGAAATGGGAGAGCAATCGTTTGTCGTGCGAGTGTGGGGCCTGGTTCAGGGGGTGGGGTTTCGTTACTTCACCCGGGAGCGGGCGCTGCAACTGGGGCTGCGGGGCCACGCCTACAACCTGGAAGATGGCTCGGTGGAGATCCTCATCTGCGGGCCGGAGCAGAGCGTGCAAATGATGCTGGGCTGGCTGGAGCGCGGGCCACGCACCGCCGAGGTGACCCGGATGGAGTATGAAGCGGCGCCACCACCCAAGGGAAGCGGCTTTCATACCAATTGAGCGCCTTGCCAGGCCAATGACGCCGAACAGCCATGAAAAACGGGAGCCACACAGGCTCCCGTTTGCATCGATGGCACTCTTGAGTCAGCCGGCCTGGGCGGCATCGGCGATGGCCTGGGTCTTGGCCAGCACCGCCTGCAGGGCGGGGCGTTTGGCCAGACGATCCCGATAGGCCGCCAGCTTGGGTGGAATGTTCTGCTCGAAGCGGGTGGCCCACATCAGGGTATGGGCCAGCAGCAGATCGGCGATGGTTACCTGCTCACCCAGCAGGTAACCCTGCTCGGGCACCCAGGATTCGGCGATGGCCGCCGCCTTGTCGAACTCCCATTTGGCGGTGGGGAAGATGGCCGGCAGACGCTGGGCCTCGGGCAGGGCGAAGCGGTGCTTGCCGATGGTCCACAGCGGCTGCTCCAGCTCGCAGGTGATGAAGCTGACCCACTGGGCGTGCAGCGCCGAGGCCTGGGTCCCTCTGGCTGGCAGCCAGTTCGGGCCATACACCTCTGCCAGGTACTGCATGATGGCGGCAGATTCGGTCAGCACAAACTCCCCGTCCTTGAGCACCGGCATCTTGCCGCTCGGGTTGAGGGTCAGAAACCAGTCGCTGCGGTTCTCGCCCTTGGCGAAGTCGAGAAACTGGAACTGCCATGCCACGTCCAGCTCTTCCAGTAACCAGGATACGCGCAGGGCCCGGCTGACGGGGGTGCCATATAAGGTGATCATGCTTGCTCCTTGCCTGATGAAGGGGGCCATGGGCCCGAAGTGAATCGCCAGTCTAGGCAAATTACCCAAACGCAACAAGCACCGAAGGGGTGAAGCGCGCACCATCCAGGGCGTTCAGTGGGGAGAGGAAAGAGGGAAGGGGGCGAAGAAGGCAAGAAGAGGGCAAATAAAAAAGGGAGGCCGCAGGCCTCCCTCGTTGCTTGATGTGCGGGCAGCGCTTACTTGACGCGCATACCCGGCTTGGCGCCTTCCTGCGGCTCCAGGATCCAGAGATCCTTGCCGCCAGGGCCTGCCGCCAGCACCATGCCTTCGGACATGCCAAAGCGCATCTTGCGCGGGGCCAGGTTGGCCACCATCACGGTCAGCTTGCCTTCCAGATCTTCCGGGTTGTAGGCGGACTTGATGCCGGCAAACACCTGACGGGTCTCGCCACCGATATCCAGCTGCAGCTTGAGCAGTTTGTCCGCTTCCGGTACGGCTTCGGCCTTCTTGATCAGCGCCACCCGCAGGTCAATCTTGGCGAAGTCGTCGTAGCTGATGGTCTCGCTGATGGGATCGTCTACCAGCGGGCCGCTCGCTTTCGGTGCCTGCTCTTTGGCCAGATCTTCCTTGGACGCGTCGATCATGGCTTCGATTTTGGCCGGCTCGATGCGGGAGAACAGCGCCTTGAACGGGGCAACGGTGTGATCAACCAGCGGCATTTCGATGCCATCCCAGCTGAGGGTTTCCCCCAGGAAGGCTTCGGCACGCTCGGCCAGGAGCGGCATCACCGGCTTGAGGTAGGCCATCAGCACCCTGAACAGGTTGATGCCGACGGAGCAGACCGCCTGCAGCTCGGCGTCAGCGCCTTCCTGCTTGGCGATGACCCAGGGAGCCTTGTCATCCACGTAGCGGTTGGCCTTGTCGGCCAGCGCCATGATCTCGCGGATGGCGCGGCTGAACTCGCGGCTCTCGTAGGCCTCGGCGATGGCTGTGCGGGCGTTGGCGAACTCGGCGTAGAGCTCGGGCTCGGCGCAGGTGGCGGCCAGCTTGCCGTCGAAACGCTTGGCGATGAAACCGGCGTTGCGGGAAGCGAGGTTGACCAACTTGTTGACCACGTCGGCGTTGACGCGGGCGACGAAGTCATCGAGGTTCAAGTCCAGATCGTCGATGCGGCTGTTGAGCTTGGCAGCGTAGTAGTAACGCAGGCACTCCGGATCCAGGTGATTGAGATAGGTGGAAGCCTTGATGAAGGTGCCCTTGGACTTGGACATCTTGGCACCGTTGACGGTCACGTAGCCGTGCACGTTGACCTTGGTCGGCTTGCGGAAACCGGCGCCTTCCAGCATGGACGGCCAGAACAGGCAGTGGAAGTAGGCGATGTCCTTGCCGATGAAGTGATAGAGCTCGGCCTCGGAGTCCGCTTTCCAGTAGCTGTCGAAATCGATGTCGCCGCGCTTGTTGCACAGGTTCTTGAACGACGCCATGTAGCCGATGGGTGCATCCAGCCAGACGTAGAAGTACTTGCCCGGGGCGCCGGGAATTTCGAACCCGAAGTAGGGGGCGTCACGGGTGATGTCCCACTGCTGCAGGCCGCTTTCGAACCACTCCTGCATCTTGTTGGCCATCTCCTCCTGGATGGCGCCAGAGCCGCGCACCCACTCTGCCAGCCATTTTTCAAACTGCGGCAGATCGAAGAAGAAGTGTTCGGAGTCCTTCATCACCGGGGTAGCGCCGGAGACGGCGGATTTCGGATCGATAAGCTCGGTCGGGCTGTAGGTGGCGCCGCAGCTGTCGCAGTTGTCGCCATACTGCTCCGGGGACTTGCACTTGGGACAGGTGCCCTTGACGAAGCGGTCCGGCAGGAACATGGACTTTTCCGGATCGAACAGCTGGGAGATGGTGCGGCTCTTGATCTTGCCGCCGGCCTGCAGACGGCCGTAGATCAGCTCCGCCAGCTCGCGGTTCTCGTCGCTGTGGGTGGAGTGATAGTTGTCAAAACTGATGTTGAACCCGGCGAAGTCGGCCTGGTGCTCCTTGGAGACGGCCGCGATCATCTCTTCCGGGGTGATCCCCAGCTGTTGGGCCTTGAGCATGATCGGGGTGCCGTGGGCATCGTCGGCACAGACAAAGTGCACCTGGTGACCGCGCATTCGCTGATAACGAACCCAGATATCGGCCTGGATGTGTTCCAGCATGTGGCCAAGATGGATGGAGCCATTGGCATAGGGAAGGGCGCAGGTTACCAGCATTGTACGAGGATCAGTTGCCATATAGTCGTTCTTGATGTGCTTGTTGGGATGATAGAGTGCCGTGCATGTTACCCGAATTGGGGGTAGCCTGCCTAGGGTTGTGGCTCGTCCGCCCTGCCGGCACACGCTGGTCGACCAGCAGGCAAGCCACTGATTTGTGTGCGGTAACCGTTCACCTCAAGATAAAGACAAGATAATGAGGAGTTAATGGTGATTGATTCAGTAAAACAGATCCTCGCCGAATTTAAGCCAGCTGGCTGGAGCAAGGATCTGGTGGCTGCCGGCTTCGTGCGCAGCATCGACAAACAGGGCTCGACGCTGACCATCAAGCTGGTGCTGCCCTTTGCAGGCCACTCCCTGTTTGAGCAGATCAAGCAGGAGTTTGACGCCCGCCTGCGCAGCGCCACCGGCGCCACCCGTATCGACTGGGTAGGCGAAATCGAGGTCGCCAGCTTGCCGCGAGCGCAAGGGCTGGCGGCGGTGCAGGGCATTCGCAACATCATCGTGGTTGCCTCCGGTAAGGGCGGGGTGGGCAAGTCCACTACCGCGGTCAACCTGGCGCTGGCGCTGCAAAAAGAGGGGGCGCGGGTCGCCATTCTAGATGCGGATATCTACGGCCCCTCCATTCCGACCATGACCGGGACCTTGAAGGAGCGTCCTGTCAGCCATGACGGCAAGCTGATGGAGCCGGTGATGGCATGCGGCCTCAAGAGCAACAGCATCGGTTATCTGGTGGCCGAGCAGGATGCCACCATCTGGCGTGGCCCCATGGCGAGCAAGGCGCTGGCCCAGATCCTCCACGAGACCCGCTGGGGCGAAGTGGACTATCTGGTGGTGGACATGCCGCCGGGTACCGGCGACATCCAGCTGACCCTGGCCCAGCAGGTGCCGACCACGGCGGCGGTGATCGTCACCACGCCGCAGGACGTGGCGCTGGCGGATGCCCGCAAGGGACTGGCCATGTTCAACAAGGTCAGCGTGCCGGTGCTTGGCATCATCGAGAACATGAGTTACCACGTCTGCAGCGCCTGTGGTCATCATGAGCCGCTGTTTGGTACCGGTGGTGGCCAGAAGATGGCGGAACAGTATCAGGTGGCGCTGCTTGGCCAGCTGCCGCTGCACATCGACATTCGCCAGCACATGGATGATGGCTGCCCAACCGTGTTCGGCGCCCCGAGCGGGGAGCTGGCAGAGGCCTATCTGAAACTGGCTCGTCGGGTGGGGGCTGAACTCTATTTCAGCGGTAAACCGATTGCGACCCCCCTCTATGCCATGGCGCTGGATGAATAATCGGCGGTCGACCGCCTGGGGTGGATTTGAGGGTGGGCATGGCTCACCCTTTTTTATATAATGGATCGGTTTAAACCATCCCCACTGCTCTTCTCTTTAGGTATTTTCAATGTCTGATACTCAACATTCGTGTGTGATCATCGGTATTGCTGGTGCATCCGCTTCCGGCAAGAGTCTTATAGCCCAAACCATCTATGAAGAGCTGGTGGCCGAGCTGGGAGCCGGTCAGATTGGCGTGATCACCGAAGATTGCTACTACCGCGATCAGACCCACCTGACCATGGAAGAGCGGGTCAAAACCAACTATGACCACCCCAACGCGCTGGATCACGACCTGCTGGTCCAGCACCTGAGCCAGCTGGTGCAAGGTGATGCGGTCAATATTCCCCAATACTCCTATACCGAACATACCCGCATGAGTGAAGTGACCCCGTTCGCACCGCGCCGGGTGATCATTCTGGAAGGGATCCTGCTGCTCACCGACAGCCGCTTGCGGGATCTGATGGATGCCTCCATCTTCATGGATACGCCGCTCGACATCTGCCTGCTGCGCCGTCTGGTGCGTGACGTGCAGGAGCGTGGCCGGACCATGGATTCTGTGCTCAAGCAGTACCAGAAGACGGTACGCCCCATGTTCCTGCAGTTTATCGAGCCTTCCAAGCAGTACGCGGACGTGATCGTTCCCCGTGGCGGCAAGAACCGCATCGCCATCGACATGCTCAAGGCGCGTATCCGCCACATGTTGATTGGTTGAGAGATATCAAGCCGGGTGATGCCCGGCTTTTTTAAATGAACAATTTGTCAGGAGAGTCGCCCAATGCGTCTTTGTGATACCGATATCGAACGTCATCTGGATGAAGGCAAGATCGTCATTGAGCCCAGACCCGGTATTGAACGGATCAGCGGCGTCAGCGTCGACGTGCTGCTGGGCAACGAGTTTCGGGTGTTTCGCGATCATACCGCCCCCTACATCGATCTGAGCGGCCCCAGCAGCGAAATGGCCGACGCCATCGATCGGGTGATGAGCGATGAAATCCATGTGCCGGATGGCGAAGCCTTCTATCTGCACCCGGGTCAGCTGGCGCTGGCGGTGACCTATGAATCGGTCACCCTGCCTGCCGACATCGTGGGCTGGCTCGATGGCCGCTCGTCCTTGGCCCGCCTCGGGCTGATGGTGCACGTGACTGCGCACCGCATCGATCCGGGCTGGTCCGGCCGCATCGTGCTGGAGTTCTACAACGGCGGCAAGCTGCCGCTGGCGCTGCGCCCCAAGATGAAGATCGGTGCGCTGAACTTCGAGATGCTCTCCGGTGTGGCGGCGCGTCCCTACAACAAACGGGAAAACGCCAAGTACAAGAGCCAGCAGGGTGCGGTTGCCAGTCGCATCAATCAGGACTGAGAGCGGGTCGACAGTCGAGCCGTCGGCAATGTGTTAAAAGAGGGCGCCGATGGCGCCCTTCTCCATTCGCTTGGGCAGGTGGATGTGGCAAAGAGGGCAGGGCGAGGGAGTGATCTTGCCTGTCATTTGTACAAATAGGGCGATACGGTCGGTCGAAAATTGACGGAGCCTAAGTCGGTGAGAGTATTTTTTGCGGCATACGGATGATGAATTGTTCCCGTTTGGGGACTGTTTTTGTCAGGCAAGGTCTGTTTAATTAATCTATGACAAGCCGCATGGTGACTGGCTCTAAGCTATTTGCAGACGGAATGCTCTTTTTTTTTCTTACTGAAATATTTCAACAACGGGTATGGCGTTACCAGCCTTCTGGCATAATCCGCCGCAACTCATAAACAGGTTCGTTTTTTATGTTTGAAATGTTTAGTGGTTTGGGTTTGTGGTGGTCAATCGGTTTGGTATTGGCCGTTTTTTTTGTGTTGGCCTATGAATTCATCAACGGCTTTCACGATACCGCCAACGCGGTAGCAACGGTTATCTATACCAAGGCGATGCCGGCACACATGGCAGTAGTGGCCTCCGGTCTGTTCAACTTTGCCGGGGTCATGATGGGTGGTCTGGGGGTGGCTTATGCCATTGTCCACCTGCTGCCCATCGATCTTCTGCTGGGGATGGACTCCACTCAGGGTCTGATCATGGTGTTCTCCCTGCTGTTTTCCGCCATCGTGTGGAATCTGGGTACCTGGTTCTTCGGGATCCCGGCGTCCAGCTCACACACGCTGATCGGCTCCATTCTGGGGGTAGGCGGCGCCTATGCCTGGATCAGCCATCAACCGCTGCAGGAAGGCATCAACGTCGCGAAAGCCATCGACATCATGCTTTCCCTGATCATCTCTCCCACCGTCGGTTTCATCATCGCCGCGCTGCTGCTGTTCGCCATGAAACGCGTCTGGCAGGGCAGCAAGATCCACAAGACCCCGGAAGAGCGTCTGCTGGTGGATGGCAAGAAGCATCCGCCGTTCTGGGCGCGTCTCACTCTGGTGGCGTCTGCCATGGGCGTGAGTTTTGTGCACGGTTCCAACGATGGCCAGAAGGGCATTGGTCTGGTGATGCTGGTGCTGATCTGCATGGCTCCTGCCTATTTCGCACTGGACATGAACAGCCGCTCCTATGACCTGGATCGTACCCAGGATGCCAATCAGCGCATCATGGAGATCTATCAGCGCAACCATGAGCAGGTTTCCAAGGTAGTGAACTTCAGTGTGCCTGCCCAGGCCCAGGAAGAGTTGATGACTCACTGTGCTGCTGATGGTGCTCTGCAGGCCATGGCCACGCTGGACAATCGTCTTGCCCAGGTGCGGACCTATGAAGAGATGGACCTGACCGACCGCCGTGAAGTGCGCCGCCTGCTGCTGTGCATCGACGATACCGCTCGCAAGGTGTCCAAGCTGCCGCTGCCGGCCAAAGAGCTGACTGACCTTGCCAAATGGCGCAAGGATCTGACGGCCACTGCCGAATATGCACCGACCTGGGTCATCGTCTCCATCGCGCTGGCGTTGGGCTGTGGCACCATGGTGGGCTGGCGTCGTATCGTCTACACCGTAGGCGAGAAGATTGGCTCCTCCGGCATGACCTATAGCCAGGGGATCGCCGCCCAGATCACCGCTGCCGCTTCCATCGGCGTGGCAAGCTTGACCGGGATGCCTGTATCGACCACCCACATCCTCTCCTCTGCGGTAGCGGGGACCATGGTGGCCAACAAGTCGGGTCTGCAGAGCCAGACCATCAAGACTATCCTGATGGCCTGGGTGCTCACCCTGCCGCTGACCATGCTGCTCTCTGGTGGCCTATTCCTGATCAGCCATCATCTGTTCAGCTGATTACAGATACCAAAAGAGTGTTGAGAAAGGGCCCTTGCGGCCCTTTTTTCATGGCCTCAAAACGGATGTGTGATGCCTGCCTCCCGCCAGCCGGGTTTCCAATTTGATCATCCTTTATATGCCATCAAACTAATTTTTCCATTCAATCAATTACTTCTCTCACCCACTAAGATCATCCCCACCCATCAACATGTATTCAAGATAGAGGGCGGTGGCCGATTGGACGTCTTTTGCGGTTCTGCCCCTGCCATGGAGCTGCTCGTCTAAGGTCGGCGCCTGTTATCTCATGGCACATGACTGCCTAAATTAGCAGATGGGATTAGCTGTGTTGACAGCTGTGGAAGAGGGGTCTTTGCCTGCATTGGTCGGCAGTACGTCTGGAGTGGCGAGAGGATGGAAGGTCGAATGGTCAGCCGATGCCGGTTGATAGATGCATACGCACACCAAGCTGACTTCGAGATGGGTTGCAGGCTTGGCCATGCAGTCCATGCGCATCAATGTCGTCAAGGATGTATACACACCACGCGATATTTGTATCTGTGCTGGCCCAGCCCGCCTAAACCAAGAACCATACAGTCGCAGCAGTAGGAAGACAAAACAAGGAGTGTGGATTGAACCGCAGCGAGTCAATGGCTGTGGTTATTCAATATGATGGGAGAAGTTTGTGGCTCTAAGTGCTAGTAGGTAGCGGAGTAGTAAAAGGACGGGTAACCGAGACTAGCTGACGGAGCCTATGCCGCACATAAAAAAGAGCCACACAATGTGTGGCTCTTTTTGTCAGACTAGCGAGTCATCAAGGACGACCGGCCGGGCTGGTTGCAACGTTGACGGCAGCGGTGCTGCCGCCATGGCGACCTGAGCTTGCCACTTCACTGCGCACCAGCGGCGCATGATCAACCGGCTCGCGTACCGGCAGGGCAGGGGCCGCAGCCGGTGTTGCCATCGGCGCAGAGGCTTTGCGGGCACCGGCCAGCAGGCCACCGCCACGTTTAACTTGCTTGGCCACAGGGGCTGCTACGGCAGCGACTACCGGAGCCTCGTCAGCAATGACAGGTTCAGCTTCAGCGACCGGAGCTGGCTGTTCAACCACCAGAGGGGCAACCTCGGCTACAACCACTGCCGGATCCGCTTCTTCAACTGCCGGTGCAGCAGGTGCAGCTTCAACCAAGGCAGTCTCGACGGCCGGTGCCTCAACAGCAACGACTTCCGCTGCGACCGGGGCCGCAACTTCTGCAACCACTGGCTCGTTGACAACCGCTACCTGGGCTTCTTCAGCAGCTACCGCTTCGGTTACCACTGGCTGTGCAGCCACGACCTCAGCCTGCTCGTGAGCTTCGGCCACAACGGCTTCTGGCACGACATGCTCGGTCAGCGCAGCAGAGGCCTGCAGGGCGGCGGCAACAGCTTCAGCACTGGGAATGGTGATGACAGGGACTGCCGGTTCTTCCACTTTCACCTGGGCGGCATCTGCCTGGGCAGCTGCTGTCAGGGTAGGGGCAGCGCCTTCGGCAGACTGCTCTTCATCTTCACGCTGGCTGCGGGCATCTTCATTGATGCGCTTGCGACGTTGGCCTTCGATACGCTGATTGCGCGGCGTACGGCGGGAACGACGCTGGCCTTCGGCCTGCTCATCGTGCTGCTCTACTGCGTCGGAGGCCTCTTCGGCAACAACCGGAGCATCGGCGGGCAGGGCGGCAACGTCGCTGGCCGGGGCATCGACCCGGATCTGCTTGCGCAGTTGGCGGCGTTCGCGGCGCTCAGCCACTTTCTGCTCTTTTTCCAGACGCGGCTCGTCGTTGACCATGGTGGTATCGACGGTTTCTACCGCGTCAACGACCACTTCGGCGCGAGGTTCACGCGGAGCACGGGGTTCACGAGCCGGGCGCGGAGCGCGGGGTTCGCGTTCCTGACGCGGCTCACGAGCCTCGCGAGGTTCACGTTCCATGCGCTGTTCACGCACTTCGCCACGGGCTTCACGCTCCTGGCGCGGCTCACGCTCTTTGCGGGGACGACGGTTGCGGCTTTCGCCACCTTCACGATTGGCACCCGCTTCCCGCTTCTCTGCGGCATCGGCAGGGCTGCGGTTACCACGGTTGTCATCACGACGACCACGCTGACCACGGCTGCGGGTTTCATCGCGTTGATGACGATGACCCTCGTCCTTGCGTGCTTCGCGCTGGGCTGCCGGTTTGTCGGCAGGAGCCTTCACGTCGGCAGGGGCGGTGTCGGCACCGAACAAGCCGGAGATGGCCTTGAACAGTTTGCCAAACAGACCGGCTTCGGGCGCAGTCGGTGCAGCGGGAGCCACGACCGGGGCTGGCGCGGCGGGGGCCGGCTGGGGCGCCTGGACAAAACCTTGCAGCAGCGGTTGTTCGCGCTCGATCACCTGAGCCTGCTTCGGCTGGTAGACCGGCTTGGCAATCTCGGTTTTCAGCTCGTAGCTGGCCGCTTCCGGGATCTCGTTCTGACGGATGCGGGTTACTTCGTAGTGCGGGGTTTCCAGATGCTGGTTCGGAATGATGTAGACACGCACATCATTGCGCTGTTCCAGGCTGGCGATGGAGGCACGCTTCTCGTTGAGCAGATAGGCGGCAACATCGACCGGCACCTGACCGTGAACCTGTTCGGTGTTGTCCTTCATGGCCTCTTCTTCGATGAGACGCAGGATGGACAGCGCCAGTGATTCGTTGTCACGGATCACACCCTGACCCTGGCAACGAGGGCAGATATGGCTGCTGGACTCGTTGAGGGAGGGGCGCAGACGCTGGCGAGACATCTCCAGCAGACCGAAACGGGAGATCCGGCCCAGCTGGATGCGAGCACGGTCCTGATGCACTGCTTCACGCAGACGGTTTTCCACTTCGCGCTGATGACGAACCGGAGTCATGTCGATGAAGTCGATGACGATCAGACCACCCAGGTCACGCAGACGCAATTGACGGGCAATTTCGTCGGCTGCTTCCAGGTTGGTTTGCAGCGCAGTCTCTTCGATATCGCCGCCCTTGGTGGCGCGGGAGGAGTTGATATCGATGGAGGTCAGCGCTTCAGTCGGATCGATGACGATGCTGCCGCCGGAGGGCAGACGCACTTCACGCTGGAAGGCCGACTCGATCTGGCTCTCGATCTGGAAGTGGTTGAACAGGGCAACTTCACCCTTGTACAGCTTCACGCGATTGAGGAAATCGGGACGAACCAGCTCGATATGCGCCTTGGCACGCTCGAAGATGACCGGGTTGTCGATCAGGATCTCGCCGACATCGCGACGCAGATAGTCACGGATGGCACGCACGATGACGTTGCTTTCCTGATGGATAAGCACCGGAGCGGAGCGGCTCTGTGACGCCTTGTGGATGGAATCCCAGTGGTTGAGCAGAACGTTCAGATCCCATTCCAGCTCTTCCGGGGATTTACCCACACCGGCGGTACGCACGATGAGGCCCATGCCGTCCGGCACGGTCAGGCCGCTCAGGGCTTCTTTCAGTTCAGTCCGTTCATCACCTTCGATACGGCGGGAGATACCACCGGCGCGAGGATTGTTCGGCATCAGTACCAGGTAGCTGCCGGCCAGACTGATAAAGGTGGTGAGGGCTGCACCCTTGGTGCCACGCTCTTCCTTGTCGATCTGGACGATCACTTCCTGGCCTTCGCGGACCACTTCTTTGATGTTGGGACGACCCTGATAGGAGTAACCGGAGGGGAAGTAATTGCGGGCGATTTCCTTTAACGGCAGGAAACCGTGGCGCTCGGCGCCATAGTCGACAAAAGCAGCTTCAAGACTGGGTTCTACGCGGGTGATTTTGCCCTTGTAAATGTTCGCTTTTTTCTGCTCGTGTCCCGGACTTTCAATATCCAGATCGTAGAGCTGTTGTCCGTCAACCAGCGCTACGCGCAACTCTTCTTCCTGAGTCGCGTTGATTAGCATTCTTTTCATTGAGTTCTCGTTATTTTGTCATTTTGATTTCCTCCACAGGATCCTGCCGGCGCCGGCCTCGGGTCTTCAGCATACTGGGGCAACCTCCCGGTTGGGGTATGCATGAGGCGCAAACTAAGGGCACTCTGGTCCAGCCTTCTCGAGAAGGCATGAAAAGGATACCGGTGTGGAGACAAATTAGCGGTTCTGTTTGCGTTCTCCATGCGCTGTACCTCGCACCCGGGAACCGTCATGTTCTTGTATACACGGTGTTTCGGGATTGGGTGGCATAAATTTTGGCCACTTAGTACAAGGCTTGAACACAATGACAAAACCTTGTTTATTATCCCATTTAAACCACTTTTATAGCAAGGCGCCATTTTTCAACAAAGCATGCAGCCAAGGGCCGCCGGCAGTGTTAAAATCCGCGCCATGACACAGATACATCAACAAGTGCAGCTGCTCACCATCGAAGCTGAGCATGAAGGGCAGCGCATCGACAATTTTCTCAAGACTCAGCTAAAGGGCGTCCCCAAGAGCCTGATCTATCGCATCCTTCGCAAAGGGGAAGTGCGCGTCAACAAAAAGCGCATCAAACCGGAATACAAACTCTGCACTGGCGACGAGGTACGGGTCCCCCCCGTGCGGGTTGCCGAAAAGAATGAATTGCCCTCGGCCAATCTCGGCAGCATCCAGCGTCTGGAGAGCCAGATCCTGTTTGAAGATGATGCCATGATCGTACTGAACAAGCCGTCCGGCATGGCGGTACACGGCGGCAGCGGCCTGAGCTTTGGCGTGATTGAAGGGCTGCGTGCCCTGCGCCCGGAAGCCCGTTTCCTTGAACTGGTGCATCGGCTCGATCGCGACACCTCCGGCGTACTGCTGGTTGCCAAGAAGCGCAGCGCCCTGCGCAGCCTGCATGAGCAGCTGCGGGTCAAGACCATGCGCAAGCAGTACCTGGCGTTGGTGCGTGGCCAGTGGCAGCCTCACGTCAAGGTGGTCAATGCGCCGCTGCGCAAGAATGACCTGCAATCCGGCGAGCGGGTAGTGCGGGTCAGCAGCGATGGCAAGCCCTCCGAGACGCGTTTCCGGATTGCCCGTCAGTTTGCCGAGGCCACCCTGGTGGAGTGCAGCCCGATCACCGGTCGTACCCACCAGATCCGGGTGCATACCCAGCATGCGGGTCACCCCATCGCCTGTGATGACAAGTATGGAGAAGCCGCATTTGACGATAAAATGCGCAGCCAGGGGCTGAAACGACTGTTTTTGCATGCCTGGAAGCTGAGCTTCATCCATCCGGCCGATGGTCGCGAGATGCAGGTGGAAGCCCCGCTGGCCCCCGAACTCGACGACTTCCTGAACAAGTTGGCCCGCTGATGCAGACCATCCGGCTCGCCATCTTCGACTGGGACGGTACCCTGATGGACTCGGTGGGCCGGATTGTCGCCTGTGTGGCGCACGCGGCTCGCGACTGTGGTGAGCCCGTGCCCACCGCCGTCGAGACGCACCAGATCATCGGTCTCAGTCTGGAGGTCGGTATCCCCCGGCTGTTTTCCCTGGAGCAGGGCGGTGAACGAGCCAACGCCCTGATCGCCCGTTATCGCCACCATTACGTGCATGACAGCACACCCAGCCCGTTGTTTGCCGGGGCGAGGGAACTGTTGCAGCATTGGCATGCACAAGGGGTGGCCCTGGCGGTCGCCACCGGCAAGTCCCGGCGTGGATTGGACAGGGTACTGGATGATACCGGGTTGCGGCCGCTCTTTGCCGCCACGCGCGGGGCGGACGAGGCCAGCTCCAAGCCCGATCCCCTGATGCTGACGCAAATTCTGGATGAGCTGGGCATTGCCCCGCCCCAGGCAGTGATGATCGGCGATTCCATCCACGACATGGCGATGGCCGAGGCGCTGGCCATGCCGCGGATCGGGGTGAGCTGGGGTGTGCACGACCGTACACGCTTGCTGGCCCATCATCCGTTGGCGGTGGTCGATACCATGGCGGAGCTCCAGCGGTTGCTGAATTAGCCTTGCGATATAACCGATGAATAAACGAAAAACGGGAGCCTTGGCTCCCGTTTTTCATGGCTGGCATACCGCTCCCATCAGGGCAGGGCGATACCGTGGCGGGCCAGCAGCTCGATCAGGCCGATCAGCGGCAGGCCGATCAGCGCATTGGGATCGCGCCCTTCCAGGGCCTTGAACAGCACGATCCCCATGCCTTCACACTTGAAGCTGCCGGCACAGTCGAGGGGCTGTTCAGCTTCTACATAGCGGCGGATGGCCGCCTCATCCAGCTGGCGAAAGTGAACGGTGAAGGGTTCTATCAGCTGTTCGGCGCGGCCAGACGAGGCGTCCAGCACGCACAGGCCGGTATAAAAGGTGACGCTGCGCCCCTGGGCCGCCATCAGCTGGGCCACCGCTCGCTCGACCGTTCCCGGCTTGCCCAGGATCCGGCCATCACAAACGCACACCTGATCCGAGCCGATGATCAATCCCTGATCATGCTGGTCGGCGATGGCACGGGCCTTGGCATGGGCAAGGCGAGCCACCAGCGTCTGTGCATCTTCACCGGGCAGCACGGATTCATCGACATTCGGCGCGGCGCACTCAAAGGGGAGGCCCAGCTTTTCCAGCAGGGCTTTGCGGTAACGGGAGGTGGAAGCGAGGATCAGGGGACGCGACATGGCAATCAGGTATCCAGGTTCAGAAACGGGCAGGCGTGGATGGTATCGCCCCCGTGCGGCGAGGGCAAATGTCGCCGCCACTCTCTTTTCCAGCATGTCGAGATTGGAAAACACCGCTATCGGCTTATTCATCCGGCCTGACGCTATAGTGCCCCGTCGATGCTACCCATTCGCTGAGGAGTCACCATGGGCCGTTACATGCTCTGCTGTTTTTTGATGATCACGCTCTACCCGGTGGGGATCGATCTCTATCTGGTGGCGTTGCCCAACATAGGCGCCAGCCTTCAGGCCAGCGAGGCTCAGCTGCACACCGCGTTTTCCCTCTATCTGCTCGGCATGGCCGCGACCGTCCCGCTGGCCGGTCTGCTGGCGGATCGCCACGGCCGCAGACCGGTGATCCTGAGCGGGGCCGGCTTGTTTATGCTGGCGTCGCTACTGGCCGGCAGCGCCGACGACACTGCGCAGTTTCTGCTGGCGCGGGTAGGCCAAGGGGCAGGGGCCGGCGCGCTCTACATCATGACCTTTACCGTGCTGCGAGACGTGTTGCCACCGGCCCGGCTGGCGGCCGTGCTGTCGGCCATCAATGGGGTCATCTGCGTTATCCCCGTGCTGGCGCCGCTGCTGGGCTATCTCATCCTGACCGGCTTCCCATGGCCTGCCATCTTTCAGGCCATGGCGCTGCTTGGCGGCGTGGTGCTGCTGATCAACCTGCTGGGGCTGAAAGAGAGCCTACCGCTGCACCCTGAGCCATCCTCGAGTGCGTCAGCAGCCCGCTTTGCCTTCTTGCGAGTGCCGCAGTTCCTCTGGATGTGCGCGTTGAGCAGTGCCGGCATGACCTGCATTCTGACCTATGTCAGCACTTCACCCATGATCCTGATGACCCAGAGGGGGCTGGCAACCGCAGAGTATGCCCGCATCATGATGATCATGGCGATGATCAGCATGATCACCTCCTTCTTCGCCCCCTGGTTGCTGCGTCGACTCCACAAGCACAGCCTGCTCGCACTGGCCCACGGCGGGTTGGGGTTGGCGCTGCTGCTGATCCTGGCCTCTCATCTTGAGAGCTCCTGGGGCCTGTGGCTGCTGCTGACGGGCTTTGCCTTCACCTGCATCGGTTTTTCCGCGAGCTTCGGCATCACCATGGGCGAGGCGCTGGCCAGTTGCCGTTATCAGATAGCGCTCGCCAGTGCCACCCTCTGCCTTGCCCAGATAACTGTGAGCGCCGGCTATATCTGGCTGATGGGGTGGCTTGGCTTTGCCCCCAGCACACTGCTTGCCTGTGCCCTGCTCGGCGCCGTGTTACTCTACCTGCTCTTTCGCGCCCTGGGGCCTGCCTTCGACAGCGCCGCCCACGGTACCCCAGTCATGGAGAATCCCTGAGCATGCGTCCCCTGATCGACCTCGATCTCAATTTGTTGGTGGTATTTCGGCTGTTGCTGCAAGAGCGCAGTGTCACCAAGGCAGCCAAAAAGCTCAATGTCACGGCGCCCACCGTCAGCAAGGCGCTGGCGCGGCTGCGCGACTGGTTCGACGACCCGCTGTTCCTTCGCACTCAGCGGGGGCTGGAGCCCACCAATCTGTCGCTCACTCTGGAGGAAGAGCTCAAGGAGTGGTTCCAGCTATCGGGCAACATCGCCTCTCTCTGCGGCAATGCCATTCCGGCGGGGGCCGCGTTCAGGCTGGTGCTGGAGTCGCCCTTTTACATCAGCTTTCTCAATGATCTGCCCATGGTGATTTATGAAACCTATCGCAAATCGACCATCCGGATCATGAACTGGGACCATCACTCCCTCAACGACATCATCAATGGCGATGCCGATCTC
The DNA here is from genome assembly GCF_013085525.1 of Aeromonas sp. 1805. Lineage (NCBI taxonomy): Bacteria > Pseudomonadati > Pseudomonadota > Gammaproteobacteria > Aeromonadales > Aeromonadaceae > Aeromonas > Aeromonas sp. 1805. The sequence goes on along the minus strand of NZ_CP038515.1, from coordinate 3,961,397 downwards.
GGCTTCTGTGCGAGGGAAACCCACCCCAGCTCGCTGGCCAGGGTCAACCGGCTGCCCTATTACATCGATCACGAGGTGTTGTTCGAAGACAGGCCCATGGTGTTTTTGCGCAAGGATCATCCGCTGCTGGCCCGCACCTGGAATCTCGACAACTTCCTCGCCTATCCCCATGTCAGCGTGGTGTGGGAGGCGAGCGATGCCTGGGCGCTCGACAGCCTGCTGGATGATGAGGGGCTTAGCCGGCAGGTGCCGATCCGGGTCTCCAGCTTCGAGCAGGCGCTGCACATCGCAGCCCAGTCTGACCACGAACTGATCGCGGTGGTGCCCTCCTATTGCGCCAGCTATGCCCGCCAGCACCACGACAATTTGATCTCCTTGCCGCTGCCGCTGGATGAAGCCCTCTATCGGCAACTCGACATCGCCTTCATCCTGCTCTGGCACAAGCGCAACAACCACAACACCAAGGTGCTGTGGCTGCGCGACGAGATCAAACGGCTCTACCACCAGCATATCGGGGCCGCTGGCGCGGGTTAACCCTGATCAGTACCTCGCAGGGCCAGAAAAACGGCTATAAGCATAGGAATGGGCAAGGCGGGGTCATGGATGATGAGAGTCGGGATATGGCTGTTATGGTTGCTTTGCGTGCCGGCCTGGGCACAGGGCTGGCACCTGCAGGCGGGGGAGGCGGGCTCATCCCCCTGGCGCCTTTCTGGCTTTGCGCCTGGAGATGAACGTGGCAGCGCCGCCGTCGGCGCTGCTGGCCGTACTGCGTGATACCGCTCACCATCAGGAGTGGCTGCCCCAGAGCCTGGAGGTAAGGGTGCTGGCCAAGCCGGCGCCCGATGAAGATCTGGTCTATACCCGGCTCTCTGCGCCCTGGCCGGTGCAGGAGCGGGAGCTTATCACCCACTCCCGCCTGCAACGTCAACCCAATTGTGGCCTGGTGCTGACGGTATGGGCCGCCCCTGATGCTCTGCCGCCTTACCCCGGTCGGGTGCGGATCCGGGCCAGTGAAGGACGTTGGGAGGCGGTGCCGCAACTCAACGGCACCACCCTGATACGCCTCGAAACCTATACCAACCCGGGTGACAACCTGCCTGGCTGGCTCATCAACCCCATCGCCGCCCAGGCGGCGCTGGACAGTTTTCGGGCCATCCGCCGTCTGATGGAGGCCATCCCGCCCGAACCTTGCGCTTGTCCCCATATGCGGCAGGGGCGCCAAGTCGGGCTGTGCGGTAACCATCCATGAACCCCGAGGGGGCAGGGGAGTGGTTGAGTCACCTGCGCTGTGAAATTCTGCTGTCAAGGAGTGCGCCGGATCCCCACCGTCAGCGCAAATGCGGCCAGGATCCGGTGTCGGATCCGTTGGTTTATGGCATAATCAGCCACCGGTGAGCGCAAGTTCCGCCATGTGCGGGGGTTGTGAGGTTAAAATCATCGGCGGTAAGGACTTTTTCCTTTGACTATCAGTTGTTGGACCTATAATATTCGCGCCCTATGCAAAAGGTGAAGTTGCCCGTAAAGGTTGATCCAGTCCGTAGTGCCTCGAAGCTGCTCGATTATGTCGGGATAGTGGAAAAGTCGCAGATGCCCAGGCTGGAGGAATCAACCGCAGGCTTGCAGAGTGATATCGATGTATCGCTGCACTTTGGCAAAGATGTCCAGAAGTTGACCGTTATGAAAGGCACTGCCCATGCCAAGGTTGACCTGGTTTGCCAGCGTTGTGGAGAAACATTCGAGCATCTCTGTGAAGCTGAATTTATCTACACTCCGCTGTTCGAGAGAACAAACGAGGAAGAACTGCCGGAAGCTTATGAGCCCATTGAGTTGGACGAAAACGGCGAGATGGATCTTCATCAAATCCTGGAGGATGAACTCATCCTCTCGTTGCCGCAGGTGGCCATGCATCCCATGGATGCTTGCCCGCGCGGTAACATGGAGATGACCTGGGGTGAAATCGAACCTGCTGATGAGCGGCCGAATCCCTTTGCAGTTCTTGAAGAGCTTAAACGTAAGTGAATTTAGGAGTTAGCCTACAATGGCCGTACAACAGAACCGTAAAACCCGTGCCAAGCGTGGCATGCGTCGTTCCCACGATGCGCTGACCACCGCTGCCCTGACTGTTGATCAGACCAGTGGCGAAATCCATCGTCGTCACCACGTGACTGCCGATGGTTTCTACCGCGGTAAAAAGGTAATCGCTTAAGGATTGCCTTTGTCTACGCAAACTGTCGCGCTAGACATCATGGGGGGAGATATTGGCCCCTCGGAAACAGTGCCTGCCGCCGTGCAGGCACTGTCTCTTTTACCCCAGTTAAAACTGATCCTGGTTGGTGACCAACACCAGACCACCCCTCTTTTGCAGCAACATGGCTTGCTGAATCATCCCCGCGTTCGTTTCGTGCATGCATCCCAGGTGGTTGGCATGGGCGACAAACCGATCGTGGCGCTGCGCACCCTGAAAGACTCCTCCATGCGGGTCGTCCTCAATCTGGTGAAGGCCGGCGAGGCCGATGCCTGCGTCAGCGCCGGCAATACCGGTGCGCTGATGGCCATGGCCAAGTGCGTGCTCAAATCCCTGCCCGGGGTCGACCGACCCGCCCTCATCAAGGCACTGCCCACCCTTTCCGGCAAACGTACCGTGATGCTGGATCTTGGCGCCAACGTCAGCTGCGATGCCGACACCCTGCTGCAATTTGCGGTGATGGGCGCCGTGGTGGCTGAAAAGGTGGAGGGCATTGCCACTCCCAGGGTGGCCCTGCTCAACGTGGGGGAGGAGGAGATCAAGGGCAACGATCTGGTGCGCCACAGTGCCGAGTTGCTGCGCCAGTGCCAGGCGCTCAACTTCGTCGGTTTTGTCGAAGGGGACCGGATCTTCAGCGGCGAGTGCGACGTGATCGTCTGCGACGGTTTTGTCGGCAACGTGGCCCTCAAGACGGCGGAAGGGGTTGTGCGGATGATGGCCCAACTGGCCGGATATCCCCGCAAAAAACGCAGTTTTCTTGGTCGTATCGCCGGATTTATGTTCAAACGGCGTTTTTCTTACCTGAACCCCGACCAGTATAACGGTGCAAGTCTGTTAGGATTGCGCGGCATTGTGGTAAAAAGCCACGGGCGGGCCGAACGGCGCGCCCTGTGTAACGCGATCCTGCTGGCCGCGCAAGAGGCCAAGCATCAACTTCCATTGCAAATAGCAGATCGCCTTGAATCTGTCTTTTCCGACAGGGATCTATAAGAACTCTATGCATAGCAAAATTTTGGGTACTGGCAGTTATCTGCCGAACTCGGTACGTACCAATGCCGATCTCGAACAGATGGTGGAAACCAGCGACGAGTGGATTGTGGAGCGTACCGGGATCCGTGAACGTCGCATTGCCGGTGCCGATGAAACCGTCGCCACCCTGTCTCACCAGGCCGCTCTACGCGCCCTGGACGCAGCGGGCCTGACCGCCGCCGATCTCGACATGATCGTGCTGGCCACCACCAGTGCCGAGAACGCCTTCCCGGCCGCCGCCTGTGAATTGCAGGGCCTGCTCGGGGTGCAAGGGATCCCGGCTTTTGATGTGGCCGCCGCCTGCGCCGGCTTCACCTACGCACTTTCCATCGCCGATCAGTTCGTCAAATCCGGTGCCGCCCGTCACGTACTGGTGGTCGGAGCCGATGTGCTGTCGCGCATGTGCGATCCGGAAGATCGCGGCACCATCATCCTCTTTGGTGACGGGGCAGGGGCCGTGGTGATCGGCGCCAGCGAAACGCCGGGCATTATCTCCACCCATCTGCATGCGGATGGCCGTTACGGCGATCTGCTCAAGCTGCCGCAACCCCGTCGCGGAATGCCGGGGGCCGAGCTTGAAGCCTACATGTACATGAAGGGCAACGATGTGTTCAAGGTGGCGGTCACCCGTTTGAGCGAGATCGTCACCGAGACCCTGGCCGCCGCCGGCATCGCGCCGAGCGAGTTGGACTGGCTGGTGCCTCATCAGGCCAACTTCCGCATCATCAGCGCCACCGCCAAGAAGCTTGGCATGGGGCTGGACAAGGTGGTGCTGACCCTCGACAAGCACGGCAACACCTCTGCCGCCTCCGTGCCCATCGCCTTCGATGAAGGGGTGCGTGATGGCCGGATCAAACCGGGCCAGCTGGTATTGCTGGAGGCCTTCGGCGGTGGTTTTGCCTGGGGCTCGGCGCTGGTTCGCCTCTGATCGTCGTCGGGATGAGCAATCTGGCTCATCCTGCCGCTCTCATTTTTGTCTTATCTAAAGGAATCAATGATGACCCAATTTGCCATTGCCTTCCCGGGACAGGGCTCCCAAACCGTCGGCATGCTGGCCGAGCTGGCCGAACAACATGCCGTGATCAAGGAGACCTTCGCCGAGGCGAGCCAGGTGCTGGGTTATGACCTGTTTGCCCTGGTGATGGATGGCCCGGCCGACGATCTGAACAAGACCTGGCGCACCCAGCCCGCCTTGCTGACAGCCTCTGTCGCGCTGTGGCGTCTGTGGCAACAGCAGGGCGGGACAACCCCCGCCGTGATGGCTGGCCATAGCCTGGGTGAGTACTCCGCCCTGGTGTGCAGCGGTGCACTGGCCTTTGCCGATGCGGTCAAACTGGTCGAGCTGCGTGGTCTGGCCATGCAGGAAGCCGTACCGGAAGGCACCGGTGCCATGGCTGCCATCATCGGGCTGGACAATGACGCCATCGCCGCCAACTGCGAAAAAGCCGCACAAGGACAGGTGGTCTCTCCGGTCAACTTCAACTCTCCGGGCCAGGTGGTCATCGCCGGCCACAAAGAGGCCGTCGAGCGTGCCAACGTGCTGATGAAAGAGTCCGGCGCCAAGCGTGCACTGCCGCTGCCGGTCTCTGTGCCTTCTCACTGCGCCCTGATGAAACCTGCCGCAGAAAAATTGGCAGCTGCGCTGGACGGGATCGAGATCAAGGTTCCTGCCATCGCTGTCATCAATAATGTCGACGTATCCTGTGAACAGGATCCGGCCGCCATCAAACAGGCTCTGGTACGTCAGCTGTTCAGCCCGGTTCGTTGGACCGAGACTGTCGAGCGGATGGCCAATGAGGGGGTTACCCTCGAGATCGAGATGGGACCGGGCAAGGTATTGACCGGGCTCGCCAAGCGCATCGACAAGCGCGTGGAAGGTATTCATGCCAACGATGCCGCCTCTTTCGAGCAGGCGCTGGCCCAGATCAAGTAAACAGGAGCAAGTAATGAGCTTTACCGATAAGGTTGTGTTGGTGACCGGTGCCAGTCGTGGCATCGGCCGTGCAATTGCCGAAACTTTTGCGGCCCGTGGCGCCAAAGTCGTCGGCACGGCGACCAGCGAGAGCGGCGCCGAGGCGATCAGCGCCTATCTGGGTGAGCAGGGTTGCGGCATGGCACTGAACGTGACCAGCCAGGAATCCATCGAAGCCGTCTTCGCCGCCGTCAAGGCGCGTTTTGGCGACATCGACATCCTGATCAACAACGCCGGTATCACCCGTGACAACCTGCTGATGCGGATGAAGGATGATGAGTGGAACGAGATCATCGACACCAACCTCACTTCCCTGTATCGACTGAGCAAACCGGTGCTGCGCGCCATGATGAAGAAGCGCAATGGCCGCATCATCAGCATCGGCTCCGTGGTCGGTACCATGGGCAATGCCGGTCAGGTCAACTATGCTGCCGCCAAGGCGGGACTGGTTGGTTTTACCAAGTCGCTGGCTCGTGAAGTGGCCTCCCGCGGCATTACCGTGAACGCGGTTGCCCCCGGTTTCATCGAGACCGATATGACCAAGGCGCTCAATGAAGAGCAGCGTGCCGGCATCATGAGCCAGGTGCCTGTCGCTCGTCTGGGCGACCCGAAAGAAATTGCCGCTGCTGTGGTATTCTTGGCATCGGATGATGCCGCCTACATCACTGGCGAAACCCTGCATGTTAATGGCGGGATGTACATGGTGTAATCAATTTGTCGTGAGATCTGTTCAAATTTGCGATAGTACGCCGAAGTTTGGCGAATTTCGTGGTTTGACCAGCGGCAAGCCACTTGCAAACTCACGTCAATTGAATAAACTACCCCAACCAGACGCAATAGCGTATTTTTAAAGGAAAATTCAGGTCATGAGCAACATCGAAGAACGCGTAAAGAAAATCATCATCGAACAACTGGGTGTTAAAGAAGAAGACGTTAAGAACGCTGCCTCCTTCGTCGACGACCTGGGCGCTGACTCTTTGGATACCGTTGAACTGGTAATGGCGCTGGAAGAAGAATTCGATACCGAAATTCCTGATGAAGAAGCCGAGAAGATCACCACTGTTCAAGCGGCTATCGACTACATCACCGCTAATCAGGAATAAGTTCCTGTTCTGAAAGAAGCGGCCCAAGGGCCGCTTCTTTTATGTTTACCCCTTTTCAAAACACCTCTCGGAGACTACCTCAGTGTCAAAACGCAGAGTCGTGGTGACCGGCTTGGGGATGCTTTCCCCGGTAGGCAACACTGCCGAATCCAGCTGGCAAGCCCTGCTCAACGGGCAGAGCGGCATTTCTCCCATCGAACACTTTGATGCCAGCGAGTTTGCGACCCGTTTCGCAGGCCAGGTCAAGGATTTCGATCCCGAGCAGTACGGTATCAACCGCAAAGAAGCTCGCAAGATGGATCTCTTCATCCAGTACGGTATCGCCGCAGGCATACAGGCGCTGGATGATGCCGGTCTCGTCATCAACGAGGCAAATGCCGAGCGCGTCGGTGTGGCGATCGGTTCCGGTATCGGCGGCCTGGGTCTGATTGAACAGAACCACAGCAGCCTGGTCAACGGCGGCCCCCGCAAGCTGAGCCCCTTCTTCGTGCCGTCCACCATCATCAATATGGTGTCCGGTCATCTCTCCATCATGAAGGGTCTGCAAGGGCCGAACATCGCCGTGACCACCGCCTGCACCACAGGTACCCATGCCATCGGCATGGCCGGCCGGATGATCGCTTACGGTGATGCGGACGTGATGGTGGCTGGCGGCGCCGAGAAAGCCTCCACCCCGATGGGGATGGGCGGTTTTGCGGCGGCCAAGGCGCTCTCCAATCGCAACGACGAGCCCACCAAGGCCAGCCGTCCGTGGGATAAAGATCGCGACGGTTTCGTGCTGGGTGATGGCGCCGGGGTGCTGGTGCTGGAAGAGTACGAACACGCTAAGGCCCGCGGCGCCAAGATCTACGCCGAGCTGGTCGGTTTTGGCATGAGTGGCGATGCCTACCACATGACAGCGCCTCCCGCTGACGGCAACGGTGGCGCACGCGCCATGCAAAATGCCATCAAGGATGCCGGCATCGCCCCCGAGCAGGTGGGCTACATCAACGCCCACGGTACTTCCACCCCCCTGGGTGACGTGGCCGAACTGCGCGGCATGAAAGCGGTGTTTGGCGAGCATGCCAAATCCCTGATGATCAGCTCCACCAAGTCGATGACCGGTCACCTGCTGGGTGCCGCCGGCGCCATCGAGGCGATCATCACGGTACTGGCGCTGCGCGATCAGATGGCGCCGCCCACCATCAACCTGGACAACCCGGATGATGAGTGCGATCTGGACCTGGTGCCTCATGTTGCCAAGGCTGGCAACTTCGAATATGCCCTCTCCAATTCCTTCGGTTTTGGTGGCACCAATGGCTCACTGATCTTCAAACGCGTATAATTCGCCCTGGGCGGATAGTATGGGCCCGATACGACAGTATCGGGCCTTTTTTATCGGAGGGATCCTTTTGCTGATCAATGGAATACCGACAGACAGCGTTTCCGCCATGGATCGTGGCCTGGCTTATGGCGATGGCCATTTCACCACCTTGCTGGTCAAGGATGGTCGCCCCGTCTGGTGGTCGGCTCACCAAGCACGGCTGCAGCAAGCGAGCGCCAGACTCGGCCTTGCCGAGCTGAACTGGCAACAGCTTGGTGACGAGGTCGCCGAGATGGCTCGCGACCAGACGCTGGCGGTGATCAAGGTGATGCTGACCCGAGGCAGCGGTGGCCGGGGGTATGATGGCACCGCCTGCCATGCACCAACCCGGATCCTGTCGCTGGCCGCTTACCCGGCCCACTACCCGGCGTGGCAGCAAACCGGCATTCCCCTGCTGGTGTGCCAGCAACGACTGGGCGACGCCCCCATGCTGGCGGGCCTCAAGACTCTCAACCGGCTGGAGCAGGTGCTGCTGAAAAGCGAACTTGCGGCGCGTTCGGGAGTCGAAGGTATAGTCTTGAACAGCCGGGGATTTCTGGTAGAAGGGGTCAGTGCCAATCTGTTTTGGCGCCGTGGCAGGACGGTATTCACGCCGGATCTAACCCACTGCGGTATAGACGGCATCATGCGGCGCCATGTGATGGCGATGCTAAAACAGATGAGCATTGAACTGCGTGTCGTGGAGGCTCCGCTGGAGTCACTGTGGCAGGCCGAAGAGGTATGGCTGACCAATACCCTGATGGGCATAGTGCCGGTGACCGGCATCGGGGAGACCCAATATGCCAGTCCGGTATTGATCCGCCGTTTACAGGAGCGTTTGGTCATTGAAGTTTAATCGGCTTTACACCCTGCTCGCGGGCGCGGCGCTGACAGTTGCCGTGGCCGGGGGCTATGTACATTACAAATGGCAGCAGGTGGAGACGCTCACCAACAAGGGGCCGACCCGCCTCTTTACCGTCGAGAAGGGTGCCCATGCAGCGCGCCTGATCGCCGAACTGGGGGAGGGGGAAACCAGTCCCTGGGCGGTGCGGCTCTGGCTGCGCGGTCACCCCGAGCTGGTTGCCATCAAATCCGGCACCTATGAAATCAAGGAAGGGGCTCCCCTCAAGGAGACCCTCTCCCTGTTCGCCTCCGGCAAGGAGTTTCACTTCAGCCTGACTTTCGTCGAAGGATCCCGTTTCGAGGATTGGCTGAAGCAGCTGGCCAGCGCCCCTTATCTGGAGCGCTTGACGGTGGAGCAGAGCGAGGCGGATCTGGCCCAGGAGCTTGGCATCGACAATGGCAAACTGGAGGGGTGGTTCCTGCCGGAAACTTACGCCTATACCACCCATGCCAGCGATATTTCCATCCTGCGCCGCGCCTATCAGGACATGCGGGCCTTCCTGCAGCAGAGCTGGGACAAGCGCCAGGCCAATCTGCCTTACAAGACCCCTTATGAGGCACTGATCATGGCCTCGATCATCGAGAAAGAGACCGGTCAGCCGGAAGAGCGGGCTCAGATTGCCTCGGTATTCGTCAATCGCCTGCGCCTTGGCATGAAGCTGCAGACCGATCCCACCGTCATCTACGGGGTGAAGGACAGGTATGATGGCAACATCCGCCGCAGCGACCTGACCGACGTGAACCCCTACAACACCTATGTGATCGACGGCTTGCCGCCCACGCCCATCGCGATGCCGGGCAAGGCCTCCATCGAGGCGGCGCTCAACCCCAAATCGACCGACTACCTCTATTTTGTCGCCAAAGGGGGCGGTGCCCACTACTTCTCCAAGACCCTCGATGAACACAATCGGGCGGTCCGCGAATACATATTGAAGAAACCCTAATGTCTAAATTTATCGTGATTGAAGGACTGGAAGGAGCAGGGAAGAGCTCCGCGGTACGTTATGTGACCGACTATCTGCATGGCCACGGCGTGGTGCGGATCGAATGTACCCGTGAGCCGGGCGGTACCCCGCTGGCCGAGCGGATGCGAGCCATCGTCAAGGAGGTGCACGATGAGCGCCTCACCATCGAAGCCGAACTGTTGCTGATGTACGCCTCCCGGGTCCAGCTGGTCGAGACCCGCATCAAGCCGGCCCTGGCCGACGGCATCTGGGTGGTGGGCGATCGCCACGATCTCTCGTCCCAGGCCTATCAGGGTGGTGGCCGCGGCATCGATGCCAACCTCATCGGCGCCATCAAACGGGCCGTGCTCGGCGACTTCAAACCGGATCTGACGCTTTATCTCGACATCGATCCCGCCATCGGCCTGCAGCGGGCCCGCCACCGCGGTGAGCTGGACCGGATCGAGCTCGAGCAGCTCAGCTTCTTCGAGCGTACCCGCCAGCGCTATCTGGAATTGGCTGCCGCCGATGAGTCAATCAAGGTGATCGATGCCGGCCAAGCGCCGGAACAGGTCAAGGCGGCCATCGAGGCCGCATTGGCCCACTATCTGAAAGATGAGCCCTCATGTATCCCTGGTTGATCCCGGACTGGCATGCCTTGAGCCAGACCGCCGCGGCTGGCCGACTCGGTCACGCCTGGTTGCTGCTCGGCGATCCCGGTCTTGGCAAGGAGCAGCTTGCGGAACAATTGGCGCGCTTGCACCTCTGTCATCGGCCCGATCGGGGTGAGCCCTGTGGCCAATGTCACTCCTGCCAGCTGTTTGAGAAGGGCCATCATCCGGATCTGGGCACCCTGACGACGGAGAGCAAGACCATCGGGGTCGAGGCCATCCGCGAGATCTGTTCGCGCCTGCAGAATTCGGCCCAGCTTGGTCGTGGCAAGGTGGTGATCATCCCGGATGCGGAGCGCATGACGGAGTCGGCCGCCAACGCCCTGCTCAAAACCCTGGAAGAGCCCGCCGGCGACAGCTTGCTGCTGCTTATCGCCTCCCAGGTTTCCCGTCTGCTGCCGACCATTCTCAGTCGCTGTCACAAACATGTCTGCCAGTTGCCCGCCGAAGGTGAGACGGTGCGCTGGCTGGCCGAGCAGGGTCATCAGGCCACGCTGGCCCAGGTACGGATCTGCCAGGGGGCACCGCTGCGGGTGCTGCGCTATATCGAAGAACAGCAAGACAGTGCCCGCCGGGATCTGCTGGAGAGTTTTCTCGCGCTGACCCAGACGCCGACCCGGGCCAACCATGTGTGCGGTCTGCTGGCGAGCGATACCCAGGTCAGGCTGCACTGGTTGCAGCTGTTCTTGTGCGACGCCCTCAAGACGCAGGCCGGTTGCGGCCATCATCAGCTGGCGATGCCGGATCTGACGGCGCTCAGCCAGCAACTGGCCGAGCTTCATTCCAGCGAGAAGCTGCTGGAAGCGGAGCAACAGCTGGTCGAGCTGAAGATAGCCTGCCAGCCGGGACAGCTCTCCAATCCCACCATCCATCTGATGAACTGGCTGACTCGCTGGTTATAGATCTCGCTACAAAGGTTTTATATGTTACTCGTTGATTCCCATTGTCATCTCGATCGCCTGAGCTATGGCAGCAAGCAGACCAATATGGCCGATGTGCTGGCCAAGGCCGCCGAGCAGGACGTGGGATATTTTCTGTGCGTGAGCGTCACCCAGGCGCAGTTCCCGACCATGCTGGAAGCGATCGCCCCTTATCCTCAAGTGTTTGCCTCCTGTGGTGTGCACCCTCTCAACCAGGAGCCTGGTGTCGATGCCGCCTTGTTGCTGACCCAGGCGGCAGATGAAAGGGTGGTGGCCATCGGCGAGACCGGGCTCGACTACTTCTATTCGCCGGAGAACAAGGAAGTACAGCAGGCCTCGTTCCGCGAGCATATCCGGGTGGCCCGCGCCCTGAACAAACCCCTCATCATCCATACCCGCGATGCCCAGCAGGATACCCTGCAGATCATGCGCGAAGAGGGGGCCGAGCAGGTCGGCGGGGTGTTGCACTGCTTCACCGAATCGCTCGAGATGGCGGAGGCGGCCATGGCGATGGGTTTTTATATCTCCATCTCCGGCATCGCCACTTTCAAGAATGCGGCAGCTCTGCAGGCGGTGGTCAAGGCGCTGCCGCTGGAGCGGCTGCTGGTTGAAACCGACTCACCTTATCTGGCGCCAGTTCCGCACCGGGGCAGGGAGAACGAGCCAGCTTTCGTGCGCGACGTGGCCCAGTTCATCGCGGATCTGCGGCAAATACCGCTGGCCGAATTGGCCCAAGCGACCAGTCACAACTTCTTTGAGTTGTTCAAGTTGGCAAAGCGATAACAAACAACGCCCCGCATAGCGGGGCGTTTTACTATGACAATCAGCACTATCCATGACCCATCCAAAAACGATCACGGCAGGTCGTTATCTCTCACTTGGTGTCGTGGATACTGATGAGATCAAATCCCCAACCCTGATAAAACGGAGCAGGGATAACGGTGGTGCTTGGAGAATAAATGAGGGGGTGAAACGGGTTAAAAGCATTCTTCATAAGTATCGATAATATTCATTATCGATACTTGATAGATCTGCAAGAACCTGTAAGATCCAACGAAACTCCGCATTAAATCATAGAGTTAAGTGAACTACCCACACATCCAGGCCCAAACTCAACAGGCTTTGCAGAGTGTCTTCGATCCTCAGTTGAACAGCCGGGCCAGACGCTTCTTGCGCAGCGCTAAAGCCGATTCCACCCTCAATGCCTATCAGGCCGATACCCGCATCTTCGTGTTCTGGTGTCAGCTGCATGGGCTCGATCCGCTGCAGACCACCCATCATGACATCATGAACTTCCTGGCGGATCAGGCTGACGGCATCCTGGCGGACTGGATCTGGCTGGACAAGGAAGAGGGGAAGGGGGAGCTGCGTAACGGTGAACCCCGCAAACCGGCCACCCTGGTAAGACGGCTCGCCGGTATTCGTTATGCTTTCAAGCAGAAGGGGATCCACCCCATGCCGACCGAGCACGCGGAGATAAAGGAGATGATGCGGGGCATAGTGCGGCTCGGTGACAACCGCAAACGTAAAACGGGGGCGCTGACCCTGAAACCGCTAGCCTGTGTGCTCGATGAGATCGACACCGGCAATCTGGCGGGGCTGCGGGATTACACCCTGTTGTTGCTGATGTTCAGCGGCGCCTTGCGACGCTCGGAGGCAGCAAGAATTGAAGTGGATGATCTCGACTTTGTGGGGCAGGGGATCCGTCTTCGGCTCAAGCCCAGCAAGCATCAGCTGCATGAAACGGAGATCGCCCTGGTGCCAGGTAAACAATATTGTCCGGTGTCGGCACTGGCGCGCTGGCTCAAACAGAGCCGGATCAGCGAGGGCGCCCTGTTTCGCCGGATGAATCGCTGGGGTCAGCTCATGCAGGAACCGCTCGGTCCGCAGGGTATCAACCTGATGATCAAGCGGCGTACCGGTCAGGCCATCGACGATCTCCAGGTCAGCGGCCACAGTCTGCGGCGCGGCTTCATCACCTCGGCGGTCACTGCCGGCAAACCGATGAACAAGATCATCGAGGTTACCCGCCACAAGGACATCCGCACCTTGCAGGAGTATTTCGACGATGCCCACAAGTTCTCGGATCACGCCCTGGATGGCTTGCTGTAAGATAACCGCGTCACTCCAGAGATTACGTTAAATGAAGGCTCAAACTACGCCGCGCTGGAATAGGCCAGCTTTCGACGGTTTGAACAACATGGATAGGAAGATAACCAAAAACTTCATTTTTCGTTGGTTTGAATGCGGCTTTAACCAGGAAGAAACCGCCAAACTATGTTTTGTATCTGTGACAGAGGTCACATTATGGGACGAGAGAAAGGAGATCCCGTTGATATGCCAACGGGTCATGAGGATGGCTGCAGGGAGGGAGCTGCCGTCTATCTTCGAGCGTTATTGGGCCGGATGGCGAATGTCTGGCTATCACCTGATCACACCTGCAGGCTCACAAATGACTCGCCAGAGGCTCGAAGTCATCGATATGATGGGGAAGGAAGATTTCCCTAGGTGGCGAAACAAGCGCGTCAAATATCGCCTTTATAGGCGTTGAGGCGTTCACCTATAACTGAAAGTCGAAAGCCTTAAAAATCGGTTTAGCAGGGAAGGGGTGGCCCCATCTCGCGTTAGTATGGGCACGTTCCGCCGCCTACCACATGGGGTATCTCTTACCAGCAGTGGGCGGCTTGTAGGGGGCTATATAGCCCCCTATTCTCAGGCCAACCCGACTAAACAGTTTTGATAGAAAATTGGCTTGCGCTCCCAAACTAAATGTTTTTTTTGAGTATAGGTCTCCAGAATTCATATGGTAATTTATTTTCATCAGACTCCATATCTTGAATCATTTCAGAACACTGACTATCAACATAATCACCTAAAGGGCTATCAGGAAGTAAACTATTAGACTGTCTAATTACATTTGCAAGTTCGATAGCCATGTATTTATCTTCCTCTATTCTTCTTGTGCAGACAATCATAGCCTTCTGCATTTTATAATTACTTTCCAAATGTATGTATTCGTCCTTATCAAAGGCATCAGAATAAATTTCTGTAACATCCCCCCACTCAACACTATCTTTAATGGCATTTTCAAAATCCACTGGAAGGGTTTCTCCTTTAAGAGGAATAAACTGACGTCCTGGGTGATTAAAAATATCAATACCAACACTTTTATACACTACATCGATAAATTGTGAGCAAAAAAGGGACTCTTCATTTTTTTTAAATGAAAACCCCAAGCTGTAACGTTTACCTAGGTGGTGCGCTCCAGCTCTCTTAATTTCTCCCTGTAATTCATCATTTATTTGTTTGTACCTTGCAACCTTCCAGTCACCAGTCGACTTATCAATGAGCTCAGGGAAGAAACACAAATCAACCCCACCAGGGTAGTCAGCGTGAATGAAAACACCATCCCCTAAACTCAATGCAACATGCGTTGTATTCACAGGGGTTAAACGACGTATAATACTTTGCCCACCCTTATTGATTTTTTGACATTTAGTTTCATTGTCGATCAGCAGAATATCACCTGCATTCATACCAGTTATAGACATTTCGCCTCATAATAAATATTATACATCCTGTCACTTATACCATAATGTAAAATTTATGTGAAGCCACCAGATTAATTTAGATCACCATGGATGAGAGAAAGGAAATCCCGAAGATATACCAATGGGTCATGAGGAAGGCGCATGTCTGGCTATCACCTGATCACCCCCGCAGGTTCACAAATGACCCGCCAAAGGTTAGAGATCATCGACATGATGGGAAAAGAGGACTTCCCCAAGTGGCGAAACAAGCGCGTCAAATATGGCATCTACAGACGCTAAGGCGCTCACCTCTATCTGAAAGCCGAAAGCCTTAAAAGCCGGTTTAGCAAGGAAGGGGTGGCCCAGTCTCACGTTAGCATGGGCACGTTCCGCCGCCTACAGGATGGTGTACCTATTGCCAACAGTGGGCGGCTTGTAGGGGCTGCAGCCCCTTATTTTCTTGTAGGGTTACTGAGTACCAACTCGGATAAAGTGATTTGAACAAAAAGCAAACATAACTGATGCCGTGTTAATCCCTTGACGCTGGTATAATTTATATTTTCATTTATAGCACTTTCATATAAAAGCAAACATTGATATTATTTGTTTAAAAGCCACATGTGAGATTTAATATGAGCAGTGATAAAAACGGTGTCAGTGATATTTTCAAATCGTGCATTTTAAATAAAAACACTATCGAAGAGAAAATATATAGTGACGAATGGCGTGATGGGAACATTATTTCAATAACTAATGCAGAGTCTTTCGAAGTGGGCTTTGATAATTTTTCAAAAAGCCCAAAAGGGAAATTCATTTCAAAAAAATATATAATGTATTATATTGAAAAAACATTGAGTGAATGTGGCGCCCACCCTGATGACAATATAAAAAACCGTGTTAATCACTTTAACGAAATAATTGATAGCTTAGATGTGCAAAGAGAGCACCGGGTTGTTAAACAGGCTTTTGGTGTAAATATGGGGAACAGCGAAAAACCTATCAACGCTGGACCGTTATGTTTTTATGAGGTTCCCCGTCATGGCGAATATATAAAACTACCATTCCAAGATCCTTTTTTTAAAAGGCCGCAGTCTACAAAAACAGTTGCGCAATTATGTGTGAAATCTCTAGATTCGATTAAGGCTTTAGAAGTTGCAGAGACCCTTTTCAATACATTCGAACTATCAATTTACTTTTTGTGTGCAGAAAAAGACACTGCATTTTCCATAGGCTCTATGACACGTGAAATCTCTAGTTTTGAGCCACCAATAATTTATACAGAAGGTTCACTTTATGGCATGAGTAAGGATAGACCTAAACCAATAAATTCTATTGATCTAACTAGATTAATAGAATTCTTCCCCGAAAAACAAAATAACTTAATGGAGTATTTTTTTAATGTTATATTATCTCCAACCAACCAGGTTGAAAAAAAGATATCCAGAGCAGTTGAGTGGATTGGAGAGGCTTATCGTGATAAAAATAGGTCAAGTGCCTTACTGAAAGTTGTAGTCGCGCTTGAAGCGCTTTTCAAAGTCGACGAAAGCAGTATAATTACCGCATCTATAATGGCAAGTATGGCTGAACAATGTGCGCATATAAGTGGGAAATCGATTGGAGAATGCTTGGGAATTGAAAAGTATGTCAAGGATTTATATGGGCGTCGTTCTCAAATAGTCCACAGCGGTTCAAACAACATTGGAGAGAACGAATTAAAAAATGCGCTAACATTTAGTCGAACCATAATTTTCAACTTATTAAGGCTGGAGGTTATCAATAAATTTAAAACGATGGGTGAATTCCAAAAGCAGGTGCGAGAGGGTAAATACAGAGCCTGTCCATTATGGAGTCTTGACCATTAAGATAAGCGACAATATGAATGTTGTAATATATAAAAAACGTTAAAGCTGGGTAGGGTGCTACAAAGACTCTTTCACTGTGTCGGTGACGCCAGAAGTCAAACTGCCATTTTTGGTGGGTGCTATGGTGTTACGCTCGCGGATAAGCATGGTGACTTTGCCCTTAGAAATGACTAGGCCGTAAGTCTTGAGGACAACAGTCCAGCCGAGCTGGGTCAGGTCAGACGAACGCCACATCATCACAGAGTTGTCCTTGTCATCCCACACCTCGATCCAGGCATCGAGCAGCTGACCATTGACGACCGTCTGCGAGGTCAGCACCGGCTGATAGCCATCAATGGACTGGGTGAAGAGATCCTCTACCTTGGGCTTGAGGGGAGGGGTCGGTGATGGCGCGGACTGACCTGGTGAAGTAGGGGAGGTTGCAACCTGTTGTTGCTTTGTCGCTTCCCCCGTCCTGTGTGCTCACCAAAGTTGAAGAGCAAATCGAGACAATACCAGAGCGAGCCAATGACCACGATTAGCGCAAGAGGCACCCCGAACTTAAACTTGGCTGTCTTGAGAATATTGGTGCGGTCATCCTGATAGACCCCCATCTCATTGTCGTCACTGGTGGTACTGGCATAGCTGCCGAAATACTGGGGTTCATAGACTTTGATGCCACTCGTCAGCTTCTCGAAGTCAATGCGAGAGCGCTGGCGCCCCCTTGTAGGATGCCCAGGAGTAACGCTTATCCTGTCCTAACGCATCCAGCTTCATGAACACAAACTTACGGTCTATCCGGTTACGCCACAGGCTATGGACATCGTTGAGGTTCTGACCCATCAACACCACATCAAGGCCACGGTGCCGGTGTTCGGTGACAAATTGGGTGATCGGGTCGGGTAATTTCCCCCGACCGTTAGGCCAAAAGTTCTGGGCCTCATCAATCACCACGAGGCTCTTATCACGGACATGCTCATTGATGTTCGGTACTTGTTCCCGCGTGATTTGCTTAAGCAATTCCTGGCAAACCTCGAGCGTTATCTCACACAGTTCGGCTATCTTCTCGAAGTTGAGCCCCTCGATGTAGGTATCTACGGTACGGCCAGCTTAGCAACCCAGAGTGACACTTCAATTTGTCTTAAACATGACATTACTACTTAACGCTTACACACCAACCGCGCTTATGATATTTTTATGTTAAATGATATCTTGTTGATCCAATGATATATTTGCGGCGCACTGAGCTCACCCCATCAAGAGGGGGAGAGTCAGGCTCCTCACGTTCGTCAGCGGATGGTGAAGAATCGATGAGAGATAACAGGCGATAAAAATCAAAGTTGCAAGGTGATATGAGCCAGGAAATGAAAGTGAGCAGTGCGCAAGACAACGCCGAGCGGCAGCGCCAGCACGTGAAACGCAAGCAGGAAACTCACAGCCGATTGCAATGCTGGATCAGCAATCGCCACGCCGAACGGTTGGCCATGCTGGGGTTGCAGCTCGAAGACAGCCAGGCTTCTCTCATCGAGCAGGCCATCGATCTGCTCTATCAACATGAGCTGCAACAGGAACAAGCCGCGCCGCATGTCGAAGTACCAGAGCCGGCAGAGGTGCTCGAGTAAACGCACCGGCGGCATGGTGCCTAATTGCTACATGCGAACTGCGAGCATAAAAAAAGCCAGGTACGAATTCCTTGTACCTGGCATAGGGGAATTGGCTCCTTGCAGAGCCGTGCGCTAACTGGTGTTCGGATAGCCTTAAGCTTAGACAAGGCTCGAGGCTTTTCAAGATCCACGCAAAAGTTCAACCGGAGTGTGGGTTTTCCTGCTCCGACGACACTCGTTACACGAACAGATTGTTGTCGCGCACCAGCTCGCGGGGCAGGGCATTCTTGACCCGGCTGCCCACCCATTTCCCCATGCCCAGGGTATGACCCTGATAGCGGACGATCACCTCGCCGGTGCCGGCGGCTTGCTCCGGCCATACATCCCGTCCCATCATGAACTCCCGCGCATCCGCAATGCCGAGCTCGACGAATCCCTTGCTCGCGCCGTCGCCATAGGCCAGCGCCCACTCATGGGTCAGTCGATACCCCTTCTTGAAGGTCTCCGCCAGTTTCAGCCCGATGCGATCGAAACGCAGCTTGCCCTGTACCTGTTCGAACAGCCGGGGGAAGAGCCAGATCTCCTCGCTGCGGCCAAACAGATTGCCCTGCGGCACGACCCCGAAGGCGGCTTCAATCTCGCGCAGCATGGGCTCGGACTCCTTGGCCGGCAGCGGCGAGAAGGGAAATTTGCCGAGCTTGCCCGGTTTGAACATGGTGTTGGGTACGGAGTGATGCTTGCGCAATCTGGCAACGAAAAAGCCTTCACTGTCGAAGATTTGGGGCCAAACGTGCAAGTATCCTTCCGGCGTGCAGGCCTGCTCTGCTGCGGGGAAGAGATCGGCCAGCGAGTCAAAGCTGAACGCATCGCCGAACTTGTCCAGCAGTGACTGACAGACGGCCTGGTTCTCCTCCAGGCTCAAGGTGCAGGTGGAGTAGACCAGTACGCCGTCCGGTTTGAGGGCATGAAAGGCACTCTCCAGCAACCCTTGCTGCACGGCGGCAATCTCGTCGATGCTCTCGATGCTCCAGTTGCGCAAGGCATCTTCATCCTTGCGCACAGTGCCCTCGCCGGAGCAAGGGGCGTCGAGCAGGATGGCATCGAATGTTTCTGGCAACCACTGGCCGAAGACCTTGGCATCAAAATGGGTCATGCCCACGTTGGTCACGCCGCAGCGCTGCAGATTGGCGCTGAGCACCTTGAGCCGGCTGCTGGAGTACTCGTTGGCAACCAGCATGCCCTGGTTGTTCATCAAGGCCGCGATCTGGGTGGTCTTGGAGCCGGGGGCCGCCGCCGCGTCCAGCAGCATGCCGTCGCGCCGGGTCTGCTCGCAGGCAAACAGGGCGGTGACCGGCAGCATGGAGCTCGCCTCCTGAATGTAGAAGAGACCGCTCAAATGCTCGGCGGTGTTGCCAAGGGGCACGCTCTCGTCTTCACGGCTGAGCCAGAAGCCGGTGTCGCACCAGGGCACGGGATCGAGCTGCCAACCGAGCGGCTGCATCCGCGCTACAAATGCTGCCACCGATATCTTCAGGGTGTTGACCCGGATGCTGCGCCGCAGCGGTCGTCGACAACTGGCCACGAACTCATCCATGGAGAGGTGCGCAGGCATGATGGCCGCGATATGGCGCAAGAAGTGATCGGGAAGATAGGTGTTGTCGTGCACGGTGCAGTCTCGTTGACCGAAAAAGAGGGGCGACATCTTATCACAAGGGTAGGAATATTCTGAAAGCGCGGCGGGTAAAAACAAGCCCGGCACAGTGCCGGGCTTGGGTGAGCGTGGGTGAGGGGAGAGATCAGGGCTGGATGCGAGGGCTCCACTCCTGCCACTCTTTCTCCGCTTTGGCATGCAGCGGGTAGCTGTGACCGGCCTTGACGGTCGGCCCCATCTCTTTCTCCGGAGTGTTGAAGGCGATGCCGCCGGCGAGCAGGCTCTGCACCGTCTCCACCTCGATGGTGCCACCCGTCAGGCCGATATCCGCCTTGACCCCGGAGACATTCCAGAAGCGGGAGTTGGCCCGCACCAGATGGGTATACTCCTGATCCACGTTGACATCGATCAGCACCTCGCTGCCATCGCGGGCCAGCGTCACCTTGGTCACGCTGCCCACCACCATCTTGCGAAACAGCAATGGGCTGCCGACGCTCAAGCCATTGACCGACGCACTCTTGAGGGTAAGCGCCAGGCCGGCCGGGCCGCTTTGGCTGAGGGGGAAGCGCTCCTTGCCTGCGCCCTGACCGGGCTGCGCCTCCACAAAGGCGCCCTTGATCAGGGTATCGAGGTGGGCCACGCCGCCCAGCCCCAGCTTGGCCTGCACCAGAGTGAAGCGGGCGCCAGACTGCAGGAAGCGCGCGGCATACTGGCCATCCAGCTCGGCCTTGAAGATCACCTGACCCAGGGTCGGCTCCAGCTCAATCTGTTCAATCTTGCCGATGTCGACCCCGCGGTAGCGGATCGGGCTGCCGATCCCGAGCCCCGGGTTGCTGTCGGCCAGCAGGGAGAGGGTCCGTACCTTGGCCTTGGCCTGCTCCTTGCTGTCAAACAGCTGGTGACTGCTGCGACCCGTGCCGAGCCGATCAAATTCGATGGCGCCGCGCAGCAGGGTGGCGAGGTTCCCCACCTTGACCTGCACGCCATCCACCCGCACCCGGGTATCCAGTGCCGGCTTTTTCCAGAATTGCGGCTGCTGCTCCAGCAGGGGGGCATAGACACCGGCGATCTCGAGCTCAATCTCCACCCCCTCCTTGGCGGCGCGCAGCGCGTTGACCTTGCCCGCTTCGAGTCCCAGATAGAGCACCGGGGAGCCGATGCCGATGCCGTCAGCCTGCTCCGCCTTCAACACCCAGCGACGGGGCTTGGCATCCCGGGTGCCGAGCAGGGCCAGCTCCTGGCTGGGATAGAGCCGGTTGACCCGCTCGCCGGCGGGGGCCTGCACCAGCTTGATGCCGCCACCAATCCAGGCGCTGGCCGGGCTGGTTTCCACCTTGATGCCGCTCAGGTCGGCATCGATCTGCAGCGGCGCCGCCCGATAGAAACGGGCCCGGTTGAGCAGATGCTGATACTGGCTCTGCACGACCAGGGCCACGCTGGCGTTGCCACCGCCATCCAGGGTGAGCTGGCTGATCTGGCCCACCTGCAGGCCCTTGTACCAGAGCGGTGCCCCTTCGTTGAGGCCGGCCAGATCGTCGGCCTGCAGCACCAGCTTGATGCCACCCGGTTGTTCTTTGCTGCTCAGCGTCATGGCCTTGCCCCGCTCGCCCGCCACATAGTCGAGGCGAATGGCCGGGCCCGCCAGCAGGCGATCCGCATGCTTGATGCCGCCGGCGCCGAGGGAGACGCTCTCCCACACCAGACGACTGTTGCCGGTGATCCGAAACGCCTGCTCCGGGTTGATCAGCGCGGTCACCACCCGGCCCTTGTCGGTCAGGCGAATGGGGTCGATGCGGCCAATTTCGATGCCTTCGAACAGGATCGGCATCCCCTCCTTGATGGGTAGATCCCCCGCCAAAATGTCGATCCGCTCACCGCGGGCCGCCTCGGCCAACCCTTTGTAGAGGGTAAAGACCTGGCCTTTTTCCGGCTCCGGAGAGTCCTTGGGAGAGTCGAAGGCGATGCCGCCGCTCAGGATGGAGGTGAGGCTGCCGGCCTCCACATTGACCCCGGCCAGGCTGAAGGAGCCCTTGATGCCGCTGATGTTCCAGAAGCGGGTATCGGCCTTGATGAGGTGTTCAAAACGCGGCTCGATCACCAGATCCAGGATTACGTTCTGGTTCTCTTCGCCAAGGCGGGTATTGATGACGCTGCCCACCTCGATGCCGCGAAAATAGAGTTTGGCGCCGATGCCGACCGAGCCGAGCGAATCGGCAGTCAGGTGCAGCATCCGCCCCTGGGCCTGATACCCGGGGGGAGGACCGTCCAGCGCGTCGAACTCCTCCTGCAGCGGGTTGTTGTCACGCCCGGGCTGCAGGTTGATGTAGTTGCCGGAGACCAGGGTATCGAGACCGGAGATTTCGGTGAGCGATGCCTTGGGGCTCACCAGCCAGAAATCCGAGCCTTTGCGGATGAGCGGGCGGGCCCGGCTGTCAATCTTGGCCAGCACGGCTATCTTGCGGCCATCCTCGGCCAGCTCCAGCTCCTGCACCACCCCGATGGCGACCCCCTGATAGCGCACCTGGGTCTTGCCCGGCAGGATACCGTTGCCCTGGGCGAAGTTGATGCGGATCAGCTGGCCACTGCTGGCAAACTGCTGGTAGATGAAGCCCCCCGCCAGCAACAGGGCGATAAAGGGCAGCAACCAGACGGGTGACAACCAGCGACGCTTCTCAATGACGGGTTCAGCCCCGATCATACCGACTCCTTAATTGGCTGAGATAAACAGCAGTTCAGATAAAGACAAACAGTTTCAGGCATATGTGATGGCCGACCCTAGCGGGCCGCCTTGTCCCACAGCAGGCGCGTATCCAGCATGCGGGCCGACATCATGGTCAGCACCACCACGCCGGCAAAGGCGGTGGCGCCGGGGCCGGCCCGCACGTTGAGCAGCACCCCGCGATCCACCAGGGCCACCATCAGCGAGATGACGAACAAGTCCAGCATGGACCAGCGGCCGATGAAATCGATGATGCGATACATGATGAGCTGGCGTTTGCGCCGCACCGGCTTGGTTCGTTGCAGCTGCCAGCAGATCCAGCCCAGCCCCAGGATCTTGCCCACCGGCACTATGATGCTGGCGGTGAGGACGATGGTGGCGATGCCCGACATCTTGCTGCGATAGAGCATCATGATACCGCTGAAGATGGTGTCGGACTGCAACAATCCCTTGTTGTAGAAATGAGTGATGGGCAGCAGGTTGGCGGGCAGCAGCATGAAGCTGGCCAGCGCCAGCAACCCCCAGGACCAGGCCAGGGAGTGGGGAATGCGCACCTGCAGCCGGCTGTGACAACGGGGGCAGACGCTGCCCGCCTGATAGCGTACCAGCAGGCCGCAGGTGTGGCAGCGGCAGAGCCCCAGTTCACGGGCGCTGGTCTGGGACATGGTCCGGCTCCTCCAGCGGTACTCGCTCCCAGTAGGGGGCAGGGTCAAACAGGATCAGCAGGGTCAGGTTGAGCAGCATCAGGATCCCCAGGCTCAACAGACCGCCGCCGAGACGCACGTCGGCGATGTCGATCAGCTTGAACAGGGCGACCAGCAGGCTGACGATGTAGACCTCCAGCATGGCCCAGTGACGAAACACCTCCACCGCCTTCAGGGTCGGCGCCAGTATGTGCCAGCGTTTGGCGAGGCCCGAAGCCAGCGCAAAGATCCCGAGCAGCAAGCCCACCGGCGCCAGCACGGCGCACCAGAACACCAGCCCAGCCACCCAGATCTCGTGCTCGAGCAGCAGCACCATGATGCCCTTGAGCAAGTTGGCGTCCGAGTTGACGCCGGCCAGGCGCAGGTAGATCAGCGGTTCGAAGAAGGCGGACGGGAGCAACAGGAAGCCGGTGATGGTCAGCGCCATCAATTGGGAGGGGCGAAATGCATAGCGCCCGTACAGATGCTGGTGACAGCGGGGGCAGTGGGCGTGGCGCCTCAGCGGCAATAACTTGCGTTCGATCAGCAAGTCGCAAGCCGGGCAGACGATCACGGGATTGAGATCCGACATTACGATTCAACCTGTTGAAGGAATTGGTGAAATTTACCCTAAAAGCCGCGTCCTGTCTTGCCTGGCGGGGGCATGCCACGAAAGTATGATTGACGTTAACGTAAACGTGATATTAGATAGTCTCACCAGACAAGTGAAAGGAGTCATGATGTCCAGCCTTACCCCCTCGGCAGGCCTGCGTTTTCGCACCGCCCTCGCCAACGAACGCCCCCTGCAGATCGTCGGCACCATCAATGCCTACATGGCGCTGATGGCGGAGCGCAGCGGCTTTCAGGCCATTTATCTGTCAGGCGCCGGCGTTGCCAACGCCTCCTATGGCCTGCCGGATCTCGGCATGACCTCCCTCAATGACGTGCTGATCGACGCCGAGCGCATCACTGCCGCTACCCGTGTGCCATTGCTGGTCGACATCGACACCGGCTGGGGAGGGGCGTTCAACATCGCCCGCACCGTGCGCGCCTTCGAGCGGGCCGGAGTGGCCGCCGTGCACATGGAAGATCAGGTGGCCCAGAAGCGCTGTGGGCACCGGCCCAACAAGGCGGTGGTCTCGCAGGAGGAGATGTGCGATCGCATCAAGGCGGCGGTGGATGCCCGCGAGAATGGCGAGTTCGTCATCATGGCTCGCACCGACGCGCTGGCAGTGGAGGGGATTGGCCCGGCGCTGGAGCGCGCCGCCGCCTACGTGGCCGCCGGGGCCGACATGATTTTCGCCGAGGCGGTGACCGAGCTCGGTCAGTATGACCTGTTCAAACAGGCGGCCGGGGTGCCCATTCTCGCCAACATGACCGAATTCGGCAAAACCGAGCTGTTCGACAAGGAGGCGCTCGCCGCCCACGGTGTCGATATGGTGCTCTATCCCTTGAGTGCCAGCCGGGCGGCCAATCAGGCGGCCCTCAACGTCTATCAGCACCTTCGCCAGGATGGCCATCAGCGGGCCGTCGTCGACACCATGCAGACCCGGGAGTCGCTCTACGACTTCCTCGGTTATCACCACTACGAGCAGACGCTGGACCGTCTGTTTACATCCAGGGACTAGGAGGAAAGGCAATGGGACAGCAAAAACCGTTGGGTGGCGCCGGCCTGCGTGGCCAGAGCGCAGGGGAGACCAGCATCTGCACCGTGGGCAAGAGCGGCACCGGACTCACCTATCGCGGCTATGACATCCAGGAGCTGGCCGATGGCGCCCAGTTCGAAGAGGTCGCCTACCTGCTGCTCAAGGGCGAGCTGCCGGACGAGCAGCAGCTCGAAGATTACAAGCGGACGCTGCTCCGCCTGCGCACCCTGCCTGCCGCCCTGCTGGAGGTGCTCGAGCGCATTCCCGCCGACGCCCACCCCATGGATGTGCTGCGCACCGGCTGCTCCATGCTCGGCGATCTGGAGCCGGAAGATGGCTTCGAGCACGAGCATGAAGTGGCGGATCGGCTGCTGGCCGCCTTCCCGGGCATTCTCCTCTACTGGTACAAATTCAGCCACGACGGGGTACGCATCGCCCTCGACACCGACGAGGAGTGCATCGGTGGCCACTTCCTGGCACTGCTGCACCAGAAGGCGCCGAGCGAGCTGGAGCGCCGGGTGATGCACGTCTCCCTCATTCTCTACGCCGAGCATGAGTTCAACGCCTCCACCTTTGCGGCGCGGGTCTGCGCTTCGACACTCTCTGACATGTTCTCCTGCGTCACCGCGGCCATCGGCACCCTGCGCGGCCCGCTGCACGGCGGCGCCAACGAGGCCGCCATGGCGATGATCGAGCCCTGGCAGGATGAGGCCCAGGCGCGGCGCGAGCTGCTGGCCAAGCTGGCGGCCAAGGAGAAGATCATGGGCTTTGGCCACGCCGTCTATCGCACCTCGGATCCACGCAACGTCATCATCAAGGGGTGGTCGGCCCAGCTGGCCGAGGCGGTGGGTGATGACCGGCTCTACCGCGTCTCCTGCGAGGCGGAGAAGGTGATGTGGGAAGAAAAAGAGCTCTTCCCCAACGCCGACTTCTTCCACGCCAGCGCCTATCACTACATGGGGATCCCGACCAAGCTGTTCACCCCCATCTTCGTCTGTTCGCGGGTCACCGGCTGGTGCGCCCACGTGATGGAGCAGCGCGAACACAACCGGATCATCCGCCCGAGTGCCGATTATGTCGGCCCGGCGCCCCGTCATTTCGTCTCGCTGCAGCAGCGATAAACATGGGCGGCCCTGTCACTCCCTTGCCTCACCCGACCCCGGCAGCACCGGGGTCGATGCGCGCAGGCGGGCGGGCAGGGCGCCGTTTCATCACCCTGTTTCATTCACAACAACGATAAGGAAGTCACGATGTCCGCCAACGTCGACGTCAACCACAGACCAGACCCCGATCAGGTGCTGGTCGATATTGCCGATTACGTCTGCCATCACCCCATCACCAGCCAGGCCGCCCTCGATACCGCCCGTTACTGCCTGATGGATACCCTGGGCTGTGGCCTCTTGGCCCTGCGTTTTCCCGAGTGCACCAAGCACCTCGGTCCCATCGTGCCGGGCACCGTCGTGCCCTTCGGGGCCCGGGTTCCCGGCACCCAGCTCTGTCTCGACCCCGTCAAGGCGGCTTGGGATATCGGTGCCATCATTCGCTGGCTCGATTACAACGACACCTGGCTGGCCGCCGAGTGGGGGCACCCCTCCGACAACCTGGGTGGCATCCTCGCCACCGCCGACTGGCTCTCCCGTACCCGCGTGGCCGAAGGCAAGGCACCGCTCACCATGAGCGATGTGCTGGTGGCCATGGTGAAGGCCCACGAGATCCAGGGGGTGCTGGCACTGGAGAACTCCTTCAACCGGGTCGGTCTCGATCACGTGGTGCTGGTCAAGGTCGCCAGCACCGCCGTGGTGACCCATATGCTGGGCGGCAGCCGCGATCAGGTGATCGATGCAGTCTCCCAGGCCTGGGTCGATGGCCAGAGCCTGCGTACCTACCGTCATGCACCCAATGCGGGGTCGCGCAAGAGCTGGGCGGCGGGGGATGCCACCTCCCGGGCGGTGCGCCTCGCCCTTATCACCATGAGCGGCGAGATGGGCTATCCCGGCGTGCTGAGCGCCCCCAAGTGGGGCTTCTATGACGTGCTGTTCAAGGGCAACCAGTTCGCCCTGCACCAGGGGTACGGCAGCTATGTGATGGAGAACGTGCTGTTCAAGATCTCCTATCCCGCCGAGTTCCACGCCCAGACCGCAGTGGAGTGCGCCATGAAGCTGCACGAGCAGGTGAAGGGGCGCCTCGACGAGATTGACCGTATCGAGCTCACCACCCATGAGTCGGCCATTCGCATCATCAGCAAGGTCGGCGCCCTCAACAACCCGGCCGACCGGGATCACTGCCTGCAGTACATGGTGGCGGTGCCGCTCATCTTCGGGCGACTCATCGCCGAGGATTACGAGGACGCCGTGGCCGCCGATCCCCGCATCGATGGGCTGCGAGCCAAGATGGTGGTGCAGGAGGACAAGCGCTACAGCCGCGAGTATCTGGAAGCGGACAAGCGCTCCATTGCCAACGCCATCCAGGTCTTCTTCAAGGACGGCACCCACACCGCCAAGGTGGAGGTGGAGTACCCGGTCGGTCATCGTCGCCGCCGCGAAGAGGGGATCCCGCTGCTGGTAGAGAAGTTCCGCCACAACCTGGCCACCCGCTTCCCGGCCAAACGGGCCGATACGATCCTGGCCCTCTGCCAGGATGGCAAACAACTGGCCACCACCCCGGTGCACACCTTCATGGATCTGCTGGTGATCTGACCGCTCGCCTATCGGCGCACTCTGATAAACAAAAAGCGGGCCACTCGGCCCGCTTTGTCATGTCTGCCTGCTTGGCTCCCAGGGTCAATCCAGCACTGTGTCGTCGCCCGCCAGCAGCGCCTGCATGATGGCCGTCTCGCGGCTGGCGATGGTCTCGAGAAACTCGTTGGCTCGCCCCATGTGATGACACACCCGGTAACCCCGTTCGACAAAGGTAAACAGCTCGCCCAGTCCCGCCAGATGGGCCGGCCCCGATATCAGCTTCAAGGTTGCCCCGAGCAGCGGCTTTCTGGCCAGCCGATCCAGGGTCATCCCCAGTTCGTTGACCAGTTGCAACTGATGACGGCGGCGCGCTTCCTCACCGACCTCCTGATAGGCGAGGGCATAGGCCTTGGCGTTCAGCCGCGCCATGCTGCCGCTGCGACGCAGCGCCACCACCATCAGGTAGTCGAGCTCCTCGGAGAGGGCATCGAGTTCAATGGCCTGCGCCAGCACCTTGAGACCGGATTCCGGCAACAACCGCTCGGCGGTCGGCATCACCCGCATCACGTCCGCATCCCGGCGGGCACAGTCCCCCGGCCCGTAGAGATCGGTCAGGAAGAACTGCGCGGCCGGCCCGTAGCGCTTGCTCTCCAAGAGGTCACTGTGGGTACGCCCCAGCCGATCGGCCTGCCATTGGCGCAATGCGTCCCTGTCTTGCTGATCCTGCGGATGGGTGCGCATCTGCTCGCGCAGCGCGGCTACCCGGTTGAGCTGGCGATAGAGTCGCGTCAGGGTACTCTCTTCATCCGGTTGCGGGTCATCGAATGGTTGTTGCTGTTGGGTCATCTGCTGCTCTCTTGACCTGTTTCCAATGGCCTGTCACGGATAGACATGACGACAGGCGGCGCCTTGCCGACGCTCGTCACGTGTTGCCGGCCCAGTGTAACGCGGCGGCAGCCCAGGCGGAATCAATGGAGCTTTTGCTCAATGGGCTTTGTTAAGTGAGTCCCAAAAATGTTGCAAATGGCTTTCACTTGTTTGATTCATATGTTTAATATCAATAAATGTTGTCATCGCTCAGAGAGTTAGCATGTTTCTATACGATCCCCTTGCCGGCAGCAGCCTGTCGACCATCCAGGTCAGCCGCCAACATCCGCTCGGCCTCGCCGGCGCCAGACTGGCCGCCGAAGCCATTGCCCAGGACATGAGCGAAGAGTACGAACTTGACTGCGAGTGGGAAGACGAGGAGGAGACCCGCTTGCTGTTTCGTGGCGCCGGGGTCAACGGCTCTTTGTTCCTCACCGACGATACCCTGTCGCTGGAGGTGCGCCTCGGCCTCATGTTGTTGCCGGTGCGCAGCGTGCTGGAGCAGGAGATCCTCGAATACGTCGATCAGCGCCTGCCTTGCCCAACCCGGCGCTGATGGGGCCAATAAATACTGATCCAGCGCAAGAAACAATCATGAAATAACCGATTCCACTATCGTTACCCGGCCTGATATTTATTATTAAAAGGGCCGAGCAAACTTTGTTTGTTTTATTTTAAGAGGCATGAAAATTGCCCCCATTTTTGTCATGAAACATCATCTTGAATTAATCGCCGTGCAGTTTCACCAACATATAAGTGCTATTTGTTCATTCACTCCTGATCAAGCCAATTCATGAAACGGCAGGAGACAAATAACACGAAACGATAGGGATAATACATGTCTGTGTGTGAACTCATCTCCTGTGTCGATACCGCCTGGCTGCGGATGGACCGGCCCAACAACTTGATGCAGATCGTCGGCGTGCTGATGTTCGACGGTCAGCTGGATGAAGCCATCTTGCGGGAGAGCCTGCTGCACACAGTTCGGGTACAGCCGCGCTTCGGACAGAAGGCCTGTCTGGAAGGGGGCGAATACTACTGGCGCACCGATCCCGACTTCGACCTCGATCTGCACCTCAAGCGGGTGATCCTGCCAGGCAAGGCCGGCAAGGCGGAGCTGGAGCGGCTGGTGGCCGACTTTGCCTCCACCCCGCTCAACCACCAGCGCCCGCTGTGGGAGATGCACCTGGTGGATACCTCTCTGGGCGGCCAGGCGCTGGTGGTGCGTTTTCACCACGCCATGGGGGACGGCTTCTCCCTGGTGCGGGCCATGCTGACCATGATGGACGAGAGCCCGGTAGCGCCTCCCAGGCCGCAACCCGAGCCGGTGACCAATGACGACGGCGACGAGGAGCACGATCAACAGGGCAGTCGCCTGTTGCGGGCCGGCCTCAAGTTGACCGGCACCCTCTGGTCCAAGTACGTCGAGGTACTGACTCATCCGACCAAGGCGATGGACTACCTCAAGACTAGCCGGGACGTGACCGCCGAGCTTTACACCATCGCCACCCTCTCCGATGACGCCAATACCCGGCTCAAGGGGGAGACCGGCAGCACCAAGCGGGTAGCTTGGTCAGAACAGATCCCACTGCCGGACGTGAAGGCGGTGGGGCGAGTGCTCGGCTGCTCGGTCAACGATCTGCTGATCGCAGCCACCGCCGGCGCCTTTCGCCACTACCTGCTGGAGCAGGGCGACCAGACCGACATCGACATCCGGGCGCTGGTGCCGGTCAACATGCGCGCCCCGGACGACAAGGGGGCGCTGGGCAATCGCTTCGGGCTGGTGGCGCTGGATCTGCCCCTCAACATCGAGCACCCGCTGCAACGGCTCTATGCGGTGCGGGATCGGATGCAGGCGCTCAAGTCCTCCCTGCAGCCGGCGGTAGTGCTCAACTTGCTGGAAGTGATGGGCATGGCGCCCAAGGCGGTGCAGCAGCAGGCTATCGACATCCTCTCGGCCAAGGCCAGCGCGGTCATCACCAACGTACCGGGCCCGCAGCAGACCCTCTATCTGGCCGGCGCCCGCCTGCGTCAACCGCTGTTCTGGGTGCCCCAGGCCGGCGACATCGCGGTCGGCGTCTCCATTCTCTCCTATGACAACAAGGTGCAGCTCGGCCTCATCACCGACAAGAAGCGGGTGCCGGACCCGGATCTCATCGTCGAGCGCTTCGCCGTGGAGTTTGAGCAGTTGCTGCTGTTGGTGTTGATGGAACCGGACCTGCTCTACGATCCCGACATGCTGGATCAACTGCTGCACGGCTGACCGCGCCACTCCTGCAAGACGAGGAGCCGGCAAGAAAGGAAGCCTGCAAGAAAAAAAGTGAAAAAGAAAAGAGGCCAACCCAGAGGGTTGGCCTCTTTCATTGCAGCAATGGCTGTCTTACTCGTCCGCCAGCTCCTCACGGGCGGCTTCCACATCGAGCCGCTCCATGGCGTCCAGCGGCTCGCACTCGGCGGCCTCGTCGTAGAGCGCCTCGGCGGCCGCCATCTTGCTCTTGCCGTGCATCATCACCATGGCGTTGGCGTACTCCATGCGGGCGATGGCGGAGTGGGGGATGATGGCCAGCGCCGCCTTGAAGTGACGCTCGGACTCATCCTTCTTGGCGCCGTAGGTGATGCCACCGATCATGGCGCCCAGCTTGTCGATGATCTCCGCATGCCAGGCACCGAAGGCGATATGGGCTTCCGCGTGATCAGGTTCAAGGCTCAGCGCCTGCTCCAGGCTGCTCTTGATCTTGTCACCGATGCCGATGGAGAGCGCCTTGGAGACCGAGATCACCTGGCTGTAGCGACCCAGCGCCAGGGCGTGGAAGTACCAGGCGTTGACGTTGCCCGGCTGGCGTTTTTGCAGCTTCTCGGCGTTGCTGGCGGCCAGCTCGAACGCTTCGCGCTTGGCATACTTGTCATCCAGCAGGTAGCTGGCGTGGATCACCAGCGCCTTGTTCGCCACGTTGAGGCCATCCTCGCCGGCCCCCAGCCCCAGGCTGACGGCGCGGGCGAAATCACCGGCGTGATAGGCGCGCCAGGCTTCCTGCACTTGCTCATCTTCGGGCCAGGGCTCGGCATCCCCCTGGTGCAGCCGCTCCCAATGCTGCTCAAGGCGCTCCCCGGCATAGTCATAGGCCGCATCCGGCCAGGGGAAGGGGGTGAAATCGGACAATTTGGGCTGTGAAGTGGTCATATGATTCTCCCTGTTAAAAAAACACAATCAAATACACGATGCTGTCAGCTCGCCGTGGTGGCGGGCTGATAATGGGTGGCGATGGCATCCAGATCGGCACGGGCATCGGCTCGCAGCCGGGGGGCCACCAGCTGCATCACCTGAAACACCCCGAGCGCGATGTCGGCATCGGCCCGCGGATGCAGCGCCCGCTGATAAGAGATCCAGAAGGTCCCGACCAGCGCGATGTTGGCGGCCAGCGCCGTCACCTGCGTCTCATCGCCTTGCAGCAGGCCGCTGCGCCAGAGGCTGTGACAGATGGCGGCGGCGGTCTGCTCCTTGCGCCGCAGCAGGGCCGAGAAGCGCAGCTCCACCTTGTGGTTGCCGCTCATCAGGGTGCTGATGTCGTAGTAGAAAAAACGGTACTTCCAGATGAGTTCGAACATCAGGTGCAAGAAGAACCAGATGTCCTCCGCCTCATTCAACGGCGGGGTAATGGTATCGAGCAGGTGGGCCATCTCCTGTTCGAACTCGCCGAACAGGGCGTTGACGATCTCCTCCTTGTTGTGAAAGTGGTAATAGAGGTTGCCCTGACTCATCTCCAGCTCGGCCGCGATGGCGGAGGTGGTGACGGTCGGCTCGCCCAGCAGGTTGAACTGGGCAAGGGCGGTGGCTAGGATGCGATCCCGCGTACGCCGCTTGGGTTTGCAGTCCATGCTACTCCTTCGATTGCCGGCGACCCTTGCCGCCATAGCGGCGGGTCAGCCAGTGCTGCAGCTGGGTCAAAGAGGCATCCAGCGCCGCCACCGAGCCGGTGCCCGGGGTCAGCAGGGAACGCTGTTCATCGGCCAGCGCGCTCAGATCCAGTTCCAGCCCATGCCTGGCGAGGATGGGGCCAAGCTCGTCCCGTCGCAGCCACAGATCCTGGCGGGTATGCTGGAAGGCGTGCTCGCACAGATGGCGTCGATCCCGGTAACTGAACACATTGGTAAAAAACATCTCGCCGTCCGCCGAGGAGGGTTCGAACAGCAGGGCATCCGCCTCCGGATACTGGTGCTTGTAGCGATCCATCCCCACGTGCATGCGCGAATGGATGATGGCGCGAAACGTCTGGGCCAGCACCACCGGCAGACCGCGGTCCACCAGCTTGGCGGGGTGTTCGCTGGCCAGTCCCGCATCAAAGGGCACCAGCGGGTTGATGCAAAACACCAGGTCGGCCCCCTCCTGCAGCGCCACCGAGGCGTGCAGCGTCTTGATCAGCGCCCCGTCCACGTAGTAGCGGCCATTGATGAGCGAGGGCGGGAACAGGCCGGGCAGGGCGGCCGAGGCCTGCACTGCGGCGGAGATGGGCACCTGGTCCAGCCCCGGGCTGCCGAAGGCCACCGCGCGGCCGGTATCGAGCTCGGTAGCGATGACGAACAGCCGGCTGGCAAGCTCACGAAAATCGTTGCTGCGACCGGGGCGGGAGAAAAACTGGGTGAGGATCCGATCCACCCCGCGGCTGTCGAACATGCCGGTCGGGATCGCTCGGGACAACCCCTGCAACGAGCCGAGCAGGCTCTTGTTCCAGGGAGAGGAGAGATAGTCGGCCAGACACGTCAGCACCAGCGGCGGCAGCGAGGTGAGCCGGTCAAAATACTCCCCGAAGGCGGGACGCAGCAGGGTGGAGGGGTCGAAGAACTCGCCGGTGTCGTCGCTTAACAGGATCCGCACCAGCTTGTCCGGCGAGATGCCGTTGGCCAGCGCCGAGGCGATCACCGCACCCGAGCTCACCCCCACATAGATATCGGCCTGCTCGAAACGCAGCCCCTTGATGCTGTCGGCCAGGGCGGCGCAGGCTCCGATCTCGTAGATCCCCCCCAGAGGTCCCCCGCCGGCGAGGGCAACCGCAATCGTGCTCATGATTTGCCTCCCTTCTCATGCAAAACCGGCCCAGCAGAGGGCATGGGCCGGTGGATCATTACGCAATCAGAACAAGCCGGTCAGCAGATCAGAAGAGCGTGGTTTCACTCTTCTCCTTGACCTCTTTGGCCACGTTCTCCACTTCCGTTGCCAGTGCTTTCACCTCTTCCTTCACCTTGGCGATGGGGGCGGCGGCTTTCTTGACCGGCGGCTTTTTGGCTGCAACCGGCTTTTTGGCCGTGGCGGCGGCAGGCTTGGCCTCGTCAGCCGGAGCAACGTCATCCAGGTCCTGGGCATCGATCAGCTGTTGTACCACCTCGGTCAGCTCGGCCATGCGCTTGGAGAGCTTGTCGATGTCCTTGCGGGTCGGGATACCAAGGCTGGCGACGGCGCGGGCCACGCGATCCTCGAACACCTGCTCCAGACGTCCCCAGGTACCGGCAGTCTTGTCGGTCATGGCAGCGATCTTCTCGTCTGCGCTCTGGCGGGTACGGGTTTGCAGGGCTTCCCCTTCCTGCACCAGGGCTTCGAAGATTTTACCGCCTTCTTCCTGGGCTTTGGCATAGGCACCCAGACCCGCCAACCAGATCTGCTGGGTGGACTCCTTGATGGTGGAGGTGAGTTGGTTGTCGGTCACCGAACTTGCCAGTGCTTTCAATTTTTTGGCCATGACAATCTCCTTGCTCGTGATATAGATGATGGTAATGACAACAACCTTGATATATTCGTTGTGGCATTACTTGGCTTTCATCCTCAGTCTATGGAGAAAAAATAGAGGGTTCTACCTAATAACGGAACAGGCAACCCTGGTAATTTTGGTCTGGGTCACGAAGAATGATATTCGAATGAATATTTTGCGTTAAAGCGTGATATATCTAACAGCAACTAACAGCCCAATCAGTAAGGGATATAAATACCATGGACTATTTCATCACGGGGGGCAGCGGCTTTATCGGTCGCCGGCTGATTAAAAAAGTGCTGCAGCGCCCGAATAGCCGGGTGCATTTCTTGATGCGTGCCGCCCATCTCGATCGGGTACCCGATCTGCTGGCCTACTGGGGGGTTGAGGCGGATCGCGCCATCCCCGTGGTCGGCGACATGACCCACCCGTTGCTCGGAGTAGGCAGTGCCGAGCTGGAGCCTCTCATCGGCAAGGTCGACCACTTCCTGCATCTCGCCGCCATCTACGATCTCAACGCCAAGGCGGGCATTCAGCAGCAGGTCAATGCCGAAGGCACCCGTCAGGCCCTGCAACTGGCCGAGCGGCTCCAGGCCCGCTGTTTCCATCACTGCAGCTCCATCGCGGTGGCCGGTCTGTTCGACGGCCTGTTTCGGGAAGACATGTTTGATGAGGCCGAACACCTCGACATGCCCTATTTCCAGACCAAGCACGAGGCCGAAGGGATAGTGCGCAAGGAGAGCACGCTGCCTTGGCGCATCTATCGACCCGGCATCGTGGTCGGTGATGCCAACACCGGTGAGATGGACAAGGTGGACGGCCCCTATTACTTCTTCAAGACCATCCAGAAGCTGCGCCGCATGCTGCCGCCCTGGATGCCCGCCATCGGGGTCGAAGGGGGACGCATCAACCTGGTGCCGGTCAACTTCGTGGTGGATGCCATCGATCACATCGCCCACCTGGAAGGAGAAGACAACAAGGCGTTCCACCTGACCGATTCCCACCCCATGCGGGTCGGCGACATGCTGAGCACCTTCTCCCGCGCCGCCCATGCCCCTGAGCCCGCCATTCGCATCAATGCCGCCCTGTTCAGCTTTATTCCCCGCCATCTGATGACCATGCTGATGGCGCTGACGCCGGTGCGGCGCATTCGCGATGCGGCGATTGCCGATCTGGGGCTGCCCAAGGACATCTTCCGGCTCATCAACTATCCCACCCGCTTCGACAACCGGGAAACCCAGCGGGTGCTGAAGGGGACCGGTATCGAAGTGCCCCCGCTGCACAGCTATGCCTGGCGGCTGTGGGACTATTGGGAGCGTCACCTCGACCCCGAGCTGTTCATCGATCGCACCCTGCGTGGCCGGGTCGAGGGCAAGGTGGTGCTGATCACCGGCGCCACCTCCGGCATCGGCAAGGCCACCGCAAGAAAGCTGGCCGAGGCGGGGGCCAAGGTACTGACCATCGCCCGGGACGAGCACAAGATTGCCGAGACCCAGGCCGAGTTTGCCGAGCTGGGATTGACTCTGCAGGTCTATCAGGGGGATCTGGCCGATCTCGCCCAAGGGGAGGCGATCACCCGGCAGATCGTGGCCGAGCATGGCGGGGTGGACATCCTCATCAACAATGCTGGTCGCTCTATCCGCCGCGCCATCGAGGACTCCTTCGATCGTTTCCACGATCTTGAACGCACCATGCAGCTCAACTACTTCGGCACCCTCAAGGTGATCATGGGGTTGCTGCCCACCATGATCGAGAAGAAGAAGGGCCACATCATCAACATCTCCTCCATCGGGGTGTTGACCAATGCGCCGCGCTTCTCCGCCTACGTCGCCTCGAAATCGGCGCTCGATGCCTGGGTGCGCACCGCGGCCTCCGAGTTTGCCGACAAGGGGGTCAACTTCTCCATCATCAACATGCCGCTGGTGAAGACCCCCATGGTGGCGCCCACCAAGGTGTATGAGCAGGTGCCCATGATGACGCCGGAAGAGGCCGCCGACCTGGTGTGCGACACCATCATCAACAAGCACGTGCGACTGGCTACCCGGCTCGGGGTGTTCGGCCAGGTGATCCATGCCCTGGCGCCGCGAGTGGCCCAGGTGATCATGAACACCAGCTTCCGCACCTTCTCCGACCCCAAAGAGGGCAACGAGTCCAAGGCTTCGGCGGATCAGATGGCGGTCTCCACCCTGATCAAGGGGATCCACTTCTAGGGGGACGACAACGAACTGAGGTAGCAAAAACGGAAAGGGCCTGCGCAATCAGGCCCTTTTCATTTGCGGCTGCGGGCGGGAGAGCAGGGTCAACAACAAGGCAGTGGTACGGCGGGAGTAGAGCAGGGAGAGGTGGCCGAGGGCGGCGAGCTCCACGTCCTCCATGCCATCCAGTCGTTGGCGGGACTGGGGCAACACGAAATTGTCGTGGCTGGTGCGCACCGAGACCCCGGGCACGCAGAGCGGCACGGCGGCAAAGCGCTGCAACCAGCCGGAGCCGGGCTCCATCTCGCGAGCATTGTCGCCCAGCCCCAGGGTCGCCAGCTGGCTGCCCTGATGGGGGGTGGCCAGGGTGATGAGCTGCGCCACCTTGTCACCGCCCGCCACCGCCAGATAGTCGCGGCACACCAGGCCGCCCATGCTGTGGCCGATCAGTACCAGCTGCGACGCACCGGTGGCGGCCAACACCTCGTCGATGCGCTTGGCCAAGAGCGGCACCATGTCGTCGAGATGGCCGAAAGGAGGGGTCAGGGTGACGGTCGCCACCGTGTAGCCGGCAGCCTCCAGCCTGGCTCGTTGCACCCGCCAGATGCCGCGACAGCAACCATAACCGTGGATCAGCAGCAGGGGCAGGGGGGAGGGCGTCAGCCTGTCGGGCGCCATCAGCCAGCGCTCGAACGGCAGCAACCAGGTGAAGGTCAGCAGGTAGGCGGCGATCTCTCGCCCCACCATGGGCAACCATTCTCGCCAGCCGATGGCAGGCACCGGGTAGAAGCGAGAAAAGCCCCAGGTCAGCAGCACCACCAGGGTGCGCAGCCCCAACAGGGCCACCACCACGAACAGAATGGAGAGCGGCGGCGAGAGGCCAATGACCAGATGGGCGATACCCCCAAGGAGCGTCACCTCAACCAGCAGCAGGATCAGTAGTTGCTTTGTGATCGTCATGACCCAATCATCCGACCAGTTTGGCATGGAAGTCAAATGACCCTTTCATCAATGTGATGACAAGCGCGCAATCACCCGTCGGCGCGGCAATAAAACACTTCTGCATGGGGTTATTTGCAATACTGTATATCCATACATATACTTGTAATCACTATCAGAAGGAGGACGCCGCGATGGCCGTTGAGATCAAATATGTTGTGGTGCGTGGGGGAGTGGAGAAGATGACCTTTGCCAGCAAGAAAGAGGCCGATGCCTATGACAAGCTGCTGGACACTGCCGATGAGTTGATGCATTTGCTGGCGGGCGCGCCCGTTCGCCTTGAACCGGATCAGCAAGAGAGTCTGGCCTTCTACCTGGCCGAGCAGCGCGATCTGCTGCAAAACGTACTGCGCGGGAGCAAGGGGCAGGGGAGTGGCAAATCTGAGCCGCAAGAAGAGCAAAGCGAGGCGGGCAAGCCAAAAGACAAATCCCTCAAGCGGGTAGCGTGAGGGCGACACGGGGGAGGCTGCCCGTCACAGTATGGAAACAGCCTCAATTTATGCATTGATGAGAATTTTAAAGCATTTGCATGGATATTTACCCCGAGAATTTTCCAACCAAGGTGCATATCCATTGAATAAACACACTATGCAGCTTCAGTTGTTGATAACGATGCTGTTCGCTGCACAGCATCGACGTTCCATTCCCACGTGATGCCGATAACCCCATTTATCGGCATCACCATCACGCAGGCCCCGAGCCGAGTCTCTCATCCACAAGCATCATCATGACCACTATCTTACTTCCACCCGCCATGCCGCTGTTCGATGGTCTGGCCTACCTGGAGGCGGGCAACCCTCAGGTCAATCAATATCTTGCCAATCTCAGCCTCAACGATGTGCCCGATGCCGGGCTGGTCTACGAGCTCGCCGTCGACTGGCTCCTGGAGCAGCGCAACAGCGAGAACAACTACAAAACCTATCGCAGTGAGCTGACCACGTTTTTGCACTGGTGCTTCGGCGAAATGCGCATCAGCCCCAAGGATCTGACCCGGCGTATCATGATGCGTTATCTCGATTACTGTCAGGCACCGCCGGCGGCCCTGATTGCCTATCGCAACGTAGCCCAGTTCGTGCTCGACAAGGAGTGGGGAGAACGACTGCCCAATCCCCAATGGCGACCCTTCCTTGGCAAGCGGGAGCTGGGCCGCGAGCTGCCGTACCGCCTCAGCGAACAGGCCATGAAGACCAAACTCGCCATTCTGTCTGCCTTCTTCCAGTTCTTGATCCAGGAGGAGTACATGGACCGCAACCCGGCGCTGTTACTGCAACGGGTGAAGCGCTCAATGCAGCAGGAGCCGGACGACCATGGTCAGGCCTTCAGCGAGCTGCAGTGGTCCTATGTGATGCAGGCAGCCGACCTGCTGGCCGCCGAATCCCCCGAGCAGCACGAGCGCAGCCGCTTCCTGATAAGCCTGATGTACGCCTGTTACCTGCGGATCTCGGAAGTCGCGGCAAGACCAGGGTTTACCCCCGTCATGGGTCAGTTTCGCCGCGATGGTAAAACCGGTGTCTGGGGCTATTTCATTCCCCGCAGCAAGGGTGGCAAGCGCCGCACCGTGGCGGTGTCCCATGCCTTGCTCGAGGCCCTCAAACGCTATCGGACGTTTCTCGGTCTCTCACCATTGCCGGCACCCGATGAGCAGACTCCACTGTTTGTACGACACAAGGCTGCGGCACATGGCCGGGAACAAGGCGAGCTCAACGCCAACCTCGGGATCCGCCAGCTGCGTGACCTGGTGATGAGTGTCATCCAGACCGCCGCCGAGTTGGCAGAAAAAGATGGGTTTGTGCAAGACGGCGCCGAGATGCGCAACCTGACACCGCACTCCATTCGTCATACCGGCATCACTCACGACATCAATCTCAACGGGCGGCCGTTATCACACGTGCAAGCCGATGCCGGCCACGACAGCATCGATACCACTTCCAAATACCTGCACACCGGCAACAGCGAGCGCCACGAAAGTGCCAATCACAAACCGCTGGATCGGTTGCACGACTAGGCCTTTAAAGATGAGAGATAACGAAGAGGTAAGTTCAGGAGCATGGCTGTAATGACCAGCGTTTTTTAACCGACATCACTCCGGATTCTTCCACAACCCAACACCGCGCATAATGGCGTGTTTAGTTAGATGCCCATCTGAAACCTGCCGATAAGCCAACCCACGCAATTTTGCTGGTTTATCAGGTATTTACTTGGATGGAACGAGAGTTGACCAAAAACTTCATTTTTCGTTGGTTTGAATGCGGTTTATCGAAAGAGGAGACGGCAAATCTATGTTTCGTTTCTGTGAGACAGGTCACATATTGGGATAAGGGTACAGAGATCCCCCCTGTCTATAAACGGCTTATGCGGATGGCTTCGGGTAGGGAGTTGCCCACTATCTGGAAGGAATGGGAAGGCTGGCGTATGAAGAATGATTGCCTTGTCTCACCGGCGGGAGTCACTTACGACAGGCGAAGGTTGGAGGCGGTGGCCATCATCCAGGCAGAGAGATCAGAGCGACAGATGGCTGCTTTCTATTGGAGGAAAAAACTGGGAATCAACTGAGTAGAGAGGGGCGAACGCCCCTCTTATCGTATACGGCCGCTGTGATAACCTAAGCACATGATCTTCATTGATTGGGAGAAGGAATGATGAGCCTTTATAGCTATTCAGTAGCCGAGCAAATGAAACGACGGATCTACAGTGTGCGAGCCAGTACAGACGGCGGCCGCACTTTCAGCACATACTCCAGCGCAGGAGCCTTCAACAAAGCAACAGGGCTAACATTGAGCCCAAATGTACGTGCCAATCACATCTTCAACAATGGTGGGCCGAACATGCAACTGGGAGACAGTACAACCCCGCTGCGTATTGAGCTGGATGGACATCATTGCTTGATCACCTTCACAAGAAGCAAATAGTCAGAAGTGGAAGGTTGAGTAGAATTCCCCCCGTATTACTATACGGGGGGGATACGTCACACTAAGGATAGATACAATGGATATTCTGTATAAATATAGTAATTTATTACCGTTGAGTTATTTCGACACTCCCACAATAAAACTATCCATTCCAGAGCACCTTAATGATCCTTTTGAATACAGCACAAGTGAGAACATTGTAATTTCAATTAAAAATGCACTGGCGGTATATCAAATAGAAGAAGAGGAAATTGAGCGACTCAAAGAAATATTTATTGACTCGATACATAGAATGATTTCTGCAAACGGAATTATTTCTTTAACAGAAACACCACGTAATTCATTAATGTGGGCTCATTATGCTGGGCAGCATAAGGGAATGTGTATAGGCTATAAAAACACTTTGGTCGAACATATTGAGCCAAATAATGAAAATACAGAAGACATAACAAACAACAAGCCTCTAAAAGTTAATTATGATAATTTGAGATTCTCATCTGAACATGTCTTCGCCAATATTAATGATGCCGACCGATTTTCAGTAATAGATCATCTCTTAAAAAAAAGTGATGAGTGGATATATGAAAAAGAACACAGATGCATTATTCCATATATAACCGCCAACAAAATACTCGTCACAGATAAAACCTTAACAAAAAAGGTAATAAAAGCATCGGATAGAAAAGCAATAAATATGAGCACGGCAACCACTGCACCAGAGTGGATCGAAGTGGCTTTGCACATGGGATTAATTTCAAAAACTGAAAATGATAGCATCTACACCATTAATGAAAATATTGAAGGTGTATTACTTCCCGTTCTTAGATCAACCCTACAAATATTAAGTAATTTTGACTGCATATCTTTTTTAATAGATATCAACGAGTCTATGGTGGATTCAGTGTATTTTGGTTGTAAGGTCGAAAAAGAGAAAATAAAACCATATTTTGAAAAACTAAAGGATAAAATTACAATCTATCACATGAAAGTATGTAATATTAGATTTGAACTAATACCTATAAAAGTAAATGATGACTATTTTGATAAATCCTAGCAGTTCATCCTTTCTTAAAGCCTACAGTTTCTGTTCTTAGGATGATAACGTCATCGGGGTCGAAGACCTTGGAGACAGCTTGTCTTCGACAGGAGGCCTAGGAAGCCACCACACGCGCCCCATAGCCTACGGCTGGTCGCTCTGACTGGGGCACTAAAGACTGGTCTAGCAGGAAGGGGGGTGTCACCGCCTCACAGGAGCATTCCAAAGAAGCTTCGGCGAGCCTACCACCTTCCCGACAATGGGCCTCAGGGTGTCGCCTTATAGGGGCTCACGCCCCTGGGGTTCAGTGGCCGACCTGGAGAAAGGCGGCCACCGGAAG
Source organism: Aeromonas sp. 1805 (assembly GCF_013085525.1). Taxonomy (NCBI): domain Bacteria; kingdom Pseudomonadati; phylum Pseudomonadota; class Gammaproteobacteria; order Aeromonadales; family Aeromonadaceae; genus Aeromonas; species Aeromonas sp. 1805. The sequence continues at coordinate 3,919,829 of NZ_CP038515.1, read as the reverse complement.
GAGAGGGGAGTTATGACCGGTCATCAGAAGGGGGGTGCTTGTTGTTGCCACCCGCAAAGAGGGTGGCATTGTATTTCCGGCGCAGGGCGTCCCCCTCGGGGTCGCAGTAAACGTCCACAGGCTGCCCCTGGTACTTCACCACCGCATGGCATGCACTCATGGGATCCACCCTGGCGAGCTCGTCCGGCCAATCGTCCCTGTCGAGCGGCTGCACCTCGTCTCCCTTGCGCAGCGAGAAGTAATACTCAACCCGATATTCTCCCTGGTGATCCTTTATCAGGATGTGACAGCTGATAATGAGCTGATGGCCGGCAAACGGCCCTATAGCAAGGACACCAGCAGCAGACGCAGCAGGAGCGCCACCAGGACGTACATCAGCAGCGGGCGAAGCACCCACCGCCCCAGCAACCGGAACAGCGGCAGAAGCGGTCTGAGCGGCCTTAGCAGGAGCATCAATATACTCAGGCTTGATGAAGCCAAAGAATACGCAGAGTCCCCAAATCGCCAGAATAAACAGAATTTTAGGGTCTCGTAATATCGAGCTGCCTGCGATTGTATCCGAGACCTTACCGGTAGTAGTCGAGTCATAAAGCTTGAAAACATACTTGGGCACCTTATTAAATGGCTTGGCTTGCAATACGTCATTCATAGACGTACCGGAGTTATCAGAGAGGTGAAGTACCGTCTTATATCGACCACCAATCCCCAATATCGCCATATTGGTATGACGAATGGCCGTTTCGGCAGCAGCCCGGATTACCTGATGCACCTTTTTGATGTTCGGGGTTGTAAATACAAAGTCCCAGTTATGGTGACGGTGCATATCAAAGGCCACGTCAATCGTCTCTGGCCGGCCATCTTTTTTAGCCACATCCGGCCCACCAGGATAATCGAGCTTATCCAAATCACTCTGCCGCCAGGAAGGCGGAAATATCCGCTGCACCTCATCGACCAGGAAGAAAACCCCTTTAGGTGCCCAGTGATAAAAGCGGGCAAGGTGATCGCGTCCTTCTTGGGATTCTGTCTCGATATAGGTGACCTGGAACTCGTCAGGCACTTCCTTGCCTAATACCTCTTTGCACCGTTCCGCAGTAAAGCCGCGAACATTGGTGACGATATGACGACCCGCCTTGATGGCCGGTATCACATCGGTATGAATGGCCCCTGACGACTTATAGGAACCAGGGGCACCATGATGGATTTTGATAGACATGGTTTACCACCCCAGCATGTTCAGTAAAAAGCGGGTTACAAAGGCTTGCGTCAATATCGACAGCCCTTTATCAACATGCAAATAGAGCAAGATCCCCCTCATTTGAGAGGGCAGGTTATTAAAGGATGCGGAGATCAGGTCGCTAAATTGCAGGTTAATCAGTATCTGCTTGGCAACGTCCCAGGAAAAAGTGAGTAGAAATATCTTGAACTCGACCCACTGAATTGCCAATTTAACCGCTATCCAGGCTGCAAACTGCACTGCCAGTTGATATATATCGTTGAAAAATCCGTTAAAGAAATCACTCATCCATTCCATATATCACCTCTTAGCCACAATCATCAGCGCCAGAAAATAGAAGATGAACATCATGATGGCCGCTATCATTTCCCAATAACCCTCGACCTCGGGGCAGACGGAATAAGAGCGGCCAAACATCGAGAACATATCAAAACACTTGGGCACCGCCGCCGACCCGCTCAGGCTATATTGGAACATATCGACCATATCATCCTTAATACCATCATGGGTGTTCTTCAGCTGATCCTTTCGTTCCTGGAACTGCTTATTAATGGTTTCCAGGTCAAAGAAACAGTGCGCACCATCTTTACAGAGCTGCGATGTATATTCAGACCCTGCCACATGCAATGGATTTTGCGCAGAGCCTGGCATTTGCGTGTAATCAACCCCAGGGCCTTCATTGCCATTTCCGGTGCCGCCCGTACCATCACCGCCACCCGTACCGCCCTTATTAAGGGCCTCAGCAATGGCCTTTATATTACGGTTCGTCTCTATGCTGTTATTTCGCAAGTCCTGCGCGGTATTCCAATAAAAGTTATTAAGGGTACTATTCAAATCGTGAGTGCTATCTTTAATGCTGGAAACATCCCATTGATACCCCCTAACCAAATCATAAAAGGTTGCACCTATATGCGTTTGAGAAAAATCAGGGCCGAAAAGATTATTTTGCAACTCCTTGAGCGCCCGATACTCCCCGGTGCTTTGCCCTGGCCCATCCTGCGGATTTATCATGGCATTCTTGAGCCCAACAAATTCATCGTAAAACTTATAGCCTAACGCCGTCTGCTCCCGAATACTGTTCTCCATACCAACCTGACCATTATTGGTCGCCTTCATATAACGGAGAACGTCATCCATTTTGACATTAATATTTAGTGCATTCCGATTAGCACCCGCAGCACTATACATCAGGCTGGTAAAGCCACCTATCAGCGTCTCATTAACATGGCGCAAGGCCTCGGTGGTCATTTCCTGCTTGTCACCACCTACCCGAATACCGTTAGGCAAATTAGGAACCACATCACCATTATTGCCGTTATTGCTATTACTACCATTGTCGCCACTTCCATTAGGATCGCCATCAGAGCCACCATCCCCATCAGAACCACCGCCCATAGAACACTCCTGGCCGGTACTCTCAATCGGCCCCATGGTGCCGGCAGAAGGAGATTGAATACAGATACCAGGACACGCGACAAAGCAGCCGCCCAAAGAGGACGTTTCCCATTTCACGCAATACGGCAGCACAGTAGAGATCGGCAGGTTAGACAGGCGGATCCCGACAGGACAGCTCGCCGACACCCCCAACGGAAACAACAGTAAAAGCCAAGCGATGCGCACAGTACCCCCAATAAAAAAGGCGACCGGAGCCGCCTTTGTGTCATATCGAAAACGATGATCTGTAGCCTTCAACAAAGAACAGGAACCACAGCGTTCCGATGAGCAAAGACATGCTTAGGCTTTGCGCATCAGGCTGATCAGGATGCCCACGCCCACACAGGTAGCCACGACCAGCATCACCTTGGGAGAAGTCGCGGTCACGTCCGACTGGGTGGCGTCCAGGGCCTTGGCAGCGGCATCAGCAGCAGCTGTACCACCTTCGGCGAAGGCCGCACCGGTAGACAGGGAGCACACAGCAGCGATACAGCCATTACGGAAATAGTTTTTCATACTCGTTTATCCTCTTTTTGCACTTACGATGACACGGGCAATTGCGCCCAGTTTGAGGCCAGTGACCCAGATTAATAATCCAAAGCCAAAGGCCATCGACACAGTGGATACATTCAATTCAAACCAGCTCGATATATCCGTTAATTTGGCGTGTTCCTGGACAGTCAGGAGCACGTAATTACAAGAATCCCCCTCAGCTAAGCGGGCATATCCTTCAGAGGTAATATCTAGACAAAGCATTATCGCGCCCTCGTCGTCGCTCGCTGCGCGCTCTCGCTCCTCCTCCTCGCGGCGCGGTGGTTATACCGGCTGCTTTTTGGTGGGCTGGAAGCCGACAACCACGTTGCGGGTCGGATTCTGGGGATCCGCTTCCAGGACAAGATCCACCGCCACCAATTTCGGGCAGTCGGCCAGCTCTTTAATAGTGGCCGCATCGTTGCGCAGGGCTAATTGGCGCACTTCATAGCCCCAGGAGGTGATATTGCATTCCGGCTTGTTCACGTTATTAGCCGGTGCCAGGTATTCTACCTGGGCAAAGTCATAGGGAACCGGCGAGCCAGATTTACGGGACACGCCATAGCCATGAGTAACGCGGGTAACCAAAATACCAGTCAGCAGAGACATATTATTTATCCTTTGAAGAACCATTGTTAGGTCGAAAATAATGGCAGTTCGTCCAGGTCAGGAGGAACTGGCATTCTTAACCGCGCTGGAATATCGGTTTCTTCCAGGTGCGCTGTTAATTGGTTAACAATCTTCTCAGGGGATAGCCCCTCGATGTTTGCTAACCAATTGACAAGGCGACCGGCCATCCTGGACATATTAAATACGGCGTTGTCCCTGGACGTTTTGAATTTATTCTTAAAGGTGGTCACACGTACCGGTGTTATTTCTTCCTGGCAAACTGCATCCAGCCATTTGGCAAATTGCGGATACATGCCCGCAAAATAAGGGTCAGGGTTTACCAGGACATCCAGCGGAATGACTCTGTCTTTATTGTGTAATTCGCCTTCGGCGCGTACCCAGTTTGGGAACTCGGCCGATTGCATCTGTTTGCCTTTCTCATATATCCGCGCACACTTGCCGTTAATACGGCTGCCCACGTAGAAGGAACACCCCTTGCTCGGCACCATGCCGAAACGCTTGGCGATGCCCTTGGCCACCTCGGTGATCACGAACTCGCCCGATTCAATCTTCATCCAGGAAGGCGCACGGCCACGCTGCGGGTGAAACTCGCCGGCTTCGGCGCCGGCTATCGCGCCCTGGTAAGTGATGTGTTTGCCGCTGTAGTCATCCAGGGCAAGATCCACCCGCGTGATGCGCAGACCTGGCACATGAGAGATAACAGAGTGCAAAGCCTGGAAATCGAGGGCCGCACAACCCACGCCAGAAAAACTCACCATGCAACCATGGTTAGCCGCACCCCAACCAATCAGCCCGCAGGGCATCCCGTCACACAGCAGGTCAGCCGAGTTGGCGTAACCGTGCAGACCGGAGCGGCGAGGGCGCATGGTGAAACGCGGCTCGGGAATGGGGACACCGATACGGGTATTGAGTTCTTCCAGCCACAGCTCGATCTCGTTGCAGCAGAGGGCATCCAGGAACTGGACGCCATAGCTGTCGATAAGGTCGTTATAGGCTTCCCAATACTTGGCACCCTCGACCACCTCGAACTGGGAGAACTTGAGCAGGTCAGCGCAGACGGCTTTAAGCTCCTGGCGCATGTCGGCGCGGGACCGGTACCCAGAGTGCAGGGCACGTTCCATCATCTCGGTCATGGAAGGGGTCAGCACCGGGGCAGGGGACTTGGGCAGCCCCTTGAGGCTCAACCGCTCAGTGGCCTTGTCAAACGTCCGAGCGGGGGCAGGGGACGCGGCAGCCTGCTGCAGGCGCTCGGCCTTGTCATAGAGGCGCTCAGTTACCTTGTCAAAGCGGGTGAGGGGAGCGAACCCGACAGGGCGCTTCCACAGGTAACGCAAGCCCTCGACCGGCTGGGCGGCAAAGGCGGCCTGAATCGCCTTGTTCTGGGTCTCGAAGCGGGGGATAGCCTTCAAGAGGGCACCTTGCTTGGCCAGCTCGGTCATCTGACGCAGCTCGGTCGGGGCCCAGGTAAAGGAGAGATAGTCGATCAGGGTCTTCATATCTGCTTGTCCCCGTAGGTAACCGACAAGTAAAGCAGTGCAACCAGCAGGCAGAGAACCAGGAGCACAGCGAACTCGATAACCAACGGCTCGACGCTCACATCCAGGTTGTCGCCGATAACGCTATTTATCGGCATCACGGAGCTATGACCAGTCATCGAAAAACACTCCCTGGTCATAGAAGCCTTGCCATGTGTCCTCGGTCACCTCGACCAGCTCAAAAGCGGTGTCGGGGTACGTCATGGACAGGTAGATCCGCATCTCATGCAGGTCGCGGAACATCTCAACCTGACCGGCCACACAGGCGGAGACATCGCCGGTGGGCTCTGCCTGCCAGTAGACCTTGCGCTCGTTGAGCGCCGGCAGATCCTGGTTTTGTGGGCTACAGTAGGTCATAAGTTATGTATTCAAGTAGTTACTTAAGTAGATTCAATCATGTAATTACCTAAATAGAAACGAGGCGATTTTCGCCAAAATGGGTATGATGGGCCGATTGTCGAACTACTCAGGAGACAGAAACATGGACTCGAAAACACTGATTGAGGCCTACATGAGGGCCAAAAAGTACAGCCAGTTTCAGGAAGTCGCCGCAGACCTGGGATTTACCAGTTCTTACATCTCTGCAATCAAGCACGGTAAATCGCAACTGACTGATGCCACTGCAAAAAAGCTGGCTGAGGAAATTGGCCTGGATGCCAAAGAAGTGCTGTTAAGTCTGGCAGCCGTCAGAGAGACAGATCCCGAGATTAAAAAGGCCTGGTACGACATCCTGGCGAACTACACCAAAGGAGCAGGCACAGCTGTAGCCCTTGCGGCAGCGGTGTTTCTGGCCCCTGGCCACGGGCATGACCTAACCGCGCATAATGTATATTATGTTAAATCAATTATCTTGTTTCCTGTCACCACCTATTGAACTGTGTATAATGGCAACAATTGATCCTATCTCCGACCGGATATCTTAAGTGGCTGAATTAACATCAGAACAATTAAAACCTGTTTTTTCGATTGAACAGTTTCCTGCCCTCAGCGAACTCGAACCCATTCCCTTTGCCGCCTTGCAACCCAGAGCCATTTCCGGCATCAAGCGTCTCGCCAGTTTTGATGGTGACTGCCCGGTCATGCTGCTCAATGGTTTTCCCGGGGTGGATTATGAAGGCGTTTGCCAGACGCTGATCGCCGCTTCCAATGGCAAGGACGGTGACCTGTTCGATCTCTGCTACACCGAGAATCTGAACAATCCATTCAAGCCCATCTGGTTGCGCTTGCAACCCGGCACCGGCTTCGAGTTCTGTGAAATGGTCGGCGAATTGCTCAAGCTGATGAGCCATCATCTGGATGCCGAGCGCCTGGTCACCCGCATCATGCGCAAGCAGAACAACGATCCCAAGATCGATGACTTCCTCTCCGATCTGGCGGCGCACGTGGCTCAAGGGCTCGAATTCCAGCATCCGGTACTCATCAACCTGCTGATCCACCATGAAGAGCAGGAAGCGCCGGTCATCTATGGGCGGGATTTGAACTGGGATACCCTGTTTGGCTCCATCAACTATCAGACCGAGCAAGGTTCGGTCTATGCCAACCAGCACCTGCTGGAACCAGGTCTGCTGCGTCAGGCCAACGGTGGCTATCTGATTTTGCAGCTGGATGAGTTGCTGGATCAGCCCCATCTCTGGTTCAAGCTCAAGAACGCGATGCAAAAAGGTGAGCTGGATTGGAACGCCTATCAGGAAGGCAAGACCCTGACCCCCTTCTTCACTCCGGAAGCGACCCCCATCAAGCTCAAGCTGATCCTGGTCGGCGATCGGTTGGATGTGGCCGAGTTCCAGATGCTGGACAGAGACATGTCCGAGCGCATCTTCCTGCGCGCGGACCTGGTCTCCGAGGTGAACATCGAAGAGGATCTACCCGATTATCTTCAATATCTGGCCTGGCTGCGCGAGCGCTGGGAGCTGCTGGACTTCACCCCGGCCGCCCTCGCCGCCCTTTGCCGCCACGCCAGCCGGCTGTGCGACCACCAGGAGTGGCTGTCCCTCTCCGAAGTGCAACTTTCTGCCATCATGCGGATGGCCGACAGCCTGGCACGCGAGCTGGAAGCGGACGTCGTCACCGACGAGCACATTCGCGGTGCGCTGGAAGAGCAGGATTACCGCCTCAACTATCTGGTCGAGCAGTCCGACCAGGGCGTCATCGACGGCCAGATCCTGTTGCAGACCGATGGTGAGGAAGTGGGCCAGATCAACGGCCTCTCCGTCATCCAGGTCTCAGGGCATCCCTATGATTTTGGCGAGCCGGTGCGCCTCACTGCCACCGTGCATCTGGGTGATGGCGATGTGGCGGATATCGAGCGCAAAGCGGAGCTGGCAGGTCATATCCATGCCAAGGCGATGATGATCATCCACGGTTATCTCTCCAACAAATTTGGTGCCGAGAACCCTTCTCCGCTGTCGGCCAACCTGGTGTTCGAGCAGTCCTATCACGAAATCGATGGTGACAGCGCCTCGTTGACCGGTCTGTGTGCCCTGCTCTCTGCCCTCGCCCGCCAGCCCATCTACCAGCACTTTGCGGTGACCGGTGCGGTCGATCAGTTCGGCAATGTGCAGGCCGTTGGCGGCGTCAATGAGAAGATTGAAGGCTTCTTCCGGGTGTGCAAGATCCACGGTCTCACCGGCAAACAGGGGATCCTGCTACCCGGCACCAATGCCCAGCAGCTCAACCTGTCCGATGAGGTGATTGCAGCCGTCGAAGCCGGCCAATTCCATATCCATCCGGTGGATCATGTGGAAGAGGCCATCGAGCTGCTGACTGGCTGTGTTGCCGGTGAGCCGGATATGCCGGATACCCTGTTCGGCCGGATCCAGCAGCGGCTGGATGAGCTCAACGGCACCGACGTCATCAAGGGTGGTGTGCTGCGTCGCCTGTTTGGTCGAGTGTTCGGACGGTGAGAAAAGAAGTGATCGGAGTTGTTTAGCGAACAACTGTACGCTAAATTGGCCCAGCTTTGACCCATTTGAAGGATAAACAGCGTGACCGTAGACAATACCACCATTGATGCCCGCCTTTCCCTGTGTGAACAAGGCAAAGACTCGTTTACCCGTGAAGAGCTGCTCGCCTGCAGCCGTGGCGAACTGTTTGGTGAGGGTAACAGTCAGCTGCCCGCCCCCAACATGTTGATGATGGATCGCATCGTCAAGATCAATGACAACGGTGGTGAGCATGGCAAGGGCGAAATCCTGGCAGAGCTCGATATCACGCCGGATCTCTGGTTCTTCGATTGCCACTTCCCGGGTGATCCGGTCATGCCTGGCTGTCTCGGTCTGGATGCCATGTGGCAACTGGTCGGTTTCTTCCTGGGCTGGAAAGGCGGCCCCGGCAAGGGTCGTGCACTGGGGGTTGGCGAGGTGAAATTCACCGGCCAGATCCTGCCGACGGCCAAGAAAGTGACCTACAAGATCACCTTCAAGCGCGTCATCAACCGCAAGCTGGTGATGGGGATCGCTGATGGCGTGGTGGAAGTGGATGGTCGCCCGATCTACAGCGCTACCGATCTGAAAGTGGGTCTGTTCAAGGACACCACCGCATTCTAAGTCTGACCTTCAGGTCGAACTGAACAACGTAAAGGGGCCATCATGGCCCCTTTCCTTTTGCAATGAGTGATGAAGTACCGGCTACTTCATGAAGAGGCCTGAGCCCCGCCCTTCCATGGCATCACGCCAACCACCAAGCCAATGCCCACGGGCATCCAGGCATTGATACGGACACGCTTCTTTCTGTTTGCCGACCACGCCAGCCTGATAACCACGAGCACGAGCTCTTTCCAGACGGTCCCGTTTTTGTCTCTTCATCATCTACGACCCTCTTCCGTGGAACAAAAAAAGCGACCAATTATTCATCGGTCGCTTTCATCTTTACCCCAGGGGGTTGGCAGGGTCAAACAAAAAATTTCATGCTATCCGGTCATTGTGACACAAGACACTGAACCGCATTAATTTTTAGTGACACAACTTTTTAGCGTTGGAAACGCCGCAGCCAGGCGAATGGCAGGGCCAGCAGAGTCAACCAGAACAGGCTACCACCACCGCTGCCACCATCCTGACCGGTCTGGTTGTTGACCGGTGCGTTGGCGACCACATAACCGGCCGGATCGTTGTTCTTGTAGTCGGTTACCACCGGCGCCAGCTTGACGCTGACCACGGTAGCATTGGTGCGGTTGTTCAGATCGCTCTCGCTGTTGTAGCGATAAGCCGTGGCCGCGACGGTACCGTTGCTGCTGATGCCGCTGGCATAGGCGATGTGGTAGTAGTAACCGTTCTGGGTACACTGCTTGGCACCCGCATCATCCAGACCACAGATGAGATCGTTCAGATACCAGTTGTTGCCGGTCGCCGCGTTGAGCAGGAAACCTTCCTGCATGCGGTTGGTACCGTTGACCACGGGCTGGGTCTGATGGCGGGAATCACGCCAGCCAACCACCATGTTGTGGTTGTTGATGGCGGCCGCTTCCGAGCCGGAGCCGCTGAGCGGCTTGTCCTGCAGGGAGACCACGGCGTTGGTGGTCGGCGTGTTCAGGTTGAACACGAACATCTCGACCGGGCGGTTCTGGCCCTTGTTGATGCGATAGAGCTGGTTGCCGATCACATAACCGTTGTCGTTGACCCCCACGGCCCAGCTGTGTTGCAGCTTGGCGTCATCCTTGCCGGGCTCGCCTTCGGCCAGCGGGATGATCTGGGTAGTGCCTACCTTGCTGCCGTCCAGATCCAGCGTCCAGTAAGCGGCCAGGTTGCGACCGTCCAGGTAGTTGGTGCCGATCTCGCCGGTGGAGGAGTACCCTACCCCGTACAGATTGCCGTTGAATTTACCCACCCCGAGCGCGGAGGCGGTCTGCACCACTTCGTTGCGGGCGCGGGCATACTCGTTGGCCTGCAGCAGCTTGTTGAAGGTGCCGGTACTGTTAACCAGCCAGAAGCTGGCCTGAGTGTTGAGGCCCGGGCAGTAGCGGTAGTCGCCGTACTGGCCGTCGTTGCCGGCAAAGCACCAGTTGTAGGTTTCGGAGTTGACGGGGATGTTCTTGCCAGTGGCGGCGGTACCGGTCACCAGATACTGGCCGTTGTCCAGTTTCTTGATGCTGGTCGGTACGCTCAGGCTGTGAGTGCCGGCGCCGTCTTTCAGCTCGACGGGGTTGCCCTCCTCGACCACGGCGAAGGCAGTGCGCAGCTTGCCACTCATCTTGTAGCCCGCCCGGGTGCCGGGTACGTCGCCCAGCGCAGTCACCAGACCGTCGGTCTCGCCCAGCTGTACGTAACCTACGTTGTTGCGCTGATCGACCCCGTCGAGGAAGTCACGACGCCACTGATAGGCGAAGTTGCTGTTGTCGTTCCAGAAGGAGTTGCAGACCGAGTTGGAGAGCATGCAGCCCTGCTCGAAACGGAAACGATCGACCAGGAAGTCGGCGAAGCGTACGGTCGAGAAGTGCTCGGCCATGTTGTTCTTGGTATTGATCCCGATGAGCCCGTTGCCGTCGCCGCTGATCCCGCTGGCGTAACCCTTGTCGGACGCATCGACAATGGTGAAAAAGGGACTTTGTGCCGCCTGGGCATGCAGGCTGGCGCTGACCAGAATGGCCAGCATGGATAATTGCTTTTTCATCTACTTCCTTAGTCCTGATGTTTCAACGCTTCCAACTCCTCCCAACGGGAGAAGGCTTGTTCCAATGCAGCCTCTGCTGCATTCAGGGCATCCAGTTTGGCTTGAGTCTGGTCGCTCGGCAGGGAGAAGAAACCGGGGTGGTTGATCTCGGTCTGCAGGGCATCCAGCTCTGCCTCCAGCTGTTCCAGTCGAGCCGGTAGATTATCCAGCTCCAGCTGCAACTTGTAAGAGAGCTTTTTGGCTTTTGTGGCAGCAGGCGCCGGCGCCACGACAGGCTCTGGCGTTTTGCTCTGCACCTGTTTGGCGACGTGTTGCGCAGACTGCTGTGCCTGTTGTTGAGCACGGGTGGCCATCATGTCGGCGTAACCGCCCACATAATCGCTGATCTGCCCATCCCCTTCAAACAACCAGCAACCGGTCACGGTATTGTCGATGAAACGACGATCGTGGCTCACCAGCAACAGGGTGCCGGGGTAGTCCGCCAGCAGCTCTTCCAGCAATTCCAGCGTTTCGACATCCAGGTCGTTGGTTGGTTCATCGAGGATCAGTAAATTACTGGGCTTCAAGAACAATTTGGCCAACAGTAAACGGTTTTTTTCGCCCCCTGACAAGGCTTTCACCGGAGTGCGTGCCCGTTTTGGCTCAAACAGGAAGTCCTGCAGGTAACCGAGAATGTGGCGGGAGCGGCCGCGCACCATCACTTCCTGCTTGCCCTCCCCGACATTGTCCACCACCGTCTTCTCGGGATCGAGCTGCTCGCGGTACTGATCGAAGTAGGCCACTTCCAGATTGGTGCCCCCCTTGACCGTGCCACGACTTGGGCTCAACTGGCCGAGCAGCAGCTTGATGAGCGTCGACTTGCCGCAGCCGTTGGGGCCGACCAGCGCAATCTTGTCGCCGCGCAGCACCTGCAGATCCAGCCCCTGGAACAGGGTGCGATCACCAAAGTCCAGCCCCAGGCCTTCACTTTCAAATACCAGCTTGCCGGAGCGGCTTGCCTCGTCCAGCTGCAGCTTGGCCTTGCCCTGCAGTTCACGGCGCTGGGTCCGTTCCATCCGCATCGCCTTGAGGGCACGCACTCGCCCCTCATTGCGGGTACGACGGGCCTTGATCCCCTGGCGTACCCACACCTCTTCCTGGGCCAGCTTGCGATCGAATTCGGCGTTCTTGAGCTCCTCGACCCGCAACCACTCCTCTTTCCCCTGCAGGTACTCGTCATAGTTGCCGGGCCAGGAGGTGATCACGCCACGGTCCAGATCGATGATCCGGGTCGCCAGCTTGTGGATGAACTCCCGGTCGTGGGAGATGAAGACGATGGCGCCGCGAAAATCCTTGAGGAACTCTTCCAGCCAGTTGATGGCATCGATGTCCAGGTGGTTGGTCGGCTCGTCCAGCAGCAACAGATCCGGATCGCAGGCCAGCGCGCGAGCCAGTGCCACCTTGCGCAGCCAGCCGCCGGAGAGGCTGTCGAGGGTCACGTCGGGATCCAGACCCAGCAGGGTCAGCACCTGGTTGATGCGAGTCTCGAACTGCCAGCCATTCTGGTAGTCGAGCTGCTCCTGCAGCTGGCTCATCTTGCGGATGTTGGCATCGGAGGCATCGTGTGCCAGTTCCATGGAGATATGGTGATACTGCTTGAGCAGCTCCCCTACCCCGGCCAGCCCTTCGGCGGCGTAGTCAAACACGGTGAGTTCGCTCGACGCGGGGGGATCCTGCTCGAGACGGGTCACTTTCAAATCTTGTTGCAGCACCAGACGGCCGTCATCGAGCGGCAGTTCGCCGGCGATGACCTTCATCAGGGTGGACTTGCCCGCCCCGTTGCGCCCCACCAGACAGAGGCGCTCGCCCCGCTCGATGGTGAGCTCGGCCTGATCGAGCAGCGGAAAATCACTGAACGACAACGACGCGCCGTGCAATGTCAAAAGAGCCATTCTTGTTCCTTATTGCTAATGAAAAAACGGGTGGCAGACTGGATCTCCCCCCGTTTCATCGTCAAATCGCCCGCTCACCCCTGCCTGGCAAGCCACGCTTGCAGCTCAGCCAGGGTGAAGGGCCAACCCAGTTCACGCCCCGCTTCATCGCGCAGTACCGGAATGCGGACCCGATAGGTTGCCAGCCACTGCGCATCATCCATGATGTCGCACTGGCGAGTGTCGGCCGCAAGACCGGCCTGCTCCACCAGCGCCCACGCCTGTTCGCACAGGTGGCAGCCGTCGGTGTGAAACAGGGTCAGCATCAGGCCTGGGCCTCCGCATGGGTGATGATCCAGCAGTTGTGGATATGCTGGTTGCGCTCGAAATCCTTGGGTCGGGTCTTGCCGGTGATGTTCTGGGCCTTGAGACCGATGGCCTCGAGACCGGCCAGATCCATCTTGAAGTGGCGCTTGTTGTTGGAGAACACCAGGGTGCCACCCGCGGCCAGCAGCCGCTTCAGGTGCTGCATCAGCAGCAGGTGATCGCGCTGCACGTCGAAGCTCTCGTCCATCCGCTTGGAGTTGGAGAAGGTGGGCGGATCGATGAAGATGAGGTCGTACTGCTCGTCCGCCTCGGAGAGCCACTTCAGACAGTCGGCCTGCACGAACTTGTGCTCTCGGCCCACCAGCGAGTTGAGGCGCATGTTGTCTTGTGCCCAGTTGAGGTAGGTGCGCGACATGTCCACCGTGGTGGTTTCGCTGGCACCGCCCAACCCAGCATGCACGGTGGCACTGCCGGTGTAGGCAAAGAGGTTCAGGAAGCGCTTGCCCTTGGCCATCTGACCCAGCATGCGACGGGTCTGACGGTGGTCGAGGAACAGACCGGTGTCGAGATAGTCATAGAGGTTGACCCACAGACGGGCGCCGTACTCCTGCACTTCCATCCGGTGCTGCTCTTCGGAGAGCTTCTGATACTGCTGTTTGCCTTCCTGACGCTCGCGCACTTTCAGGATCACCTTCTCGCCGTCCATGCCGGTCACCTTGATGGCGGCCTGTACCATGTCGAGCAGGCGCTGACGGGTCTTCTGGGCGGGAATGTCCTTGGGCGCCGCGTACTCCTGCACCACCAGATAGTCCTGATAACGGTCGATGGCGGCGTTGTATTCCGGCAGATCGGCGTCATAGAGGCGATAGCAGTCGAGGTTCTCTTTCTGTGCCCACTTATCCAGGGTCTTCAGATTCTTGCGCAGACGGTTGGCAAAGTCCTGCGCCACCTCTTTCTGGGAAGCAACGGAGTCCTGTGCAATCTGGTAGTTGCGCAGCTGACACTCGAGGGCGCCGTTGAACAGGCGGTATTGCTTGTCGGCGCGCAGACGCAGGCAGCTCAAGAGCTCGGGGGATGCGGAAAGAATGGAGACTTTCCAGCCCTGGAAGCTGCGACGCAGGGCATCGCCGAGGGCCTGATGCACTTCCAGCAGGGCCGGGAACTCGCCAAGACGCTCGCCATAGGGGGGTTGGAGATCAGCATGCCGACCTGACGGGCCTCCCCTTCCACTGCCGGCATCGGCAGCGGGTTTTCCAGCGCGGTGACATCGGCCTGTTTGAAGGTGATGAGATGGGCCACGCCGGCGGCTTTGGCGTTGTCACGGGCTTTGAGCAGCACGCGGCTGTCGGCATCACAACCAAACAGCTTCACCTCGCAGCGCTGCATGCCGCGCTTGGCCCGTACCTGAGCCTCCATCAGCAGGCTCTGCCACAGCTCGCTATCGTGCTGCAGCCAGCGATCGAACCCGAAACGCTCACGGCGCAGGGCCGGTGCCATGTCCGCGGCGATAAAGGCGGCTTCCACCAGCAGCGTACCGGAACCACACATGGGGTCCATCATGGGCTCGCCGGCCCAGCCGCTACGGGCAATCATGGCAGCGGCCAGGTTCTCTTTGAGCGGCGCCTCGCCGGTGCCCTGACGGTAGAAACGCTGGTGCAGCGCGGGGCCTGACAAGTCCAGCGTGATATTGGCCTTGCCCTTGCCCAGGTGCGCCATGATGCGAATATCCGGCGACTTCTTGTCCACGTCAGGACGCACATGACCGCGCTTGGTAAAGCGATCGACGATGGCATCCTTGATCTTCAGGGCACCGTACTGGGTATTGCGAATGGCCGGATTGGTACCGGTAAAATCCACCGCAATGGTGGAAGTACCGGAGAAGTGCTCTTCCCAGGGAATGGTGTGAGCACCCAGATAGAGATCCAGGTCGTCATTCATCTGGAATTCGGACAGCACCAGCACGATGCGGGAGGCGAAACGGCTCCATAGACAGGCCTTGTAGCCAGTGGCCAGTTCGCCTTTGAAATGCACGCCAGCCACGGTCTCACGGACCTGCTCTGCGCCCAGGTTGGTCAGCTCGACGGCCAACAGGTTTTCCAGCCCTTTGGGGCAGGTTGCAAAAAATTCTTTCATCACGCTCACGGGGAACCCATAAAAATAGTGCCGCATTATACCTTAAGCCGCGATCCGGAGCAGCAAAAGCTTGCCAGTCACGACATAAACCGAGGGTATCTGACATGCGCCGCCTCCGACCTTTTGGCCGCTCTGGCGAGGCATGCGCGCAGGAAGGATCTGACGAAGAAAAAACGTACCCGCCGCTCGACAAGTTCAAATAATCACCTGTTGCACTCCGGCATCTCTCATTGGCACGGTATTACCTTGCTGAGGCAGCAACCATATATGACATGGCCATGGTCAGGAATAGACGAGCTGTCCCGCTGCCATATCTGACAGGCGTCAAACAAGACTCAACTCGTTATTATTCCCATGACAGAGCAAGTCCTTTCTGTAAACCCCGTGTTTGGCTCTCCCGTTATCGTCCGTAAACGGGAGGGCTATTTTTTCCTCCCCTCCCTGTTCATCTCGCTATTGTCCGACTGTCACATCTATCAGGTTTCAAGAGAAACTACAGGATTTAAAATAACCCCGTGTTGTTGATACAACCGCTTATTCCTCCTGTAGTGTGTGTTTGCCGCCCTCTTATCAAATTGATCGGAGGGCGTTTTTTGCACAAAAGCAGTCGCCTGAAATAATCAAGACTAATGATAGGAACAGAATGGATACAAGTAGGTGTTCATCAGGATGAACCGAATGAGAGGATAAAGGCTTGCTATAAAATAACCCGAGATTCAACTCACCTGGCGATATTGCGCCTGTGCCACCGGCCTTGGGCTCATACGATTGTTCATCACCTTGATAACGCCAAAACGGGGCAGTGTCTTGCTGGTGGTCAATATCAGATCGTCAGTCAGGTTCAAACAGACGCTGGCCTGATCACCGGCTTCGATCACCAGAAACTCCCCTTTACCGTGTGGGGTGCCCATGCACACCAGCGCACCGGTTTCGGGAATAATGGCGGGGTGGGTTTCCCCAAAGAACCAGCTTTGTGGCATCAGGGGTTTGTAAAAGCGGCTGACGGCGATGGCATTGAGTACCAGCTGAACCTGGTGCGGTACACTCCACTCCAGTTCGGCAACCCTGTCCATCAGCTGATAATAGAGCGCTGCATCATCCACGCAAAAAGGCTGGGTGGTGAAGGAGCTGGGCACCAATTGTCGTCCTTTATATTCGGTGGCGAAGATCATGCGATCAGATAAATCCAGCATCAGACGATCATCATGAGCATCATAATGCCACTGCCAATTGTCATTGGGTTGGATACACATGCAGGTGCCCTTACTGAAAGTCGTTACTCGACTTTATTCCATGTCGAGAATTTCAGCAACTTTAAATAAAGGGCACCGATTTATTTCTTATATATGGGTCACAATCTCTTTGACCAGAACCGGCCCCTTATAAATAAAGCCGCTGTAAATCTGGACCAGACTGGCACCCGCAGCAAGCTTCTCGCGGGCCGCCATGGCACTGTCGATGCCACCTACGCCAATAATGGGCAGCGCACCATCCAGTGCCTTGGCCAGCTGGCGGATCACTTCGGTGCTCTTGTGCTGCAAAGGACGACCGCTGAGGCCACCCGCTTCAGCGGCATGGGGCATGTCATAAATCATGTCGCGCTCAAGGGTGGTATTGGTGGCAATGACCCCATCAATGCCATTCTTTATCAAGGATGCGGCCACCTGATTAATTTCATCCGGGGTCAAATCCGGCGCAATTTTAACGGCCAGTGGCACGTATTTCTTATATTGCGCGGCCAGCTCCTGCTGACGAACCTTGAGGGCGGCCAACAGTTCATCAAGTGCATCGCCATATTGCAGAGAACGCAACCCCGGCGTATTGGGGGAAGAGATATTGACGGCAATATAACCGGCATGGTCATACACCTTGTCCATGCAGATCAGATAATCATCCTTGCCCTGCTCGATGGGGGTGTCCTTGTTCTTGCCGATATTGATGCCGATCACCCCCTGATATTTGGCCTTCTTGACCTGGGCAACCAGGTGGTCAACTCCTTTGTTGTTGAAGCCCATCCGGTTGATGATCCCCTCTGCCGGAATCACCCGGAACAGACGCGGCTTGTCATTGCCGCTCTGGGGTCTGGGGGTGACGGTACCGACCTCGATAAAGCCGAATCCCATGGCCCCGAAGGCATCGATACACTCGCCATCCTTGTCCAGTCCGGCCGCCAGACCCACCGGATTGGCAAAAGAAAGCCCCATGACAGTGACGGGGCGTTTGGGCAAGGAGTGGCGGAAGAAACAATCAAGCGGCGTACCGAGAAGGCGGGGCAAATATTTGATGGAGAGATCGTGCGCCTGTTCCGGGTTGAGCTTGAACAGGAAATGCCTGGCGAGAGGGTACAGCATGTTTGCTCCTTAAAAAAAGCCCCGGCAACTGGCCGGGGCTTTGGGTGTGATACCGCTGTCATGCCTTAACTGGCAATCACAGTGCTCGGCAATTCAACTGGAGCAGGTTCAACTCCCGCAAGGCCACCGAGAACTTGGCGAACTCATGGGTACTGGTGGTCTTGAAGTCGGCCAACATGTGGGTCCAACGGGACAAGAGTTGCTCATGCTCCGAAATCCAGTCGGCCAGTATGGTAGCGCATTCTCCCTGATCTTTGCACCCTTCCAGCACCACGGAAGTGAGGCTGCGCTGCTGCCAGTCCAGATCTTCGCGGAAGGAGGCCCGCGCCATCGCCTGCCAGTGGTTGCCCACCGGTTGATGGTTGATCTGGTCGAGGAACCAGTGCAGGTCCAGCTTGGCGCCGAGGCGATAGTAGACGTTGGCGGCACGCAGGATATCGGTCTTGTGCTCCGCGGCGATCTGCGCCAGATCCAGGCTGGAGAAGAGGCTGCTCATGTGGGCCACCTGACGGGCGATGGCTGCCGGCACTTGCTTAGCCACCAACGCTGCGACCGCCTGCTGGTGTTCGGCCACTTCGCTCTCGTCCATCACCTCGTAGAGGTGCTGACCCAGCGTCTCGAAGGCCGGGCGGAAGAAGGCGATGTTCTCGCTGATGCTCCAGCTGCGATTGCGGGCACGCAGGAACCAGCGGGTGGCGCGGCGCACGAT
Organism: Aeromonas sp. 1805; assembly: GCF_013085525.1. Classification (NCBI taxonomy): domain Bacteria; kingdom Pseudomonadati; phylum Pseudomonadota; class Gammaproteobacteria; order Aeromonadales; family Aeromonadaceae; genus Aeromonas; species Aeromonas sp. 1805. The sequence goes on along the minus strand of NZ_CP038515.1, from coordinate 3,901,431 downwards.
GCGGCGGCTGTAGAACATCAGTTCGAGCTGGGTCTCTGCCCCCACCAGGTTGTCGCACCCTTCGATGTCACGCCACAGCTGGTTGAGGCCGAATACCTCGCGCGCCATGGCGAAACAGCAGGCCACTTCCGCCACCGAGGCACCGGTCTCGTCCTTCATCCGGCTGGCGAAGTTGAGCCCCATGTCGTTGACCAGCATGTTGGCCACCCGGGTCGCGATGATCTCGCCGCGCAGCGGATGCTGGGCCAGTGCCGCCCCGAACTGCTGCTGCAGCTTGGCCGGGAAGCTGGTCACCAGCATGTTGGCGAGGAACGGCTCGTCGGTCACTTCCGGGCAGTTGAGCTGCTCTTTGAGTACCATCTTGCCGTAGGCCACCAGCACCGCCAGTTCGGGTCGGGTCAGCCCCTGCCCCGCCGCCATCCGCTCGGAGAGCTCCTCGTCGGAGGGCAGGAACTCCAGGGCACGGTCCAGCTTGCCTTCCCGCTCCAGCCCCTGGATGAAACGCTGCTGCTCCTTGAGCTGCTCGGCACCACGGAAACTGGTCACCGAGATGGACTGGGACTGGCGATAGGCGTTGGTGATGACAATCTGCGCCACGTCGTCGGTCATCTCATAGAGCATCTGGTTGCGCTGCTTGAGGGTCAGGTCACCGGCCGCCACCAGCTGGTTCAGCAGGATCTTGATGTTCACCTCGTTGTCGGAGCAATCCACCCCGCCCACGTTGTCGGTGAAGTCGGTGTTGATGCGACCACCCTGGCTGGCGTACTCCACCCGGCCCAGCTGGGTAAAGCCGAGGTTGCCGCCCTCACCCACGATGCGGGCCCGCAGATCGCGGCCATTGACCCGCAGCACGTCGTTGCTGCGATCGCCCACTTCGGCGTCGCTCTCGCGGGAACTCTTCACATAGGTGCCGATGCCGCCGTTCCACAGCAGATCGACGTTCAGGCAGAGCAGCGCCTTGATCAGCTCGTTCGGCGCCATGCTGGCCTTGTCGGTGCCGAGCAGGGTCTGGATCTCGGGGCTCAGCTTGATGGACTTGGCCGAGCGCAGGAAGATGCCGCCCCCTTGGGAGATCAGCTCCCGGTTGTAGTCATCCCAGCTGGAGCCGGGCAGCTCGAACAGCCGCTTGCGCTCGACGAAGCTCTTGTCCGCATTGGGGGTCGGGTCGATGAAGATGTGCATGTGGTTGAAGGCGCCCACCAGCTGAGTGTGCTCGGAGAGCAGCATGCCGTTGCCGAACACGTCCCCCGCCATGTCGCCGATGCCGACGCAGGTGAAGTCGGTGGTCTGGCAGTTGACGCCGATCTCGCGAAAATGCCGCTTGACCGATTCCCAGGCGCCGCGGGCGGTGATGCCCATCTTCTTGTGGTCATAGCCGACCGAGCCGCCGGAGGCGAACGCGTCGCCCAGCCAGTGGCCGTATTCGAGGCTTATTTCGTTGGCGATGTCGGAGAAGGTCGCGGTGCCCTTGTCGGCGGCCACTACCAGGTAGTAATCATCCTCGTCGTGACGCACCACGGATTTCGGCGGGATCACCTCGCCGCCGATGATGTTGTCGGTCACATCGAGCAGGCCGCGGATAAACAGGCGATAGCAGGCCTTGCCCTCTTCCTGGATGACGGCACGGGGGGCGCCTGCCGGCATCTGTTTGCAGTAGAAGCCGCCCTTGGCGCCGACCGGGACGATGACGGTGTTCTTCACCTGCTGGGCTTTTACCAGACCCAGAACTTCGGTACGGAAGTCCTCCTTGCGATCAGACCAGCGCAGACCGCCACGGGCCACCTTGCCCCAGCGCAGGTGCACCCCTTCCACCCGCGGCGAGTAGACGAAGATCTCGAACTTGGGCAGCGGCAGCGGCATGTCGGTGATGCTGGAGGGGGCCAGCTTGAAGGAGATGTAGGGCTTGATGTTGCCCGCTTTGTCCAGCTGGTAGTAGTTGGTGCGCAGGGTGGCGTCGATCATCTCCACATAGCGGCGGATGATGCGGTCGTCATCCAGGTTGGCGACCTGATCCAGCTTGGCGGCGAGCTGCTCGTGCAGCTTGGCGGATGCCTTGGCATCTTGCGATGGCACCTTGGCGTCCTGCTTGCCGGCCGGGTCCAGGCGCTGTTCGAACAGGGTGAACAGCAGCTGGGCGATATCCGGGTAGCGAGTCAGGGTCTCTTCGATATAGGACTGGCTGAAGGAGACGCCGGTCTGACGCATGTATTTGGCATAGGCGCGCAGCACCGAGACCTGACGACCGGTAAGGCCGGCTCCCAGCACCAGGCGGTTGAAGCCATCATCTTCCAGCTGCTTGTTCCAGATGGCTGCGAAAGCCTGCTGGAAGCGCTGCTGGCTCTGCTCCAGATCGAACGGCTGCTCGCCATGCAGCAACATGGAGAAGTCGAGGATCCAGAAGATGTCGCCCGCCGGGGTGCGCACCTGATACGGGGTTTCGCCGATGACGCGCAGTCCCATGTTTTCCAGCATGGGCAGCACATCGGAGAGGTGGATGGGTTCGGTGCGGTGGAACAGTTTGAGGCGGACCCGACGATCGTTCTCCTCCTCCTGGGCGCGGTAGAACAGCATGCCGAGCGGATTGGCTTCGCTCAGGTTGTCCAGCTCCATGATGTCGGCCACAGCGGAACCCGGCAGCACGTCTTCCTTGTAGGCACGGGGGAAGGCGGTGCTGAAACGGCGGCGCAGTTCGTTGCCACGGGCTTCACCGTAGTGAGAGAGCAGCACGGAGTCGAGGCGATCATCCCAGCTGCGGGCCGCTTCAATCAGGTTGTTCTGTACTTCGTTCACATCCACATCCACGTTGTTGTTGTTGACCCGCACTATGTAGTGGGTCCGTGCCAGCACGCCCTCGGTGAAGTAGACGTTGAACTCCACCTCTTCGCTGCTGCCAAAATACTTTTGCAGGATCTGCTGGGTCTTGACCCGCAGCGCCGTGTTGTAGCGCTCCTTGGTGACATAGACCATGCAGGAGAAGAAGCGGCCGTACACATCGCGGCGCACGAACAGGCGCAGCATGTCGCGCTCCTGCATCTCCAGCACGCCAAGACCGGTGGCCAGCAGCTCCTCTTCACGGGCCTGGATCAGCTCGTCACGCGGGTAGGTTTCCAGTACGTTCAGCAGCGCCTTGTAGGCGTGGGAGCCCTTCTCGTGACCGGAAGCGGCCATGATGTGCTCGAGACGGTGACTGATGAGCGGGATCTGGGTCGCGCTGGTGTTGTAGATGGAGGAGGCATAAAGGCCGATGAAGCGATCCTCTCCCACCACCTTGCCGTGCTCGTCGAAGCGCTTGATGCCGATGTAGTCCACATACGCCGGGCGATGCACCCGCGACTTGCTGTTGGACTTGGTGAGGATCAGCAGGTCAGAACTCAGCGCCGCGTGACGGGCACTGGCCGGCATGTTGCCAAGGCGTTGCCCCACTTCCTTGATGGAGTTCTTCATCAGACCCAGGCTGGAGTCGGCCTGGGGCAGGATCTCGTGATCCCCCTCCACCGCCTTGACGTCGTAGCGACGATAGCCCATCAGGGTGAAGTTATGGGCCGCTACCCACTTGAGAAAGGCAACGCAGGAGTCCACTTCAGCCTGACCGACCGGGTTCTTGCGCTTGGGCAGCTCGTCGATGATCTCGTTCAGGCGCGCCAGCATCGGCTGCCAGTCACCGACCGCCAGGGCCACTTCACCGGCCACGGAGTTGAGCTCGGCGGTCAACCCTTCCATCTGCTCCTCGCTGGTGAGGTGATCGATCTCGATAAGGAAGGCGGTTTCGACCGAGGTCTGTTCGGCGCTGTTGTCGAGATCCAGAATGGCGCTGATCTTGCCCTCGTTGCCGCGAATGAGGTGCAGCGGCTGGTGCAACATCATGTGCGCCGTGATGCCCCGGCGCTTGAGCGCCATGCGGATGGAGTCCACCAGGAAGGGAGAGTCCTGCAAGATGATCTCGACGATGGTATGGGGAGACTGCCAGCCATGGCGGGTCAGCTCGGGATTGTAGACCCGGATATAGGGCTCTGTGCTGGTGCGCTGGTTGAGCGCATTCCACAGGCTGAGCGCGGCGCCATAGAGATCGCTGTCATTGCGATCGTGCAGATCGGTGCTCGCCATGTTGCCGTAGAACTTGGCGACGAAGCACTCGACCAGGGAGGCACTCTTCTTGGGCAACTTCTGATGGATCAGGCTGAGAACGTTTTCGAGCAGAACTGAGGTAGGGGCGTCTTTCAATGCCATTTCTATATTCCTTATCGGACGACATTAACCACCGACACAGAGACATCCACCCTGGATGCCCACCGGTACAGAGTTGCTGCGAAGTGTAATGTCTTGGATCAAGGAAGGCGAGCAAAGGTGATAATGAGTTGTTAAAAACAAGGGTCAGATCACGCCTTAAGCTGTGAAATATTTTGCCGTTCTGGCAAAAAACAGAAAATCCCACTGGATGGTTACGGATTTACCGGATAGATAGTGACTTAAAGCAGTGAATTGCGCGGAAATATGTTCAAGTTTTGTTAATTTATGCGTTCTAGGCTGATAAAGCGATAATCGTCCTGGGTTTTGAGGCGAAAATAGCCATGTACCCCGCTGATGGCGACGAAAGGCCGGATTTTCTCTATGCCCAGCTCCAGGGTCAGCCCCTGCTCGCTGCGTACCACCAGCCGTTTGGCCTGGCCCTGATACATCAGCATGACCTCGTCGTGGCTCAGGGACAGGCGAAAGGTAAACTGCTTCACGATGACTCCTCTGGTCTGATAAACGGCCCGGGTGTTGAAAGGGTGGGAGATGGCTCCCCCACCCCGTCGGGTTTACTGCTGCAGTGCCTTGCTCACTTTCTCGAACAGATCCCGTGCCAGCCCCTCGAGGTTGGCCAGACGGGTCAGCTCGGTGCGGATCAGCGCCTTGCGCCCCTCATCGAACCGCTTGAACTGGATGAGCGGGGTGATGAGGCGGGAGGCAACCTGCGGATTGACCTCGTTGAGCTCGATCAAGAGATCGGTCAGGAAGCGGTAGCCGCGACCATCGCGCGCATGGAACTGCACCTGGTTGTTCATGGCAAAACTGGCCACCAGCGCCCGCAGCCGGTTCGGGTTGCGGATGCTGAAGGTGGGATGCACCATCGCCTGCTTCACCTCTTCCAACACGTCTTCCGCCGGCTTGGAGCCCACCAGTCGCAACCAGTTGTCCAGCACCAGCCCGTCCTTGGCCCACTTGCCTTCGAAATCGGCCAGCAGCTCGGAGCGGCACGGCAGCAGATGGCTGTTGGCCACCTGCAGCGCCGCCAGGGTATCGGTCATGTTGTCGGCGGTGGCATATTGCTGGCGTACCAGCAGATCGGCACTGCCGGCGTCGAGCGCCGCCAGATAGCCCAGCACGACCCCCTTGAGCGCCCGCTTGGCCATATCGGCGTGCACCACCTGATAAGCCGGCAGGCGCAGCGCCTCGTAGCTGCTCGTCAGACGGGCACCGAAGGCGTGAGCCAGCGAGGTGTGGATCTCGTTGCGCACCTGATGGATGGCATCGATGTCGGCCACCTCGAACAGCTCGGCCAGGGTCGCCTCACCCGGCAGCGCCAGGATCTCCGCCTTGAGGGCCGGATCCAGCTCGCCGTCATCCAGAATGGCGACAAAGGCCGCCAGCAGGGTCTGGGAGAGCTCAACCCCCTGCCCGTGCTGCACCCGGGCCACGCCGTCGATGACCGCCTTGTTGATCAGCATTTGCGCTGCATCCCAGCGAGCAAACTCGTTGCGGGCATGGCGCATCAGGAAGGCCAGCGCTTCGTCGCTGTAGTCAAAATGCAGCTTGACCGGTGCCGAGAAGTCCCGCAGCAGGGAGGGCACCGGCTTGACCGCCACCCGATCGAAGACGAAGGTTTGCTCCGCTTCCAGCACGTCCAGCACGTTGCCGATGGCCTTGCCCTGATACTGCAACGGAATGACGGCCCCTTGCTCATCATAGAGTTCGATGTCGAGCGGAATATGCAGCGGCAGTTTTTGCGGCTGATCCTGGGTCGGCGGGGTGTGCTGGCTCACGTGCAGACGATAGACGCCGCTTTCGGCATCGTACTCGTCGGTCACAGTGAGCTCGGGAGTGCCGGACTGGCTGTACCAGCGGCGGAAGCGGCCGAGATCCACCCCGGAGGCATCTTCCATCGCCTGCACGAAGTCATCACAGGTGACGGCCTGACCGTCAAAGCGCTCGAAATAGAGGCGCATGCCGGCCTGGAAGGCGGCCTCACCCAGCAGGGTGTGCAGCATGCGGATCACTTCCGAGCCCTTCTCGTAGACGGTCAGGGTGTAGAAGTTGTTCATCTCGATCACCACATCCGGGCGGATGGGGTGGGCCATGGGGCCGGCATCTTCGGCAAACTGCGGGCCGCGCACGGTGCGCACGTTGTTGATGCGATTGACCCCGCGCGAGCCCAGATCGGAGGAGAACTCCTGATCCCGGAATACGGTCAGCCCCTCTTTCAGGCTGAGCTGGAACCAGTCGCGGCAGGTGACCCGGTTGCCGGTCCAGTTGTGGAAGTATTCGTGGCCGATCACCCGCTCGATGCCGTGGTAGTCGCTGTCAGTGGCGGTAGCCGGGTTGGCCAGCACGAACTTGGAGTTGAAGATGTTGAGCCCCTTGTTCTCCATGGCGCCCATGTTGAAGAAGTCCACCGCCACGATCATATAGATGTCGAGGTCGTACTCGAGGCCGAAGCGCTGCTCGTCCCAGCGCATGGAGTTGATGAGGCTCTCCATGGCGAAACCGGCGCGATCCAGGTTGCCCTTGTCGACGAAGATCTCGAGGGCCACCTTGCGGCCACTACGGGTAGCGTAGCTACCCCGCTCCACGTCGAAGTCCCCGGCCACCAGGGCAAACAGGTAGCTCGGTTTGGGGAAGGGATCCTGCCACTGCACGAAGTGGCGGCCGTCACCCAGATCGCCGCTGTCGACCTTGTTGCCGTTGGAGAGCAGGAAAGGGAACTGGGATTTGTCGGCGGTGATGCGGGTGCTGTAACGGGCCAGAATATCGGGCCGGTCCAGGTAATAGGTGATGCGTCGGAACCCTTCTGCCTCACACTGGGTGCAGTAGGCGTCGCCGGACTTGTAGAGCCCTTCCAGCGCGGTGTTGGCGGCCGGATCCAGCAGGGTCACGATGGTCAGCACGCACTCGGCCGGCAGGTTGAACAGGGTCAGGCCGCTCTCGCCCTGCTCGTACTGGGTGAAGGGCACCCCGTCCACGCTGACGCTGTGCAGGGAGAGACCCTCCCCATCCAGCACCAGCGGTTCATTGTGCTCGCCATTGCGCCGCAGACGGGAGATGGCGGTCACCTGGGTCAGCGGCTCCTGCAGTTGAAAGTCGAGATCGATGCTGTCGATCCAGTAGAGCGGAGCCCGGTAATCCTGGCGATATTTGGCCGTCATGGCCTGGGAGTGATCGGTCATTATTGTTTGCTTCCACGCTTGTAATTGACGTGTCAGAGGCTGTCACAACCGGTTGGCAGGGTCAAATAGTTTGCATTCAGGCAAAAGAAAGGGCGACCTCAGTCGCCCTTGTTGATTAATTGACTCGCCGATGATCAGCTGCGTTTGCTGAGTTTGGCCAGGTCCGCCGTGATGTTGGCAGCCTCGACCAGATACTCGTCGGGGGTCTCGAAATCGGCAGGCAGTTCATCCAGACTCTTCACCGCCGGCTTGCCGAGACGGGCAAGGCGCTCATTGGTACGCTTGAGAGCCTTCTCATCCTGCTTGGCTTGATCCGCCAGACGCTCCGCCTCGTTGAGGGAGACCGACTTCTTGTCTTTCTCCTCCTTGTAGTCGGCAATGTCCTGCATCACGTAGGCAAACTCCGGATCCTTGTTGATCCGCGCCTCATGGGCAGACTGCAGCTTGGGCAGCAGGCTGGCGAAGTTGCCGAGCTTGTCGTACTTAGCCGATGCAATCTTGTCCCACGGCAAGGCGTTGAACTCGCGGCTCTCGCCCGTCTCTTCCGGCGCCACCGCGGTCGGGAAGCTGATGTCCGGGGCGACGCCCTTGTTCTGGGTGCTGCCACCGTTGATCCGGTAGAACTTGGCGATGGTGTACTGCACGTGACCGAGCGGCTGCTCGTAGAAGTCGTACACCTTGGCGAGGCTGCGATGCTGCTGCACCGTGCCCTTGCCGAACGAGTTCTCGCCGAGGATCAGGGCACGGCCGTAATCTTGCATGGCGGCAGCAAAGATCTCGGAGGCCGAGGCGCTGTATCGGTCGATCATCACCGACATGGGGCCGCCGTAGTAGACGTTGCCGTCGTCATCACCGTTGACGGTGATGCGGCCCATATGATCCCGGATCTGCACCACGGGACCGCTGGCAAAGAACAGGCCGCTCAGGGCAGAGGCTTCGGTCAGTGCGCCGCCGCCGTTGCCACGCAGATCGACGATGAGGCCATCGATCTTCTGCTTGTTGAGGCTGGAGAGCTCCTTGATCACGTCATCGTGCAGGTTGACGTAGAAACTCGGGATCTCAAGCACCCCGATCTTCTTGCCTTCGGCGGTGATCACCTTCGACTTGGCGGCTCTGTCTTCCAGACGCACCTTGTCACGCACCAGCTCGATCTGCTCGGTCTTGGCGGCGGCGCCCTTGCCACGCTGGATCTCCAGCTTCACCTTGCTGCCCTTTGGTCCCTTGATGAGTTCGACCACGTCATCGAGACGCCAGCCGATCACATCGACAATCTTGCCGTCGTCCTGCCCTACCCCGACGATCTTGTCATCGGGCTTGAGGTGGTTGGACTTGGCAGCCGGACCACCGGGCACCAGGGAACGAATGACGGTGAAGTCATCCTCGGCCTGCAGCACGGCACCAATTCCCTCCAGCGAGAGGTTCATCTCGGTGTTGAAACGATCGGCGCTGCGCGGAGACAGATAACTGGTGTGCGGTTCGATGGCGCGGGCGAAGGAGTTCATGAAGAGCTGGAACACGTCCTCGCTCTCGGTCTGGGACATCCGCTTGATGGCGTTGTTGTAACGCTTGCCAAGCAGTTCCTTGATCTCGGGCCACTCCTTGCCGCTGAGCTTGAGGCTCAGGGCATCGAACTTGACCCGCTGGCGCCACAACTCGTTGAGTTCGGCTTCGTCTTTCGGCCAGGCCGCCCCTTCCCGATCAAAGATGTAGTTGTCGGGCTGGGTAAAATCGAAAGGAGTATCGAGCAGTTTGAGGGCGTATTCGAACCGCTCATAACGCCGCTGCTGACTCAGGTTGAACATCTCGTAAGCCGGAGCCAGCCGTCCTCTCTCGAGGTCGGTGTCAAAACCGGTACGGTACTTTTCAAAGCGGCTGATATCAGAGGCCAGAAACAGGTTGCGGCTGTAGTCCAGATTCTCCAGATACTTGTCAAAGATCACGGAGGAAAAGGCATCGTCCAGCTTGAACTGCTTGTAATGCGAGCGGGTAAACAGATTGGCAATTCGCTTGCTAGCCGTAGCATGTTGGCTCTCCTGAGCCAACACAGGCAAATCACTTTCCTTGAGCACCGGCTCGATGGCCTGTGCAAGCCCGGCAAGCGCCAGGCTACAGGCAACGAGGGAAAAACGAATTACGCCATGCTTCAACATTTGTCTCCTTAGAGAACCAGGTGCTCGAATTTGACCCGCAGCATCATGCCGGTCTGCAATTGAACCTGAACGTCATCCTTGGTCACTTCCTTGATGGTGGCCGGCACCGGAGACTTGCCCAGCACAACCCGGACGCCCTGATCCACTTTCAGGGTAGCGGCATCCACTTTGACCAGCGGGGCTTCGACAGCAGCGGGAGCAGCCTTGGGAGCGGCTTTCGGCTTGTCGGATTTGGCGGCAGCATCGGCCTTGCGCGGGGCAGGACGACGTGGCTGCTTGGCCTTCTCTTCTTTGGTGTTGGTACGACGGCTGGCAAAGACACGCTCTTTGCTCTCTTTGAGGGCTTGCTTGGCGTGCTCGATGTGCTCTTCGGTGAGCAGCTCGCCCGGATTGCCGTCCAGATCGACACGGGCCTGACCAGCCTTGAGGCCATGCAGGTAACGCCAGCTGGAGGTGTATTGACGCAGAGCAGAACGCAGCATGGTCTTGGAGACTCTGGCGTCGTCAGCAAGACGCTCGGCCAAATCCTGGAAGATGCCAATCTTGAGCGGCTTGGCCTCTCCTTCAGCGATGAAGCAGGCCGGGAATTTCTCGACCAGGTAGGCAACGATCTCTTTACTGTTCTTCAGCTTCTCAGTGTTTTCCATGTATAACCTTGGCTTTCATATAAACGCGCGGGCACACCCGAGCACAACAAAGGCCCCATTATAGAGAGCTTGGGGCCTTTTGCGAACCATCAAGCAATGACTTAGAGCATGCTTTCCAAAATTTGCACCGTTTCTTCCAGTCCAATCCGGTCTTGCGCATCAAAACGGTTAAAGATTGGACTATCGATATCCAGTACGCCAATGATCTCGCCACCACGCCGCAGTGGGATCACGATTTCGGCATTGCTGGCACCGTCGCAGGCGATATGACCTTCAAACTGGTGCACGTCGTCGATGAGCTGGGTCTTGCCCTCGGCCACCGCCGTACCACACACCCCGCGCCCGACCGGAATGCGCACGCAGGCCGGCTTGCCCTGGAACGGGCCGAGCACCAGGGTCTCACCCTGCAACAGGTAAAAGCCGACCCAGTTGATGTCGGCCAGCTCCTGGTTGAGCAGTGCAGACAGGTTGGCCAGGTTGGCGATGAGATCCGGCTCCCCTTCCAGCAATGCCTGGGCCTGCTGGTTGAGGGTGCGATAAAATGCTTGTTTTTCAATCATGATTAAATGAACTTCACTCCCTGACAATCAGTGCAAGGTAACGCCCCGCCTGAAAAATTCAAATCAATTTTCACCTCTCCCCCATCCTTTCTTCAATCAGGCGAGGCATTTAGCGGGCGACGGAGAGCGCCAGTTGCTGGCGCTGGCCATTGCTCCACTCGATATTGAGCAGCCAGACCATCAGCGGCGAGGTGCAGGATCCCACCAGCGTAGTCCCCTGCCAGCCCTGCTCGGTGGCCTCAAAGTTGACCGGAATGGTCCCCATGAACATGTCCCGCCCCTCCAGCCACGCCTTCACCGGCGTCACGGCCGGATCGCCGCCCTGAAGCTGTATCACAAAGTCACGTTCGGCCTGCACCGGCAGCGAGGCAAGGCGAACGGTCAACGGCTTGTCACCCAGCCGGGTGTTGCAGCTGGTGTGGGACAGATCACAAATCTGATCTTTTTCTGATCCCGCCACCGCCGTCTGCACATTGCCGAACCAGGTTCGATAGGCAACCAATCCGAGCAAAATGGCCAAGACGATCGCCAAATGGGCAATTTTGCGTGAAGTGAGTCTCTCTTTCATGAAAAAACAGCCTTGTAAGATGTCTGAAAAATGACATTTTCGTGATCTCGCGCAAGGTAAATAATTGAACAGGCGAGACCCAACGGAGCCAAATATATCACTGTTTATACTGTTATTTTACCTGTCAGTTCAGTATCATTCCCATTGAATTTTCATTTAGCTACTTTTTGCTTTTCCTTTCATTAACAGTTGTTAACAAGAGAAAAGGCAGTAGCCAATGAAGTCGGTCCACGTCACTGGACACAAAATCAAACAACAGCAGCATCGGAAGCGGAATACAACGATGAGCCATACAACTAACCATCCTGAGTACAACTACACCGTTGTTCGCCAGTTCACCATCATGACGATTGTCTGGGGAATTGTCGGCATGTCGGTTGGCGTACTGATCGCAGCCCAGTTGATCTGGCCTGCCCTCAACTTTGATACTCCCTGGCTGACTTACAGTCGCCTTCGCCCTCTGCACACCAACGCGGTCATCTTCGCGTTTGGTTGTAGCGCCCTGATGGCGACCTCCTTCTATGTGGTGCAACGCACCTGTCAAACCCGACTGTTCGGCGGCAAGCTTGCCTCCTTCGTGTTCTGGGGCTGGCAGGCGATCATCCTGTCGGCCGCCATTTCGCTGCCGCTGGGATACACCACCTCCAAGGAGTACGCAGAGCTAGAATGGCCGATTGATATCGCCATCACCATCGTCTGGGTCGCCTATGCCGTGGTCTTCTTCGGCACCCTGGTCAAGCGCACCACCTCCCACATCTATGTGGCGAACTGGTTCTTTGGTGCCTTCATCATCACGGTGGCCGTGCTGCACATCGTCAACAACATGGAAGTGCCGCTCTCCGGCATGAAGTCCTACTCCATGTACTCCGGCGCCATGGATGCCATGGTGCAGTGGTGGTATGGCCACAACGCGGTAGGCTTCCTGCTGACCGCCGGCTTCCTCGGCATGATGTATTACTTCGTGCCCAAGCAGGCGGGTCGTCCGGTCTACTCCTACCGTCTCTCCATCGTTCACTTCTGGGCGCTGATCTCCCTCTACATCTGGGCCGGTCCGCACCACCTGCACTATACCGCACTGCCTGACTGGGCCCAGTCGCTGGGCATGGTGATGTCCCTGATCCTGTTCGTGCCCTCCTGGGGCGGCATGATCAACGGCATCATGACCCTCTCCGGTGCCTGGCACAAACTGCGTTACGACCCCATCCTGCGCTTCCTGATCGTGTCCCTGTCGTTCTACGGCATGTCCACCTTCGAAGGCCCGATGATGGCGATCAAGACCGTCAACGCCCTCTCCCACTACACCGACTGGACCATCGGTCACGTCCACTCCGGCGCACTGGGCTGGGTTGCCATGGTCTCCATCGGTGCCGTGTACCACCTGATCCCGAACCTGTTCGGCCAGGGCCGCATGTACAGCATCAAGCTCATCAACGTCCACTTCTGGCTGGCTACCGTGGGCACCGTGCTCTACATCGTCGCCATGTGGATTTCCGGGGTGATGCAGGGTCTGATGTGGCGTGCGGTCAACGACGACGGCACCCTGACCTACAGCTTCGTAGAAGCGCTGCAGGCCTCTTATCCCTTCTACTTCGTGCGCTTCCTGGGTGGCTGCTTCTTTGTCACCGGCATGTTGCTGATGGCCTACAACGCCTATCGCACCATCACTGCGCCCAAAGGTTCCCTGGAACCTGTCGCACAGCCAGCATGATTGAAGAGGTCAAAGCATGAGCAACAATAACCGTCACGAGATCTTTGAAAAGAGCGTTCCCATGCTGGTGGTCGGCATCATATTTGCCATCAGCCTGGGGGGCCTGGTCGAAATCACCCCGCTGTTCTTCCAGAAGCAGACCACTGAGCCGGTCGAGGGCCTCAAGCCCTATACCGCTCTGCAAATGGAAGGGCGCGACATCTTCATCCGCGAAGGCTGCACCGTCTGCCACAGCCAGATGATCCGTCCGTTCCGCGCCGAAACCGAGCGTTACGGCCACTACTCGGTCGCCGGTGAGAGCGTGTGGGAGCACCCCTTCCTGTGGGGCTCCAAGCGTACCGGTCCGGATCTGGCCCGGGTCGGCGGTCGTTATTCCGACGACTGGCACCGTGCTCACCTGATCAACCCGCGCGACGTGGTGCCCGAGTCCAACATGCCCGCCTTCCCTTGGCTCGACACCAACGTGCTGACCGGTGAACTGACTGGCAAGAAGCTGGCCCTGTTCCGTGATCACTTCGGCGTACCCTACACGGATGCCGACATTCAGGGGGCCGGTGAGGCCGTGAAGGGCAAGACCGAGCTGGATGCGCTGGTAGCCTATCTGCAATCTCTGGGTCATGCCCTGAAATAAAGGAGTCAGGATATGGATTACGGCACATTTCGCGGCCTGTATACCCTGCTGTTGATGGCCATCATGATCGGCATCATCGTCTGGGCCTACAGCAAGCGCCGCAAGACCTCCTTCGACGAGGCTGCCAATCTGGTTTTTGCCGACGACGAGCAACCCAGTGCTGATAACAAGAACGCAGGAGCGAAACAATAATGAGCACTTTGTTTAGCATTTTTGTCACCGTCATCAGTCTGGGGACCATCCTTGGCTGCTTCTTGCTGCTGGTCTGGTGCCTGCGCGACAAGATGGGGGTGGAAGAGGGCAAGTCCATGGGACACGCCTTCGACGGCATCGAAGAGATCAACAACCCGCTGCCGAAGTGGTGGACCTACATGTTCCTCTTCTTCATCGTCACCGGTCTGGTCTATCTGATTGCCTTCCCGGGCCTTGGCAACTTCAAGGGCGTACTGGGCTGGCAGAGCTCCAACCAGGACGTACGCTCGCTGGCCGAGTCCAAGGCTGCGGCGGCCTCCGCCAAGGCTGAAGGGCGCGCGGTGGAGTACGATCGCGAGCTCATCAAGGCCGACGAGATCTACGGCGCCAAGTTCCGCGAACTGGCCTATCAGGCCGATGGCAAGACCTATCGTGCCATCGAAGAGATCGCCGCCGATCCGGAAGCCCGCAAGGTGGGTCAGCGTCTGTTCCTGCAAAACTGCTCCCAGTGCCACGGCTCCGACGCCCGCGGTGGTCGCGGTTTCCCGAACCTGACCGACAGCGAATGGCAATGGGGCGGCGCGCCCGACCAGATCAAGACCACCATCATGGGCGGTCGTCAGGGCGTGATGGCAGCCTGGGGCGAGATCCTCGGCAAGGACGGGGTCAAGGAAGTGGCCTCCTACGTGCTGAGCCTCTCCGGTCGCAAGGTGGACATGGTGGAAGCCAAGAAGGGTGAAGCGCGCTTCACCATCTGCGCCGCCTGTCACGGTCCGGACGCCAAGGGCGGCATCGCCTTCGGGGCGCCTGATCTCACCAACAACACCTGGCTCTATGGCGGTTCCCGTCAGGTGGTCGAGCAGACCATCACCCACGGTCGTCACGGCGTGATGCCGGCCTGGAAGGATATTCTGGGTGAAGACAAGGTGCACCTGCTCGCCTCCTATGTTTACAGCTTGTCCCACAACGACCAGCAAAATAAGCAGTAACATGTGATAAACACGTGATTACTCAGCAAAAAGCCTCGACTCTTCGAGGCTTTTTGTTATCTTGTGTTGACTGAAATTCCTCTGTTTCGTTAATCACTGGTTTCACGGTAGTAGCACTATGTCCCAACCCTGGTATCGCCAATTCTGGCCCTGGTTCATCATCGCCCTCCCGACCGCAGCCGTGATCGGCAGCATCAGCACGGCGATCATCGCCAGCAAGGATGGCGTCAACCTGGTGGCCGAAGACTATTACAAGCAAGGCAAAGAGATTAATCAGGATCTCAGCAAGTTTGATCGCTCCGAAGCCCTCAACATCCACATCGCGCTGGAAGTCAACGGCAACGAGCTGACCCTCAAGCCGCTGTCGGGTGATATCCCGGCCGGCCAGGCGCTCTACCTCTCCCTGTTTCACCCCACCCTCGCCGGCATGGACAGCGAGCACATGGTGACCGCCGACGGCAACGGCGTCTATCGCCTGCTGCTCGACAAGCCGCTCACCGGCAAGTGGCACGTGCGGGTAGATGCCTTCAACCACGAATGGCGGCTGCAAGAGACTGTCCAGCTCCCCACCAAGGCCCCCGTCGAACTCGATCCCAAAGGACGCTGAGTCATGAGCCGTCCTGTTCACCATGACACGCCGGCAGCAACCGGCGCTTCACTGTTTCTGCCGACAGGCCGGGTAGCCTGCGGCCAGCTGTCATGAGCGGCTGCTTTCACTGTGGTGAGCCGGTGCCCGCCGGCAGCCGCTATGCCCTCGAGATAAAAGGCATAGTCCAGCCCATGTGCTGCCCCGGTTGTCAGGCGGTGGCGGAAACCATTCTGGAGTGCGGCCTGGCCAGCTACTACGAGCACCGCACCGCTCCCGGCACCAAGGGCGAGCTGGTACCCGCAGAGCTCGCCGCCCTCACCCACTATGACTTGGCCGAAGTGCAGCAGGATTTTGTCACCGACAGCGCCACCGGCAGCCACAAGGTGCGCGAGATCCAGCTGACGGTGGAAGGCTTGACCTGCGCCGCCTGTGCCTGGCTCATCGAACGCCATCTGGGCAATCTGGCCGGGCTGCACTACATCAACGTCAACACCACCACCCACCGGGCCCGCATCAAGTGGGATCCGGACCGGCTCTCTTTGAGCGACATCCTCAAGGGTTTTGCCAAGATCGGCTATCGCGCCTACCCCTTCCAGACTCACCAGCAGGAAGCGCTGTACGCCCGCGAGGTGCGCAGCTACATGTTCCGGCTGGCACTGGCGGGGCTCGGCTCCATGCAGGTGATGATGTGCGCGGTGGCGCTCTACATGGACCTCTTCATCAGCGTCGAAGAGGAGTTCATGGTCTACTTCAAGTGGATAAGTCTGCTGCTCTCCACCCCCATCATGATCTACTCGGCCCAGCCCTTCTACGTGGGCGCCTGGCGCAGCCTCAGGCAGGGACACCTCTCCATGGACGTGTCGGTATCGCTGGCGCTGATCGGCGCCTTCGTCGCCTCCATGTGGGCCACCGTGTTCAACACCGGAGAGGTCTATTACGACTCCATCACCATGTTCGTCTTCTTCCTGCTGCTGGGACGCTTCCTCGAGCTGCGGGCCAGACGCAAGGCCTCCGAGTCGAGCTCCAACCTGGCGCGGCTGGTGCCCATCATGGCCACCCGGCTCGATGAGGATGGCGAACACGAGGTGGCCGCCAAGACGCTGCAGGTCGGCGACCGGGTACGGGTGCTGGCGGGTGCCACCCTGCCGGCGGATGGCATCATCCTGCTTGGGCAGGCCAGCCTCAACGAATCCATGCTGACCGGTGAACAGCTGCCGCTGCTCAAACAGGCGGGGGATGCCGTCTATGCCGGCACCATCAACACCGACGCCCCCCTCGAAATCCGGGTCAGCCATCGCATTGAAGAGTCGCGCCTGGCCCAGATCATGCGGCTGCAGGATCACGCGCTGGACGACAAGCCGGCCATCGCCCAGATGGCAGATGTGCTCTCCCGCCACTTCATTCTGGTGCTGCTGTTCATCGCCGCCGGGGTCTGGACCTTCTGGCACTTTCATCAGCCAGAGCAGGCCTTCTGGGTCACCCTGGCGGTGCTGGTGGCGACCTGCCCCTGCGCCCTGTCGCTGGCCACCCCCACCGCGCTCACCTCGGCCACCGCTCGCCTGACCCGTGCCGGCATCCTGCTGCGCCGCGGCCACGTGCTGGACGTGCTGACCCGGGCCAACCGCATCGTGATGGACAAGACCGGTACCCTGACCACGGGCAACATCAGCCTGACCAGCACGAAGGCCCTGGGCAATCTCGACGAGGCGCGCTGCCTTGCCATCGCCCGCGCCCTGGAGGCCTATTCCGAACACCCCATCGCCCGCGCCTTTCGCTGCAACGCCGCAGAGGACGCCGTGCTGCTGGCGGCCAGCAAGGTGACCCCCGTCATCGGACACGGTATCGAGGGGGCGATCGACGGTCGCCACTATCGCCTCGGCAGTGCCCGCTGGCTTGGCATCAGCGATGCCCACGAAACGCAGACGGACGGGCTGGTCATCTACCTGGCCGACGAGGATCGGACGCTCGCCCGTTTCCTGCTGACCGACACCCTGCGCCCCGATGCGAAGGCGCTGATCCAGGCCTTCAAGGCAGCCGGCCTCAAGACCACCATCCTCACCGGCGACAGCTCTGCCCAGGCCGACGAGGTGGCCCGCGAGCTGGGGGTCGACGAGCTGGTCAAGGGCGTCACGCCGGATGGCAAGCTGGCCTACCTCAAGGAGCACGAGGCCCGCGGCGACATCAGCATCATGGTGGGTGATGGCATCAACGACGCCCCGGTGCTGGCCGGCGCCCACGCCTCCTTCGCCATGGCCGGCGGCACTGACCTGGCCAAGAACAGCGCCGATGCCATTTTGCTGGCCGACGATCTCTCCCGCCTGCTGGATGCCCGCACCCTGGCGCTGCGCACCCGCAAGATCATCAAGGAGAACTTCGCCTGGTCCATCGGCTACAACCTGCTGGTGCTGCCATTGGCGGCGAGCGGCTGGCTGCCCCCCTACGTGGCGGCGGCGGGCATGTCATTGAGCTCCCTCATCGTGGTCACCAACTCCATGCGGCTCAACCGCTGAGCCGTGGTCACAGGGACAGACAGGGTGAAGGGAGCTGGCTCCGGTCAGGCTCCCTTCACCATCAAATCGACGGGTCTGTGGCCACCAACGGGTGTACCATGGCCCCTTTCATTGCAAGGCTTGCTGCATGAACATCATCTTCGTCCTCATCCCCATCGCCATCCTCTTTGTCATCATCGCCGGCGCCGTCTTCTTCTGGGCCATTCGCTCCGAGCAGTTTGAAGATCTCGACCGCCAGGGTTCCAATATCCTGTTCGATGAAGAGCAACCCGCCCCCAAACACGCCGAGCACGAGTCCAAAGATGACGGCCACCCTTGATCTGCTGGGCGCCCTGCTGGTGGGGCTGGCTGGCGCCGGCCACTGCATCGGCATGTGCGGCGGTGTCTCCGCCGCCCTCTCCATGGCCATTCCTGCCGAGAAGCAGCACTTCTGGGGCCGGCTCGGTTACCTGCTCAACTACAACCTCGGCCGGATCTTGAGCTATGTGATTGCCGGTGCCCTGGTCGGGGGACTGCTGGCCACCACCAGTGAACTCGGCGCGGGCAAGCACGCCATCGCCGGCTTGCGGCTGGTGGCGGCCTTCCTGATGATTGCTCTCGGGCTCTATCTCGCCGGCTGGTGGCAGGGAGTGTTGCTGCTCGAGCGCATTGGCGCCAGGTTGTGGCCCCGCCTCAAGCCGCTGGCGGGCAAGTTCATCCCCTTCACCTCGGCCTGGCAGGCACTGCCGTTTGGCATGGTGTGGGGCTGGCTCCCCTGCGGGCTGGTCTACTCCATGCTGACCTGGAGCGCAGCGGCGGGATCCGCTGGCGGCGGAGCGCTGATCATGCTCTTTTTCGGCCTCGGCACCCTGCCAACCCTGTTTGCGCTGGGAGGGTTGGCGGATCGGCTGCGCTACTGGCTGACCCTGCGCAGTTTGCGCCTTGGTGGGGCCCTGCTGCTCATCGCATACGGGCTGCATACCCTCTGGATCGGGATTGCGTCCTTTTGAAACCCTATCCAAAACGGATGAGTTGATGGTAAACTTGTTTGATATAAATCAATTATTCGTATGAGCCTATGATCCCGGAAAAGAAACCTGGCAGACGTATTCAGAGCGGTGGCTGTGCAATTCATTGCCAGGATTGCAGCATCAGCCAGCTCTGCATTCCCTTCACTCTGAACGACAACGAGCTCGATCAGCTGGACAGCATCATCGAGCGCAAGAAGCCGATCCAGAAGGGTGAAGAGTTGTTCAAGGCCGGCGATGAGCTTAAATCGCTCTACGCCATCCGTTCCGGGACCATCAAGTCATACACCATCACCGAGCAGGGTGACGAGCAGATCACTGCCTTCCACCTGGCTGGCGATCTGGTTGGGTTTGACGCCATCCACAAGCAGGCGCACCCCTCCTTCGCCCAGGCGCTGGAAACCGCCATGGTGTGCGAGATCCCGTTCGACGTGCTCGACGATCTCTCCGGCAAGATGCCTAAACTCCGCCAGCAGATCATGCGGCTGATGAGCAACGAGATCATGGGCGACCAGGAGATGATCCTGCTGCTCTCCAAGAAGAACGCCGAAGAGCGCCTCGCGGCCTTCCTGCACAACCTGTCGGTGCGCTTCTCCGAGCGTGGTTTCTCCGCCAAGGAGTTCCGCCTCTCCATGACCCGCGGCGACATCGGCAACTACCTCGGCCTCACCGTCGAGACCATCAGCCGTCTGCTAGGCCGCTTCCAGAAGTCCGGTCTCATCAGCGTCAAGGGCAAGTACATTACCGTACTGGATCACGTCGCCCTCGGCGTCATGGCCGGTGCAACCCGCCCCCCCTGCGGTTAAGCTTCCTCTCTCTGGTGCCGGATCGGTTTACCCCGAAATTTGATCCGGCACACGTCCCCCCTTCTCCTCCTGAGCTAAGCTGTAATGGCTAAAGGTCTGCCATCATTGGTATTTTTGCCAAGGAGGAGGAGAACATGGTCAAGTACCGAAAAATTCTGGTGGTCATCAACCCGGAAGAAGAGCGGCAAATCGCCCTCGAACGTGCGGTCAAGGTAGCCGAGCTGGATGAAGGCGCCCAACTGACCCTGTTGCTCACCATTTACGACTTCTCGTATGAAATGACCGCCATGCTGTCGGTGGATGAGCGGGAAGAGATGCGCCACGGGGTGATTGCCCAGCGCCGCGAATGGCTCGATGACATTCTCAAACCCTACCGCGCCCGTGGGCTGGATTGCGAGATCAAGGTGGTCTGGCACAACCGTCCCTTCGAATGCATCATTCAGGAAGTGCTGGAGCAGCGCCACGATCTGGTGGTCAAGGCCACCCACCACCACTCCTTCCTGCAAACCTTCATCTTCACCCCCACTGACTGGCATCTGCTTCGCAAGTGTCCCTGCCCCGTGCTGCTGGTGAAAGAAGGTCATTGGCAGCGGGGCGGCAACATCATCGCCGCCATCAATTGCTCCAGCGACGATCAGGATCAGAAGCTGCTCAACGAGCGGATCACCGAAGAGGGGATCGCCATCGCCGAGCTGCTCGGCTCCAACCTCTATCTGGTCAACACCTACCCGGGCACCCCGGTCAACGTGGCCATCGAGCTGCCGGAGTTTGACCCCAACGCCTACAACGACGCCATTCGCAAACACCATGAGAGCCTGCTGCTGAGCCACGCCGACAAATACGGCATCGGCCATCTCTGGACCCGGGTGGCGGAAGGCCTGCCCGAAGAGGTGCTGCCCGATCTCGCCGGCGAGCTGCAGGCCACCCTGATGATCATGGGGTGCGTCGGTCGCACCGGGCTCTCCGCCGCCCTGCTCGGCAACACCGCCGAACACGTGGTGGATCGTCTCGCCTGCGACATGCTGATCCTCAAGCCCGCCGATTACAGCTGCCCGGTCGATAGCCGCCGTCCAGCATAAGCCTTTCTTGCCCTCCCCCGGGACATGGCTATAATAAGCCGCTTATTTTTGTCCCGGGTTTCAGGTCATGCTAGAAGAGCTTAACGCCAAAGAAAAATACAGTTTCAACAAACTGCAGAAGCGCCTGCGGCGCAACGTAGGTCAGGCCATCGCCGACTTCAACATGATTGAAGAGGGTGACAAGGTCATGGTGTGCCTGTCCGGCGGCAAGGACAGCTTCGCCATGCTCGACATTCTGATGAGCCTGAAGGCCAGCGCCCCCATCCACTTCGATCTGGTGGCGGTCAACCTGGATCAGAAGCAGCCCGGCTTCCCCGAGCACGTGCTGCCCGAATACCTGACCACCCTCGGCATCGACTTCAAGATCGTCGAAGAGGATACCTACGCCATCGTCAAGGAGAAGGTGCCGGAGGGCAAGACCACCTGCGCACTCTGCTCCCGCCTGCGCCGCGGCATTCTCTACCGCACCGCCCAGGAGCTGGGCTGCACCAAGATTGCCCTTGGCCACCACCGCGATGACATCCTCGAGACCCTGTTCCTCAACATGTTCTACGGCGGCAAGCTCAAGTCCATGCCGCCCAAGCTGGTGAGTGACGATGGCAAGAACGTGGTGATCCGCCCGCTCGCCTACTGCAAGGAGAAGGACCTGGTACGCTACGCCGAGGTCAAGGCCTTCCCCATCATCCCGTGCAACCTGTGCGGCTCCCAGGAGAACCTGCAGCGCCAGGCCATCAAGCAGATGATGCAGGAGTGGGATCGCCGCTTCCCGGGTCGTCTCGAGACCATGTTCACCGCCATTCAGGACGTGATCCCGAGCCACCTGCTCGATCACAAGCTGTTTGACTTCAAGAGCATCAACCGCGACTCCGGCATCATCGACGGCGGCGACAAGGCGTTTGATCCGCCCGAGCTGCCCAAGGCGCCGCTGCTGGACATCGACGAGATGGACATGCTGGACGTCATTGAGGTGCGCTAAGCCCACCTCAGCCATAAAAAAGGAGCGCCAGGCGCTCCTTTTTCATTTTTATGCTGGCCACCCTCGGTAGCGGCTCAAGATGGGCTAGCCCTTGTGCAGCCAGGGGGTCAGCCGCAGGATCTCTCCCTGCAGCTGCAGCTTGCCCTCGGCAAACGCCGCCAGCTGGGCGTTGCTCAGCAGCAGTTGCCCCTCCTGCCAGGGCAGCGGCAGCTGGCGAGCACCGTCGATGAGGTAGGCGGTGCCGCTTGGCTGCACCAGGCTGACCCTCACCCCCGTCATCTCGGGCAGGAAATATTTGCCAACCATACCGGCCAGCTTCTCCAGCAGGCTCTGCATGTCGTGCTGGCGGCCCGTCAGCTCGCTCACCTTGAGCTCCCACCCACTGTCTGCCGGCGGTGGTACGTCCGCCATCACCTGCACCGACAGATCGCAGGCCTCGTGGGGCTCGGTGAGCCCCACCACCACGGTCGCCTTGTCGAGATTCAAGTCGTCGTCATAGGGCAGCCGCAATTCGCTGTCAACGGTCACCTCGGCCGCCACATCCCGATCCAGGGTCGAGACACGGGCCGAGGTGAGCAGGCAGCGCCGGCCATTTTGCTGATCGGTCAGATAAAAACCCAGCCTGGCGTGACCAAACTCCCCTTTGGCGAAGGTCTTCATCTGGCTGTAGAAGGTGCCGTACTGCAGCTCAAGGGAGGGCTGCGCCACTGCCAGCATGGGCGCCATCAGCAGCGCGGCCGCCATCCCGTATCGATTGTTCATATGCCATCCTTTTGCATCACACATCTGCACGCGCCACTATCTGTTGCTGTTGTCTGACGCCCTGCATGCCCGTCAGGCGTTGAAATGATCGGGGCCCTGGCTCACCTCGGTCACTTCGACCGCTACCCCGCACAGATCCCGGTAGAGGATCCCCTTGCAGTTGAAATAGAGCGGTGCCACCCAGATAAGTCCGAGCCCCATGGGGATCAGCGCCAGGAAGAACAGCGCCATCATGACCCCGTGCAGCAGCACAATGCTGGGCCAGCCGCGGGCAAACAGGCGCAGGGAGACCAGGATGGCCTGCACCGGCGACAGGCCGCGCTCCAGCACCAGCGGCACGGTAAACACCAGCCCCATGCCGATCAGGGCCGACGGAATGAAGGCCAGCATCACCGGCAGACCCAGCAGTTCGAACAGCGGGCCGAACAGGCTGGTGATGAGGCTGCCGAGCAGGCTCAGGCTGCCAAGGCGCAGGAAGTGGCGAAAGAAGTCGAACACCTGGCTCGGCCGGGCACGCACCCCCACCGACTGCTGCAAGCCCAGCATGTCGAGGCAGGAGGTCATGGGCGACATGATGATGGTGATGAGCAGGCTCAGCACCAGGGCCACGTCCATCCCCCCTTCCTGATTGACATAGGGAGCGAGCAGGGTGTTGCTCAGAAGCATCCAGATGGCCGTCACCCCGACGATGGCCAGCAGCAGGCCGAATCCGGTGCGCCGCGTCTGTTGCCAGCTCTCCTGCAATACCCCCTTGAGGTCGAGACGATATCCCTGGCTCAGGGACTGTTCGAGGGAACCACCTATCCGCATTTTGTTACTCAATTGACTATCCAATATCCGAAAAACTGCTATTCAGGGAGCACATTATAGCGATTTGACCCGGCATGCGTAGCCGTTTTTCCCGCTCGGCTGCGCTCAAAAAGCCTTTGATTTCATCAGCCCCCATAGTCCAGGCCAGGATCCCCTCCTTGGCCGACGCCAACCAGGGGCGTAGGATGCCAGGCGACAGTGCGGATTTTTTTGCGCGCCCCGACCCACACGGGAATACAGGGGGCACGCGCTTCACAAGGAGATGTTCATGTCTGATTTGACCCTCTATCTTGCGCCCGGTACCTGCGCCATGGCCGTGCGTATCGCCCTCACCGAAGCCGGTGCCCCTCACCGGATCAAGCAGCTGGATCTGGCGGCCGGCGAGCAGCGCTCCCCTGCCTACCTCGCCATCAATCCCAAAGGCCGAGTGCCGGCGCTAGTGACCGAGCGGGGCGTGCTCACCGAGACACCGGCCTTGCTGCTCTATGTGGCGCAGCGTTTTCCCAATGCCGGGCTGGCGCCGCTGGACGACCCCTTCCTGCTGGCCAGGATGCAGGAGGTGCACGGCTTTCTCGCCGCCACCGTGCACGTCGCCCATGCCCACGGCCGGCGCGGCAGCCGCTGGGCCGATGATCCGCAGGCCATCGCCGCCATGCAGGCCAAGGTGCCGCACAACATGCGCGAGGGCTTTGCCGAGATTGAACGCCATTATCTGGCCGGCCCCTGGGTGCTGGGGGAGCGGTTCAGCCTGGCCGACATCTACCTGTTCGTGGTGGCGAGCTGGCTCGAGGGCGACGGGGTGGCCATCAGCGAATTTCCCAAGGTAGCGGATCACTATCGGCGCATGCTGGCGCGCCCCGGCGTGCAGCAAGGGCTCGCCCTCTAGTCCTCTCGTTGCGGGTGCCAGTGCTCTTCTGGCACCTGTTTTTCCCCGCTTTCCCCTCGCCATTGAGATCGTTTTCACATTTCTGCCATCTCTTGGTGGATCAAAACCGCCTGAGCGCCTATCTTCCACCTCATAACGCAACCGGTTGCGTAACCGGTTGCCTAGCTAACATCAGATACGCGGGCATAGCCTGCCGAGGTGCTGTATGAAACGAGGCGTACTGCTCAATGCTCCCCTGAGTGCCCTGGTGGCACGGATGGGTCACACCGACGAGATCACCGTCTGCGATGCCGGCCTGCCCATTCCGGCCGGCCCGGAGCGCATCGATCTGGCGCTGATGGCGGGGACGCCGAGCCTTGAAACCGTGCTGACCGCCCTGCTCACCGACCTGGTGGTGGAGAAGGTGATCATGGCAAGCGAGATCAAGCAGATCAGCCCCGCCGCCCATCAGGCGCTGGTGGATCAGCTGGAGGCGCACGCCGCCGCCCAGGGCAAGCCCATCACCATCGAGTACTGCCTGCACGAAGCATTCAAGGCTCGCTCCCACCAGAGCAAGGCCATCGTGCGCAGCGGCGAGGTGACCCCCTACGCCAACCTCATTCTCTGCGCCGGCGTGGCGTTTTAAATTCCCAAGGAAGCAGCTATGAGCAACGCCAATATGCTCCCCTCGCCCATTCTGGCTCTTTCCGGGATCGTCAAGACCTTCCCCGGGGTGCGTGCCCTCGATGAGGCGGGCCTCAAGGTCTATCCGGGTCAGGTGATGGCCCTGCTCGGCGAAAACGGCGCCGGCAAGTCGACCCTGATGAAGGTACTGACCGGCATCTACCAGGCCGATGCGGGCAGCATCAGCTATCGCGGCCAACCGGTTCACTTCAAGGGCCCCCGCGACTCCCAGGATCAGGGGATCAGCATCATCCACCAGGAGCTGAACCTGCTGCCGGAATTGTCGATTGCCGCCAACATCTTCCTCGGCCGCGAACCCCGTACCCGTTTTGGCAGCATCGACCACAAGCAGCTGCGCGAACGGGCCAGCGGCCTGCTGGCACGGCTTGGCGTCAAACACGGCCCGGATACCCGGCTCGGGGATCTCTCCATCGGTGAACAGCAGATGGTGGAGATCGCCAAGGCGCTGTCGTTTGATGCCAGTGTCATCATCATGGACGAGCCCACCGATGCCCTCACCGACACCGAGACCGAGCAGCTGTTCGTGGTGATCCGCGAGCTGCGTGAGCAGGGCTGCGGCATCGTCTACATCTCCCATCGCTTGAAGGAGATCTTCGAAATCTGTGATCGGGTCACCGTGCTGCGCGATGGCAAGTGGATCGGCGAGCAGGCGGTGAGCGAGCTCGACGAAGACAGGATCATCGAGATGATGGTGGGTCGCCGGCTGGAAGAGCAGTACCCGCGCCTCGCCCGCGAGCTCGGCCCGGTCAGCCTGCAGGTCAAGGATCTGGCCGGCCCCGGCGTGCGCGGAGTGAGCTTCTCCCTGCGTCAGGGTGAAATTCTGGGCTTCAGCGGCCTGATGGGCTCCGGGCGTACCGAGCTGATGAAGCTCATCTACGGTGCCAGCCCCATCAGCGCCGGTGACATCACCGTGGATGGCCATGCACTGGTCCCCAAGAGCCCGGCCGATGGCCTGGCCGCCGGCATCGCCTACATCTCCGAGGATCGCAAGGGCGACGGCCTGGTGCTGGAGCTGTCGGTGCGCGAAAACATGAGCCTGTGCGCCCTCGGCGAGTTCATCAGCCACGGCAAGATTGACGGCCAAGCCGAGCGCCAGGCGGTGGGGGACTATGTGCGCCTGTTCAACATCAAGACCCCGAGTCAGGATCAGCTGATCAAGCTCCTCTCCGGCGGCAACCAGCAGAAGGTGGCCATCGCCAAGGGGTTGCTGACCCGGCCCAAGGTGCTGATCCTGGATGAGCCGACCCGCGGCGTCGATGTCGGCGCCAAGAAGGAGATCTATCAGCTCATCAACCAGTTCAAGAAGGAGGGGATGAGCATCATCCTGGTCTCCTCCGAAATGCCGGAAGTGCTCGGCATGAGTGATCGCATCATGGTGATGCACGAAGGGCGCATCAGCGCAGAATTCAACACCCGCGATGCCAATCAGGAGAAGCTGATGGCAGCGGCAGTCGGTAAACAATGGCAAGCAGAGCAAGAGGCAGCACAATGACAACCCAAACCCTTTCCCGCCGCGGTGTCATGAGCAAGGCCTGGTGGATCGAGAACAAATCCCTGGTCGCGCTGCTGGTGCTGATCGGCGTGGTCTCCTTCCTGAGCCCCAACTTCTTCACCGCCGACAACCTGCTCAACATCCTGCGTCAGACCTCGGTCAACGCCATCATGGCGGTCGGCATGACCCTGGTCATCCTCACCGCCGGCATCGATCTGTCGGTCGGCTCGGTATTGGCCCTGTGCGGCGCCCTGGCCGCCACCATGGTCGCCATGGAGCTGCCCATCGCCCTGGTGATCCCCCTCACCCTGGGGGCCGGCGCCCTGCTTGGCGGCATCAGCGGCCTCATCATTGCCAAGGGCAAGGTACAGGCCTTCATCGCTACCCTGGTCACCATGACCGCCCTGCGCGGCGTTACCATGGTCTATACCGAGGGGCGCCCCATCTCCACCGGTTTCAGTGACGGCGCCGATCACTTCGCCTGGCTGGGTACCGGTTACCTGTTCGGTCTGCCGGTGCCCATCTGGCTGATGGCCATCGTCTTCCTGCTGGCCTGGTTCATGCTCAACCACACTCGCCTGGGCCGCTACATCTATGCCCTCGGCGGCAACGAATCGGCCACCCGCCTCTCCGGCATCAATGTGGACCGGGTGAAGCTCGCGGTGTATGGTCTGTGCGGCATGCTGTCGGCACTGGCCGGGCTCATCGTCACTTCCCGCCTCTCCTCCGCCCAGCCGACCGCCGGCATGGGGTACGAGCTGGATGCCATCGCCGCCGTGGTACTGGGTGGCACCAGCCTGATGGGGGGCAAGGGCCGCATCATGGGTACCCTGATCGGTGCCTTGATCATCGGCTTCCTCAACAATGCCCTCAACCTGCTCGACGTATCGTCCTATTACCAGATGATCGCCAAGGCCAGCGTGATTTTGCTCGCCGTGATGATCGATAACAAAAGCAAGTAAGCACACACAAGGAATGAAATGATGAAAAAGCTCAATACCCTGCTCGCTGCCGCCATCATGTCCGTGCTGGGCACCGCCCAGGCCGCCGATCACACCCTGGCCATGGTGGTCTCCACCCTCAACAACCCCTTCTTCGTCACCATGAAGGAAGGGGCCGAAGCCAAGGCCAAGGAGCTTGGCTACGAGCTGGTGGTGCTGGACTCCCAGAATGACCCGGCCAAGGAGCTCTCCAACATGGAAGATCTCACCGTGCGCAAGGTCAACGCCATCCTGATCAACCCGACCGATTCCGAAGCGGTAGGCAACGCCATCCGCTTGGCCAACAAAGCCAACATTCCGGTGCTGACCCTGGACCGCGGCGCGGCGCAGGGTGACGTCAAGGCCCACATCGCCTCCGACAACGTGGCGGGCGGCAAACTGGCCGGCGATTTCATCACCCAGAAGCTGGGTGCCGGTGCCAAGGTGATCCAGCTGGAAGGGATCGCCGGTACCTCCGCCGCCCGTGACCGCGGCGAAG
This sequence comes from Aeromonas sp. 1805, assembly GCF_013085525.1. NCBI lineage: Bacteria > Pseudomonadati > Pseudomonadota > Gammaproteobacteria > Aeromonadales > Aeromonadaceae > Aeromonas > Aeromonas sp. 1805. The sequence goes on along the minus strand of NZ_CP038515.1, from coordinate 3,873,482 downwards.
GCTTTGCCCTCGCCGTGGCCGCCAACAAGCTGGAAGTGCTGGCCTCCCAGCCCGCCGACTTTGACCGTACCAAGGGCCTGAACGTCATGGAGAACCTGCTGGCCGCTCACCCGAGCGTGCAGGCGGTGTTCGCCCAGAACGACGAGATGGCGCTGGGTGCCATCCGCGCCGTGCAGGCCGCCGGCAAAGAGGTGATGATCGTCGGCTTCGACGGCACCGACGATGGCAAGGCCGCCGTAGCCAAGGGTAAACTGGCCGCCACCGTGGCCCAGCAGCCCGCTCTGATCGGCGCCATCGGCGTGGAAACCGCCGACAAGGTGCTCAAGGGCCAGCCGGTGGAAAAATCCATCCCGGTTCCGCTGCAAGTGGTCAGCAAGTAAGTTGACGGGGGGAGGTTCACCTCCCCCTTTTCACTCAAGGTTTACGGTGCCTCCCGGCCTGGATCCGGCTTTCGTGTCCATGCCAAGATGCATCAGGAGTACTCAACATGAATCGTCTCGTCGTTCTGGGCAGTGTCAATGCAGACCACGTGCTGCGCGTTCCCCACTTTCCTCGCCCGGGTGAAACCCTGACCGGCCACAGCTATCAAGTGGTGCCCGGTGGCAAGGGCGCCAACCAGGCGGTGGCCGCCGCCCGGCTAGGTGCTGAGGTCTCCTTTATCGCCCGCATCGGTGATGACGCCATCGGCCACCAGATGAAGACCGGCTTTGCCAAAGACGGCATCGACGTGAGCGCCGTCGAACTCGATCCCAAGCTCCCGACCGGCATCGCCATCATCTATGTGAGCGATGAGGGGGAGAACAGCATCGGCATCTCCGCCGAAGCCAACGGCGCCCTCACCCCGGCCGTAGTGAAAAGCCACCAGACGATGATCGCCGCCGCCCACACCCTGCTGCTGCAGCTGGAAGTGCCGCTGGAGAGCGTGCTGGAAGCCGCCCGCCTGGCCCGTACCCACGGCACCCGGGTGGTGCTCAACCCCGCCCCCGCTCGCCCGCTCTCAAGCGAACTGCTGGCACTGGTCGACCTCATCACCCCCAACCAGACCGAGGCCGAGCTGCTGACCGGCGTCAAGGTCACTGACGAGGCGAGCGCAGCCGAGGCGGCTGCCCGTTTCCACCAGATGGGCATTGCGGACGTGATGATCACCCTGGGCTCGCAAGGGGTCTATTGCAGCAAGGGACAGCAACAAGCGCTCATTCCGGGTTTTCGGGTGAAAGCAGTAGACACCACGGCGGCCGGCGATACCTTCAACGGCGCCCTGCTGGCGGCCGAGCTCGCCGGCGCCGACTTTGACGCTGCCGTGCGCTTTGCCCACGGCGCCGCCGCGCTCTCCGTCACCCGGTTTGGTGCCCAGAGCTCCATCCCGAGCAAGCAGGAGGTCGACGCCTTCCTGCTTGAGCAGACTGCGCAGGGGCACTGATGGCCAATATCAAGGAGGTGGCGGCGCTGGCGGGGGTGTCGACCACCACCGTCTCCCACGTCATCAACGAGACCCGTTTCGTCGCCGAGGAGACCCGCGAGCGGGTCTTCAGTGCCATGCGCGATCTCAACTATGCCCCGAGCCTGGTGGCCCGCAGCCTCAAGGTGAAGGAGACCAACAGTATCGGCATGCTGGTCACCACCTCCAGCAACCCCTTCTTCGCCGAGGTGGTGCGCGGGGTGGAGCGTTACTGCTTCGAGCAGGGCTACAACCTGATGCTGGGCAACACCGAGGGGCAGGCCGAGACGGCGCTCTCCTACCTCAAGATGATGCTGCGCAAGCGGGTCGACGGTCTGCTCATCATGTGCAGCGAGGGGCAGCAGGAGGTGTTCAACCAGCTCGACTGGCTCAAGAGCCTGCCGGTGGTGGTGATGGACTGGGGGATGGAGAGCGCCGACGTGGATCTCATCGCCGACAACTCCCATCGCGGCGGCTATCTGGCGACCCGCCACCTGCTGGGGCTGGGTCACACCGCCATCGGCTGCATCACCGGCCCCCACAGCCGCGCCCCCGCCAACCAGCGTCAGGCAGGCTTCGAGCAGGCGATGCAGGAAGCCGGGCTCACCGTCAACCCAGAGTGGGTTCAGGAGGGTGACTTCGACTGCGCCAGCGGCCACCAGGCGATGACCCGCCTGCTGGCGCTGCCCGAGCGCCCCAGCGCGCTGTTCGTGTGCAACGACATGATGGCGATGGGGGCCATCAGCGCCGCTCATCAGGCGGGGCTGGTGATCCCGCGTGATCTATCCATCGTCGGCTATGACAACGTGGCGCTGGCCGAATTCATGTCGCCGCCACTCACCACCGTCAATCAGCCGAAAGAGGAGCTGGGTCGGCTTGCCGTCACCCGGCTGCTGGCGCGCATCAATGGCGAGGCGGTGGCGGATCATCTGATCACCGTCGATCCTGACCTGGTGATCAGGGACTCCTGCGCTCCCCGCCCCTGAGATTCACGGGCATTAAACGCAGCAAGGCGACCCTGGGGTCGCCTTGCTGCGTTTTGTCTCTGGCCGGTTCAATACCGCTCTGTGTGCTCAAGCCAGCTGCCTTGCCTCACTGCCCGCCAACACCTGCAACTGCACCAGCCCCAGTCGCCGGGCCAGCGGCTGCAACAGCTCGCTGTGCTCCGCGTCATCTGGCAGCCAGTAACGGACAGGCCAGCCGGCCGCCAGCTGGGCCGGGGTGGTGCTGCCAATGTCTCTGAGCGCCAGGGCGCAACCCTGCTGCCGCAATCCCGCCAGCAAGTCTGCATCCGGCTGCAGCGCCGGCACCAGCAGCACCCGCGGTGTGCGGGATGCAGCCGGCAGATAGGCCACGACATGGGCCAGCTGGGCCTGGTTGTCGAGCGGAAGCAACAACGCCCGCCCATCAGCATGCTGCGCGTCGTGCGTTTGCAGCAGCCGGGCCAGCACTGGCCCCAGCACGCCGCACTCCTGCAACCAGCGCATGGGACAGGGCGCCCCCTGCTCACGCCAGTAGAGCGTCATTTGCCACAGGTCGTTGCCCTGCCCGTCCGTCAGTCCCTGCAACGCCACTCGCAGCGGTGCTGATTCCCGCCCGGCCAGCCAGTCGCGCAGCTGATGAAGCTGATGCTGGCTCAACTGCAACTGTTGCAGCATGGCCGGCTCAAACCAGCAGATATCCCCTTCCTGGCTGCGTTTGGCCTGATTGAGGGCCAGGATGGCCTGATCCAGCAGCCGGCCGGCATCTTGCTGCTCCGCCTTGGCCACCCCGAGCCGACAGGCCAGATCGAAGCTGCACTCCCGGGTCACGAACTCGAAATGGAGCAAATTCACCAGCTCATGAATGCGGGTTTCCAGCACGCCATCCGCGCTGGTCAACACCACCGCGAACTCGTCACCGCCGAGCCGGTAGGCGTGGCCACCGTGGGCCTGCTGCAGCTTGTCGGCCACCGTCTGCAACAGCCGATCACCGACCTGATAACCGAACAGATCATTGACCTGCTTGAAGCGCTTGAGATCGAGCACCACCAGGGCGCTCGCCTCGCCGGCATGCAGGGCGCGGGAGAGCTGCTCCTGCAGGGCACGGCGGTTGCCAAGCCGGGTCAGGGGATCGAGCAGGGCGAGCCGGCGATTCGCCAGGTTGGCGCGAATGAGGGCGGCCACCAGGGCGCCGCCGGTCAGCAACAGGATCAGTTGCCAGATCTGCAGCCAGAACAGGCTGCTGCGGATCTGGCTGACCGAACGCTCCCGCTCCTGGCCGGAGAGGATCTGATCCCCAATCTGCTCGATGAGGTGGGTCTGGCTGGCGATCGCCTCCTGCAAGCGAGCAAGCTCGGCCCCCTCGCGCAGGGCACCGGCCTCCATCTGGGGTTCGAGCTGCTTGATCTGCTCGAACAGTCCGGCCAGCGCCTTGCCGAGCCCGTGCCGCTGGCGCGCCTCGGCGGTTTCGCTGCTGATGAGAAAAATGTCGAGCCGGTTCCACAGCAGATCGTAATCCAGGCTCAGGGTCTCCATTCCCAACCTGCCGGCCCGGTAGAGCTGCAGGTCGTAGAGGAAACGCTGGGATTCGAGCATCACCTGGCTGATGTTCCAGTGGATATTGCGGTAGAAGGTATCGACCAGCTGCTCCTGGCGATGCTGCAGATAGAGGCTGCTGCCCGAGGAGAGCAGAAACAGCAGCGACACCGCAACCAACAGCAGTTTGTGGCGGGATAGCCCCATCAATCGACGATCTCGATGCGGGTTACCTGCCACACCATGCAGTTGTGGATGGCGGGCACGTCCAGCTTGGGATAGGTGGTGAACGGAATGAGCAGCCAGAGCGGGCCCTTGTTGCGCCGGGTCAGCGGCTTGCCGTCCTCCTGGCGCACCAGGGTCAGCGGCACGCCGTCGAACAGGGCCAGATCCACCACCTGCTGATAGCCGTTGAGGGCCGAAACGGCGATCTTGCGGGCATCCAGGATCCCTTGCGCCGCCAGCACGGCCGTCAGGGTCGGCCCGCGATAGTGGTGGGCGCCCTGGGTCCAGGGGGTGGTGGTAGTGAATTCGGTCTGCGGCAGGGCGGAGAGGGCCGCCTCATCGAGGGTCACTTGCTGGCCACCTGGCAGCACCAGGGTCATCAGGGGGATCGAGGCCGATGCGCCGGCACTGGCCAGCATCAGAAGGAAAAAAGCGATCCATTGCTTTACTGCGGTCATGGTAATTTGCGCCAACTGCGTCCCATTTTTTGTGGCTGCCAGTGTGGCGATTTCACCGGTTCATTGCAACTGTCCAGTCGCACAATAGCTCAGGGACCGCGCATCTCCATCCAGTTGTGGCCCTCGATCTGCGCCGGCTGGTGGACACCGCAACTTTGCAGCAGCTCATCCACGTAGGCCGGCACCAGCAACGAGGCCGGACCGTAGCGCTTCTCGTCAAACTGGCTGCCCACTTCGCTCGGTTCGAGGTTGAGCTCGATGGTGTGGGCCCCGTTCAATCCCGCCTCGTGCACGAAACCGGCCGCCGGATAAACGGCGCCCGAGGTACCGATGGAGATGAACAGATCGCACTGTGCCAGCGCGCTGTAGATGCGGTCAAGCCCAAGCGGCATCTCGCCGAACCAGACCACGTGCGGGCGCAGCGGCTGGGGAAACTGGCAGCAGGTGCACAGCTCCTCCTGCTGCAGATCGCCGCGCCACTCGATCACCTGGCCCGAGCCCGGGCAGCGCGCCTTGAGCAGCTCCCCGTGCATGTGAATGAGGTTCTTGCTGCCGGCACTCTCGTGCAGGTTGTCGATGTTCTGGGTCACCAGAGTGACGCAGCCCGGCAGCAGGCGCTCGAGCCGGGCCAGCGCATAGTGAGCCGGGTTGGGGTGAATGTGGGGTTGTTGCAGCTGGTGGCGGCGGGAGTTGTAAAAACCCTGCACCAGGGCGGGATCCCGTGCGTAGCCCTCCGGCGTCGCCACGTCTTCGACCCTGTGCTCTTCCCACAGACCGTCACAGGCGCGAAAGGTCTTGATGCCCGACTCGGCCGATATCCCGGCACCGGTAAGAATGACGATGTGTTTCGCTGACTGCACCATGACTGACTCCCTCTGACGACCTCTCTGGCTGACCTTAGCACAGGGTGAAAAACCGGCCTATTCGCCCTTGGTCTTATGACGCGGTTACAGGGTATCGAGCACACTCAGATCGAGTCGCACGAACACCAGCTCCCGCCCCGTCACCAGGGTGAGCGGTAAGCCCAGCCCGCGCAGCAGCGCCAGCATGGGGCGATTCTGGGGCAGCACCTCCGCCGTCCACTCGCGAATGCCTTCGGCGCGCGCCAGCAAGGCCAGCGCCAGCAGGATGCGCCGCCCTGCGCCCCGGTGCTGGAAGTGATCGGCGACGATGCAGGAGAACTCGGCCCGATCCGGGTGCAGCCGCCGCCGGATGGACTGGGCCTGGGCCAGTGGTCGCCCCTGACCATCGCTCAGCAGCAGCCCGATCTGCTGCTCCTTGGGATAATCGAGGAAGAAGGCGAGCTGCTCGTCACTCGGGATCTGCTTGGCGCGCATGAAACGCAGGTAGACGCTCTGTTCACTGAGCTCGCCATAGGCGGCCCTGATCCGCTCGGGATCGGCTCCCGCCAGCTCCTGCAAGCGGCAGGGAATGCCCCCCACCTCCATCATCAGCGGCAGGGCTGCCCGCGAATGAGGATGCAGCCAACCGGCCAGGGCGCGCCGCAACCGGGCCTCGTCCGGTGGCCAGCAGAGATAGCGGGCCACCGTCTACCAGCGCCCCGCCACGCCCTGATCGCGCCACAGATTGCTGTCCAGCAGGTTGAAGGGATCGTCCAGATAGAGGGCGATCCCGAGCTCCCTGGCCCGGTTGATGAAGCGCCCCAGCAGGGAGTCCGGGGTCATGGCCTCCAGCCCGGGCAGCAGACTCTGTCCCAGCAGCAGGTGCTGCAGCGGCATCCGCTCCAGCAAGTCGAACGGGATGTGCTGATCGTTGTCCAGCAGCAGGGCCAGCTTGGCCCCCGCCAGACTGGCCTGCAGCACCAGGGCAAAACGCTCCGCCTGGCTCAGCAGATGGTCGCGCCGGTGGATGAGCAGGGTGAGCTCGCCAGGCTCCCGGCCCTGCTGGACCAGCCACTCGCGTACCCGCTCCCAGCGTGGCGGCAAGCCGGTCACCGCCAGCCAGATGGGCAAGGGCGACGGGGGATCGGACAAGAGCCCGAGCAGCCCTTTCTCTTCCCCCTGCCAGGTGCGGATGGTGCGGCGCAGACCGCTCAAGCGGCGCTGACGCTGCGGCCCCAGATAGAGCGTCTTGAGCAGCCGCAGCAGATCGTCGGCCAGCAGCGGCTTGGCCAGGGCGGCCAGCACGTTGAAACCGGCGTCGTGCAGCAGGCGGCGAGCCCCGTCGATCAGGGTCTGATCGTGGGCCGAGAGCAGCACGATGGGCAAGCCACTGTGCTGATATTGGGGCTGGCTCATCAGCAGGCTGATGGCATCCTGCTCCACCAGACTGAGATCGCTCACCAGCAGCTTGACCTCGCCGCCGGCCAGTGCCTTGATGCAGGCGTTGCCATCCTGCACCCACTGACAGGGCACTCCCAGTCCCTTGATCTCCTGCTGGATGTGGGCCCCCTGAAACGGGTGATCCTCCAGCAGCAGCACCTGGGTCTGAGCCAGCCACTCCTGCCACGCCAGGTAGCGGCCATTGACCCCCGCCAGCCAGTCGTCGGTGAGGCGATAGACACCCTCGGCCTGCGCCGTCAGCTGCGGCAGATAGTCAGCCCCCACATGGGAGTCGGGATCGAACAGGGCGATGGCACCGGCGGCAAACAGCCCTTCCCACTGCCAGCAGGCATCGGGGCGGGTACGGCGCAAGGTGGCGAACTCGGGCAGCTCGACGGCCTTTGCCGTCCGATAGGCGACCCCGTCCAGGGCGTAGATGGTCACGGGGTGGAACAGGCGCTCGTCCGTCTCTTCCGAGTTCAGCAACGCCAGTAACTCTTCATCTGTGATGATCATGTCAGAGCCTCTCACGTAGTCGCCGGCACACCTCATCCAGAGCTTGCCGCAGCGGGGGTAGCAGGGGTTGCCGTGGATCCCGTTTCCACTGCTCGATCACCTGAACAAGCGGGGTGGCTCCCACCATTTTGGCGGCCCCCTTCATCTTGTGTAAAGCGGCTTCAAGCGCTATCTCATCCCCTTGTGTGACACAGCGCTCAATGTCGGCCAGATCCTGCCCGGTCGCATCCAGATAGAGGGGGATAAGCTCCGGCGCCAGCAGCGACACCTCCCGCGCTGCCCAGACCTCCCCTTCGGCCGGCAGGTCGCTTTGAGGGAGTGACTCGAGTGCGGGCGCCAGGTCGGGCTCGCCCAGGCCGCGCAGCAGGTTGGCCAGGTCTTTGAGCAGCAGCGGTTTGTCCAGATGCCCGCGACAACCACAGCTGGCCAGCTGCGCCGCCGCCTGCTCGCTGAGATCGGCGGTGATGACGTAGGTGGGCAAATGCTGCCAGCGCGGCGAGTCGCGCAGCTGGCGGCAGAGCTCGGCCCCGTCCATCACCGGCATCTGCAGGTCGGTCAACACCAGATCGACCGTTTCATGCTGCAGGATGTCGAGCGCCAGCTGGCCGTTGGCGGCGCTGATCACCCGGGCCCCCAGCTGGGTCAGCTGCATGCTGATCAACACCCGGTTCACCTCGTGATCTTCGACCAGCAGCACCCGCATCCCCTGCCCCGGCAGCGTGATCATGCCCTGGCTAGAGGGCACCAGCCTTGGCTGCATCAGACTCACCACCGAGCCCGGCACCCAGGGTTCCCCCTGCCAGTCCCAGTAGCGCAGCCCCTGCTCATCCAGCCGGACGCTCAATACCGGGCCGGCCGGATCGTCCTGCAAATCCAGCTCGCCCAGCCAGGGCAACAGATAGTCCCGCTCCGCCCCGCCAAGTTGCACATGCACGCTGGCCACCCTTGGCCGCCAGCGCGGCATCTCCTGCAGCAGCACCAGTGGCAGCGCACAGAGGAAACGGCTGCCGCCGGTCGGCCGCGGTTCGACCCGGATCTCGCCCCCCATCTGCTCCATCAGCTGGCGACAGATGGCAAGTCCGAGCCCGGTGCCCTGGGCCCGCGGCTGACCCACCTCCCCGCCCTGCTCAAAGGGCAGGAACAGCCGCGGCAGCAGCTCGGCACTGATGCCTGGTCCCTCGTCATCCACTCCGCACAACAGCTGGGAGCCAGCGCGGCGGGCCCACAGCACCACCTCGCCACGGGAGCTGAACTTGATGGCATTGGCCAGCAGGTTGTGCAGCACCTGCTGCACCCGGTGGGGATCCAGCTCCACCTGGGCGGGCAGTCGATGATCGAGATCCAGCCGCAACTGCAACCGCTTGGAGCGGGCCTTGGACCAGTGCACGGCCGCCACGTGCTCGCACAAATCCACCAGGTCGGTGGGTTGCAGCGAGAGCGCCAGCTGCCGGTTCTCGTTGCGACTGAAATCGAGCACGTCGTTGAGCAGGCCCAGCAGCTCGTCCCCCGCCTGGCGGACGTGGGCTAGTGCCGAGCGCTGCTCGGCATTGAGGGAGGTGTGGCTGAGCCACTCCAGCAACCCCAGAATGGCGTTCATGGGGGTACGAATTTCGTGGCTTACCGCCGCGAGGAAACGCCCCTTGGCCAGCACCGCCTGCTCGGCCCGCTCGTGAGAGGCCTGCAGCGCCTGCTCCTGCTCGACCCGGGTCGTCACATCCTGCACCACCCCGTACACCCGCCAGCCTTGCTCGGACTGGCTGCGCCCCCGGCCGTAGAACTGCAGCCAGCGGGTGCCCTTGCCCGGGTGCTCATAGCGCAGCGCGTAGGAAAAAGGCTGACCGGCCTGCAGCATCTCCAGCATGGGGGCCTTCATCTTGCGCCTGTCATGTTGATCCAGCCGGCCCAGCGCCTGACCGGGATTGCGGCGGATCTGCTGGCTGGCCAGCCCCAGCAGCTCGTAGCTGCCACGGCTGATGAACTCTACCTGGGCGATGCCTTCCCGCTGCAGCAGGAACTGGATCACCACCCCGGGCACCGTATTGGTCAATGCCCGCAGGCGGCGCTCGGCCTGGCGCAGCAAGCGGGTGCGCTCGCGCAGGGCGCTGATGTTGGAGAGCGCGATGAGATCCCCCGCCGGCGACTGCTTGCCAAGCTGAAGCGGGATCTGGGCATAGGAGTAAACCTGATCGCCCAGGGCCATCTCACCCTCGCCCCCCTGCAACTGGGCCTGCGGCAGGTGCAGCTCTGCCAGGTAGCGCGCCTCCAGCCGCTTGGCCTGCTTGTTGCGCTTGATGATCTCGCCCTGGTTGTCTCGCAGAAACACTGGCACCGGCAGCGCCTGGAACAGGGACTCCCTGAACTGGCTCTCCAGCGCCAGGGTCTGCTCCATCTCCTGACGCTGGCTCACTTCCCGGGCCAGCTGCTGGCGGGAGCGCCAGATCAGCCAGATGACGCCGGCACTGATCAACAGCGCCAACGACACCGACCCCAGCCAGATCCCGTAGCTGACCCCGGCTTGCTGGGTCAGCACCAGCCGGCGCCAACGCTGATTGAGATCGTCGTTCTGCTTGCTGGTGAAGGCCATCAGGCTCTGCTCCATCACCCCGGCGAGTCGCGGGCTATGGTGGCTGATGGCAAACCCCAGCCCGAAGCGTTGAGGTAGCTCCCTGATATCCAGTCCGTCCAGCTGGTTGTTGCGAAGCGGGTATTGCAGCTGGTAGAGCTCGGCCAGCATGGCGTCGGCCTCACCGCTTTGCACCGCCGCAAGCCCCTGCGCCAGGGTGTCGCTTTTGCGCCAATGATGTTCGCCACCCAGCCGGGCCAGCATCGCTTCGTCATAGAGGGTGGCGGGCACCACTATGTCGCCCTTCACCGCCGCCAGCGTGTCGAACGACTTCGCCTTGCGACTGACCAGGGCATAGCGATTGAGCGCCATGATGCGGGTGAAGTCGAAGGCATCGGTCAGCGCCGGCGTCTCCAGCAGGCCGGCCATCATGTCCGCCTCGCCGCTGCGCAGCTTGGCCAGCGCCTCTTCTTGGCTGGCGGTCGGGATCACGTGGAAGTTGAGGCCGGTCTGCTGGCTCACCTGCCGCAGTACGTCGGCGCTCCACCCCTTGAGCTCCCCCTGCTCATCGAGACCGCTGTAGGGCATGAAATCCGGGTTGACGACCAGCTTGATGGCACGGGAGGTGCCGACCAGCCAGGCCTGCTCCTTGTCGGTGAAGTGAAGCGGGTTGATGTCCTGCTCACCCTGCGCCAGATAACGGTCCAGGTCTTTGTAGAGGGCGCCGGGCGGCAGATAACGGATGGCGGTATCGATGAGCTCGCGCAGTTCCGGCTGGTCGCGCATCATCAGCCGGTAGCTCACCACCAGTTCATCGCTGCGCAGCCGGCGCAGCCGCAACCCCTGATCCGGGTATTCGCGCATCAGGTAGCGCAGTTGCAGGTAGTCACCGAGATAGGCGGTCCCCTTGCCGGCCGCCAGCGCCGCGTACCAGTTGTCCGCTTCGGTCAGGGGCAACTGGGTTGAGCGGGGATAAAGCGCCTTGAGCACCTCGTTCGCCTGCCAGATGGGGGAGACCAGGAAGGTCGCCCGCTCCAGATCGCCGCGATAGAGGATGGCGGATTCGGCCTCCAGCATGGCACGACTGAGCGCCATGCCTGGCAGGGCCTGCAACGAAGGGCCGACATTGGGAATGAGATCGCAGCGCCCCTCCTGCAAGCCACGCTGCACCGCCGACCAGTTGGGCAGCTTCTCATGCAGGAGCGGAAAAGGGAGCTGCTCTGCCAACCGCTCCATCTGATCGATCAGCAAGCCTCCCGACTCCTCGAGATAAGGCGGCCGGATCAGCGCCGGATAACAGATGGTCAGCGACTTGGTGGCATCGGCATACGCCTTGGCCGCCGGAGAGAGGGGGAGATCCATCGCCTGCAGTGGCGTAGCCAGCAGCAGGCCTAACAATAGGCTGGTTTTTCTCATGAAAAAATAAAAGCCAGGCGGCTGCCTGGCTTTTTGTCACTCGTTGGGCTCAACATTTTCGACCCTGGCCTTGAGCTTCTGACCAGGGCGGAAGGTGACCACCCGCCGGGCGCTGATAGGAATATCTTCGCCGGTTTTCGGGTTACGTCCAGGACGCTGGTTCTTCTCACGAAGATCAAAGTTACCGAAGCCTGAAATCTTGACTTGTTCACCACGCTCAAGCGCTTGTCTGATCTCTTCAAAGAAGGCTTCCACCATATCTTTGGCTTCACGCTTGCTCATCCCGAGCTGGGTGAACAGGTGCTCTGCAATGTCGGCTTTGGTAAGCGCCATAGATCAATCCCTCAAGGATGCATTCAACTCTTCACCAAGGGCCCGCACGACATTGTCTACGGTCTCGGCAATCTCTTTCTCCTCCAGGGTGCGCTGGGTGTCTTGCAGAACAAGACTGATGGCCAGGCTCTTCTTGTCCTCTGCCATGCCAGCACCCTGGTATACGTCAAACAAGTTTATTCCAACTACCTGATTTCCGCCAACTTTTTTAATTACTGCGAGGACGTCACCGGCCAAGACATGACGATCAACCACCACGGCGATGTCACGACGGTTGGCAGGGAACTTGGAAACCTCGGCAGCAACCGGCACCTTGGCCGGGGTCAGCTTGTCCAGCTCCAGCTCGAACATGACGGCGCGGCTCTTCAGACCCAGCTTCTTCTCGAGGCTCGGGTGGATCACGCCGATGTGGCCGATCACCACGCCATTGCGCAGGATGGCGGCGCTCTGGCCCGGGTGCAGGGCGCTGTGCTCGGCACGCTCGAAGCTGAAGGTGGCCCCTTCGGCGGTCAGATCCAGCACCGCTTCCAGATCCCCTTTCAGATCAAAGAAGTCGGCAGCGCGGCTCTTGATGTCCCAGTGCTCGTCGCTCTGGTTGCCGGTGATGATGCCGGCCAGCATCGGCTCCTGACGGATGCCGTTCTCGGCATTCTCGTCCTTGATGAAGCGCAGGCCCTGTTCGAACAGGCGCACCCGCGGCTGTTGACGGTTCTGGTTGTAAACCACCGCCTGCACCAGACCCGGGAACAGAGAGACGCGCATGGCGGACATCTCGACCGAAATCGGGTTCGGCAGCACGATGGCATCGCTCTGCGGGAACAGGGTCTGCTGAGCCTTGGGATCGACGAAGCTGTAGGTGATCGCTTCCTGGAAGCCGCGATCAACCAGCAGGTCGCGCACGCGCTTCAAGGTCACCTGCCCTTCTGCCTGCTCCACCATCGCCAGAGAGGCGGCGGGTTTGAGGTTCGGGATGTTGTTGTAGCCGTAGATGCGGGCCACTTCCTCGATGAGGTCTTCCTCGATGGCGATATCGAAACGCCAGGAGGGGGCCAGCGCGGTCCAGCCGTCGGCTTCAATGGTTACCTGCATGCCCAGACGGGTCAGGATCTCGACCACCTGCGCATCTGCCACGCTGATACCGATCACCTTGTCGAGCTTGGCGCGGCGCAGCTTGATGGGGGCCGCTTTGGGCAGATGAGCATCGGATTTGACCTCGATGACCGGACCGGCTTCACCGCCGCACTCTCCGCCACAAATGTCCAGCAGCAGACGAGTGGCTCTGTCCATCACCTTGGCCTGCAGCTGCGGATCCACCCCGCGCTCGAAGCGGTGGGAAGAGTCGGTGTGCAGACCGTAGGCACGGGCACGGCCGGTGATGGAGAGCGGCGCGAAGAAGGCGCACTCCAGCAGGATGTCGGTAGTGGTCTCGGAAACGCCGGTGCGATCGCCGCCGAAGATACCGGCCATGCAGGCAGGACCTTTAGCATCGGCAATCACCAAAGTCGTCTCTTTGAGCTTCACTTCGTTGCCATCGAGCAGGGTCATGGGCTCATCGGCGTGGGCGCGGCGCACCACCAGTTCCCCTTCAAGCGTCGCCAAGTCGAAGGCGTGCATCGGCTGACCATATTCCAGCAGCAGGTAGTTGGTGATGTCGACGATGGCATCGATGGAACGAATGCCGCCACGGCGCAGCTTCTCCTGCATCCAGAGCGGGCTCTGGGCGTGCAGGTTCAGCCCCTTGATGACGCGGCCCAGATAACGGGGGCAATCGGCTGGCGCTTCAACCCGGATCGGGAAGCTGGCGTCGATGGTGGAAACAACCGGCGCCCAGGTCGGTTCGACCACGTCCACGCTATTGAGCACGCCGATTTCACGGGCCAGACCCGCGATGCCGAGGCAATCGGCACGGTTCGGGGTCAGATCCACGTCAATGCTGACGTCGTTGAGCGCGAGGTATTCGCGGATATCGGTGCCGATGGGCGCATCCAGCGGCAGCTCGATGATGCCATCGGCGTCGACGTCGATCCCCAGCTCGCTGAAAGAGCAGAGCATGCCGTGAGACGGCTGGCCGCGCAGCTTGGCTTTCTTGATGGTGAAATCACCCGGCAGAGTCGCCCCTACTTTAGCCACGCACACTTTCAGACCGGCGCGGCAGTTCGGCGCGCCGCAGACGATGTCCAGCAGCTCGGCTTCGCCCACGTTGACCTTGGTCACCCGCAGCTTGTCGGCGTCAGGATGCTGGGCGCACTCGACCACCTCACCCACCACCACGTTGTTGAACTGGCCGGCCACCGCTTCTACGGCGTCCACTTCCAGACCGGCCATGGTGATCTGCTCGGCCAGTGCGTTGTCACTCAACTCGGTGCGGACCCACTCCATCACCCAGGATTTACTGAATTTCATGTTCTCTCGCCCTTACTTGAACTGCTTGAGGAAGCGCAGATCGTTTTCGAAGAAGGCACGCAGGTCGTTGACCCCGTAACGCAGCATGGTCAGGCGCTCAACGCCCATGCCGAAGGCAAAGCCGGAGTATTTTTCCGGATCGATGCCGACCGAACGCAGCACGTTCGGGTGCACCATGCCGCAGCCCAACACTTCCAGCCACTTGCCATTCTTGCCCATCACGTCCACTTCGGCGCTCGGCTCGGTGAACGGGAAATAGGAAGGACGGAAGCGAATGGTCAGATCTTCCTCGAAGTAGTTGCGCAGGAAGTCGTGCAGAATTCCCTTCAGCTCGGTAAAGCTGGCATGCTCATCAACCAGCAGACCTTCAACCTGATGGAACATCGGGGTATGGGTCATGTCGTAGTCGTTACGATAGACGCGGCCCGGTGCAATGATGCGGATCGGCGGCTGCTGATGTTCCATGGTACGGATCTGCACACCGGAGGTGTGGGTACGCAGCATCAGATCAGGATTGAAGTAGAAGGTATCGTGATCGGTACGTGCCGGATGGTGAGCCGGAATATTCAGCGCATCGAAGTTGTGGAAGCCATCTTCAATCTCGGGACCACGGGCAACCTTGAAGCCCATCTCGCCAAACAGACGCTCGATGCGCTCGATGGTGCGGGTCACCGGGTGCAGACCGCCATTCTCGATGCGGCGGCCCGGCAGGCTGACGTCGATGGTCTCGGCGGCCAGTTTCTGGTTCAGCACGGCGATTTCGAGGGCTTCACGACGCTCGTTCAGGGCATCCTGAACCTGCTGTTTGGCCTGGTTGATCACGGCGCCCGCGGCGGGACGCTCTTCAGCGGACAGGGCGCCCAAGCCCTTCATCTGCTCGGTAAAAAAGCCCTTTTTACCCAGATATTTGACCCGGATTTCGTCAAGGGCGGCGATGTCGCTTACGCCCTCAATTTCGGCCCTGGCTTGGCCGACTACTTCTTCAAGCTGTTGCATGTCTTCCTCGTCACCACTCCCGGTACAGGAGCCTTTAGGCTAAATAAGGTCAAGAGGGGAATAATACAAAAAAAGCCCCTTCACTGACCATAGTTAAGGTGCCCTTTTCTCCCTAGAAATCATTTTGTTATCAAGTAGGGCTTCGAGCCGGACCGGCTTCTTCTTCGTGATTGGCTATACAATTTTAGTTTGATGGCATATGTAGCCATATGCCTAGCTATCATGATGGTCGAGTCATCACTACCTGCAGACGGTAAATGACAGACAACAAAAAAGGAGGCCTGAGCCTCCTTTTAGCATTTATAACAGAACCGGATTAGACCAGAGCTGCTTTGGCCTTTTCAACCAGGGCGGTGAAAGCCAGCTTGTCGTGAACGGCGATATCGGACAGGATCTTGCGATCAATCTCGATGGAAGCCTTCTTCAGACCGTTGATCAGACGGCTGTAGGACAGACCGTTCTGACGGGCTGCTGCGTTGATACGAGCAATCCACAGTTGACGGAACTGACGCTTTTTCTGGCGACGGTCACGGTAGGCATACTGACCAGCTTTGGTTACCGCTTGTACCGCTACGCGGTAGACACGGGAACGGGCGCCGTAGTAACCCTTGGCGGCTTTCATTACTTTCTTGTGACGAGCGCGAGCGGTCACACCACGTTTAACTCTTGGCATTTTTCACATCCCCCCTTATGCGTACGGCAGACAAGCGACAACACGTTTGTGGTCGGCAGCGGAAACAAAGAACTTCGGTCCCAGCTGACGCTTACGCTTACTGCTCTTCTTGGTCAGGATGTGACGCAGGTGGTTGTGCTTGCACTTGAAGCGACCTGAGCCAGTCTTCTTGAAGCGCTTTGCGGCGCCCCGGTTGGTTTTCATCTTCGGCATTTCATACTCCGCATTGTGAGTGACAACAAAATCGCAAGGCGAACAGACTCATGGGGCTGGCCCCATGAGTCAATTTCTTGTGGGCCTTAAGATTTCTTCTTAGGTGCGAGGACCATCACAGCTTGACGGCCTTCGACTTTCGGGAACGATTCGACTACGGCCAGCTCTTCCAGATCGTTCTTGACGCGCTCCAGAACCTTGATACCAAGTTCCTGGTGGGCCATTTCACGACCACGGAAGCGCAGGGTGACCTTTGCCTTGTCCCCGTCTTCCAGAAAGCGAACCAGGTTGCGTAGTTTTACCTGATAGTCGCCTTCGTCGGTGCCAGGACGGAATTTGATTTCCTTGACCTGGACGACTTTCTGCTTTTTCTTCTGTTCTTTGGTGGTCTTGCTCTTTTCGTAGAGGAATTTGCCGTAATCCATGATCCGGCAAACGGGCGGCTCAGCGTTCGGACTGATCTCGACCAGATCCACTCCGGCCTCAAGGGCCAAGTTCAGGGCATCCTGGATGGAGGTGATGCCAATGGCTTCACCATCCAGACCAGTCAGACGAACTTCTTTCAGACGGATCTCTTCGTTGATCCGGTGAGCGCGGGCTTGCGGTTGCTTGCCCAGTTTTTTTCCGCCTTTTATAGCTTATTCCTCCACTTTCTTTTGTCCGCGGGTCTGAACTTCCTGGGTCAACAGAGCAATCAGCTCTTCAACAGGATAAGTGCCCAGGTCAGCCCCTTTACGAGTACGCACTGCAATCTTGCCGGCTTCTACTTCTTTATCGCCGCAGACCAGCATGAAGGGTACTCGCTTCAAAGTATGCTCGCGGATTTTAAAGCCAATCTTCTCATTTCTCAAGTCCGCTTTTGCGCGAAGGCCCGCATCATTCAATGCTTTGGCTACTTTCACTGCATAATCGGCCTGATTGTCGGTGATATTCATGACCACGGCTTGGGTCGGTGCCAGCCAGGTCGGGAACAGTCCGGCGTACTCTTCAGTCAGGATCCCGATGAAACGCTCCAGCGAGCCCAGAATGGCGCGGTGGATCATCACGGGAACATGACGTTCGTTGTCTTCGCCCACGTAGGTGGCGCCCAGACGGCCCGGCAGGGCAAAATCGAGCTGCACGGTACCACATTGCCACGCACGATCAAGGCAATCGTGCAGGGTAAATTCGATCTTGGGACCGTAAAACGCCCCCTCACCCGGCTGCAGATCGTACTTCAGACCGTTCAGCACCAGGGCTTCAGCCAGCGCGGCCTCGGCGCGATCCCAGGCTTCATCGGAGCCGATACGCTGTTCCGGACGAGTGGAGAGCTTGACCACGATATTCTCGAAGCCGAAGGTGCCATAGACGTCGTAGACCATGCGGATACAGGCCGACACCTCTTCCATGATCTGCTCTTCGGTACAGAAGATGTGCGCATCATCCTGGGTAAAACCACGTACCCGCATCAGGCCGTGCAGGGAGCCTGACGGCTCGTTGCGGTGGCAGGAGCCGAACTCGGCCATGCGCAGCGGCAGATCGCGGTAGGATTTCAGACCCTGGTTGAAGATCTGCACGTGACCCGGGCAGTTCATCGGCTTGATGGCGTACTCGCGGTTCTCGGACTGGGTGGTGAACATGGCCTGGGCGTATTTCTCCCAGTGACCTGAACGCTCCCACAGCACGCGATCCATCATGAAGGGGCCTTTCACCTCCTGATAGTCGTACTCTTTGAGCTTGCCGCGGATGAAGGTTTCCAGCTCACGGAAGATGGTCCAGCCATCGTTGTGCCAGAACACCATGCCGGGCGCTTCTTCCTGCATGTGATACAGGTCGAGCTGCTTGCCGATCTTGCGGTGGTCGCGCTTGGCGGCCTCTTCGAGGCGCTGCAGGTAAGACTTGAGCTGCTTCTTGTCGGCCCAGGCGGTGCCGTAGATGCGCTGCAGCATCTTGTTGTTGGAGTCGCCGCGCCAGTAGGCGCCGGACATCTTCTGCAACTTGAAGTGGTGGCAGTGACGCATGTTGGGTACGTGCGGGCCGCGACACATGTCGATGTACTCTTCGTGATGATACAGACCGGGCTGGTCATCACGGGCAATGTTCTGATCCAGGATCTCGACCTTGTAGGTCTCGCCACGGGCTTCGAACACGTCACGTGCTTCCTGCCAGGAGACCTTCTTCTTGATGACGTCGTAATCCTTGGCGGCCAGCGCCAGCATGCGCTCTTCCAGCGCCGCCAGATCTTCGTCGGTCAGGGTACGATCGAGATCGATGTCGTAGTAGAAACCGTTGTCGATGACGGGACCGATGGCCATCTTGGTCTGGGGCCAGAGTTGCTTGATGGCATGACCCAGCAGGTGAGCACAGGAGTGGCGCAGGATGTCCAGACCTTCTTCGTCTTTGGCGGTGATGATGGCCAGGGAGGCATCGGCTTCGATCAGCTCGCAGGCATCCACCAGTTCACCGTTTACCCGACCGGCAATGCACGCCTTGGCGAGACCGGGACCGATGTCCGCGGCCACATCCATGACGGAAACGGCGTGGGCAAATTGACGTTGGCTGCCATCAGGCAGAGTAATGATTGGCATTATGTGTTTCCTTATACAGTGGTGCCCCCTACCAAAGGGCACATGCGGGATGGAAAGATTCATTCAAAAATGGGTGATGTTCTGGCTCTCCACAGCACTTTGCGAAGGCGCCCTGCGATGCAAACAACCCGTTCAACGTCGCAAGACAAACCAAAAACCGGACCATGCTACCAGAAGTAGGCGGGGCTGTATCGGGTTTGCTGAGGTTTTCTACAGTCAGATGAAGTGCTTGGCAGCTATTCCCCCAGCAGGGACTGCCAGTTGAAGTCGAATGTTGAACTCCCCTCCTGCGCCAGTTCCAGCTCCTGCAGCACCTTGAGCGCCAGCTGATTGCCCTGCTTGGCGGCCTGATAGAGCCACTCCTTGGCACGGGGCAGATCGACCCGCCCGCTGACCCCCATCAGATGCAGCACGCCTACCTTCAACATGGCGGGGACATCGCCGTTCTTGGCTGCCAGCTCCATCCAGTGAAACGCCTCGCGCAGATCCCGCTTCACCCCGGCCCCCCGCAGGTAGACCTCCCCGAGCCGGTATTGGCCGAAGGCATCCCCCGCCTGCGCCGCCTGACGATAGAGCGTGATGGCCCGGCTGATATCCTGCTCGCTCCCCTGCCCCACTTCATGGCTCCAGCCCATCAGCGCCTGGGCCCGTGGCTGGCCCTGCTCGGCCAGCGGCGACCAGATCCGGGTCGCCTCATCGAAGTGACCGGTGCGCCAGGCGCGATTGGCCGAGGCCAGCTCCTGCTCGGTGGAGAGCGGGATCAGACGCCAGATAACCAGCGCAATGACAGCGATGAAGAGCCAGCGGGAGGTGATGGGTGCCATGATGATTTCCGTGATCCAGTTCGCATTTCGTCTATGTAAACGAAATGTAGCGCCGCGATCAAGCAAGAGATCCCTTTGACATGCTTTTTATGGCCGGCTGGGTCGGCAGGGCTTGCATTCGGCAATGGGGGCCAGCATGATACCTGTATATATAAACAGTACCAGTAAGATGCGATGGCAGGTCGAGGCAGTTCCCACAATGTTGATCACCGTTTCAGCGGCCAGCGGGTCGATGCGGTCGACGACGGCTGGTCCCAACCCGAGTGGGAAGCGGCATTTGCCGCCAGCGATCCCCGCACCGAGGTGACGGAGATCAGCGCCCGCAGCATCATCAGTTACAACAGCTCTCCCGACGTCCCTTTCAGCCGCTCCATCAATCCCTATCAGGGCTGTGAGCACGGCTGCATCTATTGCTACGCCAGACCGAGCCACGCCTATCTCGAGCTCTCCCCCGGCCTCGACTTCGAGACCCGCTTGTTCGCCAAACTCAATGCCGCCGAGCTGCTGCGCCGGGAGTTTGCCAGACCCGCCTATCAGCCGCAGACCATAGTGCTGGGAGCCAATACCGACCCCTATCAACCCATCGAGCACCACTATCGCCTCACCCGCGAGCTGCTCGAGGTGATGCTGGCCCACCGCCATCCGGTCGGGATCATCACCAAGAGCGCCATGATATTGCGCGACCTCGATCTGCTGACGGAGCTGGCCCGGGAGGGGCTGTGCCAGGTGATGGTGTCGGTCACCACCTTGAATGAGACATTGCGGCGACAGCTGGAGCCAAGAGCCAGCACCGGGGCCGGCCGGCTCAAGGTGGTGGAGAAACTGGCCGGCGCCGGCGTGCCGGTCGGCGTGCTGGCGGCGCCCATGATCCCGCGGCTCAACGAGCCCGAGCTCGAGCAGATCATCAAAGGCGCTGCCGAGGCCGGCGCCCATTGCGCCGACTATATCCTGCTGCGACTGCCCCACGAGCTGGCGCCGCTGTTCAGTGACTGGCTTGATGAGCACTATCCCGGCCAGAAGGAGGCGATCCTCAACCAGCTGCGAGCCAGCCGGGACGGAGCCCTCAACAGTCCCGCCTTCGGCAGCCGGATGCGGGGAGAGGGCCAGTTTGCCGATCTGCTGGCCCAGCGCTTTCGGTTGATCGCCAAGCGGCTCGGGCTCGGCAAGCGCCACTTTCAACTGCGCCAGGATGCCTTCATCCGCCCTGGCGAGCAGTTGCGGCTGTTCTAAGCGCCCGTCAAGCCCGCCACGGGCAAAGCCTCAACCCCTTGGCCGCGACGCACTGGCCTTGCTACTGCGGGCAATCAACTCGGCGGGCAAACGGGCTGGCTCATGTGCCACCTCAGGTTCATGTTCACCTGTGCGCCCGTCCATCTCTGCCTCGCCCCATACCCGGCTCCACCAGATCTCCCACATTACCCAGCTGGTCATGACATGCTCCTGGCAGGCGTTGCCTGCGTCTATGGTGGTTACTCTCCAACGGGAGCAGCATGGCTGGCCGCCATGACAGAGCGATGACATTCACATGAAGGGGCCGTGTCGAGGTCATGCTCCCTTGGGAGCAGCCCTGGTAAGCGGGTAGTGCCCGTTCTTTCTGCCATGGCAGGCAAGCTCGGACAGAGGAAAAAGGAAGAGAAGGAAGATAACGGAGGACGCCAACAACAAGCGAGCCAATGAAAAGAGCGGCCATGAGGCCGCTCTTTGGTATCGGGTAAAGGAGAGCAATTATTCGTCGCCCGCTTCACCTGCATCGACAGCACCGGTGTCCGCTGCGGTATCGGTGCCTTCAGACACCTCCCCTTCAACGGCCAGCACTTCGTTTTCGTCTTCGTCGCTCTCGGCAACGCGCTGTAGACCGACCACGGTCTCGTCTTCACCGGTACGGATCAGACGCACACCGCCGGTGTTGCGGCCGATGACGCTCACCTCGGACACCCGGGTACGTACCAGGGTACCGCCGTTGGTGATCAGCATGATCTGGTCGGTATCTTCGACCTGGATCGCATCGATCACCTTGCCGTTGCGCTCGTCCACCTTGATGGAGATGACGCCCTGGGTACCACGGCTCTTGGTCGGGTACTCGTCGAGCGCGGTACGCTTGCCGTAACCGTTCTCGGTGGCGGTGAGGATGGCCCCGTCGCCACGCGGCACGATGAGGGACACCACCTTGTCACCGGCGCCCAGCTTGATACCGCGCACACCGGCAGCGGTACGACCCATGGGACGTACGCCCTTGAAGGTACCCTTGCTTTCGGTGCCTTCGCCGTTGTCGCTGCCATCATCGTCGTTGCCGGCGTCGTCGTCGGTGTCGACTTCGTCAGTGGCATCGGCATCAGCGCGACCGCTGCCTTCCGCGAAGCGAACAACCTTGCCCGCATCGGAGAACAGCATGATCTCGTTGCTGCCATCGGTGATGTCCACCCCGATCAGCTCATCACCCTCTTTGAGGTTGATGGCGCGGATGCCGGAGGAGAGCGGACGGCTGAAGTCGGACAGGCTGGTCTTCTTCACGGTACCGTTGGCGGTGGCAAAGAATACATACTTGTCGGCGTCATATTCTTTAACCGGCAGGATGGCGGTGATGCGCTCACCCTCATCCAGCGGCAACAGGTTGATGATCGGACGACCGCGGGCGCCACGGGACGCCTCCGGTAGCTGGTACACCTTGAGCCAGTAGACCTTGCCACGGGTGGAGAAGCACAGAATGGTGTCGTGGGTGTTGGCCACCAGCAGACGCTCCACAAAGTCCTCTTCCTTGATCCGGGTGGCCGACTTGCCACGACCACCGCGACGCTGGGCCTCGTAGTCGGAGAGCGGCTGATACTTCACGTAACCCTGGTGAGACAAGGTCACGACCACGTCTTCCGGGGTGATCAGATCTTCGATGTTGATCTCGGCACTGGACATGCTGATCTCGGTACGACGCTCGTCGCCGTACTGCTCGCGCACGGCCAGCAACTCGTCACGGATCACTTCCATCAACCGCACCGGGCTCGCCAGGATGAACAGCAGCTCGGCGATGAGATCCAGCAGAGATTGGTACTCTTCCAGGATCTTCTCGTGCTCGAGGCCGGTCAGCTTGTGCAGACGCAGGTCAAGGATGGCCTGGGCCTGCTGCTCGGTCAGGTAGTAGTGACCTTCGCGGATGCCGAACTCGGGTTCCAGCCACTCGGGGCGGGCCGCATCGTCACCGGCTTTCTCCAGCATGGAGGCCACGTTGCCGAGCTCCCAGCCACGGGCAACCAGGCCCGCTTTCGCATCGGCCGGGGTCGCGCTGTGGCGAATGAGTTCGATCACCGGGTCGATGTTGGCCAGCGCCACCGCCAGACCTTCCAAGATGTGCGCCCGATCCCGCGCCTTGCGCAGTTCGAACACGGTCCGGCGGGTCACCACTTCACGGCGGTGCAGCAGGAACGCATCCAGGATCTCTTTGAGGTTCATCACCTTGGGCTGGTTATTATCGAGCGCCACCATGTTGATGCCGAACGTGGTCTGCATCTGGGTGTGCTTGTAGAGATTGTTCAGCACAATCTCACCGGACTCGCCGCGCTTGATCTCGATAACGATGCGCATGCCGTCCTTGTCGGACTCATCGCGCAGGGCACTGATGCCCTCGATCTTCTTCTCTTTGACCAGCTCGGCGATCTTCTCGATCAGCCGCGCCTTGTTCACCTGATAGGGGATCTCGTGAACGATGATGGTCTCGCGACTGGTCTTCTCGTCCACCTCCACTTCGGCCTTGGCACGCACATAGACGGAGCCACGACCGGTACGGTACGCCTGCACGATGCCGGAACGACCGTTGATGATGCCACCGGTGGGGAAATCCGGGCCGGTGATGTAGGTCATCAGCTCGTCGATGGTGAGGTCGCCGTTCTCGATCAACGCCAGACAGCCGTTGACTATCTCGGTGAGGTTGTGAGGCGGAATGTTGGTCGCCATGCCCACCGCAATACCGGAGGAACCGTTGACCAGCAGGTTGGGAACCTTGGTGGGCATGACAGCCGGGATCATCTCGGTGCCGTCATAGTTCGGCACCCAGTCCACGGTCTCTTTGTCCAGATCGGCCAGCAGCTCATGGGAGATGCGGGCCATCCGCACTTCGGTGTAACGCATGGCGGCGGCGCTGTCGCCGTCGACCGAACCGAAGTTGCCCTGACCATCGACCAGCATGTAACGCATGGAGAAATCCTGCGCCATGCGAACAATGGTGTCATACACGGCACTGTCGCCGTGCGGGTGATATTTACCGATTACGTCACCGACCACACGGGCCGATTTTTTATAGGGCTTGTTCCAGTCGTTCCCCAGCTCGTTCATTGCATACAGAACGCGGCGGTGAACCGGTTTCAAGCCATCACGCACATCCGGCAGAGCTCGTCCTACGATCACGCTCATGGCGTAATCAAGATAGGAACTCTTGAGCTCTTCTTCGATGTTGACCGGCGTGATCTCTCTGGCCAGATCGCTCATAGAAAGCCTTAATCCCTAATTAGTTGTTCTTTGGCTTAAACAGCGCGACATGGTAACACACTGAGCCAAATACCTTAAGCCACAAATCCGGTAACAAGTCGGGCTGGTGTGACAAAGTCCGTCCGTTATAATGCCCGCCAGGACAACAGATTGCGCGCGCCCCACCCAGCCTGCGCGCCCTTGCCACAGGATCATCAAAAAATGCACAGTGATGCCAATGTCGATCTGACAGAAATTGCCAAATTCGAAGCCATCGCCTCCCGCTGGTGGGATATGGAGGGAGAGTTCAAGCCGCTGCACCAGATAAACCCGGTGCGCCTTGACTGGATCACCGACAAGAGCGGCGGCCTGTTTGGCAAGCGCATCCTCGACATCGGCTGCGGCGGCGGCATTCTCGCCGAAAGCATGGCCCGCCGGGGTGCCAAGGTCACCGGCATCGACATGGGCAAGGAGCCCCTCGGCGTCGCCCGCCTCCATGCCCTCGAGGCGGGCGTGGAGCTCGAGTATCGCCAGATCACCGCCGAGGCCCACGCCGATGAGGCCCCCGGCCAGTACGACGTGGTCACCTGCATGGAGATGCTGGAGCACGTGCCGGATCCCGCCTCCGTACTGCGCGCCATCGCCACCCTGGTGCGCCCGGGCGGCAAGGTGTTCGTCTCCACCATCAACCGCAACCCGAAAGCCTATCTGATGATGATCCTCGGCGCCGAGTACCTGATGAAGATGGTGCCCAAGGGTACCCACGACCACAAGAAGTTCATCACCCCCGCCGAACTGTGTCGCATGGGTGAAGCGGCAGGACTGCTGGTACGGGACATGAGCGGGGTGCACTACGCGCCGCTCTCCAACAGCTTCAAGCTCGGTCGCAACGTCGACGTCAACTACATGGTGGCGTTCGAGCGCCCGGAGCAAGGCTGATGACGACTCACTCTGCTGTGCCCCTTGGTTGCGTGCTGTTCGATCTGGACGGCACCCTGCTCGACACCGCGCCCGATCTGGGGGCCGCCGTCAACCACGTGCTGATAAGCGAAGGCTTTGCCCCCCTCTCTGACGACATCATCCGCCAGACCACCTCCCACGGGGCGCTCGGGCTGCTAAGGGCCGGTCTTGGTGACGAACTGCTGGAAGAGCTGGGCGCCACCCGCCTTCGCACCGCCCTGCTCGACTACTACGCCGCCAACCTCTGCGTCGGCACCCGCCCCTATGAAGGGATGGTGGATCTCATCGAGTGGCTCGACGAGAAGCAACTGCCCTGGGGCATCGTCACCAACAAGCCGGGCTTTCTCACCGAACCGCTGCTGGCGGCCCTGCCCGCGCTCGCCAGTTGCGGCGTCACCGTCAGCGCCGACACCCTGCCGGTGCGCAAGCCCGACCCCGCCCCCATGTACTTTGCCTGCGACCAGCTTGGCGTCGAGGCGAGCCACTGCCTTTATGTGGGAGATCACGTGCGCGACATCGAGGCCGGCCGCAACGCCGGCATGCGCACCGCCGTCGCCGGCTGGGGTTATCTCAATGACGACGAGGATCCGGCCCAGTGGGGCGCCGATCTGCACTTTGACACCGTGCAGGCCCTGCACCACTGGCTGCGCTACGAGCTGGGCTGAGATTGCCAGCCCGTGCCGGGCAACCCTGGTACAGGACGCAGGCAACAGAGATGGATAACAAAAGCAGCTTTGCCGCCAAAGGGTGGCCAGATGAGCACTGTTGATTGATCGCGGCAGTGCCTCGGTAGTCACCACGGGGGATCGCTGGCGATCCCCCGTTTGGGCGGTTTGACAAGCAGGGAAGCGGCGAGATCGGACACCTTTTGACCCTTGCTGCACAAGGGATAATCAGGCTGAATTTGCTAGTAAAAACACCCCCTTTTCGCAAGCAAAAAAAGTTATTTAAATTTTCCATGTTCGATCATCAGACTTGCATTTACCGGATCGGACGGATGAAAACCCACTCGCTGTGAGCGTCCACTAACACAGAGCGGAACACCCACAATTTATCCACAGCTAATCCCTTATCCACAGATTGCAAAGCCGAGCCGACCTCACTATCTTGTAGCTCGAAATCAAAATAACACTATATCTTGTGATTCATCGCACAATAGGTCCCCACCTCCCACGTCTCTCAAAGGCCTGGAGGCGGACGCCGTGCGATGGTTTTTCGGGAATCAACTAAAGGTCATCAGCCAATGAACTTGTTTGTGACGAAGCGTAACGGCCACAAAGAACCCATCGATCTGGATAAAATTCACCGCGTGCTCGACTGGGCTGCCGAGGGTCTCGACAACGTGTCGGTCTCCCAGGTGGAACTCAAGTCCCACATCCAGTTCTATGACGGCATCCGTACCGCCGATATCCACGAAACCGTCATCAAGGCCGCTGCTGACCTGATCTCCGAGCAAAGCCCGGACTACCAGTACATGGCCGCCCGCCTGGCCATCTTCCACCTGCGCAAGAAGGCCTACGGCCAGTTCGAGCCGCCCCACCTCTATCAGCACGTCGCCAAGCTGGTGGACATGGGCAAGTACGACAAGCACCTGCTGGAAGACTACAGCCAGGCCGAATTCGAGGAGCTGAACCAGCACCTTGATCACTGGCGCGACATGGACTTCTCCTACGCGGCGGTCAAGCAGCTGGAAGGCAAGTACCTGGTCCAGAACCGCGTCACCGGCGAAATCTATGAGAGCCCGCAGTTCCTCTACATCCTGGTAGCGGCCTGCCTCTTCTCCAAGTATCCGAAAGATACCCGTCTGGACTACATCAAGCGCTTCTATGATGCGGTCTCGACCTTCAAGATCTCGCTGCCGACCCCGATCATGAGCGGCGTGCGCACCCCGACCCGTCAGTTCAGCTCCTGCGTGCTGATCGAGTGCGACGACAGCCTGGATTCCATCAATGCCACCGCCAGCGCCATCGTGCGTTACGTGTCCCAGCGCGCTGGCATCGGCATCAACGCCGGCCGCATCCGTGGTCTGGGCAGCCCGATCCGTGGCGGCGAAGCGTTCCACACCGGCTGCATCCCCTTCTACAAGTACTTCCAGACTGCCGTGAAATGCTGCTCCCAGGGCGGCGTGCGCGGCGGTGCGGCCACCCTGTTCTACCCGCTGTGGCACACCGAAGTGGAGAGCCTGCTGGTACTGAAGAACAACCGCGGCGTGGAGGAGAACCGGGTCCGTCACATGGACTACGGCGTGCAGATCAACAAGCTGATGTACCAGCGCCTCATCAAGGGCGGCGACATCACATTGTTCTCCCCGTCCGATGCACCTGGCCTGTACGATGCCTTCTTCGCGGATCAGGACAAGTTCGAAGCGCTCTACGTCAAGTACGAGCAGGATCCGAGCATTCGCAAGAAGACCCTCAAGGCGGTCGATCTCTTCTCCCTGATGATGCAGGAGCGCGCCGGTACCGGTCGCATCTACATCCAGAACGTGGACCACTGCAACACCCACAGCCCGTTCGATCCGAGCGTGGCGCCGGTACGCCAGTCCAATCTCTGCCTCGAGATTGCGCTGCCTACCAAGCCGCTCAACAACGTGGATGACGAAGAGGGCGAGATCGCGCTCTGTACCCTGTCCGCCTTCAACCTGGGTGCCATCGAGAAGCTGGAAGATCTGGAAGAGATGGCCGATCTCGCCGTGCGCGCCCTGGATGCCCTGCTCGACTATCAGGACTACCCGCTCAAGGCCGCGATGAAGGGCAGCATGAACCGCCGTACCCTGGGGATCGGTGTCATCAACTACGCCTACTACCTGGCGAAGAACGGTGCCCGCTACTCCGACGGTTCCGGTCTGGCACTGACCCACCGCACCTTCGAGGCGATCCAGTACTATCTGTTGAAGGCTTCCGTGCAGCTGGCCCGCGAGTTCGGCCCCTGCCCGGCCTTCAACGAGACCACCTATGCCCAGGGGATCCTGCCCATCGATACCTATAAAAAGGATCTGGACAACCTGTGCAACGAGCCGCTGCACCTGGACTGGGAAGCGCTGCGCGAGGAGATCCGCACCGTGGGTCTGCGCAACTCCACCCTGACCGCCCTGATGCCGAGCGAGACCTCCAGCCAGATCTCCAACGCCACCAACGGCATCGAGCCGCCGCGCGGTCTGGTGTCGGTCAAGGCCTCCAAGGACGGCATCCTCAAGCAGGTGGTGCCCGAGTATGACCGCCTGAAGGATCAATACGAACTGCTCTGGAAGCAACCGAGCGTCGATGGTTACCTGCAGCTGGTCGGTATCATGCAGAAGTTTGTGGATCAGGCGATCTCCGCCAACACCAACTATGATCCCGCCCGTTTCGAAGGCAACAAGGTACCGATGAAGCAGCTGCTGAAGGACTTGCTGACCGCCTACAAATACGGCCTCAAGACCCTCTACTATCACAACACCCGTGATGGTGCGGACGATGCCCAGACCGATCTGCAAGATGACGGTTGTGCCGGCGGCGCCTGCAAGATCTGATGAACCGGGCGGGAGCATGAAGCTCCCGCCCTCCTGTATCCCCTTATTCAAGACATTCAAATCACCATGGCCTATTCAACGTTCTGCCAGACCCAAAACGACCAGCTCAAGGAGCCGATGTTTTTCGGCCAATCGGTCAACGTGGCCCGTTATGACCAGCAAAAACACGAAGTGTTCGAACGGCTGATCGAAAAGCAGCTCTCCTTCTTCTGGCGCCCGGAAGAGGTGGACGTCTCCCACGACCGCATCGACTTCCAGGCCCTGCCGCCCCATGAGCAGCACATCTTCATCTCCAACCTGAAGTACCAGACCCTGCTGGATTCCATCCAGGGTCGCAGCCCCAACGTGGCGCTGCTGCCGCTGGTCTCCATTCCGGAGCTGGAAACCTGGATCGAGACCTGGGCCTTCTCGGAGACCATTCACTCTCGCTCCTACACCCACATCATCCGCAACATCGTCAACACCCCCGCCCTGGTGTTCGACGACATCGTCACCAACGAGCAGATCCTGAAGCGCGCCGGCTCCATCAGCCACTTCTACGACGATCTGATCGAGGCGACCGCGCTCTACAACCTGCACGGTGAAGGCACCCACCGGGTGGCCGGTCGTGACGTGACCATCACCTTGCGCGAGCTGAAAAAGAAACTCTACCTGTGCCTGATGAGCGTCAACGCGCTGGAAGCGATCCGCTTCTACGTCAGCTTC
This sequence comes from Aeromonas sp. 1805, assembly GCF_013085525.1. Classification (NCBI taxonomy): domain Bacteria; kingdom Pseudomonadati; phylum Pseudomonadota; class Gammaproteobacteria; order Aeromonadales; family Aeromonadaceae; genus Aeromonas; species Aeromonas sp. 1805. The sequence goes on along the minus strand of NZ_CP038515.1, from coordinate 3,844,431 downwards.
GCCTGCTCCTTCGCCTTCGCCGAGCGCGAGCTGATGGAAGGCAACGCCAAGATCATCAAGATGATCGCCCGCGACGAAGCGCTGCACCTGACCGGGACCCAGCACATGCTGAACCTGATGCGCAGCGGCCAGGACGACCCCGAGATGGCCGAGATTGCCGCCGAGTGCGAGCAGGCCTGCTTCGAGCTGTTCAAGGAAGCCGCCATTCAGGAGAAGGAGTGGGCCGAGTACCTGTTCCAGGACGGTTCCATGATCGGCCTGAACAAGGACATCCTCTGCCAGTACGTGGAGTACATCACCAACCTGCGCATGAATGCGGTGGGTCTGCAGCCAGCCTTTGCCGGGGCCAAGCAGAACCCGATCCCCTGGATCAACACCTGGCTGTCGTCCGACAACGTGCAGGTCGCCCCGCAGGAAGTGGAAGTGAGCTCATATCTGGTAGGTCAGATCGACAGCGAAGTGAATGCCGAAGACCTGGGTGATTTCGAGCTGTGAGTGACGCCACCGGCACGCTGACCCCTGCCCCGCACGCGGCCCCCGCCCAGAGCGACGCAGGCTCGCCACGGGTGCATACCCAGGATGGCGTGCTGCACGCCCATCCCGGCGAGAGCGTGCTGGAAACCCTGGAACGCCACGGTCATCACGTGGAGTTCCAGTGCCGCAGCGGCTATTGCGGCGCCTGCCGCACCCCGCTGCTGGCAGGCAAGGTGCACTATGCCGCCGTGCCGCTCGCCTTTGTCTCGCAGGGTGAATGCCTGCCCTGCTGCTGCAAACCGGTGGGTGCCATCCGGCTGGACATCAAGAAGCGCTGAGACCACACCTCAGGTTCACGTCAGCAAACAAAAAGCCGCCGGATTGCTCCGGCGGCTTTTTTACATCCATCTCTATGCCTGGTGGGCGGGCGGCTGATGCGCCACCCGCCCCCACAGGGCCTTACAGCCAGGGCGCGGCGGTCGGCCCATGGTGCAGACCCAGCTTCCAGACCCGGCCGAAGTGCTTGTAATGCCCCGCCGCGACACCGGCCTTCTCGCCCATGCCGTGGTAGAGGTCGAGGTGGCCCTTCTTCACCGCCCCGCCCACATCCAGCGCGATCAACAGCCGCAGCTGGTGCTTGCCGGTCCAGTTGCCCTCTTTGTCCAGCAGCGGCACTTCCGCCAAGATAGGTGTGCCCATCGGCAGCAGGGTCTTGTCGGCGGCCACCGCCGCCATCGGCAGCAGCGGAATGCCGGCGGCCCCGATCACGTCGTTGGTGGGGCGACGCTCGAAGAAGACATAGGACGGGTTCTGCTCCACCAGCTCCTTGACGCTCTCCTCCGGCTGACGGTTGGCCCACTCCTTGATGGCCTTCATGGACATCTGCTCCTTGGGCACTTCGCCGCGATCGATCAGCACCCGGCCGATGCTGACGTAACCGTGACCGTTCTTGCCGCTGTAACCCAGATATTGCAGCCGATCGTCGTCACCATAGTGAACGAAGCCCGAGCCCTGCACGTCCATCAGGAAGTTGTCGATAAGGGATTTGCTGTAGCCCAGCTCCAGCCCGCGGTTGGCCAGCGCCCCCTGATGGATCTGGGCCCGGCTCGGGCAGCGCCCGCCGCATTTGGGCATGGCATAGATGGGGTACTTGTACTTGGCATCCGGGCGGTGACGCACCTCCAGCACCGGCGAGTAGTAACCGGTGAACAGCACGTTGCCCATCCGATCCGAGCCGCCCAGCTGGGCCAGGCTGATGCCGTAACGGGTGATCTGAGCGGGATCGCCGCCATTGGCCACCCAGCGGGAGAGTTGATGGTAAAGCTCGCCGTAGCGACGGGTCATCTTGCCGGAGCGCTCCAGCACCAGCCGGCTCTGGGGGCCGAACTTGCTGTAGTCGGCGCGCTGTCGGCTGTTGACCCGCTCCACTCGCACCAGATCATCAGGCAGGGGACCGTCCAGATACTGCTTGCCCAGATTTTCCGGCACCTCGCAGTTGAGAAAACATCTGGCATCGGGTTTGTTTTTGGGCACCTGGGCTTGTTCAGAGTTGCCCGCACAACCGGCCAACCCCAGCACTGCGGCGGTCAGCCAGTAAGCGTGTTTATTCATATGTCCTCATATAACACCAAGGGTTATGTTCGGCGGGGAAGATGCCAAATTTGCAGGGGGAAAGCAAACGCCTTCAGGCCTGTGACGGCGGATTTCTCCAAAGGGGATCTTCTGGGTTATAACAAGGTAACAGGGTGTGAGAGGCCATGGATGGAACAGCTCGAAATCTTCCCGCTGCAGAGCCCCTGCATCGGGGTCTGCGAAGTGAACAACAAGGGCTACTGCAAGGGGTGCCTGCGCAGCCGCGAGGAGCGTTTCAACTGGCTCACCATGAGCCATGCCCAGCAGCAAGAGGTGATGCGCCTGTGCCGGGGTCGCAAGGCGCGGGTGGAAGCCGCCCGCCGCAAGGCGCTGGAGGGGCCCCAACCCGAGCAGCCGGAGCAACCTGGCTGGGATTTTTAAACCCCGCCCTTCTCTTATCCCTCTTCACCCCTCCCTTTGCGCCACCCGCACCAGCTCGCTGAACGCCACGAACAGGTGGTAGAAGGTGCTGGCCGGTGTATGGCTGGCCAACGGCGCCCCCGTCACATCCACCTGATCTAGCCACTGACCCGGCAGCGCCGGCATCAGGTAATAGTCAAAGATCCGCCCCACCACGGCGCCAATCCGGTGGGCTGTCTCAGCCTCCCCTCGCCGCTCGTAGGCTGCCAGCAGCGCCTTGAGCTGCTCGGTCTGACACCAGAGCCGGCTGGTCGCCCGATGGGGCCGCCCGTCATCGGTGAGCTCATCCAGCACCAGCCCGGTCGGCCCGTGGCCGTGAGCGGCGGCAAAGCGGGTCAGGATGGCGATCCCCTCGTCTATCTCGCGGGCACTCGGTCCATATTCCCACCCTTGTGCCAATGCCCGGTAACGGGCCAACAGCCAGCACCACTCGTAGTGATGGCCCGGGTCGATCAGGTGCGAATCGGGATGGGTCGGGAGAAGCCGCTCATCGAAGAACTCCCGCAGCAAGGTGGGCTCCAGAAAACGCTGGCGAAACAGCTGATAGAGCCGATGGGCGCGCCCCTGCCAGCGCGGCTCATCAAAGCTCTTCGCAGCCACCAGCAGCGCTTCGAACAGATGCATATGGGGATTTTGACTGCGCAGCGCGCTTGCTGGAAAGCGGGAGTGAAACCCGCCGTACAGAGGATCGGCAAAGAGCAGTTCGATGGCCTGATAGCGCGACTCGGCCTGTTGCTGCCAGCGCGGCTCGCCACTCAAGCGGTAGAGCCAGCACTCGGCCAGCAGGGCAAAGGCGTATTCGTAGCAGCACACCGCACCGTCGGCGGGCGAGCCATCCGCATTGAGGGAAAACAGCTGGTTGCTGGCGCCATCAGCAAAGCGCCTCATGCCGAACCTGGCGCAGCGCTCTGCCAGCTCGCCCCCCTCATACCAACCGAGCAGGGTAGCGTGGCTGAACACATAAATCTGGCGACTCTGCACCCGAAAACGAATGGGCTGCCAGAGCGGCGCGCCTGCGCCATCCAGCCCTTCGGCAAACAGCCCCCGCTCCCAATCAAAGCCGTTTGCCCCCCAGTGAGGCAGCGCCTCCTCCACCAGCCAGCGTCGGCAGCGCTGCGCGGCCTCTCTTATCTCGTCATGCATCTCATCACCTCTCCAGCCAACCCATCATCCAGCCCATAAAAAGGGAGAGCCCTGCTCTCCCCTGTCTGTGCTCATCTCAACCCTTGATCGGCCTAGAAGAGCCCGACGGCGACCCCGACAAAGGCCACGACCAGCAGCCCCAGCATGGCCTTGACCGGCGAGATATTGCGTCTGGCCATCAGATACCAGGTACCCAGCACCACCAGCAGCGGCATCAGTTTGGGAAAAATGCCGTCCAGCATGGCCTGCAACTGGATGTTGACCCCGTCGGAGGTGACGAAATCGAGCCCGGTGGAGAGATTGACGTAACTGGCCGCCACCCCGCCCATCACGAAGACCCCGAGCAGAGAGAGCGCCTCGCGCAGCTTGACCGACTCCGAGCTCACCAGCGCCTCCACCGAGCCGGTTCCCATCCGGTAGCCCTTCATGAACAACATGTAGGATCCGGTGATGACGATGGCGTTGAAGCTGATGATGTAAAAGAGCGGCCCCAGCACGCTGCCGCCGGCGGCCAGCGCCATGCCGATGCTGAGCAGAATGGGCACCAGCATGCCCGGGATCATGGAATCTCCGATCCCGGCGATGGGCCCCATCAACCCCACTTTCAGGGTGTTGATGGTCTCGCCATCGATCCGCTCGCCGTTGGCCCGCTTCTCCTCCAGCCCCACCGCCAACCCGTTGATGATGGCGCCAAGCTGAGGCTCGGTGTTGTAGAAGGAGGCGTGGCGTTTCATCGCCTCCGTCCGCTCCGCCTTGCCGGGATAGAGCTTCTTGAGCGCCGGCATCATGCCAAGGCAGAAGCCGAAGGATTCGAGCCGCTCGAAGCTCATGGAGGAGAGGTTGTACATCATCCAGGCGCGCCAGCAGGCACGCAGATCCTTGGGAGTGAGGGCCACCGGCGCCTTGTTCACCGGCTGACCCGCTTGCAGCTGTGCGTCCATCAGAATTCATCCTCATCGTCGGTTTGGGTGGCAGCACGGGCAGCCGGTGCAGGGCGCGGCTCCGGCTTGTAGTTGTAGTGGATGAGCGCGAGCAGGGCGCCGATCATCACCAGCCCCACCATGTTGAGCTTGAGAAAGACGATGCCGACAAAGCCCACCAGGAAGTAGATCAGCATGCTGCTCTGCTTGATGATCTGTTTGAGCAAGATGGCGATGCCGACCGCCGGCAGTATGCCGCCCACCACCGTCATGGTACGGATCACCAGCTCCGGCAGGCTGTTCATGAAGCCTTCGATGTACTGGTTGCCAAAATAGACGGCGATGAAGGTGGGCACGAAGCGCAGCACGAAGTTGCTGGCCTGCGGGAAGATGGCGCTGTTGAGGTAGACCCCCTGCTCGTCCCCCTGCTCCAGCGCCACGTCGGCCCTGTGGTTCCAGTAGGAGTTGAGCACCATCATGAAGTTGAAGAGGATGGTACCAGCGATGCCGATGGTGGCGGCAATGGCCACCGCCACCGACGGCTCCTTGCCCGACAGGATACCCAGCGCAATGGCCGGAAAGGCGACGAAGTTGAGATCCGCCGGCATGGAGCCGCCCGGCGTCACCATGGCGATATAGACCGCCTGTACCGCCACCCCGATGAGGATCCCGGTCTGGATATCACCGAGGATGGCCCCCACCAGCATGCCCGAGACCAGCGGACGGGTGATGGTGTACCAGCCCCCGGTCAATCCCAACAGCCAGGGGCTGCTGAGGGCACCGAGATAACAGAGTATCCCGATGAGAGTTGCTTCCAGAAACATGATGTCTGCTCCCTATTTCAGCTTTTTCTGGGCATCCGCCCAGCTGTAGTGGCTGGCATCCGGCACCAGCCGAAAGTCAATGTCGTGGCCAAGGCCGGCCAGGTAGTCAAAGGCGGCGATCTCCTGCGCCGTGACCGACTGGTTGGGGCCTATGGTGGTGGTCTGCTCGCGGGCACTCATGGGCCCGACGTTGATCTTGCCGTTGTGGTTCTCAAGGGAGATGCCGGCGGCGCAGAGCCGCTGCAGGGTGACCGGCGACTTGCCGATCACGAAGTAGCGCTTGTCGCTGGCGATCACCTTGGGCAGCTTGGCAATCGCCGTCGCCACGTCGAACAGCCACACCCGGGTGTCCGGCACGGCACCGATCATCACCTGGGAGAGCAGCGGATCGGCCGCCACCTCGTCATCGATCGCGACGATGCCGTCGCAAGGCAGCTCCCTGGCCCAGCGCGTCACCAGCTGACCGTGGATCACCCTATCGTCAATGCGTACAAATGAAATGGCCATCTCGCTCTCCTAGAAGTTGTCGTCTTGCTGGTGCGCAGCCGCCGGGGCCGCGATCACCATGGATTCCAGCGCCTGGGCCAGCAACTGGCGGGCCGCCTCGTGCACATCCACGGCATCCAGCAGCTCGGCGCTCATCAGCAGCATGGGGAAGTTGACCCCGGTCACCACCGCCAGCGGCTGTGGCCACTCGGGGTCAAACGCGCAGCGGCACGCCACGTTGTAGGGGGTGCCGCACTCCATGTCGCACAGCACCAGCACCCCGTCAGCCCCCGCGCCATGGCGGCGCAGGGTCTGTTCAAACTCGGAGCGAAAGGCCTCGATCCCCCCCTCTTCGGTGAGGGAGACGATCGCCACCGCGGGCAGCTCGCCGTAGACCATGCTGGCGCTGGCCAGCAGGGCCGGCGCCAGTGAACCATGGGTTGCGATAAGGATCCTCAGCATCTTGGTTACCCCCTCACATAGGCCTTGATGGTGGCGATGGTCGCCCCTTCACTCTCGCCGCTCGGGCGGATGCGATAACGCCCTACCGAGGCTGGGACGATGAAGGTCTCGGCGTAGTGCACCACAAACGGTGCGAACGCATGGTCGGGACTCTCCACCGTCGCCTCTCGTCCCTCAATCAGATTGAGTACCTGCACGGTACCACCGGTGTCGTGCTCCACCGGCACGCTGAACCAGTGGCGACGAGTCTCGATGAATTCCCGCTCGTGCAGCCCGGTGCGCTCCTCGCGCCAGCCCGGCCCCTCGGCAATGGGCTCGATGCGATTGACCAGATGTTCGCGGGTCCAGTCGGTGTCGCGCTCCCACTGGATCACCTTGCTGCCATGCGCCAGATGGATGGGGCGCGGGATGCCGTCGAGCCCGACCCGGCCCCAGTCCCACAGCTTGAAGGTGAAGATGTAGGGGGTGGCGCTGATCTCGAGCACCATGGCCCCCTCTCCCGAGCAGTGGACGGTCCCGGCCGGGATCAGGAAGTGATCGTGTTTACCGGCCGGGAAGCGGTTGATGAAGCGCTCGTCATCGAAGGGCTTCTCACCGCGCTGGGCGGCGGCCAGCTCCGCCAGCATCGCCTGCGGGTCGATGCCGGTGCGGGTGCCGAGGTAGACGCAAGAGTCCGGCTTGGCATCGAGCAGGTAGTAGCTCTCGTCCTGGGTGTAGTGCATACCGAACTCCTGCTGGATGTATTCGGTCAGCGGGTGCACCTGCAGGCTGAGCGGCTGCCCCCCCACCGTGTCGAGAAAATCGAACCGGATCGGGAACTCGGCGCCAAAGCGGGCGTGTACCCGCTCCCCAAGCAAGGCGCTGGGCTGGCACAGCACCAGGTTTTGCGACGGTATCTCCACCCTCACCTCGCCAATGCGCAGGTAGAGGCTGTTCTCTTCCGGTACGCAATCAAAGCACCAGGCATAGTTGGGTTGAGCCGGGTCCAGATCGCACACCTGCTTCATCCACTGGCCGCCCCAGACCCCGGGGTCGAAGAAGGGCACCACCCGAAACGGCTGGTGCGCCGCCTGATGCAACCCCGCCAGCAGCGCCTGACCCGTCACCAGGGTCGGCTTGCCTCGGGTGTTGGTGTCGAGCAGGAAATCGATGGTGGGCAGTTGGGCCAGTTTATGGCGGTCAAACACCCGCCACTCGATGAAAAAGGCGCGCTTGTAGCGGCGCAGTATGTCCTCTTCCTCGTTGCCGGCCCCCCAGTTGCCCAGCTCCTTGCGCCGCAGTCGCTGCTGGATCTCCCAACGGGCGAGATCGGCATAGACCCGCACATCCCCTCTCGCCACCAGTGAGGCGCCACTGCCCATCACCACCACCAGACCACCGGTTATCTCTGCGACCTGCCGCTGCAGGCACGCCAGCGCGGCCGGGTCAAAAAACTCCACCATCTTGTGGGGGGCCAGCACGCCAAAGACCCGGTCGTCGGTGATGAAGCGCTCCAGCATCGCCAGCACTTTTGATTCCGGCAGGCGGGCCTGCTCCACCTCGATGAGCGTGTGGGGCCCAAGCCTCGCCAGCAGCTGGCTACGCAGCTCGTCCTGATCCACGCCGTGATAGCAGTCGATCACCAGCACCACCCTTGCCCCACCTTGCCCGTCTGCCGCGGCCTGCAGTCGCCGGGCTATTTCGTGCCAGCCGGCGCAGGCGGCGCCCTCATGGCCGGTGACCACCACTTCCGGGAATTTGTCGTAGTTGGAGACGTAACTCGAATGAATCATTGGCTTGCTCTCTCGTTGACACCTACGAAAGAGATAAATCGATTAACCTGTTAACCACAACCTGATAAACAAGATTAACCTCATAAAATGGTGTATTTGATCGCCAGCATGGGCGAAATATGTGATCATGACAGCAATTTCATCATGGCAAGTTAACAAACAAAGGTTAATCGATATACCTTTGAAACCTACTCCCTGACAGGATCCATCCCATGAGCAATGTGACCGTTGCCGACATCGCCCGCCATCTGGGGGTGTCGACTGCCACCGTCTCCATGACCCTGCGCAACAAGGGGCGCATCTCCGAGCACACCCGCCAGCGGGTACTCAGGGCCATCGACGAGCTCGGCTATGTCTACAACCAGACCGCCGCCAACCTGCGCAACAAGAGCAGCAACCAGGTCGGTCTGTTGCTGCACGACATCACCAACCCCTTCTATGCGGAGATGACGGCGGGCCTGAGCCGGGAGATGGAGCATCACGATCTGATGCTGTTTCTGGCCAACAGCGAGGAGTCGGCCACCCGGCAGCAGCAGTTCACCGACTCGCTACAGCGCAACAACGCCGCCGGCATGGTGATCTGCGCCACCCAGACCACCCCCCGCAGCTTCTTCGAGAGCCTGCAGCGCCGCCGCATGCCCACCATCCTGATCGTGCGGCCGGTACCGGATGTGGCGATCGACTTCGTCGGCACCGACAACTTCCTGGGCTGCCAGCTGGCGACCGAACACCTGCTGAAGCTGGGTCACCGCCACATCGCCTTTGTCGGGGGCAATCCTGCCTCCATCAGTCGCTCCCAGCGCCTCGGCGGCTACATGAGCAAGTTGCTCGAACATGGCATCTCCCCAAGGCCGGAGTGGATCATCGGCTGCGGCGCCAGCCGGGTGGAAGGCACCCGCGCCATCACGGCGCTGCTGGAACAGCATCCCGAGGTGACGGCGGCGGTTTGCTATCAGGACGTGGTGGCGCTCGGCGCCATTCTGGCGCTGCGCAAGCTGGGGCGGGTCATCGGTCAGGACTTTGCACTGGTGGGCTTTGACGATCTGCCGGAAACCGCGCTGGTGGACCCGCCCCTCACCACCGTCTCGGTGGCGTCGCGGGAGATCGGCCGAAAGGCCGGCGAGCTGCTGCTTGAGCGGATGGCCGGCAACGACGAACCGGCCAAGAGCATCATACTGCCCCCCACCCTGGTGGTGCGCCAATCCTGCGGCAGCCCCTAGCGGGCCGCCGCACGCGCTGTTTCAAGTGGCTTGCCCCGCAGAAGTGACAATGCGGGGCGTGCCATCCTCCCCGGCCAGCACCCTCAGGTCGAAGCCGCGCGCTCCCAGCGCACCGTAATCGTGACCCGCGACGGCGGGCCAGACCGCCAGCGCCGAGAGCTGCGTCTCGCCGGTGTTGATGAGTCGATGGGCCACATGGCCAGGGATATGGTGAACGCTGCCCGCAAAGACCTGCTCCAGCCGGCAGACACCGTCCATATCCTGCAGCAGCAACAACCCCTGCCCGCACAACCCGAAGTAATATTCCGCCTGTTCGGCCCGCGCATGGAGATGACCGCGGGTCATGAAGAACTCCTGGCCAACCCGGCCCGCCTCCAGATAGGTGACCCCCATGTTGAGATCCCCCTCGCCGCCATGGCTGGGCAGCATGGCGACCCGATAGAGCCGGGTATCAGGCGAAAGCGCCGCCTCGGCGTGTGGGTCAACAAACAGGCCCAGCAGGTCGGCCAGGGTGGTGCTCTTTTCCACCAGTTCGGCGCCGCCGAGCTTGCCGGTCGCAAAGTCGAGAATCGGGGGGATCATGGGGGTCATCATCTGCTCCTGGGGATCGGGTTATCGACAGGCGCAGCGGCGCCCTTCGGGGTCCCACGCTAGAGGGTTAATCCATTAACCACAAGCCAGGTTGCCCTACCCTCATCACTTTTTGGACAATAAATCTGGGCAATAAAAAAGCGGCCCAAAGGCCGCTCTCTTGTATGGCGTGTTGCTGGTTAGCGGCTTATGCCGTGGCCAGCTTGGCCTGCTCTTCACCGCGCTTGAGCATGGCGTAGGAGACACCGGTCAGCAGCGAGCCTGCCGCAATCGCCACGATATACATCATGACGTTGCTGATGGCGTGCGGGATGAACAGCACGAACAGACCGCCGTGGGGCGCCATCAGCTCGCAACCGAACAGCATGGAGAGCGCACCGGTCAGGGCGCCACCCACCATGCAGGCCGGGATGACCCGCATCGGATCCTTGGCGGCAAACGGGATGGCCCCCTCGGAGATGAAGCACAGACCCAGCACGAAGGAGGCCTTGCCTGCTTCCTGCTCCGCCTTGATGAACTTGGTGCGGGCCAGGAAGGTGGCGATCCCCATTCCCAGTGCCGGCACCATGCCGGCGGCCATCACGGCAGCCATGGGGGCGTAGGTTTTGGAGGCCAGCAGGCCAACCCCGAAGGCGTAGGCCGCCTTGTTGACCGGGCCCCCCATGTCGAAGCACATCATGGCGCCGATGATGACGCCCAGCAGCACGGCGTTGGCGGAGCCCATGTTGTTGAGGAAGGTGGTCATGGCATTCATGATGCCGGCCACCGGGCCACCCACCACGTAGATCATCACCAGGCCGGTAAACAGGCTGGCAAACAGCGGAATGATCAGGATCGGCTTGAGCGCTTCCAGGGTCACCGGCAGGCGCACCTTGTCGCTCAGGTACTTGGCGCTGTAACCGGCCAGGAAACCGGCCACGATACCGCCAAGGAAACCCGCGCCCAGCGAACTTGCCAGCATGCCGCCGATCATGCCGGGAGCGAGGCCCGGACGGTCAGCGATGGAGTAGGCAATGTAGCCGGCCAGCACCGGGATCATCAGGGCGAAGGCGGAGCCGCCACCGATCTTCATCAGGGCCGCAGCCAGGGTGCCTTCCACCTTGAACGCCTCGATCCCGAATACGAACGAGAGCGCGATGATGAGGCCGCCCGCCACCACCATGGGCAGCATGAAGGAGACCCCGGTCAGCAGGTGCTTGTAGGGGCCTGCCTTCTCTTCTTTCTTGGGTTGGCTGGCGCCGCTGTGGCGATAGGTTTTCGCCTCGGTCCAGGCCTTGTCGAGCTCGGCGCGGGTTTTCTTCAGTGCCGCACCGGTACTGGTGCGATAGACCGGCTTGCCGTCGAAACGGGCCATGTCCACCTCAATGTCGGTGGCGAGGAACACCAGATCCGCGGATGCAATCTCTTCAGCAGTCAGGGCATTCTGGGCACCGACCGAGCCTTGAGTCTCGACGCGGATCTGATAACCCAGCTGTTTGGCCATGGTCTCCAGCGCTTCTGCCGACATAAAGGTGTGGGCCACCCCGGTCGGGCAGGCAGTCACCGCGACGATACGCTTGCCAGCAGCGGCCGGTTTGGCGGCAGCATTGGCAACGGCGGAGGCGGCTTGATGGCGATAGACGCTGGCGCCGCTGGCGGCGGCGTCCAGCAAGGCGGCCGGATCCTGCAGGGCAAGATCCATGCTGCCCTGATAGACCCGCTTGCCATCATAGGCGGCGAGATCCGCCGGGGCACTGGCGACAACCAGCACCAGGTCGGCCGCGGCAATCTGCTCCTTGCTCGGCACCTGGCGAGGCTGCACGCTGGAGCCGACGTCGAGGGTGAGCTCCCAGCCAGCCAGTTTGGCCTGCTGTTCTATCCGTTTTGCAGCGAGAAAGCTGGTGGCAATGCCCGCCGGGCAAGCCGTAACCAAGATTGCTTTCATTGGGCATCTCCTGAGTTTTCCATTGAGGGGGTATGGCATTGAACCGGTGCCAGCGCATCCAGACGCTGTACGCGCACCTGTTCAAGCAAGGGGTTGAGCACACTGATATCGCTAAAGCCGACCGCCACCTGGCTGACCGCCAGCGCGGAGACGGCGGTGGCCAGCCGCAGGGTCTGCTCCGGCGCCCAGCCAAAGCTGAGACCATGGGCGAGACCGGCCACCAGGGAATCGCCGGCACCGACCGTGCTGACCACCTGCATGCGCGGCGGAATCGCCTGCCAGACGGCATCCGGAGCAAACCAGATGAGGCCATCAGCGCCGTTGGAGATCACCACGTTGGGGATGCCGCTGGCCTGCAGCGCGCGGGCACACTCGGCCTGCTCGCTCAGGGTCTTGATGGGGCGGCCCGCCCACTGGCTCAGCTCCTCCAGATTGGGTTTGACCAGGGTCGGCGCCGCCTTGATCCCTTCGCTTAAGGCCGCACCGCTGCAATCGAAGATCACCTGCTTGCCTCTGGCCTTGAGCAGGCGGATCAGATGGGCGCAGTAATCGGGGGCCACCCCTTTGGGCAGGCTGCCCGCCAGCACGAACCAGTCGGCGCGTGCTGCCAGTTGGTCGATGGCCTGCTCCAGCGCGCTCACTTCCCCTTGGTGGATGGTGAGCCCCGGCAAGTTGAGATCGGTCACCCGACCGGATTGCTCGGAGATCTTGACGTTGATGCGGGTGCTGCCCGCCACGCGCACGAAGTGATCGGCCAGGGCACGCTCCGTAAACAGGGAGACGAAGCTTTGCTGGTTATCGGCGCCAAGCCAGCCGGTGACGCCCACCTCGCGGCCCAAGTCCTTGAGCACCATGGCAACGTTGATCCCCTTGCCCGCCGCACGCAGGTTGGCCTCGCTCACCAGGTTCACCTCGCCCAGGCTCATCGCCTCGAGACGGGTGGTGAGATCGAGCGCCGGATTGAGGGTGATGGTCACTATGTCCATCAGTGCGCCCCCTCGCCCAGCCCGGCCGCAATGGCGGCGCCTATGCCCTTGAGCGCCGCTTCGGCATCCGGGCCTTCGACACGAAATGCCAGACGGTGCCCGCACTTGACGCCAAGGCCGATGACCTTCATCAGGCTCTTGGCAGAGACCGCCTCGCCGCTGCCATCCAGATTCGCTACCCGGATATCGGATTCAAACTCTTTGGCCACCTTGACCAGCATGGCGCCCGGACGGGCATGCAACCCGTGGGGGTTGATGATGGTGAAGGTGTCGGAAAGACCGCTGGCCGGCCCCGCTTGCAGCATGGCCAGCCCCTCGCTCCCTGCCAGCGTGGCAAGCTGACCGGCAGCCGCCAGTTTGGCCAGGTTGTCGAGCTGCGCCAGATGGCCGCTATCTGCGGCGCAGAGCAGCAGCAGGGCACTGACCGGTTGTTCCCCTGCGTTCAGTGCAGTGCTAGGCGTTGCCAGCACCCAGCCGGTCTGGGCTGCTTGTGCCCGGGCCAGCCAGATGCCCTCGCCCAGATAGGCGGGTTCACTGGCCAGCAGGGCGCTCACCATGGCGGCATCGCCCCAGCCGGCGGATTTGGCGCGGGCGGCTGCGCCCAGCAACAGCTGGTCGCGATCATCGGCCGGGAAGTCGGCCAAAGCCAGGAACTGCACCTCTTTGGGCGCCGTCGCACCGGTCAGGATATTGATGATGGTGTCGGCATCGGTGGCCTCTTTCAATTGCGCTGCCGCCTGCTCGTCACCCAGCACGTGGGTGAGCTGGCGCAAAATGCCCAGATGCTCGTCGGACTTGGCGGCGATGCCGATGGCGACGTAGGCGATCTGCCCCTCGTCCCACTCGATCCCCTGCGGGAACTGAGCCACCATGACGCCGGTGTTCTTCACCAGATGCCGGGTGTCGGTGGTGCCGTGGGGAATGGCGATGCCGCTGCCAAGATAGGTGGCGTGCTGCGCTTCACGCGCCAGCATGCCGTCTACATATCCCGCTTCCACCAGACCGGTTTCGGTCAGTTTGCCTGCCAACAGGGCAATGGCTTCGGCCTTGGTCGCCACCGACTGCCCCAGCAGGATCTGCTGTCGCGCCAACTTCAACATAGAGATTCTCCATCAGGTGCCGGGCGGCCTGACCGTACCGGCTCATCAAACATAACCATTCGTACCACTCGCCTGCTGACAATAGACCGGATTGCATCCCTTCGCGGGTCATACCCGGTTTTTATGCCCGGCCATCGATTGTCTGCTGACAAGCTGAATCGTTTCACTTACACTCAGACTGAATCGTTTCAGCGAATTGATCAAGTACCCACAAAGAGTGCTTTTCAATGATATGATCCCGCGCACACTTTTCGGTGCCCTCACCAGGCAGTGCCCGTGGGCCTTGCAACTCAAACAGAGCCAACATGATGAAACTGGATGAAATCGCCGCCCTCGCCGGTGTCTCGCGCACCACGGCCAGCTATGTGATCAATGGCAAGGCCGACCAATACCGCATCAGCCAGGCCACCCGCGACAAGGTGATGGCGGTGGTCACCGCCCACAACTACCAGCCGGACAGCCGCGCCGCCTCCCTGCGCGGTGGCCAGACCAAGACCCTGGGCTTCATCCTGCCCGACCTGGAGAACGCCAGTTACGCCAAGCTCGCCAAACGGCTGGAGCAAGGGGCGCGGGTACAGGGTTATCAGCTGCTGATCGTCTGCTCGGAAGATGACCCCGCCACCGAAAAAGAACTGGCCGAGATGCTGGCCAGCCGCCACGTGGATGCCTTGCTGGTGGCCAGTTGCCTGCCACCCGAAGATCCCTTCTACCTCGGCCTGCAGACGCGCGGCATCCAGGTGCTCGCCATCGACCGGGCCATGGCGGCCGACAAGTTCGTCACCGTGGCCAGCGAAAACCAGAAGGCGAGCTGCGATCTCACCACCTCCCTGCTCTCGCCGGCAATCAAGCACATCGCCCTGATCACTGCGCTGCCGGCACTCACGATCAGCCGGGAACGCAAAGCGGGCTTCGAGCAGGCCGTCGCCAGCCACAGCACGGCTTGCCATCTGTGTGAAGGGGCCCACTTCTCCCGCGCCGAAGGCTACCGCCTGATCAAGACGCTGCATCAACAGCTCGGCCAGCTGCCCCAGGCACTGGTAGCCACCTCCTACATCCTGATGGAGGGGGTGCTCGACTATCTGCTGGAACAGGAGACCGACATGAGCCGGCTGGCCATGGCCACCTTCGGCGACGATCGCCTGCTCGATTTTCTCCCCTTCGGTATCAACTCCCTGCCACAGCAGCACGATGCCCTCGCCAGCCAGGCGCTGGAGCTGGCCCTCAAGGCGATTGGCGGTGAATACCAGTGCGGGTTGCACTATGTGAGCCGTACCCTCAAACGCCGCCGTTAATCCTCTCTACATCGCGCGCCGCTGCGACCCGGTTCGCAGCGGCGCGTTTTTTCACCAGCCAAAGCGCACTACTGTCATCTTTTATTTCCACTTATTCTGTCCACCCAGAACAAAATCCGCCTTTACACGCTTGTATCCAACATTTTAATTCGCTAAGTTGGCAACCATCTTTTACAACCAGCGGATTTTTCGTAACGATGGGTTCACTCCGATATTGCTAGCCTCCGGTCTCGACCCCGGAGGCGCCTTGCCAACACCTCATATGCCTGCTGCGCACGGCGCAGTTTCTCGATTCGGATGGACACCATGAATACCAAAACCCTGGGATGTACCCTGTTGATTGCCGGCACCACCATAGGCGCCGGCATGCTGGCCCTGCCGCTGGCTTCCTCCTCCCTTGGCGGACCCGCCACCCTGCTGCTGATGATCGGCCTGTGGGGCCTGATGGCCTTTACCGCCATGCTGCAGGTGGAAGCCAGCCTCAACACCGGCAAGTGGTACCTGCACCAGCTGGCGGATCACCTGCTCGGCCCCTGGGGCAAGCGCATTGCCTCCTTCTGCATCCTGATGCTGTTCTACTCGCTGGCCTCCGCCTACATCAGCGGCGGCAGCAGCCTGCTGGCCCAGGCGCTGGCCGATGCCGGCCTGCCCCTCAGCCAGGAGCAGGCGGCCTGGGCCTTTACCCTGCTGTTTGGCGGCATGGTCTGCGTCGGCACCAAACAGGTGGATTACCTCAACCGACTGATGTTCACCGTCAAGCTGGTGATCATGGTGGCCGTCCTCGGGCTGCTGCTGCCGCGTGCCGAAGGGCAGCACCTGCTCTCCATGCCGCTCGGTCAGGGCTTGTTGCTGGCAGGCCTGCCGGTCATCTTCACCTCGTTCGGTTTTCACGGCTCCATCCCGAGCGTGATGCTCTACCTGGGGGACTGCCCCAAGCAGCTGCGCCGGGTCTTCGTATGGGGCTCCGCCCTGCCGCTCATCCTCTACGTGCTGTGGCAAATCGCCATCCTGGGGCTGCTCGGTCAGCAATCCCTGATCCAGACCGGCGGGGCGCTGGACAGCCTGCTGGCCAACGTCGGCAATCTGGTGAGCTGGCCCGCCTTCAACCAGGCGATGCACCTGTTCGCCGATCTGGCGCTGGCCACCTCCTTCCTCGGGGTGACGCTGGGACTGTTCGACTTCATGGCCAAGGTGACCCATCGCAAGGACAACTGGCAGGGCCGCACCCAGACCGGTCTCATCACCTTCGTGCCGCCCCTGCTGTTTGCCCTCTACTTCCCGCAAGGCTTCATCATGGCGCTCGGCTACGCCGCCATCGCGCTGGCGGTGCTGGCGGTGCTGCTGCCGGTGGCCCTGGTGTGGCAGAGCCGCAAGCAAGCCGAGGCGCACCACTACCGCGCCCCGGGCGGCGTGCTGGCCCTGGGCCTTGCCGGCGCCATGGGTGTGCTGATCGTCGGGGTGCAGATAAGCGTCAGCATGGGATTGCTGCCCGCGCTCTAAGCCAGAGCCGGTATTGCATGCCCCAATAGCAAAAGCGCAAAAGCCCCGCCAACCCAGTTGGCGGGGCTTTTTCTATACCATCGGTATATGCCATCGATATAAAGAGGTCCGCCAGCACGGTGATCATCTCCCTGATGCATCAAACGTTCATATATGCACCATGTATCGACACCCTGTATATATATGAACAATTCTTGTACACTGATAACAGATCGCCTTTTTGGCAACAGAACACACGCTCAATCCAGCAAGGAGCCTGACATGGTCGCAACCGCACACGTGCAACGGCAAGATGGCGCCGTTGATCCCAGCAAGGCGCTGCCGGTGGTGTTTCGCATCCTGGACAAATGGCAGTGCAACACAGATGAACAGTTGCGACTGCTCGGTATTTCTTCGCGTTCAACCTTGAACAAGTACAAGGAGTCCCACGGCGGGATCAGGCTGAGTGCGGATCTGCAGGAGCGAATGAGCTACCTGCTCAACATTCACAAGAGCCTGCGGGTGCTGTTCAGCGCGGACGAGAGCATCTATGGCTGGGTACGCAAGTCCAACAGCCACCCCTTCTTCGCCGGCCGCAGCGCCATGGAGGTGATGCAGGGTGGCCGCGTGGCCGATCTCTATGAGGTCGCTACCCGCCTGCACGCCTGGCGCGGAGGCATGGCCTGATGCCGACTCCCCCGCAGCGCGCATTCAAGGACGAGTCAGCCTACCGGATCATCCCGAGCCGCTACCCCACCATCTGCCTCTATGAGGATGTGGCCAACGCCGACGAACTGGAGGCAGTCTGGGCCATCGAGGCGCTGACCAACGACAGGCTGAGGGAAGAGGCCGGCGAGCTGACGCGGGTACCGAAAGCAGACTGGCTGGTGGGCTTGGCTGGCGGCAGCCATGTGATGGCCGCCTTCACCCACCTCAATCCGGAGGGGGCCCGCTTCACCACCGGTGATTTTGGCGGTTATTACTGCGCCCCCAGCCTCGACACCGCCATCAAGGAGACGGTCTACCACCAGGAGCGCGTCTTCGGCTACACCCGTGAACCCGCCCAGAAAGTGCAGATGCGGGTGATCCATGCCGAATTCAGCGCCAACCTGGTCGACATTACCGGCGAGGCCTTTCTCGCCACACCGCTCTACCATGCTACCGACTACGGATATTCCCAGGCCTTCGCCCGCGAGCAGAAAGCCCTGGATGTGGACGGCATCTGTTACCGCTCGGTGCGCCACAGCGGCCACGACTGCTACCTGCTCTATCGCCCGCGCCTGGTCAGCCGCGTCCATCAGCCCCGTCATCTGGAGTACCACTGGAACGGCAGCGCCATCGCCAACGTGCTGCAAATCACCCTCTATGGCGAGTGACGGGCACTGCCCGCCTCACTCGGCCGATTCCCGGATATAGAAAAGCCCCGCCAGAGTGGCGGGGCTTTTTACATCAACCGAGCGAGGGAGCAGGCTCCCAGACCGCTTACTGGTTGTGGGTAGAGCGGCGAGGACGACGAGCCTGAGCCGGTTTGCCGGCGCCGCCTTCCGGACGCTGACCGCCCTGGGGCTTGGGCTTGCCACCGTTGCCGGAGCGGTTACCGCCGCCATTGCCACCGTTGGCAGAGCGACCGGCGCCCTGACGCTGGCCTTGACCTTGCGGGCGCGGCGCACGGCGCTGCTCGCTCGGATCGCGCGGCTCTTTGCGCAGCGGCGCGCCGATGCCGCGGGCGATGTTGTCGAGGGTCTCGCGGGAGGCTTCAAAACCGGCCACCTGCTCGCACGGAATGTTCTGCTTGGTCAGTCGCTCGATGGCCTTGATAAGCTTGCCTTCATCGGCCGCGACCAGGGAGATGGCGTGACCGGCGGCGCCAGCACGGCCGGTACGACCGATACGGTGCACGTAATCTTCCGCCACGTTCGGCAGCTCGAAGTTGACTACCTGCGGCAGTTTATCGATGTCCAGACCACGGGCGGCGATGTCGGTCGCCACCAGCACCTTGACGCTGCCATCCTTGAAACCGGCCAGGGCACGGGTACGGGCACCCTGGCTCTTGTTGCCGTGGATGGCGGCGGCGCTGACACCGTTCTTGTCGAGGGTCTCGGCAACGCGGTTGGCCATGTGCTTGGTACGGGTGAACACCAGCACCTGCTGCCAGTTGTTGCTGGTGACCAGGTGGCTCAGCAGGGCAATCTTGTTGGCCTTGTCACAGGGGTGTACTAGCTGCTCGATACGCTCGGCGGTGCTGTTGCGCGGGGTCACTTCGATCACCGCCGGGTTGTCCAGCAGGCCGGTGGCCAGCTCGCGGATCTCGTCGGCGAAAGTGGCGGAGAACAGCAGGTTCTGGCGCTTCTTCGGCAGCAGGGCCAGGATGCGGCGGATGTCGCGGATAAAGCCCATGTCGAGCATGCGATCCGCTTCGTCCAGCACCAGGATTTCCACTTCGTCGAACTTGACGGCGTTCTGGTTGTACAGATCCATCAGGCGGCCCGGGCAGGCCACCAGCACGTCCAGACCACGGCGGGTGGCCATCATCTGCGGGTTGATGCTAACGCCGCCAAATACCACGTGGCTGCGGATCGGCAGGTGTTTGCCGTAGTTGCGCACGCTCTCGCCCACCTGGGCGGCCAGCTCGCGGGTCGGGGTCAGCACCAGGGCACGAATGCGGTTCGGGGAGACCTTGCGCTTGCTTTCAGTCAGACGCTGCAGCATCGGCAGGGTAAAACCTGCGGTCTTGCCGGTCCCGGTCTGGGCGGCGGCCATCAGATCACGGCCAGCCAGTACCGCCGGGATCGCTTGTTGCTGAATGGGAGACGGGGTGTCGTAGCCTTGCTCGGCAACGGCACGCAACAAGGGTTCGGCCAGACCGAGGGAAGTAAAACTCATAGTTACCTGCTAGGGATAGGGGCGCCGACAATCCGGGATGGGGCTCCTCTGCTGAGCCGATGCCATCTCGCCAGACTCGGGCCTGTTGAGAACACAACGATTTCCCCGGGGAGCAGAGCAAAGGGGAAAGAATAGGGGCGCAGTCTAACGGAGTTATTGAGGAGAAACGAGAAAAATGTGACGTTCCTCCCAGCATGTTTGCCAAAAGCAGCTCACCGTCCCGCCCGGAAAAGCCGCTCAAGAACTCATTCGAATCAGGCTATGCTTGATGCCAGATAACGGCGATACCGCCGCATCCGTCCTGTACAAGGAGGTTCAGGTTCATGCGTGTTCATCTTCTGTCGGCTGCCCCTGGCTGGCTCTTGCTCGCCCTGCTGGCGATTGGGCTCTGTCTGCCGCTGCAGGCCAAGCCCAGGCTGTCGGTGGCCTGGAGCCACTGGCCCCCGTTCAGTTACATCAATCCCCAGGGGACGCTGGATGGACTGGACGTCACCCTGACCCGCCAGATCCTGAGTCAGGCGGGGCTGGAATCCCACTTTCGCAACCTGCCCTGGGCCAGGGCCATCCATCTGCTCGAGCAGCAACAGCTGGACGTGGCCATGGGGGCGCTCGATACGCCGGAGCGGCGCGCCTTTGCCCGCTTCTCGGTGCCCTATCGGCGCAGTACCTTCGTGCTGCTGAGCAACAACCCCATCCCGGGCCAGCGAGATCCCTGGCTGGCGGTGTCAGACTTGTCGCAGCTTTGCCAGCAAAGCCAGCTGCGTCTTGGCAAGCTGCGCGGCACTCGCCCCATCCAGCTGATGGAAGCGTGCCCCGCCCTCAAGAACGCGAGCGAATACAACGCCGATGACCGGCTGGTCGATCTGTTGCTGGCTCGCCGGTTGGACGGCGTCATCATGGAGTGGCAATACGCCCGCTACCGCCTGCAACAGCTGGGGGCCGATGGCTTTATCCGCTGTCAGTTGCTGCTCCATCACCAACCGGTCAGCCTGATGTTTGCCAACTCGGCCGTCACCGATGCGCAGCTCGCCCGGGTCAATGAGGTGATTGCCGGCCTGCCCCCACCCGGCCGTGACGTGGCGCCGCCCCCCTGCCGACTCGACAACCCGGCGGCTGAGCAGGTGACACCCAACCAATAACCCAGCGCGATGAAGGCCCATGAAAAAGGCGACCCTGAGGTCGCCTTTTGACTGTGTCTGTGGCTGCACCACTCGATCAGCCGAGCAGTGAACAGGCCGATCAGCGCAGTTGCGGGGTATGGGTCAGCACGCCCTGGTTCTGGGCACGGTGGCGCAGCAGATGATCCATCAGTACCAGTGCCAGCATCGCCTCGGCGATGGGCACGGCACGAATGCCGACGCAAGGATCGTGGCGACCCTTGGTGATCATCTCGATGGCCTCGCCTTCGGTATTGATCGTTTTGCCCGGCACCGTGATGCTGGAGGTGGGCTTTAAGCCTAAGCTCACTACGATGTCCTGACCCGACGAGATGCCGCCCAGAATGCCGCCCGCATGGTTGCTGGCAAAGCCGGCCGGGGTCATCTCATCGCGGTGCTCGGAGCCTTTTTGCTCCACCACCGCGAACCCGTCACCGATCTCCACCCCTTTCACCGCATTGATGCCCATCATGGCGTGGGCGATGTCGGCGTCGAGGCGATCGAACACCGGCTCACCGAGGCCCACCGGCACATTGCTGGCGATGACCTGCACCTTGGCACCGATGCTGTTGCCCTCTTTTTTCAGGTCGCGCATGAATTGATCGAGCGCTTCCAGCTTGCCCGCATCGGGGAAGAAGAAGGGATTCTGCTCGATCTGCGCCGCGTCGAAGGCTTCTGCCTTGATGGGGCCGAGCTGGGAGAGGAAACCGGTGATCTCGATGCCGTGTACCTGTTTCAGGTACTTCTTGGCAATGGCCCCCGCCGCCACCCGCATCGCGGTTTCACGGGCGGAGGAGCGCCCGCCGCCACGATAGTCGCGCTGGCCGTACTTCTGGTGATAGGTGTAATCGGCGTGGCCCGGACGGAACAAGTCCTTGATGTCGGAGTAGTCCTTGGAGCGCTGATCGGTATTTTCGATCAAGAGCCCGATGGAAGTACCAGTGGTCTTGCCCTCGAACACCCCGGAGAGGATCTTCACCTCGTCCGGCTCGCGGCGTGGCGTGGTGTAGCGGGAGGTGCCGGGCTTGCGCCGGTCCAGATCCCCCTGCAGATCCGCTTCGCTGATCTCCAGTCCCGGCGGGCAGCCGTCGACCACGGCGCCCAGCGCCAGGCCGTGACTCTCGCCGAAGGTCGTCACACGAAAGAGTTGGCCGAAACTGTTCCCTGCCATGAGTGCTCCTGCTTAGCTCTTGTAAATCGCGAAATAGTCCTGGTATTGCACCAGATCGGCACGGCTCATCACGAACACGCCGTGACCGCCGTTCTCGAATTCGACCCAGGTAAAGGGCACGTCCGGGAACTGGGCTTCCAGATGGATCATGCTGTTGCCCACCTCGACCACCAGCACGCCATCCTCTTTGAGGAAGTCGGCGGCATTGGCCAGCAGGCGCTTGGTGAGCTTGAGGCCGTCAGAGCCGGAGGCCAGCGCCAGCTCGGGTTCGTGACGAAACTCATCCGGCAGATCCGACATGTCTTCGGAATCCACGTAAGGCGGGTTGGAGACGATGAGATCGTACTTGTCGCCGACCGGCAGATCGCGGAACAGATCGGAGCGGATCGGAATGACCTGCTGCTCCAGCCCGTGATCGTTGATGTTGCGCTCGGCCACATTGAGGGCATCGACGCTGATGTCGATGGCATCCACTTCGGCTTGTGGGAACTCGTGAGCCATGATGATGGCGATGCAGCCGGAGCCGGTGCACAAATCCATGATCCGGGTCGGTTCATGCTTGAGGAAGGGAGCGAAGCGGTTGGCCACCATCTCGGCGATGGGGGAACGGGGGATCAGCACCCGCTCGTCCACGTAGAACTCCCAACCGGCATACCAGGCCTTGTTGGTCAGGTAGGCGGCCGGTACCCGCTCCTGCACGCGGCGGATGATGAGCTCGGCGATGCGGTGCCGTTCGCTGGTGGTCAGACGGGAGTGGCGCATGCCCGGATCCACGTCCGGCGGCAGATGTAGCGCGGGCAGTACCAGCTGCACGGCTTCATCCCAGGCGTTGTCGGTACCATGTCCGTAGAAGATCCCGGCGTCGTTGAAACGACTCATGGCCCAGCGCAACATGTCCTGGATGGTGTGCATCTCGGCAACCACCTCATCGATAAATATCTTGTCCAAATCCACCTCCAAGTCGAGTAATATCCGGCCCGAGAATTCTATACAGCGAGCAAGACGAGTACCTGATGAAAAAAACGCCCTCACCGACAGACGAGGAAACCCAGCTGTTCCGCGATGCGATAAAAGGTACCCGGAAAATCAAGCAAGATACCATAAGGGCCGACCTGCGCCCGGTCAAGCAGAAACGCGAACTGCGTGAGAGCCGCGAAAAGCTTGGGGTTGACCACTATTTCAGCGATGAGTACCAACCCCATCTCGAGGCCGATGGACCGACCCGTTACGTGCGTGAAGATGTGTCAAAATTCGAGCTGAAAAAGCTCAAGCGCGGCAGCTATCCGCCAGAGATCTACCTGGACCTGCACGGCATGAACCAGCAGCAGGCCAAACAGGAGCTGGCAGCCCTGCTGACCCTCTGCCAAAAAGAGAACATCCACGTCGCCTCCGTGATGCACGGCATCGGCAAACATATCCTCAAGCAGCGTATTCCAAGCTGGCTGGCCCAGCACCCCAACGTGCAGGCGTTCCATCAGGCCCCCCGCGAGTGGGGCGGCGACAGCGCCATCCTGGTGCTGCTGGATATCGAGGAGTAACGCTCCCGCCTGCTGGCATGCTCTGACGCACGTCCAGAGCAGCATAAAAAAACCACCGCGACCTGGCGGTGGTTTTTTTATGGACGCAGGCGCCTCCCCTAACCCACCGCTTCCACATATCGCTTGAAGTTGTCGAGGATCCCCTGCCAGCCCGCCTGCTGCTGGGCCGGGGTGTGGCTCGTCTCGGCATCGAAGGTTTCCTGCACCCAGGTGCCGCCCGGTTCGCTGACAAACTGCACATCCACCTCGCGCCCGTCATCCATCACGAACGAGAGGCGGGTCGGCGCCTCCACCCGGGTAAAGGTGCCGGTGAAATCAAAACCGGCGCTGCCATCCTTGGCGGCCATGTGATGACAGAAACGCCCGCCCACCACCAAGTCGACCCGGCTGCCGGTGGTGTGCCAGTCGCTGGAGGCTGCATTCCATCTGGCGATGCAGTCCGGATCGTTCCAGGCCCACCAGATGGCCTCTATCTCCTGCTCGATATGTGCCTCGATGCTGATCTTCATGACGCGCTCCGTGCTAGTTTGCTGTGGGATGACTGGCCATGCCGGCCAGCTCGCTTGCGGATGCCAGCAAGTAAAGCCCAACCAATGGCGTCGAGCCAGTCCATCTGGCGGGACGCATTACCGCCAACCCAGTGGCAAGGCGTTGCTTCTGCCTGCGGGACAAGGATCAAAAACGGCCGCACTATACTGAATATCAATACGTTATTCGCCTTGGAGGTTGCATGTTCACACAGGGTTCCCATGCCGACATCAAGTCGTCTCTCGATGCCATCGGTGCCGCCGTTGCGGTGTTTTCCCTCGATAACGACGATCGCTTTACCCTGGTCTCCGCCAACGACACCTTTGCCCAGGCCTTCGAGCTGGACGTGCTCGGCAGCATCGGCAAACGCCTGAACGAAATGTTTCCTCGCTACATCACCGGCAGCATCGAGCAGCCGATGCACGAGTGCGTGAGCCAGCAGACGGGGCTCGAGAGCGAGCTGCCCATCGACACCCTGTCGCGCACCAGCTGGTGGCGCTTTGTCATCTCCCCCATCATTCCCGAGCAGTCCCGCATCACCCGTATCATGGTCACCGCCATCGACATCACCGTCAAAAAGCAGCTGGAGGAGGCGCTCAAGATGAGCCGCAAGCGCTTCGAGGCGGTGGTCAACTCCGCCTACGACGGCATCATCAGTGTCAACAGCGAGTCGCGCATCGAACTTATCAACACTGCCGCCTGCGAGATGTTCGGGGTGGACGAAAGCTACCTCGGCAAACGGCTGGAGACCCTGCTGCCCCAGCGCTTTCGGGCCAACCACGACGGCTACTTCAAGGCCTTCAGCAACTCCCCCATCAACTCGCGCCCCATGCATGCCCGCGCCTCCGTGATGGGGCTGCGTCGCGATGGCAGCGAATTTCCGCTGGAGGTGACCATCGCCAAGATCAACCTGGGCCAGACCACCGAGATGACCGCCATCCTGCGGGATATCTCGGAGCGGGCCCGGCTGGTGGAGGAGCTCAAGGTGGCAGCCACCACGGATCCCCTCACCGGGATCGCCAACCGGCGCCGCTTCGACGAGCTGGTCAAGCTGGAGATGCAGCGCTGCCAGCGCTTCGGCCACACCATGAGCCTGCTGTTGATCGACATCGATCACTTCAAGCAGATCAACGACACCTATGGCCATCAGCAAGGGGATCAGGCCATTCTCAGCCTGGTCAGACGGGTCGCCAAACAACTGCGGGAGGTGGACATGCTGGGCCGCTGGGGCGGCGAGGAGTTCATCGTGCTGCTGCCGGAAACCTCCCTGGAGCTGGCCTGGGCCAGTGCGGAGCGGATCCGCCTCGCCGTCGAGTCGCAGTTGCATCAGCTGGGCGCAGGCACCGAGGTGCCGCTCACCATCAGCATCGGCATCAGTGCCAGCCTGGGCCCGCAGGATACGGTGGAGCGCATGGTGCGCCGGGCCGATACCGCCCTCTATCTGGCCAAGAAACAGGGGCGCAACTGCTCAAGAAAAGCACTGCCAGATACCCCCTGACAGGCAATACGCGTCAGGCCTGAGAAACACTTATCAGGCCTGGCACCTTTGGCTCAATTCAAGGCTGCGGCGCCATGTTCACTGCCCGGCCGGGCAAAGAAACCCAGCGGCCCGCCAGCCTCGCCACATGCCAGCGACACCTCCAGCACGGCCCCGTTGGCCAGCTGCCACTCGAAGAAGTCGTCAAATCCCGCCACGGTCAGCGCCCGGATCACCTTGGCCACCACGCCGTGCGCCACCAGCAGCACCCGTTCCTGGCGGCTGCTCTGCGTCAGTTCTGCCAGTCCCTGCCCGACCCGGGCAATGACTGCGTCCAGCGACTCGCCGCCAGGTGGCGCCTCGGCCCAGCGCCGGGTGATGTTGCGTGCCCACAGCGCAGGGTAACGCTCCCTCGCCTCTTGTTGGGTCAGTCCCTCGAACACCCCGACATGGCGCTCACGAAAAGCGGGGGCGAGCGTCACCGGCAACCCCAGCTCGTCCGCCACCAAGGCCGCGCTTTGCCGTGCCCGCAGCAAGGGGGAACTCAGCAGCCGCTGAAACGGAGCCTGCGCCAAGGCCAGTGCCTTTGCCTGGGCTCTGATCTGGGCCACCCCGGTGTCGCTCAGACCGATATCCAGTGCCCCCTGATAGCGCTCCTCGGCATTGGCCGGGGTTTGCCCGTGGCGCATCACCATCAGTTGCATTGCCTGTTCCTTTGATTGCGGCCGATGCTCGCGCTGCCCGTTCTCACGGCTTGGGGGCAAATTGATCGAACACCTGCTGACCGGTCAGGGTCGGTGTCTCGTTTTTCAGCTCGTAGAAATCGGGCTTTTCATCGATGAAGATCTGGCTCGCCAGCTGGAAGGATTCGCTCTGAAACAGGCCGGCCGGCACTATGTACTCATCCGTCGGCAACAGGTGATAGAAAAGGTGGGTACCGCAGGTGGGGCAAAATCCTCGCTCAGCCCACTCCGAGGAGCGATAGGCCACCGGGGTGAGCCCGCGAAAGCGCACCTCCTTGCCACAGTGCACCGCAAACAGGGGGCCGCCCGACCAGCGCCGACAGGTACTGCAGTGGCACAGCCCCACCTCCTGGTGATCGCCGGCCAAGACCTCAATCCCGCCGCACAGACAATGTCCCTTCATCACTCCTCCTTGTGTCTTGTTGTCGCTTGTCGTCGCTGACGTGGCTGCGCCATTGCGGCCACGGAAGGATCAGATGAGTACCATGTTGCGCCCTCGTCGGCCACCCCCCATCACAAAACCAGCTGCGGGATGGCTCATGAGGCCAACAGCCTGCGCTCCTGCAATGCAATCCGGTTGCCTTCCGGGTCCTGAAACTCGGCCACCTTGATGCCCTCCCCGACCTGAGTCACCGGGTAAAGCAGTAGGGCCCCGGCCGCCTGGGCCCTCGCCATCACCCGCTCAATCTCGCTGACCGCGAGATAGATCCGCGTGCCGTCGATACTGGGCACATAGCTCTCCCCTTTGGCCAAGGCGCCGGAGCAACCCTCCACCCCTTCTGTCAGCGGGAACAGCGCCATCTCGTTGCCATCAATTTGGGTCAACTCAAACTCGATGCCAAACACACGGCGGTAAAATGCCGTGGCACGCGCCATATCCGTCACCGGGATTTCAAAATGCATGGCAATATTGAACATGAAGTCTCCTCTGATTTTCACTCATCGGCACAGTGATACCCCATTGCGGGGTAATGGCCAATGCTTTTTAACCGCTGGATATGCCTGCTTCCATAGAGATGAATATTCTGGCGATGGGTACCTAGTGAAAAAAAGGAGGCAGCACAATAACTCCTGACAGTCACCAATGCCGGCCTTCATAAATACTGTCTGATCACACACAGCCCAGATTTAAAACAGGGCCAGCGCGATATTTCCGACTGACCATACCCACCCTCACCCATTGTTGTCGGATATTTTTATCACCGAGCACGACTATACGCTGATAAACATCCAACACTGCACCCTACCCCATCCAATTAGACACTGGTTTTTTTTCACAAGGCAGGATGTCGAAAAGGGGGACAATATGTCCCCCGACTTGGCAAGAGAGGTGTTATCCATTGCCGAGTTTATTGATACCAGCCGCTTTACGCTATTTCGCCGGCACCAGCACCCAGGGATCACCCTTGCCCGGTTCATTGCCCTGGGTCCACCACTTGGCCTGATAGATGGCGCCTTTGTAGCTCACCTTGTTGCCCGCCGTATAGACCTTGCTGGCACTCCAGGCCGCCACATCGCCCACGGGAGGATCGGTCGGATCAACCGGCGCAGGATCCAGTTTGGCCACTACCCGCACCTTGGGCCAGTTGGCGTGGGAGCCGTAGAAGTTGGTCACGCACTTCTCGTAATCCCCCGGCACCAACGCCGAGTAGGCGGTCTGGAACCCCACCAGCTCACATTCGAACGAGTAGCCGCCGGGCCGATCCGGATAGTATTTCCAGTTGCCATCCCAGTTGGTGTAGAGCACGTCGGTGGCGCCGTTGAGGTTGAGGCTGCCATAGGGGGTCTGCTGCCAGCAGGTGTTCTTCTCGTCAGCCTTGACGGGGATCTGATAGTGCTCGGCCAGCCCTTCCCAGTAGCGGATGCGGTTGACCGGCTGGCCCTTGTTCTTGTTCTGCTCGCCGCACTCGATGCCGCCATTGATGACGTTGATGGTGGTACCAAAGCCGTAGCCGATACCGGCGGCGATCTCGCGTTGGGAGGGCACCCAGGTGCGATCAATCACGTGCAGCATGGCGGGTTTGGGTGCCTGCGGGGTCAGGAAGAACCAGATGGCGGAGGCGAGGTTGAGCCAGGAGTCCGCCACCAACCCGGGATTGTTGAGCAGCACGGACGCATCACCGTCAAACATCGCCTCGGAGAAGGCGCCGTAGTTGAAATGATAGGAGAGCTGCTTGGCGCCACGGCCGAAATAACCCTGACCTGTGCTGCAGGGCCACTTCTTGTTCTGCCAGTCGTTCTGGCCGCAGCCGGTGGTGTAGCCGGTCTGCCCCTCCGACCAGCCCATCTCGCGCACGTGCACCAGCGCCTGCTGCCACTCCTCCAGCGCCAGCGGGTTGTCGGAGATATTCTCCTTGGCGATGTGGCCGCCGGTTTCCTGGGCGAAATGGGCAAAGGCGGTGATGATAGATTTTTTGCAGATGGCATCGGCATCGCGGCCATCGGTATATTCGCCGCAAAAAGCCGGGAATTTCCCGACTGCCCGCAAGAAGCGCTCATAGGTATATTCCGGCGCCGCCATCTGGGTTAAATAATCCCAATCCGATTCGGTGAATACCCGCTCGACCCGTTTGACGTTATCCGGATTACTGGCCGCCCTTGGCTTGATGGCATCGACAATGGTATTGGAACGTGTCGCCAACGCCTTTGCCCAAATCCCATACATGGGATTGGCCGTCTTGGTTTTTTCCACCGCCGCCAGATCCGGGGCGGCAATGACATATCCACCGGTATTTTTCGGGTCGGGTTGAATATTCATGGCATAACTTGGCAATGCGCAGGCAGCCGCAACCAGCCAGGCACAATGTGTAGGCTTGAACATAACAGACAGTCCTTATGTCAGAATAACGTCGGAATAAGAGTCGCCTCGAGAATAATCCTACAGGCCACTAAATTCACGATGAAAATTAAGAGTATTGTCGGAACTGTGAGCCAATTCACTCTGCCGGTTGGCAAGCATAAAATGCATTGTGAAGCGATGTGATGGCGAGTCTTTCGGTTATATAAAAATAAACCGAAGAAAAATGAGAAAAGAGCGGTCACACCGCTCTTTCAACGACACGATCGCCTCAACGGGAAGCACCAAAGGGCAAACCGCACAGCGTTGCAACAGGCCCCGCCACGACGAGGCCCACCGCTTATCCGTGCCGTGCTCGCACCGCGCGGATCAGGATATTGCGGGGAGTCATGGGTTTGTCGCAAAACTCCCCCACCTCCACTCGGTAGCCCTGCTCTTGCAGGAAGAGGGCGCGATCCAGCACCAGCCAGAGTTCCAGCGGACGACGAAACAGGTGACGCACCAGCTCCATACGGGCGACATCGCCATAGCGCGCCTCCCCTTTTGCCAGAAACCCGGCGTAGTCGAGGCCGGTCGGCAACACCAACCCCTTTCGCTCGGCGGCCCAGCCACAGAAATCCTCGAAGGTGCCAGTCAGCAGGCTCTTTTGCATGTTGGGCACCGGCAGATACTCGTCCACCCCGCGCACCTGGCGCTGCAGGCAATCAAAGGCCAGCCGCCAGGCCACCTCCTGCTCGCGCAGGCGGGCGATACGGGCGCCGCCGGTAACCGTCTCCTGCAGCGGCAACTTCAGATCGCTCTTGGCAAGCTGCAGCACACTGGCCTTGGCAGGGCCGGAGAGCGGCCGGTAGTGGCTGGTGCGGATCAGGTGATAACAGCAGGGGGAGAGGGTCACCCCCTCGGCACCGCGCGCCGCCACCTGTTCAATCAGATGGGTGTGCAGCTCGCCGCAGGCATGCAGCGCCATGGCGTGATGGGCCGAGGCGATCAGCTGGGCCGTCTCATCGGCGAAGGCGTCGGCACAGACAAATGCCATCCGGGCGCCGTCGCGAGCGGCCAGCTGGCGCCCCTCCTCGCACAATGGCGCCTGCAGCTCCAGGCTCAGCACCTCGGCTTGACGGTGCAGGGAGACCAGCCGCCCCAGGTGCCCCTTGCCCGCACACCACTCCAGATAGGGGCCGCGGTGCGCGGGCAGACAGGCAGTGAAGGCTTCAATCTGGGCCTGCTTGCGCCCCGGCATGTACATCGCCATGGTCCGCTCGCACGGGATGGGCTCGGCCGTCAGGGTCGGCAGCGCGCTCAGGGCATGCAGCGCTGAGCCCTGCGGGATCCAGGGGGCCAGCAGCTCGCACAGGGCAGGCATGTCGCCATCAAGCCGCTCAATCTCGGCCAGCGACAGGGCATTGAGCCGCTCAGCCAGTGCCGGCGCCGCCTTGGCAAAGGCCAGGTCCAGGTGGTGGTAGGGTTGGTATTGCCACCAGTGCCGGGCTTCGCTCAGCAGTCGATCCAGTTGTTGAAAACGTTGAGCCAGCACGCGTGCCCCTGTTCTGCCGTCAAAATGGAGGCTCATTCTAGCGATCCCGCGTCAAAAAGCACTCTCATCTATGCTGCGCCATCACAGCTGTCCCGCAGTCCTCCTGCGCCAACAGGTCCCGATGATGCCTCCGCTGGTCGGCAGCAGGCCCGCGACCGGGCTTAGCCTGACAAAGAGCGGGGTTTTGTGGTATATTCCGCCCCTTCATTATCTTGGCCTGCCCATCGCGGGCCATTTTACCAACGTGAATGGAACCAAAACATGACCATCAATGCCATCCTGCAAGCGCGCGCGGGCGCCAAGTGTGAACTGTGCGGTGCCGAACAGGCGCTGACTGCCTTCGCGGTCCCCCACTCTCCGGCCAGCGATGATGATCACAGCGTTGCCCTGTGCGACACCTGCCGTGGCCAGCTGGAGCAGCCGGCGACCACAGTGGTCAACCACTGGCGTTGCCTGGGCGACAGCATGTGGAGCCAGGTGCCTGCGGTACAGGTCATGGCGTGGCGCCAGTTGAAGAACCTCTCCGCTCAAGGCGAGGTCTGGGCCCAGGACATGCTGGACATGATGTACATGGAAGAAGAGACCAAAGCCTGGGCCGAAGCGGGCATGGCCAGCGACGATGACGACAGCGTGCCCACAGTCGACTCCAACGGCGCCGTATTGGTCGAAGGTGACTCGGTGACCCTGATCAAGGATCTGGACGTCAAGGGCGCGGGCTTCACCGCCAAACGCGGCACCCTGGTGAAGGGCATCCGCCTCACCAACAACCCGCTGCACATCGAAGGCAAGGTCAACGGCGTGCAGATCGTGCTGGTCGCCGCCTACCTGAAAAAGGCATGATCGCCCTCAGCCCTGCTAGCAAGAGCGCCCCACGGGGCGCTTTTTTTGTGCCTGCCGATTGCCCGCCATCCCCCTCTTCTTGCTGCAGCCCGTCGCGACACAAGGCCCTACGCCGGCATGCTGCCTGCCGTTATTTTGAGCGAAAAGTTGGTGTCATCAGCAACCCTGTGGCACTCTGGCGTTTCATGGACTGACCTACCCCCGACACCGCGAGTGTCATTACTGCAAAAGGAGCACGCCAGATGGCCAAAGTCAGCAAGAAAGAGATCAAGCAGAAGATTGCCGCCCGCCTTGAGAAAATTGCCAAGCACGAGAGCAAGATCAAGAAGCTGAAGAAAGCCCTGAAATAAGGGCTGGCAGCATAAAAAAACCGCCTGATGGCGGTTTTTTTATGGCGACATCAGTCGCAATCTACGTTCAATGGCCATGCTTGCCATCCCCTAGCCAGTACCAATACCTCCTGCTCCAGCCACAGACCTTGTCCAATCAGATGCATGAGCGCCTCTGCCAGCGGATTGCCCTGCCCGCCGGTCTCAGGCTCAATGCTCCAGGGCGTCTTACCTCTGCTGATCAGTTGCCCCTCCAGACGCTGAGTCAGCGGGCGGGCATAGTGATGAACATACGCCACCAATGCGTCGGGCAACCAGAGCACCAAGGGGCGATGGAGGACATTAGCCAGTTCAGCAGCAATATCCAATCCCCGCTGATCCAGGTCGCCAAAGTGGGCCCAAGGAACAACCGCCGGCAGCAGCGGGATCACTTGCCGCGCCAGTCTGGTATTGCGGCCAGGCACATAAAGCAACAACTCCCCTGCTTGCAACGGGTAATCCACGAAGGCCCCCTTGTTCTCCACCGTGACTATCTGCTGCCCTTGCCACTCGATGCCCTGCAACTTGCAAAGACAACGCTCCGGCAAGACCAGCTCTCCCAATAGCGCCAACTGTGCCGTCATATCATGACGCTGGCCGCTCTTATCAATGAGTCGCAACGGGCTCATGGTACGCAGCCGGACCACCTCATCCTGTGTCAATGTTATCTCGATAGCATCATTATCTGGACCTATCCCACTCTTGCTGTCCCCATACCAGAGGGCATGAAAGCTGGCCTGGTTGAGGCTCGTAGGCAGATCCACCCCGAGAGCAAGTAAAGTGTCACGCCTGTTCGCCATCGTTGGCGCCACTTGCGCTAGCTGTCCGGTGAGATAAGCACGCCCGGCATCAGTCAGCACATGACGAGCGCCTCGCCCCACCGGCTTGATTCCGTCCACTGCCTGCAACAGGGTATGCAACTCACGGCCATGCCTGCTAGCAAGTGAATCCCCTTTCTCATTGGTACCCGCCAGCATGCGCACACACAAATCCTGTACCCTACGCTCATCAAACAGTGACATCTTTGCCTCCCCATTTCGGTGCCATATGGAAAAGAAGTAGAGTGGATTTTACTGCTCGCTGCCGTGACCCGACTCGCACCAAGGAAAGATCACGCTCCTAGCCTTTAGGCGCACTAGGTAGCCTTCTCGCCAAGAACCGCCGGCGCGTCACTGGCAAACCCGGGACAAACGGCGCAAGCTGGTTGTCATACAGCCGCCCCGCTGCCGGGTGGGAGCAGGCCGGCGATACCTTCACAGGGGCTTTTCATGACGCAACCAACAGCACCGCAACCCGCCTCCTCCTGGCAGCTTGCAGACATTCGCGAGCTGACCCGACTGTTCATTCAGGCCCTGCCTGCAACGATACAGCTCACCGAAGCCGTCCATCAGGCGGTATTGAGCGGCATGGGCTTCAAGGGGCGGGAGGAAGGAAAGACGACGGGGATCACCGGGCTGGTTTACAAAGGAGTACATGGCGCCGCCAGCGCGCTGGGCAGCGGTATCCATGCCCTGCTTGCCCATCTGCCGCCAGCCCCGCCTTTGCAGCAAATACCCGACACGCCCAGCCGCGCCGCCCTGCTCGCCACCCTCAATGGTGTGATGGGGGACAAGCTGGTCGAGAGTCACAATGCCCTGGCGACCCCCATGACCCTGCGTTATCTCGGCAAGCCCCTGAGCTGGCCGGCCCTGCCAGCGCCACTGCCCCCTCGCGCACGGGTGCTGCTGATGGTGCACGGGCTGTGCATGAACGATCTGCAGTGGCAGACCCGGCATCAGGATGCGCCGGTCAATCACGGGGAGACGCTGGCCAAGGCGCTGGGTTACCTGCCCATCTATGTGCGCTACAACTCGGGCCTCTCCATCGTGCAGAACGGTCAAGCACTGGCCCGTCAGCTGGAACAACTGGCGACCCACTGGCCCGGCGGCCTTGGCGAGATCAGCGTGCTGGCCTACAGCATGGGCGGGCTGGTGATCCGCAGCGCCTGTCACAGCGCCGACCTGGCCGCCCAGGCCTGGCCGGCTCACCTTAAAAACCTGTTGTTCCTCGGTACGCCCCATCATGGCGCACCGCTCGAATCTGCTGGCCACTGGCTGGAGCAACTGCTGCCGGCGACTGCCTACAGCGAGCCGTTCGTCAGGCTGGCACAGCTGCGCAGCGTCGGCATCAAGGATCTGCGCCACGGCAAGGTGATGGACTCATCCTCAGCCCGGAATTCCCCTTCTTCCCTCTTGGTCGATCCTCGCGCCCCCTTGCCCCTGCCCGGCGGAGTGCGCTGTTTTGCCATTGCGGCCACCACGGCGGCCAAACGCAGCGTGCTGGCAGATCGGTTGATTGGTGATGGTCTGGTGCCCCTGCGCAGTGCCCTTGGTCTGCATGACGAGGCACGCCACCAGCTGGCCTTTCTCCCCGCCCATACCATGATTGCCTATCGTACCAGCCACATGGCGCTGCTTGGCAGCCCGCAGGTGGCTCGCCAGCTGCTGCACTGGCTACAGAGCGATCACCAGGAACAGAGCCCGGCTGGGGAGCACGACCCGCAAT
Source organism: Aeromonas sp. 1805 (assembly GCF_013085525.1). Lineage (NCBI taxonomy): Bacteria > Pseudomonadati > Pseudomonadota > Gammaproteobacteria > Aeromonadales > Aeromonadaceae > Aeromonas > Aeromonas sp. 1805. The sequence goes on along the minus strand of NZ_CP038515.1, from coordinate 3,810,126 downwards.
AGGCCAAAGCAGCCGGCTTGCCCCGACATAAAGTAAAAAACCGCCAGCTGGCAGTTTTTTCATTGTCTGGCGATCACATCAGGCGGGCGCGGCCAAATACCCGGATTGAGCTGCCGGGCTCGGGGGGGATCTCGGCATGCAGGTGCGACGCCATCCCCATATCCTCCCCTTGAAAGAGATCGATGATGCCGCCGTGGGGCCAGTGCAGATCCCGCAGGTAACCGGCAAAGGCCGCGGTGGCGGCACCGGTGGCGGGATCCTCATACACGCCACCATAGGCAAAGGGGTTGCGGGTATGAAACAGCTGCTCGCGGGCGGCATACACCAGCAAGATAGTGACCAGCCCCTCTCGCTGCATCAGGGTTCGTCCTTCGGCCATCTGGTAGTGCATGGCCGCCAGGGCGGCGCGACTGTTGAGCGCAAGCACCAGGTGATCGGCACCGCCATGAATGAGGGCCGGTGGAATGCGGGGATCCAGATCTGCCTGGGTATAACCAAACAGCGCCAGCGCGGCCCTCACCAGTTCGGCAGGGGCTGGCTTGCTGCGAGTGGGGGGCGATTGCAGCGCCGCCTGCCACTCCCCTTCCCCATCCAGCCAGCTCGAGACCGAGATGGTGGCCTGATTGAGTTGCAGCTGATACTCGCCGGCGCCAACCCGACGGGCCAGCGCCACCCCGAGGGCAATGGTGGCGTGGCCGCAAAACGGCACCTCGGCGGCGGGAGAAAAGTAGCGAACCCGCCACTGCCGCGGGCCAGCCTGCTTATCCACCGGCGTTGCTGGCGTGGGCAAGGGCGCGGCGAACGCGGTCTCCGAAAAGCCCACTTCCGCAGCGATGCGCTGCATCTGCTCGACACCGGGCAGCTGCGGCCCCAGCCAGACACCGGCCGGATTGCCGCCGTTGGTACCGGTGGAGAAGGCGGCAATGCGCACCAACTCGGGTTCCCACTCACGCTCTGTCATCGCTCGCTCCTGACTGTCGCCGACATGATTAGCCTGCACTTGCCGCGGGCCGCTTTCCATAAGATAGCGAGCCCGCCGCGGCCGGTAAATTAAATGGTGCGCGGGTGCCGCTTGGGCGCCGCAGATCCGGGCCACAGCAGCTACGTTTGATGCGTGTCTGTATAAGGTCCTGTTGTGGAGCACCCTATGTATTCTTACACCCTCACCTTCAAGGAGGAGGTCGACAAGCTGACCGCCCCCGAACATGAAATCAGCCTGCACACTCCCGCCCAGGCCGGTGATTTCATCATCCTCTCCGATGGCAGCCGTCATCAGGTGATGTTTGTCACCCACCGTGCCCACTACAGCAGCCTCTATCTCGACAAGGGGGTTCGAGTGCCGCAGGGCTAGCGAAAGCCATCAGCGATTACAGATAACAAAAGCGCGGCTCTTGGCCGCGCGTTGAACGTTCCGGGCAGATCACGGGATATCAGAGCACCTTGATCACCGGCTGGTGCATGATGGCAACCTCGTTCTGATAGACCACCAACTCACCCGGCGGCGTGCCGCGTTCACCCAAAACGGTCACGGCGCACTCGTAGCGGTAAGGGCTGCTGGTGAATAGATAGGTGTGGTTGCCTCCCGTGCCCTCCACCCTGACGGTGCCATTCTGAGCACCAGATCCGGCTTGTCGCTGAGCGCCTTGCCCTTGGCCCAGGAGGCATAGCGATAACGGCCGTCACCCAGCTCGTCGATGCGAATGGTAAATTTCTCGGTCTGCCACATCAGCGCGGGGCGCAGGTACTCCCGCAGGCCGGGATAAAGATCGCTTTTCTGTTTGGCGACAAGCTCGGCCTTGCGTTTTGCAGCCTGCGCCGTCTGATGATTGATGCCGATCACCTTGCCATCAAAATCCAGCCACACCTCGCCACTGCCCAGCATGATGCCGCGCCAGCCCATGTCCTGCCAATCCTGCCCGACCCGGGAGCTGGCAATGCGGTTTAAAATGGCGTCATCAAACACCTCGTCGAAACGGGCCACCATCTCGGACGAATTCTTGATGACCGGGGTGGGATACTCCTGCTTGAAGGGGTATTTGATCTGACGGGCAAGGATCTTTGGATCCCGCGCCTTGGCCGCATCGATCACCTTCTGTACCAGAGGGCGATACTCGACCCCGAGCTGCGGCTCCTCGGCATAAGCTGGCGCCATGATCTGCAGCCAGCCCAGCAGCGACACCAGCACAAGCGACACCCCACTGCGCGCACACCTTGACGACCGAGCGACGTTCCAGGAAACCTGCCACTGCATCTTGCTCATGCCACCTCCTCAATCAGCTTGGCCATCACATATTCATCGACATATGCACCATCGACTCTCATCGTATTGCGTTTGACCCCTTCCACCTCGAATCCGCAGGTGCGGTATAGCGCACAAGCCCGGGCATTGTGACACATGACGCTCAACTCCATACGGGTAAAGCCATGCGCCCTGGCCCACGCCTCCAGCGAAGACATCATTTTTTTGCCAAAGCCCTGTCCAGTTGCAGAGAGTTGAATGCCGATAACGCAATACAGTACATGTTTGTTGCGATTTGCCGGTTGACCGATACCGACAATAAAACCTGCAATCTCGTCATGCTCTGACAGTACCAGCATGACTTTGTTGTTTGCATCGACAAACGAGGCCAATATTTGAGCTTGCTCGATCTCAGTCGTGGTGCGCTCACCCGGCTCATAGAGCATAAAGGTTGTTTCATTGTCGAGTCTGTTCATCAAGGCCAGCAGGTTATCTGCATCCGATACCCGGACTTGTCTCACTTCCATCTATTTTCCCCTCCATGGGACTTTGTTTTTCCCGTTCAAATACGGCTACTGATCACGCTGGATCCGGCAACCAATATTCATAGAAATCTGTCTCGGCATGCTTGGGGTTGGGCCCCCGATATTGCCACCCGCTGCGCCGATAGAAACGCAGCGCCCGCGGGTTGAGACGGCTGACCGACAACACCACTCGCCGGCAGCCAGCCTGCCACAAGGTGCGACCGATATATTGCAGCAGCAGATCGGCCATGCCTTGACCACGAGCCTGTGGCGTCAAATAGATCAGGTATATGTAGCCGGTTTCCGGTTCGGCTGAGACAGTGCAAAACTCCAGCTGCCCCACTATCTCGCCCCCCTGCCAGACATGCAGATAATGCCACTCTTTGTTGCCCAGCCTCGTCGCCATCCGCTCCCGATAGCCCGTCAGAAACTCCTCAAATCCCTCGTTGCGATGGAAGCTGCAAACATAGGCGTCCCGACGGGCCACCACACAAAACTCATAGTCACGCGCCAGATTTATTTTTTTGAATTCAAGATTCATCGCCATCCTTGCCACTTTGCGGTGGCCAAACGACAGGTGCTCAAGCCGTGTCGATATGTCAAAACACGTTATTCAGCGCATTGGCAAACAGGCCAATCACATATGGCGTCAGCAAGCTGCAAACCAGCTCTCAACCGACAGAAAATAGGTGGTGAACACCCGCCCTGAGAGGTGCGTCTTCTCTACCCGGCTTGCCTTGCTGGCCAGCGCCGCATAAGCGGGACGACTGCCCAGCAGATGAAAACGAACCTCGGTATGCCCCATCTCCCGTGCCCAGCACATCATCTCCCTGAATATGGCGATGCCGGCCCCCCAGTGGGCCTGACCGATGACGATGGCCAGCTCGACGCCATCCTCATCCGGTTGTATCCCGCACTACCCAGCCAGCTGCCCATGGATCAACACGGCTCGAACACGACACCCCGGCTGCTGGTTGATCCGCATTTTGTCGTCCATCCAGCGCCCAACCCCTTGCAGATCGAAACATGGGTGATCAATCAGGTGTTTTCTGATCGTTGCGTCGTTGAGCAGCGGCAAAAAATCCGGGGCCTGCACATCGTCAAAATGCTTGAATTGCACTGTCATATATCAGCCTCAGCCTTGATTACCCTCGAGAAACAGGATTCAGCGCAGGCCTTTTCTACATCACATAGACCATGACCATCCACGTCACTGCCCTCGCTGTTTTTTCACCTTCTTCAACGCCATCTTGCGCTTTAGCGGCGAGAGATAATCGATAAACACCTTACCCTGCAGGTGATCGATCTCATGCTGCATCACGATGGCCAGAAAATCGCTGCTCTTTACCGTGATAGGTACGCCATGGCGATCCAGTGCCGACACCACCACCGAGCCGTAACGCTCGACATCGGCATAATAATCCGGCACGGAGAGACACCCCTCTTGGCCAAACGCTGGTTCAGTGCCGCTTGTCACTTGCGGATTGATCAACACCAGCGGCTGATCCCGTTTTTCCGACAGGTCGATGATGACGATGGCCTCCTGGCGCCCCACTTGCGTGGCCGCCAGACCAATACCATTGTCGGTGGCATAGAGGGTCTCCAGCATGTCATCGATCAGGCCTTGCACGGTCGCGATATCTTCAACCTGCTCGGCCTTGATGCTCAATCGCGGGTCGGGAACAGTTAAAATCTCCAGCCTTGCCATCACTACTCTCCAAATCGTCAGGACACCCTCTCACAAAGAAGGTAATGTCGCCGTCATCGGGATTGGCCCCAATACTGATTTTCATTTGGGTATCTTACCGGACTATCTGGAGATGAAAAGACGGCAGGCATAAACAGGCGGGACAAGAACAATAAGCCCCCGTTCAACCTCTGGGTAGAGGATGCAGGGAAGCAAACCAGGGGTGCTCCATGATGGGATGGGATAGCGCCCGGGGCGACATCGAAGCATGAGTGTCGGAGCATGAACAGAAATCGGGCCAACCTTGGGCCCGATGGGTTTAAGGGAGGCTCACCTCCTCCATAAAAATCAGCCGCAGCGGCTCTGCCAGCAGCGCCTCAGCCTCGGCGGCAAAGGCCAGGAAATAGTCAGTCTGGCAGTGGCTGTTCAGCGCAGCCTGGTTGATGAACGCCTCGCGCATGTAGAAGGTGCCCGGCTCGTCCTGCAATTCAAACAACACGTAATCCAGGTTGCCCGGCTCGCGCCGCGTCGGCGCAATGAGCTTTAGCAGCTCGCGGCGCAGTGGCTCTCTCATGCCGGCGCGGGCTTTCAGCACGGCGATGGACACCCGTTTCTGTTCACTCATCTTGGTCTGCTCCATTTTCTCAAGGGTAAGCAAAGGGGCCCTGAACCGGGCGCGGCCTTCGCGTCGAGCAGCAGTGTAAGAGGGGCGGCCTGGCGGGATATAGCCGGGCAGGATGGACACTCTGTTCAAGCCACTGAACGAATCAACGACTAGAGCGCCTCTATCTTCACCTTGATAAGCCCGGCGCGGGGATTGCCGATGGCGCTGAAGGCCGCTTTGGAGAGGTCGATGATGCGCCCGCGCGGGAAATTGCCCCTGTCGTTGACCCTGACCACCACGCTCTTGCCATTGGCGAGGTTGGTGACCCGCACCATGGCGCCGAAGGGCAACTCCATGTGGGCGGCGGTGTTGGCGTGGCGCTGATAAGGCTCGCCACTGGCGGTGCGCTTGTTGTGGTAGCGATCGGCGTAGTAGGAGGCGAGCCCCATCTCGCTGTAGCCGCGCCAGCTGCCGCCGTGGCTCTCGTCATAGCGACTGCTGCAGGCGGCCAGCAGCACGGTGAACGACAGCAGCAGCCCCTTTCGCAAAAATTGCCTCTTTTCAACCATGTGCCTTGTCCTTGCTCCCCTGCGGGGTTGTCGATGCCAATAAATCGGTAGCGGGCATGAGCGAACCGGCGTGGTGCCGGTCTGCCACGGCCGCGCCGCTACTTTGCCACAGTTTCCAAACAAAACGGGAGGCCAAGCCTCCCGTTTTCATACCTCGTCCGTCAGCCTCTGTCAGGCGATGAGCTTGTCGTCGGCGAAGCCAAAGCCGCGCAGCCCCACCACATGCACATGCTCGTGCTTGCCCTGTACCTTGCGGATGAGCTTGTAGGTGGTGCCCTTCTCGGGGCTGATGTTCTCGGGCGCCGCGATAAGCAGCTGCATATCCTGCCGCTCGCACAGCTCGAACAGGGTGGCGATGGATTTGCCATCCAGACGGGCTGCTTCGTCGAGGAACAACAGGCGGCAGGGGGCGATGTCCTTGCCGCGCAGACGGCGGGACTCCTCCTCCCAGCTGATCAGTACCATCAGCAGGATGGCCTGACCGGTACCGATCGCCTCGCCGGTGGAGAGCGCGCCGCTCTCGGCCCGCAGCCAGCCATCGGCCCCGCGCTGCACCTCGATCTCCAGCTCCAGATAGTTGCGATAGTCGAGCAGCACGTCGCCCATCACCTGATAGCTGCGATCCCCCTGTTCCACTTGCGGGTTCAGGCGCTGGAACAGCTTGGCCATCGCCTCGGAGAAGCTGAGCTCCTTGTCGGCGAACAGATCGTTGTGCATGGCGGTTTGATCGGCCAGCGCCGTCAGCAGACGGGTGTGAGCCTCGCGGATATTGACGTTGAGGCGCACCCCGCGCACCAGACCGAAGGCGATGTTCTGCAAGCCCTGGTTGAGCACCCGGATACGGTTCTGCTCGCGGCGGATGATGTTGGTGATCTTGGCCGCCACCTCGTGGGAGGAGAGCGACAGATGGGTTTCCCGCTGCTTGAGCTCGTCAGCCAGGCGGGCCAGCTCGATCTCCATCTCTTCGATCGCTTCGACCGGATCATCGGATCGGATGATGTCGTTGCGGATGCGATCTTTAAGGTAGCGGTAAACCTGCACGTAGAAGGCCACCTTCTGCTCGGTGCTGCGGTTGCCCTCCGACAGTCGCAGCGCATCGCGCAGGGCCTCGTCGTGGGCTACCGCCACCCGCAGGGCGCCGAGGGCCTTGTCCGACATGGAGCGCAGTTCATCGCTGTCCAGATACGCCAGCTCGCGCTTATTTAAACGCTTCTCGACGTCGGTCTCCCGCGCCAGCCGTACCACCCGCGACCAGCTCGCCTTGTGACCCACCAGGGATTTGCGGGCGCCGTAGTAATCCTTGCCTTCCAGCTTGAGACGGCCGCCAAGGGATTCGATTTCGCGCTTGGTTACCTGCAACTGGGCCTCGGCGCTGGTGCGACGGGAACGGGTACGGATCAGCAGCTCTTCGATCTCTTTCTTGTGGGCACGCGCCTTCTCTTCCATGTCGTCAGAGAGGGTCAGCCCCATGGCCGCCAGCTCCTGCTCGAACTCGGTCAGGGTCTGGCGCTTGGCCTCGACGCTGGAGTTGAGGGCGGTGCGCAGCTGCAACGCCTCGGTGTGACGCTGGGCAATCTGCTTGTGCTGCTCGCCAGCGGTACGGGCCGCCAGCTCGGCCGCCTTGAGTTTCTCTTTGAGCCGCTCGCTCATTTCCGACGCCTTGCCCAGCAGGTCTTGCGCATCCTGATAGGCAAAGTGCGGCAGGCGGGCCACCAGCTGATCGAGGGCGTAGCAACGGCGCTTCTGCTCGGCCAGCAGGTCGCTCACCTCATCATAGGCAGCCTGCAGCGCGGCCAGATCCTGCGGATCCTGGCGCAGCACCTGCACCTGGGTCTCGAGCTTTTCCAGCGACTTGCCGTGTTTGGCGATAAAGGCTTCGGCCTGTTTCAGGGCCTCGACGTCAGCATGAGCCGCCTCGAGGCGAGCCGCCAGGTCTGCCTCGGCAAACAGGTGAGCAAAGGGCAGCATCCCCTGCACCAACTGGATATGGCGAGTCAGCTGGGCGGCAGCCGCTTTGGCATCACTCAGCTGTTTGTCACACTCACCGATTGATCCTTGCAGCGTGCGCAGTTCGGCCTGTTTGGCCTGCACTTCAGCTTCGGGGTCGGGGCGGAAGGCGATGTCCAGATGCTGGCCGATAAAATCGCGGAAGTGGCCGTAGAGACGGTGGTACTTCTGCTGCTCGAAGGCGGCCTTGGCGTAACCCTCGATGAGGCCCTCGCGCTCAAGGTCGAGCTGCTCGATCCGTTTTTCCCGGGCAGCTCGACCAAACAGCGGCAGCTCGGGGTAGCGGGAGAAGCGCACCTGACGCTTGCTGGTGCGCACCAGCACGGCATCGCCCAGCTCGTCGGCTTCTACCAGATCCTCGTCAAAGGAGTCAGGGTTGCCCTGAATGAGGTAGATATCCTCCGGGCAATCTTCCAGTTTTTTCAGCCGCTCGATGGCGCCCTCAAGGTCCAGCACCACCAAAGCGCTGCGAGCCGGGCCGTAAAGCGCGGAGTAGTAAGGGGCATCGTCAATGGAGATATCGTCATAGACGTCGGAGAGCAGCACGCCCCCCACCTGCTCGGCGATGCGGGCCAGGCGCGGATCCGCCTCGCCGGCCCCCAGCTGCAGGTTGCGAATTTGCAGCTCCAGCGCCTGTTTCTGCGCCGCAATGCGATTGCTCTCCTGCTCGAACTCGCGCTCCTTGTCGAGCACAGTCTGCATACCGGCCGAAAGCTCTTCGGCGGTAGTCAGCGGCAGACCGCTCTGCTCGCGCAGTTGCTCGAGTTTTTCAAAGGATTTGAGCCAGCGCGGCGCCAGCTTGGTGAGCTCCGCGATATCGCGGCCGAGCTGGGTGCCCTGATGCTCGAGGCTGGCGCGGCGCTGGTTCACCTCCGCCTGTTGCTCGGAGAGCTCCTCCTGACGGGTGCGCTGGGCTTCGAGGAAGATCTCCAGCTCGTCCTGGCTTGCAATCAGCTGGCCAGAGGCCTGCTGCAGCTCGTCACGCAAGCGCAGCAGCGCCTGCTGGCTTTCGCTCTCTTTCTCGAGGCGAGCCAGCGCGGCGCGCAGCCCCTGCCCCTGGGCGATGCGGGCCTTGTCTTCGATGTGACGCTTGAGCAGCGCCTGCGCGGTAGGCCAGGCGGCCTCGCGCACTGTCTCGGGGGCGATGCTCAGAAGCAGCGCCAGCGCCGCTTCGTGCTCGGCCACCGCCGCCTTGGCCAGCGCCAGCTGTTGCTCGGCCCCCAGCACCCGGCTGGTGAGGCTCTGTTCGGCGGCGCGGAACTGATGCAGGGTGTCGCTCGCCTGTTCGGCGCCCAGCCCCGGCAGCTCGCACTGCTCGCGGGCAGTCTCCAGCGCTTGCACCGCCTGACGGTACTGGATGGCGCGGGTCTGCTGGATATCCAGCGCCTGCTGGTAGTCGGCCAGCTGGGTCTTGAGGCTATCGACTTCTGCCTGCGCCAGCTCTTTGCGCTCTTCCACCTCCAGCAGCTGGCCGTGGATCTCCTCCACGATCGCCTGCTGCTGCTCCAGCTTGTCGACCAGCTCCGCCAGATCGGCGCGGTACATCTCGATCTTCTTTTGCAAGGAAACCGCTGCCATCACCTTGGCCAGGTGCTCGGCGGCAGACTCCAGCTCGTCGGTCAGCAGTTTCTCGCGGTTGGTGAGCTGCTCCACCTCGTCGGCCAGATAGATGGCGCGCTGCTTTTCTTCGGCCAGCAGGCGACGCTTGCCTGCCAGCTCCTGGCGGGCTTTGAGGGCCAACTCGGAGAGGCGATTCTTCTCGGCGGCGTTGCGCACATAGTCGGCCGCCACATAGTGGGTGGTCTCGGTAATGAGGTTCTTGAACAGATCCCGCTGCCCTTGCGTCTCCTTGATCGCCTCCAGGGTACGGCGGTTCTCGTAGATGGCCGCCTCCATGTCCTGGAAGGCCTTGCGCACCCCGGAGTTCTCCGGCAGCAGGTATTCGCGCAAGGAGCGGCTGATGGAGGAAGAGATGCCGCCGTAGAGGGAGGCTTCGATCAGGCGATAGAACTTGCCGCGATCCTTTTGATCACGCAGCTTCTTCGGGGTAATGCCGAACTCGAACATGAAGTTGTGATAGTCGGTCACCGTATTGAACTTGGCGACTTTCAGCGCCCCCAGCTCGGCGGCCGCTCCTTTCAGATCGGCGAAGGCACGCACCCGCCCCTTGCCGTCATCGAGCTTTTCCAGCAGCAGATCGGTGGGTTGCAACTGCTCCGGCACATCCACCAGCGCGAACGGGGTGATGTTGACCTTGTTGTCGCGGTTGGCCACCTGCTCCAGGTGAACGCCGACCCAGATCCGCTGCTCGCGGCTGTTCATCACTTCCAAAAGGGAGTAGCAGTGGCCACGCTGCAGCTTGCCGTAGAGCCCCTTGTCGCGGGAGGCGCTGCTGGAGCCCGCTTCCGTGGTGTTACGGAAATGGAGCAGCGACTGGTCGGGAATGAGCGCCGCGATAAAGGCCGCCATGGTGGTGGACTTGCCCGCGCCGTTGCCGCCGGACAGGGTAGTGACCAGCTGGTCGAGATCGAAGGTGCGGGCGAAGAAGCCGTTCCAGTTGACCATGGTCAGGGATTTGAATTTGCCTCTCACGACTTTGCCTCCATCTGGGTCTTGGATTTAACGCTGCAGGTCATCTTCTACCTCCAGTTCAAGCTGCTCTTCATCGAGATCCGCCTCGATATCCTCAAACAGCGAATCGCTGCTCGGCATCTCGTCGTCGTGGAAGATGGCTTCCCCTTCCTGGATCATTCGCAGCTGGACGGCGCGCGGATCCTCATCGGAACGCACGTCGGCGGCAAAGCGGAACACCGACTCGTTGACCCGGAATTTGTCGCTGTTGCCAAGGGCGGTGATCATGCCAAGCCGGCGCAGGCGGCGCATGGAGGTACGGATCTTCTCCAAGAGTTTCTTCTTGTCCAGATCGGTGCCACCGGAGCGGCTGTTGACCATCCGCAGCAGCTGCTTCTCGTCGGCCAGGCTCAGCACCTCTTCTTGCAGTTCGCCCATGGCGAACACCCCTTCCGAGGCGAGCCTGTCAGGACTCAGGTAGAGGTAACAGAGTACCTTGCCCACCAGCATGTCGAGCTCGGAGAGGACGGTGGTGCCAATGTCGGCGCTCGGGCGCGGGCGCAGATAGAAGAAGCCTTCCGGCGCCTTGATCAGTTCAACCTGATAGCGGCCGTAGAAGATCTCCAGCTCCTGGTGGTACTCCACCAGCGCCGAGTGCTGTTCGAACTCGTCGGCACTGATGTGGCGGCCGGAGCGCAAGGCGGTGTCAATGCGCGGAAACAAGGGGTTGGCAATCGCCTCTGCGAGCCGCAGTGGCAAGGGAAACTCAGTATTGATCAATGACATAGGCCTGAACCTTGGATCCAGCTTGGTTAATGGGTTTCCATGCGGGCTGACGATGCAGCTGGTGCTCGCCGCTGGCATGGCCCAGGCGCACGGCCTGGTCGATCAGAAGACGCGCCACGTCGAAGTGGGCATGGGCCGGGTAGTCCAGCAGGTATTCGCGCAGCACGTCGGCGAGATCCAGCTGCTGGCCCTGCTCCGGGTAGCGGGCCAGGTAGCGCTCGATGCGCTCGGCCAGCTCCTGGTTGATGTCCACCATCTCCATGTACTCCATCTCGAGCGGCACCTCGCCGGTCACCTCCTCGTCGTGGATGGCGATGGTCTCGTCACGCAGCTCCAGCAGGCGCGGCTCTTCGGCCACCCGCAGCAACCAGTTGTGTTGCTCGAAATTGCGGATGGAGTCGCGCAGCCGCTGGCTGAAGGCGCGGTTCTTGTCCATGTCGATGGCGTTGCGGATGAACTTGTGGACGTGCCTGTCATAGCGGGCCCACAGCTCGATGCACTGCTGACCCCAGCTGGTGATGACATCCAGCCGCCCCTGCAGGGCGTGGGTCAGCTCCTCGACGTGGAACAGATCCTCGCGCCCCTGCGCCGCTTCCTGAATGTTGAGCAGCCCCGCCTGCAGGCGGTGGCCGGCGGCGTCCAGGGTATCTTGCAGCTCGCGCAGGGTCTGACCGGTCTCGTGCAGCAGTTTTTCGCAGCTGTGAATGGCATCGACCCAGTTCTGGGTCAGCAGGGCCGCGATCTCGGTTTTGACCTGATTTTGCTGCTCATCCATGGCGCGCTGGGTCAGATCGATGCGCCCCAGCGTCTCTTCCAGCGAGAAGGTGAGCCGTGGCAGCACCTCGGCATCCCACTGCTCGCGGGTGTTGGTCTCGAGCGCCGCCTTGCGGGCGGTGTCGAGCTCGGCCGCCAGGTGTTCGAGCAGGATGGAGAGCTTGATGGAGTCAACCTGGCGCTGATCCATGAAGAAGTCGACGATGCTCATGCCAAGGCGCGACAGGCGGTAGAGGCTCTCCCCCGCCACCATGTCGGTGTTGAAGCGCGACAGCAGCTGCTGGCGAATGAGATCGTTGATGGCGTTATTGGCGCGACCGGTGAGGGTCTCGTCCATCTGGCCGAAGGCGTTGCTGACATAGCCAAAGGCATCGTGCAGCGCCGCTTCAGACAGATCCGATTCATCTTCGGACAGCGTCTTGATTGCAATCAGAAAGGCCAGCCGATCGGTGGGCAGGTTCAACGCCAACCCCTCCTGCCTGACCCATCCCACCATTTCGGGCAGGGTACGGGATGTACTCATCATGATGTTGTCATCTCGTTGTTGTATTGGGCGCAAAGCCTTGCGCGCGGCTACATCCGGTAGCATCAAAAAAGGGGGCCTCAGCCGGTGGGTTTTTGCGCCATCACGTGGATATAGCGCCCCAGGGAGATAAACGGCTCTTGCCGGCAATATTGCAACTCCATGGCCAGCAGATCGTCGAACTTTTCCCGCTGATCCTGCTTGTGGCGCATGTAGTCGTGGATCACCCGCACCCCGGTCTTGCCGATGATCTTGAGCCCGCCCCGGCCAATCCAGTCGTAGACCTGCTCCGGCAGCTGGGGATTGGTGGGGGTCAGCGCAGTCTGGCGCTTCTTGTTGAGCCCCTGGCGCACGTAGTCAAAATTGCCCACCACCAGGCTCTGGAACAGCAGACCGTGACGGTTGTAAAAAAGCAGCGACAGTATGCCCCCGGCATTGACGAAAGGGAACAGACCGAGCAAGGTCTGGCGCGGCTCGGCGAGCCACTCCAGCACCGCGTGACAGAGCACCAGATCGAAGGTGCCGGTCACGTGTGCTTTAAGATCCTGAATGGGACAATGGATGAGACGAATTCTGTCTTCCAGCCCCTTTTCGGCGATCTGGCTGCGGGCCAGTGCCAGCATTTCCGCCGACAGATCGCACAGCTCCACCTGATGGCCCATGGCCGCCAGCTTCTGGGCGAAATAGCCAAAGCCGCCCCCCGCATCCAGGATGCGCAGCGGCCGATTGCCAAGGCGGGCCAGGCAGGCTTCGATGTCGCTCCACACCACTGTGGTGCGGATGCGCCCCTTGGTGGAGTCATAAATGTTGCGGGCGAACTTGTCGGCGCGCCCGTCAAAACTCTGATCTTGCTTCAAGACGAACTCAACTCTGTGGCCACGGGAAACGGGCCTGACGAAAAAGAGGGTATTCTGTCACATCCCGAATTTGCTGAAAACTCAAGGCGCAGCTCCCTCCCCCAGGTGATTAAAAAAACATCGAGCCGCGCTCACTTTGCCCCCGTTTCGCGCTTTTCGGGGTTGTGCGGGCAGTCACTGCACAACCTGCGTGCCTTGATGGCGCCATGCAGCCTTGGGAAGAGGCGCCTATACAAGGGCGCCAAAATCCTTAATAATTTTTTAATGCATTGTTATATAAGGAATAACAAGTGGACGCCCTGTTTGACCTCAAAAAGTGGCTGGGCCAGCTGCTGATGCCGCTCCCCTTCTCCCTCAGCCTGCTGCTGCTGGCGCTCTTGCTGCTCTGGTTCACCCGTTTCCAAAAGAGCGGCAAGCTGCTGGCCACCCTCTCGCTGCTGCTGGTCACTCTGATGGGGATGCGACCGGTGAGCTACGAGCTGGCCCGCGGGCTAGAGCAGACCTTTCCCCCCTTCGAGACAAGCCAGCATCCCGACATCGAGGCCATCGTGGTGCTCGGTAACGGCCATGTCAGCGACCCGGCGGTGCCCGAGCGATCCTGGCAGAACAATATTGCACTGGCCCGCACCCTCGAAGGGGTTCGCCTTGCCCAAGCCTATCCCGAAGCCGAGCTGGTGTTCTCCGGTTATGTGTCCGGGGATCCCCTGTCGAACGCCGAGGTCAACGCCCGCATGGCGGTGAGCCTAGGCATTCCCCGCTCGCGGATGACGTTGTTTGAAAACAACAAAGACACCCACGACGAGGCGGTCAGCATCAGCGCCCACCTCCAGGGCAAGCGGGTGGCGCTGGTGAGCTCGGCAACCCATCTGCCGCGAGCCATGGCGCTCTATCAGGGTCAAGGACTGAACGCCGTGCCCGCCCCCACCGACTACACCGCCAAGCAGAGTCAGGTGGCGCAGCCCTTCTACAGCTACCTGCCAAAAGGGCGCTATCTGATGTACTCCGAGGCTGCCATTCACGAATGGATTGGGGTATGGTGGGCCCGTTTGCGGGGGCAGGTTAACGATTGAGCAATCGAGCCTTTCATTCCTGATTTGGATCAGGAAAGCGAAAAAAAATTACGTCATTTGCCGCCGGGTCAGCTATCTTGGGCTCGGTTCAATTCATATAATGTCGCGCAATCAAATGCCTAGGAGATATACAAGATGAGACAGCACCTGGTAATGGGTAACTGGAAACTGAACGGCACCAAAGCTTCCGTCGAAGCTCTGATCAAAGGACTGACCCCGGCTGCTGCCGCTCATCCTTCTGTGCAAGTCGCCGTCTGCCCGCCGGTTATCTTTTTGGGTCTGGTTGAGCAACTGACCGCTGGCAGCAAGATTGCCTACGGTGCCCAGAACGCCGACGTTCACGAGTCCGGCGCCTTCACCGGCGAGAACGCTCCGTCCATGCTCAAAGCCTTCGGTTGCACCTACTCCCTGGTCGGCCACAGCGAGCGTCGTACCCTGCACGCAGAGACCGACGACGTGGTTGCTGCCAAGTACGAAGCCATCCAGAAAGGCGGCCTGATCCCCGTGCTGTGCATCGGTGAGACTCTGGCTCAGTTCGAAGCCGGCACCACCAACTCCGTGGTCGAAACCCAGCTCAAAGCCGTGATCGACCGTTGCGGTATCGCTTCCTTCGAGAACGCCGTCGTGGCTTACGAGCCGGTATGGGCCATCGGCACCGGCAAGACTGCCACCCCGGAAATCGCTCAGGCCGTTCACGCTCACATCCGTCAGTACCTGGCCGGCTTCGACGCCGCCGTGGCTGCCAAGGTACAGATCCTGTACGGTGGTTCCGTCACCGGTGCCACCGCTGCCGACCTGTTCGGTCAGCCGGACATCGACGGCGGCCTGGTGGGTGGTGCGTCCCTGAAAGTGGACGACTTCTCCCAGATCATCGCTGGCGCGGCCAAGTAATCGGCTGCCATGGAGGGGGCGCTTGCCCCCTCCTGCATATCGCTTTTCCTATGGCAGCCGCCGCATCCCATAGGAAAGCCGATATAGTAAAAGTGGCTTGTCTCATTCAACCATTTCGTATTCGACAACTCAGATCCAGAGGCACTCATGACCAAACAAATCAAACGTATTGGTGTTTTGACCAGTGGTGGTGACGCACCGGGTATGAACGCAGCCATCCGCGCCGTGGTGCGCGCCGGTCTGCATCATGGCCTGGAAGTCTACGGCATCTATGATGGCTACCTCGGTCTGCACCAGGACCGTATCGTCAAGCTGGAGCGTCACAGCGTCTCCGACGTGGTCAACCGTGGTGGTACCTTCCTCGGCTCCGCCCGTTTCCCCGCCTTCAAAGATCCGAAAGTGCGCGCCGAAGCGATCGAAAATCTGAAAAAGCACGGTATCGACGCCCTGGTGGTGATCGGTGGTGACGGCTCCTACATGGGTGCCAAGAAGCTGACCGAAGAGGGCTTCCCCTGCATCGGTCTACCGGGCACCATCGACAACGACATCGCCGGTACCGACTTCACCATTGGCTTTGATACCGCGCTGAACGTGGTGGTAGACGCCATCGACCGTCTGCGCGATACCTGCAGTTCCCACCATCGCATCTCCGTGGTCGAGATCATGGGCCGTCACTGCGGTGATCTGGCCATGTCCGCCGCTGTTGCCGGCGGTGCCGAGTACGTGATCGTGCCGGAAGTGGCGTTCGACAAGGACAAGCTGCTGCAACAGATCAAGGAAGGCGAAGCCAAGGGCAAGAAGCACGCCATCATCACCATCTGTGAGCACGTCACCGACGTGAACGCCCTGGCCAAGGACATCGAAGCCCTGACCGGCCGCGAAACCCGCGCCACCATCCTGGGCCACATCCAGCGTGGCGGTACCCCCACCGCGCGTGACCGCATCATGTCCAGCCGTATGGGCGCCTACGCCGTTGAGCAGCTGCTGGCCGGTCACGGTGGCCGCTGCGTCGGCATCCAGCGCAACGAGATGGTGCACCACGACATCATCGACTGCATCGAGAACCTCAAGCGCCCCTTCGATCAGGAGCTCTACGATCTCTCCACCACCCTGTTCTAAGCCCCGCTTTCAGGTTGCCGTGACAAAAGCCCTCCACTGGAGGGCTTTTTCATTGGACCTTTCTCGCCACACCCGGGGCCATGACGCCATCTCGTTGCAGCCATCCCAGCGCCCCTCGCAGCGCTTCCTCTGTTTATCGCCTGCCCGCCCCCTTCTTCGGGCCACTTGACCCGTTAACCGGCTCAACCGACATTACTTCGGTTAAGGGCTGAAACAACGCGGTACACGGCTCTCTGCAGTCCGGCTTCTGCCGAGAACAGCACCACCTCTCTGCACACTCTTCTTGCTCTGTCTTCTTGCTCTGTCCCTTGGCGTTGCCGACCGCAGGCGCCCCATCGGGCAGCCAACATGCCAGGAAAAGATCCGAACAGAGACGAAAAGTGGGCCGACAGAGCACCATCAGCAGAGGGAATTTTGCAATAAAGACGGGAAGAGACATGTCAGAAGGTGGCGTCACGACAGGGAAAAACCGTTCGACTGCGACAAAAACATGTTGGAGACGGAAAATGGCGCTGACAACAGCCCAAACCATGGCGGGGTCATCACTCCCCCCTAAAAATCGTCTTTTTTTGCCGACATAATTTTAAAAAAACAAAAAAGCCTCATATAAAGCCCCTCTCCAGCGTCACAACGAAATAACCTAATGCATTGTTTTAATTGAAATAACTTAATAATCCACGTCTCTTTACCGCATAACATGACCATCAAGATGATAAAATGAGCTTAAAAATGCAAAAATGAAGCTTTCGATGTGCACTAGACAGTTTCAAGCCAATAAATGCAATCTACTATTGTTTTACCGCACAATTGTGGTATCTTGGTTCCATCAACAGTCAGCCAAGGGAGACAAAAATATGAAAGAGTTTGTGGTTACTGCAGTTTTTACTGTGTTTTTCACTCTGGTTGCCGTCTCTCTGCCGTCACTGTCACAGCTTTGAGGCGGTTAGTTGCCCACCCAGTGATCCTGATGGGCAACGACAGGCATCGCCACGCTGGTTAATTCACCGCTTAATGTCATTTTTTGGTGGTTCATCGAAAACAGCGACCAATACGGCCATTAGTACAACCAAGCGAACATAATTACAGCGGCCTGCCAGAGGTAGCCTGTCAACAGGGGGAGCCAGTGGCTCCCCCTGTTGCATTTGCGTCTGCGGGATTTACTCTTGCCCCCCTCCCCGTCACAATGTCCGCTGGATTCGCCATGCAGGAATTACCATGACACAAGATGCGCTAAGCCATTGGCGTCGTGATCTTCATCGTCTGCCCGAAGCGGCCTGGTGTGAATTTCGTACCAGCTCCCTCATCGCCCACCACCTCAGTGAACTCGGTTTCTCCATCATGCTGGGCGACAAGCTGCTGGCCAGCAACCTCATCATGGGCCGCAACATCGACGTGCAGGCCCAGAAGGAGCGGGCCCTGCGCCAGGGTGCCCATCCGGACTGGCTGGGCAGGATCGAAGAGATAACGGGCGTGATGGGGCTGTGGGACAGCGGCCGTCCGGGCCCGACCCTGGCCTTTCGCTTCGACATCGATGCGGTGGAGGTCGAAGAGAGCCAGGATGAGCTGCATCCCCCCAGCCAGGAGGGGTGGCACTCGCGCAACGCTGGCTGGATGCACGCCTGCGCCCATGATGGCCATACCGCCATCGGGCTGGTGTTGGCCGAGCGCATCGCCGCCCTCGCCGATCGGCTGAACGGCCGCATCAAGCTGTTCTTCCAGCCCGCCGAAGAGGGCTGTCGCGGCGGCAAGGCGCTGGCCGCCGGCGGTCAGCTCGACGACGTGGATGCACTGCTGGCGCTGCACATCGGCATTCATGCCAACAGCGGCGAGCTGGTGGTCAATCCCACCGAGTTTCTCTGCTCCACCAAGTTCGACGTGGAGTTCATGGGGCGTGCCGCTCACGCGGGGCTTGAGCCCAACGCCGGCAGCAATGCGCTGGCGGCGGCCTGCATGGCCACCACCGCCATGCTCGGCATCGCCCGCCACCGCGATGGCATGACCCGCATCAACGTGGGCCAGCTCCATGGCGGCAGCGGCCGCAACGTGATCCCGGGTCACGCCCTGTTGCAGGGGGAGACCCGGGGCGCCACGCCAGCCCTCAACGACTACATGTTCAGCCAGGTGCAGCAGATGGTGGAAGGGGCAGCCATGATGCAGGGCGCCACCTACCTCATCCGCAAGCAGGGTGAAGCCATCGGCATCGACAACAGTCCGGCCCTGCTCGAAGAGATCATCCCGCTCGCCCAGGCGCTCAAGCTGGAGACCATCCATACCCGCCGTTTCGGCGCCAGCGAGGATGCAGGCTTTCTCATCGAGCGGGTGCAGCGAAGCGGTGGCGAGGCGGCCTACCTGATCCTGGGGGCCAATCTGGCGGCGCCCCATCATCACCCGGAGTTCGACTTCGACGAGGCCGTGCTGGCCCCCGGCGTGGCACTGCTGGAGTCCTGGCTGCTGGCCCGCCTCGGCCGCTAGCAAACAGCCGGATACAAACAAGGCAGCCCGCGGGCTGCCTTGTTTTTTTCACCCCTTGCCTGGCAAGGGGCTGGTTGCATCTACTGTCCCAGCACGATGGCCGAGAGGTGGGCGAAGTGGTGGATCTCGTGGGTCGCCTCGCACGGGCCATCCTGGCGAGCCGGGTTGTACCAGCAGGTTGCCAGCCCCTGCGCCGCGGCGCCGGCGATATCGGTCTTGGGGTTGTCCCCCACCATCAGCACCCGCGCCGGATCCGGGCGCTGCATCAACTCGAGGGCATGCTGGAAAATGGCCGCCGCCGGCTTGGTCACCTGTACCTCGTCCGAGATCACCAACGGCTCGAACCACGCGTTCCAGCCCAGCTTGTCGAGGCGGCCGCGCTGCGGCAGGCTGAAACCGTTGGTGATGATCCCCATCTTCACCTTGCTCTTCAACGCCTGCAGGGTCTCCACCACCCCCTCCAGCGGCATGCTCAGGGCGATGATCTGCTGCAGGAAGGTATCGTTCATCGCCATCGGCGCCACGTCCACCTGTTCGGCAAAGAGCGAAAAACGGGTCTGCTGCAGGTGGGCGGCATCGATCTCGCCGGAGTTGTACTGCTGCCAGAGCCGGTGGTTGAGGGCATGGTACTCCGCCATCTTGGGCGGGGTCGGCGTCACGCCGTAAATGTGCAGCGTCTGTTCCAGCGCCTGGGCGACCGGGAAATCGAGCAGTGTTTCGTCCAGATCGAACAACACCCAGTCATAACTTGGTACTTTCACGGGATCCCTTACTGTTCTGGTTGATCAAATTCATTGCGCCGCCCCAGCGGGCCGGCCAGCAGATCCAGTGTCAATCTGACCCCGAATCCGGTCACCTCGCTGCTGACCACGCCATTGCCGCCCTTGTTGCGAAAACCGCTCAAATCGAGGTGCAGCCAGGGGGTCTGGGCGGGGACGAAGCGGCTGAGGAAGCGGGCCGCATCGATGTGATCCGGCGACGAGCCCGGCGCACACTGTAACAGATCGGCCCACTCGCTATCGAGGTTGTCGTCGTAGTCCTCATCCAGCGGGAAGGGCCAGATCCGCTCGCCGCTGCGCTGGCCAAGATTGATCAGCTCCCCCAGCCACTGGGGGCGGTTGGTGAAGGCGCCGCTGTAGCGGCTGCCGAGTGCCCGCTTGCAAGCCCCGGTCAGGGTGGCGTAGTCGATCAGCAGATCCGGATTGTCCTGCACCGCCATGCAGAGGGTATCCGCCAGCACCATGCGCCCTTCGGCATCGGTGTCCACCACCTCGATGGTGGTACCGTTGAGGGCAGTCACCACCTCCCCCGGCCGATAGGCCAGCGGGCCTATGTGGTTCTCGGCGATGGCAAGCCAGCAGTGCACCTCATAGGGCAACCTGGCCCGACTGATGGCGTGGAGCGTCCCCAGCGCCACCGCACTGCCCCCCATGTCCAGGTGCATGCCATACATGCTGCCGGAGATCTTGAGGTTGTAGCCGCCCGAATCGTGGCAGATCCCCTTGCCCACCAGCGCCAGCCGCCGCACCGCATTGGGCGGGCAGTAGCTCAGCTTGACCATGGCGGCCTGGTTGTCTTCCGAGCCGCGCGCCACCGCGATGAAGGCCCCAGCCCCCCGCTCGGCGAGCTGGGCCTGATCGTACTCATGCCACTGCCACCCTTCGCTCTGGGCGAGCTGGCGTACCCACTCCCGGTAGCTGCGGGCTGTCAGATCGGAGGCCGGCGACACCGCCAGATGGCGCGCCAGACCGTTGCCTTCCGCCTCGGCATAGATCCGCGCCAGATCCAGCACGCAATTGGGGGACACCGAAATCTGCTGGTAGCGCCAGGGATCCTCGCTGC
Organism: Aeromonas sp. 1805; assembly: GCF_013085525.1. Classification (NCBI taxonomy): domain Bacteria; kingdom Pseudomonadati; phylum Pseudomonadota; class Gammaproteobacteria; order Aeromonadales; family Aeromonadaceae; genus Aeromonas; species Aeromonas sp. 1805. The sequence goes on along the minus strand of NZ_CP038515.1, from coordinate 3,789,591 downwards.
GATGCTTGTGACTGGGCAACGGCACGTTGGCGGCCAGCAAGGTGGCCAGCACCAGTTCGGCCAACAGCGTGGTATCGGCCTCGTCAAAACCTTCCAGGTGCAGCCCCAACCGCTCGATCTTGAGCCCGGCCAGCGGCGCAACCCAGCCGCGCACCTGCTTGTAGAGGGCATGATCGCGCGTCGGGTGTGCCGGCAGGAAGATCAGCAGTTGCAGGGTATTGTGCAGCACCAGGCTGTAGGGCGCTTTCTGTCCCAGCGCGATCTGGGCGCCGACGGCGGCAAACTCGGGCAGGGCCAGCAGGCTTTCGCGGCGATCTTCGGCGCAGATCAGCAGGTTGGCGGCCAGGCCGTTGGTGAGGACGGCAGCGAGGCCGGCGTCGTGAATGTCGATCTGCGGCGGCAGATAGGTAAATGGTTGCATCATTGGGCAAGGCCCTCGTCCATGAAGAGATACCAGTGATGATACCCAACAAAGCGGGGTCACAGCCAGATTTGCACTTGAAAATCAATATCAAGCGTGAAGGCGACACAAAGCAGAAAGACCGCGAAGGCGGCTGGATGAAAAACGGTGAGATTGAGGTAATAGAGAAAGGAAGCTGGTTGCGGGGGCCGGATTTGAACCGACGACCTTCGGGTTATGAGCCCGACGAGCTACCGAGCTGCTCCACCCCGCGTCCGAATTGTACTGCCACCACAAGAGACAGAGCAGATGCCCCTTGCTGTCTTCGTCTCCACCGCAGCGCACTAGCGCTCGCCATGGACACAAATAGTTGGTTGCGGGGGCCGGATTTGAACCGACGACCTTCGGGTTATGAGCCCGACGAGCTACCGAGCTGCTCCACCCCGCGTCCGAATTGTATTGCCACCACAAGAGACAGAGCAGTTGCCCCTTGCTGTCTTCGTCTCCACCGCAGGCGCTAGCGCTTGCCATGGATACAAATAGTTGGTTGCGGGGGCCGGATTTGAACCGACGACCTTCGGGTTATGAGCCCGACGAGCTACCGAGCTGCTCCACCCCGCGTCCGAATTGTACTGCCACCACAAGAGACAGAGCAGATGCCTCTTGCTGTCTTCGTCTCCACCGCAGGCGCTAGCGCTCGCCATGGACACAAATAGTTGGTTGCGGGGGCCGGATTTGAACCGACGACCTTCGGGTTATGAGCCCGACGAGCTACCGAGCTGCTCCACCCCGCGTCCGAATTGTACTGCCACCACAAGAGACAGAGCAGATGCCTCTTGCTGTCTTCGTCTCCACCGCAGGCGCTAGCGCTCGCCATGGACACAAATAAGTTGGTTGCGGGGGCCGGATTTGAACCGACGACCTTCGGGTTATGAGCCCGACGAGCTACCGAGCTGCTCCACCCCGCGTCCGAATTGTACTGCCACCACAAGAGACAGAGCAGTTGTCCCTTGCTGTCTTCGTCTCCACCGCAGCGCACTAGCGCTTGCCATGGATTCAAATAGTTGGTTGCGGGGGCCGGATTTGAACCGACGACCTTCGGGTTATGAGCCCGACGAGCTACCGAGCTGCTCCACCCCGCGTCCGAATTGTACTGCCACCACAAGAGACAGAGCAGTTGCCCCTTGCTGTCTTCGTCTCCACCGCAGGCGCTAGCGCTTGCCATGGATACAAATAGTTGGTTGCGGGGGCCGGATTTGAACCGACGACCTTCGGGTTATGAGCCCGACGAGCTACCGAGCTGCTCCACCCCGCGTCCGTATTTTTTCGTTCAGGCTGAGCAGTAGCCTGTTCGAATTCTCTTGTTTATCAAAACATTGCAAGGCAAGTCTGATACAAGAACTCAGATGGTTGCGGGGGCCAGATTTGAACTGACGACCTTCGGGTTATGAGCCCGACGAGCTACCGGGCTGCTCCACCCCGCGTCTGAGGTCGCCAATAATAGGCGCCGGCGCTCAGATTGCAAGTAAATATCCTAAAAAAACTTCATTCGAAGATTAAACCGGCACAAATCGCAGGAATTTGCAACAGAGCGCCGATTTTTCAGACAAGCAGGTTTGGGGCCAGCTTGGCGCACTACACTCAGATGGTTTGTAACTCCTCGTTTTGGGTAGGTTTATCATGCGCATCTCCGCCGGTCATTGCCGTCAATTGGGGGCCACACCCGAGCACGACGGCGTCAACTTCGCCATCTGGGCTCGCCTCGCCAGCCGGGTCGAACTGCTGCTGTTTACCAGCGCCGACGACGCCACGCCGGAAGTGATCCCGCTCTCCCCTCGCCTCAACCGTACCGCCTACTACTGGCACATCCATATAGAGGGCATCGAGCTCGGTCAACGTTATGCCTATCGCATCCAGGGCCCCTGGCGCCCCTACTACGGCACCCGCTTCGATGCGGACAAGGTGCTGCTGGACCCTTATGGCCGCAGCATCGAGCTGGGTGCCAACTACGATCGCTGGGCGGCGGCCCGCCCCGGCAGCAACCTGGCGGAGTGTGCCAAGAATCGGGTGGTGGACACCCGCCACTACGACTGGGAGGGGGACAAGCTGCCCGCCCACTCCCTCTCCCGCTCGGTGATCTACGAGCTGCACCTGGGGGGCTTCACCAAGTCGCCGAGTTCAGGGGTCGACCCCGCCCTGCGCGGCACCTACCTGGGTCTCATCGAGAAGATCCCCTACCTGCAATCCCTCGGCGTCACCGCCGTCGAGCTGCTGCCGGTGTTCCAGTTCGATCCCCAGGACTCCCCCAGAGGGCTCTCCAACTACTGGGGTTACAGCCCCATGTCGTTTTTTGCCCCCCACGCCCAGTACGCCAGCGGCGAGGATCCCCTCACCGAGTTTCGCGACATGGTCAAGGCGCTGCACCGGGCCAACATCGAGGTGATCCTGGACGTGGTCTACAACCACACCGCCGAGGGAGGCGACGATGGCCCCACCTTCTCGTTTCGGGGCATCGACAACGAGGCCTACTACATCCTCGACGCCAATCAGAAGGACACCAACTATTCGGGCTGCGGCAACACCTTCAACGGTGCCCACCCGGTGGTGCTGCGCATGATCATGGACAGCCTCCACTTCTGGCGCCAGGAGATGCACGTGGACGGCTTTCGTTTCGACCTGGCGGCCATTTTGTCGCGGGACGAATCGGGCCAGCCCCAGGCCAATGCGCCGACCCTGCGCACCATCGATACCGATCCCCGCATCGCCGACATCAAACTCATCGCTGAGGCCTGGGATGCGGGAGGCCTCTATCAGGTGGGCAGCCTGGCCGGCGCCCGCTGGCGCGAGTGGAACGGCCAGTTCAGGGACGACGTGCGCCGCTTTCTGCGCGGGGATGACAATGCGGTGATGCCCTTCGTGGAGCGGCTGTGCGGCAGCCCGGACATCTACCACTACCATCACGCCGATCCGGAGAAGAGCATCAACTTCGTCACCTGCCACGACGGCTTCACCCTGTGGGACTGGGCCAGCTACAACGGCAAGCACAACGACGCCAACGGCGAGCAGAACCGGGACGGCTGCGATCACAACTTCAGCTGGAACCACGGCCAGGAGGGACCGAGCGAGGATCCCCAGATCAACGCCCTGCGCCTGCGGCAAGCCAAGAACATGATGGTGGCCACCCTGCTCTCGGTGGGCTCCCCCATGCTGCTGATGGGGGACGAGGTGCTGCGCACCCAACATGGCAACAACAACGGCTACTGCCAGGACAACGACACCTGCTGGATGCAGTGGCAGCCCGACGCCATGGGCCAGGAGATGTTCCGCTTCATGAAGGAGCTGATCCAGTATCGCAAGCACCTGTTCCAGCGCCCGGAGCAGGAGAGCATGCCGCTGTCGCTGACCGAGATCCTGCGCCACAGCGAGATCTGCTGGCACGGGGTCAACGCCGCCCAGCCGGACTTCAGCCCTCACTCCCACGCCATCGCCATGTCGGCCCTGTCGAGCGAAACCCGGCTGGCCCTCTACGTACTGTTCAACGCCTACTGGGAACCGCTCACCTTCAACTTGCCGAGCCCTCCCAAGGGGGTCGGCGGCTACTGGCGCCGGATCCTGGACACCGCCTTGCCCTCGCCCGAGGACATCAGCACCTTCGGCATGCCGCTGGAGGGGCTGACCCGGGAGTACCTAGCCCAGCCGCGCAGCAGTTGCCTCTTCATCTGCGGCGCCGACGACTTCTACTAGGGGTCGCAAACCAGGGGCCGCACACAGCCAGCAAAAAGCCCACCCCGAGCAACCGGGGTGGGCTTTTTCATGACGCCAGTCTGTCAGGCCAGCTGGTGCAGCACGCTGGTCGCCGCAAGCTGGGCGATGATGAGGCCGCACAGGGCGGTGGAGACCACAACCGGCGCCGTCTCCTGCTGACGATAGAGCGGACTGAACCAGAGCAGCAGGGCCGCGATCAGCAGGGCAGCCTGGGTCAGCACGCCGGGGATCAGCGCATCGAGGCTGGCGCTGCTCCCCTGCCAGCCCACCAGCACCGCTAGCCAGAGCAGGCTCAGGATGGCAGCCACCAGCCCCGCCAGCGGCAGCAGGGTATTGAACGCCTGCAGGCGGTGACGGGCCCGCAACAACATCAAATGGGCAAAGGCCGCCCCCAGCAGCACCATTTGCAGCAGGCCGCCGAGCCAACCCTGGATCTGCAGCAAGCCGATGCCATAGACCAGCAGCGGCATGGCCGGCAGCCAGAACAGCGTGGCGGGAATGGCGCGCTTGCCCTCCAGCCTGGATTGGGCCAGCGACAGCACAACCCCCAGGATCAGGGCAGCAGCACCACTCCAGATCAGCCAGTCGGCCGCCTTGGCCTCCACCGCCAGCATCAGGGAGAGGCCGGTGATCACCCAGACCGAGAAGAGCTGGGTGGTGATCCGCGAGCGCTGGCCCGGACAGAGATCACCGCGCCAGAGCACCAGGCCCAGAGCGATGAGGGCCCCCAGCGCCATCAGGCCGGTCAGGGGAAAGAGCCAAAAAGGGAGTTGGACGAACATGACGCCTCCAGCAGCAAGGATTCAGAACGCGCCGATGGGCGCCGGATGAAGGGGCCGAGTATACCCAAAGCCGCCGCCATCCCCAATCCCTGCCGGGAGCGCGTCCACCATTGATGACTGGCGATCAGATGCCGGCAACGGGCGCCAGCCGCCTTGCCTGCCCAGAATACAACGCCCTCGCCATCCGCTGCGACCAAAGCCGGCAGCGATCAGCCCTGGCCGCGGGCCAGCGCCACCACCCGGGCGAACATCTGGCGCAGCACCGGCGGGATGTGCTCGCCACCGAGCCGCTCCGCCTCCTCCACCACCGCCAGCGCCATGCCCGGCTTGCTGCGATGATGAATCGCCTTGTTGATGATGCGCCCGGCGTTGAGGGTCGAGCGCCCCCCCACGCCGGCTTCACGCCGGAACACCGCCTCGAAGCCGTTGTGATAGAGGTAATGTTCTATGTCCGCCGCCGGCAACTGGGTCAGGCGATCCCGCTCCCGCTCGCCCTTGAGCAGGGAGCGGGCCGAGGTGGCGTACTTGACCCCCGCCTCGTCGCCGTCGGTGAGCAGATGCCACTCGATGCCGAAATCCCGCGCCACCTTGATAAGCGGTGACTGGCCGCACTGGGCAAACTCGATGATCCGCACCCCCTCCGCCCGCAGGCTGTAGCCGCAGATCTGGGCGAGCTCGGAGAGCAGCCAGATCTCGGTCTCCCCCTCCACCAGCAACCAGCAGCGGGCAAACATCGACATGGGGCGGTTGATGCGCACGTGGAAGGCTATCTTGCGCAGATCGTCGCTGCTGTAGCGCTCGCCCCCCAGCTGATGGCAGACGATGTCCTGCTGGCGGCGCACCAGCCGGCGGATCTGGTTGAGGGGCAGCGAGGAGAGCAGGTCCCCCGAATTGGTGGTGAGCAGCTTCTGCCCCGGCAACTGCTCCAGCAGCCCCCAGGCCAGCGCCAGCATGGTGGGGTGCAGGCGGCTCTCCGGGTCTTCCAGGATCATGATGGGGCGCGCCCCCTGCTCCAGCTCCCGGTTGCCCCGCGCCTGCAGCAGGGTGGCCGCCATGCCCGCCATCGCCAGTTGCAGCGCCCGGTTGTCGGCATTGCGCAGCAGCGCCTGCAGATTGCCGGGGTTACGCAGGGTCATGGGGCGATTGACGATCTCCCGCTGGCTGCGCGGCTTGTTCTTGATGGGGGCCAGCGCGTTGAAGTAGTGATCCATCAGCTGGCGCACCGCCTGCAATGCCTCCTTGAGCTCGGGCTCGCCGATGCGCTGAGGCTCGTCGATCAGCTTGTCGGCCAGCTCGCTCAGCCGGTGCTCGGAGAGATCCCCCCACTGCAGGGTCTCCACCCCGTTGCGGGCGGTACGGGCATCCCGCAGCCGGAACACCGGGTTCATGGTGATGAGCAGACAAACCAGCTCATGGGCATCGTCGATGGGCAGGCTCTTGCCGATGCCGTCGAGAAAGTCGTGGGTGGTGGTGACGGTGCCATCGCTCTGCAGTTCGGCGCTGGCGCGGTAGTGAATGCGGTGAAACTTGTCCTTGTGCTTGACCCAGGCCGCACCAAGTCTAGCCAACCGGCGGGAGTGCAGGCACATCTGGGGTCTGTGCTCGCTGAAGGTGAGCACCAGTTGCAGGTGGCGGGCCGGTTCGAGTTCGGGATCTTCGGGCTGGTGAAAGTCATCGCTGCTGAACTGATAGGGCTCGGCATCCTGACCCAAAAGACACCAGAGGGCGCGCAGCAGGCTGGACTTGCCCCAGGCGTTTTCGCCGATGAGCACTGTGGTGTTGTCCAGCCCGAGCGAGAGGCGATTTATTCCGCGAAAACCTTTGACTTCAATGCGTTCCAGAAACATGCGGCCATATCCAGTCCATCCTGATGGCGCAATAGTGGCAAAGTTGTCGGGAAAATCCTATCGGGTCGTGGCGATTTTCAGCGGGAACTGTGAGGAACGAGCGGTTCGGGCGGGGTCGGCATGCCAAGGCGGCCCTGAGGGGCATTCCAGTGGCTGAACCAGAGGTGGCGGGTGCGGGTCTGACGTTTGCGATGATTCAAGGGCAACTCCTGTGCAGGTTGAAGGAACGAGGCTCCTCCTCGTTGCCAACCAATCTGCCGCCTATCTGTGACAGGAGGATGACAGCTGGCTGCGCCACTGGCCTGGGGTCAGACCAAACGCCTCCCGGAAGCGGTTGCCAAGATGAGCCTGGGACGAGAAGCCGCACTGGATGGCGATGCTGGCCAGGGAGTCGGCGCCGGCCAGCAGCTGCTTGGCCCGCTTGAGCCGCAGCCCCAGCAGGTAGCGATGGGGCGGGCAGCCCAGGCTCTGGCCGAACATGCGGGCGAAGTGGTATTCGCTGAGACCCGCCTCCTGCGCCAGCTCGGCCAGGGTGACAGGTTCGGCCAGATGGGCCAGCAGGTACTCCTGCACCCGCCGGATCACCGCCGGCGCCAGGCCGCCACGTACCTCGGGCAAGGGCGGCGCCTCCCGGGTGTGGTGGCGATAGGCGTGCAGCATCAGCATCCAGGCGCCGTGGGAGAGCGCCATCCGATCCACCTGGTGCTGCCAGTCCAGCTGCATCAGCTGGCCCTGTACCAGGGTGGCGGCCTTGGGATCGTCGATGAAGGTCTTGTCTTCCAGCAGCAGGTGGCGCCCCTCCTTGTCGCACACCTCTTCGGCGATGCGGGTCAGGTGGGCCGGGGTGAAGTAGAGGTGGAAGAAGCGAAACTCCTCGCGCACCAGCCACTCGGATCTGTGGTGATCCGGCATGATGCACACCTTGCCGGTGCCGCCGTGGCCGCCCGGGCCGTCCAGCCGCTCGGTCTGCTCGCCCCCTTGCAGGTAGACGCTCAGGGTATGGTGGCCCGGCTTGTGGTAGCGGGTCTGATCGTAACAGTTGCGCCAGCTGGCGACACCAAGGCCGGGTTCCAGCCAGCAGGCGTTCTCCAGGCGCGCGCCCGTGCTGACCAGTGCATCGAATACTCCCGCCGGCTTAGTCTGCAGCACCCGCTCCGTTCCTCTTGTTGCTTGCCTGATGGCCCTTGTGCGCCATCTTAACGCGGCGCGGCGGCAAAGGCTGCGGCTGCCTGCAAAAAACCGCAAGATGGTGTAAGCCCGCCGCCACCGCCCGCTGCATGCTGATCCCATGTCGTTGTCATCTCACCGGATACCCCATGAATCTGATGCTCTATCTTGCCACCGTCCTTATCTGGGGCAGCACCTGGATCGCCATCGCCTGGCAGCTCGGCCCCATTCCCATCGAGGTCTCGGTGCTCTATCGCTTCGCCCTGGCGGCGCTGGCACTGTTTGCCCTGCTCACCGCCAGCGGCCGTTTCCCACGCCTGCCCTGGGCCGGTCAGCGTTATGCCGCCCTGCTCGGCGGCCTGCTCTTTTCCACCAACTTTCTCTGTTTCTATCACGCCACCCTCTACATTCCGAGCGGCCTGTCGGCGGTGATCTTCGCCAGTGCCAGCATCTTCAACGGCCTCAACCTCTGGCTGTTCGAGGGTAAAAGACCCGGCCTGCGCTGGCTGCAGGGGTCGCTGTTGGGGCTCCTTGGCACCTTCTTGCTGTTCTGGCCGGTGCTGGCGGATGCGCAACTGGGTGCAAACGGCTGGAAAGGGCTGCTGCTCGCCTGCGGCGGCACCCTCTGCTTCTCGCTCGGCAACCTGGTCTCGGCCCGCGGCCAGCGCCAGGGCTACCATGTGCTGCAGCTGGTGCCCTGGGGCATGGTCTACGGGGTGGTGTTGCTGCTGGGCTGGGTCACCCTGCTCGGCCAGCAGCTGGTGATCCCGACCGACGGCCACTACCTGGCGGCCATGGTCTATCTCGCCCTGTTCGGCTCGGTCATCGCCTTCACGGCTTATCTCACCCTGGTGGGGCGGATCGGCGCCAGCAAGGCTTCCTACGCCACCGTCTTGTTCCCCCTGGTGGCGCTGACGCTCTCCACCTTCTACGAGGGGTTCGTCTGGCAGCCGGTGTCGGTGGTGGGGGTCATGATCAGCCTGCTTGGCAACCTGGTGATCTTCGCACCGCCCCTGCGGGAGTGGCGCCTGCGTCCCGTCAGGGCGGCGAAGGATGCTTGATCCCAACCCCGTCAGCCCCTAAGGTAACGCCTTCCTACGCAGATGACGGGAGGCGATATGTTACTGGAAGGGCTGGAGACTCTCTGCCTGCTGGCCAGCGAAGGCACCATGGCCAAGGTGGCCAGCCGGCTCTATATCAGCCAGTCGGCGGTGAGCAAGCGCATCGCCCAGCTGGAACAGCGCCTCGGCAAGAAGCTGGTCGAGCCGGACGGTCGCCAGATAAGGCTCACCCCCCAGGCACAAGAGCTGCTGGCCCGGGTCGCCCCCAGCCTCGCCGAGATGAAGGGGGTGCTGGCCGACAGCCAGACCCTCACCGACCTGACTCCCCTGCCCGTCGCCTGCTCCGAGACCCTGCTGGCGGGCTACCTCGCCCGCTTCATGCACGACTACCTGAGACAGGATCCCCATCTCGCCCTCTCCACCCACCACACTCCGGTCATTCTGGCGCGGGTGCGCAGCGGCGATGCCCTGCTCGGCATCTGCGCCGGGCGCCTGCCGCCGGGCCATGGCCTTGAGGCCAGACTGCTGCTGGAGGAGCCCTTCTATCTGGTGGAAGGCGATCAGCGCGAGGGGGAAAACGCCGATCAAGACCTGCGCCAGATCCTCACCATGGACCTGGACAACCCCTCCAACCGCTACCTGCGCGAGCCGCTGGCGGCCCTTGGCCTCATCCCCGCCATGGAGCTCGACTCCTACCTGGCGCTGATCGAGCTGGCCAAGGCCGGCATCGGCCCTGTGCTGCTGCCGGCTGGCCTGCTGGCGCTGGTTGGCGCACAGGGGACCCAGGCTCGCCCCCTCGCCGGGCTCGCTCGCCCACTGCACCTGGTCTATCGGCCAAACAGCCTCAAGCGCGCGCGCATCGCCCAGCTGGTGCAGGCCCTGCAAGCCCACTTCCAGCCGCTGGCCGGCTGAGCGCCACAACACAAGGGGCCCGATCTTGCGGATCGGGCCCCTTGTGTTGACAGCCGTGACTGCCGCTGTCGGCGAAAAGCGCTTATCCCAACCAGGCAAACAGTTCGGGGTACTGGCTCCACACCAGCTTGGCGGACATCAGCAAGGAGACGGTCACCAGCAGCGGCTTGATCAGCTTGACCCCTTGCTTGAGCACCATTTTCGAACCGAAACGGGCGCCGATGAACTGGCCCAGCGCCATGCAGAAGCCGACGCTCCACACCACCTTGCCCCCCAGCGCGAAAAACAGCAGCGAGGCGATGTTGGAGGTGAAGTTGAGCAGCTTGGTGTGGGCGGTGGCCCGCGCCATGCCAAAGCCCGCCAGCGCCACGAAACCGATGGCAAAAAACGATCCCGTGCCCGGCCCGAAGAAGCCGTCATAGAAGCCCACCCCGCCGCCCACCAGCAGGGCGAACGCCATGGGAGCGAGGCGGCGGGAGCTCTCGGCATCGCTCACCCGGGGGAGAAGAAGAAGTAGCAGGCGAAGGCCATCAGCAGGAAGGGCAGCAACCGCTCCAGGATGGCGGCGTCGATGGTCTGCACCGCCAGGGTGCCGAGCGCCGCGCCGATGAAGGTGCAGATCACCGCCGGCCAGATGATATGCCACTCCAGCAGCCCCTTGCGGGCATAGAACCAGGTGGCAGAGAAGGAGCCGAAACTGCTCTGCAGCTTGTTGGTGCCGAGCACCAGCGCCGGCGGCATGCCGGTGGCGAGCAGGGCGGGCACCGTCAGCAGGCCGCCCCCGCCGGCAATGGCATCGATAAAGCCGGCCACCAGGGCCACGCCGAACAGGGCAAGCAGGGTAAACAGTTCCAATTCCATCCATAGCCTCACAACATTGACGGGGCCGGCAAGGGCCCGCACGGCGCAGGCTCGCCATGAGCCTGATGAACAACGCTGGTCGCTATCCTAATGGGGCTTGGCTCATGAAGCCAACGAAACAGTGGCAGGCAATTGATTCCTGATTTTCATCAATTAATCCCCCCTGTGAAGCGGCTGGCAAGCATGCCGGCCCCCTCATCCACCCTGTTCAGGCAGCATCGGGCGCACAGGTCCCCTCATTGCCCTTGATGTCGGCCAGCGCCTGCTGCAGCTGAGCTTCATCCTCGCCGGGGGCCCGGCTGACCCGGCCCGCCATGTAGCGGCTGCTGAAGAGATTGAACCAGAGCTGCAGTGCCTGCCCCGCCGCCAGCTCGCCGGCCACCTCCAGCACGCAGGCCGCCACCTCGGCGGTGCACAGGTGCTCGTCGCAGTGCGCTACCCGCATGCCATAGGTGGAGAGCGCATCTGGCTTGATGGAGAGCACCGGCAAGCCGTCCAGATAGGGGCTCTTGTTGAACATCTTGCGCGCCTCGGGCCAGGTGCCGTCCAGCAGGATGAACAGCGGCTTCTTGCCGGGGAGCGGGGTCACCACCGAGGTGAGCCGGGCCGGCTCCTTCTCGCAGGCGGGAAACACCACATAGGGCTGCCAGACGGGATCCGCCAGCAGGGCCAGCAGCTCGGGATGGGGCTTGGTGCGCGACCAGAGAAACGCCCAGGTGGTATCCGGCAGCACATCGGCGATGAGACGACCGGTGTTGGAGGGCTTCATCGGCTCGCTGTCGTACATCAGCAGGCAGAAGCCGGCCTCGGCCTTGAGCTCGGGGCGCCATTCGCAGGCACACCAGTCGTGGCGCAGCTGACAGGCTTCGCAGCGCGGCACGCTGCCGCCACGGGCGAGAAAGGGTCGGGTCGAGACGCTCTTGCGCCAGATGCGCAGGCGATTGACGGCGTGATCGGGAATTGGCTTCATGGAACGCGGCTCTGGCGATGCCTGTGGCAGGACAAAAAGGGGGCAGATTGTAACGAGCCGTCCACCGCGCAGCAAGGCCCCCCATCCGGGGCAAGCCGGGAGGCCACGCCTCTCTATACTTGGTCGTCAACCCATGCACCCACGCATGGGACACAGGAGGACGACGATGGCAGAACAAGATATTGCCCGCGAGCACGCTCTGGCCGAAGGCACTACCTTCACCTGGCACGAGCTCTATCTGCCCGATGCCGAGGCCGGGATCCGTTTCTACACCGAGGTGCTCGGCTGGGAGAGCCAGACCATGGCGATGGAGGGCGGCGACTACCCCATGCTGGTTGCCAATGGCAGGCCGATCGCCGGTGTGCAGGCCACCCGGGGCAATCCCGAGATGGCCGGCGTACCACCCCACTGGGCAACCTATATCGCGGTGGATGACGTCGATGCCAGGGTGCTCAGGGTCAACCAGCACGGCGGCAGCGTGGTGGTGCCCGCCATGAATATCCCGGGGGTCGGGCGCATGGCGCTGATCGCAGATCCACAAGGGGCGCACATCTGGCTGTTCACCCCGGAAGCCATGTGACATCGCTCACCGCAACAACGACAGAGGGGCCCGCGGGCCCCTCTTCATCATTCAGCTCGCCCTGCTCGGGCGCCGGCCTCAGACTGCCTTGCGCAGGATCTGCTCAAGGTAGTCGGCGAAGCGGTGACCGTGATGCTCCAGCAGTTTCGGGAACATGGAGATCGAGGTCATGCCCGGGAAGGTGTTGATTTCGTTCAGCAGGATCTCGCCCTCTTCGGTCAGGAAGAAGTCGATGCGCGACAGGTGGGTCAGTTTGAGCTGACGGAACGCCTTGAGGGCGTACTCGTGAATGGCATCAGCCTGCGCCTGGGTCAGCCCCTCGGCACGCAGCGCGGTCTCGGTGTGACTGGCGCTGCTGTACTTCTCTTCATAGGTGTAGAACTTGTCCTGCGGCACGCAGATCTCACCCGGGTAGGTGGCCACCAGCTCGTCACCGTACTGGTAAACCGCCACTTCCAGCTCGCGCGGCTTGACCGCTTTTTCGATCAGTACCTGCTCGGAGTAACCGAAGGCATCGGCAATGCCCTTCACCAGATCCGCTTCGTTGCTGGCGGAGTAGCAGCCGACGGAAGAGCCCTGGGAGGCCGCCTTGATGAAGACCTTGCCCCACTTGGCCAGCGCGGCTTTCGCCTCGCTCAGCGCCGCGTCGTTCTGCTCGGTCAGGAACAGATAAGGGGTGTTGGGGATGCCGATGGCGGAGAGCCACAGCTTGGTGCTGATCTTGTTGAAGCAGATCTTGCTCGCCTCGGCATCGCAGCCCAGATAAGGCAGGCCCGCCAGCTCGAGGAAGGATTGCAGGTCGCCGGTCTCGCCAGGGTAGCCGTGGATGCAGGGCACCACGTAGTCCACCGGACGGGCCACGCTGTCAAACGACAGCAGCTTGTCCAGCCCCAGCTTGCATTCGCGGCCATCGGCGCTGAGCCAGCGGTCGGCAAACATCTCGACCCGGGTCACTTCCACGCCGGGCAGGAGGGAGAGCTGTTTTTCGAGGAAATTGGCACTGCGCAGAGAGACTTCGTGCTCGGAGCCACCGCCGCCGCACAGCAGCAAGACATGCATGTTCTTCATTAGATGTGATCCCTTGGGAAAAGCGGCTTCGCCATCACCATTTAAAACCCAACCGCATTAAAACCGGACGAAGCCAGATACGAAGATAAGTGCGGGCCAGTGTAGCAAGGGAGATCAAGCCTTGTCAGCCGATGGGAGCCCCATCCGCCGACAACGGCCATAAAAATTCCCGCCTGTGTCAGAAATTGGATGAAAAGAGCTCAGCGCGGCGGATCGAGCCGGCCATTGCCGCTGCCGTTGACCCGAAACCAGCCGGCGATGCTGTAGCGCTCCTGGTTGGCGGGCAACACCTCGTGGGGGAACTCTTCGGATAGAAACAACACCAGCCGCCCGCCACGGGGCGAGACATCCATCAAAAACTGCTCGTCGTCATCGTACATCCGCAGCACCCCACCCGCCTGGGGTTGCCAGTCGTTGTTCAAGTAGAACACCGAGGTGAGGCGGCGGTTGGATCGCCCGGCGAAGGCGTCGCGATGGGTGGCATAGAAGTCACCGCTGCGATAGCGGGCAAAGTGAGCCTCGTAGTCGAACAACCCCAGCATCAGCATCCGGTTGGCGGCCAGCCGCAGTGCCTCCATCCGGGCCAGATAGTCGGCCACCGGCGCACCGAGGGAGGGTTCAAGCCAGTGGATCTGATCCCGGCGAATGGCGCGGTTGTCCTGATGCAGGGCATCGCGACCGATCCCCGCCGGCCGCCACGCATCCGGCAAGCATGCCTTGAGAGCATCCACCTCGGCGGCGGTTAAAAAATCATCCACTATCACCCATCCCCGGGTGTAAATGGCATCCATGACGGCTTGATAGTCCAAGATTGACTCGCAACAAGTGGAGAGAGGGCGCTTTTTAGCGACTTCCAGGGCAAGACACAAACCGGTTTGCTTATCCTCAGAAGTCCCACCATCAATACGCTATCCGGGCGCACAAGGCCCCCATTATCTGGTCGCCCTCGCCAGCCTGTGATCCGGCGCACTCAAATGGCCTCAGACCGGGCCAGATCTTTCATGGCAAAGGGGAAAGCGGTGCTTGCTCCGCGCCGTCACGCCCGTTACCGTGGAGCGATACGCCCTGAATGGGCCCCATGCAACAGGAGTGCTTCATGTCATTGCCCGACCTTATCCTGCAACGCCTTGACGGTACCGAACTGCCCTTGTCCACCCTGCAAGGCCAGGTCGTGCTGGTGGTCAACGTCGCCAGCCGCTGCGGCTTTACCCCCCAGTACACCGGACTGGAGGCGCTTTATCGCGAACTGGGCCCACGCGGGCTGGTGATCCTTGGCTTCCCCTGCGATCAGTTCGGCCATCAGGAGCCGGGCGATGCAGAGGAAATCGCCCGCTTCTGTTCCCTCGACTATCCGGTCAGCTTCCCCATCATGGCCAAGTGCGAGGTCAACGGCGAGCAGGCCCACCCCTTCTATCAGTGGCTCAAGAAGGAGAAACCGGGCCTGCTGGGGCTGGAGAACGTCAAGTGGAACTTCACCAAGTTTCTGATCGACCGGGACGGCAAGGTGGTTGACCGCTTTGCCCCCACCACCAAACCCGAGAGCCTGCGAGACGATATCCTGGCCCTGCTCTGAGGCCGCGGTACGCGGTGGCCGGACAACGCGACACGGCTGCTGCGTGCAGGGCGCGCATCTGCTATATTACGCCCCCGTTATCATTTCCATCTTGTGGCGGGTGCCAGCGCACCTGCCATCCGCTGAGCCCAAGGCTCACCAGAGGAGTCTCTCTCGAACATGTCATTCAACGAACTGGGTCTGTCTCCGCACATCCTGCGGGCCGTCAAGGAGCTGGGTTACGAACAGCCAACCCCCATCCAGCAACAAGCCATTCCCGCCATTCTGGCCGGACAGGATGTGCTCGGCGGCGCCCAGACAGGCACAGGCAAAACGGCCGGTTTCACCCTGCCCATGCTGCAGCGCCTGCTGGCCAACCATGGCCGTGGCCGCCGTCAAGTGCGGGCCCTGGTGCTGACCCCGACCCGCGAACTGGCTGCCCAGGTGGGTGAGAGCATCATCAAATATGCCCACCACCTGCCGTTTCGCACCCTGATCGCCTACGGCGGCGTCAGCATCAAGCCCAATCTGGACGCCATCAAGCTCGGCATCGACATCCTGGTGGCCACCCCGGGCCGTCTGCTGGATCTGCTGACCCAGGGGGCGCTGACCCTGTCCGAGCTGGAAGTGCTGGTGCTGGACGAAGCGGATCGCATGCTCGACATGGGCTTCATCGTCGACATTCGCCGCATCATGAAGGCGCTGCCGGCCGAACGGCAGACCCTGCTGTTCTCCGCCACCTTCTCAAACGAGATCAAGGCGCTGGCGGATGACCTGCTGAGCGACCCCACCCTGATCGAGGTGGATCCCAGCAACACCGCCGCCGAGCAGGTGACCCAGCGCATCATTCAGGTCGACCGGGAACGTCGCCGCGAGCTGCTCTCCCACATGATCGGCCGCGGCAACTGGCAGCGGGTGCTGGTGTTCGTGCGCACCAAGCAGATTGCCGATCGCCTGGCCCAGCAGATGCAAAAAGACGGGCTCGATACCGTCGCCATCCACGGCGACAAGAGCCAGGGTGCCCGCAACCGGGCGCTGGCAGATTTTCGGGAAGGCAAGGTGCGGGTGCTGGTGGCGACCGACATCGCCGCTCGCGGCCTCGACATCGATCAGCTGCCCCACGTGATCAACTTCGAGCTGCCCCAGATGGCGGAGGATTACATCCACCGCATCGGCCGCACCGGCCGCGCCGGTCGTGGCGGCGAGGCCATCTCGCTGGTGAGCCAGGACGAGCTGGGCCAGCTCAAGGGGATAGAGGCGCTGATCGGCCAATCCCTCTCGGTGGAGATCCTGGAAGGGTATGAGCCCAGCGGCAAACCGAGCCGGCAGACCCTGCCGGGCAGCAAGCCGGTACAAAACCCGCCGCGGGTCCGTGGCGCCGCCAATGCCAAGGGCGGCAACGGCAAATCCGCCGCAGGCAAGAGCAAGGCAAAGAGCGATGGCGGCAAGAAGCCAGCCCCAGCCCGCAAGCGGGAAGTGGTGGGCGAGGATATCGGCTTTACCCCCATGCGCCGCCTGCCCAAGGCCCAGCGCGACGACTATCAGGACAACTCCAACGAGGAGTAACAGTCCGTCCTGATCCCGTCATAAACAAAAAAACCGCCCGAGGGCGGTTTTTTTCATGATGGCACCACTGGCCTGTCAGTGCCAGCTGTCACAATGGACATGTGCAGCAACGGATAGGGTCTGCCCTGCCCGTCCAGCGCCGAGCGCCCCAGCACCTCGAATCCCAGGCGGCGATAAAAGCCGAGCGCCTGCTCATTCTGCTCGTTGACGTCTACCCGGGTCGCCCCCAGCCGGTCGATGGCATCGGCCACCAGCAGGCGACCAACCCCGCCCCCGCGCAGCGCCGGGTCGATGAACAGCATCTCGATGTTGCCCTCGTGCACCCCGCAAAAGCCGGCGATCCCCTGCTCACTGCGGGCGCAGGTGAGGGTCACGGCATCAAAGTAATGTGCCAGGATGAGCTCGCGCAGGGTGGCGATCTCCTCATCCGGCAAAAAATGGTGGGTGGCGCGCACCGACGCCTCCCACAGCGCGATCAGGGCCTGATAATCCCCGCGCACGGCCTGCTCCAGTCTCATATCGAACTCACTCAACAGATGGGTTGTTCGGGGCCTGCCCGGCCGGCGCCATGGCGTCGACCTGCTTGAGGACAAACCCCTTCTCGATGCCGGCCTTGAAGCCAAGCGATGCATAGAGCCGGTGGGCCGCCTCGCGCCCCTCCCCCGACAACAGCATCACCTTGTAGCAATCCTGCTGCCAGGCGAGCGCGAGGGCATGGGCCAGCAGCTGCCGGCTGATGCCCCGGCGCCGAAACGCAGAGGCTGTCACCACGTGCTCTATGATACCAAACGGCCGGCCACCGTTGGTCAGGGTCGCTACCACGCCGAGCTGGCAGGTGGCCGCCAGCTGGCCATCCACCTCCGCCACCAGCAGGTGGAGATGGGGCTGCGCCAGCAAGGCCGTCAGCGCCGCGCGGGCAACATCCGGCGCAAGCGCAGGGTCATGGGGGCGCAATTCCCGATAGAGCGCCAGCAGACCGGCCATGTCCTGCAGGGTACAGGCCCTGATGAGCGTCATCCTTCTTCCTTCTTGAGCTGCGGGCGATGCGGCTTCACGCCTCGCGGGGGGCAAACATGATGATGGCCATGCCGCACAGGGCCACCAACGACCCCACCAGATCCCACAGGCTGGGTCGGATGCCGTCCACCAGCCAGAGCCAGAGGATGGCCACGAAGATGTAGACACCGCCATAGGCGGCATAGACGCGCCCCGCCGCGGTCGGGTGCAGTGACAGCAGCCAGGCAAACAGCATCAGGCTCAACCCCGCTGGCAGCAACAGCCAGACGCTGCGCCCCTGGGTCAGCCAGAGATAGGGCAGATAACAGCCCAGGATCTCGGCCAGTGCCGTCACCAGAAACAACCCCATGGTTTTCAACTCGCCCATCGGCTACCCCATTGTTCAACAACGTGTTCGGCAAAAGAGCAATGGTAAGCCAAATGGCCGGGCCGGGTAAGCGGGATCAGGCAAGAAACGCGAGGGGGAAAGATAGCGGATACATGCTCGGCCGGCCTTCCCCCGCCAGTACGGGGGAAGGCCAGGTCATCAGCGGGTCTTGACCGCCTGCAGCAGCACCGACATGCCCGGCCCGAAGCGGCGGGCTCTGATGGCCTCGCGGATCGCCGCCTCGTCATAGCGGCTGGCCGGATAGAGCAGCACGCAGGCGGTGTCGCCGGGCTTGAGGAAGTGGGTCTCGCCAAACGGGGTATAGCGGGTGGCCCCGATGCTGATGAGGGCATGGGCCGGGCGCCCGGCCTGGGCCAGCAGTCCCTGGATGTGCTCGGCCGGCCCCTCGTCCTGCTGATGGTTGAACTTGTCGATGGCCCACGTCAGCAGCTGGCTGTGGAAGTAGCTGTAATCCACCGCCGCGCTGTCGACCCCATAGGGGTGCAGCTCGCCGTCCCGCTCCAGGTAGCAGGCGATGCGGTAGTCATCGAGCTCGCAGCCGGCGGCAAAGTGGGACAGGGGCAGCAACGCGGGGGCCAGCCCCTTGCTCTCTTCGCCCCAGTTCTTCTTCTCGCTGATCTTTTTGGCGTTGGGACGGCGGATAGAGCAGTCGTTGTAGGCACCAAAGGCGCGCGGATGGATGGCCACCACCTGCTCCCCCGCGTACTCCAGCTCGCACCATAGCGCCACTTCCGGCTCTATCTGCACCTTCTCATCGCCGCTCACCGCCGCTTCCGGCAAGAAGATGGCGTCACCGCTCAAGGGGAAGACGCCGAGCTGGCCGGGGTGGCCCGGCACGTAGAAGGGGAACAGCGCCTTGGGGGCGCTGGTGTCGCGCACCACCACCGCCACGAAATCCGAGGCCTCGCCGGCCTGCTCCAGATGACCGGCGAAATTGCCCGCCACCCCGAGTCCGATAAACTTGCTCTCTGCTGTCACTTGCATCTTCTCACCTGCCTCTTGCCAAAGCGAAGGCAGCGGCCCGGCACGGGGCGGCTGCCGCAAACGTGGCGAGGATTAAAACACAGGGATCTGCCCTCGCCCAGCCTGCACGCCCCATCCTGTGCGCCAGCGCGAACTTTTGCCGGCCGCTCGGCGAGCTTGTGAGCAACCGCCATGCCCGAACTGGCTCGACCGTGTGCGGCGCCTGCCCTTGATCACGGCGACAGGCTGCGTATTGATCAATCATGGGCCCCGGAAACAGATCGTTTCCACATCCTGCCGCCTTGCCCCTTGGGCCCGCCCGCCAACTTTGCTAGGCTGCCCGCCATGCCAATCCGCACACTCAAGGATGCCTGCCGATGTCAGCACAGCACTTTCAGGGCCGCTTCGAGGTCGAGTTCAAATACAGGCTCGGCGATGTCGAAGCTTTCACCACTGCCCTCGCCGCCCTCAATCCCGAGGTGATGCTGGAGCGCAACCAGGAGCAGGACACCTACTTCGACACGCCGGGCCGCAGCCTGAGCGCGGCGGGCAAGAGCCTGCTGATCCGCGCCATGCAGCCCTCCGGAATCCGGCTCTGGATCGTGAAGGGGCCCGAACCCGATCGCTGCGAGGCGGTCAACATCACCGACGCCGACAAGGCCATCAGCATGCTGCACACCCTGGGCTACCAGCCGATACTGACCCTTCGCAAAGTGCGCAGCATCTATTTCGTCGGCCCCTTCCACGTCACCCTGGATCACCTGGCAGGGCTTGGCGATTTTGCCGAGCTGGCCATCATGACCGATGACGAAACCCTGCTGCCAGATTATCGCCAGCAACTGCTGTCCCTGGCCGCCCAGCTCGGGCTGGACCCAGAACGGCTGGAGAGCCGCTCCTATCGCACCCTGTGCGAACAAGCCACCACCCCATCACCAGAGAGACGTTCATGATCGACAAACTCGCCTGGCTGACCTTCAAGGATCAGCAACTGCTCTGTGCCCGCTCCCACGGCAAGCACATCTACTACATTCCCGGCGGCAAGCGCGAAGCGGGAGAGAGCGACGAGGCGGCGCTGATGCGCGAAATCGAGGAAGAGCTGGCCGTGGCCCTCAAGCCCGACACCCTGGCGTTTGCCTGCGAGTTCAGCGCCCAGGCCGACGGCAAGCCGCAGGGGGTCAACGTCAGGCTGCGCTGCTACACCGGCGAGGCTGACGGCACTCCCGTCGCCTCGGCGGAGATCGCCGAGCTGCGCTGGCTCGACAGCCGCCATATGGCCGAGATCTCGCCGGTTTCCCGGCTGCTGTTTGCCTGGCTGGTCGAACAGAAGCTCATCCGCTGAGGGAAACCCGCCTGGACGGCGTGATCGGGCGCACCCGGCGAGCGACAACGACTTGAAATTGGCGGCAGAAACGGCGAGTCTAGCCAGTCATCCTGCCGCCGGTCCCGTTGGCGGCAGGCGCCGCGGCAGACCGGGCCGGCGGCGTGAACTTCGTTGACAAGGACTCCTGATGGACATAGTTGAGGTTGATACCACCCAGGGCATCAAACCTGCCCTCATCACTTTGCTGCAAGACAGCGTCGCCAGCGGCGCCTCGGTGGGCTTTCTGCCGCCGCTGACCGAAGAGCAGGGGCTCGTCTATTGGCAGGGCATAGAGACGGAGCTGGCCGCGGGCAACCGCCGGCTCTGGGTCGCCTTCCTGCAGCACCAGCTGGTCGGTGCCCTCCAGCTCTCGCTGTGCACCAAGGCCAATGGCCGTCACCGCGCCGAGGTGGAAAAACTGATGGTGCACAGTCTCCAGCGTGGCAAGGGGGTCGGCCGTGCCCTGATGGCCAGCATGGAACAAGGGGCCAGAGAGGCCGGTCGCAGCCTGCTGGTGCTCGACACCCGGGTGGGCGATGCCGCCTCCCACCTCTATCGCCAGCTCGGCTACCAGGAGGCGGGCCAGATCCCCGCCTTTGCCCGCAGTGCCGACGGCACCCTGGCGGCCACCCTCTTCTTCTACAAGCAGCTCTGAGCCGCGCACTGCCTCCGCTTCGCACGCCTCTACCTTGCTCGCCCCTACTCTGTAGCCACAGTGCGCCCTCCCCATGGAGGGCGCGTTGCGTTACCCTCCTGCCCGCAAAAAAAACAATCAAAACAGCACCAAGATTAATTTTGAGTCTTATATAACCCCATTTGCATACGATTGTTCCTTCACCTCACCCTAGACGAGGCGTATGGTGTGGCAAAAAGACCCGTTTGCATACCAAACGGATACTGCTCACTGCCTTGAGGAAAACTGCATGCCTATCCTGCCTCGTACCGTCACCTCCCCCAAAAAGTTCATCATCGGCCACGATCTGCTGCCCCAACTCCATGATCACGTAAAAGATTTCGGCGACAACGCCCTGCTCGTCAGCGACGAGTTCATTCTGGAGCGAGTACGGGAAGAGGCGCTCGCCGGCCTGCTGCAGGCAGGTCTGAAGGGGGCGGCAGAGAAGTTCAACTACGAATGCACCGACATCGAGATCCGCCGCCTGTGCGATCTGGCCGAACAACAGGGGGCCAACGTCATCGTCGGTATCGGCGGCGGCAAGACCCTGGATGTCGCCAAGGCGGTGGCCTTCTACCTGCGCCGCCCCGTGGTGCTGTTTCCCACCATCGCCTCCACCGATGCCCCCTGCACCGCCCTCGCGGTGATCTACAACCCGGCGGGCGAGTTCGAGCGCTATCTGTTCCTGCCCCAGAACCCGGACGTGGTGATCGCCGATACCGCCATCATAGCGGCGGCTCCCACCCGCTTCTTCGCCGCCGGCGTGGGTGATGCGCTCGCCACCTATTTCGAGGCCCGTGCCTGTTACCGGGCAGACGGCATCAATCTGGTGGGCAAGCGCCCCTCCCGCACCGGCCTCGGGCTGGCCCGGCTCTGCTACGAGTTGCTGGGGGAGAACATCGAGCTGGCGATGGACGCGGTGCGCCACCATGTCACCACCCCGGCGCTGGAGCAGACCATCGAGGCCACCATCTATCTGAGCGGCGTGGGCGCCGAAGCAGGCGGCCTGGCGGCGGCCCATGCGGTCAACAACGGCATGTCGGTGGTGGCGGATCTGCACCGGGCCCAGCACGGCGAGAAGGTGGTTTTTGGTCTGCTCACCCAGCTGGTTCTCGAGCGCGCGCCCCAGGCCGAGCTGGATGAGGTGATGCGCATCATCCAGCTGGCCGGCCTGCCCATGACCCTGCAGGAGATGGGGCTGAGCCGTTTCGTGGAGAGCGAGTGGCGCCAGGTGGCCAAGCTTGCCTGCGATCCCCTCGACACCATGGGCAACATGCCGATGAGCGTCAGCGAGCAGGATGTCTACCACGCCATGATCGCGGCCAATGCCATGGCCGAGCGCTACCGGGCCCGTCACCCACGCGCCTGATCGGCACTCAAGCCAAGCCGTGATCACAGCGACAAGGCCGGCCCCTGCGGCCGGCCTTGTCATTCCCTGCCCGACCTGCTGCAATGGCCCCTTTATCCTTGGGACAAGGAGTCACCATGATATTGGAAGTCGCCCCTCTGCAGGTCGTCCCCGGTCAGGCTGCCGCCTTCGAGCTGGCCTTCTCCCAGGCCCAGCGCATCATCAGCACCATGCCGGGCTACGGTGGACACCAGCTCCAGCGCTCGCTGACCGCTCCCCACCGCTATCTGCTGCTGGTCAACTGGCTGCGCCTCGAAGATCACACCCAGGGCTTTCGCGGCTCACCCCAGTACCAGCAGTGGAAGGCCCTGCTCCATCACTTCTATGATCCCTTCCCCACGGTCGAGCACTACCGGCAGGTCACGTTCGATGAGACAGAGCAGCGGGAACAGGATAACGGCCTGAGCTGAACCGGATGCCCGGTGTCAGGATCAAGATGACGGCTGAGGCGGCATTGCCTCGTTCAGTGTGCAGCCAGATAAGCGGCTCAGCAGGGGTGGGCTGTTAACCAAGAGAGAAGTGAGGAAGAGTGATCAGGGGGCCAAGCAGAACGTGGATCATCCGCGCCCAGACTGGGCCCCCAATGGGAAAATCAGGCCAGCCGTTCGGCCCGCGCCTTGATCAGGGGGGCGGCAAAGGCCTCCTGGGCCGCGATCAGCTGCAACTCATAGGCATCGGCCTGCCAGGTGTGCAGCAGTACCGTATCCACCGCCGCGTTGGTGCGCTCGAACGCGCTGACGGCATCGTAACCCGCCTGCAGATTGGCCAGCATCAGCGCGCTGATGAGATCCCCCACACCCACCGGCTGGCGGGCAAACTCGTAGAGCGGGCGGTCGATCAGATAATCCCCATCGGGGGTGGCCAGCAGCATCTCGAAACGACCCGGCTCACGGGCTGCGCGTCCAAGATGCTTCACCAGCACCATCTTCACCCCGCGTGCCAGCAGCTGATGGGCGGCGGCCCGCGTCTGCGCCAGATCCGTCAGATGGACGTCGCACAGGGTCTCCAGCTCCAGCAGATTGGGAGCCATGATGTCGGCCGCCGGCAGCGCCTGCTCGGTCAAGAAACGGGTCACTCCAGGGGCGACGATGCACCCTTTTTCCGGGTGGCCCATCACGGGATCGCAAAAATAGATGGCGGCAGGATTGGCCGCCTTGACCGCGGCCACCACCGCCAGGATCTCGTCTCCCTGCTCCGCCGAGCCCAGATAACCGCTCAGCACGGCGTCGCAGTGCGCCAGCACCTCGATGTTCGAGAGCCCTTCGCACAGGGCGCTGATATGCCCTGCGGGCATCGCCATTCCTTGCCATCCGGCCGCATATTGGGTGTGATTGGAGAACTGCACCGTGTTGATAGGCCATACCTCCATACCGAGACGGCGCATGGGAAACACGGCGGCGCTGTTGCCGGCACAGCCGAACACCACGTGGGACTGGATAGAGAGAATGCGTTTCATCGACATCACCGCAGAGAAGAGTCAGGGGAAAGGCGCAATATATCGGATGAAGATATTGATCTTCCACCCTTGATCAGCACAAACCCTTATTTGGTCGGCAAAATCCTCAATGACGCTGGTTTGCCATCGCCATCACCGGCCCCCTCTTTACTGACATGCCGCAGCTTGCAAGCACGGCGATGGCCGGCATTGCTTGATAAGGTGGTACAAAGCTCTTGTTTGATGGCATATGAGATTAATAAATGGGCTTTTGATGCGCAGAGCCATCTGATGACGAGTAAACCGGCAGATACCTGCGGCAGCCTCAGGCAGCAAGGCAGCAAGGCAGCAAGGCAGCAAGGCAGCAAGGCAGCAAGGCAGCAAGGCAGCAAGGCAGCAAGGCAATTGTGGAAGGAGGCCACGGCGTCGGTGCAAGTGAAGGTATAACCAGCCGGCCAAAGGACAGATCGGGCTGGTTGGCCCGATCCGGTTTATCAGGGGCGAGCGAAGTGGTAGACCCAGCCCTCGTCCAAAGCCATCTCGGCAGGTGGCGCCACCAGTGCCGGCAGCAGGGAGACGCTCCCCTTGGCGGCGTGTTGCAGCGCCATCAGGGCGCAGATGGCGGCGTCGTAGCGATCGGTCCCCGCCGTCACATCGGCCGGCAGATGCGGCAACAGCTCGGCGCGCACCGCCGATGCCTTGCCACCCACCTTGGCAAGGGCAGGATAGACCTCCAGCACGGCGCGATCGGCCTGTGGTTGCTGCTTGGGCACCAGCTGCAAGTCGGCCAGTCGGGGCAGCATGGCGAGCGCCAGGGTCGCGTTGTTGCCGAGCCTGTCGAAGGTGGCCGAGAGCGGCTTCTTGCCATATTGCCGGTGCAGCCAGCGCTCGCAGTCCCGATAGGCATAAGGGTTGTCTATCTCACGCTGGGGCACGGCGCACTCGGTCGCCCTCCCCGCCAGCAGCTCGCCCAAGGCGCGAGGAAACGCCAGCGGCGCGTCGATCCCGAGCGCCAACTGCGGGCAGGCCAGCACCTGCAGCAGGTGGATCTCGTCGTGCAGTGCCGGGCGCAGCAAGGCATCCAGATCTGGCGCAACCCGTGAGCTCAGTCGAAACAGGGGCGATACCCCAAACCAGTGCAGCCGCTGTTCACGCGCCTGCCACCCCACCACGGCCACCGCCTGGGCACTGCCCTGCCAGCCTCTTACGTCCCAGCCGATGCCGATGGCATCCATGTGTTCCATTGTCATGCCAGTGTCACCTCTGCACGCTATCAATGCAGCACAGGGTAATGGCTGGAGCCCCTAAAGCAAGGTTGGCGGCGCGACTTAGAAGGATTTCTTGAAATTGATCAGTGGCAAGATGGGGAAAACCCCGTTCTCGGCGTAGTTGGCGAGGCCAATCTGCAGACCGTCCAGGTGCTTGGTGGCGTTGATGAACCCCAGCTGGAAGGTGGTGCGCTCGGCATAGTTGACGAAGCCGACGTTGGCCAGGGCATTGCCCTTGGCGATGTTGACGGCCCCCCAGTTGAGGCCCTGCACATTGTTGGTCAGGTTGACGAAGCCAAGGTTGACGCCCTTGTCCTGACCCTCGTGCCAGTTGACCGCGTTGATCGCCACCCCGCCAAACTGGTGGCGTACCCGGCTGGCGCCGAGAAAGATGCCAAGCTGCAGACCGGTGAATTGATCCACGTCGGAAAGGGCGAAGACAGGCAGATCGATCCCCTTCACCTGACCGGTGCGACCATAGAGAACAGAGGCTCTGGCCCCCTCGACCTGATGGGACGCGGGCAGATTGACGCCGGGCAAGGAGAGCTGAACAGGGGTACTGGCGTGGGCAACGCCGCCACCAAAGGTCGCAGCCCCCAGGGCAAGCACAAGCAGCAGGCGAGCAGGTTTCATCGATGCATTCCTCAAGACTCAGGGAGTGGCGTCAGCCTACCAGCCCCGCGGCCTGGGAACGAGACCCGACGGACGTGGCTGCGTCACCCCTCGTCTGAGTCGGGCCAATCAAACTGGACAGACCAGAATCAATGCTTAGCCCAAAATTAACATTTATATTATTTACATCAAGCCTCATTTGATAACACAATGCTTAAACGTACGTTTGAACAGAGCAAATGATACGTAACGACTTAAGGATGTAGTCGCACAATTGTAACCCAACCCGGGCCATCGGCCCTTTTGCAATACCTTCTGCCAACCACGGAGACGCGCGATGAATATGGACGTAATCAAGACCTTTACCGAGCAGATGCAAGGCTTTGCCGCCCCCCTCACCCGTTACAACCAGCTGCTGGCCAGCAACATCGAGCAGCTGACCCGGTTGCAACTGGCGTCCGCCAACGCCTATGCCGAGCTGGGGCTGAACCAGCTGCAGGCCGCCGGCAAGGTGCAGGATGCCCAGAGCCTGGCGGCCCTCGGCACCGTCCAGCTGGAGACCGCCAGCCAGCTCTCCCGCCAGATGCTGGACGACATCCAGAAGCTCAATACCCTCGGCCAGCAGTTCAAGGACGACCTCGACGCCCTGGCTGCCGACGGCATCAAAAAGAGCACGGGCAAGGCCTGATATCCCCCTGGCTGCCCGCTGCGGGCAGCCACATCTCCCCATGCTCCGTCACGACAGGCTCGCCCTGCGCCGGGGATGGGTGAAGGAGAGAACATGAGCCAATCATCTTACGGCCCGCTGTTCGAGGCCCTGGCCCACTACAACGACAAGCTGCTGGACATGGCCAAGGCGCAGACCGAGCGCACGGCCCAAGCCCTGCTGCAGACCAATCTCGACGATCTCGGCCAGGTGCTGGAGCAGGGTAGCCAGCAGCCCTGGCAACTGATCAATGCCCAGATGAACTGGTGGCAGGATCAGCTCAAGCTGATGCAGCACACCCTGCTCAAAAGCGCAGGCCTGCAGAGCGAACCGCTCATCGCTCCCGAGCGCAGCGATCGCCGCTTCAAGGCCGACGCCTGGAGCGAGCAGCCCATCTATGACTACCTCAAACAATCCTATCTGCTGACCGCCAAGCACCTGCTGGCTTCGGTGGATGCCCTCGAGGGAGTGCCCCAGAAGAGCCGGGAGCGGCTGCGTTTCTTTACCCGTCAGTACATCAACGCCATGGCCCCCAGCAACTTTCTGGCCACCAACCCGGAGCTGCTCAAGCTGACCCTGGAGTCTGACGGTCAGAATCTGGTGCGCGGGCTGGCGCTGCTGGCCGAAGATCTCGAGCGCAGCGCCGATCAGCTCAACATCCGGCTGACCGACGAGTCCACCTTCGAGCTCGGCCGGGATCTGGCGCTGACGCCGGGCCGGGTGGTGCAGCGCACCGAGCTGTATGAGCTCATTCAGTACAGCCCGACCACGGAAACGGTGGCCAGGACGCCGGTGCTGATCGTGCCGCCCTTCATCAACAAGTACTACATCCTGGACATGCGGCCCCAGAACTCTCTGATGGCCTGGCTGGTCGCCCAGGGCCAGACGGTGTTCATGATCTCCTGGCGCAACCCGGGTCCGGCCCAGGCCGACATCGATCTCGACGACTACGTGGTGGACGGGGTCATCGCCGCGCTGGATGGCGTGGAGGCGGCCACCGGCGAGCGGGAAGTGCACGGCATCGGCTACTGCATCGGCGGTACCGCCCTCTCCCTGGCCATGGGCTGGCTGGCTGCCAGACGCCAGAAGCAACGGGTTCGATCCGCCACCCTGTTCACCACCCTGCTCGACTTCTCCCAGCCGGGAGAGCTTGGCATCTTCATCCACGAGCCCATCATTGCGGCGCTGGAAGCCCAGAACGAGGCCAAGGGCATCATGGACGGGCGCCAGCTGGCGGTCTCCTTCAGCCTGCTGCGGGAGAACAGCCTCTACTGGAATTACTACATCGACAGCTACCTCAAGGGGCAGAGCCCGGTGGCGTTCGATCTGCTGCACTGGAACAGCGACAGCACCAACGTGGCGGGCAAGACCCACAGCAGCCTGCTGCGCCGGCTCTATCTGGAGAACCAGCTGGTGAAGGGGGAGCTCAAGATCCGCCACACCCGCATCGATCTCGGCAAGGTGAAGACCCCGGTGCTGCTGGTCTCGGCCATGGACGATCACATCGCCCTCTGGCAAGGGACCTGGCAGGGCATGAAGCTGTTCGGTGGCGAGCAGCGCTTCATCCTGGCTGAATCTGGCCACATCGCCGGCATCGTCAATCCGCCGGACGCCAACAAGTACGGCTTCTGGCAGAACGACGCCGAGACCGCCAGCCCCGAGGCGTGGCTTGCCGGCGCAAGCCACACCCCAGGCTCCTGGTGGCCGCAGATGGCAGCCTTCATCCAGAGCCGGGAAGAGGATCCCGTCCCCCTCCCTGCCCGCATCCCGAGCGAAGGGCTGGAGGCAGCCCCCGGCAGCTACGTCAAGGTACGGCTCAACCCGGTCTTTGCCCAGACCCCCGAGGAGGAGCCAGCATGAGCACGCTTCCCTTCGAAGTGGGCCAAAAGGCCAGCCTGATCAAGCGGTTCGGTGCGGCAGAGGTCGAGGCGTTTGCCGGACTGTCGGAGGATTTCAATCCGCTGCACCTGGATCCCGCCTTCGCCGCCACCACGCCGTTCGAGCGCCCCATCGTGCACGGCATGCTGCTGGCCAGCCTCTTCTCGGGGCTGCTGGGCCAGCAACTGCCGGGCAAAGGCACCGTCTACCTCGGTCAGAGCCTCGCCTTCAAGCAACCGGTGTTTGTGGGAGATGAGGTGACGGCAGAGGTGGAGATCATCGCCCTGCGCAGCGACAAGCCCATCATCACCCTGGCCACCCGCATCTTGACGGCAACCGGCGCCATCGCCGTCAGCGGTGAAGCCGTGGTGAAGTTCGGCTGAAAAGGGTTTGCCCCATGATCTCAGTCAGCCCGGCCACTGCCGGGCTGACTGCTATGGTGTGCGCCCCAAAAATGGTCTTGCAAGCCACAATTGCCCGCAGACAGATACCCTTGCCCTTTCTTTGGCGGCCCGAACTGCCTAGAATAACCGCCCTGCTGTTTCAGCCATTCATCCACTAGAGGATTTCCCATGGAGACGTTTCTGCTCGAAGGCCACCCCTTCGTTGCCTTGTGCGACCTTATCAAACATCAGGGTTGGGCCGATTGTGGCGGTGCGGCCAAGGCGCTGGTCGCCGAAGGGCTGGTAGAGGTGGACGGTCAGGTCGAGACCCGCAAACGCTGCAAGATCGTGGCCGAGCAGGTGGTCAACTTCAACGGCATGAAGGTCGTGGTGAAAGAAGGTGTCAGCCCCGAGATCCTCTGAGCCCGACGCTCTGCCACGCAAGCGCTACCCAGCACAGTGGCCAAGCTGATAGTCAACTTCAACGGCATGAAGGTGGTCGTGAAAGAAGGCGTCAGCCCCGAGATCCTCTGAGCCTTGATTGAATAAGGGCGCCGACGCGCCCTTTGGTATTCAGCTGGCCTTGATCGACAGGGTCAGCACGAAGCGCGCCATCGCCTCATCTCCGTTCAGCGACGGACAGGTGGCCACCACCTGGATGGGGCGGTTGATCCGCTGACCGCTGGCCAGCGACTCGTCGATCATGGCGTCGATCTCCTCCCCGGCCGCGCAGTCAAACTGCACATCCCCCTCGGGCCGTTTCAGAAACTCTCCCTGCACATCCTTGAAGGCGAAATGCACCTTCTTGCGCCGCTGCCGCCCCTTCTCCATCACCAGCAGACCGCCAACCAGGTCGGCGCCGGTCGCCAGTGCGCCAAAATACATGCTGCCCAGGTGGTTGCGGGTGCGCCAACCGAGCGGAATGCGGATGCGCAGCGCCTTGGCGCTCATCTCTTCGATGACGGGGGCACAAAATCCGATGACGGGGATGTAGCGCCAGGCAAAGAGCCGCAGCGCCAGGTTGGCCTTCAAACGTTGCAAATCCATATGCGAACTGATCCGATGAGTTGATGTAAACAACATGTTGCCAGCATGGCTGGCGTTCGACAAGGACGCGGATCACGCTTGCCACCTTTTCACCACCCAAAAAAAGAGGGAACCGCACGGGTTCCCTCTTTATTCCATGTTACTGATTCACAGCAGATGCGCTGATCAGGCCCGCTTCTCTTCAAGCCAGGCCCCCTGGCTCTGCATCTCGAACAGCTGGGCATAATGGCCACCCAGCGCCATCAGCTCGCCATGGCTACCCCGCTCGTTCACCTGACCGCGCGAGAGCAGCAGGATCTCGTCCGCATCCACGATGGTCGAGAGGCGGTGGGCGATGGCGATGGTGGTACGGCCGCGCCGTGCCGCCGCCAGCGCCGAAGAGAGCGCCAGCTCGGTCTGGGAGTCCACGCTGGCGGTCGCCTCGTCCAGAATGAGGATGCGCGGATCGCCCACCAGGGCGCGGGCAAAGGAGAGCAGCTGGCGCTGGCCGGCGGAGAGGTTCTTGCCCCCCTCCTCCATCAGGGTGTTCAAACCCTCCGGCAGGCTCAGCACGAACTCGGCCAGCTGTACCTCGGTCAGCGCCTGCCATAGGCGCGCCTCGTCGATGCCGTCGCGACCAAGGCGCAGGTTTTCCGCCAACGTCCCAACGAAGATGAAGGGATCCTGCTGTACCAGCCCGATGCTGCGGCGCACCGCCGAGAGCGACAGGCTCGCCATCGGATGATCATCGAAGCGGATAAGGCCCTGATCCAGCGGGTAGAAGCCCATCAGCAGGCTGATGATGGTGGACTTGCCGCTGCCGGTATGACCCACCAGCGCCAGCATCTGGCCCGGTTTGGCGGTAAAGCTCACGTCGCGCAGCACCTGCTGCTCGCCATCGTAGGAGAAGCTCACCCGCTCGAAGCTCACCTGCCCCTTGAGCGGGTGCATCTCGCCCTCGGTGCTCTCGCGCGCTTCATCGAGCAGGGCAAAAACCCGCTCCCCGGCCACCATGGCCTGCTGCAACTGGTTGAGCTGGTTGGTCATCTCGATGAGCGGCTCGATCATCCGCCCCAGATAGCTGATGAAGGCGTAGAGCACCCCCACCTGGATGGCGCCATCCACACTTAGCCCCTCGCGGGCAAACAGCGCCAACAGGCCGATCAGCACCATCATGTAGAAGAGATCGATGAGCGGGCGCAGCAGGATGCCGTTGATCTTGAGGCTCTTGAGGCGCGCCGCCCAGTGCTGCTGGTTCACCTCGGCAAAGGCATTGGCGAAATGGCGCTCCTGCACCATGGCCTGAATGACCGGCATCCCCTGCAGCGACTCGTTGAGGCGGCTGTTGATGTCGGAGAGCAGGCTGCGGGTCGCCCGCACCACGGGCACGCTCAGTTTCTGATAGAGCCACATCACGCCACCCACCGCCGGCAGCAGACAGGCACACACCAGCATCAGCCGCAGATCCAGCAGCGCCATGGAGATGAGGATGCCGCACAGCAGCACCACCTTCTGCACCAGCAGCCCGATCACCTGCACATAGAGGTTCATGATCGCCTCGGTGTCGTTGGTGATGCGGGAGATGAGCGAGCCAGAGCGATGCTGGTCAAAGTAGCGGGCCGGCAGCCGGATGGCGGTGGCAAACACCTGCTCGCGCAGCCGCTGCACCACCGCCTGGGCGATGCGGTTAAAGCGCAGGGACTGCAGGTAAAAACCGGCCGCAGACAATACCTGCAGGCCGAGATAGCCGGCGGCGATGGCCGCGATGGCGGGCCACACCAGCTGGCGCGGCGCCAGGTAGTCGTCGATGAACAGCTTGATGAGCAAGGGACCGGCCACTTCGGCGCCGGTGGCCAGCAGCAGGCAGATCCCCGCCTGAATGAGCCAACGCGGATAACGGGCGCAGTACCCGAGCAGTCGTTTGATGGTCGGGTTCACAGGCGCACCTCCACGTCTTGTTTCAGCCGCTGATGATGAGGCACCAGGCCGGCATACCAGCACTCAGGCTCAGCGCCACACCGAGTGAAGGCACTCTTGATGAGTGGACTCACAGGCTCTCCTCCACGTCTTGCTCGAGACGCTGGTAACGCACCATGTCCGCGTACCAGCCGTTATGGGCCATCAGGGCGCCATGGCGACCCCGCTCACTGACATGGCCCTCTTCCAGCACCAGGATCTCGTCGGCCTGCTCCACCGCCGTCATCCGGTGGCTGACCAGGAGCAGGGTGCGCTTGTGGGCCTTGAGGGCGTGCAGGATCTGCTGCTCGGTGTGGGCATCCACCGCCGAGAGGGCATCGTCGAGCACCAGGATGGGCGCCTCCAGCAGCAGGGCTCGGGCAATGGCGAGCCGCTGTTTCTGACCGCCGGAGAGGGTGACCCCCTTCTCTCCCACTTCGGTCTCATAGCCTTTGGGGAAACGGCTGATGTCGTCGTGCACGCAGGCGATGCGCGCCACCCGCTCAATCTCCTCCCGGCTTGCATCGGGGCGGCCGAGGGCGATGTTGGCGGCAATGGTGGTGGAGAAGAGAAACGGCTCCTGCGGCACATAGGCAAACTGACCGCGCAGCTCACCCAGTGCCAGTTGCGAGATGGGCACCTCCCCCATGCGGATCTCCCCTGCGGTGGGGTTGGCCAGTCGCATCAACAGCTTGAGCAGGGAACTCTTGCCCGCGCCGGTACGCCCGACGACTCCGAGCATGCCGCCGGCTTGCAGGGTGAAATCCACATTGCGCAGCAGAGTGCGCTGCTCGAGCTGGTAGCTGAGCGCCACGGCGCGCAGTGGAAAGGCCGAGGCCAGCGCCACCGGCTGGGCCGGCTCTTCGATGTCGCTGCGCTCGCCGAGCAAGCTTTCGATCCGCGAATAGGCGGCGCTGCCGCGCTCGATGATGTTGAACAACCAGGCGATGGCAAACATGGGCCAGATCAGCTGGCCGAGGTACATGGTGAAGCTGGTGAGCTCCCCCAGGGTCAGCTCATCACGCAGCACCAGGGCGCTGCCGCCGGCCACCGCCAGAAAGTAGGAGCAGCCGATGCAGAGGTAGATCACGGGATCGAACTTGGCATCGATGCGGGCCACCGCCATGTTGCAGGCGCCCGCCTCTCGGGTCAGCTCGGCAAAGCCGCGATCTTCAAGCGATTCCACCGCATAGGACTTGAGCACCCGCACGCCGGAGAGCGCCTCCTGGGTCTTGTTGTTGAGCCGGGAGAAGGCACCCTGCGCCGCCTTGAACTCCTTGTAGATCTGGGTGCCGAAGCGGTTCATGAAGAACGCCATCACCGGCAACGGCAACAGGGAGAGCAGGGTCAGTTGCCAGGAGTACTGGCTGCACATGATGGAGAGCACCAGCACCCCGACGATGATAGAATCCACCAGGGTCAGCACCCCTTCCCCGGCGGTCATCTCCACCGCCTGGATGTCATTGGTGGCATGGGCCATCAGATCGCCGGTACGGTGGCGCTGATAAAAGTCCGGGCTCATGCGGGTGAAGTGGCTGAACAGCCGGTTGCGCAGCACATAGGCGAGCCGGTAGGAGGCGCCAAACAGCATGACTCGCCACACGTAGCGCAGCAGATAGATGAGCAGACCAAGGCCAAACAGCCCGGCCAGATAGCCCGTCAGGGTTGCACTATCAAGGGACCCTTTGGCGATGCCATCCACCACCCAGCCCACCACCTTGGGGGGATCACGGTCAACAGGGCCACCATCATCAACAGGGAAATGGCGATCAGGTAACGCCGCCACTGCTCCTTGAAGAACCAGCCCAGCCTTGCAAATACGCTCACGTAGATATCCTTTGTCGCGACCGGCCCAGGGCCGGCGCCCATCACGGGGAAGCTCAATGCAATCGCCCCCGGCTGGGGGCGATACGAAGGGGTCATGATAGCCTGAAGCTAGCGGCTTGAGAATTATTGCTATTTCACCTGTTACAACAAGCGATCATCACGCTGTCCGAAGCCTGCGTACGGTGTTTCATGCTGCTCCCCGGTAAGCAGGAAGTGGGACACCTCCTCCCGGGTCAGACTGAACACCTGTTGCAACTGCTCCAGATCCTGCTCGGTCAGCTCCTCCTGCTGGCGCAACCGCCACTCCAGCTCACCGGCCATGATCTGCAGACGGGAGGCAGAAATATTGGCGGAAACCCCCTTGAGGGTATGCAGCAACCGGCAGGCGATATCGGGCTGCTGACGACGCAGGGCGGAGCGGATCTCCCACAGGTCGTCCTTGTGCTCCGACATGAACAGCTTGAACAGGATCTGCAGCGCCTCCTTGTCCTGCTCCAGCCGCCTGAGAGCATCCTCCAGATCCAGCACTCCCATCAGGTCGGGCGGTTTCACCTCGAGCGGCACCCGCCGCTCGCCGCTGGCGCTCTTCACCCACTGCAGCAGGTTGTTGTAGAGATCGAGCTTGCTGACCGGCTTGGTGACATAGCCGTTCATGCCGACCCCGAGGCAACGCTCCCTGTCTCCCGGCATGGCGCTGGCGGTCAGGGCGATGATGGGGACATCGTGCTTGTCGACCATCTTGCGGATCTGGCGGGTGGCATCCAGCCCGTCCAGCACCGGCATCTGCAAGTCCATCAGGATCACGTCGAAGGGCTGCTCGGCCACCCGCTCGACCGCCTCCCGGCCGTTACCCACCACGGTCACCAGGGCATCGACCCGGCGCAGGTATTCGATGATGAGCTGCTGATTGACCCGGTTGTCCTCGGCCAGCAGTACCCGGATGCCTTGTAGCAGCTCGCGAAAATGCTGCTGATCCCCCTGCGCCTCGGCCTGGCGGAACTGCTGATCGTGGGAGCTGCCGTTGAGCAGCTCGTCCACCTTGGCCAGCAGGGCATTTTCGGTCATCGGCTTGGGCAGGAAGTGGGTCAATCCCATGCTCTCCATCCGCCCATGCAGCCCCTCCTTGGCCCAGGCACTGGTCATCAGGATCGGCAGACGGCGCCACTGGCTGTGCTGATACATCTCGAGCGCCAGATCCAGCCCGTCTTCCTGCCCCATACGCCAGTCCAGAATGGCCAGCCGGATATTCTGTCCCTCTTCCCGCAGCACCTGGCGGGCCCGGGAGAGGCTGTTGACCGCCATCACCCTGGCACCGGCCCGACCCAGGATATCCTTGGCCAGATCCAGCACCAGCTCGTTGTCATCCATCACCAGCACCAGCGGCTGATGCTCGAAGAAGACCCGCCGCCCGGAGACGCCGTACACCGCCTTGGTCATGGGGATCTCGAACTGGAAGACAGAGCCCGTCCCCGGCTTGCTCTGTACCGTGATCCGGCCCCCCATCAGTTCGACCAGACGCTGGGAGATGTTCAGCCCCAGTCCGGAGCCGCCGTATTTGCGAGTATTGCCTGCCTCCAGCTGGGTGAAGGGCTGGAACAACTGGGCCTGTTTCTCCTCGGCGATGCCGATGCCGGTGTCACGCACGCTGAAACGCACCAGCATGGGGTGCTGGTTGACCAGGGTGATGGCTACCTCCACCTCGCCCCGCTCGGTAAACTTGATGGCGTTGTTGACCAGATTGACCAGCACCTGGCCGAGGCGCAGCGGATCGCCGCGCAGAAAATCCGGCACGGCCGGCGACTTGTTGATGATGACCTCGACCTGCTTGCGCTCGGCCAGGTCGGCAAACATGCCGGCCAGCGAGTCGATCTGCTCGCTCAGATCGAAGTCGATCTCCTCCAGGGTCAGCTTGCCGGACTCCACCTTGGTCAGATCCAGAATGTCGTTGATGAGCAGCAGCAGGGTGTCCGACGAAGATTTGATCTTGCTGAGATAATCCCGCTGCTGCTGATCCAGCTCGGTCTGAAGTGCCAGCGAGCTGAACCCGATGATGGCGTTCATGGGGGTGCGGATCTCGTGGCTCATGTTGGCCAGAAAGTCGCTCTTGGCCTGGGCCAGCAAGCCGGTCTGGCGCGACAACTCGCTCAGCTTCTGGTTGCGCCGCCACAGGGTCACCGCCACCAGCCCGAAACAGAGCATGGCTCCCCCCAATACCATCAGATAGAAGCGACTCTTGAGGGAGGAGGCCTGCTCCATCTTGCTCTGCTTCCAGAGTGACAGCCCCTCCAGTTCGTGCATGTCGATCACCTGGTTGCGCAGCACATGGTACTCCACCACCTGATGGCTGACATCCTCGCTCAGCTGGGCCAGCCCCGCCACTTCGGGATTGGCGGGATAGGCCGTCTTGAGGCGGCGTTGCAGGGCCTGCAGCCGCAACTGCTCGCCCTTGTCCCAGCTGCGTTTGAGGTAGTGACTGAGCTGGGCCAGCTCGGTCAGGTCGATGGCAAGCGGAGAGTCTGCCGGCAAGGTGGACAGCAAGCCGTTGAGCTGCTTTTGAAAAGGCTGCTCTATGTACTCGATCGCCATCTCCATGGAATAAAGCTTGGCCAAGTCGAGCAAATAGCTGTCGATGTCATGCAACAGGGATTGGGAGTGGGGATTGTCGGCAGAGTCGGGATCGTTGCGCACCTGGCGTACGAAGCTGTCGAGGTTGCTCGACAACTGGTTGAGACGTTGCTGTACGTTGCCGTCGTTGGCCTTCTCGCGGCCAAGCAGATAGACGGTGTCGGTATTGACCCGGTTGAGGATCAACTCTGCGGCAACGCTGAGCTCGGAGGCCTTCTGCTGCTGGCTGAGCAGCTGCCAGCAATAGCCGGAAAACGCCAGCAGCGATACGATGATCAGGCTAAGCACAACACGATTGACCCGTGTCACATTATTCATCCCGTCTCGATTCTCATGTCATGGCCACGCATCCACCGACATAATGTCGACACAGGATAACTGGCTGTGAAAGATAACTGACTACTATGTTACCGTTACTCTGCCCTGTCAGTGCAATAAGATGTTGCAGGGCTTATGCATACAGGAATCAATTATGTCATTTATCACTACCTATTGTAGCCATTGCTTCACCAGGAACCGCCTGCCTGAAGAAAAAGTGGATTCAAACGCGAAATGCGGCCGCTGCAAGAACGGGCTGTTCGCCACCACCCCGGTCAACGGCCTGGAGCAGCAGTTCGATACCCTGATCCAGTCTGACATCCCGGTCGTGGTCGACTTCTGGGCCAGCTGGTGCGGGCCATGCCTTCAATTTTCACCTGTTTTTCAACAAGTTGCCAGTGAACTTGAACCAAGACTCCGCTTCGTCAAGGTCGATACCGAGCAACAAGCCGCCATTGCGGCCCGTTACGCCATTCGCAGCATTCCCACCCTGATGGTCTTCAAGCAGGGCAAGATGGTGGCACAGCGCAGTGGATCCCTTCCTCCCAGTCTGTTCAAGGAGTGGTTGCACAGCTTCATCTAGGCCACAAATGATACCAATATGTTTAGTTTGTGTTTATTTAATGTTTTCATTTGCCTTGACTCTGTGAGTCCCGGCATGCTTTGACCAGTTCCCCCTGTTTCAAACGGGGGGATGAATGTAATCTCGGCAACACAACAACAACCATAAATTAACCGAGAGAACAATATGCACACATCTGCAGTACCCTCCACTACCCCATCACGCTGGCTGGACATCAAATCCGGGATCGTCATCCTGGATGTCTTGCTGCTCTGTGCCATGCTGGCCTGGCTCCCCTTTGACCCCAACGTCAACAAGGGGCTGGGGATCCTGGTCTTCATCGCCATCCTGTGGCTGACTGAAGCAGTCAACATCACCATCACGGCTCTCTCCATCCCGGTACTTGCCACCCTGCTCGGGGTCTTTGACATGAGCAAGTCACTGACGGATTTTGCCAACCCGGTGCTGTTTCTGTTCTTCGGCGGCTTTGCACTGGCCGCTGCACTCTCCAAACAGGGGCTGGATACCCAGATTGCCGCCAAGGTGATGCAGCTTGCCAGAGGCCACCTCGGCTGGGCCGCCATCGTGCTCTTCACCATCACGGCCGCGCTTTCCATGTGGATCAGCAACACCGCCACCGCCGCCATGATGATGCCGCTGGCCCTCGGCATGCTGAAAGGTCTTGATGCCCACAAGGAGCGCCGTACCCTGGTCTTCGTCCTGCTGGGGGTCGCCTACAGCGCCAGCATCGGTGGCATCGGCACCCTGGTCGGCAGCCCGCCCAACGCCATCGCCGCCGCCCAGATGGGGCTGGGTTTCACCGACTGGATGAAGTTCGGCATCCCGGTGGTACTCATCTTCATGCCGGTGGGTATCGGCCTGCTTTATATGGTGACCCGTCCCAACCTCTCCCATCAGGTCAGCACCGAGCAGGTCACCATCCAGTGGACCGGTCAACGCAAGATCACCTTGCTCATCTTCCTGACCACAGTACTGCTGTGGATCGGCTCCCAGCCCATCGCAAAGGCAATGGGAGGCATTCCCCAGTTCGATACCCTGATCGCCATGGGCGCCATCGTGGCCATTGCCATCAGCCGGGTGGCCAGCTGGGATGACATCAACCAGAACACCGACTGGGGTGTGCTGATGCTGTTTGGTGGTGGCCTCACCTTAAGCGCCATCCTCAAACAGACCGGGGCCAACGCCTTCCTGGCGGAGCACCTCTCCAACGGTCTGGCCACCATGCCGATCTTCATCATCCTGCTCTGTCTGGCCGCGTTCGTGGTGTTCCTGACCGAGCTGGTCTCCAACACCGCCACCGCCGCCCTGCTGGTGCCGCTGTTTGCCGGGGTAGCCCAGGCGCTGGGCGTTTCCCCCATCGTCGTCTCCGTGCTGATCGCCGTTGGTGCCTCCTGCGCCTTCATGCTGCCGGTGGCCACCCCGCCCAACGCCATCGTGTTCGCCAGCGGTCATATCAAGCAGCGTGAGATGATGCGGGCCGGCCTGGTGCTGAACCTGGTCTTCACCGTCATTCTGACCCTGCTCGCCTACTTCATGGGTGACATACTGCACTGATATGCCGAGAACCAAGGCCCCTGACGGGGCCTTTTTATTGCCTCTTCTGCATGCAGTCTCGGCCAAACACTCACCCGTTCACCACCTGTGAACAGCCACTGTTCTCAGCCAAAAGAGCCGTATGGTGAAGGTTCTGGTTTGACGCTTCCCTCTTGTACTCTCTTTTTCTCAATCCCCCATCACCAACACCGCCCACTCAAAATAAAAAACCCCCGCATGGCGGGGGTTTACTGGTTTACCGTCTGATCAGCCGATGCTGCAGGGTTTCAGTTGCCAGATGCGATCCACATAGTCCTGGATGGAGCGATCGGAGTTGAACTTGCCCATGGTGGCCGAGTTGATGATGGCCTTCTTCGCCCACAGAGCCGGATCCCGATACCAGGTATCGATCAGCTTGTGGGCTTCCGAGTAGGAGGCGAAATCGGCCAGGGTCAGGTAGGGATCCCCTCCTTCCAGCAAGGAGCGCTTGATGGAGGAGAGCTCGCCCGGACGACCCGGCGTGAAGTAGTCGGTATCGAACCAGTCCAGCACCGCTTTGAGCTCGGAGTTGGCATAGTAGAAATCGTACGGGTTGTAGCCGCGGCCCTTCAATGCCTTCACTTCGTCCACGTTCAGACCGAAGATGGCGCAGTTCTCGGCTCCCGCCTCTTCGGCGATCTCGATGTTGGCGCCGTCCAGCGTGCCAATGGTGATGGCACCGTTGAGCGCCATCTTCATGTTGCCGGTACCGGAGGCCTCATAGCCGGCTGTGGAGATCTGCTCGGAGACATCAGCCGCCGGGATCAGCTTCTCGGCCAGGCTCACGCGGTAGTTCGGCATGAACACCACTTTCAGCTTGCCCTGAATGCGCGCATCGTTGTTGACCCGCTCCGCCAGCTTGTTGATGGCGTAGATGATGTCTTTGGCCAGCTTGTAACCAGGCGCCGCCTTGGAGCCGAAGATGAACACCCGCGGGTGCATGTCATAGTCCGGGTTGGCCAGCAGGCGACGGTAGAGCGCCATGATATGGATGAGGTTCAGCTGTTGACGCTTGTACTCGTGCAGACGCTTGATCTGCACGTCGAAGATCGCCTCCGAGCTCACCTCGATGCCGGTTTCGGCCTTGATCACCTTGACCAGCTTCTCCTTGTTGTGGCGCTTGATGGTCATGAACTGCTGCTGGAATGCCTTGTCGTCGGCAAACTTGACCACGCTGCGCAGCTTATCGAGCTGCAGCGGCCACTCTTTGCCCACCACCTCGTTGTAAAGCTCGGCCAGTTCCGGGTTGCAAGCCAGCAGCCAGCGACGCGGGGTCACCCCGTTGGTGACGTTGCACATCTTCTGGGGCCACAGCTCGGCATACTCGGGGAAGAGATCTTCCTTCACCAGCTTGGAGTGGATCTCGGCCACACCGTTCACCTTGGAAGAGCCGATGACACACAGGTTGCCCATGCGCACCTTGCGCACATCACCCTCTTCGATGATGGAGAGCTTGGCCTTGATGGCATCGTTACCCGGCCACTTGGGTTCAACCAGCTCGCTCAGGAAGCGGGCGTTGATCTCGTAAATCACCTCAAGATGACGGGGCAGCACCTTCTCGAACAGACTGACCGACCACTTCTCCAGCGCTTCCGGCAGCAGGGTGTGGTTGGTGTAGGAGAAGACCTGATAGCTGATGGCCCAGGCTGCGTCCCAGGTCAGCCCCTCTTCATCCACCAGCACCCGCATCAGTTCCGGGATGGCCACGGTGGGGTGGGTATCGTTGAGCTGGATGGCAATCTGGGCGGCAAAGTTGCTGAAGTCGGCGCCATGCACCCGCTTGTAGCGACGCATGATGTCCTTGATGGAGCAGGCACAGAAGAAGTACTGCTGGATCAGGCGCAGCTCTTTGCCCGCATCGGTCTCATCGTTCGGATAGAGCACCTTGGAGATGGTCTCGGCCTGGGCTTTCTCCGCCTGGGAATCGATATAGCCACCGGCGTTGAACACGTCCCAGTCAAAGAACTCGGAGGCACGGGATTCCCACAGGCGCAGGATGTTGACGGTATGACCGCCAAAACCGACCACCGGGATATCCCAAGGCACCCCTTTGATCTTGCGGCCGGCGTGCCACACCTTCTTGAGGCCACCGTTGTCGCCAAAGACGGTCTCGACATAGCCATAGAGCGGGATCTCCTGCACGGATTCCGGGCGGCAGATCTCCCAGGGGTTGCCATATTCACGCCAGGAGTCGGGGCGCTCAATCTGGCGGCCATCCTGAATTTCTTGACGGAACAGGCCGTGCTCGTAGTGGATACCATACCCGACCGCCGGGTAGTTCAGGGTCGCCAGGGAATCGATGAAGCAGGCGGCCAGACGGCCCAGACCGCCGTTGCCGAGCGCCATGTCGGGCTCTTGTTCACACAGATCGGTCAGTTCCAGACCGAGTTCACCCAGCGCCTCTTCGCAAACTTTGTACAGGGAGAGGTTGTGCAGGTTGTTGGAGGTCAGACGCCCCATCAGGAATTCAGCAGAGAGATAGTGAATCGCACGAGTATCTTTCTTGAAGTGAGTCTGCTGAGTGCGGGTCAGGCGCTCGTACACCTGTTCGTTGACGGCGGCTGCGGTCGCTTTCCACCACGCTTCTGGCGAGGCTTTCTGTTCGCTTGTACCCAAGGTAGAACGCAGGTGACGCACGATACTCGCCTTGAGCTGATCTTTATCCAGTTGGAGATCCTGGTCTGTCTTCTTCTTGGTAGCCATAAACCATTTCCTTCGTTACAGAATAATAAATTGTTATCCCATCAGGGACCGGCGCTGTTGTTATCTCAGAATATGTTCCGGCGTGGGCATACTAGCTAAAGCCGCTGGTTTAAAAGTTAACGTAAGTCACACTTTAACGCATAAAAATGACAGTTCAAGCTTGAAAACCCTTTCCTGAAACCTGCCATTATGAATCTTTAATTTCATTAAAAATCATACAGTTAATCTCTTCATGAAAATATAAATACGTGAATAGGTTTTCAATGATTGCCAAGTGCTGAAAATCCTTGAAAATAACTGAAAATTCAGCGCACATTGAAAACGATTTCAATGTGCGCTGTTCATGAAAAGCAAAGACCAAGGCTGTTCGGTTGATTTCTGCGGGTCAACCATGGGCTTTGAACTGGTTGCTCATGGAGTCATAGTGATAGCCTATCTGCAATAAGCGGGTAGCTAGCTGATCTTCAGTCATGTCGTAGTAGGCCAACAACTCTTCCAGCCCGTCACACTCCAGCCGCAGCTTTTCATTGATGATCCCGAGCAGGATATTGGCATCCAGTCGTTGCAAGGTGCTGACGTCCATCTCATCTCTCCTCTGTGCAAGACATACTGTATAACCATGGGCGTCCCCTCCTGCTTTGTCCATAGGCTAAAAAACACCCACCGCCAACATCAAATAAATAATCTTTACAATCAACACCATAGAATCAACCACTGCCAATTCGATCACATTTTAGAGCACAAATGGCTTGTCACTGGCACCAACAGCGACTACTGTATACAAATACAGCATGGTTATTCATACAGGACAAACATATGAGCCAGCCCATGAGTCAGCACCCCATCACCACCTCAGCCGGTATGAGCAATCCCTGGCCCACCCGGCATCAAGGCAACATGGACGATGAGCGT
Source organism: Aeromonas sp. 1805 (assembly GCF_013085525.1). NCBI lineage: Bacteria > Pseudomonadati > Pseudomonadota > Gammaproteobacteria > Aeromonadales > Aeromonadaceae > Aeromonas > Aeromonas sp. 1805. The sequence continues at coordinate 3,747,447 of NZ_CP038515.1, read as the reverse complement.
TATAGCGCAACGATTGCCCATGAAGCCCCGCTGCTTGATGAGCTGGTGAGACTGAGTCATGGCGATACAGGCTGGATCCTGTTGATTGCCCCCCCCGGTCTGCCGGTAGCCAAGCAGCTGCAGGCACAGGGGATAAATCCCGCCAGAGTATTGGTGGTGCATAGCCCCAAGATCAAAAACTGGCAGCGTACGCTGGAACAGAGTCTGGGCAACGGCCGCTGCGCCGCCGTGCTCACCTGGCTGCCGGAGCAGGTCATGCTGGATCGCGCCAAGTTGAGCAAGTTGGGACAACGCTGCGGGGTTCTGACCCGCTTCTTCGAGCCGGCCGCATCCTCTCCTGTCCACAGTGGTTCACTGGTCTATGGCGGGCAGGATGTCTATCTCAACCACTGACAGGTGCCAAGAGTGCGAGGAGACGCCTTGCAGGATTGGCTGCTGAGTTGAACGGGTTTTTCGGTGAGCGCTGAACAGCCCAGCAATCACTGAGTGACAAGAGCCCTGCAGCCATCAGACAACAGCGGCAAGTGCCTGCCGACAGACGGAAGTGGAAGCCGGCATTGAAAACAAGGCGCAGAGCCCCTCGCACCGAGCACCGAGCACAGTTGGCAGTTGGCAGTTGGCAGTTGGCAGTTGGCAGTTGGCAGTTGGCACTCATGCGACTGCACGCAGGCCAAAAGAGAAGGCGACCCTGAGGTCGCCTTCGTTCTGTCTGCTATGGCTGGCTGCAGCGGTATAACGGTGGTATTGATAACAGTCACGCGCCATGTCCGCTCACGTTGAGCCTCGAGACAAGTCTCCAGACCGTGAGTGAGCAGCCATCAAACAGCTTTCGCTCACGCCAGTTTGCCATCGAGCTCGGCAATCTTGGCAGACCAGTAAGCCGGGCCTGTCTCATGGATATTGTTGCCCTGGGAATCAACCGCCACGGTCACCGGCATGTCTTCCACCTCGAACTCATAGATGGCTTCCATACCCAGGTCGGCAAAGGCCACTACCCGCGCCTTCTTGATGGCCTTGGCCACCAGATAGGCGGCGCCGCCGACGGCCATCAGATAGACAGCCTGGTGCTGCTTGATGCTCTCGACCGTCTTGGGGCCTCGCTCGGATTTGCCGATCATGCCGATGAGGCCGGTTTCTCCCAGCATCATGTCGGTGAACTTGTCCATCCGGGTGGAGGTGGTCGGGCCGGCCGGGCCGACCACTTCATCACGCACGGCATCGACCGGGCCAACGTAATAGATGAAGCGGTTGGTGAAGTCGACCCCTTCCGGCAGCCCCTCGCCTTTTTTCAGCATGTCGGCAATGCGTTTGTGAGCGGCATCGCGACCAGTCAGGATCTTGCCGGAGAGCAGCACGGTATCCCCGCTCTTCCAGCTGGCAAGCTCTGCCTTGGTGATGCCGTCGACATTGACACGGCGTACGTTGCCGCCAGCCGAGCGGGTGATCTCCGGCCAATCTTCCAGCTTCGGCGGAGTCAGCTCGGCCGGGCCGGAGCCATCCAGTTCGAAGTGCACGTGACGGGTCGCCGCGCAGTTGGGGATCATCACCACCGGCTTGGAGGCGGCGTGGGTCGGCGCAGATTTCACCTTCACATCCAGCACGGTAGTGAGACCGCCGAGCCCCTGGGCACCGATCCCCAGCTTGTTGACCTTGTCGTAGAGCTCGACCCGCAGCTTCTCTTCGGTGGTCTCCGGACCACGGGCGATCAGCTCCTGGATGTCGATGTGCTCCATCAAGGCCTCTTTGGCCAGTACGGCCGCCTTCTCGGCGGTACCACCGATACCGATCCCCAGCATGCCAGGTGGACACCAGCCGGCCCCCATGGTCGGCACGGTTTTGAGCACCCACTCCACCACGTCGTCGGAGGGGTTGAGCATCACCATCTTGGACTTGTTCTCGGAGCCGCCGCCCTTGGCCGCGATGCTCACCCCTACCTTGTCACCCGGGATCATGTCGATGTGCACCACGGCCGGGGCATTGTCCTTGGTGTTCTTGCGGCTGCCGGCAGGGTCGGCCAGCACGGAGGCGCGCAACGGGTTGTCCGGATTGGTGTAGGCACGGCGGGTGCCCTCGTCCACCATCTCCTGCACCGTCATGTCGCTGTCCCACTGCACCTGCATGCCGATCTTGACGAAGCAGGTGACGATGCCGGTATCCTGGCACAGGGGGCGATGCCCTTCGGCGGACATGCGAGAGTTGATCAGGATCTGGGCCAGTGCGTCCTTGGCGGCCGGGTTGATCTCGCGGTCATAGGCAGCCTTGGCGGCCTGCACGAAATCGAGGGGGTGGTAGTAGGAGATGTACTGCAGGGCGTCGGCAATGGAATCGATAAAATCCTGTTTTTTAATGATGCTCATATCATCCTCACTGGTCCTTGTCTCCGTCTCGATGCAGAGCAAGGGCTTCCATATGAGCCGTGCTTCGGTGGGGTGGTGCCAGGCGGCTTGCCTGTCGGCCCGATAAGACAACGGCGTGTTTTTTCTAAAAATTCCGGCGGCTATGATACGCTTGCCACCCCCGTACCGGCTAGGGAGCAGGCTGTAAACTGTTGCCTGTGTAACAAAAAATGAAACCAACGCTGCATATCCACCATTTTGATCACCAGACGGCGCTCCATGCCCTGTTCGCACGCCTTCATCATCTGCCCTGGGCCATGTTGCTGGAATCCGCCGGCCCGCTGGGAGCAGACAACCGCTTTGACATCATCACCGCCGATCCGCTGGCCACTTTGCAGACCGAGGGGACGCTGACCCGCATCGCGCAGGGAGATCAGCACGAATCCCGTGAAGATGATCCGTTGACGCTGCTGGCCCAACGCCAACACGCCCTGCTGGGAGAGGTCATCAGTCAAGCGACTCCCCTGCCTTTCATCGGCGGTGCACTCGGCCTGTTTGGCTATGATCTGGGCCGCCGTTTCGAGCGTCTGCCGAGCCTGGCCGCCCGTGACGTGACCATCCCGGACATGGCGGTCGGCATCTATGACTGGGCCCTGCTGCGGGACGTGGCAACGGGCCAGTGGCAGCTGGTGCACTGGGGCGATGAGGCCGGCCTTGCCCGCCGCCTGCAGTGGCTCAAGACGCAGCAGGCAACCGCCACTGAGCCCTTTGCCTTGCAGGGACGATGGCAGAGCAACATGAGCCGCGCGCAATACGGTGACAAGTTTGCCAAGGTCCAGGCCTATCTGGCCGCCGGGGACTGCTATCAGATCAACCTGACCCAGCGCTTCAGCGCGCCCTATCGGGGCGACGAGTGGCAGGCCTATCAGGCGCTGTCACAGGCCAACCGTGCCCCCTTCTCGGCCTTCCTGCATTTGCCGCAGGGCGCCATATTGAGCCTCTCCCCCGAGCGTTTCCTGTTGCTCGACCAGCGCCATATCGAGACCAAGCCCATCAAGGGCACCCGCCCGCGACTGGCCGACCCGGAGCAAGATCAAGCCAGCGCCCTGGAGCTGGCTGGCGCCGACAAGGACAGATCGGAGAATCTGATGATCGTGGATCTGCTGCGCAACGACATCGGCCGGGTGAGTCGACCCGGCTCGGTCAGCGTACCCAGCCTGTTTGCGGTAGAGTCCTTTCCGGCGGTGCATCACCTGGTGTCCACCATCCACGGCGAACTGGATGCGCAGTGGCAGGCAGTGGATCTCCTGCGCGCCTGTTTCCCCGGCGGATCCATCACCGGCGCCCCCAAGATCCGGGCCATGGAGATCATCGAGGAGTTGGAGCCCCAACGGCGCAATGCCTACTGCGGCAGCATCGGCTATCTGAGCCAGCATGGCCGGATGGATACCAGCATCTGCATCCGCACCCTGATCGCCGCACAGGGCCAGCTCCACTGCTGGGCCGGTGGCGGCGTCATTGCCGACTCCGAGGTGGACGACGAATATCAGGAAACCTATGACAAGGTGGCCCGCATTCTGCCGCTGCTGGGCACACTGCGTTGAAAACCTGACAAAATGGATCACAGCAACTGGAGCGAAGAAGAATCGAGATGGACCGTGCCGAACTGCTGACCCGCTTTTTATTGCAACGCCCTGCCCCCGCCCACCGGTTGACGGTGGCCGGGCTCAAGCCCGCGGCCGTGCTGCTGCCGCTGGTCGAGCGGGCCGACGGTCTGCAACTGCTGCTGACCCGGCGCAGCCCGCACCTGCGCCACCACGCAGGGCAGATAAGCTTCCCCGGTGGCAGGCAGGATCCGGACGACCGGGACTTGATCCACACGGCGCTGCGGGAAACCCAGGAAGAGCTCGGCATCGTCCCTGCCCAGATAGAGGTGCTGGGCACCCTCACGCCCCTCAACACCGTCTCCCAATACGACGTGCTGCCGGTGCTGGGGCTGGTCACGGCCGACTATCAGCTCACCCTGAGCCGGGACGAGGTCGACCAGGCTTTTGAGGTGCCGCTCAACCACCTGCTGGATCCACGCCACCACATCGCGCTCACCATCCCCAGAGCCGATCACCTGCACACCATCTACTGGATCCCCTGGCAGCACCACTTCATCTGGGGCGCCACCGCCAGCATGATCCGCCAACTCTCTCGGCAACTTGCCATATAACATTTTGCCTACAAAAGATTGTGCAACATTCGCGCATTAACATTAAACTAACGTGGGTTTTTATAAAAAATAATTGATTAATTCTTCTTTCGATCACATTTCCACAAAAGAATGCGGGTTTGAGCCCTATAAAGGTGAATTTGATCAACATTTTTGATTAAAAAAACCGTATCCTTGCGCCGATTCAATAAAAACCACAATTCGGGGTGAGACACATGTCTAATACTGTCACCGGCGCACAGGACGTTGCGACCTCACAGGAGCAAGGAACCCGCTCCATCCAATCGCGTGGTTGGACCAAGCAAGACACCAGCTGGGTGATCAGCCTGTTCGGCACCGCCGTCGGCGCCGGCATTCTGTTTTTGCCCATCAACGCCGGCATGGGTGGCTTCTGGCCACTGGTGGTGATGGCGCTGCTGGTTGGCCCCATGACCTACCTGGCCCACCGCGGCCTCGCCCGCTTCGTACTCTCCTCCAGCAGACCCGATGCCGACATCACGGAAGTGGTGGAAGAGCACTTCGGCGTGGGTGCCGGAAAATTAATCACCCTGCTCTACTTCTTCGCCATCTACCCCATCGTGCTGATCTACGGGGTGGGCATCACCAACACGGTTGAGAGCTTCATGGTCAACCAGTTGCAGATGACGCCCCCCCCGCGCTGGATCCTCTCCATCGTGCTGATCATGGGCATGATGTCGGTGATGCTGGCCGGTGAAAAACTGATGCTGAAGGTGACCGAGTTCCTGGTCTACCCGCTCATCGCCATCCTGGTGGGGATCTCCTTCTACCTGATCCCGGACTGGACCGGCGCGGCCCTCTCCCAGATGCCGTCCGGCAAGGACTTTGCCATCACCCTGTGGCTGACCATTCCGGTGCTGGTGTTTTCCTTCAACCACAGCCCGGCCATCTCCAGCTTCTCGCTGGCCCAGCGCCGCGATCACGGCGAGCATGCGGTCGAGAAGTCTGACGCCATCCTCAAGCGTACCGCCACCATCCTGCTCGGTTTCGTGATGTTCTTCGTCTTCTCCTGCGTGATGAGCCTGACCCCGGCGCAACTGGCAGAAGCCAAGTCCCAGAACATCGCCGTGCTCTCCTACCTGGCCAACCAGCACGCGAGCCCCATCATCTCCTACTTCGGCCCGCTGGTGGCGTTCGTGGCCATCGTCTCCTCCTTCTTCGGCCACTACCTGGGTGCCCGCGAAGGCCTGAAAGGGATGATCGTCCAGAACCTGCGCAAGTCCGGCAAGGAGCCGAACCACAAGAAGGTCGAGATGTTCATCATCGCCTTCTTCATCCTGACCCTGTGGGGCACCGCGGTGATCAACCCCTCCATCCTCGGCATGATCGAGTCGATGGGCGGCCCCATCATCGCCACCATCCTGTTCATCATGCCGATGTACGCCATCAAGCGCGTACCGGCCATGGCGAAGTATCAGGGCCATATCAGCAACGTCTTCGTGGCTGTGATGGGGATGACGGCCATCTCCGCCATCCTCTACCAACTGCTCGGCTGACACTCGGCCATACCAGCAACAATGCCAGCCGGGTAACCGGCTGGCATTTTTTATGGTGCCAACAGCAGCGGATGATGGCTCTCCAGCAGGCGAGCATGCACAGGCATGTTGGCCGACGCGCCACTCGCAAACACCGGCCCAGCTCCCCATCCCGACTATTCCCCCCTTTTCTCTCGTCATCCCCCCTCGAACGGCAACCGACAATGGCTGGCCTAAAGTGCGGGTAGCCTTATACAAACCGATGCCAGACAGCCTGCCTGACCATGCGTTCATCCGGGCTCTTGATGTGCCTGCGGTATCCACTTCAGCCTGCTCCCCTCAGCCTCTGTAGATGCGGGCTGGACCAGCCCCCAGACTGCCAGACAATAAAAAACGCCCTCGAATGAGGGCGTTTTCAGTGCGGTGAAGGCGCTGCTATCAGGCTTCGCTGTTGGGCACCGGCGAGGCATCCAACAGGGTTTCATCTTCGGCCATGCAGGCCGCGGCGGTGAACAGCACGTCGGTGGAGCTGTTGAGGGCCGTCTCTGCGGAGTCTTGCAGTACCCCGATGATGAAGCCCACGGCCACCACCTGCATGGCGATGTCGTTGCTGATGCCAAACAGGCTGCACGCCAGCGGGATCAGCAGCAGGGAGCCGCCGGCCACGCCGGACGCGCCACAGGCACTGATGGTCGCGACCACGGAGAGCAGAATGGCGGTGGCCAGATCCACTTCCATCCCCAGGGTGTGTACCGCCGCCATGGAGAGCACGGTGATGGTGATGGCGGCACCGGCCATGTTGATGGTGGCCCCCAGCGGGATGGAGACCGCATAGGTGTCTTCCGGCAGGCGCAGCTTCTCGGCCAGCGCCATGTTGACCGGGATGTTGGCGGCGGAGCTGCGGGTAAAGAAGGCGGTCACGCCGCTCTCTTTCAGGCAGGTCAGCACCAGCGGATAGGGGTTGCGCTTGATCTTCCAGAATACGATCAGCGGGTTGACCACGAAGGCGATGAACAGCATGCAGCCGATCAGCACCACCAGCAGCTGGGCATAGCCAAACAGGGCGTCAAAACCGGTCTCGGCCAGGGTGGAGGCAACCAGGCCCAGAATACCGAGCGGCGCGCAGCGGATCACCGCTTTCACGATGGTGGAGACCCCGTGGGACAGGTCGGTGATCACCGCCTTGGTCCCCTCGCTGGCGTGGCGCATGGCGATGCCAAGGCCGATGGCCCAGGCCAGAATGCCGATGTAGTTGGCATCCAGCAGCGCCTTGACCGGGTTGGTCACCACGTTGAACAGCAGGGTCTGCAGTACCTCGGTGATGCCGCCCGGTGGGGTGATCTCGGCACTGTTGGCCACCAGATGCAGGTTGGAGGGAAACAGGAAGCTGGCCACGACGGCGACCGCAGCAGCCAGGAAGGTACCCAGCAGATAGAGCAGCAGGATCGGTTTCATGTTGGTCTTCTGGCCCTGCTTGTGGCCGATGATCGCCGCCATGACCAGTACAAAGACCAGCAGCGGGGCGACCGCCTTCAGGGCGCCGACGAACAGGCTGCCGAGCAGACCTGCCGTTTTGGCCCATTCCGGCATGAACATGGCGAGGAGGATACCGAAGACCAGACCGACCAGGATCTGGCTAACCAGGCTGGTACTGTTGACCAGTCTTACGAGGGGGTGTTGTTGTGTCATCAAATAGTCCCTGAGCACCGAAGTGCGTGAATCATTAGTCCTGTTGGCAACCGCTACGCCAGGCGACACCCATGTCACGGCTGGCGTCATCTGCCCCGGCAAGCTTTCTGTTGAGCCTGTCCGGTAACACACGGGATTGCGGACAAGGAATATCCCATCTGCAACCGCTTTTTTCCATATAATCACTGAAAAATATCCGGTTTACCTCACAAAAAAACCACAACAATGCGATAACACAATATCAACAGCATTCAAATGGATGCCGTTTTCCCTCGCTTGGCCATCCAGACACTCCCTGGCAGTGGTATCATGACGGTTTTTGCGCTGGAGTCCTGCCATGATCTCATCCCTGTTGACCCGTCACTTCGGCTTCGATCGGTTAAGACCGGGACAGGAGGCGGTGATCAGCCGATTACTGGCCGGCCAAAGTGCCGCCGCCATCTTTCCCACCGGCTCCGGCAAGTCCCTCTGTTATCAGTTGCCGGCGCTAGCCCTGCCCCATCTGACCCTGGTGATCTCGCCGCTGATCGCGCTGATGCACGATCAGCTCGCTTTTTTGCGCAGCAAGGGGATCGCCGCCGCCACCCTCGACTCGAGCCTGACCCCGGAGGAGAGCCGCCGGGTGATGCAGCAGGCCAGCGATGGCCAGCTCAAGATCCTGATGATTTCGGTTGAGCGGCTCAAAAACGAACGCTTTCGCCGTTTCATCCAGCAGGTACCGCTGTCGATGCTGGTGGTGGACGAGGCGCACTGCATCTCGGAGTGGGGTCACAACTTTCGACCCGACTACCTCAAGCTGCCGGATTACCGCCGTGAATTGCAGATCCCGCAGGTGTTGCTGCTGACGGCCACCGCCACCCCGGCAGTCATGGCCGACATGCAGGCCAAATTCGAGATCGAGGATGAGGGACTCATCGTCACCGGCTTTTATCGCGCCAACCTGGACTTGGCCGTGGTGCCGCTGCCTGACGAGGCTCGCGATGGTTGGCTGCATGCCGAGCTGGCTCGTGACCCCGCCGCACCGACCATCATCTATGTCACCCTGCAGCACACCGCAGAGCAGTGCGCCGCCCGCTTGCAACAAGCCGGCATCAGAGCGCGCGCCTATCACGCCGGGCTCGATGCCACCCTGCGCAGCCAGATCCAGTACGACTTCATGGCCGGCAAGCTGGACTGCATCGTGGCGACCATCGCCTTCGGCATGGGGATCGACAAGGCCGACATTCGCCGGGTGATCCATTACGATCTGCCCAAATCCATCGAAAACTATAGTCAGGAGATAGGCCGCGCCGGCCGGGATGGTCTGCCTTCCCGCTGCATGGTACTGGCCAATCGCAGCCAGTTGCCGGTGCTGGAAAACTTCGTCTATGGCGACACCCCGGACAGAACGGCCATCGTCACCTTGCTCGAGATCCTGCAACAAAGCGGCAGCGAGTGGGAATTTGGCTTGCTGCGCCTCTCCAACGACACCAATATCCGCCAGCTGCCGCTGAAAACCCTGCTGGTCTACCTGGAGATGGCAGGCATCATAGCGCCGGCCTACAGCTATTTTGCCGAGTACCGCTTCAAGTTCGTGCTGGACAAGGCCGACATCCTGGCCCGTTTCAATCCGGCGCGACGCCAGTTTCTGGAGCAAGTGTTCGCCAGTGCCCCGCAGGCGCGCAGCTGGTGCACCATGGACTTCGAGGCGCTCTGGCAGGGTTATCAGGGGGAGCGGTCGCGGGCCGCTGCCGCGCTGGATTATCTGCAGCAGCAAGGCTGGATCGAGCTGGAGAGCAAGCAGATGACCGAGGTCTATCGGGTGCTGCAACAAGATCTGGACATAGCACCGCTGGCCGATCAGCTGCACGCACTGTTTGAAAAGAAAGAACAAAGCGAGCTGGCGCGTCTGCAGGCATTGCTGGGTTTCTTTACCTCCAGCAGTTGTCTGAGCCATGAGCTGGCCCGCTACTTTGCCGATCAGGCCGCGCCCACCCATTGCGGGCACTGCTCGGTCTGTCGGGGAGAGGTGGCGCAGCTTACCTCCTTACCCAGCCGGACACTCCCCAATGAACAGGGGCTCAGAGCCTGGTGCGATCCGCTGGTAGCCCTGTGTCACAGTCGGGATCCCCGCATCCTGACGCGTTTCCTGTGTGGCATCACCACCCCGCTCACCACCCGGCTCAAGGCCAGAAGCCTGGCTGGATTCGGCCAGCTGGCGTCCCACCCCTTTGCCGATGTGCTGGCGGCCGTATCCAACATTTATACCGCTCGCCAACAGGGATAAACGGCTTAAACATCGGGTAGAGCCCAAAAAATAAGACCCTCGCATCTGCGAGGGTCAAGCCAACGGAAACGTGCTTAAACAGAGCTTTGCATCAGCAACCAGCCACTCTCTTGCTAAAGCGCTGACTGCCTGACACAGGGCCAATCTAGAGCAGTCGCAATGTAGCGTCAATGTAAAAATTAGAGCTAAAACACCAAACAAAACACTTTCCGTGCACGTAAACGTAACACCATTTCGTCTCGTCTACGCCCTGCCCCTTGCCCCGTCTGTGCTGCAGCCAGTCTCCCAAATAAACGCGATGTCATTTCCATTTTCTGACAAACATTTATTTTTTATGTCTTTGACATTTACCTCACTATCGTGGCAAAAATAATTTAACAGTCAGTAACATAGGTGTGTCACTGATTGCGCCTTCCCGCATTGGGTCGGGAAGTACCCTTGCAAATTTAAACCAATAGTTGGTGATGGATTACTGGGGGCTGTTGACTAGGCTTAATGAGGTAAACAGAACAAAAGTAGTGATCCACTCTTTTCAGGGTAAGCGACTATAACGAGGGCAAAGTTATGGGCATCTTCGAGCATTATCAACAGCGATATGAGAAAGCCAGGGAAGAGGAATACACCATCCAGGAATTTCTGGATATGTGTAAGCAGGACAAATCCTGCTACGCCTCCGCCGCCGAGCGTTTGCTGGTCGCCATCGGCGAACCGGAAATGATCGACACCTCGGTCAACCCCAGACTCAGTCGCCTTTTCTCCAACCGCGTCGTGGCACGCTATCCCGCCTTCAAAGATTTCTACGGCATGGAAGAGGCCATCGAACAGATTGTCTCCTATCTCAAGCACTCGGCTCAGGGCCTGGAAGAGAAGAAGCAGATCCTCTATCTGCTGGGGCCGGTTGGCGGTGGTAAATCCTCGCTGGCAGAGAAACTCAAATCCCTGATGCAAAAAGTGCCTGTCTATCGCATCAAGGGGTCACCGGTCAACGACCACCCCTTCTGCCTGTTCGACATCGAAGAAGATGGCGAAATTCTGGAGAAGGAGTACGGCATCCCGCGCCGTTATCTGCGCCCCATCATGTCCCCCTGGGTCGCCAAACGACTGCACGAGTTTGGTGGCGACATCACCAAGTTCAAGGTGGAGAAGGTCAATCCCTCCATCCTCGACCAGATCGCCATCGCCAAGACCGAACCGGGTGATGACAACAACCAGGACATCTCCTCGCTGGTCGGCAAGGTGGATATCCGCATGCTGGAGCACTTTGCCCAGGATGATGCCGACGCTTACTCCTACTCGGGCGCGCTGTGCAAGGCGAACCAGGGGATCATGGAGTTCGTCGAGATGTTCAAGGCGCCCATCAAGGTGCTGCACCCGCTGCTGACCGCCACTCAGGAAGGCAACTACAACGGGACCGAGGGGCTCTCCGCCCTGCCCTTCGACGGCATCCTGCTGGCCCACTCCAACGAATCCGAATGGCAGCAGTTCCGCAACAACAAGAACAACGAGGCTTTCCTCGACCGGGTCTATATCGTCAAGGTGCCTTACTGCCTGCGCGTGTCGGAAGAGGTGAAGATCTACGAGAAGCTGCTGGTCAACAGCGAGCTGACCGATGCCAAGTGCGCCCCCGGCACCCTCGAACTGCTGGGCCAGTTCTCCGTGCTGTCACGCCTCAAGGAGCCGGAAAACTCGAGCCTCTACTCCAAGATGCGGGTCTATGATGGCGAGAGCCTCAAAGACACGGATCCCAAGGCGAAAAGCTATCAGGAGTATCGCGACTACGCCGGGGTGGACGAAGGGATGAATGGCCTGTCGACCCGCTTCGCGTTCAAGATCCTCTCCCGCGTCTTCAACTTCGACCACGCGGAAGTGGCAGCCAACCCAGTGCACCTCTTCTATGTGCTGGAGCAGCAGATCGAGCGCGAGCAGTTCCCGCAAGAGCTGCATGATCGCTACCTTGAGTTCATCAAGGGCTATCTGACCCCGCGCTATGTGGAGTTCATCGGCAAAGAGATCCAGACCGCCTACCTCGAGTCCTACTCCGAGTACGGTCAGAACATCTTCGACCGCTACGTCACCTACGCCGATTTCTGGATCCAGGATCAGGAGTACCGTGACCCCGAGACCGGCCAGCTGTTTGACCGCGCATCGCTCAACAGCGAGCTGGAGAAGATTGAGAAACCCGCCGGGATCAGCAACCCGAAAGATTTCCGCAACGAAATCGTCAACTTCGTGCTGCGTGCCCGGGCCAACAATGCAGGCCGTAACCCCAACTGGACCAGTTACGAGAAGCTGCGCACCGTGATCGAGAAGAAGATGTTCTCCAACACGGAAGAGCTGCTGCCGGTTATCTCCTTCAACAGCAAAACCTCAGCCGAGGAGCAGAAGAAGCACGATAACTTTGTCGAACGGATGATGGAGAAAGGCTACACCCGCAAACAGGTGCGACTGCTCTCCGAATGGTATCTCAGGGTACGCAAGTCATCCTGACCCTGACTGTTCAAGGGGGAGTTATGGCGCATTTTATCGACCGCAGGCTCAACGGCAAAAACAAAAGCGCTGTCAATCGGCAGCGCTTCATCCGCCGCTACAAGAAGCAGATCAAACAAGCGGTCTCTGATGCTGTCTCCAAGCGCAGCATTCAGGACGTAGACACGGGTGAGAGCATCAGCATCCCGACCAAGGATATCGGCGAGCCCCATTTCCATCAGGGGCAAGGCGGCAAACGGGAGATGGTGCATCCCGGCAATGACCAGTTCGTCTCCGGTGACAAGATTGACCGCCCCAAGGGAGGAGGTGGCGGTCAGGGCTCTGGCGAAGGGCAGGCCTCCAACCAGGGAGAAGGAGCGGACGACTTCGTCTTCCAGATCTCCAAGGATGAGTATCTCGATCTGCTGTTTGAAGATCTCGAGCTGCCACGGCTGCAGAAAACCCAGCTCAACCAGCTGATGGAAGTCAAAACCTACCGGGCGGGCTACACCTCCAACGGGGTGCCTGCCAACATCAACGTGGTGCGTTCACTGCAAAATTCGCTGGCCCGTCGGATGGCGCTGCAGGCCGGCAAGAAGCGCCAGCTGCATGAGCTGGAAGATAGGCTGGCCCTGCTGGCGGCAGATCCCAACGAACATTTTGCCGAAATAGCCCAACTCGAAAAGGAGATCAGGGAGCTGAAAAGACGGATCGACGCGGTCCCTTTCATCGACACCTTCGATCTCAAGTTCAACAACTTCGTCAAGCGACCCGTCCCCTCCAGCCAGGCGGTGATGTTCTGCCTGATGGACGTGTCGGGCTCCATGGATCAGGCCACCAAGGAGATGGCCAAGCGCTTCTACATCCTGCTCTATCTGTTCCTGAGCCGGACCTACAAAAACGTCGAAGTGGTCTATATCCGCCACCATACCCAGGCCAAGGAGGTGGACGAACATGAGTTCTTTTACTCCCAGGAAACCGGCGGCACCATCGTCTCCAGCGCCCTCAAGATGATGAACGACATCATCAACGAGCGTTATCCTGCCCATCAGTGGAATATCTATGCAGCGCAAGCCTCGGATGGCGACAACTGGGCCGACGACTCGCCACAATGCCGGGAGATCCTAGCGCGGGACATCATGCCGCGAGTACGGTACTACTCCTATATCGAGATCACTACCCGTGCCCACCAGACGTTGTGGCACGAATATGAATCGGTCGCCAGCGAGTTCCCCCACTTCGCGATGGAGCACATTCGCAAGGTAGAGGATATCTATCCGGTATTCCGGGAGCTGTTCAAGAAGCAAGCGGCGTGAGGGAGGTCATATGGTAGAAACCGCAAGAAAAGTCGCACCGCTGGACGATGGCCCGGACTGGAACTTCGACCTGCTGGACATTTACCATCAGGAGATAGCCCGGGTTGCCAAATTCTATCGACTGGATACCTACCCCAACCAGATCGAGGTGATCACGGCAGAGCAGATGATGGATGCCTACTCCAGCGTCGGCATGCCCATCGGTTATCAGCACTGGTCATTCGGCAAGCGCTTCATTCACACCGAGCGCAACTACAAACGTGGCCAGATGGGGCTGGCCTACGAGATCGTCATCAACTCGGATCCCTGCATCGCCTATCTGATGGAGGAGAACACCATGCCGATGCAGGCACTGGTGATGGCCCACGCCTGCTACGGCCACAACTCCTTCTTCAAGAACAACTATCTGTTCAAGACCTGGACCGATGCCTCCTCCATCATCGACTATCTGCTGTTCGCCAAGAACTACATCACCGAGTGTGAAGAGAAACACGGCATCGATGCGGTGGAGAAGCTGCTCGACTCCTGCCATGCCTTGATGAACTTCGGGGTGGATCGCTACAAGCGGCCGCAGAAGATCTCGCTGGCCGAAGAGAAGCGCCGCCAGAAGGCACGGGAAGATTATCTGCAGACTCAGGTCAACGAGCTGTGGCGAACCCTGCCCAAACAGCACAAGGCCTCCGGGGTGGAAGACAGACGCTACCCGGCTGAACCACAGGAGAACATTCTCTATTTCATCGAAAAGAATGCTCCTCTGCTGGAACCCTGGCAGCGCGAAATAGTGCGTATCGTGCGCAAGATCAGCCAGTACTTCTATCCGCAAAAGCAGACCCAGGTGATGAACGAAGGGTGGGCCACCTTCTGGCACTACACCATCCTCAATCACCTTTATGACGAGGGCAAGATCAGCGATCGCTTCATGATTGAGGTGCTGCACAGCCACACCAACGTGGTCTACCAGCCCCCCTACAACAGCCGCTACTACTCGGGGATCAACCCCTACGCCCTCGGCTTTGCCATGTTTACCGACCTGCGCCGTATCTGCGAGAACCCGACCGAGGAGGACAGATACTGGTTCCCCGATTACGCCGGCAGCAACTGGGTCGATACCCTGCATTTCGCCATGCAGAACTTCAAGGATGAGAGCTTCATCAGCCAGTTCCTCAGCCCCAAGGTGATGCGCGACATGAAGCTGTTTGCCATCGATGACGACGATCTGAAGAACTACCTCAAGGTCTCCGCCATCCACAATGACGAGGGCTACCGCCAGGTGCGCAATACCCTGTCGGCCCAATACAACCTGAGCAACCTGGAGCCCAACATCCAGGTATTCAATGTGGCAGTGAAGGGCGATCGCTCGTTGACGCTGCGCTACGTGCCGCACAACCGGATCCCGCTGGGAGACTCCCGTCACGAGGTGCTCAAGCATCTGCATCAGTTGTGGGGGTTCGATGTGGTGCTGGAGCAGGACAATGGTGAACTGCCTGCCGATATCATCGGGCGTTGCCCGGAGAAAAAACCGGCTTGAGCAAGCAGCCATCCACCATAAAAAAACGCGCCATTTGGCGCGTTTTTCTTGCATCAGAATACCATCAGTTGTCGCACAGATTGCTCGGCATGTCCTGACGCAGACGGGTCCACAACTTGCCTGACTCGATGCCGTACTGACGTACCGTCATGAACACGGCCTCGTGATTCTTGGTCTCGGCCAGATTCAGCAAGGTCTTGTAATAGGCATCGGCTGCTTCACGGGCCTGCTTGTCGGAGAAGTAGTAACGGCCAACCCGGCTGTACAGCCCCTTGAAGCCGTTGAGGATCAGGGCATAAATCGGGTTGCCTGAGGCAAAGGAGAGCTGGTGGTGCAGGCGATAATCAAACTCGGCATAGGCTTCCGGGGAGTTCTCTACCGTGTCGGCACCGCGCAGGATCTCGGCGGCTTGCTCCGGATTGTTGCGGATCGCGCCACGAATGAAGATGGTGCAGATGTTGGTGCGCGCCGACAGCAGCTGGGCCACCAGATCCGGCACCTTGTCCTGATCCAGCCTGGCCAGGGTCTCCAGAATGTTGAGTCCAGAGGTTTCCCAGAAATTGTTCACCTTGGTCGGTTTGCCATGCTGAATGGTGAGCCAGCCATCACGGGCCAGACGCTGCAGCACTTCACGCAAGGTGGTTCGAGTCACGCCAATCAGCTCGGACAGCTCACGCTCGGCCGGCAAGATGGATCCTGGAGGAAAGCGATTGTTCCAGATGGACTCGATGATATATTCCTCGGCAAACCCTGCAGGGCTCTGCGCTTTTATGACCATGTAGTGACTCTGTTGTAGTACGTAAAAAGGCTCACGAATAATAGCAAAGCAGGGAGGGCTGGCAAGCAGAAGGTCGGTCCTCTGCTCACATAAGCAGGCCATTTTGTTAAAAATATGTATTGATTCCCGCAATGGGTGTCAGCCAACCCCATCGATTGGCGATAAAACGGCCAATCTCGTGGGCAATGCAGACTATGTTATTTATAGTTAATGCTCTTTTTGATTAAAATCATGAGGAATCAATCTGATAAGGGACAACATCCGGATGTTCTGGTCGAGCCTGTCTTGACTGCATAGACGCAGATACCAACCACAACACAGAGACCCACTATTATGCCAATCAGCTTAGGGCAAGCCTTTGCCAGGAACTTTCTGGGCAATGCGCCCCAGTGGTACAAGGCCGCTATTCTTCTATTCCTGCTGATCAACCCGATCGCCTTTTACCTCGATCCCTTCATCGCCGGCTGGCTGCTGGTCGTCGAGTTCATCTTCACTCTGGCCATGGCCCTCAAGTGCTATCCGTTGCAACCCGGCGGTCTGCTGGCCATTGAGGCGGTGCTGATCGGCATGACCTCGGCAGAGCAGGTCAAACATGAGCTGGTGGCCAATATCGAGGTACTGCTGCTGCTGGTCTTCATGGTGGCCGGCATCTATTTCATGAAGCAGCTGCTGCTCTATGTGTTTACCAAGCTGCTGATCCGGATCCACTCCAAGACTCTGCTTTCATTGGCATTTTGTCTAGTCTCCGCCTTCCTGTCAGCCTTCCTCGACGCCCTCACCGTGATCGCCGTGGTGATCAGCGTCGCCACCGGTTTCTACGCCATCTATCACAAGGTCTCTTCCGGCAAGGAGTTCGGCAACCCGCACGATCATACCGATGATGACGCTGTCAATGAACTCAATCGCCAACATCTGGACGACTTTCGCGCCTTCCTGCGCAGCCTGATGATGCATGCCGCCATCGGTACCGCCCTCGGCGGTGTCTGCACCCTGGTAGGAGAACCGCAGAACCTGATCATCGGCGAGCAGGCGGGCTGGAACTTCGGCGAGTTTGCCATTCGCATGTCTCCGGTCACGGTGCCGGTGTTCATCTGCGGCCTGCTCACCTGTGTTCTGGTCGAAAAGTGCCGCTGGTTCGGCTACGGCGCCAAGTTGCCGGACGCGGTACGCCGCATCATGGAAGATTACAACCGCTATGAAGAGGCCGGACGTACCACCCAGGACAAGGCCAAGCTCATAGTGCAAGCAGCGATCGCCCTCTGGCTGATCCTGGGGCTGGCCATGCACCTGGCGGCGGTGGGCCTCATCGGCCTATCGGTCATCGTGCTGGCCACCTCGCTCACCGGCATCACCGAGGAGCACTCTCTCGGCAAGGCATTCCAGGAGGCGCTGCCCTTTACCGCCCTGCTGGCCGTCTTCTTCAGCGTGGTCGCCGTCATCATCGATCAGCAGCTGTTCAAGCCGGTGATCCAGTGGGTGCTGGCCGCCGAGCCGGACGCCCAGCTCGCGCTCTTCTATCTGGCCAACGGCCTGCTCTCCATGGTCAGTGACAATGTCTTCGTCGGCACCGTCTACATCAACGAGGTGAAGACGGCGCTGCTCAACAATGCCATCAGCCGCGAACAGTTCGAACTGCTGGCCGTGGCCATCAACACCGGGACCAACCTGCCGTCGGTGGCCACCCCCAACGGCCAGGCCGCCTTCCTGTTCATGCTGACCTCGGCGCTGGCACCGCTGCTGCGCCTCTCCTACGGGCGCATGGTGTGGATGGCGCTGCCCTATACCCTGGTGCTGGGACTGGTGGGTTTCTTCTCGGTGGAGATGCTGCTCGGGCCGCTTACCGACTGGTTCTATCAGGCCGGCTGGCTGGTGCTCGACAACGTCACGCCGGCGGCGCTGCCCGCCCTGCATTGATACCATAAGGGCCCATGCGGGCCCTTTCCTTTTGGCCCCTGCTCTGCTCTAATTCAGCCACTGTTTTTTCTGTGAGATCAACCAGATGATAGAGTTTCTGCGCCGTATTGCCGCCCATCGCCTGGCCTGGAGTCTGCTTGCAGCCTCTGCCCTGTTCCTCGAGTTGAGCGCCCTCTTCTTCCAGCATGTGCTGGGCCTGCATCCCTGCGTCATGTGCGTCTATGAGCGGATCGCCACGCTGGGAGTCCTCACCGCAGGGCTGCTCGGCATGGTGGCACCGCAGAAATGGTACGTGCGCTGGAGCGCTCTGCTGCTATGGGGCTCCAGTGCCTTCTGGGGCCTGAAACTGGCGCTCAAGCATGTGGATTATCAGGTCAATCCCTCCCCCTTCAACGTCTGCGAAGGCTTTGTCGACTTCCCGAGCTGGGCGCCGCTGGATCAGTGGATCCCCTGGATGTTCTACCCGGATGGCGATTGCAGCGAGGTCACCTGGCAGTTCCTTAGCTTCTCCATGCCTCAGTGGCTGGTGGCCATCTTCGCCGCCTACCTGCTGGTGTTCGTCGTGGTGGCCATCGGTAATCTGGTCAAGGGTCGCTGCTGCAGCTAAGCCCGATTGCAGTGCAAATAAAGAAGGGAGCCAGCGGCTCCCTTCTTTTTTATGTCATTTCGCTTCATCAGCCAGGCAGCAGGGTGCTCAGGACGCCGCCTTGCTGGCGTTCATTCTGGCCTTCACCATGCCGATCACCATGGGCAGCAGCGAAATGCCGATGATGCCGAAGATGAGCAGGGTAAAGTTCTGACGCACCACCGGCAGATTGCCGAAGAAGTGGCCGGCATAGACGAATGAAAGGACCCACAACAGACCGCCCACCAGATTGAACGCCAGGAAGCGCGGGTAGGTCATGGCACCCATACCCGCCACGAAGGGCGCGAAGGTGCGCACGATGGGCAGGAAGCGGGTGATGATGATGGTCTTGCCGCCATGCTTGGCGTAGAAGGCATGGGTTTTATCCAGGTAATCCCGACGGAAGATCTTGGAGTCAGGATTGCGAAACAGCTGCTCGCCGAAGAAGTGACCTATGGTGTAGTTCACCACGTTGCCGAGTACCGCGGCGATGATCAGCACGACGGCCAGGGTATGCACATCCAGCACGCTGCCCACGGTGAGCGCACCGGCGGCAAACAGCAGGGAATCGCCCGGCAGGAAGGGGGTTACCACCAGTCCGGTCTCGCAGAAGATGATCAGAAACAGGATGGCGTAAACCCAGATCCCATAGTTTTCAAACAGCTCTTTCAAGTGCACGTCGACGTGCAGGATAAAATCAATCGCAAACAGGATCAGATCCATTTTTTCATACCCATAAAGTGAACGGCGTGGAGTCTACGCCAATGCATTGAGCGCCACAATCTCCCCCACCATGCTCTTTCTTATCACGCCCAAACACAACCGGCATGACACTTTTCATCAAATCGATGGCGATACAGCGGGCACGGCCAAGGCGGCCTACTCCCGCTCGGCGAGCGCCGCCCTCACGGCACCGGGCAGGCATAACTCCCAACCCCACAATAAGAGCAGCAGCAGGGTCGCATCGTCGAGCCAGCCAACAAATGGCACCACATCGGGGATGAGATCCAGCGGGCTGATGCCGTAGAGCAGGACCAGGATCACCAGCCCCCTGGCCCACCAGGGGGTATCGGGGTGACGAAAACCCCGATAGAGGCGGCGCAAACGCCGCCAGATCAGCCAGCGTCGGGCGCCCGGCAAGGCACTCAACTCTCGATCAACTCGTTGCGCAGCCGCTGGATCTGGTCCCGCAGCGCTGCCGCCTGCTCGAACTCCAGATCCCGTGCATGCTGGAACATCTGCTCTTCCATCCGCTTGATCTCCTTGCTGATCTCGCTGGCGGAGCGGGCATGGTACTCCCCTTGTGGCTCGGCGGCCTTGCGACTGCCCCGCCCGCTCTTGCCTGCACTGCGACTGCCTCCCATGTCCATCACATCGCCCACCGACTTGTTGAGCCCCGTCGGGGTGATGCCGTGTTCCTGGTTGTGGGCATGCTGCAGGGCGCGGCGCCGCTCGGTCTCTTCGATCGCCACCTGCATGGAGTTGGTGATGGTATCCCCGTAGAGAATGACCTTGCCGTTGAGGTTACGCGCCGCCCGGCCGATGGTCTGGATGAGGGAGCGGGTGGAGCGCAGGAAACCCTCTTTATCTGCATCCAGGATCGCCACCAGCGAGACCTCCGGCATATCGAGCCCCTCCCGCAGCAGGTTGATCCCCACCAGCACGTCGAACTTGCCGAGGCGCAGATCGCGAATGATCTCCACCCGTTCGACGGTGTCGATGTCCGAGTGCAGATAACGCACCCGCACCTCGTGATCCGCCAGGTATTCGGTCAGATCCTCCGCCATCCGCTTGGTGAGGGTGGTGACCAGCACCCGCTCCTCCACCGCCACCCGTTTGCGGATCTCGGAGAGCAGGTCGTCCACCTGGGTGGTGACCGGACGCACCTCGATCTCGGGGTCGAGCAGGCCGGTGGGGCGCACCACCTGCTGCACCACATCGCCACCGGACTTCTCCAGCTCGTAGGGGCCAGGGGTGGCCGAGACAAACACCGTCTGCGGCATCAGCGCCTCGAACTCGTCGAACTTGAGCGGCCGGTTGTCGAGCGCCGAGGGGAGCCGGAAGCCGTACTCCACCAGGGTCTCCTTGCGGGATCTGTCCCCTTTGAACATAGCGCCGATCTGCGGCACCGTGACGTGGGATTCGTCGATGATGAGCAGGCCATCCCCCGGCAGATAGTCAAACAGGGTGGGCGGCGGCTCGCCGGGCGCGCGACCGGAGAGGTAACGGCTGTAGTTCTCGATGCCAGAGCAGTAGCCCAGCTCCTGCATCATCTCGATGTCGAACTGGGTACGCTGGCTGATGCGTTGCTCCTCCACCAGCTTGCCCAGCGACAACAGCTGCTCCCGGCGGCTCTTGAGCTCCTCCTTGATGTGCTCGATGGCCCCCAGGATGGTCTCGCGCGGGGTGGCATAGTGGGTCTTGGGATAGATGGTGTAGCGCACCACCGTCTGCTCGATGGCACCGGTCAGCGGATCGAACAGGGAGAGGCGCTCCACCTCTTCATCAAACAGCTCCACCCGCAGGGCCAGCTTGTCCGATTCGGCGGGGTAGATGTCGATCACCTCCCCTCGCACCCGGAAGGTGCCGCGCTGAAAGGCCATGTCGTTGCGGGTGTACTGCAGCTCGGCGAGACGGCGCAGGATATCCCGCTGATTGATCAGGTCCCCCACTTTCAGGTGCAGCATCATGCTGAGGTAGGCTTGCGGATCCCCCAGACCGTAGATGGCCGACACCGAGGCGACGATCACCACGTCGCGACGCTCCAGCAGTGCCTTGGTGGCCGACAGCCGCATCTGCTCGATGTGATCGTTGATGGAGGCATCCTTCTCGATGAAGGTGTCGGTGGTCGGCACATAGGCTTCTGGCTGATAGTAGTCGTAGTAGGAGACGAAATACTCCACCGAGTTGTCGGGGAAAAACTCCTTCATCTCGCCATAGAGCTGGGCCGCCAGGGTCTTGTTGGGAGCCAGGATCATGGTAGGGCGATTGAGGGTGGCGATGACGTTGGCCATGGTGAAGGTCTTGCCCGAGCCGGTCACCCCGAGCAGGGTCTGATGGGCAAGGCCGGATTCGATGCCATCGAGCAGCTGGGCGATGGCCCTTGGCTGATCCCCGGCGGGTTGAAACTGGCTGGCCAGCTGGAATAACTTGCTCATGACGACTCCCGGCAAAAAAACGCAAGAGCAGAAGTGTACTCCGAGATGGGGTGGGCTGGGTATCCACTCTGCCGGAAGAAGCGACTATTGACCTCGAAATACGACCTCTGTATGATGCTCCTCCTTGCCTGATGTTCCCCCGTAGTTCAGTCGGTAGAACGGCGGACTGTTAATCCGTATGTCACTGGTTCAAGTCCAGTCGGGGGAGCCAATCTCCTCACCATCTCGGTGCAAGTTATCCACTTTAGTGCTTTCCTCTGCCAATTTTAATGCACAAGCCGCCTCCCGCGGTGACGCCTCCCTTTTGATTCCTCATCCGCCCCGGCAGCGTTTTGTTCTGCTGCGTCTAACTATTTGATTTTTATAGAAACAATTTATCTCAGGTATTTTTTGAACAGTCCTTGCAGCCCAGTATTGGCGCGGGATACAGCCTGATCACCAAGTTTCATAAACAGGGTTATCCACAGATTCTGTGGGTAAGTAGAGCAAAGCCAATGACGGCCTAGGCTGGCAGGCCATTGCCAGCAACGGGCGATGTTTTTCCCTGCCGACCTGATTTTCTGCTGTTTTTGGTCACCCCCCTGAATGGGTTGCCATCGCCGCCGACAGATGCCTTTTGCAGATATCTTTTCGCCATCCCGCACAACATGGGTCACTCCCTCTCGACACCCACCGATCGGCTCCCGGACTCATGCCATCCCCTTCAGTCAGATGTGCTGAAAAACCAGGAAACCGCCCAGCCAAACAGCAGAGAATAAATTTTCAAGCAGAGCGGAAAGACGAGGATCACAGATAGCAGGAATCACTAATTGACAGCGGGGCTGGCAGAGGGAAATAGAGGTCATCACCGCACCCGCCCCGCAGTTTCCCTCACACAGGCGAGTCGCGTGGCGGGTTAGTGCCGATTAATCCTCCTTTGACGCTTCTTTATTGGTGAGGGATCCGGCACAATATCGGCCCCACTTTTTTCCTCGGTTTTTCCGGGCATGACCATAGATTTTGTGACACTGCTACATCAAAGCGACTCCCTGCTGCTGTTCGTGGTATTGGCCTTCGGCCTGCTGCTCGGTAAAGTCAGGTTCGGCAACTTCCAGATCGGCAACACCATCGGCGTGCTCTTTACCGCCCTGCTGTTCGGCCAGATGGGCTTCGAATTCACCGCCACCACGGAGAACGTCGGCTTCATGCTGTTCATCTTCTGCGTGGGGATCGAAGCGGGACCGCACTTCTTCAGCGTCTTCCTGCGTGACGGCATCCACTACATCACCCTCACCCTGGTGATCCTGCTGACCGCCCTCTTCCTCACCGTGGGGCTGGCCAAGTTCTTCAACCTGGGGCCGGGCATGGCGGCCGGCATCCTGGCCGGCTCGCTCACCTCGACCCCGGCGCTGGTGGGCGCGCAGGATGCCCTGCGCAGCGGCCTGCTCAACCTGCCCCATCAGACCGACATGCAGTCGGTGCTCGACAACATGGGCATCGGCTATGCGTTGACCTATCTGGTGGGGCTGGTCGGCCTGATGCTGGTGGTGCGCTACCTGCCTTCGCTGGCACGGCTCGACCTCAACACCGAGGCGCAGAAGATCGCCCGTGAGCGCGGCCTCTCCGACAACGAGAGCCGCAAGACCTACCTGCCCATCATCCGTGCCTACCGGGTCGGCCCGGAGCTGGCGGCCTGGATTGGCGGCCGCACCCTGCGTGAGACCGGCATCTACCCCCACACCGGCTGCTACGTGGAGCGGATCCGCCGCAACGGCATCCTGGCGAGCCCGGATGGCGATGCCGTCATCCAGGAAGGGGACGAGATCGCCCTGGTGGGTTACCCAGAGAGTCACGAGAAGCTCGACGTCAACTACCGCAACGGCAAGGAGGTGTTCGATCGTAACCTGCTTGACCTGCAGATCGTCACCGAAGAGATAGTGGTGAAAAACGATGCGGTGGTGGGTCGCCATCTGGTGGAGCTCAACCTCACCGAGAAGGGCTGCTTCCTCAATCGGGTGGTGCGCTCCCAGATCGAGATGCCCTTTGATCGCAACATCATGCTGCAAAAGGGCGACGTGCTGCAGATCAGCGGCGAGAAGCAGCGGGTCAAGCTGCTGGCCAACAAAATCGGCTTCATCAGCATCCACAGCCAGACCACGGATCTGGTGGCCTTCACCACCTTCTTCGTGCTGGGGCTGCTGATAGGCTCCGTCTCCCTGGTGTTCGGCCAGCTCGAATTTGGGCTGGGCAACGCCGTTGGCCTGCTGCTGGCGGGGATCCTGATGGGCTACCTGCGCGCCAACCACCCCACTGTCGGCTATGTGCCACCGGGCGCCCTGCGTCTGGCCAAGGATCTCGGCCTGGCGGTGTTCATGGTGAGCACCGGCCTCAAAGCCGGCGGCGGCATTCTGGATCACCTGAGCCAGGTCGGTGCCGTGGTGCTCTTCTCCGGCATGCTGGTGACCACCCTGCCGGTGCTGGTGGGCTACCTGTTCGGGGTCTGGGTGCTGAAGATGAACCCGGCCCTGCTGCTCGGCGCCATCACGGGGGCCCGCACCTGCGCCCCGGCCATGGACGTGGTGAACGAGGCGGCCAACAGCTCCATCCCGGCGCTCGGCTATGCCGGCACCTATGCGGTGGCCAACGTCATGCTGACCCTGGCGGGCTCCTTCATCATCGGCTTCTGGTTCTAGCGCCAACGGCCTGCACAGCACCAAGTACACCAACTCAAGGGGAGCAGCTATGGCTCCCCTTTTCGTTTATGCCGCTCTCCTTTTTGCCTAAGCCCCATCGCCTCGCTCCCGCAGGATAGGGCCTATCGTGCTATGCGCCCCTCACCGACCAAACCCAATGAGCTAAAGCGCCCGCCCCATGCCGCTTACACTCAATGAAACACACGAGGGCATCGTCATGATACGGTTATGGATCCTTCTGGGCTGGCTGCTGTGCGGCCCGCTGCAGGCCGCCACCGCAGCGCAAACCTCCCCCGCAGAGGAAACCGAGCCCGAGCCGGCCGCCCTGGCCTTCAGCAGCGACCAGCTGGCCCAGCCCCTGCTTGGCGATCTCGATGCCATGCTGGCACGGCGCACCATCCGGGTGCTCACCACCTACAACAAGACCGGCTATTTCATCTACAAGGGGGTGCAGCGGGGCGTCACCTACGACGCCTTCATCGAGGTGGAGAAGCGGCTCAACGAGCAGTTGCGCAAGCAAAAGAGCCTCAAGCGCCATCTCAAGCTGCATCTGGTCTTCATCCCGGTAGCGCGCGAAGCCCTGCTGGA
This sequence comes from Aeromonas sp. 1805, assembly GCF_013085525.1. NCBI lineage: Bacteria > Pseudomonadati > Pseudomonadota > Gammaproteobacteria > Aeromonadales > Aeromonadaceae > Aeromonas > Aeromonas sp. 1805. Next base: position 3,722,400 of record NZ_CP038515.1, on the reverse strand, counting down.
AGCCCTCATCGCGGGCAAGGGCGACATCGCCGCCGCCAATCTCACCATCACCGAGCGGCGCAAACTGCAGGGGGTGCTCTTTACCGATCCTCTGCTGGAGAACGTGCGGGAGCTGCTCATCTCGGGGCCGGCCTCCCCCAAGGTGGAGAGCGCCGCCGATCTGGCCGGCCAACGGATCTACGTGCGCCCCTCCTCCAGCTACTTCGAGAGCCTCACGGCCTACAACCAGGCCCGCAAGGCCGCGGGAGAGCCGCTTGTCGATATCCAGCCCGCCCCGGAGGCGCTGGAAGATGAAGATCTGGTGGAGATGGTCAATGCCGGCCTGCTGCCCTTCATCGTCATGGACGAACACAAGGCCCGGTTCTGGCAGAAGATCTTCCCCGCCATCCGCATCCATGAGCAGCCGGTGTTCCGCCAAGGGGGGTCATCGCCTGGGCGGTGCGCAAGGAGAGCCCGCAACTGCGGGCCATGCTCAACGAGCAGATAGCCGCCCTGCGCGGCAAACACAGTGGCGACGCCATCCTGGCCCGCTATCTCAAGCAGAACAAGTTCGTCAAGAGCGCCGCCGCCGACGCCGAGCGCCAGAAGTTTCTGCAGGTGGTGGATCTGTTTCGCGAATATGGCGAGAAATACGAGGTGGACTGGCTGCTGATGGCGGCCCAGGGCTATCAGGAGTCGGCCCTCAATCACAAGGCGCGCAGCCACGTCGGCGCCATCGGCATCATGCAGATCATGCCCGCCACCGGCAAGGGGCTCAAAGTGGGCGACATCCGCCAGCTCGAGCCCAACATCCACGGCGGCGTCAAATACATGCGCTGGATGATCGACCACTACTATGCAGACGAACCCATGACGGCCCTCGACAAGGCGCTCTTCTCGTTCGCCTCCTACAACGCCGGCCCTGCCCGGGTGACACGGCTGCGTACCGAGGCCAAGAAACGGGGGCTGGATCCCAACGTCTGGTTTCACAACGTCGAGTACGTGGCGGCGGAGAAGATAGGGCCGGAGACGGTCACCTACGTCGGCAACATCTACAAGTACTACATCGCCTACAAGCTGGTGATGGAGCAGTTGCAGCGCAGGCAGCAGGCGACCGAGGCCATCAAGCAGCAGGGCACCGGCGGCGACCAGGTCTCCGCCGCCCCCGCATCACAGGGATAAGCCAGCCCGTCATCCGCGAGGCGCCCCCTCTGACGGGGAGCCTCGCGCCTTTTCAGGCGTTGCCGCAGTACCATCCTGACCTCCTTCAGCCCCGTCATGGCCCACCTCACCCCATCGTGACCAGAATGAACACAATGACCACAACAGCCTTAATAGCCATTACGGTCAGATTGTTTGCCGACCAATCACGATTAATTAACCTTCCCGCAACAATCACAAGGAGTACACCATGTTGCAAGGAACCCTCAAACGCACGTTGCTCTGCTGCCTGCTGGGCGCCAGCCTCGGCGCTCAGGCCAAGATCGACGAAATCCACTTCCTCATTCCGGGCGGCGCCGGCGGCGGCTGGGACAACACCGCCCGCGGCACCGGCGAGGCGCTGACCAAATCCGGCCTCATCACCACCGCCTCCTACCAGAACATCTCGGCCGGTGGCGGTGCCAAGGCCATCGCCCACCTCATCGAGACCTCGGCCCAGTCCGACAAGACCCTGATGGTCAACTCCACCCCCATCATCGTCAAATCCCTCTCCAAGGAGCTGCCGCAATCGTTCCGGGATCTCACCCCGGTAGCCGCCATCATCGCCGACTACCAGGCGCTGGCCGTGCCGCTGGACTCCCCCTATCAGAGCTGGCCCCAGCTGCTGGCCGCCTATCAGGAGAATCCCGCCAAGGTGAAGATTGCCGGCGGCTCCGCCCGTGGCAGCCTGGATCATCTGGTGGCGGCCATGACCTTCAAGAATGCCGGGGCCGATGCCGGCAAGCTGCGCTACGTGGCCTATGACGCCGGCGGCAGCGCCATGGCGGCGGTGCTGGCGGGGGAAACCCAGGTGCTCTCCACCGGCTTTGGCGAGGCGATGGAGGCGGTCAAGTCGGGCCAGATGCGGATCCTCGGCATGACGGCCCCGACGCGGATGCCGGATGCGAGCGAGGTGCCCACCTTCAGCGAGCAGGGCAACCCCACTGTCTTTGCCAACTGGCGCGGCTATTTCGCCTCCCCTGCCGTCAGCGCCGACAAGTCGGCCGAATTCGCCGCCCTGCTCAAGCAGATGTATGACAAGCCGGAGTGGGAGACGGTCCGCGCCCGCAACAACTGGACCAATCTCTACCAGGCCGGCCCCGAGTTCACCGCCTTTCTGATCCAGCAGGAGCAGCAGATCGGCGGCCTGATGCGCGAACTCGGCTTCATCAAGTAATCCCACTGTCGGCGGGCCTGGCCCGCCCATCGGAGTCATCCCATGCACCTGACCAAGGAGCGACTCGGGGGGCTGCTGTTTTTGCTGCTCTCCCTCGCCTACGGCTATCACGCCACCCAGATCCCCGGCTACCCCGGGGACGAATATGAACCCTTCACCGCCAGCACCCTGCCCTATGCCCTGGCCGGCGCCGGCGCCCTGCTCTCCCTGCTGCTGATCTGCTTTCCGGGCGGCGAGCGGCTGCAGCGGGAGAGCGGCAACTGGCGACTGGTGTTTGCCCTGCTACTGCTGATGCTGGTCTACGGCCTGGCCCTTGGCTGGCTCGGTTTTCTGGTCGCCACCACCCTGTTTCTCATCGGCGGGATCCGACTGATGGGCGAGCAGAGCCTCGCCTTCGCCTGCAAGGTGAGCCTGCCGTTCACCCTCATCTTCTGGGCCCTGCTCACCAAGGGGCTCAACGTCTACCTCGAGCCGGGCCGGCTGTTCACCCAGTTGCTGGGATAAGGAGAACCCATGTTAGACGGCATTTTGCAAGGACTGGGCACCGCCATGATGCCCATCAACATCTTCATGGTGATCGTCGGCTGTTTCGTCGGCACCTTCATCGGCATGCTGCCGGGCCTTGGGCCCGTCACCGCCATCGCCCTGATGATCCCCATCACCTACGGGCTGGATCCTGCCTCCGGCATCATTTTGATGGCCGGGGTCTATTACGGCTCCATGTTTGGCGGCTCCACCTCCTCCATCCTGATCAACACTCCGGGCTGCTCCGCCAGCATGATCACCGCCATCGACGGCTATCCGCTGGCCTGCAAGGGGCAGGCGGGCAAGGCGCTGGCCATCGCCGCCTACGCCTCCTTCACCGGCGGCACCCTGTCGGCCATCTTCCTGATGGTGGCGGCGCCGCTGCTGGCCAAGGTCTCCCTCTCGTTCCAGTCGGCGGACTACTTCGCCCTCATGGTGCTGGGGCTCTCGGCGGTGGCGGCCTTTGCCGGCAAGGGCCAGGTGCTCAAGGCGCTGATCATGGCGCTGTTCGGCATCATGCTCTCCACCGTCGGCATCGACCGCAGCGTCGGGGTGGACAGGTTCACCTTCGGCCTGCCGGACTTGCGCGACGGCTTCTCCTTCCTGCTGCTGGCCATGGCCACCTTCGCCCTGGCGGAGATCCTGATGGCGGTGCTGCGCCCGGGCAAGGACACCAGCAAGGAGGAGGCGCGCAAGATCCAGCAGCTCGGCTCCCTCAAGCTGAGCAGGGACGAGGTCAAGGAGATAGCGCCCCCCATCGCCCGCTCCTCGGTGATGGGTTTCCTCATCGGCGTGCTGCCGGGGGCAGGTGCCACCATCGCCTCCTTCATGGCCTATGGCGCCGAGCGCAACTTCGCCAGCAAGCGCAGGCAGGAGGAGTTCGGCAAGGGCAGCCTGACCGGCATCGCCGCACCGGAGGCGGCCAACAACGCCGCCTCCAGCGGGGCCTTCGTGCCGCTGCTGACCCTGGGGATCCCGGGCTCCGGTACCACGGCGCTGATGCTGGGGGCCCTCATCGCCTACGGCATCCAGCCGGGCCCGCGCCTGTTCATGGAGCACCCGGACGTGTTCTGGTCGGTGATCATCTCCATGTACCTGGGCAACGTGGTGCTGCTGATCCTCAACCTGCCGCTCATCCCTTATCTGGCCAAGATCCTGCAGGTGCCGCGCCCCGTGCTCATCCCCATGGTGCTGCTGTTTTCGCTGATCGGGGTCTATCTGGTCTCCTTCAACACCATGGACATCTATGTGATGGCGCTGGTGGCGCTGATCGCCATCGGCCTGCGCCTGCTGGACTTCCCCATGGCGCCCATGCTGCTCGGCTTCATTCTGGGGGGAATGCTGGAGGACAACCTGCGCCGGGCCCTGGTGATCAACGACGGCTCCCTGAGCTTCCTGTGGGAGCGCCCCATCACCCTCGCCTTCACCCTGGTCACCCTGGTAATGCTGCTGTTGCCGGTGTGGCAGTGGTGGCAGGCACGCCGCGCACCGGCCGCCACACTGCAATCCGAGCCGAGCTGAGTTGGCGCATCCCACGCAGCAAAAGAGCGCCGACAGGCGCTCTTTTTATTGGCAAGACGAGATAGGGGTTTATTCCATTCAGGGCTGGCGATAACGCCGCTCCGGCCGGCCCACGGTGCCGTACTCCAGTTCCGGGCTCGCCAGCTGCTGGCCCACCAGAAACTCCAGATAGCGGCGCGCCGTGGTGCGGCTCACCCCGACCCGACCGCCGATCTCCTCGGCGCTGGCTCCCTGCGACCCCAGCGCCGCCAGCACCCGCTGCAGGGTGAGTCCGTCGATCCCCTTGGGCAGGCCGCCCGCCGCCACCTGCTGCAACGGTGTCCCCAGCAGGGCATCCACCGCCTGCTGATCGATGTCGGCCAGCGCCGCCAGGACGGCGCGGTTCTGGCAATATTTGTCGAGGGTATCGCGCAACCGCTCGAACACCACAGGCTTGAGGATGAAATCCACCACCCCGAGCCGCATTGCCTCCTGCAGGGCGCCGGCCTCCCGCGCCGCGGTGAGCAGTATCACGTCGAGGGAAGCCCCCGCCTGGCGCAGCTCCCGCAGCAGGACAAATCCCTCGCCATCGGGCAGCCAGACGTCCAGCAGCACCAGATCGGGCTTGAGGATCTCTATCTGCTCTCTGGCATCGAACAGGGTGAGCGCCACCCCCAGCACTTCGAAACCCGCCAGCCGCTGCACGAAGCGGCGGTGGATCTCGGCAATGGCCGGGTCATCCTCGACGATCAGGATCTTGATCACTCACACCTCCTTGGGAATGTAACAGACGACGCAACTCCCCTGCGCCGTGGCTTCGATGATGATGGTCCCCTGCAGGGCATCCAGGGTCTTGCACACCAGCGCGAGGCCGATGCCGTGATCCGGCTCCGCCTTGCTGCTGACACCCCGCTCGAACAACCTGTCCGCCAGCGCGGGATCGATCCCCCCGCCCCGTCTTCCACCTCCAGGATCAGATCCTGGCCAAGATCGCTCAGCGCCACCCGTACCGGCTGGTAGGGGGCGCCGTGGCGACGGGTCGCCTCGAAGGCATTGTCGATGAGATTGCCCAGTACCGTCACCAGCTGGGAGCCGCTGACGCGAAGGGGAATGTCGTGCAGGCGGGAGTCCGGGTCCACCTCCAGCACCAGCCCCAGCTCGTGAGCCCTGTGGTATTTGCCGAGCAGCAGGCCGGCCACCTTGGGCTTGGCGATGGCGCTCAGCAGGAAGCTGAGCAGGCTCTGCTCGGTGGCCGCCTCCCGCCCGATGAAGGCAAGCGCCTCGCGGGTGGCCCCGAGCTCGATGAGCCCGGCGATGGTGCCGAGCTGGTTGTGGTGTTCGTGGGTCTGCACCCGCAGCAGATCGCTGTAGGCCTGCACCTGGGAGAGCTGGGCGCTCAGTTCGGCCAGCTCGTCCTTGCGCCGAAAGCTCGATACCGCGCCGATCAGCTTGCCATCGCGCACCAGCGGCAGCCGGTTGACGATGAGGGACTGGCCGTTGAGCACTATCTCCTCGTCAAACTGCGGGCGCGGATCCTGAATGAGGGAGAGCATGCGACTCTCCGGCAGCAGCCGGGTGACGGGCTGGCCGATGGCGGCCCGGGCCGTCTGCTCGTCAAGGCGCAGCAGGCGGATACCATTTGGGTTGAGGGAGGTGAGCCGACCCTGCTCGTCGATGGTGAGGATCCCCTCGCGCACGGTGCGCAGGGTGCAGTCGAGTTCGGCATAGAGGCGGCCGATCTGCTCGGGCTCGAAGCCAAGGATGGCACGTTTGTAACGGCGGGCCAGCCAGGCGGCGGCCAGGCTGTTGAGCAGCACGATGAGCAGGGTCATGGCGAGGCCGAAACGCAGGAAACCCTGCAGGTCCGCCTCGATATCCCGCACCAGATAACCGACCGACACCACCCCGATGATCTGGCCGAGCTCATCGCGGATGGGGCTCTTGCCGCGCACCGAGACCCCGAGGGACCCTTGCGCGCGGGAGATATAGGCCTCCCCCTGCAGCGCCCGCCTCGGATCATCCCCCATCATGGGCTGGCCGATTCGGTCCGCATTGGGGTGCACCAGCCGGCGCGCATCTTTATCGCCGATGACGATGTAGCTGGCGCCGACCTCGGCGCGGATCCGCTCCACCAGCACATTGAGGCGGGCGGTGTCGGCCTGCTTCACTCCGGCCAGCACGCCCGGTTCGCGGGCCACCAGCCGCGCCACGTCGAGGGCCTGATCCCCCACCTCGCGGTAGCGCTGCTCGGACACATAGTAGTAACTGGCCCCGCTCAGCAGCACCAGCTGCAGCAGACTGACCAGACAGAGCATGAGGAGGATGCGTCCTTGCAACCCCAGCTTCATGCCTCCTTGTCGCCTCGCAACAAGTCGAGCAGTAGGCTGCCGTCGCGCAGGGCCTTGTGCACCTGCACCGAGGTGGGCTTGGTGGGATCTTCGTAGAAGTGGGTGGACTCAATCTGCAGCCGCACCAGGTATTCGGCCGGCAATTGGCTTGCCAGCGACTGGTGCAGCATGGGGAACAGCAGCCGATCGGCGCGGGTGATTTCCCCTCCCAGCAGCAGCTTGCCCGGATTGAGCAGGCAGATGAGGTTGGAGAGCACCCGGGAGAGCCGCCCCGCCGCCTGATGGAGGATGTCCTGACAGAGGCTGTTGCCCGCCAGCGCCAGCTCGCACAGTTCGCGGATGGTGACGCTCTCGGGCAGATCGTACTCCTGCATCCGCTCGCGCAGATCCCGGTACTGGGCTTCGAGCGCCTGATTGGTCACCAGGGTGCAGGCACAGCCAAAGCCGCCGCAATAACAGCGCTGACCGTAGGGCTCGAGCTGCAGGTGGCTGAGATCGCCGAGCAGGGCCGACTCGCTCTCGATGAGCTGGCCGTTGACCACCATGCCGACCCCGATGTCGTTGTGCACGAACACCAGCACCGCATCGGCGCAGTTCTTGGCGGCGCCCCACTCACGCTCGGCCTGGATCCAGGTGCGCACGTCGCCACTCACCAGCACGGGGACCGCGAAGGCCTCCTGCAGGGTGGGACCGAGCGGCCAGTTGCGCAGATCGTAGAAGGGGAAGTGCTTGACCATGCCGGAGTGGCGCTCCACCTGGCCCGGCAGACAGAGGGCGATGCAGGCGAGGCGCAGCGCCTTCTTGGGCAAGAAGCCCTCGATGGCCCGCACCAGGCTGGCCAGCAGGTCGGCGCGCTCCCCTTCGCTGAAGACATGGCGATGACGGGCGAGCGAGCGGCCGGCCAGATCGAACAGCGCCATGTCCACATAACCGCGACCAAGGCGCATGGAGAGAAACTGGAAGCGGCGCTCGTTGATGCGCAGCAGGGTCTGGCGGCGACCGCGTCCCACCGAGCTCTCGCCACAGGTGACCACCAGGCCGCCGTCGAGCAGCTCGCGGGTGATCTTGGTGATGCTGGCAGGCGAAAGGCCGGTCAAGCGGGAGAGATCGGTACGGGACAGCTCCTTGTGCTCCTCCAGGCTGGCGTAGACCAGGCCATAGTTGAGCTGACGGATCAAATCGATACTGCCTTTCACGATCTCATTCATAGGGTACGGGGCAAGGGCTGACACAGAGGGGGCAATTTTCACATATTATTGGTCAATCCCCAAATTAAGTGCGGCCTGAACCGGGGTTCAGGCCGCATCTTGTGAGGGACATCCCCTCTTGTCACCCCATCAGTAGCGGAACTGGGAGACCAGCTTGCGCAGTTTGTCGCCGGTGCTGGCGAGATCGCGGGTGGTGCTGTTGGACTCGACCGCCGCGTCGGTCAGCTCGCTGACGATCTGCTGAATGGCCACCAGGTTCTTGTTGATCTCCTCGGAGACCGCGTGCTGCTCCTCGGCGGCAGTGGCTATCTGGATGTTCATGTCGTTGATGGTGCTGACCGCCATCACCATGCTGTCGAGGGAGGTGGCGATGTGGCTCGCCTCCTGCACCGTCTCCTGGCTGCGCTCTTCGCTCGCCTGCATCACGTCCACCGCCTGTTTCACCCCGCCCTGCAGGCGCTGCAGCATCTCGTTGATCTCCTTGGTGCTCTGCTGGGTGCGACCGGCGAGCGAGCGGACTTCGTCCGCCACCACCGCAAAGCCGCGCCCCTGCTCGCCGGCCCGGGCCGCCTCGATGGCGGCGTTGAGCGCCAGCAGGTTGGTCTGCTCGGCAATGCCGCGAATGACCTCCACCACGGATCCTATCTTGGCGGTCTCCTGCGCCAGCTGCTCGATGACGCCGGAGGCGGTGTGCACCTCGCCCACCAGCCGGTTGATGCTGTTGATGGCGGTGCCCACCACCCCGCGTGCGGCATCGGATTCGCGCGCCGCGTCGCTGGTGGCGGTGGCTGCGTTGGAGGCGCTGGCCGCCACTTCCTGGGCGGTGGAGCTCATCTCGGTCACCGCGGTGACCACCTGATCGGTCTCCCGGCTGTGGCCGTGCATCTGGTGGTCATAGTGCTCGCTCAGGTGGTGCAGCTTCTCCACCGCGCTGAACAGGTGATTGCTGGTCTCCCCCACCTGGCTCACCACCGACTGGATCCGCGTCACGAAGCGATTGAAGGCGGTAGCCAGCTGACCAATCTCGTCATGGCTCTGCACCTTGAGGCGCTGGGTCAGATCCCCCTCCCCGTCGGCGATGTCGTTGAGGGCCGAGACCGCGTCCGCCAGCGGCCGGGTGACCCGGTTGCCGATCACCACGGTGGCGGCTAGGGTCACCCCCAGGATCACCAGGATCAGCAGCACGCTGCTCTGCAGCGAGTCGCGCATGTTGCTCTCGCGCTCGGTGCGCAGCACCGCCAGCTCGTTGTCGATGTCGTCGATATAAAAACCGGTGCCGATGACCCACTGGTACTTGTCGAGCACCAGGTTGAAGGAGAGCTTGGGGGCATCCCGGCCGATGGAGGGCTTGGCGGTCCAGTACTCGGAGAAGCCATCCCCCTGGCGCGCCGCCTTGACGATCTCCTGGATCAGCAGCTTGCCCTTGGCATCCTTGTCCTGCCAGCGGTTCTTGCCTTCCATCTCGGGGCGGGTGGGCAGCAGTATGGTGTTGCCCTGGAAGTCGTAGACGAAGAAGTAGCCGTCACTGCTGTAGCGCAATGGCCGCAGGATCTCGGTGACCTGCTTGCGCGCTTCCGGGCTGTCTGGCTGGTTGTAGGCCGTGTCGACGGCCGTCTTGGCGAGCATCAGGTAGCTGCTGAGCAACGCCTTGCGATCCTTGATGGCATTTTCTCGCGCCACCACCAGATCGGCTTCCAGGTCACTCTTTGAAATCATGTAATTGCTGAGATTGACCACCAGGGCCATCAGGAGCACGGGGACGGCTCCCAACAACAGAATTTTCTGCTTTAGCGTCATCTTTCACATCCTTGCAGCTATTTTTATGGGCGTTCCGTTCCTACCAGACCAGTATAGGATGCTGGTCGACGGGGACCCGCTTTCGCTACAATCCCCGCCCTCTATATCTATCGACTCTGATGGCCAGACACATGAACAAATGTCCTTGCGGTTCAACTCTTTCTCTCGAATTGTGCTGTGGATCACTGCATCGGGGAGCCGCCGCCCAGACCCCGGAGCAGCTGATGCGCTCACGCTACAGCGCCTTCGTGCTGGGATTGGGGGAGTACCTGGTGCACAGCTGGCACCCTGACTATCTAGGGGATCTGACTGCGGAGCAGCTCTCCCAGACCGACACCCAATGGGACGGGCTCGAGATCATCGCCAGCCAGGGCGGCCCCGATGACACCCTCGGCATGGTGGAGTTCAAGGCCTGGTTCATGGAAGGTGAAGAGCGCCACTGCCTGCATGAGCGCTCCCGCTTCGTGCGCCATCAGGGGCGCTGGGTCTACACCGACGGCGAGCAGGATCCGGCGCCGCTGCGGGTGGGGCGCAATGACCCCTGCCCCTGCGGCAGCGGCAAGAAGTTCAAGAAGTGCTGCGGCTGAACGCCGTGACTCGTGTCGACAGAGGGGGCCCGGCGGCCCCCTCTGCTGTTGCTGGAGTGTGACAACAATCACGATTTGCTCATTAACCCCCCTCATATTGAGCGTTTGCGAACATTAACTTGGCCCATATCAAACATTTTCGCCCAGAGACAGGCCACACTGGCACCATCTGGAAGAGATGAGACGGGCAAGAATGAAAAGAATAACCACACAAGTCGTCATCATAGGGGGTGGCGCCACCGGAGCCGGCATCATGCGCGATTGCGCACTGCGCGGCATCGACTGCATCCTGCTTGAGCGGGACGACATCGCCGCCGGCACCACGGGCCGCAACCACGGCCTGCTCCACTCCGGCGCCCGCTACGCGGTGACGGATCAGGAGTCCGCCCGCGAGTGCATTCAGGAGAACCGCATCCTCAAGCGGATCGCCAGCCACTGCGTCGAGGACACCGGCGGCCTCTTCATCACCCTGCCGGAAGATGACATCAATTTTCAAAATACCTTCATGGACGCCTGTGCCCTGGCCGGCATCGACGCCCGCCAGCTGGATCCCGCCGATGCGCTGCGCCTCGAACCCAACGTCAACCCGGCGCTGATCGGCGCCATCCAGGTGCCGGACGGCACGGTCGATCCGTTCCGCCTGGCCGCCGCCAACGTGCTGGATGCCAAGGAGCACGGCGCCCGCATCTTCACCCACAGCAAGGTGCTCGGGCTTTTGCGCACCCAGGATCGGGTTCACGGGGTCAAGGCGATCAACACCCGCACCGGTGAAGCGTTCGAGGTGGAGTGCCAGGAGGTGATCAACGCCGCCGGCATCTGGGGCCAGCAGATCTGCGAATACGCCGATCTCGGCATCCGCATGTTCCCGGCCAAGGGATCCCTGCTCATCATGGATTACCGCATCAACCAGCTGGTGCTCAACCGCGCCCGCAAACCGGCGGACGCGGACATCCTGGTGCCGGGCGATACCATCTCCCTCATCGGCACCACCTCGAGTCGCATCGATTACCACAAGATTGACCAGCTCACCGTCGAGCCTGAAGAGGTGGAGGTGCTGCTGCGCGAGGGGATCAAGCTCGCCCCCATCATGGCCCGTACCCGTCTGCTGCGCGCCTACGCTGGCGTTCGCCCGCTGGTGGCGGTGGATGGTGACGAGTCCGGCCGCAACATCAGCCGTGGCATAGTGCTGCTGGATCACGCCGAACGTGACGGTCTCAAAGGGTTCAACACCATCACCGGCGGCAAGCTGATGACCTACCGGCTGATGGCCGAATGGGCCACCGATCTGCTGGCCAAGAAGCTTGGCAACAGCAAGCCCTGCCGCACCGCTGAACTGAGCCTGCCCGGCTCGCGGGATCCGGAGAAGGTCTCCGCCCCCGGCCTCTCGGTGCCAGCCGAAGGCTCGGCCCAGTACCGCCACGGCGAGCGGGTCATCGCCTTCTTCCGCGACAATCCCAAGGCCAACGCCCTCATCTGCGAGTGCGAGATGGTCACTGCCGGCGAGATTGAATACGCCCTGCGCGAGCTGGATGTGGACAACCTGGTGGATCTGCGCCGCCGCACCCGTCTGGGCATGGGCCCCTGTCAGGGGGAGCTGTGCGCCTATCGCGCCGCCGGTCTGATGCAGGAGTATGGCAAGGCCGACGGCCGTCAGGCCTGCGTCATGCTGCGCCAGTTCCTGGAAGAGCGCTACAAGGGCACCCGGCCGGTGCTGTGGGGCGATGCCCTGCGCGAAGCCGAATTTACCTACTGGATCTACGAGGGGCTGTTCGGCCTTGGCGAGTGGACGGCCCCCCACCTGGTGGCCGAGCCGCCCTTCCCGCTCGATGCCAGCACCGCAAACCCCACCAAGGAGCGCAGCCATGAAATTTGACAGCATCGTGATCGGCGGCGGCATGGCAGGCCTCTCGGCGGCCCTGCGCCTGGCCGAGGCCGGCCAGAAGACCCTGCTGATGGCCTCCGGCCAGAGCGCCCTGCACTTCTCCTCCGGCTCGGTCGATCTGCTGGAGAGCGAAGGGGATCCCCGCGCCGCTCTGCCCGCCTTTATGGCCGCCAACCCCGAGCATCCCTACAACAAGGTGGGGCTGACCCATATCGCGGCGAGCCTCGATGATCTGCAGCGCCACTGCGCCGCGCAGGGATTGCCGCTGTTTCGCCAGGAGCGCAACCACCAGCGGCTGACCCCCATCGGCACCCTCAAAGCCACCTGGCTCTCCCCCGACACCTGCGCCTGTGTGACCGATGCGCCGGCCCCCGACGCCATCCTGCTGGCGACCCTGGAGGGATTTCGCGACTTTCACCCCGAGCTCGCGGCCGCCAACCTGGCGACCCACACCCGCTTCGCCCACTGCCGCATCCTGACCGGGGAGCTCCGCCTGCCCCAGCTGGCCGAGTTCAGCCGTAATCCCCACGAGTTTCGCTCCGCCGACATCGCCCGCCTGTTCGACAAGCAGGGCAATGGCCAGCGTGACCTGCTGACGGATCTGGCCCGCGAGATCAGCCGCCTGGTACAGGAGAGTGGTGAGCCGCGCTGCCATCACCTGGTGCTGCCCGCCTGCCTGTCACTGGGGCTGGTCGGCCCGCGCCTGGCGGAGCTGGAGCAGCGCACCGGTTGCATCATCAAGGAGGTGGCTACCATGCCGCCGTCACTCATCGGCATGCGGATGCAGGAGGCGCTCAAGCGCCGCTTCATGGCCCTTGGTGGCACCTTCCTCACCAGCGAGCGGGTGCTGGGCGCCCGCTATGACGGTGACCGGGTGATTGGCGTGCACAGCCAGAATGGTGACGATCAGCTGTTCGAGGCGGACCACTTCGTGCTCGCCTCCGGCAGCTTCTTCAGCCGCGGGCTGGAGTCCCGCCTGCGCGGCATTCGCGAGCCGATCTTCAACGCCGATGTGCTGAGCCTGCCCGAGCGCGACGCCTGGGCCGGCCGCCGCCTGTTCGACCACCACCCCTTCATGGGCTTCGGGGTCAAGACCGACGACAAGCTCAGGGTGCTGCGTGGCGGCAAGCCGCTCACCAACCTCTACGGCGCCGGCAGCGTGCTGGCGCACTACGATCCCATCAAGGAAGGTTCCGGCTCCGGCGTGGCAGTTGCCACCGGCTGGCAGGCTGCCGGTCACATTTTGAGTTCAGCCCAATGATGATTTTGTCCCATATCCCGTGCCTTCACACCCAACGGGAGGAGAACTGACATGCTACTGGATCATGCCAACCAAACTTTCGATCAGTGCATCAAATGCACCGTCTGTACCGCCTACTGCCCGGTGGCCAAGGCCAACCCGGCCTACCCCGGCCCCAAGCAGGCGGGCCCGGATGGCGAGCGGCTGCGCATCAAGAGCCCGGAGCTCTTTGACAGCGCCCTCAAGTACTGCACCAACTGCAAGCGCTGCGAAGTGGCCTGCCCGAGCGGGGTGCGCATCGGCGACATCATCGCCAAGGCCAAGCACCAGTACAGCGGCTTCAAGCCGGGGATCCGCGAGTTCGTGCTCTCCCATACCGATCTGATGGGCAGCATGTCCACCCTGATGGCCCCGGTGGTCAACTTCACCACCGGCCTCAAGCCGATGAAGCTGGTGCTGGACAAGGCGCTGGGGGTCTCCTCCCACCGCGACCTGCCCAAGTACTCCCAGGGCACCTTCCGCGGCTGGTACAAGAAGCAGAAAGCGAGTCAGGCCCGCTTCGAGCGCCAAATCGCCTACTTCCACGGCTGCTACGTCAACTACAACCACCCGCAGCTCGGCAAGGAGCTGGTGCAGGTGCTCAACGCCATGAACATCGGCGTCCAGCTGCTGGAGCGGGAGAAGTGCTGCGGCGTGCCGCTGATTGCCAACGGCTTCATGGACAAGGCCAAGCAGCAGGCTGCCTTCAACATCAAGCAGCTGGAGAACACCCTGCTCGGCAACGAGATGCCGCTGCTGGCCACCTCCTCCACCTGCGGCTTCACCCTGCGCGACGAATATCCCCACCTGCTGGAGCAGGACAACCACAAGGTGCGCGATCGCATCTCGCTGGTGACCCGCTTCCTGTGGAACGAGTTCTACAAGGGCAACAAGCCGGCGATGAAGCCGCTCAATCTGCACATCGCCTACCACACCCCCTGCCACATGGAGAAGATGGGCGGCGTCATCTATACCCTCGAGCTGCTGCGCGCCATCCCAGGGGTCAAGGTGACTGTGCTCGACTCCCAGTGCTGCGGCATCGCCGGCACCTACGGCTTCAAGTCGGAGAACTATCAGACCAGCCAGGCCATCGGCGAAGGACTGTTTGATCAGATAAACCGGCTCAAGCCTGATCTGGTCATCACCGACTGCGAAACCTGCAAATGGCAGATCGAGATGAGCACACCGTTCCCTTGTGAACACCCCATCCACCTGCTGGCCAAAGCCTTGGCGTGAGATGAGCACCTTCGTATCCGCTTGCGAGCTCCCATCCACCTGAGGGCCCGCTCGGCAAATACCAGATAGAAAAAGAGCCGGCAATTGCCGGCTCTTTTTACTGGATCATCGTTCGAATAGACCATGGTATCCATGGACAGTCCTCTGATTGAATCCGGCAATCAGGGGATCATCATGGCTCCCTTCCCTGAATTTAATAATGCATATCTATTCACAGAAATTTTCTATCCCTAAATGAATACGGCTCGCGCCATTTGACGCACATTCCCTTGCAGGACGCGGGCTGGCGGGCCATGGCCGCCACGGTGCGTGGTGCACCGCATTAACAATGATGCAATAAGTTGAGTTTCCTCATAATTTAACCGGGATCTCATTTCCGCTTGTTGCCTGCTCCGACAATTGATCTAGCGCAATCCCGCTCCCGATAAATCATCATTCGTTTTACCCATTTGGTAATATCCAGCTCGAGCAATCGCATAAACACATGGGTTTTATTCACTAATAACAATTAATCGGCCTGCCTGCTCCTGCCTAGTGCGGGGGCTGATGCCCACATCCAGGATGGAACGGTCAGGCTTGGCAATGAGATCGATTTGGGAGTGATGATCGTGAGTTCACACAACAGACAGACCAGGCTGGGCCTCGCCGCCCTGCTGCTTACCACCTGCCTTGGCACCAGCGGCTGGGCACAGGCGGCCGATGAGGCACAACCCAAGGGCAAGATCGAGGCGCGCAGCGAGCTATTCGCCAAGGATCACGCCGATCAGTTCACCAGCTGGAAAGGCACCAGCGAGAGCAAGGAGCGCACCGACGCCCTGGCGGAAGATCCGCAGATGGTGGTGCTCTGGGCCGGCTACCCCTTCTCCAAGGATTACAACAAGCCGCGCGGCCACTTCTATGCGCTGACCGACGTGCGGGAAACCCTGCGCACCGGCGCCCCCAAAACCGCCGAAGACGGTCCGCTGCCCATGGCCTGCTGGAGCTGCAAAGGCCCGGACGTGGCCCGCGTCATCGACGAGAAGGGTGAGGATGGTTACTTCAAGGGGATGTGGGCAAAAGGCGGCCCCGAGATCGTCAACACCATCGGCTGCGCCGACTGCCACGACACCGCCTCGAAAGAGTTCAAGGAGGGCAAACCCGCCCTGCACCTCTCCCGTCCCTATGCCGACCGGGCCATGACCGCCATCGGCAAGCCGTTCAAGGAGCAGGGGCGCTTCGATCAGCAGTCCCAGGTGTGCGGCCAGTGCCACGTGGAGTACTACTTCAGCGGCCCGACCAAGGCGGTGAAATTCCCCTGGGACAAGGGCACCACAGTTGAGCAGATGGAGCAGTATTACGATGAAATCGGCTTTGCCGACTGGACCCATGCCCTCTCCAAGACCCCCATGCTCAAAGCCCAGCACCCCGAGTACGAGACCTGGCGCGCCGGCATTCACGGCCAGAACAACGTCGCCTGCGTCGATTGCCACATGCCCAAGGTGCAGAACGAGCAGGGCAAGGTCTACACCGATCACAAGGTGGGCAACCCCTTCGATCGCTTCGACCAGACCTGCCGCAACTGCCACACCCAGAGCAAGGAGATGCTGCAAGGGGTGGTCAAGCAGCGCAAGGATGCCGTCACCGAGATCAAGCTCAAAGTCGAGAAGCAGCTGGTGCACGCCCACTTTGAAGCCAAGGCCGCCTGGGATGCCGGCGCCACCGAGGCCGAGATGAAGGACATCCTGCAGGACATCCGTCACGCCCAATGGCGCTGGGACTTCTCCATCGCCTCCCACGGGGTGCAGATGCACGCCCCGGAAGTGGCGCTGCGCATGCTGGGAACCGCTCTGGACAAGGCCGCCGATGCCCGCACCAAGCTGGCACGCCTGCTGGCCGCCAAGGGGATCAGCCACGAGATCGCCATTCCTGACATCTCCAGCAAGGAGAAGGCCCAGGCAGCTCTTGGCATGGACATGAAGCAGATGAACAGCGACAAGGCCCAGTTCCTCAAGACCACAGTCCCCGCCTGGGATGCCGAGGCCAAAGCGGCCGGACGGCTCGCACAATGATGAGGCATGCGGGCCCGCAGTGTCGGGCCCGCAGCCGGATGGAGGCTTCCTATGGGTGATTTAACGATGGATTTCTTACGACTGATGCTGATGGCAGCCATGCTGCTGACCAGCCTGCAGGGTCAGGCCGCCGATGCGGCGAACGCCCCTGCGGCCCTCTCTGCCACACATGAGGTGGAGTTTTTGCGCAATCCCGATGCCGCCTGTACCGACTGCCACAAGGAGCAGGCATACGGCATGCACGGCAAGCACGGCCAGGCGACCAACCCCAACAACCTGGCGCCGGTCACCTGCACCAACTGCCATGGTCAGCCCTCCCCCAAACACCGGGAAGGGGTCAAGGATGTGATGCGCTTTAGCGACAGCTTCAAGGACAAACAGAGTACCGAGAGCTACCCCATCGCCGAGCAGAACGGGGTCTGCATGAGCTGTCACGAGCCCAAACCGCTGCGCGAGGCGCTCTGGGCCCACGACGTGCACGCCACCAAGCTCACCTGCACCAGCTGCCACCAGCTGCACCCGGCCAAGGAGCCCATGGTGGCGATTCCGGAGAAGTCCCGCATCAAGCTCTGCGTCGACTGCCACAGCAAGCAGCATGAGGCCGTCAAGGCGGCCAAGGCGAACACCACCTCGGGCAAGGAGGCACAATGAGCTGCTCTCGCCGTCACTTCATGGCGGGGATGAGCGCGGGGGCCCTCATCATGATGACGGGGGCTGCTCGTGCCAACACCCGCTCCCTTGCCACCACCCTCGCCCACAGCCAGACCATCGACGGGGTCCGCTACGGCATGATCCACGACGAGACGGCCTGCATCGGCTGCACCGCCTGCATGGATGCCTGCCGGGAGGTGAATCAGGTGCCAGAGGGGGTCTCGCGCCTCGAGATCATCCGCTCTGGCCCCATCGGCACCTTCCCCGATGCCGAGTACCACTTCTTTCGCAAGTCCTGCCAGCACTGCGACAACGCTCCCTGCGTGCACGTCTGCCCGACCGGTGCCTCCCATATCCGCAAGGAAGATGGCATCGTCGACGTCAACCCGGATCTCTGCGTTGGCTGCATGTACTGTCTGGCCGCCTGCCCCTATCAGGTGCGCTTTATCAACCCTGTCACCAAGGTGGCCGACAAGTGCGACTTTTGCCGCAAGACCAACCTGGCGGCGGGCAAGGAGCCGGCCTGCGTGGAATCCTGTCCCACCAAGGCGCTGGTGTTCGGCAATCTGGATGACCCGGACAGCCCCATCGCCAAACGGCTGGTGAAGGAGACCACCTATCGCTACAAGCAGGCTCTCGGCACCTCGCCCAAGATGTACCGCGTGCCCAAAGGGGAGATAAAGTCATGACCATGCAAGAGGCATTTCACTTCCCTTCACTCGTGTGGGGATTTGTCCGATCGCCATCTACCGCAGTAACAGAAGGAGGAATGGATCATGTTGCATGACGCATTTCACTTCTCCTCGCTGGTGTGGGACTGGCCCATAGCCATCTATCTCTTTCTGCTCGGCATCTCCGCCGGGGCCACCACCCTCTCGGTGCTGCTGCGCCGCAAGGGGGCCGGCAGCGAGAGCGGCATCATCAAGGCGACCGCCATTCTGGCGCCGGTGAGCGTGGTGCTGGGGTTACTGATCCTCATCTTCCATCTGGCCCGCCCCTGGACCTTCTGGAAGCTGATGTTCCACTACCAGTTCGACTCCGTGATGTCCATGGGGGTCATGCTGTTTCAGGTCTACATGGCGGTGCTGTTTGCCTGGCTGGCGGTGGTGTTTCGCTCCGAGATCGAGACCTTGCGTCGTCACCTGCTGCAAGAGAAGTTCGCCTTTGTGGATGATCTCATCGCTTGGCTCGCCCGCATCGAGCGGCTGCTGGCGCCACTCTTGCTGCTGCTCGCCGTGCTCTTGGGGGCCTACACCGGCTTTCTGCTCTCCGCGCTCAAGACCTATCCGCTGTTGAACAACCCTGTGCTGCCGGTGCTGTTCCTTATCTCCGGCGTCAGCTCCGGCATCGCTTCCACCATCTTGCTGGCGGTCACCCTGTTCAAGGAGAACCATCACAGCCAGGGAGTGAGTTTCGTGCACCGCTTCGAGCGGCCGGTGCTGGCAGTGGAGGTGTTGCTGCTGGTCTGCTTCTTTACCGGCCTCTACTTCGGTGGCGGCCAGAAGGAGGCCGCCATGTGGGCCGCCATCGGCAGCGGCTTCTGGGCTCAGGTGTTCTGGCTCGGGGTGGTGGGCATCGGCATGCTGCTGCCCCAGTTGCTGGCCCTGCTGGCCCCCGCACCGCTGCGGGCCAAAAACGGCTATCTGGTGCTGGTCTGCAGCCTGACCCTGGTGGGGATCCTGCTGCTGCGTTACTTCGTGCTCTACGCCGGCCAGATGACGGTAGTTTAAAGGTATGATCACCAGCGCCAGCCACCCTCGGGTGACTGGCGCTTATTTGTGGCGATGAGTTGTTGCGATTGGTTGTTGCCAGGAATGTGGATGTTATCCCCCAGCGCCGGTACGGTGCAGACGCTGCGGCATAACATAGACGAATGATTGACTGGAGGTTGTGTGCTGGCGGAGCTCGGCTATCTCTCACTGTTGCTGGCGACCGGGCTCGCCCTGCTGCAAGGGCTGCTGCCCTGGCTGGGATTGCGGCTCGCCTCACGTCCGCTGCTGGGCTGCGCAACACCGCTGGCCCTCCTGGTCGCGCTCCTGCTGTTGGCCGCCCTGCTGCTGCTCGCCAGCTGTTTTGGCCAGGATGACTTCACCCTAGTCTATGTGGCCCAGCACGCCAACAGCGCCCTGCCGCTGGGCTTCAAGCTGGCGGCCGTGTGGGGCGGCCACGAGGGCTCCATGCTGTTCTTCGTCTTTGCGCTGGGGCTGTGGGGCGCGCTGGTGGCCCTTTGCTCCAAGCGGGTCGATCCGCTGATCCGCACCCGGGTCTTGGCCATCATGGGGCTGATCGTCGGGCTGTTCGGGCTCTATACCCTGATCTTCTCCAGCCCGTTTGACCGCCAGTTCCCGGGGCCACTGGAGGGGCGCGATCTCAACCCCATGCTGCAGGACATCGGCCTCATCATCCACCCGCCCCTGCTCTATCTCGGTTACGTCGGCTTTGCGGTCAACTTCGCCTTCGCCATGGCGGCGCTGCACTCGGGTCGGCTCGATGGCGCCGTGGCCCACTGGAGCCGTCCCTGGGCGCTCGGCTCCTGGGTGTTTCTCACCGCCGGTATCGTGCTGGGCTCCTGGTGGGCCTATTACGAGCTCGGTTGGGGTGGCTGGTGGTTCTGGGATCCGGTGGAAAATGCCTCCCTCTTACCCTGGCTGCTTGGCACCGCTCTGCTGCATGCCCTGGTGGTGTGCGAGAAACGCGGCGCTTACGGCCACGCCGTGCTGCTGATCTCCATCTTTACTTTCTCGCTGAGCCTGCTCGGCACCTTCGTGGTGCGCTCCGGGGTGCTCACCTCGGTGCACGCCTTTGCGGTGGACCCCAGCCGCGGCCTCACCCTGTTGTTGCTGCTCGGCTTGCTATTGACCTGCGCCCTCACCCTGTTTGCCCTGCGGGCGGACATTCGCGCCCCCTATGCCCGCTTTGGCTTGCTGTCAAAAGAGGGGCTGCTCGGCGCCGCCATCCTGCTGCTCAGCGTGGCCTGTGCCAGCGTGCTGCTCGGCACCTTCTACCCCATGGTGTTCCAGTCGCTCCATCTGGGGTCACTCTCGGTGGGCGCCCCCTATTTCAATACCATCTTCATGCCGCTGGCCCTCTGCCTGATGGCGCTGATGACCCAGCTGCCGCGCCTGCGCTGGCAACATCTGGCAGCCCAGCGCCGTATCAAGGTGCTGCTCCCATGCCTGTTCGGCCTGCTGGGGGGCGCCTTGCTGAGCCTCGCCTATCCCGAGCCGCTGCGGGGCGGTTGGCTCGGGCTTGCGGCCAACGTGCTGAGCCTCTGGCTGATGGCCAGCCTGCTGCTCCCGCTCTTGCAACCGACGTCGCTGCGCGAGCTCACCCTCAATCGGTTCGGCAGCCTGTTAGCCCACCTCGGGGTGGCGGTGTGCGCCCTCGGCATTGCGCAGGTGAGTCACCACAGCCAGGAGGGGGGCGCCGTGCTCGCCGCAGGTCAGCCCTATCGGCTCGGCGCCTTCGAGTTTCGCTATGAGGGGAGCGAGCCGCTCATCGGCCCCAACTACACCGCCGAGCGCATCACGCTTAGCGTGCACAAGGACGGTAAAGAGGTGGCGCGGCTGACGCCGGAGCGGCGCCACTACAGCGTGCGCACCATGAACATGAACGAACCCGGGATCAAATGGGGAATGCTCGGCGATCTCTACGTGGTGCTTGGTGAAAAGATGGGGCCCGGCGCCTATGCCATGCGGCTGCACTACAAGCCGCTGGTGCGCTGGATCTGGCTAGGCGGCCTGTTGATGATGGCGGGCGGTGCCCTGCGCCTGCTTGCCCGCCGGCCGCTGCTGGCTAGCCATCCTGCGCCAGCGACCGCCCCCTACCCTCGGCTTGAACAGGAGATCTTATGAACGCCCGTCTGCGCCTGTTCGTGCCGCTCGTGCTCACTCTGGGACTTGGCACCCTGCTCTGGCTCGGCCTTGGCAACAACCCCTACAGCCAGGATGAAGCCGTCGCCGGGCGTACCCTGCCCGCGTGGCAGAGTGACGATCTGTTTGGTGGTGCCCCCATCCACACCGCGGCGCTCAAGGGGGAGCCCTTCGTGCTCAACGTCTGGGCCAGCTGGTGCCCCAACTGCCGCGCCGAGCATCCGCTGCTGGGTGAGCTGGCCAGCGCCGTGCCCCTCTACGGCCTCAACTACCGGGACAAGGGGGACGCCGCCCGCGCCTGGCTCACCGAGGCTGGCAACCCCTATCGCACCGTGCTGGCCGACCCCGACGGCCGACTCGCGCTGGAGCTCGGCGTCTACGGCACGCCGGAAACCTATCTCTTCGCCGGCGACGGCACCCTGCTGACCCGTCATACCGGCCTGCTCACCCGGGAGATCTGGCAACGCCAGTTTGCCCCCCTGCTTGCAAAGGCCCGCAGCAACACCGCTAGCCAGCCCGAAGTGGAAAGAGAAGTAGAGAGACAAGTGCAGGAGAGCAAGCCATGAGCCGCCTCGGCCACACCCTGATTGCGCCGCTCTTGCTGGCCTTGAGCCTCGGGGCTCTTGCCAGCGGGGTCGACACCTATGAGTTTCGCCACCCCGAGCGGCAGACCCGCGCTCAGGAGCTGGCCCGCGCCCTGCGCTGCCCCCAGTGCCAGAACCAGAACCTGGTGGAGTCCAACTCTCCCATCGCCCGGGATCTGCGGCTCGAGGTCTACCGCTGGGTGGACGAGGGGCAGTCTGATGAGCAGGTGATCGCCCGCATGACGGAGCGCTTCGGCGATTTCGTGCGCTACGATCCCCCCTTCAAGCGCAGCACGGCGCTGCTGTGGGGCGGCCCCGCCCTCTTGCTGTTGTTGGCGCTCAATCGCCTGCGCAGGAGCCTGCATCGCCGGCAACCGGCGCGGGTGCCGCTTATCGGCGACAGAGCCGAGAGGATGCTCGCCCACGACCCCAGGGCCGAGCTGAACCAACTGATCATGGCCGAGCAGCAGGCGGGGCTTGCCCCCCACAGCCGCCTCTACCGGGAGCTGGAGCTGGCCCGTCTCGCCAACGCCACCCCACCTGCCGAGCAGGCCCTGCGCGAGCGGCTGACCAAGGACCGTACCGCCCGTCCGCAGCTCTGGCTGCGCTCATGGATACTGCTTGGGGCCCTGTTGCTGGCGCTGATGGCCGGTATTTATGCCGGCACCGGCCGCTATCAGGCGTGGCAGGCTTATCAGTCGCGCCCCGACCCGCTGGCGGGATTGAGCCCGCGGGATCTGCAGGACAAGGAGCTGGGCGCCCTGCACCAGCGCCTGCAAGCCAACCCCGCCGATCTCGACGGCTGGGCGGCGCTCGGTCAGCTCTATCTGTATCGGGACGAGTACGACAACGCCTTGCTCGCCTACCAGCGCCTCGCCCTGCAAGAAGGGGGCGCCAGCGCCGCGACCCAGGCCGCCCAGGCCACCGTGCTCTACTACCAGGCGGGCCAGCAGCTCACCCCGGAGGCACAGCGCCTGCTGGGTAGTGCGCTCAAGCAGGACAAGGGCGAGGTTAGCGCCCTGATGCTGCTCGCCTCCGATCACTTCCTGCACGGCCGCTACTCTCAGGCCATCGCCCTCTGGCAGCAGTTGCTGGACGAAGAGCGCCCCCGCATCAACCGGGCCGCGCTGATCGAGGCGATCCAGACCGCCCGCATGATGGGAGGCTGACCGCACGTATGATGGGGGCTGAATGCCCCTGTCACGTTTGGCCCGCACAAGCACCGCCGGCAGGAAAATCACTTGCCAACCTCCCGTCGGCGGCCAAACAATAGGCGTCTATTGAACCTGTTTGTAGAGCCGCTCCCATGATCCCCATTCGCTGTCACACCGTCTCCGGCGTCGCGCTCTCCACCGTCCAGGGCGAGACCCGGTTGCTGATGATGAAACGGGTCAAGGGCGGCTTCTGGTGTCATGTGGCAGGCACGGTCGAGGCGGGGGAAACCGGTTGGCAAACCATAGTGCGCGAATTTCGCGAGGAGACCGGCATCGTCGTGCACGAACTCTACAACGGCCAGTATCTGGAGCAGTTTTACGAGGACGCCACGAACACCGTCTGTCTGGTGCCGGTGTTCGTGGTCTACTGCCCGCCAACGCAGGCGGTGACCCTCAACCACGAGCACACCGAGTACCGCTGGTGCAGCCTGGCCGAGGCCAAGGCACTGGCGGGCTTCCCCGGCCAGCAGGCACTCTATGATCACCTCTGGCACTACTTTGTCGAAAACAGCCCCTCGGCGCTGATGCGGGTGGCCATGACACCATAGCGGATGCATGCCAAGAGCCCTGCCGTTATCCCCTTGATCCTGTGATGATCCACACCCGGCCATGGCGACCATCAGCGCATGTTGCCGGCCCTGATCAGGCCATTTTCAGCAGAGATGATCACCCAGAATGAGCGAGAGGAAGGAAACAAGCAGCAGAGAGAGGTAAAAGGGTGACTATCTGGCGGCCAGGGGGCGCCGCCAGCCGCACGCCGCGACCAGGTTCCCCACTCCTGCCCACCCCATGATTACTCGTATGAAGCCACCCATAGCCGCCATTACCGTTATTTCAAGGTGCGCCATCCCATAAAATTGAAATATCGGGCCATTAGACGTTGTGAAGCGTCAATTACCGTCATATAACTTAGCCAAATATCCCTGTCAGCCGTACGGTAGCGTCAAATCATGATTACTCGCCCTTTTCTTACCCTGTTGCTCGGTGCCTTCCTTGTTCCCGTCAGCATGGAGAGCGCCCAGGCCAATCCGTTTTCAGCCCAGTCCCACTCCCCCAACAGCTTTCTGGAGCAGCGCAACGATCTGGCGCTGAGCTCCGCCGCCTTCGTGGTGGCCAACCCGCGCACCGGTGAAGTGCTGTCGGAGCGCAACGCCAACCGGGTGATGCCGATAGCCTCCATCACCAAGCTGATGACGGCGCTGGTGGTGCTCGATGCCAACCAGCGGCTCTCCGAGATGCTGACCGTCACCATGGCCGACGTGGACAGACTCAAGGGCACCGGGTCGCGGCTGGCGGTGGGCTCGCGCCTCAGCCGGGCCGACATGCTGCACATCGCCCTGATGTCGTCGGAAAACCGCGCCGCCTCGGCGCTGGCCAGAAACTACCCGGGTGGCCAGCGCGCCTTCATCGAGGCGATGAACGCCAAGGCCCGCATGCTCGGCATGTGGAGCACCCAGTTCTCCGACAGTACCGGCCTCACCCCCCGCAACGTCTCCAGCGCCCACGATCTCGCCAAGCTGGTGGCGGCGGCATCCACCTATCCGCTCATTCGCCAATACTCCTCCACCGAGGAGCGCATGGTGCGCAACGGCAAGCGCCAGCTGCACTACCTCAACTCCAACCGGCTGGTGCGCGAAGGGAGCTGGCCCATCTCCCTCTCCAAGACCGGCTACATCCGCGAGGCGGGTCGCTGCCTGGTGATGGCCACCCAGATCAACCGCGAGCCGGTGATCATGGTGCTGCTCAATGCCGACACTCCCAACGCCCGGGTGGCCGATGCCAAGCGGATCAAATCCTGGCTGGAGACTTCCGGTCGCATGAGCCTGACCGCCCAGTCCACTCCCCAGACCAAGCTGTTCAGCAGCCAGTAAGGCTCCCGGCGATCATCGTCAAAAAAGCCCCCGCATCCAGGTGCGGGGGCTTTTGTTGTTGAGCCTTTAACCAAGCCTGCTGGCTACGGCGCCGACGTGCTGGCGCTCAGACCGGCTGGAGCCGCGCGGTGAAGTGGCGCAGCAGCGGCGGCTCGTAGTCAAAGGTGAGCCCGCGAATCTCGCTGGCCCGCGCTTTCACCGCGATCAGGCAGTCGGCCACATAGTCCATGTGATCCCGGGTGTAGACCCGGCGCGGAATGGTGAGCCGCAACAGCTCGAAATCCGCCGCCTCCTGCTTGCCGGTGGCGGGATCGCGCCCCAGCAGCAGGGAGCCAATCTCCACCCCGCGCACGCCCCCTTCCAGATAGAGCTCGCAGGCGAGCGCATGGGCCGGGAACTGTTCGGCCGGAATATGGGGCAGCAGTTTCTTGGCATCGACAAACACCGCATGGCCGCCAGTGGGGGTCTGGATGGGGATGCCTGCCTCGGCCAGCCGCTCGCCGAGATAAGCCACCTGACTGATGCGATAGGTGAGATACTCCTCATCCATCCCCTCGCGCAGGCCGATGGCGAGCGCCGCCATATCCCGCCCGGCGAGGCCGCCATAGGTGACAAACCCCTCCATCGCCACGCAGCGCACCTGCACCGCGCGAAACAGGTCGAGATCCTCTTTAAAGCAACAGAGCCCGCCGATATTGACCAGCCCGTCCTTCTTGGCCGACATGGTGAAGATGTCCCCCAGCGCAAACATCTGGCGCACTATCTCCTTGATGCTGCGCTTGGCATAAGCCGGATCCCGCTCCTTGATAAACCAGGCGTTTTCGGCGAAGCGGGCGGCATCGATCACCACCGGAATATGGTGACGACGAGCCAGCTCGGCGACCGCCTCCATATTGGCCATGGAGACCGGCTGACCACCGGCGCTGTTGCAGGTCACCGTGATGATGACCCCAGCCACGTTGTCGGCCCCCAGGGTCTCGATGGTGTCACTCAGGCGAGGGAGATCAAAATCCCCCTTCCAGGCGTAAGGCGCCGTGGTGTCGAGGGCTTTCGGGGTGAGCAGGTTGATGGCCCGCGCGCCGGCCAACTCCACGTGAGCCTTGGTGGTGTCGAAGTGGTAGTTGGAGATAAACACCGGCGCCTTGCCCTGGCAGCGCTTGACCAGCTCGGGGAAGAGGATCTGCTCCGCCCCGCGCCCCTGGTGGGTGGGCATCACATGCTGGTAGCCAAAGATCTCGCGCACCGCGCGCTCCAGCTCGACGAAGTTGCGGCTGCCCGCATAGGCTTCGTCCCCCATCATGATGCCGGCCCACTGACGGTCGGACATGGCACCGGTGCCGCTATCGGTCAGCAGATCGATATAGACGTCCTCGGCCAGCAGCAGGAAGGGGTTCCAGCCAGCGGCCTCGAGGGCGGCGCGGCGCTCGGCGCCAGTAGTCTGTTTGATGGGCTCGACCATCTTGATACGAAACGGCTCGGGTATACGACGCATAAAAGACTCCTCACCGGCGCAAGGCCAGTGTGTTTGAAATTGGAATTGGCAAAGAGGCCGGGGCGATCAGGGTCGTCCGGCTGACAAATTCAAACGGCGGGTGCCGCCAATCAGCGGTGAGGAAAGTCGAGGGTCAGAATGGGATCCCGGGTGTACCAGTGGGCGAGCAGGCAGGCTGCCCGGGGCGTAGCTGTCACGATTGGCATCACTCCCCTCCATGTCGGTTGTAAACAGTCGGTGGCCAATAAGATCCATTGATGGGTGCTGCCACCAGGCAGCCTCGCCACGTTAACGGCAGGTTAATTGGCAGACAAGAGGCGCACCGCCGGGCTGTGCGCCTGCTCACAAAGCACCCATTCACTTGGCCCGATGCGGGTAACTGTGATCCCCCCAGCGCCCCGCTTCGTTAAGCTGTTATCCCGTTGACTTGACACCATTCACGCACCTCGTTGCCCACAGCCGGAAGTCCCATGCATCGCAAAGCCCATCTGCCCGAGAAGATCTGCCCCGTCTGCCAGCGTCCCTTCAGCTGGCGGCGCAAGTGGGCGAAAAGCTGGGAGGCGGTTCGCTACTGCAGCGAGCGCTGTCGCCACGCTCGTCATAGCAGCCGTCAACATAACGGGGAGCCAGTCTGATGAAGCTGCGCCTTGTGCTCGGCGATCAGCTGAACGCCGGTCACAGCTGGTTTCGCACCCCGGATCCTGCGGTCTGCTATCTGATGGCGGAGCTGCGCCAGGAGACCGACTACTGCCGCCACCACCGCCAGAAGGTGCTGGCCTTCTTTGCCGCCATGCGTGCCTTCGCAGCGGCCCTTGGCAAGGCGGGCCACCGCGTCTGTTATCTGACCCTTGATGAGAGCGCCCGCTGGCCCGACTTGCCCAGCTTGCTGGCAGCCCAGCTCGAAGCACATCAGGCCGACAGCGTTGCCTGACAGAGCCCGGACGAGTGGCGCCTCGCCAGCCAGCTGAAAAGCTGGGCGGCGGGCCTCGCCATCCCTGCCACCGAGGTGGATAGCGAGCATTTTCTCACCCCCCGCGATGGCTGGCAGCGCTACCCCCACAGCCGGATGGAGTTCTTCTACCGCGCCCTGCGAAAGCAATACAGGGTACTGCTCGATGAGCACGGCCAGCCCCTTGGCGGGCGCTGGAATTTTGATGATGAGAATCGCGCCAAACTGCCGGCTAATCAGCCCATCCCGGCGCCCCTTACCTTTGCCAACGAGGTGAGCGACATCGATGCCATGCTGACCCGCCACGGGGTCAGCACCATCGGCGAGGCAGATGACAGCAGCCTGCCCTGGCCCATCAGCCGGCGCCAGAGCCGCGAGCTACTGGCCCATTTTCTGGCCCACTGCCTGCCCCACTTTGGCCGCTATCAGGATGCCCTGAGCGAGCGCGGCTGGAGCCTGTTTCATAGCCGTTTGTCGTTTTCCCTCAACAGCAAGATGCTCCACCCGCTCGAGGTGATCCGCGCCGCCGAAGCCCACTGGCAGGCCAATCAGGCCACCATCACCCTGGCGCAAGTGGAGGGCTTTATCCGCCAGATCCTCGGCTGGCGCGAATTCGTGCGCACCCTCTACTGGGAAAAGATGCCCGCCTACCAGCAGGCCAATTTTCTGGGGGCCAACCGGCCGCTGCCCGGTTTTTTCTGGAGCGGCGAAACCAAGATGGCCTGCGTGCGTCACGCCATTGGCCAGTCTCTGGAGCACGCTTACGCCCACCATATCCAGCGGCTGATGGTGACCGGCAACTTTGCCCTGCTGGCGGGAATCGATCCTGACGAGGTGGATGCCTGGTATCTCGGCATCTATGTGGATGCCATCGAGTGGGTGGAGCTGCCCAACACCCGCGGCATGAGCCAGTTTGCCGATGGCGGCCTGATGGGCAGCAAGCCCTACGCCAGCAGCGGCGCCTATCTCGAGCGGATGGGCCACTACTGCAAGGGGTGCCACTATCAGATCAAAGCCCGCCACGGCGACGGGAGTTGCCCGTTCAACAGCCTCTACTGGCACTTTTTGTGGCGCAATCGGGACAAACTTGGCAGCAATCCTCGCCCTTCCCTATGCCAACTGGGATGGCCAAGCCGCCGAACAGCAGCACGCCATCCTAGGGACGGCGGAGCAGTACCTGATCCAGCTGGAGCAGCTCTGACTGCCACATCTAATGCCAGCAAGTCCACACTTTTCAATATTGAAAACCAGTTAAATAAATGTAAATAGATATATATCCCAATTATATCTACACCAGTTGAATATCCTGTGGCGGCTGATTAAGGTGAGGGCCCCAGTCAAGGAGAGACAAGATGGACATAGTGGTACTCGGTGGTGGCGTGGTCGGCGTGACCAGCGCCTGGTATCTGGCCAAGGCAGGTCACAAGGTGACGCTGCTGGAGCGGCGTGACGGGGTGGCCCTTGAAACCAGCCACGCCAATGCCGGGCAGATCTCCCCCGGTTACGCGGCCCCCTGGGCGGCCCCCGGCATCCCCCTCAAGGCCGCCAAGTGGCTGCTGCAAAAGCATGCCCCCTTCACGGTGCGACCGACCTCGGATCCCTTCCAGCTGCGCTGGATGCTGAAGATGTTTGCCAACTGCACCCCGGCGGCCTATGCAGTCAACAAGGGGCGCATGGTGCGGCTGGCCGAATACAGCCGCGACTGCATGAAGCTGCTGCGCGATGAGCTGAGCATCGATTATGAAGGGCGCCAGCTCGGCACTCTGCAGCTGTTTCGCAGTCAGGCCCAGCTCGATGCCAGCAAGCGCGACATCGAGGTGCTGGAGGAGTACGGCGTGCCCTACCAGTCCCTCGATGCCGCTGGCTGTGAAGGGGCAGAGCCGGCGCTGGCCCGGGTACGCGGCAAGATAGTGGGCGGCCTGCGCCTGCCGGGCGATGAGACCGGCGACTGCTTCCGCTTCACCAAGGCCATGGCAGCAGAAGCGCAGCGACTGGGGGTCAAATTCGTGTTCAACTGCGCCATCGACGAGATCGAGCTGGCGCAGGGACGCGCCGTGGCGGTGCGGGCCGGCGAGCAGCGCTTCAAGGCCGACGCCATCGTCTGTGCCCTCGGCAGCTATGCCACCGGGTTCCTGCGCCCACTCGGGCTCGATCTGCCCGTCTACCCGGTCAAGGGCTACTCCCTCACCCTGCCGATGATCAACGCCGAGGCCTCGCCGCGCAGTACCGTGCTGGACGAAACCTACAAGGTGGCCATCACCCGCTTCGATGAGCGGATCCGGGTGGGCGGCATGGCGGAGCTGTCGGGCTACAACCTGGCCCTCAACCCGAAACGGCACGACACCCTGGCCATGGTGGTCGGCGATCTCTTCCCCGAGGGGGGCGACATCAGCCGCGCCGACTTCTGGACCGGGCTGCGCCCCATGACGCCGGACGGCACCCCGCTGGTGGGCCCAAGCCCCATCCCCGGGCTCTGGCTCAACACCGGCCACGGCACCCTGGGCTGGACCATGGCGGCGGGCTCGGGTCAGCTGCTGTGCGATCTCATCAGCGGCAGCGACACCGCTATCAGCGACGAAGGGCTCACCCTGGCCCGCTACGGCTGAGCCTTCTCCTCCGTCTCTTCCCGTTTCATCCCAAAAAGGGAGTGCCTGGCACTCCCTTTTTCTTTGACGGATGTTCGATTCATTCTGCCGCCGCCCCGCCCGGCATCAGGGCGGGCTGAGCCTGCCACACTCTGGCGGGATCCGGCTCGGCGATGGCGCTCGCCACCAGTTGCTGCAGCCAGTGGCGATGCAGCAGCCAGATGGGATCCCCCTGCCGTCCCTGCTCCTTGGCGCACTGCTTGACAACATCCGCCGTCCGGTAGAAGTAGCGGATCAGGGTGGTGAGCTCGGGGTCGGGCCAGCGGCAACCAAAATGGCGCAGCCGCTCGTGCCAGAATGCCAGCTGACCGCGCTCATGCTCCTGCTCGAGCCCGTGCAGGGCCGGGATGAGATCCATCGCCTGCCACAGGGCCCCGTAGCCGACGAAGCGCTCATCCAGCGCATCCAGCGCCTGATCCAGCATGGCCAGGGTCTGCGGCCAGTCGTCGGCCTGCTGACGGATCGCCGCCTGCGCCTCGCACACCGCCGCCAGCCAGTCCATCGCCAGCCGGCAGATAATCGCCTCCTTGTTGGGATAGAGGTGATAGAGCGACTTGATGCCCACCCCGGCGCGGGCGGCGATGGCATTGGTGTTGAGCGCCGCAAACCCCTGCTCCTGCAGCAGCGCCAGGGTGGCCTGCTCGATGCGGGTCGCTACCTCCTGACTGCGCTGCTGCCGCGGCTGACGCCGCATGCAGAGCCCCTCTGGCAATGCGTGTTCCGCCATTGCGTCTCTCCCTCCATGGTCACCGAGTCTCATCACTACATGATGAGACAGACTCAACACAAGTCAAAAAAAATGCAGCAATCACTGGCATTTTCCGGCGCAGCTGCAATAAACAACTGTGCTCATATTTGCAGTAATCACTGCAATCATACAAGGAGAGCACGCAATGGATGGCAAACAACACAACCACCGCCGGGGGCTTGTCGCCCTGCTGATGACAGTCCTGCTCGGCGGCTGCCAGCAGGACAACCGCTCGCAGGAACCGACCAGCACCTTCTACTTCAACGGCAAGATTTACACCCAGGATGGCCAGCGCAGCCTGGCCGAGGCCATGGTGGTCGAGGATGGCAAGTTCCGCTACGTCGGCTCGCGCCAGGGGGCCGAATCCTTTATCACCAGCGCGACCCGCCAGGTGGATCTGCAGGGGCGCATGGTGCTGCCGGGGCTGCACGACAACCACATCCACCTGCTCGGCACCGTGGCCCTGCCCATGTGCGATCTGGATGGCCAGGCCGTCGATCTCGATCAGCTGGCTGCCAAGGTCAAGGCGTGCCTGCCCCGCTACGCCGGGCAGCCGGGCGAGTGGCTGGTGGTCAATCAGTGGTCCCCTTATGATGGCAATACCCCGACCGCGAGCCATGCCACCCTGCTGGCCGCTCTGGATGCCGTTGCGCCGGACAATCCGGTGGTGCTGCTCGGGGCGGACGGTCACGCCAGTGCCTACAACTCGCAGGCACTGGCCAGCGCCGAAGATCAGGATGGCAATCAGGTGGGCTTCAACCCCGGTAAATTGGCACCAGGCGGGGTGTTCGAGCGGTTCATCCCCTATGTGGACTTGACCAGCGGCGTCATCCGGGAGGGGGCCCGCAGCGCCATTCCGGTGCCGGACAGCGGGGTGCTGAGCGCCAGCGACGAACGGGCCGCCGCCCAGTACGAGCAGATCTTGCCAGCCATTGCCACCCTGATGGCCTCGCGCGGCATCACCGGCGTGCAGGACGCCTGCGCCACCGACTTCATCCGCCAGCGCCTGCTCAGCATGCAGGCACGGGGGCTGCTGCAGATGCGCATCACCGCCGCCACCTGCTTTCACGAAGATGACTACAGCGGCAAACTGGACATCGAGGGCCACCTGGTCAAGGCCACTCAGGTCAGAAGCGCCTTTGCCGGCAACCCGCTGATCAAGGCCGATGCGGTCAAGATCTTCCTCGACGGGGTGCTGGAAGGGGATCCCTTCACCGCGCCGCCTTTCCTGCCCAACGCCGGCATGCTGGAGAACTACCAGAACCCCCATCTGGCGCTGGATCCGGACAGCGGCCGGGTCACCATCACCGCCGACAGCGAAGACGCCGGCAGCAACGGCATCGTCAACTACCGGGAGGCGGATCTGAAGCGCTACGTCACCGCGCTGGACGGGGCGGGTTTTGGCATCCACATGCACAGCATCGGTGATCGCAGCACCCGGGTCGGGCTCGATGCGCTGGCTGCCGCCCGCGCCAGCAACGGCGATCGGGGCATCCCCCACACCCTGGCCCACCTGCAGGTGGTGCACCCGGACGATCAGCGCCGCCTCGGCGAGCTCGGCCTCTACCTCACCTTCACCTACGCCTGGACCACGCCCCAGCTCGCCTATGACATGCTGGTCACCCCCTTCATCCAGCCAACCAGGGCCGGCCAGTCCCTGAGCGAGGCGCTCTACGATCCGCTGGGTTATCTGCAGCAGGCCCTCTATCCGGTCGAGAGCAGCCGCAAGGCGGGTGCCATCTTGGTGGCGGGCAGCGACGCGCCAGTCGACAGCCGGGATCCCCGTCCGTTTGAGAACATGGCCGCCGGCATCGTACGGGCGGCCGGCAGCGACGACGCATTTCGCGCCAGCCAGCGCATCTCGCTCTCCGAGATGCTGGCCGCCTACACCATCAACGGTGCCAAGGCGGTGCGCCAGGGGGAGATCACCGGCTCCATCGAGGCAGGCAAATCCGCCGACTTCATCGTGCTCGACCGGGATCTGTTCGCCTTGGTCGAAGCCGGCACGCCGGAGCAGATTGCCGACACCCGGGTCGAGCAGACCGTGTTTCAGGGCAACACCATCTACCCGGCCCCCTGAGCCAAGCCGCTGACAACAAAAAGGCCCCTCGCGGGGCTTTTTCTATAAAGTGAGCAAGCAGAACATCAGCGTAAGCTGGCCGATTTCTCCGAAATGCTGAGACATGCAGGTGTGGATCCCTATGACCTGATGGGCAACGCCGTACCTGCCGCCTCTGCCAATGTCAGCAACAAGACGAAGCGAGATAGTCTTTTCCTAATCGATAGTCCCGTTTAATTGACCCCTGCCGAATAGGCATACCCAGCCCTATCATCCTGACCCAGTCAGTGCCTCACCCACTTGCGCGTTGTAATTTCTCAGGTTCAGCTTCGAGCTCAATGACATTGAGCGAGGCGGCATTAATCACCAGATGGGCTACTGGCCCTTGACTTGGCAGACAGTACTAGATGTGGGCTGTTTAGCCCGCCTGCTGATACAGCTGTAGTCAGGCGACTGCAATGGCACATTCATCAGCGTAAACAACGAGCTGACGAAGCCCTCCAGTGCATACTGGGGCAACTTGAACAAAACTTTAGTATCAGGGGGGTCTATGGCGTTATCGCTGTAGTGGAAGTCGCGTCCCCAGCAACCGAGGTGGGTCTGGCAATGCCAGCGTTTGATTGTTGGTCCATTCAGACAATCAACGAGCCACGTTGCACCAAGGCGTGGTTGTACTGCTTCCAGTTGCATATATTGTGTTTGAACTTACCCATATGGCGTACTCAGTGATTGATCTGGGAGATCGGATCACCGTCTGTCTGGATAGCTCTAGAATTTTTGCACAAGGCCATGTCGACATATAAATTATGTAATATACAATCCTGTAAGGTAACTTTCTACTTGTCATATTCTTTTGGGAATGGACATTCGTAGTTTATATCAATGAAATCAAGATTGTCGATTTTAAAATTAGCATATTCAACACCTATTTTTGATTTGTTTATCTTGGGGTTTGAATATACAAATACATATGCAGAAGGGCGATCTAATACACTTATTTTTTCCAGTCTGGTAGAAACCAGTCTTTTTATTTTATAACCATCAATTAACCTATCTGATATTAATATTGTGGCCATTAATTCCTTCTCACCGTACATGAGATTTTTCTTGAACTTTATTCGATAACCATCGTCTGACTTCAATCTGTCGACATAAGCCCACCCATAGTAAACAACAGGGTGTTGAGGTAGAGAACCTAAATCTTGTTCCCATACACACTTAAACAACTCTTGATACAGAACATCTTTTCCTTTAATGTTGATTCTTCTAAATCTCAGAGTCTTATCTTTTTTATATTTTATATATCGACTAACCATAGTTCGAACAGAATATATTGAGCCAATATGTCCACGCTCTCCAACAAATGAAGGTTTCCCTTTTCCTTTGTTTACTTTTTTTATCTTACTTTTTGTAGCTGCTCCTCCTGTCTTTTCACCATCATAATATGAATCAGGTCGCTCTAGAATAAACTTTTCAGAAACAGAAATTCCCAGAGTGGATTCTTCCGTTGCAATAGAACCATCCTCATAAAATAATTTCAAAGGTTTGTTTTTATCTACTTCGCATTCGGCCGAATGAGTTCCGAATTTTCGATAATGAGGTGTGACCTTCATATTTTGGCGTTCGACATCTAAGTTGGCACAAGTTACCTTTGCGTAACAATTAGAGCCAGGGCATATGAAGTTGTGTTTATCAAGAATTATACCTGACCAGAAAAGATCATAGGCTCTATCTGGATCAATATAATCATCGATATCTAGACTATAAGCGACATCTAGAGACATAGGCTCCCCTCTTTTTGGGCTCATATTAAGAATGTACATGGTGCCAACGGGCATCAGAGAGGTCAACACCATACATGTATATATGTTTATTTTGAAGTTAAGATCACATAACATTATTAGTGGGTCACTTTTTCACCCCCAGAGTTATTAGGCATTGAAGTTAACTTCCATTAACGAAAAACTGTTGGATATTTCCTTTTGTATGATCGCAACATGTTGCTCGTACAGTTATTGCCAGCGCTCCAAGGAGCGCAGCCCTTCGCTATGCTCGCCAAACCCTACTTCGTTCAACACCTCCTCGGTGCTCTCTGCTGGTGTGTCGGCCACCTTGCGGCGTAGCACCCAGCCATCAAGACGGGTTCGCTTAATGGCACTGCCCACAGCCACATCTACGAGCCGTATATCTTTACCGTACTTATTCTTGGCAAGGTCAATCAGGCGATGCAGCTGCATCGGCCACGTATCCCGTGGGCAGACAGGGTTGTCCGGGTCATGGCTCGGGGCGGAGCGCTGCATGGTGGTGGCCAAGTGCTTGAGACCCTGCGCAGTATTGCACTGGGTAGAAAAAGGCCCCGCGAGGGGCCTTTGTTATGGACTGACCGGCGCGCCGGTTTCGCTCTGCGCCGGGTGCAGCGCCAGGTTGAACAGCGCAGCCACCATGTCCGACTGGGTCAGGATCCCCACCAGCTGCTCGCCATCCACCACCGGCATATGGTGCAGGCCGCCATCGGAGAAGGCGCCCACCAGATCGTAGAGCGGCTGATAGCGGCGGGCGGTCGACACGTTGCGGGTCATCAGATCCGCAACCCGCAGCTCGGCCAGGTCCGCGGCGCCTCGCGGCTGTTGCAGCGCCCGGTCGATCATCAGGTCGTGCAGGGTGATGATGCCGGTCAGCCGGCCGGCCTCGTCCACCACCGGCAGCGCCTTGACCTGATGGTGGGAGAGCAGTTGCCAGGCCGCCATGGCCGGCTGCTGCGCCGCTATCAGGATCAGATCCCGCGACATCACCTCCTGCACCCGCACCGTGCCCACCCTGGCCCGCAGGGCGTGCAGCTGGGCCTCCTGCAGTAGCGCCTGCAGATCCTGGCGGCTGATGTCGAGCAGCTCGCCGTGCTTTTCCAGCGCAAAGTCGATGTCCGCCGCCTGGGTCGCCACCCGCTCGCTCGGCTGGGGATCGGCGGTCTGGTGGCGGTTGGGCTGGGCCTGACCGCTGTTGGGGTAACGGCGCCCCAGCAGCCGGTTGTAGCAGAGCGCCAGTAGCAGCAACAAGAGCGAATTGAGCAGCACCGGCAGCAGCACATAGCCGACCCCGAGCTGGCGGATCCCCTCGCCACCGATGACCGCGGTCAAGGCCACGGCGCCGCCGGGCGGATGCAGGCTGCGGGTGAGAAACATGGCGGCGATGGCCAGCATCACGGCAAGGGCCGCAGCCAGCGCCGGATCCGCCGC
Organism: Aeromonas sp. 1805; assembly: GCF_013085525.1. Lineage (NCBI taxonomy): Bacteria > Pseudomonadati > Pseudomonadota > Gammaproteobacteria > Aeromonadales > Aeromonadaceae > Aeromonas > Aeromonas sp. 1805. The sequence continues at coordinate 3,686,316 of NZ_CP038515.1, read as the reverse complement.
CAGGCTGGCACTCAGTACCCCCATCAGCGCCGAGACCCCGTTGCCCACCACGATGGACCAGGGCTGGGCCAGCGGGCTGGCAGGCGCGGCAAACAGCAGCACGGCGGAGGCCCCCATGGGGGCGATCAGCCAATGGACCTCAAGCCCCAGCCCCCACCGACACAAGAGGGCGGTACCCAGTAGCCCGACGAAGGCACCCAGGGCGCCGTAACAACTCTCTTTGATACTGGTATTGGTGGATACCGGAAAAAAATCCCTGAACTGCATGGGGCTCCTGCGCGGATAACATTTATTTCAAATGCGCAATTTTAACGGTATCCCCTCGCCCAATACCACCGCCAGATGCTGCCAGGCCCCTCTTATTTGGTGACGCGCGGCCTCATGGGAGTCACACAGCCATCCCTCTGCTCCCCGCGCTCGTCACCAAACTGTGATACAGCAACAAATTCTTACAAAAAAGCTGCTGACGGCCCCCTTTCCCTCTTCTCTTAACACGCCCTTAAGAATCGCAGTGTCATCTTGAGCTCATCTTCATGCACGGAGCCACTACTTATGAGCACCATCAGAGATGCCCTTCGCCGCTTCGACGGCCAGCGCCGCTGCTGGACCGCCGGGCTGGAGCGGGCCGCCCTCGCCTGGCTCGCGCGTCAAGGCCGACTGCCGGCAAGCAGCCAGCCTCCCCGGCGGATCCTGGTCATTCGCAGTACCTGCCGTATCGGCAACAACCTGTTTTTGCTGCCCTTTTTGCAGAAGGTGCGCAGCGCCCACCCCCACGCCGAGATAGAGCTGGTGTGCAGCGGCGGCCAGCTGCTCCCCTTTCTGGCCGATCTGCAGCTGCAGCGCATTCATCCGGTCAAGCTGCAGGGCAAGCGGCTGCTGGCCTCCCTGTCGGTGCTGTGGCGGTTGCGCCGTCAGCACTACGATCGGGTCTACGTGCCCTTTGCCTCCAGCACCGATCACCTGATCGCCGGCTGGGTGAAGGCGCGCGAGAAGCTGGGCTTTGATGATGCCAAGGGCGACGCCCTGTTCCCCCAGCCCCTCACCCCCAACCAGCACTGCCATTACGCCCACCAGCCGCTGCAACTGCTCGGCATGCACGGCCATCTCGCCGATCAGATTGAGCTCGGCAGCTTGCTGCACAGCGCCAGCCCACGGCTGGTGGCACTCAGGCATGACTACCCGGCGCGGCCACTCATCGGCTTTTTCACCGGGGCCCGCAAGGGCAAGGGGCTCTCTCTGCCCCAGTGGCAACGACTGCTCGCGGATCTGCGCCGCCACTACCCCAGCGCCCTGCTGATCCAGCTCGAGGATCCTGCCGATCCCCAGCCCCGGCTCGGGGACGTGCAGGTCTCCCTCGCCAGCCTGAGCGAGCTGGCCCGCTTTGCCGGCGGCCTCTCCCTCTTCGTCAGCGGCGACACCGGCCCGCTGCACCTGGCTGCCGCCAGCGGCGTGCCCTGCCTCGGCCTCTTTACCCAGACCGATCCCGCCCGTTACGGCTGCCTCGGCGCCCAGCACCTCAATCTGGTGATCGGTGATCGCAATGCCATCCCCCTCGATCACCATTGGCTGGCCGAGGCACTGGCAAGGGAACCCATGCCGCAGCAGCTGCCGAGCGCCCCCTCGCCCGTCCCAAGCCCAGGGCTTGCCAGCAGCGCCTTTGTCGTCACCCTCTGAGGGGCGTCAACCAACAAAAAAAGAGGGAAGGCTTGCGCCTTCCCTCGTTCGTTATGCCCGTACTCTCTTGTTGTTTGCTGATGCTCTTCAGGCCAGTTCGGCGCGCAGCGCCTTGGTGGCATCGACCATCACCTTGAGGGCGGCCTCGGTCTCTTCCCAGCCGCGGGTCTTGAGGCCGCAATCCGGGTTGACCCACAGCCGCTCGGCCGGGATCTGCTTGGCCGCCTTGCGCAGCAGGCCTTCAATCCAGCTCTGGCTCGGCACGTTCGGCGAGTGGATGTCGTAGACGCCCGGGCCGATTTCGTTGGGGTAGTTGAAGCGCTCGAACGCTTCGAGCAGCTGCATCTGGCTGCGGCTGGTCTCGATGGTGATCACGTCCGCATCCAGCGCCGCCACCGCCTCGATGATGAGGTTGAAGTCGCTGTAACACATATGGGTGTGGATCTGGGTGCTGTCCGCCACCGGGCTTGCGCTCAGACGGAAGGCGCGCACCGCCCAGTCCAGATAAGCCTGGTGATCCTGCTTGCGTAGCGGCAGACCTTCACGGATCGCCGGCTCGTCGATCTGGATGATCTTGATGCCGGCGGCTTCGAGATCTGCCACCTCGTCGCGAATGGCCAGGCCAATCTGCAGGGCGGACTGTTCGCGGCTCACGTCTTCGCGCGGGAAGGACCAGCAGAGGATGGTCACCGGGCCGGTCAGCATGCCCTTGACCGGCTTGTCGGTCAGGCTCTGGGCAAACTGGGTCCACGCCAGGGTCATGGGTGTGGGTCGGTCGATATCCCGGGTGATCACCGGCGGCTTGACGCAGCGCGAGCCATAGCTCTGTACCCAGCCGAAGCGGGTGATGGCAAAGCCGTCCAGCAGCTCACCGAAATACTCCACCATGTCGTTGCGCTCGGCTTCGCCGTGCACCAGCACGTCCAGCCCGATGGCCTCCTGGCGCAGGATGGCATCCTTGATCTGGGCCTGAATGCCCGCCTCGTAGGCCTGGTCGTCGATGCGACCGGCGCGCCAATCCTGGCGCAGCACCCGAATTTCCGAGGTCTGCGGGAAGGAGCCGATGGTGGTGGTCGGCAACAGCGGCAGCTTGAGATCCGAGCGCTGCGCGTCAGCCCGCACCGGGTAGGCGCTGTGGCGATCGAAATCGCTGTTGGTGAGGCTGGCGAGCCGTGACTGCACCGCCTTCTTGTGCACCCGGCTGTCGGACTCCCGATCCACGATGGGCTGGCTGTAGGCAGTGATCTTGTCCAGCTCCCCGCCATTGAGATGGTCAGCCAGCAGCCCCAGCTCGTAGCATTTTTGCAGGGCGAAGGCGAACCAGCTGCGGGTCTGGGCATCCAGTTCCAATTCGAGGGTCAAGTCCACCGGGCTGTGCAGCAAGGAGCAGGAGGAACCAACCCAGAGCCGCTCGCCAAGCTTATCCTTCAGCGATTTTAGAGTCGGTACCAGCTTGGCCAGGTTGGCACGCCAGACGTTGCGACCGTTGATGACCCCGGCCGAGATGACCCACTGGGCCGGCAGGTGCGGGACCAGCGTCTCCAGCTGCTCAGGGGCCGCCACCAGATCCAGGTGCAGGCCATCCACCTTCAGGCTGGTAATGATGTCGCGCTGATGGGCAACAGAGCCAAAATAGGTAGTCAGCAGCAGCTTGCAGGGGCCGGCCAGACGCTCGTAAGCGGTGAGATAGGCGAGGCGCCACTCGTCCGGCAGGTCCAGCGTCAGCGCCGGCTCGTCGATCTGCACCCACTCCACCCCCTGGGCGGCCAGTTTCGCCAGGATCTCCTGATAGACGATAAGCAGGCGATCGAGCAGTTCGAGTCGGGAGAAGCCGCTCTCTTTCTCCTTGCCAAGCCACAGGTAGGAGACAGGGCCCAGCAGCACCGCCTTGACCGGCAGCCCCAACGCCTTGGCCTCTTCCACTTCGTCAAACAGCTGGCTCCAGCCCAGTTTGAAGCGCTGGTCGCGGCTGAACTCGGGCACCAGGTAGTGGTAGTTGGTGTTGAACCACTTGGTCATCTCGGCGGCGGCGGCGGCCGGGCCGGTCGGCGCACGGCCACGGGCGACCCGGAACAGGGTATCGAGATCGGTGTCGCCATGACGGTGGCGGGCGGGGATGGCATCCACCAGCAGGCTGGTGCCGAGCACCTGATCGTACCAGGCGAAGTCTCCCACCGGCAGCAGGGTCACACCGGCCTGTTGCTGGGCCTGCCAGTGACGCTCACGCAGGCTCTTGCCGATGGCGATGAGTTCGGCCTGGCTGGTCTCGCCGCGCCAGTAGGATTCGAGGGCAAATTTCAGCTCGCGCTTGGCGCCGATACGGGGAAAGCCCAGGGTGTGTGCGCAGGTCATAGGTTCCATTCCTTATGCTCGTTCATCTGATGGTGAACTGGATGATTTAGCCATCCAGATGTTTACACATCCAAAATGACAAGATAAGGTGGCATTGGCTATTGAATCCTTTTCAACTGGCTCTCAAGAAATTCTCAAGGCGGGCAACAAGCCGTCGCCCAGGCACAACAAGGAGGGATACCATGGCGGTGTCAAGCAACCCGGGGATCGACATCAAGCACCTGAAAACGGTGAGCGCGCTGGCCGAGCAGGGCTCGCTGGCCGGTGCGGCGCTGACCCTCAACCTCACCCAGTCCGCCCTCTCCCACCAGCTCAAGGAGCTGGAGACTCGCCTCAATCTGGAGCTCTATCTGCGCAAGAGCCGCCCCCTGGTGCTGACCGCGGCCGGCAACCAGCTGCTGGGGCTGGCCCGCCAGGTGCTGCCGGCGCTGGCACAGACCGAGAAACAGCTGCAGGCCCTGCACAGCGGCGACGCCGGTCGCCTTCACCTGGCACTCGATTGTCACAGCTGCATCCAGTGGCTGCTGCCGCTGTTGCCCGATTTTCGCCGCCAGTGGCCGGGGGTGGATCTGGAGGTGGAATCGGTGCCGGGCTTTGATGCCATCAGCGCCCTGCTCGGCGGCCAGCTCGACTTGCTGCTCACCTCGGACGTGCAGGCGCGCGGCGATCTCCACTTCGAGCCGCTGTTCGCCTTCGAGCTGGTGCTGGTGATGGCGCCGGATCACCCCCTCTGTGGGCAGCAGACCATCAAGCCTGAGGATCTGCGTCCCGAGGTGCTGCTGGTCTACCCGGTGGAGCGGGCGCGGATGGATGTGTTCAGCCGCTTCCTGCAGCCAGCCGGCATCGAGCCCGCCCGTTGCAAGCCGGTGGACAACACCTCAGTGATGCTGCAGATGGCCGCCGCTGGCCTTGGCGTCGCCGCCCTGCCGCGCTGGGCTTGCGAGGAGTTTGTCCGTCAGGGGCTGCTCGAGGCGCGCCCGCTCGCCGAGGGGGTGCGCCGCCACATGTATGGCGCCGTGCGTGCCGCCGACCGGGATCAAGCCTGTCTGCAGAGCCTGTTCGAGCGCATTCGCAGCAAGATGGGCGACGTAAAAGCACAGTGACTTGCAAGAGAAGACCGCTGCGCCGACCAGGATCAGCTGTAGCTGCAGACAGCAGAGCCTGTTTGAGCGGATTCGTATCAAGAATGGGCGACGTAAGAGCGCAGTAATCCATACGGCAAGGCGCAGTAAAAAGCCGCCTTGGGGCGGCTTGTCATCACGCAGGGCTTCGCTATTCAAGCACCCTCTTCACAGCTCGTCGCCCCCTGCCGCCGCGGGCAGTTGGCGCAGAGCTCACCATCGCGGCGCTTGTAGTGCAGGCAGCAGCGCTGGCGCACATAACCGACCAAGCCGGCCGCTGGCGGCCAGGGCGCCGGCTGCCAGCCCGCCAGATGCTCGGCCGGCAGACCGCAGGCGGCAAGCCAGTGCGGCGCATGGGCCGCCACCTCGGCGGGGCTTATCTCGTCAAAGAACGCGGGCACCCGCACCAGTGCTGCCAGCAGATCGTCCGCCAAGAGCGGGCGCACGAAGCCGGGCCGCAGCCGCTGCGCCTGCCCCAGCGCTGCGAACAGTGCCTGCCAATGGGCCTGCAGCCGCTCGCCCGCCGCCTTGATCAACACCTCCAGCTCTCCCTTGATCATGGGCTCAGCCGGCAGGGTAAAGCCCGATACCAGCCCATCCTGATAGCCCTGGCCCAACCTCTCCAGCGCCGGCACGGCCCGCAGCCGATAGACGGCCACCATGGCAAGATAGATGGATTGCCAGCAGAGCATGCCCCAGCTGCGGGTGAGCCAGTAGGCGGGGCCCGCCTCCGGATGGGCCAGCCGCCAATACTCATGCAGCGCTGCCGCCACCTCGGCCGGCGTGGCCTGTTTGGTCACCGTCAACAGCGCCGCGGCCTCGCCGGCGGCCACCAGCCGCCCCTTGAGGGACGGGATAAGCCCGGCGGCGGCCGCGAACAGGGCGCCGTGATCCGCCAGCGCCTGCAGATCCGGCTCGCGCCGCGCGCCCGGACTGCGGGCACGACGGCCGGCGCCGCTCATGGGGTGAGAGAGTCCCGGGCGCGGCCCGGGACGCAGGGTCAGAATACGTATTTGAGTCGCGCCTCCACGCTGCGCTCTGCCCCGAACCAGCAGTTGTTCTGGTCGTAGCAGGAGTAGTAGGTCTTGTTGAACAGGTTGCTGGCACTCAAAGAGGCCTCCACCCCTTGCAGACGCTGGCTGAGCTGGGCCAGATCGTAGGAGGCAGCCATGTCCATCAGCAGGTAATCCGGCACGGTGTCGGTGTTGGCGGCATCAAGCTGGGCCTCCCCCACGTAGCGCAGGCCAGCCCCCAGGCGCGCCCCTGCCAGCGGGCCGGCCGGCAGGTAGTTGCTCCACAGCGATGCCATTTGCTTGGGCACCCAGACCGGGGTCTTGCCCTGCAGGCTGGTGGTGTCGCGAGTGATCTCCATCTCCTGACGGGTATAGCTCAGCGCCAGATCCCAGCGGCTAGTGAGATCGAGTCGCCCCTCCAGCTCGACCCCCTTGGAGACCATCTCGCCGGTCTGCAGCTTGGGCCCGTAGACGTTGTCCGGATCCGTCACCAGGGCATTTTGCTTGGTGATGTGGAACGCCGACAGAGTGGCGGTCTTGCTCATGTCCTCGGAGAGGAACTTGAGCCCCCCCTCCCACTGCCGGCCGGTAGCCGGTTTGAACGCCTGGCCTTGCTTGTCCGCTCCCGCCACCGGCTCGAAACTCTCGGCATAGCTCACATAGGGCGAGAGACCGTGATCCAGCTCGTAGAGGGCGCCAAGGCGCAGCGAGAGGTTGTCCTGATCAATCTGGGCCAGGGTGTTGCTCGCCGCCCCCTGATAGAGGGTCCGGCTGTCGGTGTCCATCCGGTAGCGGTCGTAGCGGGCGCCGCCGATGGCCACCAACCGATCGAGGCGCACCTGATCCTGCAGGTAGAGGCCGCTCTGGTACTGACGGATGGTTCGGTTGTCCTGATAGTTGAAGGCCAGATCTGCCGGCACTATCTGCTGGTGGTTCGGGTTGAAGATGTCGATGGTCGGGGCGGCATAGTCGAGGGTATCCCGGTAGAGAATACGCGCATCCAGATACTGGTAATCGACCCCGAGCAGCAGGTTGTGCTGGGCCTTGCCGGTCTGCACCTTGCCCGCCAGCTGGTTGTCGATGACAAAGCCGCGAGACTCTTCATCGGTCAGGTAGGCGTTGCGGGCCAGGGTGCGGTTATCGGCCGCCAGCGCCGCGTTGTAGGTGTTCTGCTGGTTGGCCGAGGCATCCATGTAGCGGGCGTTTTGCAGCAGCTGCCAGTTGGCGTTGAAGTCGTGGCTCAGCTTGTAGCCGAGCAGGGTCACCTCCCGGCTGTAGTGGTTCCAGTTTTCATCGCCAAGGAAGGTATCGCTGCCCAGCTGGCCCAGCGGGTTGGATTTGACCGAGCCGCTGGCCGGCACCGTGGTGTAGATGCCGGCTTGCGGGTCTTTCTGGTAATAGAGGTTGAGGTTTAGCAGGGTGCGGTCACTCAACTGCCAGTCGAGAGAGGGCGCCAGTACGTAGCGCTCCTCCTCTGAGGTCACCGCCTGGCCCTCTTTCTGTCGGGCCAGCCCCACCAACCGATAGGCAAACTGATCGTTGAGGGCGCCGGTGCTGTCGAGGGTCAGTTCTTTGAGGGTGCCCGTCCCGCTCGCCACGCTGACGCTGTGCCTGGCTTCCCGCTGGGGGCGCTTGGCGATAAGGTTGACCATGCCGCCGGGGGGCATGCTGCCGTAGAGCACGGAGGTGGGCCCCTTGAACACCTCCAGCTGCTCGATGGCCACCGGATCGATCTGGGGCTGCAGGTTCCAGTCGTTGTACTGCAACAGCAGGCCGTCGTAGAAGTTCTGGTAGTTGTCAAAGCCGCGGATGTTGAACAGATCCAGCCGGTTGACCGCCCCGCCCCGCAGCTCGGTGTTGACGCCGGGCACGTAGCGCAGCGCCTCGCTCACCGAGCTGACGCCGCGCTGTTCCAGGGCGTCACCCTCCACCACCGAAATGGCCTGGGGCGTCTCCAGGGGGTCGAGCCGGGTCTTGGTCGCGGTGTTGCGATAGGTCTCACCGAGCACGGTCAGGGTCTCGTCTGCCCGGGTCTGTGTCGGGCGCTCGGCAGCAGCTGCCTGCACAGGGCCAGCCAACAGGGCGGAGATAGTCGCGGCGACCAGGGTCAAAGGGGGGTGAGTGGCGTACATCTGATCCTCGAATGCAATGAGTGAATAGTAACAAATCTCATTTGCATTTTATTGGGTCATTTTGCCCTTGAATTAACAATTTGGGGCATGTTGGCGCGAAAGAGAGAGAAAATGCGGCCAGTTTGGCCCCATCCGGCAACCTCAACTGACGGCAGCAACGCAGGCGATGTCGAATGGATAGCAAAGCCTGGCGCAGCAAATAAGGGAAAGAGAGATAGCAGTGCCCGGCATCCTCCGGGCAAGGGAATAGCCCTCTCAGAGAGGGGCGACGGGCAGCCAGTACTCCATGCGGGCATCCGGCTGGTTGCCGTCAAAATCGGGGGCGTAACGCTCCAGCTCGAAACCGTCCAGCCCGCGATAGCCGGAGCTCGGCAGCCAGTGCAGGATAAACCAGTTGAGGGTCTGCCCCAGCTGGCTGACCGGGCCCACGTGGCTTAGCACCGCGTAGGTCTGGGCCGGCACCGGGAGGCGCGCCAGACCGGCAGGCAAGCTGGTCCCCTCCTCCATCACGCTGCCCGCCCAGTAGGGGAGCGACTCGCCGGCGCCAGCAACATCCACCACCCCCACCCGCTCCTGCCCGGGTGGCAAACCGCCCGCCGTGCGCAGGGCGCGCCAGATGGCGGGCACCGTCTGTTGAAAGTCGGGAGCGGCGGCAAACAGCCCGCGGATCTGCCCCTTCACCCCTTGCAGGATAAAACCCGGCTGGCTCTCGATCCGCACCTGTACCAGCCTGGCAGGCATGGGTTGCGGCAGGGTAGCCCGCACCAGGGGGGTACGCAGCCCCAGCCGCAGACCGCGTTTGCGATAGGCCAGCGGCGAGCAGCCGAACTGCTGCTTGAAGGCGCGGCTGAAGCTCACCTCGGAGCCAAAACCGTAACAGAGCGCCAGATCCAGCACCCGCTGGCGGCCAGAGAGCAGCGCCTCTGCCGCCTGGCTCAGCTTGAGCTCGCGCACATAGTGGGCCACCGTCAGCCCCGTCTCATGAAGGAACACCCGCTGCAGCTGCCAGCGCGACCAGCAGCTCTGCTCCGCCAGCTCGGCCAGCCCCAGCGGCAGATCCAGATTGGCGTGGATGTAATCGAGCACCCGCTCGATGCGGGTCAGCTGGCTGTACGGCTGGGGCATGGCGCCCGGAATGGGGGACAAGATGGTCATGACGAGATCGGATCTGGCTGTCGGCAAGGCGCTGCGCGCAAGGGCCCCATTAAACATGGCCGCGACCTTGGCGGCAAGCGCTGGCCGCAGCGCTCATCCTGGCCCCCTTGCCCAAGGCGTTGTCCGCCCCTTAAGCCAGCGCGTCAAGCCAGCTTGGCAGACTGTCACAAAAGTGACGCGTTTGCCTGTCAGATTGTTTGAAAACAAATATATCAATTACCTCAAAAAGCCCATAAAGTCCTCGTTCGAATCTTTTATGCAGGGAGAGCCAAGATGAAGAAAGTTGCCTTGATCACCGGAGCCCGTGGCGGCATCGGATCCGCCATCACCACCGCCTTGCTGGCCCAGGGGTATCGCATCATCGCCACCCACTCCAGCCCCAACGGGGCGGCGGCGCACGACTGGTACGGGGAGCAGGGTTTTCGGCCGGATCAGGTGCGGCTGCTGGCGCTGGACGTGGCCGACACCGCCATGTGCCGCGACACCCTGGGCCGATTGCTGCAGGATGAAGGGCGGGTGGACGTGCTGGTCAACAATGCCGGCATCACCCGGGACGGGGCCTTCAAGCGGATGACCCCGGAGCAGTGGTTCGAGGTGATCCACACCAACCTGTGCAGCCTCTACAACGTGACCCAGCCGCTGTTCGACGCCATGTGCGAGCAGCGCGATGCCCGCATCATCAACATCTCCTCGGTCAATGGCCAGAAGGGGCAGTTCGGCCAGGTCAACTACTCGGCCGCCAAGGCGGGCATGCTGGGCTTCACCAAGGCGCTGGCGGCGGAAGGCGCCCGCTTCGGAGTGACGGTCAACGCCATCGCCCCCGGCTACACCGCCACCCCCATGGTGGAGGCGATCCGCACCGACATCCTCGACAGCATCAAGGCCGACATCCCCATGCGCCGGCTGGCCAAGCCGGAAGAGATCGCCGCCGCCGTGGTGTTTCTTGCCAGCGAAGCGGGTGCCTATATCACCGGCGAGACCCTGGCCATCAACGGCGGCCTCTACATGAAGTGAGGCCGGGCCTTGTCTCACCGACTTGCGCATCGACAGAGGGCAGCCCGCGGGCTGCCCTCTTTGTTTGATCCTTGTTTGCTCTTTGTTTGCTCCGGCCAACCGGAACGGCCTTCTTCCTTACCCGGACTACGGGCGTGTCGCCGCGGCCACCACCGGCTCGGCGAAGTGACTGCGCAGGGCGGCGATCACCCGGCGCACCTTCTCTGGGATCTCCCGCTGCGGGGTGATGGCGTGGATCTCCATGGGCGGCACCCGAAAGCCCGGCAGCAGTTCCAGCAGGCGGCCCGAGGCGAGATCTTCTGCGATCTCCCCCTCCGGCTGCAGCGACACCCCCTGCCCCGCCAGGGTGAACTGGCGCAGCGGCAACACGTTGTTGCACACCACCCGCGGCTTGGGTTTGACCCTGTGCCCCTGCCTCTTCTCGTCGAAGAAGGTCAGGCCGCCGCTCAGCATATCGGCGGCCAGCCAGTCGTGATCCAGCAGCGCCTCCGGGCTGCGCGGGGTGCCCTTGCGCGCCAGATAGGCGGGCGAGGCGCACAGCAACATCCGGGTCTGGCCCAGCTTGCGCGCCACCAGAGTGGAGTCCGAGAGCGTGCCGACCCGCAGCGCCACGTCGATGCGCTCGGCAATGAGATCCCGCTTCTCGTCATCGGCGATGATCTGGATGCACAGGCCGGGGTGGGCCTGCAGCAGCGGCGAGAGCGCCCGCGCCAGCGGCTGGCCGGCCATCCCCACCGGGGCGGTGATCCGCACCTCCCCCAGCAGGCTGTCACGCACCTCCGAGAGGCGCAACTCGGTCTGGTTGAGGGTCTGCTGCAAAGACTGGCACCCCTGCCACACCACCTCCCCCGCCTCGGTCAGGTTGAGGCGGCGGGTGGAGCGGTGCAGCAGGGTGAGCCCGAGCAGGCTCTCCAGCTGGCTGATATGCTGACTGACGGCGGAGGGTGTCATGCCGAGGGCCTTGGCGGCGCCGGTCATGCTGCCCGCCTCGACCACGGCGGCGAAGATGGCGTAACGCTTGAGCTGTTCCATTATTAAATCCAGCTTATAAGTGAATGCAATTTACAACGGATTATTAAATCACATTCGGGGGCGTAGGATAGCCCCATTCCAACAGTGAAGGAGAATCTCCCATGAAAATTGCCCTGATCGGTGCCAGCGGTTTTGTCGGTACAGCCATCCTCAACGAAGCCGTCAGCCGCGGCCATCACGTCACCGCCATCGTGCGTGACGTGAGCAAGGTTGCCGCCCACCCGCAGGTCACCGCCGTGGCGGTGGATGCCCAGGACAGCCAGGCGCTGGCCAAGGTGCTCAAGGGGCACGATCGGGTGATCAGCGCCTACAACCCGGGCTGGACCGCCCCGGACATCTACGACCAGTACCTCAAGGGGGCCAGCGCCATCGTGGCCGCCGCCATCGCGGCCAACAGCTGGCTGCTGGTGGTCGGCGGTGCCGGCAGTCTGGAAATTGCCCCCGGCGTGCAACTGGTGGATACCCCGGAATTCCCGGCCGAGTGGAAACAGGGGGCCCTGGCCGCCCGCGACGGCCTCACCGCCCTGCGCCGTGAAACCACCCTCGACTGGCGTTTCGTCTCCCCGCCCGTGTTCCTGGAACCCGGCGAGAAGCGCGGTGGCTACCGGCTCGGTGCCGATCAGGTGCTGTTCAGCGGTGAACAACCGGCCGGGATCACGGTCGGCGATCTGGCCGACGGCGTGCTCAACGAAGCGGAAAACCCGGCCCACCTGCGCCAGCGCTTCACCCTGGGTTACTGAGCCTGACCTCGGTACCACACTGGGCCGCAGCGCCCGTCACACAAAGGGAGGCATCAGCCTCCCTTTTTGCATCTCTGTATTTGGGCATCTCTGCATTTTGCACATCTCTGTGCTGCCAGCGGTGCTTGCCTCTTTTTGGCTCACCTCGCGCTCACCTTGCGCTCAAGCCGGCACATGGCGGGTCAGGCCAACATGGGTGCCAAGTGCGCCGGTATATTGCCATTATCGCCGCTCAATCGGCAGCCACCCGGATGGGTGGCGAATTCTATTTCGATTTTTGTATATAACTAAGAATAATTTGTTGTTTCCGTCTTATAACTCCGAACAGTAGCATCTCCCTCAATCCAAATGACGCCATCCCTGGCAACAGGGCGGTGGCCGGTTCATCGGTCAGGGCGTCGTCGTTTTCATGTCAGGTGTGCGGGTAGCATCCCGCCCCTGGCCAGTGAGGAGGTGCACATGGAACATTCACCACTGCCTATCATCGATCTCGCCGCGCTCGACGGCGCCCCCGAGACCCGTCGCCAGATGCTGGCCACCCTTGGCCGGGCGGCCCGCGAGGTGGGCTTTTTCTATCTGATCGGCCATGGCCTGAGCGAGCAAGAACAGCAAGAAACCCTGGCGCTGGCGGCCCGCTTCTTCGCCCTGCCACAGCAGGAGAAGCTGGCGGTGCAGATGGTGCACTCCCCCCACTTTCGCGGCTACAACCAGGTGGGGGCCGAGCTCACCCGGGCGCGGCCGGATCTGCGCGAGCAGTTCGACATCATGAACGAAGAGGCCGCCCTCGATGCCGCCAGCCTGCAGCATCCCTGGCAGCGGCTCATCGGCCCCAACCAGTGGCCGACTGCCCTGCACGAGATGAAATCTCACCTGCTGGCGTGGCAGGAGCGGCTGAGCGCCATCACCCTCACCCTGCTCGCCGCCTTCGCCGAGGTGCTGGCGCAGCCGGCCGGGGTGTTTGACGACAGCATTCGCGGGGCGCCCCATCAGCACATGAAGCTGATCCACTACCCGGGGCAAGCCGCAGGGGGCAGCGGTCAGGGGGTGGGCGCCCACAAGGATCCCGGCTACCTGACCCTGGTGATGCAGGACCATCACTCCGGGCTCGAGGTGGAGACGGCCGACGGCTGGATCTCGGCGCCGCCCCTGCCGGGCGCCCTGGTGGTCAACATCGGCGAGCTGCTGGAGCTGGCCTCCAACGGCTACCTCAAGGCCACCCTGCACCGGGTGCAGAGCCCGCCGCCCGGGGTATCGCGCCTCTCCTGCGCCTTCTTCATGGCGGCGCGGCTGGATGCGACCGTGCCGCTGCTCAGCCTCTCCCCCGCGCTGGCGGCGCAGGCACAGGGGCCCGAGAGCGACCCGACCAACCCGCTCTTTTATCAGGTGGGGGAAAACGTGCTCAAAGGGAGGCTGCGCTCCCACCCGGATGTGGCGGCCCGTCACTATGGCGTCGCCCCGGCGTCGGCCAATGCGCAGACCAGCAGCGAACAGACGGCAAAACGCGATCGGCGCGAGCCACAACTCGCCTGACGCTGCCATACCTAATAGACGGGGGGCGCCACGGCGCCCTTCAGATGACACAAGCAGTTGGGCCACAGCCTGGCAATGACGGAGCAATACAATGAAATTCAAAACCATGAGCGTGCACAGCGGCCAGCGGATCGATCCCCAGACCGGTGCCCTCACCACCCCGCTCTACCAGAGCAGCACCTTCAGCTACTTCAACGCCCAGGCGGGCAAGGAGCGCTTCGCCGGTCAGGCCCCCGGTTTCATCTACAGCCGCTTTGGCAACCCCACCACCGCCGAGCTGGAGCAGAAGCTGGCGGCGCTGGAAGGGGCCGACGAAGCGCTGGTGGTGGCAAGCGGCATGGCGGCGGTGAGCGCCATCATGTATGCCCTGGCCGACAGCGGCGATGAAGTGGCCTATATCGGCCCGCTCTACGGCGGCACCGATGCGTTTCTCAAGCAGACCTTCAGCCGCGCCGGCATCAAGGTCACCGCCTACGAGAGCGATCAGGATCTGCTGGCCAACATCCGCCCCGCCACCAAGGTGGTACTGTTCGAAACCCTGACCAACCCCACCCTCAAGGTGGTGGATCCGCGGGTGGTAGTGGAAGCGGCCCGCAAGGTGGGCGCCATTACGGTGTGCGACAACACCTTCCTCACTCCCTATCTGCTGCGTCCGCTCGAGCTTGGCATCGACATCGTCATGCACAGCGGCACCAAGTACCTGGGCGGCCACGGCGACATCATCGCCGGGGTGGTGGCGGGCTCTCACGCGCTGATGAAGTCGATTCGCACCGTGGCCCTCAAGCACATCGGCTCCCCCATCGGCCCGCAGGAGGCCTACCTGTTGCAGCGCGGGGTCAAGACCCTGCCCCTGCGCATGGATGCCCACCTGCACAACGCCCAGAAGGTGGCCGACTTCCTGGCCGCCCACCCGGCGGTGAAGAAGGTGATCTACCCGGGGCTGGCCAACCATCCGGGCCACGATGCCCTCGGCGCCTTCGCCAGCGGCTTTGGCGGCATGGTGAGCATCGAGCTGGAAGGCGGCTTTGCCCGTTGCGCCACCCTGCTCGACAACCTGCAGCTGTTCGTGCAGGCGGTGAGCCTCGGCGATCTCGAGAGTCTCGCCTGCCATCCGGCCAGCACCACCCACGCCGCCATGGACGAGGCGAGCCGCCTCGCCGCCGGGGTCAATGACGATCTCATCCGCTTCAGCATCGGGGTGGAAGACGCCGACGATCTGATTGCCGATCTGGCCGCCGCCCTGGCCCTGATCTGACCGTCCGCCACTTTTGAGCGCAAAAAAACAGCCCGCCCCCTGCCAGGGGGCGGGCTGTTTTGCTTGCGGCCGTCGCCCGATAGGGGCAACCCGCTAGGGGGTGGCAGAGAGGCGCTGCACCGGCCAGCCCAACGCGGCCAGCTCGGGGGCCAGCGTCTTGGCATCCCCCACCACCAGGATCACCATGTCGTCGGGATCGAGCCAGCGGCGGGCCAGCTCACGCAGGGTAAAGGGAGAGAGCCGGCTCACCTGCTGCACTCGCTGCTCCACATAATCCTCCGGCCACCCCTTGAGCAGGATGGGCAGCATGTACTCCATTTCCTGCGGCAACGTCTCGTAATCGAGCGCCTGACCATTGAGCACCCGATCCCGCAGGGTGCGCACCTCCAGCCGGGTCGGCCCCAGCCGCTGGTACTTGTCGAGCTCCTGCAGGATCTGCCGCAGGGCCGCCCCGGTCACGCTGCTGCGCACGCTGCTTTGCAGCAGGAAGTGGCCCGCATCGGCGTTGCCGTCGAAGGCGGCGTCGATAAAGTAGGTGTAACCCAGCTCCTCGCGCAGCCGGATGTGCAGCCGCTCGGCGAGGGACACATTCATCAGCCGGGTCAGGTAGTGCTCGCCGAAGGCATCCTCCGCCATGGCCCGCCGTCCCACCCGGATCTGGCTGAGCGCCGCCCCGGGATTGTCCAGCAGATAGATGGCCCGCTTCGCCTGCTGGCCGCGCCAGCCGAGGGAGTGCAGGGCCGGCGGCTGACCGGCAGGCTCGACCAGAAAACCGAGGGCCTTCATCACCCGCTCCTGGGCCAGATCCCCGCTCACCACCACCTGGGCTTCCCCGCTGCGATAGACCGACTGATAAAAGTTGCGCACATCCTCGAGCGTCAGCGCGCGCACGCTGGCCAGCAGATCCGGCCGCTTGCGCCCCTCGAGCAGGGCGCCGAACTGCCAGTCCGCCTGCCACTGGGGATCTTGCATCAGCTGTTGCAGCCACTGGACATGATCAAAGCGGCTGCGCTCAAAATCGGCTACGCGCATGGCGGGCTGCTGCACCAGCTCCCGCACCAGTGCCAGCGTCTCGTCAAAATGGGAGGTGAGCCCCTCGATCTCGACGTAGCTGCGCCCCTCCCCATGATTGAAGCGAATACTGGCCCCCAGCTGACGGGCTCGCTCCTCGATGCTGGCCGCCTGCAGCTGCTCGCTGCCAAGGGAGAGCATGGCGTCGGCCAGGGTGGCGATTCCGTCCTTGCCCTCGGGTTCGGCCCGCTCACCGCCCGGCCAGCTGATGCTCATGGCAAAGGCCGGCACCTCGTCGCTGTAGTGACCGAGCAGGGAGATCCGCTCACCCAGCTTGGCCTGCCACAGGGTCGGCATGGGCACCGGCAAGGCGCCACCGCTGGCCGGCTCCTGGCGCCGGTCCAGGGTCTCCTTGATGACATGAGGCAGCAAAGAGGGGGTCGGCCGGGCCAGCGGCAAGGGGGGCGGCTCGACAAAGTTGGGGCTACCCGCCTGCCATTCAGGGTGATCGGCCGGCACCACGCTCAGCACCACCCTGGGCTTGTTCAACACATAGCGCGTCAACACCCGTTGCAGATCGGCCGGCGTCACCCGGGCGATACGCTGGAGGTTGCGGTACTGGAAGTTGGGGTCAGCAAACAAGGTGTGGCCGGTGGCCAGCTGCTCCACCTTGCCGGCCACGCTGTCCAGCGGCCAGATCCGCAGGGCCCGCTGGGCATTGACCGAGTGGGCCAGTTGCTCGCGGGAGACACCCTCGCTGGCGAGCTGGCCGACGATCCGGTCGATCTCCGCCTTGATGGGGCCCAGCTCGCCCCCTTTGGCCAGATTGGGCACCGCCTCAATCACCAGCATGCAGGCCAGCACGCCGCACTCCTGTCTGGCCGTCACCGAGACCAGCCGGCCGCTTTGCTGCAGTTGTCGCTGCAGCAGGCCGCTGGCCGAGCCCCCCAGCTGATCCGCCAGCAGATCGAGGGCCTCGAAGTCGGGCTCGCGGGCGGAAACGGTCGGATAGGCCAGCACCAGCATGGGCTCGCTGACCCGATCGACCAGGGTGCGATAGCGGCTCTTCTTCAGCGTCACCGGACGCACCACCGGGCTTGTCTGGGTTGGTGACGGAGGCAGCGCGGCAAAATAACGCTCGACCCAGGCCAGGGTCTGGGCCGGCTGAATGTCGCCACCGATCACCAGGGTGGCATTGTTGGGCCCGTACCAGCGCAGGAAGAACTGGCGCACGTCCTCCAGGGTGAGGCGATCCAGGTCCGCCACCCGGCCAAACGGCGTGTTGAAATAGGGGTGATTGGGGGGATAGAGAGTGCGGTTGAGCACCTCCAGCACCCGGCCGTACGGAGCAGCATCCACCAGAGTAGCGCGCTCGTTCTTGGCGATGTCGCGCTTGGCCTCCAATTTCTGCTGGTAGAGGGTATCGAGCAGAAACCCCATGCGATCCGCCTCCAGCCAGAGCACCTTCTCCAGCTGATTGGCTGGCAGCGTCTGGTAATAGCGGGTCTGATCCCGGGAGGTCAAGCCGTTGATGTTGCGCCCGCCCACCTGTTGCAGCAGCCGGATATAGCCCTCCTCCCCCACGTGGGCCGAGCCCTGAAACATCATGTGTTCGAACAGATGGGCCAGCCCGGACTGGCCGGGGGCCTCTTCCGGCAGCCCAACCCGGTAGTGGACCGCCACGTGCACCAGGGGATCGGAGTGATCCTGGGTCAGGATCACCGTCAGGCCATTGTCGAGCCGATATTGCTGATAGGGGACGATCAGCGGATCGGCCACTTTTTTCTGCTCCTTGACCAGCACAGGGCCGGCCAAGGCCAAGACACTGAAGAAATAGAGCAAACTCCACACGACTCTCATGTTATTTCCCAATTTGCAAACCTGAACATTATTATTGGCGGTCGCTGCGCGTCGTTCATATCCAGCGCAACAACGAAAAAATGGCGACAGCACCCTGCAGGTGCCTCGCATTATTGATGACATGAATAATATTTTTGCCGGCAGCAATGTCTGCTCCGAGCCTGCCAATGCGGCAGCCAAAGGCTGGCAGCCTGCACCCCGGCCGTGGTCGTCAGTGTAATCAATCAAGCCCCGAAGGGATATCATCAACAGACGTGCTTTTGTAACAAGGTATATATCTGGTCCATCCGTCAGCGCCCTTGAATAGCCTGAACGGCGCTATTTAGCCGTGTTAACCGTGCCGATTAACAGTGCCGGAAAATATCGTCGGCATGGCGTTTCGCCCGCAGATGGGAAATAAGTCTGCCGTTATTGAGTCACGCAAAAATAAGCCAAGAGCGTAGTCAATATTGATGCTATTAATAACAGGCGGATGGCAGGTGCCTTACTGGCACCACTCGCCAGCCACCCTTTTTGTACTCTCTGCCAGCCGGCAGGGTTGGCAAAGGCGCAAAAAAACAGGGGCCGCGGCCCCCTGTTCATGCTGGGTGCAATCGGATCAACCGCGATCCAGCAGGATGTTGAGCATGCGGCGCAGCGGCTCGGCGGCGCCCCACAGCAGCTGGTCACCCACGGTAAAGGCGGCCAGATACTCCGGCCCCATGTTGAGCTTGCGCAGACGACCGACCGGGATGCTGAGGGTGCCGGTGACGGCAGCCGGGGTCAGCTCACGGGCGGTGATGTCGCGATCGTTGGGGATCACCTTGACCCAGTCGTTGTGGGCGGCCAGCAGGGCTTCGATTTCCGCCAGCGGCACATCTTTTTTCAGCTTGATGGTGAAGGCCTGGCTGTGGCAGCGCAGGGCGCCGATGCGCACGCACAGACCATCCACCGGAATGGCGGCATTTTCGATGCCCAGGATCTTGTTGGTCTCGGCCTGGCCCTTCCACTCTTCGCGGCTCTGGCCGTTGTCGAGCTTGGTGTCGATCCAGGGGATCAGGCCACCGGCCAGCGGTACGCCGAAGTTGTCTACCGGCAGGGTGCCGGAGCGGGTCTTCTCGGTGATCTTGCGCTCGATGTCGAGGATGGCAGAGGCGGGATCCGCCAGCTCCACCGCCACTTCATCGCGCAGCATGCCCATCTGGGTGACCAGCTCGCGCATGTGGCGCGCACCGCCACCGGAGGCGGCCTGATAGGTGGCCACGCTCACCCACTCCACCAGATCGGCCTTGAACAGGCCACCCAGGGCCAGCAGCATCAGGCTGACGGTGCAGTTGCCGCCGACGAAGGTCTTGATGCCGTTGTTCAGGGCATGCTCGATGACGTCGCCGTTGACCGGATCCAGGATGATGACCGCGTCCTCCTCCATGCGCAGGGAGGAGGCGGCATCAATCCAGTAGCCCTGCCAGCCGGCGGCTTTCAGGCGCGGATAGACATCCTTGGTGTAGTCGCCGCCCTGGGCGGTGATGATGACGTCCTGTGCGGCCAGCGCCTCGATGTCGAAGGCATCCTGCAGGGTGCCGGCATCGACGCCGAAATTGGGGGCGGCCTCACCGGCCTGGGAGGTGGTGAAGAAGGTGGGCTGAATGCGGGAAAAATCCTTCTCTTCCTGCATCCGGCTCATCAACACCGAACCCACCATGCCACGCCAACCGACCAAACCTACTTTTTTCATAATGTCCTACCCTGGATAGCTGCTTATAGAAACCGAGTGTGATACCCGTGATCCCTTGTCCGGCGCGGGCCGTTTACAAGCGGTTCACAAAATATGGGTTGCGAAAAATGCGTCTGTCCACATTACGGATTGTGACGGCGGGCGCAAGTCGAATTGCGCAATATTCTGTGCCGTTCGCTGCAATATCCGTCAGCCTGGCCGACCTGCGGGCAGCCGGTTGGCATCCCGCCGCCACTTGGGGCATCATTGAGACCGACCGGCAGCCCCGCTGCCCCTCGGGGACGACCCCGAGGCCTCCTGATACGCAGGGACGACCCTGCTTCCTGCGGAATCTGCCTTATGTCCTGGTTGCTCCTGCTGTTGGCCGGCCTGTTCGAGGTCGCCTGGGCCATCGGCCTCAAATACACCGACGGTTTCAGCCGCCCCCTGCCCACCCTGCTGACCCTGATCGCCATGGGGGTGAGCGTGCTGCTGCTCGCCATGGCGGTCAAACAGTTGCCCCTTGGTACCGCCTACGCGGTATGGACCGGCATTGGCGCGGTCGGCACCGTGCTGATGGGGATCTGGCTGTTCAACGAACCGGCCACCCTCGCCCGGGTGCTCTGCCTGCTGCTGATCATCGGCGGGATCCTGGGTCTGAAATTCATCGGCTGAGCCGTGACCGAGCTCGGTTGAATGGAGAGCAAAACGGGGCATGGGCCCCGTTTTTTGCCTGCCAAACGCGCCGACCCCTGCTATTATCTGCGGCCAAACATGAGCCAATAAAAATCAGGATATCGTGATGACCGACCACACTTTTATTCCCGGCAAGGACGCGGCGCTGGAAGACTCCATCGAACGCTTCCAGACCAAGCTGCAAGCCCTGGGGTTTGATATCGAAGAGGCCTCCTGGCTCAACCCCGTGCCCAACGTCTGGTCCGTGCACATCCGGGACAAGGAGTGCTCCCTCTGTTTCACCAACGGCAAGGGTGCCAGCAAGAAGGCGGCGCTCGCCTCCGCCCTTGGCGAATATTTCGAGCGTCTCTCCACCAACTACTTCTTCGCCGACTTCTATCTGGGCGAGCAGGTCGCCAATGGCGACTTCGTGCACTACCCGAACGAGAAGTGGTTCCCCATCGAGGGAGATCAGCTGCCCGCCGGTCTGCTCGACAGCTTCACCCGCAAGTTCTACAACCCGGATGGTGAAGTGACCGCCGACATGCTGGTGGATCTGCAATCCGGCAACGAAGAGCGCGGCATCGTCGCCCTGCCCTTCGAGCGCCAGTCTGATCACCAGACCGTCTACATCCCAATGAACATCATCGGCAACCTGTATGTCTCCAACGGCATGAGCGCCGGCAACACCCGCACCGAGGCCCGCACCCAGGGGCTGT
Source organism: Aeromonas sp. 1805 (assembly GCF_013085525.1). Taxonomy (NCBI): domain Bacteria; kingdom Pseudomonadati; phylum Pseudomonadota; class Gammaproteobacteria; order Aeromonadales; family Aeromonadaceae; genus Aeromonas; species Aeromonas sp. 1805. The sequence continues at coordinate 3,665,340 of NZ_CP038515.1, read as the reverse complement.
CGGAGGTGTTCGAGCGCCACGTGAAGAACAAGATCATCGCAGAGGCCCTCAGCCTGCCGCTGATCCCGAATGAGGTGATCGCCCGTTACCCCGGCATCAAGGCCTCCATCGATGCGCTGGAAGCCGAAGGTTTCCCCATCTACAGCTTCGACGCGTCGCTCGGCGGTCGCTACCCGGTCATCTGCGTGGTGCTGCTCAACCCGAGCAACGGCACCTGCTTTGCCTCCTTCGGCGCCCACCCGCGCTTCGAAGTGGCGTTCGAGCGCACCGTCACCGAGCTGCTGCAGGGCCGTAGCCTCAAGGATCTGGATGTGTTCGTGCCGCCCTCGTTCGACAACGAGCAGGTGGCGGATCACCACAACCTGGAGACCCACTTCATCGACTCTTCCGGCCTCATCAGCTGGGATCTGTTCAAGCAGGATGCGGACTTCGAGTTTGCCGACTGGGACTTCCGCGGCACCTCGCAAGAGGAGTTCGACCACCTGATCGGCATCTTCCACGAGCTGGAGCAGCCGGTCTACATCGCCGACTACGAGCACCTGGGCGTCTACGCCTGCCGCATCCTGGTGCCCGGCATGTCCGACATCTATCCGGCCGAAGACCTGCTGCTGGCCAACAACACCATGGGTGCCCACCTGCGAGAGACCATCCTGGCGCTGCCGGCGCTGGAGTGGGACGCGGAGCAGTACATGGCGCTGTTCGACCAGCTGGATGAAGAGGGTCACGACGAGCGTACCCGGGTGCGCGAGCTGCTCGGCATCGCCGCCGCCAAGGGCTCCGCCCTGCACACCCTGCGGGTGGGCGAGCTCAAAGCCATGCTGGCACTGGCCGCCGGCGAACTCGACACGGCGCTCGATCTCATCGACTGGACCATGGAGTTCAACCAGTCGGTGTTCCCGGCCGATCGTGCCAACTACTACCGTGCCCTGCGCGCCTGCGTCGAGCTGTTCCTGGATGAGGATCGCGACCCCGAGCAGTACCGCGCCGTGTTCACCCGCATGTATGGTGAAGAGACGCTGGCACAGGCCTGGGCCCACGCCAGCGGTGAAGCTCGCTTCCACGGGTTGGCAGCTGCCGACCTGTCCCTCAGCCAGTTCCCGCTGCATCAGAAGCTGCTGGCAGCCTATGAGAAGCTGCAGAAGGCCAAACGAGCCCATTCATGGGGTTGATGTGGTAGTATGTGAAGGGGCCCTGATGGCCCCTTTTGCTTTATGGTCGCCAGAGAGGCGATTTGTTATTCAAAGATGAAATAAAAAACAAAAAATACCTCTTAGGGGGTTGCCAAGCCGGGGCAGAGAATGCTGGGGAGATGCAAAGATGCCTTGCCAGTACCATTTTTAGGCGATGAAAAATAAATTGTTTAAAATCATTGCATTAAAAAATCAGCATTTATGTTTCAGCTGAAACCTGGTGTAAAGCAACGCTGCCGGAGGACTCAAATTTTTGTAGTAAAATTACATTCACAATCTGCAATTCTTGATCGGAGTCAATTTTGACGATCTGGCCCTTTGTTATGATTTCCACAGGCAAAACATCAGGTACATGAGAATTGAAAGCAGAATCTCCCTTTGATTGTCTCAAGCCAGAAGCCATCGCTGCACTGGCAGAAGATATCACCTATGCCAAGGCCACCAAGCCTGCATACAAGGTCATCCCCCTGGCCATCACCGCAGGCGCTTTCATCGCCATTGCTTTCGTCTTCTTCATCACGGTGACTACCGGTGCCGGCAATGTGGCCTGGGGCCTCAGCAAGCTGGTCGGCGGTCTCTGTTTCGCACTGGGTCTGATCCTCTGCGTACTGCTCGGTGCCGAGCTGTTCACCTCCACCACCCTGACCCTGGTGGCCAAGGCGGCCAACCGCATCACCTGGGCCCAGCTGTTCAAGAACTGGGGACTGGTCTACTTCGGCAACCTCATCGGCGGTCTCATCATAGTCGGCCTCATCATCATGTCGGCCGAATACATGGCGGCAGATGGTCAGTGGGGTCTGAACGCCCTCAAGGTAGCCCAGCACAAGATCCACCACACCTTCTTCGAGGCCCTTGCCCTCGGTATCCTCTGCAACCTCATGGTGTGTCTCGCCGTGTGGATGGCGTTCGGCGCCCGCAGTGCGACCGACAAGGTGATGGTCATGCTGCTCCCCGTCGCCATGTTCGTGGCCTCCGGTTTTGAGCACAGCATCGCAAACATGTTTATGATCCCGGTCGGTATCGCTATCCATGCGGTAGCAGGCCCGGAATTTTGGCAGGCCATCGGCCAGGACCCGGCGACCTTTGCCGACCTGACCGTATCCAACTTCGTCCTACACAACCTCATTCCCGTCACCATAGGTAATATCATTGGTGGTGGCGTCATGGTTGGTCTGACTTACTGGTTTATCTTCCGTCGTCATCATTAAGGATGATTGCGGGATACTACATCAATACCGTGTGAGGTAATGAAAATGGCAGAACTTAACGAACAGTTCCAAAAAGCATGGGAAGGCTTCGCGGCCGGTGAATGGCAGACCTCTGTCAACACCCGTGACTTCATCCAGAAGAACTACACCCCGTATGAAGGTGACGAGTCCTTCCTGACTGGCGCGACCGAAGCTACCACCAAGCTGTGGGACAAGGTCATGGAAGGCATCAAGATCGAGAACCGCACCCACGCGCCGGTCGATTTTGATACCGACCTGCCCTCCACCATTACCGCTCACGATGCCGGCTATATCGATCAGAGCCTGGAGCAAATCGTTGGTCTGCAGACCGACAAGCCGCTCAAGCGCGCCATCATCGCCAACGGCGGTATCAAGATGGTCAAGACCTCTTGCGAAGTGTACGGTCGTCAGCTGGACCCGATGGTCGAGAAGATCTTCACCGAGTACCGCAAGACTCACAACCAGGGCGTGTTTGACGTTTACACCAAAGACATCCTGAACTGCCGCAAGTCCGGCGTCATCACCGGTCTGCCGGATGCCTACGGCCGTGGCCGTATCATCGGTGACTACCGTCGTGTTGCCCTGTACGGTATCGACTTCCTGATGGCCGACAAACTGGCCCAGTTCAAGTCCCTGCAGGCTGACCTGGAAAACGGTGTCAACCTGGAAGCCACCATCCGTCTGCGCGAAGAGATCTCCGAGCAGCACCGTGCCCTGGCACAGATGAAGGTAATGGCTGCCAAGTACGGTTGCGATATCTCCGTACCGGCCAAGAACGCCAAAGAAGCCGTCCAGTGGACCTACTTCGCCTACCTGGCGGCAGTCAAGTCCCAGAACGGTGCCGCCATGTCCTTCGGTCGTACCTCCAGCTTCCTGGACGTGTATATCGAGCGTGACCTGAAGAAAGGCCTGATCACCGAGCAAGAAGCCCAGGAGCTGATGGACCACATGGTCATGAAGCTGCGTATGGTTCGCTTCCTGCGTACCCCGGAATACGATTCACTGTTCTCCGGCGACCCGATGTGGGCCACCGAGACCCTGGCTGGTATGGGCGTTGACGGCCGTACCCTGGTCACCAAGAACAGCTTCCGTATGCTGAACACCCTGTACACCATGGGCCCGTCCCCTGAGCCGAACCTGACCATCCTGTGGTCCGAGAAGCTGCCGGTCGGTTTCAAGAAGTACTGCGCCAAGGTATCCATCGAGACCTCTTCCGTTCAGTACGAGAACGACGACCTGATGCGTCCGGACTTCAACAACGATGACTACGCCATCGCTTGCTGTGTGTCCCCGATGATCGTCGGCAAACAGATGCAGTTCTTCGGTGCTCGTGCCAACCTGGCCAAGACCATGCTGTATGCAATCAACGGCGGTATGGACGAGAAGCTCAAGATCCAGGTCGGTCCGAAGACCGAAATGGTCAAGTCCGAGTACCTCGACTACAACGACGTGATGGATCGTCTGGATCACTTCATGGACTGGCTGGCCAAGCAATACGTTGCCGCGCTGAACATCATCCACTACATGCACGACAAGTACAGCTACGAAGCCTCTCTGATGGCGCTGCACGACCGTGACGTCTATCGCACCATGGCGTGTGGTATCGCAGGTCTGTCCGTAGCCGCTGACTCCCTGTCTGCCATCAAGTTTGCCAAGGTCAAGCCGGTTCGTGACGAAGATGGCGTTGCCATCGACTTCGAAATCGAAGGCGAGTACCCGCAGTTCGGTAACAACGACGCTCGCGTCGATGACATCGCCTGCGACCTGGTTGAGCGCTTCATGAAGAAAATTCAGAAGCTGAACACCTACCGTGGTGCCGTGGCTACCCAGTCCGTGCTGACCATCACCTCCAACGTGGTGTACGGCAAGAAGACCGGTAACACCCCGGATGGCCGTCGCGCTGGTGCGCCGTTCGGCCCGGGTGCCAACCCGATGCACGGTCGTGACCAGAAGGGTGCCGTTGCTTCCCTGACTTCCGTTGCCAAGCTGCCGTTCGCTTACGCCAAAGATGGTATCTCCTATACCTTCTCCATCGTGCCGAACGCGCTGGGTAAAGACATGGAAGCCCAGAAAGCCAACCTGGCCGGTCTGATGGATGGTTACTTCCACCATGAGTCCAACCTGGAAGGCGGTCAGCACCTGAACGTCAACGTGATGAACCGTGAAATGCTGCTGGACGCCATGGAAAACCCGGAAAAATATCCGCAGTTGACCATCCGCGTATCCGGTTATGCCGTTCGCTTCAACTCTTTGACCAAAGAGCAACAGCAAGACGTCATCACCCGTACCTTCACCGCTTCTCTGTAATAGAGTCTCGGTGAACAAAAACCGGCGCCAAGGCGCCGGTTTTTTTATGCCTGATAGTCAGGGAGCATAGACCTGAAAACCTGCCGGCAAGGCCGGCACTCCCCTCCTCTCACCCGCCTTGTTCAGGGCCGCTCTCCTGCCGCCAGACGGTGGTTGATGTCGGCAATCACCGGGGCGATGTCGGCCAGGGTGTCGATGACATAGTGCGCCCCCGCCGCCCGCAGTTTGGCCTCCGCCGGTGCGCGCCGAGCGGCGATCTCCGCCTCGCTCATGGCGGTAAACGCTTCCCAGGTGGCACCAAACTCGTTGCCGGAAACCGACAGCCCCACCGTCCACATGCCGGCATTCAACCCTTCACTGATACCCGGCACAGCGTCATCCACCTTGATGCAACGCTGCACCGCGCTCACTCCCAGCTCAATCACATTGGCCAGCGCCATCCAGGGGCCAGGGCGACCACCTGCCTTGAGATCATCGGTAGCGACCCAATGATCCGGGCAGTAGCCGTGATCGGCCGCCGCAGGTACCAGCGCCTCCATCACCGGACGGGGATAACCGGAGCAGGATCCGATTTTCATCCCCTGCCCCCGCAGTGTCTCCAGCACCGGCAGTACACCCGGGATCGGGGCAGCAAAGCGGGTCACCGCAGCAATCTGCAGCGGCATAAAGGTGTGATAGAGGTGATCCACCTCGGCGTGGCTCATGGGGTGGCCAAAGCTGGCCTGCCAGCGCGCATCCACCGAGGGCAGACGGCCCAGCGCAGCAATATGATCCCATTTGCCCAGCCCCATGGGCTGGCGCGCCTCATCCAGGGTCACAGCAAAGTCATAGGCGCGGGCGAAGGCCTCGACGAAGATGGAGGTGGGGGCGAAGGAGCCAAAATCGACGACGGTACCGGCCCAGTCGAGGATCAGTGCCTCTACATCGGTGGCCGGATGAATAGCGATCTGCAAGTCAGTCATGGTGATCTTCCTGTTTCGGTGAAAGTGCGATCTCGCCAAGGGCGCGATCGAGAATGGTGATGGCACGCACCAGATCGGCGCGAGCGATATTGAGCGGCGGCGAAAGCTGGATGACATTGCCCTGGGAAACCTTGAAGCTGAGCCCAAGCTCCAGACAGCGGTAGAGCAGCCGCTCGGCGGCCTGGCTATTGCGGGCGCGACTCTGGTGATCGACCACCAGATCGAGCGCCCAGAGCAAACCGATACCGCGCACCTGCCCGATCAGCGGGTGACGCTCGGCAAGCGCCGCGAGCTCGCGCGCCATAAAGCGACCATCCTCCTGCGCTTTTGCAAGCAACCCCGCTTCGCGGATTGTCTCTATCGTGGCGAGAGCCGCCGCGCAGCCGATGGGGCTCTTCTCGTGGGTGTAGTGGCCGAGCGAAATAGCCGCCGCCTGATTGAAGCGGTCGCGGGTGATGAGCGCTGCAAACGGCACCCCCCCGCCTCCCAGCCCCTTGCCAAGGCAGATGATGTCGGGCTCGATGCCGAACTCTTCAAAGCTGAACCAGTGGCCGGTGCGGCCCAAGGCATTGGGGATCTCGTCGACGATCAGCAACACCTTGTGGCGATCGCAGATCTCCCGCACCCGCTGCCAGTAGGCTTTTGAGGGCACCTGCACATCGGTATTGCGGATGGGCTCGGCGATAAAGGCGCCGATCCCTCCCTCCTTCTCGATGACGTACTCCAGATAATCGGCGTAGTGCAAGTCATCCCCTTCCCCGCGATACCAGACACCGCGATAACGGGTGGGCGGCGGGATGCGCTCCACTCCGGCCATCAGCGGGCCCATGCCGGCACGAAAGCAGGCCTCACCGCCGACCGAGATGGCATCGAGGGAGGCGCCGTGAAACGCATCCCACAGCGACACCACCTTGCTGTTGCCGGTGATGAAACGGGCGAGCTTCAGGGCAATCCCCACCACCTCGCTGCCGCCGGGGGCGAACAACACCCGGTTGAGATCGCCGGGGGCCAGCTCGGCCAGAGTGCGGGCGCAGTCGATGGCGACCTGATGGGTGTAGCGGCGTGGCGCAAACGGCAGGTCGGCGAGTTGCTGCTGCACCGCGGCCACCACCCTGGGGTGACCGTGCCCCAACTGATGGACGCTGTTGCCGTGAAAATCGAGGTAACGCGCGCCCGATACGCTGGTCAGCCAGCTCCCCTGCGCGTGCTCAAGCAGATCGAGACAGGGGGTGGAGAGGGCCTGATGGAGAAAGTAGCGGCTATCTTCCGCCAATCCGGCCTGTACATCTTCGCTCTGGCCCGCCCACCAGCGCGAGCGCCCCTCGCCAAGGTTGATATCCCCTTCGCTGTCGGCGCGGCCACTGCCGTGCAGCTTATGGTCGTGCTGAACGCAACCGTGAGGCGCTTGGCTCGTCATCGCGCGTCCCCTTGCCAGTAGCAGGCGCTGGCCATGGCGGCGAGCAACCAGCGTACCCGCTCTGGCGTCACGTCACCGATATTGCCGATACGGAAGCAATCGGCCTGGGAGACCTTGCCCGGATAGATGACAAAGCCCTGCGCCTTGAGCCGCTGGTAGAAATCGGCGAAGCGGTAGTCAGGGTGGGCCGGGGAGTAGAAGGCGGTGATGATGGGGGATTGCCACTGTTCTGGCAGCAGCGGCGCAAAGCCGAGGGCGGCCATGCCGTCCACCAGTGTGCGCTGATTGTCGCGGTAACGCCGATGGCGGGCGGCGATACCGCCCTCTTCGTCCAGCTCACGCAGGGCCTGGGCAAAGGCGAGTACGGTATGGGTGGGCGAGGTAAAGCGCCACTTGCCCCCCTGCTGCTCCATGGTCTGCCACTGGGCGTGCAGGTCGAGGGAGACCGAGCGGGCGCGACCGGCGCAGGCCGTGAGCGCGGCGCGGCGGGCGATAACGAAGCCAAAGCCCGGCACCCCCTGGATGCACTTGTTGGCCGAGCTGATGAGTAACTCGATGCCAAGGCGCCCCATGTCGATGGGGATGCCGCCAAAGCTGCTCATGGCATCGACGATCAGGCGAATGCCGCGGCGCTGGCAGAGCGCAGCCACCTCCTCAAGGGGGTTGAGCATGCCGGTGGTGGTCTCGCAGTGCACCATGGCCAGGTGGGTGATCTCGGGGTGGCGTACCAGCATCGCCGCGATGGCGGCGGGTTCGGGGCGGGTTGTCTCGCCGCAATCCAGCTCATGGTGGCGCAGGCCAAGGCAGCGGGCCATCTCCCCCATGCGGGCACCGTAGGCGCCGTTGTTGATGATCAGCAGACACTCGTCGCTGCCTATCGCCGAGCCCAGCACGCTCTCCACCACATAGCTGCCGCTCCCCTGCAGCAGCACGGCGCTGTAGTCGCTTTGATATTCCGGGCCGGTGGCGAGGCGCACCAGCTCGCGACGGATGGGCTCCACCACGCCCTGGTTGTAGTCCGCATCCCAGGTGCAGCTGTCTTGCAGCATGGCGGCGCGCACCGTCGCGGTGGTCGAGAGAGGGCCCGGGGTCAGCAGCAGGTAATCGACGGCGGCGGGGGTCGCAGGAATATGGGTCATGACTTCGCTCCTATTGGTATATACCAGAATGAGCTCATTGTGGGTAACTGCCCCGCCAAGGTCAAAGGGGTGGCGCTACGTGCAACAAAAAATTCATTTTCAGCGCCGGGATCGCGATAATCTAGGAAGCCTGAACAGCAGGGGCGATTCTGGTATCTACCAACGTATGTTGATGTCGCCGTTTAACGACCGAACAGATGACCAGTCCTGCGCCCAGCCCATTGCCCAACTCATTGCACAACCAGGGATTTTCATGAACAAACCGCAATACCTGCAGATCAAGGATGCCCTCGCCAACCAGATCCTGGCGGGGGGGCTGGCCCCCAACGACAAGCTCCCCTCCGAGCGGCTGCTGGGGGAACTCTATGGCACCACAAGGGTCACCATTCGCGAGGCGCTGGTGCAGCTGGAGGCCAATGGCCTTATCTATCGGGAGGATCGCCGCGGATGGTTCGTCACCCCGCCGCGTTTCAGCCTCAACCCCAGACGCACCTCCAACTTTCACCAGATAGTGCGGGAGCAAGGGGGCGAGCCGCGCACCGAACTGCTGGAAAAAAGCCGCCAGGCGGTGCCGCCCGCGCTGATGGCGCAGTTGCAGCTCAAGCCGTTTGACAGCCTGTTTCTGCTCAAGCGGCTGCGCTATGCCAACGGGCGCGCCATCTGCTATTGCGAGAACCACTGCCTGCCAGAGCGTGTGCCTGGCCTGCTGGAGCTGGATCTCAATGGCAGTCTGACCGAGATCTATCAGGCCCATTACGATCTCCACTACGCCCGCATGCAGGTGCGCTTCTTCCCCACCGCCCTGCCGGACGAGGTGGCCAAGGCGCTGGGGGCCACCGCCGGTCTGCCCGCCCTGCGCCTCGAGCGACTCAACTTCGATCAGCATGGCCGGGTGCTCGACTTCGATCTGGAGTACTGGCGCCACGACAGTCTGGAGATCGAGGTGGATACCCAGGATTAGTCGCGGACAAATCAGGAACGGCAAAACGTCACGGAGCCGTCACGGCCACGTCATAAAGATCCCCTAGCCTCTCTTTCGACCAATCTGGTTTATACCAAGCCAACTTATATGGAGAAGAGGATGAAACAGGGAACCCATCTGCTGGCCGCCGCCGTGCTGGCTGCCATGACAGCCCCGGCACTGGCCGCCACCGATCTCACCGTCTACACCGCCTTCGAACCGGAGCAGCTCGGCGAGCTGAAGAGCGCTTTCGAGCGCCAGCATCCGGATATCAACATCAAGTGGGTGCGTGACTCCACCGGTGTGGTCACCGCCCGCTTGCTGGCAGAAAAAGCCCAGCCCAAAGCGGACGTGGTATGGGGACTGGCGGCTACCAGCTTGATGCAGCTCGATCAGCAGCAGATGCTCAATGCCTATGCACCGAAAGGGCTGGATAAGCTCGACAGCCGCTTTCGCGACAGCAAGGCCGAGCCGCACTGGATCGGTCTGGACGCCTTCTTCAGCGCCATCTGCTTCAACAAGGTAGAGGCCCAGAAACAGGGGATCCCGGCGCCGACCAGCTGGGCCGACCTCACCAAGCCCATCTACAAGGGCAAGGTGATCATGCCCAACCCCAGCTCCTCCGGCACCGGTTACCTGAGCGTCGCTGGCTGGCTGCAGACCATGGGCGAGCAGCAGGGCTGGCAATTTATGAACGGCCTGCACCAGAACATTGACCGTTACACCCACTCGGGCTCCGCCCCCTGCAAGCTGGCCGCCAGCGGCGAGACGGTGATCGGTATCTCCTTCGACTTCCCGGCCACCAGCCTCAAGGCCAAGGGGGCCCCTATCGAGGTGGTGTTCCCGAAAGAGGGTTCGGGCTGGGACATGGAAGCTGCCGCCATCATCAAGGGCACCCCCAAGCTGGAGGCCGCCAAACAGCTGCTCGACTTTGCCGCCACCGAACAGGCCAACGCCCTCTACAACAAGTCGTTCGCAGTGGTCGCCATCCCGGAGGTGGCCAAACCGAGAGCCGGTTATCCCGCCAACATCAAGGGCCAGATGATCGACAACGACTTTGGCTGGGCTGCCCGCGAGCGCAACGCCATCCTGGCCCAGTGGAGCGCCAGCTTCGACGGCAAAACCGAAGCCAAACAGTAATCCCGCTGAGGGCTGGTTTGTGCGATGGCGGCACTTCGCCATCGACCCATTCATTGCCGAAGGCCAACTCAAGTTGGCCTTCGCTTTTTGGCATCTCCTCCCCTGTTTGTGTCGTCCTCAATGGGTGGCGCCTAGCCCACCCACAAGCAGCCAAACCACTTGCTGATGACCCGTCGTCATCTGACTGTCATCAAGCTGTCATCCCCCGATCACCTGACCGTCACACTTTGCTCGCAAACTGGTATATACCAAATCAGTAGCGAGTCGAACCATGACCCAGCCCTATCTGGACATTCAACATCTCAACAAGCAGTTCGGTGCTTTTCAGGCCCTCAAGGGGATCTCTCTGACCATTGAGCCGGGGGAGTTTATCTGCTTTCTCGGCCCCTCCGGCTGCGGCAAAACCACCTTGCTCAGAGCCATCGCCGGGCTGGATCTGCCGGACAGCGGCGAGATCTGGCAAGGGGGGCGCAATATCTCCCAGCTGCCGCCCCAGCAGCGCGATTTTGGCATCGTGTTTCAGTCCTATGCCCTCTTCCCCAACCTGACGGTGGCCCAGAACATCGCCTTTGGCCTTGAGAATCAGGGACTGGCGCGGGATCTCATCAAGGAGCGGGTCGATCACTGGCTGGGGCTGGTGGATCTCACTGCCCAGTCCCACAAATACCCGAGCCAGATCTCCGGCGGCCAACAGCAGCGGGTGGCGCTGGCCCGGGCGCTGGCCCTCTCCCCCGGCCTGCTGCTGCTGGACGAACCGCTCAGCGCACTGGATGCGCTGGTGCGCACCCACCTTCGCAGCGAGATCCGCGCCCTGCAGCAGCGTCTTGGCATCACCACCATCATGGTGACCCACGATCAGGAAGAGGCGCTGACCATGGCCGATCGCATCGTGGTGATGGAGGGTGGCCGTATCGTGCAGGTGGGCACTCCGCAGGAGATCTATCACCAGCCTGCCAGCCGCTTCGTGGCAAGCTTTGTCGGCACCATGAACTTCCTCGACACCCTGGTGCTGAGCCCCAGCCAAGTGCGCCTAAACGAACAACCACTGCAACTCGCCAACCGGGCCGCGGCTGGCAGCAAATTGCAGGTGGCGATCCGCCCCGAGGCGATCACCCTGAGTGTGCCGAGCGAGCCCTATCTTGGGCAACATGGCATTGAAGCAACCATCGATCAGGTGGAGTTTCTCGGTGCCGCCCAGCGCCTTATCTGCACCGCCGACACCTATCTGGGCCCGCAGCAAATTCTGGTGGAGCGCCCGACCCATGAGCTGCCCCGCCACGAGCAGGGTGGCTGGCGCAGCGGCATGCGCTGCTCGCTGCACTGGCCCGCCGCGGCGATGCAGCTGTTTGAAGGAGAGCGTCCATGACTGCCCCCCTCGTGACCTCCTCCCTGTTGCCGCCAGCGCCAGCCCGGCAAGACGCCCGCTGGCAGCGGTTTTGTCGCGGTTGGAGCCGGGATCAGCTGCTGCAACTGATCCTGCTTGCGCTCGGCATCGCCCTGCTCACCGGCGGTCTGCTACTGCCACTGCTCACCATGCTGCAAAAGAGCCTGCAGGATGAGAACGGCCTCTGGGTGGGCCTTGCCAACTTCAACGCCTACTTCGACTCCCCTCATCTGGGACGCACCATCGGCAACACCCTCTGGCTCGGGGTGCTGATCACCGCGCTGGTGGTGACCATCGCCTTTGGCTACGCCTATGCCCTCACCCGCACCTGCATGCCGGGCAAGAGCCTGTTTCGTCTCATCGGTTTGATCCCGCTCTTGATGCCCTCCCTGCTGCCCGCCATCAGTCTGGTCTACTGGTTTGGCAATCAGGGGATCGCCAAGGGGCTGCTCGGCGGCGAGAGCATCTACGGCCCCATCGGTATCGTCATTGGTCTGGGCTTCTGGTGCTTTCCCCATGCCCTGATGATCCTGATCACGGCGCTCGGTCAGAGCGATGCCCGCCTCTATGAAGCCTCCCGGGTGCTCGGCAGCAGCGGCTGGCGCACCTTTGTCACCGTCACCCTGCCTACCGCCCGCTATGGCCTGCTCAGCGCCGCCATCGCCGTCTTCACCCTCACCATCTGCGACTTCGGGGTGGCCAAGGTGATTGGCGGCCAGTACAGCGTGCTGGCTACCGATATCTACCGACAGGTGATCGGGATGCAGAACTTCTCGCTGGGCGCCGTTGCCAGCGTCACCCTGCTGCTGCCGGCGCTCTTGAGCTTTGCGCTGGAACACAGAGTGCGCAGCAAGATGCAGGAGCAGAGCAGCACCAAGGCGGTGCCCTATCGCCCCACGCCCCATCGGCTGCGGGATCTGCTGGCGCTCGGCTGGTGCACGCTCTGGGCCCTGCTGTTTTTGGCACTGGTGGGCATGGCCGTTTACGGCTCCCTAGTGCAGTTCTGGCCCTACAACCTCGCTCTGACGCTGGATCACTACGCCTTTGACAGCAACAGCGTCTATGGCTGGCAGCCCTTTACCAACACCTTGCAGCTGGGCCTCTATACCGCGCTTATCGGCACCGTGCTGGTGATGGTGCTGGCCTGGGCACAGGAGAAGGGGCGCCACTTTGCATGGCTTCGCCAGCTGCTGCATCTGCTTGCCATGCTGTCGCTGGCGGTACCCGGCATGGTGCTGGGGCTGGGTTACATCTTCTTTTTCAACGGTAATCCGCTCTTTGGCAGCCTATATGGCACCCTGCCGCTGATGGTGCTCTCCTGCGTCATCCACTACTACACAGTGGGCCATATGACGGCGCTGACCTGCCTCAAGCAGTTGCCCAAGGAGCTGGAGCTGGTGGCCATCTCATTGCGCATTCCGCTCTGGAAGGCGTTCTGGCGAGTGACGCTGCCCGCCTCCCTGCCGGCACTGCTGGAGATCTTCATCTATCTGTTCGTCAACGCCATGACCACCACCTCGGCGGTGATCTTCCTCTATTCGAGCGACAGCGTGCTCGCCTCCATCGCCGTGCTCAATATGGAGGATTCCGGCGATACCGCCGCGGCCGCCGCCATGGCCACCCTGATCCTGCTGGCCGCCGCCACCGTCAAGCTGCTCCAGCTCTTTTTGAGCCGCGCCCTGCTGGATCGCACCCAGCGCTGGCGCCACCCATAACCTTGTCGAGGAGTCATCATGTCCACTCTCCCCTTCTGGCTGGCCGAGGCGCTTGCCGCCGAACAGCCCGCGCCGCCCACGCCCCTTCACGGCCACCACGAGGTCGATGTCTGCATCGTCGGTGGCGGCTTTACCGGGCTGTGGAGCGCCATCGCCCTTAAACAGGCCGAGCCAGCCTTACGCATCATGGTGCTGGAGAAAGATCGCTGTGGCAGCGGCGCCTCCGGGCGCAACGGCGGCTGCCTGCTCACCTGGTCGGCCAAATACCTGACCTTAAAGCGCCTCTTTGGCGAGCAGCAGGCCGCCTGGCTGGTGCAAGGCTCCGAGCAGGCGGTGCACGAGATAGCCCGCTTCTGCGAAACGCACAACATAGAGGCACAGCTGAGGGTCGAGGGCACTTGCTACACCGCCACCAACGAGGCGCAGCGCGGCCTGATGGAACCGGTATTGCGGGAACTCAAGCGAGCCGGCCTTAACCAGTGGCAGGCGATTGCAGAGGATAAACTGGCAAGCCAGAGCGGCTCCCACGTTCATCTGGAGGGGTTCTACAGCCCGCACGCGGGTTCGGTGCAACCGGCACTGTTGGTGCGTGGCCTGCTGCGGGTGGCGCGGGAGCTGGGGGTCGAGGTTTATGAGCACTCCCCCATGCAGCGCCTCGAAGGGGGCCAGCCTGCACGGGTACAAACACCGCAGGGTGAGGTGCGTGCCCGCAAGGTGGTGCTGGCCCTCAACAGCGCCATGGTGGCGCACTTTCGCGAGTTTCGCCGCAGCATCGTGCTGGTCTCCTCCGATATGGTGATAACCGACCCCGCGCCGGATGCGCTGGCGGCCCAGCAGCTTGAGCACGGCCGCTCCGTGGTAGATGGCCGCACCTTTGTCCATTACTACCGCACCACCGCGCAAGGGCGGCTGATGCTGGGCAAGGGGGGCAACACCTTCGCCTTTGCCAACCGCCATCTGGCCGAGTTTGATGCCCCCAGCCGTTATCTTGCCCCCCTCACCCGCACCCTGCGCCGCTTCTTTCCGGCGCTCAAAGAGGTGCCCATCGCCGCCAGCTGGTGCGGCGCCTCCGACCGCTCGGTAGATGGCCTCCCCTTCTTCGGCCACTGGCGAGGGCAGCCCAATATCGTCTATGGCCTCGGCTACTCCGGCAACGGGGTGGCCCAGAGCTGGATGGGCGGCCAGATCCTGGCGGCCTTGGTGCGCGATGAAGTGCGGGAGGAGGACAAGCCGTGGCGCGACTGCGCGCTGGTCAGCGGCCCGCGCGGCTATTTTCCGCCCGAACCGTTTCGCTGGCTGGGGGCCATGGCGGTGCGCAATGCCATCCGGCGCAAAGAGCGGGCGGAAGATGAAAACCGCCCGGTGGCCTGGTACGACAAACAGCTGGCCCGGTTGGCGGATGCGGCGGGCAAGGCGGACAAATAGGCTCCTTCACGGCGCTTAGGAAGAAGCCAGAAAGCCGAAGGGGCAGGAGAGTGATGACTCCCCTGCCCCTTCGCAGTTTGGCTCGACGACTGGCCCGATAGACAGGCCGGCGTTAGCTGGCCCAGGTAATGATGTGATCGATCCAGTCGCCGGCATCCACTTCGTGCACCACCTTTCCGCGCACCGACTGACCGGCCTGGTGCATGGCGCTGCGGCTGCCGGTGATAAGCGGATGCCACTCTGGCAGACTCTGCCCCTCCGCCAGCAGGCGATAGGCACAGCTAGAAGGCAGCCAGTCATATTCGGCAATCTTGTCGTGGGTGATCTGCAGGCAGTCCGGTTCTTTTTTAAAGCGGTTGCCGTAATCGGAGCACTGGCAGGTCTTGGTATTGAGCAGGTTGCAGGCCACGTTGGTGAACACCAGCTCCTCGGTGTCCTCGTCGATCAGCTTGTTCAGGCAGCACTTGCCGCAGCCGTCGCACAGGGACTCCCACTCCGTCATGGTCATCTGTTGCAGGCTTTTTACCTGCCAAAAGGGGGCGTTCTGCACGGGTTCACTCTGCTGCATAAAAGTTGGCTCACTCAATACACTGACAAGCGCGTGGTTATACGCCCTATGGCCCGATTTTTCAAGGTTGGTGGCTGTCTGTGGTAAACAATCGGCTTCGCAAGCTCAACATACAAGATGGTGTAATAAATTGTGCTGAATTCTATATCGTCCAACATCTAAGATGGACAAACCTGTGTAAGTGAATGAACATATTAGCAATCCATAAAATCGAGTCTCACTGAGCTGATAGAGAAGAATGTAAACTACAAAATCATTAACTTCCCAAGGGGCTATATGAAGTCAAGATCTCGATTAATGCTCGAAAAATCCGTTGCCGCCATGCTATCAGCAATTGAGATATATAATAAGCCAGACTTCAGATATCGCGAGGAAACCTTCTCTGTATTATGTATAAACTCTTGGGAGCTACTTTTAAAAGCAAAGGTTCTCAATCTGGCCAGTAACAAGGTAGCCTCCCTATATGCCATGGAATATAGGACCCTCAAAACTGGAATGAAATCCACGGTAAAAAGGCCAAAAAAAATCGTTCCGGAAACCCTCTATCCATTAACATTTTTGAGGCATACCGAATTGTCACCGAAGAATATGGAGTGAAAATAGACAAGGCAGTAAACGATAATTTAATTGCACTTACAGAAATCAGAGATAACTCAATACATTTTGTAAATGATGACTTGCTACTATCTTTAAAAATTCAAGAGTTAGGTAGTGCATCTCTTCAAAACTACCTTCATCTAGTATCTTTGTGGTTTGGTGACGTTCTATCAGGATACAATTTTTATCTCATGCCATTATCTTTTTTTAGGGATTTCAGTGAGGCCCCTGGAGTTTCACTCAATGCCAACGAGAGAAAAGTTTTGGAGTATATCAGGAAATCAGAGGAAAGTTATGATGGCGTAGAAGATGTTGGTGATTATAACCTGACACTTAGAATTGATGTGAAGTTCCAAAAAGTGAAGAGTACATCAGGCCTCCCAGTTCAAATAACTGACGATCCAAATGCTACAGCTGTTTATCTGTCAGAAGAAGATTTTACTGATAAGTACCCTTGGGATTACGATATTCTCAGTACGCGGTTATCGAAGCGATATTCTGATTTTAAAATGAATGCAAAATATCACAGAATAAGAAAAAAACTGGAAGGGGACAATAAATTTGCATATGAAAGACTTCTTAACCCCAAAAATCCTAACGGTGGGAAAAAGACTTTTTATAATCCGAACATTCAGAAAGAGTTTGATAAGCACTATACAAAAATAAGTTAAAAAAAATTGAAATGCCCTTGGTTTTAGCTGAACTTATAAAGTTCAACTTATGCCCATAAAAAAGCCGCCCATTGGGCGGCTTTTTATCAGAGATAACGGGCTGAAAGGACTTACCAGCCGGTCACTTCACGCAGGGCCTTGCCGATATCGGCCAGGGAGCGCACGGTTTTCACGCCGGCATCTTCCAGGGCTGCAAATTTCTCTGCCGCGGTGCCTTTGCCACCGGCGATGATGGCGCCCGCATGACCCATGCGCTTGCCAGCCGGGGCGGTGACACCCGCGATGTAGGAGACCACCGGCTTGGTGACATGAGCCTTGATGTAGGCCGCCGCGTCTTCCTCGGCGTTGCCGCCGATCTCGCCGATCATCACGATGGCTTCGGTCTGCGGATCATTCTGGAACATCTCCAGGATGTCGATGAAGTTGGAACCCGGGATGGGGTCGCCACCGATACCGACGCAGGTGGACTGGCCGAAGCCCTCGTCCGTGGTCTGCTTGACCGCTTCATAGGTCAGGGTGCCGGAGCGGGAGACGATGCCCACCTTGCCCGGCTTGTGGATGTGGCCGGGCATGATGCCGATCTTGCACTCACCCGGGGTTATAACGCCAGGGCAGTTCGGGCCAATCATCCGCACACCGGTTTCCTGCAGCTTCACCTTGACGTCCAGCATGTCCAGGGTCGGGATGCCTTCGGTGATGGTGACGATGAGCTTGATGCCGGCATCGATGGCTTCCAGGATGGCGTCCTTGCAGAACGGGGCCGGAACATAGATGACGGAGGCAGTGGCGCCGGTGGCTTCCACGGCGTCACGGACGGTGTTGAACACCGGCAGGCCCAGGTGGGTGGTGCCACCCTTGCCCGGCGACACGCCGCCGACCATCTGGGTACCGTAGGCAATCGCCTGTTCGGAGTGGAAAGTGCCCTGACCGCCGGTAAAGCCCTGGCAGATCACCTTGGTGTCTTTGTTGATCAGAACGCTCATTATTTGGCCTCCGCTGCTTTTACCACTTGCTGAGCTGCGTCAGTCAGACTCGTTGCGGCGATGATATTGAGGCCGCTGTCGGCCAGTTTACGGGCACCCAGTTCGGCGTTGTTGCCTTCCAGACGCACCACCACGGGCACTTTCACCCCTACTTCCTTGACGGCGCCGATGATGCCTTCCGCAATCATGTCGCAGCGCACGATGCCACCGAAGATGTTGACCAGCACGGCTTGTACCTTGCTGTCGGAGAGGATGATCTTGAACGCCTCGGTCACCCGCTCCTTGGTGGCGCCGCCGCCGACGTCCAGGAAGTTGGCCGGTGAGCCGCCGTGCAGGTTGACGATGTCCATGGTACCCATGGCCAGACCCGCGCCGTTGACCATGCAGCCGATGTTGCCATCGAGCGCCACATAGTTCAGTTCCCACTGGGCGGCGTGCGCTTCGCGGGGGTCATCTTGGGACGGATCGTGCATCTGGCGCAGCTTGGGCTGACGGTACAGGGCGTTGGCATCGATGTTGATCTTGCCGTCCAGGCAGTGCAGGTTGCCCTGAGCGGTGATCACCAGCGGGTTGATTTCCAACAAGGCGAAGTCGCAGTCCAGGAACATCTGGCCCAGACCCATGAAGATCTTGGTGAACTGCTTGATCTGCTCGCCGACCAGACCCAGTTTGAAGGCCAGCTCGCGCGCCTGATAAGGCTGCGGGCCTACCAGCGGATCGATGGCGGCTTTGTGAATCAGTTCCGGGGTTTCGTGGGCGACTTTCTCAATCTCCACGCCACCTTCGGTAGAGGCCATGAAGACCACGCGGCGCGAACCACGGTCAACCACGGCGCCCAGATAGAGCTCCTTGGCGATGTCGGTGCAAGATTCCACCAGGATCTTGGTGACTGGCTGACCGTTGGCGTCAGTCTGATAGGTCACCAGGTTCTTGCCGAGCCAGTTCTGGGCGAAGGCACGGATCTCGTCCTTGCTCTTGGCCAGCTTGACGCCGCCCGCTTTACCGCGGCCACCGGCGTGGACCTGGCACTTGACGACCCAGGTATTGCCGCCAATCTTGTCGGCCGCTTCGGCCGCTTCCTGCGGGGTGGCACAGGCATAACCTTCGGAGACCGGCAGGCCATACTCGGCAAACAGCTGTTTTGCCTGATATTCATGCAGATTCATAGATGCTCTATCCGTGTTGTAGGTATTTCCGTCCGGGGCTCGTGTTTCTCAATCCCCTGTGAAAGGGGCCAAGGCGGCCCCTCGTTATCTTTCTAATTTCACTTTCACTCAGACGTTCCGTCGGGGCCGGGTTGGCCCCCGCTTGCCGCCGAACGGGAAGTCCGGCGGCAAGCTTGTGGCGCGAGCCGTCAAGCCCGAGGGCTTGCCGGTCCGGCCGATTTGCTTAGACGTCCAGCAGCAGACGGGTCGGATCTTCCAGCAGCTCCTTGATGGAGACCAGGAAGCCCACCGACTCGCGGCCGTCGATGATGCGGTGATCGTAGGAGAGCGCCAGGTACATCATCGGCAGGATCTCGACCTTGCCGTCGACGGCCATCGGGCGGTCCTGGATCTTGTGCATGCCCAGAATGGCGCTCTGGGGCGGGTTGATGATCGGGGTGGACATCAGGGAGCCAAACACGCCACCGTTGGTGATGGTGAAGTTGCCGCCGGTCAGTTCGTCCACGGTCAGCTTGCCGTCACGGCCCTTGCCGGCCAGATCCTTGATGGCCTTCTCGATGTCGGCCAGGCTCATGTTGTCGCAGTCACGCAGCACCGGGGTCACCAGACCACGGGGGGTAGAGACGGCGATGCTGACGTCGAAGTAGTTGTGGTAGACGATGTCGTCACCGTCCAGCGCCGCGTTCACTTCCGGGTAGCGCTTGAGGGATTCCACCACCGCCTTCACGTAGAAGGACATGAAGCCGAGCTTGATACCGTGCTTCTTCTCGAAGATCTCGCCGTACTGCTTGCGCAGCTTCATGATGGGCGCCATGTTGATTTCGTTGAAGGTGGTCAGCATGGCGGTGGTGTTCTTGGCCTCCAGCAGACGCTCGGCGATGCGCTTGCGCAGACGGGTCATGGGCACGCGCTTTTCGGTGCGACCGGCCAGCGGAGCGACCGGCGCAGCCGGGGCTGCAGCGGCAACCGGGGCGGCGGCAGGCTTGTTGCCACCCTTGATGAAGGCTTCCACGTCTTCCTTGGTGACGCGACCGCCCTTGCCGGTACCGGTCAGCTTGGCGACGTCGATGTCATGCTCGGCCACCAGGCGGCGCACGGAGGGGCTCAGGCCATCGGCAGCGTCATCGGCCACCGCTTCGACCGGCTTCTCCTTGGTCTCTTCGCCAGCCACCGGGGCAGGCTTGAGCATGGCGATCAGCTGGCGGGAGAGCACGGTGGCCCCTTCGCTTTGCAGGATGTCGCCCAGCACGCCGGCTTCCGGCGCCGGCACTTCCAGCACGACCTTGTCGGTCTCGATGTCGACCAGCACTTCATCACGGGCAACCAGATCACCCGGTTTCTTGTGCCAGGTGGCGATGGTGGCATCCGCCACTGATTCCGGCAGGTCCGGTACTTTGATCTCGATAGTCATCTAATCAGTTCCTTGTTACTTCTTGGCCAGCAGGCTTGTTCCAGAGTCGGAGAGGGTCGGCGCAGCGGCGTGCCCTCTCCTTCGCAACGGGTTTATTCCAGGGTCAGCGCGTCTTCCACCAGGGCTTTTTGCTGCTTGGCGTGGACTGACATGTAACCGACGGCCGGTGAAGCCGACGCCGGGCGACCGGCATAACGCAGACGGGCATGGCTTGGCAGCACGCTGTCGTAGTGATGACGGGTGCAGTACCAGGCGCCCTGGTTCTGCGGCTCTTCCTGACACCAGACGAAGTCGGTGACATGGGCGTAGTCGGCCAGGATGGCGCGCACTTCCTCTTCCGGGAAGGGGTAGAGCTGCTCAATTCGCACCAGCGCCACATCTTGCTGCTCGGCCTTGCGACGGGCATCGAGCAGGTCGTAGTAGACCTTGCCGGAGCAGAACACCACGCGCTTGACACCCTTCGGATCCAGCGCATCGATCTCGCCGATGGCGTTCTGGAAGGTGCCTTCGGCCAGCTCTTCGAGCTTGCTCACCGCCAGCGGGTGGCGCAGCAGGGATTTGGGCGTCATCACGATGAGCGGACGGCGCATCGGGCGTACCACCTGGCGACGCAGCATGTGGAACACCTGGGCCGGGGTGGACGGTACGCACACCTGCATGTTGTGCTGGGCACACATCTGCAGATAGCGCTCCAGACGGGCGGAGGAGTGCTCCGGACCTTGCCCTTCGTAGCCGTGCGGCAGCAACATGGTCAGGCCGCACATCCGCCCCCACTTCTGCTCCCCGGAGGAGAGGAACTGGTCCACCACCACCTGGGCACAGTTGGCGAAGTCACCGAACTGGGCTTCCCAGATGGTGAGGCCGGCCGGCTCGGCGCTGGCGTAGCCATATTCAAACGCCAGTACCGCGTTCTCGGTCAGCACAGAATCGTACACCTCGAACGGCCCCTGCTCGTCGTGCAGGTTGCACAGCGGAGTGTAGGTGCTGGCATCGGTCTGGCTGTGCAGCACGGCGTGGCGGTGGAAGAAGGTGCCACGGCCGGAGTCTTCACCGGTGAAGCGGATGCGCGAGCCCTTGTCCACCAGGGTGGCGTAGGCCAGGGTCTCGGCAAAGCCCCAGTCCAGCAGCTTCTCGCCGGCGGCCATCAGGCGGCGGTCTTCGTAGATCTTCTCGACCTGGCGCTGCAGCACGTGGGTGGCCGGGTACTGGCTGATGCGCTCGCCGAGGGACTTCAGATGATCCATCGGCACTGTGCTGTCATAGGCCATGGCCCAGTCATGACCGAGATAAGGGGTCCAGTCGACGGAGTGCAGCTCCATCGGACGCCACTCCTTGCTCACCCGCTCACCGCGATCCAGGGTCTCGCGATATTCGTTGACCAGGGTAGTGGCCAGCTCCTGACTGATGCTGCCTTCCGCCACCAGCTGGTCGGCGTAGATCTTGCGCGGGGTCGGATGCTGTTTGATCTTCTGGTACATCAGCGGCTGGGTCGCACTCGGCTCGTCGGCCTCGTTGTGACCGTGACGACGGTAGCAGACCAGCTCGATCACCACGTCGCGCTTGAAGGTGTTGCGGTAATCCAGCGCAATCTGGGTCACCAGCACCACGGCTTCCGGATCATCCCCGTTGACGTGCAGCACGGGGGCCTGCACGGATTTGGCGATGTCGGTGCAATATTCGGTGGAGCGCAGGTCACGGATGTAAGAGGTGGTGAAGCCCACCTGGTTGTTGATGACGATGCGCACTGTCCCGCCCACGCCATAGGCACGGGTCTGGGACATGTTGAAGGTCTCGGCCACCACGCCCTGACCGGCCATGGCCGAGTCGCCGTGGATGGTGATGGGCAGCACAGTCGAGCCGTCCTTGTCACCGCGGCGGTCCATGCGGGCACGGACCGAGCCGATGACCACAGGATTGACGATCTCGAGGTGAGACGGGTTGAAGGCGAGCGCCAGATGGACGTTGCCGCCCGGGGTGGCGAAGTCGGACGAGAAGCCCATGTGGTACTTCACGTCACCCGTGCCCCAGGATTCGCCGTGCTTGCCGGCAAACTCGTCGAACAGGTCCTGGGCGCGCTTGCCCAGCACATTGATCAGCACGTTGAGACGGCCGCGGTGGGCCATGCCGATGACGGCCTCTTTGCAGCCCTGCTCACCGGCGCGACGAATAAGCTCTTTGAGCATGGGCACCATGGCATCGCCCCCTTCCAGGGAGAAACGCTTGGCCCCCGGGAACTTGGCGCCCAGGTATTTTTCCAGCCCTTCGGCGGCGGTCAGGCTCTCGAGGAAGCGGGTCTTCTCTTCCAGGGTGTAGCTGCCCGTCCCTTCGATGGATTCGAGACGCTGTTGCAGCCAGCGCTTCTCCTCGGTGGAGGTGAGGTGCATGTAGTCGGCGCCGATGCTGCCGCAGTAGGTTTTCTTCAACGAGGCATACAGATCGGAGAGCACCATGGTCTCGCGACCGATGGCGTAGGAGCCCACGTTGAAGGTGGCCTCCATGTCTGCGCCCTGCAGATTGTGAAACGCGGGATCCAGTTCGGCAACGGTTTCACGCGCCCAGAGGCCGAGCGGATCCAGATTGGCGTTTTGATGGCCACGGAAGCGGAAGGCGTTGATCAGCTGCAATACCCGCACCTGCTTGGCATCCACTTGCGGATCAGAGACGGGGGCACTGTAGCGGGAGGGATCCTTGGCCAGGCGACGGAAATAATCGCGGACTCGGGAGTGAGGTTGTTCTATCGCATGGCCATTGACCTGGGGCAGCGAGCTAAACAGGCTGCGCCACTCTTCGGCTACGGACTCGGGGTCTTCCAGGAAGGATTCGTACAAATCCTCAATATAGCTTGCATTCGCACCAGCCAGGTGAGATGACTCCAACCAGGCCTTCATCACGCCGTTATGCATTTCTATCCCTTGTACATCTTGTTCACTGCAGCGCAGCTTGTAGGGTTTAAATAGCCATCCAGCCATGGTGACGGATGGCTATCCAGAGGTCGGGCCTGGCGCGTGACGCCCTGGCCCTGATACTAAACAGCCCGATTGAGCAGCATCGACTTGATCTGACCGATGGCCTTGGTCGGGTTCAAGCCCTTGGGACAGACGTTCACGCAGTTCATGATGCCGTGGCAACGGAACACGCTGAAGGCGTCATCCAGATTACCCAGTCGATCGGTAGCCGCGGTATCGCGGCTGTCCGCCAGCCAGCGATAGGCGGCGAGCAGACCGGCCGGGCCGATGAACTTGTCCGGGTTCCACCAGAAGGAGGGGCAAGAGGTGGAGCAGCAGGCACAGAGAATACACTCGTACAGGCCATCCAGCTTGGCGCGCTCTTCGGGGGATTGCAGGTGCTCACGCACGGGCGGCAATTTTTCGTCGTTGATGAGGAAGGGTTTGACCTTCTCCCACTGGGTGTAGAACTGGGTCATGTCGATCACCAGATCACGGATCACCGGCAGGCCTGGCAAGGGGCGGATAACGACGTTATTGCCCTTCTTCAGCAGATCGGAGAGCGGGGTGATGCAGGCAAGACCGTTCTTGCCATTCATGTTGAGACCGTCAGATCCACAGACCCCTTCGCGGCAAGAGCGGCGGAAGGCGAGCGTGGGGTCCAGCTCTTTGAGCTGGATCAGTGCGTCGAGCACCATCATGTCGGAACCTTCAGGAATATCAAGACGATATTCCTTCATATGGGGGACGTTATCAACATCCGGATTGTATCTGTAGACAGAGAATGTGACGTTCATAGAGCTAGCTCCGCAATCAGTAAGTCCGGACCTTGGGCGGGAACGCCTCACGGGTCTTGGGTGACATGTTGACAGCGCGACGGGTCATGGACTCGGTGTCCGGATGATAGAGGCTGTGGCACAGCCAGCTCTCATCGTCACGCTCCGGGAAATCGAAGCGGCTGTGGGCGCCCCGGCTCTCGGTGCGGAAGTTGGCTGCCACCGCGGTGGCATAGGCCGTCTCCATCAGGTTGTCCAGCTCCAGGCACTCGATGCGCTGGGTGTTGAACTCCTTGGAGGTGTCGTCCAGACGGGCGTTCTTGAGGCGCTCGCGGATGAGTTTCAGCTCGGCCAGCCCTTCGGCCATGGCATCGCCTTCCCGGAATACGGAGAAGTTGTTCTGCATGCAGCGCTGCAGGTCCTTGCGGATCTGCACCGGATCTTCACCGTCACGGCAATTTTCCCAGCGATTGAAGCGGGACAGTGCGGCGTCGATATCGGCGTCGGAGGCGGCGCGGCCGTGCTCCATCTCGCTCAGGGTGTTGACCAGGTGCATGCCGGCGGCGCGGCCAAATACCACCAGGTCCAGCAGCGAGTTGCCGCCCAGACGGTTGGCACCGTGCACCGAGACGCAGGCGATTTCGCCCACCGCAAACAGACCGACCACCGGCACGTCGTTGCCGTCCTTGTCCTGAGTCAGGCACTGGCCGTTCACGTTGGTCGGCACGCCGCCCATCATGTAGTGGCAGGTCGGGATGATGGGGATGGGCTCCTTGACCGGATCCACGTGGGCGAAGGTGCGAGAGAGCTCGCAGATGCCCGGCAGACGGGATTCCAGCACCTCTTTGCCGAGGTGATCCAGCTTGAGCTTGATGTGCGGGCCCCAAGGACCGTCACAGCCGCGCCCTTCGCGGATCTCGATCATGATGGAACGGGCCACCACGTCGCGACCTGCCAGATCCTTGGCGTTCGGCGCATAACGCTCCATGAAGCGCTCGCCGTCTTTATTGAGCAGGTAACCGCCTTCACCGCGGCAACCTTCGGTCACCAGCACCCCTGCCCCGGCGATGCCGGTCGGGTGGAACTGCCAGAACTCCATGTCCTGCACGCCAACCCCGGCGCGCAGCGCCATGCCGACGCCATCACCGGTGTTGATGTGGGCGTTGGTGGTGGACTGGTAGATGCGACCGGCACCGCCGGTAGCGAGTACGGTGGCCTTGGCCTTGAAGTAGACAACTTCACCGCTCTCCATGTCGATGGCGGTACAGCCAACGATGTGGCCGTCCTGGTTCTTCACCAGATCCAGCGCATACCACTCGGAGAAGACGGTGGTCTTGTTCTTGACGTTCTGCTGATAGAGGGTGTGCAACAGGGCGTGACCGGTACGGTCGGCTGCCGCCGCGGTACGGGCCGCCTGCTCGCCACCGAAATTCTTGGACTGGCCACCAAACGGACGCTGATAGACGGTACCGTTGTCGAAGCGGGAGAAGGGCAGACCCATGTTCTCCAGTTCATAGACGGCCTCGGGGCCGGTCTTGCACATATATTCAATGGCTTCCTGATCACCGATGTAATCGGAGCCCTTGACGGTGTCGTACATGTGCCACTGCCAGTTGTCGTCATGGGCATTGCCCAGCGCAACCGTGATCCCGCCCTGGGCAGAAACCGTGTGAGAACGGGTCGGGAATACCTTGGATAACAGAGCGCAGCTCTTGCCGGATTGGGCAATCTGCAGTGCGGCGCGCATGCCGGCGCCACCGGCACCGATCACCACCGCATCAAATTCACGAGTTGGAATAGTCACCTTACACCCCCCACAGTACAACGAAGCCGGTCATCAGGTAGACGAACAGCACCACTACCAGGGCAAATTGCAGCGCACCGCGCAACCCCACCGGCTTGATATAGTCGGTCAGCACCTGCCACAGACCGATCCAGGCGTGGATCAGTACGCACAGCAGCGCCAACAGGGTGAACACCTTGGTGAAGGTTTTGGCGAAGAAGCCGGTCCACACCTCGTAGCTGATGTCGTTGAACGCGACAAAGCCCACCAGGTAGAGGACATAACAGGTCATGATGAGGGCGGTGGCGCGGATCAGGATGTAATCGTGAACGCCGCTGCGCCCGAAGGTTGCAGAATTGGTTACCATACCAGTACCCCCGCCAATACCGCCAAAACCGCGGTGATCACGAAGGCCACACGGGCACTCTGATTACCGGATTCCAGCTCTTCCCAATAGCCCATGTCCATGACCAGGTGACGCAGTCCGCCCACAATGTGGTACGCCAGCGCAGTCAGGATCCCCCACAGCACGAATTTGACCAGGAAGTTGTCCATGATGGACACCACGGTCTCAAATCCTTCGGGAGAGGCGAGTGAAGTACCAAGCATCCACAGCAAGATTGAGAGCGCCACAAAGGTGATGACCCCTGAGACACGATGCAAGATGGAAGCGATGGCGGTGACAGGAAAGCTGATCGTCTGTAGGTCGAGGTTTACAGGTCTCTGTTTATTTTTCACGGCTTTGCCCACTCAGCTCCATTGAGCACGTTAGTTATTGTTTTTACACGCTTATGAGGGCATGGAGTGGCATTTGTTAGGTTTTTGTTACCAAAACAACTCAGGAAAGCCAAAAATAACATTTTCAATATCACATCTAGCTTTGCGAAAGCGTTTCAAACACCGACAGCCATCACCCACGAGGCGCAGTATATCGGCGGGCTTAACCAATGACAATCAATTAGCTACAAAGAAAACCCAAAACCGTAAACCAGATCTCACAACTCATTTAACAAATCATTAATGATCATCCAGCAAAATTGACAACAGCCCTGAACTCTGTTTCAAATAAGGCGCTCCAGCCGCCCTGGTACGGGTCAGAACCTTTGCCAGCGTCATCAAACTCGTAATAAAGTAGAGCTGGAATCAAATTATAAAAGAGCAAAGGAGACGTGCTATGGCTGATAAGATAGCCACCCTACATCTACCCGGTAAAGACCCGGTAGAACTCCCGATCCTGTCAGGAACTGTCGGACCCGACGTGATCGATGTCAGAAAACTGGGCGCGCAAGGGTACTTCACCTTCGACCCCGGTTTTATGGCAACCGGTTCTTGCAAATCATCCATTACGTACATAGATGGCGATCAGGGTGTCTTGCTGCACCGTGGTTACCCCATCGCCCAGTTGGCCACCCAAGCCAGCTATCTGGAAGTCTGCTACATCCTGCTGTACGGCGAGGCGCCCACCAAGGCGCAGTACACGGAATTCGAACGTCTGGTCACCCGCCACACCATGGTGCACGAGCAGATTGCCTTCTTCTTCCGCGGCTTCCGTCGCGACGCTCACCCCATGGCCGTCATGTGCGGCGTGGTCAGTGCGCTCTCCGCCTTCTATCACGATGCCCTCGACATCAACAACGAAGAGCACCGCGAGATCTGCGCCTTCCGTCTGCTCTCCAAGATGCCGACCCTGGCCGCCATGTGCTACAAGTACTCCATCGGTCAGCCGTTCATGCAGCCGCGTAACGCCCTCTCCTATGCCGGCAACTTCCTGCACATGATGTTTGGCGTGCCGACCGAAGAGTACAAGGTCAACCCCATCGTCGAACGCGCCATGGACCGCATCTTCACCCTGCATGCGGACCACGAGCAGAACGCCTCTACCTCCACCGTGCGTCTGGCCGGCTCCTCCGGCGCCAACCCGTTTGCCTGTATCGCCGCGGGGATCGCCTCCCTGTGGGGACCGGCCCACGGCGGTGCCAACGAAGCCTGCCTCAAGATGCTCGAGGAGATCGGCTCCGTTGACCGCATCCCTGAGTACATCGCCAAGGCCAAGGACAAGAACGATCCGTTCCGTCTGATGGGCTTCGGCCACCGGGTCTACAAGAACCACGACCCCCGTGCCACCGT
The DNA here is from genome assembly GCF_013085525.1 of Aeromonas sp. 1805. Lineage (NCBI taxonomy): Bacteria > Pseudomonadati > Pseudomonadota > Gammaproteobacteria > Aeromonadales > Aeromonadaceae > Aeromonas > Aeromonas sp. 1805. The sequence continues at coordinate 3,637,444 of NZ_CP038515.1, read as the reverse complement.
GATGCGCGAAACCTGTCACGAGGTACTGACCGAGCTGCAGATCAAGGATCCGCTGCTGGACGTGGCCATGGAGCTGGAGCGTATCGCGCTCTCCGACCCCTACTTCATCGAGAAGAAGCTCTACCCGAACGTGGACTTCTACTCCGGCATCATCATGAAGGCCATCGGCATCCCCATGTCCATGTTCACCGTGATCTTCGCCATCTCCCGTACCATCGGCTGGATTGCCCACTGGAACGAAATGCACTCGGATCCGGATCAGAAGATCGGCCGTCCGCGTCAGCTCTATACCGGTCAGCCGCAGCGCGAGTTCACCCCGCTCGACCAGCGTTGAGTCACGGGTTTCAGATTTTTTGTTACAAAGGCGGTCATTGACCGCCTTTTTATTTGCCGCTCTAATGCCCCCCTTTCCATCGAAGGAGTTCATCATGAGATCACTGTTCCTCAGCGCCGCTGCCGCCCTGCTGCTCAGCGCCTGTCAAAGCGCCCCCACGCCAACCGCAGGCGAGACCCTCTACGTCAACAGCCAGCTGGTACACTGTGTCGGCGTCGGCCCCATGCAGTGCATGCAGGTGCGCAGTGACGAGCAGCAGCCCTGGACCCTGTTCTATCAGCAGATTGAAGGCTTTCAGTTTGAACCCGGCTACCGCTATCAGCTGACCGTCAGCAAGCAGCAGCTCACCGATGTGCCGGCAGATGCCCCTTCCCTGCGCTACCAGCTCATCAAGGTCGTCAGCAAACAGGCGGCGCGCTGATCAAAAAAGGCATCATTTGGAGATGCTTGTTCAGTTCATGACCCGGTTCTGGTACGCTGGTTGACGAATCCATTGTTTAATCAGCGTTTTCGGGCAGCCATGCCCTACCACTATGATCAAGATCCGCACGACCCGGGCCAACGACTGGCCCGCCATCATGGCCATTCAGGACGAGTGTTATCACCAGCTGGATCCTGAGCCCATCGAAGTCATGAGCAACAAGGCCGAACTGGCCCCCGCCTGCTGCTGGGTGGCCGAACATCAGGGCCAGGTGCTGGGCTATTTGCTCTGCCACCCCTGGCGTGCCCACCAGCCACCGCCCCTCTCCGTCCCCATTCAGCGCCTGGCCGGCAACGACGAGTTCTATCTGCACGATCTCGCCGTCTCACGGCAGGCCCGCGGCAAGGGCATAGGGCAGCGGCTGCTCGCCACCGCCCTTGCGTTTGCCGCAGACGAAGGGTTCGAGCACGCCGGTCTGGTGGCGGTGCAGGATGCGCCTGCCTTCTGGCGCAAGCAGGGCTTCCAGCCGGCCAGTACCCGCAAGTCCCTCACCGAATATGGCGAGGGTGCGACCTACATGCGACTGCCACTCCCGCAACGGGGCTGACGATCACCCAATGAAAAAGGCGCCTTGCGGCGCCTTTTTTGCAACTCATGGTGGGCTCATCAAGCCTTGAACTTGCTGAACACCAGGGAGGCGTTGGTCCCGCCAAAGCCGAAGCTGTTGGACATGACGGTATTGAGATCCGCCTCTTCGTACGCGCGCACGATGGGCAGGCCTTCGGCCTTCTCGTCCAGGGTCTCGATGTTGATGCTGGGGGCGATGAAGCCGTGTTCCATCATCAGCAGGGAGTAGACGGCCTCGTGCACGCCGGCAGCGCCCAGGGCATGACCGGTCATGGCCTTGGTGGCGGAGAGCTTGGGTGCATTGCTGCCAAACAGCGTCTGGATGGCTTCCAGCTCCTTGGTGTCACCGACCGGGGTGGAGGTACCGTGGGTGTTGATGTAATCCACCTTGCCGACACCCTGCATCGCCATCTTCATGCAACGCACCGCGCCTTCACCGCTCGGCGCGACCATGTCGTAGCCATCGGAGGTGGCACCGTAACCGGTGATCTCGGCATAGATGTGGGCACCACGGGCCAGGGCATGTTCCAGCTCCTCGACCACCAGGATGCCACCGCCACCGGAGATGACGAAACCGTCGCGATCCGCATCATAGGTACGGGAGGCTTTTTCCGGGGTGTCGTTGTACTTGGTGGACAGGGCGCCCATGGCATCGAACTGGATGGTGGAAGACCAGTCCAGCTCCTCGCCGCCGCCGGCGAAGACGATGTCCTGCTTGCCGAGCTGGATCAGTTCCAGAGCGTGACCGATGCAGTGGGCAGAGGTGGCGCAGGCGGAGCTGATGGTGTAGTTGACACCCTTGATCTTGAACGGGGTGGCCAGGCAGGCGGAGGTGGTGGAGGACATGGTGCGCGGCACCATGTAGGGGCCCACACGCTTGACGCCCTTCTCACGAGCGATATCCGCAGACTCGGAGGTGTTCTTGCCGGAGGCGCCACCGGAGCCGGTCACGATACCGGAACGCTCGTTGGACACCATCTCTTCCGGCAAACCGGCGTCTTCGATGGCCTGTTGCATGGAGAGATAGGCATAAGCCGCTGCATCGCCCATGAAACGCATGACTTTACGGTCGATCAGTTCAGACGGGTCGAGTTTGATGTTACCCCAGACACGGCTGCGCAGGTTGTACTGTTCGAACTGCTCGGAATAGGTGATGCCAGATTTGCCTGCTTTCAGGGAGGCCAGCACTTCTTCCTTGTTGTTGCCGATACTGGAGATGACGCCGATACCGGTGATCACTGCTCTTCTCATTAATTCATCTCGTCTGAAAAAACTGGCGCCAAGTCTACCCGCTTTCGGCTGCCAAACTGGTCTGCTTTCACGTAGAATGCCCGCGATTTTGTGACGCGAGCAGAGGAAAACGTGAGTCAAACATCCTTACATCATGCCCGATTGGACTGGAATGAAGCGGGAACTCCAGTCTCCAGTGAGTTCGGGGATGTGTACTTTTCCAATGATAACGGTCTAAGTGAAACCCGCTACGTCTTTTTGCAGCAAAATCGGCTGCCAGCGCGATTTTCGCATCACGATAGTGACATTTTCGTGATAGGTGAGACAGGTTTCGGCACAGGTCTTAACTTTCTGGCGACAATGGCCGCCTTTCTGGAACAGGCGCCCCAATCCGGCAACGGTGCCCGCCTCCACTTCATCAGCTTCGAAAAATACCCACTAACCCGGGAGGATCTGCGCAAGGCGCTGGCTGCCTGGCCCGAGCTCGCCACCTTCAGCCAGCCCCTCATCGAGCAGTGGCCTCTGCCCGTCGCAGGCTGTCATCGGCTGCTCTTTGCCGGCGGCCGGATCCGGCTCGACCTCTGGTTTGGCGACATCAAGGAGATGCTGCCCCAGGTGCCCCACCCGGCAGACGGGCTGGTGGATGCCTGGTATCTGGATGGCTTCTCCCCCGCCAAGAACCCGGAGATGTGGACGCAAGAATTGTTCGACGGCCTGGCCCGCCTCGCGCGTCCCCACGCCACCATCGCCACCTTTACCTGTGCCGGCTTCGTGCGCCGCGGCCTGACTGCCGCCGGTTTTGCCATGCAGAAGGTGAAAGGACACGGCAGCAAGCGGGAGATGCTGGCCGGGGAGCGCGCAGAGAAACAGCCACAGCAGACCATCGCCCCCTGGTATGCCAGACCTGCCGGCCGCGCGGGTGAGGTGCTGATCATCGGTGGCGGCATCGCCTCGGCCATGACGGCGCTCTCCTTGGTAGAACGGGGCCGCAGGGTGACGCTCTTGTGCCAGGATGGCGAGCCGGCGACCGGCGCCTCCGGCAACCGGCAGGGAGCCCTCTACCCGCTGCTCAACGGCGAGCACGATGCCCTGTCGCGCTTCTATTCGCTGGCCTTCGGCTTCGCCAGAAGCCGACTGCTGGCCTTGGCCGAGCGCCACCCCGTCGCTTTCTCGCTGTGCGGCGTCACCCAACTCGGCTATGACGACAAGTCCACCGCCAAGCTGGCCAAGATGGCGCAAGGCCCCTTCCCGCCCGAGCTGATGCAGGTACTTTCCAAGCCGGAGGTTGAGCAAGTGGTCGGCCTGCCCTGCGGTCACGGCGGCGTCAGCTATCCGCAGGGGGGCTGGCTCTGCCCGGCGGATCTCACCCGAGCCGCCATCAAGGAGGCGCAAGCCAGCGGGTTGCTTGAGGTGGCGTTCAATACCGAGGTGGTCGCCATGGCCGAACAGGCCGATGGCTGGCAGGTCCAAAGTCGTGACGGGCGCCGCTGGCAAGCCCCCGATCTGGTGGTGGCCGCCGGCCATCAGTTGCCTGCGCTCATCCCCTTTGCCGAGCTGCCGCTCTACCCGGTGCGCGGCCAGGTGAGCCATGTGCCGACCTCGGCGAGCTTGGGCAAGCTCAATACCGTGCTCTGTTACGATGGCTACCTCACCCCGGCCCACCACGATCACCACTGCATCGGCGCCAGCTATGGCCGCAACCAGACCGACCTCGGGTTTCGCGCCGACGAGCAGGCCCAGAACCAGGCGCGGCTGCAAGCCTGCCTGCCGCAGCAGAGCTGGCCCGCCGAGGTGGATGTGAGTGGCAATCAGGCCCGGGTCGGCGTGCGCAGTGCCAGCCGGGATCACCTGCCGGTGGTGGGGCCAGTCGCCAGCTTGGCCAAGCTGGCGGATCACTACGCCGGACTGCAGGGCGATCAGCAAAACGCCGCGCCGTTGCCGCTGCATCCCGGCCTCTATGTGCTGGGGGCGCTCGGCTCGCGGGGACTGTGTTCGGCGCCCCTTTGCGGCGAGCTGCTGGCCAGCGAGATATGCGGCGATCCGCTGCCGCTGGCAGCCGATCTGCTGGAGGCGCTCCACCCGGCCCGCTACTGGGTGCGCAAACTGCTCAAGGGCAAGCCGCTCCAGTGAGCATTCAGATGCTCGGCAAGGCGCAACAACAAAAAGGGCTCCCCGACGGGAGCCCTTTTTGTTCGCTCAAATCCTGTCGGGCTCAGATGCCCTTTGGCCAGTTAAGCCCCAGCTTGCGACCGTGATCGGTCTGCTGCTGCAACTGGCTGAAACGTTGGCGCGAGCTGGCCAGCACCCCCTGCCCCCGTTGCCAGGCCTGATATTCCAGGGCGGCGCAGTCGCGCTCCACCGGCAGCTGTGCCAGCTGGATGCCGAGCTGGCTGACGCTCTCCAGCAGTATGTCTTTGTGGCGGCTCTCGTAATCGAACATGGCGGCCACCAGCTTGTCCCACTTCTGGCGCTCGGCGGCGGAGGCCCTGGCCTTGTCCATCCAGTTCGGCACCATCACCTTGATCCGGGTGGTAACCCTGACTTGTTCCAGCTCGCAGCGCTGCGCCTCGGGACGGGTCTGCAACTGCCAGGAGAGTTGGTAGCTGGCCATGCCGATGTGGCCGTTGGCCCGGGCTGTGCCCGCGCCGATCATCTGGCGCGCCAGGCTCGCCACGTCCGGTCCGGAAACCCGATAAAACTGAAAGTCTACCTTGATGTCAGGCACCGCCTTGATACCGGTGTAATGGGAACTCTCGGCCCCGGCCGTGGCGGCGAACAACATCAGTGCCACCATGAAAACTTTGCTGACCATTCCCATCTCTGCTGCCTTGACCTCGTTGCTGGCGGGGTTGTTATTTTAATTAATAATCAACGCATTAATACTCGAAGCAGGAGATTAACCGCGATCCCCGCGACTGTCACCTACTCCCGTCACAAAGCCTAAGTGTCAGGTTGACAAGTCGCAACCCCGCACCGCCATTGATTTGCAAGCAAGATCACAAGTGATGCGCAACATCATGGTTAGATACCCCTTATTGGATAATAATCGCCGAGTTTTATGTCGATACATTTCGGGATTGGCCAGATTAACCTCCAAGTTGACGCCAGGAATGCATCCACCTTCATTCGTACTCAGGAACTCACTCTATGATGGAACTCCTTATCGGCACCCTGGTCACCCTGGCTGTGGGTCGCTACATCTTCAAGGGCTACTCGGCCACCGGGGTGCTGCTCAGCGGCGGTCTGCTGCTGCTGGCGATCACCGCCCTGATGGGCAAGGCGGTGCTGCCCACCAGCGTCACCTCCACCGGCCACGTGGCCACCGACATCTTCGAATACGTGCGCTTCCTGCTGGTGGATCGGGGCGGTGGCCTCGGCATGCTGATCATGGTGCTGTGCGGCTTCGCCGGCTACATGAGCCACATCGGCGCCAACACCATTTTGGTGAAGCTGGCCAGCAAGCCGCTTGGCATCATCAAGTCCCCCTACATCCTGCTGGTTGCCGCCTATCTGGTGGCCTGCGCCATGTCGCTGGCGGTGAGCTCCGCCACCGGCCTCGGCGTGCTCTTGATGGCCACCCTGTTCCCGCTGATGGTCAACATGGGGATCTCCCGTGGCGCGGCGGCGGCGGTGTGCGCCTCGCCGGCCGCCATCATCCTGGCCCCCACTTCCGGGGACGTGGTGATGGCCGCCCAGGCCGCCAACATGGAGCTGCTCGATTTTGCTTTCAAGCTGACCCTGCCCATCTCGCTGGTGGCCATCGCCGCCATGGCGGTGACCCACTTCTTCTGGCAGCGCTATCTGGATCAGAAGGCCGGTGAGCACAACGAGGCGGTCGCCCCGAGCGATCTCATCACCGATGCCCCCGGCTTCTACGCCATCCTGCCCTTTACCCCCATCATCGGGGTGCTGCTGTTTGACGGCAAACTCGGGCCCAAGCTCGACATCGTCACCATCATCGTCATCTGCCTGGTGCTGGCCGCCCTGCTGGAGCTGGCCCGCAAACGCAATGGCAAAGAGCTGCTGGACGGGCTGCAGGTGTGCTGGCGCAGCATGGCCGACGCCTTCGCCGGCGTGGTGATGCTGCTGGTGGGTGCCGGGGTGTTTGCTCAGGGATTGATGGGGCTTGGCTTCATCGCCAACCTCCTGGATCTCGCCCAGAGCTTTGGTACCGGCGGCATCGTCATCATGCTGGTGCTGGTGGTCATCACCACTCTGGCCGCCTTTACCACGGGGTCCGGCAACGCTCCCTTCTATGCCTTCGTGGAGCTTATTCCCCATCTGGCCACCAGCCTCGGCGTCAACCCCGCCTACCTGGTGATCCCCATGCTGCAGGCCTCCAACCTGGGCCGCACCATCTCGCCGGTCTCCGGGGTGGTGGTCGCCTGTGCGGGGATGGGCAACCTCTCTCCGTTTGAAGTGGTCAAGCGCACCTCGGTGCCGGTCGCGGTCGGCTTGCTGGTGGTGATCCTCGCCACCCAGATCATGGTGCCCGCCTAAATTGGCCGGGGCTCCCTGAGCGGCTGCCCCGCCTCTCCCCCGCTCTACCAGCCCGGCCTGCCGCCGGGCTGGTATCTCCCCCCGCCATTGGAGTAGACTCGGTGCTCTTTTTTCTCTAAGGAGGACCGAGATGAGTATTACGGTTCAACTTGCCCACTTCAGTGACTGCCACTCCCATTTCGATGGCGCTCCCATGCGCTTCGCCCCTGAAGGCGAGTCCGAGTGGCGCACCCAGTGTGGTGGCTACGCCCGCATCCTGACCCGGCTCAACGCCTTGCGCCGACAAGCCGACGCGGCGGGCCAGACCTGCCTGTTCCTGCACGGCGGTGACACCTTCCAGGGCTCACTCTATTTCAACCGCTTCAAGGGGCGGGCCAATGCCGACTTGCTGAGCCTGCTGCGACCGGACGCCATGGTGATCGGCAATCACGAGTTCGATCTGGGCAACGGGCCGCTGGTGGAGTTTTTGCGCCAGCTCGACTTTCCGGTGCTGGCCGCCAACCTCGACAGCAGTCAAGAGCCCGCCGACGCCCCGCTGCGACTGCGCGGCCTGCCCCAGTTGTATGATGCCAGCCGTCCCTGGCACCAGCGCAGCATCGACGGCGTGCCTTTCGCCCTGCTCGGCATCACGCTGCCGCAGATGGCCGCCATCGCCAGCCCCGATCCCCATACCCGCTTTCACGGCATCGAGCAGACCCTGAAAGCCGCGCTGGCAGAGATCAAGGCCGCCGGCATCTGCCATATCATCCTGCTGAGCCACCTTGGGCTGGAGCAGGACAAACAGCTGGCCGAGCATTTCCCCGAGCTCAGCCTCATCATCGGCGGCCACACCCACAGCCAGCTGGGGGATCTGGCACCGCTCGGTCTGGCGAGCGAGGGCAGCTATCCGCTGATGCGAAACGGCGTCGCCATCCTGCATGCCGCCCACAGCGCCCTCTGCCTCGGGGTGTGCGAGCTGACGTTTGACCAGCACGGCCGGGTAGCGCGCAGCCGTGGCCAGCTGGAGTGGCTGCCCTGGCAGCCCTGGCCGTTTGCCTCGACACCGCCGGCCGGGCTGCACTTTTGCGAGCCGGCGCCCGCGCTCGAGCAACTGCTGGCCAAGCGCTACCGGCCCGAGCTCGAGACCATGACCCAGCGCATCGTGACCCGCCTTGGCGGGCCGCTGCACCATCAGCGACTGCCCGATGCCAGCCTGCCGGCCGGCAGCCAGGTGGCGCCCCTGGTGGCCAGCGCCATGCTGGCCGGGGCCCGCGAGCAGGTCGGTCAGGTGGACTTCGCCCTGCACAATGCCGGCGGGGTACGTTGTTCCCTCGAACCCGGACCGCTCAGCGAGGCGGACATCGCCGGCCGCCTGCTGCCCTTCGCCATCCCGCTCACCCTCTATCGGGTGCACGGTCATGAGCTGGCCGAGGCGCTGGAGGGGGCCATCGACAACGCCACCAACAACGGCGTGACGGGCAATGGCAGCGGCAGCTTCCCCTATACCGCCGGAGTGCGTTTCTGTTATCAGGCGGACCAGCCCAAGGGGCGCCGGATCACCCGGCTGGAGTGGGAGCGCGCCCCCGGCCAGTGGCAGCCGGTCGAAGCCGACGCCATCTATCGGGGGGTTTCCAGCGCCTACACCGCCTCCGGCAAGGAGGGCTATACCGCGCTGGCCCGCACCCTGACCCAGCACAACCAGGAGCTCGGCATCACCCTGGCGGATGCCTTCATCCGCTGGGCTCGCTACCTGCCCGAGCTCGCCGCTGCGCCGGCACTGGTGGAGTATCAGGGGCCGTCCACCCGGTAAGGATCTGCCGGGCCCCTTGGTGGTGGCCCGCCAGGTCGCTTTAGCCGGTGTTGTCAGAAAACGTGCCGCTTTCATGCCGTAAAGCGGCACTTTTACAAATTATTTCAAGCACATTCCCCTCGCCCATTGCATCGTGCTGTCAGGCTCGGCAAGATAGGCCCGCTTTCGAGACTTCCCAGCAGGAACAGGTCACCCATGAATCATGCCATCCGTTTTACCCCTCCTCGCGTCAATCCTGGCCTGCGGCCGCTGGTGATCCTGCTCACCGGCTTGCTGGCCTTGCTGTTCTGTCTGCGCAACCCGCTGTTCCACGGCATGGCGCCAGGCTTCGACGCCTCACTGTTTGCGGTGATGGGCAAGATGTGGAGCGAAGGGGGCGTGCTTTACCGGGACATGATCGACATCAAGGGCCCCATGATCTTCGCCCTCGACGCCCTCGGCTACGGCCTCGGCGGCTTCTTCGGGATCTGGCTGCTGGAGTGGGCACTCTGCTGGCTGGGGCTGCTGGCCAGCTGGCAGGCGTTCGGCCAGCTCGGCCTCTCGCTGCGGGCCCGGCTCGGCAGCATGCTGGCGGTGCTGGCGCTCTACGGCACCCGCTACTACTACGGCAACATGACCGAGGACTGGACGTTCCATCTGGCCCTCATCGCCCAGTGGGCCTTCATCACCATGCTGCTGGACAAGCGTTGCAGCTGGGGACCGGCGCTGGTGGCCGCACTCACCTTTGCCATCGTCGCCTGGATGCGCACCAACAACGGCGCCTTCTGGGGTGCCTGGTATCTGGTGCTGTTCTGCCACTGGTGCCTGCGCGAGCAGTGGCGCTGCGCCCTCTCCCTGCTCTGCTCCAGCCTGCTGGGGCTGGCACTCGTCGGCGGCCCGCTGCTGGCCTACTTCCAGCATCACAACCTGCTGGCCGAATTCAAATACTACGCCTTCGACATCTTCTTCGAGGGGAGCTACGGCAACGGCTTCTCGCCGGATGTGGGCAGCGTCGGCCTGCTGCGTACCGGCCTCATCATGCTGTTGCCCGCCTTCATCGTGCTGATGATGGGGCGCCGTCAGGAGTGGTATCTGCCGGCCCTGTGCGCCACCCTGTTTGGGGTCATATTCACCCTGATCGCCAACTCGGTTTCCGGCCACGTGTTCGATCACTACGATGTGCTCTATCTGCCGCTAGCCCTGCTGCCGCTCGCCTGCCTGCTGGATCGCAGCGAACAGCAGGCCGATGGCCTCGGCCTGCTCTGCATCTCGCTGGTGGTGCTGACCGCCAGCTGGCTGCTGGCCCAGCAGCTCGGTTACGGCTGGAGCACCAAGGAGTGGTCGCTGGAACGGGTGCGCGAAGTGCTCGGCAACAGCCTGTTGTGGGCGCTGCCGGTGCTCATCCTGGTGCCCTTGTGGCGCGCCTGGGATGTGCGCAGCGCCACCCCCTGGCTCGCGTCGCTGGCCATGCTGGCCCTGCTGCTCAACAACGCCTGGGAAGGCACCCTGAAGGGCACGCCGTTCAACCCGTCGGCGCAGGTACGGGTCGATCGGATCAAGGCCGAGACCAGCCCCACCGACAAGATCTGGGTAGACGGCATCCAGCCGCAATATTACCTCTGGACCGATCGCCAGCCGGCCTCCGCCTACCTGTTCTTTGCCAACGTCAACCCGCCCTACGACGTGCGTGAACGGGTGCTGGCCGACCTCAAGCGCCAGAGTCCCAAGTTCATCATCGCCAAGCCGGATCGGGTGGCCGATGAGCTCAAGAAGCCAAGTTCCCCCTCCAGCCTCGCCTTCTATCAATACCTGGTGAGCCAGTATGAAGAGGTGGATCCGGGCCTCTATCGCAGACGCTGAGTCCCCCTTCCCCAAAAAGGGCCGTCATCCCGCGATGACGGCCCTTTTCATTGCGCCAACGCAGGCAAGGCCCGAAACGGTAGGCAAGCGGCCACACGCTGACTACAATGGCGCTCTTTTGATATGACGAGTAATGCAGACATGGCGGAACTGACCTACCTTGGTGGCTACCCCGAGCCCCTCAAGGCCCAGGTGCAACAGCTGATCGCGGCGGGCAAGCTGGGGGACGTGCTGGCCAAGCGTTATCCAGAGACCCATCTCATCCAGAGTGACAAGGCGCTGCTCGCCTACACCATGGAGCTGAAGAACCGCTACCTGAAAAGCTCGGCGCCCCTTTCCAAGGTGATCTTCGATGGCAAGATCAACGTGATCAAGGATGCCCTCGGCCTGCACACCTATGTGAGCCGGGTGCAGGGCAACAAGCTCAAGGCCAAGAACGAGATCCGCATCGCCGCCCTGTTCAAGGAGGCCCACCCGGCCTTCCTGAAGATGATCGTGGTGCACGAGCTGGCCCACCTGAAGGAGAAGGATCACAACAAGGGCTTTTATCAGCTCTGTCAGCATATGGAGCCCGACTATCATCAACTGGAGTTTGATCTGCGGCTCTGGCTCACCTGGCGCGATCTCGAACGGGCCACGCGCTGATCCCGACTGTTTCAAGGAGGAGACATGACTTCATTGCGCCGTTACCTTGCCGTGTGCCATTCAGGCCGGCGCCGGCCGCTCGGCCGCTGGCTGGTGGCGCTTCTGTTGCTGAGCCCCTGGCTGCAGGCCGCCGAGCGTTGGCAGAGCGATGCCTATCTCACCGAGAGTTTCTTCGAGGTCGCCATGAAGCGGGAGTACGGCCACGAACAGAACGTGCACTTCTCCCGCTGGGAGCAGCCCATCCGGCTCAAGCTGGTCAACGAATTTGGCGACAAGGCGCTGCAAAGCGAGGTGGTCAAAGTACAGAGCCAGCATCTGGCCGGCATCATAGGTCGCCCCATCGTCCTGGTCAGCGAGCGGCCCAACATCACCCTGATCATGACCGAACGCGCCAAGATGGCGAGCTGGGCCAAGCGCACCATGGGGCAGGATGCCTCCGTCAAGACCGCGCTCAAGGAGGGGCTCTGCATGGCCAACTTCACCACCAATACCCGCCGCGAGATGGCCCGCGCCACCATCATCATTCCGGTGGATTACAGCCGCGCCAAGGGGCGCTTTCTCGACTGCGTGGTGGAGGAGCTCACCCAGGTGATGGGGTTGCCCAACGATTCGGACAAGGTGTTCCCCTCCATCTTCAACGACAACAGCATCGACAGCTTTCCGACCGGGCTAGATTACGTGCTGCTCAAGCTTGCCTATCACCCGGCCCTGCAGGCCGGCATGACGGTCAGCGAAGTGCGGGCCGCCCTGCCTGTCGCCCTCAAGGCACTGCGCGCCAGCGGCGACATCGCCCAGGCCGATCAGCGGGTGCAGATCAACAGCCTCAAACGCTGGGCCGGGCTTTGACGGTTGAGGATTAAAGGCTGAGTGCTGACGTACGATCAGCTCGGAAGCTCATCCCACCAGCAACAAAAAACGCAGCCTTGGGCTGCGTTTTTTCTGTCCATCCAGATTGCATGTATTCGACGCCCGACCCGCGGGATCAGGAGGCAACACTCTCCGGCATCCAGCTGTCGGCATTCTCCCACACCTCCTGCACCATGGCTTCAGCCAGCTCCTTGTCCTCCTTGCTGGCGCGGCTGACCGTCAGTGCCATGGCACTGCCGGGGGCGACCCGCACATGCAGGTCGGGGAACTTCTCGCCCAGTTGCTTGAGCAGCTCCTGACGCAGCGCCTCCATGGTCGAGGTGGGCACCTGATGTTTTTTGTCGATGATGATTTCCAGACGCATAGGATACTTCTCCATGATTTATAACTGTATTTTTATACAGTAAAAATCAAAAGTAAAGCCCGTCATCAACCTCTTGTTGCCAACCCGGCTGCGGCATCACCAAACCCGACCGCTTACCCTGCTTGCCGGAGAGGCAGAACTCCCTTGGGCAATATCATCCCATCATCACACAAGACAAAAAATTGTTGATATCTATTCTCAACAAAGGCATGATTCATTTGTTATGTTATAACAGTAAAATCATGAGGCCAGCATCATGCGTCCCGACATTCACCCCGAGTACCGTCAGGTTCTATTCCACGACCTGACCGCCAACACCTATTTTCTGGTGGGCTCCACCCTCAAGACCGATCGCACCAAGCAGTGGGAAGACGGCAATACCTATCCCTATGTGACGCTGGATGTCTCCAGTGCGTCACACCCCTTCTATACCGGCAAGCAGAAGCAGGTCAGCAAGGAAGGTCAGGTTGCCCGTTTCGGCCAGCGTTTCGGTCAGTTCTTCAACAAAGGAAAAGACAAGTCATGAAAGTGCTCTCCTCTCTGAAATCAGCCAAGTCGCGCCACCCCGATTGCCAGATTGTCCGCCGCCGCGGCAAGCTGTTCGTGATCTGCAAGAGCAACCCCAGGTTCAAGGCCCGTCAGCGCTGATCCGCAGCCTCATAAAAACAAGGCCCTCATGGGAGGGCCTTGTCCATTTATCACTCCGGCATCACGCCGAATCTGCCGCTGTTGAAGTCATCGATGGCCTGCACTATCTCCTCATGGCTGTTCATCACGAAGGGGCCGTGACCCACGATGGGCTCTTCGATGGGCTCGCCGCTCAGCAGCAGCACAGTAGCATCACTGTTTGCCTCAATCATGACCTGCCGCCCTGCCCGGTCCAGCACCACCATCTGCGCCTCCCGGGCGATGGCACTGCCGTTGACCTGCACGGTCCCTTTGAGCACGATGAGCGCACCGGTCCAGCCTTCGGGCAACTCGAGCGTGCTGACACTGCCCTGCACCAGACGCAGATCCCAGACATGCAGCGGGCTGAAGGTATGGGCCGGGCCACGGATCCCCTCAAAGTCGCCGGCGATGACCCGCACCGAACCCGCGTCGCTGGCCAGTGCCACCGTCGGAATGTCGCGCGCCAGGATGGGCTGGTAACCGGGCGGCGTCATCTTGTGCCGGCTCGGCAGATTCACCCACAGCTGCACCATCTCGAGCTCACCGCCCGACTCGCTGAAGGCCGGGGCGTGAAATTCCTCGTGCAGGATACCGGCACCGGCGGTCATCCACTGCACGTCGCCCGGGCCTATCACGCCGCCCTGACCGGTCGAATCCCGGTGCGCCACTTCGCCCTTGTAAACGATGGTCACCGTCTCGAAACCGCGATGGGGATGTTCACCCACCCCGCGCGGCCGGCTGGTCGGCGTAAAGTTGGCCGGACCGGCATAGTCGAGCAGCAGGAAGGGGCTCAGCTGCTTGCCGTGGCTGTTGTAGGAGAAGAGAGAGCGTACGGGAAAGCCGTCGCCTACCCAGTGAGGACGGGGGGCGCTGTAAACGCCGAGGATCTTTTTCATCTGTCGCTCCTGACATATCCGGTGGAATTGAACACTGGAGACAGCATAGTTTCGAGACGAACAGGTGGGTAGACTGCTAAATTGGGCATCAGCGTCCTATTTTTGGAACGATGAGAGTACCCTATGCAGGATCTGAACGATCTCTACTATTTCGTCCAGGTGGTGGATCACGGCGGCTTTGCCCCCGCTGGGCGCGCCATCGGCATGCCCAAATCCCGCCTCAGCCGCCGGATAGCGCAGCTCGAAGAGCGGCTCGGTGTGCGGCTGCTCCAGCGCTCGACCCGCCAGTTTGCGGTGACCGAGCTGGGCCGCACCTATTACGAACACTGCAAGGCGATGCTGGTGGAGGCCGAGACGGCGCAGGCCGCCATCGAGATGACCCGGGCCGAACCCTGCGGGCTGATCCGCATGAGCTGCCCCATCGCCCTGCTGCACACCCATGTCGGCCCCATGCTGGCAGATTTCATGGCCCGTCACCCGCAGATCAGGGTCGAACTGGAGGGGACCAATCGGCGGGTCGACCCCATCGCCGAAGGGGTCGATGTGGCCATCCGGGTCAGGCCGCCGCCGCTGCAGGACAGCGAGCTGGTGATCCGGATACTGGCGCAGCGTCGCCAGTGCCTGGTGGCCAGCCCGGCACTCGTCGCACAACAGGGCTTGCCCGCCGCGCCGGCGGATCTGCACGGCTGGCCCAGCATGGGGCTGGGGGCGCCGCGGCAGCACTATGTCTGGTCGCTGTTCGGGCCGCAGGGGGCGCATGCCGACCTCACCCACCAGCCCCGCTTCGTCACCACCGACATGGTGGCGTTGCGCAGTGCGGCGCTGGCCGGGGTCGGGGTGGTGCAGTTGCCGCTGCTGATGGTGCAGGAGCAGCTGAGCGCCGCCACCCTGGTCAAGGTGGTGCCTGCCTGGGAGCCGAAGCCCGAGCTCATCCACGCCGTGTTCCCCTCCCGGCGCGGCCTGCTCCCCTCGGTGCGGGCCCTCATCGACTATCTGGTGGAGCGCTTCGCCGCCATCGACGAGGAGTGATGAAGAAAGCAGCGGCCCCCTGCCCCAGGCAGCCACCCCATCATGGGGTCAACGCTGAAGGGACGCGGCCTCAGGCAAGTGGAGTCACAGCGGGGTGGCACATTTGCGGTATTCGGTGGGGCTCACCCCCACCCGCTTCCTGAACACCCGCGAGAAGTAGAGCTGATCGTCATAGCCCACCTGCTGGCCTATGGTGGCCACCGACAGCGGTGTGGTCTGCAGCAGCAACTTGGCCCGCATGATGCGCTGATCCTCGCGCCAGCGCACTATGCTCACCCCCACCTGCTCGCGAAACAGGTGAGCGAGGCGCGAGGGGGACAAGAACACCTGCTCCGCCAGCGCCTCCACCGAGATCTCGGCGCAGAGCGACTCGCTTAAGATCTGGCACGCCTGGTGAACCCGGTGGTCGATGGCGGGATAGGCATCCAGCGAGGAGGCTTCGTAGCAGCGAATCAGCAGCCGCTCCAGCAGGTTCATGGCCAGCTGCTCCGACATGGGTCGCAGCTGCTGGTGGGTCTCTTCGATGTCGAGGAACAGGGCATCGAACTCGGCGAGCAAGGTGGCGTCCGCCAGTTGCAATCGCCCCACCCGCTCCGTCACCTGCGGCCACTTGAGCCAGTCGGCCCAGTAGGCCCGCGGCCGGAAATAGACCCAGCGGTGGTACCACGCTTGCGCATCCGGCGCCCGGCCGTAATGGTGCACCGCCGCCGGTGGAAACAGCAGCAGATCGCCAGGCTCCACGGTAAAAGCCTGCTCCCCCTGAAAGATCTGCCCCTTGCCCCTGATGGTCAGATTGACGATGAAGCCCTTCATCCCCTGAGGCCGGTCGATGATGAAGTCGAGCGCACTCCCCTGCTCGATGGGGGTCATGCCCGAGACCAGGAAAACGTCGAAGGCATAGCCCGGCAGCAGGGGGTTGAGTTGTTTCGGCTTCTCTTTTTGCATCGAGGACATGGCGGAAAACAGCGCTTGGGTAAAAAAATCGGCTTGGGCCATTGTAAAGACTCACCTTGGGAACGCGCTATCCGGCGCGTGGCGCCGTGTGAAATTGGTGAACTGGCTCACAACGGGATGCATCGTGCGCCGGGGGTCAACCCTCGGCAGGCCCGCTGCGCGCGGGCCTGCATGGTTGGACAGGATCAGATGCGCGCCTTGCGTACCTGCTTGTAGCGGTCGAACAGCACGGCGGCGAGCAGGATGAGGCCACGCACCACGTACTGGGCAAACGGGGAGATGTTGAGCAGGTTCATGGCGTTCTCCATCAGCCCCAGGATCAGCACCCCGGCGATGATGTAGGAGATCTTGCCGATCCCCCCCTTCATGGAAACCCCTCCCAGCACGCAGGCGGAGATCACCACCAGCTCGAAGCCGATGGAGGTCATCGGCTGGCCCGAGGTCATGCGCGAAGCGAGTATGATGCCGGCGATGGAGGCAATCAGCCCGGTCATGGTGAAGATGATGATCTTGGTGCGCACCACGTTGACCCCGGCCAGGCGCGCCGCCTCCTCATTGCCCCCCATGGCCAGGGTATTGCGACCGAAGGTGGTCTTGTTGAGCAGCAGGCCGAACAGCACAAAGCAGACGGCGGTCAGCCAGACCGGGGTCGGGATGCCGAGCAGGGCGGAGTTGCCGAGCTCGAAGAAACGCTCCTCGACGATGCCCACCGCCTTGCCGTCGGAGATGATGTAGCCCACCCCGCGCGCCATCTGCATGGTGGCGAGGGTGGTGATGAGGGCGTTGATCCTGAATTTGGCCACGACGATGCCGTTGATGAGGCCAAACAGTACCCCCACCGACATGCCGGCCAGGATGCCCACTGTGATGCTCTCGGTGGCGTTGATGCCCACCGCGCAGGCGACGCCGGAGCAGGCCACCACTGAGCCGACCGACATGTCGAACTCGCCGGAGGCAAGGCAGAACAGCATGCCGCAGGCCACCATGCCCGACATGGAGACGGCAAGCCCGAGCCCGCGCATGTTGATCAGGCTGGCGAAGTTGGGTACCAGCACGCAGGCCAGCAGGAACAGGATGGCGAAGATCACCAGCATGCCGTATTGATCCCAGACGCGGGCCAGTTGCAGGCGGGAGCCGCTGGCCGTCGCGGCGCTGGCGGCCTGGCCGACTGAGGTAGTAGTTGTCATGGTATTTCTCCTGAAAATTCCGGGGGCTATCTCGTTGCGGTCAGCAGATCAACGGGCCGGCATGGCCAGATTGAGCGCCTTGACCTCGTTGGCCTCGTCGTGGGAAAGCTCGCCGGCGATCTCCCCCTCCCGCATGACCATGATCCGGTCCGCGATGCCCAGCACTTCCGGCAGCTCGCTGGATACCACCACCACGGCGATGCCCACCTTGGCCAGATCGTAAATCACGTTGTAAATCTCGTTCTTTGCCCCGACGTCGATGCCGCGGGTCGGCTCGTCGAGCAAGATGACCTTCATGTCCTCGGAGAGCCAGCGCCCCAGAATGGCCTTCTGCTGGTTGCCGCCGGAGAGGTTCATGATGGCCTGCTGGGGAGACGGGGTCTTGACCCGCATGTCGCGGATCCGCAGCCTCGCGTTCTCGTCCTCCCACTGCTGGTTGATCCAGAAGCCCCCCCACGCGTGGTGACGGCGGGCACTGATGTTGATGTTCTCCTGCACCGAGTGAATGGGGATGATGCCGAGCGCCTTCCTGTCTTCGGTGCAGAGCATGATGCCGCTGCGAATGGCGTCGATGGGGCTGCCGATGACCACCGGCTTGCCGAACACCGCTATCTCGCCGCTGTGCATCTTGTCGGCGCCGAAGATGAGCTTCATCAGCTCGCTGCGCCCAGCCCCCACCAGCCCGAAGATGCCGAGGATCTCCCCGCGTTTGACCTCGAACGATACCGGCGCCTTGAGCCCAGGCCCTATCAGGTTATCTACCTTGAGGCCTGCCTCGCCAAGCGGTCTTGGGCTGTAGCCATAGATGTCGGTCAGCTCGCGCCCCACCATGGTCTTGACCAGCAGATCCCGGTCCACCTCGGCCATGGAGGCGAAGGTGCGCACGAACTGGCCATCCTTGAATACCGTGATGGCATCGCACAGGGCGAAGATCTCGTCCATCCGGTGGGAGACGTAGAGAATGACCTTGCCCTCGTCACGCAGCTGACGGATGACCCGAAACAGCTGCTCGATCTCGCGCGACGACAGGCTGCTGGTCGGCTCGTCGAAGGCGATGACGCTGGCATCCCGGGTCAGCGCCTTGGCGATCTCCACCATCTGCCACTGCCCGAGCGACAGGTACTTGAGCGGCGTCTCGGGGGAGACATCCATGCCGAGGCGCGCCAGCTGCCTGGCCGCATCCTGATAGAGCTTCTCTCGATCGATGACCCCGCGCCGGGTCGGCAGCTGGCCGAGGTAGATGTTCTCGGCCACCGTCATCTCGGGCACCAGGTGCAACTCCTGATAGATGATGGCGATCCCGCTCTCCAGCGCATCGACCGTGCTCTGAAAGACCCGCTCCTGGCCGGCCAGCTTCACCACCCCGGTGGTGGGCGATTGAAAGCCGCTCAGGATCTTGAGCAGGGTGGACTTGCCCGCGCCGTTTTCCCCCATCAGCGCGTGCACCGTGCCCTGCTGGCAACAGAAGGAGACGTTCTTCAGCGCCTTGACGCCGGGAAACTCCTTGCTGATGCCGCAAAACTCCAGATAAGGAACTGACTGATTCATGTTTCACTCCAGCCGACCGGCATGGCGCACTCCGTCATGCCGGTCTCGGTGTCAGGGTTTAAATGGCGTCAATCACAGACCTTTCTTCTGCAGCTCGACCTTGAAGTTGTCGCGGGTGATGAGCACCACGTCGGTCACCTCGGTGAACTTGGCCGGCTCGGCGCCGTTGACCACCCAGTCATGGAGCATCTGGATGCTCTTGTAACCGTGCACGTCCGGGCTGGGCAGCAGGGAGCCGAGGAAGCCGGTGGCGCTGGACTTGGAGAGCTCGTTCACCGCATCCACCCCGTTGATGCCGATGCCGATGACGTTCTCGGCCTTGAAGCCCTGCCCTTCGGTGGCGCGCACGCCGCCGAGCACCGTGTTGTCATTCATGCCGACGATAAGCCAGTTCTTCACCTCGGGGTGCTGCACCAGCATGGAGTTGGCGGCATCCAGCGCCCCCGGAATGTCGTTGGCCTTGGTCGGTGAGCGGTAGATCTGCCCCTTGGGGAAACCGGCGGCCTTGAGCGCGCTCAGGGAGCCTTCGACCCGGCGACGGGCGGTGTCGAGCTCGTCGGCGGTGATGGCGAGCACCCCGGTCGCCTTCACGTCCCACTGGCGTTTTTGCATCTCCTTGTAGAGCTCCTGGCCCTGGCGTTCACCAATCTTAGTGGCGGCCATCATCACAAGCGGTACCTGCTCCATGGGCTGGCCCTTGGCGTTGACGAACTGGTCATCCACCGTGATGACCTTCAGATCCATACTGTTGGCCTTGGCCATGATGGCGGCCCCGAGCTTGGGGTCTGGGGTGCAGATGACGAAGCCCTTGGCGCCGTTGGCCGCCAGGCTGTCGATGGCATTGAGGGTCTTCTCGCCATCGGGGACGGCGATCTTGATCACCTCGAAACCGAGATCCTTGCCAGCCTTGTCGGCGAAGTTCCATTCGGTCTGGAACCAGGGCTCCTCCGGTTGCTTGACCAGGTAGCCCAGCTTCAGCGCCTCGGCCGAGAAAGCAGAATTTGCCATACCAAGGGCAAACCCCATTGCGATCATGCTGTTAACGATTTTGTTCATGCGAGTGTCTCCAGGTGTTCTATCAATCCATGTATCCACGCAGTGCTGCTCCTTGAGTCAATCAAGTCGCAGCCATATAAAAACATGCCTAAACAGGACGTTATTGTTGTTGCTAGTTGAGCGAACCAAGTTGTAATCGTTTTCACATGGAAAAATGGAGAGCAGGATCACGCCATGAAATTGCAGCCGTTTTGTCTATGTTTTCAGCAAAATAATCACATAGCGGATCTTCGATGGCTGTCACCCTCTTGCCGGCATAGCGTTTAAATCCATATTTCCAGCAGCCAATGGCTAACCGCCCGTCCGGTCCATCTCCTATGGTTCCTCACCAGTCACCCCTCATTGATGGTCAGGAGCACTTATGTCTGAGCACCCCAGGTCCGAGCAGATCACCATCGGACTCGATTTCGGCAGCGATTCGGTCAGAGCACTCGCCGTGTGCTGCCACGACGGCGCCGAGCTGGCAACCCAGGTCGTCTATTACCCGCGCTGGCAGGCCGGTCGTTACTGTCAGCCGGTCACCAACCAGTTTCGCCACCACCCCCTCGACTATCTGGAATCCATGGAGCAGGCGGTGGTGGCGGTGGTGAGCCAGCTCACCCCGAGTCAGCGCGCCGCCGTGCGCGGCATCGGGGTGGACAGCACCGGCTCTACTCCGGCCCCCATCGATGCGCAGGGGCGTGTGCTGGCACTGCGCCCGGAGTTTGCCGACAACCCCAACGCCATGTTCGTGCTGTGGAAGGATCACACCGCCATCGAGGAGGCCGAGGCCATCACGGCGCTGTGCCACGGCGGCCAGTTCCCCGACTACAGCCGCTACATCGGCGGGGTCTACTCCTCCGAGTGGTTCTGGGCCAAGATCCTGCACGTCTCCCGCAGTGACGCGGCGGTGCGCGCCGCCGCCTGCAACTGGGTCGAGCTGTGCGACTGGGTCCCCGCCATCCTGAGCGGCACCCAGGCCCCGGCCGACATCCGGCGCGGGCGCTGCTCCGCCGGCCACAAGTCTCTCTGGCACCCGAGCTGGGGCGGCCTGCCCCCCGCCGAGTTTCTCAACGCACTGGATCCGCTGTTGACCGAGGATCTCGACTACCCGCTCTTTACCGACAGCTGGACCGCCGATCTGCCGGTCGGCACCCTGACCCCCGAGTGGGCGGAGCGGCTGCATCTCTCCTGCGAAGTGGTGATCGCCGGCGGCGCCTTTGACTGCCACATGGGGGCGGTGGGGGCCGGGGCCGGCAACAATGCGCTGGTCAAGGTGATCGGTACCTCCACCTGCGACATCCTGATCGCCGACGAAGCCACCATAGGTGATAGGGCCATTGCCGGGATCTGCGGCCAGGTGGACGGCAGCGTGGTGCCGGGCATGGTGGGGCTGGAGGCGGGACAATCGGCATTCGGCGACATCTATGCCTGGTATCAGCGCCAGCTCGGCTGGCCGCTGGAGAGCCTCGCCGCCCAGTATCCGGAGCTGCGCACCGCCATCGAGGCCCACAAGCGGGAGCTGCTGCCAAGCCTCGCCGCCGCCTGGGAGCAGCAGCGCGATCTGGCCCACCTGCCGGTGGTGCTCGACTGGTTCAACGGTCGCCGCACCCCATACGCCAACCAGCGCCTGCAGGGCACCGTCACCGGGCTCAACCTCGGCACCGATGCCCCCGACTTGTTCGGTGCCCTGGTGGCCTCCACCGCCTTCGGGGCCCGCAGCATCATGGAGTGCATGACCAGCCAGCAGGTGCCGGTGGAGCAGGTGATCGCCCTTGGCGGCATCGCCCGCAAGTCGGCCACCGTGATGCAGACCTGCGCCGATGTGATGAACAGGCCCATCCAGGTGGTGGCCTCGGATCAGTGCTGCGCCCTGGGGGCGGCCATCTTCGCCGCCGTAGCGGCCGGCATCCATGGCGATGTGGCCAAGGCCCAGCGCCACATGGCGAGCGCCGTGGAGCGCACCCACCAGCCTGACCCCGAGCGGGTCGCCGAATACGAGCGCCTCTACCAGCGCTACCTCGCCTGGGGCGCCGCCGCCGAGCCGCTCTACAACCGGGGAGTACCGGCATGAACCTCAAGATGCTCAAGGAGCAGGTGCTCGTCGCCAACCTGGATCTGCCGCGCCACGCGCTGGTGACCTTCACCTGGGGCAACGTGAGCGGCATCGACCGAGAGCGCAATCTGGTGGTGATAAAGCCGAGCGGCGTCAGTTATGAGCGGATGCTGATCGAAGACATGGTGGTGTTGGATCTGGCGGGCAAGCAGGTGGAGGGCGCCTTGCGCCCCTCCTCCGACACCGCCACCCACCTGGTGCTCTATCGCGCCTATCCAGAGCTTGGCGGCGTGGTGCACACCCACTCCACCCACGCCACCGCCTGGGCCCAGGCGGGGCGCGCCATCCCCATTTTCGGCACCACCCAGGCCGACTATTTTCACGGCGAGATCCCCTGCTCGCGCCTGCTCACCCCGGGGGAAGTGGAGGAGGATTACGAGGGGCTGACCGGTCACCTCATCGTCGAGACCCTCAAGCAGACTCCCATCCTCGCCATGCCGGGGGTGCTGGTGGCCAACCACGGCCCCTTCAGCTGGGGCAAGAGCGCCGATGATGCTGTACACAACGCCGTGGTGCTGGAAGAGGTGGCGCGCATGGCCTGGCTCACCGGCCAGATCAACCCCGCAGCCCGCCCCCTGCCCGATTACCTGCTGGAGAAGCACTACCAGCGCAAACATGGCAAACACGCCTATTACGGCCAGACAAAAGCATAAACAGAGGACACCAAGATGGAATTGATGAAACAGCTGGAAGTGTGGTTCCTGGTCGGCAGCCAGCACCTGTATGGCGCCGCCACCCTGAAGCAGGTGGCCGATCACGCCCACACCATCACCAGCCAGCTCAACGAGCGCGCCGGCCTGCCAGTCAAGATAGTGCTCAAGCCCACCGGCACCACCCTCGACGAGATAAGCGCGGTGGCTCGGGATGCCAACCACGACGAGCGCTGCATAGGTCTCATGGTGTGGATGCACACCTTCTCCCCCGCCAAGATGTGGATCCCGGCCCTCAGCCAGTTGCAAAAACCCCTGTTGCAGTTCCACACCCAGTTCAACCGGGATCTGCCGTGGAGCGAGATCGACATGGACTTCATGAACCTGAACCAGACCGCCCACGGCGGCCGTGAGTTCGGCTTCATGGGGGCCCGGCTGCGGCTGCCGCGCACCGTGGTGGTCGGTCACTGGCAGGATGAAGAGGCCCACCGCAAGCTGGGCAACTGGATGCGGGTCGCCGCCGCCATTCACGACAGCCGCCACCTGAAGATCGCCCGCTTTGGCGACAACATGCGCAACGTGGCGGTTACCGAGGGCGACAAGATTGAAGCCCAGATCCAGTTCGGCTATCAGGTGAACTACCACCCGGTCGGCGATCTGGTGAAGGTGATCGACACCGTGCCCGCAAGCGACATCGAGGCGCTGCTGGCCGAATACGAAGAGAGCTACACCCTGACCGAGGCAGTGCAGGCAGGTGGGGAGCTTCGCGCCTCCCTTTATGAAGCGGCGCGCCAGGAGCTGGGGATGAAGAAATTCCTCACCGACGGCGGTTTTGGCGCCTTCACCACCACCTTTGAAGACCTTCACGGCCTCCACCAGCTGCCGGGGCTCGCCTGTCAGCGCCTGATGCAGCAAGGCTTCGGCTTTGGCGCGGAGGGAGACTGGAAGACCGCCGCCCTGCTGCGCACCCTCAAGGTGATGGGGGCCGGTCTTGCGGGCGGTACCTCCTTCATGGAGGACTACACCTACCACCTGGAGGCGGGCAACAACCTGGTGCTGGGGGCCCACATGCTGGAGGTCTGCCCCTCCATCGCCGCCGATAAACCCGTGCTGGATGCCCAGCACTTAGGCATAGGCAAGAAGGCTGACCCGGCCCGCCTGCTGTTTGCGGCCCCTGCCGGCAAGGCAGTCAACGCCAGCCTGATCGATCTGGGCAACCGCTTCCGGCTGGTGGTCAATCAGCTGGAGGTAGTGGACCTGCCAGAGGCCATGCCGAAACTGCCGGTGGCGAGCGCCCTGTGGCAGCCCATGCCGGACCTGCAGACCAGCGCCGAGGCCTGGATCCTGGCGGGCGCCGCCCACCACTCGGTGTTCACCCAGTCGGTGGATATCGAGCAACTGCGCACCTTCGCCGACCTCATGGGCATTGAGTGCGTGGTGATTGACGAGCACACCCGCATCCCCGAGCTCAAGCAGACCCTGCAGTGGAACGAGGTCTACTACAAGCTCTGTCACTGAGCCCGCCACCAGAAAACCTGGACAGCCCCGCCAGCGGGGCTGTCTCTTTTTACTCTGCTCCCCTCCTTTTCATCTTCCATTGATGCAGGCCTGCCCAATAAAGCGGCAGCCGGCTGGTCTGCCCTTCGTTCTGCCTGCGCTATGGTTTACCATGCAGGCAACCGAGGTGCATGGCACCCCCACCCTGGCGCCAGGCGCCACCGTCATCGGATATCCCTCTCGAGCAACATGAGCAAAACAGCACACGCCGGCAGCGAGCCGACCTTCTACTTCCACGACTACGAGACCTTCGGCATCAGTCCGGCCAAGGACAGACCGGCGCAGTTTGCCGGCATTCGTACCGATGCGGATTTCAACCTCATCGGCGAGCCGCTGGTCATCTATTGCAAGCCGCCCGCTGACTATCTGCCGGAGCCGGAGGCGTGCCTCATTACCGGCATCACGCCGCAAAAAGCGATGAAGGACGGGCTGTGCGAGGCGGATTTCATCCGTCAGATCCACGAGCAGTTCGCCACCCCGGGCACCTGCGTGCTGGGCTACAACAGCATCCGCTTCGATGACGAGGTGACCCGTTACACCCTCTATCGCAACTTCTATGACCCCTATGCCTATGCCTGGCAGAACGGCAACTCCCGCTGGGATATCCTCGACATGCTGCGGGCCTGCTACGCCCTGCGCCCGGAGGGGATCGAGTGGGCGTTTGACGAAGAGGGCAAGCCAAGCTTCAAGCTGGAGAAGCTCACCGTTGCCAACGGCGTGGCCCACGCCAATGCCCACGATGCGCTTTCCGACGTGCTGGCCACCATCGAGATGGCCAAGCTGGTGAAAAAGGCCCAGCCCAAGCTGTTCGGCTACCTGTTTGACCTTCGCAACAAGAACAAGGTGAAGGCCCTCATCGACGTGGTCACCATGAAGCCGCTGGTACACGTCTCCGGCATGTTCTCCCCCTGGCAGGGGTGTGCAAGCTGGGTATCGCCGCTCGCCTGGCACCCCAGCAACCAGAACGCGGTGATCATGGTGGATCTGACCCGCGACCCCACCCCGCTCATCGAGCTCACCAGCGAGGAGATCCGCGAGCGCCTCTACACCAAGAAAGAGGAGCTGGGGGATCTGGCCGGCATTCCGGTGAAGCTGGTGCACATCAACAAGTGCCCGGTGCTGGCGCCAGCCGCCACCCTGACGGCGGAGCGTGCCGACCAGCTTGGCATCGACCGGGAGCAGTGCCGCAAGAGCCTGGATCTGCTGCGCGCCCACCCCGAAGTGCGGGAAAAACTGGTGGAAGTGTTCAATCAGGAGTTTGCCGGCAGCAATGACGGCGACCCGGATACCCAGCTCTACGCCGGCTTCTTCGGTCACGGCGACAAGTCCACCATGGATCTGGTGCGCGCCACCCCGGCGGATCTGCTGGGCGAGCGGGAGTTTGCCTTCACCGACTCACGGCTGCCGGAGATGTTGTTCCGCTACCGTGCCCGCAACTGGCCGCACACCTTGAGCGAAACGGAGCAAAAGCGCTGGCGACTGCACTGCAGCGACTACTTCAGCCGCCGTCTGCCGGACTATGTGCCGTGCCTCGAGGCGCTGGCCGAGCAGAATCAGGGTAACGAA
This sequence comes from Aeromonas sp. 1805, assembly GCF_013085525.1. Lineage (NCBI taxonomy): Bacteria > Pseudomonadati > Pseudomonadota > Gammaproteobacteria > Aeromonadales > Aeromonadaceae > Aeromonas > Aeromonas sp. 1805. The sequence goes on along the minus strand of NZ_CP038515.1, from coordinate 3,611,621 downwards.
CGGAACTTTGCCATCCTCAAGAGCCTCTATCACTACCTCGAAAATCTGTGAGATGTGACCCGCCTCACGGTTAAATGACTGTACGCTCCCCCGCCCCGCGACATAATGGGAAGGGGAGCAAAGACTCCTGATGTTTCAATTATTTGTGCGCTAACATTGCACTAATGGCCGGTTGGCCTATCGACCCTTGGGGATGCCGCATCCGATGCGTTCAGGATTATCCGGTTTTGGTTTGCTCATCTGCGCCCTGCTGCCATCGGCCAGCATGGCGGGTGTGCGTTTTGATGTCCCCGACTATCTGTTGCAACTGCCGCAGCAGACTTACCAGCTGATTGAAAGCAACTTCAGCCGCCTCTATCAGCAGACCGACTTTACCCCCCAGATCACCAACAGCTATTTCAACCGCTCCGATCTCTACAACTTCGTCGGCGTGCCGTTGGCCATCACCCCCCAGGCCGGTTTCCAGCTGGAAGTGTTCGGCCAGCTCTACAACCGCGCCTCCCAGAGCTATGTGCACATGAGCCAGGACATGTCGCTCTATCGGATGATCCGGGCCGACATGATGGGCAACACCAACGACGAGGTAGCCCTCGGCATGGGGCTCGGCATTCCGCTCACTACGCAGCTCACCTTCAAGGCCCTGCTCTCCAGCAACGAGATCCCGGGCTATGGCGCAGCCAATTACGCCATCGGCTTCGAGTGGCGTTACTGACTCAGGTATAGCCGCTCCTTTCGCAATAGATTCAGGCTCCCGTGGGAGCCTGAATCATGATTGCCAGCCTGCTCAGCGGTAGCGGATCACCCGCCCCTCGCCCCCCTGCAGAATGAGCGCGGTACCGACGGCCCCCTCATCCCAGAAATCCTCGCCCCCTGCCGGCAACAGGAACTCCTGGGGCTGCGCCTCCCAGTTGAAGAGGCAGAGCAGGGTGCCGCCCTCGGGCAAACTCACCTCGCCACAGGCAAAGTCCATCGACTCGAAACAGGCGCCAGGAGCTCGCGCCGCGCAAAGCTCGAGCAGCTTGCGCAGTTGCGCCGCTTGAACCTCGTCGAGATCCTGCAGCCTGTCCCCGGCCAGCATCATGCCGCCGCTTGCCACCAGCGCCGCCAGATGGAAACGGTACTCGGCAGAGCTCGCCTGCTGGCTTGGCAGATCCCGCAGGCAGATGCAGTCAGGATCGAGGGCCCACAGCCGGTCGTTCTGCCAAGCGCGGCAGAACGCCTCACGAGCGATCTGGCGATAGCGATGGCCATTGCGCTCCACGTCATCGCTCACCCGCATGCCATGCACCAGGCCGAGGCTTGGCCAGATGGGGGCGTTGCAGCCGAGCAAAAAAGCCCCCTCGCCCGCTCCGCGCAGGATGGCGGCCATGCCGCGTCGGTAGGCTTCGACCCGGGTGGCGGCCGGGTCATGGAAGCGACCGCCGTGGATGGCCCCCCAGAAGTTGGCGTCGAGCTTGAAGTAGTGGATGCCCCACTGTTCGCGCAGGGTACAAAACACCCGCTCGAGGTGAGCCTGCACCTCGGGGTGGGTGCCATCCAGCACATACCAGGGGGTGCAACGCCAGCCGCCGTAGGTAACCTGCTCGGAGGGCAGCGGCAGCCCGTCATCCCCCTTCACGAACCAGTCGGGGTGATCCTGAAACACCTGCGAACCGGGCTCGGCGATAAAGGGGGCCACCCAGAGCGCGGGCTCGCAGCCGGCGCCTTTGATCTCGGCAGCCAGGGACGCCACCCCCTGCTCGAACTTGGCCGACGGGGTGAGCCAGTCGCCCATCTTGGCTTGATAGCCGTCGTCAATCTGCACGTAGCGCAGGGCCGGGAAGCGCTCGGCACGCACCTGCAGGTTCTCGCGAATGTCGGCGGCGCTCACGTCCGCGTAGTAGTGATACCAGGAGCACCAGCCGCTGGGGCGCTCGCCAACCTGGCCGATCAGCGAGCCATGCTCGGCCTCGATCCGCTGCGCCAATTCGGCCAGCAGTGCCTCCCGATCTTTCCCCTCGAGGCAGAGCAGCGCCTCGCTCTGCCAGAACTGGCCGGCAGGGAGCGCACGCCCCTCACCATTCATCAGGATCTGCAGCCGGCCATCGGGGTAGAGCCGAAACTCCCCGCCAAAGCGCTGACAACTGGCAAAGGCGAGCAGCAGCCAGCCCTTGTCATGCTCCACCAGCAGCAGGTTGTGCACCGTGTGATAACCCTGATCATCGGTGATGCGATAGACACCGGCATCGGGGCAACGGCCGACCGGCTGCGGCGCTTGCCAGCTGCCCATGGTCTGGGCCAGCATCTGGAAACCTTCGCCGTAGATGGCGCACGCGGGCGAGAGGCCGAGCTTGCCGTCAAACAGCGTCCAGTGCCCGACCCGGGCCTCGCTGCTGCCGGTGTTGTCGAGCCGCACCCGGCACAGGGGCCCCTCCCACTGGCGGGTTTGCAGCAACGAAGGGGGCAGATGGTGGTCGTCCGCCAGCTGGCGCAGGCGGGACAAGAGAGATGTCATGGCGACTCCTTGTGGTTCGAAAGGGTTCTATCTGAAAATCTTCAATTAAATCAGCCTCAAACGAACTGATTTCAGCTGTTATTGTTTTAATGCCGCGACCCGGCCTCTCTGGTAGACTGGCGTATTCCTTAGTTCACCGTTACCAAGATGGGGCTCCTGTGATCGCGCAACGTGCCTTGCTGTACCTTCGTGACTTTCTGGTCATCGTCGCCTGCCTGCTGGCGGGCAAAACCCTGGCAGCCATCCTGCCGTTCGCCTTCCCCGGCAGCATCATCGGCATGCTGCTGCTGTTCGTGCTGCTCTCCCTGCAACTGGTGAAACTGCACTGGGTCGAGCAGGGCGCCGGCCTGCTGCTGCGCCACATGGGGGTCTTGTTCGTACCGGTGGCAGTCGGGCTGGTGGCCTGGCTGGAGCCGCTGCGCCAATCCTTCGGCCTCATCATGCTCTGCATCGTGCTCGGGATCGTGCTGATCCTCGGCACCGTCGGCCGCCTCTACCAGAGGATGAACAAATGATCTTCTGGCTGGCCATTCCCTTGACCCTGGCGCTCTATTTCGCCACCCGGGCCCTCTATCGCAAGCTGCCCTGGCCCATCATCAACCCGGTGCTGGTGCCCACCGCCGTCATCATCGGCCTGCTGCTCTGGTTCGATCTGCCGCTGGAGCAGTACGAGAGCGGCACCCGCCCCATCACGGCACTGCTGGAGCCGGCGGTGGTGGCGCTGGCGCTGCCCCTTTATCAGCAGGCCCGCCAGATCCAGGCCAGGCTCAAGCCCATCCTAATCTGTACCCTGAGCTCGGTCTTGATCTCGGTCTGCACTACCTTGCTGATCGGTCATTTTATGGGCGCCGATCCGGCGTTGCTGGCCTCGCTCGCCACCAAATCCATCACCACGCCGCTCGCCATGAGCGTCAGCCAGTCCCTGGGCGGCATTCCAGCCATCGCTGCCGCCGTGGTGGTCGTCGTCGGGATCGTCGGCGCCCTGATCGGCTTCCCCCTGCTCAAACTGATGCGGGTCACCGACCCCGAAGCCCAGGGGCTGGCCATGGGGGCCTGCGCCCACGCCATCGGCACCGCCACCTCCGCCGAGCAGGGCATCACCCAGGGTGCCTTTGCCTCGCTGGCCATGGTGGTGTGCGGCATCCTCACCGCCGCCGTGGCCCCCCTGCTGTTTGCCATTTACCACTGGTTGAGCTGAAGAGCCCCCTTTTCCGCGATGGCGGGCCTGCGGGCCCGCCGATGTGCGACCTGCCGCACAATTTGCACAAGACAAACGTTTCCATTACCATCCCCCTCCGTTTGCCCGTCAGGGCGTGAGCATGCTCACACATTTAGCCGAGCTTGCTCCCTACAATGGCCCCCCAATTGGCCTTTGAGGACACACTATGCATCCCCGTTTTGCCAAGCCACTCGATACCCTGTCCGCCCCGCTCAAGGCGGCGCTGCTGCCCATGCTGGGCGATGATTTCCAGGCTCGCTTCACCCCGGATCAGGTCGCCACGCTGAAGGCCGCCACCGGTCTTGACGATCGCGCTCTGCGCCTGGCCCTGCTGCCGCTGGCCGCCGCCTGCTCGGTGGCCCCCATCTCCAAGTTCTTCGTCGGTGCCATCGCCTGCGGCCTGAGCGGCAACTGGTATTTCGGCGCCAACATGGAGTTTGCAGGTCAGGGTCTGTTCCACTCGGTCCATGCCGAGCAGTCTGCCATCTCCAACGCCTGGCTGGGTGGCGAGACCGGCATCTCTGAAATCACCGTCAACTACACCCCTTGCGGTCACTGCCGCCAGTTCATGAACGAGCTGAGCACCGCCAAGATCCTCAAGGTCTCCCTGCCGGATGATTTGAGCGCGCTGCAATCCTTCCTGCCCCACTCGTTCGGCCCGGCGGACCTGGACATCACGGACGCTCTGATGAGCCCGCAGGCCCACGACGAGCTCACGCTTGCGAGCGACGATCCGCTGTGGCAGGCCGCACTGGCCGCTGCCCGCCAGAGCTACGCCCCCTACAGCCAGGGCTATGCCGCGGTGGCGCTGCAGTTCGCCGACGGTCGCATCTTCTGCGGTCGCTACGCCGAAAACGCCGCCTTCAACCCCAGCCTGCCACCGATGCAGATGGCCTGTGCCCACGCGGTGCTGGGCGGCGAAGATCTCGCCACCATCCGCCGCGCCGTGCTGCTGGAGAGCAAGGATGGCCAGATCAGCCAGCAGGACTCCGCCCGCGCCACCCTCAAGGCGCTCGGCTCGGTCGAGCTGGAGTATCAGGCGGTCTGACCTGCCATTGCCCGAAACAACAAGGGGAGCCAGTGGCTCCCCTTGTTGTTTCATGGTGATCAGCAGCAAGCCTGCCGAGCCCCGTCAGGACTCCCAGATGATGCTCTGGGAAGAGGACCAGGCGTCGCCGAGGTCGGCATACTTCTGCTCCAGCAGGTGGCGGCGGATCTTCATGGTCGGGGTGAGCACCCCGTTCTCGATGTTCCAGGGGCTCTTCACCACCAGGATGCCACGAATTTTGGCGTGGGACTCCAGCTGCTCGTTGACCCGGTTGCGGGCCGCCTCCAGCTGGGCGTTGACCTGATTGCGATCCCCCTTCATGGCGCTCTCCGCCAGCTGCACCAGCGCCACCGGCTGCGGCATGCCGTAGCCAATCACGCACAGCTGCTCGATGATGGGCTCCTGGCCGAGCAGCCCCTCGATGGGCACCGGCGCCACATACTTGCCCTTGGCGGTCTTGAACACATCCTTCATGCGGCCGGTGATGGTGAGATAACCCTCCCGATCCAGCTTGCCCATGTCGCCGGTGTGCAGCCAGCCCTCCTCGTCGATGGCTTCACGGCTGTGCTCGGGATCCTTGTAGTAACCCAGCATCATCCCCTCGCAGCGACAGAGGATCTCCCCTTCGTCGGAGATCTTGATAGTGACCCCCGGCCCCGCCTTGCCGACCGTGCCTATCTTGTCGGCCCTAAACGGGTAGTTGAGGGTGGAGAAGGCGTGGTTCTCGGTCATGCCCCAGGCCTCGGTGATCTCGATGCCGATGCTGTGGTACCACTCGAGCAGGGCCGGTGCCACCGGCGCCGAGCCACAGCCCAGCACTCGCGCCTGATCCAGCCCCAGCCCCTTTTGCAGCTTGCGCTTGATGAGGCTCGACACGAACGGGATCTTGAGCAGCAGCTCGAGTTTTTTCTGGGGCAGCTTCTCGTGGATCTTGATGCGGAACATGGCCCACAGCCGCGGCACCGAAATGAACACGGTGGGACGGCAGCGCTTGACGTCCTCGATGAAAGTATCGAGGGATTCGGGGAAGGCGATCTCGGCGCGGCCATAGAGGCTGCCGCCATAGACATAGACCCGCTCGGTGATGTGGGCCAGCGGCAAGTAGGAGAAGCCGCGATCCTGCTCGCACAGCCCGACTGCCTCCACCAGCTTCTCGCACGACCAGGCGTAGCGCTCGACGCTCAGCATGGCCCCTTTCGGCTTGCCGGTGCTGCCGGAGGTGTAGACCAGGCTCAGCAGGGAGTCCGGAGCCTGCACCGGGCTGTCCGGGATGGGTTCGTGCTGCTCCAGCAGATCGTCCCACTGGTGGGCCGCCGGCATGGTGTCATAGGGAAAGGCGATGCGCAGCAATTCGGCGGGTACCCCCGCCTCCTGGCTCTTCCAGTCATCGAGCTTGCCGACGAAAATCGCCTTGGCCTCGCTGTGACGCAGCACATATTCGATGGTGTCGACGTTGGCGGTGGGATAGATGGGCACGCTCACGTACTGCCCCATCTGCATGGCGAGATCGGCGATGAACCACTGGGCGCAGTTCTTGGAGAGCAGCGCCACCTTGTCGCCGGCCACCAGCCCCAGCTGACGCAGCGCCGTCACCATGCGGCGGGCCTCGTCAGCCACCTCACCCCAGGTGAAGTCCAGGTATTCGCGGTTGATGGTTTGACGCAGATAGACTCGGTCAGGACACTGCCGCTCCCATTGGTAGAGCATTTCGAGCGGCAGTTTATTGGCAATACGCGAGGAGGAAGCCATAGTTTAATCCCTGAAACAAAAGGCGAAACTTATTATTAACCTTTCACTAACCTCAGGGAAGAATAAACTCAAACTTCTGTTTGAACTGTGTAACCGATCAAGCTTCTGCTTGTTGTTGCAAACGAATCCACATTGCCTGCACCAGCTTCTCATCCTGCTCGGAGAGTTCACCCTGCAGGATGGCCTCGTTCAGGCTGCGCAGTACATAACTCTTTACATCCCGCACCAGGGTCTTGCCTTCCAGCTCGGCCCGCGCCACCGCCAGCGAGATGTGGCCGCGCAGATAACCCCCGGCAAACAGCTCATCGTCGGTCGCCGTGGCCACCATGCCGTCTATCAGTCCCAACAACTTGTGCTCAAAATCATGAATCGTCATTTAACGCAGCCTCATTTTCCGGGGTTGCCGGCAAAATAATTCGGGGGAGTGGAACCGCGATCCGGTTGATCACGGCTCTCTGGCGCCAGGCCAGCCGCATCCTTGATGTCCTATTCCGGGTTGGCCACCGGGTAGATGACCTGATCCTTGTATCCCGTGGTGATCCGCAGATAACCACTTAACGACCGGTTCAGCGCCGGGTCATCGGTATCCACCAGCAAGGGCCTGCCCGCAAGGGCCGCCAGCTTGGCTTTGGTGGCCAGGACCTGGATCTGGTCCCGCCCGACGGCCCGCAACACCTCTGGACTCAGTTGCTGATTTCCGCGCCCGAACAGATGTCCCTGACCGCCGATCAGGGTAATGATCAGCCGGCAGCGACGGCCCCGGATCCGGGTCAGGATCTCGGCGGCGGACAGATCCTGCCCGATAAGCCGGCCATTTTCCACCAGATCCACACCGAGCAGGGTATTTTCGAGGCCAAGCTCCGCCATGCAGGCCGCCACCGTGCTGCCGGAGCCCATCAGATAGAGGGTATCGGGCTCCATCTGCTCGACCACGCCGGCGGCGATGTCTGCCAGCACCAGCTCTTCAGACTCGCGCCCCCCCTGCTTGACCGCCTGCACATAGCGCAGATCGCCGGGCACCTGCAGCTGGCCGTAATGGCGGGCGCGCACCTTGCCGGCGCGAAACGCCTCCTCGTCGATGTCCATCACCTCGGCATCCACCAGACTCAGCAGCTCGCCGGCGATCATCCTGGCCGCCACCCGGCCGCTGGCGGCGGGCGTCACCCCATAGACCCCGGAGTGGATCTTGCAGCCGGCCGGAATGCCGAGCACGTGGCACGCCTCCCCCACCGCCGCGCAGATGTCCCGCGCGGTGCCGTCACCGCCGGCAAACAGCAGCAGATCGACGCCCGCCTCGCGCATCCGTTCGGCGGCGATACGGGTATCGGCCGCCGTGGTGGCTGCTGCCGCGGGCTGGTGGACGATGCGGCAGGGCAAGCCGAGCTCGCCGGCAAGCTCGGCCCCCATCTCGCCCGCCACCGTCAGCAGCTCGAAGCGGTCCGCCAGTTCACACAGCGGCAGCAGCGCCTGACGGGTCCGCTCGCGGGCCTTGGGGACGGCGCCACGGGCCAGCGCCTCGGCCACCATGCCATCACTGCCCTTGAGACCGACCGCGCCGCCGATACCGGCGACCGGATTGATGATGAGTCCTAAACGAAACATGTGTCCCTCCCGTTGGATGGCCGCCATTTTTATCTTTTCCTGCCACTGGGACAAGCCATAACCCCCTGTTAGAATGCGCGGCTTCAACCCTCAATCAAAGTTCAACCAAGGTTCAATCATGCTGGAATGGATTGCAGACCCCTCCGCCTGGGTCGCGCTCGCCACCCTGACCCTGCTCGAGATCGTACTGGGCATCGACAACATCATCTTTATCTCCATCCTGGTCGGTCGCCTGCCGGAGGCACAGCGCCAGAAGGCGCGGATCCTGGGGCTGGGTCTCGCCATGGGCACCCGCATCCTGCTGCTGCTCTCCCTGGCCTGGGTGATGCGTCTCACCGAGCCCCTGTTCACCGTGCTGGGCGAGGCCATCTCGGGCCGCGATCTCATCCTGCTGCTGGGGGGCCTGTTCCTCATCGGCAAGAGTGCCCATGAAATCCACGCCACCCTGGAGGGCGCCGCCGAGCCTGAGAGCGTGAGCGCCGCCGCGTCCGGCTTCATCAGCACCCTGATCCAGATCGCCATTCTCGACATCGTCTTCAGCCTGGATTCCGTCATCACCGCCGTGGGCATGGCGGATCACGTGCCGGTCATGGTGCTGGCCATCATGATCGCCGTCTTCATCATGATGTTCGCCGCCAAGGCCATCGGCGATTTCGTCGACAACCACCCCACCATCAAGATGCTGGCCCTCTCCTTCCTCACCCTGGTCGGTTTCGCGCTGATGGCCGAGGGGATGGATCTGCACATTCCGAAGGGCTACATCTACTTTGCCATGGCCTTCTCGCTGACGGTGGAGATGATCAACATCCGCCTGCGCAGTCACCACGACCGCGAAAAGCTCAAGCAGGAATAACTGCGATCCACAAAAAAGAGCGCCATCAGGCGCTCTTTTTTTATCTACACAACCACGTCATTCATTGCTGATGACAATCGCCACGCGGCGGTTCTCGGCCCGACCGGCAGCCGTCTTGTTGTCGGCGATCGGATCGCGTTCACCACGGCCCCGGATGTCCAGGTTGGCCTGCGGCATACCGACCGAAACCAGCACGTCGGCCACCGACTGCGCCCGCTTGTACGAGAGCTGATCGTTATAGTCCGCCGCCCCGTTGGAGTCGGTATGACCATCGATCCGCGCCCGGTTCAAGCCAACCTCCTGCAGGGTCTTGCCCAGTTTTTCCACCACCACACGGGTCTTGGGGGTCAGGACACCGGCGTTGTTGGCAAACAGCACACGGTTGGAGAAGTCCAGAGTCCAACCCTCGTCGGTCAGGCGAAAGCCTTGCTCCTTGAGTACGGCGATCTGCTCTGCGGTCAGGCCGTGGGGGGCGCTCTGGCACCCCGCCAGCACGCTCAACAGCAGGCCGATCAAGCCGGTTTTCATCAGGACATGGATCTTCATTGTTATTTTTCCTCAGCAGAGACATCGAATTCCAGCTGGTCATGGAGCGCCCGCTCCCGACGCAGCCGTTTGGCTTGGTACATGGCATGGTCCGCCTGCTGCAGCAGATCGGCGGCAGTCAGCCCCTGATCCGGATACAGCGCGATCCCGATGCTGACGGCAGCCACCAGCTGGCTGCCGTCCCCCAGTACCACGGGGTCTGCCATGGCCTGCTGGATGCGGGTTACCACATCTTCCGCCTCGCCCACCTGGGACAAGGGGGTCAGCAGGATGGCAAACTCGTCGCCCCCCAGACGGCATACCAGATCCATCGGCCGCAGCTGATGTTGTACCCGTCTGGCCAGGGCGATCAGCACGTCATCCCCGGCGGCATGGCCCAGGGTGTCGTTAATCTGCTTGAAGCGATCACAATCGAGGTAGAGCAGTGCAAAGCGCTCATCATGCAGCCGGCCGGTGGTCACCGCCTGATCCAGACGAGCCTCAAACAGAGCGCGATTGGGCAAGCCGGTCAAGGCGTCATGGGTGGCCTGGTGCAGCAGGCTGGCATTCTCCCGCCGCTGGTGGGCCTGCCAGGCTTCCAGTTCGTCGAGCAGGGAGTTGAAATCCTGGCCGAGCGCATGCAGCTCGGCGATGTTGGCCTCGGGCACCCGCATGGCGAGGATCCGCTGGCGACTGACGCTGTGGGCCACCTGGGCCAGATCCTTGAGCGGCACCGTGAGGGAGTTTTGCATCCGGCGCGCCACGTAGAGCGCCCCCAGGGTGCTGAGCACCAGGCAGAGCAGCATGGCCAGCAGGGTCTGCAACAGGAACAGCAGCAGGTATTGGCCGTGCCCCACCAGATGAATGCGGGCGATCTCCACCCCGCCCCGCAGCATGGGCTGATCCACCGGTCCCGGCAGAATGAGCCGCGCCAGGTACTGCTCAAGACCGGACCAGGGGGTGCTCATGGCCCGGCTCCAGCTGGCCAGCAGCTGACCGCTCGGCAGATAGATGCTGGCTCGCGCCACATCTTCGTGGGTGGTGATGGCCTGCAGTGCCTCGCGGGCCGCCTCTTCGTCGTGGAACACCACGGCCGCTTCGCTGGTGTAGCTGATGGCCCGCGCCACCAGCTCCAGGTTGTGATCCGCATAGAGCCGCAGCGCCAGCAGGGCGATGCCGGTCAGCAACACACCGGCCATGCAGACCGCCGTCAGGGACGTCACCAGGTGGGTGCGTCCCAGACTCTGTCGCAAGGTGAGGCGCTGGTTGGGAGGGCGGAACAAGCCGATCATGAGCCCCCCTCATCGGCCTTGGCCAGCTTGAGCACGGCGGGATGCACCCGCACCCCGCTCCTGGCCAGGGCATCCAGATTGACCCGAAAACGGATCCGCTCCTTGCCGATCTGCAGACAGAAGACGGAGTCCGCCACGCACTCGGTGCTGTGTTCGCTGATGCTAAGAATGGGATAACCGCGCAGCCGCTCGAACAGCGGCAGCCGTCGCTCGGGGGACAACACCCCCAGATAGAGCACGTCACACTGGGGGCCGATCGCCTTGTCATCGACGTCGTAGCGATGGACTGTGACCGGCCGGCCGTTGGCCTGCTGCTTGATGGAGAAGAGTGCGGTGGCGTACTCCGTCGGCGCCGCCACGCACAGGCGCAGCTCGCTCGGTTCGGTCGGCCAGCGGGTGTAGCTGAGAATGTCGAGCACGGTCTGGCGCACCTGCTCGGCTCGCAGCTCGGCCGAGGTCAGGGGGGGCGGCTCGGTGGAGAGGGCCAGCGTGCAAACCAGCGGCGCCAACCACGCCAGGATCCGGATCAGTGAAAAAGAGTGCATCGTGCCTGCGCTTAAGCCCACATCAGCACCCATGAAGGGCGGTTGCCCGCGAGGGGTGAGCCGGATGGAAATAGTATTGAACTTGTCAGCAGCATGACAAGGCGCAGCCGACAGAGCAAGGGGCTGACCGGGCCGGCATCACAATAATGACGAGGGCCCACCCGTGCGTGAGCCCTGCAATAAAGTGCATTCATGGGGTTACTTCTTGTTGATCCCGTATTCCCGCAACTTGTTGGCGATGGCGGTGTGCGACACGCCCAGCCGTTTGGCCAGCTGGCGGGTGGAGGGAAACGCCGGGTAGAGCCGCTCCAGCAGCCGGCTCTCGAAGCGTTTCACCGCTTCATCCAGCCCCCCTTCGAACCACTCGTCGATGAGCGGCATGGCGTCGGCCGCCACCGGCAGATCCACGTGCTCAGGGCCGATCTCGTCCCCTTCCAGCAATGTCATGGCGCGGTAGAGGCAGTTGCGCAGCTGGCGCACGTTGCCCGGCCAGCGGTAGGCGGTCAGGTATTCGGCCATGTTGCGGGTAAAGCGCGGGCGCGGGCGCTGCAGTTCACTGGCAAAGCGGGAGACGAACTGCTGGGCCAGCGCCATGATGTCCGCCTTGCGCTCGCGCAGCGGCGGCAGCGCCAGGCTCAGCACGTTGAGGCGATAGTAGAGGTCTTCCCGGAACTTGCCCTCGTGCACCAGATCCAGCAGCTGTTTCTGGGTGGTGCAGATGAAGCGCACGTTGACCTTCACCTCCTGTTCGTCACCGACCCGGCGGAACACACCATCCTGCAGCACCCGCAGGAACTTGGTCTGCAGATGGGGGGACATGTCGCCGATTTCGTCCAGCATCAGGGTGCCGCCGCTCGCCAGCTCCAGCACCCCGCGCTTGCCCTCGGTGTTGTTGCCAAAGGCGCCGGGGGCATAACCGAACAGCTCGCTCTCTGCCACGTTGTCCGGCATGGCCGCACAGTTCAGCGCCATGAAGGGGTGGCTGGAGCGCAGGCTGGCACCGTGACAGGCACGGGCCAGCAGCTCCTTGCCGGTGCCGGTCTCGCCGACGATGAGCAGCGGCGCATCCTGCATCGCCAGCTTGCTCGCCTGGGCCAGCACCTGTTTCATCTTCTGGCTCTCGGCCTGCAGGTGTTCAAAGCCCCCCACTTCCACCGCGTGCAGCGCGCTGAAGTGCATGCCGACCCGGCGGGCGGATTTGAGCACCACCACGGCGCCGGCCAGGGCCTGTCTGCCCTTCTCTTCGGCCACGAACAGCGGCATCAGATCCGCCAGATACTCTTCGCCATTGATGCTGAGCTTGCAGGTCTGCGGCCGGATCTCGCTCGCTTCCAGCCAGCGGCTGAAGGAGAAGCCCTTGACCAGGGAGCCGAGCGCCGCGCCGCGCACCTCCTCCACCGGCAGGGCCAGGGTGGTGAGGGCGGACTGGTTGGCCTGGGTCACCTTGCCCTTGGCATCGAGGGAGAAGACCAGATCCGGCAGCGCCTTGAGCAGGGCCTCGATCTCGTGGTGTTCGCGCTCGGAGGGCATGTAGGGGATGGTCTTGACGTCATAGACCCCGGGAATGCGGCGGATCTCCGGCATCAGGTGCTGGAAATCACGAAACTCCAGCTCGGGAAAGTTGAGATAGATGATGCCTGAGGTATCGATTTCGATGCCGCGCAGATCGATGTTGTGCTCCACCAGACGGTCGAGCAGTTCCCGGGTCAGGCCCAGGCGGTCTTCACAGCTGACTTCAAGACGCATTCGGGACACACTTCCTAGCTAACTCTATGAATGACCGGATAATACAGACTCGATCCCGCCAGTGCGAGCGCCAGCCCATAAAAATGCGGGCCCGCCCCGTTTTCACCGGGCAGGTCCGCGCCATCCACAGACGTTTATTTGAGCAGCTGGTCGGTGCGCGCCGCCATGATGAAGTCGTTGCGGTGTAATCCACCGATCTTGTGGGTCCACCAGCTGACGGTCACTATCTCGCCCACTCGGTGAGTGAGGGCGTCTTCACTTCAACAGCTCATCCGTGCGCGCCGCCATGATGAAGTCATTGCGGTGTAAACCGCCAATTTTGTGGGTCCACCAGCTGACGGTTACTTTGCCCCATTCGGTCAGGATTGCCGGATGATGAAACTCCGCCTCCGCCAGTTCACCCAGCCGGTTGGTGAAGGCGAGCGCCTCCTTGAAGTTGCGAAAGGTGAATTCGCGCCGCAACTGCAGCTCACCTTTCACCACCAGCGGCTGCCAGTCGGGGATGAGGCGCATCAGTTCGTTCAGCTCCTGCTCGCTCACCTTGGGGGCATCGGCGCGGCACGCTTCACACTGCTGGCTGGCCAGTTCGGACATGGGACTCTCCTTGTGTATCGATGAAAAGGGGGTAATCAAACACCGGCGGACGGCTCAGCTCGCCTGCTTGCCGCCGGCCGGTGCAAAACGGGGGGGACGCAGCCCCAGACGGCGCGCCTCGGCCACCATGGCCATGATGTCCTGCTCCGCCAGACGATAGAGCTCGCCAAGCTCGGGCAGCACGAAATAGGTGGGTTGCATGATATCGATGCGATACGGGGTGCGCAGCACCTCGATGGGATCAAAGGGCTGCAGCACGGGTTGGCCGCCAAGGGCATAAGCGGTCTCGCCGATGGAGGAGAGAATGCCGCCGCCATAGATGCGCAGCCCGTCCGCCGTGGCCAAGAGGCCAAACTCCACCGTGAACCAGTAGAGCCGTGCCAGAAAGACCCGCTCCTCCTTGCCGGCCCGCAGGCCAAGCTGGCCGTAGACATGGGTGAAGTGGGCGAAGGCGGGGTTGGTCAGCATGGCGCAGTGGCCGAAGATCTCGTGAAAGATGTCGGGCTCCTGCAGGTAGTCGAGCTCGTCCCGGCGGCGAATGAAGGTGGCCACCGGAAACTGGCGGTTGGCCAGCAGGGCAAAGAAGCGGTCAAAGGAGATGAGCGCCGGCACCGCCGCCACCGACCAGCCGGTGGCCGGTTGCAGCACGGCGTTGATCTGGGCCAGCTGGGGGATCCGATCCCGGGGCAGGTCGAGTCGCGCCAGCCCGGCCTGGTACTCGTCACAGGCCTTGCCCTCGAGCGCCGCCAGCTGGCGTGCGATCAGGATCTGCCAGGTGCCGTGCTCCTCGTCCGAGTAGTGGATCGTGCCCGCTTCATCCGGCTGGTGGGCGGTGTAGAGACTTGCCATGGGTGACTCCATCCTCTGGGTTGCGACCCGCCATCCAGGCGGTCAGGCGCCATTGCGCGATGGGATCACTGTAACGGTTTGCCCCCCAAAAAAGCAGCCGACCCAAGGGTCGGCTGCGACGGACAATTGTAAATAATTTGTGACAACCACAATCGAGCCCTGCCCGGCCGCTCACCCCTTGTTGAGATACCCCGCCAGCTGACCGATCAGCCGCTTGCGCAGCTCGCCGAGCCTGGGTTTCTCGTCCGCGCACCAGGGCAGCGGGCGGCACGCCTCTATGGTGCGCAGGCCGAGGCGAGCGGTGAGCAGCCCGGCCCCTACCCCTTGCGCCGCGCGGGCGGAGAGCTTGGCGGTCAGCTCGGCGCCCAGCAAGTCCATCCCCACCTCGGTCACCAGCTCGGCGGCACCGGCGTAGAGCATGTTGCGAAATACCTGACGAATGAGGCGAATGCGGCTCCAGTAGCCAAGCTCGATGGCATAGACATCGGCGATATCCTCAATCATCCGCAGGTTGCGCCACAGCATCAGCATCATGTCGACGGTGGCGAGCGGGCTTAGCGCCACCAGCACGGCGGCCTCCCCCGACCATTTGGCCACCCGCGCCTGCGCCAGCTTGTCGCGCTCGCCGAGCACCAGCTGACTGTAGAGGGTCAGCACTTCCCGATCGCTGTGGCTCTCGTCGAGCTGGGCCAGCCAGGTCTGATACCCTTCGCGCCCCTTGTCACCGCTACGCTCGGCCAGCCCTTCGCAGAACGCCTGCCCCTGGCCGACCCCCTGATGGGCCAGCAGATCTTCGACCCGCGAGCGCACATCCTGGCGCCGCTTGAGGGTGCGCAGCCGCAGCCACTCGCGCCCCACCACGCCGGCGGTGCCCGCCGCCACCAGCGCCGAAGCCGCCAGCCAGGCGCCGCCCCAGAGCGGGGTGGTGAGAAATTGAGCGTAAAGGAAGGCGCCATATTGGCCCAAGGAGAGCAAACCGACCGCCCCCAGCCCCCAGGCCAGCAGCCGATGACGGCGACGCGGCTTGATGACGAGGGCACTCTCCACCTCGGTGAGCTCTTCCAGCTCATCGAGGCACTCGAAGCTCGCCTCCTCCAGCCGCTGGGCCGGCGCCGGCGCCCGCTCCTTCTCGGCTGCCGTCAACGCGGGCTCCAGGATCACCTTGCCCTGCAGCGGTGGCCGCTCTTTTATCTGATCGTTCATCGCCTTGTTCTCCTGAAAACAGTCTCCCCGGTACGGCGCAGGCAACAAACCCGTGCCGCACACCGGTTATTCGAGGTGATCCCCGAGCAGAAACTCCAGCGCCGCATCGAGCCGGATATGGGGCAGCGCCTGATGGGCGCTCATGGGCAGCGGGCGAAATGCCTGAAAATCAAAGCCCTGATTGCTCCACCACTGGGCGGGCGGAATATGGGACGGCACCTCGCCCGGAAACAGCAGCAGCGGCTCACCGCTCAGGCTGGTGCCACGGATGGCGGGAAACTCGCGGCCATCGGCCACCCCCTTGCCCACCTCGGTCGCCTTGATGGCGGCCAGCGCCAGACACTCGGTGGCAATCCCCTCAAAACGGGCCTGGCCGCGGCCGCTGCGCACCAGATGTTGCAGCAGGGAGACCATGGGGCCGTGCTGCTCCGGGGTGACGTGATCGGCCTTGCTCGCCACGAACAGCAGCTTGTCGATGCGCGGCGAAAAGAGCCGGCGCCACCAGTTGCTCTTGCCGTAGGCAAAGCTCTCCATGATGCGGGCAATGGCCTGCTGCATATCGCCAAAGCTGGCCGCCCCGGCATTGAGGGGCTGCAGGCAATCCACCAGCACGATCTGGCGATCGAAACCGGCAAAGTGCTGCTCATAAAAACCCTGTACCAGGTGCTGCTTGTACTGCTCGAAGCGCTGCTTGAGGGTGGCGTAGAGGGTGCCTTCGGCGGGCTCGCTGGCAGGCATCGCCCACACCCAGGGCACGAACTGCAGCATGGGGGCGCCGGCATACTCCCCCGGCAGCACGAAACGACCGGGCTGGATCAGGTGCAATCCCAACTCTTGTTTGCAGGCATGCAGGTAGTCGGTGTAGCGCTCGGCAAGCTGTGCCACCGGCCGCTCTTCGAAGCCCTGCTCCGCCTGCCACTCTGGCGCCAGCCAGCCGGCGGCAAGGGCCTGCAGCTCGGGGCGGCGCAGCTGCTCGCGCACCTGCTCGCTCCACTGCTCGTAGCTCATCTCCAGCAGCGGCAGGTCGAGCAGCCACTCCCCGGGGTAGTCCACCAGATCCACGTAGAGGGTGGAGATCTCCCCCAGATGTTTGCGCAGGGGATGGCGGGTGCGATAGCGAATTTCGAGGCGCACCTCGGCCACCCCGCGGGTTGGCTCGGGCCAGGCAGGCGGATCGGCAAACAGGGCATCGAGGCCGCGCTCGTAGGCAAAGGTGGGAATGTGGGCATTTTGCTGGGGCACCCGGCGGGCACCGAGGATGCGCCCCTGGCGCAGGGCATCCCACAAGGGCAGGCGGCCGTCGATGGCCGCGTGTTCCAGCTGGTTGACCAGCGCCGTGATGAAGGCCGTCTTGCCGCTGCGAGAGAGACCGGTGACCGCCAGCCGGATGTGGCGGTCCCGTACCCGGTTGACCACGTCGTTCGCCTTGTGCTGCAGGCGATTGAACTGCTGTTCCAGTTTATTGAGTATCAAGGCTTGTCCTGTTCTCCCGTCCATCCAGAGCGAAGGGGGGATGGCCGCTGCCACCCCCACGCCATGGCCCCCTCGTGCAGTGCCCGCCATCAAAGGCCGACCCGCGCCGGCGGGGCCATCGCGCCGCTCAGGGTTACAAGTTGCGAAACTCCCGCTGCAGGCTGAACTCCTTGGAGGTCACCAGCTTTTCGATGCGCTGCAATCTGGGCTCCAGCCCATCCAGCTCCTGGCCGATGCGGGCAAGGGCCTGATGAGGCGTGACGCCCGCCTGCCAGCTGCGCGCCTTCATCCGCACCTCGGCAAAGTCGGCATCCTCCTGGGCGTAGAGGGTGACGGGCTTCTTGTCGAGCAGAAACCAGGCGGCCACGTAGGCGGTGAAGGTGATGAAGCCGGCGAAGATGAGGCCGCTGATGGCAAGCAGCCGCACGATCCAGGTCTCCACCCCGAAGTACTCTGCCAGACCGGCACAGACCCCGGCTATCTTGCCGCGCTGGGGGTCACGATAGAGGTTGCGCCCCTCTTTGCTCCACTGTGTCATACCTTGTTCCTCCAACCCGGGACTTCCGCATCCAGAATCGACTCCAATACGGTGCCGACCAGCTCCGGCTTTCCACAACGGTCATGACATCTCTCATTGAAAACCGTCATACCTTGTTTCTCCAACCAGGAACCTCGGCATCCAGAATCGATTCAAGCGCGCCGACCCGCTCCTGCATCTTCTCGGCACGCACCAGCAGCCCCTGCAGCTGTTCACGCTCGCCATCGGCAAGGCCGGCGCCAATGCGTCCCTTGGCGCGGTAGTGCAGCACCAGCCAGATGGGGGCCACCACCACCATGAAGACCACCATGGGAACCATCAATACACCCAGCAGATCTTCCATCTGTTACTCCCCCTGTTTCGGCGTGGTATCGCCTTGGCCCAGCTTCTGGCGCATGGCCTCGAGCTCTTTGCTGATCTGATCGTCGGCTTCCAGTTCGGCAAACTGCTGGGCCAGCGCCTTGTCGGACTGTCCCAGATCGGCGCGGGCCTCCATCTCGTCGATGCGACGCTCCATGCGCTCGAACTTGCTCACCACCGCCTGGCTGTCGCCACGGGCGACCTGGCTCTGCACGTTGAGACGGCTGCTGGCCGCTTCGCTGCGAATGGCCATCGCCTTCTGGCGAGCACGGGCGTCTTCCAGCTTGGCTTCCAGCTGACGGATCTCCTCCCCCAGCTTGGCGATGCCGCTGTCCACCGCCTGCTGCTCGCGCTCGAGGCCGTCGGCCAGCTCGGCCTGCTTCTTCTTCTCGATGAGGGCGGCGCGGGCCAAGTCTTCCCGCCCCTTGCTCAGGGCCAGCTCGGCCTTGCCCTGCCACTCGGCGACCCGCTCCTGATGGCGGCTGACCTGGCGGCCAATCTCTTTCTGGTTGGCGAGGAAGCGGGCCAGATTGGAGCGCTCCTTCACCAGCTCGTCTTCCATCTCCTGGATGATCAGGCGCACCATCTTCTGGGGATCTTCTGCCTTGTCGAGCAGGGCCGTCAGGTTGGAATTGATGATGTCGGCCAGGCGGGAAAAAATACTCATGATTGTACTCCTGTGGTTGGCATACGTTGTTTCTCCATTGACAATGGCAACTTGTGTGCCAATCTGGAACAGAATTTAACTTGTTGATTTATATGGGGCAGATAAGTCGAGTTTCAAGATGCACCACACAAGTAATGATTAGAATCACCAACTTTTGGTAAGATTGACCAGCTTTCAACGATTCACGGGGATGACTATGACCACGGCCACGGAAAGCCTGTTGGGAGAATCCAACGCATTTCTCGAGATCATTGAGCAGGCCTCCCGCCTGGCGCCGCTGCGCAAGCCCGTGCTGATCATCGGCGAACGGGGGACCGGCAAGGAGCTCATCGCCCACCGCCTACATTATCTCTCGGCGCGCTGGGATCAAAGCTTTGTCACCGTCAACTGCGCCACCTTGAGCGAGAGTCTGCTGGAGACCGAACTGTTCGGCCACGAGGCGGGCTCCTTCACCGGCGCCGCCAAACGCCACCAGGGCCGCTTCGAGCGGGCCGATGGCGGCACCCTCTTCCTTGACGAGCTGGCCACCACCAGCGCGCGGGTGCAGGAAAAACTGCTGCGGGTCATCGAGTACGGCGAGTTCGAGCGGGTGGGCGGCGCCAAGGCCCTCAAGGTGGATGTGCGGCTGGTGTGCGCCACCAACGAGGATCTGCCGGCGCTGGCCGACAAGGGGCAGTTTCGCCACGACCTGCTCGACCGGCTCGCCTTCGACGTCATCACCCTGCCCCCCCTGCGGGAGCGGCGCGAAGATATTCTGATGCTGGCGGAGCACTTCGCCCACGGCATGACCCGGGAGCTCGGTTATCCGCTGTTTGCCGGTTTCTCGCGCAAGGCGACCCAGCTGCTGCTGGATTATCCCTGGCCCGGCAACGTGCGGGAGCTGAAAAACGTGGTGGAGCGCAGCATCTACCGCCAGGGCAACCCCCAGTTGCCGCTGGCCGAGCTGGTGCTCAACCCGTTCGATTCCCCCTGGCGCCCCCGGGCCCAGGCAGCGGTCACGCCCTCCCTCCCGCTGGAGCAGGCGCCGGCGGTGACTCCGGACTCCCCCGCCCTGCCGCTGGATCTCAAACAGGCGGTGGCGGGCTACGAGATTAATTTACTCAAGCAAGCGCTGCAGCAATCCCAGTATAATCAGCGCAAAGCCGCCCAACTGCTGGCCCTGAGCTATCACCAGTTCCGCGGCATGCTGCGCAAATACCAGCTGCTGGACAGTGACAACGATGCGGATTAATCACCCGGGCAGCCTGCCCCAGAGCGGCACCCACCCCTTGCCGGCCCCGTCGCCGGCAACTTTGTATAAAAACATGGTTCGACAATGAGAATGCTCAAACCCTTGCTGCTTGGAATGCTGGTGCTGCTCACCGGTTGTCAGAAACAAGACGACGCGTCCAGGACGGGACTCATCTATTGTGCCGAAGGCTCGCCCCAGACCTTCAACCCCCAGGTCTCCAATTCCGGGGTGACCCTGGATGCCAGCTCGCGCCCGCTCTACGACCGTCTGCTGGAGGTGAACCCCAACACCCTGGCGCTGGAGGGAGGGCTCGCCACCCGCTGGAGCACCAGCGAAGACGGCCTCTTCTATACCCTGACCCTGCGCAAGGGGGTCACCTTTCACCACACGCCCTGGTTCAACCCCTCGCGCCCCCTCAACGCCGACGACGTGGTGTTCACCTGGCAGCGGCTGCTCGACAAGCAGCACCCCTATCACGACGTCTCCGGCGGCGAATACCCCTACTTCTACAGCCTGGGGCTGGATCAGCTGATCAAGCGGGTCTACAAGAAGGGCACCGATCAGGTGGTATTCGAGCTGAACCGGCCGGATGCCTCCTTCCTCGCCACCCTGGCCAGCGACTACGCCATCGTGCTCTCCGCCGAATATGCCGGGCAGCTGCAAAAGGCCGGCACCCCGGGGCTCATCGACAGCCGCCCGGTGGGCACCGGGCCGTTCAGCTTCAAGGAGTATCGCCACAACGAATACGTGCGCTACCTGCGCCACCCCGGTTACTGGGGCGGCGAGGCCAAGATCGAGCAACTCATCTACGACATCACCCCCAAATCGTCCAAGCGGCTGGCCAAGCTGCTGACCGGCGAGTGCGACGTGATGAGCACCCCCTCCGCCAGCCAGCTGTCGGTGATCGACCAGGATCCCGACCTCAGCCTGGCGGTGCAGTCCGGCATGAACGTCGCCTTCCTCGCCCTCAATACCCGCAAGGCACCGTTCAACAAGGTGCAGGTGCGTCAGGCCATCGCCAGCGCCATCAACATCGACAACCTGCTGCAGGCGGTCTATTTCGAGACGGGTCAGCCCGCCAACAGCCTGCTGCCGCCGCTCTCCTGGGGTTACAACCCCTCTCTGCCGATGCGCCAGCCGGATCTCAAGCGGGCGCGCCAGCTGCTCAAGGAGGCGGGACTGGAGCAAGGGTTCGAGATGCAGGTGCTGGTGCAGCCGGGCTCGCGCGCCTACAACCCGGATGCCCTCAAAACCGCCCAGCTGATGCGAAGCGATCTGGCCAAGGTCGGCATCAAGCTCAAAATCGTGCAGCAGGAGTGGCCGGTCATCGAGGCCCGCCTCGCCCAGGGCCAGTACGACAGCCTGCTCAGCGGCTGGATTGCCGACAACGCCGACCCGGACAACTTCTTTCGCCAGCTGCTGAGCTGCGCCGCCGTCGAGCGCGGCAACAACTACAGCCGCTGGTGCAGTCCGGCGTTTGATCAGCTGCTGGACGATGCGGTGACCACGCCCCAGCTGGCATTCAGGCTGCGCAACTACTATTACGCCCAGACCCTGCTCAACGAGCAGATGCCGCTCATTCCGCTGGCCCATGCCCTGCGCACCCAGGTCAGCCGCAGCGACATCGAGGGACTCTCCCTGATGCCCTTTGGCGGCACCGTCTTCAACCAGGCCTATCGGGAGTAAGCATGTTTCTCTATATCCTGCGTCGCATCAATCTGCTGCTCATCACCCTGCTGGCGCTGACCTTCGTCGCCTACCTGCTGGACGTGCGCCTCATCGGCCAGCAGGCCAGCTTCTGGAGCGGCTACCCCGACTTCCTGCGCCGCATTCTGGACGGGGATCTGGGGCTCTCCAGCGTCTCCGGCCTGCCGGTGCTGGACGAGATCCGTCACTACTTCCCCGCCACCCTGATCCTCTGCGTGGCGGCCTTCGCCATCTCGCTGCTGGTGGGCATTCCGCTCGGCACCCTGGCGGCCCTCTCCCAGGGTAAACCGCTCGATCTCACCATCATGACCGCCGGTCTCATCGGCTACGCGGTGCCGGTGTTCTGGCTGGCACTGCTGGTGGTGATGTTCTTCTCGCTGGATCTGGGCTGGCTGCCCGCCTCCGGCCAGATCAGCCTGCTCTATGACGTGCCCTCCATCACCGGCATCGCCCTCATCGACGTGCTGATGAGCCACGAGCCCTGGCGCCAGGCCGCCCTGCACGACGCCCTGCGCCACCTGATCCTGCCCTCGCTGGTGCTGGCGGTGGTACCCACCACCGAGGTGATCCGCCACGTGCGCAGCTCCCTCATCGACGTGATGAAGCAGAACTACATCAAGGCGGCGGCCAGCCGCGGCCTCTCCCGTCGCCAGATCGTCTGGCGTCACGGCCTCAAGAACGCCCTGCCGCCGGTGCTGCCGCTGCTGGGCCTGCAGCTGGGCAGCGTGCTCACCTCCGCCATGATCACCGAGGTGGTGTTCGAGTGGCACGGCATCGGCCGCTGGCTCATCAACAGCATCGCCCTGCAGGACTACGCCGCCATCCGCGGGGCCACCCTGGTGGTGGCCAGCTTCGTCATCTTCATCAGCGTCAGCACCGAGCTGCTCACCACCATCATCTACCCGGCGCGGCGCAAAGAACTCTATGCAAAACAAGACTGAACGTGCTCATGGCATGACCCGGAGCCAGGAATCCTATGCAAGACAAGACTAGCCTCTACCCCGAGCTCAAGATCCTCTCGCCACTGGAGCAGACCTGGGCCTCCTATCGCCGCAATCCGCTGGCGATGGCAGGGCTCTGGTGCTTCGTGATCCTGCTGCTCATCACCCTGTTCGGCCCGCTGGTGGTGCCCTACGGCATCGACGAGCAGCACAGCGCCCGCTTGCTGCTGGCCCCCTCCTGGGCCAACAGCGGCAACATCGATTATTTCCTCGGTACCGACGATCTGGGCCGCGACATCCTCTCCCGGCTGGTGGTGGGCGCCCGGTTCACCTTTGGCAACGCCCTGCTGGTGGTGGTGATCGCCATGGTGGCGGGCACCGCCATCGGCATCCTCGGCGGCATGAGCAAGGGGCTCAAGTCGAGCGTGCTGCACCACCTGCTCGATACCCTGCTCTCCATCCCCTCCCTGCTGCTGGCCATCATCATGGTGGCCATCCTGGGGCCGGGTCTGTTCAACACCCTGATCGCCATCACCCTGGCGCTGATCCCTCCCTTCATCCGGGCCACCTACAACGCGGTCCACACCGAGATGCAGAAGGAGTACATCATCGCCAGCCGGCTCGACGGCTCGCCTCCCTTGCGCATCATGCGGCTGGCCATTTTGCCGAACATCGTCGAGACCCTGGTGGCCCAGACCACCCGCACCCTGTCGGCAGCCATCCTCGACATCTCGGCGGTGGGCTTTCTCGGCCTCGGCGCCCAGTCACCGCAACCGGAATGGGGCGCCATGCTGGCCGACTCGAGCGATCTCATCTATCTCGCCCCCTGGACCGTGACCCTGCCGGGCATGGCCATCCTGTTCAGCGTGCTGGTGACCAACCTGGTTGGCGAAGGCATTCGCGAAGCACTCAAAGAGGGGAATGACTGATGCAATGCTCTGTGTCCAAGATAGACATGCTCACCCTTGTCCCCTGCCCATTCCTGTACGGCGTGCAGGCCAACCCATCGCTGGTGGGCGAAGGCATTCGCGAAGCGCTCAAAGAGGGGAATGACTGATGCCTCTGCTCGACATACGCAACCTCACCATCGAGATCGACACCCCGCAGGGCAAGGTCAAGGCGGTGGACAAGGTGAGCCTGACCCTGGCCGAGGGGGAGATCCGCGGCCTGGTGGGCGAATCCGGCTCCGGCAAGAGCCTGGTGGCCAAGGTGATCGTCGGTATCCAGAAGGACAACTGGACGGTGCGCGCCGACCGGATGCGCTTCAACGACATGGACTTGCTGACCATGGCGCCCCGCGAGCGGCGCCGCATCATGGGCCGCGAGATCGCCATGATCTTCCAGGACCCCATCAGCTGTCTCGACCCCTCCGAGGAGATCGGTACCCAGCTGGAAGAGGCGATCCCGACCGACTCCTTCGAGGGGCAGTTCTGGCAGCGCTTCCAGTGGCGCAAGAAGAAGGCCATCGCCTTGCTGCACCGGGTCGGGGTCAAGGATCACCGCAAGGTGATGCGGGCCTACCCTCACGAGCTGTCGGACGGCATGTGCCAGAAGGTGATGATCGCCATGGCCATCGCCAACCAGCCGCGCCTGCTGGTGGCGGACGAGCCCACCAGCGCCATGGAGTCCACCACCCATTCGCAGATCCTGCGGCTGCTGGACAAGATGAACAAGCTGGGCAACACCACCATCCTCATCATCAGCAACGACATCGCCGCCATCGCCAACCTGACCGACACCATCAACGTGATGTATTGCGGGCAGATGGTGGAGGTGGGTACCCGGGAGCAGATCCTGGAGACACCGCACCACCCCTATACCGATGCGCTGCTCAAGTCGATCCCCGACTTTGACAAGCTGGTGCGCCACAAGTCGCGCCTGGAAACCCTGCCCGGCGTCATTCCGCCGCTGCAGCACCTGCCCATCGGTTGCCGGCTCGGCCCCCGCTGCCCCTATGCCCAGAAGCAGTGCGTGCAGACCCCGCTGATGAGCAAGATCAAGGGGCACCAGTTCAGCTGCCACTTCCCGTTGAACATGGAAGAACCCAAAAAGTGAATTCAATCCCGTATCAGAGCGTGGCTGCATGCCCTCTCACCAAGGAGCAAGGACAGTGATCGAACCCTCCCTGTTGCAGGTCAGGGGCCTGTGCAAGACCTATCAGAACCGCACCGGCCTGTTTCGACGCCGGGCGGTGGAAGCCATCAAGCCGCTCTCCTTTGATCTCGAGGTGGGCCAGACCCTGGCCATCGTCGGCGAGGCCGGCTCCGGCAAGAGCACTCTGGCCCGCATTCTGGCGGGCATGATAGAGCCGAGCGGTGGCGAGATCGCCATCGAGGGGCAGCCGATGATCCACGGTGACTATCAGACCCGCTGCAAGCTGCTGCGGATGATCTTCCAGGACCCCAACTCCTCCCTCAACCGCAAGATCCGGGTCGGCCAGATCCTGGAGACGCCGCTGCGCCTCAACACCGAGATGACCGAGGAGGAACGCCGCGACAAGGTGGTGCAGACCCTGCGCATGGTGGGCATGCTGGCGGACCACGCCCTCTTCTATCCGCAGATGCTCTCCGCCGGTCAGCAGCAGCGGGTGGCGCTGGCACGGGCGCTGATCCTCAACCCCAAGATCGTGGTGGCCGACGAGGCGCTCTCTACCCTGGATATCTCGGTGCGCTCGCAGATCATCAACCTGCTGCTGGAGATGCAGGAGACCATGGGGCTGAGCTATGTGCTGGTGGCCAACGATCTGGGGGTGGTGAGCCACATCAGCGACGAGGTGCTGGTGATGCACGAAGGGCGGGTGGTGGAGCGCGGCAAGACCCTCAAGGTGTTCGCCGATCCCCAGCACGAGGTGACCCGGCGCCTCATCCAGAACTACAACAACGAATACCGCCGCTGAGCCGCGCCCGGTGGCTCGCCGCCGGCCCTTGCCCGCCGTTGTCGCGCCTGAAAAAGAGACAAAAAAATCCCGGCTCAGGGGCCGGGAATTGCGCTCAAAAATGAATGCGTCGCTCGTAGTAGGAACGCTGCAATGGTAGGCAGCGCCCTGCCCGTCAACAACTGTCAGATCTGACAGGAAGACCGCTATGGAACCGGAACTGCGGATCCGGCGAGCGGATCAGCTCCGCCTCCACCTGGCCGAAGAAGGCCACCCGTTCACTGATGTCCTCCCCCGCATATTGCTCGGCCAGCGCCAGATAGTCCTGGTAGTGGCGCGCCTCGGAGCGCAGCAAGGAGACGTAGAAACGACTCAGCTCCTCGTCCAGATGGGGTGCCAGCTTGGCAAACCGCTCGCAGGAGCGCGCCTCGATATAGGCGCCGATGATCAGCTTGTCGACGATGGTGGCGGGTTCGTGGGTGCGCACATGCTGCATCAGGTTGCGGGCATAGCGGGAGGCGGTCACCGGGCCATAGGGAATGTCGCGGGCCTGCATGATCTCCAGCACCTGCTCGAAGTGATGCAGCTCCTCCTGGATGAGCCGCACCATGGGAAACAGCAGCGGATTGCGCTCCAGCTCGGCAAAGACCGAGCGTTCAGACTCCCCCATGCTGCGCTTGCCCAGGATCTCGGCCTTCTCCGGAATCGCATCCAGCTCCCGATAGAACTCCAGCTTGGGCAGCAGATGACGCTTGCCCTTGGGCAGGCAGTAGCGGCGCACCAGACTGTGGGCGGTGAGTGCGGCCTTGTTCTCGCAGTTGGCGTGATCGATGAGCAGGGTCGGCAACCAGGCGGGATCCCGCGCCATCTCGATCCACGCATCCGGGGTCTCGCAGTGCAAAAACTGGCGCACGGGGGCTAGCAGGTCATCCATCTGAATTCTCGTCTGTTCGGGTTGATACGGCGGCGGTCCATGCTAGCGGATCCCGCCGCCACTGCCCATAGCTGCGGGTACAAACGCTGCTTTTTCAAGCAGATGCGGGCCCTTTTCGGCGAGCGGAAACAACAATGGGGGCCAAGGCCCCCATCTCGTTGCAACACCCCAGCGTGGAAAACGTTTAACTGCCTTCGTTAAAAATTTCCAGGTTGCTGGTGCCTTCCTGCCACTCGCGCACCGCCTTGTTGTCATCGCTGCGCATGGCGTTGAGGTGGTCGAGGTAGGATTGATCCACGTCGGAGGTGACGTAATGGCCGTTGAACACCGAGGTCTCGAAGTGGCGCAGCTCGGGGTTGATCTCCCGCACCGCTGCTTCCAGATCTTCCAGATCCTGGAAGATGAGGCCGTCGGCGCCAATCAGCTTGCACACCTCTTCCACTTCCCGGCCGTGGGCGATCAGCTCGTTGGCGGTGGGCATGTCGATGCCGTAGACGTTGGGGAAGCGAATTTCCGGCGCAGCCGAGGCGAAGTAGACCTTGGCTGCCCCCGCTTCACGGGCCATCTGGATGATCTGCTCGGAAGTGGTCCCGCGCACTATGCTGTCGTCCACCAGCAACACCTTCTTGCCCTTGAACTCGGAGCTGATGGCATTGAGCTTGCGGCGCACCGACTTCTTGCGCTGGGTCTGGCCCGGCATGATGAAGGTACGGCCGATGTAGCGGTTCTTCACGAAGCCCTGACGGTACGGCAAGTCCAGGGTATGGGCGATTTCCAGCGCCACGTCGCAGGAGGTCTCGGGGATGGGGATGACCACGTCCACGTCGAGATCTTCCCACTCGCGGGCAATCTTCTGGCCCAGCTTGCGACCCATGTTGAGGCGGGCGGCATAGACCGACACCTTGTCGATGCACGAATCAGGACGAGCGAAGTAGACGTATTCGAAGATGCAGGAGCTCATCTGCGGGTTCTCCGCACACTGCTCGGAGAAGAGCTGGCCCTGCTCGGTGATGTAGATGGCCTCCCCCGGCGCGACGTCGCGCACCGTCTCGAAACCGATGGCGTCAAGCGCCACGCTCTCGGAGGCGAGCATGTACTCCACCTGCCCCTGCTCGTCGACCCGGCGGCCCAGGATCAGCGGGCGAATGCCGTTGGAATCGCGAAAACCGATAAGGCCGTGGCCGATCACCAGGGAAACCACGGCATAGGCACCGCGGATCTGCTGGTGCACCTTGCGCACCGCCGAGAAGATGTCTTCCGGGCGCAGCGCCATCTTGTCGCAGAGATCCAGCTCGTGCGCCAGCACGTTCAGCAGCACCTCGGAGTCCGAGGTGGTGTTGATGTGGCGACGGGCCACCTTGAACTGCTGCTCCTTGAGCTCCTTGGCGTTGGTGAGGTTGCCGTTGTGGGCCAGCACCATGCCGTAGGGGGAGTTCACGTAAAAAGGTTGGGCTTCAGCGGCACTGGAGCTGCCTGCGGTGGGATATCTGACATGTCCTATGCCGATATGCCCTTTCAAGCGCTGCATGTGACGCACTTCAAACACGTCCTTCACCAGGCCGTTGGCCTTGCGTTGCCGGAAGTTTCCACTGTCAATGGTCACGATCCCGGCGGCATCCTGTCCCCTGTGCTGCAACACCGTCAAGGCGTCGTAGAGGGCCTGATTGACGGGGGTGGTGCCAACTATACCGACAATACCACACATGTCTTTGCTACCTCGAAGTCACTATACCTGTTTAAGAAAACTCGATGAGTTCAGCATGAACCCGAAAAACCACTGGATGACCGGCTTGAACTCGGGCACCAGCTTGGACGCCGTCCACCAGTCGCTCTGGGAGAGGTTGGTGAAGGTATCCATGAAAAAAAGCAGGGCACTGACGATCAGTACCCCGCGAATAGCGCCAAAACAGATGCCAAGCACCCGATCGGTGCCGGACAGCCCCGTCTTGTCCACCAGCAGCCCCACCACGTAGTTCACCACGCTGCCGAGGATCAGGGTCGCCACGAACAGGGCGGCGATGGCCAGGCCGTTGCGCACCAGCGGGTCGCTGAACGAGGTGAAGTAGATGGCGAGATCCGAATAGAAATGGCTGGCGATGAAGAAGGCGACGAACCAGGTGACAAGGGACATGGCCTCCTTGACGAAGCCACGCACCAGGCTGATGAGAGCAGAGAAACCGACGATGCCGATGATGGCGTAATCAATCCAGACCATAGAAAAAGATGTCCTGCGAAATTGCGGCGCAGTCTAACAAAAACGATTGCGCAATGCTTGATAAAAATGTGTTAACGGTTCAAACAGGCGGCGAACCAGCGCATTCACTGCCCATTGAAACGGTTGACCAACGCCAGAATGCACAACGCCATGGCATGCCATGGCGTTGTCGTCTGCAATGAGCGCTTACCCGATGTGGGTCAGGCCGCCCATGTAGGATTGCAGCGCCGCCGGAATGGCGATGCGGCCGTCTTCCTGCTGGTAGTTCTCGATCACCGCCACCAGGGTGCGACCCACTGCCAGGCCGGAGCCATTCAGGGTGTGCAGCAGCTGCGGCTTGCCATCGATGCGCACACGAGCCTGCATGCGGCGCGCCTGGAAGTCGGTGCAGTTGGAGACGGAGGAGATCTCGCGGTAGGTGTTCTGGGCCGGCAGCCACACTTCCAGATCGTAGGTCTTGGCAGCGCAGAAGCCCATGTCACCAGTGGAGAGCGCCATCAC
Source organism: Aeromonas sp. 1805 (assembly GCF_013085525.1). Classification (NCBI taxonomy): domain Bacteria; kingdom Pseudomonadati; phylum Pseudomonadota; class Gammaproteobacteria; order Aeromonadales; family Aeromonadaceae; genus Aeromonas; species Aeromonas sp. 1805. The sequence continues at coordinate 3,582,460 of NZ_CP038515.1, read as the reverse complement.
GCGATACGGCAGCTCCAGCAGCTGCAGCACCTTCTCGGCGTGACCCGCCATCTCTTCCAGCGCTTCCCAGGATTTCTCCGGGTGCACCAGCTGGACCATCTCGACCTTGTCGAACTGGTGCATGCGGATGAGGCCACGGGTATCACGACCGTAGGAGCCGGCTTCGGAACGGAAGCAGGGGCTGTGGGCGGTCATCTTGATCGGCAGTTCCTGCTCGTCGAAGATCTCGTCGCGGGCCATGTTGGTGAGCGGCACTTCGGAGGTCGGGATCAGGGAGAACTTGCGTACCTTGCCCTCTTCTTCCCCTTCGCCGTCGATGCCGGTATTGAACAGGTCCTGGGAGAACTTCGGCAGCTGGCCGGTACCGTACAGGCTGTCCGGGTTGACCAGATAGGGCACGTAGCACTCGGTGTAACCGTGCTGCAGGGTGTGCAGGTCCAGCATGAACTGGGCCAGGGCGCGGTGCAGACGGGCAATCTGGCCCTTCATCACCACGAAGCGGGAGCCGGAGAGCTTGACGCCGTTCTTGAAGTCAACGCCCTTGGCCGCTTCACCCAGATCGATGTGATCGCGTACCGGGAAGCTGAACTCGCGCGGGGTGCCCCAGCGGCGCACTTCCACGTTGTCGTTTTCGTCACGACCAACCGGGGTGGTGTCGCTCGGCAGGTTGGGGATGGCGTCCGCGATGACCTTCAGCTCGGCCAGCAGGGCATCCAGCTCGACCTTGCTGGTCTCGAGCTCTTCGTTGATCTTGGTGACCTCGGCCTTGAGCGGGGCAACATCTTCGCCGCGACGGGCAGCCTCACCGATGGATTTGGAGCGGGCGTTGCGCTCGGCCTGCAGCTCCTGGGTACGGGACTGCAGATCCTTGCGTTTCTCTTCCAGAGCATTGACAGCCGCTACGTCCAGAACGTAGCCACGTGTCGCCAGACGAGCGGCAGCTTCGGCGATATCGCTGCGCAGATATTTGGGATCCAGCATGGTTTACCTACTTTTTTAAAATGGGATCTGGGCCTGAGTCATCATGACGGGCTGGAAAACAGATCCGGAAGTTAACATCGGTTGGCGCACCCCTGTCGTCTTTCAGAATCGGGCCTATGGTAAGCAGGCCTTCGAAATCAAGAAGATGGCACCAGGCCAAGACAAGCGGGGTCAGAGGGCCAGTGTATCAGACCGCCCCCCCGCCCGAACAGGGACTATTGCGCCCGTTTTGCCCTGTTTTCCGGGGGATGACGACCTGGATCAAATCGGCTGACCAATTAACGCGCAACCCGGCAAGACAGACCCGGGAGAGGCTCGCTACCAGCCGCCATTGCATCACTATTTGTCCCGTTGCCGCGGGCTCTGCCGATCCAGCTCATGCAGATAGTCGAGCTTCTGGGCTATCTGCTTCTCCAGCCCACGCTCGGTGGGCTGATAGTACTGCTTGCCGGCCAGCTCGGGCGGGAAGTACTGCTCGCCGGCGGCATAGGCACCGGGCTCGTCGTGGGCGTAACGGTACTCGGCGCCATAGCCCAGCTCGCTCATCAGCTTGGTCGGTGCATTGCGCAGGTGCGGCGGCACCTCGAAGTCCGGCAGGTTCTTGGCATCGTGAAGCGCCGCCTTCCAGGCGGTGTAAACCGCATTGCTCTTGGGCGCGCAGGCGAGGTAGACGATGGCCTGGGCAATGGCCCGCTCCCCTTCCGCCGGTCCGATGCGGTGGAAGCAGTCCCAGGCCGAGAGCGCCACCTGCATGGCTCGCGGGTCGGCATTGCCCACGTCCTCGGAGGCAATCGCCAGCAACCGGCGCGCAATATAGAGCGGATCGCAACCGGCGCTCACCATGCGGGCATACCAGTAGAGCGCCGCATCCGGCGCCGAGCCGCGAATGGACTTGTGCACCGCCGAGATGAGGTCGTAGAAGTGATCGCCCCCCTTGTCGAAGCGCGCCACGTGCTCCCCCACCACGGCGGCCAGCAGGGTGCTGTCGATAAGCTTGTGGCCGCTGCCGTCAGGCTCGGCCATGTCGGCCAGCAGCTCCAGGTAGTTGAGGGACTTGCGCCCGTCCCCATCCACCGCTTTGGCCAGCGCCTCCTTCACCCCGGGGGCGAAGGTCAGCGCCGGATCATTGAGCCCGCGAGCGTCCTGCATCGCCTGATCGATCAGGGTGAGGATGTCCTCCTCCTCCAGCCGTTTGAGCAGATAGACCCGGGCCCGGGAGAGCAGCGCGTTGTTCAGTTCGAACGAGGGGTTTTCGGTGGTGGCACCGATGAAGGTGATGGTGCCATCTTCGATGTGAGGCAGGAACACGTCCTGCTGGCTCTTGTTGAAACGGTGCACCTCGTCCACGAACAGGATGGTGCGCACCCCGCGCCAGCTGTTCTCCTTGGCCTTGTCGATGGCGGCGCGGATCTCCTTGATACCGGAGGTGACCGCCGAGAGCCGCTCGACCTCGGCCTGGCAGTAGTGGGCCATCAGCTCGGCCAGCGTGGTCTTGCCGGTGCCGGGAGGCCCCCACAGGATCATGGAGTGGCAGTGGCCGGCCAGGATCGCTTTGCGCAGGGGCTTGTCAGGCCCCAGGATATGTTGTTGACCGATGTACTGCTCGAGGGTTTGCGGCCGCATCCGGGCCGCCAACGGACGAAAGTCCGACGAGAAATCCAGCGACAAGTTGCTCATCTGTATTGACCCACGCATACCGCCATGGAAAAACGGCCCGACGAGACATCCAACAAGAGGTTACTCATCGGTATTGACCCCCAGCGTCACGCCCATCGCCATTGGCAGACGGGCCGACGTGAAATCCAGCGACCGTCTGCTCATCAGCGCTGATCGTCCAGCGCGACCCCCTTGGGGATCTTGAAGACAAATTCGTTGCCCTTGAGCACCGGCTTGCGGTTGAAGTTGCTCAGGGTGAACTCGCTCCACTGGCCCTGGGCCTCTTTCACGTCGAAGCGGCTGATGTTGTTCTGCCTGTCGAAGGTGATGCGGAAGGAGGCGATCAGCTCGTCCTGGTTGCGACTGGTGACGGTGTAGACGTCCCCTTCCTGGGTCACGTCATAGTTCTTCCAGAGACTGTTGTCGTTGCCGGCGATCAGCACGAAGGGGGTGTTGAGCACCGCATCCTTCATCTTGAGGGCGGTCACCTGCTCGACGAAGGGATCATAGACCCAGACATCCTTGCCATCGGCCACGATCAGGCTCTCGTCCGGCGAGGTGGTGTGCCAGTTGAAGCGATTGGGACGCTGCACCAGCAGATCGCCGCCGGCGCGCTGCAGCTCCTTGCCCTTGCTGTCATAAACGGTCTGGGCAAACTTGGCGGAGAAGAGGCTCACCCCCGCCAGCTTCTGCTTGAGATCGCTGGCCGCGTCGGCCCACACCTGGCTGCTGGCAACCAGCAGCACAGTGCCCATCAACAGTTGTTTTTTCATCATGCTTTTCATAACGGCTATCTCGATAAAAGGCCACGCCCGCAAGGGGCATGGCCAGGATGATAGAGGGGTGAGGCTTAGTCCCGTACCGGTGGCGGGGCCAGCACATCGCGCTGACCATTGCCGCCCGGGGCGCTGACGATGCCCTGGTTTTCCATCTGCTCGATGAGACGGGCCGCCCGGTTGTAACCGATCTTGAACTTGCGCTGCACGCTGGAGGTCGAGCCGCGGCGCGACTCCACCACGAAGGCCACCGCCTCGTCGAACAGGGGGTCGAGCTCTTCGTCGTCACCACCGCCATATTCGCCGCTGCCGCCCTCGCCGCCGGATTCACCGGAGAGGATCTCCTCGATGTAGTTCGGCTCGCCGCGCAGTTTCCAGTCCGCCACCACCTTGTGCACCTCGTGGTCATCGACAAAGGCGCCGTGCACCCGGGTCGGGTTGGAGGTACCGGCCGGCATGTAGAGCATGTCGCCCATGCCGAGCAGGGATTCGGCACCGCCCTGATCGATGATGGTACGGGAGTCGATCTTGCTCGACACCTGGAACGAGATACGGGTCGGGATGTTGGCCTTGATGAGACCGGTAATGACATCCACCGACGGCCGCTGGGTCGCCAGGATCAAGTGAATACCGGCCGCCCGCGCCTTCTGGGCGATACGGGCGATCAGCTCCTCCACCTTCTTGCCGACGATCATCATCATGTCGGCAAACTCGTCCACCACCACCACGATGTGGGGCAGTTTTTCCAGCTCAGGCGGCATCTGATCCATGGAGTCGCCCGGACGCCACAGCGGATCCAGCAGGGGTTCGCCCTCCTCGATGGCCGCCAGCACCTTGTCGTTGTAGCCCTTGAGGTTGCGCACCCCGACCGCCGACATCAGCTTGTAGCGACGCTCCATCTCGCCCACGCACCAGCGCAGGGCGTTGGCGGCGTCCTTCATGTCGGTCACCACCTCGGTCAGCAGATGGGGGATCCCCTCGTAGACCGACAGCTCCAGCATCTTGGGGTCGATCATGATGAAGCGCAGATCGTCCGGCGTCGACTTGTAGAGCATGGAGATGATCATGGTGTTCACCCCCACCGACTTACCGGAGCCGGTGGTACCGGCCACCAGCAGGTGGGGCATCTTGGCGAGGTTCACCACCACGGGTTCGCCGGCGATGTCCTGACCCAACCCCATGGTGAGCGGGTTGCGGCTGTCGCGGAAGGCGTCACAGTCGAGGGTCTCGCGCAGGTAGACGGTCTGACGCACCCGGTTGGGCAGCTCGATCCCGACGAAAGTCTTGCCCGGGATCACTTCCACCACCCGCACGCTGCTGGCCGACAGAGAGCGGGCCAGATCGCGGGAGAGGTTGGTGATCTTGCTCGCCTTCATGCCAGGCGCCAGATCCAGCTCGAAACGGGTGATGACGGGGCCCGGATAGACGCCCACAACTTTGGCCTGCACGTTGTAGTCGGCCAGTTTCGCCTCCACCAGCCGGCCCATGCGCTCCAGCTCGTCCTTGCTCATCATCTGGGTCTTGGCGGGCGGACGGTCCAGCAGCTCGATACTGGGCAAGGGGGGCAGCCCAGGTTGCAGGCGGCGCTTGGGCTTGCCGGGCGTGGGAGCCGCCGGCGCAGGCGCCTCCTCATCCCCTTCTGCCCAGGGTAGGTCGAGATCATCGTCCTCGTCATCGGCCGTGACCAGGGCAGGCTGACGACGAGCGCCGTTGGTGGCGGCTCGCTTGGCCTTGGCCACCGGGGCCGGCTCGTCATCTTCATCGTCAAACTGCGGGTCGAACTGGAAGGTATCCTCATCAAGCTCGGGCAGCCACTCATCGGACTTGGTCTTCTGGCTCTTGGTTGCGGCTTTTTCCTTGGGACGACGGGTCCAGCTGGAGTGCGGTTCATCTTCTTCGTCATCGAGCTCGATGGTACCCACGCCCCCTTCCAGCAAGGGATCCGGTCCCTCAACGCGAGGCTGGCGCCAGCCACCGGTCAACCAGCGGCCGAGGGTGGTGGGAAAATGGTAAACGGCGCTGACCGAACCGGTGCAGGCGGCGCCGATCCGCTCGACGATGGTCAGCCAGGACCAGCCGGTGAACAGGGTGATGCCGGTGGCCACGAAGCAGAGCAGCATCAGGTTGGCACCGACCCCGCCAAACAGCGGCACCACGGCGGAGGAGATCACGTCCCCCACCAGGCCGCCGGCGGAAAAATTCTGCAGATCATTGAAGTTCATGCTGGCGATGGCGGACATGCCGAGCACGGTCAGCACGAAGCCGACGATGCGCACCGACAGGGTGAGGTAATCCACATCGAGCAGGCGGCTTGGACGCCAGAACAGGCTCCAGCCCAGCAGCACGACCAGGGGAGGAACCAGATAGGAAAACGCCCCGAAGGTAAACATGGTGATGTCGGCGAGCCAGGCCCCCGCGCTACCGGCGAGGTTTTTCACCTCCCCTTGCCAGGAGGTCTGGGACCAACCGGGATCGGCGGGGTGGTAGGACAACAGGGCAAGCAAGAGATAGGCAGCCATCAGAGTGATGGCGATCAAGACGGCTTCGAAGATCCGTTGTGTACCTGATAAAGGAGTAAACAGCTTTTTATCGGCCAAACTCCGGCTCCTTTCTGAAAACATGTAATGCAGGGGGATAAGGGGGCCTAGTATCCCTGAAAAGCCCACCGGTTGTCAGCCAGTGCCTGGCGTGGCGGCCATATTCACAACCGACTCGATAAGAAGAAACGAGCGGACCGGCCGCTCGTTTCTGAATGTCGTGACTTGTCGCAAGGCTGGCAAGCCACAGCATAACCCGACTCAACGGGTGCTGATCACCAGACGACTGCTCTGTTTGACCTCTTCCATCACCACATAGGTGCGAGTGTCGTTGACACCGGGCAGACGCAGCAGGGTTTCCCCCAGCAGACGGCGATAGGCCGACATGTCGCTGACTCGGGTCTTGAGCAGATAGTCGAAATCGCCGGAGACCAGATGGCACTCCTGGATCTCCTCGAGCACCTGAACAGCCTTGTTGAACTGCTCAAACACATCGGGGGCACCGCGATTGAGGGTAATTTCCACGAATACCAGCAGAGACGCGTCCAGATAATGAGGGTTCAGAATGGCGGCATACCCTTCGATATACCCTTGTCGCTCGAGGCGACGAACCCGTTCCAGACACGGTGTAGGACTCAGGCCAACTCGTTTGGACAACTCAACGTTCGAAATTCTGCCATCCTTTTGCAGCTCATTCAGAATGTTGCGGTCAATCCTGTCCAAATCCTTTAGCCGACTCTTAGCTTCCATCATTTATTCCATCCTTTGGCTATTTTTTGGTAAGAATCACCAGTCATTTTATAATTATGGTCACAAATCCTGTCAATACCTGAATATGCAAGGCGCAAATGTTGCCAAACTAGCTTGCAACATAAACCACCAATCGATAGTCGAGGGATAGCATGATTATCGGTGTACCTAAAGAAATAAAAAACCATGAATACCGCGTAGGCATGGCTGTGGCCAGTGTACGTGAACTGACAGCACGAAACCATACTGTTTTCGCCCAAAGCGGCGCAGGAAGCGGCATTGATTCAGGTGGTGCAGATTATCGCGCTGCCACTGTCGCTATTTTGTCCTGCATTGCAGCAATTTTCACCGCGGCCAGCGTATCCATCAGACTCAAAACATAACGCCCCCCCTCCCTGCGTCTTCGTCGCAACTGCCCGGCAATGATTTGGCATTCGCCCTGCAGGATAACGAGAGGCCGCCATCATGAATGTGCCCATCGGGGAGCGGCCAACACGCGCTTCCACCTCGTGTCAGTGCGCAGCCTGATTAGGTGCCCCCATACTCATGAGGCCGCCATGGCCTGAGGCGCTGTGCGACAAAGCACCGGCAGCGAGGGCCACTGCGCCAAAACTTGTCAATCGCGCCTAGATCGCCGCCACACCAGCGGGCAGGATCAGCCTGGCGAGCAGCGCTCGCTGGCAACCACGGCTGCAAACACCCTTCCCCACCTCATCAATAGGAAGGCGTGCCACGTTCGGGAAGCGCCAGCGGATACCAGCTGCGACCTCACACATCACCATGGCGAGAGAGTCGTTGCGCTCCTTATCAATGAGCCCTGGGCTCGGCAGAGGAGCCTTCCGCTACAGAGCGTGTTTTCAGACCTTTCTTACTCCCCTGCCACCCCGCCAGCCGATTGATGCAATCGACTCACTGGCCTTTGACCCCTTATCACGAATTACCTACAATCGCGCAAACTCATCACGTCTCGGAAATCACATCATGAGCCAAGTCACTCATAGCAAACTGCTGATCCTGGGGTCAGGCCCGGCGGGTTACACTGCCGCCGTCTATGCCGCCCGTGCCAACCTCAATCCGCTGCTCATCACTGGCATGCAGCAAGGCGGTCAGCTGACTACCACCACCGAAGTGGAGAACTGGCCCGGTGACCCCGAGGGTCTGACCGGTCCGGCCCTGATGGAGCGCATGAAAGAGCATGCGGAGAAGTTCGACACCCGCATCCTGTTCGATCACATCAATGAAGTGCAGCTGACCCAGCGTCCGTTCCGCCTCAAGGGCGACAACGGCGAATACACCTGTGATGCGCTGATCATCGCCACCGGCGCCTCCGCCAAGTATCTGGGCCTGCCTTCCGAAGAGGCCTTCAAGGGCCGCGGCGTCTCCGCCTGTGCCACCTGTGACGGCTTCTTCTATCGCAATCAGGAAGTGGCCGTGGTCGGCGGCGGCAACACCGCCGTGGAAGAAGCGCTCTATCTGGCCAACATCGCCAAGAAGGTGCACCTCATTCACCGTCGCGACGAGTTCCGCGCCGAGAAGATCCTGATCAAGCGTCTGCACGACAAGGTGGCCAGCGGCAATATCGTGCTGCACACCCACCAAACTCTGGACGAAGTGCTGGGCGACGACATGGGGGTGACCGGCGTGCGTCTGCGCAATACCCAGAACGACACCACCACCGACCTGCCACTGATGGGCGTCTTCATCGCCATCGGTCACCAGCCCAACACCCAGATCTTTGCCGACCAGCTGGATATGCAGAACGGCTATCTGAAGGTGCGTGGCGGCCTCGACGGCTTCGCCACCCAGACCAGCATCGAAGGGGTATTTGCCGCCGGTGACGTGGCTGACCACACCTACCGCCAGGCCATTACCTCGGCCGGTACCGGCTGTATGGCCGCCCTCGATGCCGAGCGCTATCTGGACGCGCAATAAGCACAAGGGATATAAAAGGCATGCCGCGAGGCATGCCTTTTTACTTTAAGGAGCCGGATGAAACAGAAAATATTGATAGTCGAGGACAGTCTGACGATTCGACGGATGCTGATCCAGGCCATTGCCCAGCAAACCGGGCTGGAGATCGATGCATTCGATACCCTGGAGGGTGCCCGTCACTGTCGGGGAGAAGAGTACGTGGTGGCGCTGGTGGATCTGACCCTGCCGGATGCCCCCAGCGGGGAAGCGGTCAAGGTGTTGCTGGAGCGGGGCTTGCCGGTGGTGATCCTCACTGCCGATATCAGCGAGGAGAAGCGTGCAGCCTGGCTGGAGGCTGGGGTGCTGGACTATGTGATGAAGGATTCACGCCACTCCCTGCAATACGCCGTCAGCCTGGTTCATCGCCTCTACCTCAACCAACGCATCGAAGTACTGGTGGTCGATGATTCACGCACCTCCCGCCACCGCACCATGGCCCAGTTGCGCAAGCAGCTGCTGCAGGTGCATGAGGCGAGCCACGCCCGCGAGGCCCTGGCCCAGCTCGAACAAAACCCGGCCATTCGGCTGGTGCTGGTCGACTACTACATGCCAGAAATTGACGGGATCAGCCTGGTGCGCATGCTGCGCGAGCGTTACAGCAAGCAGCAACTCGCCATCATCGGCATCTCGGTGTCGGACAAGCGCGGCCTCTCTGCCCGCTACCTGAAGCAGGGTGCCAACGACTTCCTCAACCAACCGTTCGAACCGGAAGAGCTGCAATGCCGGGTCAGCCACAACTTGGAAGCGCTGGAGCAGTTCAACAGCATCCAGGAGTCGGCCAATCGCGACTACCTGACCGGGCTCTACAACCGGCGCTACTGGTTCAATGAAGGACAGAAATGGTTCGAGGAACACCAGCGTCAGGAGACACCGCTTGCGCTGTGCGTGCTCGATGTGGATCACTTCAAGCAAGTGAACGATCACTGGGGCCATGCCATCGGCGATCAGCTGCTCTGCCACCTCACCCGACTGCTCACCCAGTTCTTCCCCGACGCCATGATCGCCCGTTTTGGTGGTGAGGAGTTTGCCCTGATGGTGCCCCACTGCACCGTGCCGGTGCTGCTCAAACGGTTGGAGGGGCTGCGCCAGCAGATGCGCCAGCAACCGCTGTCCAGGGAGACGCCGCTGTTTGTTCGCGCCAGTTTCGGGGTGATCAAGGTCGGGCGCGGTTCCATGGACGAGGCACTGAGCGAGGCGGATCGCCTGCTCTATCAGGCAAAGAACACCGGCCGTGACAAGATAGTGTCGCAGGACTCATCGGCCTGACGTTACCTCGCCAGATGTTCTCCGTGTAGTACCCGCCCGACAGCTTGCCCAGCCGGCAGCGTGTCGGGTCACTTCTCCCCCCTTGATGACCGCTTGAGCCAGCGCCAGCTTCAATAGGTCTTGTCGACCCGCACACCATCGTCGAAATAGAGGATGCGCACCTTGTCGCCGTTCATGAACACCATGGCCGGATCGTAATCCTGAATGACGTTGACCAGCCCGTTTTGCTCGTTGCGGATAAGCAGCTCCACCAGCTTGTTCTCCACCACGGTGCCGCCCGATTGATACTGCTGCGCCGCGGCCGCCCCCGCCAATGCACCGACCGCAGTAGCGATTTCACGGCCATGACCGCCACCAAACTGGTTGCCAAGCAGACCGCCCAGGACGGCGCCACCCAAGGTTTTCCAGCCGGAGTGTTCTGACTCCAGAATTTCGCGCTGGGTGATGTTGCGCACCGTCTCGACCTGGCCAAACACCACCTGATTCACGGGCCTTGCCGTATTGCGCTCGTAGACCTGCGCCCAGGCGGGCGCAGTGACAAAGCAAAACAAGCTGGATACTATCAGGATAATGGCCTTCATCTATGAACCTCGTTACCTTATGTCTCGCTATCTTACCCAATTGGATGATGAGCTGTGCTGGTTTCCCGACCCCGAGCATGCCCTGGAGGAACCCAACGGCCTGCTGGCGATCGGAGGGGATCTCTCCCCTGCCCGCTTGCTGGCAGCTTACCACAAGGGGATCTTCCCGTGGAATGAACCCCACCAGCCGCTGCTGTGGTGGTCACCGGATCCCAGAGGCGTCATCCGGCCGGAACAGCTGCACATCGGTCGCACCCTGCGCAAATTTATCCGTGGTACCTCATTCGATATTTCCATCGATCGCGCCTTTAATGAGGTTATAGCGGCCTGCGCCGCGCCCCGTCGCAGTGCCAGTGGAACCTGGATTAGCACACCCATGATCGACGCCTATCGACAATTGCACCGCCTTGGCCATGCCCACTCCATCGAGATCTGGCAGGAGGGCCAGTTGCAAGCCGGCCTCTATGGCCTCTCCCTCGGCCGGGTGTTCTGCGGCGAGTCCATGTTCAGCCGTATCGACAACGGCGCCAAACTGGCCATGGTGGCCCTCTGCCGGCACTTCGCCCGCCATGATGGCGCCTTGATCGATTGCCAGATGCAGAACGATTTTTTGGCCACCCTGGGAATAGAAGAGTGGCCGAGACGCCAATTTTTGACGACGTTGTCACAACTGAGCCGACAACCGCTGGCGGCCAATTGCTGGCAAACGGGGAGCATTTTGCTATGACCGAAGAAGTGATCCTCAAGGTAGGACTGACCCCGAAGCACCAATGCAGCTATCTGGGTCATGAGCAGGAGCAACTGCTGGTGTTGATGGATCACAGCCTGCTCAATGCCAGCGGCTACGAACGCCTGCTGACGGCCGGCTTTCGGCGCAGCGGCAACGACATCTATCGTCCCCACTGCCCTGCCTGCAATGCCTGCCAGTCCCTGCGCATCCACAGCGAGCGCTTCGTGCCGAGCCGCAGCCAGAAGCGGATCCGCCAGCTCAATCAGGATATCGAGCTGGTGCTCAGCTACGACGACAAGCCCGAGTACTACCAGCTCTATGAGCGCTACATTCGCGAACGCCATCATGACGGCAGCATGTATCCCCCCAGCCGCACCCAGTACAAGGGCTTCCTGCACTGCGACTGGATGCCGCCCCTCTATCTAGAAATGCGCAAGGATAACCGGTTGATCGGGGTCGCTACCACGGATCTGCTGCCCCATTCCCTCAGCGCCATGTACACCTTTTTCGACCCGGCCCATGCCGATCGTTCCCTCGGTACTTTCGCCATTCTGAGTCAACTGGAACTGGCCAGAAGAACCGGCCGCAGCTGGCTATATCTGGGCTATCTGGTGGAGGAGTGCCGCAAGATGAATTACAAGCGCCAGTATCTGCCCCATGAACGGTTGATACAGGGGGAATGGAAAAATATCGACAGCAAGCCCGAGTAAACTTTACACATAGCCTTAAATCCGGCATGATCCAGCGGATTTTTTGTTGTGGCTTATCAAGAGGATTCAATGGCTAAAGAAGACAGTATTGAGATGCAGGGCACTATTCTCGAAACCCTGCCCAATACCATGTTCCGTGTGGAACTGGAGAATGGTCACGTGGTTATCGCTCATATTTCCGGCAAGATGCGCAAAAACTACATCCGTATCCTGACTGGGGACAAAGTAACGGTAGCTCTGACTCCGTACGATCTCTCCAAGGGACGTATTGTTTTCCGCTCTCGCTAAGCCAGGAATTCAGCAAAAAACCCCAACCTTCCGGTTGGGGTTTTTTGTGGTCTTCAAGCAGCGTTAAGCTTAGTGGGAAACAGCTTCAACATTGACCTGATAGTCAAAGCTGAGGCTGTCATTTATCAACTCAACCTTCACTACCCCCCATCGACCAAGGATCCGAACAGGATCTCATTGGCAAGGGGTTTCTTGAGGTGTTCCTGGATGACCCGCCCCATGGGTCTCGCTCCCATGGCCCTGTCATATCCCTTCTCGGCCAACCAGTGGCGGACACCCTCGGACACTTCAAGAGACACGCCCTTGGCATCCAGTTGTACCTGCAACTCGACGATGAACTTGTCGACCACCTGATGTATCACCTGCATATCCAGATGGTTGAACCAGATGGTGTGATCGAGCCGGTTGCGAAACTCCGGGCTGAACGTCTTGTTGATCACCGCCATGGCATCGTGGCTCATATCCTGTTGCTGGAAGCCGATGGATTTGCGCTGGGTCTCCTGCACGCCGGCGTTGGTGGTCATCACCAGGATCACGTTGCGAAAATCCGCCTTTCGCCCGTTGTTGTCGGTCAGGGTACCGTTGTCCATCACCTGCAGCAGCAGGTTGAACACGTCCGGGTGCGCTTTTTCGATCTCGTCCAGCAACACCACTGAGTGCGGATGCTTGAGCACCGAGTCGGTCAGGAGTCCACCCTGCTCAAAGCCCACATAGCCGGGAGGTGCCCCGATCAGGCGGGAGACGGTGTGGCGTTCCATGTACTCCGACATATCAAAGCGCAGCACCTCGACGCCAAGCGCCTTGCCCAACTGCTGAGTGACCTCGGTCTTGCCCACCCCGGTCGGGCCGGCAAACAAGAAGCAACCCACGGGGCGCCGCTCATTACCCAAGCCCGAACGTGACAAGCGAATGGAGTCGGTCAGCACCTCGATGGCCTTGTCCTGACCAAATACCACCATCTTGAGATTGCGCTCCAGATTCTTCAGCACTTCCTTGTCGGAAGAGGAGACTGATTTCTCAGGGATGCGGGCAATCTTGGCCACAATGGCTTCGATCTCCTGCACATTGATCACTTTCTTGCGCTTGCTCGCCGGCAGCAGCCGTTGCCCGGCACCGGCTTCGTCGATCACGTCGATCGCCTTGTCAGGCAGATGGCGATCATTGATGTACTTGGCAGAGAGCTCCACCGCTGCGCGAATGGCCTTGACGGTGTAGCGCACCCCATGGTGAGCCTCATAGCGGCTCTTGAGGCCCATGAGGATGCGGGTGGTGTCATCCACACTGGGCTCGACGATATCGATCTTCTGGAAGCGACGCGCCAGAGCACGGTCCTTTTCAAAGATCTGGGAATATTCCTGATAAGTGGTGGAGCCGACACAACGCAGCAAGCCATTGGAGAGCAGCGGCTTGATGAGGTTGGCCGCATCCAGCTGACCACCGGAGGCCGCCCCTGCCCCTATGATGGTGTGGATCTCGTCGATAAACAGTATCGCCCCTTCCTGGCGCTCGATCTGCTTGAGCAGCACCTTGAGGCGCTTCTCGAAATCACCGCGATATTTGGTTCCCGCCAACAGCGAGCCCATGTCCAGGGAATAGATGGTGCTGCCCGCAATCACCTCGGGCACATCACCCTTGACGATACGATAGGCCAGCCCTTCAGCGATGGCCGTCTTGCCCACCCCGGCTTCACCGACCAGCAAGGGGTTGTTCTTGCGACGGCGGCAGAGCACCTGGATGGTACGGTTGAGCTCCTGATCCCGCCCGATGAGCGGATCAATACGCCCTTCCAGCACCAGCTGATTGAGATTGGTGGCAAAGCTTTCTATCTGGGCGGCAGACACATCGTCGTCGGACTCGGCATTGTTGCTGCTGTTGTCCGGCTTGCTGTCTTTGCGCACGCCATGGGAGAGGAAGTTGACCACGTCCAGCCGGCTTATCTCGGCCTTTTTCAGGAAGTAAGCGGCCTGGGACTCCTGCTCGCTGAAAATGGCAACCAGCACGTTGGCACCACTGACTTCCGTGTTGCCCGATGATTGAACATGGAACACGGCGCGTTGCAGCACCCGCTGGAAGCCCAGTGTGGGCTGGGTTTCACGATCTTCATCGTCACGGGGAATAAGCGGGGTTGTTTGACTGATGAATGCGCTGATCTCTTTGCGCATCAGCTCCACGTCAGCACCACAAGAACTCAGCGCCTCATGGGCTGAGCTGTTATCCAGCAGGGCTAACAACAGGTGCTCGACAGTCATGAATTCGTGGCGCTCGTCACGGGCCAGTTTGAAAGCCTCGTTCAGCGTCTTTTCTAGATCTTTATTCAACATAGGCACCTCCCCTAGTACAGCAACAATGTGGTGTCGTCATCGCCATCAAGTCATCAGATTCAAGCCTTTTCCATGGTACACAGCAGTGGATGTTCGTTGTTACGTGCATAGGTGTTGACCTGGACCACTTTGGTTTCGGCAATCTCGGCGGTGAACGTGCCACAGACTCCCTTACCACTATAATGCACGCTCAGCATCACCTGAGTGGCCTTGTCCAAATCCATACCAAAGAACTTTTGCAGCACCTCCACCACGAACTCCATCGGTGTGTAGTCGTCGTTGTTCAGGACGACCTTGTACATGGGTGGCGGTTGCAGCTTGGTTTTCTCTGCTTCTGCAATCTCTTCATTAGCAAAGAGTTCTTTCTGCTTGCTCATAATCGCGCTTTGGTACCTCTAGATTACTACCGCCTAACACAAGATTGTCAATAGACTTGTTAACCAGATCACATCAGTTGTTAACAACTCCTTGACTCGCTCAAAAGTTAGACTAGATTGGTTACTTGCTAATCGGCGCCCGTCTGCTATGGGCTATGTTACTAGTTATAAAGGGCTGGCGCAGGTTACTCAACGACTTCAAGGTAATCAATAAAAGGATGTAGATGTATGGCAACCGGAACAGTCAAGTGGTTTAACAACGCAAAAGGATTTGGGTTTATCTGTCCGGAAGGAGGTGGTGAAGATATCTTCGCCCACTACTCCACGATACAAATGGAAGGCTACAAGACATTGAAAGCAGGTCAAGCAGTCAACTTTGAACTGCAGCAGGGGCCGAAAGGCAATCACGCCTCTGTCATTGTGCCAAACGAAGCACAGAACATGTAAGAGTCGAACTGGATAAATAAAAAAACCGGCAAGCCGCAAGGTTGCCGGTTTTTTTATTGCTACGATTCACAGGAAAGGTTCGTTCCCACGAGCAGACTACAAGGAAATCATTGCGCGTTGTCGTGATAGTCCTGACAGGCGCTCAGGGTATTTTCCATCAGGCTGGCAACCGTCATGGGGCCAACCCCACCCGGTACAGGCGTGATGAAGGAGGCATGATTGCGCGCGGTCTCAAACTCCACGTCACCGACCAAAGAGCCGTCTGCCAATCGATTGATGCCCACGTCGATCACCAGCGCCCCCGGTTTGACCCACTCACCCGGAATGAAATTGGGTTTGCCAACCGCCACCACCAGCAGGTCAGCACGGCGAACCTGATCTTCCAGATCCTGAGTGAAACGGTGACAGGTGGTGGTAGTGCAACCGGCCAGCAGCAGCTCCAGCGTCATCGGCCGACCGACGATGTTGGATGCCCCGACTACCACCGCATGCAGACCATGCGTTTTTACACCAGTCGCTTCAATCAGCGTCATGATGCCTTTGGGCGTACAGGGGCGCAGTGCCGGGATACGCTGTGCCAGCCGACCCACATTGTAGGGGTGGAAACCATCCACATCCTTGTCGGGGCGAATACGCTCTAGCACCTGAGTCGTATCACAGTGAGCCGGCAAGGGGAGCTGCACCAGAATACCGTCAACGTCTGCATCTTCATTCAACTTATCGATCAGTGCCAGCAACTCTTCCTGGCTCGCCGTCGCGTCCAGATCGTAAGAGCGGGAGATAAAGCCTACCTCTTCGCAGGCGCGCCGCTTGCTGCCGACATAGACCTGCGAGGCAGGATCTACCCCGACCAGGATCACCGCCAAGCCCGGCGCCCGTTTTCCTTGTGCCAACCGCTGTTGGACTTGCGCTGCGACCTGATTGCGAATCGTTTGCGCAACCTGTTTTCCATCAATGATTTTGGCAGACATCGTTCTTCACTCACCATGTGTTCAACTGCCGCGCATTGTCGCATTTTTTTGCCACGGGTGTTAGCGGCTCTCGCATGGAGGGCAATAAGTAGGCATTTGAATTCATTGGTGGAAAAATTCGTTGACGCTGGCTTTCCCGCTTGGGTATGATGCCGGCCCGTTGCCCAGTACAGCCGCTGTCGCTATGCTGGAGACGAGATTTTCGGTGATTAGCGCAGCCCGGTAGCGCATCTGGTTTGGGACCAGAGGGTCAAAGGTTCGAATCCTTTATCACCGACCAAGTTTTTCGGCATGCCGCCAGGCTTGTCGAGGCAATGCGCCCTTAGCTCAGTCGGATAGAGCAACGGCCTTCTAAGCCGTGGGTCGCAGGTTCGAATCCTGCAGGGCGCGCCATTGATGACATGCATCTCTCCGATGCAGGGCATTGATGGATATTTTCAGTGGTGGCTGTAGCTCAGTTGGTAGAGTCCCGGATTGTGATTCCGGTTGTCGTGGGTTCGAGTCCCATCAGCCACCCCACAATCTCCTTTCAGAAACATCCAATCTTATCTATTTCAATCCAGTAGACATAAACAGCCTCCCAATGTCATGGCCGTTGCTGAAAAACTCCCGCAACTGGTCGCAACGGCGACACTCTAAAAGGCATCAGCATTGATGATGGCGGTTGCCAGTAACCCGTATCAGACCTTGTGGACATCAAAGGGAGAACAACTTGGCATGACTCGGTGGGGCTGATGTAGTCAGACCTAGACAGCTATTTGGAACACCACTCAACCAGCAGCCACATCAGAGCAGAATAATTGAAATGCAGCCCCCCCCCTACCGCATGTTCAAGAAGGTTCTGACTTTGATACCGAAAGAAGAGCACACTAAAGCAGCATAAAAGGACACCGGTTTGAAACCGGTGTCAGGTGATAACTAGATCTGCACAATCAGTAGAGCCGCATATGAGTACCAATCAAAGGCTTTTACATTGGATTGATAGATATCTCAATTTCATTGACTACTTCAGAACCAAAAAATTTCATCATGTAGTTATCACTTATATATGTTAAAGCACCGTCTTTTTTAGACACAGGTACACCATATACTTTTATGACATCAAGCATCTTGCTTCCCACATAGATCCCTCTACTACTAAATCCCACATCTTTCTTAAGAATGACTTTAGTTATTCTATAATCATCAAAGTCTCTTTTTAATTTATTATAGTTAAGGTTTGATGACTCTATATATATAAAGCCAAAGTCATGAAGGTAAAACTTATAATCTACGCCGTTAATGTTTTTAAATACATCGACGGAATCATTTCCACTATCCATTTCAGTGAGTCCATTAAAAGCGCCGACAACCTCACTATAATCATCACCAACTTTTATGTCATAACCATTGAAGTGTATGGCAAAGTCACTTCTTTGTACATTTAAATGTTCAAGTGGTCTTTCTTTTTTGGTGATACGAGCTGAATCAACCCACCCTGTATGAACCTCACCTTTTCGGTCTAGATAATTAACATATTGAAATCCATTGTATGATGCATATGAAGTTGCCATATCCCCATTAATAATGAATTTTTTCGACTTACATTCATCAAGAGGAAGGTCATTAAAAAAAGTACGTCCTTTCGATGTGACGACAAAATTTGACACATCATACGCAACTTTATTACCCTTCTGAACTTCATTAAACATTGTGTTTTCACATGCAGTTATATCACCAAATGGATAAAGAAAAAAAACGGCACAGAGAATACCCTTCATTAATTATTCCTAAAATAAAGAAGATATCTATGGTTGGATTTATAAAACTTATGTAAATTAAAGAGATATTCAATTGCATTAGTATTTCTTTCGCTTTGAAATTTTCAGAAAAATAACCATACACTGATAAAATACAGAATGCAAATGAATAGTCTTTATTAATAAGGCACCTTTTAAATATCACATTGCTAAACCAGCATTTTAGCCACCATATAACTGATGGTTCTCTTTCCTCCACTTTTACAAGAATATCTTTGAATTTATATTCTGGGAAATGCTTGTAGATGCTGAGGAAAAATGAAAAAATACCAGCCTGAGGCCGGCGCCAGGTGATAACCAGATCTGTACAATATACTAAAGGAAAAAATCTCTTTAGGAAAAACCATGTCACACATATATTTTACGCTACTTATAAAAGCCACCATGATAAAGGCCATATTAATTATCAATTTTCCTTTGTAAAGGATCATGTAGATCGAAACATCTCCGTAACTTACTCTTTATTGAATCATCATATTTCAGCTTTATCTTATCCTCAAGGTAAGCAGATGTATTCCATAATGAGGCATCAGAATAAATATATGAAGCCCATCCAATACCCCCACTGCCATTAGTATCATAACTTAACTGCATACTGACTTCTTTACCATTATCTGAGTCTATAACAACATTTACATCTTTAGCCGCAACATATATAAAGTCATAATTACTACTACGTACTGCTTCTGCCAAATAATCATAACATTGCGAGTTATTACTAGCGATTGTGGCATTAGAAAAAATAATAATTAAATATAATGCTCTCATTTTTCATCCTTTAGTTAGTCACTTATTTTTTGATTTATCTTTGATATATGAACTTTATATGCCTTATGAATATTAACATCAGATACATTGTGCAAACTAGCCCAATTTCCATTATGTTATTTAATAGAAAAAGCCTTTTATTCCATGGTGGCAACAACATAAGGAAACTTAATAAATGTTTTTTCTGTCTGTCACTTTAATGAACCACTCTTGCCTTTATTTTCAAACGAGCCCCAAGATCCAATAGGCATATACGACGATTTTTAAAAAAAGTCTTATCCCAACCATAGCATGGTGGGTTTCCAAATGCTTCCACCCCACCTACACCACAATTTTTATATTGAAGTGATTTAAAATATCCTTTTGCATCACGATACATTCGTTTAATAGCTACAGCCATATCATGGCTATATTTATTAAATATAATCAGAAATGCATCCTCTGCATCAGCATAGGTAAATAAATTACCACTTTCTTGACTCAAAACTGAGATTTCAAATAAATAAAAAGGATGCAAACGCCATACTTTAGGACCTTCTACCCTATGATTCATTAATCTATGCATCCACCTAGTACCTTCAACACGATCAACTTCATGGCTAATAAGTGCCGGTAGTTCAGTAACCTCACTAAATATGCTTTTAAATCGCTCCATCATAACTGTTGAAGTTGGTGCCAACTATGCTTCACCACCATCCCTTTAACTCGATCATAGCTCTCTATGCTATCGACAGCATTCTCCAACTTTTTAACTGTAAGATCATTATCTTTCAACTCTTTATCATCTGAAGCATGACGATACAGATTCAGGAAAAATGGGGGAATCTTAGCCTGATCCAAGGCACTATCACTATCAGAGCCATCAATCAGCGTGAAGCCTTTATCCTTCCATTCTTTGCTACTGACCAACTCCTCTGATCGTGGATCGTAACTAAATAGCTCTATGGGTAGTGGTTTAATCATCCCGGACAGTATAAAGTCGCCACCCATACCTGAGGTATTAAATGACAAGACTACGTCGCTCTTTTACTGCTGAATTTAAACTCGAAGCCGCATCTTTGGTACTCGATTAAGCTGTGCTCTTAAAGTGATGAAAATATAATCTCACATCTTCTCAACAGCTTAAGACCTATGTAGTGTCCCGTCGCTATCAGTTAACCGATGCACAATGGGGGCTTATCGAGCCCCTGTTTCCACATCACCGCATAAGCGGACGCCCTACTCGTGAGCCACGCCAAGTGCTTGATGGCATTCTCTGGATACTTCACACCGGTGCACCTTGGCGAGATCAGCCAGAACGTTTAGGCCTATGGAACTCGGTCTACAACTCCTTTCGACGTTGGCAAAGCACAGGCCGTATCGATGCCATCCTTGCGGTACTGCAACTGTATCTCAATGAAGAAGGGCTTATCGACTTCGACCTGTGGCGCATTGACGGCTCCAATGTCAGAGCATCCAAAGATGCTGCCAGAGCGCGTAAAAAACATTCCGGTGAATCAAGCTCTTGGTCGTTCTCGTGGTGGTTTTGGCAGCAAAATTCACTTGGTCACTGATGGTAATGGTTTACCGCTGGGGTTCTGCCTTTCGCCGGGGCAGTCAGCGGAAATCAGATATGCGACAAGTGCGTTGGCCATGGCAAGGATCCCGACTTCATCAGGCCGTTATCGCACGCGGCCAACGCATCTTGCCGCAGATAAGGCCTATAGCAGCAGGGCTCTGCGGGCAGAACTCCGGCGCAGAAAGATAAAAGCGGTTATCCCGCAACGCAGCGACCAGCAACGGCACCATAAGGGACGTTCACTGGTGTTAGACAAAGCTCGTTATCGTAGGAGAAATGTGGTCGAACGGTGCTTCGGATGGCTGAAGAAGTTTCGCCGATTCTCAACGAGGTATGAAAAGCTGGCGGGAAGTTTTGCAGCCTTTATCAAGCTGGCTTTCTGCCTTCGTTACTTACGGGAGCTATTGGCGGACAAAAAACCAGCATTTTGAGAACGCAGCCTAGGGGTGTTCTATCTGTGAAGCCAGCCGTTCTCTGGATGTCGGCGAAACCATGCTTCGTCGATGGGTTCAGCAACTTCAATCCGAACGAACTGACACAACTCCTATCAGTAAAACACAGACCCCGGAACAGCAGAAAATCTAGGAACTGGAAGCCCGCATCAACCGACTTGAACGTGAAAAGGCCATTTTAAAAAAGGCTACTGCTCTCTTGATGGTGGACGAGCTCGAACGTGCGCGCTGATAGACCCATTAAGGGATCCCCCCAACCACGCTGGTCTGTTGCACGTTCGGTATTCCAACTTCCTGTTTCTACGACTACCTGGCTCGTACCCGCACCATTGACCGTGAATAGGTGCAGCAAAAAAGCGTGCTGCGGCGCTTGTTCAACGAGAGTCGGGGTTCAGCTGTCAGCCAGGCCTTGATGTTGATGATGCGGGAGCCGAGGCATCAGGTGGGCCGGTTCAACGTTTGTCGCCTAATGAAGGTCGCGGGGCGGACGTCCAGGCAACCCGGCGATCATGCCTACAAAGTCGCCCGGGCTGAGCGACCGGATATCCCGAATCTGCTGGCTCGTGAATTTGTCGTTCCGCAGCTCAATCAGGTGTGGTGTGGTGTGGTGTGGTGTGGTGTGGTGTGGTGTGGTGTGGTGTGGTGTGGTGTGGTGTGGTGTGGTGTGGTGTGGTGTGGCGATATTACTTACGTGTGGGCCGTTGGCATTATTTGGCGGCGGTGCTGGACCTTCATATCCGGCGGGTCGTGGGCTGGTCAATGTCTGATAGACCTGATGCTGACTTGGCAGTGAACGGGTATTTCGGCTATGGCTCTATCGTATGACCCAGAGTATGACTCGGCGTGGTAACTGCTGGGATAATGCGCCAATGGAACGGCTGTTCAGGAGCCTCAAACCGGAATGGCTTCCGACCACGGGGTACATGAGCCTGCGGGAAGCGAAGCGGGATATCAGCCACTACCTGATGGATTACTTCAACTGGCGGCGACCACGCGGGATACCGCCAGCAGAGGCCGAGAATCGGCTTCGCTATGTGTCCGGATTTAGTTGACCACTACAGTCCATGTACTCAACGAAACGGTGCAACCATTCTTTAAAACCCACGAGGTACGGGTCTATACCATCCTGTCGGACAACGAGCGTGAGTTCTACGGACGCCATGACCATCATCCCTACGAGCTGTTCCTATAACTGGAGGGAATTGAGCATCGAACCACCAAAGTGCGCAAACCGCAGAGCAACGGCTTTATCGAGCGGCTACATCGCACCTTGCTGGATGAACACTTCCGTATCAAGGGGAGGCTCATCTGGTATAAGTAAGTGGGGCAGATGCAGATAGGTCTGGACCGCTACCTAGAACACGACAACAACCACAGGCCACACTTAGTGTAGTGGCAGAATGATGGAAAGACAGCCTCCCTTACAGCATATTCAAGAAGATTCTGAAATTGATACCGAAAGAAACTAGCACTGAAGTTGTGTAAACAAGGCTCCGATTTGACTTCTTCATCAGGTAATAACTAGAACAGTACAAGTGTTGCAATCCTTCCCCCCATGGCTGGTTTCATTTTGTTTCATTTTTTGAGCTCCAACTTCAATCCATCCTCACTACAAGCCATCATCTTCATACAGAAATTCCCAGACCACTCTACCGATTTAATTATTGATGACCATAAAATAACACCGGCGTTAGGCCGGTGTTATTTTATAGCTACTCGCTCTATTGTTACACCCAGTTGAAAACGCTATCAACACTACTGCTATAAACTTAAAGTTACTTTTCAGTCATCAGATACCATTCATTTTTATCTTTTAATAACTGACTATTTAAATAAAACTTATTGTTTTTAATTTTGATTTTAAACTGTGGAGATGGGGAGTCACACAAATAGTCTTTCCCATTGACTGATACATTCCATGAAAGCGATATAGTGCCATTTTCATTTATAGCAACATAGTTCCCATCACAGGAATACATAGAATGCCATGACTTTATCTTTAGAAAGGCTTTATCACCGTCGAAATTAAATATATATGTTTGGCTAGCCACACCACCATCAATTAACTCCTCTTGTTTTTGATTTAGGATTAATTTTTTATTAAATACACTAGAATAAGCATTGACCGAAAAAAGACAAAATAAAATAATAGCCAAACTTATTACTTTTTTTGGAAAAAAATTATTCATACATAAACCTATCACGTTCAGGCTTTATATTACAGTATGCTAAGGAACTACATAGCTCATGGAAACCAAGTGTAACATGGCGCCAAGCGATGGTTAGATATGTAAAATTATGAAACCCCAGCGCTCAATCAAAAACACACTTATTCATAATAGTAGTTTTATTACTCTTTGTGCCAGTAATAAAATCAGGCTGTGTACTCCACACATATTCTTTCTTTTTCATATCAAAAAAACCATACCATTTAATAACAAGAACTCCACCATTTATAGTCAATTTAGCAATTGGCTTATCTAAAGAAATAGATGACCAATTTATCTTATGATTTAGTGACTCCAACATGTCGACAAAAATCAGATCAGAAGAGTTTGTCGTTAACGCCCTCAGCTTCGCAGAAATCAATAAATTATTGTCATTAACATTTACTCTCACCTCCCCCCTATCAGATACAACTATATTGCCACCAAACCCACCACAATTGACAGACCAATAACCAACATACGAACTAAATTTAGCATTGGCCACACAAGAAAAAACAGCCAAAAATATAAATAAAAATCTACTTATCATTATTTAATAGCTCTAAAAAACCATGGTTTATAAATGGTATTGTTTGGCATAAAAACTCTTCAAATTTTGTACGCACTCAAGAATTCATATATTCCCCTATCAATTCTCTATGCCGACTAAGAGGGATACTTGTCAATTCATAACTACAATCATATTCAACAGATTATTTTATTATTCATTAAAGATGGACATATCATCTCTTTACAATATAGAGATGTCAAGCTCCCGACCGCATTTCTGAAAATATCCAAAGATTTTACTGGAGGTAGTGCGTACTAAAGTAGCGTAAAAAAGACACCGGTTTGAGGCCGGAGTCGGGTGATAACTAGCTCTGTACAAAGGGTAGAGAATAGGTGCTGGTTTTTAAACTGTCACTCTGCTTGTTCATCCATAACAATCTTTTCGACCACATCATTATTAATATCGAATGACAGCGTGCTGTTTTTAAATTTATATATCACTTGTACTTTGTCTAAATTTAATGGCTTACCATAGGACGCGAATATATTATCCGTAGTATCTCCTATTGTAATCCCTCTGCTGGTCATGTATTTCTTACTGTTAATTGTTATAGTTGTTATTCTATAATAGTTGTAATCCATCCCTGTCAGTTGAAAGTTTATGTTTGATGATCTGATTGTAAAACCTGTCCAAAAGTTATCGAAGTATTTATATGTTTCATCCCCCTTAGTAATAAAATTACCTGAAATACCAATATCAGGCTGCTTATTTATCTCACATTCACCCCACGCTTTATAAAACAGCTCATATGAACTTCCTAGCTCGATGTTTTTATAGGGTGACATAATAACGAAATCAGATTTCGATACTTCTGGTGGAGAATAATGCGATTTGGATGATGATCCAACTAATGACTCAGCTTTTTGCCAACCACTTACAACAGAGCCATTTTTCCTGATGTAATTACCAAAAATGTAATCGTTGCTTTTAAGATAAGAGTAAAAGTTATCACCTTTAATCAAAAATAGGTCTGACGACTTATATTTTTCGAATGGCGAGAATATAAGTAAGATTTATTCTGAACGGTGTTTTTACTAACAGTTTGTATATGTGGTGCATATTCCCAGCTTTCGTTACAATTAGCAAGCACAGGACCTGAAAATAAGATAATAAAAATTAAAGATGTGAATCTCACAATGAGGCGTCCTTGTATACTGGTATATCAAAGGTAGTGTTCGTATCAGGGAACAAATAAAAAATTCTTTTCATATCATTTTTTTTGGGCTAATGCCCAGTTGATGTCGGTTGCATATTGACTAGTCACTGGGGCTGCAGGATTCCATCTCATTTTATATAGAGTGTTTTTTGGACTCCATCGTTTGTTAATGAAACTTTCAGATATCCATGTGGCTAGCTCATGTTCGCCCCAGTGACCGATGATCTCTCCGGCCTGCACCGGTATCGGATTTGCGCTGCGGTTAACAACCGGCGCATCTTCTTTGAATTCGACCGGGATACTTGGTTCGGCGGCCAGCCCTGCCTCCATTTTGCTTTTCGCCAGCCAGCCTACATCCCCTTTTCTGGCATTGCTCATCACCCGATTGGCGCTATCTTTGGCGGTACCGCAGCCCGCCTGAATACCTGCACTTTACGAAACTCGGTCAGGCCGCCACCGAGAGTCACCATCTGTGACTCACTAGATACAACCACCTCACTGCCAGCAGGCAGCCCCATGCTACCCACTATGGTGTCAGCAGTTTTATTACGTAACCATGTATTACTCGGGACCTTATGGCGGGCCGGTTTACCTTCCGATGGTGTCACCCACTTCGGCTTTTGTGGAAATTCCTGCTGTAATTGGCTTGCAGCAATATGGAACAGGCTGCCCGGGTCATCAACGTAGTGCACCAGAAAGTAATTGTGGGCCTCATCTCTGTGGTTAAGCAGGTTGCTAGAGGTTTGCTGGAGCAGCTTCGCCTAGCCCCTGTTTTGGCACACACAGGGTTACTGTCCGACAGTCGGTGTCAGCTTGAGGGGCTCCCCCTTAGCCACAAATTCATAGGTGGAGACACCCGAGCCCTTGACAGTCACTCGCGCCGCCTCTGGGCTGCTATAGGTATTCTCACACGTAATATGCATGTAGAGGCTGTAAAAGGTCAGGCGATTCTTGTTCTGTTCACCCGTCTCGTAGTGATGACGAACCAGACAAAACGACGGAGAGGTATACAACTCCAGGTCTTGCCCTGGCTTGCCCTCCTCGGGG
The DNA here is from genome assembly GCF_013085525.1 of Aeromonas sp. 1805. Taxonomy (NCBI): domain Bacteria; kingdom Pseudomonadati; phylum Pseudomonadota; class Gammaproteobacteria; order Aeromonadales; family Aeromonadaceae; genus Aeromonas; species Aeromonas sp. 1805. The sequence continues at coordinate 3,556,540 of NZ_CP038515.1, read as the reverse complement.
CTTCGGGTCGCCTTGGCAGGTTTGGTCGCCAGCCGGTAGGCCACGATTCCCCTGTACGCAATGGCGCGTACAACTCCACTCGGGTGCCAGCCCCCTTTCTCACTGAGGTGGATACCACCGTGCCAGATACGGTGGCGACCAATCAAGAAGGTGCCGCTCTTAAGACTGTATATCTTCTCGATAAAGGCATAGAGGGAGGTAATCTCGCTGGGGGAGTTGCCTCCCCAGCTGTCATCCCTGATCTTTAAAAAGCGACTGCGGTGATAACAGGCCAAACAACACCTTGCTCAGAAAGGTGGGAACCCCAGAACATCCTGACTTATTATTCATCATATTTACGTAGTGATATATTCTTCCATCTATCTCATATGTATTTATAAAGAATAGTACTTTTTAAGATTCTGTCTAGGTATCGACTCTCCCTCTCCACCATAACTTCCATTTGGCGCCTGTATAGTTTCTTCTCATCCGAGAGCATATTTAACGCCGTGTTGAAATGCAAAATATTTTATTGGGATAGGATCTATCCACCCTACACAGCCTACTTTACATGTAAAAATAACAATATCGCCTTCATTGGGAGACTATGACCCACACCTCAATAGAAATATCAAGCTCGATATCACGATCGCGATTTAAAACATAATCATTAAGAATCCAGTATTGCTTTCCATTAGTGGTTTGCTTTACAAATAAATGCTCACCCGAGTTTCCTTTAAGCTTATCTTTCACTATAACCAAAGAGTGAGCACCTGAACTATTAGACCAGCTTTTGTCAACTCTTGCTTCTGATGCAAACACTGACGCCTATATAAGAATAATAATGCAGATAGAAAGCTTATTGAACATCTAGGTTCTTCTTTAATAAATTTGTAATCATCCTAGTGTTTGTTCAATAAAGTTCGTTCCAAAGCTCACCTGCCCCTTTCTTTAATAAATGAGTTACAATTAATTCTATCAATTCAAAGAACGCTATCAACTCTCAATGGGATTTTAGACAACCCCATGCACAATGCATTATTAAGCTTACCATTAAGCTCATCGTCATTTAAATCCACCTTTAACAATCGATCATTCTTTTCTTCAAGAGCATAGAATGATATGTTCATTTCGGAACCATCGACATTAGTGAAAATCAACACGTCAATTCCATCAATATACTTATAACTATAGCTATTCATCGCCACCCTAATTCTTTTTCTTATGGATAAATCCTTCATTGATTTAAGTAGCTCAGCCGCATTTATACCTGAAACAGGGCGATTTTCTGCCCCCCACTCAATATCCGGATGACTATCCTTGCATACAAGTTCAGTCTCTCCAGTTAAAACAGGAATAAATAAATTATTATATTTGCCAGCTATATCATCAAGTGAAAAAAATGTTACATTCACCCCTCCCGGCGTTCCTGCAAAAACCCCTGAGCTCAACAAAATAACCGACACATACTTCCACATATCTAGTCACCCCACAGATTCTGACTTTTTAACTGTCACATTACTGACATCATCAAACCATGACATATTAACATGTCTACTATCTATTACAGATAGCTCATCATGCCCCTTATAGGTGACTATTCAACAAAAATATAAAATGCATAATGTTTTATCTGTACAAATTATTTTATATATTCAGAACTAAAATGGTGGGCGTCCCAGATTTTGGGATTCTCAGCCAGGGCCCACACATGTCATTTTAAGATATCCATTTTTTTCCTTAAGGATAAACATATCATTGCCTATAATATAAATATCCCCCTCTACACCAGCATCATCCTGAATATCTTGTCGAACCACACTAACTTTATTCTCTTTCAGAGAACGTATGTAATCATTAATTTTTGTTTTTAAAAAAAATTCAGCTAAAAAATATTCAACCCCATCTAAAGAACTATCAATAGGCCAGCGATATTCAGCCTTAACCACTGGAAACCCAAAAAGTGTTACGCCATTAAACAAATGAATAAGAATATTTTCATTTTCTTTTATATCTTTGATTCTACGCTCAACAACGTGAGAATAATATTTATGTGATATATAGCCCTCCTTTTTTCCATCTGGGCTATTACCTATATCAACAACTTCAAATCCACTATAGCAAATAGGGGTGTTGACACCAAAAACATCCTCAAGCCTTAATGCATTCTCTTTTGAGAGAACCACATTTGACAACAGAATTAAAACAAATAAACATTTCTTCATCACAGTATCGCACTCCCTTTTTTCTTCTTAAGGTGGATTCCAAACTCGGCATTTAAATAATCAGCTGTTTGTGTGTCTAACTTATTACCCTCAGCAATTACTCTCAGTGCATATTCCTTATATGCACTTGGCACATAATATCCGACTAAACGAAGATTTTTACTTGATTTAGTATCATTAAAGCAAATCATGTCAGATTGATTACCACCGATATGAGTGTTTTCATTATACACAAACGCTACGTGCCCCTTTCCGTTTGGCTTAACAAAAACAACGATAGCACCATAAATCTTTTCTTTTATTTTATAAAAACTTTTATCCCATCTAAAACTTTGTGATGATGCTGGTGCTTTACTCATTGAAAATGCTGGCGTTGATTTCTTTAAACAATAATTAACAAATGACGCACACCATGGCTGATTATCACCAGCTAAGTTAGGAAATTGCGTTCCTGTTTCCTTATGATAATTAGTATCAATCTCGTCTTCTAAATTTTTTGCCCATTTTTTTGCTTCAGACAAAGCAACCGTCATCCAAGGTGCCTCTTCCTCCATCAATGGTATCGTAGCCAAGGGCTTGCCTTTGCTATCCCTCGTAGTTTCAACAGCCACAGTTGCTACTGCTTTGTTAGGCTTTTTTCCAGCACCAGTACTTGTAGATACAGTTGGTTGAGATTGTATTTTTTTTGGTGTTGTAGACGGAGCAGTAATTAGTTCAGTGCTATTATTAGCTTTTGGCAATATCCATATCTTGGTCCCTGGGTAGACTCTAGCAGGGTCCTTTATATTGTTAGCTTTAACTATGGCATCAACATTTGTTTTGTATTTCTTGGCAAGATGCCATAGGGTATCCCCTGACTTTATTGTGTACTGAAATTTTTTACGTTCAGGTAATGGTTGCCCTACTGGTGGATCTAAAGGCATAGTTTTTGCTTTTGCAATAATACCATCAAAAACAGCTAAAACATTTTTTGCCGGACCACTAGGGTCAATAACGGCAATTTCTTTCATAGAGCCATCAATAGGATTAGGAACACATACGTTTATTGTACACGTAAATACAATATGAGGTATAGGAGGTACCAAACCACGTTCATCTGTAATCAATTCTTTCTGAACATCACCACTTTTCAAGACTACAACTTGACCTGAAATAGGTCTGGATCCATCACTCACAACAACATTACTAAGTTTTGTAGTTACTTCCTTACGAGTATCCTTTTCATTATGATAACCCTCAATAACCTCTATAGCATGGGCAACATCATCGAGCTCGGAAGTGCTTAATCTATTTATGACTTTTGAACGAGAAACACCTGATATTTTTTCTAGATCAGAGATATACTTCGACGTATTGTTCTCATGATATGGAGCATACGCTCTGATTCCATTTTCTACAGTTTTATCACCATGCATACGAAGCAAATTTTTCTTTAACTCTGCAAACCCTACTTCATAACTAGGAAAAATAAGAAAAAAACCATTACTCTCTGTCTTTGCAAATCCAATATGGCTCTTAACTTTTTTAGGTTGTGGCTTTCCATTAACCATTCTGGGCCTGAGATTACCAGGATTATTCGTTCGCCAAGGCAAAGTCCCCCCCTTCCTTAGCAGGCACGCACCTTTAGGCCCCTGATATTGAGCCGTTTTTGTTTTTCCATCATACAGGCAAGCAATCCATTGATTCATCGCTCAAACCTCTTTAAAAATTTCATCATGACCCCAAGCAGTCAGTAAACTACCACTATCCTCATCCAGCATTGCCAGATAATGTTCATCAAGTTCACTCCACTCATCATCATCTGTTTCATTCTCTTCGATAACGTCCTCCCATGGCAACTCTTGGCTTGTCCATGTTAATTCTCCAAGATAGAGAGTCATTTCTTGCGGGGAGCCGTCATGTATATATGAGGGGAGTTTGCCATCCTCACTGATACGACCAGATGAAACTATATTTTCTTGGGCATCCTTAATGACATATTGCGCCCCCATAAACTGTTCGCTCATAAAAAAATTCGCATGCTCTGCTGCAAAACGTAAGGCACTTTTTTGAAATACAGTCTCTCTAGGGACTGATACCGACTGTAGCATTTTAGGATCAATCGGTTTTTTTCCTGCCCAGCCAGAGCCTGAACCTGCGCTGCCGCCAGCATTGAGTTTGATGGCGGGGCCCACCAGCTTGATGCCGCTAGGATCCACTTTGACAAAGCTGCCGCCTCCCTTGAGGGTTATTTCAGAACCCGCCTCCAGCACCAGCTTGTCGCCCACCTTGATATGTACTTCCTGACCGGCTTCCACCAGCAGGGACTGCCCCAACTTCTGATGCAGGCTGGCATCCACCGTCAGCGAGTAGTCGGCTTTTATCTGGTCGCGCTTCTCACCCTCCACCGTCAGGTGGTCATTGGCCTTGATGCGGGTCACCCGTTCATTGTCGATATCGGTATGCTGGTCGTGCTTGATGTGCCAGGCGGCATCATTTTCGATAAGCACGTTCAGGTCTTTCTGGCCGTGGATATAAATCTCTTCCTGCCCCGCCTGGTCCTCAAAGCGCAGCTCGTTGAAGCCCTCCCCCTGATGGGTTTCGGTGCGCAGCACGGTGCGGGTCTTGTTGGCCGGCAGCTCGTATGGCGGCCGGTTGGTGGCGTGATAGGTGCGACCGGTGACGATGGGCTGGTCGGGGTCCCCTTCCAGAAAGCTCACGATGACCTCGTGGCCGATGCGCGGGATGGCCATCATGCCGTATTGGCCGCCGGCCCACCCTTGGGAGACTCTCACCCAGCAGGAGCTCTGGTCGTTGGAGCTGCCATATCTGTCCCACGGGAATTGCAGCTTCACCCGGCCATGTTCGTCGCAGTAAATCTCCTCACCGTCGGGGCCCACCACCATGGCGATTTGCGGGCCATCCACCATGGGCTTGTGAGGAGCTTCTGGGCTGCCAATGCGCACTCGCCAGATGGTGCTGGCTTTCACCACCCCGAATTCGTTGTGATAGACGGTGGGGCCGCTGCCCCCCTCCTCTTCCAACGCCTGTGGCTGCAAGCCGGTGTGCTGGATATGCACAATTTGCCAGTCGGTGTTGAGGCTGCCGTTGGGATGTTCAGTCAGCGAGAAGCTCTGCCCTGGCAGCAAGGCGGCGCAGTTGGACTTAGCTTGGCCCGCCACTGCGTCATTGCGCAGCGCATCCAGCCGATGTTGGGCAAACGCCTTGCCGCTCGGGTCCTGCTTGTAGCGGCCCGGATAGTCGAAGTGCTGGTAGGTATCGCGCTGGTGCTCTAGCTCTGCACCCTGCTTTTTGTGGGAGAGGCCATAAGCCGGGGTCTTGAAGCTGTAGTCTTTGAGCTCCACATCGCTTGGGCGCACCACCTCCCGGTAGTGGAACTGCCGGACATAGGGACCTTGTTCCAGCGAGCGGTTGCCGAGATTGAAGAAGAGCTGGGGGCCGGCGGTCAGGGCGGCTGCGTCGTCAGCAAACACGATGCGGTGTTTGCCCGCTTCAAACTCGTGGAAATAGAACATCCCCTCTTCGGCGGCGAGGCGGTTCACGAAATCGAGGTCGGTTTCCCGGTACTGAACGCAGTACTCCCGCTTGGCGTGCTCGTTTTTCAGGGCAAACGCATAGTCGGTGATACCGTGCTCTTGCAACAGGATGGAGAGGATTTCATCGGGCTTTTGCGCCTGGAAGATGCGGGAATTCTGGCGCAAAGAGAGCCGCCACAGCGCCGGCTGCACCATGAGCTGATAGCGGGTGCGGCGAAAGCCGCTGTCCCCTTGAGCGAAGTCACTAACCACCCCGCACACCCGGCGCTGCAGCTCGCCGTTGTACCACACCAGCAGCTCGCACGGCTGGTCCAGCACGGCGCCAAAGTCGATGTCGGGCTGAGCACTCGCCAGCTCCAGGCGCAAGTTGAACGGCCGGTTGAGCGCTTCCTCCAGCGCAAACTCGGCCACCACGAAGGTGTTCTCGGGCAGGGCCCCCACCTTGACGGTAAATTGTAATCCTGTGCTGTCTGCCATGAAGCGCTCCTTAACCTGCCTGTCCGCTGCCTGAGCCAATCACCACGCCGCCGCAGCCGACGGCAGTGCCGGTCACGGCGATGGGCTTGCCGTTCACCAGCACAGAGCCGACGCCGCCCGAGATGCTGCGCGGATGGGGTGGGTTGTTGGGTTTGTCATGAGGGGCCAGCGGATCGCCCTGGCGGGCCACCGGTTTGCCATCGAGGAACACATCCGGGCTGGCGGCAATCACGGGGGATGGGTGGAAACCATCGTGGTCGGTGCCGATGTCACCGAGCAATGCAATAGAAGGACACATCTGGATTCTCCGTGGGGCAACCATGGTGCAAGCGCAACCTGGTGCAGAGACAGTTGGAACGGCGACCCAGCAGCCTCCATGCCATGGCAAAGTCGCCCACAATCACATTAAAAATCAGCTAATTACGATTCAATCTCGTTGAGCCTGACAAATCTGCTGCAATCCATTGCGCAAGACAGGGCAAGTTTCCCAGCAAACCTTGCCTTGCCAGTCAAACTCACCACAGCTTGCGCAACTTCTTGCTCAAGGCAGTACTTTCAGCTACCAGAAGCGCCCTGCTGCAGCTGATAGAGGCGGATATTGAGCGCTTTCAGATCATTTTCCAGGCTTTTGAGCTCGGCAGCCGTGATGGGCTCCTGGGAGGCTTTTCTCGCCTCCAGTTCACCGAGGCGCAGACTGAAAGGGATGTTCTGCATCAGGTTCTTCTGCACTTCGTAGAGCTGGGATTTGAGGTAGGAGATGGTCACCGTCTTGCGCTGGCGCTCCAGCTCCAGCAGCTGATCGAGCAGGGCATCCACCCCGGCGCGGGCATCCAGGTAGGTGGGCACGCTGATGACATCCCCCTGCTGGCCGCCAAGCTGCGTCTGCCACTGCTTGTCCAGCGCCTTGACCGCCAACGAGTCGGGATAGAGCATCAAGAGCGAGTTGCGCAGCCCCTCGCCGTAGCGATACCAGTAGAGCGGCGACGTCTGCTCAAGCCGGGTCAACTGGTTCTGGTAGCGAGCCACCAGATCGCTCTCCATGTTCTGTAGGGTCTGCTCCCCCAGCACGATGCGGGCTTGGCGAATGTCGTCATAGCTGAGAGCTCGGGGCAGCTCGGCGGCCGGCTGCACCAGACGCTGGGCCGCCACGGTTTTCTCCTGCTGATGTTGCTGCCAGCCGAGCCAGCCCATCACCGGCAGAGCGCAGCTGAGCAGGCCGCAACCAAACCAGAACCAGGCCGGACGCTGCCGGCGGTGCTGCTCTATCTTGAGTACTGTAGGCTTGACCTGCCCCTTCTCGCGCCCCACCAGAATGCTGCCCTGGGGCAGGTGCGGGGTCGATGCCGAGACCGTGCCGCCGTGATCACTTTCCAGGTCTGACTTGAAGAACACCATGGGCGGGATCTGCAGATCCTCCTTGAGGCCCGGCTCGTCAGAAACGATGACGATCTCAGTCTCGTCAAAGAGGTGGGTATACCCCTCGATGAAGTGCACCAGATTCTCGACCCGGGGAATGCGGCTCAGACCCGCATTGTGCAGCTTCTCGCTGATGAGCTGCAGCGCCCGCTCGCAGCGATAGATCAGCCGCTTGTCCTCGTGGCTGATCTGGTACTGGCGAATGACGTCGCTGATGCGGGCGATGAACCAGTCGAGCATCTCGATGCGGGCTCGCTCCTGATGGACCGGCGGCCAGAAGCTCTCCCACTGGGTGACGATGAGGTTGGCGAGAAACTCGCACCCTTCGGTAAAACCGCTCAGCCCCTGCAGGCGCGAGCGGGCCAGGGTGAAGTAGATGGCGGTCTGCAGATCCACCCCGTGTTTTTCGAAGATAAGGCTGGCGAGCTGATGGATCCGCTGCCAGTCCACTTCGGGGCGCGAAGCGTGGCTGAGCTTGTTGATCTCGGCCCGCAGCGCCTCGTACTCAGGCAACATTCTGGGGTCGCGCCCCACTTTCAGGGCCTGCTGACCTTGTTGATTCTGTGACATATGAACTTCCAACGCAGGAAGGGGGCACAACGTGCCCCCGACGCGATCAATAGAGGGATTCGGGCAGTCTGAACTGGCTGAACAGGCCGCCGGTGAAGGGGTTTTGCGCGCTGTCGGTGTAGACGCGATAGGTCATGGCCCCCTGATCAACCGGGAAGCGCACATCGAAGGTGGCGTCATTGACCTGGGTCAGCTCCCCCTTGTCCATCAGACGGAACATGGCCCAGGGGCCGACGAAGCCTTCGCTGCGTGGTGAGCGCTCGCGGGCAGCCGGCACCAGGGTTATCTTGCTCTCGGCCCCGTCGCGCATGGTGTTGGGCCACACCAGCGGGATCTTGGTACGACGGCCGTGGGCGTATTCCAGCAGCTGGCCATCCAGGTTCAGCACACTGCGCCGCTTGTTGGCGGTGAGCTCGATTGGCTCGAGGGCGAACTGCACCTCCAGGTTGCCCTGCTGACTGAAGAAGATCTGACGGATGCGGGCCGCACGGTCCAGCTGCTTGACCAGCTCGGCCTGGATGGGCGAGCTGAACTCCCCTTCCATCAGGCCGCTCTCCACCATGGGTTTGAGGTTGACCTGATAGAAGCTGTCCAGCGTCCCGTTGGGTGCGAAGAAGCGCTCCATCTCCGAGAGGGGCACGTCCTTGTTCGAGCTCGGATCAAACGGATAACGACCGGCCAGCTGGCTGTTGAAGGGGGCCAGTACCTTGTCCTGCCACTCCTGGTTGAGGGAGGACATGGCAAGGTCGATCACCAGCCGCGAGCTCTGCTCGGAGAGCTGACCCACCCAGCGATCGAGCGGGGCCGGCAGGCTGCGGGCATATTGCTGCAGGGCGAACACCGGATCGGCGTACTTGTTGGTCATGCGCAGCTGCACCGCTTTCAAGGCGGACTGGCCCGGCTCGGTGGCGTTGACGATGAGCTCCAGGTAGTGCTGCAGCTCCACCAGCTTCTGGTTGACCTCGGAGATGAGCGGTCCCTGCTCGCCACGTCCAGCCAATACTCCATTAGTGGCCATAAAGGGGCGACCGATGCGGGCGCTGATGGCCTGGGCCGGGTCCCCTTCCACGTCGGAGATCTTGCGAATGCGGGTGTTGTCATCCAGCGAGGCCAGTACCCGCTGGAACGGCTGATCGTTGCCGGTGATGGCGGCGAGCACGTCGAGCGCCTGCTCCGGGCTCTCCAGGGTCTGCACGTCCAGATTGGCCAGCAGTTTTTGCCACTGGTTGACGTAATCGGTGACGTAGCGGTCGTTGACCTGACGGGTGATCTCCTTGCGATCCGCCTCGCTCAGCTGACTCAGCTTGCGCTGGCCCAGCACCCAGGCATCCATCGCGGTGAGATCGATGAGCGCCTTGTCTTGCTTGAGGAAGAAGTCGTTGAAACCGGGCCAGGTGAGCAGCCGCGGCACCTGGCCGGCGTTGTCGCTGCGCAGGGCAAACACGGTGTCGAAGGTGGGGCCCACCTCGTCACGCACGTTGAGATCCGGCGGCAATACATCGCCCGCCTTCACCACCAGATTCTGGTAGACCCGCTGATACATGGGCAGCTTGCCGAGCTCGCGCTGGGCACCGTAGACCGGCTCCTTGAACGGCACGAAGGCGGTGATGGCGGCCTGATCCCGCTCGGCCCTGGCGCCATACCAGTTGGTGTGATCGAGGGCATAGTCCAGATGCCCCATCAGCTGCTCCTGTACCGCGCCCTGCCCCGGGAAGGCCTTCTGCCAGCGGCTCGCCATGTACTGCGCCACCAGCTCCTTGTTGCGACCGGACGCATCATCCAGCATCCGCATCACCCGCAGGATGGCGAGCTTCTCCTCGCTGCCGGCAGGCGCCTGGTTGAGATCCGCCAGCAATCCCTGCATCTGGGCCGGCAGGAAGCGCAGGCTCAGCAGTTGCAGGTAGGAGCCTTCCACATAAGGACCGATCTCGTCCCCCTGGTAGAGGCCGAGGTCGGCCACCAACGGCATCCGCTCGCGGTAGTTGCCAAAGGAGAGGGTCGCCTCGCGAATGAGGTTCAGACGCGGCAGCTGACTCACGCCGAAGGCGTGGGCGTCGGCCACCTCGTTGGTCTCCATGAAGGCCTGAGCCTTGGTCAATACGTTGCGGCCCGCCTCCTCGTTGACCCGGTAGAAGTAGTGCCAGCCACCGATGAGGGCGGCCGAGAAGAGCGACAGACAGCTGAGGCCGATGGCCATGCGGCGCCGGCGATAGAGGGTATGCAGCCGGTTTTCGCCGGCCAGATGGGCCTCCGGGAAGATGATGGAGGAGAACAGCTGGCGCACGAAGTAGGTGTTGGACTCCCCACGCAGGGCCGAGTGGATGGGCTCTGGCAAGTTGTAGCGACGGGAGGCCGCCTGGGCAAACGCATCGAACGGCACCCCTTGCTGATAGACGGAGCTGACATAAACCCCGCGCACCAAGAGCGGCTTGCTCTCCTCGATAGCCAGGGTCTCGACCAACAGGCTAGTCACGTAATCCTTGAGGCCCGCCAGCTGGCGCACGAACGAGAACAGCGCGTTGCGCTGGGCGGCATCGAGCCGGCTCAGCATCAGCTCGGGCAGATTCTGGTTGAGGTTGTCCACCCACTGATCCCAGAACAGGGCCAGATCCTGCTGCCAATCGGCGCTAGGCTTGAAGGTCACCCCCAGCACGGCCTCGCGGGCCTCCTTGTCGAGCTGCTGGTAGATCACGTCAAAGCCGCGCAGCAGATCGAGCTTGGTGAAGACGACATAGAGCGGCAACCGGGTATTCATGGTGGCCGACACCTCCTGCAGGCGCGAGCGCATCAGCTGGGCATAGGCCTTGCGTTCGGCCACGCTGGCGTGGGACAGCCAGGCCAGATCCACGGTCAGCACCAGGCCGTTGAGGGGCTGGCGACGGCGGTGTTCATTGAGCCAGCCGAGCAGGTGCAGCCAGAGCCGCTCATGCTTGCGGGCCTGCGGATCCAGTTCGGCTTCGCTCTGGGAGAGCAGCACCCCGGCGGGATCCAGCATCACCGCCTGTTCTCCCAGCCAGCAATCCACCAGCTGATCCTGCGCCACGTCGCGCAGCTCGGTATCGAGTCTCGGGTTGAGCTTGTTGGCCGGGTTGGCGCGGTGAATGAGGCTGCTCTTGCCGCTGCCGGGCAGGCCCAGTACCAGATACCAGGGCATGGCGTAGAGCGCCCCCTTGCCCAGATGGGTATTCAACGCCTGCAGCCAGCGATCGAGGAACAGCGCCTGCCTGTCGATGAGCCCCTTGACCGGGTCCTGCTCCAGCACCACCTCATGCTGACGCTCGGCCTTGAGCTGCTGCATCTTGCGCCACACCCGCCAGGAGACCACTCCCAGCAGCAACCAGAGCCAGAGCAGGGTGAACACCACCCGCCCCCACAGCGGCTCGAACGGCTTGGCGCCGCGCACCTCGAGACGAGGGCCCAGCCACCACACCAGAATGAGAGCCAGCCCCCAGAGCACAGCACCGAGCAGGGGCCAGGAGGGTTTCAATTTCGGCAGCTGTTGCCGCAGAAAAGTAAAAATGGTTTTGAACATAAAATGTGATCCAACTCCGACTCAATGACTCATTTCGGCATTCATTTCGACAACGGCGCCGCCAGGCTCTCCAGGCGGTTGACCAGCCCGGGCTCCCAGTGCGACAACCCGAGGCGACTGGCCTCTTGCCACAAGTTTTGATAGTGCTGGCGCGCAAGCGCCTCCATGCCTTCCTGCGCCAACAGCTCCGCCTGCACCAGCAAGGCGTGGAAGCGATCTCTTGGCTCTTTCAACTGCGCAATCCGCTCATCGAGCAGGGCGAGCGCCGCCGCGACCCCCTGCTCGCCGTGGCGCTGGGCGACCTCCTCGGCCAGCCCAGCTTCGCCACTGCCCGCACCGCCACCCTTGGCCGGTTGCAGCCAGCGGCTGCACTCGGGGGAGAGAAACGGCGAGCCGTCGCTAAAAGCGAGCTCCCGCAGGGCCGGCAGGCGCTGCAGAAAAGTCCCGAGCTCCTCGGCGATCGCCTGGGCCACCGCCCCAAAGCCGAGCTTCTGGGCCACCTCGGCCGAGAGCCTGTGTCCCTCGAACCAGTAAGGCGCCAGGGTCAGGCTCTGCTCGATGCGCTGCCAGAGCCCCTGATCGGGGGCGTTCATGGCGGCGCGGTACTCGTCCACCATGTCCGCCGACATGGGCGCCAGCGGGGTTTTATTGCCCGCCCCGCTCATGGGGACCGCCGTGATCCCGGCCCAGACAGCGTGACGGCGCAGCCGATAGCCCACCGCGGCATCGGGCTGACGCTCGATCAGGAGCTCAGCCACCTTGAGCTGGGTCTGGCGCCAGGCGCGATCGTTGGAACTGTCGACGTCGACGGCGGCACTGCCGCCACCGCCGCTGAGCACCATGGCGCCGGCACCGCTGGCGGTCGACGCCACCGAGGCCGGGGAGCCCGCTGCCGCCGCGCCGCTGCTTTGCGGCTGCCCAGCAGCATCAGCCTGCGCCTGTGCCACCTGCTGGCGCTGGGCCCGTTTCAGCCCCATCACCAACGGGTCGATCAGCTCCCCCTTGTCGGGACACTGCGCCAGCCAGACCCGCTCCAGCTGCTCAGCCTGGGCCAGCAACTGGGCCAGCTCGGCTGCCGAGGCGCTCTCGCAAATACGCGGCAGGGCCCCTTCGAAGCGCTTGACGATCTGCACCATCAGTCGCTGCTTCTGGCTGGCATTGCCGGGCCAGGCCAGCAGCCAGTAAGCCTGGATCCAGGCCTCCAGCAGACTGATCGCCGCCCCCAGCGGGGTCGCCTTGGCCGGGTGCTGCAGACAGCGCAGCAGCTGGGCCAGCACCCGCATGTCCTTGGTGCGGCTCTCCAGCAAGCCGAGGCAGGCCTCGGCCACCGCATTGAGATCGACCTGGCTGTGAGCGAGGGATCCCAGCTTGACCAGCTCGGTTTCCACATAGTCCCAGCGCGGCTCGTCGGCCAGCACGGCACCTCTGATCTGTTCATCCGGCAGGCTGGTGAGCAGGCGTGCACACCAGGGGTGTTGATAGCTCATCGCCCCTCCTACCAGCGGCACTGCTGACGCAGCGGTGCCAGCGCCTCTTTCAGGCCGCTCAAGTCGACCCGCAAGAGGGCGCCGTTGTCGGCCCGCACCTGCAGCTCGCGATGGCCCTGCCAGCGCTTGAGCTCCTCGATGGCGGGCAGACCGCGGCCATATTCCAGCAACAGCCCCTGATCCCGGATAAACCAGCTCTGGGAGCCGGCACTCGGTTGACCATCCAGCTCGACCTGCACTTTCTCGCCGCTCCAGGGGCTGTCCAGCCGCAACCGGATATGGGTGATGCTGTCGACACAGCCGATGGCCAGGGTCGCCCCGCGCAGTGCCGGGCGGGTCAGGGTTTCACTGCCACTGCCAGCGTCGCTCTGCAGTAAGAAAGGCGCGCTCTCTGGCGTGCGGGCCTGCTCCTGGGCCCAGATGGCCTGCCAGGCCGCCGACTTGGGGGCGGCCCCCTCGGCGGCACTGGCCGCGCCACTGCCGATGGCGTCGTAGCAGGCGAGCCGCACCAGCGGCGAGGGTTCCTGCCGGCAGGCCTGCCAGCGCGCCATGTCCAGCGGGACCTCGGCCGCACTGGTGGCCAGCAGCAGCGGCAACAAGCCGAGGATGCTCATCAGTTCACCTCCAGTTTCTGGCACTTGTGATCCAGGGTGCGCTTGGGAATGTTGAGGCTCTCGGCCACCAGCATCCGATTGCCCTGGAAGTGGCGCAGCCGCGCCTCGATGACGGAAGCCTCATACTGCTGCATGGCCCGGCGCAGATCGCGGATGTGGTTGTAGTCGTCCATGGTGCCGGGCAACTCGACGCAGACCCGCTCGCGCAGCTCCGGCGGCAGCGCCTCCAGCCCCACCTCCTCCCCGTGACGGGTATGGGCGCAGGCCACCTCCAGCAGGTTGCGCAGCTCGCGCACGTTGCCGGGGAAGTCATAGGTCTGCAGCTGTTTCAAGAACTTGCGCTGCAGCCCCACCAGGGTCTTGCCATCCTGGGCGGCAAACTGGGCCATGAAGTGCTGGCACAGCAGCGGCACATCATCCATGTGCTCGCGCAAGGGGGCGATCAGCAGCAGGCACTGGCAGAGGCGGTGGTAGAGGTCGGCCCGAAACTGCCCCTCCTCCACATGGCGGGTGAGCGGCTGATGGGTAGCGGCGATGAGGCGAAAATCGGAGTGAGACTCCTGCTCGGCCCCGAGCGGCCGGTAACTGCGGGTTTCCAGCACCCGCAGCAGCTTGGCCTGCATGGCAGCCGGCATGTCCCCCACCTCGTCCAGAAACAGGGTGCCACCGTTGGCCTGGGCCACCAGCCCGGTCTTGTTGGCAAGGGCGCCGGAGAAGGCCCCCTTCTGGTAACCGAACAGCTCGCTCTCGATGAGGTTCTCCGGGATGGCGGCGCAGTTGATGGCGACAAACGGCTTGTTGGCGCGATCGGAGCACTGGTGTACCAGCCGTGCCACCACCTCCTTGCCGCTGCCGGTCTCCCCCTGAATGAGCACGGTCAGCTTGTGCTGGCCGGCCTGGTTGATCTGCTCGCGCAGCCCGCGGATCACCGCAGACTGACCGACCAGCTGATCGCCGAGCAGTTTCTCGTGCTGGCGCAATCGCTCCCCCTCCCCCTTCATCTGACGCAGGGAGTCACGCAGTACCCCCTGATCCCGCCGACTGCGACCGAGATCGCGAATGAGGGTGAGCTGGTTGCAAAAGACCTGGGAGAGCTGGGCCAGCTCGGGGCCGTCGGCCCAGGCCCGCAGCACCTCCCCTTCATCCATCAGGGCCAGCACGGCAAACGGCTTGCCGTTGCCGTCCAGCAGCGGATACGCGTGCAGCCCGCACTGCTGACCAAGGTTGGCCAGCAGTGCGCGAAAACCGGCGTGCTCGATGCGGGCACCGCCATAGAGGGAATCCCAGGTACGGGACTGGGCCTTGTGCAGCACATAGGCAAGCGGGTGGGAAAAATCGTCCACCGCCAGCCCCAGCGCCACTTCCTTCCCCCTGACCCAGCCTTGGCACTCCAGCTGACGGCCGCTCACATCCAGCATGCCGAGCAGCAGCCCCCTGGGCTGGAAGCTGGCATGGACGGTCGAGCTCCACCAGTGGCACAGGTGCGGCTCATCGCGCTGGGCGGTGAGGGCCAGGGCAAATGCGAGGGCTTGCTCCATACTCAAGCCCCCACCTCGGCCACAAACTGGTGATCGGCCACGGAAAAGTGGACGCGCTTGATGGGTTCACCGGCCGAGAGGCGTTGCAGCAGTTGCAGGGAGACCGGCGGCAGTAAGGCACCGTCGATGACGGATTCGAGCATGCGGGCACCGTTCTCGCTGCGATTGGCCCGCAGCAGGATCTCCTCGGCCACCTCGTCGTCCAGCACCACCTCGGCGCCGAAGCGCTCCTTGAGCAGCTTGACCAGCCGGTTGAGCTTGCCGCCCACAATCTGCACCAGGGTATCGTGACCGAGCGGCAGATAGGGGATCACCTCCATGCGCGCCAGCAGCGCCGGCTTGAAGAAGGCGGCGAGCTCCGGATAGAGGGCATCCAGCAGCACATCGGGCTGCTCGGCATGATCGACGATGGTCTGGAAACCGAGGTTGGAGGTGAGGAAGAAAACCACGTTCTTGCAGTCGATGATGCGCCCTTCCCCGTCCGCCAGCTCGCCCTTGTCGAACGCCTGATAGAAGAGGTTGAGCACGTCCGGATGGGCCTTCTCCACCTCGTCCAGCAGCACCACGGAGTAAGGCTTCTGCCGAATGGCCTCGGTCAGCACGCCCCCCTCACCGAAGCCGACGTAGCCGGGCGGCGAGCCGATCAGGCGGGAGACGGTGTGCTTCTCCTGATACTCGGACATGTTGATGGTGGTCAGATACTGGCGACCACCGAACATCAGCTCGGCAATCTGCAACACGGTTTCGGTCTTGCCGACCCCGCTCGGCCCCACCAGCAGGAAGGCGCCGAGCGGGCGGCCGGGACGACGCAGGTCGGCGCGTGCGGTGAGCAGATGCTTGTGCAGGTGGGCCACCGCCACATCCTGCCCCTTGATAAGCTCGCCGAGGTACTCCGGCAGACGGGTCACCACGTCCAGCTCCCCCTGGGAGATGCGATTGAGGGGCACCCCGGTCCACTCGGCAATGACGGCGGCAATCTGGGTCTTGTCGACGTGGGCGGAGACCAGCACTTCTCCTTGCTGCAGCTCGGCCAGCTCGCGCTCGAGGGTGGCCAGCTGCTCGGCAGCGGCTTGCGGATCGAGCGGCGCATCGGCGAGATCCAACGCCTCTCTGGCCAGCAGCTCATCCTGCTGATCGGCCAGCAGGGCGGCGCGCAACTCGACAATCTGGTGCACCAGCCCCTGCTGTTGCTGCCACCGTGCCTCCTGCTCGGTCAGTTCTTCACAGCAAGCCTGCTGGGCCCCCTGCAACTCGGCCAGGCGTTCTGCGTTGTCACCAAGACCAATCAGGCTCTGGCGCTCCAGCTGGCGGATCTCCAGCTCGCGCTGGCGCAGCGCGTTTTGCAGGTGGCTGACCGCGCGCGGCGGCGTGGTGAGGTTGATGGCCACCCGAGCACAGGCGGTATCAAGCACGTCGATAGCCTTGTCCGGCAGCTGGCGGCCGGAGATGTAACGGGCGGAGAGCTGGGCAGCGGCTTGCAACGCCTCCTCGTCGATCAGCACCCCGTGGGCCTTCTCGTAGATGCTGCGCAGGCCGCGCAGGATCACGGTGGCCTCGTCGGCATCGGGTTCACCGACTTTCACCAGCTGGAAGCGGCGCGACAGGGCCGCGTCTTTTTCCACGTATTTCTTGTACTCACCCCAGGTGGTGGCGGCGATGGTACGCAGCTCACCCCGGGCCAGCGCCGGCTTGATGAGGTTGGAAACATCCAGCCCGCCGGCCTGGTTGCCGGCCCCTATCAGGGTGTGCGCCTCGTCGATGAACAGGATGACCGGCTGCACGGCGTCCTTGACCTCCTGCATCACCCCCTTGAAGCGCTTCTCGAACTCCCCCTTGACCGAGGCGCCGGCCTGCATGGCACCCAGATCCAGCGTCATCAGTT
This sequence comes from Aeromonas sp. 1805, assembly GCF_013085525.1. Taxonomy (NCBI): domain Bacteria; kingdom Pseudomonadati; phylum Pseudomonadota; class Gammaproteobacteria; order Aeromonadales; family Aeromonadaceae; genus Aeromonas; species Aeromonas sp. 1805. The sequence continues at coordinate 3,539,284 of NZ_CP038515.1, read as the reverse complement.
CGACCCCGCGCAGCTTCTCGGGCACCTGACCCGCCACCATGCGCAGGGCCAGCCCCTCGATGAGGGCGCTCTTGCCGACCCCGGCCTCACCCACCACGATGGGGTTGTTCTTGCGACGACGGGAGAGGATGTCGATCATCAGGTCGATCTCGTGATCCCGGCAGAGCACGGGATCCAGGCTGCCCTGGCGGGCCTGTTCGGTCACGTTGACGGTAAAGCGGGCCAGCAAGCTGGCATCGGCCGGCAGGGCTGCCTGGGCCGTCTTGCCACCGGAGGTTGTGGTGACCTGCGTCTCGGCGGACTCCTTGACCCACTCGTCAAACTGCTGACGCAGCAGCTCGCGATTGACCTTGGCAAGCAGGCGAGTCACCGAGCCCGGCAGGTAGCGCTGGGGGGTCATCAGCAGCACCAGCAGCATGACGCCGCTGCGCAGCTGGGCATGTTGCAGCTCGGCGGAGGCGAGCAGCCAGCTGTCTTGCAGCCACTCCACCAGCATGGGCGAGAAGGAGGGGTAACCCTGGCCATAGCTGCTGTCGGCAGCGGACGGTTGCAGCAGGGTCTTGAGCTCTTCCACCTCCACTTCGGCCACCTTCAGGATCTGGCGCACGTCGCTCAGCGGGGTTTCCAGCATCTTGAGCAGCAAATGCTCGATGCGGATCTCGGCTCCCTGGTGATTGACGCAGAGGGCCGCAGCCTCTTCCAGCATGTGACGGCAGATGGGGTTGAGTCTTTCCACCAGTACCGGTAGCTCTATACGAATCAAGGCGTGCTCTCCTTAGTATTTATTTTAATAATTCGCCCAGTTGACGCAGCACGTCCTGGGTCTGGTTATTGAGTTGGTGGTGATAGAGGCCAAAGATCAGAGCCAGGATCAGCGCGCCACCCATGAACAGGCTGCGCAGGGAGACCTGCTTGCGCAGCTGATAGCGGGAGGCCTGCTGCCCCAGATCGAGGTGAAACACGCTGGGCGCCTCGCCGCCGGCCTCGGGGGCCAACTGCTTGTGCAGCTGGCGCACGATGCGCTCGAACTCGCCTTGTCCCTTGCTCATCACCTTGTAACGCCCCTCGAAACCGAGGCACAGACAGAGGTAGATGAACTCCAGAATGTCGCGATAACGCACCGGGTCTTCCTGCAGGCGGGCCAGCAGCACGAACACCTTCTCGCCGCCCCAGGTCTCGTTGTGAAAGCGGGTCAGCAGGGAGTGCTCGGACCATTCGCTCTGACTGCCCCAGTCACGGCCCATCACGGCCTCGTCGATGAAGGTGCAGAGGATGTAGCGAAACGACAGCACCACCCCGTTCTCGTAGCCCTGGGCCATCAGCTCCTGTTCGATGGCCTGGATCTCGGTCACCACCCGCTGGTAGAGCTCGGGCACCCGGTCGTAGCGCGACAGCAGGCGTACCCGCTGCACCAGCCCCAGCAAGGGGGTCACCGCATCTATCATCGGGTTGATGCTCTGGCCGCGCAGGCGGAACCAGTAATCCGAATCCATGTCCAGCTGCTCGGCATGATCGAACAGCAGGTCGCTGAGTTGCTCGTTCTTGATAATGTCCGTGGTCATCTCTGCTTATTCCTTGGTGCGATCACTGGCTGCGAATGGCCCAGAGCTGCATGTCGAGCTCGGGGAAGTCGCCGGCGATGTGGAAGGCAAGGGTGTTGCCCACCGCCAGCATCTGCCAGGCCGGGCTCTGCCGGTCGAGCTGGAAGTAGCTGTAACCGGCGTGATAGGGCAGCTGGCGCGGCGCCACCGGCAGCGGCAGCAGCGGAATGCCGGGCAGTTGCAGGCTGATGAGCTCGCGGATCTTGTCGCTGGAGGCCACCTTGGTCTGCTGCAGCAGCTGTTTGCGCAGCTGCTCCTGCGGCATGCGGGCACGCACCGCCAGCACGAAGTCGGCGCTGGTCATCAGCTCGCTCTCGTTGACCATGGCCACCATGATGCCGTACTGGTGCTTGCGCAGCTGGATGGAGACGGCGCGCGGCGACAGCACGGTGCTGAGCGCCTGGCGCAGGGCCAGCATCACCGGCTCGAAGCTCACCTGCTGATCGTCGTGGCGATAGGCGGGGAACTCGGGTGGCAGGCGGGACTCGTCGGTAAAGGTCATCAGCTCGCCGCACAGCTGCACCAGCGCCTCGTGCAGCCGCTCGGGGTGCAGGGTGCCAAGGCGCGCCAGATGGGAGAGCTGGGGCTGGGCCCGGTTGAGCAGTTGCAGCATCATGAACTCGGCCACATCGGCCACCCCCTGCTGACCCGGCGCGGCGATGCGCTGGGAGAGGCTGCGAGCCCGCTCGGCGACCAACCCGGCCGACTCGCCGAGGAAACGCTTGAGGGTCGGGATGGCGGAGACGCTGATGCTGCAGGGCATGAAGTTGGGATCCAGCACCAGACCACCGTCCGGACGCTTGTCCAGAATGCGGGCGATGGCCAAAGAGGCGTAGGCGCTGCGATCTTCCCGCTCCAGCATCAGCCGCAGGCTGACCCTCCCCACTTCGAGGGAGACCACGTCCCCCCCTTCGCTGTGCAGATCGCGCACGTCGTGGCGATGGGCCTGCAACCGGGTGGCCACCTGGCCGCCCTGATTGACCTCGTTGACACCGCTCACCGAGAGCGGCAGCGCCAGATAGACCTTCTGGTTGGCCACCGAGGCGTCGGTGACTTCCAGCGGGGTCGGCAGTACATCGTCATTGGGGATGTTGAACACGGTACCGTCCGGCAGGATGCCGGTGGCCCCCACCAGGGCGATGCGGCCAAAGCCCAGGTAATCCTCGTTGATGGCGAGCGACTGCAAGCCATAGAAATAATCGGACAGCGCGCTCAGGCGAGCGTGCAGCGCGTAATCCGAATGTCTTTGTTGTTGCTGGAAGTGCTGGGGCTTGATGAACAACCCCTCACGCCAGATAACCCGATTTCGACTCGACATGGTTATTCTTCTTCTTTTTGCAGTTCCACTTCATCCAGGCGCAGGTGCACCAGAATTTGATAAGCCGTTCCCTTGCTCTTGATCTTGATGACCTTGCGCCACTCGGCGCTGTCGGGGTCGGCGTAGCGTGCGATCACCCCGATGTAGCGGGTCTTCTCGTCGAGCTTGATGGGGGGCAGGTATTTGAACTGGCCCGGCAGCAGGGTGTAGTCCTGATGATCCAGGTAGTTCTTGCCAAGGGCCTTCTCCACGTCCTCGGTCACCTGGTCGTAGTCGGTGGCGAGCAGCTTGGAATCCTCCGCCAGCAGCACCACCTGAAACTCGATGGGCGCCGCCTCCCCGCTCTCGTTGGGGTTGACGTCAGGCTCCGCCAGCAGGCTCAGCCCCAGGGTCGTCGGTTGACTGTCATTGCTGCCCACCTGGATATCCGGGTTCATGGCCACGTCGGCCATCTTGCCCATGGTGGTACAACCTGCCAGGGCCAGCAGCGCGGCGCCCAGCATCAGCGCACGTATCATCAAATCAGTCCCTGTTGCTGACGCACGGCCTGGTCATAGGCCTGGGCATACACCTGGTGGAACAGCTTGTCGAACCCCTGCTGACGGGCGGAGGTGAGCTCCCGGTAGTAGTGCTGATACATGTCCCAGGCCCAGCCTTCGTCGGCCGTGCCCGGTGCACCGCTGCGACGGTATTGCTCGAAGCGCCCCAGCAGGGCCTGCGGCGAAAACGCCTGCAAGATGCTGTCGAGCGCCGCACCGATGGCCTGCTGGTTCGCCACGTGGTGGATCCGCACATTGTGCAGGCTCTCGGCCACCGCCGCCGGTGCGCTCAGGTGGACCGGGCTCTTCTGCTCGGCAAACAGCACCGCCAGGGTCTCGTCATAATCAAGGCCCAGACGCAGCGGGTTGTCCTCGATGGGACGCAGGTGCTTGTCCGCCAGCGCCGCCTGCTCGTTTTGCAGCTGCAGCAGCCCCTCCACCATGGCCCGCACCGTCTTGCCCATCTCTTCGAGCATGTCGTGGGCCTGCTGGGTGTCCTGCAGTTGCAAAGGTTGACCCAGGCCGCGCATCAGCGGGGTCAGGGCCACGTGATCGACGCCGTCCAGCGACAGCTGATAATCGGGATGGTTCTCGATGGCGGGCATATCCAGAAATTCTTGGTTCATGGTGTTCTCGACAGCAGAAAAAGGGGCAAGAGGGGGGACGTCCACATCCGGTTGTGAACGCAGTGAAGCCTGCAGGCGACCGTCCGCCAGCGGGCCATCCATCAACGGATTGGGCGCCCTGCGCTCCTGCTGCAATGCCAGCAAGGGATCGGCCGCCAGGGTGCACGGATCGTCTGCGGGCACGACCGGTTCATCGCTGGTCAGCCACTCGTCGAGCTGCTCGGTGGGGCGGTTCCCCAGCACCTGTTGCAGGCTCTGCTCGGGGGTGATGGCCCCCAGATAGGCGCGCAGCCGGAACGGGCCGACCACGAGCTCGTCCCCCTGCTCCAGATGCACCTTTCGGGCCCGCCCGATGGGCGAAGTGGCCCCGTTGATATAGGTCTGGCCGCTCAGATCGCACAGGCAGAAGCGACCGTCGTTGAGCTCGATGCGGGCGTGGGCGGGCATGACCGCCCCCAGCCTGTCGCGCAGTTGCCAGTCATCCTGTTCGGAGGCCCCCAAGGTCCCCCCCATCTCGTCGAAGCGGTACTGCACCTGCTGGCTGCCGTCGAGCTGTTCGCTGTTGAGCACCACCAGGGAAAGTTGCTGGTTAAAATCGTCCACAGTTACTCCTGCACTGATTCCTGTAGTTAAATTTTCTGCGCTGCTGATGTCTGCACTTATTCCTGCACGCAGATGGTCACGAACGGATCACTCGGCGGCTGGCCGAGAAAGGTACTCCACCCCAGACGGGCACTTTGCTCTTCCCCCAGCCTCAGTCCCCTCGCCTGCTCCTGGCCGAACCCCAGGCGCAGATCCCAGGCCAGCTGATCACGCAGGATGAAGGAGACAAAGGTCACCAGGGCGTGAAAGTGCTCCCCGTTCGGCAGAAAGCCGAGAAACTGACCAAAGCTCAGGTTGTTGATCTTCAACAAGAACTTGCCGGCACAGTCGTTCACCTTGTCACCGATGACAAAATCACTCCCCAAGGTGGCGCAGGCGCCACCGAGGCGGTTTTGCTGATCCTGATGAATAGGCACCTTGCGCCACTGCCAGGCGCTCACCTGCACATCGGCCAGATCGAAGCAGTGAGCCACCAGACCGGCCACCACCTCGGGGGAGCGGCTGGGGCTGGCCAGCATGCCCGCATAGGAGAGCATCTTGGCCCGGTTGACCGGCAGGCTCTGGCAGACCGCCTCGTTGCCAAGCCCCACTAGGGCGAACATCAGGCGGGAGAAGCCATCCTCGCCGTTGTCCTGAAACCGCACGTGGTAGCGATACTTGCGCCAGATCCGGTGCAGCAGGGTCAGCAGACGGTGGTGGAAGAAGTCCAGAAACAGGCCGAGCTTCTGCTCCCCCTGGGCGTACTCCCACGCCAGCGAATCGAGGTAATAGCCGGGCATCGGCGACTGACTGCCGTGCAGGCCGAGGAAGGCCACCTCCAGCTCGTGGCGGCCATGCTGGTCCCGGCCAATCTGCAGCACGTCGCTGGTGGGGAACCCCAAGGAAGCGGTCGCCTTGAAGCGGATGTTCTCGTCACCCGGCAGGTAGTCGAGCCCCCGCTCCTGATCGGCGCCATCGAGCCGGTTGAGCAGCTCAACCAGCTGGAAGAAGTTGAAACGGGGCGCCTCCCGGGCGGCGCTCACATCAGGGAGTGCTGACCGATCTGGACTGGCCATTGGTAGCGCTCCTTGTTGTCGAGATTGACCACCTCAAGCAGGTGGAAGGCGTTGACGCTGGCATAGAGCGAGAAGAAGTGGGCCAGCACGGTACTGAACAGATAGAGCTCCCCTTCGCTGCCAAAGGCGGACTGGCGGATGGAGAGCACCGACTTGAGCCCCCGCACCGGCATGCCGCGCACCAGCCGATCCACTGGCTTGGTCTCGATCTCCTCGATCCCCGCCAGCCGCTTGCGCGAGGCCTGCTCCGCCTGCTTGTCGTGCAGCGCCGGAAAATCGTAGGTGCGCAGCACCTGCACCAGTGCATCGCGGCGCAGCAGGGAGACATAGTTGAGCGACAGGTTGGAGATCAGCGTCCAGTGCAGACTGCCGTCCAGCGCCGGGCGCAGCGGCCGGGTCGGCCGGATCAGGTTGCGGAAGGTGGCAAACGAGGGCGAGCTGCCGGTCGGTACGCAGACGCTGCCCACCTTGAGGCGGGCGGCGCGGGAGCGGTTGGTGCAGGTGAGCGTCACCGAGATGGATTCGTCCAGTTCGACCGTGGTGGTTTCATCCCCGCGCACGAACGAGAGGCTGTGCTCGAAACCATCCCCGCTCACTGCCTCCTTGACCCGCACCCGATAGTAGAGCGCCAGCCGCTGTTTGGCCCGCTCAATTTGGTGCTGGAAGCTCTCGAATGGCTGATAGATTCGCGGCGTACCGCGGGAGCGGCCGAGGTTACCCTCGACCCAGCCTTCCACCTGGTCCACCGAGAAGATCTCGAAGCTGTCGGCATGGCGATAGCTCGCCTTGAGGGGATACTCCGCCTGACGGCCATTGAGGTTGACCGGCTCGCTGTCGTGCTGGAACAGGTTGATGGCCGGCACGCAGTTGAGCATGAAGGAGTCGGGACGGATCTTGAGCTCCGCCGGCAGCGGTCGGTCGAAGCAGAAGTGCACCTTGAATTCGCTCACCGGCAACGGCTGTTTGGGCCACTCGCCACCAGAGAGTTCGAAGAAGAGGAAGCTTTCCGGGAAGCAGAAGTACTCCTGCAGGATCCGGTAGCCAGAATAGACGTTGTTCGGATAGGGCAAGAGCGCGTCATCGCGCTCGAAGCCGACCGACTTGAGGGCCTTGGCCTCCTGGCGAAAGCGCTTGCCGTCGATCTCCAGCTCGATATGGGAGAGCTGGTTGGAGAGCCAGAAGTAGAGCTCATAGGCGGTGTAGCTGTCGCCACCGAGGAAGAAGCGCAGCTTGTCCAGCTGCAGCTCGCTGAGCGGCAGAGGGGCATGCAGGGCGATATCCAGCGAAATGGTGGAGAGATCGTTGCCGCTCTGGGCTGCAATATGACGGATATCGGCTGGATAGACCCAGGTATCGTGACAGGTCTGGAAATGACAGGTCACCTCGTCCAGGGGCAGACTGTCGAGCTGGCAGCCTTGCCTGACCAGCGCCGGCTGGGCGATGGCCCCCGGAATGACCGAAAACTGCATGATGGTCATGCTGGGCACGGGACGCAGGTAGTTGGGCCAGAGCATGTTGAGCAGACCGTGGGTCAGCTCGGGAAACTCATCCTCAATCTTGGCGCGCAGGTTGCCCGTGAGGAAGGCGAACCCCTCCAGCAGGCGCTCCACGTCCGGATCGGTATTCTGCTCCGACAGAAAGCGGGTGAGCTCGGGATAGGCGTCGGCAAATTCGCGCCCTTGCAGGCGCAAAAATGCCAGTTCATCCCTGAAGTAATGTTCCAGCGACATTGATCAGACCATGCGGTAGTGACGGTGACTGTCCATATGGACGTTGAACGAGGTAACTTGCTCGATATGCTCCAGCCGCACGTGGGCCGTCACCTGAAACGACATCTCAAGCGGACTCGCCTGATAGTCGGGTGAACGAACATCCACATGGATGATCCGTGGTTCATAACGACGGATGCATTGCCGGATCGCCTCCCGGATCCGCCCCTTGATATCCGCACTGCCCTGAGTGGCGTCATTGAGATCAATGACTCCCAGATCGGGTGCACTGCGGCAATTGCCGGGACGGGTGTTGAGGATCTGGTCGAGCTGCCGTTTGACAGAGTCGACCAGTTCATCCACTTCCGAACGAGGGGAAGAGCCAAGCCCCTCCCCCCGGATGCGATCAAACAGGCTGGCCGCATTTCCTCTATCCCAGGAAGAGAGATGCGGCATCGGGCCTTATTCCTTGTCCAGTCGACCTACCAGAGAGAGCTCGAAGCTCGCCCCCATGTACTTGAAGTGCGGGCGCACGGCCATGGCGACCTGGTACCAGCCCGGCTCCCCTTCCACATCCAGCACCTTGATCTGCGCAGCGCGCAGCGGACGACGGCTACGTACGTCTGCCGGCGGGTTCTCCTGATCGGCAACGTACTGCTTGATCCAGCCATTCAGCTCGCGTTCCAGATCCTGACGCTCCTTCCAGGAACCGATCTGCTCGCGCTGCAGCACTTTGATGTAGTGCGCCAGGCGGTTGATGATGAACATGTAGGGCAGCTGGGTACCCAGCTTGTAGTTGGTTTCCGCTTCTTTGCCTTCCTTGGTGTTCGGGAACACCTTGGGTTTTTGTACCGAGTTGGCGGAGAAGAAGGCGGCGTTGTCGCTGTCCTTGCGCATGGTCAGGGTGATGAAACCCTCTTCCGACAGCTCGTATTCGCGACGGTCGGTGATCAGCACCTCGGTCGGGATCTTCGCCTGCAGCTGACCCATGGCCTCGTAGACGTGCACCGGCAGATCGTGGATGGCGCCGCCGCTTTGCGGGCCTATGATGTTCGGGCACCAGCGATACTTGGCGAAACTGTCGGTCAGGGAAGTACCCATCAGGTAGGCGGTGTTGCCCCACAGATAGTGGTCATGATCCGAGCTGATGTCTTCCTGATAGTTGAAACCCTTGATGGGGTTTTCGGTCGGGTCGTAGGGCAGACGCGCCAGGAAGCGCGGTGCAGTCAGGCCCAGATAACGGGCATCTTCCGATTCACGCAGGGAACGCCACTTGGTGTAGGCCGGCCCTTCGAATACCGATTTCAGATCCTTGATGGAAGGCAGATCGGTAAAGCTGTCGACGCCGAAGAAGGCAGGGGCGACAGAGGAGATGAAGGGGGCGTGGGCCATGGCACCGACGGCACTGACATACTGCATCAGCTTGATGTCGGGTGAGCTGTGAGTAAAAGCGTAATCACCGATCACGGCGCCGACGGGCTGGCCACCGAACTGACCGTAGCCAGTCGAGTAGACATGCTTGTAAAGACCTGATTGGGTGATTTCGGGCGAGAACTCAAAATCTTCCAGCAGCTCTTCCTTGGTGGCATGCAGCACCTGGATCTTGATGTTCTCGCGAAAATCGGTGCGATCCACCAAGAGTTTGAGGGAGCGCCAGGAGGACTCCATCTCCTGCAGATCCTTGGCGTGCAGGATGACGTCCATCTGCTTGCTGAGCTTCTTGTCGAGCTCAACAATCATGCTGTCCACCAGCGCCTTGTTGACTGGCTCGCTGGTGGTACCGCTGTCCAGAATGTTGGCGATCAGGGCTGCAACGCCCTGCTTGGCAACGCTGTAACCTTCATCCACCGGGGTAATACGAGCCTGCGCCATGATTTCGTCCAGCAAGGACGAGGAGGCGGCACTCGCCCCCGCTTGAACCTGTTCTTCGACCAAAGACATGTTTATTCCTTTCTCGTTCAGTCAATCCAACCCGGCGATCACTCGGCAGGCTTAATCAAATCCAGCTCCTTGAGCAGCTGCTCACGAGCGTCATCACTGGACAGCAGATCTTGCAAACGATTGCGGAAGGCAGGGATATTGCCCAGTGGCCCCTTCAGGGCAACCAAAGCCTCACGCAGTTCCAGCAGCTTGCGCAGCTCGGGCACTTGCTGTGCCACGCTGTCAGGGGTGAAGTCTTCCAGAGACTGGATCTTGATCGAAACCGGCAGCTCATCTTGGCTGTTTTCTTCCAGACGATTGGGAACGGAAAACTTCAGTTCCAGCGCGGATTCTTTCATAACGGACGAGAAATTATTCTTGTCGATGGAGACGGTCTGACGCTCCTCGATCGGAGTGTCTTCAGTACGGCCCTTCATATTGCCGACCACCATCATGGTCAACGGAAGCTCTATTTCCGCTTGCTGACCACCGGTTGCCGGTACATATTTGATGTTGATACGTTCTTTGGGCGCAACAGTGCCGCCGTCAATTCCTTTTCCCATGCTCTAAATACCAAGTTAAGGGTCAACCAAGACCCTAAAGCTTATAGCCAACGCCCTTACCAACAACTGTCAAAAATGACAGTTGACTGAACCACCGATGGATTCAGTGAGAAGTTCATCAGCTGACGATGCGTCTCCGATATACCAAAGCAAAAGCTCTAATAACCAAAAACGCAGTATGCATCTTGTTATCTATACAATCCGATTTTGCCTCTACTCTTTGTTAGAGGTCATATTGGCCTAAGAGCCATTTGCGCCGCATGGTATATGTGTGTAGCACCGATAGTCAATTGATTATTTATCAAAGAAGAGACCTTAAAATACAAAAACAAAGCAAAAACAGACAGTTACAATCAAATTGAGACAGTTGCATTTGATTATTGAAAATAGGCCTCACTCTCATAAAAATAGATTCCAGAGTCAATAAATTTGAATGTTAGTGATTCATGCATCTCACCATGAGGCAGTGCGACAAAGACGGTCGCGACCAGACAAAAATATGTAACAAAAAATGACAATTCAAGAACAAAAAATCCCTTCACCATGCAAAACAATGAAGGGACTAAAGGACATAATATGCACGATGATGTCGCTAAGGTGAGCCTGCTTATATCAATCACTCTGAGTCATCGACAGTTCAGGTAGATTGTAAGCTCATCGCTGTTGACAAAAAAATTACTAACTGTTCAATTTCTTCCCTTGGGAAAGCGCTACAAACCAATGCTGAGCAAGTTTTTGCCCTGCGCTCTTCTCTTTTTCAGTCATACCTTTTTCAAGCTCATCACGTGCTTCAGAAGCCTCACTATTTCCATCCGTGGCAGCAAGCAGATACCACGCATAAGCATGCAGTCTATTGCGTGGAGCTCCCAACCCCTGCTCTCGCATCATGCCCATGCGGTATTGGGCTGATCGGTGCAGGGCATTGGCGGCCAGTCGATACTGTTTAAGCGCCTGCGGGTAGTCTTCCTTGCCGCCCAATCCCAGCCGTAGCATCTCGCCATAGGCATAATGAGCATCGACGTTGCCCTGTGCTGCTGCCAAAGCAAAATACTGGCGCGCTGTGACGAGATCCCCTTGCTCTTGCTGCCATTGCGCCAATGCCAGCTGAGCTTCGCTGAATCCCCCTTCTGCGGCACGTGTCAACCAATGTTCTCGCGCGGCGCTATCGCGCTGTTGCAGGCTCAATTGATATTCGGCCTCATGGGAACCACTGCCTGCTGCCAGCTCCAACCAATAACGGCCAAGCGCAAGATCCTGGGCAACCAGATCACCGACCAGATAGGCTTGTCCCAACCACAACTGGGCCGATACAGCCCCCGCATTGGCAGCTCGCTGATAGAGGCCGAATGCCTCTTCAGATGGCGCCTTGCGCGCCAGCACCAACAAGGCATCCGGCTGTTGCTGGGCAGCAGCTTTCTCATACCAGCGCAGGGCAAGATCGGGGCGCCTGCTCACCCCTTTCCCTTGTTCATAGCGAGTGCCAAGCTGGAATTGGGCATCACGATTACCTTGTTCGGCGGCTTTCTCCAACCATTTTACGGCATCTGCATCAGCCCCCGCCTGACCTGCATACCACTGCCCCAGAGCCAACTGGGCATTCGCATGATCGCGCTTGGCCGCCTGTTCGAGCCAGTCAAGGCACTCACTGGCCAGCTTGCCCTTGTGCCGTTGCCGGCAGTCCTGACTCAGTTGATAGCTGGCCTCCGAATTGCCCAACTTGGCGGAGCGCTGCCACCACTGCTTGGCCAGTACAGGATTTTTAGGTTCTCCCAACCCCGCCTGATACCAACTTCCCACCTGTAGTGCAGCCTTGCCCCTAATATCGGCATCTGCCGCCAGCGGACCGACTTGATCGGCGGCCTGCTTCATCCAGCGCATCGCCTCGGGATAATCCGGCTTGGTCGCCAGACGCTTGGCTAGCTCATATTGCGCATTGCCCTGGCCTTGCTGGGCGGCTTGCAACAACTGCTGCTCATTCTGAGTTGACATATTTACCGAGCATCCTGAAATTGTCCAGGACAATAACAGAATACCAGTCACTGACATTAATTTTAAAAACATATTCCCTGTCACTACCTTGTAATAAAAATCAACGAATAACAATGAGAAACATTGAATTAAAGGTGTATTTGTTTTTTGAAATTAAAACATATTTACACTGACCTCATGCTATTCACACATGGCAATGCGACACATTTTTTCAAAAACCATTGGTTTTTATTTCATAACTTAATGGAAGTGTATCGCCATTCCCATCATCAGTATCAAAAGGTTTGCAAAAATCAAACCCAGGATCTCTCAGTGCGCTTATCAGCAACTCCACAAGAAACTCTTTATGTGAAATTGATAACCCACTGGTACTAGGATCATGGAAAAACATTTTTTCAATAAGTTACAAACATCACCCCTATTGTTTGGAGCAGACTTATTAAAATACACGCCTAGCGTCTCTTCACGATCATAGATATCTAAATTACCGATGAAGTCAGATACTGAAGGTTTAAATTCAATTTTTGTGTTTTGGCAATACACCTCATATCTTCCTTTGTTCTTATATGAAACCGAACCCTCATCAAAGAAAAAACTCCAGCGTGGAATTTTTCAACATACAAGTGATGAATAAATACTCATATAAAAAGATGACTGGTCTTCACCAACAGAATAACTGTATTCATCTTTAGAAATAAAGATAACGTTCCCATCTTTATTTATCATAACAAAGTCATCAAGAAATCCATTTGATGTTACAGACTGTTTTATAATTCTCTCTAAAACTCCCCCGTCAGAGCTTAGCTGAACCTCAACATCTATATTCACATCTTTAGAGTTAAAGATAAGCAACCATGCGCCTCCCTCCCCTTTAGAAATATGGATGAAGTGGCGAATCAAGGCAGTTATTGCAGCATCAGAATCATGATACTCATTGATGACATTAGCTCGAGAAAAAACCTTCTTATAAAACTCTGAATCAGGGGATTGTTCAATAAAGCGATATTTACAGTTAAGCCCCTCAAAAAACATCGATGTATTTTTCTGCTTCATATAGAGCTTAAGTCTAGAGTTCATTTCTTTACCTTCCCTTTTCTGAAACCAAATTTTATTTCAGGAAAATGCCCTGGGTACTGTTTGTACTTGCCGGGAAGCATGGGAGAACCTTTACTATCATCAGCGCCATGAAAGTGAGGGCCTCGACCAAACTTGTCATCATCATGAAGCACGATATATTTTTTGCTTCCATGAACATCAAACTCATAGACAGTTCGATTCTCATATTCTTTATCATAAACATATTTATGTGTTTTATATTGAGCTGAACGTGGGATGCCTGCTGCTTCTTTTGCAGCACGGAAACTCTCACGCCTTGAAGGCAACGCATCAGGACACTGTCCCGGCACATTACTTAACCCCAGTGGATCCACCCAGCCAGTCGGGTTCGGAGCATACTGATAATTGTTAAGGCCACCGGCCAAGCCTATCGGGTCGGGGGTGATAAATCTACCCGTACCGGGCTGGTAGTAACGGTGGCGGTTGTAGTGAAGCCCCGTCTCGGCGTCAAAATACTGCCCCTGGAAACGCAAAGGTGTTGCCACCTCGGCAACCTCTTCGCGCCAGACATTGCCATAGGCTCGATAGCGCACCTGCCAGGCGGTGGCCCCACTTGTGCGGGTCAGTGTCAATGGTGTGCCAAGATGGTCAAGCTGGTAATGGAATATCTCGGCCTTCTGCCCTTCCCCTTCCAGTTGCGCCAGGGGTTTGAAACTGCCTGGTTCATAGATAAAACTGCGGTACTGCTCGTCAGTACGACGCTGATCATCACCGAGCTGATAACTGCTCTCGGCAATCAGGTTGTTGGCCTGCCACAAGAATTCGGTGACCTGCCCGCCTTTTGCTCCGCTCACCGTTTTGCGAATGCGACGACCAAAGGCATCGTAGTCATAACAGGCGTTGCTGCCATCGGGCAGCTCGGCCCTCACCATCTGATGCTGACAGTCGTAGTGATAGCGGGTCACCAGTTGCTGGCCCTTGCCGCGCCGCTCTACTGCCAATCGGCCAAATTCGTCGTACTCGAAGTGACGATCGCCACTCAACAGCAGACGGTTCCCCTGGGTACGGGCCCCATCGAACTGACCACCCGAGCTTTCACCCAGGAGGTTGCCGGCAGGGTCATGCAGGAAGCGCTCGGTCAGCTCGCCCCGCACTTCCAGCAAGCGGTCCAGCGGATCGTAGCGGTAGTGCACCTCTCCCTGCACGCTGTCATCAATGCGTAGCAGGTTGCCCGTTCTGTCATAACCGTAACGCCGCTCACGGGAGACCTGTTTGCCCCGCTGCAGACGCAATGCCGTCAGGCGCCCCTGCTCGTCATATTCGTACTGCTGGGTAAGCGCCCCTTGCTGCCTGCGCAGCTCAAGCCCACCCACCACTTGGTGGCGCGTGAGCTCGGCACCGTTGAGATCAATTCCGCCAAGCGCTCCGTGCTGATAGTGATAGCCAAGCTGGTTGCCGTCGGGCAGCTGCCAATGTGACAGCCGCCCCATGGCATCGTATTGGAAATGGCTTGAGGCCCACCCCTGATGCTCCGCCAGCAGATGGCCGGCGCTATCGTAGTTAAATGCCAGGGGCCAGGCACCATCATCGACCCGGATGAGCTGACCGTGAGCGTCGTACTCAAAGGCAATTTCGCGGCCATCTGGCAGGGATTTTGTCAACAAGCGCCCCATGGGGTCGCGCTCATAGCGAGTGACCAGTTCGGTCTCCTGCTTGCCGAACTCCACCTTTTCGCTCAGACGTCCGTTGAGGTCATAACGGTAGGCTGTGGTGCGCCCATCAAAACCGGTTTCCCGTGCCACCAGCCCGTTGGGATGGTAGTGGATGCGATGCTGTTCACCATGCTCGTTCTCAATCTCGCTGAGGAAGAGCTTGGCGTTGTCATAGCGGTATTTGAGCTCGCTGCCATCTGGGTTGATGCGCCGACTCACCAGATGCAGACCGGGATGATATTCAAAACGTGTCTCACGTCCCTGCTCGTCCCACTGCGCCGTTACCTTGCCATAGGCGTTGTACTCATAGCGGCGAATGCCGCCTCCGGGCAAATGAACGGTACTCAGACGATCGGCCGCATCCCATTCATAGCGTGTGATTGCGCCACGCGGGTCTTGCCGCACGATCTGGCGGCCCCGCTCGTCATAACGCCAGCGGTTTATCCCGCCATCGGCCCCTTTCTCTTCGATCAACTGTCCTAGGCGGTTCCACACCAGCTCGATGCGGCCCCCGTCTGGGTGAACCACAGCGCAGAGCTTGCCCTGGGGGGTATAGTCATAACGGGTTTCGCTCCCCAGAGGATCCCGCTTGGCAATCAGATCGCCTTGCAGGTTGTGATCGAAACGCCATTCGCGCTCCCCCTGCACTATCTTGCGAACCCGGCCATCCCAATATTGATAGGCAGTTTGAGTTCCATCGGGAGCAACTTCGAGGGCCAACAACCCTTCTTCGTCATAGTGATAGTGGGTCTCGGCCCCCAGCGGATCACGGACCAGTACTTTCTGGCCTTTGGCGTTGTAGGCAGACTCGGTAATCGCACCATCCAGATCCTGCTGGCGAACAAGACGTGCCTGACGGTCGTGCTGGTACACTTCCTGACTGCCATCGGCATTGATGACGGTTACCTCACCCTTGTCATCATCCCAGCTATAGGTGACATCAAAGCCCGCCACATCGCTCCAGTGGCGGATAGCGCGAGCAGCCTTGCCCTCCCCTTCCCACTCCCAGAAGAAGGCGGCACCACCAGCCAGACGGCGCTCCACAATGACCCCATCAGCACGATAGCGATAACGCTCACACTCCCCGGCCCCATTCTCGGCAGCCATCAGGTGACCATGGTCATCGTAGTGGTAGCGTTGCAACGTTGCCTGGGGCTGCCAGGCAATGCCGTCAAAACGCTGCAATTCGAGCGCCATGATGTGGTCGCCCTCGTAGGCGAGGCGAAGGGCCAGCCCCCCTTCGTTTTCCACCCAGGCGGGACGTCCTTGACGGTCCGCACGCACCGTCAGTCGATTGCCATAGGGATCAGAAAAACCGGTCAGCCGCCCGCTGTCGCCATGCCAAGTAAAATGCAGGAATGGTGAACCGGCCTTGGCCACAATGACCTCATCAGTCTCGTCACCGAGGTAGACCGCCGCCTCCGACAGCAGGTTGGTCACCATGGGTCTGGCTACCGATGGCAACGGCAGTTCAGTTGCCAGGGACTCCTCATCCCACCAGGTCAGGGTATCGCCGTGACGTTCAAGCCGGTGCGCAAGGGCATGAGTCCAGCCGATCCCCATGCCGCAGGATTGCGAGACGGCGGACGTGCGATAGAGGCGCCCGAAGACAAAGGACAGCAAACCTGGCAGTTCGCCATCTTGTAGGGCCAGCAGTTCTTCCCCCGTCACCATGGAGACTGGGCAGTTGTTTTTGCAGGTTTTGGCTTCAGGTTGATGGGGACGATTGGCCGGGGTAACTGCCTGTTTGGAGGCATCCGGAGTCTTGTTCACCTGCTTGATCTCGGTGTGTCCCTGGAACCGGCGTTTGGCAGCCGTTCCTTTTTCCACCAACGTTTTGGCATTGCCATCGACCAACTTGAGATCCGCTTTTTTGGCCGGGCTCAACGGCGCCGCCCCCGCGACCAGCACTTTCTTCGCCTTCTGGGCGTGCTGGGCCAGGTTGTGCTTCTTGGAGAGATTGACTAAGGAGGTGACTAGCCGCATTACCCGGTCACTGTTCTTGGCCATGGAAGCAGCCTTGGCACCATAGCGCGCCGCGAGGCCAGCCCCTCCAGTCAGCACCACACCGATGATCACATCAATCAGCACCGACGAAATCACCTGAGCACCAAACTCGGTTTGCTGGTCAGGGGGCAACATCTTGACCCAGCACACCAAGGCATAGGCATAAAGATAAAGCAGCGCTTCATCTTGCAGTACCAGCATGGCAGCTTCCATCTGGGAGGCCCCAGCCTTGGCCATGGCCGCTGCGTCCACTCCGAAGGCGGCCAGCTTTTTGGCGTTGCCTACCGGATCGGCCAGCAGGTTGTAGATGGTTTTAAGATCGTCCCACACCCCGACCAGCGCCTTGCCGATACCGCTTGCTGCCGCCAGAGCATGGCTGCCAAATCCACCGCCAGTTCCGCTGTAACGAGCCCAGGCAGCCTTGTGCTCACTGTTCCACTCCTTGGTAAGCCATGCCTCCAGATCTTTTTGAACAGGCACATAAGAGGTGAACAAGGTATCCAGATCGCTCTTCTTCACATTGGGGTAGAAGGTCACCCGATAGGACTTGCCCGGGGTTAGCTTACCGACCTCGGCAATGCCCTTGCCATCAAGGGTTCCCTCCTTGGCTACCGCTTCGCTGACAAATCGTCCGCGCACCAGTTTCCCCGCTTCCACCTTGTACGGGGTATTGCCGATGGGAATAAAACGGACGGATTCAAACAGATGAACCAGACGCAAGGTGCCGCTTAGCGGGCATTGCGTCACCACGGACTGCACCTTCTTGCTGCTGGACGATGCCGTGATGGTCTTGTCGCCCACCTTGATGGTCTGCTCCATGTCCATGCTGAGCATGTCGCCCAGAAAGAAACTCTCGGC
Source organism: Aeromonas sp. 1805 (assembly GCF_013085525.1). Lineage (NCBI taxonomy): Bacteria > Pseudomonadati > Pseudomonadota > Gammaproteobacteria > Aeromonadales > Aeromonadaceae > Aeromonas > Aeromonas sp. 1805. Next base: position 3,521,728 of record NZ_CP038515.1, on the reverse strand, counting down.
ATCCTTGCGATAGGCATTCAGAACGTTGCGATAATCGGCGATCACTTCGTTGAAGACGGCCTGACCGGCATTGCTCATGCTTGAACCTCATTGATCAGCGCCGCTTCCAGCGCCGGAAATAGATCGATATCAGGGGATGAATGACGGGAGACAAAGCGAGCGACCTTGCAGCGCAGGTTCGCCTCGGGGAATGACCAGTAGAGTTGACCGTTTTGATCCGCCAACTGCTGCATCAGGTTATTGACGAGGGGACCGGTATCCTGCCTCGCCAATGTCGCGGCAATGGCGGGGGGCAGCGCCCACCAGGGAAAAGGGCGCGCAGCACGCGGCTCCGTAAGATCCCATGAGAATGCACTCCCAAGACACCACAAGCTCCGCATCTCAGGCAGCAGTGCAGTCATACCATCACCAAGCTGATTGACAATGCTCGACAGGTACTTCCCATCCCAATAACGAAAGAAGACCGCTTCCCCCTGATGCCAAACCTGGGTCAGTCCCTGCAGATGAGCATAAAGGGAATCGATAGACTGATCGCTTGCAACAAGCCACCCCCAGTCATGCGCATCCGTCGTCTCTGCCCAATCAATAAAAGGGCTGTCTTTGTCGAGCGCCACCAGATAGGGCATCACAGACAACCAGTCATGGTAAGGGGTGCCCAGATACAGTCCTCGTGGTGTTTCTCGACCATCCAGCTGGTAATAATGCTGCAAAGGCGCCACGTCACTCGCCGCCCCCAGTAAGGCGTAAAGGGGAGCAGATTGCATCTGCACCCATTCCTTCAGCGTTGTGGTCTCAAATTTCACAACCACTCTCCTTGCATTTTTCGCACTCTTCACAGAAAGGGGCGGCACTCTTCATAGTGGCCAGTTGGGCAGGGCTAAGCGGTACCTTGGGTATAGGGGGTACACTGACTCCCAAGGGCCCTAGTGGCGATTTTCCAGCCCACCCAGTTCCCGAGCCGGCACTGCCACCCGAGTTCATCTTGATGGTGGGGCCGGCCAGGGTGACACCGCCGCCATCGACCTTGATAAAGCAGCCACCGACCTTGACGGTAATCTCAGAACCCGCCTCCAGCACCACCTTGGCACCGGCTTTTACGTGCACTTCCTGCCCCGCCTGAGTGAGCCAGCTCTGACCGAGTTTTTGATGCATGGAGGTATCGACACTCAGCGAGTAGTCGGCTTTTATCTGGTCGCGCTTCTCACCCTCTACAGTCAGGTGGTCGTTGGCCTTGATGCGAGTGACCCGCTCGTTGTCGATATCGGTGTGCTGGTCGTGCTTGATGTGCCAGGCGGCATCATTTTCGATAAGCACGTTCAGGTCTTTCTGACCGTGGATGTAAATCTCTTCCTGCCCCGCCTGGTCTTCAAAGCGCAGCTCGTTGAAGCCCTCACCCTGGTGGGTTTCGGTGCGCAGCACGGTGCGGGTCTTGTTGGCCGGCAACTCGTACGGCGGCCGGTTGGTGGCGTGATAGGTGCGACCGGTCACGATGGGCTGGTCCGGGTCCCCTTCCAGAAACGAGACGATGACCTCGTGGCCGATGCGCGGGATGGCCATCATGCCATACTGACCGCCCGCCCAGCCTTGCGAGACCCGCACCCAGCAGGAGCTCTGGTCGTTGCTCGAACCGTAACGGTCCCACGGGAACTGCAGCTTCACCCGGCCGTGCTCGTCGCAGTAAATCTCCTCACCGTCGGGGCCCACCACCATGGCGATTTGCGGACCATCCACCATCGGCTTGTGAGGTGCCTCCGGGCTGCCGATACGCGCCCGCCAGGTGGTACTCGCTTTCACCACGCCAAATTCGTTGTGGTAGACGGTGGGGCCGCCGCCCCCCTCCTCTTCCAGCGCCTGCGGCTGCAAGCCGGTGTGCTGGATGCGCACGATTTGCCAGTCGGTGTTGAGGCTGCCGTTGGGGTGTTCGGTAAGTGAAAAGCTCTGCCCTGGCAGCAAGGCGGCGCAGTTGGACTTAGCCTGGCCCGCCACCGCATCGTTGCGCAGTGCATCCAGCCGGTGCTGGGCAAACGCCTTGCCGCTACCATCCTGCTTGTAGCGACCCGGATAGTCGAAGTGCTGATAGGTATCGCGCTGGTGTTCGAGCCCACTGCCCTGCTTTTTGTGAGAGAGACCATAAGCGGGGGTCTTGAAGCTGTAGTCTTTGAGCTCCACATCCGAGGGGCGCACTGCCTCCCGGTAGTGGAACTGCCGTACATAGGGGCCTTGCTCGAGGGAACGGTTGCCGAGGTTGAAGAAGAGCTCGGGGCCGGCGGTCAAGGCGGCCGCGTCGTCGGCAAACACGATGCGGTGCTTGCCCGCTTCAAACTCGTGGAAGTAGAACATCCCCTCTTCGGCGGCGAAGCGGTTCACGAAGTCGAGGTCGGTTTCCCGGTACTGAACGCAGTACTCCCGCTTGGCATGCTCATTTTTCAGGGCAAAGGCGTAATCGGTGATGCCGTGCTCTTGCAACAGGATGGAGAGGATTTCATCGGGCTTCTGTGCCTGGAAGATGCGGGAGTTCTGGCGAAGTGACAGACGCCACAGCGCCGGCTGCACCAGCAGCTGATAGCGGGTGCGGCGAAAACCGCTGTCACCCTGCGCGAAGTCACTGACCACCCCGCACACCCGGCGCTGCAGCTCACCGTTGTACCACACCAGCAGCTCGCACGGCTGGTCCAGCACGGCACCAAAGTCGATGTCGGGCTGGGCACTCGCCAGCTCCAGGCGCAGGTTGAACGGCCGGTTCAGCGCTTCATCCAGCGCAAACTCGGCCACCACGAAGGTGCTCTCGGGCAGGGCCCCCACCTTGACGGTAAATTGTAATCCTGTGCTGTCTGCCATCGCTGAGCGCCTCTGAGATGTCGTGTAGCCCCATCAGGCGGGGCACTGCAAGCCGGGTGAGAGATCCGCCATCGCCCCGGTTTTTCTGACACCATGGCTACCGCACGCCCTTGACGGCGTGCGGCAAGACGTAAACCCGGATTTTTTCTTGTACCCGCTCACACCAGGCAAACGGACATAAGAAAAATGAGGGGGAAACTAGCTGACTCGGTTGAAAGCAACGGGCTAAGCGTTAAGAAAACAAGGGGCACCGCAAGCAGTGCCCCTGATGGGCAAGTTACGCCTCGATCGGCGCGCGCCAGTCGTCCGCACCGGAGGTGCCGGCAACGGTGTGCTCCCAATCGATTTTGCGGTAGGCCAGAGAGACCTGGATCAGCTGGGTGAAGTCAGACTTCGCCGGATCCTGGCAGTGTGGCATCTGGCAGTCGATGTCAACGATGGTGGCATCGGTCAGCACGGTAGAGAAGAAGTGCTCCTGCTTGCCCTCGACGGAGGTGCGGTACCACTTCAGGGTCACTTTCGGCAGCATCTCGCCGGAAGCCAGCGAGTTGTACATCAGCGGCACGGCTTTATTCAGCGCAACGGTGAACTTGAACGGCTTGTGGACACGCTGACCAGCAGGCTGACCGGATTGCGGGTCAGTCGGTACGGTCACGACGTGTTGGAACTCTTGTACCAGCATCTCGTCTTCGTGACCTTGCACAAAGATGTTGCCGACGGAGTCAGAGGTGAAGGCACCGGCGGTGATGTTGCCCTGGGTTTTACCTTCGATGCTGATATAACATGGAGTTGGCATGAGTATGCTCCTGATTGGTTGAACGGTAATGACACTCGACCGAATCCGTTAGCAGTGACCATGCCAAACTAATTATTTGTTAAAAAACAAATAATTAAAACGACCCCTCACTTGCACAGCCGCCATATGGCGCAACAAGTTGCGCAGTTGGCACATAAAACCACTCTTCCTTGCACAACCAGCACCAATCACTGAATAAATGGCAATCTATTGCGCAAAGCAGAGCTTATCTCTACCTCTCACCTGTTACCCGGCGATCACTTACTGAAGATAGGCACTTGGCCAATCCAAGCGTGGGCGACCAAAGACTCTCACCATTAGCAGAGAGAAACAGACAGAAGCGTGCCAAGATGTCTTCGAAAAACAGACCTCTTGACGCCAGCGTAATAAGGAAGAAGGGAGGCAACGTGGTGAGCGCGCTGCTCAATGAGATGGACAGCTTGGCAAGCGTCCTTGCATAACGCCCAGGCGGGCTACCCTGCCCACAGGTCGAGCCTGGGTCAGAACCCGGCCGCCGTCAGCGGATAAAGTAAAAGGGCCTATCTTGCGATAGGCCCTTTTACGTTGTTTGGTTATGAGGGAAGGATCATTCGCCACTGCGTGGCTCACCCCTTCGGGGCGGCCTGCGGCCGTTCATCGCAGTAAGCTGCTCTGTTCGAACCCGGCGAGAGTTCTCCCCCCCCCCTCTTCGACATGAGCGGATAATTCTTCCCCAAAGCAAAAAACCGACCATCAGGTCGGTTTTTCAATCTGTACGCTGGGTCGGGATTGACTCGCGCCATCCATGGCGCTCGCCCTGCGGGCGGCCTCTGGCCGTCCAGGCGGACTATCCTGCCCGCCTGTCGAACCAGGGCCCGAACCGCGCCGCCCGTCACCGGATAAAATAAAAGGGCCTGTCACAAGACAGGCCCTTTTATTTTATTTGGCGGTGAGGGAGGGATTCGAACCCTCGATACGTTGCCGTATACACACTTTCCAGGCGTGCTCCTTCAGCCACTCGGACACCTCACCAAATTTTGGTCTGCTGTTTAACGTGCTCAGCCAGCACTGTGTTCGCTGCGCCGTTGCGCTGGAACGGGGCGTAATTTAGGGGAAAGCCCCGCCGGCGTCAACGGCTTTTTGCATCAGGCGAACCGTTCGCACATTTAACGCACAAATCAGTGCACAGACTCCGGTGCAACCTGGATTTCCGGCAGATTCAAGAAGCCCAACCGCTCGCATTCGGAGACCACTTCATGGGTGGTGGCGATGGTGCTTTCAACGAACAGCAGGAACTGCTCGACCGAAAGACCGGCCTTGGTGAAGACGGTGTGGCCCACCACCAGACGCGGCAGGTTGTCATCGATGATGTCGAGGAACACCTTGAGCGACGGGTACTGCATGTTGAGACGACCCAGTTCGGCCACCAGCGGCAGCAAGGCGGAGGGACGCACCTCCAGCTCGGATGAAAACAGCAACCCTTCCTCTTCGACGAAGATCCGGCTCTCCTGAATGCCTTCGACGGACTGCAGAGAGACAATGTGGATACCGTGGCACTGATCACAGACGTAGTGCTCGATACGAGCCTGCTGCAACCAACGCATTATCATTTCGGAGCTGGGGATATTCATCATTTCCACGACACAATTGGGATCAAGGGGCGCAGTCTAAACCAATTTTCCGGCAACCAAAAGCACACTGGCCGGATAAGCACATGCCTCGCTTCTTTTTGGCAAGCAGCCTGCATATACTCAGCCCATTCCAGCGCCACACTCGCCCCACAGGGGGCTAAATGACCATCCAAGAAAAGTACCGCCTGCATCTGAAATCCCTCTCGGATGAACTCTTGATCCTGCAAAAGCCCATCCGCATTCTGGATGCCATCAAGTGGCCCCGTCACCTGCAGGCCGACTTTCTGGCCAGTGGCGGACGCACGCTGCCGGCCGTCGACAAGGTCTTCTATGATGGCCTGCCCCTCGGCTTCGATCCCCGCAACAAGTATCTGGAGCTCAAGGAGCTGCGGGACCGGATCCGCCGCCGGCTCGGCCCCCAGGACGAGCTTGGCCGCATCCTGCAAGAGACGGTGGATCAATACATGGTGGTCATCGAGATGCTGCGCCAACGCGGCCAACCGGATTTTCTGCGCTACAGCCAGCTGCTGTACGGTTCGGCCGGCGATCACCTGCGCGGCGATCGCAAGACCCTCAAGGAGCTGGGCGCGAGGCTGTGCGATATCTTCTCCCTGCCCGGCGCCCGCCACCTGGTTCGCCCCTACCCCAAGGAGTTTGAAGGTGAAGCGGCGGTGGCCAAGTTGCAGGGCAAGCTGTCGAGCTACTTCAGTGACGGCACCGTGCAGGTCAAGCTGAGCGATGGCATCGTCTCGGACGCGGCGGCCGGCGGCGATTACATCAAGCTCAACTCCCACGCCCGTTTCTCCGAGCTGGATCTGCAGGTGCTGGAGGTCCACGAGGGCTGGGTGCACGTGGGCACCACCCTCAATGGGCGCCAGCAACCCTATGCCACCTGGCTCAGTGCCGGCTCGCCGCGCATCACTGCCTGTCAGGAGGGGTTGGCGGTGCTGATAGAGACCCTCACCTTCAGCTCCTTCCCGGACCGGGCCAAGCGCATCTCGGATCGGGTGATGGCCATCGACATGGCGGAGCGCGGCGCCGACTTCATCGAGGTGTTCCAGCACTTCGTCGGCCAGGGCACCAGCGAACACGACGCCTACAAGATCACCCAGCGAGTGTTTCGCGGCGGCATGGTCGAGGGGGGCGCCTGCTTCACCAAGGATCTCTCCTATGTGAAGGGCTATGTGGAGACGGTCAACTTCATCCGCAGCGCCGTGCTGGAGGGGGTGCCCGAGATCCTGCCCATGCTGTTTGTCGGCAAGGTGACCCTGGACGACATCCCGGTGCTCTATCAGCACTATCTGGAGGGGCTGATCAGTGCGCCCCGTTATCTGCCCCCCATGTTTCGCGATCTCACCGGCCTCTACGTCTGGTTTGGCTTCGCCTCCGGCATGTCGCTGGTGGATATCGGCCGGGTGCAGCAGCACTTTCGCCAGCTGTTCCACCGCCTGCCGGTGGCCGATCCCATCATAGCCCCCGTCGACATCGAGATTGACTGAACCACCAGCAACAAAAAAGGCGCCAGATTGGCGCCTTTTTCTATCTACTCATCGCGATGAAGAGGGGGCTATTTGAAGGCCCGTCCTTCCAGATAGTGTTTGCGGCACAGGGAGACATAACGATCATTGCCGCCGATCTCCACCTGCTCACCATCGCGCATCACCTGGCCGGCTTCATTGACCCGGGAGTTCATGTGCGCCTTGTTGCCGCACCAGCAGATGCTTTTCAGCTCCTCGAACTTGTCGGCCAGGCAGAGCAGGTGGTAGGAGCCGGGAAACAGCTCGCCACGAAAATCGGTCTTGAGGCCGTAGGCGATCACCGGAATGTCCTGCTCGTCGACGATGCGGGCCAGCTGATAGACCTGCTCCTTGGTCAGGAACTGGGCTTCATCGACGATGAACACGTCGATGTGCCGCTCGGCATGGCGGGCTTTTACCATCTCGAACAGATCGCAGCTATCGCTGAACACCTCGACTCTCAGCTCCAACCCCACCCGGGCACTGATCACCCCGACCCCGAAACGGTCGTCGATGGCGGGTGTCATGGCCAAGGGATGCATGCCCCGCTCCAGATAATTGAAGTGCGCCTGAATGAGCTGGGTCGATTTGCCTGAATTCATGGTGGCAAACTTGTAGTGCAGTGAAGCCATGGTACTGTTCCGAAACTGAATTTATGGGGCGCATGCTAACCAAAGCCCCCAACAAAACCAAGGGGCCTGGCGGCCCCTTGTTCTTTTTATGCGATGGCCAGGTCCGCTTGGGACCTTGCCTTGCGCAAATGGTAGCTGGAGAAGATGACGAACCAGAGCGCACTGACGCTGAAGCCTGCCAGCACCGAATGCATCAACCCCATCACCAGATAACCGAGGGCGGCGCCGAAGGCGATGGCCAAGGCATAGGGCAGCTGGGTCATCACGTGGTCGATGTGATGGCAGCCGGCACCGGTGGCCGACAGGATACTGGTGCTGGAGATGGGCGAGCTGTGATCACCGAACACGGAACCGGCCAGCACGGCGGCCAGCATCGGCAGCATCAGCGTGATGTCACTGGCTGCCGCCATGTCGCCGGCCAGCGGCAGCATGATGCCGAAGGTGCCCCAGCTGGTGCCGGTGGCAAACGCCATGGCACAGGAGAGGATAAAGACCACGGCAGGCAGCACTTCGATGGGCAGGTTGCCGTTGGCAAGCGATGCCAGGTACTTGCCGGTCTCGACGTCACGCACCACGGCGCCAATGGTCCAGGCAAACAGCAGGATGTTGATGGCCGGCAACATGGCCATCACCCCTTGCGGTGCAGCCTTGATCCAGTTCTTGGCGCCGAGCTTGAGACGCATGGCCAGACCGATGGAGACCACCAGGCTGCACAGGGCGCCATACACCAGGGACGAGCCGACGTTGGTATTCTCGAACGAGCCGAGCACGCTGAACGGCTCGCCATTGGCAGCCAGCACGGCGGCGCCGGAGTCAATCATGAAGTAGACGGTGGCCGCAGTCAGGGTCAGGATCGGCAGCACCATGTCGATCATGCCGCCGTTGCTCTCCTCCGGGCTCTCCATGTCCAGGCCGATGGGGCGGCCCTTGGACTCATCCCACAGCTTGCCTTCCAGCGCCCACTGCTCGTGCTGACGCATTGGGCCGATGTCGAGCTGGAATGCGATCACTACCAGCACCATGATCAGGGTGAACACCGCATAGAGGTTCATCGGGATCATCTCGACAAAGGCGGAGATGGGGCTCTGCCCGGTGATGCCGTGAGCCGCCATGATGCCGCCGACCAGGGCGATGATATACGCCCCCCAGGAGGAGATGGGCATCAGCACGCAGACCGGGGCGGCGGTGGAGTCCAACAAGTAGGCCAGCTTGGCGCGGGAGATCTGGAAGCGGTCGGTCACCGGACGGCAGATGGCCCCCACCGACAGGCTGTGGAAGAAGTCATCGATGAAGAAGGCAAAGACCATCATGCCGGTCAGCGTCTTGGCCCCCTTGCGGGTCTTGGCGCGCTTGGCGGCCCACTCGGCGAAGGCCCGGGTCGCACCGGAAACGCTCATCAGGCTGATGAGGCCGCCCAGCAGCAGCATAAACAGCAACATGTTGATGTTGTCACGGTTGAGTGCCCCGTCGACCCAGAAGATCTTGAGCACGGTGTTCAACATGTAATGCAGGGAATCGAGGGGAGAAAACTGGTTCAGCAGCAGGCTGCCAGTGACTATGCCCACCCCCAGCGACAGCAGGACGCGGCGGGTCAGAATTGCCAAGGCAACGGCCAGCAGGGGTGGAATGATTGACCAACCGGAGTCGGCGTAGTGAATGATGTCCATGATCTCTTTGCACCTAAAGACAGCAGGTGGAGATCTACCGAGAGGATAAAGAAACAAAACCCATGGGGAGGTAATACTCCTCAGCCCCTTCAGGTAGCGCTCCATAGTGGATGACTATGGCAGTCCTGCACCTATTAGATGCAGAACCAGCAGCCCGGTATGATGGCCTGGCCACTTCGGCGCTGACTCCTTTCCTCGTGCATCACAGGCATCACCCTCCGCACAAGTAGTCATAGGCAGCGCGCCTCTACTTAAAGGTATTCGAGGCACATTTTATCGTGCCGGCACGTTATAGCAAGTTTTTTGATTAAATCACCAAACGGCATGGCTTAAAATGGCATAGTGGTAGTCAAATGGTGCAAACATTATGATTTTGTCGCTATTTTCATCTATCGAGAACTCAGTCGAGTATGTACATTGCCAATATTGCTGAATCGGGCCTGAATCCAAAATAGATCACTTAATTTCCACTATGAATTTATTAATTCAGCTGACTTGACTTGATCATAAATGGCCGTATAAATTAGCCAAAATTACTATATCTATTTAATTCACTCTTTTGCTCGCGTGGTGAACACTATGAACGAATTTTTGAAAGTCCTGCTGAATGTCCGTAGCCTGCGTGCCGCTTGCCGTGAGCTGACGCTGGAACAATTGGAAGAAGGTCTGGAAAAGCTCTCCGCTATTGTCAGCGAGCGCCAGCAGGATGAAGCCGCCGAGCGTCAGGCTCGCGAAGAACATCTGCGTAAAATTAACGAATATGCCGAAATGCTGAAAGCCGCCGGCATCGATCCGGCCGAATTGGTTGGCACCGTGGCCGTTGAACCCGCCAAGGCCAGCAAGGGCAAACGTGCTCCCCGCCCGGCCAAATACCGTTATATGGACAACGGCGTGGAAAAAACCTGGACCGGCCAAGGCCGCATGCCTTCCGTGATTGCCAAGGCCGTTGCCGAAGGTAAATCCGTCGAAGAATTTGCCATCTGATAAAGCCACACAGGCGCAATAAAAAACCTCGCATCGCGAGGTTTTTTATTGTCTGTAGCCTGGCTATCAGCCCCGCTCCGCCGCCTTGACCCAGAGCACTTCTGGGGTCGCCGTACAGGCCAGCAGGTAACGGGCAATAGTAAAGAACCAGTCACTCAGCCGGTTCATGTAGGGCAGAATGGCCGGATTGAGCTGCTCGCTGCGGCTCAGGGTCAGCAGCAGTCGCTCGCAGCGCCGGGTGAGGGTTCGCACCACATGGGCTTGTGCCGCCGCACGGGAACCACTGGGCAAAATAAAATTGCGCAGCACAGGTAAATTGGCGCTGTAGGCATCAATTTGTTGCTCCAGCCGCAAGGTCCACTCATTATTCACCTGCCAGATGGCAGCTTCCTGAGCGGCGCTGGAAAATGCCAGCTCCCCGCCCAGATCGAACAATTCCTGTTGCAATAATAACAAGTCAGCCAATAATCCGGTTTCGACCGCAGGCACCTCGGCAATAAGAAGACCTATATGAGAATTTAATTCATCGATATAACCATAGGTTTCTACCCGCATATCGTCTTTGGCCAGTTGCAGCCCATCGGCCAGGCGAGTCATGCCCTTGTCACCCTGCCTCGTATATATCCTCATACCGACATCCTGTTAATAATGGGAACAATCATGGATTCCAGCCCGTTGAGCTTGATTTCATAGGCCAGCGCCAGCGTTTGACCGAGTGAACCGGCGGGAAAACCGGTGCGGGCCAGCCACACCAGATAAGGCTCCGGAATATCGATGATGCGACGCCCCCGATATTTGCCGTAAGGCATCTTGTTGGCCAGGGACAACAATACCCGCTCGTCGGACAACCACTCCATCTCAATCAATATCCAGATATTTATGGGTCTGGATGGAGAGCCGCCAATTGCGGGCAATACAGGTTGCCATCGCCAGTTGAGTGGCCCTGGGTTTCTGGCTGATGGGTTGCAGCGCGATCACCACGTTTTCACGCAAGCTGGCGGTGGCCAGCAACGCATCGAGCTCCTCCACATGGCGCTCGGTGGCCACCGGATGCTTGATCTCGTTGGCTCGCTCGAGGGCAGAGACCAGCACCGGCAGCCCTCCCTTCATATTGATTTTGGGGGATACGGTGACCCAGGTCTGCTCATGGGTCTGGATCTCGCTGGTACCGCTGGTTTCGATCTGCACCTGATAACCCGCCTCAATCAAAGCGGCAGAGAGATCCTGCAGATCATAGAGGCAGGGTTCCCCACCCGTGATCACCACGTGGCGCGCCTGATAACCGAGCTGCTGGAAGCTGGCCAGGATCTGCTCCGTGCTCATCTTGCTCCAGCCATCGGATTCATTGGAACAGTCGAGTACCGCCTGTACCCCCACTTCACGAGCAGGATCGACCACCCAGGTATGACGGGTATCGCACCAGGGGCACCCCACCGGGCAGCCCTGCAGGCGAACGAAGATGGCGGGCAGGCCGGTGAAGACCCCCTCCCCCTGGATGGTCTGGAATATCTCGTTGATTGGGTAATGCATCTTGGTCACGGCTGGTTGCAAAAGTCGCGGATTATACCCCAAGCATGGCCGAGACGCAGGTTCAGCATCCGCTTTTCTCGCCCAGCCCGGTTTTTTGGTACAAGCGTGCCGCCACGCCCGCCTTGTCGGCCAGGTACTGCTGCAGGCCGCGGCTGCGCAGATCGCAGGCAGGACAGGCACCGCAACCGTCGCCGGCAATGCCGTTGTAGCAGGTGAGCGTCTGCTGGCGCACGGTGTCGAGGTGGCCGTAGTGATCCGCCAGTGCCCAGGTCTCGGCCTTGTCGAGCCACATCAGCGGGGTCTCGAAGCGGATGGCGCGATCCAGCCCCAAGGAGACGGCCTGATTGAGCGCCTTGACGAACTCGTCGCGGCAATCGGGATAACCGGAGAAATCGGTCTCACACACCCCGGTGATCACCGCTTCGGCGCCCACCTGATAGGCGTAGATGGCGGCCAGGGTGAGGAACAGGATGTTGCGGCCCGGTACGAAGGTATTGGGCAGGCCGTTGTCCTGCAGCTCGAAGCTCACCGGGATCTCGTCCCGGGTCAGAGCCGAGATGGCCAGCTCGCCCAGCATGGTCACGTCCATCACCTTGTGGGCGGCGATGCCGAGCCCACTGGCCAGACGGCGCGCCGTCTCGATCTCTTCCCGATGGCGCTGACCATAATCGAAGGTGATGGCGTGCACCTCGTCATAACGGAACAAGGCCTGGACCAGGCAGGTGGTGCTGTCTTGACCACCACTGAATACCACGACGGCTTTTTTCACGAATTACTCTCCTCTGGGCAGTTCAACTGCGCCGGCCCTGGGCAAAATCGTGCCACTGCCGGTTCAAATGGGTAAAAAGGGTCATCAGCGGGGCGAAGCGATCGGGCGCCCTCTCCCACTGCGACAACAGATGGTAGCCCGCTTCCAGGGTCGACAGCGCCTCTGGAAACGGCTTCTTGCGAATGGAATATTGCCCCGCGACGGCATCCAACTTTATCCGCGGCAGCTGCTGCAACTCAGGGTTGCTGTGCAGCATCCGGTAGGCCTTGCGCCAGGTTCCATCAAGCAGCAAAAAACAGACCCGGCGAGCCGGCTTGACCGCCTCCCTCTCCCGTATCCTGGCAAGCGAGATGGCCTCCTCATCCGGCCACAGCAGATAACACTGCAGCGCGGGATCGGCCAACAAGGCCGCCAGCTCGGGAACATCGGCCACCTGTTCGCCCACATGCAGGCGGGCCTGCGCCAGCGAGGCGGCCAGCAGGATGGCGGTTCCCTTGGGATGCCCGACTTCGCTCGGATGCTGCAAAATATGGAGAGGGGCGAGATGCGGCATCTGCCGAATATAATCACACAGACAGGCTTTGAGGGCTCTGGTGCAACGTGTACAGTAGCGGCTCTTGTTGTCGTCGGACTGTTTCATGTTGTCAGAAAAATCAGGATTGCTCTGGGTCATCACGCTTTCACTCGCCAGTTTGCTGCTCTTTTTCATCGTGCCGAATCACCAGATCTCCTTCGATCGCACCCTGATAGCCCAGGGTGAAGGGTGGCGCATCATAACAGGCAATCTGGCCCACACCAATCTGTGGCACCTGCTGCTCAATCTGAGCGGGTTGTGGGTACTTTACAGCCTGTTTCGCGAATACCTGACCGGTTGTCGGCTGCCGCTGCTGCTGTTGTTGCTCGGCTCCGCCGTCGGGCTCGGTATCTGGTGGTGGTGTCCGCAGACCCAGTGGTACATGGGATTGTCGGGCGCGCTGCATGGCCTGTTCGTCTGGGGCGCGCTGCAGGATATCCGCTATCGCCGCTACTCCGGCTGGTTGATGCTGGCAGGGGTGGCGATAAAGCTCGGGGTGGACTTCTACAGCGCGGGGGAAAGCCCGGTGTCCGCCCTCATTGGCGCCAGGGTACATATTGAATCACATCTGATTGGCTCGGGCGCCGGCCTGCTACTCGGCCTGCTCCCGATCACCCTGCGCGAACCCGCTCCCAAGGAGTGAGCCGCCTTTGATGCAATACCGGCCCCATCGGGCCGGCATCCTGTCCATTATCGATTTGCCAGCTCTGCATTGATGCCTGCCAGCATGGCGGCAGGATCGGCCGCCTGGGTGATGGGGCGGCCAATCACCAGATAGTCGGCCCCCGCCTCCACCGCCGCCAGCGGTGTCATGACCCGGCGTTGATCCCCGGCTGCCGAGCCAGCGGGACGGATCCCCGGCGTCACCAGCTTGAAGTCGGCGCCGAGCAGCGCCTTCAATTCACGCGCCTCTTCGGCGGAGCAAACCACCCCATCGAGCCCCGCCTCCTTGGTCAATTTGGCCAGCCGGATCACCTGCTCGGCCGGACCGACAGTCAGCCCCAGCGGCGCCATGTCGGCCTGTTCCATGCTGGTCAGCACGGTCACCCCGATAAGCAGCGGCGCCTTGTCGCCATAAGGCAGCAACGCCTCCTTGGCGGCTCGCATCATCCGCACGCCACCGCTGGCGTGCACGTTCACCATCCAGACACCGAGCTCAGCACTGGCGGCTACCGCCTTGGCGACGGTGTTGGGAATGTCGTGAAACTTCAGATCCAGAAAGACATCAAATCCCTTGGCAACCAGCTGACGCACGAACTGGGGGCCAAACAGGGTAAACATCTCTTTGCCTACCTTGAGACGGCACTGGGCCGGGGAGATACGTTCAATGAAGGCGAAGGCATCGGCCTCGTGCTGATAATCCAGCGCAACCAGTACTTTGGGATCTAGCATCTCACTTCCTATCGATGGTTATTCGCCGCCCGGAGCTTGGCCCCGGCTCGACCTGAAAACACCAGGCCGCAGCGGCCTGGCTCATGATCTTGTAGTGGCTCTTACTCCCCGTCCAGGCCGCGGATCGGCTTGATGGACCCCCACTGGCGGCAGGAGGGACACTGCCAGAACAGGGAGTGGGTGGCAAAACCGCACTGCCGGCACTTGTGGGTGGATTTGATCTTGATCTGCTCGCCAACCAGCTGCTGCAAGAGCTCAAGGCTCTCCTTGGCAGGGCCCTCCTCTGCGCTCGCCAGCTGGAAACCCACCAGCTGATAGAAGCCCTTCATGGAGGGATGACGGCGCAATTGACGCAGCACCAGCGCACGGGCCTGACTCAGGCCATCGCGCTCTTCGACCAGCTTGGCCAGTGCCAGGGTCACACTGACGCCGGCATGATCCTCCACCGCCTGCTCCAGCAGGGGAATGAGATCGTGTGCACGACCAAGGCGCTGATAGCACTCATTGAGGGAGGGAATGGCTTCGGAGGCAAAGTCGATATCCTGCTCGAACACCCGCAAGAGATCCTTGCTGGCCTGCTCGTACTCCCCTGCTGCCATGGCCAGTTCCGCCAGACGCAGGCTGGCACGGGCACAGGCGGGGTTGACGCTGAGCGCCCGCTTGAGCTTGGCAAGCCCGGCGGGTTTGTCCCCTTCACGCAAGGCGCTCTCTGCCTGCTCGCAATAAAAATGGGAAATGGGTTCGGCAAGCTTCTTGCCCTGAAACTTCTGCAGCCGTACCGCCACGTCGATGGCCTTGTCCCAATCCCGCAGTTGCTGATGAATGATCAACAGCTGGGCCAGCGCCGTCTCTTCATAGTCGCTGTCATCGCACAGCTCGTTCCACAGCGCTTCGGCCCTGTCCAGCAGGCCGGCAGCAAGAAAGTCGCGCGCCAGCTCCTGCAACGCCAGCTGGCGCTGTTCCCGGGTCAGCTGGCGGGTCACCAGGTTCTGGTGGATCTTGATGGCACGGTCCACCTCGCCACGCTGGCGAAACAGGTTGCCGAGGGAGAGGTGGGTTTCGATGGTTTCGCTGTCCACTTCCAGCAGCTGGATAAAGAGATCCACCGCCTTGTCTGACTCATCGGACAACAAATAATTGAGGCCCGCCACGTACTGGCGGGAAAACTGGTTACTCTGTTTCTGGGTGTCCTGGCGAACACTCCTGCGCCCCATGTACCAGCCGTAGCCGGCAGCAATGGGCAACAGCAGGAAAAGCAGTTCAAGCATCGAGGGACATTATTCCTTGGCAGCCGACCGAGCCAGCTCCAACTCGCGGGATTGACGGCGCATGGTGCGATTGAGGGTGCGATTCTGCATCTTCAGACGCAGGAACAAGAGACCGAATACCAGCCAACCCAGCAGGAAGCCACCACCAAAAAAGAATCCCAGCAACATGGAGAGTGAAAACTCGCCCTGGGCAATCAGATAGTTGAACTGCACCAGCTGGCCATTTTGCGAACCGACGGCCAGAGTTAGAATAAACACCAGCACCAGTGGAATGAGGGCCAAGATACGCTTCATAGGAGCTCCCTGTCAGTATCTAATGAAAGGCTGATTATCCTTAAAATCACCGGCAGACTCTAGAGCGAATGGGAAAAGACTTGGAGAAACCGGACAATTGCCACAAGGCAAACCATAAAAACAAAAAAGGCATACCCAAGTATGCCATTTTCTGCATTATTCAGCGATGTTCACTCGCTCGCGTAACTCTTTGCCAGGTTTGAAATGGGGAACATATTTCCCGGTCAATTCAACCTTGTCCCCGGTTTTGGGGTTGCGGCCCACGCGGGGGGCACGATAGTGCAGTGAAAAACTTCCAAATCCACGGATTTCAATCCGGTCGCCGTTTTGCAAAGTCGATGCCATCTGCTCCAGGATCTCCTTGATGGCAGCTTCGACATCCTTGGCCGGCATATGCATGCGGCTGGCAGCCAATTGTTCGATGAGATCTGATTTGGTCATAACGTTAAATCTCCTTCCCCGATCACATGCAATATTCATTACGCCAATGATAAAAAAGGGCGGCGTGACACGCCGCCCTTTTCTTGCATCAAGGATTATTCACCCTTGGCGGCTTTGAACGCTTCAGCCATGGCATTGCTGAACACAACTTCTTCTTGTTGGTTCAGGCTGTCGATAGCAACACGCTCATCAGCCTCGTCCTTAGCGCGGACAGACAGGCTTACAGTGCGGTTCTTGCGATCAACGCCCATGAACTTGGCTTCAACTTCGTCACCAACAGACAGCACCAGAGTGGCGTCTTCTACGCGGTCACGAGCAGCGTCGGAGGCACGCAGGTAGCCTTCTACGCCGTCAGCCAGTTCGATCACGGCACCCTTGGCATCAACCTCGGTAACCTTACCCTTCACAATAGCACCTTTCTTGTTGTCAGACAGGTACTTATTGAACGGGTCTTCTTCGATCTGCTTGACGCCCAGGGAGATGCGCTCGCGCTCCGGGTCCACTTGCAGAACAACGGCTTCGATCTCGTCGCCCTTCTTGAATTCACGCACGGCTTCTTCGCCCTGGTTGTTCCAGGAGATGTCAGACAGGTGAACCAGGCCGTCGATGCCGCCATCCAGACCGATGAAGATACCGAAGTCGGTGATGGACTTGATCTTGCCGGAAACACGGTCGCCCTTGGCGTGAGTTTCGGCAAACAGCTGCCACGGGTTGGATTTGCACTGCTTCAGACCCAGGGAGATACGACGACGCTCTTCGTCGATGTCCAGAACCATCACGTCAACCACGTCGCCAACGTTAACAACCTTGGACGGGTGGATGTTCTTGTTGGTCCAATCCATCTCGGATACGTGTACCAGGCCTTCCACGCCTTCTTCGATTTCAACGAAGCAGCCGTAGTCGGTCAGGTTGGTCACGCGGCCAGACAGACGGGTGGTCTCCGGGTAACGCTTGGCGATAGCAACCCAGGGATCTTCGCCCAGCTGCTTCAGACCCAGGGATACACGGGTACGCTCGCGGTCGAACTTCAGAACCTTGACTGCGATCTCGTCGCCAACGTTGACGATTTCGGAAGGATGCTTAACGCGCTTCCACGCCATGTCGGTGATGTGCAGCAGGCCGTCAACACCGCCCAGATCTACGAATGCACCGTAGTCGGTCAGGTTCTTGACGATACCCTTAACTTCTTGACCTTCTTGCAGGTTAGCCAGCAGGCTTTCGCGCTCGGAGGTGTTCTCGGTCTCGATCACGGCACGACGGGAAACAACAACGTTGTTGCGCTTCTGGTCCAGCTTGATGACTTTGAACTCGAGTTCTTTGTTTTCCAGGTGAGCGGTGTCACGGATCGGACGCACGTCAACCAGAGAACCCGGCAGGAAGGCACGGATGCCGTTCAGTTCAACGGTGAAACCACCCTTGACCTTGCCGTTGATGATACCGATAACGGTAGCTTGCTCTTCGTAAGCTTTTTCAAGCTGCAGCCAGGCTTCGTGGCGCTTGGCTTTTTCGCGGGACAGCTTGGTTTCGCCGAAACCATCTTCGATAGAGTCCAGAGCCACGTCAACGGAGTCGCCTACGTTGATTTCCAGCTCGCCCATGGCGTTCTTGAATTCTTCAGCCGGGATAGCGGACTCGGATTTCAGACCGGCGTCAACCAGTACGAAACCATTTTCGATAGCAACGACAGTACCCTTGACGATGGAACCTTGACGGGTTTCAACGGCGTTCAGGGACTCTTCAAAGAGTTGAGCAAAAGATTCGATCATTGTTTATGTCACAAATGAAACATCCACTTGCAATCCGGCACAAGCGGGGTTGTTTTAAATTATCTGCGCCATCCATGGTGCAGACGACTGACATCAGTTTGTACTGACATCACCAAGTTGTTGCTCTGCATAGGCAAGTACCGTTACCAGCACTTCGTCTATGGACATGGCGGTTGAATCCACCACGAGAGCATCTTCTGCCGGTTTAAGGGGGGCAACGGCGCGATTTCTGTCACGATCGTCACGTTCCCGAATCTCGGTTAAAAGACGCTCAAAGTTAACATCAAAGCCCTTATCTTGCAACTGCTTATAGCGGCGAGCAGCCCGTTCTTCGGCGCTGGCGTCGAGGAAAATCTTCACCTCGGCTTCCGGGAAAACCACGGTGCCCATGTCACGACCGTCGGCGATGAGGCCAGGGGCTTGGCGGAATGCACGCTGACGACGCAGCAGGGCTTCACGTACCCGCGGGAAGGCGGCGATTTTACTAGCGGCATTGCCCACTTCCTCGGTACGGATGGTACGGGAGACATCCTCCCCTTCCAGCACGACTTTAACCTGTTCGGCATCGACCTGGAACTGCACGTCCAGATTGGCGGCCAGGGGAACCAGCGCGGCTTCAGCATCGAGCTCTACATCGTGATGCAGGGCGGCCAGGGCCAGCACCCGATAGATGGCGCCGGAATCGAGCAGGTGCCAACCCAGTTTTTCAGCCAGCAACTGACACAGGGTGCCCTTGCCTGCACCACTCGGGCCATCAATTGTCATCACGGGGGCCATCTGCGGCATAACGTCTCTCCTGCACACTTGTTGCACACATCCCGGGAGGGATGGGGTAATGGGCGCCGATTATACCCAAATGTGCCGAGCCTGGCAGTCGTCGTGGCACACATTTGCGCAAAACCAGTCGCAACTGTCCTCTTTGTGTACCACCTGGCAAACCATTAAGTTGTGCAAGGTTTTGTTCTTATGGTTGTTCCGCACAAGGCGCGCTAAACTGGCCGCCCTTTTTTAAGCAGCTGTAGTAAGGAGCAACCTATGAGCAGCGTTACCCTCGTGGCCAAATCCAAGTTGCCGACCCCCTGGGGCACTTTCACGCTGGTAGGCTTTCAGGAAACCGGCACCGGCAAGGATCACGCCGCACTGGTGATGGGCGATATCACGGGTGATGAGCCGGTGCTGGGCCGCATTCACTCCGAGTGCCTGACCGGCGATGCCCTGTTCAGTCTGCGTTGCGACTGCGGCTTCCAGCTGCAGGCTGCATTGGAAAACATCGCCAAGGCCGGCCGTGGCGTCTTGCTGTACGTGCGTCAGGAAGGGCGCGGCATCGGCCTGCTCAACAAGATCCGGGCCTATCATCTGCAGGATCAGGGCGCCGACACCGTCGAGGCCAACGTGGCACTCGGCTTTGCCGCCGACATGCGTGACTACACCATCTGCGCCGACATGCTCAAGCAGCTGGAGGTGAAATCCCTCAAGTTGATGACCAACAACCCGCGCAAGATGAAGGCGATGGAATCCTTCGGCATTCCGGTGGCGGAGCGGGTCCCCCTGCAGGAAGGGCGCAATCCCCACAACGAGTTCTACCTCTCGACCAAGGCCGACAAGCTGGATCACATGTTCAAGAAGTGATCCCGCCTCGCCGCTCATCGCCATGAAAAACGCCTCCCATCGGGAGGCGTTTTTTGTTGCTCCAGATCGCCGCAGCGCTAGCGGATGGGCAGCTCGATATCGGCAAACATGGCATCCACGTCATCGCTGGAGCGCAGCGCGATGGCACGCTCCACCACGTCCCGGGTTAGATGCGGGGCAAAGCGGGTCATGAAGTCATACATGTAGGTACGCAGGAAGGAGCCCTTGCGAAAGCCGATCTTGGTGGTGCTGTGGGCAAACAGATGGCTCGCATCCAGCGCCACCAGATCGGTATCGACCTGGGGATCCAGCGCCATGGTCGCCATCACGCCGATCCCCACCCCCAACCGGACATAGGTCTTGATCACGTCCGCATCGGTGGCGGTGAAGACGATGTTGGGCTCAAAACCGGCCCGATTGAAGGCGGTGTCGAGTTCGGAGCGGCCGGTAAAGCCGAACACATAGGTCACCAGCGGGAAGCGGGCGATGTCGGCGATGGAGAGCTTGCCGACCTGGGTCAGCGGGTGGCCCTTGGGCACGATCACGCTGCGGTTCCAGTGGTAGCAGGGCAACATGATGAGATCTTCGTACAGGTGCAGCGCCTCGGTGGCGATGGCAAAATCGGCCTGGCCCTTGACCACGGCTTCGCTGATCTGGGTCGGCGTGCCCTGGTGCATGTGCAGGGAGACTTTGGGAAAGCGCTTGATGAAGCCCTTGATCACGTCAGGCAGCGCATAACGGGCCTGGGTGTGGGTGGTCGCAATGTGGAGCGTGCCCTGCTCGGGGTGAGTGTGCTGACTCGCCACCGACTTGATGCTCTCCACCTTGCCCAGGATCTCGTTGGCAATCTTGATCACGTCCCGTCCAGCCGGGGTGATCTGAGTCAGATGTTTGCCGCTGCGCTCGAAAATCTGGATCCCCAGCTCATCTTCCAGCATGCGCACCTGTTTGCTGATCCCTGGCTGAGAGGTGTAGAGGCTCTCTGCCGTTGCCGACACGTTCAGTCTGTGGTTGGCAACCTCAACGATATAACGCAATTGTTGGAGTTTCATGATGTTAGGCTCTAAAGGCGACTTGAACTAATACTAACAAACTTTTGCCTGATAGCCCTTCCTTCTTGGCCATTTATGGCTGTGCCTGCGCCAGCAAAAAATCCCGCAAGGCGCGGTTGGCCATGGAGAGCGGATCCCCCCGCCGCCACGCCACGCAGAGATCGAGAAAGATCGGGGGGGCAAATGGGATCCCGGTCAGGGCAGGCTCTTCGTCTAGCGCCATCCGCAAGAAGGTAGTCACCGCAAAACCCTGCTTCACCACCGCCTTGAGCAGCGGGATGAGGTTGCTCTCAAAGGCGATGTCAGGCTCGCAGCCCAGCCCCTGGGCCAGCGCTTCCATGTGTTCGCGGTGATAGAAGCCGCGGCGAAACATCGCCAGCTCCTGGCTGAAGAACTCGCTCAGCGACACGCTCCGGGCCTGGCGCAGCGGATGCTCCTCCCCCACCACCATCAACATCTCTTCACGCAGCAGCTGGGCCCCTTCCAGCGCCGGCGGCAAATCACTGGTGATGAGGATAGCGAGATCCAGCGAGCCGTCCACCATGCGGCTCAACAGCTCGCGAGTGCCCGCCTCCTCCACCCGGATCTTGAGGCCGGGGTAGCGATGCTTGAAGGCCATCAGGATCGGCGGAAAGTAATAGGAGCCCATCATGTAGGGGATGCCGATGCGCACCTCTCCGCGCTCCAGCCCCTTGAGCTCGGCCATCTCGGCCTCGGCCTGATGCATCTGGCGCAGCAGGCGCTCGGCATGGCGGCAGAGCACCTCCCCTTCCGGGGTGAGCCGCACGTTGCGATCCTGACGGTCGAACAAGCGCAGCTCGAGCTGCTGCTCCAGCTTGGCGATGGCCATGCTGATGGCGGGCTGCGCCACGTGCAACCCGTTGGCCGCCTTGGTAAAGGAACCGGCATCCCGCACCGCCAGCAGGTAGGTGAGCTGTTTCAGGTCCATATCAATTCAATTTATCAGATGAATAACTTAAATATATTATATTTATGTTCTGGCGCGCACTAACCTGCAACAAAGCTGTCAGGACAATTGCATATGATCGAAGTCGGTAGTCGTGAATGGATCCGCGCCACCCTGGCCCTCAGCCTGGGCTCCTTCTTGGTGTTTCTCAATCTCTATCAAACCCACCCGCTGCTGCCGCTGCTGGCCGAGGTGTTCTCCGTCAGCTCGCTGTCGGCTGGCTGGACCCTGGCCAGCTGCACCGCTGGGCTCGCCGTCTCGCTGCTCGTCTGCGCCCGGTTGGCGGATCGCTTCGGCCGGCGCCGGATCATGCTGTGGAGTCTGGCCGGTGCCATCCTGCTCTCCCTGCTCATCAGCCTGGTCAGTCAGTTTGAACAGCTGCTGCTGCTGCGGATCCTGCAGGGGGTCCTGCTGGCGGGGCTGCCCGCCACTGCCATCGCCTACATGGGGGAAGAGTTCAGCAAGCGGGCCCTGCTCTCCGCCGTCGGGGTCTACATCGCCGCCAACTCGCTGGGGGGTATCGCCGGCCGGGTGGTCGGCGGCCTGCTGGCCGGCTGGTTTGGCGACTGGCAGCACACCTTTCTCGGCATCGGCCTCATCAGCCTGGCATTGCTGCCCCTGGTCATCTGGCTGCTGCCGGCCCAGACCCGTTTCGTGCCCGTCATCGCCAAGCCGGGCCAGTTTCGCCAGGCCATCGCCAGCCACCTCGGCAACCCGCTGCTGGTGGGGGCCTACCTCATCGGCGGCCTCAACTTCATGGTGTTTCTGAACCAATACAGCTACCTCACCTTCCTGCTGGCCAGCCCCCCCTTCTCCTTGCCGACCCAATGGCTCGGCATGCTGTTTCTGACCTATCTGTCGGGGACGGTGGCCTCCTCCCTCAGCGGCCGCTGTACCCATCGCTGGGGTGCACAACGCCTGCTGCTGGTCGGCATAGCCCTGATGGCACTCGGCAGCGCCCTGCTGCTATGCGGTTCACTCGGCGCCATCCTCTCAGGCCTGCTCATCTCGAGTTTCGGCTTTTTCCTTGCCCACGCCTGCGCCAGCGCCTGGGTCGGCCAGCACGTGGAGCACAACCGGGCGCTCGCCTCGTCGCTCTATCTGGTGGGGTACTATCTGGGGGCCAGTCTGGGGGGGCTCTATCTGCACCCCTTCTGGGAGCAGGGGGGACTCGGGGGATTGGTGCTCGGCATCGAGCTGGTACTGGTCATCACGGCAGGGTTGAGCCTCTGGCTCGGCCACTTGAAGGGGCGCCCCGCCCGCCCCCGCATCTGCCATCCCTGACGCTATCTCTGATATAAGACGAGGCCGGGCAAGCGGCCCCGTCTCATCAAGCCTGGTCGTAGTAGCCGGCAGGCACCGGCACCACGGTGCCGCTCACCAGCTCTTCTTCAATCACCTCGGCCAAGGTCCGCAGATGAAATTTGATCTGCCCAGAGGCCAGCATCACCGCCACGTCAGGATTGCGCTCATCATGCAGGTTGCCGGTTTTGAAGGGCACCTCGGGATGGGCCGCCAGCAAGGCGTCCAGCGAAGGCACCACCAGTTCGATATGTTCCAGCCCAGCCTGGTGGCTGCGACCCGGTTTGGGCGCCGCCAGCTCGATGCAGGGCACGATGCCGTGGGCGTGGAGCACCGGTTGATGCAGGCGGTAGGTGGCGATGGGCCGTCCGCCGATCATCCCCTCCACCAACAGGTCACCATGGCTTGCCAGCAGTGCCTTCAGGGCCTGGTACTCAGGCAAGGTGGCGGCCCGGTAGCAGAGGTGGTCGACCTCGATGGCGGCAGGATGGATGGCGAGGGCCTCCAGCTCGGTCAACAGCTGGCAAACAAATGGGGCCATCGGCCCCAGTGTGGTATCGAGTGAGTGCGACATAATCACCATTTTTTCTTGGGTTGGAACAGGACGTCCAGCTCGTCCGCCTCTTTGTCCTTGATGCTCTGCAGCTCTTTCTCGCTGTGCTCTTGCAGGTGGGCATCGAGTCCGGCCAGGCCCTGCCGCATGTCCTCTTCACGGGCCATCAGGTAGGGATCCTTTTCGGTGACGCTGGCCAGGGCCGAAAGTCCCTTGGTGTAGAGCTGACGGCAGGTGCCGAACTGCCCCTGGATCTGGGCATCCATGGCCCGCTTCACCAGGTTGGCGATGTTGATCTTGAGCTGCATCAGCTCGAGGCGGCGATCCTCCTGGGCAAAGCCCTGCGGATCTATCTTGCCCTTGTTGTGTTCAACCCGCAGCACGGCCCGCATCTTCTTGACCAACTGCAGCATCTGGATGGCCTGGCGATCCGACTCCGGGGTCTTGAAATGCCCCTCATCCTGGCTGCTGTAGTTCTCCTGCACGTTCTTGATCTGGGTCTGCACGTCGGCAATGCGCTGCTTGAGCTGGCCGCTCGGCATCACCAGGGCGATGGCGCGATAGGCATCGAGGATCCGGTGCTGCAACAGCAACACTATGTTCTTGGAG
The DNA here is from genome assembly GCF_013085525.1 of Aeromonas sp. 1805. Lineage (NCBI taxonomy): Bacteria > Pseudomonadati > Pseudomonadota > Gammaproteobacteria > Aeromonadales > Aeromonadaceae > Aeromonas > Aeromonas sp. 1805. The sequence goes on along the minus strand of NZ_CP038515.1, from coordinate 3,497,538 downwards.
AAGGGCACCAGGTTGACGTTGAGCAGCATCTCTTCGGTTTCATCCACCACCGACTTGTGGCGGGCGATGGCGTGACGCTTGTCGGCCTCTGCCTTCTGCTTATATTGCTGCACCACGTTATAGGCGATGACCAGAAACAGGAGTGCGCCAATAGACAGCAATACCAAGGTTAAAATCATAGGAAGTCCAAACTCCTGTCCCAATCCAATTGCGTGATCCTACAACAGCTTACCTAGTTAAGGTAGTCCGCAGCACGGAGCTTGCCCCCGATTTGTTGTGTCCAGGCGGGCAGGAGCACAGGGGAAAGCCAGGATCACGCGGCGCTGGCGATACCGCCATTACCCCTTAGTATCGCCCATCGGGCCCATTACTTGAGGTTGAACCCCCTGGATCGCAGGAAATCCTGCATGAAGGGGCGCGCCTCCTTGCCCAGGATACCCCGTATCTGGCCGCTCCAGCTCTGCTGCTTGTTGTTGCTGCTGCGGGACTGGTAGTAAGCCTCGATCTGCTGGTCGTAGCCGGCAAGGAGACCGCGATCCAGTTCGGTCTGATAGCGGTTTTCATGCACCACCAGGGCCCGAGGCAGGCGGGGTTTCTGTTCGGGCGCCTGGGCAGGGTGGCCGAGGCAGAGGCCAAACAGCGGGATCACCTGATGCGGCAGCCCCACCGCCTCGCTCACGGCGGCCGGATTGTTGCGGATCCCGCCGATATAGACGCCGCCAAGTCCCATGGATTGGGCTGCCAGCAGGGCATTCTGAGCCATCAAGGCGCCGTCGATGGCGCCGATCAGCAGTTGCTCCACAAAGCCGGTCTGGGCATCCGGCACCACGTCGCAGTGGCGATGGTAATCGGCGCAAAAGAGCAGGAACTCGGCGGCCTGGGCCACGTAGGCCTGGTGCCCCGCCAGTTCGGCCAGGCGGCTGCGCAGCGCCTTGTCGGTCACCCGGATGATGCTGTTGGCCTGCAGGAAGCTGGAGCTGGAAGCGGCCTGGGCCGCGCTCAGGATCTGGTCGAGCTGAATGTCGGTGATGGGCTCGGCGGTGAATTGACGAATGGAGCGATGGGCGAGAATAAGGTCGAGAGTCGGGTTCATGTTGCCTCCAGAGACGAAGCCCACACTCTACCCAAAAACAGCGAGGGGCCCAAGGCCCCTCGCATTAACACCGCAGCAGAGTAATCCGCTAGCCTGCCAGCGGATAGCGGCCAGCCTTGCAGCTGACCATGAAACAGCTCTCTTCCACCTGCGCCACCGTCATCGGCTTGCTGAACAGGAACCCCTGAAACACGTGGCAGCCCTGGGTGCGCAGGGCGGCGAGCTCGTGCTCATCCTCCACCCCTTCAGCCATGATGCCAAGACCCAAGCTGGTGGCCATGGCGACGGTAGCGCGGATCACCGGCAGGTTGAGGCCCACCACGAAGGAGCGATCCAGCTTGATGGTGTCGATGGGCAGCCGGTTGAGATAGGCCAGCGACGAGTAGCCGGTACCGAAATCGTCGATGGCAATCTTGATCCCCTGCGCACTCAGAGCGTCGAGGATCTCGATGCACCCCTTCATGTCCAGCATCAATACCGTTTCGGTCAGCTCCAGCGTCAGCAGGCTGGCCGCCACCCCGAACTCCTTGAGCTGCTGGGCCACCAGTTCAGGCAGGGCGGAAGAGAGCTGGAAGCCGGAAAGATTGACCGACACCGGCACGTTTACCCGCCACTCCCGTTGCCAGTGGGCCATCTGGGCCAGCGCCGTCGACAGCACCCAGCTGCCTATCTCGCGGATCAGCCCCATCTCTTCCGCCAGCGGGATGAACTCCACCGGCGAGACGTGGCCCAGCACGGGATTGTGCCAGCGCAGCAGCGCCTCGTACCCAAGCAGCTTGCCCTGTGCCACATCCACCTGAGGCTGATAGCAGAGGCTCAGCTCCCCCCGCCCGATGGCCTTGGCCAGGAACTGCTTCAGGGTCAGCTTGCGATGCAGAGTCTGCTGCATGCTGGGGGTGAAGCGCTGCCAGCGCAGCCGGCCCATCTGCTTGGCCTGGTACATGGCCATGTCGGCGCGGGTGATAAGGTTGTCGCCGTCGTCCGCATCGTCCGGATAGATGGCGATGCCGATGCTGCCGCCGATGGTCACCTCGGGCACGCCGCTCAGCTGCAGCGGCTTGGTCATCTGGGAGAGCATGAGGTCGGCTACCTCCTGCGCCCGATCGCTCGAGTGGCTGAGCGGCACCAGGGCAGTGAATTCGTCGCCACCGAGCCGGGCCAGCTCCACATCGCGCGGACAGATCTGCTTGAGCCGACCGGCAACCCGCTCCAGCAGCCGATCACCGGCCTTGTGGCCGTAGTTGTCGTTGACCAGCTTGAAGTTGTCCAAGTCCATGAACACCAGCGCAAAACGCCCGCCCAGCCCGCAATAGGCCTCCAGCGATTTCATCAAGCCATAGCGGTTGAGCAGGCCGGTCAGCGAGTCGTGCCAGGCCAAGTGACGGTGTTCCAGCTCTTCCAGCTTGCGGTCGGTGATGTCGCGCATGGTGAGCAGGATCTGGGCCCCCTGCTGAATGTGGCGAAACTGGTACTGAAACCAGCGCATCCCCTTGAGGGTGCGGCACTCCCCCTCGGCCACCACTTCATCGAGGCGGGAGAGCTTCTGGTAGAAAGCCTCATCATTGCCGGAGAAGAGCTGGGAGAGGTAGCGGATCTGGTTGCCGAAACACATGTCGAAATGGTGGTTGCCGCTCTCCAGCTGGCCCTGATTGTCAAACAGACAGGCCAGGGTATCGCCGGTGGCGAGCGAGGACTCCTGATAGAGGGTATCGGCGTCGATCACCGCCTCGGTCATCATCATCAGCCGACCCGCCAGCTGGATGCCGGAGAGACGCAGGTAGATCTGCTTTTTCACGCCCTTGGGGGAAAGGGTCCACCACTCGCTGTAGCTGCGCCCCTGCTGGAAATCCCCGAGGTAACGCTGCAGCAGCAGATCGATGGCCTGTGCCATGTCGGCCGAGAAGTCGCGCGATTGCAGTTCGCCCAGCGAGCTTGCTTCCCACACGCTCAAGGCGGCGCGATTGGCCCAATAGATGTGGTGATGCCGGATGTCATAAACCCAGATTGGGGTATGCAGCACATCCATCCCGTTCAATAACCGTTCGTCTAGCGTATTCATCTAATATGGTGATTCATGATGTGTGATCACAGGGAAACCCAGCGACGGAGGACCCTCCCGGGCACCCGGTGCTGGTACAAAATCGGATCCAGCCCATAATGTGAAACAAGCATGCGCAAAGGGCTGACTTCATATGAAAACGCTACATGTGAAACCCATGGTCAGAAAAAACGGACTCACGTTGGTATTGTTGGGCATCATAGTAACCATTACTATGATTTTTATACTTTTTTTATTCGGTGAACAACCACTAATCCCCCTCGTCTCCGGCCTTCTGGCGGGTCTGATGATGATATTTATCGGCTCATTGAAGCTGATTGAACCCCATTTCAGTCTCTCGCTCTGTCACGATTGTCTGCAATATCACCATAAATACGGCGGTTGGATCCTGAAATGGAGAAATATTCAGCGAATAGACCAGCCGCGCATTCATCTGGGCTGGGATCTGGTCCCCCTGCCCTATATCGGTTTGAAAATAAAAGATTACGACGATTTTTTGACATTGATCACACCCAGATTGGCAGTACGCCTGCTGACCGAGCAACGCAGCGTCTTGCTACAGGCACTGCGCAGCGAACAACCGGCCTGCAGCGGCGGGGGTTGTGCCTGTGCCTTTCAGGGCGAGGGATTGCTGGAAGAGAGCCATTTTCGCTCTCCCTCCGGCCAGCGCTATGAGGGGGTGATCGCCATGCTGGCCAACCGCATGACCCGGCTGCGCGAGCTGCTCGGCTACGATCTGCTGGTGCCGGACAACAGCCTTGACCGGGATCCGGTCGAATTTGTCCGGCTGTTGCACCAGTACCAGCGGGAGTCGAATCTAATCCAGATCAATTAAACGCCGGATTGAGCTTGCCAAGGCGGGCGCCTCTTCTTAAGGTCACTGGCTTGTTACACCCAGAACACCGCTTATGAAGTACATCGAAGAGTTCTATCTGTTCGTCAAGGTGGTGCAAGAGGGAGGCTTCTCCCACGCGGCTGCCGCACTGGGCATGCCAACCGGCACTATCAGTCGACGTATTTCTCAGCTGGAAGAGCAGCTCGGCTGCTCCTTGCTACACAGATCCACCCGCAAACTCCGCCTCACCGACGAAGGGCTGCGCTACTACGAGCGCCTCTGTACCCCACTGGCTGCGATCGAGCAGGCCACCGGCGAGATCCAGGGCAAAGAGGCCGACATCAACGGGGTGATCCGTCTGGCGGCTCCCATCGCCCTCTCCAACACCATCCTGGTCGACATGCTGGCGGACTTTGGCCTGCACTACCCAGAAGTGCAGTTCGACATTACCCAGACCAATGACCACCAGCATCTGTTCGACAACGACCGGGATCTGGTGTTCTTCAACGGCGAGTTGCCGCAATCCTTGCCCAACGCACTCTGCCTTGGCCACATCGAATACGGTCTGTTTGCCTCCCCGCTCTATCTGGAGAAGATGGGCACACCGGCGCATCCCGCCCAGCTGGAAGAGCACGCGCTGATCTACTGCTGGCCACACCAGCACTGGCAGTTGACCGACCGGGACGAGCAGACGGTACAGATCAAGCGCACCGCCAAACTGACCGTCAACCAGACCCAGGCTGCCGTCCGGGCGGCCAGGCGCCACCTGGGGATCGTCAATGCCCCGCTCCACTACGTGCATCCCTTCCTGCAGGATGAGCAGTTGGTCCCGGTACTGCCCGACTGGAAAACCGGCAACCGGCCCTTCTATATGTTGCGCTGCCAGCCTCAGTTTGCCCCGCTGCGTGTTAAGATGTTCGCTGAATTTGTTGAAAAATATTCAGCGCGCTACCGGAATCGCCAATGGGACAATCAATTTTCACCGGCGACCAGCCTGTCCCATTGCATCTAACCGTTGGCGGGCCACACTTATAGCAATCCTCGTTGACCAGGCCAGCCTAACACTATGAATGTATTGATATGTGATGACTCAGGATTCGCCCGTAAACAGCTGGCCCGCGCCCTTCCCGCCGACTGGGATGTGACGCTGCATTACGCCGCCAACGGGCAGGAAGGGATAGAACAGGTGCTGATGGGTCATGGGGATCTGATTTTTCTCGACCTGACCATGCCGGAAATGGATGGCTACGGCGTGCTGGAGACCCTGCAGCGGGAGGGGCTGCGCAACAAGGTCTTCGTGGTCTCCGGCGATATCCAGCCGGAAGCCTATCAGCGAGTGATGGGGCTGGGAGCGCTGGATTTCATCAAGAAACCCGCCGCACCGGAAACCCTCAGCGCCCTGCTGAAACAGCACGATCTGTGGCAGGCCAAAGGTGCCGCCACTGCACATGACATCCGGCCCGCCGGCCAGAGTGTCAGTGATGTCGGCAGCCTGGATACCGGCATCAAGATCAGTCCCGAGGTACGCGACGTCTATCAGGAGCTCGCCAACGTCTCCATGGGCCAGGCCGCCGACCTGCTGGCCCGCCTGCTCAACGCCTTCGTGGTGCTGCCCATTCCCAACGTCAACGTGCTGGAAGTGTCCGAGCTGCACATGGCCCTCTCGGCCGCCGCCGACTCGGATACCCTCTCCGCCGTCTGCCAGGGCTTCATCGGCGCCGGTATCGCCGGCGAGGCGCTGATCCTGTTCCACGATTCCAGTTTCAAGGATCTGGCCCGGCTAATGAACCATCAGGGCGTGCTCGATCGCAACGCCGAGCTGGAGCTCTTGATGGATACCGCCAACGTGCTGATCGGCGCCTTTTTGCGCGGCTACGCCAGCCAGCTCGACACCCCCTTCAGTCAGGGCCATCCTGTGGTACTCGGCCAGCACAGGCCCATCAACGAGCTCATCAACACCAACAAGAGCCGCTGGCGCCGCACCCTGGCCATCGAGATCAACTACCGGGTCCAGGATTACGCGGTGCAGTGCGATCTGCTGCTGCTGTTTACCGAAGATTCCATCGCCACCATGAACAACAAAATCATGCACATGCTCTAGGAGTGACCATGGAAATCCGTGAATTTCATTGGCTGATGAACATAGTCCAGAACCTGGATGTGGGGCTGGTGGTGCTCGACAAGGAGTACAAGGTGCAGGTGTGGAACGGCTTCATGGAGAGCCACAGCGGCCGATTGGCCGGCGAGGTACGCGATGGCGTGTTGTTCGAACTCTTCCCCGATGTGGATCGGGCCTGGTTCGAGCGCAAGGCCAACATGGTGTTCAAGCTCAACAACCGCGCCTTCAGCACCTGGGAGCAGAAACCCTATCTGCTGCGTTTTTCCAACTACCGCCCGATCACCGGCTCAGCCCCCCACATGTTCCAGAACCTGACGCTGGTGCCGCTGGCCGATTTTGGCGGTCAGGTGACTCACATCGCGGTAATGATCTACGACGCCACCGACGAGGCCATGCTGATGAGCGGCCAGCGCCAGGCGTGACCCGCTTTTTTCTCAACAATCAAACAGGGCGCCTTGGCGCCCTGTTTGATTGAGTGAACCTTAACGTACGACAAGGTACTCGGTGAAGGCATCGATCACCTCGTCGATGTCGTCATCGGTGATCTGCAGGTGAGTCACCAGCCGCATCTCGCCGTAACCGGAGAAGAGGATCCCTCGTTCCTTCATGAACGCGAGCAGCGCCTCGCCGTCCCCTGTCACCAGCCGCAGAAATACCATGTTGGTCTGCACCAGCGCGAGATCCAGCTCGATGCCGGGCAATGCGGCCAACCCTTCGGCCAGCCGTCTGGCACGGCGGTGATCGTCCGCCAACCGGGCCACATGCTGATCAAGGGCAAACAGACCGGCCTGCGCCAGGATCCCCGCCTGGCGCATGCCACCACCCAGCATCTTGCGCAGCCGTCTGGCGCGGGCGATGAAGACGCGAGAGCCCACCAGCAGCGACCCTACCGGTGCTCCCAGCCCCTTGGAGAGGCAGATGGATATGCTGTCAAAGGGTGCGGCCAGCTCGCCTACCCCATGGCCGCTCGCCACGGCTGCGTTGAACAAACGGGCACCATCCAGATGCAGTTGCAACCCGCGTTCGTCGACGAACTTGCGCATCGTCTGCAGGTAGTGAAGGGGCAGCACCTTGCCGTTATGAGTGTTTTCCAGGCAGACCAGCCGGGTCTGCACAAAATGGGCATCATCAGGGGCGATCGCTGCGGCGACATCGGCCACTGCCAGCGAACCGTCGGCCTGCATGGGCACCGCCTGCAGCGCAACCGAGCCCAGCACGGCACTCCCCTGTGCCTCATAGCGATAGATGTGGGCAGCCTGACCGACGATGGCGCCCTCCCCCCGCTGACAGTGGCTCATCACCGCCAGCAGGTTGGACATGGTGCCCGAGGGGACAAACAGCGCGGCCTCCTTGCCAAGCAGCTCGGCCCCGCGGGCCTCCAGTGCGTTGACGCCGGGATCTTCCCCGTAGACATCATCCCCCACCTCGGCATGCAACATGCTCTGACGCATGGCATCCGTGGGCTGGGTGACCGTATCACTTCGTAAATCGATATAGCGCATGACATCCCTCCTGAAGCAGGAGGATGACGTTAGCCAGCAGGAGCTGGCTTGGCAAGCGGGCCGTTTCCGGAATGTGAAGCCGGTGACGGCTTACCAGGGCAGCGGCTGGCCCTGCAGGTCGAGGAAGCCGCCGGACTGGGCCGGCGACAACTGGTTGATGAGATCAAGCAGACGCGGCGCCACCAGCGCCGGATCCTGCAAGGTCTCGGCCGCCAGTTCATCGAGGAAAGGTTGATTCATGGGGGTGGCCATCAGCCCCGGATGCACGGTGACAACGCCGGCGGCGGGGAAGCGTTCTCGCCACTCGTGGGCCAGCGTTCTTGCCCCCATGTTGAGCGCCGCCTTGCTCATCCGGTAGCTGTAACGGCTGCCCGTCTCGTTGGCGCCAAGACTGCCGGCCAGATCGGAAAGAGAGCAGAGCCAGAGGCGGGCATCCGCCGTCATCCGGCGGCTCAGGCAGGCGGCCAGAGCCAGCTGCGGCCAGGCGTTGGCCAGCAGGCTGTCGCACAGCCATCTGGGGCTGACCTCCTCCACCCGCCGCTCCGGCATGAAGTTGATGTCGTGCAGCAGGCCGATGGTGTTGATCACCACGCTCGGCAACGGCGCCGTGTCATAGAGGGTGAACAGGGCATCGAAGGAGAGCGCATCCACCTCCTGCAACGGAAAATAGCAGACGGGATCCACGCCCTTGGGCAGCTGCCTGCCGGCCAGCACCAGCTCCTCGCCACGGGCGGATAGCTCATGTGCCAGCGCCGTGCCCAATCCGCCGCTGCCCAAGATCAGATAGCCCATCTCTCTCTCCCCGCTGTCCTCATCTGCTTTAGAGGGTATCAGAATAATCCCCGGCCGTTGCCCGGCCATTCCCATCCAGGCTCACGCCTCATGCAGGTGTTTGCCAAATTCGCGCGCCCGCGCCAGATCCAGAAATCCGTCAGCCTGCTTGTGACTGCGCAAGAACTGGTAATAGGCGAGCAGGGTAACCAGCTCGTCTTCTGCGGGCAGACGCTGCTGCGGCAACTGTTCCTGCAACAGGATGCCGGCGGCGCTCAGCGCTTCTCTGTCCACCACCTCCGCCTGCCGATAAAGGTAGCCGCAGCCGGTAGCGAGCCACTCCAGCGAGCAGTTGGCGGCCATGGCAATCTGGTTGGCCTTGCCAAGGCCGGGTTCGGCCCCTTTCAGATATTTACGGATCAGGGCTTCACTCAGCCCCACCTTGCGGGCAAAGGCACTGATGCTGCCCGTCCCGATCAGGCTGTGCAAGCGCTCGGCAAAACCGTCCATTTCCTTCCCCTTCAGAACCAAAGTTCGAATTAACAAAAGCCGCATTATTGCCTTGCCAGCCAGAAGAGACCAAGATGCTGGCAGCATTTTTTCCCTTATCCGCCAAGGAGCCACCATGCCCGTATCCCGCCTCTCCCTGCATCCACAGGGCCCGACCTTCTCTCGCCTCATCATGGGTTACTGGCGTCTGATGGAGTGGCAACTCTCCCCGCACGCCCTGCTGGATCTGATGAAGTACCACCTGGATCTGGGGGTCACCACCATCGATCATGCCGACATCTATGGTGGCTACCAGTGTGAAGAGGCCTTCGGCAACGCCCTGCGCCTTGAACCCTCTCTGCGCAGCCGGATGGAGATCGTCAGCAAGTGTGGCATCGCCCTCACCGCCAAACCGGAACACGCGCTGAATCACTACAACACCGGCAAGGCTCACATCATCGCCAGTGCCGAGGCCTCCTTGCAAAAGCTCGCCACCGACCATCTGGATCTGCTGCTGATCCACCGCCCGGACCCCCTGATGGATGCCGACGAGGTAGCCGATGCCTTCATTACCCTCAAGCAGGCGGGCAAGATCAAGCATGCCGGGGTCTCCAACTTCACTCCTCGCCAGTTCGAGCTGCTGCAGTCGCGCCTACCCTTCCCGCTGGTGACCAATCAGCTGGAGATCTCGCCGCTCAACCAGAGCACCACCCTGGACGGTACCCTGGACCAATGCCAGCAACTGCGCATCAAGCCGATGGCCTGGTCCTGCCTCGGTGGCGGGCGCCTGTTCCAGGCCCCCGAATATGCCCCGTTGCGCGCCGAGCTCGAGCAGATCCGCCAGGAAGTGGGTGCCGAGCAGATCGAACAGGTGGTCTACGCCTGGGTCATGATGCTGCCAAGCCAGCCGCTGCCGCTGATAGGCTCCGGCAAGCGGGAGCGGATCGCCGCCGCCGTGACCGCTGAATCCATCGTCCTCAATCGCCAGCAGTGGTTCCGCATCCGCAAGGCGGCGCTCGGTTACGACGTACCCTGATTCATCCGGCAAACGCCAGAAACAAAAACGGCATGGGGAAACCCATGCCGTTTTGCGTTATCGAGGCAGCTCAGCGATGACGCTGGGGGCGACCACGTGGTGCATCTGTCTTCGGCTTGGCCTGGTTGACTGTGATGGTACGGCCACCGATTTCGGTGCCATGCAAACCGGCGATGGCCTTTTCAGCCTCGCCATTGACAGGCATTTCAATGAAGCCAAACCCCTTGGACTGACCGGTATCGCGATCGATGATGATATCGACCTTGTCTACCTGCCCAAATTGGCTGAACACGGTTGTCAGTTCGTCGGCCGTCATCCGGTACGACAGATTACCTACGTAAATCTTCATGCCATCCACTCTCGATTCAAGGTGCCTTCTCTATCCAATCACCAACACAAAGGTAAGGGCACAACCCCCATGCCGGACCTGCCAGGGCATCATGCCTGGGCACTCCCCCGTATGGTTCACTCAAGTCATTGATCTCTTGGGTGAACAGAACGGGCAAGATCAATTCGAATCACTGGCAGTATCTGAGCTTTGGGGAGGATTGTCGAGAAAATAGTCAGCTCATATGGGGAGCAGGGCATCCAGCAGCCCCTGTAGCGTGCGTCGACCATGCCAGGCGCGCTTAAAGCCAAAGCGATAGATGCCGGGCGCCACGACATGGGTACCTTCCCGACTCAACCCCATCAGCCCGGTGGCGGCCGCCAGCTGCTCATCGTTTAGCGCCAGATCCAGACTGAAGGCCAGCCACTGACCATCGTGGCCCACCTTGCGATCCCGCTCGACCCCGATCAGTACCGATCTTGGCAGGGCCTGTGCCCGATCACTGCTGCCATTGAGCAGGTAAAGGTGCGTCTCGTCCCAGGCCAGCTCCGCCAGCCGCCAGCGCTGCCAGCTGCGAGGCAGTATCATCATCAGCAGCACTATGCCGCCAAACACCAACCCCACCCAGGGCAGCAAGCCCATTTGCGGATAACCCAGACTGACGGCGGCCAGCACGGTGACCAGGCTCGCCAGCAACAGCACAACCATCACCGGATAGAAACGGCGAGCAGGGGGCATCAGCCAGACCAGTCCCTCTTTGTTCACCAGCTCACTGACCTTCATTCTCTTCTCCTCTTGCCTGTGCGTTTACACGCCCTGGATGTGCCAATTTTGTCGCGCATTGTGCGCGAGCCCGACACCGGGATGCAACCGGGCTCGCTCATCGGGTGACGGCCTCACCGGACTCTTGGTATCATTCTCTTCATCTGAGCCCATTCGCATGCTTGTCGGGAGTCTCATGCTTGCCACCACCCTGCTCTTCATGGCCAGTGCCTTTCTTGCCGAACCTCATCCCCACCAGGCCGAAGCGATTGGCGGCTACTCCGCCGGCTGCCTCAAAAATGGAGTAGCGCTGCCGCTGACCGGCCCCGGCTATCAGGTGATCCGCACCAAGCGACTGCGCTACTACGGCCACCCCGAGCTCATCGCCTACCTGACCACCCTGGCCAACCAGACCCGCATGGCCGGCATGCCGGACCTCTATATCGCCGATCTCGCCATGGCCCACGGTGGCCCCTTCACCTCCGGTCACCGCAGCCACCAGACCGGTCTCGACGCCGACATCTGGTTTCGCATGGCCAACCAGCCCATCTCAACATGGGAGCAGGATGCCCCCAAGGAGTGGGCCCTGATCGATGAGCCCAGCTACCGGGTGCTGCCCGGGCGCTTCGGCCCCCAGCAGCTAAACCTGCTGCGCCTGGCGGCCAGCAAGCCCGAGGTCGCCCGCATCTTCATCAACCCGGTGCTCAAGGCCGAGGTATGCAAACGGGCGCCCGATGAACCCTGGGTCGCCAAGCTGCGCCCCTGGGTCGGCCACTTCAGCCACTTTCATGTACGTCTGCGCTGCCCGGCCGGCAGCCCGGATTGCCAGCCTCAGGCGCCGATCCCGCCCGGCAACGGCTGCGGCGCCGAACTGGCCTCTTGGCTCAAAGACAAGCCGCAACTGCCCAAGATTTCGATGGCTTACCATAAACCCAGACTGCCCGCCCGTTGTGGCGGTTGACCACAAGCTGGTATGGTGAGCCGTTATCTGCAAAAAATGTCAATGGAGAACAACAAGATGGCCACTTCACTCTGGCAGAGGGCAACCCAGTCCCTGTTGGTTATGACCCTGCTGCTGGGCCTGACCGGTTGCGGCATGAACAATATTCCGACCCTGGATGAGCAGGTCAAGGCGAGCTGGGGCCAGGTCGAGAACCAGTATCAGCGCCGTGCCGATCTGGTCCCCAATCTGGTGGCCACCGTCAAGGGCTACGCCAGCCACGAGCAAGAGACCCTCAAGGCAGTGACCGATGCCAGAGCCCGGGTGGGCAGCCTGCAGGTCAGCGATCCCGCCCAGCTCAAGGAGTTTGAAGCGGCCCAGAACCAGCTCTCCGGCGCCCTCTCCCGGCTGATGGTGGTGGTCGAGCGCTATCCGGAGCTCAAAGCGGATCAGCAGTTCCTCACCCTGCAGGCCCAGCTGGAAGGCACCGAAAACCGTATCTCGGTGGCCCGGCGCGACTACATAGAAGCGGTACGCCAGTTCAATACCGAGATCCGCACCTTCCCCGGCGTCATCTGGTCCAAGCTGCTCTACTCGGATCTGGAGGCCAAACCCACGTTCAGCGCCAAGCCCGGTGCCGATGAGGCGCCCAAGGTCAGCTTCCAATGAAGCGCGTGATCCGTGCCCTCTTGTCCTGCCTGCTGTTGTGGACGGCGGTGGTGTCCGCCGCCCCCACCTTCCCCGCCTTAAGCGGGAGAGTGGTAGACGAAGCCAACCTGATGTCCCGCAAGCAGGCCCACCAGCTCACCCAGCAGCTGGCGGCATTCGAGAAGCGCAGCGGCATCCAGCTGGTGGTGGTCTCCATCGACACGCTGGCGGGCGACACCATCGAGGAGTACGGCTATCAGCTCGGCCGTCACTGGGGCATCGGCCAGAAGGGCAAGGACAACGGGGTGCTGCTGCTGATCGCCCAGGATGAGCGCAAGGTGCGCATCGAGGTGGGCTACGGGCTGGAAGGTGCCCTGCCCGATGCCATCGCCGCCAACATCATCCAGACCCGGATCCTGCCCGCGTTCAAACGCGGCGACATGGTGGCCGGGGTGGTCGCCGGCAGCCAGGCGATCATGCAGGCGCTGGCGGGTGAGTACAAACCGGTGGACAACGCCAGCAAGGATAAGCTGGGCGGGCCCTGGCTGTTCATCCTGATGGTCATAGTGATGATCGTGCTGCACAACCTGCGTGGCGGTGGTGGCGGCGGCAGGGGTGGCCGACGCCGCGCCGCTTACCTCGCCGGTGGCTTCGGTGCCGGTCGCTCCGGTGGCGGCTTTGGTGGTGGCGGCGGTTTCAGCGGAGGGGGCGGCAGTTTCGGCGGCGGCGGTGCCTCCGGTGGTTGGTAACAGGGATTAAGAGACGACACATGATTTCGAAACAGTTCTTTCACACGCTGCAGGCCAGGGTCAAACAGGCGGAGCAGGCAACCGATGCCGAGCTGGTGACCGTACTGGCCCCCGCCAGCGACGGCTATCGCTACATCCCCACCCTGTGGGCGGCGCTGCTGGCCATGCTCACCCCGCTGCTGGTATTCGAGCTCGGTTTCTGGCTCGGCTGGTACGAGATCCTGCTGGTGCAGTGGTCGGTCTGGCTGGTGCTGAGCATCCTGTTCCACTGGACCCCCATCAAGATGTACCTGATCCCCAAACAGGTTCGCCAGCACAGGGCCGCCCTGATGGCACGCCTGCAGTTCGTCGAACAGGGGTTGCATCGTACCCAGGATAGGCTGGGAGTGCTGATCTTCGTCTCGGTGGCCGAGCACTACGTGGAGATCCTGGTAGATGACGGCATCGCCCAGCACATCGACAACGGCCAGTGGCAGGAGATCATCGATGACTTCACCCGCCGGGTGCGCAACAAGGAGGTGGAGCAGGGTTTCCTCGAGTGCATTGAGCGGACCAGCGCCATTCTGACCGACGCCTTCCCCGCCACCCGCGACCAGAACGAGCTGCCGGACAGCCTGATTATCCTCCCCAAGCCCTGAGCGGGTTTAAAAAACCGGCATTCTGTTCAAGGGATAGGCGTTCGATAAAGATTATGAAAAATAAGGGGAAAAGTGGTTGACCCAGGCAGCCCTTTCCCCTAAATTACGCCCCGTTCCAGCGCAACGGCGCTGTGAGCGAAAATTTGGTGAGGTGTCCGAGTGGCTGAAGGAGCACGCCTGGAAAGTGTGTATACGGCAACGTATCGAGGGTTCGAATCCCTCCCTCACCGCCAAATTTTAAAGAACCGACCTGATGGTCGGTTTTTTGCTTTTGGGGTTTTCAGAAGAGCGACTCCCGTGAGAGAAAGCAACAGCCTCGCCGGGGGCAAGCAACGTTACCTGCGGTGATGGACGGCTGACTGCCGCCCCCAAGTAAAAACCACACGGACTAAAGCATCCCAGCCTCACCATCCAATTTATAAGAGCCGGCTCAATGGCCGGTTTTTTGCCTTCCAACATTTGCAATCTGATCTGTCGAGGCCCCCTTCCCGTCAAAGTCCCGCGACAGACCCTCCCCTTTTCGGTAAAACGCCCTGCGTGGCTCGGCTGCTTGCCACCCGGGAAAGAAATCTGTCCATCGAGGTCAAGGCACTCACTTTATTGCTCATCGATTGGATATCATTTTGAAAAACTGATACTTAAATAGCTACACTAGCCATTATCAATATTCAGGGATGTATAAAAAATGAGCTTAATCGGCCTGGTCCTGGCATTGATCGCCATCCTGGGCGGCAACATGATCGAGGGTGGACATCCCAGCGCCCTGCTCGATCTGCCCGCCTTCCTCATCGTGATCGGAGGTACCATAGGTGCCGCCTTGACCCAGTTCCCCTTCTCCGTTGTCGGCAGCACTCTCAAGCGTTTCAAGTGGCTGCTGGCCCCCCTCAAACTCGACATGCAGCAGCAGGCCGAACTGCTGGAAAACCTGGCCGGCAATGCCAGGCGCAGCGGCATGCTGGCCCTCGAAGGCATGATCGACGAGATCAAGGATCCCTTCCTGCAAAAAGGGGTGCAGATGATGGTCGACGGCTATGAGAAGACCAAGATCCACGAGGTGCTGGAGAACGAGATCGAGTTCGAGCAAGAAGATCTCGAGCAGACCGTCAAATTCTATGAAGCCATGGGCGGCTA
This sequence comes from Aeromonas sp. 1805, assembly GCF_013085525.1. Lineage (NCBI taxonomy): Bacteria > Pseudomonadati > Pseudomonadota > Gammaproteobacteria > Aeromonadales > Aeromonadaceae > Aeromonas > Aeromonas sp. 1805. The sequence continues at coordinate 3,482,438 of NZ_CP038515.1, read as the reverse complement.
CTGCCCGACCATGGGGATCGTGGGGGCCGTGTTTGGCCTGATCCACGCCATGGGCCTGCTGGATGCCCCTGACAAGCTGGGTGGCGCCATCGCGGTGGCCTTTATCGCCACCATCTACGGGGTATCGGCCGCCAACCTGATCTTCCTGCCCTTCGGCAACCGCTACAAAGGGTTTGCCCATCAGATCCGCCACTACAAGGAGATGACCCTGACCGGTATCCTCTGCATCGTGGATGGCGAATCCCAGCAACGCCTGCAAGTCACCCTCGAACCCTACCTCGGAGGCCACGGTGGCAAAAAAGAAAAAGGCTGAAGCGCCGGAGAACCACGAACGCTGGCTGGTCTCCTATGCCGACTTCATGACACTGCTGTTCGCCCTGTTCGTGGTGCTCTACTCCTTTGCCATGGCCAAGCAGTCTGAAACCCGGGTGCTGATCCAGGGCTTCATCGAATCGCTTGGCAAAATTGGCCTCATCTCCCCTGCTGCGGGCTCCCCCGTGATGCAGGGCGGTACCGGGATCCTGGAACCCGAGTCCAAGACCACCCCCAGCAGCCCGAAGAAAGAGACGGTATTGGAGAAGGATGCCCCCATGGCCGCCTCGGACCCCTTCAACGAGACCATCGGCGCCTCGGAAAAGCCGAGCGCAACGGAATCATGGCCTCACAAGACCAAGGAGCAGGAGTGGGTGCAGGTCACCAAGAAGAAGCTCGAGCAGCAGCTCAAGGCACAGATTGAATCCAAGGATCTGGAGGTGGAACAACTGGGCAGCCAGCTGGTGATCCGCATCGGTGAAAAGGCGCTATTCCCGGCCGACTCCGCCTTCCTGCAGCCCCAGTTCATTCCGCTGGTCAACAAGATCTCCGGCATTCTGGCTGACATTCCCGGCAAGGTGGTGGTCACCGGCCACACCGACAACTCCCAGGCCCCGGTAGAGCTCTATCGCAGCAACTGGGAACTGTCGGTATTGCGCTCCGCCTCCATCGTGCACACATTGCTGACCAACCCCAAACTCGATGCCACCCGGGTCATCGCTCAGGGGGTCGCGGATGCCCAGCCACGCTATCCCAATGACACAGCCGAGCATCGTCAGGCCAACCGTAGGGTCGAGATCACCCTCTCCCAGGGCAAGGCAGCCGAACAGGCGCTACCCATCCTCAAACCCTGATCGAGCAGACCCCGCCTGGCGGGGTCTCTCCTTTCACGATTAGTTTATTTTTCAAACGATCCCGCCATTTCCGCCACATCTTAAAAGCGATTGAAAATGATTCTCAAATAGGAACATTGACTCCGCTAGCAAAATACGATTTTCCTCCCGCTGATTAATAATTAATCCTTTGAAATGACATGTAAATCAGTACGAAAGTGGCATAATACGTAACATCCTTGTTAAGTCGCGTGATTAATTCGGTTAGGGAAAACTCCTATGTTTGCTGATATTGCTGTCCAGCATTGGGCTTTTGCTGTCTATGTAGTTGGGGCCATCTGCATCTGCCTGACCATGATCGGCCTTGCCGCCCTGCTGGGTGGTCGAGCCTATGGTCGTGCCAAGAACAAACCCTTCGAATCTGGCGTCGATTCGGTGGGCAATGCCCGTCTACGCTTCTCCGCCAAGTTCTATCTGGTTGCCATGTTCTTCGTCATCTTCGACGTCGAGGCACTCTACCTCTTCGCCTGGTCCGTCTCCGTTCGAGAAAGCGGCTGGGTCGGTTTCATCGAAGCCACCATCTTTATTTCCCTGCTGCTGGTAGGACTCGTCTACCTGTGGCGCATTGGCGCCCTCGACTGGGCACCGAAAAAGCGCGTCCTGACCGACAAGAAGCCAGACTGAATTACTGATTATCCCTTTGAGGTTGCACCATGAAGTACACCCTGACCCGGATCGACCCAGATGCGCCCGTTGAGCGCTACCCCCAGGAACAGCGCCAGACCGTCGAGGATCCCCTGGCTCAAGAGGCCTCCCGCGGCATCATGATCGGGCGCCTCGAAGAGGTGCTGCAAGACACTGTCAACTGGGGCCGCAAGAACTCCCTCTGGCCTTACAACTTCGGCATCTCCTGCTGCTACGTAGAGATGTGTACCGCCTTCACCTCCCCCCATGATGTGGCCCGCTTCGGTGCCGAAGTCATTCGTGCCTCACCGCGCCAGGCCGATTTCATGGTGATCGCCGGCACCCCCTTCATCAAGATGGCCCCCGTCATCCAGCGTCTGTATGAACAGCTGCTCGAACCCAAGTGGGTCATCTCCATGGGTGCCTGCGCCAACTCCGGCGGCATGTACGACATCTACTCGGTCGTTCAGGGCGTCGACAAGTTCCTGCCGGTCGACGTTTATATTCCGGGTTGTCCACCCCGTCCCGAGGCATTCCTGCAGGCGCTGATGCTGCTGCAGGACTCCATCGGCAAAGAGCGCCGTCCGCTCTCCTGGGTGGTTGGCGATCAGGGTATCTATCGCCCCCAAATGCCTGCCGAGAAGGACCGCAAGCGTGGCGAGCGGATCAACGTCACCAACCTGCGCACGCCGGATGAGATCTGACCATGAAACTGACTCGAGAATTTCCCAGCAACTACGCCATGGCCCAATGGCAACCGAGTGATCACAAAGACGCTCAGGTGATCGGCGAACTGTTCGCCCATTTCGGTGCCGAACGTTTCACCATCCAGAATACCCGCACCGGCGTGCCGGTGGTCTGGCTCTCCCGCGAGCTGCTGCTGGATGTCATGGGCTTCCTGCGCAAGCTCCCCTCCCCGTTCGTGATGCTGTTCGATCTCAGCGCCACCGACGAGCGGATGCGCAGCCATCGCCACGACCTGCCCGACAGCGACTTCACCGTCTTCTATCACCTCATTTCCATCGATCGCAACGCCGACCTGATGTTGAAGGTGCCGCTCAAGGAGGGTGACCTGACGCTGCCCACCGTCAGCCGCCACTTCCCCAACGCCAACTGGTATGAACGGGAAGTGTGGGATCTGATGGGCATCAATTTCGATGGTCACCCCCACTTGACCCGCATCATGATGCCCAAGAGCTGGCAGGGTCACCCGCTGCGCAAGGATTATCCGGCGCGCGCCACCGAATTCGATCCCTTCATGCTCGATGCGGTCAAACAGGATCAGGAGCAGGACAACCTGCTGTTCAAACCGGAAGAGTGGGGCATGAGCCGCGGCAACGAGAACGAGGACTACATGTTCTTGAACCTCGGCCCCAACCACCCCTCCGCGCACGGCGCCTTCCGCCTGGTGCTGCAGCTCGATGGCGAAGAGATCCGCGACTGCGTGCCCGACATCGGCTATCACCACCGCGGTGCCGAGAAGATGGGCGAGCGCCAGTCCTGGCACAGCTACATCCCCTACACCGACCGGGTCGAGTACCTGGGCGGCGTCATGAACAACCTGCCTTACGTGCTGGCGGTCGAGAAGCTGGCGGGCATCAAGGTGCCACAGCGGGTCGACATGATCCGGGTGATGCTGGCTGAGCTGTTCCGCATCCAGAGTCACCTGCTGTTCATCGGTACCTATATTCAGGACGTGGGTGCCATGACCCCGGTCTTCTTCACCTTCACCGACCGGCAGCGGATTTACACCATCATCGAGGCCATCACCGGCGCCCGCATGCATCCGGCCTGGTTCCGCATCGGCGGCGTGGCCCATGATCTGCCCGTCGGCTGGCAGCGACTGGTGCAAGACAACCTGCTGAGCTGGCTGCCCAAGCGGCTGATGGACTATGAGAAGGCCGCCATGCGCAACAGCATACTGCGTGGCCGCACCATCGGCGTCGCCGCCTACAACACCGAACAGGCGCTGGCCTGGGGCACTACGGGCGGTGGTCTGCGCGCCACCGGCCTCAACTTCGACGTGCGCAAGTGGCGCCCCTACTCCGGCTACGATCAGTTCGAATTCGAGGTGCCGGTCGGCGCCAACGGCGATGCCTACGATCGCGCCCTGGTGCGCATCGAGGAGGTGCGTCAGAGCATGCGCATCATCGAGCAGTGCATGAAGAACATGCCGGAAGGGCCGTTCAAGGCGGATCACCCGCTCACCACGCCGCCGCCCAAAGAGCGCACCCTGCAGGACATCGAGACCCTGATCACCCACTTCCTGCAAGTGTCGTGGGGCCCGGTCATGCCGGCCGCCGAGTCCTTCCAGATGATCGAGGCGACCAAGGGGATCAACAGTTATTACCTGACCAGCGATGGCTCCACCATGAGCTACCGGACCCGGATCCGCACCCCGAGCTTTGCTCACCTGCAACAGATCCCCTCGGTGATCCGTGGCCAGATGGTGTCGGACCTCATCGTCTATCTGGGCAGTATCGATTTCGTAATGTCGGATGTGGACCGTTGAGTAACGGCTGTTACCAAGACCCGTTACACGACAAAAAGGACAAGCCACAAAAGGTTAAGCCATGAGCCAGCAATGTCAGTGCCAACACAATCAGTCCCCGCAGGGACAGAGTTCATGCCAGGGCAAGGGGAACGATTTCGTCCTGAGCCAGGCAGAACGCGATGCCATCGAGCATGAGAAACACCACTACGAAGATCCCCGTGCTGCCAGCATTGAAGCGCTCAAGATAGTGCAGCAGGCCCGCGGCTGGGTACCTGACGGTGCCATCCACGCCATCGCCGCCGAGCTCGGTATCCCCGCCAGCGACGTGGAGGGGGTCGCCACTTTCTACAGCCAGATCTTCCGCCAGCCGGTCGGTCGCCACATCATCCGCGTCTGCGACAGCATGGTGTGCTACATCAACGGCCACGAACAACTGCTGGCCGGCCTGAAAGAGGTGATGGACCTGGCACCCGGCCAGACCTCCGCCGACGGCCGCTTCACCCTGCTGCCGGTCTGCTGCCTAGGCAACTGCGACAAGGGGCCGGCGCTGATGATCGACGATGACACCTACGGTGGGCTCGACGCCGTCAGCCTGCTCAAGACCCTGGAGGCTTACCCATGAGTCTGGCATCCCTTGGTACCGCCAATCGCATCGCCCGTGCGGCCGAGACCCATCCCCTCACCTGGCGGCTGCGCGACGACGGCCAGCCGGTCTGGCTGGATGAATACCAGAGCAAGCAGGGTTACGATGCGGCCCGCAAGGCACTGGGCCAGATGAGCCCGGACGAGATCGTCGGCACCGTCAAGGATGCCGGCCTCAAGGGTCGCGGCGGCGCCGGTTTCTCCACCGGCGTGAAGTGGGGCCTGATGCCCAAAGACGAGAGCATGAACATCCGTTACCTGCTCTGCAACGCCGACGAGATGGAGCCGAACACCTACAAGGATCGGCTGTTGATGGAGCAGCTGCCCCACCTGCTGATCGAGGGGATGATCATCTCTGCCAAGGCCCTCAAGGCCTACCGTGGCTACATCTTCTTGCGCGGCGAGTACGTCGATGCCGCCACCAACCTGCGCCGCGCGGTGGAGGAGGCCAAGGCTGCCGGTCTGCTCGGCAAGAACATTCTGGGCTCGGGCTTTGACTTCGAGCTGTTCGTCCACACCGGCGCGGGTCGTTACATCTGCGGCGAAGAGACGGCGCTCATCAACTCCCTGGAGGGTCGCCGCGCCAACCCGCGCGCCAAGCCCCCCTTCCCCGCCGTTTCCGGCGTCTGGGGCAAGCCCACCTGCGTCAACAACGTCGAGACCCTGTGCAACGTGCCCGCCATCATCGGCAACGGTGTGGCCTGGTATCAGGGGCTGGCGCTGCCGGGTTCGGAAGATCACGGCACCAAGCTGATGGGCTTCTCCGGCAAGGTCAACAACCCCGGCTTGTGGGAGCTACCGTTTGGCATCACCGCCCGCGAGCTGTTCGAGAACTATGCCGGCGGCATGAAGCCCGGCTATCGCCTGAAAGCCTGGCAACCGGGCGGAGCCGGTACCGGCTTCCTGCTGCCCGAGCACCTGGATGCCCAGATGTACGCTGGCGGCATCGGCAAGGTCGGCACCCGGATGGGCACGGGCCTTGCCATGGCGGTGGATGACAGCATCAACATGGTCTCCCTGCTGCGCAATATGGAAGAGTTCTTCGCCCGCGAGTCCTGCGGCTGGTGCACTCCCTGCCGCGACGGCCTGCCCTGGAGCGTCAAGCTGCTGCGCGCGCTGGAGCGAGGTGAAGGTCAGCCAGGGGATCTCGCCACCCTGGAGCAGCTGGTCAGCTTCCTCGGCCCAGGCAAGACCTTCTGCGCCCATGCCCCTGGCGCAATCGAGCCGCTGGGCAGTGCGATGAAGTATTTCCGGTCCGAATTCGAGGCCGGCGTCAAGGCGCCGCAGGATAATCGCAAGCAGCTCAAGGGTATCCAGCCCAACCTGCTGGGCGAGCGCTGGTAAGGCGCGCAGCGGGCCCGCTGAACCGGCGCGAGCCAAAGAATTTATCTCATTGAAGTCAGGGAAGTTGTATGGCCACCATTCATGTAGACGGTAAAGAGTACGAGGTAGACGGGGCAGATAACCTGCTGCAAGCCTGTCTGTCCCTTGGTCTGGACGTCCCCTATTTTTGCTGGCACCCGGCGCTCGGTAGCGTCGGCGCCTGCCGCCAGTGTGCGGTGAAACAGTATCAGAATGCCGACGACAAGCGCGGCCGCCTGGTCATGTCCTGCATGACCCCCTCCACCGATGGCACCTATATCTCCATCGAGGACGAAGAGGCGAAGGAGTTCCGCAAGACGGTGGTGGAGTGGCAGATGACCAACCACCCCCACGACTGCCCGGTGTGCGAGGAGGGTGGCTCCTGCCACCTGCAGGACATGACGGTGATGACCGGCCACAACAGCCGTCGCTACCGTTTCACCAAACGCACCCACCAGAATCAGGATCTGGGTCCCTTCATCAACCACGAGATGAACCGCTGCATCGCCTGCTATCGCTGCGTCCGTTACTACAAGGACTACGCCGGCGGCGAGGATCTCGGGGTCTACGGCGCCCACGACAACGTCTATTTCGGCCGGGTCGAGGACGGCACCCTGGAGAGCGAGTTCTCCGGCAACCTGGTGGAGGTCTGCCCCACCGGCGTATTCACCGACAAGACCCACTCCGAGCGCTACAACCGCAAGTGGGACATGCAGTTCGCCCCCAGCATCTGCCAAGGGTGCTCGGTCGGCTGCAACATCAGCCCGGGTGAGCGTTATGGCGAGCTGCGCCGCATCGAAAACCGTTATCACGGTGCCCTGAACCACTACTTCCTGTGCGACCGCGGCCGCTTCGGCTACGGTCACGTCAATCTGACCGACCGCCCGCGCCAGCCCCTGCTGCAGGATGGCAGTGACAAGCTGGCCATCACGGTGGACGGTGCCCTCAACCGGGCCGCCGATGCCCTGCGCACCGCCGCCGGCGTCATCGGCATCGGCTCACCCCGCGCCTCGCTGGAGAGCAACTACGCCCTGCGCGAACTGGTGGGTGCCGCCAACTTCTACAGCGGCGTAGAGCAAAGCGAATGGGAATGCCTGCAGAAGATGCTGCAGATCCTGCAGCACTGCGGCGTACGCACCCCCAGCCTGCGTGACATGGAAGAGGCCGACGCCGTGCTGGTGCTCGGCGAGGATGTCACCCAGACCGCCGCCCGCATCGCCCTGGCCCTGCGTCAGGCAGTCAAGGGCAAGGGCCGCGAAATCGCCCGCAAGCTGAAGGTGGATCTGTGGCAGGTCGCCGCGGTGCAGACCCTGGCCCAGAACGAGCGCTACCCGCTGCTGATCACCAGCCTGGACAGCACCCGACTGGACGACGTGGCGAGCGGCACCCTGCACGCCCCCCACGCGGATCAGGCGCGCCTGGGCTTCGCCATCGCCCATCTGCTCGATGGCAGCGCCCCTGCCCTGACCGATCTCGCCCCCGAGCAGCAGGCCCTGGCCGCCAACTGGGCCGCGCTGCTCGGCAACGCCAAGAAGCCGCTCATCATCGCCGGCACCGGTGCCCGCAGCCAGGCGCTGCTCGAGGCGGCCAGCAACATCGCCCGCGCCCTCAAGGGCCGTGGCCAGGCCGTGGAGCTCGCTCTGGTCGCTCAGGAAACCAACAGCCTAGGGCTGGCCATGCTGGCCGGCAATGCTGCCCCGCTGGAAGCCGCCCTCGAGCGTATCGAAAGCGAAGAGAAGCTCGCACTGGTGATGCTCGAGAACGATCTCTACCGCCGCGCACCGCGCAGCCGCGTCGATGCCGCCATCGACCGTCTGCAGCACCTGCTGGTGGTCGACCATCAGGACACCGGCACCGCCCAGAAGGCGAACCTGGTGCTGCCTGCCGCCAGCTTCGCCGAGGCCGACGGTACCCTGATCAACATGGAAGGCCGCGCCCAGCGCTTCTTCCAGGTGTATGCCCCCGCCTTCTACGATGCCGACATCCAGGTGCGCGAGAGCTGGCGCTGGCTGGCCGCCCTGCAAGGCGTGCTGGATCGCAAACCGCTGCGCTGGAACACCTTCGACGAGGTGAGCAGTGCCTGCGCCGCCAGCTCCCCGCTGTTGACCAGCATGCGCGAAGCCGCACCCAACGCGGGTCTGCGCATCCGTGGCATGAAGCTAGCCCGCGAGCCGCACCGCTACAGCGGCCGTACCTCCATGCTGGCGGATCGGAACGTGAGCGAGCCCAGAGTCGCCCAGGATCCCGACTCGCCCTTCAACTTCTCCATGGAAGGCTACGCCGGTGCCCGCCAGCCGCTGCAACAGGTGCCGTTCGCCTGGGCGCCGGGCTGGAACTCCCCATCCGCCTGGAACAAGTTCCAGGATGAAGTGGGTGGCAACCTGCGCGCCGGCGATCCCGGTCGCCGTCTGCTGGAAGCGGGTGAGGACAGCCTCGGCTGGTTCGACACCGTCCCCGCCCCGTTCAGTGCCAAAGAGGCGCTGCAGGTGGTGAGCTATGACCAGCTGTTTGGCGGCGAAGAGCTGTCTGCCAGAAGCCCGGTCATCCAGGCCCGCATGAGCGAGCCCGTGCTGGTGCTGAACCCGGCCGACGCCAACCGTCTCGCCCTCAGTGCCGGCAGCCAGGTCGCCTTCTCCTGGGGTGGCCACCACTGGCGGCTGACCCTGCGTCTGAGCGAGCATCTGACCGCGGGTCTGGTGGGCCTGCCGCTTGGTGTCAACGGTCTGCCGACCGCCCTGCACCAGCAATATCTCGCTAACCTGCAGGAGGCCATCGCATGAGTGACTCTCTGATCGATCTGTTGCTGGAAATCGGCAAGGCATTGATCGTGCTGGTGGGGATCGTGGGGGCCGGCGCCTTCATGAGCTTCATCGAGCGCCGTCTGCTGGCGCTGTGGCAGGATCGTTACGGCCCCAACCGGGTAGGCCCCTTCGGCCTGCTGCAGCTGGCGGCCGACATGATCAAGATGTTCTTCAAAGAGGACTGGATCCCGCCGTTCGCCGATCGCCGGATCTTCGTGCTGGCCCCCATCATCGCCTTTACCGCCTTCATTCTGGCGTTTGCAGTGGTGCCCATCACCCCCACCTGGGGCGTGGCGGACCTCAACGTGGGGCTGCTCTACATCCTGGCCATCGCGGGGCTGGCGGTCTACGCCGTGCTGTTCGCCGGCTGGTCGAGCAACAACAAGTACTCATTGCTCGGCAGCCTGCGCGCCTCGGCTCAGACCCTCTCCTACGAGGTGTTTCTCGGCCTCTCCTTGATGGGCATCGTCATCCAGACCGGCAGCTTCAACCTGCGGGATATCGTAGAAGCCCAGGCAGGACTGTGGAACGTGATCCCCCAGATCCTGGGCTTCATCACCTTCCTGTTTGCCGGCGTCGCCGTCACCCACCGCCATCCGTTTGACCAGCCGGAAGCCGAGCAGGAGCTCGCCGACGGCTATCACATCGAGTATGCGGGCATGAAATGGGGTCTGTTCTTCGTGGGCGAGTACATCGGCATCGTGCTGATCTCTTCGCTCATCGTGACCCTGTTCTTCGGTGGCTGGCACGGCCCCTGGCTGCCGCCCTTCATCTGGTTTGCCCTGAAGACCGCCTGTTTCATGGTGTTCTTCATCCTGCTGCGGGCCTCCCTGCCCCGCCCGCGCTTTGACCAGGTGATGTCGTTTGGCTGGAAAGTCTGCCTGCCGCTGACCCTGCTCAACATGCTGGTCACCGGTGCCGTGGTGCTGATGAATGCGCAGTGAGGCCGCAATGGACAGAAAAATTGTGATGCCGTTTGGCTGGAACGTCTGCTTGCCCGCCGCCCTGCATCCCGCTCGGGATGCAGCCGGTACGGGCTGTGGTGCTGATGAATGTGCAGTGAGGCACGACTATGAAAATTATTAACATCATCAAGGGTGTCGGCACCCAATTGCGCAGCCTGGGGATGGTGTTCTCCCATGCCTGGAGCCCCCGCGAGACCCTCAACTATCCGGAACAAGCAGTCTATGCGGCACCCCGCTATCGCGGCCGCATCGTGCTGACTCGCGATCCGGACGGCGACGAGCGCTGCGTGGCCTGCAACCTGTGTGCGGTGGCCTGCCCGGTCGGCTGCATCTCGCTGCAGAAATCCGAGCGGGAAGATGGTCGCTGGTACCCTGAGTTCTTTCGCATCAACTTCTCTCGCTGCATCTTCTGCGGCCTGTGCGAAGAGGCCTGCCCCACCACCGCCATCCAGCTGACGCCGGATTTCGAGATGGGCGAGTACCGCCGCCAGGATCTGGTGTACGAGAAGGAAGATCTGCTGATAAGCGGCCCCGGCAAGTATCCGGATTACAACTTCTACCGCATGAGCGGGATGGCCATCGACGGCAAGCCGAAAGGGGATGCCGAAAACGAAGCCAAGCCCATCGATGTCAAGAGCCTGCTGCCCTGAGGAGTCAATCATGGAACTGGCATTCTATGCCGCGGCCCTGGTCGCCATTTACAGCACGCTGCGGGTGATCAGCACCAGCAATCCGATGCACGCGCTGCTCAATCTCATTATCTCCCTCATCGCCGTGGCCATGATCTTCTTCTGCCTGGGCGCCTCCTTCGCGGGTGCCCTGCAAGTGATCGTCTATGCGGGCGCCATCATGGTGCTGTTCGTGTTCGTGGTGATGATGCTGAACCTGGGCTCGGCCCAGGATCAGGAAAAGAACTGGCTCACCCCCACCACCTGGGTGGGCCCCGGCCTGCTTTCGCTCATTCTGCTGGGTTTTCTGGCCTACGGCATTCTCGGGGTCACCGGCGGTGAACTTGGTCTGACCGACGTCAGTGCCAAAGCGGTCGGCATCGCCCTGTTCGGTCCTTACGTGCTGGCGGTGGAGCTTGCCTCCATCCTGCTGCTGGCGGGTCTGGTCACCGCCTATCACCTGGGCCGTGAAGACAAGAGCGGGGAAGTGCTCTCCGTGCCAAAAGCCTCGGCACATCCGTCTCAAGAAGGAGGTCAATCATGAACGGAATCCCGATGGAACACGGCCTGCTGCTGGCTGCCGTGCTGTTCTGTATCGGCCTGTGCGGCCTGCTGATACGTCGCAACTTGCTGTTTATCCTCATGAGTATCGAGATCATGATGAACGCGTCGGCACTGGCATTCGTGGTGGCTGGCAGCCGCTGGGCCCAGGCTGATGGCCAGATCATGTACATACTGGTGATTTCTCTGGCGGCAGCGGAGGCCAGTATCGGCCTCGCCCTGTTACTGCTGCTCTATCGTCGTTACCACACCCTCAACGTGGACACTGTGAGCGAGATGCGCGGATGAGCCTCCTATACCTGACTTTTCTGTTTCCGCTGCTGGGATGGCTGGTGCTGGCCTTCTCCATCGGTCGTTTCGGCGAGCGCACTGCTGCGCTCATCGGCGTCGGCAGCATAGGGCTGTCGGCCCTCACTACCCTGTGGGTCGGCATCGATTTCCTCAACACCATGCCAACTGGCGGCGTCTATACCCAGACCCTGTGGCAGTGGATAACGGTGGGTAACTTCACCCCCACCTTCCGCCTGGCGCTGGACGGTCTGTCGCTGACCATGCTCGGCGTGGTCACCGGGGTGGGTTTCTTCATCCACCTGTTCGCCTCCTGGTACATGCGCGGGGAAGAGGGCTATTCACGCTTCTTCACCTACACCAACCTGTTCATCGCCAGCATGGTGTTTCTGGTGCTGGCCGATGACCTGCTGTTCGTCTACCTCGGCTGGGAAGGGGTGGGGCTGTGCAGCTACCTGCTGATCGGCTTCTACTACCGCAATCCGGCCAACGGCGCCGCCGCTCTCAAGGCGTTCGTGGTGACCCGGGTCGGCGACGTGTTCCTCGCTATCGGTCTGTTCGTCCTCTACCGGGAGCTGGGTACCCTCAACATTCACGAGTTGCTGGTCCGCGCACCGCTGATGTTTGCCGAGGGTTCCCCTGCCCTGTCGTTTGCCTGTCTGATGCTGCTTGGCGGCGCCGTCGGCAAATCGGCCCAGCTGCCGCTGCAAACCTGGCTGGCGGATGCGATGGCGGGCCCGACCCCGGTCTCGGCGCTGATCCACGCGGCCACCATGGTGACTGCCGGTGTCTATCTCATCGCCCGTACCCACGGTCTGTTCCTGCTGGCCCCCGAGATCCTGCATCTGGTGGCGCTGGTCGGTGCCATCACGCTAGTGCTGGCAGGCTTTGCCGCCCTGGTGCAAACCGACATCAAGCGGATCCTGGCTTACTCCACCATGAGCCAGATCGGCTACATGTTCCTGGCCCTCGGTGTTGGCGCCTGGGAAGGGGCCATCTTCCACCTGATGACCCATGCCTTCTTCAAGGCGCTGCTGTTCCTCTCCGCCGGTGCCGTGATCGTCGCGACCCACCACGAGCAGAACATCTTCAAGATGGGGGGCCTGCGCAAGAGCCTGCCGCTGGTCTATGCCTGCTTCCTGGTCGGGGGCTCGGCCCTGGCCGCGCTGCCGCTGGTGACCGCCGGTTTCTACAGTAAAGACGCCATCCTGTGGCAGGTGCAGGCCAGTGGCCAGAGCGCCCTGCTGTGGGCCGGTCTGGGTGGTGCCTTCCTCACCTCCCTCTACACCTTCCGCCTGATCTTCATCGCCTTCCACGGCAAGGAGCAGACCCAGGCTCACGCCGGTCACGGTCTGGCCCACCAGCTGCCGCTGCTGGTCCTGCTGGTGCTCTCCACCGGTATCGGCGCCTTGATCGTGCCGCCGCTGGCGGGGGTGCTGCCGGCAGGTCCGGGGGACCATATCGAAGAGGGGCGCCATGGGCTGGAGATCACCTCCGCCATCATCGCCATCGCCGGCATTGCCCTGGCTGCCTTCCTGTTCCTGGGCGAGCGCCGCCTGGCCAGCAGCGTGGCCAACAGCGCGCCGGGCAAGTTGCTCAGCACTCTCTGGTTCAATGCCTGGGGCTTTGACTGGCTTTACGATCAGCTGTGGGTCAAGCCGTATCTGCTGGCGACCCGACTGCTCGGCAAGGATCCGCTGGACTGGATGATGAACCTGCCGGCCTGGCTGGCACAGAGTGGCCACCAGCTGTTGGCCTGGACCGTTTCCGGCAAGTTGCGCTGGTATGCAGCCTCCATGGGGATGGGCGCCGCCCTGATCCTGGCCCTGCTGCTGCTCGGCTGATCCCGTGATGCAGCCCCTGAACTCGCAGCAAGCCCACGGGCCTGCACAGTGACTAGAACATAGACGAGAGCTGATATCGTGACCTTACTCTGGATCTTGTTAATACCTTTCATCGGCGGTCTGCTCTGTTGGCAGACCGAGCGATTCGGCGAGTACTTCGTACGCTGGGTCGCCCTGCTGTCGATGAGCGCCTGCCTGCTGCTCTCCTGCGCCATCTGGTGGAGCGGTGACTTCACCCTGGCAGCCCAGGGCGGCGTGCCCGTCTGGGCCGCCGAACTGCAATTGCCCTGGATCCCCCGCTTCGGCATCTCATTGCACCTGGCGGTGGATGGCTTGTCGCTGTTGATGGTGATCCTCACCTGCTTCATCGGCGTGCTGGCCATCCTCTGTTCCTGGAAGGAAATCGTGCAGCGCATCGGCTTCTTCCACCTCAACCTGTTGTGGATCCTGGGTGGCGTGCTCGGCGTCTTCATGGCGCTGGACCTGTTCCTCTTCTTCTTCTTCTGGGAGATGATGCTGGTACCGATGTACTTCCTGATTGCGCTGTGGGGCCACTCGGTCACCGACGGCAAATCCCGGATCAACGCCGCCACCAAGTTCTTCATCTACACCCAGGTCAGCGGCCTCATCATGCTGGTCGCCATCCTGGGCCTGGTGCTGACTCACCATGCCGCCACCGGCGTGTTCACCTTTGACTATCAGGACTTGCTGAACACCCCGATGAGCAAGGGCGTGCAGTGGCTGCTGATGCTGGGCTTCTTCATCGCCTTCGCGGTCAAGATGCCGCTAGTACCGCTGCACGGCTGGCTGCCGGATGCCCACAGCCAGGCACCGACCGCGGGTTCCGTGGACTTGGCGGGGATCCTGCTGAAGACCGCCGCCTACGGCCTGCTGCGCTTCGCCCTGCCGCTGTTCCCCGAGGCGTCCGCCGAATTTGCCCCCTACGCCATGGTGCTGGGTCTCATCGGCATCGTCTACGGCGCCATCGTGGCGTTTGCCCAGACCGACATCAAACGGCTGGTGGCCTACACCAGCATCTCCCACATGGGCTTCGTGATGATCGCCATCTACTCCGGCAGCGAACTGGCCCTGCAGGGCGCCGTGGTACAGATGATCGCCCACGGCCTCTCCGCCGCCGGCCTCTTCATCCTGTGCGGTCAGCTCTACGAGCGGCTGCACACCCGGGACCTGCGTCTGATGGGTGGGCTGTGGGGTCGTCTGCGCTACCTGCCCGGCGTGATGCTGTTCTTCTCGGTCGCCTCTCTGGGGATGCCAGGCACCGGCAACTTCGTCGGCGAGTTCCTGATCCTCATCGGCAGCTTCCAGGTTGCCCCCGTGCTCACCATCATCGCCACCTTCGGCCTGGTGCTGGCTTCGGTCTACTCCCTCATCATGCTGCAGCGCGCCTGCTTCGGTACCCCCAAGGACGAGAGCGTCCTCAAGGGGCTCGACAGCCGCGAACTGGTGATGATGATGACCATTGCCGGCCTGCTGGTGTTGCTCGGTGTCTATCCCCAGCCTGTGCTCGACACCGCGGGCAACAGCCTGCTGAGCGTGCTGCACTGGTACGCCCTGCCCTTCGCAGGAGCATTGCAATGAGAGTGACCGCTGTTAAACCGCTGGCCCTGTTGCCTTCCTTGTCCATTACAGGAGCACTGCAATGACCTTCACCGCTTCGCAACTGCTGGCCCTGCTGCCCCTGTTGCTGACAACCGGGGCCATGGTGGCCCTGATGCTGGCCATCGCCTGGAAACGGTGCGATGACACCGCCTTCGTGGTCACCATCGCCGGTCTCAACCTGGCGCTCTTCTCCCTACCCATCGTGATGGCACAAGGAGATCAAGGGGTCACCCCGCTGCTGCAGATCGATGGCTACGCCGTCTTCTACATGGGCCTGGTGCTCATCGGTGCCCTGGCAACCTGTACCTTCGGCCGCTCCTGGCTCAAGGGTTATCCGGACAACCGGGAAGAGTTCTACCTGCTGCTGCTGATCGCCACCGCCGGTGGCCTGGTGCTGGCCGGCTCACGTCACCTCGCCTCCCTGTTCATCGGGATCGAGATGCTGACCCTGCCTATGTTCGGTCTGGTGGGCTACGCCTATCGCGAGCGCCACTCGCTGGAGGCCAGCATCAAGTACATGGTGCTCTCCGCCGCCGCCACCGCCTTCCTGCTGTTCGGCATGGCGCTGCTCTATGCCCAGGCCGGCAGCCTGAGCTTCAGCGATCTGGGGCTGACCCTGGCCACCACCCCGGCTCACCACCCGTTGCTGATGGGCGGTCTGGGTCTGATGCTGGTCGGCTTTGCCTTCAAGCTCTCCCTAGCACCGTTCCACCTCTGGACCCCGGACGTGTACGAAGGGGCGCCGGCCCCGGTGGCCACCTTCCTCGCCACCGTCAGCAAGATCGCGGTGTTCTGCGTGCTGCTGCGCTTCTACCTGGCGGTGCCCGCCGCCGCGGATCCCATGATCCACTGGCTGCTGGCCGCCATGGCGGTGGTTTCCATCGTCATCGGCAACCTGCTGGCTCTGCTGCAGACCAACATCAAGCGGATGATGGGTTACTCCTCCATCTCCCACTTCGGCTACCTGCTGGCGGTGATCGTGGCGAGCCGTCTCGGCCAGATGCCGGTGGAAGCGGCCGGCGTCTATCTGCTGATGTATCTGTTCACCAGCCTGGGGGCCTTCGGCGTCATCAGCATGATGTCCAGCCCCTATCGCGGCAAGGATGCGGACTCCCTGCACAGCTACCGCGGCCTGTTCTGGCGTCGTCCCTACCTGACCGCCGTGCTGACCGTGATGATGCTCTCGCTGGCCGGTATCCCCATGACGCTCGGCTTCATCGGCAAGTTCTACCTGATCGGGGTGACCGTTGATGCGAAGCTGTGGTGGCTCTCCGGCGCCATCGTGCTCGGCAGTGCGCTGGGTCTCTACTACTACCTGCGGGTCATGGTCACCCTCTACCTGCGCGAGCCCGGCATGCAGCTGCGCGACGCCAAGGGGGACTGGGCCATCACCTCCGGTGGTCTGGTGGTACTGCTCTCCGCCGCGCTGGTGGTGGCACTGGGTCTCTATCCCCAGCCGGTCATCAGCCTGGTGCAGGGCTTCCAGAACGTGGTGCTGCACTGATTTCACGCCACCAAAAAAACCGGCCCAAGTGGTCGGTTTTTTTATCTCCACAGCGCAGGATGTCTGTTCAGCTGTTTCAAATTTATCTGCCTTTATAACGGCTTATGGCCGCTTGCCGGACACGACCGGGTATCCACCGCGCCCCCCTTGCTGATATATTGATGATTGGCAGGAAAGGAGTTCCGAGCGATGATGCAGCCCGCGTTTCATTCATTCGATGCGCAGCTACTGGCCGAGGCACTGCGCCCCTATCGCGGCCAGCGGCTCGACGTCTTGCTGGCCGAGCAGGATGCAGCGCACGTAGCCGACCTACAGCAGCAGTGCCGGAACCTCGAGATCCAACTCAGCGGCGCCCTCTTTCCACGCCTCCTCAGCCGTCACGGCTTTCATGAGCGCGGTGCTTGGCTGCTGCCGCGCCCGGCCTCCCACGCCCCGCAGCTCATCCCGCTCGATCCCGTCGCCAGCGCCGATGAGCAGGCCCGTCGGCTCTGCGACGCGCTCGCCCCCCAGCTTGCCCAGTGGCCACCAGCCGAAGGCATACCGACCCTCTTTCTGACCTTCGATGCCATGATCCCCAATATCGCCTCCCTCCTCGAGGGGATCTATCTGCATCTCGCGGACAGGGTCCACTATGCCGGCGTCAATGCCGGCAGTGGCCAGTTTCGCCCCATGCCCTGCCTGTTCGACAACCACAGACTGCTGGAACAGGCGGTCTGCTGCACCCTGCTGCCCCATCGCAGCTACCCTCTGCTCGAGCACGGCTATCAGCTCACCGCCCAGCCCATGCTGGCCACCAGCAGCGAGGGCAACAAGATCTCCTTCATCGACTGGCAGCCCGCCTTCAGCCGCTACCAGTCCCTGGTCCAGCAACAGTTCCAGCAGCGCCTGACTCCGGAGCAGTTCTACCAGTACGGCGTCCACCTGCCGCTTGGGCTGCTGCGAGCCAACGGCGACGTCATCGTGCGCATCCCGGTCGCCGTCACCGACGAGGGGGCGCTGCTCTGCGTCGGGGAAGTGCCGGATCACAGCATCCTCACCCTGCTCAAGGCGCCGCACAGCCCGACCGCCCACGCCATCGAGCTGGCCGAAAAACTGAGCCGGCACGGGGCGCCGGAGCGCCTCGAGATCTACTACTGTGCCGGCCGCCAGCAGCACTTCGGCGAACAGAGCACCCTAGAGCTGGAGACCCTCTTCAGCCACAGCGGCGCCCACGAGCTGGTTGGCGCCCTCTCCCTTGGCGAGATCGGCAGCCTGCGGCCGGGGGACTATCCGCTGTTTCACAACGGCGCCATTCTCTGCAACGGGGAGGGAGCACGATGAACAACGACCACGCCATGGCCATCGTCTGCGATCTCGCCCTCTGCATCGGCCGCGAGGTCACGCTGGATGCCCTGCTGACCAAGGTGCTGCAGCGTTTTCTGTTTCACTGCGCCTGCCCGGTCGGGCTGGTGCTGCAGCAGTTGCCGCAGGGGGAGTACAAGATAATCAAGGCGATCGGCGACGAGCAGCTGCTTCGCCATCAGGGAGAGCCGCTCCCACTGCCCCACTGGCTCAGCGACGGCGAGCAGTGCATCCTGCGGGCAGCGCTGCCGCTGCCAGGTTCGCGCCCCTACCCGTTTGCCTATCGGCTGCGGATCGAGGGGGGCTATCTGATGCTGCTGCTTTCCCCCAATGCGGAGCAGCAGGGGGAGCAGCTCTGCCACCTGTTCAGCCCCATCCTCGGCAACCTGGCCCGCGCCATCCAGCTGTGCCGGGACAGCGAGCAGCTGGCCCTGCGCCAGCAGGCGGAGCTGGTCGACATGCAGCGCTTCAACGAATCCCTGCTCAAGGCGATCCCCATCCCGGTGTTCTACAAGGATGTCGAGGGGCGCTTCATCAGCTGCAATCCGACCTTCACCCAGATCACCGGCATCAGCAAGGCCGAGCTGCAGGGCAAGCGGGTGGACGAGATCCTCCCCCCCGAGATGGCCGACGAATACACCCAGCGCGATCTGGAGGTGCTGCGCAGCAGGCAGCCGCAGTATTTCGAGCACACCCTGTTCGATCGCAGCGGCCACCGCTATCAGGTGCTCAACTTCAAGGATCTCTTCTACGACCATCAGGGTGAGGTGGCCGGCATCATCGGTGCCCTGGTCGACATTACCCACATCAAGGAGAGCGAGCAGCAGCAACGCACCCTGCTGTTCCAGACCATAGCGGCGCTCTCCTCCGCCATCGCCCACAAGGATCCCGGCACCGCGGGCCACGAGCGGCGCGTGCACGATCTCGCGCTGGCCATCGGCCAGCATCTGCAACTTTCCCAAGAACGTCTCGATGGGCTGGGCCTCGCCGCCATGGTGCACAACATCGGCCTGTTGCAGATCCCGGCTGAGATCCTCACCCGCCCCCGTGCACTGAGGGAGGTGGAGTTCGAGCTCATCAAGCAGCACCCGCAGGCGGGCTGTGAAATCCTGCAGCAGATAGACTTCCCCTGGCCCATCACCGCCATCGTGCAGCAGCACCATGAGAATCTGGACGGCAGCGGCTATCCGCAGGGGCTGCAGGGGGATGCCATCTCGCTGGAAGCGCGCATCATCCGGGTGGCCGACTCCTTGGCTGCAATGACCGCCCACCGCCCGTTCCGGCGAGCCATGTCCCTTACCGATGCCTTTGCCGAACTGACCCGCTATGCCGGCGTCCATTACGACGAGCAGGTGGTCAGCGCCTGCTTCGCCGTGTGGCAGGCGGGTTATCGCTTTGCCCCCCTTTGACCGAGGCAGGATGAAATGAGTTCAAGACCCGCACCGCCCTTTCCCCCGCTGCCCACGGCCGCCCTGCTTGGCCAGATGATGGATCAGCTGCCCTATCGGGTGCTGCTCAAAGACACCCGCTCCGTCTTCATCGCCTGCAACCGGCTGCTGGCAGACGATCTCGCCCTCACCCCGGCCGATCTGGTCGGCAAGTGCGATGCCGACTTCTTCCCGGCCGAACTGGCCAAGCGCTACCGGGATGACGATCTGAAGGTCATGGCCAGCGGCACCACCCAGCGCCATGAAGAGCCCTATCTGAAGGGGGGCGAGGCCCGCTGGCTCAGCACCACCAAGTTTCCTCTGCACGACGAGCTGGGCCAGGTGGTCGGGGTCGGCGTCTTCTTCGACGACATCACCGAGAAGAAACAGCAACAGGAGCGGTTGCAGCAGTACACCTGGACCCTGGAGGCCATCGGCCGCGCCCACCACGCCATGCTCAAGCAGGATGATGAGCAGACCCTGCTGCAGGAGATCTGCGATGCCATCACCTTCGACGGCCGCTTCCCCCTCGTCACCGTGCTGCAGGAAAACAGTGACCAGCACACCCTGCAGGTGCTGGCGCAGGCGGGCAACGCGGTCTGGTTTGCCAGCGACGACTGGCTGACCCGAGATCCCGCCCTGCATCAGGCCATCGGCACCGGGGCGCCGTGCAACGAAGCCCTGGCCAGCGCGCTGGTGCACCACTCGGCCACCCTGCGCGCCCGTCTGCTGCTGCCGCTGCAGTGGCATGCCGGCGGGCATGGCGGCTTGCTCATTCACAGTGAACAGGCCCGCCCGTTCACCGACGAAGAGGTGCACCTCTTCAGCCAGCTGGCGGACTACCTTGCCTACGGCCTGCAGGCCCGCGCAACCCAGCAGGCCTATCTCACCGCCCAGCGCGACAAGGTGCTGCACGCCCGCCAGCTGGAGCTGGCGCTGGAAGATGCCCTCGGTGCCATTGCCGCCGTGCTGGAGCAGCGCGATCCCTACACCGCCGGCCACCAGAAGCATGTCGCCACCCTGGCGCTGGCCATCGGCCGCGAGCTGAAGCTGGACGACAAGCGGCTGCGGGGGCTCTATCTGGGGGCCATGGTGCACGACATCGGCAAGATCCAGGTGCCACTCGACATCCTCACCAAACCGGGCCGGCTGACCCCGCAGGAGTTCAACCTGGTCAAGGAGCACCCGGGCGCCGGCTATCAGGTGCTCAAGGACATCGCCCTGCCCTGGCCCGTCGCCCAGATGATCCACCAGCACCACGAGTTCATCGACGGCTCCGGCTACCCGGCGGGGCTCAAGGGCGAGCAGATCCTGCTGGAGGCCCGCATCCTCACGGTGGCCGACATCGTGGAGTCCATGTCTTCCGATCGTCCCTACCGCGCCGCCCTCGGCATTCCCCAGGCCAGGGCCCACATCATCGAACTGCGCGGCAGCAAGCTGGATGCAGCGGTGGTAGATGCCTGCCTGCGCATCCTCGATCGCGGGGATTTCACCCCCCATGAGCTGGGCCACGGCCAGTTCTAGCGGGCAAGGAGCCATAAAAAAACCGGCCACAGGGGCCGGTTTTTTGTTTGCGATACGCGCTTAGCCCAGACGTACCCGGGCGTTGCGGAACATCCGCATCCAGGCGCCATCCTCGCCCCAGTTGTCCGGGTGCCAGGAGTTGGCCACGGTGCGGAACACCCGCTCCGGGTGCGGCATCATGATGGTGGCGCGCCCGTCGGTAGTGGTCACAGCGGTGATACCCGCCGGTGCACCGTTCGGGTTGGCCGGGTACTGCTCGGTCACCTGACCGCGGTTGTCGACGAAACGCAGCCCCACCAGCCCGCTCTGTTGCAGCGCGGCCAGGTGAGCGGCATCGCGCACCTCCACTCGCCCTTCCCCGTGGGAGACGGCAATCGGCATCACCGAGCCCGCCATGCCGGTGAAGAAGGCCGACGGGGAGTCCTGCACTTCCACCAAGCTAAAGCGGGCCTCGAAACGCTCGGAGCGGTTGCGCACGAAGCGCGGCCACAGATCGGCCCCCGGGATCAGCTCGCGCAGGTTGGACATCATCTGGCAACCGTTGCACACACCCAGGGAGAGGGTATCGCCGCGCTCGAAGAAGCGCTGGAACTGCTCGCGGGCACCGTCGTTGAACAGAATGGACTTGGCCCAGCCTTCGCCCGCCCCCAGCACGTCGCCGTAGGAGAAGCCGCCACAGGCTACCAGGCTCTGGAACTGATCCAGCTTGATACGGCCTTCGAGGATGTCGCTCATGTGCACATCCACCGCCGCAAAGCCGGCACGGTCAAATGCCGCCGCCATCTCCACGTGGGAGTTGACCCCCTGCTCGCGCAGCACCGCCAGACGGGGGGAGACCCCGCGGGCAATGTAGGGTGCAGCCACATCCTCGGCCGGGTTGTAGCTGAGCTTGGCCTGCAGGCCCGGATCGGCTGCGTCCTGACGGGCGGCATGCTCCTGATCCGCGCACGCCGGGTTGTCGCGCAGGCGCTGCATCTGCCAGCTGGTCTCGCCCCAGATGGTACGCAAAGCCGTACGGCTGGCGCGGTAGACCTCCTGACCGGCCCGCTGCAGGGTGATGAGATCCCCCTCACGCACCGTGCCGAGCACGTGGGAGCAAGCCGCCAGGCCGTGACCGGCCAGCAGGGTCATCACTGCTTCTTTATCTTCACGGCGCACCTGGATGACGGCGCCCAGCTCTTCGTTGAACAGGGCCGGCAGCAGCTCGCCACCGATGCGATCCAGCTGCAGGTCGAGGCCGCAGTGACCGGCGAAGGCCATCTCCACCAGGGTGACGAACAGGCCGCCATCGGAGCGGTCGTGGTAGGCGATGAGTTTGCGATCGCTCACCAGCGCCTGGATGGCGTTGAAGAAGCCCTTGAGCTGGACCGGGTTGTCCAGATCCGGTGCCTTGTCACCCAGCTGGCGATAGACCTGGGCCAGGGCGGAGGCGCCGAGACGCTGCTTGCCGTTGCCAAGGTCGATGAGGATAAGGTCGGTCTCACCGAGATCGGTACGCAGCTGCGGCGTGACGGTGTTGCGCACATCCTCCACCCGGGCAAACGCCGAGATGAGCAGGGAGAGCGGCGAGGTGACGCTGTGCTCCTTGCCATCCTGCTGCCAGCGAGTCTTCATGGACATGGAGTCCTTGCCCACCGGGATGGTGATGCCAAGGGCCGGGCAGAGCTCCTCGCCCACCGCTTTGACCGCCTCGTAGAGGCCGGCATCTTCGCCCGGGTGACCGGCGGCGGCCATCCAGTTGGCGGAGAGCTTGACCCGCTTGAGCGAGCCGATGTGGGCCGGCGCCAGGTTGGTGAGCGCTTCCGCCACTGCCATGCGAGCGGAGGCGGCGTGGGAGAGCAGCGCCACCGGGGTGCGCTCGCCCATGGACATGGCTTCGCCGTGGTAGCTGTCGTAGGTGGCGGCGGTGACGGCGCAGTCAGCCACCGGGATCTGCCAGGGGCCGACCATCTGGTCGCGGTTGACCAAGCCGGTCACGCTGCGATCGCCGATGGTGATGAGGAAGGACTTCTCCGCCACGGTAGGCAGACGCAGCACCCGCTCGGCAGCCTCGCCCAACGTGATGCCATCGAGCGCCAGCGGCTTGCCCTGCGCCGGCAGGCTTGCAACCTCGCGGTGCATCTTGGGGGTCTTGCCCAGCAGCACATCAAGCGGCAAGTCGATGGGGTGGTTGTCAAAGTGCTCATCCGAGAGAGTGAGATGCTTCTCTTCGGTGGCGGTGCCGATGACGGCATAGGGCGCGCGCTCGCGCTCACACAGCGCCTTGAACAGCGGCAGCTTCTCCTTGGCCACCGCCAGTACGTAGCGCTCCTGGGATTCGTTGCACCAGATCTCGAGCGGGCTCATGCCCGGCTCGTCGTTCGGAATGGCACGCAAGGAGAAGTGACCGCCGCGATCGCCGTCGCTCACCAGCTCCGGCATGGCGTTGGAGAGGCCACCGGCCCCCACATCGTGGATGAAGACGATGGGGTTGTCGTCCCCCAGCTGCCAGCAGCGGTCGATCACCTCTTGGCAACGACGCTCCATCTCGGGGTTGTCACGCTGCACCGAGGCAAAGTCGAGATCTTCTGCCGACTGGCCGGAGGCCATGCTTGATGCGGCACCACCGCCCAGACCGATGTTCATGGCCGGGCCACCCAGCACGATGAGGGCAGCCCCCACCGGGATCTCCCCTTTCTGGACGTGCTCGCTGCGGATGTTGCCGATACCGCCCGCCAGCATGATGGGCTTGTGGTAGCCGCGCACCTCGACGCCGTTGTGGCTCGGCACCTGCTCTTCGAAGGTACGGAAGTAGCCGAGAATGGCCGGACGGCCGAACTCGTTGTTGAAGGCGGCGCCGCCGAGCGGCCCCTCCTGCATGATGTCAAACGCGCTGACGATGCGGCTCGGTTTGCCGAAATCCTGCTCCCAGGGCTGCTCGAAGCCGGGGATGCGCAGGTTGGAGACCGAGAAGCCCACCAGACCCGCCTTGGGCTTGGCACCGCGACCGGTGGCACCCTCATCGCGAATTTCGCCGCCGGAGCCGGTGGCGGCGCCCGGGAACGGGGAGATGGCGGTCGGGTGGTTGTGGGTCTCCACCTTCATCAGGATGTCGACGCGCTCCTGATGATAGTGATACTCGCCACTGGCCGGGCTTGGGAAGAAGCGGCCACCCTGGCTCCCTTCCATCACCGCAGCGTTGTCTTTATAGGCAGACAGGACATGATCCGGCGTCTGCTCGAAGGTGTTCTTGATCATCTTGAACAACGACTTGGGCTGCTGCTCACCGTCGATGGTCCAGTCGGCGTTGAAGATCTTGTGGCGGCAGTGCTCGGAGTTCGCCTGAGCAAACATGTAGAGCTCGATGTCGTTGGGGTTGCGACCCAGACGCTGGAAGTTCTCCACCAGGTAGTCTATCTCGTCGTCGGCCAATGCCAGACCGAGCGCCACGTTGGCCTCGGCCAGCGCGGCGCGACCACCGCCCAGCACATCCACTTGGGTGAAGGGGCGCGGCTCGTGATGGGCAAACAGGGCGGCGGCCTCGTTCATCTCGCCAAATACCGTCTCCATCATGCGGTCGTGCAACACGGCGGCCACGTCGGCGCGCTGGGCGGCGCTCAGCTCACCCTTGGCCTGCACGTAATAGGCAATGCCGCGTTCGAGCCGCTTGACCTGATTCAGGCCGCAGTTGTGGGCGATGTCGGTTGCTTTGGAAGACCAGGGGGAGATAGTGCCGGGGCGGGGGGTAACGAGAAACAGCTGACCGCTGGGGGTGTGTTCGGGGATGGTCGGGCCGTAGCGCAGGAGCTGGCCCAAGGTCGCTCGCTCCGGGGGCGACAGCGGGCTCGAAAGCTCGGCAAAGTGCACGTATTCGGCATAGACATCCTCTATCTCTACTCCTCTCTCCTGTTTCATCTGCGCGAAGCGTTGCAGCAGTTTTTGGACACGAAACTCAGACAGTGCGGGGGCACCACGCAAGATATCCATATGACCTTTCTCACCAAGTGTTGAAGTGGGGGGGAATTGAGACGCGCGTATTATAGGGATCAGGCCCATGCCGGACAAACGTTTTTCTTGTTTTGCCCAGTGTGACTCGGTGCACACTCTCTGGTATAAAGGTGCCTCTTTTTTGACAAATGCCGATTTTTTCAACAAGGGTACTCACCTACTTGCGCTGCATTTTTCGACTGTTTATCGGGCTGACGTTGCTGCTGACCCTGGTCGGTTGCGACTTCTACACCCCCTCCAGCCAGCTGGAGCAGATCCGCCAGCGAGGCGAGATCCGGGTTGGCACCATCTACGGCCCCACCTCTTATTACCAGCGTGACGACACCGCCCAGGGGTTCGATTACGAGCTGGCGCAGAGTTATGCCGACTGGCTGGGGGTCAAGCTGACCATAGTGCCGGTCTACTCCACCGCCGAGCTGGTGGAACTGCTGAGAAAGGGCAAGCTGGATCTGGCTGCCGCCGCCATCGTGGTCACCCCGGAGCGGCGCCAGCTGTTTCGCTTCGGCCCCGGCTTCTACCAGGTCTCCCCCAAGCTGGTCTATCGCAACGGCTCTCCCAAGCCCAAGGACATCGGCGATCTCAAGGGCAACATAGTGGTGCCGGCCGGTTCCACCGGCGAAGATCTGCTCAAGGAGCTCGCCAAGCAGTACCCCAACCTGAAGTGGAGCACCAATCGGGATGCCGACGTGGAGGAGCTGCTCAAGCAGGTGGCCGACGGCAAGATTGATTACACGGTGGTGCAGGATACCGTGCTGGCCCGCACCCAGCGCTACTACCCCGAGCTCACCGAAGGGATGACCCTGGCCAAGAACCAGACTGTGGCCTGGGCCATGACCAAGCTGCCGGATGACAGTCTCTACGCCAGCATCATCGACTTCTTCGGCCAGCGCTTCATGGACGGCGCCATCGCCAAGCTCGACGAGAAGTACTTCGGACACGTGCAGAATTTCGACTTCGTCGACACCCGCACCTTCCTGCAGCGGGCCAAGAGCCTGCTGCCCAAGTATCAGGATCTGTTCAAGACCCACGCCAACGTGGTGGACTGGCGCCTGCTGGCCGCCATCAGCTATCAGGAATCCCACTGGGATCCGGAGGCGCGCTCCTACACAGGGGTGCGCGGCATGATGATGCTGACCGAGCCCACCGCCAAGGCGATGGGGGTCAACAACCGGCTGCACCCGGAGGAGAGCATCAAGGGCGGCGCCCGTTATCTGGAGCAGATGATGGAGAAGGTGCCCGCCTCCGTGCCCGATGACGAGAAGGTGTGGTTTGCCCTCACCGCCTACAACATCGGTTACGGCCACATGATGGATGCCCGCCGCCTGACCAAGGAGCTTGGCAAGAATCCCGATGCCTGGAGCGACGTGAAAGAGGTGCTGCCGCTGCTGCAGCAGTCGCGCTGGCATCGCAAGGTACGCTACGGCTATGCCCGTGGCGGCGAGGCGCGCAACTACGTCAACAACGTGCGCCAGTACTACCAGAGCCTGCTCTGGCTCGACAACGAGCAGCAGAAAGCCCACCGCCGCGAAGAGCTGGACGATGACGACAGCAGCGAGCCGCCCAGTACCGAGCGCCCCACCGTCATCGCCGAAGTGGTCAAGCAGATCACCCTGCGCTGACCCCTTGTTGACAGGTTTGTTTTTCGGGTGGTTTCTCTGTTACCATCCGACCATACCGGAGCCTATCCGAAACTGTTTTTATCGCGCTATTTCATTCACTTGCACTCGGGATGACAGCACTTTCAGATAGGCTCCCATCATCACCCAAGGCCGGGATGGCCACCCAATGGGAGGAGACCAAGATGCGAGCTCGCAGAAGAACGACACTGGTCAGAAAAGCAAAGTGCGGCTGGAGCCCCAGACGCAAACTCAAGCTCAATGACATCAAACGCAAGATATGGCGCCGAAACCGCTCCTTCACCTTGCTGATAGCAGAACACACAGCATAAACCCGGCAATCGCCGGGTTTTTTATCGCCTCAATTCCCCGCCAGCGGGCTCACCTCAAACACCACTGCCCGCTTCGATACCAGGCTGTTGCAGTGATTGCAGAAGTAATCCACTGCGCCGCAGGCCTTGAGCCGCTCCAGCTCCTGCCGGCAGGTCGGGCAGAGGGCCCGGATCTGGAAACGGGCCTGGCACTGGCTGCAGGTGGTCTCGCGGCTGCGACTGTCCAGCTCGCCCTGACAGGCAGGGCAGTGAAGGTGGCTCATGGTTGGCTCCTTGCAAAGTGAATGTGCAGTGGGTCAGCCCACTGCACATTCCCCTCCCCTTGGCCTCAGAAAAAACGGCTGCCGGTGAGGGCAGCCGCTGGGCCTTATTTCTTGGCTTTGGCCTTGAGCAGGCGCTTGCGTTGCCGCTCCTGGCTCAGGGTCAGGGTATTTTTCTTGCCCTCGAACGGGTTGGCAGACTCCTGGAACTCGACCCGGACCGGCGTCCCCATGATCTTCAGCGACTTGCGGAAGTAGTTGATGAGGTAGCGCTTGTAGGAATCCGGCAAGTCGTTGAGCTGGTTGCCGTGGATCACGATGCGCGGCGGGTTGTAGCCACCGGCGTGGGCATATTTGAGCTTGACCCGGCGACCGTTCACCATCGGCGGCTGGTGGTCTTCCTGCGCCATCTGCATGATGCGGGTCAGCATGGCGGTGCTGGTACGGCGGGTAGCGGACTGGTAGGCCTCCTGAATGGATTCGAACAGGTGGCCAACCCCGCTGCCGTGCAGGGCGGAGATGAAGTGCACGCGGGCGAAGTCGATGAAGCCCAGACGACGATCGAGCTCGTTCTTGACGTCCTCTTTCACCTTCTGATCCAGACCATCCCACTTGTTCACCACCAGTACCACGGAGCGGCCGGTGTTGAGCACGAAACCGAGGATGCTCAAGTCCTGATCGGTGATGGTCTCCTGGGCGTCGATCACCAGCAGGCAGACGTTGGCATCTTCAATCGCCTTGAGGGTCTTGATGACGGAGAACTTCTCCACCGTCTCGTGCACCTTGCCGCGACGACGCACGCCGGCGGTGTCGATGATGACGTACTTCTGCTCGTCACGCTCCATCGGAATGTAGACGGAGTCGCGGGTGGTACCCGGCATGTCATAGACGATGACCCGATCTTCACCCAGCATGCGGTTGGTCAGGGTGGATTTGCCGACGTTGGGGCGACCGACGATGGCAAACTTGATGGGCAGGTCGGCGAACGGCGTCTCCTTGGTGTCTTCCTTGGTGTCCAGTTCCCCGGCAGCCACCATGCGCAGCAGGGCTTCTTCGTCGAAGTCCTCTTCTTCCTCATCCTGCGCGGTTTCTTGTGTGGCGGCGTCGACCAGGGTCTCCAGATGGGGGGCCAGCGCCAGCTCCAGCAGGCTCAGTACGCCACGACCGTGGGCGGCCGCCATCTGGTAGACCTCGCCCAGGGCCAGACCGTAGAACTCGGACACGGCGGAGTCACCGTCGATGCCGTCGGTCTTGTTGGCCACCAGAAACACCTTCTTGTGGGTCTTGCGCAGGTGCTCGGCGATGGCCTGATCCGCCGCGGTCAAACCGGCACGGGCATCCACCATGAACAGCACCACGTCGGCTTCTTCGATGGCCAGCAGGGACTGTTCGGCCATCTTCAGCTCGATCCCTTCTTCGGTGCCATCGATACCGCCGGTATCCACCACGATAAATTCCAGCTCGCCCAACTTCGCCTGGCCGTACTTGCGGTCCCGGGTCAGACCGGGGAAGTCAGCCACCAGGGCATCCCGGGTACGGGTCAGGCGGTTAAACAGGGTGGATTTCCCCACGTTGGGGCGGCCCACCAGGGCTACTACAGGAGTCATAAAAGCCTCATTCTCAAGACGACAAAGGCTCCGGGTCCGAAGACCAGGAGCCGGATATTCAGATTGACGGGCGATCAGGGACGCTTGATAGCGTACAACTTGCCGCCACGGCTCTGCACATACAGGGTGTCACCGTCCACCAGAGGGGCGGCGTACAGACCACTGCTGTCGAGCTGCTGCATGGCCTTGATGGTACCGTCGGTACGATCCAGCCAATACAGGTAACCTTCCACATCGCCGACCACCACATAGTCACCCAGGATGACGGGGGCGGTCACGGTGCGGTTTTCCAGCTGGGTATTGGACCACAGCTCGAGACCATTGCGACGGTCGACCGCAAACAGGTGGCTGCGGCTATCGGTCAGCACGATGGCATTGCCGGTCACCGCCATGTCGCGGTAGCCGGAATACTTGCGCTTCCATACCTCGTCACCGGTCATCAGCTTGCGCGCCATCAGCTGGCCATTATAGGCGATGGCATAGAGCTCATCGCCGGCGATCAGCGGGGTGGCGTCCACGTCGACCATCCGATCCAGCTCGGTAGCACCGCGCGGGTCGGCAACCTTGGACTGGCGCACCGGCTGACCGTTGCTGAGCAGGGCGATGCCCACCTTGCCATCGGCGCGGCCATACAGCACGGCACCGTTGGTGATGATGGGGGCGCCGGCGCTGCGCAGGGTCAACGGCGGCTGTTCTTCCGCAAGCGTCCACTGCAGCTTGCCTTCATCGGTATCGAGCGCCACCAGACGGCCCGAGGTGGTCAGCACCACCACCCGGCCATCTTCGACGGCAGGGCTCGCCACCACTTCACCGGGGACCGAAGTCTGCCACAGCACTTCGCCATTCTCCTGGTTCAGGGCGTAGACCACCCCGTTCTCGGAACCCAGGAACAGCTTGCCGTAACGGGATACCAGGCCACCGGAGAGGCGGGCGCTGCGCTTGTCGGCGTTGATCGGCAGGTCAGCCAGATCCACGCTCCACAGCTCCTTGCCACTTTCGCGGTCAAAGGCGGTCACATCGCCATCGCGAGCGGCGGCATAGATGCGCTCCTCTTCCACCACCGGCTTGAGCTGGGAGTAGAAGTCGCCGATGCCGTCACCCACCGAGGAGGACCAGCTGGTATCGGCCGTGAAGGCGGACTCGACCTTGGGCAGCGGCGCCATCGGGTTGAGGTCCTCTTCCGAACTGAACAGGGAGCACCCCTGCAGGGCGAAGGAGACCGCAGCCCCCAACACCACCATCTTGAACAGATTACGCATCCGGAGCCTCACCCGTGGTCACCGCTGGCAACGCCAGATCGTCCATTTTCAGCTTGAGCTCGGCGCTGCCCTGCAGACCGCCGGCATCGGCCGCCGCCTGATAGGCATCGCGCGCCTCTTCGGCCTTGCCCTGCTTGAGCAGCACGTCGCCGCGCACTTCCGCAACCTGGGCCTTGAAGGCATCGTTGTTGATCTTGCCAAGCTGGGCCAGGGCCTCGTCAGCCTTGCCCTGATCGTTCAGAACCCGGGCCAGACGCAGGGCGGCGATGGGACGGATGCTCTCGTCACCGCTGGTGGCCACCTGGGTCAGCTGCTCGACGGCCAGATCCAGCTTGCCGGCCTTGACGGCGGCGGCGGCCAGCTGCAGGGCAGCCAGTTCGGCATAGGAGTCACCCTTGTGGGCGCTGATGAAGCTTTGCGCCTGCTCGAAGCCGGCGGCATCGCCCTTGGCCAGCTGGGCGGCCATCTCGTTGTAAGCCTGGGAGGCGGTCTCCTGGCTGGTCTGCTGATGCTCGTTGTAGTAGCGCCAGCCAAAGAGTCCAACCAGACCGATAACAGTTCCTGCGATCACCGAGGTTCCGTTCTCTTTCCACCAGCTCTTGATGACCTCAACCTGTTGTTCTTCGGTGGTATAAACTTCCACAGCTTACTCTCCTTTGGCTGCCAGCAGGGCAATGGCGGCGTCGACCGTGACGGTCTGTTGCTCGGCCTGGCCACGCAGATATTTGATGGTGATCTCCCCGTTTTGCACCTCGGTCTCGCCAAGGATCAGGGCAATGGCCGCGCCGCTCTTGTCGGCACGCTTGAGTTGTTTCTTGAAGTTGCCGCCGCCGCAGTGGCTCATCAGGCGCAAGTCAGGCAGGGCATCGCGCAACCGCTCGGCCAGCTGGAAACCGGCCTGTTCAGTGCCCTCACCCACCATGGCCAGGTAGACATCCACCGCCGGGCGGATATCGCCGTTGAGTTCGAGGGTCTCGAGCATCAGCACCAGTCGCTCCATGCCCATGGCGAAACCCACAGCCGGCGTCGGCTGACCACCGAGCTGCTCCACCAGACCGTCGTAGCGACCACCGGCACAGACGGTGCCCTGAGCACCCAGGCTGTTGGTGACCCACTCGAACACGGTGAGGTTGTAGTAGTCGAGGCCGCGTACCAGCCGCTCGTTCACTTCGTACTGGATGCCGGCGGATTCGAGCAGGCGCTTGAGCCCCTCGAAGTGGGCCAGGCTCTCTTCGCCCAGGTGATCGAACAGACGCGGGGCGCCCACCAGAATGGCTTGAACCTTCTCGTCCTTGGAGTCGAGCACCCGCAGCGGGTTGCTGTACATGCGGCGCTGGCTCTCTTCGTCCAGCTGATCCTTGTACTGCTCCAAGTAGGCCACCAGCGCATCGCGGTAGGCGGCACGTTCGCTGCTCTGGCCGAGGGTGTTGAGCTGCAGGGTCACGTGCTCGTTGATGCCGAACAGACGCCACAGGCGGTGGGTCAGCATGATGAGCTCGGCATCGATGTCCGGCCCGTTGATGCCGAACAGCTCGACCCCGAACTGGTGGAACTGGCGATAGCGGCCCTTCTGGGGACGCTCGTGACGGAACATGGGGCCCATGTACCACATCCGGCGTTCCTGGTTGTAAAGCAGACCGTGCTCGATGCCGGCCCGCACGCAGCTGGCGGTGCCTTCCGGGCGCAGGCTCAGGCTATCGCCGTTGCGGTCTTCAAAGGTGTACATCTCTTTTTCGACCACGTCGGTCACTTCACCGATGGCGCGCTTGAACAGATGGGTCTGCTCGACAATCGGCATGCGCACTTCGCTGTAGCCATAGCTGGCCACGACCTGGCGCAGGATCTGTTCTACTTTCTGCCATACCGGGCTCTGCTCCGGCAGGCAATCATTCATACCGCGAATAGCTTGGATCTGTTTTGCCACGTTGATACTCGAGAAAAAGAGGTAAAATTTGGCCGCATTATAGGGATTTTCGACCCCGAGGTAAAATCAGGGTATTCCAATGCGGGATGTAAAATCAGCAACCTAAAGACAGGGCCACCCTGAGTGGCCCTTGGTTGCTCAACCCTCGTCCACCTGGATCTGGTTGGCCGGATCCAGCATGGCGGCCCGGGCGCGAATGCGGCGCTCCAGGGTCGGGATGAGATCCTTGTTGTCGAGCCGGTCCACCCGCTGACCACCCTCGTAGAAGGCGCTCTTGTTGGCCGCCCCCGCCAGACCCAGATCCGAGACCAGCGCCTCGCCCGGACCGTTCACCACGCAACCGATGATGGAGACATCCATCGGGGTGATGATGTCTTCCAGCCGCTCTTCCAGGGCGTTGACCGTGCCGATGACGTCGAACTCCTGGCGGGAGCAGGAGGGACAGGCGATGAAGTTGATGCCGCGGGAACGGATGCGCAGGGATTTCAGAATGTCGAAACCCACCTTGATCTCTTCCACCGGATCGGCCGCCAGCGAGATGCGCAGGGTGTCGCCGATGCCTTCGCTCAGCAGCATGCCAAGACCGATGGCGGACTTCACCGCGCCGGCGCGAAAACCGCCCGCTTCGGTGATGCCAAGGTGCAGCGGCTGTTCAATCTGCTTGGCCAGCAGGCGATAGGCGCCGACTGCCAGGAAGACATCGGACGCCTTGACGCTCACCTTGAAGTTGTCGAAGTTCAGGCGATCCAGATAGTCCACGTGGCGCATGGCTGACTCGAGCAGCGCCTCCGGGGTCGGTTCGCCGTATTTCTCCTGAATGTCTTTCTCCAGCGAACCGCCGTTGACGCCGATGCGGATCGGGATGTTGTAGTGACGAGCGCAGTCGACCACGGCGCGAACCCGCTCCTCGTTGCCGATGTTGCCCGGGTTGATGCGCAGGCAATCGGCACCGTATTCGGCCACTTTCAGGGCGATGCGGTAGTCGAAGTGGATATCGGCGACGATGGGAATGCGGGTCTGCTGCTTGATGAGCTTGAAGGCTTCCGCCGCTTCCATGGTGGGCACCGAGACCCGCACGATGTCGGCGCCAACCCGCTCGATCCGCTGGATCTGCTCGACGGTGGCGGCCACGTCCGTGGTCTTGGTGTTGGTCATGGTCTGCACCGTGATGGGGGCATCGCCCCCAACCGGTACATTACCGACCATGATCTGCCTGGATTTACGACGAATGATGGGAGATTCGTGAGCGGACATGGCGGACAGATTACTCCTGCGGCAGTGAGAGGCGAGCAGTCCGGCCGTTGTTGTAACGGCTCATGTCGATGGACTTGCCCTGATATTCGATATTGACGGCCATGGGCGCACCAATGATGAATTTGAGCGGCTCGGGTCCTTCCAGTACCAGTTCGTCATTGGCCTTCTTGAGGCCGCTGAACAGGGTCTTGCCCTTGGCATCCTTGACATCCAGCCAGCAGTCGGCGGTGAAGCTCATCTTCAGCTGGGGCACCTTGGCCGGCTCGCTTGCGGCGATGTCGGCAGCCGGTTGCGTGGCCGTGGCGGCAGAGGTCGCAACAGCCGTGGTCGCCACGGCGCTGCTGGCATCCACCGGCAGGGTGGTCGCGGCGGCGCTCACTACGGGATCAGCCGAGGTGGCGGCCGCAGCGGAAGTTGCCGGAGCAACCACAGGGTCAGCCACATCCACCGCCGGCGGCACGGTGGCGCTCGGGGTGTTGCTGGTTGCGCCCATTTCAGTCGCGGCCAAAGCCTCATCACCGGCGGAGCGACGCGCCGTGCTCTGCCACCACCAGGCGACGGAGAGCGCGATCAGCACCAGGATCACCAGCCAGGTGACAACCTTGAGGCGGCTGTCGTTGGCCTGCTGACGGGAGCGACGGGAGAAGCTCTGCATGTCGATGTTGTCGGGGGGCGTCAGCCCCAGCTTGTCATAAGCCGCGAGGATGGTCTCTTCCGGGATACCGACCAGCTTGGCATAAGTACGCAGATAGCCGCGAATGAAGGTATGGGACGTATGCTTGTCATACGTATCCGATTCGATCGCGGCAATCAGGGTCAGACGAAGGTGAATGCGAGACGCAACCTGTTCTCGTGTCCAGCCGAGCTGTTCACGGGCGTTGCGCAGCAGCTGGCCTGGGCCAACTGCCTGGGAGTCGTCTTGAAAATCGTGTGGCTGTTCAGTAGTCATTGGCTAAGTAACGCTTGGCTTGTTGCGAAGTGGGATATTGCCTTACCAGCTCAGTCCCGAATTGGTGAAGTAGTGCCGGTTTGTCCATGGCCTGCGCCAGCCGCAATCTCAACCAGAGACTGTTCTCGTTCTCGTCTGACACATCGGCAAAACGGGCGAGATAGGCCTGCACATCAGGCAGCTTGCCATCTTTCATGGAAAGCTCCGCCATGTCCAGCAATAACCTTGGATTGCGGGGATTATACCCCAAGGCCAAGCGATAATACTCGCTTGCTTTATCATTTCTGCGATTTTGCGCGGCGCAAAGTGCCGCGTTTTCATAGGTATCGGCAATCTTGATGTAGTTGGGCTGGCTGACAGCCTGCAGGAAGGCCTTTTCCGCCTCGTCGAAGCGACCACGATTGCAAAGGAAGGCGCCATAGTTGTTCATCGCGTCAGCATTGGACGGATCCATGGCAAGGGCTTTCTTGTAGCTCTCTTCGGCCGCCTTGAAATCTTCCACCTGCTGGTAGAAGTAGGCAAAACCGACGTAAACCTGAGGGTTGGCAGGGTCATACTGCAGCGCGCGGTCAAGGTTGAACTTGGCCTGCTCGGCGTTGCCCTGTTGCAGATATTGAATACCCAAATCCAGACGGGTCTGGGCTGCCGCCTTGAGATCGGGACCCACTTCACGCTGGGTGGAATTCTGGCCAGCGTAAGTGGTCTCGGTAACACAGCCTGGCAGCGCGCAGAGCGCCGCCACTACGATCAATGTACGTGTATCCATTCCCTGACTATACAATGGCTTAGCAAGTTAAACCATTTTGACGGAAATCCCATCCTGTTGCATCCGATTTTTCATGGTGCGCTTGGTGCGATCGATCACCTCCCCCACCAGCTGGCCGCAGGCCGCATCGATGTCGTCGCCACGGGTCTTGCGGACAATAACGGTGAAGCCGTACTCCATCAATACCTTGGAAAAACGGTCGATACGGCTGTTGCTCGGCTTGCCGTAGGGGTTGCCCGGGAAAGGGTTGAACGGGATCAGGTTGATCTTGCTCGGGGTATCCTTGAGCACCTTGGCCAGCTCGTGGGCGTGCTGCATGTCGTCATTGATATGATCGAGCAGCACATATTCCACGGTCACCCGGCCGCCGTTGGCGTTGGACTTGCCGAGGTAGCGACGGACACCGGCGAGGAACTCCTCGATGTTGTACTTGTCGTTGATCGGCATGATCTCGGAGCGCAGCTTGTCGTTGGGTGCGTGCAGGGAGATGGCCAGGGCCACGTCAATCTGGTCGCCCAGCATGTCCAGCGCCGGCACCACGCCGGAGGTGGAGATGGTCACCCGGCGCTTGGAGATGCCGTAGCCGAAGTCGTCCATCATCAGCCGCATGGCCGGCACCACGTTGGCGAGGTTGAGCAGCGGCTCGCCCATGCCCATCATCACCACGTTGGTGATGGGACGCTTGCCGCCGACGATCTTGGCGGCGCGCCATACCTGGCCGATGATCTCGGAGACTTTCAGGTTGCGGTTGAAGCCTTGCTGGGCAGTAGAGCAGAACTTGCACTCCAGGGCGCAGCCTACCTGGGAGGAGACGCACAGGGTCGCCCGATCCTCTTCCGGAATGTAGACGGTCTCCACCTCCTGGCCGCCAACCTGCAGCGCCCACTTGATGGTGCCGTCGGAGGAGCGCTGTTCGCGGCTCACTTCCGGCGCCCGGATCTCGGCGATCGCCTTGAGGCGCTCGCGCAGCACCTTGTTGACGTTGTTCATCTGATCGAAATCATCACAACCAAAGTGATAGATCCACTTCATCACCTGATCTGCCCGAAACGGCTTCTCGCCCAGTTCGACGAAGAAGGCACGCATGGCATCTCGATCAAGATCCAGCAGGTTGGTTTTTGTTTCGCTCATCAAGGGCCTCAGCTCACACACTTCATAAATTATCGGCTGACCTACGTCAGGGGGCGGCATTGTACAAATTATGGGTCCGGCTTTCCACCTGGAGAATAAGTGGATATTGACCGAATGACCAAAAAACAAAAGGGAGCCGAGGCTCCCTTGGGGTTCTTTCGACAGAAATCAGCCGCGCGGGCAGATCTCGGCGTCGGAGAAGAAGTAGGCGATTTCACGGGCAGCGGAGGCCGGTGCATCGGAGCCGTGCACGGCGTTGCGGTCGATGCTCTCGGCGAAGCAGGCGCGCAGAGTGCCGGCCAGGGCCTCTTTCGGGTTGGTGGCGCCCATGATTTCACGGTGGCGACGGATGGCCTCTTCGCCTTCCAGCACCTGGATCATGACGGGGCCGGAGGTCATGAAGCTGACCAGGCCGTCATAGAAAGGCTTGCCCTGGTGCTCGGCATAGAAACCGGCGGCTTGCTCGCTGCTCATGTGCAGCATCTTGGCGGCGATGACTTTCAGGCCAGCGCTCTCGAAACGGTTGTAGATGGCACCGATCAGGTTCTTGCTGACGGCATCCGGCTTGATGATGGAGAAGGTACGTTCGATGGCCATTGAGATCTTTCCTTAACTACAGAGATTTATTGTTAGAATCCATGTTCGGCGGCGATTATACGTAAACAAAAAGCGAAATAACACACAGAAAAGCAACTTTTTATTAAACAAATTCTTCCATAAAACAACATCACCACTCATCTTGGCCCAGGCCGGCAGGAAAAAATGTGCGCTTGTGCACGATAGTCATGTTAACCCCCTGAAACCCAGGCTATTGCTCACCCTCCCCCTGTCGAAAGGGCACCCGCAGGTGCCCTTGTCATTGCCGGTCAGCGGACCTCCGCCAGCAGGGTGTGAGCAATGGTGCGCATCCCCAGGGTATTGGCACCCGGTGCCCACAGGTTGTCGCCGTTCTCGCTGAAACAGGCGGCGAGATCGACGTGCAGCCAGCCCTGCCCCTCATTGGCGACGAAGCGGGAGAGGAAGCCCGCCGCGTTGGAGGCACCACCCGGACCGCCGCCCGGCACGGGCCGGCTGTTGGCGGTGTCGGCATAGTGGGACGGGCACTGCTGGCGATGCCAGGGTTCCAGCGGCAGCGGCCAGGCGGGTTCCTGTTCGGCATCCGCATAGCCCATGGCGCGGCTCACCAGCCCCTTGTCCAGTCCGAACAGGGCGTTGTAACGCCCCCCAGCGCCATCACCGCCGCCCCGGTGAGGGTCGCGGCGTCGATGACCAGCGGCGCACCGGAATCCCCGGCCAGCTGCAGGCCGTCGGCCAGCACCAGCCGCCCCTCGGCGTCGGTGTTGACGATCTCCACCGTGGTGCCGTTCTTGTAGGTGAGGATGTCGCCCAGCTTGTAGGCATGACCGGAGACCAGGTTCTCGGCGCAGCAGAGGATGAGCTTCACCCGCTTGTCGAGGCCGCGCAGAATGGCCAGCGCCAGGGCGCCAGTCACGATGGCGGCACCGCCCATGTCGTGCTTCATGGTCAGCATGCCCTGGGAGGTCTTCATGGAGTAGCCGCCAGAGTCGAAGGTGATGCCCTTGCCCACCAGCGCCGCCGCCACCGGGGCTTTGGGATCCCTGCTCGGGTTGAAGTCCAGCTCCAGCAGCACGGGCTCGCGCTCGCTGCCACGGCCGACCTGATAGAGACCGACCCAGCCCGCCTGCTGCAAGGCTTCCCCCTTGAGGATGCGATGACTGATCCGGTCCGGCGCCAGCTCGGTGATGAAGGCGGCAGCTTCAACCGCCAGCTCCAGCGGCCCCAGCTGTTCCGGCGTGGCATTGGTCATCTCCCGCACCCAGCGCCCGCACAGCCAGCGCGCCTCCAGCTCCTCCCGATCCTCCTCGGACGAAGTGGCCCACTGCAGCTCGACCTCCACCTTGGGGGTCTGCAGCCCTTGGGCAAAGGCCCACTGCTGCTCGCACTCCCAGTGACCGGCCAGCACCACCTGCTGGATCCCCTGACTGCACAGACGTCGTGCCGCCTGCTGGATATCCAGCAAGGGGCTGGCGGTTACCAGATGGATCACCATGCCGTCGGCGCGGTGGGAGAGCAGCGCCCCCTCGCCCCACTCGGGAGCGGCAAATTCTCGGCTCAACCAGATGTTCATGCACTCACCTCCTGCGGCCAGCGGGTGACAGATAATACGCAGGCCGTGGCGCTTTTTGCCGATTGTCCAAAGCCTTCACCAAATGCTTGATTCAGCCAGACTCTCATTCACTCACCTCCTGCAACCAGCGAGCGATGGTACGCAGGCCGTGGCCCTTGGCACCGGTCGCCCACAGATCGTTGCCCGATTTTTGATAGGAGGCGGCCAGGTCCAGGTGCACCCAGCCCTTGCCTTCGTCACGCACGAAGCGCGACAGGAAGGCCGCCGCCGTGGTCGCACCGGCAGTGCCTTCGGCGGACGCCACATTGCCTAGCTCGGCAAACGCGGAGGTGAGCTGGCCCGCGTGCCAAGGCTCCAGCGGCAGCGCCCAGGCCTGCTCGTTTTCGGCTTTGGCGGCTGCCAGCGCACGGGCCTGCTCGGCCTCATCGAGGGCAAACACGGCGTTGTAGTCGCGACCCAGCGCAGTCTTGGCGGCGCCGGTCAGGGTAGCGGCATCGAGGATATAGGCAGCCCCGCTTTCGCTCGCGGCCAGCAGGCCGTCAGCCAGCACCAGGCGGCCTTCCGCGTCGGTGTTCTGGATCTCGACCGAGATGCCGTTGCGATAGGTGAGGATGTCGCCGAGCTTGAAGGCATGGCCGGAGACCAGGTTCTCGGCGCAGCAAAGGATGAGTTTCACCCGCTTGTTCAGGCCGCGGCTGATGGCCAGCGCCAGCGCGCCGGTCACCATGGCGGCGCCGCCCATGTCGGACTTCATCGGCAGCATGTTGTCGGAGGACTTCATGGAGTAGCCGCCAGAATCGAAGGTAATGCCCTTGCCCACCAGCGCTGCCAGCACGGGGGCATTGGCATCCCCGGTCGGGTTGTAGTCGAGCTCCAGCAGCACCGGCTCGCGCTCGCTGCCGCGGCCCACCGACCAGATCCCGATGTGACCGGCCTCCTGCAGCGCCTCCCCGGCGGTAATGCGGGCGGTCACCTTATCACCGGCGAGACTGCGGATGAGCAGCAGGGCGGATTCCGCCAGGCTCATGGGGTAGATCTCCTGCGGGCAGCCGTTGGTCACCTCGCGCACCCAGCGGGTCGCTTTGAGCAAGGCCGCCAGCTCGGCAGCCTCCTGGTCGCTCTGCTCACCGAAATCGAGCTCGCGAACCCCCTTGGCGGCATAGAAGCCCTGGGCAAAGGCGTAGCGACGCTCCCCATTCCAGCCCTCACCCACCAGCTTGACGCGCTTGATGCCGCTTGACTCGAGGCGTCTGGCAGCGCGCTGGATGGCGCGCAGCGCCTCCTTCTCCTGGCCGTTGCCCAGATGGAGATGGGCTTCGTCGCCGTTGAAACTGAGCAGGGCACCCTCGCCCCAGTGGGCGGCGGCAACCTGGGAAGACAACCGTACGTTCATCATGTCAGCCATGTTCTCTTGCTTCCTTTTTATTGGCACTTTCATCAACGAATAGGGAAATCACGGGCACAAAAAAGGCCGCTCCCTCAAGGGTCACGGCCTTCACCATATCATTACTGCACCACGAGATGCTGCACGCGCAATTCATTCATGTGTAATTAAGGGGTCATCAGTGGCGCTCAGACGCCAGATTCAGGGTGTACTTGGGCAGTTCCACCACCAGATCCTCGTCCGCCAGTCTGGCCTGGCAGCTGAGACGGGATTCCGGCTCCAGTCCCCACGCCTTGTCCAGCATGTCGTCTTCCAGCTCGTCGCTCGGCTCGAGGGAGTCGAAGCCTTCCCGCACCACGCAGTGGCAGGTGGTGCAGGCGCAGGACTTCTCGCAGGCGTGCTCGATCTCGATGCCGTTGCGCAGCGCGATGTCCAGAATGGTTTCACCGGTCGCGCCTTCGAGGGCCGCGCCGTCCGGACAGAGCTCGGGATGGGGCAGAATAATCAGTTTTGGCATATCACACCTTGTTGACGTTTTGTCCGGTCAGCACCTTGCGGATGGAGGCATCCATCCGGCGGGCTGCAAATTCGCCACTGGCAGCGTCCGCCGCCTCGATGGCCTCTTTGATCTGGTTGGTGGTGCCCGTGCTGCGCATGGTCTGCAGATGGGCGATGGCGGCATCCAGCTCGGCCCGCTCGGCGGGGCTCAGCAGCGCCTCGCCATCGGCGGCCAGGGCGACGTTGAGACTCTCGACCACCCGGTCGGCCTCGACCTGCTGCTCCGCCAGCATGCGGGCGTCCATGTCCTGCTGGGCATTGGCGATGGAGGCGCTCAGCATGTTGAGGATGTCATCCTCACCCAGTCCATAGGAGGGCTTGACCTGGATCTCGGCCTGCACGCCGGAGGATTTCTCCATGGCGCTGACCGACAGCAGACCGTCCGCATCCACCTGGAAGGTGACGCGGATGTGGGCCGCCCCCGCCGCCATGGGCGGTATACCAGTCAGGGTGAAGCGGGCCAAGGATCGGCAATCGGCCACCAGCTCGCGCTCGCCCTGCACCACGTGGATCGCCATCGCAGTCTGGCCATCCTTGAAGGTGGTGAACTCTTGGGCGCGGGCCACCGGAATGGTGGTATTGCGCGGGATCACCTTCTCGGCGAGGCCGCCCATGGTCTCAAGACCCAGGGAGAGCGGAATGACGTCCAGCAGCAGCATCTCGGCGTCAGGCTTGTTGCCCACCAGGATGTCGGCCTGGATGGCGGCACCGATGGCCACCACCTTGTCGGGATCGATGCTGGTCAAGGGGGGACGCTGGAAGAACTCGCCCACCAGCTCGCGCACCAGCGGCACCCGGGTCGAACCGCCGACCATCACCACTTCCAGCACCTCCTCCTGCTCGAGTCCCGCATCGCGCAGGGCGCGGCGACAGGCCAGCAGGGTGCGCTTGACCAGCGGCTGGATCAGCTGGTCAAACTGGTTGCGGGTGACAGAGCCCTGCCAGCCGGCAAAGGTGCAGGGAACGGCGTCGGCGTCGGTCAGACCGTGTTTGACGGCGGCGGCCACATCCAGCAGCTCGCGCTGCAGACGGGCATCCAGCTCGCCAGCCAAACCGGCTTGCTCTTTCAACCAGTCTGCCAGCAGGTGATCGAAATCATCGCCGCCGAGGGCCGAATCGCCGCCGGTGGCCATCACTTCAAACACCCCGCGATGCAGGCGCAGGATGGAGATATCGAAGGTGCCGCCGCCCAGGTCGTAGACGGCGATCACCCCTTCCTGACCGGAGTCGAGGCCATAGGCGATCGCAGCGGCGGTCGGTTCGTTGAGCAGGCGCAGCACGTGCAGACCGGCCAGCCGGGCCGCATCCTTGGTGCCCTGGCGCTGGGCGTCATCGAAATAGGCGGGCACTGTGATGACCACGCCGTCGAGATCGCCACCCAGGGCGGCAGCGCCCCGCTCGGCCAGTTTCTTGAGGATCTCGGCCGAG
Organism: Aeromonas sp. 1805; assembly: GCF_013085525.1. Lineage (NCBI taxonomy): Bacteria > Pseudomonadati > Pseudomonadota > Gammaproteobacteria > Aeromonadales > Aeromonadaceae > Aeromonas > Aeromonas sp. 1805. The sequence goes on along the minus strand of NZ_CP038515.1, from coordinate 3,440,964 downwards.
ACCTGAACCGGGTTGACCAGCCCCTGACGGGTCTGCAGCTGCGGCATGCCGTTGTCGGCCGCCACGAATTGATAGGGTTGCTGGCGGGTATCGATGTCGGCCAGCGCCTTGCCCATCATCCGCTTGGCGGAAACGATGGTGTTGTGCGGGTCGAGGGCAGCCTCGCGCTTGGCATCGACGCCGACCCGGATGGTGTCAGCCTGGTAATGCACGACGGAGGGCAGCAGATCACGCCCCTGCTCGTCGCAGAGGGTATCGGCCTGACCGCTGCGCACGGCGGCGACCAGCGAGTTGGTGGTGCCAAGATCGATGCCAACGGCACGTTTGTGCTGATGAGGTGCGGCGCTCTGGCCGGGCTCGGCGATTTGCAGTAATGCCATGGGTAATCAAACTTCCAGCGTTAAAGGATCAAGACTCGAACAGCGAGTCTTCGAATCGTTCCAGCTCCTCGAGGAGCTTGTCGACAAACTTGAGTTTGCGAACACAATCAGCCGCTCGCGGATCCTCGCCGGTGGCGAGGGCCTGGGTCAGCTGCTGCATCAACAACTGGTGATCATGCCTGATCTCCTGGCGAAAATCCTTGATGGCACGCTCAGGGTCAGTCTCCCCTTTCAGGTCGGCCAGCCGCTCGCGCCACTCCAGTTGCAGCATCAGAAACGCGGTATCTTGCAACGTCTGTTGCTCGCCACGAAGTTCGGTGCCACGCAGGGAGAGCAGGTACTCGGCTCGGCGCAGGGGCGCCTTGAGGGTAGTGAAGGCATCGTTGATCTGGGCGGCACGTTGCACCGCAGCCAGCTGCTCCCGCTCGGGGGCGGTGGCAAAACGATCGGGATGAAACTGGGTTTGCAACTGGCGGTAGGTCTCTGCCAGCTGACGGGTATCGAGCTCGAAGCCTTCAACCAGCCCAAACAGCTCGAAATAATTCATGCAGACCTCTTAGACACTGATGCTGCCCCCATGCTGCTCGCGCTCAGGTGGGCGAAGCGGCATGGTTGAACCGGCCGTGGCCGACCAGTTCAACGGACAAGCGATCATGTGTTGCACACATCTCAGACACTGAAGCTTTCGCCGCAACCACACTCGCCCTTGGCGTTGGGGTTGTTGAACTGGAAGCCCTCGTTGAGGCCCTCCTTGACGAAATCCAGTTCGGTGCCATCCAGGTGGATCAGACTCTTGGCATCGACGATGATCTTGACCCCGTCCTGCTCGAATACCTGATCTTCATCTGCCAGCTCATCGACGAACTCGAGCACATAGGCAAGACCCGAGCAGCCGGTGGTCTTGACGCCGAGGCGCAGGCCGATGCCCTTGCCCCGGTTGGTCAGAAACGAGGAAACCCGTGCCGCTGCGGCATCTGTCATGGTAATGGCCATACTGCGCTCCTGACCTTAGAGACCTTTCTTCTGCTTGTAATCGGCGATGGCGGCCTTGATGGCATCCTCGGCCAGAATGGAGCAGTGGATCTTCACCGGTGGCAGCGCCAGCTCTTCGGCGATGTCGGTGTTCTTGATACCGGCCGCTTCATCCAGGGTCTTGCCCTTGACCCACTCGGTCACCAGGGAGCTGGAGGCGATGGCGGAACCACAACCGTAGGTCTTGAACTTGGCATCTTCGATGATGCCGTCGTCGCTGATCTTCAGCTGCAGTTTCATCACGTCACCACAGGCCGGTGCACCGACCATGCCGGTAGCGATGCTGGGATCGTTCTTGTCGAAGCCACCTACGTTACGGGGGTTCTCGTAGTGGTCGATTACTTTTTCACTGTAAGCCATATCTAACTCCTGCTAATTCCGTTGAACACCGATCCCGCGGATCAGTGATGAGCCCATTCGACCGTGTTCAGATCGACGCCGTCCTTGTACATCTCCCACAGGGGAGACATCTCGCGCAGACGACCGATGGAGTCACGGATAAGCTTGATTGCGTAATCAATCTCTTCCTCGGTGGTGAAGCGACCCATGCTGAAACGGATGGAGCTGTGCGCCAGCTCGTCGTTCAGGCCCAGTGCGCGCAGCACGTAGGAGGGCTCCAGGCTGGCCGAGGTACAGGCAGAACCGGAAGAGACCGCCAGATCCTTCAGCGCCATGATGAGGGATTCCCCTTCTACATAGGCGAAGCTGACGTTGAGGTTGCCCGGCACCCGCTGTTCCAGGTCACCGTTGATGTAGACCTCTTCGATATCCTTGATGCCGTCCCACAGACGCTGACGCAGGGCCATGATGCGCTGACCTTCGCTCACCATCTCTTCTTTGGCGATGCGGAAGGCTTCGCCCATGCCGACGATCTGGTGAGTCGGCAGGGTGCCGGAACGCATGCCGCGCTCGTGGCCACCACCGTGCATCTGGGCTTCCAGGCGCACACGCGGCTTGCGACGCACGTAGAGGGCACCAATACCTTTCGGGCCGTATACCTTGTGGGCGGACATGGAGAGCAGGTCAACCTTGAGCGCCTCCACGTCGACCGGGATCTTGCCCACGCTCTGTACTGCATCCACGTGCAGCAGGATCTTGCGGGAGCGGCACAGCTCGCCGATGGCGGCGATATTCTGCACCACGCCAATCTCGTTGTTGACGTGCATGATGCTGACCAGGATGGTGTCATCACGCAGGGCGCCTTCGATCTGTTCCAGGGTGAACAGGCCATTGGGCATCGGCTCGAGGTAGGTTACCTCATAGCCTTCGCGCTCCAGCTGGCGACAGGTATCCAGTACCGCCTTGTGTTCGGTCTTGGAGGTAACGATGTGCTTGCCCTTGCCGGCGTAGAAATGGGCGACGCCCTTGATGGCGAGGTTGTTGGATTCAGTCGCACCGGAGGTGAAGACGATCTCGCGCGGGTCGGCACCGATCAGCTCTGCCACTTGATTACGGGCCAGATCGACCGCCTCTTCGGCTTGCCAGCCAAAGCGGTGGGAACGGGAAGCTGGATTGCCGAACAGGCCATCCATGGTGAGACACTGCATCATTTTTTCTGCGACACGCGGGTCCACCGGACAGGTTGCCGAATAATCAAGGTAAATAGGCAGTTTCATGTTTTTCTCCGTTACAGCCAGGGTCATACATCGACCAGCTGTGGAAAGCACGTTTGTTTATAGTTGGACTTTCAAGCTCACATCGCCGCGTTCTGCCCGGTCTACCAGGGACAACACGGTTTTCATTTGTTCATCTTGCTTGCCGGCAATGCGGCGCACATCGGCCTGATCAACCAGCTCGGCCAGGGTGATGTCCCCCAGGAAGCTGGAGATCCGCTCGCTCAGGTCACGCCACAGGGAGTGAGTGAGGCACTGGGTGCCGCCGTGGCAGCCGCCTTTGCCGAGGCACTTGGTGGCATCCACCGATTCGTCGACCGCGGTGATCACCTGACCGACCGAGATGGCATTCGGCGCCAGACCGAGGCGATAACCGCCGCCCGGGCCACGCACGCTGCTCACCAGACCATGCTTGCGCAGGCGGGCAAACAGCTGCTCCAGATAGGACAAGGAGATGCCCTGGCGCTCCGAAATATCAGCCAGGGGCACGGGCCCCTGCTCTGCATGCAACGCCACGTCGAGCATGGCAGTCACAGCGTAACGTCCTTTTGAGGTCAGTCTCATATGCCTTACCGTTTTGCGAACCAATCAATATGGGCATATGGTCACATACCCGACTAAATCAGTCAAGTATATGGTTGAGTAATCCAGTCGGGTTTAATCCTGCGGTCTCGGTTTTTGTACCGAGGTCAGAATGCCGCGCAGGATATTGAGTTCCACCGCCTCCGGACGAGCCCGGTTGAACAGGCGGCGCAGCTTGCTCATGACCTGTCCCGGGTGATCATCGGCGATGAAGCCGGTCTTGAGCAGCGTCTGCTCCAGGTGCTGATAGAAACCTTCCAGCTGCTCGGCGCTGGGATAATCCACCGCCATGTCGGTCTCGCCGACCTGTTCCTGCTGCAGCCAGTGCATTCGCACCTCATAGCAAAGGGTCTGCACCGCCATGGCCAGGTTGAGGGAGCTGTACTCCGGGTTAGCCGGAATGGCCACGTGGTAGTGGCACTTTTGCAGCTCGTCGTTGGTCAGGCCGGTGCGTTCACGGCCAAATACCAGCGCCACCGGATGCTGCATCCCCTCGGTTACCAGCTTTTCGCCCGCTTCGCGAGGATCCAGCATGGGCCAGCTCAGGGTACGGGAGCGGGCACTGGTACCGATGACCAGACCACAATCCGCAATGGCTTCATCCAGGGTCGACACGATACGGGCATTGGCCAGCAGATCGCTGGCACCGGCGGCCAGCGCATAGGCGTTGTCATCGGGCTGTGCTTGCGGATCAACCAGCACCATCTGGCTCAAGCCCATGGTCTTCATGGCGCGCGCCGCAGAGCCCATGTTGCCGGTGTGAGAAGTGTTTACCAACACGATACGAATCTGATCCAACATGCCCAGTCAATCTTCAGTCAAAAATGGCGCGCAATTGTAACATAGCCAATCGCTATTTTGGCACCGTAAATGGCGCGCCAATTCACAACAATGACGCCGTTTTGCAGAACAAAGCGGTATGAGACGGGGGCGCTGACTGGCTAGACTTGAAGGATGGGAAGGTGAAAAGTGGAGGCGACATGTGCCCACGCTGGCTTTATGAGAGGTTGCCGGTCTGCTATCTGCTGGTGGCGGTCGGCATCATCCTGCTCAGCCACTCCCCGCTGCTCTGGCTGGCGGGTACCTTGCTGTTTGTCGCCGGCGCCACCGTCTGGATGATGCGATCCAGCTATCGGCGTACCGATCTGGTCATCTTCCCGACCAAACGCTGGTTTCAGCCGGAGTGGCTCTACGAGGCCCAGCCGTTCATCTGGCTGGCGCTGGGTCTGCTGCTCTCGCGCCTTCCCAACGCCGGCGCCCTGCTGGCACTGCTGCCCTGTCTGTGGGCCTGTCGCTGCCTGTGGGCTCGCAATCACTACCGCCACCATGCCGATGGACTGGTCTCACAGCTGAGGCGCAACCCCACCCGCCGGCGCAGAGTGCGCCTCTTGCGCTGAGCCCGCCTTCGCCCGCTCGATGAAGGTGGCAAGATCCAGCAAGGGATAACGCACCAGGCTTGGCAAACCGTCCAGATCCAGGCTGTCCATCAGGTTTTTCACCTCCAGCCCCAGCTCGGTGTTCCCTTCAATCTTCAGCTTGCGCTGGAAGAAGAGAGAGTCGGGATCTTCCTTGCGCCCGGCAATCAGAATGAGGTCGTTGGTAGTGCCGCTGAAACAGACATCGGCCTGCTCGCAATGACGAGCCACCACCAGCTTGCCATCCTGCTCGCTGATGAACCAGCAGAGCTCCAGATCAGAGACTTCGACCTTGAGCCACTTGCCTGCCAGAAATTCAAAGTCGCCATCTGCGATGGCCTCTTTGAACACGCTGGCCAGCAGGCGCTCCATCAGGTTCTGCTGCAAGGAAAATGGCACCAATTTGAGAGGATGGCGCAGAATGCGGGGAGCCTGTTCGACCAGGCGACGTTGCAGTTGTTGAAACACGATAAACTCCCAGTTTTTTGCGCATTCAAGCACAGGGCCGCAGCCATGATCCTGTTGGAAATCAAACTTGTGCCCACTTACCTCAAGAAGGGTAAAGCCACACAAAGCTGCCTCAGGTCAAAAAGTGGAAGGACGCCGGTGAATACAATCGGGCCACTTTTGCATTTTTTGCCCTCTCGGAGCGTACCCGATGGAATTACTCTGTCCGGCAGGCAGTTTGCCGGCACTGAAAACAGCCGTGGATAACGGGGCCGATGCGGTCTATATCGGCTTCAAGGATGACACCAACGCCCGCCATTTCGCCGGGCTCAACTTCACCGACAGCAAACTGGAGAAAGCGGTCGACTATGTGCACCAGCATGGCCGCAAACTCCACATCGCCATCAACACCTTCGCCCACCCGGGCTCCGATGCCCGCTGGCAGCAGGCGGTGGACAAGGGCGCCGCGCTGGGGGCCGATGCCCTGATCATCGCCGACCTCGCCGTGCTCGACTATGCCAGCCGCCGCTACCCGGATCTGGAGCTGCACGTCTCGGTGCAGGCCAGTGCTACCAACGCCGCCGCCATCCGCTTCTACCAGCAGCACTTCAACGTCGGTCGGGTGGTGTTGCCCCGCGTCCTCTCCATGCATCAGGTGAGGCAGCTGGCCCGCGAGACCGACGTCGGTCTAGAGGTGTTCGCCTTTGGCAGCCTCTGCATCATGGCGGAGGGACGCTGCTACCTCTCCTCCTACATGACCGGCGAGAGCCCCAATACCGTCGGCGCCTGCTCACCGGCCAAGTTCGTGCGCTGGGAGGAGACCCCGGGCGGCCTCGAGTCTCGCCTCAACGAGGTGCTGATCGACCGTTACGGCCCCGGGGAAAACGCCGGCTACCCGACCCTGTGCAAGGGCCGCTTCGAGGTGGATGGTCAGACCTACCACGCACTGGAAGAGCCCACCAGCCTCAACACACTTGGCCTGTTGCCCGAGCTATTCCAGACCGGTATCCAGTCGGTCAAGATCGAAGGTCGCCAACGCAGCCCCGCCTATGTGGAGCAGGTCACCCGAGTCTGGCGCGCCGCCATCGACGCCTATCAGGCCAACCCGGAAGCCTATCAGGTCAAGGCCGAGTGGGATGCCCAGCTCGCCCGCGTCTCCGAGGGGAGCCAGACCACCCTCGGTGCCTATCATCGCCAGTGGCAATAAGGAGCCCTGTTCATGAAATTCTCTCTCGGCCCCCTGCTCTTCTACTGGCCCAAGGCCGACACCCAGGGCTTCTATCAGGCGGCCGCCGCCAGCCAGGCCGACATCGTCTATCTGGGGGAAACCGTCTGCAGCAAGCGCCGCGAACTGAAAGTGGATGACTGGATTGCCCTCGCCCGTCAGGTGGCCGGCTCGGGCAAGCAGGCGGTACTCTCCACGCTGGCGCTCATCTCCGCCCCCTCCGAGCTCAAGGAGGTCAAGCGGCTGGTCGACAACGGCGAGCTGATGATCGAGGCCAACGATCTGGGGGCGGTCCAGCTCGCCAGCGAAGCCGGGCTGCCGTTCGTCTGCGGCCCCGCCATCAACGCCTACAACGCCGACGTGCTGCGCATGCTGCTCAAACAGGGGATGCAGCGCTGGGTGATGCCGGTGGAGCTGTCACGGGACTGGCTGGTGCAGCTCAATCAGGATCTGGGCACTGCCCGCCAGCAGTTCGAGGTGGAGGTGTTCGCCTACGGCCACCTGCCGCTCGCCTACTCGGCGCGCTGCTTCACCGCCCGCTCCCTCGACCGCCCCAAGGACAACTGCGAACTGGCCTGCATCGACTACCCCACCGGTCGGCTCGCCAGCAGTCGCGAGGGGCAGAAGGTGTTCAACCTCAACGGCATCCAGACCCAGTCCGGTTACTGCTACAACCTGGGCAATGATCTGGCCGGGATGGAAGGTCTGGTGGATGTGGTGCGCCTCTCCCCCGAGGGGCTGGACACCCTGACGATGCTGGACCGCTTCAAGGCCAACCAGCAGGGCCAGGCTCCCCTGCCCCTGCAGCAGGAGCGCGACTGCAACGGTTACTGGCGTCAGATCCCCGGCATGATGCTGGCTCAGTGAGCCGGCGGTGTACCGTCTGACGGGGGTGACTCACCCCCTCGCATCTGACACCCGGACAGCAAAAAGGCCTCGCAATGAGGCCTTTTCTACATCATTCAAACCGGCAACAGGGCAAGCTCAGGATGCCTGCTTGCTGCTCTTGCCCTGGGCACTCTGGGCACCGGGCGGCAGGGGTTTGCGCGCCATCAGCTCCAGTTCGAGCAGGGCATATCTGTGCTCGATGAAGTCATACACGTTGTTGGCGAGCGCCAGCTTGAAGTAGCTGATGGCTTCCTTGCGGTTGCCCTTGGCCAGTTCAAACTTGCCGAGGTAGAAGTAGGTTTCGCACAGGCGCTCGGCGAGCTCCCGGTTGTCCTTCACCCCTTTCACCACATTGCCCATCAACTGGGTGGCATTGAGTTCGCCGGTATAGAGGCGCACCAGATCCCAGTTCCAGGCATCGTCATCGTACTTGTTGAGCCGCTCGCGCATCCGGCTCATGGCGGCCGGTGCATTGAGCTTCTGTTCGGCCAGATAGAGCCAGATCACCCGGTAGGGATCTTCCGGCTGCGCCTCGTAGAAGCGCTTCATATCGGCCGCGGCCAGCTCGGGACGATTGCCATAATAGAGCGCAATGCCACGGTTCAGGTAGGCATAGTCATAATCGGGAGCCAGCTCGAGGGCGGAATCAAATGCCTCGTAGGCCTCGTCATAATTCTGCTGCTGCACCAAGTAGACGCCGATGAAATTGTAGGCTTCGGCAAAATCCGGCTTCTCCCGCAAGGCGCGGTTGAAATCCAGCCGCGCCAAGGAGCGCAAGCCTACCCGGTCAAACACGACAGCACGCTCATAAAACAGTTCAGCCCGTTGCTCCGTGGTCAATTCCATCTCACTGAGCATCTGCCCGAGTCGCGCCAACGCCAACTCGCTCTGGTAAGAGACCTGCAGGGGGGTCGCCAATACCAGTGAAGCGGGTTGCGGCTTGGGAACTTGAGGCGCTTCAACCTGACTGCTACTGCTGCAACCCCACATGGGGAGCAGCAACAGGATACCAAGGAGGTATCCAATCCCTTTCCTGACGTTCAATGAACACTCCGACGCTTACGCTTGACCCGGCATATGGTAAAGGTCAGCCGACACTTTGTCATGTGGCTGAGCCTCTCTCCCTCAAATAAATCAGGATTCGACAGGGTATCCGGCATCACACCAGCCCCGAAAGCCACCATCGACGCTGACCACCCGACCGTAGCCCATCTTCTGCAGGTTCTCCGCCACCAGAATGGAGCGAAATCCCCCACCACAATAGAGGTAGAGCTCGGTGTCGGGATCCGGGTAACGGGTCTCGATGTCCCGCTCGATCACACCACGGCCGAGGTAGGTCGCCCCCGGCAGATGGCCCCTGGTCCACTCACTCTCTTCCCGCACGTCGACCAGGTGAAAGGTGCGCCCCTCATCCTGCCAGCCTTTGATCTGGTGCACGTCGGTCTCCCGCACATGGGGACGAATGGCCTCTACCAGTGCCAGAAAACGGGGATTGTGTTGCATGGCTTGCTCCTTGCCTGTTGGCCAACAGCCGTGGGTGAAACCGTCATAATGACTCACCCGGACGATAAGAGAAAGGGCGCCTCGCGGCGCCCTTGTCATTTACGGCAGGATCTCTTGCTGATCCGCGCCCTCTTTTTCCACCTGGGTCGGCAGCATGTGCTCCCGCTTGACCCCGAAGAACATGGCGAACGAGCTCGCCACATAGATGGAGGAGTAGGTACCGAAGGCGACACCGATCACCATGGCCACCGAGAAACCGTGGATCAGCGGACCGCCCTTGAGCAGCAGTGCCAGCACCACCACGAAGGTCAACCCCGAGGTGATGATGGTCCGGCTCAGGGTCTCGGTCATGGAGAGATCCAGAATGTACTCGGTATCCCCCTTGCGCACCTTGCGAAAGTTCTCCCGCAACCGGTCGAACACCACGATGGTGTCGTTCAGGGAGTAACCCACCAGGGTCATCAATGCCGCCAGCACGGTCAGGTCAAACTCGTACTGGAAGTAGGCAAAGACGCCGAGGGTGATCACCACGTCGTGCACCAGGGAGAGAATGCCCCCCATGGCCAGACGCCACTCGAAGCGCACCGCCACGTAGATCAGGATACAGATGATGGAGGCCAGCATGGCCAGCGCACCGTCGGTCGCCAGCTCGTCGCCCACGGAGGGACCGACGAACTCGACGCGCTTGAGCACGGCCGCAGGATCGATCAGCTTGGCCGCCGCCAGCACCTCGTTACCCTGCTGCTCCACCTTGACCCCCTCTTTCGGGGTCAGGCGGAACAGGACGTCACGGCTGGAGCCGAAGTGTTGCAGGGTCGCCCCTTCAATCTTCTGCTCGTCCAGCACCTGATGCACCTTGTCCAGGCTCACCGACTGCTGGAAGCCCACCTCGATGGTGGTACCACCGGTGAAGTCCAGACCCCAGTTCAGGCCCCGATCGAACAGGAAGAACAGGGAGATCACCATCAGCAGGGTAGAGAAGACCACACCCGGCCTAGCATAGCGCATGAAGGGAATGGGCTTTTCAAAATGTAGAATCTGAAACATGTCTCTTCCTTAGATCGGCAGCTTGTCGAGGCGCCGTCCACCCCAGGCCAGGTTGATGATGGCGCGGGAGACCGTGATGGCGGTAAACATGGAAGCACTCAGACCAATCCCCAGCGTCAGGGCGAAGCCCTTGATGGCGCCGGTACCGATACCGAACAGGATCACACAGGTGATGAGCGAGGTGACGTTGGAGTCGGCGATGGTCGAGAATGCCCGATCAAAGCCCAGATGGATGGCCTGCTGCACCCCACGACCGTTGCGGATCTCTTCACGAATACGCTCGTAGATCAGCACGTTGGCATCCACCGCCATGCCCAGCGTCAAGACGATACCGGCAATGCCCGGCAGGGTCATGGTGGCCCCCGGGATCATCGACATGATACCGACGATCAGCACCAGGTTCATGGTGAGGGCGATGTTGGCCACCCAGCCGAACGCACGGTAGTAGATCCCCATGAACAGCACGATCACCAACATGGCCCAGCCGATGGCTTCCATACCGCTGTCGATGTTCTGCTGACCCAGGCTCGGGCCAATGGTGCGCTCTTCCACGATCTGGATCGGGGCGATCAGCGCACCGGCACGCAGCAGCAGCGCCAGGTTGTGGGCTTCGTTGGCGTTGTCGATGCCGGTGATGCGGAACTGGCTGCCAAGGCGCGACTGGATGGTGGCGACGTTGATCACCTCCTCCTGCTTGCGGAACTTGCGCTTGCCGTCCGGACCCGGCTGACCGACTGGCTTGTATTCGATGAACACGGTCGCCATGCCCTTACCAACGTTGTCCTTGGTAAAGTTGGCCATCTTGTTGCCACCCTGGCCATCAAGCTTGATGTTGACCTGGGGACGGCTGTATTCGTCGAAACCGGACTGGGCACCCACGATGTGGTCACCGGTCAGGATGATGCGCTTTTGCAGCACCACCGGACGCCCGTTGCGATCGTTATAGACCTTGGAGCTCGGCGGCACCCGACCATCGGCCGCGGCCTGGATGTCGGCAGTCTCATCGACCATGTGGAATTCCAGGGTCGCGGTCGCGCCCAGGATCTCCTTGGCACGGGCGGTGTCCTGAATACCGGGCAGTTCCACCACGATGCGCTCGGCACCCTGCTGTTGTACCAGCGGCTCGGCCACGCCCAGCTCGTTCACCCGGTTGCGGATGATGGTGATGTTCTGCTCGAGGGCGTACTTCTTCACTTCCTTGATCTTGGCTTCACTCAGACCGGCCAGCAGGACGAACTCGTCCCCCTTCTGCTCGGTGGTGAAGGTGAGATCCGGGTTCTGACGACGCAGGTGAGAGATGGCCTTGGCCTGATCGGCCTCGTCACGGAACAGCACCTGTACCTGATCACCGGCCCGGCGCACGCCGGAATAACGGATCTTCTGGGTACGCAGCTCGGAGCGGAAATCCTGCACCATCTGCTCTTGCTGCTTGGTCAGCGCCTCGGCCATGTCCACTTCCATCAGGAAGTGCACACCGCCGCGCAGGTCCAGACCCAGCTTGAGCGGGTTGGCGCCGATGGCTTCGAGCCAGGCAGGCGTGGAAGGGGCCAGGTTGAGAGCGGTAATGAAGTTGTCGCCCAGCTTGTTGGCGACGATGTCGCGCGCCTTGAGCTGCTCTTCGGTATTTTTGAAACGAACCAGGATGAAGCCGTGCTCGAACGCCGCATGCTTGACCGGGATCTGAGCCGCATCGAGCGTCTCTTTCACCAGGTCAAGGGTGTCCAGCTTGACTTCGGCCCCCCGGCTGGCAGAGATCTGCAAGGCCGGGTCTTCGCCGTAAAGATTGGGGGCTGCATATAGAAAACCGATGGCGATCACCACGACCACCATCAGGTATTTCCACAGCGGATAGCGATTTAACACGCTGTGCTCCTCGGGAGATTAGAGGGACTGGATAGAACCCTTGGGCAGAACGGCAGAAACGAAGTCACGTTTGATGGTGACCTGGGTCTGATCGTTCAGGGCCAGCACGAGGTATTCGCTGTCGGCGGATACTTTGGCGATCTTGCCGACCAGGCCACCGGAAGTGAGTACTTCGTCACCCTTGGAGAGGGAGCTCATCAGGTTGCGGTGATCTTTGGCGCGCTTGGCCTGGGGGCGATAGATCATGAAGTAGAAGATGAGGCCGAATACGGCCAGCATGATGATCATTTCCATGCCACCACCCTGTGCACCCGGAACTGCGCCTTCTGCATACGCCTTGGAGATAATGCTCATTTAACAACCTCTTATTGATGTAGATTTGAAAACTAGCTTATATATCGTTGTTATTTCACGTCATTTTCAGCTAACGGAGGCACGGGCTTCCCTTGCCGACGGTAAAACTCAGTTACAAAGTCGTCTAATTTACCCTGCTCGATCGCGTCCCGCAAACCCTGCATCACACGCTGGTAATAACGCAGGTTGTGAATGGTGTTCAGACGGGCACCGAGGATCTCGTTGCACTTGTCCAGATGGTACAAATAACTGCGGGTGTAGTTCTTGCAGGTGTAGCAATCGCAGTCGGCATCCAGGGTGCTGGTGTCCTCGCGATACTTGGCGTTGCGGATCTTGACCACCCCGTCGGTGGTGAACAGGTGGCCGTTGCGGGCGTTGCGGGTCGGCATCACGCAGTCGAACATGTCGATACCGCGGCGCACCCCTTCCACCAGATCTTCCGGCTTGCCCACGCCCATCAGGTAGCGCGGCTTGTCGGCCGGAATTTTCGGGCAGACGTGCTCGAGGATGCGATGCATGTCCTCTTTCGGCTCACCCACCGCCAGACCACCGACCGCGTAACCGTCGAAGCCGATCTCCAAGAGACCTTCCAGCGACACATCCCGCAGATCTTCGTACACGGAACCCTGGATGATGCCGAACAGGGCGTTCTTGTTGCCGAGCGCATCGAACTTGTCACGCGAACGCTTGCCCCAGCGCAGGGACATCTCCATGGACTTGCGCGCCTCTTCGTAAGTGGCCGGGTACGGCGTGCACTCATCGAAGATCATCACGATGTCGGAGCCCAGATCGTACTGGATCTCCATGGATTTCTCGGGGTCGAGGAAAATCTTCTCGCCGTTGATGGGGTGACGGAAGTGCACCCCCGCCTCGGTGATCTTGCGAATGTGCCCCAGGCTGAACACCTGGAAACCACCGGAGTCGGTCAGGATCGGGCCCTGCCAGTTCATGAAGTCATGCAGATCGCCGTGGGCGCGCATCACTTCCTGCCCCGGCCGCAGCCAGAGGTGGAAGGTGTTGCCGAGCAGGATCTGAGCGCCAGTCTCACGCACCTCTTCCGGGGTCATCCCCTTGACGGTGCCGTAGGTGCCGACCGGCATGAAGGCCGGGGTCTGCACGGTGCCGCGCTCGAATACCAGCTGGCCGCGACGGGCACGGCCGTCAGTGGTTTTCAGTTCAAATTTCATTGCTACCTCGTTGCGTCAGAGAAACAGTCTGACAGTAGGGGGCCCGAGGGCCCGGTATAAAGGGCGTGGCTTATGCCTGCGCCCGGCGACGGGTGACGAACATGGCGTCCCCGTAGCTGAAGAAACGGTACTGCTCGGCCACAGCCGCCTGGTAGGCCGCCATCACGTTGTCGTAGCCGGCAAAGGCGCTGACCAGCATGATCAGGGTCGACTCCGGCAGATGGAAGTTGGTGACCATGGCATCGACCACCTGGAACTGGTAACCAGGGAAGATGAAGATGTCGGTGTCGCTGAAGAACGGCGCCAGCGGCTTGCCCTGAGCCAGGGTCACCTTGGCCGCGCTCTCGAGCGATCGCACCGAGGTGGTTCCCACCGCAATCACCCGGCCACCACGGGTGCGCGTCGCCGCGATGGCGTCCACCACCTCCTGCGGCACCTCGGCATACTCCGAGTGCATGTGGTGATCTTCAATCTTGTCCACCCGCACCGGCTGGAAGGTGCCCGCCCCGACGTGCAGGGTGACAAACGCCGTTTCCACCCCCTTGGCACGGATCTTCTCGAGCAGCGGCTCATCGAAGTGCAACCCAGCAGTCGGCGCCGCCACGGCACCCGGCTTCTGGTTGTAGACGGTCTGGTAGCGCTCCTTGTCGGCATCCTCGTCGGGACGATCGATATAAGGGGGCAGCGGCATGTGGCCGATGGCTTCCAGGATCTCCAGCACAGGGCGGGGGTCGAGGAAGTGGATCTCGAACAGGGCATCGTGACGGGCGCGCATCTCGGCTTCAACTTTCTCGCCGTTGGCCCCGCCATCCAGAATGAGCCGGGTACCGGGCTTGGGGGATTTGGAAGAGCGCACATGAGCCAGCACGCTGTGCTCGTCCAGCATCCGCTCCACCAGCACCTCCAGCTTGCCGCCGCTGGCCTTCTGGCCAAACATGCGCGCCGGAATGACACGGGTGTTGTTGAATACCAGCAGATCGCCGGGGTTAAGCTGGTCCAGCACATCCACAAATTGACCGTGGCGCAGTGCGCCAGTTTGACCATCGAGCTGCAACAGACGACTGGCGGTACGTTCCGTCATGGGATAGCGGGCAATCAGCTCGTCTGGCAGATCAAAATGAAAATCGGATACTTGCATCTTTCACCTCGGGGGGAATCGGCGGCTAGTCTAGTTATCCCCTTCTTCCAAGGCAACCCAAAAGACCAAAAACCCAAGGGAGACAAGGGATAGCGAGCAATTATGTGAAGCAGGGCCAGTTAAAAAACCTTTAAGGTTTTGTATTGACCCTGATCATGTTTTGCCGAGAGGGGCTGGGCTAGGGTGAAAGCAGATACACAAGGAGGCCCACCATGATGACCCTATCCGAGATCATGACTGAACACCCCTTCACCCTGGGTCCGGAAAACAGCGTCAAACAGGCGATGGATCTGATGCAGCAGGAGCGGATCCGCCACATCCCCATCGTTGACGAACAGCATCATCTGCTGGGCCTGGTTACCCTCTCCGACATCCTGGCCACCCGCGAATCCAAACTGCTGCTGATCGATCCGGAGCGGGAGGCGGAGTTCACCGACAGCGTGCAGCTCGACGAAATCATGACCCGCCAGGTGGCGAGCGTAGATCCCCACGCCGGCATCAAGGAGGCGGCGCTCTACCTGCAACGACACAGATACGGCTGCCTGCCGGTACTCAAAGGACGCAAGTTGATCGGCATCGTCACCGAGTCGGACTTCATTGCCGTCGCCATCAACCTGCTGGAACTGATGGAGGAGCAGGAGCCGCCTGGCGACTTTTGATCTGAATTTTATGTAAAAAAATTACAATAAAAGCGTTTTCAGCGTACTTGATCGGCAATAAAGCTGAAACTCTTTCATTTTGATTGAAAAATTACACCACAACCTTGCTTTGTGATCTGCATCACACTATCATGACCGTCATGCAATAGTTGCCGAGCGGAAGACGAGGGATTGTGCACCCGTCCTCTTCCTCTCATATGTCTGCAAGTTTGCACACCCCGTAGTTAGTCTTTGCTGTAAAGCTTTTGTTTATATAGCCATTCCTTGTTTGATGACCCGGCCTTGTCCTTGCGACGACGCCGGGATTTTTTTATCCGCGCAATTCCCCTCCCCTAACCCCGTGCGTGCCGGCGCCTGTGCGTCGCAAGGCGGCAACCCCCCACCTCTCTGCGGTTGGCAGACTGCCACTTGCCTCTTGAAAAGCCGAAGCCGCGCACAGATGTTGAATCTCGACAAGGAGTTATCCCGGCATGCCGGCGATATTCATGTTAGGTACAGCAGCCATGGTTTATCTAATAAGTAGATTTAAGTGATTCAAAATTGCGGCTTTGATCGATTAGGAAAAGTCCCTATGATGAATCCATCGAAAGTTAAACGCCTCGTCCGGCACGACTCTTCAAACCCAGACAGGCATATGTACATCACCAAGGAGCAAATACATGTCTACCTACATCAACACTGAAATCAAGCCGTTCAACGCCACCGCCTACCACAATGGCAAATTCGTTCAGGTGTCTGACGCTGACCTGAAAGGCAAGTGGTCCGTGGTGTTCTTCTACCCGGCTGACTTCACTTTCGTTTGCCCGACCGAGCTGGGCGACCTGGCCGACAACTACGCCGAATTCCAGAAGCTGGGCGTCGAGATCTACTCCGTCTCCACCGACACCCACTTCACCCACAAGGCCTGGCACGACACTTCTGACACCATCCAGAAGATCCAGTACCCGATGATCGGCGACCCGACCGGCACCATCACCCGCAACTTCGGCGTGATGATCGAAGAAGCCGGTCTGGCTGACCGCGGTACCTTCGTCATCGACCCGCAAGGCATCATCCAGATCGTTGAAATCAACGCCGGCGGTATCGGCCGTGACGCACTGGAACTGCTGCGCAAGGTCAAGGCTGCCCAGTACGTTGCCGCTCACCCGGGTGAAGTGTGCCCGGCCAAGTGGAAAGAAGGCGACGCCACCCTGGCCCCGTCCCTGGATCTGGTAGGCAAAATCTAAGCCTCCCCGCTCTGAAGACCGGCCCACTCAAGGGCCGGTCTGCTTTCTGGCCTGACAAAACGCCGACCCGCAATCAAAAGAAGGAATTCGAAGATGTTGGATACCAACCTCAAACAACAACTCAACGGTTACTTGCAGTACATCGTCAATCCCATCGAGATCAGCGTGTCCGGCAATGACAGTGACAAATCCGCCGAACTGCTGGCCTTGGCCGGCGAGATCGCCGAGATGTCACCCAAGATTACCCAGACCTCTGGCACCAATGCCCGCAAGCCTTCCATGAGCGTCGCACCGAAGGGCCAGGCCCCGCGCGTTCATTTTGCCGGCATCCCCATGGGTCATGAATTTACCTCCCTGGTGCTTGCCCTGCTGCAAAGCGGCGGTCACCCCTCCAAGGCCGATGCGGCCGTGCAGGAGCAGATCCGCAACCTCAAGGGCGAGTTCCACTTCGAGACTTACATTTCGCTCTCCTGCCACAACTGCCCGGACGTGGTGCAGGCGCTGAACCTGATGGCGACCCTGAACCCCGGCATCACCCACACCATGATCGACGGTGCCCTGTTCCAGGACGAGGTCAACGAGCGTCAGATCATGGCGGTACCGAACGTCTACCTGAACGGTCAGCCGTTCAGCCAGGGCCGCATTTCGCTGGAAGAGATCGTCGCCAAGCTCGACACCGGTGCCGCCGAACGCAAGGCGCAAGAGCTGAGCGAAAAAGCCCCTTATGACGTACTGGTCGTCGGTGGTGGTCCGGCTGGCGCAGCCGCCGCCATCTATGCCGCTCGCAAAGGCATTCGCACCGCCATCGTCGCCGAGCGTTTCGGTGGCCAGGTGATGGACACCGTCGGCATCGAGAACTTCATCTCCGTGCCCTACACCGAAGGCCCCAAGCTGGCCGCGAGCCTGGAGCAGCACGTCAAGCAGTATGGCGTGGAAGTGATCACCGAGCAGCGCGCCGCCGCCATCAGCAAGGATGGCTACGTCAACGTGGATCTCGCCTCTGGCGCCACCTTGAAGAGCCGCGCCGTGATCCTGGCGACCGGTGCCCGCTGGCGCGACCTGAACGTGCCGGGCGAGCTCGAGTACCGCACCAAGGGCGTGGCCTACTGCCCGCACTGTGACGGCCCCTTCTTCAAGGGCAAGCGGGTTGCGGTGATCGGGGGCGGCAACTCCGGCATCGAGGCAGCCATCGACTTGGCTGGCATTGTCGAGCACGTCACCGTGGTGGAGTTCGCCGACACCCTGCGTGCCGACGAGGTGCTGCAGAAGAAAGCCCGCTCCATGGGCAACATCGACATCATCATGAGCGCCCGCACCACCGAAGTGATCGGTGATGGCAGCAAGGTGGTGGGCATGGATTACGAAGATCGCACCACCGGCGAGATCAAGCATCTGGCGGTGGCCGGCATCTTCGTCCAGATCGGTCTGGTGCCGAACACCGAGTTCCTCAAGGGGAGCGACGTGGCCCTAACCCGCTTTGGCGAGATCGAGATCGACACCAAGGGCGCTACCTCCCTGCCCGGCGTCTACGCCGCAGGGGACGCCACCACGGTGCCGTTCAAGCAGATCATCATCTCCATGGGCGCCGGGGCGACCGCCGCACTGGGAGCGTTTGATTACCTCATTCGCAATCCGGCGCCGGAAGCGACCAAAGCTGACGCCGTCACCGCCTGATAGCCACCAGATGGACAAAAAGCCGACTCACAGAGTCGGCTTTTTTTGTTGCTACGCACCCGCGACTCAGCCGGCCTTCGTCTGCTGGCCCTCATCCGATCCGGGGGTGGCATAGCTGGCGGGTACCACCTCCCCAGCCAGATCCGTTCTCGGCTCCAGCTCCGCCGTCATGGGGGTATTGGGCGGCACCGGGATGAACACCTGATGATCGGCCAGCGGAATGGGGGCCCGCTGCCGCTTGCGCCAGCCGAGATACCCCGCCAGCAGCAGGCCACAGAGGGCGAAGTAGACGAACAGCCCCTCTGGCCCGAACTGCGCCATGACAAAAGGCGCCAGCAGTGGCCCGGTCATGGCCCCCAGGCTGTAGGCGAGCAGCAACCCCTGATTGGCGCCCAGCACCTGATCTGGGCGCAGCTCGTCGCAGGCGTGGCTCAGGCTCAAGGGATAGATGGAGAACGCCATGCCGCCCAGCAGGAACACCAGGCCCCCCATCAGCGGCTCGCGCCAGCCGGCGGGCAGCAGCACCATCAACAGGGCCAGCAGCGCCAGCACGGCGCCAAGCAGCAGGATCACCAGCCGCCGGTCGTAGCGATCGGAGAGACGACCGATGGGGTACTGCAGGCACATGCCCCCCAGGATCACCAACGCCATCATGTCCGCTACCTTGGAGAGCGACGAACCACTGTCGGTAAAATAGAGAGGCAGCAGGCCGTAGATGGCCCCGAGAATGAGGCCGGAGGTAAAGCTGCTGCCCATCCCCGCGGGGGTGAGGCGCACCAGCTCCAGCACGCCGACCGGCTGGGGCGCCACCATGGCCGGGGTCGCTACCCGGGAAACCGCCAGCGGGATCACCGACAGGGTCGCCGCCATGGCGCACAGGGCGAACGGGGTCAGCACCATGGGATCCACCCACTTGAGCAGCAGTTGCCCCATGGCCAGGGAGCCGTAGAGCAGGATCATGTAGAGGGACATCAGCCGGCCCCGGTTGGCCGGCGTGCTGGAGACCAGCATCCAGGACTCCAGCACCACGAACAGACCGCCGGTGGCAAAGCCCCCCACCAGCCGCAGCGCCGCCCAGCTCAGCGGCTCCACCACCATCCCGTGCAGCAGAAACAGAAAGCAGAGCAGGGAGGCGTAGGCCGCATAAGCCCGGATGTGACCCACCCGGATGATGAGGCGGGCGTTGACGAAGGCCCCCAGCACCAGCCCGCCGAAGTAGGCGGCCGATACCAGGCCGATGGCCTGGGCCGATACCTGCTCGGCAGACAGGCGCACCGTCAGCAGGGTGTTGAACATGCCATGGCCCAGAATGAAGATCACCAGACTGGTCAGGGGTGAGAGGAACCTTGCGAGTGTCATGGGGTCTCCCTGATTGGCTCAATCGTGAGCAAAACAACCATGGTACCGTCTGCTTCCCGCCCACTTCAACCCGAGCGCCCCGCCAGGGCGCGGACCGCAGGCTATGCTTGCTGGGTAGCCCATGATGGAGCGTCCCATCATGGCCATCACAGTGGAGACAGCCGACATGAAACCAGCCCTGCTTTTGGCCAGCCTGCTCTTTACCGGCAGCGCCCTCGCCTTTCACTGCCCCGCCGACATGAAGAAGATCGATGATGCCCTCGCCGCCAAACCCGCCCTCAGCGCCGACAAGCTGGCCGAGGTGAAGAAGCTGCGCGCCGAGGGGGAAGTCCTGCACAAGGCGGGCAAGCATCAGGAGTCCGTCGATACTCTGGCCAAGGCGATGGCCATGCTGGGGTTGAACAAGAGTTAGCGCAGGCACCACAGCCCACCGCTGCGAACAGGATCAATCATGCCCTTGCGGGCCCTCGCCACCGGTGGCAAGGGCCCGCTGTTTATCTGGGCCCCTCCCTTGCAACCCCGACTGCTACACCCGGCCGCTGTAGAGCAGGGTGTCGTAGTTGAAGGCAATCACGCCGTCGACCGCATGGCGGGCAAATTCCCGCGCGATCAGCGCCGTCAGCGCGGCATGGGCTTGCGAACCGGCCACCGGCGCATAGGAAGAGGAGTTGAGCCGCCCCAGCACGCCGTCGAGATCGAACAGCTGGCGGTTGGCGAAACGATCGAGCCGGTACTCCCCCTCGAAGAAGGCCTGAAAATCCCCTTCGCCCAGATTGCGGTGATTGACCTCTTCGTAATCTCCCGAATAGGTGCGCAGGCCCTCCTCATAAGCCTTGAGAAATGGGGTGTCGGTCAGCCGGTCGTTCCAGATGAGGGCGACCCGGCCACCGGGTCTGAGCAGCCGCCGGCACTCCTGCTTGAAGGCGGCGCGATCAAACCAGTGAAACGCCTGCGCCACCGTCACCAGATCCACCGACCCGTCTGCCAGACCGGTGGCTTCGGCACTGCCATCCTGCCACTCGATATTGGCCACTGCCTGCAGCTGGTGCCGGGCCGCCCCGCGCATCTCCGCATTTGGCTCGACCGCCCAGACCCGCACCACCCGGGGGGCCAGCAGCGCGGTCAGGATGCCGGTGCCGGCCCCGATATCGGCCACCCGGGCAGTCGGCCCCATGGCCAACGCGCTGGTCAGAAAATCGAGCATGGCGGCAGGATAACTTGGCCGATATTTCACATAGGCCTCGACCCGGGTCGAGAACCGCTGAGTACTGTCCATTGCCACTCCTTGTGCTGAATCTGTACGGGATCAGGGCCGAGTCAATCGCCCCGCCCTCATCCTGCCCCGAACGCAACCGGCAAGGCAATCGCCCTGTCATGGCGATCCAACCTCATCGCCACGCACCTGAGTGCCGGGGTCAGCCGATGCGCCTGCCTTGTGCATCTACCACCTGCTCTCCATCTTCCTTGCTGAAGGCTCCTTGCTGGGGGCTCGGCAGGATATCCAGCACCACTTCTGACGGACGGCACAGCTTGGTGCCCAGCGGGGTCACCACGATGGGCCGGTTGATCAGGATAGGGTGCGCCAGCATGGCATCGACCAGTTCATCATCGCTGAACTTGGTCTCGGCCAGTCCCAGCGCCTCATAGGGGAGCACGTTCTGGCGCAGCAGGTCACGTACCGGCATCCCCATGGCGGCAATCAACGCCAGCAGGGTGGCGCGACTAGGCGGTGTCTCCAGATAGTGAATAACGGTAGGTTCAACGCCTGAGTTGCGGATAAGCGCCAGCGTATTGCGGGAGGTGCCGCAGGCCGGGTTGTGGTAGATGGTGATCTGGGCGTCATTCATGATGGGTTCTCTGGGTTGGTATAAGAGCGCTTCATGCGCAGGGCGACATTGACCAGGGCGATCAGTACGGGAACCTCCACCAGCGGGCCGATCACCCCGGCAAAAGCCTGATCCGAGCTCAGCCCGAACACCGCGATGGCGACGGCAATGGCCAGCTCGAAGTTGTTGCCAGTGGCGGTAAAGGCGATGGAGGCATTCTTGTCATAGGGGATGCCCAGTTTCTTGCCCACCAAGAAGCTGGTGAAGAACATCAGCACGAAGTAGACCACCAAGGGTACCGCGACCCGCAGCACATCCATGGGCAGTTCGACGATCATCTCCCCCTTGAGGCTGAACATCAGCACGATAGTGAGCAGCAGCGCGATCAGCGTGATGGGGGAAATTGCCGGAATAAAACGCTCGGTGTACCACTTCTCCCCTTTCGCCTTGACCAGATAGTGACGGCTCAGGAAGCCTGCGAGGAAGGGAATGCCCAGATAGATCAGCACACTTTGCGCTATATCCAGCATGGTGATATCCACTGCGAAGCCCTGCAAACCAAACAGCGGTGGCAGCACGGTAATAAACAACCAGGCCATGAAGCTGTAGGTGAGGATCTGGAACGTGCTGTTGAGCGCCACCAGGCCGGCGCCGTACTCCTTGCTGCCGCCGCCGAGATCGTTCCACACCAGCACCATGGCGATGCAGCGCGCCAGACCTATCAAGATGAGCCCCACCATATAGCCCGGCTGATCGTGCAAAAACACCAGCGCGATGACGAACATCAAGATGGGGCCCACCAGCCAGTTCATCACCAGCGAGAGGGTGATGGCACGGCGATCCCGGGTCATGGCCCCCATGGTGGCGTAGTTCACCTTGGCCAGCGGCGGGTACATCATCAGGATCAGGCCAATCGCCAAAGGTATATTGGTAGTCCCGACCGACATCGCCTCGTTCCACTGGGCAACTTGAGGGAACAGATAGCCAATCCCAACCCCGATGCCCATGGCGACGAAGATCCAGAGAGTCAGATTGCGGTCTAGAAAACGCATTTTTTTGCTGACGGGCAGATCGCAGCAAATACTGGTATTCATCAAAAGACTCCGTATATGAGGTAAATCAGAATTAAGGCTAGAGGGGGCTGATGCACTCACCCCGACTTGTGGATGGGGTGACATAAATCTTGCAGCGCTTTCACCCCCACCGGCTCGACAGCCTGCAGGGGCACCACGGCATAACGCTTCGCATGTTCCTGCTTGACCGCGTCGATATGGGGCTGCTGGCGATACGCTCGCTGGGCCAATAGTGGCGAGGTGACACTGGTCGGGGCCAACATGTGATTGACCACCCAGGCCCAGGGCTCGATACCGGCGCGGCGCAAGTCGGCTTGCAAGTTGGTCGCCTCCTGTACCGGGGTAGGCTCGGGCAGAGTGACGATCATCACCTTGGTCTGTTTCGGGTCTTGCAACTGCATCATGGGGGTGGTGAAGTGCATCCCCTTGCCCCCCATCTGACGAGCAATCTCCCTGTGATAGGCACCGGTCGCATCGAGCAGCAACAGGGTATGGCCAGTGGGGGCGGTATCCATCACCACGAAGCGCTTGCCCGCCTCGCGAATGATCCGCGAGAAGGCCTGAAACACGGCGATCTCTTCGGTGCAGGGGGAACGTAAATCTTCCTCCAGCAGGGCGCGGCCCTGGGCATCCAGACTCGCCCCCTTGGTGGCCAGCACCTGGGCACGATAACGCTCGGTTTCGGCGTGGGGATCGATACGGCTGACCTCCAGGCTGGGCAAGGCGCCAGCCAGGGTCTCTCCCAAGTGGGCTGCGGGATCGGAAGTGGTCAGGTGAACCGGCAGACCCCGGCTGGCGAGCTCTACCGCCACTGCCGCCGCCAACGTCGTTTTACCCACACCACCCTTGCCCATCAGCATGATGAGCCCGTGACTATCAGTAGCAAGCTCATCGACCAGTTGCTTCAATCCGGGGTGCTGCTGGTTGTATGACTCGGCGGCAGTGCATTCGATCTCATTAACCCCACTGACGAGGCTTGCACCGAGTAACTGGCGCAGGCTGTCCACGCCCACCAGATTGGTCGCCAACAGCGGCACGCTGTCTTGTGGCAAACTTGCCAGCAGCGCTGGCATATCAGCCATCGCCTGCTGCTCACGTTGCCATACGGCAGTCGCCAGGGGATCATCCGCCAGCTCGCTTTGGGGGAAGATGCCATTGATGACCAGTTGCTGATTGGCAAGGCCGATGGTCGCCAGCTCGTCATGGGTACGCGCCACTTCCCGCAGGGTCGAGGCTTGCGCCCGGGCAACCAGAATCAGCCGGGTTTTTCCGGAATCGGAAAGGGCCGCAACAGCCTCTGCGTATTGGCTGCGCTGTTTTTCCAGCCCAGCCAATGGCCCCAGACAGGAAGCATCGCCCTTGCCCTGCGCCAGAAACTCGCTCCATGCCCCCGGCAGTTGCAACAGACGGATGGTGTGACCGGTCGGCGCCGTGTCGAACACGATATGGTCGTATTCCCCCACTAGGCAGCTGTCGGTCAAGAGCGCGGTGAATTCGTCAAAGGCGGCGATCTCCGTGGTACAGGCACCGGAAAGCTGTTCTTCAATGCTGCGTACCACGCTCTCGGGCAGCTTGCCGCGCACCGGGCCAACGATACGTTCGCGATAGGCTTGCGCGGCAGCTTGCGGATCAATTTCCAGTGCTGATAACCCACTGACTGCCGCGATGGCAGTAATGCTGTTGCCTATTTGGGTGTCGAGCACCTGGCCGACGTTTGACGCCGGATCCGTGCTGACCAGCAGTACCCGTTTGCCACTGTCACACAAGGCAACCGCACTGGCACATGCCAGCGATGTTTTACCCACCCCACCCTTGCCGGTGAAAAAGAGAAAGGGGGGCGCGTCATTGAGAAACGAGTAGTTCAGCAACGGGGACATGAGAGACTCCTATCAGGAATAACGAGGCCATGGGCCGAACAGAGAACTTGCCAGCCAGGCGATGACGCTTAGCAGCAACCACTGCTGCCGGAGCAGCATCCACTCTTGACGATCCCTTTGATGGCACCGATTTTGTTGGGCTCGGCTGCTGGCTGTTCAACTTCGGCACCATCGCTTTCTGGTGCTTTCGGCAACCCCAGCCCGGCATAGCGGAGCAGTTCGGCACGGCTGGGATAACGACCGGTGAGAACCACCTGGCCATCCACCAGGGTCACAGGCAGCCCTTCTTCACCGGACAGTTCCAGGAAAGAAGCCACCGCCGGGGTCTCAGCGAATACCAGGGGTTGTTGCGCCAAATTGAAGCGATATAGAGATCCCCCCTGCTGCTTGAGCCACTCGGCATCGCCAGCGAAGATCACCAGATTTTGGTCAATGTCTGTGCCACAGACGCCGCTGGAGCAGCATAGGGCCGGGTCAAAAACTTGTATCAGTCTCATGGCCTACTCCTTATTGCAGCATGGCTGCGCAGGCAATACATGGGGTGAGCAGCCAGACTCAGCCCTCATCACCCCGCAGGCTTCCGGATGACCGGCGCAGCACTCTTCGGTGAGATAACCGATCAAATCGAGCATCAGGGGAATGTTGGCGCGATAGCGTAAAAAGCGCCCCTCCTGCTCCACCGATAGCAAGCCCGCATGCAACATGGCTTTCAGATGAAATGAAAGCGTGTTGGGAGCAATGTCGAGCTCGCTGGCCAACTGGCCGGCAACTTGCCCTTCCAGCCCGGCTTTGACCAACAGGCGCCATACATCGAGGCGGATGCCGGACGACAGAGACTCGAAGACTTTAGTAGCAATATCTTTATTCATTTGAACCTCTATCAATCATCCCATCATTACAACTATACAAGAACAGTCGAAATGATCAAGGCGGCTTGGTACTGCTGTGAATCTGTTCAGGTTGAGCGACCATTTACGCAACACTCTTCACGGAAAAACGCGATGATCTCTTCCAGCACGTCGTATTGAGAGACGCACAGCAGGGTACGACTCTCCCGGTTCTGCTTGACCAGACCAACCGAGACCAGCGCGGCAATGTGGTGGCTTAGGGTCGATGCGGGAATCGCGAGCTGCTTTTGCAAGTCTCCAACAGGCAAGCCTTGCTCCCCCGCTTTGACCAAATGCTTGAAAATGAACAAACGAGTCGGATGACCCAGCTCTTTCAATGCCTTGGCAACCTCTTCCAATTGCATAGCTCACTCCTCTCGATGACACATATTTCGATAATACCAGAAATATCTTGACCACCCCAATGATTCGATTATTTTGGAAATATAGTAAATCAAGCAGGACATGAAGATGAATGACTGGTTAACCATGCTGAGAGATGCATCTCAGATGTTTTTGTTCCTGGCCTTTGAGCTTTCTGTGCTGTTCCTGGTGATCAGTGCCGGGGTCAGCCTGATCCGCCAGAAGATACCTGACACCAAGATCCAGGCCATGCTGGGGGCACGAAAAGGCAGAGGCTATTTTATTTCAGCAGCACTTGGCGCATTGACCCCTTTTTGCAGTTGCTCATCCATTCCTATGCTGCGCGGACTCTTGTCTGCCAAAGCCGGTTTTGGGCCAACCCTGACCTTCCTGTTTGTCTCACCGCTGCTCAACCCCATCATCGTCGGCCTGATGTGGGCCACCTTCGGCTGGAAAGTGACAGTCTTGTATGCCGTGATTGCTGCAAGCGTTTCTGTACTGGCGAGTATGCTGCTGGACATGTTGGGGTTTGAGCGTCATGTCATTGACCCCAAAGAGGCCAAGCAAAGTAGCTGCGGCACCGGTTGTAGCACCACGACACAAGAACCTGCCAGTGTGGATGCAACAGCTTGCTGCTCAAGCAATGCTATCAAGTCCATCAAACCGCTAAAGGCTCAGACATCCTGCTGTACTGCGCAACCCGATGAGGCCGCATCAACTCTCTCTTGCTGCGCAGATGGCACTGCGGCTCTGACTCAGGCCCCAGTCATTCCCACTGCCTTCGCCAAAGCGCGTCTCGATGCCTGGCAACAATTCAAAGACGTGCTTCCTTACTTGTTGCTGGGGGTGCTGATCGGGTCATTTATCTACGGTTTCATCCCCGCCGAATGGATAGCGGCCCACGCCGGGGCAGACAACCCGCTGGCGATCCCGTTCAGCGCCATCGTGGGTATTCCGCTCTATATCCGGGCAGAAGCCGTTATCCCGCTGGCATCGGTATTGCTGGGCAAAGGGATGGGCATGGGGGCCGTGATGGCGCTGATTATCGGTAGCGCAGGAGCCAGCCTGACCGAGGTGATCCTGCTCAAATCGATGTTCAGAACCCCGATGATTGCAGCGTTCCTGACCGTCATACTGGGGATGGCCGTCATGATGGGCTACTTGACACAGTGGCTTCTCTAAACCGCCCCAGCACCCAATCACTCACAACCGCTATCAGCGACACAAAAGAAAAATGCCCTGCGATTGCAGGGCATTGTTGGTTTCCAACTTGAATGGCCGTGATCAGTGAGCCACTTACTTGGCGTAATCCTCGGTCGGGATGCAGGAGCAGAACAGGTTGCGATCTCCGTAGACGTCGTCGATGCGGTTGACCGACGGCCACAGCTTGGCGGCACGCACGGCGTCCGACGGGAACACCGCCTCGGCGCGGCTGTAGCCACGAGACCACTCAGCGTCCATCACGTCATCCTGGGTGTGCGGGGCATGGACCAGCGGGTTGTCGGTGAGGCTCCACTGCCCGTCCTGCACCTTGGCGATCTCGGCGCGAATGGCGGTCATCGCCTCGACGAAGCGGTCCAGCTCGCGCTTGGATTCCGACTCGGTCGGCTCGACCATCAGGGTACCCGCAACCGGGAAGCTCATGGTCGGCGCGTGGAAACCGTAGTCCATCAGCCGCTTGGCCACGTCCATCTCGCTGATGCCAGAGGCTTCTTTGAGCGGGCGGATATCCAGGATGCACTCGTGAGCTACCCGACCGTTACGGCCGGAATAGAGCACCGGGAAGGATTCACCCAGCTTCTTGGCCAGGTAGTTGGCGTTGAGGATGGCCACCTGGGTGGATTTCTTCAGCCCCTCGTCTCCCAGCATGGCGATGTACATCCAGCTGATGGGCAGGATGCTGGCCGAGCCGAACGGTGCCGCCGAGACGGCGCCGTTGTTGCGGCTCTCCTTGTCGGTCTTGACCACGGCGTGACCGGCCACAAACGGCGCCAGGTGCTTCTTCACGCCGATGGGGCCCATGCCCGGGCCGCCACCGCCATGAGGAATGGCGAAGGTCTTGTGCAGGTTGAGGTGGGAGACGTCCGCCCCGATGAAACCTGGCGCCGTGAGGCCCACCTGGGCATTCATGTTGGCGCCGTCCAGATAGACTTGACCACCGTGCTGGTGAACGATGTCACACACCTCCTTGATGGTCTCCTCGTACACCCCGTGGGTGGAGGGGTAGGTCACCATCAGACAGGAGAGTTGATCCCCCGCCTCGGCGGCCTTGGCGCGCAGATCGTCCAGATCCACGTTGCCTGATTTGTCACAGGCGGTGACGATGACCCGCAGGCCCGCCATCTGAGCGGAAGCCGGGTTGGTACCGTGCGCAGACGCCGGAATGAGGCAGATATCGCGATGCCCCTCGCCGCGAGACTCGTGGTACTTCTTGATGGCGAGCAGACCGGCGTATTCGCCCTGCGCCCCGGAGTTGGGCTGCATGCAGACCGCATCATAACCGGTCACCTTCACCAGCCAGTTTTCAAGGTCGGCCAGCAGCAGCTGATAGCCTTTGGCCTGGGCCAGCGGGGCGAACGGGTGCAGCTTGCCAAACTCGGGCCAGGTCACCGGGATCATCTCGGCGGTGGCGTTGAGCTTCATGGTGCAGGAGCCCAAGGAGATCATGGCGTAGTTGAGGGCCAGATCCTTGGCTTCGAGACGGTGGATGTAGCGCAGCATCTCGGTCTCGGAGTGGTACTTGTTGAACACCTCGTGGGTCAGCACGGCGTCAGTGCGCAGCAGATCCTGCGGGATGGCGTGATGGGCCTGGGCCGCCAGGTCGAGAGCCTCGATGTCCAGGCCGTGACCTGTGCCCAGGAACAACTCGAACAGCTCGGCCACATCGCCACGGGTGGTGGTTTCAGAGAACGACACGCCCACTGCGCCGTCCAGATCCGCGCGCAGGTTGATGCCCAGCCCCTCGGCCTTGGCGATCAGCTCTGATTTGCCCGTGGTCAGCACGGTCAGGGTATCGAACCAGCTGGCATGCTTGAGGGCCACGCCCTTGGCCTTGAGGCCGAGCGCCAGAATGGTGGTCAGACGGTGCACGCGGGAGGCGATGGTTTTCAGCCCCACCGGGCCGTGGTAGACGGCGTAGAAGCTTGCCATGTTGGCCAGCAGCACCTGAGCGGTACAGATGTTGGAGTTGGCCTTCTCGCGGCGGATGTGCTGCTCGCGGGTCTGCATCGCCATACGCAGCGCGGCCTTGCCGCGGGCATCCTTGGAGACACCGATGATGCGGCCCGGCATGGAGCGCTTGTAAGCATCGCGAGTGGCGAAGAAGGCGGCATGCGGGCCACCGTAGCCCATGGGCACGCCAAAGCGCTGGGCCGAGCCCAGCACCACGTCAGCCCCCAGCTCGCCCGGGGATTTGAGCAGCAGCAAGGAGAGCAGATCGGCGCTGACGCAGGCCAGCCCTTTCTGGGCTTGCACGGCGGCGATAAGGGCCCGCAGATCTTTCACTTCACCCGTGGTGGTGGGGTACTGGAACAGGGCACCGAACACCTCTTCGGCGCAGGCCTGTGCGGCCGGGCCGACGGCCACGTCAAAACCGAAGTGAACCGCGCGCTCCTTGACCACGTCGATCACCTGCGGGTGCACGTCGTCGGCCACGAAGAAGAGATTGGCTTTGGACTTGGCCATCCGCTTGGCCAGCGCCATCGCCTCGGCGGCGGCGGTCGCCTCATCCAGCAGGGAGGCACTGGCCAGATCCATGCCGGTCAAGTCCAGGGTCAGCTGCTGGAAGTTGAGCAGGGCTTCGAGACGGCCCTGCGCCAGCTCGGGCTGGTACGGGGTGTAGGCGGTATACCAACCCGGGTTTTCCAGCACGTTGCGCAAGATGACGTGGGGTACATGGGTATCGTGATAGCCCATGCCGATGTAGCTCTTGGCGACCTTGTTCTGGGCGGCATAGCTCTTGAGCTTGGCCAGCGCTTCCACCTCGGTCATGGAGGCGCCGATACCGAGCGGACCCGGCCGGCGAATGGCGGCGGGGACGGTCTGCTCAATCAGATCATCCAGGCTCTCGGCGCCCACCACGGCCAGCAGGGCGCGCAGATCTTCCTCACCCGGCCCGATGTGACGGCGGATGAAATCGGTTTTTTGCTCGAGTTCAAACAGTGACTGGGTCATTTCCCTATTCCTGATAAAAAGTCCTGATAACTAAGTGCCTGACAGCCAGCCTCGGCCGGCTTCACTCATGTTCGGCTGGCAGGGTGGCCCCTGCCGGCACCGGATGTCGCTCATAGCGACAGGGGGTCGTCTTGCGGCTGACCGGTTTGCCGCGGGCAAACCGGTGCGGACGACTTCACCCTCGCCGGTCGGCCTCCTGGCCGACGGGCACCTATACAAGCGGGCCCTGCGCATTGGCAGGGCCCGGGGGCATTACTCTTCGTCCACCACGTTCTGGTAGCCTTCGGCATCCAGCAGGTTGGCGAGCTCGCCCGCGTCGTCCAGCTTGATGCGAAACAACCAGCCGGCACCGTAGGGATCGGAGTTGACCAGCTCGGGGCTGCCTTCCAGCTCTTCGTTGACGGCCAGGATCTCGCCGCTCACCGGGCTGTAGATGTCAGAGGCGGCCTTGACCGACTCGGCCACGGCGCAGTCATCACCGGCACCGACCTGCTTGCCCACTTCCGGCAGATCGACGAACACCATGTCACCCAGCAGCTCCTGGGCGTGCTCGGTGATACCGACCACGGCCTCGCCGTTGGCTTCGACACGGATCCACTCATGGGAGGTGGCATATTTCAGTTCGCTCGGGATATGGCTCATTTGTGCTTCCTTTATTCACTTGGATCACTTGTCCCGGCGCGTTCGACAGACGTTGCCGGGGCAAGGGGGTCTGGCGAAGGGCAGCCCCTTCGCCGCAATGGGTCGTTACACCAGCTTCTGGCCGTTGCGCACGAAAGCCGGCTTGGTCACTTTGACGGTGACCAGCTTCTTGCGGATCTCCACCGAGGCTTGTTCGCCGATATCACGGGGCACCCGCGCCAACGCAATACTGTACCCCAGGGTGGGCGAGAAAGAGCCGGAGGTGATCACACCTTCCCGCTCTTCTCCAGCGGCGGTGGTGAAGGTGACCGGCATGCCGCTACGCAGCACGCCCTTCTCTTCCATCACCAGACCCACCAGCTTGGGCTGGCTGCCGGCGGCTTTCTGGGCTTCCAGCGCGGCGCGGCCGATGAACTGGCGATCGCTCGGTTCCCAGGCGATGGTCCAGGCCATGTTGGCGGCAAGGGGAGAGACGGTTTCGTCCATGTCCTGGCCGTAGAGGTTCATGCCGGCCTCGAGGCGCAGGGTGTCACGGGCACCCAGGCCGCAGGGGGCCACGCCGTTGTCCAGCAGCGCCTGCCACAGATCGCACGCCTGCTCTTGCGGCACCACGATCTCGTAGCCGTCTTCACCGGTGTAGCCAGTGGTGGCAATGAAGAGCTCGCCGGCCTGCACGCCGAAGAAGGGCTTCATCCCTTCCACTGCGGCAACTTGCTCGGCGCTGAACACCTTGGCCGCCTTGGCTTTGGCGTTGGGGCCCTGCACCGCGATCATGGCGAGCTCAGGACGCTCGGTCACGGTCACCCCGAAATCCTGGGCGTGGTGGCGGATCCAGGCCAGATCCTTCTCGCGGGTGGCGGAGTTGACCACCAGGCGGTAGAAGGTCTCGCCAAGGTAATAGGTAATGAGGTCATCGATAACACCGCCTTCCGGGGTCAGCATGCCGCTGTAGAGGGCCTTGCCGAAGACGGTGAGCTTGGCCACGTCGTTGGCCAGCAGGTGTTGCAGGAAGGCTTTGACCCGCTCGCCGGTCAAATCGACGATGGTCATGTGGGAGACGTCGAACATGCCGGCATCGGTGCGCACCTGATGGTGCTCTTCCAGCTGTGAGCCGTAGTTAATGGGCATTTCCCAACCGTGGAAGTCCACCATCTTGGCGCCGGCTTCCAGGTGCTTGGGATGCAGTACTGTAGTCTGGATCATCGCTGTGTTTCCTTAAGCGTTCGCGACAACACTCACGCATCGCTCGCCCGGCAGCCACCATCCGGCTATCTACCTGGGTGGCAGCAAGCGAAGTACCTGAGTCTGTGCTCGTTCCGGCCCCGCAGGGCAAGAGTGATTCCTTGAACGCAGCGGATTATAAGCCAAGCGGACGCGCATGCCGCTCAAAAAAAACTAATCCACCGCCAGTAAACAGACCCCAGAGACTAAGGTAAAAACAGTGATAAAAACAGACCAAACCCGGTAATGGCGATATTAAATTTCGATTTTTACCGTTTCGTCACAATTTGGAGAAAAACGTTTCGCCGACCGCCCAGATTAAAGGCTGATGCCCAAACCGGGTCATCAGCCTCATCACATTAGTTTTGTTGTGAAAACAGCCGGGTATTATTAGATTTTTTCACCCTTGGCCAGGGCAGGCAGCTCGCCTTCCTGCCCCATGGCGGCCCGGATCACCCTCTTACTTCGGCCGGGTCGGCAAATTGTTCCCCTTGGCCAGGGCCGGCAACTCACCCTCTAACCCCATGGCGGCCCGGATCACGCTTTGCTTGAGCGGCGTCAGAAGATCGAAGGCGCACAGCCCGGCCCCACGCACCAGCTTCTTGAGCGGATTGGCACCGGCGAACAGCCGCTTGAGCCCCTCCATCGCCGCCAGCATGCTGGCCGCCTCGCTCTTGCGCCAGCGCTCATAGCTGCGCAGGTTGGCGAGCCGGCCGATGTCCTTGCCCGCCGCCTGATTGCGCAGGATCTGCTCGGCCAGGGCGGCGGCATCCAGCAGCCCCAGGTTGACCCCCTGCCCCGCCAGCGGGTGGATGGTGTGGGCGGCATCCCCCACCAGCACCAGCCGCTCGCGGGCAAAGTCGCGGGCATAGCGGGCAGTGAGCGGGATGGCGCTGCGCGCCCCTTCCACCTTGCACAGACCCAGCCGGCCGTCGAACGCGGTGGTGAGCTGGCGGTTGAATTGCTCTTCATCACACTGACAGAGCGCCTCGGCACGAGCCGCAGGCAGCGACCAGACGATGGAGCAGAGGTTCTCCTGCCACAGGGGTAAAAAGGCGAGAGGGCCATCCGGGGTGAAGATCTGGCGTGCCACCGCCTCGTGCGGCTCGGCACAGCGCACCGTCGCCACCAGCGCGTGGTGGCCGTAATCCCAGCTGGTGAGCGGGATGTCGGCCTGCCGGCGCACCCAGGAGTGAGCGCCATCGGCCGCCACCACCAATTTGGCCGACAGCGCGCGGCCATCTTCCAGCAGCAGGAGCGACCCCGCCTCGCCGCTTTGCAGGCTGCTCGCCCGGGCCGGGCTCAGCAGCTGGATGTTGTCGCCATCGAGAACCGCTTCCAGCAGCGCCAGCTGGATGACCCGGTTCTCGACGATGTGGCCGAGCTCGGTCTGGCGCAGGCTGGCAGCATCAAAGGCGATCCGGCCAAAGCTGTCCTGCTCCCACACCTCCATCTGCCCGTAGGGCTGCAGGCGACGGGCCTCGATCCCGCGCCAGGCGCCCACCTGCTGCAGGATGCGCTGACTGGCGAGACTCAAGGCGCTGACCCGGTTGTCCGGCACCTCGTCAAGCTCGGACTCCGGCAGCTGGCCCTCGACCACGGCGACCTTGAGCGCACTTCCCTTGAGCGCGGCGGCGAGCCCCAGGCCCACCATGCCGCCCCCTACAATCACCACATCCACGTTTTGCATCTGCATCGTTCTATATCCTTTCAGGGCTGATCGCCGGGATCAGCGAGGGCACGCCCGAAGGCGCACCCGTTCAATACCCATGACGTCACCTCGCCTCAGGGGCGGCACACATCGGCGACAAAGCCCAGGGTGCGGGAGGCCAGCGGCGCCTTTAGGCAGCTCAGCCGCCCCATCAGGGAGAGCGCCAGGTTGCGGCCCGCCACCAGCGGGTCATGATCATTGGAGAAGAGCTGGGCCAGCGAAGAAGTGAGCCAGACCGTCTGGGCCTGATCCCCCTTGCGCTGCTGCCAGTAGCCGCTGAGCACCTCAAAGCTGCCGATATCCTCCCCCGCCGTCAGCGCCCGGCCCACCGCCCGGGTGAGCAGGTCCAGATCGCGCATGCCGAGGTTGAAGCCCTGACCGGCGATGGGATGCAGCAGATGGGCGGCATTGCCCACCAGCACGGTGCGCTGGGCCAGCGGGTAGTCGGCCACCGTCAGCACCAGCGGATAGACGTGGCGCTGGCCGGTTTGCAAGAAACGGCCGAGGCGCCAGCCAAAGGCCTGCTGCAGGCGGGCCAGAAACGCAGAGTCATCGAGCGCCATCAAGGCCGGCGCCTCATCCCGTGCCACGCTCCAGACCAGGGAGGAGAGCCCGTCCTGCATCGGCAGCAGGGCCAGCGGCCCCCCTTGGGTGAAACGCTCGAAAGCCCGTCCGGCCGGGTCTTCGGCGGTCTTGACGGTGGCGATGATGGCGCTCTGACCGTAGTCGTGACGGCTCACCGCCAGCTTGCACTGCTGGCGCACGAAGGAGTTGCCGCCATCAGCCGCCACCAGCAGGCGGGTCTGATAACGCTCGCCGCTGGCCAGGGTCAGGTTTACCCCCTCCGCCAATGGCTCCACGTGTTCGAGCTGGGCCGGACACAGCATGCGGATCTGCGGGCAGGCGGCAATCGCCTGCTGCAGCGCAATGCCCGCCGCCGACAACTCGATCACCTGGCCAAGGGCAGGCAGGCCATACTCCGCCGCCGTCAAGCCGGCCTGGCCGAAGTGGCCCCGATCCGACACATGAATCTGGCTGATGGGGCTGCAATGGGGAGCAAAACGGGACCAGAGCCCGTGCCGGGCCAGCGCTTCGCAGGTGCCGGCGGAGAGCGCGATGGCGCGGGCATCGAAGCCGGGATGCGCATTGAGCTCGGGGGCGCTCGCCTCCAGCAGCAGGATCTGCAGGGGCTTGGGCCCTGGCAGGGCCGCGAGGGAGAGCGCCAGCACGGCGCCGCTCATTCCACCACCGACGATGGCCACATCGACGTGGTTCAGATCAGATTGAGACATGAGATGAGGGGAAAGACTGAAAATGTGGGGTCATGCTAACACAAAGCATGGGGTCGGGATGCGAAGCCACGGGCAAAAAAGCGCAGTCTCTGTCGTCACTTGCCTCATCACGGCGGTCTGGCGCGGGCAACATCCAGATGTAAAAAGAGCGCCACCAGGCGCTCTTTTTAGGGTTCAACCGACTCAGTGCAGGGTCGGCGGCGTGCTCGGGGCATCCGGCCGCTTGCCAAACTCCTCGAAGCTCATCATCACCCCGAGGCGCACGTGCTCGTAGAGCACCAGGAAGGAGGCTTCGTTCTCTTCATCTTCCTGATCGAATTCGGCGGAGACCTGGGTGATGCTGGCGATGTCCTGGATCATCTCCTGCAGCTCTTCGGAAGCCTTGGAGAGCTCCTGCTGCACCACGCCGAAACCAGCCAGGAAAGCCTGGGACCAATCCACCAGCGAGTCGATGCGCTCGTCGAGCGGCGCTTCGTCGCTCGGCAGCAGCAGCTCGACCCCTTTCTGGGCCATCAGGCTCTCGATCACCTGGTGATAGAGATCGGTCATCACCTGGCGCACCGGGGCCGGCAGACCGAAGCCGTCGTTGACCAGATCATTGAAATGGGGCAGCCAGCTCTTGTCGTCCAGTGCCACACCACCGCACACCAGACCGCAGATCACGCCATGGGCCTCTACAGCCGTCGCCATCAGCTCATGCTGCTCCATCAGGTCGGCCACGGCCGCGTATTTCAGGGGGTTCGTTTTGCTCATCGAAGATCCGCTCAAAGTTCAGGCAAATATGCAGAATTAATGGTCAGGATCCTAGCATTCTCCCCCTTCCAGAGCCAGCAAGGCCTTGAAACTTCTGCATCTGCGCTATATAGTCCCGCCCAGTTGTCCACGTGGATAAAGGCGGAAATCAGCTCCGCCGTATTGAGGAAGGCATGAGCACAGAGGCCGTAGAAATCGTCATTTTGGGACGTCCCTACAAGGTATCCTGTCCCCTGGGACAGCAGGATGCCCTGCGCCAGGCCGCCGACCAGCTGACTGATAAACTCATCGAGCTGCGTCAACGCTCCAAGGTCTCCAGCAACGAACAGCTGGCGGTGATGGCAGCGCTCAATTTTTGCCATGAGCTCTGCCTTGAAAAAGAGAAAAATCACCAATACTCTGAGACCATGGACAAGCGGATCAAGATGCTTCAACGCACCATCGAAGCGGCCTTGATCGAGCACGGACAATATGGCGAATCCAGCGACGAAGGCCTGCAGCCCTAATCGTCCACCGTTTTAAAATTCCCTGGGGTGTTTGTCAGCCGGTTCAAGTCCCCGAGCCGATATTCATACCAAACAGGGGATCTGCCTTCTGGCTATTGCGCATGCTCGGCACGACCGAGAAGCCTGCGGTCAGATCCGATCCCCGCCTTGAACCGACGGTTCAAGGGCCCAAACCGGCAACGGCATCTCCGGGGTACCAACAGCAAAAAGCCCGTCACCAACGTGACGGGCTTTTTCTTTATCTCCTGCGTCATCCGCTCTCCCCTGCCGCCGCCCCCTTCGACACTCCCGCAGCACCAGTCACACCAGAAGCGGCCCATAAAAAACCCGCCGGCTTGGGCGGGTCTTTTTTATGTGCTCGGCTCAGACAGCCATCTGTTGATGGGGTGAGCCGTGGTGGCGCAGCCAGAGAAAGCTCAGCGCCACGATCAGCACCATCAGTGTCATGATGGCCCCCAGAGTCACCTGCCCTTCCATCGGGAAGC
This sequence comes from Aeromonas sp. 1805, assembly GCF_013085525.1. Classification (NCBI taxonomy): domain Bacteria; kingdom Pseudomonadati; phylum Pseudomonadota; class Gammaproteobacteria; order Aeromonadales; family Aeromonadaceae; genus Aeromonas; species Aeromonas sp. 1805. The sequence continues at coordinate 3,404,563 of NZ_CP038515.1, read as the reverse complement.
AGGCTGCCAGCAGCGTCACGATTCCGGCCCCCAGGTTCTGCATGCCGCCGAGAATGGCACCGGCGGTGCCCGCCTGACCCGGGAAGGGTTCGATGGCGCAGGAGGTAGCGGTCGGATAGAGAATGCCGCTGCCAATGAAGTAGACGGCGGCGCCGCCAACCAGGGAGGCCGCACTCACGACCCCGAACAGACCCGGCAGCAGGATGATCAACGACCCCAGCGCCAGGAAGACGATACCAAGGCGCATCAGCTTACCCTGACTCAGGCGAAAACTGAGCTTGGCAGAGAGCCAGGCACCGAACAGATAACCGGGCAGCGGCAGCACGAACAGCACGCTGACGGTGCGGGCACTCAATTTGAGCACATCGCCAAGCAGCACGCCGGCCGCAGCCTCGAACACCGCCAGACCGGCAAAGGTCGCCATCAGGCAGAGCAGGTTGCCCTGAAAGCGCGGATTGCCGAGCACGTGGCGATAGGCGGCACCGACTCGCAGCGGCTGTTGGCGTGCGGTCGCCGGCAGCGTTTCAGCAAACCAGGCCAGCAGCGCCAGAGTCGTCACCGCACCGAAGCCGAACAGGAACCAGTACCCGGCACGCCAGTTGAACAGCTCGGTCAACCAGCCACCCAGCACCGGCGCCAGCAGCGGGGAGAAGATCACCCCCATGCTCACCAAGCTGTTGGCCCGGTTGAGCTCGGCGCCGCTGTAGCGATCGCGCATCACGGTCCGGCTCATGGCGCCACCCGCCCCGGTGCCCAGCCCCTGAATGAAGCTGCCCACCAGCAACGCCATGAAGCTTGGGATCAACTGAATGGTCAGGGTGCCCACCAGAAACACCATCATGCCGATAAGCAGGATGGGGCGACGGCCGATGCGATCCGACAGCGGGCCGTAAACAAACTGGGAGAGCCCGTACGGGATCAGGTAACAAGCCATCACCGCCTGCAACTGGCCGGAGGCCACGTTGAAGTCCCCCGCCATCATGGGAATCGAGGGCACATACAGGGTCTGGGTCATCTGGCCCACAGCGACCATCAGAATGGTCAGAAAAAACAGCGGATAAAAACTGTGCCGATACATATCTCAGTCCCGAAAATCATCAAAAAGCTGCCGCACCCCTGGCAGAAACCTGCAGAGGGGATCCAAAAACACAGAGTCAATCAAAGGTGAAAATACAAGGCGGAGAACCCGCACCGGCCGGGAGCAGGACACTCCCTAGGCTTGCGGTGATCTTAGTGATTCAGATCACGAAAAACGAACGAATCTTTATAATCAGCTTTCCCTAGTTTTTCTAATGTGACGGGGTTTTTAGCCCCGTCAGCAATAAAAATCAACGTGTTACCATCTGCTGGGCCTGTTTGACCAGATCCTCCGGCTTCTCGTTGCGCGGCGGTATGGTGATCCCCTTCTGACAGGCGGGCTTCTCTGCCATCCGGTCCATCCAGGCTTGCAGGTGTGGCAACCCCTCGATGGAGATGCCGCTCCAGTCATAAATGCGTACCCAGGGCCAGGTGGCGATGTCGGCGATGCTGTACTCGTCGGCCAGATATTCGTGATGGGCCAAGTGGCTGTCGAGCACCTCGAACAGACGGCGCCCCTCCTTCTGGTAGCGCTCGATGGCAGCCGGGATCTTCTCCGGGAAGTAGCGATAGAAGACGTTGGCCTGCCCCATCATGGGACCGACCCCGCCCATCTGGAACATCAACCACTGGATGGCCTGGGAGCGGCGCTTGGGATCTGCCGGCAGCAACTTGCCCGCCTTCTCCGCCAGATAAAGCAGGATGGCGCCAGACTCGAACACGGCGAAGTCACCATTATCCCGATCGACGATGGCCGGGATACGGCCGTTGGGGTTGATGGCCAGAAACTCGGGCTTCTTCTGATCCAGCGCCGACAGATCGAGCGGGATCACCCGATAGGGCAAACCCAGCTCTTCCAGGGCAATCGCCACCTTGAAGCCGTTGGGCGTAGCGGCGGTATAAAAGTCGATCATCATGAACTCCTTGTGATTCACACATTGGTGCAGAGACGGCCAGCCTCGCTCATGCGAGACGACAACGGACACAGAGCGGATGCCACACCGGCATTTGCTCCGATGCCAGCATGGCAAAGCGGCACAATACTGGTCAGTTATGACAAATATTGTGCCGCTTGAACAGCCCGGACGCAGGGAGGATCGTGACTAGTTGCACAGCCCCATGGGTTGGCGCTGGCGCAGCAGGATCAGGCGGGACAAGAGCGGGAAGTAGGACTCCAGTTTGCTCAGCAGCACCCGGCTGCAGGCGGGATCGGCGAGTTCCGACTCTTCCAGCACTATGCCGTTTGAGACGAAATAGAAGCGCGGGTCCCGCACGTCTGGCCCCTGAATGGTGAGAGTGGCATCGCCTTTGCGCATCAGCAGCGGCAACACCGGCAAGCCGAATGTATCGCTGTTGCGCTGCCAGGCAAATTCCGGCCAGGCCGCGTCGCCATCGAGCAGCAAGATCGCTGCCTCTTCCTTGCCTGGCTGCCATTGGCAAGGCTGGGCAATGCTCACCTCGTTGAAGTAGTCGCCATATCCGGTCGATGCGCGCAAGGCAGCCAGCAGCCCCTGGGTAGTGATTGCCGACGGTTTTTGACTGACTAATGACAAATTCATGATCCACGTCCCTATGCTCAATGCAGCCTGTTATTCGGCTGCTGCCCATAAGACTAGACCAAAAGGAGCCTATATTGGAGCCGTCAGATCTGGCAGTCGCCAAGGCTGGGGGGATGGCGTATAACGGTTGCCATTCTCGCGAAGACTGGTATGATACCGCGTCCTTTTATTCCCCGTTCTTTAACATCCAGTGGTGAACCTATGCATCCGATGCTGAATATCGCCGTGCGCGCTGCGCGCAACGCCGGTCAAGTAGTAGTAAAAGCCTTTTCTCAACCCGAGAACATCGAGGTTATCCAGAAAGGCAGCAATGACTTCGTGACCAACGTTGACCGTGAAGCCGAAGCGGCCATCATTCACACCATCAAAAAATCTTACCCGGAACACAGCATCGTGGCTGAAGAGTCTGGTGAGATTACCGGTACCAATCCGGACTACCAATGGATCATTGACCCACTGGATGGCACGACCAACCTGGTCAAAGGCATTCCGCACTTTGCCGTCTCCATCGCCCTGCGCGTGAAGGGCAAGACTGAACAAGCCGTTGTTTACGATCCGATCCGTGACGAGCTGTTTACTGCTACTCGTGGTAGTGGTGCCCAGCTGAACGGTTATCGCATCCGTGTCGGCAAGGCCAAAGAGCTGGCCGGTACCATCCTGGCCACCGGTTTCCCGTTCAAGCAGAAGCACCACATCGAGCCGTACCTGAAGATGTTCCAGAGCATGTTCATCGAGTGTGCCGACATCCGTCGTGCCGGCTCTGCCGCACTGGATCTGGCCTACGTGGCTGCCGGTCGCGTCGACGGTTTCTGGGAAATCGGCTTGAAGCCTTGGGATACCGCAGCCGGTGAGCTGCTGGCCAAAGAGGCCGGCGCCATCGTCACCGACTTCGTCGGTGGTCACAACTACGAAAACTCCGGCAACATCGTGGTTGCCAACCCGCGCGTTTTGAAAGAGATGCTCGGCAAGATCCGTGAAAACCTGCCGGAGTCCCTGGCCAAATAAGCCAGCCTCCCGTAGCACACGTACCACAAACCCGGCCTAGGCCGGGTTTTTTTATGGCCGCCAGCAAGGAAAGCGTGCCTTTCTGCGTCATATCCCCACACATCATTGCCCTACCTATCCCATCGGAGTGACTGCATTCGTTGCCCAGCCAAGTCAGGGCTTTGGTAGATGCCTCCTCAGCGCAGCAAGAGGATGCGTCCCCCTTCGAACCAGCACGGCACCATCGCCCGGCCTTGCCCCTCAGGTTGCTCTCAGGCCGACCCGGCTGCCGTCGCGGGTTTGCGGCGCTATTCACCGAACCCGTGTTGCTCTCCCTTCCTTGCAAACCACATGACTAATCCAGTAGCCGCCAGCCAATAACAAACAACCCGGCCAGAGCCGGGTTGTTTGGGTGCCTGCCAGTTCAGGCAACGGTTGCGTCGCCCTCCCTGGCGCGCAGCAGCATTACGCCAGACGGAAACGACCGATGGTCTGACGCAGACCGGCGGCCAGCTGGCTCAATTCCAGGCAGGCGCGGGCGGTATGATCGGCCCCAACGGCGACCTCGTTGGAGGATTCGTTGATCCGCTCCACGTTGCGACCCAGCTCATCGGAGACCGCATCCTGCTCGCCGCAGGCACTGGCGATCTGAATGGCCATGTCGGCGATCTGGGCCACCGCCTCTTCAATCTGCTGGATGCCGTTGCTGGTCTGCTCGCTCTGCTCCACGCACTGGCGGATCATCTCGCAGCTCTGGCCGGTCACCTCTTTGGCCTGGTTGGCACGTGCCTGCAGGGTTTCGATGATGGCAACGATCTCGCCGGTGGAAGCCTGGGTGCGACCCGCCAGGGTACGCACCTCGTCGGCCACCACCGCGAAGCCGCGACCCTGCTCACCAGCGCGGGCAGCCTCGATGGCGGCGTTGAGTGCCAGCAGGTTGGTCTGATCGGCGATGCCGCGGATCACATCCACCACCACGTTGATCTGGGCAGATTCGCGCTCCAGTTCGGTGACCAGGGTGCCCGCCTGTTCAATCTCTTCGGCAACCCGGGTAATGGACATCAGCGAGCTCTGCACATCCTGATTGCCACGACGTGCCAAGGCATTGGCGGAGCTGGCCGACTCGGACGCGGTTTCGGTGTTGCCTGCCACATCGGCCACGGTGGCCTTCATCTGGGCCATGGCGGTAGCGACCAGCGAGATCTCCTGCTGCTGGCTCTGGATCCCCTGTGCCGACTGCTCGGAGACGGCGCTCACCTCTTCAATGGCGGCACCCAGCTGAGTCACAGCCGCTACCACCTCTTCAATCAGGCCACGCAGGTTGTCCTGCATCTTGAGGGAGGCCTTGGCCAGCATGCCCAGCTCGTCGCGACCGATGTGCTGGCGATCCAGCTGATGGGTCAGATCGCCGGCAGCGATGGCGTTGGCCTGCGCCACCACGGCCTGCAGCGGCAGGCAGATCTGGCGGGTCAGGAACCAGGTCATGGCCACCATGAACAACAGCAGGCTGCCGATGCTCACCATGGCAAAACTGGTCACCATGTTGACGCTGCCAAGCAGGCTGCCACGGTTCTCTTTCACGAAGCCGAGGTTCACTTCCACCAGACCGTTGACCGCCTGCTCCAGCTCGCCATAAATGGGGTTGGACTGGAACAGCTGATCCTTGGCCTGGACCAGCTGACCCTGCACCAGCAGTTGATCCACCACATTGACCGAGTTCAGGTAGCGTTGCCACTCCTGCTTGGCGCGGTTGAACACCTGGCGCTCATGGTCGGCACCGACCGTGGCCTCATAGGCACGAAAGGCCTGCTCGACTTTCTGGACGCTGGCCTGGATCCGGCCGCGACGGGCCTGCAGATCGCTGGCGTCATCCACCATCAGCAGGGCAAACTGGGCACGGCGCACGTAGGATACGTCGTAGAGCAGGTTCTCGACCGAGAGCACGCTCGGCAGGGTGGAGTCGGTAAAATTCAGCACGCGATCGCGCACGCCGCGCAGCTCGCTGGAGAGAAAAATACCGAATATCACGTTGACGGCGGCAATGACCGCAAAGACCACGGCAATCTTTTTGCCGATAGACAGATTTTTGTAAAACATGGTGGCTGGTGATCCTCGACTGCTGACAAGCAGGTGCACAGTGGCGATCACATCCGTATGAACTGGTAACCCGGGCTTTCCTGGCGGGAGATGGGACGTTGCGAAAGACCAAGGGAAGGGTGGGTTTCGCGAGGGCGGCACTTTACCACAAACCTGCCTACTCCTTCACCAGCTTTCGCCGCAACAAAGCAAGTTGTTTTTCCGTACAACCCGATCTTCATCACAAACTATTCAAGGCGACCAAATCATTTCAAATAGTTAGCCGATGAATGCAATCGATGCACCGGCATGGACAAGTCAGGCCCGGCTCGCTGTAATGCAAGAGTCCCCGGATGGCGCCTCGCCATCCCCGCCATCAAGCAAGAGAGGTGATCTTCATGGATAACGCGTCGGCCCTGCCCCTTTCCTCCTGGTCTGCCCAGCTGCGCGAGCAACTGCGGGCACGCCCGGTGATCGCCATCGGCCTGCTCGTTGCACTGGCGGCCGTCGTGCTGTTGCTGCTGCAGAGCCTGGTGATGCTGGCCGCCGGCGACATCAGCCCCGGCGTTCGCTACGGCCTGCTCGGCGGCCTGGCCGGCTTTGCCGCCACCGCGCTCGGCGCCTTGCCTGCCCTCTTTCTGCGTTCGGTCCCCCAGCGGGTGGAAGACAGCATGCTGGGCTTTGCCGCCGGCATGATGCTGGCGGCCAGCGCCTTCTCCCTGCTGCTGCCGGGGCTCGAGGCGGCAGAGGGGATCACCGGCAACGGCTTTCTCGCCGCCGCCGTCGTGGTGGCAGGCATGACCCTCGGGGTGCTGCTGATGCTGGGGCTCGATCAATTCACCCCCCATGAGCATGACAAGACCGGCCCCTGTGGTCCCGGTCACGAGAGTTGCTCCCGGGTCTGGTTGTTCGTGTTTGCCATCGCCCTGCACAACCTGCCGGAGGGGATGGCCATCGGGGTGAGCTTCTCCCAGGGCGACATGTCGGTGGGTCTGCCGCTCACCACCGCCATCGCCTTGCAGGACATTCCGGAAGGGCTGGCGGTGGCGCTCGCCATGTGCGCCGCCGGTTTTCGCCCAGGCAAAGCCGTGCTGGTCGCCATCGGCAGCGGCCTGCTTGAGCCGCTCGGGGCCCTGCTCGGCGTCGGCCTCTCCAGCGGGCTGGCCATCGCCTATCCCATCGGCCTCGGACTGGCCGCCGGAGCCATGCTGTTCGTGGTCTCCCACGAGGTGATCCCCGAGACTCACCGCAACGGCCACCAGACCCACGCCACCCTGGGCCTGATGGCCGGGTTTGCCTTGATGATGACCCTCGATACGGCGCTTGGTTGATAAGGTTCTGATATATGGCGTAATGTTTGAGCACTAGCGCCGTGACATCGGCGGGCAACGTCGCATTTCCCCACACATCGAGGGCCAGCATGACATGATATTCCGGGTGATGGTGCTGGGTTGTTTGCTGGCAGTCGCTCACCGGGCCGTCTCTGCCACCGAAATCTATCGCACGGCCGCGCAGCCCGAATCCGCCCCCAAATACACCCAGATGGCGGATGGCCGCATCGGAGGATTCTGCGTCGAGCTGTTTCGACTGCTGGAGCGCCAGGAGCCCGCACTGCGCATCCAAGGGGATCAGCGCTTTGTGCCCCTCAAGCGACTGGAGAAACAGGTGCGTTTCGGCCAGCTCGACTTTATCTGCGGCGTGGGCGACAACCCGGACCGTCGCAACTACTTCCTCTATCTGCAGCCCCCCATCTTCACCGTGCGTTACCACTTGGCGGTGCGCAGCGATGATCCGGTCGAGATCCGCCAGTGGGATGACGTCAGGGCCCTTGGCGAAGAGGGCATCATCCTCATCAATCACGGCAGCGGCGCCATCGAACGGCTGCGGGCCCTGCAGGGGCTCATCATCGACAGCGGCGGGATCAGCAGTGCCGCCAATTATGACAAGCTGCTGATGAAACGAGGGCGCTTCGTCTACTACCGCTCACCCGGCTTCGAGGCCGACCTGCTGCGCCACCATCTGAGCGGCCAGATTCGCATCCTTCCCACCGCCATGGAAACCATTCCCTTCTATATCCTGTTTTACCACCGCACCTCCCCTGCCCGGCTGGCCCTGTTCGCCAATGCCCTGCAACGGCTGGTGGACAGCGGCGAGTTGGCTGATCTGGCCAAGCGTTACCCTTAGGCGCCCCTTCACATCGCACAGCATCGGAATGCTCGGCGCCATCGCCAACTTTTGTTATGATCCACAACAACTTATTCGGCCGCATGGCCATCAAGACGAGGTGAGTGATGAAAGTAGGTATTATCGGCGCCATGGAACAGGAAGTGGCCCTGCTGCGCAGCCAGATGAGCAACCCGACCACCCTGCAACTGGGCGGTTGCGAGTTCTATCAGGGCTCCCTGGCAGGCAAAGAAGTGATCCTGACCCGCTCCGGCATCGGTAAAGTCGCCGCCAGCGTCGCCACCAGCCTGCTGCTGGAAAAATTCGCTCCCGACTACGTCATCAATACCGGCTCTGCCGGCGGCTTTGCCCAGGACCTGCACATCGGTGACGTGGTGATCGCCAGCGAGATGCGCTTCCACGATGTGGATGTCACCGCTTTTGGCTACGAGATGGGCCAGATGGCGCAGCAACCGGCCGCCTTCCCCTGCGACGAGACGCTCATCGCTGTCGCCCAGGATTGCATCGCCGAACAGGGCAAGCATCAGACCAAAGTCGGCCTCATCTGCACCGGCGATCAGTTCATGTGCAAGCCGGACGCCATCGCCAAAGCCCGTGCCGACTTCCCGCAGATGCTGGCGGTCGAGATGGAAGGGGCGGCCATCGGTCAGGTGTGCCACATGTTCAAGGTGCCCTATCTGGTGGTGCGTGCCATGTCCGACATCGCCGGCAAGGAACAGATTGAATCCTTCGATGCCTTCCTCGAGGTGGCCGGCAAGCACTCCGCCGAGGTGATCATCAAGATGCTCGGCAAGCTGTGATCCCACTCACCACGCTGGAACAGATGGCCGCCACTCCGGCGGCCATCTTGCTCGGGGCCGCCTTGCTCGAGGCCATCGTACCCTGGCCGGCCCACTATCGGCTCTCCGCCGTCGTGCCGCTGCTGACCCGGCTGGGTCACAAGGTGTGTCGCCCCGATGGCGCCCCCGGTCAGCAATTGCAGGCCGGTCTTCTGGCCATGCTGATTGTCTGGCTGCCTTGCGCCGCCGGACTCTGGGCGGTGCGCAATCTCTCGCTCTCGGAGCCGCTGTTCGATCTGCTGTTTCTGCTGCTGATGCTGGAATCGCGTCCGCTGCGGGAGCTGGCCCGTGCCACTCGCTCGCTGACAGACCAGGATACCTTGGTGGTGGCCAGGTTGCAGGCCGCTCCCTGGCTCAGGCGCGATACCGGCAAGCTATCCCTGATGGGGCTTGCCAAGGCAGTCAGCGAAAGCTGCGCCCTGCGCCTGATAGGACAGTGGGCCGGCCCTCTGCTGGGATTTGCCCTGGCAGGTGTGCAAGGTGCCTTGCTGTGGCGCCTCGCCCAGTTGATGAATCAGGGCTGGAGTCCGAAACTGCCAGCCTTTGCCCACTTTGGCCGGGCCGCCGCCGTGCTCTATCAGGCCCTGTGCACCCCTGCCATCTTGTTGCTGGCACTGCCCTTGTGCCTGACCCAGCTGCGCCAGCTGGCAAGCCGGCTGCGCACCGCGATACGCTGGCCCTACCCCGCGATGGGAATACTGCTGGCGCTGCTGTCCGGCTCACTCGGCTGCAAGCTCGGTGGCCCCCGCTACTATCAGAGCAGCTTGATCCGTTTCCCCGTGTTTGACGCCGCCGCAGAGCCGGATGCCGGCACGGCCCTGCGCCTGCTCAACCGTCTGCAACAAACCGGTTGGGGCTGGCTGGCGCTGGCATTGCTGCTCACTGTGCTGGAGCAGTTGCATGGCTAGATGGTTCACCCTGCTCTGCCTGTTGTGCGTGTCGCCCGCCCTGCTGGCCGGGACGCCGACACGCATCGTCAGCCTCACTCCTCATCTGACCGAACTGCTGTTTGCCATCGGCGCCGGCGATCGCATCGTCGCCACCGATGATGCCTCCGATTATCCCCCCGAGGTCAAACGCCTGCCCCAGGTGGCCAATTACCGCAGCATCAATCTGGAAGCCCTGTTGGCCCAAAAGCCCGACTTGATCGTCGCCTGGCGCTCCGCCCAATCCCGCATGCTGGCCCCTGTCGAGCAGCTGGGGATCCCGGTGTTCTATTCAGAACCGACCGACTTTGCTTCCCTCGCCACCGAGATGCGGGCGCTGGGAAAAACATTGGGGGTGGAACAAACCGCCAATGCCGAGGCCGATGCCTTTCTCGCCCGCTTGGCCGCACTTGGGCAGCGCTACGGCAAGCCCAAACATATCAAGGTGTTTTATCAGCTCTGGTATCCACCGCTCACCAGCGTTAGCGGCAATGCCTGGCCCGCTCAGGCCATCGAGCTGTGCGGCGGGGACAACGTGATGGCAGCTGCCCGCACGCCCTATCCTCAGGTCAGCCTGGAGCAGGTGATCAAGGCCAATCCGGCGCTGATCCTGACAGGGAGTCAAGATCCCGACACTCTACGCCACTGGCAACAGTGGCCCAATCTGGACGCCGTCCGCCATCAGCGCCTGCACCTCATCAATTCGGATGAACTGCACCGTTTCACCCCAAGAGCCCTCAACGCCGTGGAGCAGATATGCCGGGCCATTGAAGAGGCGCAACAGCCGAACCAGTAAGCCACTCTGCTTGGTTATTTTCACAATAAAAAAACACCGGCAAGCGCCGGTGTTTTTTTATTTAGCAGACATGTGATGAGGGATAGTCGTTACTTCTGCTTGAAGATATCCAATCCGACGAAATAGACGGAATCGTGACGCTGGAAGGCATCGGCATAAATCGGCTTCGCATCATCAAAGAACCGCTCAAGGATGGTCTCGGCCTCTTTTATCTTGGCTTCAAACTTGTCAGGAGCAGCGTCAAGCAGGGTCATCATCAAACCAATGATGTTGGCGTAGAAATAGTTCATCGAGCCAATCAAAATGCGATAAAGATGGCAATCACGGCTCATCAGCAAATACAGCAGATAATCGTGATGACGCTGCATCATGGCCAATATCTCATTGTGCTCGTATTTGACCGTTTGCCAGTCGGTACGCAACTTCTCCAGTAAATCGTCAAACAGCGGTACGTTGAGCGCGGCATTGAAGTCGATACTGGTCATGTCGAACGGCTGGAAGCTGCGCACCATCAGCTCATCAAGCAGAACGATTTTATCCAGTTCAGGGCCGCTGATTTGCAGAGCATCAACCCGTTGAGGGATGGCACCGTCAATGTAGGCACCATCACTGCAATTCAGGCAGCGTATATCCGGATGGCCAGTCAGCACGCGCGTCATATTATGAATGGCCAGACCAAACAGGTGATTGATCCGCACTTCCCCGCCAAAATTGCCCGGAGCCGGGAATGTATCCTTCAAGTTTTCGTCGTACTTGGCTTCTTTCTTCTCGTTGTAATAGAGGCTCAGACTGGAGTGATGCTTGTCTGCATACTTGTAGCCATTGTCTATCCCGAACAGGTATACCTGCTTGAAACCGAGCAGGGCAGCATAGTTGAGACCGGTATTGCCAACGAAGGGGTTGGAAAATTCAATGGACTCATATTCGAAAGCCTGCCCCAAACGGCTGGCCAGCATGGCAAACATGGGTTCATTAGGTTTGAAAGTCAGACCCGTCTTGCGGAAAAAGGTCTTGCACTCTGGGTGGATCACATCGACGCTGAGGAACACTGCATTCTTGAGGAAATCATCCGCACCGAGAATGCGCAGGAAATCTGCCGAGCTCTTGGTCCGCTCCACCGCCACGTATATGTCAGGCTTGATGCCCGCCTTGTGCAGGGCACTGACGGCGGTACCGCAGGCGATGATGATGGCTTGCCCCTGATGCTGCCGGATAAAATCGATGCTCTGATCCAGCGACGGCCCGTTACCGACCACGAATACCGGTACCTGCTCGGCCAATGAAGTATCCCGCTCCCGCTTCAGGAACGGCGTACCATCCTGCAGATGGGTGTGACTGTGGGCCAGCGCATAAATGTTGTCATCGAAGAAGCCCCAGCCCGTCTTGAGCAGATAAAGCTCACCCTCAGCCTTGTCGATCAAGTCATGCAGCTTGGGTGAGTGATAATGACAGAATGAGAAGTAACTCGCCGACCAGAAGGCGCCCTTGCGATGCAAGGCTTCCATCATGTCGGCCACCAGCAGTTGCTCATCCACACCGATGAAAAGATGCAGGCTCAGCGACTCCTGTTCCATATATTCGAGAAGTTGGTGCCAGTCGAAACAATAAAGCGAGGCATAGAACATGTCGAGGTCGGGTTCGAAGGCAAACAGATTCCTGACCCTGCATTTCTCATAAAGATAGCCAAGCTGATAGCCCAGCCCGATCCCGTACATGAATGACAAGGGAATATCCGCATTCAGCGCCTTGCGAAGCGGTAGTCCCTCAAGGGAAGCATTCTCTTTGAGCTCTGAAATGGCATTGTTGTAGGCAATATGGATTTGGCCTTCCAGATACCATTGGGGGACAAAATCGATGCATTGCAATACGCTCTGTTCGATCACCTCGGCAATCTGGGCTTGCGCTTCGGCAAAGGGATCATCCCCATACAGGGAAACCTTGTCATCAAGCCACAAAATATTTGGAATGCCATTTTCATTACAGAAAAATCGAAAAGGTCTGGTTGGCTGGTACTCTTTGAAAAAGGCATGGATCCCTGGCATGTATTTTTCAAAGGCAGCCATATTAAGCTGATGGCGAACAGGCAACACCGCCAGCATGGCGGCTTCCTGTTCTTTTTGAACTGCAAGACGGGAAAGCTCTTCCTCTGCACTTTCTATGTTTTTATTAAAATCCATTCGATATTTAACCCGCATTCGACTTGTAAAGGCTTGTTGCTCGCCCAGCCTTGGAGAATTGGCGCAATTCATCTTCTGCCAGACTCCTGGCGCTCGCGATTCGCTCATGGATCATTTGAAACTGCAACAGAGCCTGCTGCTGTTCCATATCAAGGTGGCTTTCTACGGGGAACTGCCGAAACACACCATCGAAAGCATCAAGATAGTGATCCATTTGTGCCTCCGCTGCCGACAACTCATTTCTCTCCAGCAGTAGCAACAGCTGGGTGCCGTGAGCCATCAACCCGGACAGAATGGCATCGCTCATTCCGTCCTGCCCGCTTTTTGCTGGGCAATGGCCTTGTCGCGCTCTTCGACCGGAATGGCATCCCAGCCGCTTTTGACGGTCAGCATCAGGGTCATCACCTCATCGATGGCAGCGATATCCATGTCACGGCTGGCATCCATCATCCGTGCCTTCATATAGTCATACAGAGCAAAAAGATCCTCAGGCACCTTTCCGTAAGAGAGATCCAGCGAGTCCTGCAAACCATTGATGATGGCCATGGTCTTGGATACAGACTGGGATTTGCCCTCGAAATCACGACGCTCGATGGCACCACGGGCCTGGGCAAGTCGCTCGAGACAGCCCTGCATCAACAACTGGATCACCCGGTAGGGATCTGCCACCGCAAGCTCAGACTGCAGATTCTGGGTGGTGTACGCCTTGATATTTTTCCGATACATACGAGACACGGCTCCTGACTACGTATTAATTCGACTTGGTATTGAGCAGATTGAGATAAGAGGCCGACTTGTTCATCTTGGCCAGCATGGTGTCAAGGCTGCCATAACGGGCACGCAGGGTCTCCTGATACTTGGTCAGCTGAGAGGCAACATCCGACTCCTTGCGGCTCACTTCGCGCAGATCCGAATTCAGCGTATCTTCCCGCTTGGCCAGCAAGCCACCGGTTTTGGAATAGGTTTCCAATTGTCCGGCCAGTTTACCTGCCACCCCATCCTTGCCGCCAAAAACGGCCACCACCTGGTCAAAGTTTTTGTCGATGGCCTCGCTGAACTTGGTGTCATCAATGGAGAGAACCCCTTTGTTGTCCATCTTCACACCCATCTGGAAAATCGTTGAATAGGTTGAGGATTTTTTTGAGGGTTCGGTAATGGCACCGTTCATCATGTTGATCACCGCGCGTGTCGTCGCGTCACCAGCCAAGGCCCCGCCATCATTCTGACTTTTTCCCGCCACGATGGAGTTGCGTTTGCCCAGCTCATTGCTCTTCTTCACCAGGGCGTTGTAGCCATCGACAAAGCTTTTGACCATGTCTTTGATACCGGCCTTGTCGGTGGTCACTTCAACCTTGTTCGAGCTGTATGTTTTGACTGGATTGTTACTAGCATCGGTCGTCGTCGTACTATCTGACTCTCTCAGCACCGTCAGTTTGAGACCGACGATGGTGCCATCAAAGGTATTGGTTGCACTGGTCAGCTCATTGCCATCCACTTTGATCTTGGCATCCTGAGCGCTCTGGCTCTTGGTCAATTTGGAGACCAGATTATCGGTCAACTCGGTAGTGCTGCCGGTGATCTGCAGATCCTTGCCACTGCCGCTGACCCCTGAATCGATCATCAGCTTGGATTTGCCATCGGAGGTATTCATGATGTTGACGCTCAGACCGAAGTTGTCTGCGTCATTGTTGATGCGTTTTCGAATGGATTGCAGCGAATCGCCAGCTTTGACATCGACCTCAAAGGTCTTGTCGCCAGCCTTGAACGTCAATTTTCCGTCTTGAGTGATAAGAGGGGTAGTCGACGAGTCGAAGGTACCGTCAAATTTGCTGGTTTTTGCCAGCTGTTCGACGCTGATATCATATTGCCCATTGGAGGCCCCTGCCTTGCTCTCCACCTTGAGCACAGGTTTGTCCTTGTCCTGAGTAATGTTGATGGAGCGTTTGTTGAACGCGTCATCTTTCGCCATCGCCTGCAAGGTAGTCACGAAAGAGGCGATGGCAGATTTCAGCTGCCCCACACCGGAGAGAGTGATTTGAGTGTTGGTCTTCTTGGTGGTGATGGGCTGCATCAGCTGTGCTTTTTTGGCATCGACGCTGGCAGCAATCACTGACTCCAAATCGAGTCCGGAGCCGGCACCTGCAGACGTAATGGTGGGCATACTCACTCTCCTCTTAAGTTTTCATATCAGATCTCGTTATCGAGCAGCAACCCGGCGCGTGAACCTCCTCCGGTCGCATCACTCTCACGCAGATCTTTAATTCGTTTGCTGATAGCCAGCAACTCTTCGCTCGGGATTTGCCGGATCATTGACTTGGTCTCGGCGTCTACCACCTTGATCACCACTTGATCCAGATCCTTTTCAACACTGAAATTGACGGTCCAGCCTTGCAACTTACTGAACTCCTGCAACTTTTGGACCTCATTTTCAATGTCTGCCTGAGGCACATCCTGTTTGGCGTTTTTTTCACCAGGCTGCCCCTCTTGCTGTTTTTTCACATCCTGTGCCGTCACCCGCTGCTCTTCCGTCGTGCCAGATAGCACTTGAGCGGCCGATTGGCCGCTCTTGCTACTTGACTGAAGAGAAGAAGGAGTGACCGATGACGGGATCCCAATTTCATTGGCCATATCGTCGCTCCTCTTTCTATCTCATCACTGCGTTTCTGTTAACCCAGCAGGGACAGAGCAGATTGCGGTCTTTGGTTGGCTTGCGCCAGGATGCTGGACGCCGCCTGTTGCAGAATGTTCTGCTTGGTCAGGTTGGCAGTCTCGGTCGCAAAGTCCGCGTCACGAATACGAGAGCGTGCTGCGCTCAGGTTCTCGGAAACGTTGGACTGGTTGCGAATGGTCGAGTCGAAGCGGTTCTGCACCGCACCCAGCTCTGCCCGTTTGCTGTCAACGGCCTTGATCATGAAATCAAGGTTCGCCATGGCCAGCTGAGCCGAACTTGCTGCTTTGATGCTGCTCACACTGGTAGAGGTTACGGCTGTCGTACCCTTGGTCACAGTGTAAGGCTCGCCAGTGGCGCTGGTCGCAACGGTCGCACTTCCCTTGGTTGATGACGCAATACCGCTGATGGTGAAAGCAGAGGTCATCTTGAAGGTGATGGTTTGGCTCGCATCGGCACCTACCTGGAACGAACCTTTGTAGTTACCATCCAACAACTTCTGACCACCAAAGGTGGTGTCGTTGGAGATACGGTTGATCTCGGTAGTCAGCTGGTCAAATTCTTGCTGCAGTGCAGTACGGTCATCGGTGTTGTTGGAGCCGTTGGCGGACTGTTGTGCCAGCGTACGCATGCGTTGCAGCATGCTGGTCACTTCATCCATGGCCCCTTCAGCCGTTTGGGCAACAGAGATACCGTCGTTGGCGTTGCGGTTACCTTGATCCAGGCCGTTGATCTGAGAGGTCAAACGGTTGGAGATCTGCAGACCGGCGGCATCGTCCTTGGCGGTGTTGATACGCAGACCGGAAGCCAGTCTGGTATAGGACGTATCCAAGGACTTGTTGGTGTTCATCAGGTTACGCTGGGCGTTCAGTGATGAAGTATTCGTGTTGATATACATGGCCATAAAATATTCTCCCGAAGAACATGCGACTGCGGGTTGCGCCGCCAAAGCGGCGTCCCACCGTTAGAAGAACAGGTTGAACGAGCCTGATTCTTCTGGCGGGTGTCTGTTTGAACGGACAGGCCACCCGCAGTAGTGCAAACGTTGGATTCCGAACACCCCTCGATTGCTTCACTTTATTTAACGGCTGCATAGCGACAAGCTTTAGGAAAATAATTGCCGAAGGCGGCAAGTTTTATCCGGCAAGCGGCAAACGGCAGGCCCCCCATGTCCTTGGACACGGCACCAGACCTGAAACCGACTTGGAGGCATGAATGAACATATTTGGCACAGTTTGTGCTTTGCTATGGGGGAGTGGCGTCAATTTGACGGCACAATAAAAAGAGGCCGGAAAATCCGGCCTAAAACGAGCATACGCTCAGGAGAATATGACCAAGCGTGACAGAACTGAACAGCTGTACAACACTTGGCTTTACTAGTAGAGAATAGATTCTCTCCCGATAGAACAGAGTGCTAACCGAACACCCCTTTGTTCCATCTCTTGACCAGGGCGGCCTGAACAACCGCCCTGTTTTCTTTTATCAGCCCTGCAGCAGGGAGAGTGCTGACTGCGGACGCTGGTTTGCCTGGGACAGTATGGTCGAGGCAGCCTGTTGCAGAATGTTCTGCTTGGTCAGGTTGGCGGTCTCTGTCGCGAAATCGGCATCGCGGATCCGTGAACGCGCGGCACTGACGTTTTCAGAGACGTTCGCCTGGTTGCGAATGGTCGAATCGAACCGGTTCTGCACCGCACCCAATTCCGCACGCTTGCTGTCCACCACCTTGATCATGTAATCCAGGTTGGCCATGGCCGACTGGGCAGAGCTTGCCGCAGTAATGGTCGACATACTGGTAGAGCTGACCGGAGTCCCTGCCGTCTTGGTGATGGTATAAGGCTCGCCGGTAGTCGTGGTCGCTACCGTTGCACTACCACTGGTCGCAGAGGCCATACCCGAAATACTAAACGCAGTGGTCATCCGGAACGTGATGGTCTGACCGGCATCGGCGCCCACCTGGAAGGAGCCTACATAACCGCCCTTGAGCAAGTTCTGGCCACCGAAAGTGGTATCTTTGGCCACCCGGTCGATTTCAGTCATCAGTTGGGAGTACTCTTGCTGCAACGCGGTACGGTCATCGGTGTTGTTGGAACCGTTGGCGGACTGTTGTGCCAGAGTGCGCATCCGTTGCAGCATGGAGGTGATTTCATCCATGGCGCCTTCAGCAGTCTGGGCGACGGAGATACCGTCGTTGGCGTTGCGGTTGCCCTGATCCAGACCATTGATCTGGGAGGTCAAACGGTTGGAAATCTGCAGGCCGGCGGCATCGTCTTTGGCGCTGTTGATGCGCAGACCGGATGCCAGACGGGTGTAGGATGTATCCAGAGATTTGTTGGTGTTCATCAGGTTACGCTGAGCGTTAAGCGATGAAACGTTCGTATTGATATAAAGACCCATGACCATTCTCCTAAGCTATTAAATTTACTATCTAATTTGCTCGAACTTTATTGTCTTTCCTGTTCGATGCGTCTTATTTAACGGCCTCTTTTTCGATGTCTTTAGCATTATTTTCAACGCTTCATCGCATTAACGCCGCTTACCCTATTTATCGGCATGTTCTCGTTGAACTTGAGGAAAAAAATGCCCTGTTCTCCCTGCAAGGTTCATGAGGCAAACAACAAAGAGCGATGGGTGAGGCAGCGCCCGCCTTGCCGGCGATCTGGCACAACTCTGGCACCATGACACCAACCGACATCATCACCGCCCGCAAAAACTTGGTCTGGCTCCCACTTCTTGCTGGCAGCCATTGGTCAGAAGCCGCAATCCCCCCTAAAATCGCGACCCCATCAACAATTGGACGTGAGTTGTTCTCCATGCAGACACTGGTTGAGCAGATTGTTTACATCAGCGACATGTTTGGTACTGCGGTATTCGCGTTTTCGGGGGTTTTGGTGGCGGGCCGCCTCAGGATGGACGGTTTTGGTGTCATGGTGTTGGCGGCAGTCACCGCCATCGGGGGCGGTACCATCCGCGACATGATCCTGGGGGCCACCCCCGTCTTCTGGGTACGCGACCCGCTCTACATCTGGGTGGTGATAGCAACGGCACTCATCGGGATGTGGATGGTTAAATTGCCCCGCCGCATGCCTTGGTACGTGCTGCCGGTCGCCGACGCCTTCGGGCTGGCGCTCTTTACCGTGATCGGGGCACAAAAAGCCCTCAACTTTGGTACATCGGGGCTTATCGCCGTATTGATGGGCACCATGACAGGGGTGGCCGGCGGCATGATCAGGGACGTGCTGGCCCGTGAGGTGCCCATGGTCTTGCAAAAAGAGATCTATGCCACCGCCTGTATCCTGGGGGGCATCCTCTATACCCTAGCGCTGGAGATAAACGTGGATCGGGTGACCGCCATGCTCATCTGCATGACGGCGGTATTCGGTCTGCGAGTGGCGGCTATCTATTGGCATCTGTCACTGCCCACCTTCTCCCTGCAGCGCAATTGATTTCGTGGCCAGGGGGAGAGTCGCACTCCTGGCCAGGTTGCGTTGAACCAAGCAGGCTTTTCTGTTGTCATAAGGTCCAGTGTTGTAAGCCGGAATCCCTCATGCAAAAACTTGGACTCATCACATCACTGCTATTGATGAATGTGGCAACGGCGCAGGCCGAAGCGCAGGTACTGTTTGGACGGCTCGCGTCCACCCCGGTGCAACAGTTCAACCAGCAGATCCGACAGGCAAGCACTGCCCAGCAGAGCTGGGTCAATGACTATCGTGAAGTGGCATTGCGTTTTGTCGGCCACAGCGACATCCCCAGTCGCATCCAGGCACAACAGCTGGACAACGACCTGGTGCTCTCGGTTGCCCTCGACGGCACCAAGAGCGACATGATCTACATCCTGACCCTGTTTCGCAGCAACAACCTGTGGCAGATGCGCCAGGCGGAGATGGGGTGGCGCTGTCAGGGGCAATCCACTTTTACTCCGGTGCCCTGCCCTTAACGAACATCATCTCCCCCGAGTGAAATAAAAAAATCCGGCTCATGGCCGGATTTTTTTATACATGCTTGAACGTCACATTACGGACGGTACACCTTGACGTTGGCAAAGCCCTTCTCTTTCAGATAGAGCGCCTGCAGCTTGCTCATCACGCCGCGATCGCAGTAGAGCAGGTAGGTCTTCTCCTTGGGCAGATCGCCAAAGGCGGTGGCCAGCTTGAAGAAGGGGATATGCATGACCTCACGCCCTTCCACCAGCAACGGCTTCTCGTCGTGCTCGTCCATGGAGCGGATATCGAGGATCACCTCGTTGTCGCCGCTCTCCGCGGTAGTCTCCACTTCCTGCACCTCGGCGGCGGTCTCTTCACCGATGCGACGAATGTCGAGGTAACGGGCCTCGGCCACCACCTTGTCCAGAATGGCGAAGTCGAAGTTCTCCTCTTCCGCCTCGATGCGGGAGAGCTCGGCCTTCACGGTCGGCTTCTTGGAGATGACACCGCAATACTCCGGCATGGTCTCGGCGAACTCCAGGGTACCGATGCGACGGGCTTCACTGATGATGTCCGGCTTGTCCCAGGTAATGAGCGGGCGCAGGATCACCTTGTCGGTCACCCGGTCGATGACGTTCAGGTTGGTGAGGGTCTGGCTGGAGACCTGACCCACGCACTCACCGGTCACCAGCGCCGGGATCTGGAACTCATCGGCCACCTTGGCGGCGGCGCGCATCATCATCCGCTTGAGCACCACCCCCATCTGGCCGTTGTCGATCTTCTCGAGGATCTCGGCCACCACCGGCTCGAAGTCCACCGCGGTGAAACGCACCCGATGGGAAGAGCCGAAGCGGTTCCACAGGTGATAGGCCACCTGCTTGACACCGATCTCGTGAGCGGCCCCACCCAGATTGAAGAAGCAGTAGTGCACCCGGCAGCCGCGCTTGATGAACTGGAAGGAGGCCACACCGGAGTCAAAACCGCCGGAGATGAGGCTCAGCACATCTTCCTGAGTGGCGATGGGCATGCCGCTCAGCCCCTGATGAATGGCGCTGACGATGAAGAGCTCTTCGCCGTCAATCTCGAGGTTGATCTTCACATCCGGGTTCTTGAGGCGCACGCCGTTGCTCACGCAGTGCTGGTTCAGGCCACCACCCACGTAGCGCTCTACTTCGAGGGAGGAGAACTCATGTTTGCCGTGGCGCTTGGCGCGCACGCAGAAGGTTTTTCCCTCGAGCTGGTCACCCCACACGGCTTTCACCTGCTCGAAGATGTCGTGCAGGTCGGTAAACTTGCTGGCCTGCACCTCGAGGAAAGCCTGAATGCCGGGAATGCAGGCCAGGGCTTCGATGGCCTGTTCACGGAACTGGTCATTGCGCGAGCTCACGATCAGCTTGTCCCAATCCATCCGCACCCGGGCATCGTCGTCGAACCGGCGCAGGACATTACGGATATTGCCCTGCAGGATCTTGATGAAACGCTGGCGAACCGACTTGCTCTTGATGGTGATTTCCGGGAACAGCTTGATAATGAACTTCATGGTAATGACTCGGGTGACCTTGATTTAAGGGCGCGAATTATATCAGAACTTTGTGGCCAGCGCCTACTGGATGAGCGTTTGCTCACATTCCCCCACGCAATGTTTGCCGCACCGAGGCAATCTTGCGTATATTCCCGAACCTGCGTCCCGGCAACATTCCTGACCACAGACCCATTCGATGAAGACCTACATCTACTACCCCGGCATGGAAGTGCGCGACGAGCTGTGGCTCAAGTTTGCCCTGCTCTATCTGGAGCGGCTCGCCTTCGTCTTCACCGTCAGTGAGAAGAGCGGCCTCACCGCCCTGCTGCAGACGCTCGAACAGGAGACGGACCTGCTGGCCGAGCGGCCGGATGCCGCCTTCTTTGCCGCCATCACTCCCCAGCTGGAGAGTCAGCTGAGCAGCCTGCTCGCCCCCGACTTCGTGCGTCACAAGGTGTTTGGCAACAAGGAGCTGATCGGTCGCTGGCGCACGCCGGCCAACCACGACTGCTTCTGCCCGGCCCAGGCAGGGCTGGAGCGGCTGCACGGCTTTTGTCTGGCGCACGGTTTTGCCAGCCGGGAAGAGGGTGGGTTCAGGATGGCACGCCGCTTTGCCAACCTGCTCTCCATGCGGCTCGCCCGCGAGTGGGCGCTCGCCAATGAGGGGGCGCTCATCACCGATCACGACTATCTCGACCGGCTGCTGCACCTGCTTGAATCCCGCTATCACAACCGCGGTGGCCAGGATTGCTTCCACCTCGAGATCCCGCTGCAAGTGCCCACTCACTTGGCCGACATCCCGTTTGCAGAGCTGATCGCCCTGCGCAGTCGCAGCGGCTTTCGCCAGCAGCTGGCCGAGTTTAATCAGGCGCTCGATGCCCTGCTCGCCATGCTGGGCAGCGGCTACGCCGAGCCCGCCGTGCTGACCCGCTTCGAGCAGGCCCAGCAGGGGCTCAACCAGCTGCTGGGGCCGCAAACCCAGATCCTGCCGCTCACCACGCTCGTCAGTACTGGCCTGCCTGCCATCGCGATGATCCATCGCCTCAAGGCGAGCCATCCGGACAGCAAGCTGGTGTTTCACTCCATCAAGAAGAGCCACTTCCACCAGCGCAAGAGTCAGCACTTCTTCACCCGGCTGGGGCAGGTCAAGCCCTGACTCCGCGGCGCCCTGCGGGATAATCGACAATCAGCTGACGGCATCGGGGCTATCCCCCGATGCCGTCAATATTCTGACACACCAAAGAGAGGCGCCTCCCCTCAGGAGGGATTTTCCAGCCGAAACTCGATGCGATCGCTGTTGCCCGCCTCATCCACCACCACCAGCTGATAACGACCCGCCTCGCTCAGCACCTGATCCCCGTCCCAACGTAGCCGCTGGCCGTTGAGAAACCAGGCCGGTTTGCCAACACCGCCCAGCACCTTGGGCTGCAGCCGATAGCGCTGGCTGCGAATCAGGTTGCCTTCCCCCAGCGCCAGGATGCGAATGGGGGCCTGCAGCTCGGCGCTCTGCCCCTCCCCCGCACAGCCGCTGGCCAGCAGCGCCTGACGCCGCTCGCCGGGCACCCGCCAAGGCTCCAGCGACAATGGCCAGAGCGCCCTAAAACCGGATTGCGCCGCATCCTGGCAACGGGTCAGCGTCGGCTTGCCTTCGGCAGTGAGTGCCACCTGTCGCAGCGGCGAGGGCCAATCCATGGGATCCGGCAGGGTGGGGGGATCGCGCCCTTCCAGCAACCAGGCGCTCTGGCGTTGCAGACAGGCCTCCGGCAGGGTCGCGTTTGCCCGCCGCCCCAGCGGCCAGCAGATCTCGGCTTCGCTCACCGTGTTGGGTTGCGCCGGCAAGGGGCTGTTGTCAACCAGTCGCGAGTAGACCGAGAGCAGCAGCGGCACCGCCGCGCTCTGGCCGTAAAAACCGGGCATGGGAGTGCCGTCGGGGCGCCCCAGCCAGACGCCGATGGTCCAGCGACCGGAGACCCCCATCGCCCAGCTGTCGCGATAGCCATAGCTGGTACCAGTCTTCCAGGCCAGTCGATTGATCCGGCCAGTCGCCTCGCTGGCAAAGGGCTGGTCCGCCCGCCCCTGCGCGCTCAATATCTGCCAGATGATCCAGGCGGCCCCCGGGCTCAGCAAGGGGCGTGACACCGCCTGCTGCCCCGCCAGCCAGACCGGCATCGCCACCTGTCCCTCTCGGGTCAGCGCACTGTAGAGCGCCACCAGCTGCTCGAGCCGAATGCCCGCCGCTCCCAGCGCGATGGCCGGATTGGGCTTGTCGGAGAGCGCCAGCCGCACCCCGGCGTTGTCGAGGCGGCTGACCAGCTTGTCGGCCCCGAGCGCCTCCAGCACCTGTACCGCTGGCACGTTGAGGGATTGCTGCAGCGCCTGGGCAAGGGTCACCGGCCCCTGAAAGGCGCCGGAGAAGTTGGCGGGGCGATAGTCAGACCCCAGCCTTGGCGCATCGGAGAGCAAGGAGGCCGAGTGCACCAGCCCCTCGTCCATCGCCAGACCGTAGATAAAGGGCTTCAGCGTAGAGCCGGGGGAGCGGATCGCCTGCACCATGTCGAGATAACCGTGGCGGCGCAGGTTGCCATACTCGGCGCTGCCCACATAGGCGCGCACCGCCATGGTTTTGTTGTCTACCAAGAGCAACGCCGCTGAGGTCTGCTCGGGGAAGCGACGGATATAGCTCGCCACCCGCCCCTCCAGCCAGCGCTGCAGATCGCCGTCTATGGTGGTGTGCACCAGCGCACCGGCCTGATTGTCGGCGGCAAGACGAGCAAACAGCGGCGCCTCCATCGGCGTGAAGTGACCACGGGCCAGCACAGGTTCGATGCGCCCCTCCAACCACACCGGTTCGGGCCAGACACCCTGCGCCACCAACCGCTCCATCACCTTGTCACGGGCGGCGCGGGCCCGCTCGGGATGCCGGTCCGGCCGGTTGCGGCTGGGAGCCTGCGGCAGCACCGCCAACAGCGCGGCCTCGGCATAAGTCAGCTTGGCGGCGCTCTTGCCGAGATAGGCAAAACTTGCCGCCTGCACCCCCTCCAGATTGCCGCCAAAGGGCGCCCGGTTGAGGTAGACGATGAGCAGGGTGCGCTTGTCATAGTGCCACTCCAGCTGCAGCGCGCGCGCCATCTGGCGCAACTTGCCGGGCACGCTCCTGTGGTAGGGTTCGATAAGACGCGCCACCTGCATGGTGAGAGTCGAGCCGCCCGACACGGCGCGCCCATAGCGCAGCCACTGCCAGACCCCGCGCACCATGGCCACCGGATTGACCCCGGGATGACGCCAGAAGTAGCGATCCTCGTAGCCCAGCAGCGCCTCGATATAGCGGGGGGAGACCTGCTCCAGAGTCACGGGGTAGCGCCACACCCCGCTGGTATCGGCAAAGGCGCGCAGCGGCCTCCCCTTCATATCGAGCACCACCCGCGCATAGGCCGGGTCGAGCGGTGGTGGCGGGAAAATGCGATCCAGCGTCAGCAATGACAGCAGCAGTGCTACAACGCCCAGCACCGAGAAACGCAGCCAGCGCGGTAGACGGCCAAGCCAGCGCCAGCCAGCGCGGCCACTGCGACCTAATTTCAGCCAGCCACGCTGCCAAAAAGTGAGCGGGCGAACCCGCTCAAGGGAGGGAAGGTTACTCAGAGATGATCACCTCATGGATATCCTCACCCACGGCACGCAGCTCGGGCCGGTACATATCCTCCACCTGGGTCGGCGGCACCTGATAGCGACCCGGTGTCACCGCCCGCATCAGGTAAACCAGCTGCTGGTTGCTCCCCTCGCTCAGATCCAGCGCCGCCGTGTAGCGGTCATCGCGAAACTCCTGATGCTTGAGATAGTCGTTCCACTCGCTCTGCCACGCAGGTTTCCCCTCGATGGAGAGCTCTTCCAGCTTGATGCTGTTGCCAAGGGCCGGGTTCTCCAGCTCGAAGCCGGCGGGCACCATCTCCACCAGCAGGGCATCGGGCACCGCCGATTCACTGCTGACATTGAGCCGCACCACCACCAGATCGCCGACCTTCACCTTGGCGGGGTCAAAACGCTGGCCGTCGCTGTTGAACCAGCTGCGGGTCACACTCATCCCCTTGCTGACCCGTGCCGGCGCCTGCTCGGGATAACCGACCAGAGTGCGCTGCACATAGAGGGAGCCCTTGCCCTCGTTGGTGACGGTGCTCGCCGCCAGCGCCTCGGGGGCACCCTGCTGCAGCGGAGCCGAACCGCTCAGGGAGCCACTGCCAAGAGAGGAAGTTACCTTGGCCTGCCAGTCGACGGCCGGATCGAAGCGGGCGAGTCGCAGCAGGGCGAGCCGCTCCTGAGTGCTGAGCCACTGACGGTGAGCCAGGGTATCGGCCACCTTGGCGCTGAGAGTGGGCCAGCGCTCCACAGCCAGCTTGTGCTGGCGCAGCAAGGAGAGCTCAAGGGCTTCATCGCGCAGCGGCGAGCCGTAATCACCCAGATAGTCGTCCCCGCGCTCGGTCGCCAATGCCCGGCTGAGGGCCTTGGCGGCATTCTGCTCATCCCCCATGGCCGAGAGTGCCAACGATAGATGCAAAAGCGGCAAGCCGGAACGGGCGTGATCGGCCTGCTGCTCCCAGATAAGACGCAAGGTAGCGAGCGGTGCCTTGCCCACCCGGGCCAGCACATAGGCACTGTAAGCCTGATAGGCAAGACGGCTGTGCTCGGGGGCACTGCTCCAGCGCTCGCCGTACTGGCTATCGGTGAGATAGCTCTGCAGCCGGTTCAGCGCCTGATTGAGCATCGCCTCCGGTACGGCGTCGCCCGCCTCCTTACGCGCCAGCAGGTAGTTGGCGGCATAGGCGGTGAGCCACTGCTCCTCGTCAGAGCGACCATCCCAGAGGCCAAAGCCGCCGCTTGGCAGTTGCAACCGCTGCAGCCGCTGCAGCAGGGCGCGTTGCACGTCCGCCTCACTCGCCGCTTGCTTGCCCTCTGCGGGTTTGCGCCAAGCGGCCCGCTCATCGGCCGTGGTCAGCAAGTAAGGCCAGGCACGGGACAGGGTCTGCTCCAGACAGGCGTAGGGGTAGTCGGCCAGCGCCTGCCACTGGGCTGCCGGATCCCAGGGGGGAGTGCCGGAGAGACTGAGCAGTCCCTGCAGGTTGGCACGATCCAGCCCGGCCAGCTCAGCTGGCGCAAAGCTCATCTGCTGGCCGGGGGCCAGCATCTGGTAGCGCTGGCGAGTCTCGGCCGGCCAGGGGGAGCGCAGCGGCAAAGTCCAGTCGCGGCTGATGGCAAAATCCTTGCCGCTGGCCGCCAACTGCAAGCTCGCCACACCGCTCGCCCCGGTCACGGTGAGCGGCAGGGTCAGCCACTGCTCCTCGCCATTTTTCAGGGAAAGGGTGCCGGGCAACTCGCCGTTTGCCTTGAGCCCACCATTGAGGGTCCAGACAAGGGAGAGGGTCTGATCCTCGCCGCTCATGTTGCGCAGCTGCACCAGCGCCCGGGTCTCATCCCCTCTGGCGCCAAAGCGCGGCCAGCCAATTTCGGCCACCAAGGGCGCCACTACCTTGACGGCACGCTCGGCCTCGCCGACTTGCTGTTCGTTCCAGGCCAATGCCATCAACGCCAACTCGCCGTTGAAGTTGGGCAAGTCGAGCGGGATCACCGCCTTGCCCTGCTCATCAAAACTCACCTCGCCACTCCAGAGCGCGGCGATCTCGACCCGACTCTCCAGCGCGCCGCCCTTTTTCAGCGGCGCCCGATCGCCCCCATAGTTGAGGCGGGCCAGCTTGCCATCTTGCGGCGGGATCACTTGGCCATAGTTGTCGAACAAATCTTGGGCGAAGCGCTTGCGACCAAAGAAGATCTCGAACGGGTCGAGGGGCTGGTAGTCGCTGGTATTGAGCACGCCCCGATCCACCGCAGCCAGCACCACCCGTCCCTGACTGTTGGGGGTGGAGGTGGCGATCACCTCCAGCCGGGTGAGCGGCACGGCTTTATCAGGCGCGCTCAGGGTAAGCGGCAGACGGCGCGCTTCCCGATCCAGGGTGAGCGGCACCAGCCCGACCGAGCGCAGGCTCTGCCCCTGCTGGCTAATGACCGACTTGGAGGCGCTGTCTGGCGCGGCGATCTGGGCCGAGATATGCAGATCATGACGCTGCCACTCGGGGCTGACCGGGATCTCGAATTCGCCGCGGGCATCCTTGGCATCGCCACCGGCACCCTTGAGTTCGATGCGCTGCCACCAGCGCAGGCCATCGCCATCTTCCACCAGCAGCAACCCCTTGCCGGGGCGTGGCGCAACCAAGGTCACTTTGGCCTTGTCACCCGCCTGATAGGCCCGCTTGTCGAGGGTGATGGCAATCTTGTCGGGTCGTGCCTGCTCGCCACCGCCGCCCCAGGCGTAACTGCCGATCTCCACCCGCAGGCTCGATTGATGGCCCTGACTGTTCTCCACTTCCAATCGATACCAGCCAGCAGCCAGTTGCAGCGTGAGCGGGGTCGGCCCCTTGCCATCCAGCTGCAGGGTCTGCTCCTGCTCCAGATAGGGCTGGCTGTTGAACTCGTACTTCCATCCCTCGCCATCGGCGTAGTGCCAGTAGTAGTCGCGGTACTCGTTGATAAGGCGCACCTTCACCGGCCCCGCCACCGGCTGGCCCTTGTCATCGAGGTTGAGGATCTGGAAGGGGAGCGGCTTGCCCCCCTCTACCCGATCCGCCACAAAATCGGCCTTGAGCGCCGGCCACTGGCTGCCTGCAGGCCAGCCATACTGGGTGCGGCTGCGATTGACGGCGCGGCCACCGGGTTCGGAGAGCGACACCCGATAGGCCACCTCCAGCGGCCCAAGGGCGCGCACACCATCGAGCTCATCAGCCAGCGAAAAAGTCCCCTGCCCCTGCGCATCGAGGGTGATGTTGAGGGGCTCAAGATCCTTGGCCTGCTCGGCAAGCAGCACGTCCCCCAGGGTGAACTCCTGCCACTGGGTAAAGGGCATGGTGGCGCGGCTTAACTTCACCTCGGCTTTGGCCTTGGTGGAGCTCGCCGGCGCGCCGTAGAGATAGTCTCCTTGCAGCGGCAGAGTGAGGGCGGCGTCCAGACTCGTCACTTCCCCATCCGGCCCCTTGCCAAGCTGCAGTTTCAGCCGCTCCGGCAAGAACTCCTCCACCAGGAAAGGCCACTCGAAGCGGCTGCCGGCGGCGGTCTTGAGGTTGATGGTCCAGCGCCCGAGCGGCGCATCCTCCGGCAAACGCAGACCGTAGTGGGCGGCGCCCAAATTGTCCGGCAGCAGCCGCTTTTGTTCGAGCAGTTGGCCGTCCGGCTGTTTCACCTCCAGCTCCACCGCCATCCCCGGCAGCAGCTGACCATCTTGGCCCTTGAGCAGGATCTCGCTGTCGAGCCGCTCGCCGGGGCGATAGAGATCGCGCCCGCTGAACAGATAGAGCTGCTGAGCCTGCCAGGGCTGGGTACCGAGATCGAAGGTGGAGAGATCGAGCGCTGCCCCATCGAGTCGCAGCACCGCCAGATGGTTGCCCTGCTCGGCCAGCAGCAGGCGAGCCCCCTGCACCTGATCGAAGCGGCGATGGCCTTGCGGATCGGTGTTTTGCACCTGCAGCCGGTTGCCCTTCTCGTCGAGCAGGGAGAGCTGCACATCCTTGAGCGGGTCGGCGCTGGCCAGCGAGCTCACGAACACCTCCAGCTGATCGCGGTAACGGCGGGCACTGAGCCCCATGTCGCTCACCGCAAAATAGGTGGTCTCCTTGCGCCAGTCGTAGTTGCCAAGGGGGACATCACCGCAAAGTAGACGCCAGCCTCCGCCAGCTGCGGCTCCTTCACATTGATAAGGCGGGTCTCGCGCCGGTTGGCATCGAGCTCCAGTGCATAGCGGCCGCTGAACACCCGCTGGGCCCGCTTGGTGATCTGTTCAAGCTCCCAGTTGCCCATCCCGGCACCGGGGCGATACTCGGCCAGGAAACGGGGCAGATATTCCGCATCGACCCGGAAGAAGTCGATATTGACCTCGTCCACGTTGACCGCGCTGATGGGCAGGCGCAGCTCGTCGCGCAGCGGCAACACCATGCCGCTGGCGGTAAACGAAGCCCCCGCCTCCAGCGGCCGGGTCTTGAGGGTCCAACTCTGGGGGGATGGGCCCAGCCCCGACTTGAGGCTCACCTCATAGCTTTTATCGGGCTGAACGTTCGGGAAATAAAGGGTACGGCCATCGTCGGCGAGGATCCACTCCCCCTGCACCTGCTTGCCCCCCTCGCTCACCGAAAGCCAGCTCTGCCAATTGGCCTTGGGCGCCAAGGGGCCGGAGAAGACCAGCGCCAGCGCCGGGGCATCGCGATATTGGCGGGCATTGGCCTGCACAACTGAACTCGGCGCCCCTGCCTCCTGCTGGGCTGTGGATTCTGTGGTCTGCCCACTGGCGACAGGCTTGTCGGGGCCACAGCCGCTCAGCAGCAGCGCCGTGAATCCCGCCAGCAGCAGGGCCGGCCAGCGGCGCCCGGGGACGGCCGCCCGTTGTGGTGAGGAACGAGAGAGGCGAGGGTGAGAGTCGACGCGGCGCATAAATGTCATCCCTGATTGGCTCGCTGCCAGTGCAGCGCAATAGCCAACAGGATAAGGGATCAGGCTCGCTTGACACAAAACTCATTGCAGTTAAAACGCCGGCAGCTTCCGCCAGATGCAACAGCGCCGACCCTGGGGTCGGCGCTCTCTTGCGGCTGGGGCGAGTTACTCCATCACCGCCATCTGCCAGGTCTTGAAGCCGCCGGAGAGGTTCTTGACCTTGAAGCCGTGCTGGCTCAGCAGGCGACAGGCCACGTGACCGCGCAAGCCTACCTGACAGCTGATGAGCAGCTCTTTATCCCTGGGCAGCTCGTGAAGGCGGCCGCGCAGCTCATCGAGGGGGATGTGCAGCGCACCCGGGATGCGACCCAGCTTGTCGAGTTCGGGGCCATTGCGCACGTCCAGCACCTGCTGATGGGAATGACGGGCCTCGACCTCCGCTGCGTGGCAGAGCAGGGTATCCCCCTTCAAGTGGTTGCTGGCCACGAAGCCGGCCATGTTGATCACATCCTTGGCCGAGCCGAAGGGCGGTGCATAGGTGAGCTCCAGATCCTGCAGATCAAACACGGTGAAACCGGCGCGCTGGGCCACCGCCAACACGTCGATACGCTTGTCGACCCCGTCCTTGCCGATGGCCTGGGCGCCGTAAATCTTGCCATCCGGGGCAAACAGCAGCTTGAGGCTGACCGGGTGGGCGCCGGGGTAATAACCGGCGTGGCTGCCCGGGTGGACATAAGCCTTCTCGAACGGCAGCCCCAGCTGCAGCAACCGCTTCTCGCTCAGGCCGGTGCTGGCTACCGCCAGATCGAACAGCTTGCAGATGGCGGTACCCTGAGTCTTCTTGTAGGTTTCGCTGCGCCCCAGCATGTTGTCGGCGGCGATGCGCCCCTGCCGGTTGGCGGGGCCCGCCAGCGGGATCAGCACCGACTCGCCGGTGACGAAGTCGGTCTCCTCCACCGCATCCCCCACCGCATAGATGAAGGGATCAGAGGTTCGCATGGCGGCATCCACCTTGATGCCGCCGCGTGGCCCCAGCTCCAGTCCCGCCTTGGCGGCGAGCAGGGTCTCGGGCTTGACGCCGATGGCGAGGATCAGCAGGCCGGTATCGAGCCGGGAGCCATCGCTCAGGGTCAGGCGTAATCCACCCCGTTGTTCAGTGGCCACGGCAGCGGTTTTTTCCGCCAGCACATCCAGGCTCTCGATGGCCGAGAGACCGGTACGCAGGCGCAGATCGATCCCCTCCTCCCGGATACGGGCATGGAGCATGTTGGCCATCTCTTTATCCACCGGTGCCATCACCTGATCGGAGAGCTCCAGCAGGGTGACCGCCAGCTTGCGCTGGTGCAACGCCTCCATCATCTCCAGCCCGATGAAACCGCCCCCTACCACGGTGACATGGCGCGGCTGATCGTGCGCCAGCGCCGCCAGAATGCGATCCATGTCGGGAATATTGCGCAAGGTGTGCACACCCGGGCTGTCGATACCGGGGAACGGAGGCCGGATGGGGGCCG
Organism: Aeromonas sp. 1805; assembly: GCF_013085525.1. NCBI lineage: Bacteria > Pseudomonadati > Pseudomonadota > Gammaproteobacteria > Aeromonadales > Aeromonadaceae > Aeromonas > Aeromonas sp. 1805. The sequence continues at coordinate 3,373,801 of NZ_CP038515.1, read as the reverse complement.
CGCCCGGGCTCAGCAGCAGCACGTCATAGGCTTCACGGCGCTCTTCACCGGTCAGCAGGTTGCGCACCAGCAGACTCTTGCCGGCCTTGTCTATCTCGATGACGTCGTGAAAGACCCGCACATCCACGTTGAAGCGGCGCTTGAAGCTCTGGGGGGTCTGCAACAGCAGGGCATCCCGGCTCGGGATGTCGCCCCCGATGTGATAAGGCAGCCCGCAGTTGGCGAAGCTGACGAACTCGCCCCGCTCGAACATCACTATTTCCGCTTCTTCGCTCAGACGGCGGGCTCTGGCCGCCGCAGAGGCACCACCGGCCACACCGCCTACAATCAGGATCCGTTTCATCAGCAAGACTCCAGTCAACGACAAATTGCCATTAAATTAGTATCTTCTAATTTAGAATTCAATGAAATTTTGTTTGTACCGATTTTGCAGTATTCTTGCCACCCGACAGTCGTTCAACAGGATGTTATCAGTTCATGTCGTCAACCGCGCTCAGTCACCTTTCCTCTGCCAGCCAGACACCGCTGTTCTTTCGTCTGGACGTGCGCAGCCAGCGGCTGGTCGCCCTGACCGATGTGATGCAAACCCCGCTCTACTGGCTCGATGAGCCCAGAGGCCCCTGGCCGGCCCAGTTGCCGGATGCGCTGCGCCTGCCCATCGAGCAGGCGCTCACCAGCGGCCAGGGCGGCAAGCTGGTGCTGCGCTTTGCCGGCCAGCAGTGGCACGTCGCCCTCTCCCACGAACAAGATGCCTTCTGGCTCATCTGCCTGCAGACCCTGCGCCAGGAGCCGGTGGCCGATCTGGCGCTGCACCTGCCGCGCCTGAGCCAGATGGCGAGCCAACAGCAGTTTGCCGCCATGCTGGAGAACCTCAAGGAGAGTCTGGGGGCCGATCGCCTCATCCTCTGGCACTATCAGGCCAACGGGCCCCTCGGCAGCGAACAGCTGACCCCGGTCTTCACCCTGGGGGCCGACGAAGTGGCCGCCATTCGCGGCGACAGCCGCTACATCCGCGCCCTGCGCACCCGCAAGTCCCTGAGCTTTTCGGAGGCGGCGCACCAGCCCATGCTGAGCCAGCACTACTACCTGGCCAATGCGGGGGTGAGTTCGCGCCTGGACGGCGCGTTGCTGGAGCAGGAAAAACTCATCGGCGTGCTGAGCCTCGAATACCTCAACGCCACCCCCCTCAGCGACGAGATGCTGCAACTGGTGCGTCACAGCGCCCAGCTGCTTGGCCACTGGCAACCGCTCCCCGAACCTGTGCACAACCCAGTGCTGGCCCTGCCGGCCGAGCTCACCCTGCTGACCGGCATCGCCTATTGCCGCGCGCTGGTGCGCTGGGGCATGAGCGTCAGCGGTGCCCGCATCGGCTGGATCGGCGAGTACCAGCCGCGCGGCCAGGAGCTGTGGATGATCCCGCGCTGCGTGCTGGAGGGGGAGACCTTCTCGGTGCTCAAACCCATCCAGATGGACCCGGGTCCCGGCCAGGAGCTGTTCCAGCACGGCCAGGCGGTCTATGTGGAAGACCTGCCCCTGCGCTATCCCCAGGCCAGCCAGCTGCTGGCCCTCAATGCCCCCGTCTATATCGGCATTCCGCTGCACGGCCAGCACGGTGCCCCCATCGGCCAGCTCACCCTGCTGCTCGACACACCGCTGGCCGACCCCATGCCGCTGCTCGACGCCCTCAGCAGCCAGCACGAGCGGGCCGCCGTCGAACTGCAACGCTTGGCCGCCGACGAAGCCTTGCGGCTGGCCGAGGTGGCCTTCAACACCCACGACGGCCTGCTGGTGATGGATCACAAGGGGATCATCCTCAAGGTCAACAACTCCTTTACCCGCATCACCGGCTTTGCCGACGATGAGATGATCGGCCAGCATATCGTCCGGCTCAGGCCCACCTACTATGGCGATCACCTGAAGCAGGATGTGCGCCAGGCGGTGGCGGCCCAGGAGTTCTGGATGGGGGAAGAGCGCTGCCTGCACAAGGATGGCCACCTGTTCCCGGTCCGCTTGATGGTGAGCGGAGTACAGGACGAGCACGGCGAAATCAGCCACTACGTCTGCAGCTTCTACGACATCAGCAAGGAGAAGGAGGCGGCGCGCCACATCGAGCAGCTCGCCTATTACGACGATCTGTGCGGTCTCTACAACCGCCGCAGCCTCAACGACATCATGCAGCGTACCCTGCAGGAGGCCAGCGGCCAGTGGGGCGCCCTGCTGCTGGTGGATCTGGACAACTTCAAGTCGATCAACGACTCCCTCGGCCATGCCTGCGGCGATCTGCTGCTGCAGGCAGTGGTGGAGCGGCTCAAGGGGCTGCCGCAGGACAACCTGGTGCTGGCCCGCATCTCGGGGGATGAATTCGCCCTGCTGTTCACCGCCTTGGGTCAGGGCTATGTCACCGCCAAGATCCTGGCCGAGCATTTCGCCCGCGAGCTGATGGGGCTGTTTCGCATTCCGTTCGACATCGAGGATCACAAGCTGCACTGCAGCGCCTCTGTGGGGATCAGCCTCTTCTCCAGCGAGGACAAGGATCACCTGGTACTGATGCAGCAGGCCGACACCGCCACCCACATGGCCAAGCGATCCGGCCAGGGCAACTATGTGTTCTTCAGCGAAGCGATGGCCGAAAAAGAGAAGAGCAAGCTGGCGCTCAACAACCAGCTGCGCGACGCCCTGCGCCACCACGAGCTGCAGTTGCACTATCAGCCGCAATACCGGGTCGACAACGGCGCGCTGTCCGGCATCGAGGCGCTGCTGCGCTGGCAACGCAGCGACGGCAGCATGGTGCCGCCGGCGGAGTTCATCCCCATTGCCGAGGAGACCAGCCTCATCCAGGACATCGGCTACTGGGTGATGAAGACCGCCTGCGCCCAGTACAGCTTCTGGCTCAACCGTGGGCTGGCCATTCCCCATCTGTCGGTCAACGTCAGCGCCCGCCAGTTCCACACCGTCGGCTTCGTGCAGCAGGTGGAATACATACTGCGCGATACCGGGGTGCCCCCCTCCCGCCTGCTGCTGGAGGTGACCGAATCCGTGGTGCTGGAGAACCGGCTGGAGAGCATCGCCAGAATGCGCCAGCTCAAGGAGCTCGGCATCCTGCTCTCCATCGATGATTTCGGCACCGGCTACTCGTCGCTCGCCTATCTGCGCGACCTGCCGGCGGACGAGGTGAAGCTAGACAGAAGCTTCATTCAGACCCTGGTACACAGCGAACAGGACAAGGCCATCGTCAAGGCGATCCTGGAACTGGCCAAGGTTTTTCGTTTTACCGTCACCGCCGAAGGAGTGGAGGACGAAGAGCAGCTCGCCATCCTCAAATCCCTCGGATGCCAGCATTATCAAGGCTTCCTGACCAGCCGGCCGCTCACCGCCAAAGCCCTAGAGAGCCTGCTGGGTGCCGTGGTACCGGGCTAAACATGTAGGATTTATAGGGCTTTATGTAATAAAATAACGGCCTGCTCGAATCATTGGAGTCGTCTATGTCTGTCATTAATCGGATCCCCGCTGTCGAAGTCAGCGCCACCGCCGCTGAAACCAGTGTGACCGCCGATGCATCCGGGGTCATTGGCCGGATCCATTCCGTTGAAACCTGCGGCACCGTCGATGGCCCCGGAATACGCTTCATCGTGTTCATGCAGGGCTGCCTGATGCGCTGCAAGTACTGCCACAACCGCGACACCTGGGACACCCAGGGCGGCCGCGAGGTGACAGTGCCGGAGTTGATGAGCGACATCACCAGCTATCGTCACTTCATGAATGCCTCGGGTGGTGGCGTCACCGCCTCCGGTGGCGAAGCCATGCTGCAGCAAAATTTCATCGCCGAACTGTTCGCCGCCTGCAAGGAGAAGGGCATCCACACCTGCCTCGACACCAACGGCTTCGTGCGCCACTACGACGAGCAGCTCGACAAGGTGCTCGACAATACCGATCTGGTGCTGCTCGACATCAAGCAGATCAACGACGACAAGCACATTCCGCTGACCCATGTCAGCAACAAGTACACCCTGGAGTTTGCCCGCTATCTGGCCGCCAAGGGCAAGACCATGTGGATCCGCTACGTAGTGGTACCGACCTGGTCGGACGACGACGAGAGTGCCGAGGGGCTCGGCCAGTTCATCGCTGAACTGGGAGAGTGCGTCGAGAAGGTGGAGCTGCTGCCCTACCACGAACTTGGCAAGCACAAGTGGGACGTACTGGGCGACACCTATGATCTCAACGGGATCAAGCCGCCCAGCAAGGAGACCATGGACCGCGTCCAGGGCATCCTCGCCAAGTACCACAACAACGTCAAATACTGATAGCGCAGGGGCTGGCCGGGAAAACGCCGGCCCCTTTCACATCGGGCTTCGCCCACCTGTATGCCGTCACCGGACAAGGATCTGCCATGAGTGAAGGACAAGCCGCCGCCCTGCTGCTCTGGGTACTGCTGCTCATATTCAGTCTGCGCGGCACCTTGCTGCGCACCCTCTACCACAATCCGCTCTATCAGCATCTCTGCCTCGGCGGCGCCATCGTGCTGGTGCCGCTCTGGACCCTGCGGGCCGGCCTGCACGAGGGACTGGACGTGCACTTTCTCGGCCTCACCAGCCTCACCCTGCTGCTGGGCTGGCGTCTCGCCCTGCTCGCCCCCTGCCTCACCCTGTTGGTGCTCAGCTATTTTGGCGTCATCCCGCTGGCCGAGATCGGCTGGCAGGCCCTCATCGGCGTGGCCCTGCCGGTCGCCACCACCTGGCTGCTGTTTTTGGCCAGCTGGGCCTGGCTGCCGCGCCATCTGTTCGTCTACCTGTTCGTGGTGGCCTTTCTTGGCGGCGCCCTTTCCATCTCGGTCAAAGTGGTGGCCAGCGCCCTCCTGATGGGCCTTAGCGACACCTATCCCTGGTACACCATCAGCGCCGACTATCTTTCCATCTGGCCGCTGCTGCTTTTCCCCGAAGCGCTGCTCAACGGCATGACCATGACCCTGCTCGCCATCTACCGCCCCCACTGGGTCAACACCTTCTTCGACCGGGAATACCTGGGCCGCTAAGCAACACGCAGCGACAAAAAAGCCCGCAATTGCGGGCTTTTTTTATGGCGTTTACACGGTGCGGGGGCGCAGGTGGGCGTGCCAGCGGGCTTCCCACTTCTTGAACAGCCAGACGATGACGAAGGTCAGCAGCATGTAGAGCAGGCCGGCGGTCAGGAACGCCTCGAACGGGCTGTAGTAGCGGGAGTTGATGATCCGCGCGGCGCCGGTCAGATCGACGATGGTGATGATGCCTGCCACCGCCGAACCCTGCAGCATGAAGATCACCTCGTTGCTGTAGGCCGGCAGTGCCCGGCGAAACGAGTTGGGCAAAATGATCCGGGTCAGGGTCTGCCAGCGGGTCATGCCGAAGGCGTTGGCGGCTTCAATCTGCCCCTTGGGCATGTTGAGCACGGCGCCGCGCACGATCTCGGCGGTGTAGGCCCCTGTGTTCAGAGTGAACGCCAGCAGGGCGCAGAACCAGGCTTCGGCGAACAGATCCCAGGCAACGCTGTTTTTCAGCCACTCCCACTGGGCGGCGCCGTAGTAGATGATGAACAGCTGCACCAGCAGCGGGGTGCCGCGAAAGAAGTAGATATAAGCCCAGATCGGCCCCTTGATCAGCCAGTTGCGGCTGTTGCGCAGGATACCGAGCGGCACCGCCAGCATCAGCCCGAGGATCAGGGAAGCCGCCACCAGCAGTACCGTGGTGTAGAGGCCCTGCCAGTAGGTGGGCCATTCGGTGAGAATGATTGAGAAATCCATGGCTTACCTCGTCTTTATCGCATAGTGACGCTCGGCCCATTTCAGTGCCGAGGTGGAGACCGCAGTGAAGATCAGGAAGATCAGGGCCACCGCCATGTAGAAGGTGAAGGGCAGCTGGGTCGAGCCCGCCGCCAGGGACGCTTTGCGCACCATGTCATCGAGCCCGATGATGGAGACCAGCGCCGTGGTTTTCAGCAAGACCAGCCAGTTGTTGCCAAACCCAGGCAGAGCGTGGCGCATCATCTGGGGAAACAGGATCCGCACAAACACCTGGGTTGCCCGCATGCCAAAGGCCCGGGCCGCTTCCAGCTCGCCCTTGTCCACCGCTAGGATGGCGCCACGGAAGGTCTCGGTCATGTAGGCGCCGAAGATGAAGCCGATGGTGGCCACCCCGGCCGCAAACGGGCTGATGTCGATGTAATCGGGCAGCAGGGAGACCCACTCCTGATTGGGATTGCTCGCCAGCAGGTAGTTGTTGTAGCTCTCGTTGACCCAGGTACAAAGGTTGTTGATGAGCACCTGGCCGCCGAAGAACAGCAGCATCATCAGCACCAGATCGGGGATGCCGCGAATGACGGTGGTGTAGGCGGTGGCAAAACCACGGGCCCACTTGTAGGGGGAGAGCTTGGCCAGCGCCCCCAGCATGCCGAGCACCAGCGCCAGCAGCAGGGAGGCCAGCGCCACTTCCAGGGTGACCCATGCCCCCTCCAGCAGGGAGGTTTCGTATCCTTTCAAATCAAACATATGCGGCTCCATTGCAACTCATTGAGCGGGATCTCCCGTCCCAATATCCTTTCAAACCAAACACATGCAGCTCCATTGCAACTAAGCGGGCCCATCGCTCCCTTGCGAGAGACAACGGGCCCGATGACTACAGACTAGGGTCAACCTGTCGTGATGATTCGCCGCAATTGCGCCGGCGGCTACCGGGGTAGCGCGCCTTCGGGGTTACTCGCCGTACACGTCGAAGTCGAAGTACTTGTCGTTGATCGCCTTGTACTTGCCGTTGGCACGCAGCGCCAGGATGGCGGCGTTGAATTTCTCTTTCAGATCCTTGTCGGCCTTGCGCACCGCGATGCCGGCACCCTCGCCAAACCACTTGGGATCGGTCAGTTTCGGGCCGATGAACTCGAACGCATCGCCACCCTCTTTCTTGAGCAGGCCGTCGCTGATGGCGGCGGAGTCGGCCATCACGTAGTCAACCCGGCCGGATTTCAGATCGAGATAGGCCTCGTCTGCAGTGCCATAACGCTTGATGGTGGCGTTGGGGAAGTTGTCGGTGATGTAGGTGTCCATGGAGGTGGCGCGCTGCACGGCCACTGTCTTGCCACTCATGAACTCCTTGTCGAGCTTGATCTCGGTGCCCTTCTTGGCGGCGAAGCGGGCCGGAATGTGCTGGTACTTCTGGGTGAAGTCCACCTTCTTCTTGCGCTCTTCGGTGATGTCCATGGTGGCGATGATGGCGTCATACTTGCGCGACAGCAGCGCCGGAATGATGCCGTCCCAGTCCTGTTTGATCAGGGTGCACTTCACCTTCATCTCCTCGCACAGGGCGTTGGCGATGTCGATGTCGAAACCTTTCACCTCGCCGCTCGGCTCGGTCCAGGAGAAGGGGGGATAGGCACCTTCCACCCCGATCCGCACCTCTTTCCACTCCTTGGCCATCAGGCTGCCGGAAGACAGGGCAGTGACTATGGCGGTCGCCAGCATCAGCTTGTTCATGTATCTCTCCTTGATAAAATCATCGACTGTTGCAATTGCAGATTATTGGGGATCAGCCCCGGCCATCAATAGATGGAGGAGATGAATTGCTTGAACCGTTCGGACTTGGGATGGGCGAAGATCTCCTTGGGATTGCCCTCCTCCTCCACACGGCCCTGATGCAAAAACATTACCTTGTTCGACACATCGCGGGCAAACGACATCTCATGGGTCACCACCAGCATGGTGCGCCCCTCTTCGGCCAGCTCGCGCATCAGGCCGAGCACTTCGCCCACCAGCTCGGGATCGAGCGCCGAGGTGGGTTCGTCAAACAGCATCACCTCGGGCTCCACCGCCAGCGCCCGGGCAATGGCCGCCCGCTGCTGCTGGCCGCCGGAGAGGTGACCTGGGTAGTAGTCGCGCCGCTCCCACAGACCCACCCGGTTGAGCAGGTGTTCCGCCTTGGCCATCGCCTCGGCGCGGGGCACCTTGAGCACCTGGATCGGCACCTCGATGATGTTCTGCATGATGGTCATGTGGGACCAGAGATTGAAGCTTTGAAACACCATGGCCAAGCGGCTGCGAATGCGCTCCACCTGGCGCACGTCCTCCGGCAACCGTTCACCGGCCCGGTTGGTTTTCATGCGAATAAGTTCGCCATGGAGGGAAACCGTGCCGGAAGAGGGTGTTTCCAGCAGATTGATACAGCGAAGAAAGGTCGACTTCCCCGAACCGGAGGAGCCGATAAGGGAGATGACATCCCCCTTGTGGGCGGTCATATCGATGCCCTTGAGCACTTCGTGGGTGCCGAAATACTTGTGCAGATCACGAACTTCCAGTGCGGCAACGTCGCTCATCCATTACAACCTTGTCTGTCCCTAGACGCCGCTGGGGCGTGACTCACGCCATCGCTTATTTAACAAAAAGTTAACCGATGGCAACCTTCAGCGAAAATATCACTCAGATAGTTAAAAAACAATACAGAACCGAGGTCTTTGGTGTTTTGTCTGTATTTTTATTGGCCAAACAGGTATTTTTCAGCACTTTGTCTGCATAAAACGCTAACCACCCCTGCCTGACAACACCGCCTTTTTATACCCCCAGCGCAAGGCTGGCAAGAAGATTCCTACGTTTTGGCCGCAAGCCACCCAGATTGACTTTATTCAACCATGCAGTACACGCATCCTGTTGAAAAATGGGCCTGTCAGACCCCGTTCTGGCTGCACCAGAATGGGCCGGCGCCCCAACAGCGGGCCTCCTTTCGCACCCAAAAACATAACATATTGATAAAAAAGCTCCGGATGGAGCAGGCAAACACACAAATATGTGACACAGGCCCAATAAGTGATGATAAGGTGTCATTTTTGTCAGTTTTTGTGATCGAGGCCCCGATGTTGCTCAATGTGTTGCTGATCCTGCTGCCGCTGGTAATCGGCTATCTGGTACCCCTCTCTTCTGCCCGTTTGATCAAGCTGGTCAATCAATCGCTGGGCAAGATGGTCTATCTCATTTTGTTCCTGATGGGGCTGGGGCTCGCCTACGTGGAGAACCTCGGCAGCAATCTGGCGGTGATCTTCAAGGTGGCCGGGGTGATGCTCGCCGCCATTACCCTGTGCAACCTGCTGGCCCTCTGGTGGCTGGACAGGCGCTCGCCCCCCACCCACGAGGCCAGCGACGGCCAGATGCCGAGCAAGCTGCACCTGCTGTGGGAGTCTCTGCAGCTCTGTTTCGTGGTGCTGGGCGGCATCTTGCTGGGGCTGCTGGTCGACCTGCGCGCCCTGCCCATCGACAAATGGAGCGAGTGGGCGCTGATGTTGTTGCTGTTTCTCATCGGGGTGCAGATGCGCAACTCTGGCATGCGGCTGCGCCAGATCCTGCTCAACCCCTGGGGCATGAAGATCGCCGTCACCGTCATCCTCAGCAGCTGGCTGGGCAGCCTGCTGGCCGCCCAGCTGCTCGACATGCCGCTGACCCACGGCCTGGCCCTCAGTTCCAGCTTCGGCTGGTATTCGCTCTCCGGCATCCTGGTGGCCGACAAGCTGGGGCCGGTACTGGGCTCCGCCGCCTTCATCAACGATCTGGGCCGCGAGCTCATCGCCATCCTGATCATTCCGATGCTGATGCGCCGCCACCCCTCCGCCGCCATCGGCTATGGCGGCGCCACGGCGCTGGACTTCACCCTGCCGGTCATCCAGAAATCCGGCGGCATCCAGGTGGTACCGGTGGCCATCGTCTCCGGCTTTATCCTGAGCCTGCTCGGCCCGATCCTGATCCTGGGCTTCCTCGCCATCTGATTGCCCCTGAGCCACCCATCGCCAACAACGACAAGCCCGGCACTGCTGCCGGGCTTGTCGTTTAAAAGAGGGGAACCGGGTGTAACAGGCTCCCCGTCAACTCGCAGCCTTCAGGTGCGCCAGCAACCGCCGCTCATCACCCGCTCGATGGTAAGCGTATCGGGGTCGATCAGCAGCAGATCCGCATCCTGCCCCACCGCCAGCGTGCCCTTGGTCGCCAGCCCCAGTGCCCTGGCCGGATTGGCCGTCACTACTGCCAGCGCCACCTCCAGCGCGACCCCCTTGCCACAAGCCTCCACCAGCGCCTGCCACAGGCTGTCTATCTGGCCGCAGCGCAGCTCGATGAGACGCCCCTCGCCATCGAAGCGCGGCAAGCTGGCGTTGGCGTCCGAGCTGAAGCTGATGCGATCGGCGGGTACCCCGGCCGCCAGCAGCTCCACCAGGGCGTCGGCTGCCAGCCGCTCGCCATCGTCCAGCAAGTCCGGAAAGCTCGAGGTGGTGAGATCGACCCAGCCGCCGGCCCGCCCCCACTCGATGGCCTCGGCAAACAGCCAGGGGTTGCGATTGCAGTGGGTGGGATAGAGCTGACGCAGCGGGATGTCGGTGCCATCGCGCAAAGCCCGCAGCGGCGCCAGCGCCCCGCGCCCGTCCCCCAGATGAAAGAAGCTGACCCCGCTCTTGCCGGCGAGCAGCCCGGCCACCCGCGCCTCGCTCACCAGCCGTGCCAGCTCGTCGTGGGTTGGCGCACTGGATCTGTGATCGCTGATGGCCACCTCCCCCACCCCCAGCACCTCGGGAATGAGCATGATGTCGGACTCCACCGTGCCGGTGAGGGTCTTGACCGGCAGATGGTAGGAGCCGGTATACATGAAGGCGCTCACCCCGGCGGCGCGAAACTCGCGCACCTTGCCGAGCACCTGAGCCGGGCTGCGGGTCAGGCTGTCGGTACCGAGCGCCGCCACCAGGGTGGTGACCCCTGCGCTCAGCGCCTCTCTTGCCGCCAGCTCCGGCGTGCGAAAACCAAAGCCCCCCTCGCCGCCACCGCCGGTGATGTGGGCCAGCGGATCCACCAGCCCGGGCACCAGATAGCGGCCGCGGCCGTCCACCCGCGTCAGCGGCCAGTCGGCGGGGACTGACAAGCCCCGGCCGAGCCAGGCGATGCGGCCATCGGCCACCAACAGATCCTGGCGGCCCTGCGCAGTCGGGCCATAGAGTTCGGCGCCCTCGATCAGGGTCAACATGTGCATGCTCCTCGTGATGATGATGGGCGCCACAAAGCGCCAGCCATGCTGCACTCTACCCAGGCGGCGGTCATGGAGGGAAGCACTTCCTCACGGTCAAGCGCCCGTTCCCGTAGGCAAGGGCCGCCGGATCCGCTAGGCTCAGCGACAATCCCCCTGGCTGACGTCACACTTCATGAACTATCTCGCTCACCTGCATCTGGCAGCCCATACCCACAGCTCCCTCACCGGCAATCTGCTGGGGGATTTCGTCAAGGGTGCCCTGCCGAGCACGCTCGGCACCGAACTCGACGAGGGGATCTGGCTGCACCGCAAGATAGACGCCTTTACCGACAGTCACCCCGAACACAGGGCGGCAGTGGCCTGCTTCGAGGCCCCCTGGCGCCGCTTTGGCGGCATCCTGGTGGACATGCTCTACGACCACTGGCTCAGCCTGCACTGGCCGCAGTTTCATGACGAGGCCCTGCCCCGTTTCCTGCAGCAGAGTTACCGGCACCTGCTGGTGGATGCATACAGCCTCCCGGATGGGTTGCCGCTGCCCCTCAGACGGATGGCGGAGCAGGACTGGATCGCCTCCTATCAGCACAAAGAGGGGCTGGCGCAGGCCCTCAACGGCATCGGCCGCCGGCTGCGCCGCCCCCTGCCGCTCGGCGATGCGCTGCTCACCCTCAAGGAGGTGCAATGGCATGAATGCGAGGCGGGCTTTCTGCGCTTCTACCCCCAACTGATGAGCCATAGCGTGCAGCAGTTGGTCCACTATCGCGAGACCGGCGGCCACGCCGGCTTGCGGCCATAAAAAAGGCCCCGTGAGGGGCCTTCTCTGGGCTCTTCATCAGGCCCCTGGCGTGGCTGGCAGGAAGGTGAACGCCTTGGCGGGCACAAACTTGTCCGCCGTTTCCCCCGCATAGAGCTGACGCTCGGTCAGCGGGAGTTTCTTGACCGGGGCGCCCGCACTCAAGTCCAGCTGATCCATGCTCACCCAGAAGGTGTTGGGCAGATGGGTCAGCTCGAAGAAGTAGCGGCGATGCTGTTGATCCGACACGCTGCGCCACAGGGTGGTGGAGATGTTGGGTTGATCCGGGGTGCTGATCCCCATGGGCACCGAGACGTTGCGCATCACGCTCATCACACCGGCCACGGCCTCATTGGCCTGATCTGTCTTGGGCAAGGTCTTGATATAAAAAGAGGCCCGGGCGAAACGATCCGCCGACCGGTTGGTGCCCGGCAGCATGGTGAGCCCGCCTATCTCCTCCCAGTACTCGTTGAGTGCCAGCTGCTTGTCGAACACGGGGGAGTTGGTCATCACTTGATAGCTGGGGTCATGGTGGATCTGCAACTTGCCATCCACGTACTGGAAAATGGCAGAGTCACCGCTGGCATCCGAGATGGAGAGGTGCAGCTGGCCCGGCTTGCCATCGGGCGTCAGGGTGGTCACCACATAGAACTCGTCCTTCGACAGGGCGGCGACCGCCTCGCTGACGGTGGCAAAATTGTCCAGCACATACTGGGCCCAGAGGGAGATGGAGAGCGTCTTGCGCGGATCCTTGTCGCTCGGAGTCACATACTCGGACTCGGTCAGATAGAGCAGGTTGGCCACCAGCCCCTTTTCGTTCATGCCATCGGCGGTGCCCGCGTCAAACCCCGCAGCGACCAGGGAGCCATAGCGCGCGTTCCACGTCATGGAGTGCGGCCCGGCCGCCCCGCTCCGTTCGATGCCGCGCGGCAAGGCCCAGAGGTTGGTCGGCATGGCGGCGCGCCAGTCCATGGTGCGGCCGGTCACCACCAGACCGCCGTCGCCCTGATAAACGGCGCGGGTGCAGGCATCGGCCAGCGAGCTGACCGACAGGGCCATGGTCAAGGCCAACAGGGTTTTCTGGAACAGGGGGCGGGATTGGCGTTTCATAGGGTGCATCACTCAGGCTGGTGAAAACGACAGGCTAACGGCGGCCGCTGTATGGGAGCTTAATGAGGATAGTCAGCCGCCCACCCCCCTCCCACCTCGCGGCGGCCAAGATGTGATCAGGTCGACATAGTTGCTGCAAGATCAGCGAGATACAGCGGACATCTGCGCTGCCAGCAAGATTTTAACCCACCCGCTGTCACGTCAACCCCGGTCGTGTCATGCCAGGGCAGCGCATCCATAAAAAAACCGGACTCCAGGTCCGGTTTGCACAGGGCAGGCGCGCTGACGCGAGCCTCAGTGATCCTGCGCCGAAGGCTCACCCTTCTTCTTGCGAATGCTCAGGCCCAGCTCGCGGCCGCGCAGGCGGGCGTAATAGATGGTGCCGATAAAGGCGAGCACGGTGAACACCAGCTCCACCACCGCCAGCCACCGCTCCCCCTCATCCGTGGTGATCAGGGTCAGGGCGTGCAGGAAGTAAGGCATCAGCACGAAGTTGCCCCAGGCGTGGGTGTAGGGGTTGCCCTGCACGATCCCCTTGAGCGGGAACAGCAGCGGCACCGTCCAGATCACCGGCAGCAACCAGGGGTTGAGATCCGGGTGGGGCGAGAGCCACAGATGCCAGAGGATGACCCAGCCCAGCAGGCCGAAGAAGCCGACCAGGGTCAGCAGGCGGGCGAAGCGGGTGCTCACTTGAGGATCTCCAGCACCTGCTCGGGCGGACGACCGATGCGGGCCTGACCGTTCTTGATGACGATGGGCCGCTCGATGAGCTTGGGATACTGGCGCATGGCGCGAATGAGATCATCGCCGCTCACCTCGCCAAGCCCCAGCTCCTTGTAGAGATCTTCCTTGGTGCGCATCAGCTGACGCGGATCGCTGAACCCCAGCTGGCTCAGCAGGGTGCGGATCTCTACCTCGCTCGGGGCCTGCTCCAGATAGAGCACCACATCCGGTGCGATCCCGTGCTGTTCCAGCAAGGCCAGGGTTTCACGGCTCTTGGAGCAGCGCGGATTGTGGTAGATTTGGGTCTCGCTCATGATAACTCCCTGATTAATCGCAAGATGGGACAAGAAACGGCGCTATTGTAGGGGAAACTGATGGTCAGGGTAAGCGCGAGAGTGCAGGAATTGAAACGAATTTGTTGGCTGATTGTGGCCGGCCTGCTGACGGCCTGCAGCCCGCCCCCTCCGTTCACCGACAGCCAGAACCAGCCGGTGGTCCTGGCCGACTTTGCCGGCAAGCCGCTGTTGGTCAACTACTTCGCCCCCTGGTGTGCCCCCTGCCTGCGTGAGATACCGCTGCTGGAGGCGCTGACTCATGAGGGGCAGATCACCGTGGTGATGGTCAACTACGACCCGGCCACCCCGGCCGAGCTCGCCAAACTGGCCGGGCAGTACCACATCAAGGTGCCGCTGCTCATCGCCCGGCAGGAGGCGAGCCTCCCCTTCCCCCACCCCGCCGGGCTGCCCACCAGCTATCTGCTCGATGGTGAGGGCAAGCTCCAGCAGACCCTGGTGGGCGAGCTCAACCCATCGCGACTCGAAGCCCTCAGGGCACCCGTCAAGTCGATTGGCCACTGACGCCAACGCCGCTGGTAGCGGCGCCAGCCGGCTGGCGTTCCCGCCATTCTCTTCGCCATCATAAAACAACAAGGGCGCACCGAGGTGCGCCCTTGTTGTGGGTGAGAGCCACTGGCCCGTCAGCCCTTGAGGCTGTCGAGATCCTTCTTGGCCCGCTCCAGCTCGGTGATGCGCGCCTCCAGCCTGGCCAGGGTCAACTTGTCGTTGGTGGTGCCGCGCGCCACGATCAGCTCGTCGATGGCCGCCTGGTAGTCACCGCGCAGGGAGAGCATCTCGGCCCGTGCCATGTGCAGATCGGTCATCCTGCCCGCCTTGCGATAGGCATCGGAGAGCAGGCTCCAGGCCAGGTTGTTCTCTTCGTGCTCGCGAGCATAGGGGTCGAGGATGGCGATGGACTTCTTGTAGTTGCCCCCTTCCAGATAGGCGTTGCCGAGGTTCACCACCACCACCTCGTTGTCCGGCATCCGGGTGCGGAACTTCTCGAGCCGGGCGATGGCCTGGGCGCTGCGCCCCTTGGCCAGGTCGATGTCGGTGAGGGCATCCACCACGAACAGATCTTCCGGGTGGCGAGTCGCCAGCTCCTGCATCAGGGCGTCGGCCTCGTCGGTGCGCTTGAGCTGCAGCAGCGCCAGCGCCTTGCCGTAGGTGGCCGCATCCTTGAGCGGGTAGTCCCCCTTCTGCAGGCGGTTGTCAAAATAGGTGAGCAGGGCCTGCGGGCTCTCGGTGCCAAAACGCACCTGGATGCGCACCTTGGCCAGCCAGAAGTCGAGGCTCGGCGGCAGATCCCGACGGCCATAGCTGCCCGCCCGGGCGCGCGCCTCGCTGATCCGGGTCTCCGGCAGCGGGTGAGTCAGCAGCATCTCAGGCGGCTTGCTGGCGTAGCGGTACTCGGCCGCCAGCTTCTGGAAGAAGTTGGCCATGCCCATGGGATCGAAGCCGGCGTCGTAGAGGGTCTTCATGCCGATCCGGTCCGCTTCGTATTCGTTGTCGCGGGTGTAGTTGATGGCCGACTGCATGGAGAGACCGAGCGTGGTCTGCAGCGCGGCGATGCCCGCGGTGGGGTTGATCACCGCCAGCGCGATGGATCCCACCAGCCCGGCCAGGGTCATGGCGGAGCTGCTCGCCTGCGCTTCCATGTAGCGGGCGATGTGGCGCTGGGTCACGTGGGTGATTTCGTGCGCCAGTACCGAGGCGAGTTCGCTCTCGCTGTCGGCATAGAGAAACAGGCCGGTGTGCACCTTGACCCGCCCGCCGAGGAAGGCGGCCGCGTTGATGCTGGGGTCGTTGATGAGGAAGAAGGTGAACGGGAAACGCACACCATCGGCGTTGGAGAGCAGCCGCTGGCCCAGATCGTCGATGTACTGGCTCAAGACGGGATCATCGATGATCGGCAAGCCGGCCCGGGCAAAACGCATGAAGGCGTTGCCGTAGCGCACCTCCTGCTCGATGGGCAGGGCGGCCACCCCGGCGGTGCCGATGTCGGGAAGCTGGTTGTTGGCCTGAGCATGGAAAGTGGCACCCATCAGGGAAGCCAGCAGGGGGAGCGATGCCATCAGGGGGGAAAAGCGTGCCACGTTATCTCTATCTCCAATCAGACCCTACCGGGACACCGGCAGAATACCCTTGCCCATCAAGGGCTACAAGCGTTGTTTCGCGCTCTCATCACGGCCATAATAGCCGCCTCACGCGCGATGGAGCCTCCATGGAATACCTCGACCTGACCCCCTGGCGCTGCCCCGAGCCGCTGATCCGGCTCAAGCTCTGGCTGCGTCAGGCCAACGCCGGTCAATCCCTGTCCATCCGGCTGGCCGATGCCGGCTCCCGGCAGGACATTCCCGCCTATCTGCAACGCCAGGGTCATGCCTTCACGTTGCAGGAGGCGCCAGACAATACCCTCTCTTTGCAGTTGGTGGTCGGGGCAAAGCACCACGGCAAGCCCCAGTAACCTAAGGATGTCGCCATGTTAGAAGTCATCAAGCGCTGGTATCAGACCCGTTTCTCCGATCCCGATGCCGTCACCCTGTTTCTGCTGCTGGTGGCCTGTTTCGCCGTGCTCTGGTTGTTCGGTGATCTCTTGGCGCCGCTGCTGGTGGCGCTGGTGATGGCCTACCTGCTGGAGTGGCCGGTGAGCCGGCTGCAGCGGGCCGGGCTCTCGCGTACCCTGGCCACCAGTCTCATCCTGCTGTTGTTCATCGCCCTCACCGCCATGGCGTTCCTCGGGCTCATCCCGACCCTGGCGAGCCAGGGGCTGAACCTCGCCAAGGAGTCCCCGGCCATGCTCTCCCATGCCCAGGACTATGTGCGCACCCTGCCGGAGCAGTATCCCGAGCTCATCAACGTCACCCTGGTGGAGACCATCATCGACAACATCCGCCAGCGCATCCTGACCGGGGGCGAGCAGCTGGTGAGCGCCTCCCTCAGCTCCCTCATCAACGTGGTGGCCATCCTCATCTACGCCATCCTGGTGCCGCTGATGGTGTTCTTCATGCTCAAGGACAAGCAGATCCTGATGGGCGGACTGCGCCGCTTCCTGCCACGCAACCGCACCCTGGTCAACCGGGTCTGGGTGGAGATGAACGAGCAGATCCTCAACTACATCCGCGGCAAGGTCATCGAAATCCTGATCGTCGGGGTGATCAGCTATGTGGCCTTCGCCATGCTGGGGCTGCGCTACTCGGTGCTGCTGGCGGTGGCGGTCGGCTTCTCGGTGCTGATCCCCTACATAGGCGCCGCCGCAGTGACGGTACCGGTGGCCATGGTGGCCCTGTTCCAGTGGGGACTGACCCCGGAGTTCACCTGGCTGATGGTGGTCTACACCGTTATTCAGGTGCTCACCGGCAACGTGCTGGAGCCCATCCTCTTCTCCGAGGCGCTCAACCTCCATCCGGTGGCCATCATCATCGCCGTGCTGGTGTTCGGCGGCCTGTGGGGATTCTGGGGGGTCTTCTTCGCCATTCCCCTCGCCACCCTGGTCAAGGCGGTGCTCAACGCCTGGCCAAAACGTGAAGATCTGCCGAGCGCCGCGAAATAACCAACTTCCCATGCAATCGTGACAACGGAGTGTCCATGACCTTTTTGCGTCAAATCAGAGCAGCAGGGCTGACGGCCCTGCTCCTCGCGGCCGCCATGCCCGCCCGTGCCGATATCGACCTTGGCGCCATGGATCTGCTCACCAGCGACAGTCCCACCAGCCCGGTGCCACAAGGCTTTGTCGCCGGTGCGGCGCTCATCGGGGGACAAGCTCGCTATGAGGCGCAGGATAATGCCACCTACGCCATCCCGGGCTTTATCTACTTCGGCAAGCAGTTCATGTTTCTCGGCGATCGGGCGCGTTACTACTTCCACAAGGACGAACATGTCGCCCTGTATGGCTATGGCCGGGTGCGTTTTGGCAATCTGGATCCCGAGGAGTCGCCCGCCTTCATCGGCATGGAACAGCGCAAATGGCAGCTGGAAGGCGGGATCGGTGGCAACATCATCACTCCCTACGCCCTGCTGACCGTGCGGGCCAACAGCGACATCACCGGCCGCAGCAAGGGTCAGGAGCTACTGCTGTGGGCCGACTTCCCCATCCAGCGCGACAACCTGCTGATCATGCCGGGGATGGGGCTGATGCTGCGCAGCGACAAGATGGCCAACTACTACTTCGGCGGCATCTCCGAAAGCGAGGCCACCGCCCAGCGCCCGGCCTGGGATACGGGCTCAACCCTCTCCCCCATGGCGGCGCTCATCACCAGCTATCGCTTCAGCCCCAACTGGATTGGCATGTTTGCCATGAACTACGAATTGTATGATCGGGATATTAAAAGCAGCCCCATCGTCCAGCATGATAGCGAACTCTATGCAGGATTTGCCCTCGGCTATATCTGGTAACTGTGATTCGCCGTGAAATACGAACAAACAAAAGGGAGCCCTCGGCTCCCTTTTTCATCTGCGGCGCACGCCTTAGAGCGCAGCCAGAAACGCGCCGAGCTGCTCATTGACGAAGGCGGGGTTCTCCAGCGAGGCGATGTGGCCAGCCGCCGGGACCTCTTTGAACGGGCAACCCAGCACCTCGGCCATCAGATAGCCTTCCAGCACCGGCCGCGCCTTGTCCTGACTGCCGGTCATCACCAGCGCAGGCACGCTGATCGCTTCCAGCCACTCGATGCGATCCTCGCGGGTCACGAAGCTGCGGCCCACCGCCACCATGGCGGCCACCTTGTCGGCCGGCCAGGCGGCGAGGCGCGCCTTGAAACCGCTCATCAGGTCGGCATCCGGCTGGTCGGCAAAGAACAGCGGCGCCACCTGCTCGACGATGGGGGCCGGGATGGTGCCAAGCTGCTCGATCATCGCCAGCATGCCGAGGTAGCGCTCGCAGGTGATCTGCGGCTCAAGACCGACAAAGCTGTCCATCAGCACCAGGCCCTTGAGGCGCGCGGGAGCCATGCGTGCCAGCTCGACGCCCCACATGCCGCCGATGGAGAGCCCCACCAGCACGAACTCATCGATGCCGAGCGCATCGAGCAGCGCCAGATGATCGCGTGCCAGGGTCGCCAGGGTGCAGGCCCCTTCGGGCAGCGCGTCGGAATCGCCGTGGCCCCACAGCTCGGGCACGATGCAGCGATACTGCCCCTTGAGGGCCTCGACTTGCGGCGCCCACATGGCGCTGTCCCACAGGTAGCTGTGACCAAACAACAGTACCGGGCCCTGCCCCTCGTCCAGATAGGCCATTTGGCGGCCCGCGATCTCCATAAATTGCTTCATGTTTTCTCCTGTTTCTGGTGCCGACTATTGACGGGGCGGCAGTGTAGCACGACCCTCTTGGCAGTGACGCCTGCCTGGTGCAATCTGGAAAAGTGTCAATAAGGAGAAGAACATGCCGAAGGACAAGAGCAAGAAACGCCCGCGCCTGGACAAGAAAACCTACGAACACCACCTCGCCCATCTGCAGGAGGAGCTGGTCAAGCTGCAGGAGTGGGTCAAGCAGGAGGGGCTCAAAGTGGTGGTGCTGTTCGAGGGCCGCGACGCCGCCGGCAAGGGGGGCGTCATCAAGGCGATCACCGAGCCCCTCAACCCCCGGGTCTGCCGGGTCACGGCGCTGCCCGCCCCCTCGGATCGCGAGCGCTCCCAGTGGTACTTTCAGCGCTATGTGGCCCACCTGCCCGCCGCCGGCGAGATGGTGCTGTTCGACCGCTCCTGGTACAACCGGGCCGGGGTCGAGCGAGTGATGGGCTTTTGCAGCGACAACGAGTATCGCGAGTTTCTGCGGGCCTGCCCCGAGTTCGAGCGGATGCTGATCCGCTCTGGCATCACGGTGATCAAATACTGGTTCTCGGTCAGCGACGAGGAGCAGGAAAAACGGTTCAAGGAGCGGATCAACACCCCCATCAAGCGCTGGAAGTTCAGCCCTATGGACCTGCAGTCCCGCTCGCGCTGGGTGGAGTACTCCCGCGCCAAGGACGACATGTTCACCTACACCGACACCGAGGATTGCCCCTGGTTCGTGGTGGAGGCGGACGACAAGCGCCGCGCCCGCCTCAACTGCATCTCCCACCTGCTGGGCAAGGTCCCCTATGAGGCGATCCACTACGAGCCCATCACCCTGCCCCCCATCAACACCGAGGGGTATGAGCGCCCGCCGCTGGCCAACCAGCACTTCGTGCCCGACATTACCGCCGCACTCGAGGGCTGAGCCTTGCCACCTCGCCTGCCGTTCTCGCCAAACGGCAGGCAATAAAAAGCCGGTCTTGCGACCGGCAAAAAGGCATTGAATCTAAAGAAAGGAAAACCTCGGCAGCCGCCCCTGGTCAGGTGCGGATGTATTTGGCCGTGCGCGGGAAGGCTTGCTCCTTGGCATCGAACAGGTAGCAGGCTTCGGCCGGAATGCCGACGCTGTACTGCTGACCGGTGGCCACGTCCACGTCGGAGCTGGCCTTGACGGTGAAGTCGTGGCCTGCAACGTCCATGTAGACGAAGGATTCGGCCCCCAGGTGTTCAGCCACCTGTACCACCCCGCTCACCTTGCTGTCGGCATGGGGGTGATCCAGCGGCACCAGGTGCTCGGGACGAATGCCCAGCTCCACCTTGTCGCCGACCGCGCCGCTGCGGGCATCAACCCGGGCACGCACGGTATCGCCGGTGGTCAGCTTGACCACGCACTCCTGCTCGCCAATCTCCACCAGCTCGCCAGCCAGGAAGTTCATCTTGGGAGAGCCGATGAAGCCGGCCACGAACTTGTTGTCCGGGTTGTGGTAGAGCTCGAGCGGGGTGCCGAACTGCTCCAGGTTGGTGGTCGCCTCGCCCTTGAGCGGGCTCAGCACCACGATGCGGTTGGCCAGGGTCATGGCCTCCACCTGGTCGTGGGTCACGTAGATGATGGTGGAGTTGAGCTCCTTGTGCAGCTTGGCAATCTCGATGCGCATCTTGACCCGCAGGGCGGCATCCAGGTTGGATAGGGGTTCGTCAAACAGGAACACCTGCGGCTGCTGGACGATGGAGCGACCGATGGCGACCCGCTGGCGCTGACCGCCGGAGAGTGCCTTGGGCTTGCGGTCCAGCAGCGGCTCGAGACCCAGGATCTCGGCGGCGCGCATCACCCGCTTGTGGATGTTCTCCTTGTCCATCTTCTTGAGCTTGAGGCCGAAGGCCATGTTCTCGTAGATGTTCATGTGCGGATAGAGGGCGTAGGACTGGAACACCATGCCCACGTTGCGCTCTACCGGCGGCACGTCGTTCATGTAACGACCGCCGATGGTCAGCTCGCCGCTGGTGATGTCTTCCAGACCTGCGATCATCCGCAGCAGGGTGGACTTGCCGCAACCGGACGGACCGACGAAGACGATGAACTCCCCTTCCTTGATGGCCAGGTTGATATTGCGCAGGGTGTCCTTGTGAACAGCCGGGTCGTAATTTTTGCGAACGTTGTTGAGTACTACTTCAGCCATGTCGAGCTCCGCTCTTGAATCTTTGCAAATCGTGATGGCGGGGGGAGTCGGCTCCCCCGGCCATGAACCTTAACCTTTCACGCCGCCGGCAGTGAGACCACCTACCAACCAGCGCTGTGCGAGCAGGAACACCACTGTGATGGGGAAGCCCGACAGCACGGCGGCTGCGGCAAAGTCGCCCCACAGGTAGTTCTGCGGATAGAGGTACTGCTGAGCCCCGACCGCCAGGGTCAGATTGTTCACATCCTGCAGCAGGATGGAGGCCATGGGCACCTCGGTGATGGAACCGATGAAGGCCAGGATGAACACCACCGCCAGGATGGGTACCGACAGCGGCAGCAGGATCAGGCGGAATGCCTGCCACGGGGTGGCACCGTCGATGGCCGCCGCCTCCTCCAGGGAGGAGTCGATGGTCTCGAAGTAGCCCTTGATGGTCCAGACGTGCAGGGCGATGCCGCCCATGTAGGCCAGGATCAGGCCGCCGTGGGTGTTGAGACCCAGCCAGGGGATGTAGTCACCAATCTTGTTGAAGAGCGCATAGATGGCCACCAGTGCCAGCACCGCCGGGAACATCTGGAAAATCAGCATGCCCTGCAGGATGGTGGACTTGCCACGGAAACGCAGGCGGGCAAAGGCGTAGGCACAGGTGGTGGAGAGCACCACGATCATCAGGGCGGTGATGCCCGCGATCTTGATGGAGTTCCACAACCAGGTCAGCACCGGGAACGGCGGCGGCGTGATGCTGCCGTCGGCGTTGGTGATGGACATGCCCAGCGCCAGCTTCCAGTGATCCAGGGTCGGGTTGGAGGGGATGATCTCCCCTACCGCGAAGTTGCCGTTTCTAAACGAGATGGCGATGACCATGATCAGCGGGAAGATGATCAGTGCCAGGAAGCCCCACATCACCAGGTGGGTTGCCCACACCCGGTATTTGACTGATTTGGGTTGTACGATTGCCATGTTGAAGCCTCCTTACAGTTGCTTGTCGGCTTTGGACAATTTCAGGTTGAGCAAGGCCAGCGCACCCACGATGAGGAAGATGGCGGTGGCGATGGCACTGGCCAGACCGTAGTCCTGACCACCCGAGCCCTGGAACGCGATCCGGTAGGTGTAGCTCACCAGCAGGTCGGTGGTACCGGCCGGGGTGCTGGCGCCTATGATGTCCGGCGCGCCGTTGGTCAACAACTGGATGAGCACGAAGTTGTTGAAGTTGAACGCGAACGAGGCAATCAACAGCGGCGTCAGCGGCTTCATCAAGAGCGGCACTGTGATCTTGAAGAAGTTCTGCACCGGACCGGCACCGTCCATGGCGGACGCTTCATAGAGATCTTCCGGAATGGCTTTGAGCAGGCCCATGCAGAGGATCATCATGTAGGGGTAGCCAAGCCAGGTGTTGACGATGAGGATCATCACCTTGGCCAGGAAGGGGTTGGTATACCAGTCCGGCTTGATGCCGAACGCCGCTTCCAGGAACAGGTTGATCTCACCGAAGTTCTGGTTGAACAAGCCCTTGAACACCAGGATGGAGATGAACGCCGGGATGGCATAGGGCAGGATCAGCATGACCCGGTAGAAGCCGCGCCCCTTGAGGGACTCCCACTGCACCAGACAGGCCAGCACCATGCCGATGGCCAGGGTGAAGCCCACCGAACAGGCGGAGAAAATCACGGTCCAGATGAAGATCTGCAGGAACGGTGCCTGGATACCCGGATCGGTGACGATGCGGGCGAAGTTCTTCCAGCCCACGCTCACCACGAAACCTGGCGCTACGCTCTTGCCGACAAACTGGCCCTGCTCGTCGATGTATTGATAGAAGCCGGTGTCGCCGTTGGGCAGCATCAGCTCGCCGCTCTGGTTGTCACGCAGCAGGTTGCTGTCTTTGATCACCACCCCGGACTTGAGCACGGCACCGTCCAGCAGACGGGTGTACTGCTGCTTCTGGGCGGCGAACTTGCGCAGGCTGCTCAGGGTCAGGTGGGTTCCGCCATCCGGCAGCACCAGATCGAGTGCGCTCAGGTGGGTGCGATGGTCGACGATGGCCCGGATGGGAGCCACCTTGTCCACGGCCTCCCCTGCCAGGTGTTGCAGTTGAACAACTTGCACCGGTTCATGGACTCTGCCCTCGCGGACAGCCAGTTCACGGGCCTTGTTGCTCATCAGGGTAACGGGTTGACTGATAAAGGATTGGTCGTCCTGTTTCAGCAGCAGCTGAAACTGATTGTTCTCACCACCCAAGAGGGTGAAATCGAATTCACCGCCCGCCACCTTGTAGGTTTTTTTCAGATGGTAATCCCGCGCCTGCTCGATGGAGAGCAGGTTGGATCCCGAATAGTTGGTGAAGGCGATGCCGATCGTGTAGGCAAGAGGGAAGATGATAAAAACAACCATGCCGGCCACACCGGGGAAGATATAGCGGTGGGCATAGGTCTTCTTGTTCATGAAGACATACAGACCGACGGAGACCACCACCAGATCCAGCAGAGCGAATACCCACTCACCGCTGGCGTACATCATCACGGCTGCATAACCGTTGAGGATGGCTACCAGAGCAGCAATGGTCCACTTAAGCCAGGTGTGCTTATCCTTCGGACCGGCATAGGATTCAATAGAAGGTACTACTTCCATGCCAATTAACCTTTATAACGCCAAGAGAGATTTGAGAGAGTGGGAGGCCATTGCGGCCTCCCGGGTAGTGCGTGCTTACTGAACGATACGCTTGGCAGCGGTATCCAGGGCTTCGTCAACGCTCTGACGGCCGGAGGTTACGTTCTTGAGGGCAGTTTCGAAGGAGGACCAGAAACGGCTCATCTCAGGCACGGACGGCATCGGCTCGCCATTCTGGGCGTTTTGCATGGTTGCCTTGATGTGCGGATCGGATTCCAGGGTCTTCTGGAAGGACTTCAGCGCCACGGCGCCCAGCGGCTTGTCGGCGTTGACCGGTGCCAGACCGGCGTCGGTCAGCAGGTAGTTTTCCAGGAACTCGATGGCCAGATCCTTGTTCGGGCTGGCGGCGTTGATGGTGGCACCCAGTACGCCGACGAAGGCCTTGGCCGGTTTACCCTTCAGGGTCGGCAGCGGCGCTACGCCGTACTTGATGCCGCTCTTGTCCAGGTTGCTCCAGGCCCAGGGACCGTTGATCATCATGGCCACTTCGCCCTTGTTGAACTTGGCGTCCATCACACCGTAGTCGATGCCTTTTTCCAGGTGACCGGACTTGATCATCTCGGAGATGTAGCCGACACCAGCCTTGGCACCCGCGTTGGCGACGCCGGTGTCTTTCACGTCATAACCGGTAGCGGTTTTCTTGAAGGCATAACCACCGTTGGCAGCCACCAGCGGGTAGCTGAAATAGGGGGTGTCATAGGCCCACATGATGGCGCGCTTGCCGTTCTTCTTCAGGGTCTCGTCAATCTTGGCGATCTCTTCGAAGGTCTTCGGCGGCTCCGGCAGCAGATCCTTGTTGTAAATCAGGCTGACCGCTTCCACGGCAACCGGGTAGCCGTAGGTCTTGCCATCGACGGTCATGGCATCCCAGGCGAACTGTTCAAACTTGGCTTTGGTGGCTGCATTCGGGGTCACGGGGACCAGCAGACCGGCCTTGACCCACTCACCGTAACGGTCGTGAGCCCAGAAGAAGATGTCCGGACCGTTGCCGGTGGCAGCGGCTTGCTGGAATTTCACTTCCACCTGATCAGGGTGCGCAACCGTCACCTTGATGCCGGTTTCGGCTTCAAACTTCTTACCTACTTCGGCCAGACCATTGTATCCCTTGTCACCGTTAATCCAGATGGTCAGTTGACCTTCGTCAATGGCGGCAGTGGCAGAGCAAGCCACGCCCAGAGTAGCCAGACCGATCAGGGATGACAGCAATTTCTTTTTCATGAGCCTTTCCTTGTATTAGTTCCGCGCTGTAAGAGCATTGTGTGCGAGATGAATATTATCCCAAGCCGTTACCGCCTCACATGACGCAACTCGCATTTTTGAAACGCAATTACGTATTTTCTTCCAGAAAGTTCTGAAAACATTTTCTTATTTCAGGGGGTTATCGCTATTTATTGGCATATTTATCGCCAAATTAAGAAATTAAATTACCAAAGAGAAATAAAAAAACATGAATGAAAGGGTTTTCACCTCACTGAAAACCCTTTCACGGGGATTATTCTGTTTAATTTGTTAACAAAGCACCGAGTTGGTTTCGCTGCTGCCTACCCCGTTAAATAAAAAGACACCGCAGCGAAGTGCGGTGTCTTTTTGCCAAAACTGGAAAGCAGATCACATTACGACTGGCGCAGCAGCTGATCCTTGAGGTTGGGCGGGACCCCCTTGATGGTCAGGGTATCGGTCTGGGGATCGTAGAACACCCGGCTGTTGAGCAGCTTCTGCTCGAAGCTCAAAGTCAGGCCGCCACCGGAGCCGACGAACTTGGTCAAGCCGCGCAGGGTCGAACGGTCGGCCGGGAAGCGATCTTCCAGCTCGTACTCCTGACCGATGAAGCTGTAAAAATCGAGATCGCCATCGCCCGGCAATTCCGCCGACAGCTCCTTGATCTCGATCTCTTCACCGGCGCTGGCCTGCTCGGTGCAATATTTGAAGACCTGTTTCTTGTAGTCGTTGCGCTCGGCTGGCTCGAGCTGGCGGCTGTCGCAATAATCGTCCACCGCCTGCAGCAGCCCCTTATTCTGGATCTTGGCATCCATCCCCTCGCGGGCACCCAGTAGATCCATGAAAAAGTCACCCAGCTTGCGACCGACCCGACCCTTGCTGAAGGTGATATAACGGCGCGAATCCGGCTGGGTTTTCCATTCGGTCAGATCGATGCGGGCCACCAGATTCAATTTGCCGATATCCAGATACTGGATGTGACGCAGCTCCAGCGCCTCGCTGACGGTGACGCTCTCCTTGCCCTCCAGCAGGGCGATCATCAGATAATCCACCCCCACGTAGTTGTATTTGGCAAACAGCAGCACCCCCTGCTCGTCAAGGGCGTGCTCCACCAGCTGCTTGACCAGCAGTTGGGTCATCTCGACCGAGAAGGGGACGAAGTCGGTCTGTTCGCCGAGCAGCCGTTCGAGGGCGATGCGAAAGAGCGGAGAAGGCTGTTTGGGGACGCTCTCCCCCTCCGCCAGCTCGGCGACGGCGGCCTCGGGGTCGGCAAAGAAGCCGAAGCCCTTGCCCCCCTTGCCGTTGTAAATGCGATGCAGCTCCGCCATCAGCCCCTGTACCGCCTCATCGGCAGGCAGAAGCTGGCTGCGGGTGTCGGCGTGAGGTTGACCATCGCCGCCCTGGCGCAGGGAGTGAAGAATGATCTTGTCGATATCGAGACTCATGTCACAAAGCCATAGTGTTAGCCGAAAGGGTGAAGTATTATAAGGCGCTTTGAACCGAGATGAACCCAAGATTATGCCCATCGTATCAAAGTACAATAACGAGCAGTTTGACGCCCTGATGAACGACCTGATCACCGCCCTGGAGAAGCACAAGGCGCCGGTGGATCTGAGTCTGATGGTGCTCGGCAACCTGACCACCAATATCATCAATGGCATGGCCCCGGCCCAGCGTCAGGCGATCACCGAAAAATACATCCAGGCGCTCACCGCCTCGGTGGATCATCGCCACGATGCTCACTGAGTCTCTTCGCATTCTTTGATGTTTTTCAAGCAGATGGATCACTATGGTCGAAACCGGCAACCCCTATCGTGATAATGTTTCTCGCCTGATCACCTGGGGGCATTGGTTCTCCTTCTTCAACATCATTCTGGCCATGCTGATTGCCACCCGCTACCTGGGGGCGATCAGCTGGCCGTCGACCACGCTCGGCGTGACCTATCTCATCATCAGCTGGATCGGTCACTTCTCGTTTCTGAGCTTTGTCACCTATCTGTTGACGATCTTCCCCCTGAGTTTCGTGCTGCCCAAAGAGAAGCCGCTGCGCTTCATCTCGGCCATCATCGCCACCCTGGCGCTGGTGCTGCTGCTCATCGACACCCAGGTGTTCCAGCTGTTCAAGTTCCACCTCAACGGCCAGGTGTGGCAGTTGCTGCTGGATCAGGCTCAGACCGAGGAGGGCTCGATCTGGAGCATCATCTTCGTGGCGGTGCCCACCATCTTCCTGGTGCAGCTGCTGCTGTCGGCCTATGTCTGGCGCAAGATCAACAAGCGCAAGCGCCGTCAGTACGGCAATCAGGTGGGGCTGGCCCTGCTGGTCTGCTTCATCCTGACCCACGTGGTCAACAGCTGGGCCGATGCCACCCTGTATCAGCCCATCACCATGCAGCGCGCCAACTTCCCGCTCTCCTACCCGATGACCGCCAAGAGCTTCCTCGCCAAGCACGGCTGGCTGGATCTGGATCAGTACGAGAAGAAGGCCGAGTCGCAGGATGGTGACAATGCTAGCCGCTTGCGCTACCCGCTGCGTCCGCTCAGCGTCAACGCCCCGCTGACCCACAAGAACCTGCTGATCGTGGTGGTCGACTCCCTGCGGGCCGACATGCTCAACAACATCAACATGCCCAATCTGCAGCGCTATGCGGATCAGCACCTCAACTTTGCCAACCACATGAGCGGTGGCAACGACGATGTGATGGGGATGTTCAGCCTGTTCTACGGCCTGCCGGGTCACTACTACGACGACATTCGCAACGACAAGACGCCGCCGGTGCTGTTCGACGAGATGCTGCGCCAGGACTACCAGTTCGGCCTGTTCGGCGCGCTGGAAGATGCCCAGAAGTACCGCCAGAGCATTCTCTCCGGCCTGCGCAAGCAGGTGTTCGTCTCCGAGCAGACCGACGACACCCAGCTCATCGGCGACTGGCAGCAGTGGCTTGCCAAGCGCTCGCCAGACAGACCCTGGTTCTCGCTGGTCTATCTGTCGAGCCCGGGTGACTACCAGCTGCCGGCCAACGTGAAGGGGCCCTTCCAGCCGGAGCTCACCAAGTTCAACCCGGCCACCGCCTATCAGGCCGAGAATCTGGTGAAGCTGGAGAACCGCTACAAGAATGCGGTCTTCTATACCGACCAGTTGCTGGAACAGATGCTGGCCAAGCTGCAACAGCAGGGGCTCAGTGAGCAAACCATCGTCGTGGTCACCGCCAACCATGGTCAGGAGTTCAACGAGACCCAAAACAACAGCTGGGGCTATGGCACCAACTACTCGCCCTATCAGGTGCAGGTGCCGTTCGTGCTGGCCTGGCCGGGCAACGATACCCTGCCGACGAGCCCGGTGAGCAGCCACCTGGATCTGGTACCGACCCTGATGCAGAGCATGCTGGGAGTGCGCAATGCGCCACGGGACTACAGCATCGGCCGCAACCTGTTCGACACCAGCCCGCGCAACTGGCTGCTGGCGGGGGATCAGCGCGACTTTGCCATCTATCAGGGCAACACCATCACCCACTTCAACAAGCAGGGTGACTTCGAGCTGCTGGAGCGAAACAGCTACCGTCCCATCAAGCACGGCACCCCCGACATGGGCGTCATGATCCAGGTGATGAACGAGCTGAACCGCTTCTATCGCGCCCCCTGATAGCCGCCTCATGCCCCTTGAAAACCCGCTCCTGCAGCGGGTTTTTTATTGCCGATATCACCTTGGCATGAGCTGCCAAGCCTTCGGCCAACACCTTGCCACCCTCCGCCGTTTCATCCCCCGTCTGCCCGCCTTGCGCCCTGCAGGCGCAAACGTTGGCCCGCTTTGCTACTGATGCCTTCATCAAAAAATGCAGTCTGATCAGGATCATAAAAACAAAATGATAATGATTATCAATCGTTGATCTAACTGGACCTCTCTGCAATAATCCGCGGCCTTCAGGCTTAAATAATAATTATTCTCAACATGAAAACGCTGCTTCACTACTGGCCCATGCTGCTGTCCGGTACAGCGCTGGCCGCCGGCGATCCCGCCGGCATAGACACCTCCGGCACCACCCCGCCCAAGGCGCGCGAGACCATAGTGGTCAAGGGTCAGCGGGTCGAACAGAAACTGTCCGACATCTCGGGCTCCATCACCGTCATCACCGAAGAGGATCTGGAGCGCCAGATCGCCACCGAGCTCACCGACGTGTTCAAGAACGAACCCGGCGTCTCGGTAACAGGCTCGGCGGGCCGGCCGCAAAACATCAGCATCCGCGGCATCGGTGGCAACCGGGTGCTGATCATCAAGGACGGGGTCCGGGTCAGCGACGGCTTCGGTGCCGACGATCTCAACGACAAGGTGGGCCGCTTCAGCTTCGATCTCGATGACGTCAAGCAGATCGAGGTGGCCAAGGGAGCCGGTTCCGCCCTGCACGGCTCGGACGCCATCGGCGGCACCGTGGTCATCACCACCAAGCAGCCGGAAGATTACCTGCAGGGGCAGGATGCCTACCTCAGCAGCAAGGTGCTGCACGACGGCAGCAGCGACAAGCAGAAACTGAGCGCCACCGGCGCCGCCCGCTGGGGCGAGAGCGCCCACCTGCTGCGCCTCTCCGGCTGGCAGGGGCACGAGACCGCCAACTACGACCAGAGCCGCATCCCTGCGGACCTCGACGGCCTCAGCGCCTCCACCAGCTCCAGCCTGACCCTCAATGAGCAGCATCTGCTGCGCCTCGAACTCGACTACTTCGAAGACAATGCCAAGCGGGATCAGGGGCCGCGTGAAATGCCCCAGCCCGACGGCAAGTGGCAGGTACGCCAGTATCGCGAGAACGGCACCCAGCGCTCCCAGGGCGGCAAGCTGAGCTGGGAGGCGCAGGATCTGGGCCACCCGCTGGCCGACCGCTTTACCTGGAACCTGCACGGCAACTACGCCAAGAACACCGCCAACAAGCGCAGCCTGCTGCAAAATGACGAGCTGAGCGGCTACCCCCGCTATCGCAGCGAGCGGGAGCTGGCCACCTTCACCGAACAGCTGATCGGCAGCGAGCTGGATATCCGCCGCGATCTGGTCACCGGCCCCATCGAGCACAAGCTGAGCTACGGCATCGAGCTGGCGCGCACCCGGCACGAGCGCCCGGTGGAAAAAATGATGCTGGAAGCCGGCATTCCCCAGCCCACCCAGTCCGCCCCCTTCAGCAGCGCCCGCACCGATCGGGCCGGCATCTGGCTGGGAGACGTGGCGACCCTGGGCCAGTGGCAGTTCACTCCGACCCTGCGCATGGATCAGCAGTGGCTGAGCCCGCAGGATGGCCGGGGCGAGAGCAACCACAGCTGGCATATCTCGCCGAGCCTGGCCACCAGCTACCGCTTCAACGAGCAGTGGCGCAGCTGGCTGAGCTACGCCAACGGTTTCAGCGCCCCCTCCTACGACAAGGTGTACGGCAACATCCCCCACTACTTTGCCCTGCCGCCGTTCGAGATCATCGCCAACCCTAACCTCAAGGAGGAGACCAGCCACAGCTTCGAGTGGGGGGTGAGCGGCGAAGGGGATGAGTGGAGCATCAAGCCGGCGCTCTTCTACAACCGCTACTACAACTTCGTCGACTGGCGTCAGGTGGGCTTTCGCCTGAGCGACGGGGTCATGCTGCGTCAATACCGCAACGTCGCCAAGTCCGAAACCTGGGGCGCCGAGATCGCCGCCAGCTACTGGCTGACCCAGCAGTGGGAGCTGGCCACCAAGCTGGGCTGGGTCGACGGCAAGACCAGCCAGGGCGAATCGCCGCGCAACCTCACCCCGCTCGAGGGCAACACCCGCCTCAGCTATCAGGCCAACGACTGGAGCCTGGGGCTGCAGGCCGACTACGCCGCCGCCATGAGCCGGGTGCCCAGCTGTGGCAACAGCCTGACCCAGCAGCAGGGCGAGTGCCTGAAGAGCGCAGGCTGGCTCAGCTTCGCCCTGACCGCCGACTGGCAGATCACTGACGCTCTCAAGGCCAACCTCAAGCTCGATAACCTGCTCGATACCCGCTACACCCGCTATCAGGACGTTGCCGGGCTGGAAGCAGGCACGGATGCGGGCCTCTACACCCAGACGGGCCGCTCCCTGAGCGCCAGCCTGCGCTACACCTTCGTGGGGCTCTGATGCACGCACTCCTGATGCTGGCCAGCCTGCTGGCCAATCCGGCGCCGGTCCAGCCTGCCGATACCCAAAGCCAGGCCATCCCCACCTCGGCACCGCTCGTGGCCCCGCTTATTCCTCACCGCCCGTTGCCTATGCCGGGGGAGCGGGCCCGGCTCGATCCCTATGGCGGCTGGCGCGACGACAGCCGTCAGGATCCCGCCCTGCTGGCCCTGCTGGGCGAGCAGAACCGCTGGACCGAGCAGCAGCTCGCCGCTCAGCGGCCGCTGGAGCAGGCTCTGCAGGCCGAGTGGCAGGCACAAGAACGCGGCGAGCCCATGCCGCAAGAGTGGCTGAGCGAGGCGGGCAGCCAGTGGCGGATGGAAGCCGACGGCAGTCTGTGGCAGCGAGACGGCGAACAGGCTGAGCCCCGCCAACGGCTGGCGGCCCGCCAGCCGGCCAGCGGCTACTACGAGCTCGCCAGCTGGGCCCTGCACCCGAACGGGCGCTGGCTGGCCCTGGCCGAAGATCTGCAGGGCGATCGGGATTACCGCATCACCCTGCTCGACCTGGTCGACGGCAAGCCCCTGGCCATCCTGACGCACAGGGCCAGCGATCTGCTCTGGAGCCTGGACGGCAAGACCCTCTACACCATCACCAACGAACCCCGCACCCTGCGCCCCTGGCAGCTGTGGGCCTGGCGCGATGGCAAGGAACAGCAGATCCACCAAGAAGCGGATCCCGCCTGGCTGCTGAGCCTCTATCGCACCACGGATCGACGCCACCTGCTGCTGCAGAGCAACAACCACGACAGCGCCGAGCAGTACCTGCTGGACGCGGGCACGCCGGCTCTGCTCAAGGCTCGTCAGGCTGGCCTCGAGTACTACCTGGATACCCAGGGGGAGCGGGTGCTGCTCAAGAGCAACCGGGACGGTGCCCTCGGCCTCTATCAGGTGGCCGACCTGAGCCAGGTGGCCAAGGGAGAGTGGCAACCGCTCTGGTCTGGCGAGCAGAGGAGCCTCGAGAAGTGGCGCCTGTTTGCCGACTACACGGTGCTGCAGTATCGCCATCACGGGGATGACTGGCTCGACGTGCTGGATGGCCGCGGCCGGCTCAACCATCGCCTGCTGCTGACCGAGGGGGCCGGCACGGCCTGGATCCAGGGTGCCCACGACCCCGCCAGCGGGCAGATCCTGATCCGCCGCCAGGGCATGGCCGAGCCGCCGCACCAGCGCCAGCTCGATCTCGCCAGCGGCCGCTGGCTGCCAGACGCCCGGGCCGCCCTCCCCTCCCCCTACCAGAGCGAGCGCCGCTGGGTGGTGGGCAAGGATGGCGTCAAGGTGCCGGTATCCCTGGTATGGCGCAAAGATATTCACACCCCCAAGGCGCTACTGCTGTACGGCTACGGCGCCTATGGCACCCCCATGCGCCCCTACTACCAGCCACAGGTGCTGAGCCTGCTGGATCGCGGCTTCGTCTACGCCATCGCCCACGTGCGCGGCGGCGGCATGCTGGGGGATGCGTGGTATCTGGCCGGGCGCGGTCGCCACAAGCAGCACAGCGTGGACGACTTCCTGACCGTGGCCGCTGCGCTGGCCCGGGATCCCGCCATCGACCCCGCCCGGCTGTTTGCCATGGGCGGCAGCGCCGGCGGCCTGCTGGTGGCGGCGGCCCTCAACCAGGCACCGGCCCGATTCGCCGGGGCCGTGCTGCAGGTGCCCTTCGTCGATCTCATCGGCACCATGAGCGATCCCGAACTGCCGCTCACCCGCCAGGAGTACGCCGAGTGGGGCAACCCGGCCATTGCCGCCGATTACGCCGCCATGCACCGCCTGAGCCCTTACGACAACCTACATGCGGCTCCCTATCCCCCCGTCTATGTGACGGCCGGGCTGCACGACAGTCAGGTGCCCTACTGGGAGCCGCTCAAGTGGGTGGCCCGCCTGCGGGAACACAGCACGGGAGCGGGTCCCTATCTGCTCAGCACGGCCCTCGACGGCGGCCACCGCACCAGCCCGGGCAACGCGCGCCAGCAGGTGGCCCGCGAGTACGCCTTCCTGCTCACCCTGGCGGGTGCCCGCCGGTGATCCCTTTTCTCATTTTTGTGTTGGAGTAAACCATGAAGCCCTCTTCCCTGGCCCTCTGGCTGGCGGCAACCCTGCTCTCCCAGCCGCTGCTGGCGGCCGAGCTGCAGTTTGTCGATGAACAACCGCTGACCACGACGCCGAAGCTCTGGCTAGAACAGCGCCTGGGTGTGAGCCTGGCCCCCGACTACGAGCGGGCCAGTCTGCTCGGCCATCACTACAGCTTCCGCCAGCTGGTCAACGGCCTGCCGGTGCCCACCATCCAGGCCGCCGTCAGCGTCGATCAAACAGGCAAGCCCTGGCGCATCTATCACAACAGCCGGCCGCTGCAGAGCAGCGAACCCGGCTGCGACGCCGCCGGCACTCTGGATCCCCTGCTGGAGCAGCTGCGCGATGGTGGCAGCGACATCGACACCCTTGGTCCGGTCGAAGCCTGGTACTGGCGCGACGGCGACACCCTGGTGCCGGCCCTGCGCCAACGGGTACGCGAGCATCAGGCGGGCAACGCCAAGGCCAGCTATGTGCAGCTCTTCGCCAGCTGTGACGGCAGCCGCGAGCTCGGTCGCTGGATGGATGCGGCCAGCACCCAGGCCAGCCGCATCGCCGACGCCGGCGACACCCAGCTGGAGGCTCGGGTATTCGATCCGGATCCCCGTACCCAGCTGCGCGACGCCAGCCTGGTCTGGCACGAAGCCCTGCAACTGGCGGACGCCGCCTATCAGGACAAGGTGCCGCTGCCGGTCACCCTGGCGGGTGGACGCTATCTGCTGAGCGGCCCCCACGCCCGGGTGGTGGATGCCATGGAGCCGGACACGGCCCCCTTCAGCGCCGACAGTCCGCAGGCGTTTCGCCTCACCCGCGATGATCGCGGCTTTGCCGACATCAACGCCTACTACCACCTGGATCTGGCCCAGCGCCACCTCAAGCGCCTCGGCTTTGCCGATCTCATCCCGGGGGCGCTCGACATCGACACCGAAGCCGGCTATCAGGACAACTCCCTCTACGATCCGTTCGAGCGCAGGCTGGAGCTGGGCCGCAGCGGCGTGCCCGATGCCGAGGATCCCATGGTGATCTGGCACGAGTTCGGCCACGCGGTGCAGCATCACATAGTGCCGGATCTCGGGGACGAGGCTGACTGGGGCGCCATCGGTGAAGGTTTCAGCGACTACCTGGCCGCCAGCCATCGCCAGCGCAGCGAAGCCGGCCGCCAGTTCGAGCCCGCCATGGTGTTCAACTGGGATGCCCGCTTCACCGACCGCACCCCGCGTCAGCTGGACGATCTGCGCGCCCGCTACCACCCGGATTACAACTACCCGGCCCACCGCACCATCAACGGCAGCAATGGCGACCAGCTGTGGGGCACCCCGCTGTTCCAGGCGCTGCTGGCCGCGGTCGCCGAGCAGGGCGAAGGGGCGCGGGACGAGTTTGATCGCCTGATCATCGAGTCCCACTTCGGTCTCGGCCCGGCCATCCGCATGCCGCAACTGGCCCGCATCACGGTGGATACCGCCGCCCGGCTCTACCCGGCGCGCCCCTATGCCAGGCTGCTGGAGCAGGCGTTTCGCCAGCACAGCCTGTTGCAGGCACCGGTCAATGTCGGCCTCAGTGATGGCGGCGTCATCGAGCTGGGGCAGCGCCAGTCGGTGCAGCTGACCCTCACCAACCAGGGCAAGGCGCCGGTCACCCTCAATGAGCTGGCTCTCACCCTGCCAACCGGGTTGCAGGCCGATCCTTACAGCTGGCAACCGGCGACCCTCGCGGCGGGTGCCAGCATGACCACCACCCTGCGCCTGCTGGCCCAGAGCCCGCTCGCCTGTGGCGACGAGGTGGCGCTGCCGGTGAGCCTCGCCATGAGCGGCACCAGCCCGACCGAGCGCCAGTGGCAGCAGTCGCTGACCCTGCCCATCGGCGCCCCCATCGTCAGCCGTGCCAGCGGTCAGCCGCTCACCTTGAGCGATGCCATGAGCGACGAGGTGCGTGGCCTCAGTGAAACCAGCCTGCTGATCGAGAGCAGCGAGGCCAGGGTGAGCGATCGGCTGCAACTGAACCTGGATCTGCAACACCCGGCGCTCGATGAGCTGGAGATCTGGCTCAACTCCCCCTCCGGCACCCGCATCCAGATCTGGAACAAGGGCTACAGCCCATTGCCGCGCCTCAAGGGGGTGTTCCCCACCGAGCTGCTGCCCCTGCAGCCCTTCAGCGCGCTGGAAGGGGAGCCGCTGGCCGGCCGCTGGACCCTGGAGATAGTGGACAGCAAGCCCGGCAATCGGGGCCGCATCAACGGTTGGAGCATCAGCCAGCGCACCGGCGCCCAGTGCAGCAAGCCGATCACCCCGCCCGATGACGGCATCATCCACTTCCAGGTGGACGACGGCAGCGGCGGCGGGGCAGCCAACCTGCTCTGGTTGCTGCCGCTGGCACTCTGGCGCCGCCTGCGCCAGCGCACCTGAATCCACCCCATCCATATATAAGAAGAGGGGGCCAAGGCCCCCTTACCCAAGGACAAGAGATGACACCACATTACTCCCGCCTGGCCTGCCTGCTGGCCCCCCTGCTCACCGCCTGTGGCGGTGGCGGCTCGGACGAGGCGCCGCTGGCGGTCCCCGACTACAGCCTGACCGTGACCCTGCCCGAAGCCGGCACCCTGTGCGTCAACCTCAACCAGAATGCATCTTGTGATGCGGGCGAGCCCGGTGTCAGTGGCGCGGCCGGTACTCACCGGTTGAGCGGCAGCGCCCCGGCCCTGTTGACCAGCCCGCTGCTGTTCTTGCCGAGCAATCCGGCCACCCCCATGCTGCTGCACCCCGCCGCCCGGCTCGACGGCCAGCATCTGACCCCCAGCCCGCTCAGCACCCTGCTGCAATACCGCATCGCCGAGGGGCAGCCCCCGAGGCAAGCCCTCGACCAGCTGCTGAGTGCGCTGGCGCCGCTGCAACCGGACCAGGATCTGGCCGCCCTCTCCCGGCTGAACGACTTCAACCTGGCGCTGGGCCAGCTGCTGCAGGCGGTCGTCGAGACCGAACTACAGGCGCAGGAGGGCTTCTCGACCGCCACCCTGCATATGCTGGTGTGGCCGGCCATCGGCAGCCTGCTACCCGAGCTGGCCAGCCACTTTGCCCTGCACGGCGAGCTGGCCAGCCAGCAAGCAGACGTCCGCGCCCGGCTGCTGCAACAGCACTCCCATCCACTGATCACCGGCAGTGGCGTCACCACCTACACGGACGGGGTCGACTACCTGCTCACCCAGGAGCCCGCCGATCACCCGGGGCAGGAGGCCAGCCTCAACAAGGCGCCGTTGCGCTATCGCAAGCTCGACGGCCAGGGTCAGCCGCTGGCCGATGACGCCCCCGCCTGGGAGTGCGTGGAGGATCTCAATACCGGCCTGGTCTGGGAGAAGAAGCTCGATGATCCCGCCAGCCCGCGCGATCTGCACCGCACCTTCGCCTGGGAGCTTGGTGACTATCACCCCACCCAGGAGGAACGTGACTACGCCTGCCCGGATGGCGAAGCCATCTGCACCACGGAGCAGTACCGCCAGTGGCTCAACGCCCAGCAGCTGTGCGGCATCACCAGCTGGCGCATGCCCCACTCGCGCGAGCTGATGAGCCTGCAGCACTACGGCTCCCTCGCCCGCCAGGACGGCCAGCCGGTGAGCATGGACGTGCGCTACTTCCCCGATGTCGGCACCACCAGCAAGGATTTCAGCGGCTACTACTGGAGCCAGACCCTGACCCCTTCGCGCCGGCTGGAGAGCGCTCCCATCAGCGCCATCGCCCACATCTTCCTTGGCGATGACGCCGGCACCGACTACGCCACCACAGTTCAAAACAGCGATGATGCCAACGGTCTGCAACTGCGACTGGTGGCGGAGGTAACCCGATGAACCGCTTGATGTTGACCCTGCTGCTGACCCTTGGCAGCCCCCTCGCCCTGGCCACCGCCATCTGTGATGACAACATGCCCAGAACCAGCCCCACCGCCCGCTTCATCGACCGCGGCAACGGCACCGTCACGGATCGCTCCACCGGCCTGACCTGGATGCGCTGCCAGCTCGGCCAGACCTGGCGCAACCAGAGCTGCCAAGGCGAGCCGACCCGGCTTTACTGGCAGCAGGCCCTGCTGACCGCCGAGCGGATCCGCACCGAGCCGAGCCATGCCCTCTACAACTTCGGCGGCCACGGCGGCTGGCGCCTGCCCACCATCAAGGAGCTGGCCAGCGTACTGGAGTC
Organism: Aeromonas sp. 1805; assembly: GCF_013085525.1. NCBI lineage: Bacteria > Pseudomonadati > Pseudomonadota > Gammaproteobacteria > Aeromonadales > Aeromonadaceae > Aeromonas > Aeromonas sp. 1805. The sequence goes on along the minus strand of NZ_CP038515.1, from coordinate 3,336,103 downwards.
CGCCTGCTACAAGCCGGCGCTCAACGAAACCATCTTCCCCCGCGCCATGGCCGGCGAAGGAAAAGAGGTGAACGACGGCTATGTCTATCTCTGGTCCTCCACCCCGGTACCGGCCAGCAAGGGGGTCGCCTATCTGGATATCACCAGCGGCGCCGTCGGCATGCGGGCGCCCGGCGCCTGGGCCAAGCAGGTATTGCTGGTGCGCTGATGAAGCCGGGTGGCCAGGGGATCCCGATGAGCACAGGATCCCGGCTGGCCACCCGCGTTTGCCACCCGGCCTGTTGTTCAGCCGAACTTCCGTCCTGTCAGAAAATAGCCAGAACACGTCATTGTGTGCCGGATCTGCGTCATTTTACGCAGTTTTTACGTAGCAGATCGCTGGCATGAAACGGGCAGAGCGGTTAGTCTAGCGGCGTTGAACCAACCCCATGAGGTACAGATGAAAACCGTATTGCGTTTTAGCCTGCTGGGCGCCTTGTTGCTGGGCGGCCATGCCTTCGCCGCCGAACCGAAAAAATTTGATATCAGCATGTTCCCGGCCGCCGAAGTGAACCAGGAACGTGTGGTGATCCGCCTGCCGGAAGTCGAGAACGAAGCCGACATGATGGTCGAGCTGCAGGTCGGCAAGAAAATGATGGTCGATTGCAATGTGCCGCGCTTTGCCGGCAACCTGGAACAGCACAGCGTCAAGGGCTGGGGCTACAACTACCTGATGCTCGGCAAGGTGTCCGATCCCATCAGCACCCTGATGGCCTGCCCGGATGGCCAGAAGAAAGAGACCTTCGTCCAGATCTACGGTCAGGGCTTCTTCGTGAACTACAACTCCAAGCTGCCGTTCGTGCTCTACGTACCGCAGGAGTATGAAGTGCGCTACCGTCTGTGGCGTGCCGACACCCTGGCTCAGCCAGCCATGATAGAGTGAGTCTCCATCGAGACCAAACCTCCCGCTTTGGTTCATGAATACAACAAAATAGAGCGCCGAATGGCGCTTTATTTTTAGCCAAATGTCGTCTGACCAGAGGCTCCAACCTTTACAGAACCTGACATAACTCCGCTTTTTTTCTCACTTTTTTGCCCTTCCCCCCGGCTCAGACCCACTGGATCATGGCTAAACCGCTTTCGATTAAAAATATTTATCCATATAGTGAAAAAATTGATTTTGCACTCTGCGACGGCCTGATGATACTTGCCCGCAAAGGTCAAACTAACCAGAAAAAGAGCACTATGAGCTTCGAATCAGACAAGCGTTTCAACGACTTCAAACATTTTCCCCGTGGCCTGCGTCGCAGTGGCGAATTCACTGTGGCCGAAGCGGACAGTCTGGAAAAATACGGCACCGCCATGCTCGCGCTCTATCAGGGCAACCTGGCCCCGCGCGATGACGTAGAAAGCGCCTTTATCGAACAGGTCAAATCCGGCGCCGCCGGCAGCAACCCCCATGCCAAGGTGTGGTTCAAGTATCTGAAGGTGATCGGTCCCAAGCGCGTACACCGTCTGTGCACCGTCGCCGGCGGTGCCAACGAGGAGACCGGCGGTGGCGGCTTTGAAGGTGGCAGCGGTGGTGGCAGCGACGAGTCCATCGATTAATGGATACCGAACTGCTTCGGACGTTTATCGAGGTCAGCAAGACCCGGCACTTCGGCCGGGCAGCTGAAAATCTCTACCTGACCCAGTCGGCGGTGAGCTTTCGGATCCGCCAGCTCGAACAGCAACTCGGGGTCAGTCTGTTTGCCCGTCATCGCAACAACATCCGCCTGACCGCCTCCGGTGAGCGTCTGCTGCCCTACGCAGACGCCATCTTGCATACCCTGGGCCGCGCCAAGCAGGATGTGGCCCTCTCTCCCGGTTTCAGCCAGCAGCTCGCCATCGGCGCCCCCGCGGTGTTCTGGGAGCTCGACTTCAACGACTGGCTCAACCATGTCTATGCCCTGGCCCCCGGCCTCGCGGTGCGGCTCGAGACCGCCTCCCGCGAGCACCTGTGCCGCCAGTTGCTGGAGCGCTCCCTCGATCTCGCCCTGCTCTCCGAGCCGACCAAGATCGACGAGATTGCCCTGCACCCCATCGGCGAGCTGGTGTTCGAGCTGGTGAGCCGGGATGCCGCCGCCAACGCCGACAGCCTGATGCAGATGCCGCACATTCATCTGGATTGGGGCACCAGCTTCGAGCCCCAGCCCAGCCGCTTGCAGAGCCTGCAAAAAACCCCGGTGCTGCACTCGAGCTCTGCCAACATGGCGCTGCAGTTCGTGCTGGCCAACGGTGGCGCCGCCTATCTGCCAAGGCGCATGGTGAGCCCCTTCCTGGAACAAGGGCGTCTGCACCTGGTGGAAGGCGCCCAGGCCTTGAGTCGCCCGCTCTACCTCGCCTATCTGGAAAAATCCGATCGGCGGGAGCTGATCGATCAGTTGCTGACCCTACCGCTGGGCTGGGATGGCGCCGATCTGCGCTTGCCGCAGCCAGAATAAAAACGCCGCAGCACGCAAGCGGGAGTGCAAAAGCAAAAGGGGCCGACAGGCCCCTTTTGCTTTTCGTTATTCTCAGCCGTGATGGCGACGATCGTTGGCCTGCGCCAGCAGGGTGCGGCTTTCACGCAGGAACTCGTCCGCCCGCTCACCGAAGAAGCCGGAAACCTGGCTGAAGGCCTCGATGAAGCCCTCCCGGTCCCCCCGCTCCAGCAGACCCAGCGCCTCGCCGAAGTTCTGATAGTAGCGGCGGATCATCGCCAGATTCTGCGGCGACGACAGTATGATGTCGGCGTAGAGGTGGGGATCCTGGGCGAACAACCGTCCCACCATGGCCAGCTCCAGCCGGTAGATGGGGGAGCTCAACGCCAGCAGGCGGTCGATGTTGGCCTGCTCGCGGGAGAGGTGCCAGCCGTAGGCGAAAGTGGCAAAGTGGCGCAGCGCCTGGATGAAGGTCATCGCCTCGTCGTGGGCCTTGGCCTCCACCTGCTGCAAACGCGCCCCCCAGATGGTCATCTGCTCCAGCAGCCACTGGCTGGCGGCGGGCTCGCGCCCCTGACAACAGACGATCACCTGCTTGGCGAGGCTCGCCACATCCGGCCCGAACATGGGGTGCAGCCCCAGCACCGGCCCCTGGTGTACCGCCAGCATATGGGCAAGCGGTTCACTCTTGACGCTGGTCACGTCCACCAGCAGGCAGTTCTCAGGCAGGTTGCCGAGCCGATCGATCACCTCGCAGGTGACGTCGATGGGCACCACCACCATCACCAGCCCGGCCCCGTGCAGGATCTCGTCGGCGCGCGGCCAGTCGGCCTGACCCAGGGTCTCGACCCGGTAGCCCGAGAGGCTGAACAGGTTGCCGAACAGGCGGCCAAGCTGCCCCTCGCCACCGATGATCACCACCTTGCCGAGTTCAGGCTTCATGCACTTGAAGTGGTGCTCCTTGTCGCTGGCGGATTCCAGAATATAGGATTCGCGCATCACCCGGCGCAGCACGTCTTCGATAAGGTCCCCCGGCACCCCCAGTGCCTCGGCCTCGGCGCGGCGGCGGGCCAGCATGCTCGCCTCCCGATCCGGTGCATAGATGGGCAGGCCGTGCCGGCTCTTCACTTCCCCTACTTCCCCCACCAGGGCGAGACGGGCAGCCAGCAGATCAATCAGCTGCTTGTCCACCGCATCGATTTTGTCCCTGAGGGCATTCAACTCTTCAGCCATATCCGGTCCCTGCGGCGCCGCCCGCAGCGACGCCCTGTGATTCAAGAGGCAACGAGGTGTCACCGCCTCGGCCGGTGACACCTCGATTGTTCAATCAGTGCTGACAAGATACCACGGCTTATGCCTTGGTTCTGGCCAAAAGTGGTGCCGCCAGCTGGCTGTGGCAGCGGGCCAGCAGCGCATCCGTGGTCTCCCAGTCGATGCAGGCATCGGTGATGGAAACGCCGTAGCGCATCTCGCACTTGGGCTGCTCGCTGGACTGGTTGCCTTCGAACAGGTTGGATTCGAGCATCACCCCGATGATGGAGCGGTTGCCCTCCTGGATCTGGTGGATCACGTTGTCCGCCACCTTGGGCTGCAGGCGGTGATCCTTGCTGGAGTTGCCGTGGCTGCAATCCACTACCAGGCCGGGCAGCAGGCCTGCCTTCTCCAACGCCTCTTCCGCCAGCGACACATTGACCGAGTCGTAGTTCGGGTGCTTGCCGCCGCGCAGGATCACATGACCATCCGGGTTGCCCTGGGTCTGCAGCAACGCGACCTGGCCCTGCTGGTTGATCCCCATGAAGGCGTGGGGGCTGGAGGCCGCCTGCAGCGCATTGATGGCAGTGCCCAGGTTGCCGTCGGTGCCATTCTTGAAGCCGACCGGCATGGAGAGGCCGGAGGCCATCTCCCTGTGGGTCTGGGATTCGGTGGTGCGGGCACCGATGGCCGACCAGGAGAAGAGCTCCGCCAGGTACTGCGGGCTGATGGGGTCGAGCGCCTCGGTCGCCAGCGGCAACTCCAGCTCGGCCAGCCAGCAGAGCAGCTCGCGGGCGCGGTGCAGCCCCAGCTCCACGTCGAAGGTGCCATCCAGATTCGGATCGTTGATAAAGCCCTTCCAGCCGACCGTGGTGCGCGGCTTCTCAAAGTAGACCCGCATGACAATGTAGAGAGAGTCCTGATAGGCGTCATGCAGCGCTTTGAGTCTGGTTGCGTACTCTTTGGCGGCGTCCATGTCGTGGATGGAGCAGGGACCACAGATCACCAGCAGTCGGTGATCGCGACGGTGGATGATGTCGGCGATGGTATTGCGGGCCCCTTGCACGAATGCCAGCGCGCGCTCGGAGATGGGCAGTTTCTCCTTGAGCTGGGCAGGCGTGATCATCACTTGTTCGGACTGGATATGGATGTTGTTCAGGGGATCTCTTTGCATGTTCTCATTCTCTCTACTGTTTCAAGCCAACCGCACCGACCGTTCATTTTTATTTACACAAAGTCAGTACTTTGTTACGCAACCGCCCTCACCTTACCAATTAAAAACAAACAATCAAGTGAAACAAGTGGGTTTATTCGCTGACAGATGGATAAATGACCACAAAAGAGAGCCTTTCGGCCAGAAAGTAGTGCTCCGCGCATGCTCCACACACCACAATTGTAAACATATGATTACACCAATTCTGTCTTCCCTTGCCCACCGACATAAAAAAGCGGGGCACCTGGCCCCGCTTGCATTCCCGTGTTGCTCTTCTTTTATTATTTGCCGTGAGCCTTGATCACCTCGACCGCCTTGTCGGGGAAGTCGCTGAATACCCCGTCCACATCGGCCTGATAGAGGAAGATGTTGAGCAGATCGGTGAAGTCTTTCGCATAGGCCGGGATCTGGCCCTCATCCTGACGGAAGGTATAAGGATGCACTTTGAGGCCGGCCGCATGGGCCTCTTTTACCATGCCGGTGAAGGTCGGTTTGCCCAAGGTACCCGGCTCCGGCACTATCATCGGCTTCCAGGGGCCGATCCCCTCGGCATAGCCGGCGATCTCCTTCATGGCACCCGGCTTGAACATCCAGTCATAGCTGTAGGGGGTCGCCTTGCCCTTGGCGTCATAGACCATGGTCTCGTTCCAGTCGGTCTCGGCCATCAGCTGCACCAGTTTCAAGTCCATGCCCATGGCAGGCATCAGTTCGCTATTGATGCGCTTGAGTTCGTTGGTATCGAAACACTGCAGATAGACCTTGTCGCTCTTGCTGGTGTAGCCGTACTCCTTCAGTACCTTGAGTACCGCCTTGGAGATGTCCTTGCCCTCGTGGCGGAACAGCCAGGGGGCTTTTATCTCCGGGTAGATACCGATGTTCTTGCCGGTGCTCTTGTTGAGCCCCTGGATCATCTCGATCTCTTCCTGGAAGGTATGAATCTTGAAGCTCGACTTCCACAGCGGGAAGCGGGCCGGATAGACCGGCACCTGCTTGCCGTCCACCAGCTGGAACGGCTCGGTCATGCGCAGGGAGCGCACCTCATCCAGGGTGAAATCCACCACATAGTAGCGACCATCCGGGCGGGCCCGGCCGGGGAAGCGCTCAGCCACATCGGTGATGCCATCGAGGAAGTGATCGTGCATCACCACCAGCTGGTCATCCTTGGTCATCACCAGATCCTGCTCCAGATAGTCGGCCCCCATGCCATAGGCCAATGCCTTGGACTCCAGGGTGTGCTCGGGCAGGTAGCCGGAGGCCCCCCGGTGAGCGATCACTATCTTGCCTTCATCGGCCGCCAGTGCGGGCAATGCCAGGGCGGCCCCCAGACCAAGGGCAAGCAGGGAGAGAGTGTGTTTTTTCATGCGCGGTGCTCTTTGTTATTGTTTATGGGATGTAGGTTATTGTTATAACAGAGGTTTATTGCATTTTTACGGCGGGCGGCCAGGGCCGCCCGCCAGGGGTGATCAGCAGGCTTCGGGCAGGGCGTGGTGGTGTTCGCTGAGCCAGGCAGCCAGTTGCTGCTGCTCGGCTTCGGACAGACGCAGCCCCAGCTTGCTGCGGCGCCACAGAATGTCTTCCAGGCTGCAGGCCCACTCCCGCTCGATAAGGTAGCGCACCTCAGATTCGTACAGTCCGGCACCAAAGTGCTGGCCACGCTCCTGGTGCAGCCAGAGGCGGGCATGGGCGCCATAGGCCTCGGCAATGCGCAGGGCACTGCGATCATCGAGCCAGTCAAATTCCAGCGCAAAGGCGCGCGCCAGCTCGCGGACCGAGCAGTCGAACTCGCCACCGGGCAGCCGGCTGTTGGCGGTCCAGTCATCCCCCATCTGGCTGAACCAGGGCTTGAGCTTGTTGCAGGCAGCCTGGGCCAGCTTGCGATAGGTGGTGAGCTTGCCGCCAAACACCGACAAGAGCGGCGCGCCGTCGGATTCGCCGGACAGTTCGAGGGTGTAGTCGCGGGTCACCGCCTGCGGCGAGTCGGATTCGTCATCGCACAGCGGGCGCACCCCGGCATAGGTCCAGATCACGTCTTTGGGGGCGATCTGACGGGTGAAGTGGGCGTTGACCACCTTGCACAGGTAGTTGATCTCGGCGTCGCTGATCTTGGCTTCACGCGGGCTGCCCTTGTGCTCCACGTCCGTGGTGCCGATCAGCGAGTAGTCCTGCTGATAAGGGATGACGAAGACGATGCGGTTGTCCTCGTTTTGCAGGATGTAGGCCTCTTCGCGCTCATGGATGCGCGGCACTATCATGTGGCTGCCCTTGATGAGGCGAATGCCGCGCGGAGATTTCTCGTGCAGGCTCTCGTCATAGAAGGTCTTGACCCAGGGGCCGGCCGCATTGACCAGACCGCGGCAGGTGACGTTGAACTGCTCGCCCCCTTCCCGCTCCAGCGTCAGGGTCCAGTGTTTGGAGCCGCGCACCGCCTTGACGCAGCGGGTGCGGGTCTGCACGTCGGCGCCCTTGTCGCGCGCCATCATGGCGTTGAGCACCACCAGCCGGGCGTCGTCGACCCAGGCGTCCGAATACTCGAACCCCTTGCTGATGCCGGCGGTGAGGCCGTCCTGCGGCAGGAAGCGCACGCCGCAGCTGCCCTTGAGCTTGTCACGCTTGGCCAGGTTGTCATAGAGGAACAGGCCGGCGCGGATCATCCAGGCCGGGCGCAGGTGCGGGCGATGGGGCAGCCGAAAACGCATGGGACGGGCGATGTGGGGGGCCATGCCGAGCAGCACCTCCCGCTCCGCCAGCGCCTCTTTCACCAGCCGGAATTCGTAGTGTTCGAGGTAGCGCAGGCCGCCGTGGATCAGCTTGCTGGAGTTGGAAGAGGTGGCAGAGGCGAGATCGCGCGCCTCGAACAGGGCAACCTTCAGACCCCGCCCCGCTGCATCAGCCGCAATGCCTACCCCGTTGATGCCGCCGCCGACGACGACCAGATCATAATGTTCGCTCATGTTCACCTACTTTCTTATTTTGACCTTGCGAAACCGTCGCAATGTTTGATTTCGCTCATATTAGAGCATGAAAAAATGATAAACGAACATTTTATGGAGAAAATGTGATCGCGATTGTTTTGGCAATGCTAAAAATGCTGCCGGTCGGTGATAAAGCGGCGCAGCCTGGGGAAAACGGGGGCAAGGCTGTGAGCGAGATCGCGCTTTTGGGGACATCAGCACGGCATTGGCGGTGGAATGAGGGCGAGCAGAAGTGCAAGGAGGCTGAAAACGAAGCGGCCGCCCGATGGCGGCCTGGTGCTGAAACGGGTTAACGGCGACTCAGCAGATGTGGCACTCGATCTGGTGCTGGGACATCAGCCGCATCAGCTTCTCCGGCGGCTCCTGATCGGTGAACAGGGCGTGGATCTGGCTGAGGTTGCCGAGGTTGACCATGGCGTTGCGACCGAACTTGGTGTGGTCGGCGGCCAGGAACACCTGGCGGGAGTGGGCGATGATGGCCTGGGCAATCTTCACCTCGTGGTAGTCGAAGTCGAGCAGGGAGCCGTCGCTGTCGATGCCCGAGATGCCGATGACGCCGTAGTCCATGCGAAACTGGCCGATGAAGTCGCGGGTCGCCTCCCCCACGATGCCGCCGTCCCGGTTGCGAATTTCGCCGCCGGCGATGATGACGGTGAAGTCATCCTTGGCGGTGAGGATACTGGCCACGTTGAGGTTGTTGGTGACGATGCGCAGCTCGCGGTGATCGAGCAGGGCGCGGGCGATGGCTTCGGTGGTGGTGCCGATGTCGATGAACAGCGACGAGCCGTCGGGAATATTGGCGGCCACTTCACGGGCGATACGCTCTTTCTCCTTGAGCTGCATCACCTTGCGGGCGCTGTAGGCGGTGTTGACGGTACTCGAATGCAGGGAGGCCCCGCCATGGTGGCGCCGGATCTTGTTCTGCTCGGCGAGATCGTTGAGATCCCGGCGAATGGTCTGGGGGCTGACGTCAAAGTGGGTCACCAGATCCTCGGTCGAGACAAAGCCCTGCCGCGTCAGGACGTCCAGGATCTCCAGATGTCGTTGGGTTTGCTTCACGCTTGAACTCCGATGATGAGACGAAAAAAGGCCCCGGCAGATGCGGGGCCTTGGGGAGTTTACCTGATCCCTTTTCCAATCGATAAGGGCAGGATCACGTTTTATGCCTTATGGGCAGCCGCTTTGGCGGCAATCGACTGGTTCTCGTGCTTGAGGGTCATCGCCAGCAGGATGATGGAGAGCACGCAGGAAGCGGTCAGCACCATGAAGCCGCCATCCCAGCCGAAGTGGTCAACGGTGTAACCCAGCATGGCGTTGGCCGCGACCGCGCCACCCAGATAACCAAACAGACCGGTGAAGCCTGCCGCAGTACCGGCGGCCTTCTTCGGCGCCAGCTCCAGGGCATAGAGGCCGATCAGCATGACGGGGCCGTAGATCAGGAAGCCGATAGCCACCAGCGCCATCATGTCGACGGTCGGGTTGCCGGCCGGGTTGAACCAGTAGACCAGCACGGCCACGGTCACCAGCACCATGAACAGGATGCCGGCCGGCGCACGGCGGCCCTGGAACATCTTGTCTGAGATCCAGCCGCACAGCAGGGTGCCCGGAATACCCGCCCACTCGTACAGGAAGTACGCCCAGGAGGAGTTGTCGACGCTGAAGTCCTTGGCCTCTTTCAGGTAGGTCGGCGCCCAGTCCAGCACACCGTAACGGATGAGGTAAACGAAGGCGTTGGCAATGGCGATGTACCACAACAGCTTGTTGTGCAGCACGTACTTGACGAAGATCTCCTTGGCGGAAAACTCCTGCTCGTGGCTTTCGTTGTAGTCCTTCGGATAGTCGTTCTTGTGCTCTTCGATGGGAGGCAAACCGACCGATTGCGGGGTATCGCGCATCACGAAGAAGGCAATCACCGCGATGGCGGCAGCGGCGGCAGCCGGCACATAGAAGGCACTGCGCCAGTCGTTGAACCAGCCCATCCCCAGAATGAACAGCGGACCTATCATGCCGCCACCCACGTTGTGGGCCACGTTCCAGACCGCGACCACTTCGCCACGCTCTTTCTGTGACCACCAGTGCACCATGGTACGACCGCAGGGCGGCCAGCCCATGCCCTGTGCCCAGCCGTTCAGGAACAACAGCACGAACATGATGGCGATGCTGGAGGTGGCCCAGTGCATGGTCCCCATCATGAACATGATGCCGGCCGACAGCAGCAGACCGGCGGAGAGGAAGTAGCGGGCGTTGGAGCGGTCCGACACGTTCCCCATCAGGAACTTGGAGAGACCGTAGGCGATGGAGACGCCGGACAGCGCCAGACCCAGATCGCCGCGGGAGAAGCCCTGTTCGATCAGATAGGGCATCGCCAGACTGAAGTTTTTCCGTACCAGGTAGTAACCGGCATAACCGAAGAAGATCCCGAAAAACACCTGCCAACGCATGCGTTTGTAGAAGGGGTCGACCTTGTCGGCCGGGAGCCTGTCTATGTGTGGTGCAGGCCTGAAGAGACTAAGCATGTTCTGCTTCCTTATTGTTGTTGTGGGCGGTTGAGGGTGCCCTGTCCATGCTGACCAATCAGATGAGTCCTGATTCGAAAGCGAGCCTATTGTGCTCATATGTGAACATTTAATCTGTGATGGAGGCTGAAATATTGCAGTTTTATTACAAAAGAAAGTGTCAAATGAGCAATCACTCATCAGCCGCAATCCCTTGTGTAGCAAGGCTTTTAGATACCCACTAAGTGGTATAGCCACTGTATCAACTTGCTTTCCGTCACATTTTCTTAGCAATGAGTGGGATCTTGTCCACATTTCCTGCGGGGAGGGAGTGGTGAATGGGCGATTTAGGTTTATTTTCTCTCTCGTCCGAGAACGAGCGCAAACGAGCATAACGTTTGCGTCAGCTCAAAAAACAAGAAGAAACGTTTTCGGACGCAATAATGGGAATGAAAAACAACAAAACGGAACATCAAACCTACTCTGGGTGGATATAAGGAATAACGGTATGAGCATACAAAGACCCAATACCCTGCTTGGTGAATGCATTGCCGAGTTTATCGGAACCGGCCTGCTGATATTTTTCGGCGTCGGCTGCGTGGCCGCACTGGTGCTGGCGGGAGCCAACTTCGGGCAATGGGAAATTTCCATTACCTGGGGTCTGGGCGTCGCCATCGCCATCTATGTCACCGGCGGTATCTCCGGTGCCCACCTCAACCCGGCAGTGACCCTGGCGCTGATGACCTTCTGCGGGTTCGACAAGCGCAAAGTGGTGCCCTACATCATCGCCCAGGTTGCCGGCGCCTTCTGCTTCGCGGCGCTGGTCTACTTCCTCTATGGTAACCTTTTCACCCAGTGGGAAGTGACCCACAACGTGGTACGCGGCAGCGTCGAGAGCCTCGGCAGCGCCGGCATCTTCTCTACCTACCCGAACGCCCTGCTCTCCAACATGCAGGCCTTTGCGGTCGAGATGGTGATCACCGCCGTGCTGATGCTGGGCATCATGGCGCTGGGTGACAACAACAACGGTGCCCCCAAAGGCTTCGCCGCCGCCCTGCTGATCGGTATCCTGATCGCGGTGATCGGCGCCTCCCTTGGCCCGTTAACCGGTTTCGCCATGAACCCGGCCCGTGATTTCGGCCCCAAACTGTTCGCCTTCCTGGCTGGCTGGGGTGATGTGGCCATGACCGGTGGTCGTGACAACCCCTACTTCTGGGTTCCCATCCTCGGCCCCATCGTCGGTGCCCAGATCGGTACTGCCCTCTATGTAAAAGTGTTGGCTCCCTGTGTGCCGGGCAACCGCGTCGCCACCGAAGAAGCCGCCAAGCTGTCTAACAAAGAAGAGGCCGCCGCCTAAGAGCGGCCCTCCCCAACGTGTAAAAACGTGGAAAATAAAAACGTGGAGAACATCATGTCTGCTGAAAAGAAATATGTCGTCGCTCTGGACCAGGGTACTACCTCTTCCCGTGCCATCGTGTTTGACCAGGACGCCAACATAGTCGGTACCTCCCAGCGCGAATTCACCCAGCACTACCCGAAAGCGGGCTGGGTGGAGCACGACCCGATGGAGATCTGGGCGACCCAGTCCTCCGTCTTTACCGAAGTGCTGGCCAAGACTGGCCTTCGCAGCGAAGAAATCTCCGCCATCGGCATCACCAACCAGCGTGAAACCACAGTGGTATGGGAAAAGGCCACCGGCAAACCCATCTACAACGCCATCGTCTGGCAGTGCCGCCGCACCGCGGCCATCTGTGAAGAACTGAAAGCGCGCGGCCTGGAAGAGTACGTGCGTGAAAACACCGGTCTGGTGCTGGACGCCTATTTCTCCGGCACCAAGGTGAAGTGGATCCTCGACAACGTCGAAGGGGCCCGCGAGAAGGCGATGAACGGCGAGCTGCTGTTCGGCACCATCGACACCTGGCTGGTGTGGAAGATGACCAACGGCGAAGTGCATGTCACCGACCCGACCAACGCCTCCCGCACCATGCTCTACAACATCCGCGACCTGAAGTGGGATCAGAAGATGTTGGACGAGCTGGGCATCCCCATGTCCATGCTGCCACAAGTGAAACCCTCTTCCGAAGTGTACGGCTACACCACCCGTGGCGGCGGATCCCGCATCCCCATCGCCGGTATTGCCGGTGACCAGCAGTCTGCCCTGTTCGGCCAGCTCTGCTTCGAGAAAGGGATGGCCAAGAACACCTACGGCACCGGCTGCTTCATGCTGATGAACACCGGCACCGAACCGGTTCGCTCCAGCAACGGCCTGCTGACCACGGTCGCCATCGGCCCGAAAGGGGAAGTGAATTATGCCCTCGAGGGTGCGGTATTCATGGGTGGCGCCACCATCCAGTGGCTGCGTGACGAGCTGAAGATCATTCACGATGCCCGCGACACCGACTATTTCGCCTCCAAGGTGGGCGACACCAACGGCGTCTACCTGGTACCGGCCTTCGTCGGTCTGGGCGCCCCCTACTGGGATCCGTATGCTCGCGGCACCATGGTCGGCCTGACCCGCGGCGCCAACCGCAACCACATCATCCGTGCCGCGCTGGAATCCATCGCCTATCAGAGCCGCGATGTGCTGGATGCGATGCAGCAGGACTCCGGCATCAAGCTGGCGGCCCTCAAGGTAGACGGTGGCGCGGTAGCCAACGACTTCCTGATGCAGTTCCAGGCCGACATGATGCACACCCCGGTAGTGCGTCCGACCCGGATCGAGACCACCGCCATGGGCGCCGCCTTCCTGGCCGGCCTCGCCGTCGGCTTCTGGAAGAGCTCGGAAGAGCTGGAAGACAAGTTCAGCGTGGACCGCGAGTTCATCCCGCAGATGGACCGCGACGATCGCGCCAAGCGCTACAACGGCTGGAAGAAGGCGGTGGAACGTTCACGCCGTTGGGCAGAAGAGGAGTGATCGGGTAACCGACCCAGCCTTGAGCTGAAAAACGTGAGAGGCCGACAGCAATGTCGGCCTCTCTTTTTTAGCGCTGTCCTGATGATGACGCCCCCTATCCTCCCTCGGCAGACACCCCAAGCACAACGGGCTCGTTCTGGCGGGCAGCCCGGTCAGAGTAGGGGCGCTAGAGCATCTCGCTGCCGAGCTGTTCTTTGAGGAAATCGAGCCAGACCCGCAGCCGGATGTCGCGCTGGGCATCGGAGTAGAACACCGCATTGATGGGACGCGAGGCACCGCTGTTGCTGCGGGCCAGCACCTCCACCAGAGCCCCGCTCACCCGATCCTGCCCGGTCATGAAATCCGACAGACAGACGATCCCCTGCCCCCGCAGCGCCAGCTGGCGCAAGGTTTCACCGCTGCTGGCGCGCAGGGTCGGGGTGATGGGAAAGCGGTCCCCCTGCTCCTGGCTCAGCAGTGGCCAGTGGTTGAGGTGATCGGGGTGCAAAAAACCGAGCAGCTCGTGCCCGCTCAGCAGATCCGCCGGCTGGCGCGGGGTGCCATGCTCGCGCAAATAGTCGGGGGATGCCAGCAACCGCAGCCGCGAGCGGCCCAGCGGCAGCGCCCGCAGGGAGGAGTCGGTCAGCTCGCCGATACGAATGGCCATGTCCACCCGCCGCTCCATCAGGTTGATGAAGCCCTCGGAGCTGTGCAGTTGCAGCTCGATGGCGGGATAGCGGCGGCGAAACTCGCCGATGATGGGCACCAGCCGGTGCAGGATGAAGGGGGTGGCGGCATCGACCCGCAATACCCCCTCCGGCTGCTCGCGGCGCATCAGCAGCAGCCCCTCCGCCTCGCTCATCTCGGTCAGGATCTTCACCGCCCGCTGGTAGAACCAGCTCCCCTCCTCGGTCAGGCTGACCCGCCTCGTGGTGCGGTTGAGCAGCACGGTCGAGAGCTTCTCTTCCAGCCGCTTGATGCCGCGACTTACCACCGAATTGTCCATGCCGAGGTTCTCCGCCGCTTGGCGAAAACTGCCCGCCTCCACCACCGCCACAAACAGGGTCAGTTCATCAGAATGGGTCTTCATTGCTGCAATCCAGACAAGAGTAATGGGCCTTTATAGGCGTATTGTCCTTGAGTTGGCAAGGCCGTATGGCGCAGCATTCTGTATTTCCACGGATAAATAACGTGATGACCTGCGCATACCAGGTTCGCCCTTTGCCGGTACAATGCAGCCAAAACGGCATCGTATGGCGCCACGCCATAACAAGGACGACCTATGATATTCGACAACAGGCTGGCCGCCGCCCACCGGGAGCTAGCAGAGAAGGGAGTGCAGACGCTCAACTACAACCCGCCGATCACCTGGCTGCTGCGAAAGGCTGGGTTCACCATCAGGCCACCCCACTACGAACGCTTTCTGGTCAATGTCCTTGCTCTGGGGATCCCCACTGGCGCTATCTGGGGGGTGTTGATGTGGTTCTTCGGCTGGCAACATGAGGTAACGCCAGCATTCGCCCTGCGCCAGAGCCTGCTGTTTGGCATAGGGGTCGGTCTGCTGATGGCGACCTGGCTCTAGTTTCGGCGCAAGCAGCTCAAACTGACTCCTTGGGACGCTTTGCCCCACTCCACGAGCCGCACGCAAAAACGCTGGCAACCGAAATAATCACCGACAAGGAGAGCCTCATGACCAGGTCCCATGAAAAACTGAACTATGTGGAGTTTGCGGCCAGAGATCTTGCCGCCACCAAGGCCTTCTTTCAGGCCGCTTTCGGCTGGCAATTTGCCGATTATGGCCCCGATTATTGCGCCTTCGAGGGGGAAGGGCTGGATGGCGGCTTCTATCGCGCCGATCTCTGCAGCCAGAGCGCGCAAGGTGGCGCCCTGCTGGTGTTCTACAGCGCCGATATTGAAGCGACCCAGAGCAAGGTAGCCGGCACCGGGGGCACCATAGTTCGCCCCCTGTTCGATTTTCCCGGTGGCCACCGCTTTCACTTTGTCGAGCCCAGCGGCAATGAATTTGCGGTCTGGTCCGAGCCGGCCAATACCTGATTATATGGGGCAAGAGATATAATCTCTCTGTCCCAATTAATATCCTAGCTAGACACAGCCCCCTTATAAAAGTAATTTACTAGCTATGACAATAGCTTTTATGTGAGAATATTATAATTTTTAATGCTCACAATGATTTTATTAAGGTAACTATATGAACATAGAAGAAACTGCACTACTTACAGAAGCAATAAAGGCAATGACAATTAAAGAGCCTAACGAATGGATTCCTGTGATTGCAGCCATTGGAGGGGCAGTAATAGGTGCATTATCTTCATTAGTACCTACCATTTTCATTGAAAGTAAAAGAGAAAAGGTATTCTCACAGCAGATAACAAAATGCCTTCTTGCTGAAATATCAGCTTTGATGAGATTAATCGAAGTCAGAAGAATTATAGATAATATTGAGGATGCCATATCCCACTTAAAAAAACAATCCAAATGAAACATACATAATTGCATCAGAAATACCTCTTCATTATTCTCTCGTCTATCAAGAGAACTGTAGGCACTTAGGTGCTGTTGATAAGCAAGTTGCGCAGCAAATAATTCATTTTTACCACTTAATCGATGCAGTCGTTCAGGACATAAAATATGGAGGCACCTTCAGTAAAGCTCCAACTATTGATGGCTATAAAGAGACACTCGAAATACTCGTGCTAGCAGTGAACATTGGACGTAATTTAGAAAAAACTACAAATTCTTTATAAGGGTTTTATTACTTTCAATATAACTCTTTCATATTTATATAGTTTTCTATTGCTGCTCTATTCTCAATACTGTTTTGCGACAGCGGCCCTGTTTCTGGCAAGTCTCGGTGGGCATACTGACCCTTCGTTTTTGCAAGGAGGTTCCGATGTCATCACCCGTGATTGTGATTGCCCAGCTTGAAGCCAAACCCGAATTCGCCCCCCAGTTTCGCGCCGCCCTGGATCCGCTGATCGCCGCCACCTTGCTGGAGGCTGGCTGCCTGCGCTACCAGCTGCATCAGGATCTGGACAATCCCCACAGCTGGATGCTCTACGAGGTGTGGGAGAGCGAGGCCGCCCTTCGCGCCCATCAGGGCCAGCCCCACTTTACCGACTTTGTCGCCAGGGCCGAGCCCTGGTTTGCCAGCAGCACCATTCGCCGCTATCAGCCGCTGGACGCCTGATTTGCCGCGCCGCTGAGCGCCCTTTTGCCACCTATTTGAGGAACAACATGATGAAGATACCCAACCTGGGTCTTGGTACCTTTCGCCTGACCGGCCAACCCCTGCGCGACTCTCTGCTGCAGGGGCTCGAGCTTGGCTACCGCCATATCGATACCGCCCAGATCTACGCCAACGAGGCCGAAGTGGGCCAGCTGATGAGCGAGAGCGGTATACCCCGCCAGGATATCTACCTGACCACCAAGGTGTGGACCAGCGAGTTCGGGCCGGGCAAGGTGATCCCGAGCCTGGAGGTGAGCCTGGAAAAACTGGGCACCGACTATCTGGACCTGACGCTTATTCACTGGCCCTCCCCCAAGGATGAGGTGCCGATGGCGGTCTATCTGGAACAGTTGGCCGAGGCCAAGGCTCGGGGCCTGACCCGCGAGATCGGGGTTTCCAACTTCACCGTGGCCCAACTCAAACAGGCCATCGAGATCCTGGGGCCGGGCGTCATCGCCCATCAGCAGGTGGAGATCCACCCGCTGCTGCAAAACCGCAAGGTGGTGGAATTCTGCCTGGCCCACGGCATCGCCATCACCGCCTATATGCCGCTCGCCTATGGCAAGGTGCTCACCGAGCCGCTGCTGATGGAGATCGGCAAGCGCCACGGCGTCTCGGCGGCCCAAGTGTCGCTGGCCTGGCTGCTGGCCCAGGGCATGGCGGTGATCCCGAGCTCCACCAAGCGGGAGAATCTGGCCGCCAACCTGGCGGCGCTGAAGGTGCAACTCAGTCGCGATGAGATGGCCGCCATCGCGACCCTGGAGCGGGGCGAGCGCTGCGCCAACCCGGACTTTGCGCCGGATTGGGATTAAATAGGAGTGGAGCCATGACCTCTCGCTTCGGCGGCGGGTACCGGCAACCATCACGAGCCTATTGCAGCCACGAGCTATCCCCTCTCCCTACGGGAGAGGGTTAGGGTGAGGGGCAAGCGACGGCCCCCTCATCCCCAACCCTTCTCCCGCAAGGGGAGAAGGGAGCAAATAACGCTCAATGACATTCTTCAGCACCAGCGGGAGGCATCATGCCTCCCGCTTTTTGTCTCCAACACCGCGGCACAGCCGCCTGTGCCGCTCTCCCAAAGCCTTCCCTCAACCCTTTATCTCTTACCTCTTTCCTCTTTGTCCCTGCTCGCTATGTACTGATTACTGCCGTACACGTTGTCTCTGCCCCCACCTCGCACGCTACGAGCTGTTCTTACCACTCTGCTTCAACCACTCCTACAACCCTATTTCACGGTTCCATTGCTGCTAATTTGGCAAAAGTAATTTGATGTCACCGTCATTTTTACCAACAAACACCCTCGGCATACTGGTGCCATTCTCCCGTCGGGAGTCCCTATCCAAGGAGTTGTTATGCCACTGGCGTTATTTGCCCTCACCCTGAGTGCCTTTGCGATCGGCACCACTGAATTTGTGATCGTGGGACTTATCCCCACCATCGCCGAACAGCTGAATGTCTCGCTCCCCTCGGCGGGCCTCTTGGTCAGCCTCTATGCCCTTGGCGTGGCCATCGGCGCCCCAATCTTAACGGCGCTCACCGGCAAGGTGCCACGCAAGTGGCTGCTGGTGGGGCTGATGGCGCTCTTTACCGCCGGCAACCTGCTGGCCTGGCAGGCCCCCGGTTACGAGAGCCTGATCGTGGCCCGCATCCTGACCGGGCTGGCGCACGGGGTCTTCTTCTCGGTGGGCAGCACCATCGCCACCGGCTTGGTGGCCAAGGAGAAGGCGGCCAGCGCCATCGCCATCATGTTCAGCGGCCTCACCATCGCGCTGGTGACCGGCGTGCCGCTCGGCACCTGGATTGGTCAGGTCTTTGGCTGGCGCGAGACCTTTCTGGCAGTGAGCCTGCTTGGCCTCGTCGCCATGGTGGGCAGCCTGCTGCTGATCCCGAGCAACCTGCCCAAGGGGGCGGCCTCGACCATCCGCGAGCAGCTCTCGGTGCTCACCAAAAAGCCCTTGCTGCTGGTCTACGCCAAGACGGCGCTCGGTTACGGCGGTGCCTTCACGGCGTTTACCTTTCTCGCCCCCATCCTGCAGCAGGTGAGCGGCTTTAGCGCCGGTGCGGTGAGCCTCATTCTGCTGGTGTACGGGGTATCGGTCGCCGTCGGCAATATCTGGGGTGGCAAGCTGGCTGACAAGATGGGCCCGCTGCCTGCGCTGAAGCTGCTGTTTGCCGGTCTCGCATTGGTGTTGCTGGTGCTCACCTTCACCGCGCCGCACCCGGTGCTGGCGGTGCTGACCGTGCTGGTGTGGGGCGCGTTTGCCTTTGGCAACGTGCCGGGTCTGCAGGTGCTGGTGGTGAAGCAGGCCGAGCAGCACACCCCCAGGGCGGTGGACGTGGCATCGGGCCTCAATATTGCCGCCTTCAACGTCGGCATTGCGCTGGGCTCCGTCGTCGGCGGCCTGGTGGTGGAACACCTGGGTCTGATGCACACCCCCTGGATCGGGGCGCTGATCGTGCTGCTGGCCTACGGCCTCACCCATGTCAGCGAGCGGCAGGCCGCCCGGGTTGCCCTCCCCGCCTAAGTGACCCTTCCAGCAAGATGCAAAAAAGGCCGACACCTGTGTCGGCCTTTTCATGGCTGCGTCTCAAGACTCCTTGAGATCCTCATCGGCGGCCCAGCGCGCCTCCAGCCAGAGCAGGTTGACCAGCCCGCACAACAGGGCGAAGCCCAGCCCCAGAATCCAGGTGAAATACCACATATCGCATGATCCTTTGGTTGAAGAGGGTTAGTAGAGGCTGTGGCCGTGCTGGCGGATCTGCTGGGCGCTCATCTTGCCGCGCACCACCCGGTAGACCCAGAGGGTATAACCGATGTTGATGGGCATCAGCACCCCGACAATCCCCAGCATGATGAAGAGGGTGCGCTCGCTGGAGGTGCTGTCCCACAGGGTCAGGCTGCTGGACGGATCCAGCGACGAGGGCAGCACGAACGGGAACAGGGCGATGGCGATGGTCAGCATCATGCTGGCGCAGGCGCCGCCACTGGCGAGCAAAGCCGTGCGCGGCAGTTCGCGGGCGCTGGCCAGGCTGCTCACCATGGGCAGCACCAGGCCGAGCGCCGGCACGCACCAGAGCCAGGGATGGGCCACAAAGTTGGCAAGCCAGCCCTGCTGGGCCACCCCCACCTCCTTCATCAGCGGGGTGAGCGCCCCGTTGATATCCCCTATCTCCAGCACCCGGTAGCCGGCCATCTGGCTGAGCCAGACGCCGCCCAGGGCAAACAGGCCGCTCGCCAGCGGGCCGAGCCAGAGGCTCTGGCGTGCGCAGCGCCGGGCGATCTCTCCCTGGGTCTTGCACTGCAGGAAGCTGGCGCCGTGCAGCAACAACAGCGCCAGCGCTGTCCCCATGCAGGTCAACAGCAGCGGCCAGTGGAAGTCAAAGGCACCGTAGTGGATGCGAAGGGCCGCATCGAAGCGAAACGGCAGCCCCTGCAGCAAAAAGCCCAAGGTAGCGCCAAACACCAGGGTCGGCAGCAGGCCACCCACCACCAGCGCGCGATCCCACCAGCGGCGCCAGACCGGGTCCGCCAGCTTGCTGCGATAGTCAAAGCCGACCGGCCGCAGGAACAGGCCGAACAGCAGGAACATGAAGGGCACGTAGAGCGCCGAGAAGGCGGCGGCATAGACCAGCGGCCAGGCGGCGAACAGGGCGCCGGCCCCGGCGATGAGCCACACCTGGTTGCCCTCCCACACCGGCCCCACGCTGTTGAGCAGCACCCGCCGCTCCTCGTCGTTCTTGGCCACCACCGGCAGCAGCATGGCCACGCCGAGATCGAAACCATCCATCACCACGAAGCCGACCAGCATGAACAGCACCAGCCCCCACCAGATCAATTTCAGGGTTTCGTAATCCATCAGGCAGGACTCCCGTTTTGCAACACTTCACCTTGATAGCGACCCGTCTGCAGGCTGGCGGGCCCTTTGCGGATCACATGACGCAACAAGAACAACTCCACCACCAGCAGGCTGGTGTAGATGAGACAGATGGAGATCAGGCTGAACCAGAGCTGGCCCGGGGTCAGCAAGGAGACGGACGCCGACACCGGCAGCACGTCGCTGATGGTCCACGGCTGGCGACCAAACTCGGCCACGAACCAGCCCGCCTCGATGGCAATCCAGGGCAGCGGAATAGACCAGAACAGGGCCTTGAGCAGACGCGGGGATTGCACCAGCTTGCCCCGGCACAGCTGCAGGAAGGCGGCAGCAAACAGCGCCAGCAGCACCACGCCGATGCCCACCATCAGCCTAAAGCTCCAGAACAGCGGCGCCACCTGGGGGATGGAGTCCGCCACCGCCTTGGCGATGGCCGCCTCGTCCGCCTTGCCAATCTCCTTGGCATAGGGGGTGAGCAAGAGGCCATAGCCCAGATCCTGCCGATGACGATCGAAGATCGCTCGCGCCGCCTGGTTGCTGCCGTCCGCCCGCATCGTTTCCAGCGCCTCGTGGGCCAGCATGCCGCTGCGAATGCGCTCCTCGTGCCGCGCCTTGAGATCTTTGAGGCCCGTGACCTGCTCATCGAGGGAGCGGGTGGCGATGATGCCCATCAGATAGGGGATCTTCACCGCGGCATGGGTGGTCTCGGCGGTCTGATCCGGAAAACCGAACAGGGTAAAGGAGGCCGGCGCCGGCTCGGTGTGCCACTCCGCCTCGATGGCAGCCAGCTTCACCTGCTGCACCTCGCCGGTGCGATAGCCCGACTCGTCGCCGAGCACGATGACCGAGAGGATGGCTGCCAGACCAAAGCCCGAGGCGATGGCAAAGGAGCGCAGGGCGAAGCGCACCTCCATGCGGCGCAGCAGATACCAGCTGCTCACCCCCATCACGAACAGGGAGGCCGCCACATAACCCGCCGCCACCGTGTGCACGAACTTGACCTGGGCCACCGGGTTGAAGATCACCGCGGCCACGTCCACCAGCTCCATGCGCATGGTCATGGGGTTGAACTCGGCACCGACCGGGTTTTGCATCCAGCCGTTGGCGATGAGGATCCAGAGCGCGGAGAGGTTGGAGCCGAGCGCCACCAGCATGGTCACCAGCAGGTGTTGACCACGGGAGAGCTTGTCCCAGCCGAAGAAGAACAGACCCACCAGGGTGGACTCGAGGAAGAAGGCCATCAGCCCCTCCACCGCCAGCGGCGTGCCGAAGATGTCGCCGACATAGTGGGAGTAGTAGGCCCAGTTGGTACCGAACTGGAACTCCAGGGTAATGCCGGTGGTCACCCCCATCACGAAGTTGATGCCAAACAGCTTGCCCCAGAAACGGGTGATGTCTTTGTAGATCACCTTGCCGGTCATCACGTAGGCCGACTCGGCAATCACCAGGATCCAGGACAGCCCCAGGGTGAGGGGCACAAACAGAAAGTGGAACATCGCCGTCGCCCCGAACTGCATTCGGGAGAGGCTGACCACATCATCCAGGCTTATCATGCATGACTCTCTATGTTGCATTTAACAGACAGGTTTTCGCCCGTTAAGTACATCACGGTCCATGACACCTATAACAGATGCAGTTATAGTGAAATACACCTATAACAGTTTAAGCCCACCATGTCCCTATACGGCCAGCTGGCAGATCAGCTGCAACAGCAGATAACGAGCGGCCTCTGGCAGCCGGGGGAGCGCATCCCCTCCATCCGCCAGAGCTGCAAGACCCATGGCCTCAGCCCCATGACGGTGTTGCAGGCCTACCAGCTGCTCGAAAGCCGCGGCCTCATCCTGGCGCGGCCCCAATCCGGCTACTACGTCAAGGCCGCCCCCTCCCGCCAGGCAGTCAGCCTGCCCCAGCAGGCGCACTACAGCGGCTCGGTGGACATCAACGATCTGGTGTTCGAGGTGTTGCAGGCGAGCAAGTCGCGGGAGCTGGTGCCGCTCGGCATGGCGGTGGCCGACCCCACCCTGTTCCCCCACCCCCAGCTCGGCCGGGCGCTAGCCAGCAGCATGCGCCGACTCGACCCCTTCAGCACGGTGGCAGATCTGCCTCCCGGCAACGAGGCGCTGCGCCGGGCCATCGCCCAGCGCTACGCCGGCGAGGGGCTGGCGGTAGACCCCCAGCAGATCATCATCACCACCGGCGCCATGGAGGCACTCTCCCTCAGCCTGCAGGTGCTGACCGAGCCCGGCGACTGGGTAGTGGTGGAGTCCCCCACCTTCTACGGCGCCCTGCAGGCCATCGAGCGACTCAAGCTCAATGCGGTGGAGATCCCGGTGATCCCGGGGGTGGGCATCGATCTCGCCCTGCTGGAGGAGGCCCTTGCCCAGCGCCCCATCAAGGCGTGCTGGCTGATGGGCAATGTCCAGCACCCGCTCGGTCACACCATGCCGGATGACCACAAGCAGGCACTGATGGCGCTGCTCAACCGGCGTGGGGTCGCGCTGGTGGAGGACGACGTCTATGCCGAGGTCTACTTCGGCCGCGAGCGGCCAAGGCCCATCAAGTATTGGGATACCAGTGGCGACAGCCTGCTGTGCAGCTCCTTTTCCAAGTGCCTGGCGCCCGGCTTTCGGGTCGGCTGGGTGGTGGCCGGTCGCCACGCCGAGCGGGTGCAGCGACTGCAGCTGATGTCGACCCTCTCCACCAATGTGCCAAGCCAGCTGGCGCTGGCCGAGATGCTGCGCCAGGGCGGCGTGGATGCCCACTTTCGCCGGCTGCGCCACACCCTGGCTCAGCGCCAGCAGCAGATGCGGGCCGCCCTGCTGCGCCTGCTGCCGGGGGAAGTGAGCATCTCCTCCCCCGATGGCGGTTACTTTCTCTGGCTCGAGTTTGATCCGCGCCTCGACAGCCGCGCCCTGCACGCCCAGGCGCTGGCCAGCGGTTTTTCACTGGCCCCCGGCGCCCTTTTCTCCAGCAAGGGGCTGCACAATCACTGCCTGCGCCTCAACAGCTCCCATCCCTGGAGTCCGCAACTGGAGGCCGCCCTGATCCGGCTGGCCGAGCTTATTCATCGGCAACTGACCGCCGTGCCCGCCAAAAACAGCAAGGCCCCGTAACGGGGCCTCATCGACAATCCTTGTCCCTGACGGGGTTCAGGCCGGCTACGCCAGCTGGGCCACCTGCCGCTCTATGCTGCCTTTGAGGTTGTCATCAAGCTTCAGGGCGCGCGCCAGCTCGTCCAGATAACCGCGCTCCATGAAGTGATCCACCTCGATGGCGAGCAGGGAGGCGAGGTAGACCTCGGTCGCCAGCTCCATGTCGGTCACTTCCCGCGCCAGGGCATGGGGGTCGAGCGGGCGGGCCAGCTCGGCATCGATCCAACGAGCCGCATCGCTCTGGCCCTGCTCGGTCAGGTACTGCTGGATCTTCTGGCGCTCGTCGCCATCGATATGGCCGTCGGCCCTGGCTGCCGCCACCATGGCGCGCACCAAGAGCGCAGCTCTGGCATCCAGCGCATTGCCTTGCAGGGTATCGAGGGGCTGGGTCGGCTGGGCCGGGCTTGACTGCTGGGCCTGCCAATCCTGATAGAGCTTGTAGGCCAGCCCGCCGAGCGCCGCCGCGCCCCCCACCGCCGCCACCTTGCCGCCATATTTGCGCATCTTCTTGTTGCCAAGCAGCAGGGCCATGGCGCCGGCCGCGAGGCCCCCTTGCGCCATCCCCTTCATCTGCGCCTTGCGGCTGTCGCCGCCTTCGTTGAGCCAGCCCTTGCCAGCGCCCATCAATTGCTCCAGCATTTGTTTCATAAGACCTCCTCTTTTGCATGATTTTCCATGCTGGGCTGCGCCCACTGAACTCAAGGTGAATGGATGCCACTGCCACGCCTGTTGCTGCTGACCCTGCTGACCCTGATGGCGTTCGCCGCCAACTCGGTGCTCTGCCGGCTGGCCCTGTTCGAAGAACGGATGGATCCCGCCCTCTTCACCCTGCTGCGCCTGACCAGCGGCGCCCTGGTACTGGTGCTGCTATGCGGCGCGCGCAAGCAGTCGCCCCGCCAGGGAGACTGGGGGGGAGCCCTGGCCCTGGTCACCTATGGCGCCGCCTTTTCGTTCTCCTACCTCACCCTGACGGCGGGCACCGGCGCCCTGCTGTTGTTTGCCGCCGTCCAGCTCAGCATGCTGGCACCGCCCTTGCTGCGCGGGGAGTCCCTGCCCCGGTGTCAATGGCTCGGCCTGCTGCTCGCCATGGCGGGTTTGCTGGTGTTGCTGCTGCCCGGCCTCAGTGCGCCGGATCCGCTGGGGGCGGCCCTGATGATCCTGGCCGGCATCGCCTGGGCCAGCTATACCCTGCGGGCCTCGCGCTTTGCCGATCCAATCGCCGCCAACGCCGGCCACTTTCTGCGGGCCAGCCTGCCAGCCGCCCTGCTCTATCTGCTGCTAGGGCAGTTGCAGACCAGCCCCGCCGCCATCGGCTATGCCCTGACCTCCGGTGCACTGGCCTCTGGCCTTGGCTATGTGCTCTGGTATCTGGTGCTGCCCCACCTTGGTCACACCCTGGCCGCCAGCGTGCAGTTGCTGGTGCCTCTGCTCGCCGCCCTGGCCGGGCTCATCTGGTTGGATGAGTCCTGGTCGCTGCGGTTGTTATTGTCATCACTGGGCATTCTGGGGGGGATAGCCCTGGTCATCGCGGGACGCCCCCCTTCAGGAGAAAAGCCATGAAAATTACCATACTGCTGCTCGGTTGCAGCCTCTCGGCCAGCCTGCTGGCCGCGGTAGAAGACAGGGATGCCAAACAGGCCAAGCTGGATGCCGCCTGCCAGCAGGCCCAGCAGCAGCTGGTCGAGCAGGGCAAGCAACAGCGGATCGACGCCTGCATCAAGGCGGGTGGCAAGGCCGCCAAATGCCAGCAGGAGTTCGCCAGTTTTGGTCAGCGCGAGGGCAACAAGCGGCCCGACCTCAACAACCTGGCACCCTGCCAGCAGGCTGACGCCTATCGCAAGAGCTACCGGCAATGACCCTCAATCAAGGAGCACCCATGACCCCACCCCGCGAGCTGACCCTGCAGTTTCTGGCCGAGCCCGCCGACGTCAACTTCGGCGGCAAGGTACACGGCGGCATGGTGATGAAGTGGATCGATCAGGCGGGCTACGCCTGCGCCGCCGGCTGGTGCGGCGGCTACGCGGTGACCGTCTACGTGGGGGGGATCCGTTTTCTGCGCCCCATCCAGATAGGCCAGCTGGTGGAGGTGCACGCCCAGGTGATCCACACCGGCACCACCAGCATGCACCTGGCGGTGGATGTCTACAGCCGCCACCCGGCCAGCCGGGAGCGCCACAAGACCACTCACTGCATCATCATCTTCGTGGCCATGGACGAGAACGGCAAACCGACCCAGGTGCCCCAGTGGCAACCGCAAAACGAGAGCGATCGGCAGTTGCAGCAGTACGCCCTCAAATTGATGGCCCTGCGCGAGCAGATCGAGCAGGAGATGCGCCAGCACCTCTAGCCGGGTCGCCCGCAACACCAGACAGGTCCCCATCCGGGCGCGGCCCTGTATAATGGCGTTTTCCCCGTTACGGAGTCTGTCATGTCATTGGAAACTGCCCCGCCCGAGGTCCAGCTCGCGGTGGATCTCATCGAACTGCTGGAGACCAACCTGATTGAGCCGGCCCTCGCCCTGGCGGCGCTGGCCATCGTCTCCGCGGACTATCAACGCAAACTCAGCGAAGGCAAGGAGTGCTGAGCGCGCAGCGCTGCCACCCCATCTTGCACAGGAGGTGTCATGACAGACCCCATCCGTTTTGAAACCGGCCGCCCCATGCTGCTAGGCGGCCTGCGTCGTCACCATGCCTTCGCCCACGCCGACTTCGGCGGCCAATGGCGCGATTTCAGCGCCCTCGGCCCGCTGCCGGGCCAGCTGGGCGAGCATGCCTATGGCGTCATCTGCGGCGTGACCGCGACCGAGTGCGAATACATGTGTGCGGTGGAGGTCGCCGCGCTGGAGGTGCTGCCCAAGACGCTGGGGCGGATGCGCATCGAGCCCCAGACCTATGCCGTTTTCCTGCATCAGGGGCATGTCTCGACCATGCCGCACACCTGGCAGCAGGCGCTGGACTGGCTGGCGCAGTCCGCTTACCAGTCGGCCCACAAGCCCGATTTCGAGCGCTATGGCGCCGCCTTTGACCCGGACACCGGCAGCGGCGAGGTCGAACTCTGGCTCGCCGTGCTGCCGCGCCAAGCCATCGCCTGAGCATCCAGTGCTCCCTGTCCTGATAAACCGGCAAGGTTTAACCCAGACGAGGGGCTGACTCGGCGCTCGGGCAGTGCAAGGATATGGCTCCCTTACTGCCCGAGAGTTGTTATGGATAACCAGGAATGTCTCGACCAGGCCGGTCTCTGGAGTCGCTCCGCCCGCATTATGACGCTGGCCTGCCTCATCGTCTTCATGGCCCAGATGGCCACCACCGTTTACCTCCCCTCCCTGCCCGTGGTGATGACGGATCTCGCCATGACCCGGCAAGGGGCCGAGCTCTCCATCTCGCTGTTCGTCATCGGCGCCGCCCTGCCGGTGCTGTTCTGGGGCGCCGCCGCCGATCGCTACGGTCGCCGCCTCCCCCTCGCCCTGTCACTCTTGCTGTTTGTCGGCCTCAGCCTGCTGCTGGCCACCACCAGCCAGGGGCCGCTGCTCTTGATCCTGCGCACCCTGCAAGGGGTGGCGGCCGGCGGCGCCGCCATCATCGCCCGCATCCTGGTGCGGGATCACTGGCACGGCGATGAGCTGGCGCGCCGCCTCTCGGTGCTCTCCATCGCCTTCATCACCGCCCTCGGCGGCGGTCAGTGGATAGGCGGCCTCATCAGCCGCTATGCCCATTGGCAGCTGGGATTCGTGCTGATGGCCGGGGTTGGCGTGCTGGCGCTGCTCTTGATGAGCAGCCTACCGCTGCAGGGGCCCAATCCAGCGGCGGCGAGCAGTGGCATGTGGGCCCGTTACGCCAGCCTGCTGCGCCGCCCCGGCTTTTTCTGGCCGGCCTGCGCCGGCGGCATCGGCTTTGCCATCACGGTGACCCTGCAGGAGGTGAGCCCCTTCGTGCTGCAGCAGGGGTTTGCCCTCCAGGTCACTACCTTCGGCAGCCTGGGGTTGCTGATCGGTATCGCCTACTTTGCTGGCGCCATGACGGTCAACCGGCGGGTCGCCCAGGTGGGAGGCCGCCAGCTGATGCGCCAGGGGGCCGCGCTCATACTGCTGGCGGCCAGCGGCATGCTGCTGCTCTGGGCACTGAGCGCCCTGCAGGGCAGCGGTGGATTGGTGGCCATGATGACCTGCTACTGCCTCATCATCTTCGGGCAGGCGGTGCTCTTTCCCAACAGCATGGCGCTGGCGGTAAGCGATGGCCGCGAGCACGGCGCCTACGCCATGGCCCTGTGCGGCTTCCTGCAGCAGGGAGTGGCCGGGGTGGCTGCCGCTGGCGCCACCCTGGTGAGCCATCACGGTGCCTGGGCTCCGCTCGTCTTCACCCTGGCGCTCATCACCCTGCTCATCGTGCGCACCAGGGTGCGCTAAGCAGGCATCTGCCTGCGTCCCCTCACCGCTCAGCGGGCCCCATCACCCGATCACACAGGCTGATAAGGGCCTCACAGAGGCGAGTGAGCGGCTCGCCGCGCTCCGCCCCCAGGTGCAGCGCCAGCTCCACCGGCACCACCGCTGGCCAGTGGGTCAGCTCCTGCTGATCCGGCTGCAGCAAACGCCGGGGCAGCAGGCTGACCCCGATCCCGGCGCTCACCGCCCCCTGCAGGCTGGCCAGGCTGGCACTGACGTAGGCGATGCGCCAGCGCCGCCCCATCCCGTCGAGTGCCTCGGTCACCTGCCGCCGATAGAGCCCTTCGCTCGGGAACACCACCAGCGGCAAGGGATCCCGCTCGCTGGCGGGCCAGGCACGGCTGTCGACCCAGGCCAGCGGCTCGCGCCAGCAGGCGCGTGGCGCCCCCTGTCCCCGCGCCTGTTTGACCAGCGCCAGATCCAGCTCGCCGGCCTCGAAGCGCTGCCAGATCGCGTGACTGAGGCCGCTGTGCACCTCCAGCCGCACCTGCGGGTAATCGCGGGCAAAGGCTGCCAGCACCGGGGCGATGGCGCCGGCGGCAAAATCCTCCGGTACCCCCAGGCTCAGTTGCAGGCTGGCCTCGGCCACCTGCTCCTCGGCCCGGGCCAGCAGGGCCAGGATGCTGCGGGCCAGCCCCAACAGCTTCTCCCCCTCTGCCGTGGTCACCACCTGGCGACCGGAGCGGTCCAGCAGCGGGCAGCCGAGCTGCTGCTCGAGCCGCCGCATCTGCTGGCTGATGGTGGATTGGGTGAGGTGCACCCGTTCACCGGCACGGGTAAAACTGCCGCTGTCGACGATGGCGACAAAGCTGCGCAGCAAGAGGGGATCCAGCATGGCGACTCCATTTACAAAACCACTGGATATCATTCTATCATTTAATTTCCCCATGACTGATTCCCCCGCTAGGCTGGTCTCCTCTCATCCCCTTGCCTCGAGGATCCGTCATGCCCCACTCCCTTGCCGAACCCGCCGGCTCACGCCTGATCGCGTCGCTGACCGCCAACCCCAGTCATCAGGAGTGGCTGGAGCAGGCGTTGCAACTGGCCCTCCATAACCGCCAGCAAGGAGGCCGCCCCTTTGCCGCCCTGCTGGTACGAGACAACCAGCTGGTCACCAGCGCCGTCAACGGCATGCACCAGGATGGCGACCCCACCCGCCACGCCGAGCTGGAAGCCCTGCGCCAGGCCAGCCAAGTCGGGCCGCTGGCGGGCGCCATCGTCTACGCCAGCGGTCACCCCTGCCCCATGTGCCTGAGCGCCCTGGTGATGAACGGCATTGCCGCCGTCTATTACGCCTTCGATAACGAGGATGCGGCCCCGTTCGGCTTTGACAGCACAGCCGCCTACCACAAGCTGGGCCTGCCCCTCGCCCCTACCCCCCTGCCACTCATCAAGCTGCCGAGCCCGCTGGCCGCCGCCGAGCTCTACGGTGCACAAGACCATGCTTAAGGCCCGCGTCGATGCGCGCCAGCAGCAGGCCCTGCTGGTGCTGGTGATCCTGATCGGGCTCAACCTGCGGCCGTTTCTCACCGCCATCGGCCCCCTCAGCCGCGACATTGCCGAGGCGCTTGGGCTTGGCATGGACACCCTGGCCTGGCTGACCCTGCTGCCACTCTGGCTCATCGGCGGCGGCGTGCTGCTCACCCCCGCCCTGCGCAGTCGCACCGGGCCGCGTCAGCTGCTGGGGGCGGCCCTGCTGCTGCTGGGCATGGGCAGCGCCATGCGCTTCGAAGCAGGCAGCGGCGCCCTGCTCATCGCCAGTGCCGCCCTCTGCGGGCTGGGCTCGGCCCTGGTGCAGGGGGTGCTGCCCGGCCTCATCAAGCAGGCCTTTGCCCAGAAGGTCCCGCTGGTGATGGGCATCTTCTCGGCCTGCATGATGGGGGGCGGGGCGCTGGGTGCCAGCCTCACCCCGCAGCTCGCCGCCCGGCTCGACTGGTCCCAGGCGCTGGCGCTGTGGAGCCTGCCGGTGCTGCTGGCCATGGGCTGGCTCGGCTGGCGAGTACGGCTGCCCGCAGCGCCGGTGGCGGTATCCGGCGGCGGCGAGCAGCGCCTCATCAGCCTGCCCCGCAGCTGGCTGCTGATAAGCTGCTTTGGCATCATCAACAGCGGTTACGGCATCGTCGTGGCCTGGCTGGCGCCGGCCTACATGGCGCAGGGCTGGAGCCCCCAGCAGGGGGGCGAGCTGGTGGCCTGGCTGGCGCTGGCCCAGACCGTGAGCGGCCTCGGCCTGCCGCTGCTGGCCGCCCGCCGGCTCGACCGGCGGCCCTGGATGGGATTGGCCATCGCCATGCAACTGGCCGGCTTTGGCGGCCTCTGGCTGGCGCCGACTGCCGCCCCCATCCTCTGGTGCATGCTGTGCGGCGCCGGCCTTGGCGGCAGCTTCTCCCTCATCATGGTCATCGCGCTCGATCACCTGCCGGATCCGCGCCGCGCCGGTACCCTCAGCGCCCTGATGCAGGGGTTCGGCTTCATGCTGGCGGCCACCGGCCCCTGGATAGCGGCCCGCCTGCATCACCTGAGCGGTGACTTCGCCGCCGCCTGGCAGTGGCAGCTGGCCGGCCTGGTGCTGATGAGCCTGCTGGTCTTGCGCCTCGACCCGCGTTACTACCCGAGGGCGATGCGACAATCCAGCAGCGAAGCCACGGCTCCGTTGACGCGGGACACCCCTTCCGCCTAGCTCAATCGCCAAAACAAAAACACCGGCCTGTGGCCGGTGTTTTTTTACTGTCAACGCGGGGAGTGAGAGGGCGCTTAGCGCCCCTTCTTCTGCCGCCCACCCTGACCGGCGCGCGGTTTGCCGGCGGCCGGTTTGGCCCCCTTGTTCGGGGCGCCTTTGCCTGCGCTCCCTTTGACCGAGCCGCCTTTTGCTGCGCCGCCTTTGCCGGCAGTCCCCTTGCCGGCCGGGCTCTTGCTTTCGAATGCCGACGGCCCCGGCACGTTGGGACGCCCGCCAATCTCGTGGTCATCATCCCGGCGCGGTTTTTTGCCCGGGGCCGGCTTGCCGGCTTGCGCGGTAGACCCCTTGGGTTTACCGCCTTGCCCGGCGGCAGCTTGCCCGCCTTTGGCCGGTTTCACCTCGGAGGAGGAGTCTTCAATCAGCTTGAACAGCTCGATCAGTTCGTCGTCGGTGAGATCGCGCCACTCGCCCACCGGCAGCCCCTTGAGGCTGACGTTCATGATGCGGATACGCTCGAGCTTGG
Organism: Aeromonas sp. 1805; assembly: GCF_013085525.1. Taxonomy (NCBI): domain Bacteria; kingdom Pseudomonadati; phylum Pseudomonadota; class Gammaproteobacteria; order Aeromonadales; family Aeromonadaceae; genus Aeromonas; species Aeromonas sp. 1805. Next base: position 3,304,926 of record NZ_CP038515.1, on the reverse strand, counting down.
TCACCTCGAAGCCGAAGTGCTCGCACATGCGGCGGATCTGGCGGTTCAGCCCCTGCACTAGCGTGATGCGAAACACGAACGGCGCCTCTTTTTTCACCTTGCACTTCTTGGTGATGGCACCCAGGATCGGCACCCCGGCGCCCATGCCCCGGATAAACTCGTCGGTGACCGGCTTGTCCACGGTCACCAGATACTCTTTCTCGTGATCGTTGCCCGCCCGCAGGATCTTGTTGACCAGATCGCCGTGGTTGGTCAGGAAGATGAGCCCCTGGGAGTCCTTGTCGAGCCGGCCGATGGGGAAGATGCGGGTACTGTGGTTGACGAAGTCGACGATGTTGTCCTTCTCGCCCGCCTCGGTGGTGGAGACGATGCCCACCGGCTTGTTCAGGACGATGAAGACCAGACTGTCCGCCTCGCGCGGCTCGATCACCTGGCCGTTGACCTTGACCAGATCCCCGGCAAACACCTGATCCCCCACCCCGGCCCGCTTGCCGTTGATGAAGACGTTGCCCTGCTCGATAAAGCGGTCAGCCTCGCGGCGCGAGCAGATGCCGCTCTCGCTGATGTATTTGTTCAGGCGCATGGATTCATCAGCCAGCATGGGTCACCTGCCACTGGCCTGCGGCCTGGATCCGGGTCATCAGGGCGGCACGCTGCCGGTTCACTAACTCAAAATTGTGCATATCATTCCATCTTCAAAAAAGGCCGCTACCGACCTGTCCGGCAAAAAGCGCCGACACATTAACATATTGCCCCCTGACACACGCCGGATAGTTGCACTCGGCCCGCCCCCTTCTCGCAAAATGCGCCCCCTGTCACGCGGCCAGCCCCCAAAAATGCATGACAATTCGATTGCCGCCGGCGCCGCCGAAGCCAGCATGGCAATGGCCACTTCTGCCGTTGCACGGGATCTTCTCGCTACGCCATAAAGATGCATAAAATATGCAAGAAACGATAACCCAAGCCAAATGACAGCAACATTTTCTTGCTATTTATTAATCAAAAATGCATAAAAAGATTTTGATTCGCGCGAATTATCTGCCCCTGTCGGCGCTCTTTTCTGCTGTTTTCGGCGATTCACACAATAATTTTCGCCCAATTGCGAAAAACACCAAATATTCACCTGCATCCAGGCCTGACAAAAACCATAAATTTGGCTGCAGGGTGTGCACTTTTCTCTGGCAAGAGGCCACTTTTACCCTTCACTACAGGAGTTACAGATGAGTCATTCCCTCTCCCAGGCGGATTTTCTGGCCCAAGTCGCCAGCCGCAATCCCCATCAACCGGAGTTCATTCAGGCCGTGAGCGAGGTGATCGCCTCCATCTGGCCTTATGTGACGCGCCACCCCCGCTACCTGCAGCACGGCCTGCTGGAGCGGCTGGTGGAGCCGGAGCGGCTGATCCAGTTTCGGGTGAGCTGGGTGGATGATCGAGGCCAGGTGCAGGTGAACCGGGGCTACCGGGTGCAACACAGCTCTGCCATCGGTCCCTTCAAGGGGGGGATGCGCTTTCACCCCTCGGTGGATACCTCGGTGCTCAAGTTCCTCGCCTTCGAGCAGACCTTCAAGAATGCCCTCACCACCTTGCCCATGGGCGGCGGCAAGGGGGGCAGCGATTTTGATCCCAAGGGCAAGAGCGAGGGAGAGGTGATGCGCTTTTGCCAGGCGCTGATGCTGGAGCTGCATCGCCACCTCGGCGCCGATACCGACGTGCCAGCTGGCGACATCGGGGTGGGCGGGCGCGAGGTGAGCTACATGGCGGGCATGATGAAGAAGCTCACCAACAGCGCCGAGTGCGTCTTTACCGGCAAGGGGCTCTCCTTTGGCGGCAGCCTGATCCGCCCGGAAGCCACCGGTTACGGCCTGCTCTATTTCGTCGAGGCCATGCTGGCCAACCGGGGACAATCCCTGGACGGCATGACGGTCTCTGTGTCGGGTTCAGGCAACGTGGCCCAGTACGCCATCGAGAAGGCGATGGCCCTCGGCGCCCGGGTCATCACCGCCTCCGACTCCGGCGGCACCGTCTACGATCCGGCGGGCTTTACCCCCGAGAAACTGGCGCGGCTGATGGCGCTCAAAAACGAGCAGCGCAAGCGCATCGCCGATTACGCCCACGAGGAGGGGCTGGAGTTTTTCAGCGGCCGCACTCCCTGGCACCTGCCGACGGACGTCGCCCTGCCCTGCGCCACCCAGAACGAGCTGGATGAATCGGACGCCGTCACCTTGATTGCCAATGGCGTGCAACTGGTGGCCGAGGGGGCCAACATGCCGAGCAGCGCCGCCGCCATCCGCCGCCTGCACGAGGCCAAGGTGCTGTTTGCCCCGGGCAAGGCCGCCAACGCCGGCGGGGTCGCCACCTCGGGCCTCGAGATGAGCCAGAATGCCCAGCGCCTCTGCTGGAGCCGGGATCAGGTGGATGCCCACCTCAAGGGGATCATGACCAGCATCCACGCCACCTGTGTGCACTATGGCCAGGATGAGACGGGTCACGTGAACTACGAAAGCGGCGCCAACATCGCCGGCTTCGTCAAGGTGGCCGACGCCATGCTGGCCCAGGGGGTCTGCTGACGCCGCCAGCGACCGCACAGACGGACAGCATTACCACAGAGGGCAGCCCCGGGGCTGCCCTCTGTTTGCTCGGATGAGTCGCTCACTGTCTGTACTTATCACCTTGTTTCCCTTAGGCTTTAAGCCAGCTTTCGACCCTTAGTACGGCCGCCGTGGACGCGGAGCCGCCCCTCTTTTATCAGTGCCAAGGATTCTCCCATGCTGGCTCGCACCCGCCGCCTCGTTCGCCGCCTTCTTCTCAGCCTGCTGGGCTTGCTGCTGCTCGGCTGGACCCTGATCGCCTACTTCGCCTGGCAGGCAGCGCCGCTGCAGCCCTGGCACACCCTGGTGCCACCCGAGCTCAGCGCCGAGCAGCTCGATGACAGCGACTGGCAGGCCTATCTGGCCCACGAGCAGCAGCTGTTCGAGCTGGTGACCAAGGAGGTGATCGTCAGAACGCCGCCGGAGCAGCAGCTCGACAGCAATCGCTACTATCAGGATGCCCCCATCAATCCGGCTCATTTTGCAACCGACTGGAACCGCTCCTATCTGCTGCGCCCAAGCGGCGAGGTGAAAGGTGTGGCGGTGTTCCTGCACGGTTTGACCGACTCCCCCTACAGCCTGCGCCACCTGGCCCAGCGCTACCGCGAGCAGGGCTTCATCGCCCTGGGGCTGCGCATTCCGGGCCACGGTACCGTGCCGGCCGGGCTGGTCGACATCGACTGGGAGACCTGGCTGGCCGCCACCCGGCTGGCGGTGCGCGAGGCCAGGGTACTGGCGCCCAGCCCGCTGCCGCTGCATCTGGTGGGGTTTTCCAACGGCGGCGCGCTGGCGGTAAAATATGCGCTCGATGCGGAAGGTGACAAGACGGGCACGCTGGCAAGGCCGGATCGGCTGGTACTCATCTCCCCCATGATAGGGGTGACCCGCTTTGCCCGTTTCGCCGGTCTCAAGGCGGTGCCCGCCCTGCTACCCGCTTTTGCCAGCGCCGCCTGGCTCGACACCATGCCGGAGTTCAACCCCTTCAAGTACAACTCGTTTCCGGTCAACGGCGCGCGCCAGTCCTACCGGCTGACCCACGCTATCCAGCAGCAGGTGCGTGAGCAGGCCGCCAGCGGCGAGTTGGCGGCCTTCCCGCCCACCCTCACCTTCCAGTCGGTGATGGACTACACCGTCAGTACCCGCTCCATCATCGCCGATCTCTATCACTTCCTGCCTGCCAACGGCAGCGAGCTGGTGCTGTTCGACATCAACCGCGGCACCCTGTTCGGCCCATTGCTGAGCAGCGCCTCCGAGCTGGCGCTGAGCCACCTGCTGCCGCGCCCGCCGCTCTCCTACCGGCTGACGGTGGTGGGCAACCAGGCGCCCGCCAGCACCCGCACCCAGGCTAGCAGTTTGCCGGCCGGTGGCGGGCCTGAGCAGATCCAGCCCCTCGACATCGACTACCCCAGGGAGATCTACTCCCTCTCCCACGTGGCCCTGCCCTTCCCGATGGATGACCCCCTCTACGGCATGGCGCCACGGCCAGAGCAGCGCGAGCAATACGGCATCAACCTGGGGGGCCTGGCCCTGCGCGGTGAGCGCGGGGTCCTGATCGTCAACCCCGGCGCCCTCACCCGCACCTCCTCCAACCCCTTCTACCCCTATCTGCAGCAGAAGGTGATAGAGACGCTCACCGCGCCAGCCCAACCGCCGGCCGGCAAGCAGCCAACCCCGGTCTGGGACAGCGAAGACGAGGCCGCCTATCAGGCGGAGCGGGAACAGTTTCTACAGGATGCGCAGGAGAGCGAGGCTCCCTTCTAGGGCCCTTGCCAGGGCCCGTTGCGGCTGTGCGTCAGGATGGGGCCAGCGCTAGGCCTCTCACAACTCGCCCCGGCAGGGCGGTATCCACCGGCCGTCACACGATGGGAAGCGCCATCAGGGATAGCGGCTGATCTCAATCAGGTTCTGATCCGGATCCAGGCAGTAGACCGACTCGATGGGGCCGCAGGCCCCGCTCTTGGTCACCGGCCCCTCCACTATCTCCACCCCGTGGCAATGGAGCTGGGCGATGACCTGATCCAGCGGCCAGCGAGTGATGAGGCAGAGATCCCCCGAGCCCACCTGCGCCCGGTTGCGCGGCTCCTGCCCCAGCAGTTGCAGATTGATCTTCTGGTTGCCAAAGCGCAGGGCCCGGCGCCCCGCCCCGAAGGTGATGGCTTCCATGTTGAGCACTGAGCTGTAAAACGCGACGGCCCGCTCGATGTCACTGACCGTCAATACCAGATGGTCGATATGGCTGATCATGTCCCCTCCTGGCTGATGTGTGTCGATAGTGCTGGCCCGACAGACGGCTCTGTGGGCACCCTCATCATACCCAATTGTCCACCTGGCAACTGTGCCGAATGGCGCAAAGGTGGCCGAGTAAAGCCGCTAGCTGAGCGAAGGCGGCATTGGCCTTCACTGCTGGGGACCACACGCCTGATCACGCTGGGCCAGCAGGGCTTCATCATCACTGTCCATCGCGGCCAGAATGGCCTGATTGCAGGCGCGCTCAGCCTGCCGAGCCGCATCCGGTTTGCTCTCGCGAATGTCGGCGATCATGGGGCGGTAGTTAACTGAAGCGGCGCAGTACATGGCGCGATACTGGGGCTGCTGCACGTTGCTGTCGTCCTGGCGGGACAACTCGCCACACAGCTTGCTAAATAGTGCCGCAGCCTTGACGGTGCATTGGCTGAAGCGCCGTGCATCCTGCTCGTAACTGCGGCAGACGCTTTTCGGCTGCAGTTGCCAAAACTGGAAAGCAAAGGGGATTTGTTCCCCCTCATACTCCACCACCAACGACTTGAGCTCAGTGCCATAAATATCCGATACCTGCTGCTGTACCAGATTGAGATAAGCCGAGAAAAGATAAGAAACCGGATCCATCACCACCTCCTTGTGGTTGACCTGGGTGAATTGACGTTTGTAACTCCCCTACTCTAAGTCCTCCACGAAAGGACCCACTCTAGCCTACTGCTTACTATCAGCTAATTGCTTGATGATGCACACATTATTGTGTCAACACAGCTGAAACAAGGTGTCGATTGGATTAAGATGCGCACCATATCAGGTAACTCGGATGGGGCCATCCCGATCAAATCGGGGCTCAGGGCGACCGAGAAACAGGGCTGAGGAGCCAGTTTTGCGCGGGACATGGACAGAAGAGGAATTAAGGGCGACGGTCAGCGCCTATCTGGCGATGCGCACCATGGAGCAAAATGGCGCCCCCTTCGTCAAAAAGCGCTATTACACCGAACTCGCTAACCAGTTTGGCCGCACCGAGAAGGCATTCGAGTATCGAATGCAGAACATCTCCTATATCTGCGCCCTGCTAGGGCGGACCTGGGTATCAGGTCTCAAGCCGGCTAAAAACGTGGGCCCCCACAATGCCCCCATCATAGAGCGCCTGCTCTGTGAGCTCGATGGCCAACCCTATACCGGCAAGGCTGCCTTTGAGCATCAAGTGAGCCGCTACCAGACCAAGCCAGTACTCCCCACGCCCATCGGCATCCAAGAACCACAGCCGCGTTATGGAGCCAACCCTGGCTATGGGCGAGATCCAAAGGTGAAGGCTTGGGTATTGATGACGGCGGTGGGCCATTGCGAAAGCTGCGCACAGCCGGCCCCTTTTCATGCCACCACGGGAGACGCCTTTTTAGAGGTGCATCATCTGCGCACACTCGCCGAAGGGGGTTCGGATACCATCAGCAACACGGTGGCGCTCTGCCCTAATTGCCACCGTGAGCTGCACTATGGCGTCAACCAGGCACAAAAGCGTGAAGCTCTTTACCAGGCGCTGCCCAGGCTGGTGCGAGAATAACGCGCCTGCTACGCTCATAAAAAACGGCTCGCCAATGGCGAGCCGTTTTGGTCGGGGTCAGCAGGGGATCCGCTCGATGCGGCCGCCGCTCAGTTTGAAGAAGGCATCCTGCGGCAGCTCCTGCAGCCAGGTGGTGGTGTAATCCAAGTCCGCATAGGCGCCGCGCAGCATGGCGCCGAACAGGCCGTGGGAGACCACGATGGCGCGCTCGGCGATACGCTCATCCTGCAACCAGCTCAGCGCCCGGCCTTGAATGCTTTGAAAACTCTCCCCCGCGGGAGCTTGCAGATACCAGTCTGGCTATTCCAGATCGAGCTCGGGGTGGGCCGCCAGCAGCTCGGGCACCCGGCGACTCTCCCACTCCCCCATCCCCAACTCCACCAGCCGCTCGTCCCAGACGATACGCGCTTGGTCCAAGCCAAGCTGCTGGCACACCCGCTCCGCGGTCTGGCGCGCCCGGCCGAGGGGGCTGGCGTAAATGGTCCAGTCGGCAGGCTCGGCCAGTAGCTTGGCCAGGCGGGTGCCCATGGCGAGGGCCTGGGCTTCCCCCTTGGCGGTCAGTTCGGAGTTGCAGCGCCCCTGCAGCCGCAGTTCGGCGTTGTAACGGGTCTGGCCGTGGCGCAGCAGATAGAGGGTACGGGACATGGTTTCTCCAGCAGGTTCAATGAGATAACAAAAACAGAAGAGGCATGATAACAGATGCGCCGGGGCAGCCAAGGCGCAGGCGGGGGGCGTAAAAAAACAAAACGGGTCAATGCTGACCCGTTAATGCTGGCAGGCGCCGCGCGCTCAGCCCTTCTTGATCTCCCGCAGATAGCGGTAGATGGAGTGCACCGAGATGCCGAGCTGGCGGGCGGCTATCTGGGCGCTGTCTTTGAGCTCGAAGATGCCGAGCTCGTGCAGCTGGTTGACCATGACCCGGGTCTTCTGGGACGGGGGCACCGCCTCGTTGCCGCGCACCTCGGCACTGACGGTGTCGATGGTGCTGTTGAGGGCCTCGTCGATGTTGCGGGCAAACACCTCCGGGGTGGCGTGACCATCGTGGCCGTGCAGGCACTCCGGCATCATGGTGCGCAGCACGGATTGCAGCGGGGCATCCATGTCGGTGTTGATGCAGAGCAAGCCGATGGCCTGCCCTTCACCATTGCGAATGACGGTGGTGAGCGAGCGCAGCGTCTTGCCGGTGGCGCACTTGGTCATGTAGGGGCTGGAGATATCCTGCCCGCTCTTGAGTTTCATCATCGCCAGATTGGTGATGGGGGCACCAACGCTGCGCCCCGTGATATGGCCGTTGGCAATCTTGATGATCGACGGATTGCGCGCATCCAAGCTGTGCAGCAACACCTCGGTGTGCTGACCATACATGGCGGCGATGCCGTCCACGATGATCTCCATCGCCTTGAGGATCTCGAAATCGGTCGGACTCAGCTCTTGCAGCTTCACATTGAAACCTTATAAAAGGGCCGCCGACCCGGGCAAGGGCGGCAGCCGACAGGGACACTCAGGCGGACATGATATCAATAATGGTGCTGTCTGTGGCAGACATGCCGTCTTTGACCATCTGGCCCACGTTGCGAATGGTCTGCTCCACGTTGCCCGCCACTATCCCCTGCCCCGATACCCCGTGGCTGTTGAGCGCCATCAGGAAGCCGCGCACCGCCGCCCCGGAGGAGGTGCTCACCTTCATGGCGCAGGAGGCCTTGGCGCCATCGCACACCATGCCGGCGCTGTCGCTCAGCACGTTCTGGATGGCGTGGCAGGATTGCTCGAAACTGCCGCCCGCCAGATAGACCATGGCCATGGCGGCCGCCGCGCTGGTGACCGTGTTGCCACAGAAGGCCGACAGTGGCGGATAGTGGGACTTGATGTAGATGGCCCCCAGGTGGCTCATGATGAGGGCGCGGGCCAGCTGCTCTTCGCTGGCACCGAAGCGCTCGGCGATGACCACCACCGGGATGGTGGCGGCGATGCCCTGGTTGCCGCTGCCGAAGTTGCTCATGGCCGGCAGGCTGGCGCCCCCCATGCGGGCATCGGAGGCCGCCGCGGTGCGCATCACGATGCGGTTCATCACGTCCTCGCCGATGAGGCCGGCCTGGATGTTCTGCTGCATGGTGCGGCCGATCTCGAGGCCGTAGGGGTTGTTCATCCCCTCGTCGGAGAGTTTGCCGTTGAGCTCGGAGGCCTGCAGGATAAAGCGGATCTGCTCGAACTCCACCTGGGTGGCGAACTCATGAATGGCGGCGATGCTGATGTCGACCCCGTCGCAGATGGCTCCGATGGCGCCGCCCTGGCCCTGCTCGGCCGTGAAGGTCACTTCATCATTGCGGCGCTGCTCGACGATGCGGGTATGGCCGCCGCACAGGGTCACCTCGGCGCTGTGTTCGGTGCCCTCTGCATCAAGGCCCAACAAGCGGACCCGGCAATAGATGAACTCAGGGGCCGAGGTGCGGCTCACCTGCACCTGGCCTGCATCGATCAGCTCCTGCGCCTCTGCGACCTGGGCCGGTGTGATGGCGGCCAGCACCTCCAGCCCGGCCTCGGCGTTGCCGCCGATGGCGCCGGCGGCAGCGGCAATGGCCAGCCCAATCTTGCCGGTGCCCGGCACATAGACCCCCATGGAGTTCTTGTAGAGGTTGTCCGAGACCACCACCTCCAGCCGGACGGGCTTGCAGCCCAGTTGCCGGGCGGCGACGGCGGCGGCATAAGCGGCGGCGATGGGCTCGGTACAACCCAGTGCCGGTTTGACAACCTGTTGAATAATCTGCAGATACTGCTGCCACGCTTGCTTCATCAGAACACCCTTTCTATCAACATTAACCAGCGATGTGAGCGATCGCTTCCACTTCCACCCTGACACCCATCGGCAGATCCTTCACGGCAAAGCAGCTGCGGGCTGGGCAATCTTTCAGGAAATAGCGTTTATAAACCTCGTTGAACGCGGCAAAATCAGTGATCTCGGCGAGATAGCAGGTGGTCTTGAGCACGGTATCCAGGTTGCCGCCGGCGGCCTCCAAGACATGCTTGAGGTTCTCCAGCGCCTGACGGCTCTGGGCTTCAATACCCCCTTCCACCACGCCGCCCTGCTGTTTGCACACCGGCAGCTGGCCGGAGGTAAAGATGAGATCGCCATAGGCAGTGCCATGGCTGTAGGGACCGATGGCATCGGGTGCGGCACCCGCCACGATGATCTTTTTCATATCGCCACTCCTTAAAATGCAATTATTTTTGCAATCAATAGTCTCGTCTTGTTCAACATTATTTGCTTATTAGGCATTCCATTCAACTAAAACCTGCAAAAACAGCGATAAATTCGGTAGCAGGCGCAAATTGAAAGCGTGATCTGTCTCCCTCTTTAGGTAGAAGAGCGATAAAAAGCATTGTTTTGCCGCTTTTCATTCAACTATATTTGCGCCTGATTTTTACCCCTACAAAAACAAGGTATTTTATGGACGCGCACAGTACGACACTCACCCGGCCCGTGATGGGCACGCTGGAATGGAAAGAAGCGGTTCGTTTCGACAGCACCGACTGGGGCTGGGTCATCATGAGCATCGGCATGGCCATCGGGGCGGGGATCGTCTTCCTGCCGGTGCAGGTGGGACTGATGGGGCTGTGGGTGTTTCTGCTGTCGGCGGTGATCGGCTACCCGGCCATGTACATGTTCCAGCGCCTCTTCATCAATACCCTGGCCACCTCGCCCGAGTGCAAGGACTACCCCAGCGTCATCACCGGCTACCTCGGCAAGAACTGGGGCGTGCTGCTCGGCGCCCTCTACTTCGTGATGCTGGTGATCTGGGTGTTCGTCTACTCCACCGCCATCACCAATGACAGCGCCTCCTTCCTGCAAAGCTTCGGGGTCACCCAGCAACTGCTCTCCGAGAATCCCTTCTACGGGCTGGTGCTGATCTGCGCCCTGGTGGCGCTGGCCTCGCGCGGCGAGAACCTGCTGTTCAAGATCTCCACCTTCATGGTGCTGACCAAGATCAGCGTGGTGGCGGTGCTCGGCCTGATGATGGTGAGCAAGTGGGATGCCGCCAACATCACCGCCATGCCGGCCAGCGGTGACTGGCTGAAGGATGCCATCGTCATGCTCCCCTTCACCCTCACCTCCATTCTCTTCATCCAGAGCCTGAGCCCCATGGTGATCTCCTACCGCTCGCGGGAAAAATCCCTGGAAGTGGCCCGCTTCAAGGCGATGCGCGCCATGAACATCGCCTTTGGCATCCTGTTCGTGGTGGTGTTTTTCTACGCCGTCTCTTTCACCCTGGCCATGGGCCACGAGCAGGCGGTCAAGGCCTCCGAGGAGAACATCTCGGCGCTGGCCATGGTGGCTCAGGGCATGCCGGGCCAGACCCTCAAGCTGCTCAGCCTCACCCTCAACATCTTCGCGGTAATGACCGCCTACTTCGGCGTCTATCTGGGCTTTCGTGAAGCCTGCCAGGGGCTGGCGATGAACCTGCTGCGCCGGGTGATGCCGGAAAATCGCATCAACAAGGGGCTGGTGGGCAAGGGCATCATGCTGTTCACCGTGCTGCTCTCCTGGGGGGCCATCGTGCTCAACGCCCCGGTGCTGAGCTTCACCTCCATCTGCAGCCCCATCTTCGGCATGGTGGGGTGCCTCATCCCGGCCTACCTGGTCTATCAGGTACCGGCGCTGCACAAGTACAAGGGAGTCTCCCTCTACATCATCATCGTCACCGGCCTGCTGCTCTGCGTCTCGCCCTTCCTGGCGTTCAACTGAGCCGCGACCTTCTCCCATCGGCAACGGGCCACCCTCAGGGTGGCCCGTTTTTCTGACCCATTCAGCCCCCCTCACCACGGGAAAAAGCCAAGGGGATCACAACTTCCACCCCGCCCCCAGCCGAGCCCCCCGGCGAGGAGTAATATCCAGCCATCCCGCTACACGCCCCGTCGGGGCCCGAGGCTTCATATGAAATGGATATTCACGCCCGCCATCCGGCTCGGCAATCAGCTCTCCTTCAAGTACAAGTTTTTGCTCTGGTCCTGCCTGATGCTGCTGCCGCTCGCCTACAGCATGACCAACCTGCTGGGCCGGCTGCAGGATGACAACACCCAGGCCCGCAAGGAGCTGGCCGGCGTGGTCAAGCTGGCGCCGCTGCCCGCCATCGAGCAGGCCCTGCTGAGCCATCGCAACCTGGTCACCCGGCACGGCTATGAGCAGAACCCGGTCGGCGAGGAGGAGGTCAAGGCCGCGGCCCGGGCCGTCGATGCGAGCCTGGCCGCCTTTGCCGCCACCAAACAGCAAAACCCCGTGTTCGATACTCTCGCCCAGGAGTGGTCCAGCCTGCAAAACGAGGCGCTCGGGCTCGAGGTGGATCAGAGCAACCTGCGCCACGACAAGCTGCTGACCGAGGTGCGCCACCTCTACAAGAGCACCACCGCCGCCAGCAGCCTGGTGCAGGATCCCGCGCTCGGCACCTACTACATGGTGGTGCTCGCCAGCGAGCGGCTGCCGCAGCTGCGCGATCTGCTGGCCCAGGTGCGGGATCGGGCCGCCACCATCGCCGACTTCGGCCTGTTTCAGGCCCAGGGCTACAGCGCCCTGCGCTTTCGCCTCGACCTCATCAACGCCACCCTGCAGGAGCTGGAGGCCGACCTGACCCTGCTCTATGAGATGGCGCCCGCCTATCGCAGCGAACTGGGGGGCCAGCAGACCGACGCCCTGCTGCAGCAAGCCTATCAGGGGATCGATACCCTGGAAAACAAGATGATGAAGGATCAGCAGGTGCAGCTCTCCAGCAAGGAGGTGCTGGCGCTGGGGGATGGGCTGGATGCCGCCATCACGGCGCTGGCGGGTCAGGTGCGCCAGCGGCTGGAGGCGGATCTGCACCAGCGCATGACCGCCAACCAGCGCCACTTCTGGTGGGTGACCGGGCCGCTGACCGCCATCCTGCTGGTCTATCTCTACCTGATGATCGGCGCCTATCTCTCCTTACGCGGCACCGTGGGCCGGGTGCGGGAGATCGCCGCCCGGGTCAACGCCCAGGATCTCAGCCAGCAGATCGAGATCGTCGGCCAGGATGAGCTGGCCGCCATCAGCCGGGATTACAACGTGACCCTGCAGACCCTGCGCACCCTGATGCTGCGGGTGCGGGAGAACGGCGTCAGCGTGGTGGAGAGCGCCACCGAAATCGACGCGCGGACCTGCCGCTCCCAGGAGGTGATCGCCGATCAGCAAGGGGAGACCCATCAGGTGGCCACCGCCATCAAGGAGCTGGCCGCCACCTCCCACGACATGGCAGGCAACGCCCAGCAGGCCGCCCGCATGACCCAGGAGGCGCAGGCTGTGGTGGGTCAGGGCGAGGCGGTGGTCGAGCGTACCATCAAGGCCATCGACCACATCAACCGCGAGGTGCTGCACACCGCCGAGACCATCGGCCAGCTGGAGCAGCAGTGCAGCCAGATTGGTGGCGTGATCGGGGTGATCCGCAGCATCGCCGAGCAGACCAACCTGCTGGCGCTCAACGCCGCCATCGAGGCGGCCCGCGCCGGCGAGCAGGGGCGCGGCTTCGCGGTGGTGGCCGACGAGGTGCGCTCGCTGGCCAACCGCACCCAGGGGGCCACGGTCGAGATCCAGCAGATGATCGAGCAGTTGCAAACCGGCGCCCGCGCCTCGGTCAGCGCCATGTCCGCCGCCAGCCGCGAGGCGCAGGAGGGGGTTGGTCTGGCCCAGGAGGCCCAGCAGGCCTTTGGCGCCATCACCGAGCGGGTGGGCAGCATGGTCGATACCAACTCGGTGATCGCCAGCGCCATCGAACAACAAGGGGCCGTGGTCAACGAAATAGAGCGCAACGTGGTGCGCATCTCCGATGGCAGCGACGAGGCGCTGCAGGTGGCCAACGCCGCCCGCGACGCCGCCCGCCAGATCCACCAGCTCACCGAGCAGCTGCGAGCCATGGTGCAAAGCTTCGTGCTCTGAGCCGGCGCCCATCACCCACGCCATCGCCAGCCCCTGCCGGGGCTGGTTTTTTTTGCCAATTCAGACGATCGGGCAGCATTGTTTTTCTTGGCGAAAAAAGTATCGACTACCCATTGTGCGATAAGGATAAAGCGGGGTAATCTTCAGCCACAACAAGATTCGAACGTTACCTTTATTGCCTGCAACAGGCCCGGGGATCAGTTCGACGCCCGAGAAACAGTTCGACGAAAGTTCGGCGAGAGGAAGCTCGCATCACGACACAACCGTTCAGGCGAGGTATCGCAAATGGCGAAGTACCAGTTTTTCTCTATCCCGGCCTCCAACCGGCAGCAGTACACCTTTATCGACATGGCCTCCCCCACTTTCCTGCCCGAGAAAGCGGCGCTGCTGGCGCAGGGGTTCGAGGTGGAAGAGGATTTCATCGACGCGGCCAACCCGCGCGAGGCGGTGGAGAAGTATCGCTCCAACTTCCTCTACGTGGCCGATGAGATAGGCAAGTCGGACGCCGGTTACGCCGCGGCCATCGCCGTGCAGGCGCTCGGCAAGACACTGCTGGGGCAAAACCGAGACAATTGAGCTGATAAATGAAGCGCGGCCAGCGGCAAGCTGCCGATGGCCGCAGGCAATGCTGGCAATGTAGTTCAGCAGCGGGCGAGCTGGCGGAGCATCTCGATAAGCTCCTCCTCGCTGCTGGGCTCATAAGCGAGCTGCAGGCTCGGCGCGGCGCCCCCCATCAACATGTAGACGTGGGTGCTGCAGTGATCGTAGTGATACCACTTACCGTCGATACAGACGTCGGTGTAGCATCTCGGGTCCCTTTCAAGTTCCATACGCACATCCTTTTGTTACATCCCTTCAACATCACTCTGACCGTAAGATAACCCGGCCACTGCAAACTTGATGCAGATCAAGGGAAGCGACGGCCGACGCGGATATCTGCCGGATCTGCGGTCCATGGGGCCCAACACCGACATCCATCAGCCGTACCCAACCCAAGATTCACCCCGCCAGCGCCTGCTGAGGCAGATCGTGCGCAACAAAAACGGCGCCCGCAGGCGCCGTTTTTTTATGCCCGCACCACATGGTCACGCGGTGCGGATGAACAAGTCTCGGGCTTATTCGTCTTCCAGGTAGGCGTAGCCTTGCAGACCCAGCTCCAGCTCGTCGAGCAGGGCCTTGCGGGTCGCGTCGTCCAGCGCCGGGTGGGAGACGATGCGCTGGTAGTTCTCGCGGATGACGGACGGGTCGATGTTGACGTAACGCAGCAGCTGGTCGACGGTGTCGCCGCGCACCACGTTGCGAATGTCCATCTTGCCTTCATCATCGAGCCACACTTCCGCGCAGTGGGTATCACCGAACAGGTTGTGCAGATCCCCCAGGATCTCCTGATAGGCACCGACCAGGAAGAAGCCGACGTGGCACTCTTCGTTCTCGCCATACACCGGCATCGGCAGGGTGCTCTCGACCCCCAGACCGTCGACGTAGTGCTCGACCTGACCGTCGGAGTCACAGGTGATGTCCATCAGGATGCCACGGCGGGTGAGCGGACGCTCGAGGCCGGCCAGCGGCATCACCGGGAACACCTGACCGATACCCCAGGCATCCGGCAGGGACTGGAACAGGGAGAAGTTGGCAAAGCACTTGTCAGCCAGTTTCTCGGAGAGCTCGTCAGCCAGCGCACGGTGGTTGCGGTTGACCGGGTTGAGCAGCTCTTTGAGCGCCAGACAGGTGTTCTGGTGCAGCATCTCGGCCCAGGCGCGTTGCTCCAGGTTCAAGAGACCCATGGTGTACTGGGTATTCACATCACCCAGATCGGCCACCGAGTCATGGAAGATCTCCAGCAGGGAGGGATCTTCGCTGCGCAGGTCCAGCCAGCCTTTCCACATGTTCTGCAGAATGGTGGGCGCATCGTCGTCCGGTGCGCTGATGTCGTTCATCTCCACCCCTTCGGCACCAATGATGTTGGTAACCAGCACGGCGTGGTGAGCGGTCAGGGCACGGCCGGACTCGCTGATGATGGTCGGGTGCGGCAGGTCGAACTCGCGGCAGACATCGCCGATGCCCCACACCACGTTGTTGGCGTACTCGGAGAGGCTGTAGTTGGCGGAGCAGTGGCTCTGGGAACGGGTTCCCTCGTAGTCCACCCCCAGGCCGCCACCGACGTCAACCACTTCGATGTTGGCACCGAGGCGACGCAGTTCGGCGTAGAAACGGCCGCACTCGCGGATGCCGCCCTGGATGTCGCGGATGTTGGCGATCTGGGAACCCAGGTGGAAGTGCAGCAGTTGCAGGCAGTCCAGCTTGCCCAGCCCGCGCAGACGCTCGATCAGCGCCAGGATCTGGGAGGCGGACAGACCGAATTTGGACATGGAGCCGCCGCTCGATTCCCACATGCCGGAGCCGGTGGAAGCGAGCTTGGCACGCACCCCGATGTTGGGCTTGATGTTGAGACGAGCTGACTCGTCCAGCACCATTTCCAGCTCGGAGGGCTTCTCCACCACGATGTAGACCTTGTGGCCCATCAGGTTGCCCAAGAGGGCGTGGCGGATATATTCGCGGTCTTTGTAACCGTTGCAGACGATCACCGAGCCTTGCTCATGGTGATGGGACAGCACGGCCAGCAGTTCCGGTTTGGAACCAGCTTCCAGGCCAAGCCGGGGCTTGTCGCTGTAGGACTGGCTGATGGTCTCGATGACGCGACGCTGCTGGTTTACCTTGATCGGGTAAACGCACAGGTAGTCCCCTTCATAGCCTGACTTCTCGATGGCCTGACCGAAGGCGTTGAACAGCGCATCGACCCGACTCTTGAGGATGTCAGGGAAACGCAGCAGTACCGGAGTGGTCAGCCCGGATTGACGCAACTGTTCGATGGCGTCGGAGAGCACGATCTGTGCATCAGGGCGTGATTTGTCGGGAGCGACGGTCACATGACCGGCGTCATTGATGTTGAAAAAACCCGCACCCCAGTAGGGAACGTTGTAGACCTTCAAGGAGTCCTTGCTGGACCAGTTAGTCATGGGCTATGCCTCGCAAATGAGCGGCCGGTGGCCGCCTTCGTTACCCTCAATCACATCCAGACCATCGATGACAAGGTGCGGCGCGCCGAGGCGGCCTGCCGGGTCGGGAAGGGCGACTCCTGCAACCTGCGCGCACTACGCGGCGGGTTGACCCGGGCCCTTCCGTCACATCCCTTGCACATCGCGGCAAGCCTAGGCTGCCTGGTGGATCTTGGGGAAGTAACGAGTCTTGATGTGGGGCTGGTGGCTTTACATCAAGCTCAACGGTATGCGGTGCTGCGCTAACAGCGCCGCGGTACTTTGATGACGGACAGCATCAGCCACGCGGTCCGTTCATCATTCGGCAGCCATCACGACAGCAAGGGAAGGTTTCAAGGAAGAGAAGCGAAGGCGTCAGCACGCGTGCGTGTTGATAGACGACAACAACCACAGCCAGCTCAGCACCAGTGACCGCCCATGACAAGGGAAGATGATGAGCCGTTGGCTCACTCGGTCAGCTGGACATTGAGTGTCCGTTGTTCTCCCTGATACCGGAGCCTAACCGGTATTAAAGAAACCATACCCTAGCAGTGTCTGTCGTTGCTGCGTGCCTCGCCCTATAGGCGTCTGATCTTCCGGGAGTCTGGCGGCCTCTGCCTGCTCAGGGTTACCCTTGGATCGGCGCGGAGTGTACACACTTACCGCCAGCGGTGACAATAAAAAATAGTGTTCAAAAACTGCTTTTAATAAGGCGATCAAATCTTGCTGCCAGCAGGCCTGGCACGCGGGGGAAGAAGTCCGTCCACCCCCTCTTTTCCACCCTGAAAATAACGCCGGTTTGCGCCATCCGTTGTCGCCCCCGACACCATAAGTAATGAGCGCCTGCCGAGCCACATCACAAGCCGCTTAAAAATGTCAGCTATTGGATATTTTATGCTGCGCTTGATATCAACAACCACAGCCTGAACCACCTTACACGTTTACAGCCAGATCTTCGCCAAAAAATGCGGCAAAAACTGCGCTGACGCAAAAAGCCGCGCCGCCAGATTGGCCACAATGGCCCTTCCCCACCGGTACGAGGCTTGCCAATGGATACCTTGCTTGAGCGTTTTCTGCGTTACGTGACTTTTCATACCCGCTCCGATGCGACCAATCCCGCCTGTCCCAGCAGCGAAGGGCAGCTCGTCTTCGCCCGCGCCCTGTGCGACGAGATGCAGCAGATGGGGCTGAGCCGGGTCACCCTGGACCAATACGGCTACCTCACCGCCTGTCTGCCGGGCAACCAGCCGGACGCGCCGGCCATCGGCCTCATCGCCCACATGGATACCGCCGACTACGAGGCGGCGCACGTGGTGCCCCAGATCATCGAAAACTATCAGGGCGGCGACATCTGTCTGGGCAAGGGGGACGAGGTGCTGGCCATTCGCGATTACCGCTTCCTGAAAAACTACCTGGGGCAGGATCTCATCACCACCGACGGCAGCACCCTGCTGGGGGCTGACGACAAGGCGGGCATCGCCGAGATCCTCACCGCCATCGACCACCTGCTGACCCACCCCGAGATCCCCCGCGGCGATGTCTGGGTCGGCTTTACCCCGGACGAGGAGATAGGCCGCGGCGCCGATCGCTTCCCGCTGGACCGCTTCCCGGCCAAGTGGGCCTATACGGTAGACGGCGGCGAGCTCGGTGAGCTCGAATACGAGAACTTCAACGCCGCCGGCGCCACCGTGCGTTTTATCGGCAACAACGTGCACCCCGGCACCGCCAAGGGCAGCATGATCAACAGCCAGACCCTGGCCGCCCGCTTCCACGCCGCCATGCCCGCCGAGCAGACCCCGGAGGCGACCGACGGCTATCAGGGCTTCTTCCACCTGGCCCAGATGAACGGCACAGTGGAAGAGACCAGCCTGCACTACATCATCCGCGACTTCGACGACGAGGGCTTCGCCGCCCGCAAGGCCCAGCTCAAGGAGCGGGTCGCCTCGTTGCAGCTGGAGGCCCCAAGGGCGCGCATCGAGCTCACCCTGACCGACAGCTATCGCAACATGCGCAGCCAGATCGAGCCGCACATGCACATCGTCGAGCTGGCCAAGGCCGCCATGCAGGCCGCCGACGTCACCCCGAGGATCAAGCCCATTCGCGGCGGTACCGACGGCGCACGGCTCTCCTTTATGGGGCTGCCCTGCCCCAACCTGTTTACCGGCGGTCACAACTTCCACGGCAAGCACGAGTTCATCCCGCTGCAATCCATGGAAAAAGCGGTCACCACCCTGGTGGCGCTGGTGCGCCTGACTTCGGCCTGGCGCGGCTAGACCGGCCATCGTCACCGCCATGACCAAAGAGGGGAGCCGGTTAACCGGCTCCCCTCTTTGCCATCAAACTGTCATCCCGCTGCCATGGGGCGGGAACAGAAGGGCGTCACGCTAGGGCAACGACTCATCGGAGCCCAGCCCATGTTCAGTGTCGATGCCCTGCTACAACAACACCTGCCCCGCCTCTCGGCCCACGGTCTGCTGCGCCCCCTGCTCCGGCAGGGGCTGCGCTGGCTGCTGCACGAGCAGGCGTTTCAACGCTTCGCCACGAGCCATCCCCACTTGCGCGGACTCGACTTCGTCGAGCAGGCGCTGACCGAGCTCGACTTCGACTACCGGGTGAGCGAGGCCCAGCTCGAGCACATTCCGGCCAGCGGCCGGGTCATCATCGTCGCCAACCATCCCATCGGCTCCCTCGACGGGCTGGCTCTGCTGCGCCTGCTTGGCCGCATCCGGCCGGACGTCAAGATAGTGGCCAATCAGCTGCTGGCCCAGCTGACGCCACTGCGCCCCCTGCTGCTGCCGGTGGACAACCTGGGCGGCAAGACCGACCGGCGCGCCATCCTGGCGATGGGGGAGCACCTGGCAAGCGAAGGGGCGCTGGTGATCTTTCCCGCCGGCGAGGTGTCGCGTCTCGGCCCCAAGGGGGTCAAGGACGGCCCCTGGCAGGCGGGCTTCATCAAGCTGGCCCAACGCACCCGCACCCCGCTGGTGCCCATCCACCTGGACGGGCGCAATGGTCTCTCCTTCTATCTCGCCGCCTGGCTCCACAACGACTGGGCGGGGCTGTTGCTGGTCAAGCAGCTGTTTCGCCAGCAAGGGAAACGCATCGGCGTCACCATCGGCGCCCGCATCCCGGTGAGCGGAGTGCAGGAGCTGCCCGCCAAGAGCGCGGCCCGGCTGGTGCGCAGCCACCTCTACCGGATCGGACGCGGCAAGCGGGGTTTGCTGGCCACCGAGGCCCCCATCGCCCTGCCGGAGGAACGCCGTCAGCTCAAACAGGCCATCGACGCCTGCGAGGCGCTCGGTCATACCCCGGATGGCCAGGGGATCTACCTTTACCGGCGCCACGAGCTGAGCCATTCGGTGATCCTGCGCGAGCTGGGGCGCCTGCGGGAAATCGCCTTTCGGGCGGTGGGGGAAGGCTCCGGCAGGCGGCGGGATCTCGACGCCTTCGACGATGACTACCACCACCTCATTCTCTGGGATCCGGCCCGGCTCGAGATCATCGGTGCCTACCGTTTCGCGCCGGTGGCCGAGTTGCTGGCTAGCAAGGGGCTTGGCGGCCTCTACAGCCACACCCTGTTCGGCTTCGAAGAGAAATTGCTGCCCAGGCTGGCGCTGGCCATCGAGCTTGGCCGCAGCTTTATCCAACCCGCCTACTGGGGCAAGCGGGGGCTCGATTACCTCTGGTTCGGCATCGGCGCCTATCTGGCGCGCTATCCCCGCTACCGCTACCTGTTCGGGCCGGTGTCGCTCTCCGGCAGCCTGCCGGCGGCAGCCAAAGATCTGCTGGTGAGCTTCTATCGCCAGCACTTTGCCCCCGAGCTGGCCCTGGCTCCGTCGCGCCGCCCCTACCCCGCCACACCGCCGCTGTTTACCGGGCTGGATTACGGCGCCGATCTGCGGGAGCTCAAGGCCCGCCTCGACAACCTGGGTTGCGCCATTCCCACCCTCTACAAGCAGTACTCCGAGCTGTGCGAGCCAGGTGGCGTGCAGTTCATGGATTTTGGCATCGACCCCGACTTCAACCACTGCATCGACGGCCTGGTGTGGGTGGATGTGAGCCGCCTCAAGCCCCACAAGCGGGCCCGCTATATCGGCCTTCCCGCAGAGGAAGAGCCGGGCACAACTGCCGACCGTTGAACGGGCGCCACAACGAGAGAGGGAGGCCTGTGCCTCCCTCTCTCTGTCATTGATGCTGTGGCCTACTCGGCGGCCGGCTTGCGATCGGCATGGCCGAGGTCGCGCTCGGGGGCAATAACATCGCGTACCCGCTGCTTGATCTCCTTGGCCTCGGGGAAGCCCTCGTCGGCCACCCTATCCCACACCAGCACCCCGTCCACCAGAATGCGAAATTCCCCCTTGCTGGCCGGCACCAGCGCCACCTCACCCAGATCGCTGTCGAAGGTAGAGAGCAGCTCCTGGGCCAGCCAGGCAGCGCGCAGCATCCAGCGACAGAGGGTGCAGTAGCGGATCTCGATGCGAGGTTTGGGGGCGGGCAGCGTCGTGTCGCTCATGTCGTCACTCCATCAATGGCGGCTAAGAAAAAAACACTCACTGGGCAACCCCGTGGAAGTCGGCCAGCCAGTGGCGGGCAATGGTGCGCATGGTCGATTGCGGCAGGTCAAACAGACCGGGGGCCAGCGGCTGCAACGCCAGCTGACGCACCCCTTCGATGATCTCCGCCAGCACCAGATAGACATATTCGCCGATGACGGCGCCGTGGACGAAGTTGACCGCCTCGCCCCGGTTGAGCAGGAAGATGGTGCTACCGTCGGGGCGGGTCAGTGCCAGCACGTGGGGGCACACCTCCTCGCTCGGCCAGGGCAGCTGGACGAGGCAGAACGCAAACTCGTCGTCCGCCGAGGTGACCGAGGCGACCATGGTGCCGGGGCGCAGCTGCTGCAGATCCGCCAAGTCCAGCGCGCCGTTGCCGGTGGAGCAGATCACCAGCTCGGCCCGACCGAGGGCTTCGGCCTTGCCCACCAGCTTGAAGCCGTGGGAGAGCGCCTCCACCTGGCGCAACACGTCGGTCTCCACCAGCTCCAGATGCAGGTTGCGGCACCTGAGTTCACGGGCGATGCTGCGGCCCACCTTGCCGTAGCCGAACAGGGCGGCCTGGCAGACATTGAAAGTACGGTTGAGGGTGCGGGCCAGGGATTCGGCGGAGTAGACCACGCTCAGACCAATCTGGATATCCTCGGCCTGCTTGAGGGGGCTGCGCGCCACCGAGATGACCGGGGTAGCCAGCACCTCCTGCTCGTAGCGCTGATGGCCGTTTTCGGTCATCTCCACCACCCCGAGGAAGCGGGGGCCAAAATACTCGCTGAGGGTGACCTGGGTCCTGGCGAAATAGCCCCCAATATCGAGGATAATCAGCCGCTCATGAGGCGCCACCAGCGGGGCTATGTGCTCGATCACCCCCTGCGGGGTGTTGGTCCACTGGCGATTGAGAGGCAGTACCGGATAGTGTTGCTGGGCCCAGGTCAGGGTCGGTCCATGCACTGACTTGGGTTTGGGCAGGATGGCGCCGATCCGCCCGATCTGATCGAGGGCCTGGATAAACTGGGGGCGATCGGGAAGCAGATGGGTAACCAGCAGAATGCAGAGCCCGTCGAGACGTCCCTGCTCGGTGAAATGGCGAAAAAACAGATGCTCAGATCCTTGACTGCGCAACTGTGGCCTCCTTAGCGCGCCGCAAACAAGCAGGCAAACAGAACCCGGTCAGACCGGGTTCTGTGTGTGTCCAGATAATTGAAAATCCTTTTTATCTGAAAGCACTATGGGGCTCAATCTTTATCTGTGCAGACTATGACGAAGTCGGCAACTTTTGGGTTAATTGTCTGTTTTTTATGCTAAAAATCAGTACAACGAGGCTTCCGGCCACACCTTCCAGAGACTGAGTCCGGCTCCTGCGCCCGCCAGCAGGATCAGCAGGGCCCAGCGCTGGATCCAGGGCTTGCTGCGCAAGGTCCACTCCAGCAGGGGCAGCAGCCAGACCGGCAGCAGCACCAGCAGCGGCACTTCCACGTATTGCCAGGCGAGCATCTGCACAAAGGCCAGCGCCAATCCGAGCGCCGCGGGCGCCACCTGGCAGCCGGCAAAGGCTCCGAGCAGGGCACGGAAACCGGCGAACGCCGCCAGCGCGCCGGCCAGCTGGGCAATCAGCAGGCTGCCGTCGATGCCGATCACCAGTGCCAGCCAGATGAAGCCGAGGGCAAAGCCGAGCCCCTCGCGGCTGTCACCGCGCAGCCCGGTCCATCCCAGCCAGGCAATGGCAGGCAGCAACGCCAGCCAGATGGCAGGCTCGCTCGCCAGCACAGAGGCCAGCCCCTGCCACCACACCAGCGCCCCCAGAGCGGCAAACAGTGCAAGCGCGGCCCGTTGGTCGGCCAGCTGCGCCGCCAGGGCGGGCACCAGCAGAGTCAGCGGCAGCCACTGCCACGCCTTGACCGGCAGCCCGTAGGCACCGCCCAGCAGACAGCCCACCAACCAGAGCGCCAGGGCGCCCCACAGATACCCCAGCCGCGGCCAGCGCCACGACAGCAAAGCGGCTCCCAAAGGAGCCGCCAGGGTTTGCAGCAGGAGTGCCGCGCCCATTACTTGCGCACGCCTTCGACGAACAGATTGATGCTCATCTCGTCAGGGATGTTCGGCACCATGTAGTTCACGCCAAAGTCGCTGCGCTTGATGGTGGTGGTGGCGTTGAAGCCGCTGCGGTAGCCACCCCAGGGATCCTTGCCTTCACCGATGTGGACCAGATCGAAGGCCACTTCCTTGGACACGCCGTGCAGGGTCAGGGTGCCTTTCAGTACGCCTTTATCCTTGGTGCCCTCATAGCCGGAGCTGACGAAGGTCATCTTGGGGAACTGCTTCACGTCGAGGAAATCAGGGCTGCGCAGGTGTTTGTCGCGCGGCTCGTGGTTGGAGTCCACGCTGGCGGCATCGATCTCGAAGCTCGCCTTGGCCGCCGCCGGGTTGGCGTCGTCCATGCTGAAGGTGCCGCTGAAGGTATTGAAACGGCCCACCAGTTCGGAGAAGCCGAGGTGACCCACCTTGAACTGCACCGTGGTGTGCGCCGCATCGACGTCGTAATCGGCTGCCATCAGGGGAGCCGCCATAAACAGGCAGGAGGCCAGCAGGGCCTTGGTCATTTTCATCCGTTCGTTCCTTCATATTGGGGGTTCACAACAACAGCCAAGATGCTAACCTCCATATCGGAATAGATAATCAGCGATTTATTAAAATAATTATCAACTGAGAGTGAAAGATGGACCAGATAGCCGCCATGCGCACCTTCATCAAGGTGGTGGAGTGTCAAAGTTTTACCAAGGCCGCCAACCAGCTCGGCATCTCGGTCGCCATGACCTCCAAGCTGATGCAGCAGCTGGAGGAGTCGCTCTCCACCCGGCTGCTGTCGCGCACCACCCGCCAGGTCAACCCCACCGAGGCCGGCCAGTTCTACTACCAGCGTTCCCAGGCGCTGCTGGCGGAACTTGAAGAGACCCACAGCCAGCTGACCCGCAACAACCAGCAGCCCCAGGGCACCCTCAAGCTGTCGGTGCCGATGGATTTCGGCTACCTCCACCTCTCCCCCGCCCTGCCGCTGTTTCGCGAACGCTACCCGGATCTGAAGCTGGAGATAGAGTACAGCGACCGACGGGTGGCGCTGGTGGAAGAGGGGTTCGATCTGGCGCTGCGCATCGGCAACCTGCCGGACTCCTCCCTGGTGGCCAAGCCGCTGGCCATGATGCGACTGGAGGTGTGCGCCAGCCCGGCCTATCTGGCCCGTCGGGGGACGCCAAACACCCCGGAGGATCTCAAGCAGCACGACTGCCTGCTCTATACCCTGACCCAGCCGGACTGGGTGTTCAAACGGGATGGCGAGCAGCTGAGCGTGCGCCCGCAGGGGCCGCTGCGAGCCAACAACGGGGTGGCCCTGACCCGGGCGGCCTGCGACGATCAGGGCATCATATTGCAGCCCACCTTCATCGTCGGCGATGCGCTGCGCTCCGGCGCCCTGGTGTCACTGCTGCCGGAGTGGGAGAAGGGGCAGGTGGGGCTCTATGCCCTCTATCCGCACCGCCGCTTCGTCTCGGCCAAGGTGCGCTGTTTCATCGAATTCGTGCAGGAGCGTTATCTCGCCCCCCACTACTGGGATCGCAAGGCTTAAGTCTTGCCGCGGTGACGGGATGGCTAAGAGGCGGCGCTATCGGCAGGCAGCGGCAGCTCGGCCACCAGCAGCAAATCGCGCAGGTTCAGCTGCCAGCGCGGCAGGCGCTGGCGCAGGGTCGCCAGCTGCGCCTCGTCAAAGGCATAGGGCAAGATGATGTGCAGGCAGTGGCAGTCGAGCATGCCGGCCAGCTGCAGGGTCAGGATGAGATTGGCCTCGT
This sequence comes from Aeromonas sp. 1805, assembly GCF_013085525.1. Lineage (NCBI taxonomy): Bacteria > Pseudomonadati > Pseudomonadota > Gammaproteobacteria > Aeromonadales > Aeromonadaceae > Aeromonas > Aeromonas sp. 1805. The sequence continues at coordinate 3,280,175 of NZ_CP038515.1, read as the reverse complement.
CGGTCTTGTGCTTGTTGATGCGCTTGCCCAGTTCATGGCGAAAGTGGGTCTCGGGATCCTGGGTCATCGCCTGCCAGCCATAACCAAACAGCGGAATGAAGGCGCTGACGACCCCCAGCGCGGTCAACGGCTGTTTGGGCGGGTGATAGAGGACGTTGAGATCCAGCTCGATGGGCGTTAGATGCAGCTCACGATTGCCGGACAAAATAGTATTACTCATTGGATAACCCTGTTGATTCCACTAGACTGCGCCGCATATTTGACCTGACATGCCAACGAGGTGCTGATGCTAAGCGATATCGAGATCTCCCGCCAGTCCCCCCGTCTCCCCATTCACGCGCTGGCCGAACGCCTCGCCATCCCTTCGCACCAGCTCCATCCTTACGGTCACTACAAGGGCAAACTCAGCCTCGAGCTGCTCAAGTCTCTCCCCAAACCGGCGGGCAAGCTGGTGCTGGTGAGCGCCATCACCCCCACCCCGCTTGGCGAGGGCAAGACGGTGACCACCCTCGGCCTCTCCATGGGGCTCAACCATATCGGCCAGGCCAGCATCGCCACCATCCGCCAGCCGAGCCTGGGCCCGGTGTTCGGGGTCAAGGGGGGCGCCGCCGGTGGTGGTCACGCCCAGGTGGTGCCGATGGAGGAGATGAACCTGCACCTCACCGGCGATTTTCACGCCCTCACTGCCGCCCACAACCTGGCGGCAGCGGCCCTCGATGCCCGCCTGTTCCATGAGCGCAAACTCGGCGACCAGTTCAGCGCCAGAACCGGTTTACAGCGCCTCGATATCGATGCAGACAACATCCTCTGGCCGCGCACCCTCGACATGAACGACCGCGCCCTGCGTCACCTCACCATCGGTCAGGGGGGCGCCGCCGATGGCGTCGAGCGCCAGGATCGCTTCGTCATCACCGCCGCCTCCGAGCTGATGGCCATTCTGGCTCTCGCCAGCGATCTGAAAGATCTGCGCCAGCGCATCGGCCGCATCCAGCTGGCCCGCGACCTGCACGGCAAGCCCATCACAGCCGAGCAGCTGGAAGTGGCGGGCGCCATGACTGTGCTGCTCAAAGAGGCCCTGCAGCCGACCCTGATGCAGACCACCGAGCAGACCCCGGTGCTGGTGCACGCCGGCCCCTTTGCCAACATCGCCCACGGCAACTCCTCGGTGATCGCCGATCGCATGGCCCTCGGCCTCACCGATTACGTGGTGACCGAGGCGGGCTTTGGCTCCGACATGGGGCTGGAGAAGTTCTTCAACATCAAACATCGCCAGTCCGGCATCACGCCGGCCTGCGTGGTGCTGGTGGCGACGGTGCGCGGCCTCAAGGCCAACAGCGGCCTGCTCGACATTCGACCGGGTCAGCCGCTCCCGGAAAGCCTGCTGCGCGAGGATCTGCCGACCCTTGAGCAGGGCTGCGCCAACCTCGGCTGGCACATCGCCAATGCCCGCCGCTACGGGGTGCCGGTAGTGGTCGCCATCAACCGCTTCCCCACCGACAGCGAGGCCGAGCTGGCCCTGCTGGCCCGCGCGGCGATGCAGGCCGGCGCTTGTGGCAGCGCCATCTCCAGCGCCTTTGCCCAGGGCGGGGCCGGTGCCAGCGAGCTAGCACAGGTCGTGGTGGCCGCCTGTGAGCAACCGGGCAAGGTCAAACTGCTCTACCCCGACGAGATGAGCCTCGACGCCAAGCTGGCGACCCTGGTGGAATGCGGCTACGGTGGGCGCGGCGTGCAGCTTTCCGATAAAGCGCGCCGGCAGCTGGCACAACTCTCTGCCGAGGGGTGGGATCACTTGCCGGTCTGTATGGCCAAGACGCCGCTCTCCATCAGCCATGACCCCGCCCTCAAGGGAGTGCCGACCGATTTCGAGGTACCCATCGACGAGGTGAAGCTGTGCGCCGGTGCCGGCTTCGTCTATGCGCTGGCGGGCCCCATCATGACCATGCCGGGCCTTGGCAGCCTGCCGGCCTACCGTCATATCGACATCGACGATAACGGCGAGATAGTCGGCCTGAGCTGATGGTGAGTGGCAGCTGCTGGCCAAGCCACCGCCTCGACAGCCTACCACCGGTTACCGTCATATCGATATCGACGATAACGGCGAAATAGTCGGCCTGAGCTGATGGTTGATGGTGAGTGGCAGCTGCAGGCCAAGCCACCGCCTCGACAGCCTGCCACCGGTTACCGTCATATCGATATCGACGATAACGGCAATATCGTCGGCCTGAGCTGAATGGCCGGATAAAGGGTCTGGCGCCGGCCGATGGCGCTGCGCTCAGCAAACCAGCCAGAAACAACAAGGCCCCGCCGATTGGCGGGGCCTTCTGTTATCTGTGACCGAGGGTCAGCCTTAGAGGGTGAAACGCTGGGTCATATGGTGCAGCGTATTGGCCAGCTTGCTCAGCTCCACGCAGGCCTGGGCGGTCTGCTGGGCTCCCAGGGCGTTCTCGTCAGCCGCATTGTGGATGTTGACGATGCTGCGGTTGAGCTCCTCGGTCACCGCGTTCTGCTCCTCGGTGGCGGTGGCGATCAGGGTGTTCATGTCGGTGATCTGGGTGACAGCACCGTTGATGGTGTCGATGCTGCTGCCCGCTTCCCGGGCCAGCCCCACGCTCTCCTGCATCTGCTGGCGACTCAGCTGCATGGCGCTGCCCGCCTCGGCGGTACGCTCCTGCAACACCTCGATCATCTTGCTGATCTCGGCGGTGGAGTTCTGGGTACGCTGTGCCAGAGAACGCACCTCGTCGGCAACGACCGCAAAGCCGCGGCCCTGCTCGCCGGCACGGGCCGCCTCGATGGCCGCGTTGAGCGCCAGCAGGTTGGTCTGCTCGGCGATGCCGCGAATGACGTCCAGCACCATGCTGATGTTGTTGCTGTCCTGCTCCAGCTGCTGCACCACGGCGCCCGCCTGCTCAATCTTGACCGATACCTCCTCGATGCTGCTGATGGCGCTGCGCACTACCTGGTTGCCCTGGGTCGAGGTACGGGAGGCATCCTTGGCGGCACTCATGGCGTCCGTGGTATTGCGGGCCACCTCGTTGACGGTGGACTGCATCTCGTTCATGGCGGTGGCGACCTGGGAAACCTCGCTCTGCTGGCGAGCCATGCCGGTGGCGGATTGCTCGGAGATGGCGCTCACCTCCTCCACCGCACTGCTGAGCTGGCTCACCGAGCCGGCGATCTCGCTCACCAGATCCGCGAGCGAACCCTGCATGCGATCGATGGCGGCGCCGAGCTGACCCAGCTCGTCACGCTTGAAGCGACTGCCGCGGATCCACTCCTGCAGTTCGCCCTTGCCCAGATCACCGCTCGCGATGCGCTGCGCCTGACGGGCCAGCATCACCAAGGGATCGCGGATCTGGCGGGTCAGCACGGTGGAGAGCACGGCCGCCAGCCCCAGACCCAGCAGCAGGGCGATGATGATGCTCAGCTTGGCGCTGTCAAACGCCTCCACCACCTGGGCACGAGAGTTGACGGAGTAGCCGTGGTTGATGCGGATCAGATCCGCCACCGACTTGGCCAGATTGGTATAGAGAGTGATCCCCTCGCTCATGAACAGCTGCTGGGCCTCGGCCAGCTGGCCGCCATCCTGCATCAGCCGCACCCGCTGGTGCAGGGCGACGTACTTGTCCCAATCCTGCTTGACGATATCGAAGGTGCGACGCTCCTCCACATCCTCTGCCCAGATGGTGGCATCGTGGGCTTTTACCTGCCGGGCAACCTCTTGCAGGCTCTGCTCGCTGAGATCCCGATAGTGGGCCCGCTGCTGCGGATCGGCCGCCACCAGAAACACATCCAGTTCATAGCGGCGCAGGGTGTTGATGGTCTCACCCAGAGTGCTGGTGCGCACCACGGCGGGCAGTATGCTGTCGGTAAAGCCGATGGCCGCCCGGTTCATGTTGCCGAACTGCAGCAACGAGAAGCCGCCGATGAAGGCCATCATCAGGCCGAGCACGGCAAAGCCGGCGGTGAGTTTCTTGCCAATGGTCATGGTACTGGTATTCATGGCATGTCCTGGATATGAGTGAACAGATAACGCTCGTCTGGACCGTAGCGATACGATCCGCGGTCACCGCCTCCATGGCGGCTCATCCAGCCTTGATGAATCTATGTCCTTGCATGAACGAGGCGAACAGTTTTGCCAAAGTGCCGATCTGCCCAAGCGCCGAGCCCAAGCCGCGATGGCACATGGCAGGGAAACGGCAGCAAGACCCGGTCGAGAGAGCCACCGGAACAGGCACCTTGCTGGCTTGCCTGCACTCCCAAAGAGCGCACCCAAGCCATGAAAAGATATATCGACCGGGCCTGCCAATCCCTTGAGGAAAATCGTCGGGGCGACCGGCGGGCAGTCAGGAGAAGGAAAAAGGATGGAAAAGCGAGGAGACATGCCGCAGCGGCGGCACGTCTCCGGGCAGATCAGCGCTTCAGGCCGGCCAGGAATTCGGCGCGGGTATCAGGCTGGGTCTTGAACACCCCACCGAGGGAGGTGGTGGTGGTGTAGGAGGTGGAGTCCATCACGCCGCGGGCCTTCACGCAGAAGTGGGTCGCCTTGATGCTGATGGCCACATCCTTGGTGCCGAGCAGGGTCTGCAGCGCCAGCAGGATCTGCTGGGTCAGCCGTTCCTGCACCTGGGGGCGGCGGGCAAAGAACTGCACGATGCGGTTGATCTTGGAGAGCCCGATCACCTTGCCACGGGGGATGTAGGCCACATGGGCCAGCCCGTCGATGGTGACGAAGTGGTGCTCGCAGGTGCTGGTGAGGCTGATGTCCCGCACCATGATCATCTCGTCCACCTTCATCTTGTTCTCGATCACCGTCACCTTGGGGAAGGTGGCGTAATCGAGGCCGGAGAAGATCTCGTTGACGTACATCTTGGCGATGCGGTGCGGCGTCTCCGCCAGACTGTCATCGGCCAGATCCAGCCCCAGCGTCTCCATGATGGCGCGCATGTGGCCTTCGATCTTCTCCCGCTTCTGCTGACCGTCCAGTGCATTGGCCACCAGAGGTGTTTCGAGGCCCTCGGCCTCGAGGGCGGCCCTGACCAACAGGGCTTCCCGACTTAAGCTCGTCATCTTGTTCCTCTCCCACGCTCAGGGACTGTGATGGCCGCCTTGTCTATGACGGCATTCTGTTTTGGCGCAATAGTAAACGGCGATTATTGTCATAATTCAAGCTAACTCAAGCCCGTTCCCTGACTTTATGCCAATCAGGCGAATTTTACCCCGCCGGCGCTCCCCATACGGGGGTACCCTTTCGCTCCGGTCGCTGCCTATCTGTGCAGCCAGTCGGTTTTATCCCGCGGCAACCTGCCCATCCAGCTGGATTTTTGGGATAATCCGCCCTCTACTCCCCCTCCATCACACAATGAGGTCATGACATGGGATTTGATACCAGCGGACTACTACCCCTGAGCGACGCCCTGCAAGGCATGCTGGCACAGCTTGACGGCTGCTGCGACAGCGAACAGCTGCCCCTGCCAGAGGCCCTTGGCCGGGTACTCGCCATGGATATCGCCTCCCCCCTCTCCGTACCTCCGTTCGACAACTCCGCCATGGATGGTTACGCGGTGCGGCTGGCTGATCTCGCCGGCGGCGCTCCCCTCATCATGGTGGGCAAGGCCTTTGCCGGGCAGCCCTATCAGGGCGAGTGGCCCGCCGGCCACTGCGTGCGCATCATGACCGGCGCCCCGGTGCCGGCCGAGACGGATGCGGTGGTGATGCAGGAAGAAACGCAGGCCGACGGCGACAGGATCACCTTTTTGACCACGCCGGTGCCCGGCCAGAACATTCGCCGCCGCGGCGAAGACATCCGCGAGGGCGCCAGCGTGCTCGCGGCCGGTACTCGCCTCACCGCCCGGGAGATGCCGCTGCTGGCCTCCCTCGGCATTGCCAGCGTGCCGGTACGTCGGCCGCTCAAAGTGGCCATATTCAGTACCGGTGACGAGCTCAAGCCGGTCGGTACCCCCCTTGCCCACGGCGACATCTACGATTCCAACCGCTACGGCGTGCGGGCCATGCTGGATCGCATGGGCTGTGATTGTCTCGACCTTGGCATCATCCCGGACGATCCGGCCCAGCTGCGCGCCGCATTCCAAAAGGCCGATCGCGAGGCCGACGCCCTCATCACCACCGGCGGCGTCTCGGTGGGGGAAGCGGACTTCACCAAACAGCTGCTGGAGGAGCTCGGCGAAATCGGCTTCTGGAAGCTGGCCATCAAGCCGGGCAAGCCGTTTGCCTTCGGTCGTCTGCCCCACGCCTGGTTCTTCGGCCTGCCGGGCAACCCGGTCTCCGCCATGGTCACCTTCGATCAGCTGGTGCAACCGGCGCTGGCCAAGCTGGCCGGCCAACGTTTCGAGCGCCCGCTTCAACTACAAGCCATTGCCGCAGAGCAGCTCAAGAAGGCGCCGGGCCGGCTCGACTTCCAGCGCGGCATCCTGACTCAGGGGCCAAACGGCCTGGAGGTGCGCAGCACCGGCTCGCAGGACTCCGCCGTGTTCAGCTCCCTGTCGCAGGCCAACTGCTACATCGTCCTTGAGCGCGAGCGGGGTCGTGTCGCAGCAGGCGAGACGGTCACCGTCGAACCGTTCGGGGGATTACTGCTGTGAGCGAAATCCTGAGCGATGCCGAGCTCTTGCGCTACAACCGCCAGATCATCCTCAAATCCTTCGACTTCGAGGGGCAGGAGGCGCTCAAACAGGCTCATGTGCTGGTGATCGGCGCCGGCGGCCTCGGCTGCGCCGCCAGCCAGTATCTGGCGGTGGCCGGGGTCGGCCAGCTCACCCTGGTCGATTTCGATCGGGTGGAGCTCTCCAACCTGCAGCGCCAGGTGCTGCACACCGATGAGCGCATCGGCCACTACAAGGTAGACTCCGCCGCCCAGTCCCTGCGCGCCCTCACCCCCTGGCTCAAGGTGGAGACCCACGCCGCCGTGGCCGACGAGGCGCTGCTCGATACCCTGTTGCCCCGCCACCAGCTGGTATTGGATTGCACCGACAACCTGGCCATTCGCAACCTGCTCAACCAAAAGGCCCGCCAGCACGGTGTGCCGCTGGTCAGCGGCGCCGCCATCCGGCTGGAGGGACAAGTCTGCAGCTTCACCTGGCAGGAGGGGGAACCCTGCTACGCCTGTCTCAGCGCCCTGTTCGGCGAGCAGGCGCTCACCTGCGTCGAGGCGGGGGTGCTGGCCCCCGTGGTGGGGCTGGTGGGCAGCCTGCAGGCGCTCGAAGCCATCAAGCTCTTGGCGGGGATGGGCCGCAGTTACAGCGGTCGCCTGCTGATGATCGACGGCCTTGGCGGTACCTTTCGTGAAATGAAGCTGCCCAAACGCCCCGACTGCCCGGTCTGCTCGCACGGATGAACAAGGCCGTTTTCGCATCATGATGCGGCTATGAGAAAAGACGAAAAAGCCCGTCGGGTCTCCCCGGCGGGCTTTTTACTGAACGGATATCGGCGGTGGTGCTTACAACACCTTGGCGATGGCATCGCACAGCGGATCTATGTTGGCGCGGGTGATACCGGCCACGCTGATCCGGCCCGAGCCGACGATGTAGATGGCAAACTCGCTCTTGAGGCGTTCCACCTGATCCTTGGAGAGACCGGAGAAGGAGAACATGCCGTTTTGCTCGCGGATAAAGCTGAAGTCCTGGTTCACGCCGCGCGCCGCCAGTCTCTCCACCAGCAGCTCACGCATCTCGCGAATGCGCACCCGCATGGCCGCCACTTCTTCCACCCACTCGGCATAGAGAGCCGGATCGCTCACCACGGCGGTGACGACGGCGGCACCGTGTGACGGCGGGTTGGAGTAGTTGGCACGAATGACAGTCTTGACCTGAGTAAAGGCCACATCGGCAATCTCCTTGGTCGCACTGACTAGGGTGAAGGCGCCGACCCGCTCGTTGTAGAGGCCGAAGTTCTTGGAGAAGGAGCTCGCCACCAGCAGTTCGTCGTGGCACTCGGCAAAGATGCGCAGACCTTCGGCATCCTCTTCGATACCACGGGCAAAGCCCTGATAGGCGAAGTCAAACAGCGGCAACCAGCCGGCGGCAGCACTCTGCTTGGCCAGTGCGCGCCACTGATCAGCGGTCGGGTCAATACCGGTCGGGTTGTGGCAGCAGCCGTGCAACAGCACCAGATCGCCTGCCTGCACTTCAGCCAGCGAGGCCTGCATGGCGGCAAAGTCGAGGCCCTTGCTGGCCGCATCGTAGTACTTGTACCACTTGACGGTCAGACCCGCGGCCTGGAACACGCTGACGTGGTTGGCCCAGGTGGGATCGGAGATCCAGACAGTCTTGGCCAGGCCGTTGCGCACCACGAACTCGGCGGCGATGCGCAGGGCACCGGTGCCGCCCGGCGCCTGAGCAGTCTTGGCCCGGCCGCTGGCGACCAGCGCAGAATCTTGCCCGAACAGCAGTTGCTGCACGATGCTGCCATATTCGATATTGCCTTCGATACCGAGGTAATTCTTGGTCTTCTCGTCGGTCAAGAGCTTCTGCTCGGCTTTCTTGACGCAGTGGAGAATGGGGGTGGCACCGGTCTCATCCTTGTAGATCCCGACCCCCAGGTTGATCTTGTGGCTGCGAGAGTCAGCACGGAAGGCTTCGGTCAGGCCCAGGATCGGATCCGCTGGGGCGGCAACAACCTTTTCAAACATGGTATTCCCTGTATTCCGTTGAGTTCGTTGGCTGGCAAAGCGTGTTGGCACACCGTCCGTGACACGCAAAACACGTGGCAAACAAAAGCGCCCATCTGGCGAGCGCTTCGTCAACTCTTTATATCACCGTGCAGGGTGGGGGCAAACCGCTTTTTCGGCCGGATCTGCGGCAATCTCAACCGATGGCATACCACTGCGGCGCCAACGCGCACACCTCAGCAGACAAGCCACCATTGGACTCAACCAAACCGCTACAAACTGCTAACAATGACTTGGGGATCCGGCTCGGCTCCCAGGGACGGGAATCGGTCAGCGGCAGGGCATAGGCCGCCATGATGGGAGCCAGTGAGGTAGGCAGCCACCAGCTAGCCGGACGGCCCAGCCGTTGGGCCAGGGTCAGCACCCGATCCACCCCGCTCGGATCGAGAGAGGTAAGATGGCTCCACTGCACCTGGGGCGGCAGAGCGGCGATCACTTGCTGCAGCGCCTGCTGCGCCGAGGCGGGAGCCCAGACCAGCAGCGTCCCCACCGGCAGCATCAGCTCGGCAAAGGCACCGACGCTGTCGGTGGTGATCACCCGCAGCAGCTCCCCCTCCCCCCACAGGATCTTGCCAAGGCCGGCCAGGGTACGCTCAGGTAGTGCCACCTCGCCGAGCGCCTGCAACCAGGGGGCGGCATCGAGCAGGGTGCCGCCGCTAAAAAACAGGCTGAACGGCTCAGAGGCGCGCAGACGCAGCAACTGATCGGCACAGAGCCGGATCCCCTTGTCTTCAAAATCGATCTGCTCGTTGGGGGAAAAGCTCACCTCGCTCTTGCGATAGAGCGCCGCGAGCACCCGCTCGTTGACCTGCTCCGCCAGCTGCCACCCCTGCCCATGCAGCCACTCCTCCGGGGTCGGTGGTGCCGTGGCGATCTCGGCCAGCGTCAGTTCACGAGTCAGGTAGCGGCGGCCGGCAGGTGTCAGCTCATAGTGGTGGTTGCCCAGCGCCAGTAGCAGCTGGTTGTCCTTGAGCAGGCCCAGCAGGGGTTGCCACTGACGGGCGCGGACCACCGAGGTGGGGTTGTCCAACAGCTGGCGGGCCAGCTCCCGCCACTGTGGGTGACTAAAGTCAATCAAGCGTCATCCTTCCCTGTCTGCCGAACATACTGCAACGAGCTGAATAATCTAGCGATTCGCTGACTAGGAGCCAAGTACAGAAAAGAGACAACGTGAACTGGCGCAAACCAAACAGGAGAAGGAGAGAATGATCAACAGAGGGGAACAGAGACAATCAGATGGGAAACAGATAAAACAAAACGGCCAAGCAAGCTTGGCCGTTTATCAACTAAATCAGCGCAGAGGCTAGATTAGAAGTTGTATTGCAGGGCAACAGTCCACTCGTCGTCCATCTTGTCGATACCCTGGATTTTGTACTCGGTGTAGGCTTTCAGCTTGGAAGTGAAAGCGTACTGTACGCCCAGCAAGGTTTCGTCAACGATGTCTTGGTACTCAGCACCAGCTTTGTTGGAAGCAACTTTACCTTCAGTGAAGTTGTAACCAGCCAGGAAAGTCCAAGCATCAACGTTGTAGGAAGCAGCCAGCTCGTAGCCACGGCCTTTGTCTTTGTCACCACCGGTGGTGGTGTCATAGCTCAGGTCTGCTTGGGTGTAGACACCGGCGAAGTAGAAACCGTTGATGGCGTAGTGCGCACCCAGTGCCCACTCTTTCTTGTCGCCAGTGTTGTTGGTTGCGGTATTTTCCAGATCGGAGTAGGCGTAACCTGCGTTCAGACCCAGACCGAAGTCGAAGTCATAACCGGCAGCAGCGGCATAACCGTAGTTACGCTTAACATCTTTGCCGTACACCGCTTTTTCTTTGATACCTTGACCAACATCGGTAACTTTAACGGCTTTGTCATCGTTGGTTTGATAGGACAGTTTGCCTTTGAAGCCGCCGTAGGTGTTGGAGTAGATGACCTGACCTTCTTGACGACCGTCATAGAAGTTACCTACATCGCCCCACTCGTTGAAGATATCGGTCGGTTCCAGCACGTCGTAGAACGCGGTGTCAGTCTGACCGAAGATGATCTTACCGTACTGGGTGCCGTCGAAACCAACGTAGATGTGGCGGGAGTCAAACTTGTTGGCAGAGTTTTCAGCAGAAACTTGCCACTCGGTCTTGGCGATACCGGACCAGGTGTTGTTCAGGGCAATCTTGCCGGACCAGCCCAGACGGGAAGAACCAACCAGCTCACCATCGACATCAGAGTAATGAGCCGCGGTACCAGGAGTATATTCCGGAGTACCAGTTTCACTGAAACCCCAAGATCCATCGGTAGCAGCTACAGATTTGTTGTGGTCACCGTAGTAGTTAGCCTGAACACGGCCGTATACGTCAAAAGTGGTACCGTCTTTGTCATAAACCACTGCAGCGTTAGCGGCAGATGCAAACAGAGCCGGGATAGCAATAGCCAGAATTGTCTTTTTCATAGTTTCCAATGCCTACTGTAATTAAACACTAAGTCGTTGTTATTCCCTGTGTTAGCGATGTACTTTGCATCACTATGGCGCCGAGACTAGCACCGGGTTTTCCAATCCGCAATGAAAAAACTTGGAACTTTTTACGAAAAGCATAGTCATAGCGGAAAAATTGTGACCTGAATCCCACATTGTTTGCACGTCATGGGAAAACGTTTACAGTGATAACCGCTGGTATTATTCGGTCAGATTGGTGATTTATCACACAATAGCGGTGCCACGCCCTATATAAAGAAGAGGAGGTCGGATCTGTGCGTTGCCACATGCCTCGACCCGGGTTGCCAGTTGCAGGTATCCTGTTCCCCTTCACCCTGTGCAACGGTCATTTTTTTCATGCTGTCTACCCGTCTCAAAACCACCATTCGCAATACCTATCGACAAATTGCCGATGGCTTACCCGGTTTTGTGCCGCGCAAGGAGCAGAATTTTCTGGTGGCCGAGATAGCCAAGACACTGACCGGGGAATATGACAAACAGCGTCGCATCCTGGTGGCCGAAGCCGGTACCGGCATCGGCAAGTCTCTCTCCTATGCCCAGGGGGCCATCCCGGTGGCACGGCTCACCCAGAAGAAGCTGGTGATCTCCACCGCCACCGTGGCGCTGCAGGAACAGCTGATCCACAAGGACCTCCCCTTCTACCACCGCCACAGCGAGTTGCCGTTTCGCTTCATGCTGGTCAAGGGACGCCAGCGCTACTGCTGCGAGCACCTGCTGGAACAGGCCGCAAACGGCAGCGAGATGGCCAACTTCGAGTTCGACTTCGGCAGTCTCAGCAAGCACAAGCCATCAGAATCCGACAAAAGCTGCTATCAGGCGCTGTGGCAGGCCTACACGGACGGTAAATGGGATGGCGATCGGGACAACTGGCCCAAGCCCATCCCCGATCTCTGCTGGGATCGCATCGCCGCCGACCGCCACACCTGCAACAAGGCGCTCAGTCATCATCAACACTGCCCCTTCCACCGCGCCCGCAACGACATGGATGCGGCCGATGTGCTGGTGGTCAACCATGCCCTGCTGCTCTCCGACCTCACCATGGGGGGCGGCATCATATTGCCGCCGCCGGACGAGTGTATCTATGTGCTGGATGAGGCCCACCACCTGCCCACCATCGCCCGTGATCACGGCGCCGCCTCGGCCAGCGTCAAGGGTTCGCGCCGCTGGCTGGAGAAGCTGGCGCAGGGTGCCGGCAAGCTGGCCAGAACCCTCAACAAGGAGAGCCTGCTCGATCCCCAGCTCAAGCTGCAGGATGCGCTGGCCTCCCTGCAGCCGGATCTGAAGGCGCTGGAGCAGTGGCTCGCCGCCAACGACCGGCTGTTCAATGAGGAAAAACACTGTCGCTTCGCCGATGGCGTCCTGCCAGACCCGCTGCCGATGCTGGCGGAAAACCTGAAGGAGGCGAGCAAGAAGGCACTGCGGGCGCTGGACAGAATGCAGGGCGCCATTGGCGAGGCGTTGAAGGATGGCGAGATCCGCCGCAAGGAGGCCGAACCCCTGCTGGCGGAGAGCGGCTTCTATCTGCAGCGGCTGGAGGGTTTTTGTGCCCTGTGGGAGATGTTGGGGCGGCACGTGGCACAAGGCAAAACGCCGTTGGCTCGCTGGATGGTCAAGAGCGATGACGGCGACATCTGGCTGCATGCCTCTCCCATCGAGGTCGGCTATCTGCTGGAAGAGTGGCTCTGGTCCAGGTGTCTTGGCGCCGTGCTGGTGTCTGCGACCCTGACCGCCCTCTCCTCCTTCAGCTATTTTCGCCATCAGGTGGGGCTCAAAGAGCACGACGGCTCCCGCTATCTGCGCCTGCGCTCCCCCTTCGATTACCAGAAGGCCGAGCTCTATCTGCCCAAAATGGAGCACGAGCCCAGCGCCCCCGCCTTCACCCAGGAGCTCATCAGCACCTTGCCCCGCCTGCTGGCAGGCAAGGAGGCGAGCCTGGTTCTCTTCTCCTCTTACCGGCAGATGAACGAGGTGGCGGTGGGGCTGCGGGCCAAGGGGCTCTCCCTGCTGGTGCAGGGCGAAGCCTCCCGCAATGCCCTGCTCACCCTGCACAAGCAAAAGTGCGATGGCGGCCAGGCCAGCATCCTGTTCGGCACCGGCAGCTTCTCGGAAGGGCTGGATCTGCCCGGCCACTACCTCACCAACCTGGTGATCACCAAGCTGCCATTTGCGGTACCCAACTCGCCAGTGGAAGAGGCCACCGCCGAGTGGGTCGAGAAGCGGGGCGGCAATCCCTTCCTGCAGCTGACGGTGCCGGAGGCCTCCCGCAAGCTCATTCAGGCCTGCGGTCGTCTCATCCGCAAGGAGGCGGACAGGGGCAGGGTCACCATCCTCGACCGACGTCTATTGACCAAGCGTTATGGCAAGGGGCTGCTCGACGCGCTGCCCCCCTTCAGCCGTCGGATTGAGTAAGACAAGGGTCGATTGGCTCAGCCAGAACCCGTGCCGTCGCTCGCGTTCGCTTTAAACAGCGGGGCCGAGAGGCAACCCAGGCGCCATAAACGCCTATTGCTGCCCTTGGGCAAACCTGTAAAAATGAGCCCCTGTTTTTCAGTGGGCACTCGCCGACTGTTCAAGGAGATGAAATGAAACTGACTGTTCTGGTGCCGGCCCTGGCTGGTCTGTTGTGGGCAGGTAGTGCCCTGGCCGATGCCCAATTCGAAGTGACCAACCCCTACGTCGTACAGCTGGTCGATGGCCAATCCATCAATCCCAAGCTGCTCGACAAGACGAGTACCTATCCTATCAAAGCTGGCAAGCACCAACTGGTTGTCGCCTTTGAAGGCAACTACTCCAGCCGCAACGAGACCAAGTTGGTCACTGCCGAGCCGCTGGTGATCAACTTCACCGCCGCCGACAACCAAAAGCTGGTGCTGGACTACAAGAAGCCGCGCAACGAAGCTGAAGCCAAGTTGTTCGTCAAAGAGCAGAAAGTCGCGCTGAAAGACAAGAGCAGCAACCAGGTCGTTGCCAGCGAGCAGTTCGTACTGCCGAAAGTCGAAGGCTTCCAGCTGACCCGTGACTATCAGCAAGAACTGATCAACATGGGCAAAGCCTTCAATCAGCCCAAAACTGTTGCCATCTCCACCGCCGCCGTCATGGCCGCCAACAGCGCCCCGGTGCAAGTAGCCCCGAGCAAGGCTCAAAGCAACCCGGAAGCCCTGACCCAGCTGCAAAACTGGTACAACAAGGCCGATGCGGAGACTCGCAAAGCCTTCCAGATCTGGGTGATCCAGCAGCAGTAATGGCGCGCGAGCACTCGTTTCGTGCGACAAGGGGAGCCTGGCTCCCCTTTTTCATATCTGCCTCTCTGCCAAGGCCCTGCCGTCATGTCACTGCGCATCTTCTATCACCCCCTCTACTCCGCCCTGACCCTGCCAGCGCGTCATCGCTTCCCGCTGGCCAAGTACCAGGCGCTGTTCGAGCGGCTCGGCAACCTCGGCTATCCGCTGGCAGAGGCCGCCCCCTCCAGCCCTGAGCAGATCAAACGGGTGCACGATGCCGCCTATGTGGAGGCCGCCCTCGTCGGCACCCTTGATGCAGGCGCAATTCGTCAGCTCGGTTTCCCCTGGTCGCCCCTGTTGATTGAGCGCACCCTGCGCTCGGTGGGGGCCACCCTGGCCGCCAGCCGCCACGCCTTGGAGCAGGGTTGTGGCCTGCAGATTTCCGGCGGCTATCACCACGCCCACCGGGATGTTGGCAGCGGCTTTTGCCTCTTCAACGATCTGGTGATCGCCGCCCAGGTGTGCCTGGACGAAGGGCGCTGCGAGCAGGTATTGATCGTCGATCTCGATGTCCATCAAGGGGATGGCAGCGCAGCACTGTGCCAGGGGCGGCGCGACATCATCACCCTCTCCCTGCACGGGGAGCACAACTTCCCCCGCCACAAGCCCGCCTCCCACATGGATTTTCCCCTGCCAAGCGGCATGGCGGACGATGCCTATCTCACCACGCTGGCAGAGGCGCTCAACCTGGCGCTGCGGCTCTACACCCCCGACCTCATCCTCTATCAGGCCGGGGTCGATGTGCATAAGGACGACGAGCTTGGCTATCTCGCCTTGAGCGATGAGGGGATACGCCAGCGCGATGCCATGGTCTTTGACTGCGCACTGCGGCACGGGCTGCCCATCGCTGCCGTGCCGGGCGGCGGCTACCGGCGCGACTGGCAGCAGTTGATCCCGCTGCATATGTCCTTGTTTGAAGAGGCGAAAAAGCGCTACGGCTAGCCGTTCATCTCTTCGTTCATCTCTTCGTTAATCTCTCCATGAATCTCTAACTGGCAACCGTTGCAAACAACAAGGCGGCCCTGGGGCCGCCTCTTCTTTATACCGGGTACCCTATTGACATCGGGCATCCTAGCACCGTTTTGAACCCCTTGTCGGAAAGTGAGGCTGGGGCCCTGCCGCCCCGTTCAGGCGTGTGCCACCGGCGTCGGGTGTTCACCCAGCTTGCGCAGCAACATCAGCAGATAAAGGCACGACACGCCGGCGATCACGATGAACAGCTGATTGTCCGAGTAGTGCTGCATCAACAGCGCGGTACAGGCCGGGCCCAGCAGGCTGCCGATGGTGTAGCTCAGCAGCAGCGCCTGATTCATCGCCACCAGCTGATGGTGCTCAACCTTCTCGCAGGCCCACGCCATGGCCACCGGATAGAGGGTGAAACCGGCGGCGCCCAGCACAAACAGCGCCGGGCCCATCGCCACACCGCCGAGCATGGCGCAACACCCCAGGATCACCACCAGCACCTGTACCCGCAGCACCGGCAGGCGACCAAACCGATCCGCCAGACGGCCCACCGGCCACTGCCCCAGGATGCCCGCGCTCACCATCACAGCCATCCAATAGCCAATGCCGGCATCGCTCACCCCGCGGTGGTTCAGATAAAGCGGCATCAGGCCGTACAGCGACCCCAATACCATGCCGGAGATGATGCAGCCATCGACCCCGAGCCGTGCCTGCCGCAGCCGCAGCATAGGCCAGACCCGGGTGCTCCCTTGCTGCTCATTGCGCTCACTGACAATGCGGGTGAACAACAGCGGCAGGATAGCCGCCAATATCAGCCCGGTCGCCCAGGGCAGTACCTCCATCAGACCGGTCGGCAGCTTGCTGATCAGCAGTTGCCCGAGCACGGTCCCCAGGTAATAGACCATCATGTAGGCGGCCAGCAGCCGCCCCCGATTGCACGCGTTGCCGCTGCACATCAGCGCGCTCTCCACCACCACCCAGATCATGGCGCAGCCGATGCCGGCGAGGAACCGCCAGCCGAGCCAGCTCCAAAAACCAAGGGTGATACCGAGCCCGACACAGCCAGCGGCAAAGAGGGCGGAGGCCAGGTAGTAGCTGCGGTTGAACCCGTAGCGCTTGATCAGCGCCCCCGCCAGCAGGGTGCCCAGCAGGTTGCCACTGAAATAGGAGGAGCTGACCATGCCCACCTGCCAGGTCGGTAGATTGTCATGGGCCAGCCAGAGCGGCACCAGGGTGTTCAACACCGCGATGGCCAGCGTGAGCAGCAGCAGGCCGCAGAGCAACAACAGCACTGGCCGGGTGTAGGTGGTCATGGGTAATACCGTGAGGAGAGTCAAAATGCGAGCGCATCATGCCACCGCCAATGCCATTGTCAATCGGCGTTAATTGGCGCAGGGGATGTTTTTTTCGCGCTGGCAACAAATCCTCATTTGGCACAGCGCTGCACTTGCTCGGCAGCCGGCTTATCCCCTTGATTAACGGGTAGTTTGGTGGTGTTGGTGAGGGCATGGCCGGTCGGTCATCCTCATCGACCTTGCGCGGCGCCATGAACATGGCAGCGGAGCGGCACACAAAAGTACGCGACCACAGTGGCCAAGCCGCCCCGTCACTGATGCTCAGTCTGCCCAAAAACGAAGAGGCGGCCCAGGGGCCGCCTCTTGGTGAGTACCAGGCACAACGCCGGTTAGCGCTGACGCTTCTTGGCGTACTTGCGACGCGCCCGTGCCTGACGCTCCTCTTCCCGCTCTGCCTTCTCCTTGGCCTTTTGTTCGGCCTCGGCCTCGGCTTCCACAATCTCGACGCTCACCATCGCCGGGGTCTCCAGAGAGATGCGACCCAACAGGCCTGAGCGGAACTCGTTGACCAGGATCTCGGAGGCCTTGTGCAGATCGGCCAGGCCGCCCTTGCGCATGAAGCCGCGCTGGCGAGCGATAAGCTCCAGCAGTTCGATCTCGGTTTCCGGCAGCTCGCTCAGCTGGTAGCGCGCCTGGATCCGCTCCGGGTAGGCCTTGATGAAGTAATCGGCGGCGAACATGGCGATGTCGGCGTAGTCAAACACCGTGTCCTTGATGGCGGCGGTGATGGCCAGCCGATAACCACAGGAGGGCGGGTTGAGCTTGGGCCAGAGGAAACCCGGGGTATCGGTCAGGATGACGTTGTTGTCGAGCTTGATCCGCTGCTGGGACTTGGTCACCCCCGCCTCGTTGCCGGTGCGGGCGATGATGCGCCCGGCCAGGGTGTTGATCAGGGTGGATTTGCCCACGTTGGGAATGCCCATGATCATGGCACGCACGCCGCGCAGCTCCAGATTGCGCTCCGGCAGCATCTCGTGGCAGAGAGTCAGCAGCTGCTTGATCTTCTCCGGCTCCTGCTGGGTCAGGGGCAATGCCTTGATCCCCTTCTCCTGCTCCATGTGGGCCACCCACAGCTCGGTGATCTCGGGATCGGCGAGATCCGCCTTGTTGAGCACCTTGATCACCGGAGTATCGCCGCGCAGCTCGGGCACCAGCGGGTTTTCGCTGGAGAAGGGGATGCGGGCGTCGAGCATCTCGATGATGACATCGACCTGGGGCATGACCTCGGCAATCTCTTTGCGGGCCTTGTGCATGTGGCCGGGGAACCAGTTGATGGACATATCCGTTACTCTCATCTAGGGACTGCGGGCGCTGGCTTGCGGTGGAGCGAGCGGCGAGCGGTGGCGGACGCAGGGCGTCGCAAGGGGGCGCATTTTACCTGCACACGCCCTGATTTGACAGGCCATTCTAGCCGCCAGCCCGCAATCCGGCCAGATTCGCCCCCACCCGGCCCCCTCGCCCACCGGCGTCCCGTGCTCCGGCTGCATTAATATAAGCTATTGATACAACATAACATTCACGCAACACCTTCATCGGATTGTCATCCCGTTTCACTAAAAGTGTCATCTGCGACCTCTAGGCTGCGCTCAGGTTTTACAAGGAGCGAACCCCAATGAGAAAGATGGCAGGACTTGCATTGATGATCGGCGCCGCCCTGGCCGCCGGCTGCAACTCCAACAACGACAGCAGTGCGCCCGCCCCCGGCGCCAAGAACGTGATCTTCTTCCTCGGCGACGGCATGGGTCTCAATACCCTGACCGCAGCCCGTATCTACGGCGTCGGTGAAGAGGGCAGCCTCACCATCGATACCCTGCCGGAGACGGCCTTCATCAAGACCTTCTCCCACGATGCCCAGGTGACCGACTCGGCCCCCTCCATGTCCGCCTACATGACCGGGGTCAAGAGCAACAACGGCGTCATCAGCATGGACAGCGACGCCACCCAGGAGAGCAACTGCAGCAAGAGCGGCGGCAAGCCGGTCACCACCTTGCTGGAGCTGGCCAAGGCCGCCGGTCGCGGCACCGGCGTGGTCACCACCACCCGGGTGACTCACGCCACCCCGGCCGCCACCTATGCCCACCTCTGCAACCGGGATCTGGAAGCCGACATCGCCGCCCAGCTGGTGCCCGGCGGCGCCGGTTACAACAGCGCCCTCAAAGAGGGGGTGGACGTGGTACTCGGCGGCGGTAGCAGCTTCTTCCTGCCCAAGGCCGACAAGGGCAAGCGCGAGGATGGCCGCAACCTTATTAGCGAAATGCAGGCCAAAGGCTACCAGTTTGCCAGCAATCTGGACGAGCTGAACAAGGCCGAGGCAGGCAAGCCGCTGCTGGGGCTGTTTGGCTCAAGCCACATGAAATATGACCTGGACCGGCCCGCCAGCGAGCCTTCCCTGGCCCAGATGACCCTGGCCGCCATCAAGCAGCTCAAAGACCAGAAACAGGGCTACTTCCTGATGGTGGAAGGGGGCCGCATCGACCACGCCCTGCACGACACCAACGCCAAGCGTGCCCTGCAGGATACCCTCGCCTTCGACAACGCCATCAAGGCGACCCTCGACGAGGTAAAGAAAACCGATCCCGAGCTGAAAAACACCCTGATCGTGGTCACCGCCGACCATGACCACACGCTAGTCCTGAATGGTTATGCCAAGCGTACCGGCAAGACCACCGCCGACAACCCCGGCGTGCTCGGGCTGGTGAAGAACTACGAAACCGGCGAGCCGAGCAAGGATGCCGATGGCATGCCCTACACCATCATCGGCTTTGGCAACGGCTACAACCGGGTGGACGGGCCGCGCAGCAGCGTGGCGCCGCTGGACGACGCCACCGTCTCCGCCAACGACTATCACCAGGAGGTGGTGGTCAAGGTGGGCGAAATAGGCAACGAGACCCACGGCGGCACCGACGTCTTCCTCGGCGCCATCGGCCAGGGAGCGGACAGCTTCCACGGCTCACTCGACAACACCGCCGTGTTCGGCAAGGTCAAGGCTGCGGCCGGGCTGTAAGGAGCATTCCCATGAAAAGAGCCATCAACCAATCCATGAAGCAGAACCTGCATAAAACCCTGGTCAGCACGGCCCTGCTGGCCGCCCTCGGCGGCGCGGCCCAGGCACAGGCAGCCGACGCCAAAAACGTCATCCTCTTCATCGGCGACGGCATGGGCCCCACCGTGCTCACCGCCACCCGCCTCTACAAGGTGGGAGAAGAGGGCAATCTGGAGATGATGAAGCTGGCTCGCAGCGCCCGCATCAAGACCTTCTCCAACGATGCCCAGACCACCGACTCGGCCCCCTCCATGGCGGCCTACACCACCGGGGTCAAGATGAACAACGAGGTGATCGCCATGAGCAGCGACACCAAAGCCGTCGCCCCCGGCAAGGATGTCAACGGCAACAAGGGCGTCAACAACTGCGCCAGCGACAACGGCAAGCCGGTGCCCACCCTTCTCGAGCTGGCCAAGGCGGCTGGCAAGTCGGTGGGGGCCGTCACCACCACCGAGCTGACCCATGCCACCCCGGCCGCCACCTACTCCCACATCTGCCACCGCGATGCCGCCTACGCCATCGCCGAGCAGGCGGTACCGGGCGGTGCCGGCTTCAACCAGGCGCTGGGGGACGGGGTCGACGTGCTGATGGGGGGCGGCGCCAATCACTGGACGCCTTACAACAGCACCAGCAACAAGGGTGGCCGCGCCGACGGGCGGGATCTAACCGCCGAGCTGACGGCCCAGGGCTATCGCTACGTCACCACCAAAGATGAGCTGGCTGGCGTCAACTCGGGCAAGGTGCTTGGGCTGTTCAGCACCAAATCCCACCTCGACTACGAGCTGGACCGCGTCGCCAAGGGGGCAGCCAATACCCAGCCGTCGCTCTCCGAGATGACCGCCAAGGCGATCGATCTGCTCAGCCAGAACAGCCAGGGTTACTTCCTGATGGTGGAAGGGGGCCGGATCGACCACGCCCTGCACGGCACCAATGCCAAGCGCTCGCTCACCGATGCGGTGGCACTGGACGACGCAGTCAAGACGGCGCTCGGCAAGGTGGATTTGAAAGATACCCTGATCGTGGTCACCGCCGACCATGACCACACCATGACCATCAACGGCTACTCGGCCAAGGGCAACAAGGTGCTGGATCTGGTGAAAAATGGCGACGGCTCGACCCAGAACGACGTGGATGGCAAGCCGTTCACCACCCTGGTGTTCGGCAACGGCCCCAACCGTCCCGACGTGCGCCCCACCCTCACCAGCGATCAGGTGATGGCGGACGACTACCTGCAGGAGACCGGGGTCAAGCTCGGCTCCGAGACCCACGGCGGCGGCGACGTGATGCTGTTCGCCGACGGTGCCGGCAGCAGCCGCTTCAAGGGGACGCTGGACAACACCCGGGTGTTCGGCAAGCTGAAGGAGGCGCTCGGCCTGTAAACGGCAGGGCCCGGCAGGGTGCCGGGCCCTGCTCGTTCGAGCGATCACCCATGATGCGATATTTACTTCCGTTGTGGCTGCTCGCCAGCAGCCTCTCTTTTCCCCTCCTGGCCGATGAAGTCCCCGATCTGGCCGCCCGCATCCGCTATCAGGACAGGGTCACCAGCAGCGATGGCATCAGCAAGGAGAGCCAGTGGCAGGAGAAGTGGCTGCGGGTTGGCGATCAGGTGTGGAGCCAGCGGCTCATCCCGCTGCCCCTTGCCCGCGCCTATCACGCTACCCACGATGCCACTCCGGGCCACAAGCACTTCACCCACCAGATGGCGGCGCGCTGGGTGACCCGCGACCAGCAGGGGATGCTGCAACTGTGCTACGCCGACAGCTGGCACAACCAGCTGGTGGAGGTGCCGGAGGAGGAGTACGGCCAGGTGGCCTTCAAGCCCGACTGGCTGCGGATCCGCCACCTCATCAACCCGGCTCTGTTGCAGGAGATGACCCCCCTCGACGAGGCGGCCCCCGAACAGGCACGCTGGTATGAAAAACGCGAGGACAACCAGCGCACCCGCATCCTCTGGTCGAGCCGCTGGCAGCTGCCGCTGGTGGTGGAGTCGGCAAGCCTCGACGGTTATCGCAGCTACCGGATGGAGGTGACCCTCAAGCCCCTGCCAAAGAGCCTGCCCTGGCAGCAGCTGGAGGGCTACCAGACCCTGGATCTGCGGGATTTCTTCGACTGACGGGACGCCCCGAATGGGGTGAGCTGATTTGTGCTGACGGGATGTTACACTCTGTGTACTCATCCCGGATCCGGCCTGCCATGCGTACTTCCCTGCTCTTGCTGCTTTGCGCCCTGCTCTTCCCCGCCGCCCAGGCTAAGGCCGTGGTGGTCATCGCCGCCGAGATCCCCCCCTATGTCATTCGCTCCTATCAGGGCGCCCCGAGCGGCATGGCCATCGAGGTGCTGGAGGAGGCGGCCCGCCGCCTGAAGGAGCCGCTCACCATTGAGCTGATGCCGCTGGCCCGCGCCCTCAGCCAGACCCGCCACCGCCAGGACGTGCTGCTGGTGCCGCCGGTGCGCAGCCCCCAGCGCGAGCCGCAGTTCCTGTGGATTGCGCCGTTGCTGGACGAGGCCTTCGTGCTGGTCAGCCATCGCCAGTACCACCCGGCCCCCATCACCAGCAAAGAGCTGCCCGGCCTCACCGTCGGGGTGATGCGCGGCTCCTATGGCCAGAGCCTGCTGCAGCCCTACCCGCAAGTGAAACAGGCGCTGGTGGCCGAGGAGATCCACAACGCCAGCAAGCTGGCGCTGGGTCGCATCCAGGGCTGGGCGGTGGCCTGGAACAGCGCCCGCTACAACCAGCAGCAGGCCGGCCTGCCGCTGGCGGATCTGGTGCGCGGCGACACCCTGCAGCGGGCTTCGCTCTATCTGGCCGCCAGCCCCCGTTTCCCGGCCGCCGAGGCAACCCGCTGGCGCAAGGTCATCGCCACCATGCACGACGATGGCAGCCTGGCGCGCATCATCAAGCAGTACGATTACCAGGCCCCCTGACAAGCTTGTCAGGATAATTGCCAAAGCAGTCCAGAATGGTTATGGTATCCCCATGAAAGCGCTCATTATTTTATCAAGCCAGCTCACACCCCGTTGAGCCCCCGCCCTCGCCTCCGACAGCGAGTCGTTCGGGGGCATCGCATTCCCGATCTGTTTTTTCGTATCGCACACTCTTTTTCGACCAGCTTGCCCGTCATCCTGGTCCTTTAACCCATTGATAAGGAATATCTTATGAAACAACCTCATCTCGTGATCTCCAGCCTGGATCTCGACCGCATCGAGCAACTGCTCGGCAACCATCCTCAGCACTTGGCCCTGCAGGAGGAGCTGGATCGCGCCGAGATGCGCGAGCCGGCCGACATGCCGCCGGACGTGGTCACCATGAACAGCACGGTGCGCTTCAAGATGCCGAGCAGCGGCAACGAATTCTGCCTGACCCTGGTCTACCCGAAGGACGTGCAGGGTGACGAGTCGAAGATCTCCGTGCTGGCCCCGGTCGGCAGCGCCCTGCTCGGCCTGAAGGTAGGCGACAGCATCGCCTGGCCCGGCCCGGCCGGTCGCACCATCGAGGTGGAGATCCTGGAAGTGGTCTATCAGCCGGAGCGTGCCGGCGAGCTGCATCGCTAATCCTCCCGGGTACGTGCCAAGTGGCTGCCGCAGGCCTGCGCACGTGCCCGCCCCTGATCCCGATCAAGCTTTGCCACAGAAGCGCCGCCGATCCCGCTCACCTGCCCTGCTTTCTCTTGAGCCCGGACGAGGCGGCAGGTATCTTGTTGGCCGCGCCAGCACCCTGGCCGCAGATTTCAGGCTGACATCATGATAAAGATTGCCCTCATCGACGATCACCAGATCGTCCGCTCCGGCTTTGCCCAACTGCTCAATCTCGAACCCGACCTGCAGGTGGTGGCCGAATTCGGCTCCGCCGCCGAGGCGCTGGCGGGCCTGCCCGGCAGCGGCGTGCAGCTGTGCGTGTGCGACATCTCCATGCCGGACCAGTCCGGGCTGGATCTGCTCAAGCACCTCCCTTCCGGCCTCGCCGTGGTGATGCTGTCGGTACACGACAGCCCGGCGTTGATCGAACAGGCGCTGCAGGCCGGCGCCAAGGGGTTCCTCTCCAAACGCTGCAGCCCGGACGAGCTGATCGCCGCGGTGCGCACCGCCGCCCACGGTGGCTGTTACCTCACCCCGGACATCGCCCACAAGCTGGCCTGCAACAGCCAGGATCCGCTCACCAACCGGGAGCGGGAGGTGGCCCAGCTGCTGGCGCGGGGACTGGAGGTGAAGGCCATCGCCGAGCAGCTCGGTCTCTCCCCCAAGACGGTGCACGTGCACCGCGCCAACCTGATGGACAAACTCAAGGTCAGCAACAACGTGGAGCTGGCCCACCGCATGCTGGACAGCTGGTGATCCCCCGTCTTGCCAGCTATGTCGCCATCTCGCTGGCGGCCTGTTTCATCTTTGCCGCAGGCTGGTTCTGCCTGTGGAGCATCGGCCTGCACCTGGCGGGATCGCCCATGCTGGCGGCCCTGCTGTTCCCCTTCGGCCTGCGTCTGGGGCTACTGCTGCAAAGCCCTATCTCCTACTGGCCGCCACTGCTGCTGTGCGAATCCCTGCTGCTCTACTGGCTCAACCAGGAGGTGGGGCTGCCGCTGTGGCCGCTCATTCAGGCTGGCAGCCTGCTCACCCTGCTGCCGCTGCTGATCGCCCGCCGCCAGCCGGTGCGCAACGACTGGCAACAGCTGCTGGTGCTGCTGGCCACCGTCACGGTGGCGGCGGGGCTGCAATCCCTGCTCTGGCATCTGGCCGGCGAGGATGGCCTCACCGCGCTGCTGCTCACCCTCACCGGCGGGCTGACGCTGACCTCCACCTGCATGCTGATCTGGCACTACCTCACCCGCGCCACCTGGGTGCCGCTCGGGCCGACCCTGGTGGATCAACCGGTGGACTGGCGTTTTCGCCATCTGGTCTGGTATCTGCTGCTGTTCGTGCTGAGCCTCTGGCTGCAGCTCGGCCTGCCCGACTCGCTGGTGCGCTTCACCCCGTTTTGTCTGGCCATCCCCATCATGGCCATGGCCTGGCGTTATGGCTGGCAGGGGGCCCTGCTCGCCACCCTGATGAACACGGTGGCGCTGATGGCCGGCCAGGCCTGGCACGATCATCCGCTCGACCTGCTGCTCTCCCTGCTGGCCCAGAGCCTCACCGGCCTGCTGCTCGGCGCCGGCATCCAGCGCCAGCGCGAGCTCAACCAGGCGCTGACCCGCCAGCTCGCCCACAATCGCCAGCTCACCGAGCGGCTGCTGGAGACCGAAGAGAGCATCCGCAAGGAGGTGGCGCGCGAGCTGCACGACGACATCGGCCAGACCATCACCGCCATCCGCACCCAGGCCGGCATCGTGCGCCGCCTCGCCCCGGACAATGCCGGGGTCGGCC
Source organism: Aeromonas sp. 1805 (assembly GCF_013085525.1). NCBI lineage: Bacteria > Pseudomonadati > Pseudomonadota > Gammaproteobacteria > Aeromonadales > Aeromonadaceae > Aeromonas > Aeromonas sp. 1805. The sequence goes on along the minus strand of NZ_CP038515.1, from coordinate 3,255,017 downwards.
AGAGCAGCGCCCTCATCGAGACGCTGTCGCTGGGCATCTACGACGCGGTGCGCGGCCTGCTCGGCCGGCTGCGCCCCCGCCAGCTCGACGACATGAGCCTGGAGCAGGCGGTACGCGGCCTGCTGCGGGAGCTGGAGCTGGAGCGCCGCGGTATCGTCACTCGGCTCGAGTGGCAGCTGGCGGACGCCGGCCTCTCCGATGCCCAGCGGGTCACCCTGTTTCGGGTCTGTCAGGAGGGGCTCAACAACGTGGTGAAACACGCCAATGCCAGCTCGGTCACCATTCGGGCCCACCGCCAGGGCGAGCGACTGACGCTGCTGCTGGAAGACGACGGCTGCGGCCTGCCCGAACACCGCACGCCCCAAGGCTATGGCCTGCTCGGTATTCGCGAGCGGGTGCAGGCGCTGGGAGGCGCATTGCAGCTTTCTTGCGTGCACGGCACCCAGCTGACCGTGACCCTGCCCGGCCGCAAACGGGAGGAGAGTCATGAGTAACACCCAGCCGCAGGGGAGAACCGCCTGATGCTCAGCTTCATGAGAAGCGCTCCGCCCCAGCCCCTCATCCGCGATCAGGCCGAGATCGACGCCTGTTATCGCCACTGGCGGCTACACATCCTGCTGACCATGTATCTGGGCTACGCGGTGTTCTACTTCACCCGCAAAAGCTTCAACTTCGCCATGCCGGACATGCTGGCCAGCGGCATGCTGAACAAGGCCGACATCGGCATGCTGTGGACCCTGTTCTACATCACCTACGGCTGCTCCAAGTTCTTCTCCGGCATCATCAGCGACCGCGCCAACCCGCGCTACTTCATGGGCCTCGGGCTGATGGCGACCGGAGTCATCAACATATTGTTCGGGCTCTCGTCGTCGCTGTGGCTGTTCGCCGCCCTCTGGGTGGCCAACGCCTTCTTCCAGGGCTGGGGCTGGCCTCCCTGCTCCAAGCTGCTCACCAGCTGGTACTCGCGCAGCGAGCGCGGCTTCTGGTGGTCGGCCTGGAACACGGCCCACAACGTGGGCGGCGCGCTCATTCCCCTCATCGTCAGCACCCTCGCCCTGCAGCACGGCTGGCGCTACGGCATGATAGTGCCCGGCCTTATCGCCATCCTGGCGGGATTGTTCCTCTGCTGGCGGCTACGCGATACCCCGGCCGCCATGGGGCTGCCCACGGTAGGCGAGTGGCGCAACGATGCCATGGAGCTGGCCCAGCAGACTCAGGATGCCGGCCTCTCCCATCGCCAGATCCTGCGCAAATACGTGCTCGGCAACCCCTATATCTGGCTGCTGGCCTGCTGCTACGTGCTGGTCTACGTGGTGCGCACCGCCATCAACGACTGGGGCAATCTCTACATGACCGAGCAGCGCGGCTTCAATCTGATGAGCGCCAACTCGGCCATCTCCATGTTCGAAGTGGGGGGCTTTATCGGTGCCCTGGTGGCGGGCTGGGGATCGGACAAGCTGTTCAACGGCAACCGCGGGCCGATGAACCTCATCTTCGCGGTGGGCATATTGCTGGCGGTGGGATCGCTCTGGCTGATGCCCTTCTTCAGCTACGTGATGCAGGCGGCCTGTTTCTTCACCATCGGTTTCTTCGTGTTCGGCCCCCAGATGCTGATCGGCATGGCGGCGGCCGAGTGCTCCCACAAGAATTCCGCGGGGGCCGCCACCGGCTTCGTCGGTCTGTTTGCCTACATGGGGGCGGCGCTCTCTGGTTATCCGCTCGCCAGGGTGCTGGAGATCTGGCACTGGCAAGGCTTCTTCGTGGTGATCTCGGTGGCCGCCGGCGTCTCCGCCCTGCTGCTGCTCCCCTTCCTCAAGGCGCAGGCGCCGCGCCCCCGCGACGCCGGTTGACCGGCTAGGCTTGTGCCAGCCGGCAGACCCGGTTCTTGCCCTCCCGCTTGGCCTGATAGAGGGCGCGATCCGCCTGGCTGAACAGGGTGTCGAAGTGCCAGCTGTGCTGGCAGCGCACCAGCCCCATGCTGACGGTGATGCCGATCCCGTGCATGTCCTGCGCCGCCAGAGAGCGAATGATCTGCTCGCAGCGCTGCTGCTGCGCCATTTCATCCTCCTGCGGCAGCAGCAACACAAACTCCTCGCCGCCAAAGCGACTGGCCACCAGCTCATGCTGAGCGCCGAGATAGGCCCCCACCGCGGCCAGCACCCTGTCGCCCATCTCATGACCATGGCGATCGTTGATCTGCTTGAAGTCATCGAGATCCAGCACCGCCAGGGCGCCGAACTCGGTCATCCGGCGCCGGGCCATCAGCTCCATGAAGCCGCGCCGGTTGAGCAGGCCGGTGAGCGGATCGTGGCTCGCCTGCTGGCGCAGGGCCAGTGCCCGGTACTGGGTGCAGAGCAGCAGCACCCCGAAGGTGGAGAGGTAGCTGCCCATCAGCATGGAGAGGAAGGGCAACACGTTGACACCGCTCTGATCCATCAAGACTCTGGCGTCCCCCTGCAGCAGAAATGCCATGCGCAGCAGGTTGAAGCCATAGAGCAGGATATTGACCACGGTGAACACCAGTACGGCGGGCAGATAGGCGGGATAGCCGTGCCGCCAGATGAGAAAGACGATCACCGCCCCCAGCACCATGTAGCTCAGGCAGGCCAGCAGCACCCGGGGGCCATCTGATCGTTGAAGGCAATGCTCCAGCTCAGGATCAGCACATAGATCAGCATGAACCAGCCGCTGGCAGACCAGCTGAGGGGCTGGCCGAAGAAACGCTGCAGCGCCAGCGGCATCAGGGCGATGCAGACGGTGATCAGCAGATTGGCCAGCCAGATCCCCGCCAGACTCGGCATGAAGGCCTGCAGGGTAAAGAGGCTCTGGGCCGCCAGTGCGAACAGACTGGACCACCACCAGTATCCGAGTCCGGGGATCTCCCTGTGGGTCGACCAGATGATGGAGAGGGTGATGAAGCCGAGGCTGTAGCCACCCAGCGCCATGATCATCAGGGTGAATACATCCAGCTTGAGCAGTATTGAGGCGTCCATACCAGTGCCACTAAACGAAGGTAACTGAGTATATTGGAAGCGCAAAACAAGACCCAGCGGTGTCTGACTAAATCCTCAATTAAAAACCATTTGGTGGGCGGCAATCGCACACACTAAATTCATTCGAATCTGTTTTTTGGCGCTTGGCGGCCAGGTGAGCAACAATTGACACTACTGATGGCGGACTGGCTTGTAACAAAATGTGCTGAATACATTTTTGGCTTGAACCCGCCTCATTAGATAGATATGTTGTTTTCGTGTGATTTTATGAGTGTCGCCACGGGGAAAAAGCGCCACTAACCTATTGAGTCATCTGGCACAATCGGAATTTGGTACATTTTTCACTCAGTCGGCAGCAAATAGAATCTCATATGGGGCTTTTGCCTCAATCAAGACAATAATCCTGTCTTGCCCTGTTGCCGGATGCAGCAGTCTCTTGTGCCACGGAGTCGCACGGGATCAGGTTCAAGGCCGAACACACTTTTGACAGAGACGTCACTTATGATCAAAAAACTCATTCTTTCTACCCTGCTGCTGTGCGGGCTGGCCAACGCCGCGCCCACTTCCACCCTGGATGCCGTGCTGGAGCGCGGCGTGCTGCGGGTCGGTTTCGACGCCGGCTATCAACCCTTCGAGATGACCAACAAGCAGGGCCAGTACATCGGCTTTGACGTGGATCTGGCCAAGATGGTCGCCAAGGAGATGGGCGTGAAGGTCGAGTTCGTCAACACCGCCTGGGATGGCATCATTCCGGCCCTCTTGACCGACAAGTTCGACGTCATCATGGGCGGCATGACCGTCACCCCCCAGCGCAACCTGCGCGTCAACTTTGCCGACCCCTACATCGTGGTCGGGCAGACCATCGTCCTGCGCAAGGACAAGGCCGGCGAGATCAAATCCTTCACCGACCTCAACGATCCCAAGTACAAGATCGCGGTCAAGCTCGGTACCACCGGCGAGCAGGCGGTCAAGCGTCTGATCCCGAAAGCCACCCTGCTGCAGTTTGAAACTCAGGATGACGCCAAGCTGGAAGTGATCAACGGCAAGGTCGACGCCTTCGTCTACGACCTGCCCTACAACGCCATCTTCGCCACCCAGAACAAGGGCGCCGTGGTGCACCTCGACAAGCCGTTCACCTTCGAACCGCTGGCCTGGGCCATCCGCAAGGGTGACCAAGACACCCTCAACTGGTTCAACAACTACCTGCGCCAAATCAAGGGCGACGGCAGCTACGACCGCCTCTACCAGAAGTGGTTCGAGTCCACCGCCTGGCTGAACCAGCTCAAGTAACCTCGCAAGGGGCGGCCCGCCGCCCCTTCACGCAGATCCCCACACAATAACTACAACGAGGTTGCGACAGTGCACAACCCAACAAGACAGATGGAAAAACAACCCAATCAACTGCTCTGGCACGGGATCTTCCTGCTGATCGTGCTGGCCGCCATCTTTGGCATCTACAAGGCCGTGCAATCGGTGGATTACACCTGGCGCTGGGAGCGGATCCCCCAGTACATCGCCTATCAGGCGGAACAGAAAAACTACGCCGAATTTGACGGTACCGTGGTCGCCGGCACCACCGAGGCCGACAAGGGCAAGCTGTTTTTGCAAAACGATCTCGATCCCAACCAGCGCCAAGCCATCGCCATCAGCGGCGGCCAGGTAGCGGAAGGGGACACCGTCTTTCGCGGCGACACCCTCGACACCCAGCTGAGCTGGACTGCCGGCCCCATCGCCTGGGGCGTCTGGGTCACGGTCAAACTCTCGCTGGTGGCAGGCATCTTCGCCATCCTGCTCGGCACCCTAGCCGGGCTGGCCCGACTCTCCCCCAACCCCGCCCTGCGCAACCTGGCGGTTACCTACGTGGAGCTCATCCGTGGCACCCCGCTGCTGGTGCAGATTTTCATCGTCTACTTCTTCATCGGCACCGTGCTGAACCTAGACCGGTTCACCGCCGGGGTGGCGGCACTGGCGGTCTTTACCGGCGCCTACGTGGCGGAAATCGTCCGTGCCGGCATCAGTTCCATCCACAAGGGGCAGATGGAAGCGGGCAGAAGCCTCGGCATGACCTCGGCCCAGACCATGCGCTACGTCATCCTGCCGCAGGCGTTCAAGCGGGTGCTACCACCGCTGGCAGGCCAATTCATCAACCTTATCAAGGACTCCTCGCTGGTCTCTGTCATCTCCATCACCGATCTCACCAAGGCAGGGCGCGAGGTGGTGAGCTCCACCTTCAGCCCGTTCGAGGTGTGGTTCACCGTGGCCCTGCTCTATCTGGTGCTGACTGGCACTCTCTCCTTCCTGGTGCGTCGTCTGGAGGTGAAATATGCGCGCAGCAACTGATCCCATTATCAAGGCCAGCGGTGTAGAGAAGTTCTACGGCACCGAAGTGCACGCCCTCAAGAACGTCAGTACCCAGGTCGCCGAGGGGGAAGTGGTGGTGATCGTCGGCCCCAGCGGCTCCGGCAAGTCCACCTTCCTGCGCACCCTCAACCAGCTGGAGACGATCAACGACGGCAATATCGTGGTGGATGGCATCAGCCTGACCGAGCCGGGGGACGTCAACAAATTGCGGGAAGAGGTGGGCATGGTGTTCCAGTCTTTCAACCTCTTCCCCCATCTGAACGTGCTGGACAACATCTGCCTCGCCCCGCAGAAGGTGCGCGGGCTGTCGCGTCGCGATGCCGAAGACAGAGCCAAGGCCCTGCTGCTCAAAGTCGGCTTGTCGGCCAAGGCCGAAAGCTACCCCTCCCAGCTCTCCGGCGGCCAGCAGCAGCGGGTGGCCATCGCCCGGGCGCTCGCCATGCAGCCGCGCATCATGCTGTTTGACGAGCCCACCAGCGCGCTCGACCCCGAGATGGTGGGCGAGGTGCTGGACGTGATGAAGGGACTGGCCCGCGAAGGGATGACCATGGTGGTGGTTACCCATGAAATGGGCTTTGCCCGCGAGGTGGCAGATCGCGTGCTCTTTATGGAGAGCGGCGAACTGCTGGTAGACGAGAAGCCGACGGACTTTTTCGACAATCCCCCCTCCCCGCGCCTGCGCCAGTTCCTGAGCCAGGTGCTGTAATAGCGCCGGCGATAAAAAACAGAAGAGGGAGCCCATGGCTCCCTCTTTTCGTTGATGCCCTGCCGACCATATCTATTTTGTCGCGTTGCGTTTTGCTTCATCCAGCATGGCTTGCAGTGCCGGCATGTTGCGCTCGGCCAGAGATTGGCCCACCAGCGAGCTCTCCTGAAAGATGGCCGGCATGGTATCCAGGGATTTCTTCCCGACCGGACTCTGATAAAAGGCGATCAGCGCCTTGAGCTCAGCCTCGGTGAAATGCTTGCGATAGATAGCGGCCACTTCGGTACTCATGGCCCCCAGGAGAGGTAACGGCTCACCCAGGCTTCCAGTACATCGCGGTGCTGGGCCAACTCCTGTGCATGTTCACCGGCGCCCCGGATGATCAGCGGGATCATCTGTGCCTGCATCTGGGCCTGCAGCTGCTCCGCCTGCTGCTCGCTGTTGAGCAGGTTGACTAGTTCCTGAGCGGGATCGGCCCACACACTGCCACTCCACACCAGGGCGATGACAACCCCTCTTTTCACCCACTGCATAATCACCTCACTAATCATATAAAAACAACAGGTTACATTGATTTATCAAACAGACCAGTCGCCAGATGGTGGTGATGAATGCAAGGTCTATGATGGTCACCCGGATCTGTGTCGGCGACCCCTGTGGTACAACCTTGCCCGCTGCCGTGACCGGTGACCCACCAAAAACAGCAGAGGGACTCTCAGTCCCTCTGCTGTTGGCCGAAACCCTGTGTTTATCGGCTGAATCTGACTGGCTCCCTTATCAGTTCAGCGCGGGGACTTTCCCAGATAACGCTCCACTATGGTTCGGATCCCGTCCCGCTTCTTGAGCTCGTAGAGCCGCTTGTCGAACTGCTCGGCAAAGTCCTCCTTGAAGTCGAACTCCCCCTTGCGGCTGTAGCCGAGAAACCCCTGCTCCTTGCTGAGCACCGGCCCCTGCTTGAGCTGAGACATGTCGGCCACCGCCAGCTGATTGCCCTTGATCATGTTGAGCAACTCATAGAGCAGGGAGAGGCGGTCGTTGACGGTACAGTCCACCCGGCCGCGCACTATCTTGAGCAGGTTCTCCCGGTTGCTCTTCACCTCCTCCAACCCGATCTTCTGCTGCTGGACCGCCTGCCAGAAGGGGGCACCACCTATGGTGAAACCGGCATTCATGCCAAAGCGCAGCCCGTAGTAGTCGACCGGGAACTGCGCCTGCGGGGTATTGACCGCCACCCCGGCGCCGCACATCACCACCAGCTCCTCGTCGAGCAGGGGTTGGGAGTAGGGCCACATCCAGGGACGGCTGTCGGGTTGGTAGTAGGGTGGAAAGATGGCGAAGGCACTGCCCTGTTCCACCATGCTGAGACCCCGCCGCCAGGGCATGGCCTTGAGCACCACCTCGTACTCATCCATGGAGGCCGTCACGCTGCGCACTATGTCGGCATAGATCCCCTTCACCTCCTCCCCCTCCTGCCAGGAGTAGGGCGGATAGTTGGCATCGGCCAGGATCTCGACCCGGGTCTTGGCCTGCGCCAGCAGGCAGACTCCCATCAACAAACAACACCACAGCCGCATCATCTGCCACTCCAGAGGTAGAAAACCTCATCAAGCATAGTCACTGCGCCATGGCTCAGAGGGCCATCACGCCCTTTCATGGCCATGCATTTGCGAACTCCTGCCGCCAGCATCAGATGGCGACGTCCATCGGGTGAAAATTGTTAATGAAAGATTAAATTCATCCTTTATGCTGGAGAGCAATTGCTCTGACTGGATACCCGACATGGATGTGCAACTGATCCTGCTCTACCTCTCGCCCCTCTTTCTGGCCTTCATCGGCTGGGAGATGCTCTACCTGCGCAAACATGGCGCCGCCTATCCCACCGCCGGCTACCAGTGGAAGGATCTCTTCGCCAACGCCACCCTGGCGCTGATGCATCAGGGGGGCGACGCGCTGACGGCCATCGCCATCGCCTATCTCTACGACGCCCTCTGGGGCTGGCGGCTGCTGGATATCGATCTCAACCTCTGGACCCTGTTGCTGCTTTTTCTGTTGCAGGATCTCTGCTACTGGCTGTTCCACTTCGCCAGCCACCACGTGCGCTGGTTGTGGGCCTCCCACGTGGTGCACCACAGCTCGGAGCGACTCAACCTCTCCACCGCCTTTCGCCAGAGCCTGATGTACCCGGTCTCCGGCATGTGGCTGTTCTGGATCCCGATGATCCTCATCGGCTTCCCGCCCGAGGCGGTGGTGGCCACCGTGCTGCTCAGCCTGGGTTTTCAGTTCTTCGTCCACACCCAGGTGGTGGGCAAGCTCGGCAGGCTGGAGTGGGTTTTCAACACCCCCTCCCACCACAGGGTGCACCACGCCAGCAACGCCAAATACATAGATCGCAACTTCGCCGGCGTGCTCATTATCTGGGACAGGCTGTTTGGCACCTTCGTGGAAGAGGACCCTGCCGAGCCGTGTCGCTTCGGCATCACCAAGCCCATCCACAGCTTCAACCCGCTCACCCTCACCTTCCACGAGTGGCGCGACATGCTGCAAGAGGCCCGCGGCCTGCCCTGGCGGCAAAAGCTCGCGGTGCTGTTTGGCAAACCCGCCGGCCCCGCCAGCCGCTAAGTCCTTGCCGCAGCAAAACAAGTCCGCATTGCAGACAAAATGAGAGCGCCCCCTTGGGCGCTCTCTTGCATTGGATCACCACCTCACTCAGACGTGGGCAAAAGACCAGATGGCGGGGATCAGGCTCAGCAGCGTCACCCCGGCCAGCAGCCGTTCTCGCCCGCTGAGTCGCAGTTCGGCCCCCAGCTGGCGGCGGCTGTAGAGAAACAGCAGCAGACCCGGCCCGTAGAGCAGCAAGGAGAGCAGCAGGTACTCCACCCCGGCGGCATAGAGCAGCCAGAGGCCGTAACCGCTCGATACCAGCGCTACCGCCCGCATCAGGCCATTGCCCTCCCCACGCAAGGAGAGCTTGAGCAGGAACAGACCGATCAACAGGTAGGGCACCAGGATCATCGAGGTGGAGATGAGCAGCAGGTTGGTGTAACCCTTGCCGAGCAGCCACACCAGCAGCAGACAGCCCTGCACCGTCAGGCTGGTGAGCCACAGCGATGCGATGGGGGTGCCGTTGCGGTTCTGGCGCCGGAAGATGGCCGGGAAGGCGCCGTGGCGCGCCGCGCTGAACGGCACCTCGGCCGAGAACAGGGTCCAGCTCACGTAGGAGGCCAGCACCGAGACGATGAGGCCGACGCTGATGAGCAGCTTGCCCCAGGAGCCGGTCATCTGCGCCATCAACCCCGCCATGGAGGGGTTGGGCAGGGCCGCGAGCTCGGGGCGGCTCAGGATCCCGAGCGCCAACACCGAGATGAGCACATAGAGCAGCAGCGCCAGCACCACTCCGAGCACGGTGGCGGTGCCCACGTCCCGCTTGTGTCTGGCCCGGGCCGACAGCACCGCTGCCCCTTCGATGCCGGTGAAGACCCAGAGGGTGATCAGCATGGTGTTGCGCACCTGCTCGGAGACCGGTACCGCCAGGGTGCTGCCCTGCTGATCCGCCGCGAAGGTGACCGGATCGAACCAGTAGCAGGCGAACAGGATGAACAGCAGCAGCGGCAGGCTCTTGGCCAGGGTCGCCACCAGATTGAACAGGGCCGCCTGCTGTACGCCGCGGGCCACCAGCAGGTGCACCGCCCAGAGGATGCAGGACTCGCCGATGAAGGCCGCCAGGGTGTTGCCCTCGCCAAACCAGACCTGTCCCGGGGTGTCGACGAAGCTGCCCAGCGCCGCGAAGGCGATCACCAGATAGCCTACCACGCCGATGGTGGCGCAGAGCCAATAGCCCCAGGCGGAGAAGAAACCCACCAGATCGCCGAAACCGGCGCGGGCATAGCTGTAGATGCCGCCATCGAGATCCGGCCTTAATCGCGACAGATACAGAAAACTCATGGCCAGCGCCAGGATGCCCACCCCGGTCATCCCCCAGCCGATCAGCACGGCGCGGGCGCCTGCCACCTCGGCCATGTTCTGCGGCAGACTGAAGATCCCCGCCCCCACCATGGAGCTGAACACCAGCGCGGTGAGGGACCAGAGCCCGATCTTGCTCTCTTTCATGGGCTCTCCTTAGCGCAGCCGACTGCTCAGTGCCTGGATATGCTCCGGCCCGATGCCGCAGCAACCGCCGATAAGGTTTGCCCCGGCAGCGCGCCAGCGCTCGGCCCAGCCAAGGTAATCCAGCGGTCCCAGATCGGTGCGGATCTCGTCCAGCCCGTCGTTGGCGGTCGCCTCCTTGGGCTGGGGCGGGAAGGCGTTGGCATAGGCGCCGAGCCGGATGTCGCTGCGACCCTGCTCTTGCAAAGCGGCACCGGCCACCCTGAGCGCCTCTTCGATCACCTCGGGCTGACAGCAGTTGAACAGGATGGCGTCCACCCCGGCCGATGCCAGCGCGGTAACCGCATCGGCCACTCGCTCGCCGGAGCGCAGGGTCGGCTCACTGCCCGGCGCCTCGTCTTCCAGGGTGAAGGAGACCCAGAACGGCTTGCCATCCTCGGGCAGCAGGGCCCGGATAGCCAGCGGCTCGGCGATGAGGCTCATGGTCTCCGCCAGCCAGAGATCCACGTGGGGGGAGAGCGCCCGAATAAGCGGGGTCGCCAGCTCGCTCGCCCGGCCCGCATCGAACAGGTCGGCGCGATAGGAACCAAACAGCGGCGGCAAGGAGCCGGCCACCTGCACGCGACCCGGCTGCTCGTCAGCCACCTCGCGGGCCAGCTGGCCGGCCAGCGCCGCCAGCCCTTCCCCCTCTGCCACAAAACGCGCATCACCAATATGAAACGGCACCAGCGCATAGCTGTTGGTGGTGATGACCCGGGCCCCGCTCGCCACATAGGCCTGATGCACCTCGCGCACCGTCTCGGGGGCCTCCATCAGGGCCAGCGCCGACCACTCCGGCTGGCGAAACGGCGCGCCCCGCCGTGCCAGCTCGCGTCCCATGCCACCATCCAGTACCCACAAATCCTTTGTATCCATCTCTGTCTCTCTGCGTGTCCCCGTCGTGACGGGTATTTATTGTGTTGAACCAAAAAAAAAGCCATCAAAACATCTAGACGGCTAGAATGCCTTTTCATCATGACCCAAAGTAGAACAAGAGGCAATCGGGTGCTACGAACAAATCTGAACAAGCTCAGGGAGATAGCGGCAAAGGAAGGGAGGTATGACTGTTGAAGGCTCAACACCAGGATGAGAAACGACAAGAGGCCACCCGAAGGTGGCCTCTTGTGGCGACAGGTACACTGGCGGCTCAACGCCCGGCCAGTACCCGCTTGGTCTGTTTGACCCAGTCGGACACTCGACCCTGCTGGGGATATCCCTGCCAGATCTGCTCCCACTGGGCGGGGCTGAGCGGGCGGCCCAACCGGCGCTGCACCCCGGCATAGAGGTAGTCGTGAGCCGTGGTGCGTGCCTGGGCGGAGGTAAGGAACTTGGCCACCGGATCGGTCAGGCGCACGTCCCGCATGCCGAGCAGCGGGTAGTCGCTGTGCACCGCCGCCAGCATGGTCTCGCGCATGGCCGATTCGATGTAGCCGCGGGCAAACAGGGCGGTCACCGACTCGAGCGATCCTTGATCCGGGCCGTGATACTCCTCGTCGAACACCGGACTCGGCTCCGCCACGGCGCTTTGCACCACCGCATCGGGATCCTGCTGCGGCACGACCACGGCCGCCTTGGGGGCAACCGGTTTGGCGACTGTGGTGGCCTTGCGCGGTGCGCTCTGGCTGCAGGCACCCAGTGCCAGGGCGAGCGCCACACAGGCCAGCGCACGGGAATGAGACTGCATCTTCATGATTGCTAACTAGCTCCTTTTACGATTCCTGAGCGGGTTTCTCGGCCGGCGTGGGCTCAACCCGGGTGACCAGCAGCTGGTCAATCTTGTAGCTGTCGATGTCCACCACTTCGAACTTGTAACCGGCGTATTTGACCGAGTCGGTTCGCTTGGGGATCTTGCGCAGCATGTACATGATGAAGCCGGCGATGGTTTCATAATTCTGGTTTTCCGGGAACTCCTCGATGTCGAAGGCGCGCATCACGTCGGAGATGGGGGTCACCCCGTCCACCAGCCAGGAGTTCTCGTCCCGCTGCACGATCTGCTCTTCCACCACGTGGGTGGCCCACTCGCCCATCACGGTGCTCATCAGGTCGTTCATGGTGACGATCCCCACCACCAGGGCGTACTCGTTCATCACTACGGCAAAGTCGCCACGATGGTTCTTGAAATACTCCATCGCCTCATAGAGGTTGAGGGTGTCGGGGATGATGATGACGTTCTGCACCAGCGAGCCGCTGTTGAGATCGATGCTCTGGCCGCTGATGACACGGATCAGCAGCTCCTTGGAGTCGACGAAGCCCTTGATGCTGTCGAGGTTGTGGTCACACACCAGGAACTTGTTGTGGGGGTGTTCGGCGATCTTGGCCTTGATGCTCTCCTCGCCCTCTTGCAGGGTGAAGTAGATGAGACTCTCTCGCGCGGTCATGGCGGAGGTGACGCCGAGGGACTGCAGCTCAAACACGTTCTCGATGAGCTGGTGCTCCTCACGCTGGATGACGCCAGCTTCGGCGCCTGCATCCATCACCGCATAGATGTCGTCGGAGGTGATCTCGTCGTTGCGCACCATGGAGATGCGCAGCAGGCGGAACAGGCCGTTGGCCATGCCGTTGAACAGCCACACCAGCGGCATCAGCAGGGTGACGCACAGCAGCATGGGGCGCACCACCACCACGGCGATCCGCTCCGGCATGGTCATGGCGAGGCGCTTGGGCATCAGATCGGCGATCAGGATGAACATGCCGGTGACGAACACGAAGGAGGCTGCCGAGCTGATCTCGCCAAGCCAGGGCCCCTGATAGAACTCGGAGATGAACTCCTTGATAGCCGGGTTCAGGGCAGACTCGCCCAGGATACCGCCCAGGATGGCGACGGTGTTGAGCCCGATCTGCACCACGGTAAAGAAGTTGCCCGGCTGGGCCTGCAGTGCCAGTACCTTTTCGGCATGGCGGTTGCCCTCATCGGCCATCACCTGCAACTTGATCTTGCGGGAGGCGGCGAGGGAGATCTCGGAGAGAGAGAAGAACACGCTGCCGGCGACCAGCAGCATCAGGAAAAATAAACTATCGGCAAAACTCATGATTAACCTATTGCAACAGCCGCCTTAGCACAAGACGGCAAACTGGGTCCGGGGGGCCGGACCGTGAGTCAATCCGGGACTCACACAGGGGGCATATTCTAGCAGAAAAGCGCCAAGCGGGTGGCGATATCTTGCGCTGACTGAAAAGGCAACAAAAAAGGCGCTCAAAGCGCCTTTTTATGCATCTCAGACTCACCCTTTCCCCAGCAGGGTGCCCAGATCGTCCGCCTTGGTGTGGCGCACGTCCTTGCCCTTGACGTAATAGACGATGTACTCGCAGATGTGCTGGCAGCGATCCCCCACCCGCTCAATGGCCCGCGCCGCCCACAGCACGTTGAGCACCTGGGGGATGGTGCGCGGATCTTCCATCATGTAGGTCATCAGCTCGCGGATAATGGACTCGTATTCGCGGTCCACCTTGTCATCTTCCTTGTAGACCGCCAGCGCCGCGTCCAGATCCATGCGGGCGAAGGCGTCCAGCACGTCGTGCAGCATCTTGATGGTGCGGCGCCCCATGTTCTCCAGCGACACCAGCGGCGGCTGCGGCTTGTTGGCGTTGTCGGTCAGCATGCGGGCGATCTTGTCCGCCACATCGCCGATGCGCTCGAGATCGGTGATGGTCTTGATGATGGCCATCACCAGCCGCAGGTCGGAGGCGGTGGGCTGGCGCTTGGCGATGATGCGGGTGCACTCCTCGTCGATCGCCACTTCCATGGCGTTGACCTTGTGGTCATTGGCGACGATCTTGCGCGCCGCGTCCAGATCCTGATCGTGGATCGCCGCGATGGCGTCGGTCAGCTGCTGCTCTACCAGCCCGCCCATCACCAGCACCTGGTTGCGCACGCTCTCGAGCTCGGCATTGAACTGACCGGAGATGTGTTTGTTGAGGTTCATATTGTCCATACAAATAATCCTTGATGCTCCGAGTATGCCTTAGTCGTTGAACTGACCGGTAATCTGTTTATTGATGCTCATCTTGCTCATCTCCATCGCCAACATCCCTTAGCCGTAACGACCGGTGATGTAGTCTTCGGTCTTCTTCTTGGCCGGGGTGGTGAAGATGGTGTTGGTGTCCGAGTACTCGATGAGCTCACCCATGTACATGAAGGCGGTCTGATCCGAGACCCGCGCCGCCTGCTGCATGTTGTGGGTCACGATCACCACGGTGAACTGGCTCTTGAGCTCGTTGATCAGCTCCTCGATGGTGAGGGTGGAGATGGGGTCGAGCGCCGAGGTCGGTTCATCGAGCAGCAGCACTTCCGGCTCGATGGCGATGGCACGGGCAATCACCAGTCGCTGCTGCTGACCGCCGGAGAGACCAAAGGCATTGTCGTGCAGACGATCCTTCACCTCGTCCCACAGGGCCGCGCCGCGCAGGGAGCGCTCAGCCGCCTCGTCCAGGGTGCGGCGGTCATTGATGCCCTGCAGGCGCAGGCCATAGACCACGTTCTCGTAGATGGACTTGGGGAAGGGGTTGGGACGCTGGAACACCATGCCCACCTGACGACGCAGGGCGGAAACATCGACGCTCTTGTCGTAGATGTTGTGGCCGTGAAGCTGAATTTCGCCCTCGATGCGGCAGATCTCCACCAGGTCATTCATCCGGTTGATGCAGCGCAGCAGAGTGGACTTGCCGCAGCCGGAGGGGCCGATGAAGGCGGTGACCTGGCCCTTGGGGATCTTCATGTTGACGTTGAACAGCGCCTGCTTGTTGCCGTAGTACAGGTTGAGATCCTTCACTTCCAGCGCGGTCTGCTCCGGGCTCAGGTTGAGCAGGTCGGTCGCAGTGTGCTGGCTGGATGCGGTCGTTACGTTGATCATCTGTTACCTCAAAATCTGTCGGTGGCGGCGGGCACTCTCATTGCCCGCGGCCGGAACGCTTGGCTGGCAGGGAACCCCGTTCCCTGCCCGTCTCTGTGGTGCTGGTCTATCAATGTTCCAGCGACCGGAATTTCTCGCGCAAGTGGTTGCGGATCCCGATGGCCGTCAGGTTGAGGCCGACGATCACCGTCACCAGCAGGAAGGAGGTGGCGTAGACCAGGGGGCGCGCTGCCTCGACGTTCGGGCTCTGGAAGCCGACGTCATAGATGTGGAAGCCCAGGTGCATGAACTTGCGCTCCACGTGCAGGTACGGGAAGTTACCGTCCATCGGCAGGGTCGGCGCCAGTTTCACCACCCCCACCAGCATCAGCGGCGCCACTTCACCGGCCGCGCGGGCGATGGCCAGGATAAGGCCGGTCATGATGGCCGGGCTCGCCATCGGCAGCACGATGCGCCACAGGGTCTCGGCCTGGGTGGCCCCCAGTGCCAGCGAGCCCTGGCGGATGGTGCTCGGGATCCGGGCCAGCCCCTCTTCGGTGGAGACGATCACCACCGGCAGGGTCAGGATGGCCAGGGTCAGCGCCGACCAGATGACGCCAGGGGAGCCAAAGGTCGGGCTCGGCAGCGCTTCGGGGTAGAACAGCTGGTCCAGCGAACCACCGAGGGTGTAGACGAAGAAGCCCAGACCGAACACGCCGTACACGATGGAGGGCACGCCCGCCAGGTTGATCACCGCGATGCGGATGATCTTGGTCAGGCTGTTCTTGCCCGCGTATTCATGCAGATAGACCGCCGCCACCACGCCAAGCGGGGTCACGATGATCGCCATCAGGAACACCATGAACACGGTGCCGAAGATGGCCGGGAACACCCCGCCCTCGGTGTTGGCCTCGCGCGGATCGTCGGAGACAAACTTGCCGATCTGGTGGAACCAGTAGCCCACCTTGGCCGGCAGACTCATGTCGTTGGGCCACACCACGTCCAGCACCTTGGACATGGGCATGGTCACCAGCTCGCCGCGCATGTCCTTGACCGTGATGCTGTCTCTGTCCGCCTGGGCACGCAGGGAGAACAGCTCTTTTTCCAGCACCTGATAACGGTCGTTGAGGGCCTGACGCTCGCTCGCCAGCTCGGCTTTAAGCTGATCGGTCAGCTTGTCGTCCAGCTCGGCCTTGCGCTCTTTCAGGCGCAGCCGCTCCAGCTGATAGTTGATGCTGCCGATGTCCCCTTTTTGCAGATCGTCGGCCTGCTCGGAGAGACCGTTGGCCCGCGCCAGCACGCGCTGCAGGGCCGGATGCAGGTTCTCGGTCAGCGCCTTGCCATCCTCTTTCACCCCGACGATGTAGCCGTAGAAGTTGCCGTTGGTGGCACGCTCCACCATGGCCAGCTCGGTCGGCAGGCTCTGGGACTTGATGTCGGTCTCCAGTACCCAGCGAAAATCCAGATCGACGAACTCGCGGTTGCCGGTCTTGACCAGATAGCGGGTCAGCAGCTCGCGCTCTTCCCCCTCCAGCGGCAGGCCGGCGGCCCGCAGCCGCTCTACCGGCACCAGCTCGCGGTCGTTGATTTCGCCGATCAGCACGCTCTTGTTGCCCTGGGCGTCTTCCAGTTGCCACTCATAGATGGGATGGGGCCAGAAGTAGACCAGACCACGCCAGCCGATCAGCAGCAGCAGGCCCAGTACCGCTACCAGACTCAGGCTGACGGCGCCGCCGGTCATCCAGATCCAGGGGGCCCCCGATTTAAACCACTTACCCATTGTCGATTCCTCGGTCCTTTCAGAGCAGCCCATCACAGAGAGCTGTATTTTTCACGCAACCGCTGACGGATGAACTCGGCCAGGGTATTGAACAAGAAGGTGAACACGAACAGCACGAAGGCAGCGAGGAACAGCACCCGGTAGTGCGAGCTGCCCACTTCCGATTCCGGCATCTCCACCGCGATGTTGGCGGCCAGGGTGCGCAGCCCCTGGAACATGGAGAAGTCCATGATGGGCGTGTTGCCGGTGGCCATCAGCACTATCATGGTCTCGCCCACGGCGCGGCCAAGGCCCATCATCACCGCCGAGAAGATGCCCGGGCTCGCGGTGAGGATCACCACCCGGCTCAGGGTCTGCCAGGGGGTCGCCCCCAGCGCCAGCGAGCCCTGAGTAAGGTGCTTGGGCACCGAGAAGACCGCGTCTTCGGCGATGGAGAAGATGGTCGGAATGACCGCGAAGCCCATGGCGATGCCCACCACCAGCGAGTTGCGCTGGTCGAACTTGATGCCCATCTCGTGGGTCAGCCAGATGCGTGAATCACCGTGCATGAAGGCGTTCTCGATGAGCGGGCTCACCGCGAAGGCGCCCCAGCCAATCAGCAGCAGCACCGGGATCAGCAAGATGGCGTGCCACCCTTCCGGCAGCCAGGATTTGCCGCGCTCCGGCAGGTAGTTCCAGATCAAGGCGGTCAGCAGCATCCCCATCGGCAGCAGGATCAGCAGCAACACCACGCCGGGCAGCGCCCCCTCGATGATGGGTGCCAGCCACAGACCGGCCAGGAAGCCCAGGATAACGGTCGGCAGCGCCGCCATGATCTCCACCGTCGGCTTGACGTATTTGCGCAGCCCCGCCGACATGAAGTAGGCGGTGTAGATGGCGCCGGCGACGCCGAGCGGCACCGCAAACACCATGGCATAGAAGGAGGCTTTCAAGGTACCGAACACCAGCGGCACCAGGCTCAGCTTGGCTTCGAAGTCGTTGCTGGCGGATGTGGACTGCCACACGTACTGGGGCTCGGGATAGCCTTCATACCACACCTGTTGCCAGAGGGCCGACCAGGTCACCTCGGGGTGTTCGTTCTCCACCGCGAACAGCTTGAAGGCATCGCCCTGCTGCATCAGCAGCACGTTGTGACGGGGTGAGATGGCCAGGGCCGACAGGGCGCCGCCCTCTACCTTCTCGCTCAGCAGCTTGGTCTCACCAGTGGCGTGGAAGAAGCTGACGGAGCCCTCTTTGTCGGCACTGATGAAGCCCTTGCGAAAGTGTTCCGGGGTCAGCTGCGCCACGGCACCATCGCCCTTGAAGTCACGGATCTGGGTGAACTGGCGCTTGCCATCCCGGGCCACTTCGAACCACTGGGAGATGACGCCGTTGTCGTTGCCCACCAGCAGGGAGGAGGCGCCGGAGAGCAGCTCGACCCGGGTCACGTTGGCGTTGGGGGCGTTTATCTCCATGACATCGCGCAGGGAGATGTCATTGAGGTTGTGAATGTCATAGACGGAGAGGCGGTTGCCTTCGCGCACGAACAGAATGCGCAGGTTGGGGGTCAGCAGCATCTGATCCACATGACGCGGCAGGGACGGGATGCTGTAGTTCTGGGCGCTCCACTCGATGTCACCGGAGAGGAAGTTCTCCTCGCCGCTCATCACCGCCATCACGCCACGACCATCGGCGGTCACGGCGGCGGTGGCCATCTTGTCCTTGGTGGCCTCAAACACCATCAGCGTCAGCGCCTTGCCCTGGGGGTCCACCACTACCGGCTCTTCGCCGAAGGGGGACTGCAGGCTGGGCTCAATGACCCGCACGTCGTTGGGATAGGAGACCTTGAAATAGGGCTGCACCACCTGGGCTTTGCCGTCGGCGAAACCATAGGCGATGAGCTTCTGGCCTGGTGCGGGAGGGGCGACAGCGGTGATGTCACCCTTCACCTGCGCCTGACCCAGCACCTGCCCCACCTTGACCTTGCCATCCCCCTGGACGGCGAAGAAGTTGACCTGGCCTTTGTCGCTGAAGCGATAGCCAATCTCGTTCTGCTCTTCCACCCCGAGCCAGGCGGTCTTGCCCGCCACGGGCAAGGTAAATGACGCGGTCGGCTCCATCGTGGCGCCATTGAAGATGGGTTTCACCACATAGAGCAGATAGAAGAAAATGAGCAACAGGGCGACCAGCACCAGAGCACCACCCGTGGTGACCCCGTACTTGGCCAACTTATCCTTGATACGGCGCTTTCTGCTGCCCGCCATACCTAAGTTTATCGATTCCGATGACATGCAAAACCTCAATGTGAGCTAGGCTTGGCGGCATTATATGGCGGTTGCATGACAGTTTTGTTACATTAAGGCCCTCTGGGAAGAGGTTATTTTGAAGGGGAATTCAGACCAGAACTCGCTGACAGACAGCATTGCCAACCATCTGTTTTATAAGAAGATACAGGTAAATATAACGCGCGAAGGCGGCCTCACCGACTTCGCCGTTCTCAGTCGGCGGGGCCGCCGCTTTGTTGCAGTGCCAATCTGGCGGCCTTTTTCTCGGCGCGCCGCCGCCGAAAGAAATCCGACAACTGGGCCGAGCACGCATCGGCCAGCACACCGCCGGTCAGTTCAACCCCGTGGTTGTGGCGCGGGTCCTGCAAGATCTCGAACACCGAGCCCGCCGCGCCGGTCTTGAGATCACGGGCGCCATAGACCACCCGTTTGACCCGGCTGTGGATGAGGGCACCGGCACACATGCAGCAGGGCTCCAGCGTGACATAGAGGGTGGTATCGAGCAGACGGTAGTTTTGCAGCCGAACGCCGGCGGCTCGGATCGCCATCACTTCGGCATGGGCACAGGCATCGTGCTCGCTGATGGAGCGGTTCCACCCCTCCCCCACGATCTCGTCACCCAGTATCAGCACGGCCCCGACCGGGATCTCGCCGATCCCCTCCGCCCTTTCGGCCAACGCCATGGCATGGCGCATCCAGCGTTCATCCTGCTCGCGCTGGCTCACTGATTCTGTGACGTCTGATGGTTTCACACCCTGGTTCCTCTCTGTGACGGGTTGCCGGCGATGCACTTGCAGCTTGATTGCCTGCCGACCATTGGCCGCAACCAGGTAGCGCCGCCAAGCAGCATGATGGCGGGATCCCCACAATACGGGGCGGCGATTATGCCAAATCTGCGCCACAGCCCCAAGTCGCATCTTGTCTGCACAATAAAGAAGCAGTCAGCATCTCCCTGATAAAAAAGGAGTTGCACCCATTTGCTCAGATCATTAGACTTCCCTCCGTCAGCTCGAACTGACCTCGTCGGTGTGTAGCGCAGCCAGGTAGCGCATCTGCATGGGGTGTAGAGGGTCGGAGGTTCGAATCCTCTCACACCGACCAATTTCCCCGAAAATAGCCCAGTCTCGCGACTGGGCTATTTTTTTGCCTGCTTTAATATTCCTGCCGCAACTGTCGTAGCACATCAGCCGACCGTCTGAATGCTTTTCCTGGGTGAACCTGTCGCAGAGTCACCACACAGTTGTGGTACAAATTTCATTCAGAATCGCTTGAAACCTTTCAAGAGTCCCGCTAGGATACGCCACTTTTCCGCCGGCAGTTCAAACAGGGAGGTGGGAGCGCGGGTGATGGAGTCACCGACCGGCTTGCAATCAATGAGGCAAGCACCCATGACCAAAGCAGTTGAAACACAGCCCGAGTACGCCCCCCTGCCCCAACCGGCTACCGAGTCGGCAACCAATCAGTATGCGACCGAACACGGCCCGGTCGTGCGACTCGATGTCGTCGATCTGGCGGCCCCGGACGATGATTACTGAGCCGACAGCGCAGACATGCCGCTCTTGAACTACCGGGAGAAAATGGCAGTGGCACTGGAAATGGCGCCCCGTTTTACCTCCTTTGAGGGCCAGGATGGCCCGCTGACACAAATAACAATAAAATGCTACACAACCAAACAACAGTAGTCATATCCACTGCCACATCCCCTCCCCGCCCCCAGGCACCTCATCCACCCAAGTGATACAAACCTACGTTATTGCGCCTCACTTTCTCCTCTTCTGTCGACCAGATCCCATTCGACCCCTTTTAGCCTAGTTTGTTTTAAACAAATGTTCTCTCCTTAACGCCAGCAGGAGTTATATGCCTGCTGGGTTTACGCCTTTCATTTCATACATGTGTTTTTTAGAAGCTTGGAGTTAGGTCGGGATTTGTTTTTGCATTTGTAATTTTATTACGTAATAACTTACACCCCCGTATCCATCTCCCCCCTCACCATCCGCCACCGGCAGGGGATGAAAAACAAGAGCATAACCATCTGCATAGAGTTTTTACGCTAATCACATAAACTCTTTATAAACATCAACTTAACATCATGACCAAAACGTGCGTTTTAAAAAACCTGTTGACGAATAGAGCAATATTTCGCACCTTATGAATCGTGTTACCCCGTTGTTACGGTAAGTTTGAAAAAACAGGGATCGACTTTAGTCGTAGTTAATTAGTTCAAAATGTAATTCTCAAAGGAGTGAACCCTATGTCGGCACCGGCCCAGACCCACTGCAGCGCTCGTCTGCGCATCCAGGGCGAGACGCATCCCGATTACGCGCAAATTCTGACGCCGGATGCGGTGGCCCTGGTATCCGAACTGGTGGAACGCTTTGCTCCCCAACGGGACGAATTGTTGAAACAACGTGTGGCGCGTCAGGCCCGCATCGACGGCGGTGAGCTGCCCGATTTTCTGCCTGAAACCGCCCACATCCGCGCCGGAGACTGGACGGTGCGCGGCATTCCCGCCGACCTGCAAGATCGCCGCGTGGAGATCACCGGCCCAGTCGAGCGCAAGATGGTGATCAACGCCCTCAACGCCAACGTCAAGGTATTCATGGCGGACTTCGAGGATTCGCTGGCACCGGCCTGGAACAAGGTGATCGAGGGTCAGATCAACCTGCGCGATGCGGTCAACGGCACCGTCTCCTATACCAGCCCGGAAGGGAAGGCTTATACCCTGAACGCCGATCCGGCCGTACTCATCTGCCGGGTGCGCGGTCTGCATCTGCCGGAAAAACATGTCACCTTCGATGGAGCACCCATTCCCGGCGGCCTGTTCGATTTCGCCCTCTATTTCCTGCACAACTATCAGGCACTGCTGGCCAAGGGCTCCGGCCCCTACTTCTACGTACCCAAGCTGCAGAGCCATCTGGAAGGGCGCTGGTGGAGCGAAGTGTTCGCCTGGACCGAGGACAAATTCGGCCTGCCCCGCGGCACCATCAAGGCCACCGTGCTGATCGAAACCCTGCCAGCGGTGTTCGAGATGGACGAGCTGCTCTATCAGATGAAGGATCACATCGTCGCCCTCAATTGCGGCCGCTGGGA
This sequence comes from Aeromonas sp. 1805, assembly GCF_013085525.1. NCBI lineage: Bacteria > Pseudomonadati > Pseudomonadota > Gammaproteobacteria > Aeromonadales > Aeromonadaceae > Aeromonas > Aeromonas sp. 1805. Next base: position 3,232,851 of record NZ_CP038515.1, on the reverse strand, counting down.
TTACATCTTCAGCTACATCAAGACCTTGAAGAACCACCCTGATCGGGTCCTGCCGGACCGCCAGGTAGTGACCATGGACAAACCCTTCCTCTCCGCCTATTCGCGGCTGCTGATCAAGACCTGCCACAAGCGCGGTGCGCTGGCCATGGGTGGCATGGCGGCCTTTATCCCGGCGAAAGATCCTGCCGTGAATGAACAGGTATTTGCCAAGGTTAAGACTGATAAAGAGCGTGAAGCCAACAACGGCCACGACGGTACCTGGGTGGCCCACCCCGGCCTTGCCGATACCGCTATGGCGGTGTTCAACGCAGCCATCCCGGCTGGCGCCAGCAACCAGATCGGCGTGCTGCGCGAGCAGGATGCCCCCATCACGGCCGCCGAGCTGCTGGCCCCCTGCGAGGGTGAGCGCACCGAGGCGGGCATGCGCACCAACATCCGGGTGGCGCTGCAATACCTGGAAGCCTGGATCAACGGCAACGGCTGCGTGCCCATCTACGGTCTGATGGAAGACGCCGCCACCGCCGAGATCTCCCGCACCTCCATCTGGCAGTGGATCCGCCACGGCAAGAGCCTGTCGAATGGCAAGGTGGTGACCAAGGATCTGTTCCGCCAGATGCTGGCCGAGGAGCAGGAGGTGGTCAAAGCCGAAGTGGGGGCCGAGCGCTGGCAGGCAGGCCGCTTCGCCGAGGCGAGCGAGCTGATGGAACAGATCACCTGCGCCGATACGCTGATCGATTTTCTGACGCTGCCCGGTTACGAGCGGCTCTGAACTACGGGCCTCCCCAGCGGGGCTCGCCAATAACAAGTCAATGGAAACGTGAAATCAATGAAAGAGGGAACTGATATGGCACTGACCCGTGAGCAACAGATCCAGGCTATCGAGAAAGACTGGGCGGAAAACCCCCGCTGGAAAGGGATCAAGCGCGGCTACAGCGCCGAAGACGTGGTAAACCTGCGTGGCAGCCTGCAACCGGTGCACACCCTGGCCCAGCGCGGTGCCGACAAGCTGTGGGAACTGATCCACGGCGGCGCCAAGAAAGGCTATGTAAACTGCCTCGGCGCGCTGACCGGCGGTCAGGCGGTGCAACAGGCCAAGGCGGGCATCGAGGCAATTTACCTCTCCGGCTGGCAGGTGGCGGCGGACAACAACCTCTCCTCCACCATGTACCCGGATCAGTCTCTCTACCCGGCCAACTCGGTGCCGTCGGTGGTGGAGCGCATCAACAACTCCTTCGCCCGTGCCGACCAGATCCAGTGGGCCAACAAGGTGGGCCCGCAGGACAAGGGCTTCATCGACTACTTCCTGCCCATAGTGGCGGATGCCGAAGCCGGTTTCGGCGGCGTGCTGAACGCCTTTGAATTGATGAAGGGGATGATTGAAGCGGGCGCCGCCGGCGTGCACTTCGAAGATCAGCTCGCCTCCGTCAAGAAGTGCGGCCATATGGGTGGCAAGGTGCTGGTGCCGAGCCAGGAAGCGGTACAGAAGCTCATCGCGGCCCGTCTGGCAGCCGATGTCTGCGGCACCACCACCCTGGTGATCGCCCGTACCGACGCCAACGCCGCCGACCTGCTGACCACGGACGCCGATCCGTACGATGCCGGCTTCCTGACCGGTGAGCGCACCTCAGAAGGCTTCTACAAGGTGCAGGCCGGTATCGAGCAAGCCATCTCCCGCGGTCTGGCCTATGCCCCTTACGCCGACATGGTGTGGTGCGAAACCGCCAAGCCGGATCTGGACGAGGCGCGCAAGTTTGCCGAAGCCATCAAGGCCCAGTACCCGGACAAGATCCTGGCCTACAACTGCTCGCCAAGCTTCAACTGGAAGAAGAACCTGGACGATGCCACCATCGCCCGCTTCCAGCAGGAGCTGTCCGACATGGGCTACAAGTACCAGTTCATCACCCTGGCGGGCATCCACAACATGTGGTTCCACATGTACGAGCTGGCCTACCAGTACGCTCGTGGCGAAGGGATGAAGCACTATGTCGAGATGGTACAGCAGCCGGAATTCGCCGCTGCCGAGCGGGGTTACACCTTCGTGGCACACCAGCAGGAAGTGGGAACCGGTTACTTCGACAAGGTCACCACCGTCATTCAGGGTGGCCAATCCTCGGTGACCGCGCTGACCGGTTCCACCGAAGAAGATCAGTTCCACTGATAGGCAAAACTCTTTGAGAGAGTCCTTGAGATAGCAAAACCCCGGCCAGTGGCCGGGGTTTCTTTTTATTCATTGCCTCGGCGTCGCTCGCGCTCAAGCACACCCGAAGGGCTCAGAGCTCGAGGATCTCTTTGACAAAGGGGATGGTCAGCTTGCGCTTGGCACGGAAGGAGGCGTTGTCGAGCTGATTGAGAGTGGTGAGCAGGGTGCGCATGTCGCGCGAGAGGCGGTTGAGCAGGAAGCGGCCCACGTCGATGGGCAATTTGAAGCCCCGCAGCTCGGCACGCAGCTGCAGGGCACTGAGCTTGCCTTCGTCGTCCAGCTCGTCGAGATGAAAGCTCACTCCCCAGTCCAGCCGCGAGGCGAGATCCGGCAGTTGCAGCCCCAGTTTGCGCGGCGCACTGCAGCCGGTCACCACCAGGGTGCCCTCGCCCTTCTCCTGCCAGCGGTTGTAAAAATCGAACAGGGCCCGCTCCCACAGCGCATTGCCGGCGATCGCCTCCAGGCTGTCGAGGCAGACCAGCGGCAGGCTTTCGAGGGCGTCGAGCATGCTGGGATCCAGCTGTTCGAACTGATCGAGGGAGAGATAAGCGGCTGCGGCGTCGCGGGCATTGACCTCGGCGCAGGTGGCGTGCAGCAGGTGGGAGCGGCCCGATCCCTTGGCCCCCCAGAAATAGAGGAAAGGTGAGCCCTGACCAATGGCCGCATTTTTGAGGGCGGTGATCAGATGAGCATTGTTGCCGGGATAAAAACTGACGAAGGTTTCATCATCCGGTAGTTGTACGGCTAAAGACAGTTGGGCCGGTTGCTTCACTCGTTGGGCTTTGACTGTGACATTTGCGAGCAAGTGTATCATCGCGAAGGCGGATAGAGAACCGCCCGGACGATGCCGGGCGGTGTGGATCCTCATAAAGGATCGAGGCTGCGACCATTGCTAACGAAAGCGGCTACTCCTTGGCCGGCGCGAAAAACCGCACCTTGAGCTCACGCTGGTTGTGCGCGACCAGCCGGTCAGGATCCTCGCCAGGATCAGGGCTGCGACCATTGATAACTCAGCCCCTCGGGAGTATCCGCCAGCTGGCGCAGCCGGCTCTCCAGCTGCAGCCCGCGGATGAGCTCGGCCTTGTCCCCTTGCAGGCTCAGGTTGAAGGTCACCTTGTCCCCCTCCAGTTTGCCAATCTCCACCTTGGTGACGCTGGCCATCCCCTGCAGCATCTTCTGCACCGTGATCATGCCGTCGATGCCGGACAACCCCTCCACCACCAGTGTCTGACTGGAGGCGACACCGGAGATACGCGCCCCGTAGTTCTGCACCAGCCAGCCTGCCAGGGCATCGGCGAACGTCTGCGCCACCTCGGCCTGGGTGCCGGCGCCCTCGCCCTTGGTCAGTTCGCTCAGCTCACCGCCCGCTTTGGGGCCGTAGAGTCCCCAGTCGATGTTCCACTTGCCCTCCTCCTTGCCATCGGGCGTCAGCTTGCCCAGCACCACCATCTCGGCGCCGTAACGCTGGCTCGCCTTGAGGATGGGGTCGGCGAAGCGGCCCCAGACGTCGGTGGCGTTGACCGCCATGTTGTCGTCCAAGTCCATCAGTGGAATGCTGACCGGCAGCCCCATGGCCTGGGCCTGGGTACGCAGGGCGGCAGCCCAGCCATCGCTGGACTGATCCGGCAGAATGCGCCGCTCCCCTTCATTGATCACCAGCCAGATGGCCACTTGTGGCCGAGCCGGGCCCAGCAGGGCGAACTTGCTCTCGGCCACCAGGGCATTGACCTTGGCCACATCGAAATCGGCCTTGAGAAACTTCACCGGCCCCACGTCCTGATAACCGTAGTGCTGCACGAACTCGCCGGGGGCCGCCAGCGCCTTGACCACCGCTGGCTGGGTCAGGATGTCGCGCTTGCCGGTCACCTTGATCAGCACCTCGCCCAAGGCCTGGGACTGGGCCGCCGCCATGTCGCCGCTGGTGGGCGCCTTGCCCTGATAGAGATCGGTCACCTGGGCGGCCGACACCATGAATGACAAGCCGCAGCAGAGGGCGGTCACAACACGTTTGAGCATGAGAGGAGTCTCGAAATGGGAGATGGTGCTTATGGTAGCGGCAAGGCGCGCATGGCAGCAAGCCGGGGCGGGAGAAACAGCGGAGCCGGCGGGGTGCCGGCTCCGTTTGCGCGCCTGCTGGCGCGCGATGAGGCGATCGAGGCTTACTTGGTGCCGAAGATCTTGTCGCCGGCGTCGCCCAGACCCGGAACAATGTAGCCCTTCTCGTTCAGGCCCTGGTCGATGGAGGCGCAGAACAGCTCCACGTCCGGGTGAGCGGCTTCCAGCGCCTTGATGCCTTCCGGCGCGGCAACCAGCACCAGCACCTTGATGGACTGGCAGCCCTTCTTCTTGAGCAGGTCGATGGTGGCGATCATGGAGCCACCGGTGGCCAGCATGGGGTCGATGACCAGCGCCAGACGCTCTTCGATGTTGCTGACGATCTTCTCGAAGTAGGGAACCGGCTGCAGGGTCTCTTCGTCGCGGTAGATACCGACCACGCTGACGCGGGCGCTCGGCATGTGCTCCAGCACGCCATCCATCATGCCCAGACCGGCACGCAGGATGGGCACGACGGTGACCTTCTTGCCCTTGATCTGGTCAACTTCCACTGGCCCATTCCAGCCATCGATGGTAACCTTCTCGGTTTCGAAGTCAGAGGTCGCTTCGTAGGTCAACAAACTGCCCACTTCCTTGGCCAGTTCACGGAAACGCTTGGTGCTGATATCGCCTTCACGCATCAGACCGATCTTGTGCTTGACCAGGGGGTGTTTGACTTCAACGACTTTCATTATTATCTCCTCTAACTGCCGCAAAAAAATCGCGGAATCATACAACAAAAGCCGCCGCTTGTAGAGCATTTCCGCGCAAAAACGCGCAAACGATTTCCTTTCTGGTTTTTCACCGCCACTGTTAGAATACGCCCCGAATTTTACCCTCCACTTCTTTATATGACGGGGAATACGCGTGACTGACAAAACCTCACTGAGCTACAAGGATGCTGGCGTGGATATCGATGCCGGCAATGCACTGGTTGAACGTATCAAGGGCGTGTCAAAGCGCACTCGTCGTCCTGAAGTCCTTGGTGGTCTTGGCGGCTTTGGGGCCTTGTGTCAAATCCCTGCGGGCTACAAGGAGCCGGTGCTGGTCTCCGGCACCGACGGGGTGGGCACCAAGCTGCGCCTCGCCATCGACCTGAAGAAGCACGACACCGTCGGCATCGATCTGGTGGCCATGTGCGTCAATGACCTGATCGTGCAGGGCGCCGAGCCCCTCTTCTTCCTCGACTACTATGCCACCGGCAAGCTGGACGTCGACACCGCCGCGGCCGTGGTCACCGGCATCGGTGCCGGCTGCGAGCAGTCCGGTTGCGCCCTGGTGGGCGGCGAGACCGCCGAGATGCCGGGCATGTATGAAGGGGAAGACTACGACATCGCCGGTTTCTGCGTCGGTGTGGTGGAGAAGAGCGAGATCATCGACGGCAGCAAGGTCGGCGAAGGGGATGCCCTGATCGCCCTGGCCGCCAGCGGCCCCCACTCCAACGGTTTCTCGCTGGTGCGCAAGATCCTGGAAGTCTCCAAGGCCGACGTGCAGCAGCCGCTGGGTGACACCACCCTGGCCAACGCCCTGCTGGAGCCGACCCGCATCTACGTGAAACCCGTGCTCAAGCTCATCAAGGAGTGCGAGATCCACGCCCTGTCCCACATTACCGGTGGCGGCTTCTGGGAGAACATCCCGCGCGTGTTGCCCGCCAACACCCAGGCGGTGATCGACGAGCAGAGCTGGCAGTGGCCGGCGGTGTTCAGCTGGCTGCAGCAGGCTGGCAACGTTACCCGCCACGAGATGTACCGTACCTTCAACTGCGGCGTCGGCATGATCATCGCCCTGCCGGCGGATCAGCTGGAAAAAGCCCTGACCCTGCTCAAGGCCGAAGGCGAGAACGCCTGGCATATCGGCCATATCGCCAAGGCGGCCGATGGTGAGGAGCAGGTCATCATTCAATGAATGACCGGATCAACAGCCAAATGACCTCCCCCATGAAACGCATCCTGGTGCTGATCTCCGGCAACGGCAGCAACCTGCAGACCATCCTCGACGGCTGTGCCGGCGGCAAGATTGCTGGTCAGGTGGTCGGCGTCATCAGCAACAAGGCCGATGCCTATGGTCTGGTGCGTGCCAAAGAGGCGGGGGTGGCCACCGCCATCCTGGCCCAGCAGCAGTTTGCCAGCCGGGAGGAGTATGACGCAGCCCTGCTGGCGCTGATGGCGGACTATCAGCCCGATCTGGTGGTGTTGGCCGGGTTTATGCGGATCCTGAGTGCCGACCTGGTGCGGCACTTTGCCGGGCGGATGATCAACATCCACCCCTCCCTGCTGCCCAAGTACCAGGGGCTGCACACCCACCAGCGAGCCATCGACGCCGGTGACGACGAGCATGGCGCCAGCGTCCACTTCGTCACCGAAGAGCTGGACGGCGGCCCGGTGATCCTGCAGGCCCGCGTCCCCATCTTCGAAGGGGATGATGCCGACGAGGTGGCGGCACGGGTACAGGTGCAGGAGCACAGCATCTACCCGCTGGTGGTGCAGTGGTTCTGTGAAGGGCGCTTGCAGATGCGAGCAGGGTCTGCCTTGCTCGATGGCAAGCAGCTTGGCCCGGCAGGCTATGCCAGCGAGTAATCGTTAACAACCGCATGCAAAATAGAACAAGGGAGGCCCAGGCCTCCCTTGTCATTTCTATCTACCAGCGCAATTGCTGTCATCACGTCCGATTACGCCGCTGCGCGGCTAACCGGCCCTACACCGGATTGTCGATATCGATAAAGGTGACATCCAGCCCGTGCACCGTCGCCAACCACTCCCCCAGCGCCTTGACGCCGTAACGCTCGGTGGCGTGGTGACCAGCGGCGTAGAAGTGCATCCCCATCTCGCGGGCGGTGTGGATGGTCTGCTCGGAAGCTTCGCCGGAGATGAAGGCATCGATGCCCTGCTCCGCCGCCAGATTGATGTAGCTCTGGCCGCCGCCGGTGCACCAGGCCACGGAGCGGATAAGCTCGGGGCCACTGTCGCCACAATGGAGCGGTTCACGGCCGAGCCGCTCGGCAATCAGCTTGGCAAAATCGCTGCCGCTCATGGGCTCTTCCAGCTTGCCCACCATGGCGACGCTCTTGCTGTTCCAGGGCTCGAGGCCGCGGCGCACCTTGATGTCGAGCAGCTTGGCGAGCTGGGCGTTGTTGCCCACCTCGGGGTGCACGTCCAGCGGCAGGTGGTAGGCAAACAGGTTGATGTCGTGGGTCAAGAGGGTCTTGATGCGGCGATGTTTCATGCCGGTGATCTGGGCCGGCTCACCGCTCCAGAAGTAGCCGTGATGAACCAGGATGGCGTCAGCATCGGCGGCCACGGCCGCATCGATCAGGGCCTGGCTGGCGGTGACGCCGGTCACCACCTTGCGAATGCGCTCACGCCCCTCCACCTGCAGGCCATTGGGGCAGTAATCCTTGATGGCGTGCGGTTCGAGCAGATGATTGAGTACGGTTTCGAGTTTTCGATGAGAGATCATAGGGGTCCCTTATAAAGGCGCCGACCCCTGTGCTGCGATACAGACAGGAATCGGGCTCATAACGCCGAGGCCCCATGATAATCGAGGCCGGCCGCCAAGACCATGATGCCTCCCGCACTGTGGCCCGTGGCAGGGCCTGGAATGGCTTCAGGCCGGCAGGTCGATCCCCGCCTCGCGCATCTGGGCCAGCTTGTAGCGCAGGGTGCGCGGGCTGATGCCGAGCCGGTCGGCCACCGCCTTGCGGCTGCCGTTGCAATCCTGCAGGGTGTCGAGAATGATCTGGTGTTCCTGCTGCTTGAGCTCGCTGCCCAGGTGTTCGCTGCCGCTGCTGCGCTCACTGCCGACAAGGCGGATCTCTTCTTCCTCCACCTCTTCCAGGATGAGGTGCTCGCAGCCGATGAGGCCATCCGGGCTCAGAATGAGGGCACGCTGCACCACGTTGTCGAGCTCGCGCACGTTGCCGGGCCAGGGGTGAGCCAGCAGCCGCGCGCGCGCGGGTTCTGTGAGCTGCGGCGTCGGCAATCCCTGCTGACCGGCATGCAGCGCCAGCAGGTGCTCCGCCAGCGGCAGTATGTCACCAGGACGCTCCCACAGCGCCGTCCAGCGCAGCGGGAAGACATTGAGCCGGTAGTAGAGATCCTCGCGAAACAGGCCGTCCTGCACCGCTTTCTTCAAATCCCGGTTGCTGGTGGCGATGACCCGCACGTCGAGCGGGATCATCTTGCGACTGCCGAGCCGCTCCACCTCTTTCTCCTGCAGCACCCGCAGCAGCTTGGCCTGCAGCCCCAGATCCATCTCGGTGATCTCGTCGAGCAGCAGGGTCCCCCCTGCGCCTGCTCGAACTTGCCGGGGCAGCCCTGTACCGCGCCGGTAAAGGCCCCCTTCTCGTAGCCGAACAGGGTCGCCTCCAGCATGTTCTCCGGAATGGCGGCGCAGTTGATGGCGACGAACGTCTGTTCGGCGCGGCTGGAGTTGTCGTGGATGTAGCGGGCCAGCACCTCTTTGCCCGTCCCGCTCGGACCGGTCACCATCACGGTGGCCTCGCTTCTGGCTACCCGGGTCGCCAGCTGGAACAACTCGGCGGTCTTGGGATCGCCGTAGACCACGGCCCGTTTCTCCACCTTCTGGGCCGGCACATAGCGGCTGACCTGGTTGAGCAGCACCTCGGGCGAGAAGGGCTTGGCCAGGTAATCGATGGCGCCTTCGCGCATGGCGCGCACCGCACCGTCGATGTTGGCGTAGGCGGTCATCAACAGCACCGGCACCTGGGGATATTGCTGACGAATGTTGGCCAGCAGGGTCAGGCCATCCATGCCACCCATCTGGATATCCGAGATCACCATGTCAAAGCTCTGGCGCGACAGGGCCAGCAAAGCCCGCTCGCCACTGTCCACCTCGCGGCACTCATAGCCCCCCAGCAACAGGGTATCCACCAGCGCTTCGCGCAGGCCATTGTCATCTTCCACTACCAGGATCCGGGCCTGAGTCATGCTACACCTCCCACCACAGCCAACCTGGCCGCTGCAATATTCATTTCCACGAGCCTGACGCTCATGCTACACCCCCCAGCTGCACCGCTTGCTGGTGCAGGGGGAACGACAGGGTAAAACAGGTCCCCTCGCCGGGTACCGAGGCCACGCTGACCTCGCCCTGATGGGCACGGACCACGGATTGCACCACCGCCAGCCCAAGGCCTGTGCCCTGGGAGCGGGTGGTGAAGAAGGGTTCGAAAATCTGGCTGAGCAGGTGAGCGGGCATCCCCTTGCCATTGTCGAGAATGCGCAGCTCCACCCGGGCGCCGCTGCGCACCGCGCTCACCAGAAGCGAGGTGGCGCCGGCCTGCTGGGCGTTGGCGATGAGGTTGTTGACCGCCCCCGCCAGCGCGCTGCTGTTGGCCAGCAGGCAGAGATCGGGCTCCGGTGCCTCCATGTGCAGCTCACAGCCCTGCTGGCTGCAAAATGCCTCGGCGCCGGCCTGCACCTCGGCCAGCAACCCCTGCACCGACGTCGGGGTCACCACCTGGTTGTCGCCGTTGCGGGCAAACAGCAGGATGTCGCTGATCTGTTTCTCGAGATCCTGCAGGCGCGCCATCAGCTTTTGCTGGAACTGGCTGCGGGATTCAGGTTTGAGGGTGCGGTTGGCCAGGTTGGCCGCATAGAGCATGGCGGCGGAGAGTGGCGTGCGGATCTGGTGGGCCAGCGAGGCGGCCATGTTGCCAAGGGCGGACAACCGCTTCATGTGGTTGATGCGGTCTTGCAGCTGGCGGGTTTCGGTCAGATCGTTGATGAACACCAGCTGGCCAGGCTGATCCGGCAGCGGCTGGGTCGACAGCTGAACCCGGCGCCCATCGCGCAAGGAAATCTCGTGGCCGTCATCCTCGCGGGGCTGGAAACAGCGGTCGATGATCTGGCGCCAGGCCTGGCCTTCCAGCGGCTCCCCCAGCAGCGCCTTGGCGGCCGGGTTGGCGCGGGTGATCCGGCCCTCGCCGTCGAGCAGCAAGACACCGGTGGGCAGCGCCGTGAAGATGGCGTAAAGCTGGCTCACCTCGTGAGACTGGAGCGGGGTATCCTGCGGCTGGGCTGTCATAAAGCTGACCTCAAACTGGCGACTGAGTCAGCTTATTCAATTTCCATGCCACTAAAATTCACGTATAAAATCAAAGCCTTGAAGCTTGGCGTCAAGGCTTTGACCCTTATGCTTCCTTGCTCATCCCGTATTTTTTCATCTTCTCCACCAGGGTGGTACGGCGCATGCCGAGCAGGTCAGCGGCGCGGGCCACCACCCCGTCCTGGGACTCCAGCGCCTGGCGGATCAGTTCCACCTCAAGGTCGGCCAGCATCTCCTTGAGGTTGACCCCCTCCTCCGGCAGTTGCATGGCGCGGGCGTGGCTGGCGGGCAGATCCAGCTCGGGCGGATCCTGGAACACGGCGGCCAGCGCATCGCGCTCGTCCATCTCGGTCAGCCGCTCGTCCCGCGGCTCGCACGGCAGCAACCGATAGCGGCTCGGCAAGTCAGCCACGTCGACGATCTGCTGCGGATAGAGGATGAGCAGCCGCTCCAGCAGGTTGGAGAGCTCGCGCACGTTGCCGGGCCAGGGGTACTGCATCAGGGATTCCATGGCGCGCTGGGTCAGGCGGATCATCCCCTGATGCAGCTCGGCATGGCGGTTGAGCAGCTCCTGCAGCAGCAGCGGGATGTCATCGGCCCGCTCCCGCAGCGGCGGGGTCTCGATGGGGAAGACGTTGAGGCGATAGTAGAGATCTTCACGAAAACCCTGGGTACGGATCATGGCTTCCAGATCCCGGTGGGTGGCCGCGATGATGCGCACATCCGCCTGAATGGGCTTGCCGCCGCCAACCCGATCAAACAACCGCTCCTGCAGCACCCGCAGCAGCTTGACCTGCATCGGCAGCGGCATGTCGCCGATCTCGTCGAGAAACAGGGTGCCCCCCTGTGCCAGCTCGAAGCGGCCGCGCCGGGCCGCGATGGCGCCGGTGAAGGCCCCCTTCTCGTGGCCGAACAATTCGCTTTCGAGCAGCTCAGCCGGAATGGCGCCGCAGTTGATGGGTACGAAGGGGCCCTGGCTTCGGCCGGACAGCTCATGGATGGCGCGGGCCACCACTTCCTTGCCGGTACCCGATTCGCCGAGGATCAGCACATTGGCATCGGTCTCTGCCACCTGGCTGATGAGCCGACGCACCTCCTGGATCCCCTTGCCCTTGCCCACCAGCAGGCGCAGCAGCGCCTGTCCCTTGTCGTGGGTCTGCTGACGGGGATGGAGGGAGACGAAGGCCTGGCAAAAGTGCAGATGGCGGGTCAGGGATTCGTAGGTGAAGGGCGCCTCGGCCACTCCGATGAAGTTGCTGTTGGGGAAGTCGGCCTCCACCAGCGACAGGAAAGGCACCCGGGGGAATCCGGTCAGCAGCTCGCCCAGCGGGCGGCCGTTGAGGGAGCCGGTCAACACCCCCTGCAGCGGGCCGGATGACTCGATGGCCACATCCAGATCGCCCTCGGCAACGTCCTGCCAGGGGATCCCCATGAACGAGAGAACTGTCCCCAACTGTTGGCGCCGCTGCGCATCGGCGTCAACAATCAACACTCCCATTGCCATCATATCCATCCCTCTATTCTCGACGTAACTTATTGTTTTATTGTGCTTATGTGGTCAAACCACGCACTTTATGCAGGATGCACAAAGTGCCAAAATTCCGACGCATTGTCAAAATTTGTCGCATTTCACCTAAGTTTATCGACCCAACGGCGCAACAAGATAAATTTTGTCGCCTCTTTTTTTGGGTACGGTGGGCAGGCAGCGGGCAAGCAAGAGAGGCAGGAACACGAGCAGATGCGCCTGTTTGCGGCCGGCAGCAGGCCGCAGACAGGCGGTGGGATCAATGGCGGGCGTGAGTATGGGGGGCGGCGTAGCGGCACTCGGGGAAGCGGCTGCAGGCCAGGAACAGCCGGCCGGCATGGGGGCCCTTCTTGGCTTCCCGCTCCACCAGCGGCGCATCACAGCGCGGGCAGTGCGGCACCTGATGGGGATACTCTTCCTCCTCATCCTCCTCTACCTCGGCAAACAGATTCTCCACCAGCTCGGCATCGGCCGCCGGCAGCGGCGCGCTGCGCGGTGATACGATCGCCTTGATGGGGGCTACGGCCGGGGCACGACCGCCATGGCGAGGCTCTTCCACCTCGACCCGATCCAGCTGCAGGGGGCTGAAAGTGGGCTCGCGGCGATCACCTGGCAGCAGATCCTCATCCGGAGCACGGCGGGGACCGCTTAGCAGCGGCAGGATCTGTTCGCGCAGCTCCTCGACCTGATAATGGCTGCTTGCCGGGATCTGCAACAGCGGCAGACCGGCGCTGTCAAAGGCGGCCTTGAGGAAACTGTCGCGCACCTTGCGCTTCTGGTGGCGATGGGAGCTGTCATCGAGCTCGATGGCGCAGATGAAGGAGAGATCGGAGGGGTGGCAGAGCAGATAGTCCACATGCTTGGCGCTGATCTTGTTGAACGCCTGCTGCCACTTGCTCTTGCCCATGCCCGTCTCCGGCGTCAGCACATCGGCCACCCGCACCTTGGCAAAGACCCGGGCCTGGTCGCCGACCGCCAGATCCAGCACGCCGAGGAAGGAGCGTTCGGCGGGGCTGAACAGGGTCTCCTGCAGATCATAGGGCAGCGCCTTGCCCTTCTTGCCCCTGCTCCAGAAGATCGCCAGCAGCAGCAACACCAACAACACCAATCCCGATACGACAAGGCTATTCATACGCGCACATCCCGTTCACAAGAGCTATCCGGTTCACAATACAAAACAGGGGCATCACTCTACCACGGTGCAGCGGGCGCAGGCAGTGCAGAAATGGCGCCCACCCCCTCCCGGCGGCGCTTTTTCGCCATATTTGCGGTGGGCGGGGCTTCATATGGCCTGTGACAGCAGGCACAATGCTACGGAGTACCCATTTTCCAAGGAGAGCAGGATGCAAAAGCAATTGGTCGTGACCGTGATAGGCGCTGACAAGCCCGGTATCGTCGAGAGTCTGGCGGACGTCATCACCCACCAGCAGGGCAACTGGCTGGCCAGTTCCATGAGCGAGCTGGCGGGACAATTTGCCGGCATCCTGCACGTCAGCGTGCCTGACGAGCACTACCGCAGCCTGTGCGAGGCGCTGGTGATGCTGCCCGGCCTTACCGTCAGCTTCGCCGAAGGCCAGCTCAGCCAGGAGCCGGAACGGCAGGTGATGGTCAGCGTCACCGGCAACGACCGGGCCGGCATCGTCCACGAAGTGGCCAGCATCCTGCGTCAGCTCAACATCAACGTGGCCGACCTCACCACCGGCTGCGAACCGGCTCCCCACTCCGGCGCCCCGCTCTTCTACGCCCATGCTCTGGTGGCGCTGCCGCCCCGACTCGAACTGGGGGATCTCATCAGCGCGCTGGAGTCGCTGTCGGACGATCTGGTGGTCGACATCGATCAGGCCATCATCGACTGAGCGGATGGTCATCAATCTGTCATATTTCCACGCCATAACTGCCGCGCAGACGCGACCTGACCACAGAGGCATCACATGAGCACCGACAAGCAGTATGAAGAGAAGGAGCTGAGTTGGCTCTCATTCAATGAACGGGTGTTGCAAGAGGCAATGGACAAGACGGTCCCGCTCATCGAGCGGGTCCGCTTCCTCGGGATCTTCTCCTCCAACCAGGACGAGTTCTTTAAAGTGCGGGTGTCGGACGTCAAGCGCCGCATCCTGATCAACGAGGTGCACGGCGGCGACGACGAGGCCAAGGTGCTGCTGCGCGCCATCCAGCAGAAGGTGATGGCGCTCGGCGAGGCGTTCGACAACACCTACAAGGAGCTGTTGATCGCGCTAGCCCGCCACAACATCTTCCTGGTCAACGAGTACCAGCTCTCCGAGTCCATCCAGCAGTGGCTGCGGGTCTTCTTCAAGGAGAAGGTGCTGCGCCACATCATCCCGATCCTGCTCAACAAAGAGGTCAACCCGGTCAAGTTCCTGAAAGACGAGTACACCTATCTGGCCATAGAGATGAAGAAGAACGGGCAGGTGATCCAGTACGCGCTGGTGGAGGTACCGACCGACGATCTGCCCCGCTTCTTCCAGCTGCCGCCGGAAGGGACCCGTCGCAAGAAGCAGATCATCATCCTCGACAACGTCATCCGCTTCTGTCTCGACGAGATCTTCAAGGGCTTCTTCGACTACGACGAGATAGCCGCCTACGCGGTCAAGCTGACCCGGGATGCCGAATACGATCTCTCCGACCAGCTGGACTTGAGCCTGGTGGACAAGATGAGTGACGGCTTGAAGCAGCGTCTCACCGCCATGCCGGTGCGCTTCGTCTACGAGCGGGAGATGCCGGCGGCGATGATCAGCTTCCTGAAGCTCAAGCTGCAGATCAGCTCCTACGACGCCATCATGCCGGGCGGCCGTTATCACAATTTCAAGGATTTCATCGGCTTCCCCAACGTGGGCCGGGACTATCTGGAAAACCCCAAGCTGCCGGCGCTGGATTGCCGTGATTTTGACGGCTTCGTCAACGCCTTCGACGCCATCACCAAGCAGGACATACTGCTCTACTACCCGTACCACAAGTTTCACCACTTCACCGAGCTGGTGCGTCAGGCGGCGTTCGATCCGGCGGTCAGCGCCATTCGCATCAATATCTACCGGGTAGCCAAGAAGTCGCGCATCATCCACTCCCTGATCGACGCCGCCAACAACGGCAAGAAGGTGACCGTGGTGGTAGAGCTGCGCGCCCGCTTCGACGAGGCGGCCAACATCGACTGGGCCAACATCCTGACCGATGCCGGCGTCAAGGTGGTGTTCGGAGTGCCGAGCCTCAAAATCCACTCCAAGCTCTGCCTCATCACCCGCCACGAGCAGGGTGAGGCGGTGCGCTACGCCCACATCGGCACCGGCAACTTCAACGAGAAGACGGCGAAAATCTATACCGACTTCTCCCTGCTGACCCGTCACCCAGACATCACCGCCGAGGTGGAGGGGGTGTTCGAGTACATCGAATATCCCTATCGGCGCTACAAGTTCAACCACCTGCTGGTCTCCCCCATCAACAGCCGCCGCCAGCTCTACCGGCTCATCGACAATGAACTGGCCAACGCCAAGGCGGGCCAGCCGAGCGGCATCACCCTCAAGATCAACAACCTGGTGGACAAGGATCTGATCAACCGGCTCTATGCCGCCGGTCAGGCCGGGGTGCCCATCCAGATGATCATCCGCGGCATGTGTGCCCTGCGTCCGGGCGTGCCGGGCCTCAGTGACAACATCAGGGTGATCAGCATCATCGACCGCTTCCTTGAGCACCCGCGGGTGATGGTGTTCCACAACAAGGGCAATCCACAGCTCTATATCTCCAGCGCCGACTGGATGAGCCGCAACATCGACGGCCGCATCGAGGTGGGCACCCCCATCTATGACGAGCGGCTCAAGCAGCGCATCCTCGACATTCTCGAGCTACAACTGAGTGACACCTGCAAGGCGCGGGTCATCGATGCCGACCAGAAGAACGAGTACGTGAAGCGGGGCAACCGCCGCAAGATCCGTTCCCAGGTCGCGATTTACGACTACCTCAAACGCATAGAGTCAAATAATGGACAATAGCCTGTACGCCGCCGTGGATCTGGGCTCGAACAGCTTTCACATGGTCATCGCCCGCCTCACCGAAGGACGGCTGCAGATCGTCGATCGGATAAAAGAACGGGTGCGGCTGGCAGAGGGAATGGACGGCCAGCGCCGCATGTCTGCCGAAGCCATGACCCGGGGCCTCGACTGCCTCGCCCTGTTTGCCGAGCGGCTGACCAACATCAAGCCGGATCAGATCCGCATCGCCGGCACCTATACATTGCGCCGAGCCAGCAACGCCCGTGAGTTCGTGAGCGAGGCGGCCAAGGTGCTCAACCACCCCATCGAGATCATCAGCGGCCAGGAAGAGGCGCGCCTCATCTATCAGGGGGTCGCCCATACCCAGCACATCGAAGGCCAGGTACTGGTGGTGGACATTGGCGGCGGCAGCACCGAGCTCATCATCGGCGAGGGGTTCGATCACAAGGCGCTCACCAGCCGCAAGATGGGCTGTGTCAGCTTCACCCAGAGCTTCTTTGCCAACGGCAAGCTGAGCGAGAAGGCCTTCAACAATGCCGTGCTGGAAGCCCAGCACCAGCTCGCCCCCATCATCAACCAGTACCGCAAGCTGGGCTGGCAGAGCTGCCTCGGCAGCTCGGGCTCCATTCGCACCGTGCGCGATGTGTTGCAGGGAGAAGAGTGGACCGATGGCGCCATCACCCTGGCCGGGCTGGAGCGGCTCAAGCAAGAGATGATCCGGCACAAGCGGGTCAGCGATCTCAAGCTGGCCGGCCTCACCGAGGAGCGTCAGGAGGTATTTGCCGCCGCTGTGGCCATCCTGCTCGGGCTCTTCACCTCGCTGCCCATCGAGCGGATGGACTATTCCGATGGCGCCCTGCGTGAGGGGCTGCTGTACGAGTTCGAGGAGCGCTTGCAGCACCACGACATTCGCGAGCGCACCGCCCTGGCGCTCTCCACCCACTATCGCATCGACAAGCGTCAGGCTGGCCGGGTCGAACAGAGCGTGCTGACCCTGTTCGATCTGCTCAGCGGCCCCTGGGAGATGCCGGAGGAGCCCTATCGCGCCATCCTCGGCTGGGCGGCGCGGCTGCACGAGATCGGCCTTGCCATCAACTACAGCGGCATTCACCGCCACTCCGCCTATATCCTGCAGCACACCGACCTGCCCGGCTTCAACCAGGACGATCAGGCCCTGCTGGCCGCGCTGGTACGTTTTCACCGCAAGGGGCTCAAGCTCTCCGAACTCCCTTCCCTTCCCAACCACGACGAACAGACGGTGCTGCGCTGCATCCGCATCCTGCGCCTCGCGGTCGCCGCCCACCACAGGCGCCAGGACAACCTGCTGCCCGATTGGCATGTGCAGGCCGCCGGCGATCAGCTGGTGGTCACCCTGCCACTGGACTGGTGCGACGAGAACAAGTTGCTGATGCAGAATCTGGAGAAGGAGCACCGCTACTGTCAGGAGCAGGGCTGGCCACTGCTGTTCCAGCTCGGCTGACGCCGAGCTACCCAGAAATAAAAAAGCCGCCTCGATGGGCGGCTTTTTCATGCGGTTACCCGGTTATTGTTCGGGCAGGTTCAGATCCAGCTTGGCTTCCGGCTTGGCGCTTTCGCTCTCGGCTTTCTGCGCCGCCATCGCTTTTTTCAGTGCTCGCCGCTTTTGCAGCAAGATGAAACCGACGCCGCCCAGCAAGACCAGCAGGATGCCGACCCCACCCAGCAACCAGATCAGCCAGCCGCTGCTCTGTTTTTCCTCGAATTTCACCTGGTTGGGCACTGCAGCCGAGGTTTCAGAAGCCGCAGAGGCCGCCGATGGCTCAGCCGCCAGCACCGGGAAGATATTGAACGATTTCACCGGCAGCGTGACCTGGATCTCGCGGCCCAGCCGGGTCGTGCCAAACAGGGTGGCAGTCACCTCATACTGGCCAACCTCCTTGATGGCGGAGAGATCCACTTCCACCCGGGGTTCGGTCGCCACCGCATTGAACGCCATGCTGGCTCCCACCGTGTTGGTCGCCTTGCCCTCAATCACCACGGAGGCCGGATCCAGCTCATCGGCATCGATCAGGAAGGAGAGTTTGGCGCCAAACTCCTGCGAGGGAGGCGCCAGGGTATAGCTGACCGGCAACGGGTAGATCAGCACGTCCTGATAGCGAGCGCGGGAGAACACCTGATTGCCCGTGCTGTACATGGCCCGGTATTTTCCCGCAGCCACATCCAGCACCGCCTCGGCGGTCATGATGCCGTCACCCGGCACCTCGTCGAGCCCCTTGCCATCGTCACGATAGTGGCCGAGCACTTCGTCAACGATGGGCTCCCCCTCCTGCTTGGCGTCGTTGAAACGCTGCAATCGCACCGTCATGCCAAGGTCGGTGAGGTAATAACCGGCCTTGGGCGGTGCATCGTCGATCAGCAGCCAGGACTTGAGCTTGACCCTTTCTCCCTGATAGAGCTGGGTCGGCAGTTGATCGGTTTCCAGCCTGATGTTCGACAGCAGGCGCACCCGGTTGTCCGGGTCCACCTCGCCGATGGCCTGCCAGGGGCCCGGCATGGGATCGCGGATGGTGATGAGATCCTGATCCTTGAGCGCCAGCCAGCCCACATCGGGGGGCGTCACCTTGCCCACATAGAGCTTGCTGCCGTCCGGACGCACCAGGATCACCGACGGGGTGCCCGGCTTGCGCGTCACGATGAAGGTGATCTCTTTCACCCCGTAATCAATGCGAAAGCGATTGTCGAGCAGGGGAATGTCGGAGGGGGCAAACACCTCGTTGGCCGAGGCCGTCAGCGAGGCCAATAACAGCAGGCCGCTCCATAGCTTGCTCATTGCCGCCACAGGCAGGCTCCTCCTTTTTTCTGCACCAGATCCAGCCGCGCTTCGTGCACCGCCTCAATCTCGGCGCTGGCACGGATCACCTTGAGCGGTGGGCGATTGCTCTCCAGCCGGCGGATGCTGGTGTCCTGATTGCTCTCATTTTCACTGCTCTCGGTAGCCAGATTCAACTTGGTCTGGCCACCCGTCATCAGCAGGTAGACGTCCGCCAGGATCTCCGCATCGAGCAAAGCCCCGTGCAGGGTACGGTGCGAGTTGTCGATACCGTAGCGATCGCACAGCACGTCGAGGTTGTTGCGCTTGCCCGGGAACAGGTCCCGCGCCATCGCCAGGGTATCCGTGATGCCGCAGATGTCGGCAGTCTTGAAATTGAGGCCGAGCTTGCCGAACTCATAGTCCATGAAGCTCACATCAAACGGAGCGTTGTGGGCAATCAGCTCGGCACCGCGGATGAACTCGATGAACTCGTCGGCTATCTGGCTGAACGACGGCTTGTCACGCAGGAACTCGTCGGTGATGCCGTGCACCTGGATGGCCTCGGGGTCCACCAGCCGATCCGGCTTGATGTAGACGTGGAAGTGGTTACCGGTCAGCTTGCGGTTGATCACCTCCACACAGCCGATCTCGATGATGCGGTGTCCCAGATAGACGGGGCCACCGGCGGTGTTCATACCTGTGGTTTCAGTATCCAGAATGATCTGGCGATTCAGTTGGGGTGTGTTCATGATCCAATCTATGTCAAACTTCGGCTTTACCCGCTAGTTTACCCCAAGACTCATGCTAAAAAAGATCGATTTGTATACGGATGGTTCCTGTCTCGGCAACCCGGGCCCTGGCGGCTATGGTGCCGTCATGGTCTATGGCAAGCACCGCAAGGAGCTCGCCGCCGGTTTTCGCCTCACCACCAACAACCGGATGGAGCTGATGGCCGCCATCATGGGGCTGCGCACCCTGAACGAGCCCTGCCAGGTCAGACTCACCACCGACAGCCAGTATGTGCGCCAGGGGATCACCCAGTGGATCATCGGCTGGAAGAAGAAAGGGTGGGTGACTGCCAGCCGCCAGCCGGTCAAGAACGTTGATCTCTGGCAGGCATTGGATGCGGAAGTGGCGCGCCATCAGATCGAATGGCTCTGGGTCAAGGGGCACTCCGGTCACCCGGAAAACGAACGCTGTGACGAGCTGGCCCGCGAGGCCGCCAGCGGCAAGCAGCTGGCCGAGGATACCGGCTACCAGCCCTGATCCAAGTCAGCCTCCCCCATCAGGACCGCCAGCCAGGGCGCCCGAGACTGGCTACCAGCCCTGACGCGCCATGCCCGGCGTCGCAATCGACTCGGGCAAGCGCCAGCGGCGGCGTACCGGCGTCAGGGGGAAGCGCCGCTTGCGCGCCGCTATCACGTAGACGGACGCAAACGGCCTGCAATAATCCCGCCCCACACTCTCCCGCCACCAGCCGATCCGGCTTTGCTTGCCCATGAACGAGTAGCCAAAGCGCTCGTCAAACATCACTTCACACCCGAGCAGCTGCAGCCAGTCGGTGACCCGCGCCGGAGTGAACATGCGGGCCGACCAGGGCAGATGTTGACGCAGGAAAGGCAGGCAGTGGCCGATGCCGACCAGGCTGAGCGGATTGTAGCCGCTGACGATGAGCCAGCCATCGTCGGTCAGTACCCGCTCCGCCTCGCGCAGCACCTGGTGGGGGTCTGGCGAAAAGTCGAGGCAGTGGGCCAGCAGGCAGGCATCCACGCTGCCGGTACGCACCGGCAAGGCCAGTGGATCGCCCTTGAGATCCAGCAATCTGCCGCTGGGGGCAACCCCTATCTGATGGCGAATGGAAGAGCAGCCGCAGGAGAGTTCGGCGCTCAGCGCCCCGACTTTAAGCAGATGATAACCAAACAGATGTGGGCACCAGCTGTCGAGCCGCTCCTGGATCTCGGCGGCTACCCAGTCCCCCATGGGCAGTGCCGACCAGCTGGTCGGGATCTCGATTTGTTGTTCGGTACGTGCCACCTGCATAATAGGGCTCAACTTGGGGTTCGAACGCCATCCAGTTATATAAGATACCCTCCATAAAGAGAAGCAGACTCATGTATCCAGTGATCACAGTTCCTGCCTTTAACGACAACTACATCTGGTTGATCCGACACGAAAATCACTGCCTGGTCGTCGATCCTGGCGATGCCGAACCCGTGCTGGAGCGACTGGCCGCGCTGGACCTGCAGCTCGATGCGATTCTGCTGACCCATCACCACCACGATCATGTGGGAGGAGTCACCGCCCTGCTCGGCTATTTCCCCCATGCCAGACTCTATGGCCCTAAACTTGACCCCATGCCCGCTCATCACGGCCAGTGGCTCGATGACGGAGATCAGATCAACTGGCACGGCCTGAGTCTCGAGGTGATCCATGTGCCCGGCCATACCCATGGCCACATCGCCTATTACGGCCACGGCATGCTGTTTTGTGGCGATACCCTCTTCAGTGCCGGTTGCGGCCGTCTGTTCGAAGGTACCCCGGCCCAGATGCACGCCTCACTGCAACGACTCGCCACCCTGCCCGACGACACCCTCATTTATTGTGCCCATGAGTACACCCTCTCCAACCTGCGCTTCGCCTACGCGGTCGAGCCGGACAACCAGGCGATCCAGCAGCGGATCGGGCTGATCAGCAAGCTGCGCCAGCAGGGTCTGCCGAGTCTGCCCTCACGGCTGGGGGATGAGCGGGAGTTCAACGTTTTTCTGCGATGCGAACAGGATTCCGTGAAATTTTCTGCTGAGAAACACGCCTTAAAATGCTTGGAAAATCCAGAGGATACCTTCACCGTGCTGCGATCCTGGAAGGACGTTTTTTGAACAAACCTTGATCAGGGGGCCATTGCCCCTTATGATGCGAGCTGTTTTTCCTAAAGATGACCTGAGCGAGATGAAGGTACGAACGGCCTTATTGGCGGCGCTGTTTCTCAGCGGCTGCCAAAACCTGAGCCATCAGGATGACCGGGCGCTAACGGCAATCGAGCCGATCAAGTCCCCCCAAGTCAACAAAAAAGCGTATAAAAAACATTCGGCGCGCTTCCTGTTCGGAGACGAACAGATCGACGAACTGGATGACACCGATAACCTGTGGGTGCGTATCAGCGATGATATGCAGTTTGAGCCGCAGGAGAACGACCGTGTCCGCCAGCAGCGTGATTGGTTGTTGCGCAATGATAAGCATCTGGCGACCATTGCCAGCCGGGCTGAGCCCTACCTGTATCTGATGGTAGAGGAAATCGAACGGCGTGAGCTGCCAATGGAGCTTATTACCATCCCCATGATCGAGAGCATGTTCGATCCCCACGCCCGTTCCCGCAGCAATGCGGTGGGTCTGTGGCAGTTCGTTCCTGCGACCGGCAAGAACTTCGGCCTGCGCCACGACAACTGGTACGACGGCCGCCGTGATGTACTGGCCTCCACCAATGCCGCGCTGGATTATCTGGAGTACCTGAACCGTTTCTTCGACGGCGACTGGCTACAGACGCTGGCGGCTTACAATGCCGGTGAAGGACGGGTGCGCAACGCCATCACCCGCAATCAGAAGGCAGGCCGACCGACCGACTACTGGTCACTCGATCTGCCCCGCGAAACCCGGATGTATGTGCCCAAGATCCTGGCCATGGCCGACATGATCCGCAATGCGGACAAGTACAATGTCACCCTGCCGGTGCTGGCCAACAAGCCTCAGCTGCGGGTGGTCAACACCGGCGGCCAGATCGATCTGAACGTGGCAGCCCAGCTGGCAGGCCTGCGTCCGGCTCAGCTGAAAGAGGTCAATCCGGCCCTGACGCGCTGGTCGACCTCACCCAAGGGGCCCTATCGCCTGCTGGTACCGGTCGAGTATGCCGATACCCTGGAGCTGGCCCTGGCCGATCTGCCCCAGAGCGAGCGCATCCGCACCCGCTCCTATCAGGTCACCAGCGGCGACACTCTCTCCCGCATCGCCCAGAATCACGGGGTGAGCGTGCAGCAGCTCAAGCTGGCCAACAACCTGAGTGGCAATCACCTGCGCCGTGGCCAGACCCTGATGATCCCGACCAGCGGCAGCAAGCCGGTGGTCAGTCAGAGCGCTCAGAGCAAGCCACAGCAGCTCGCCAGCCGCAGTGCCGGCAAGATCCAGTACAAGGTACGTGCCGGTGACAATCTGTGGAGCATCAGCCAGGCGCATGGGGTCACCCATGACGAGCTGGCCAAGTGGAACGGTCTCAACGCCAAGTCGGCCTTGAAGCCTGGCATGAAGCTGGTGGTCTGGCCCAAGCAGGGCAAGAGCAGCAACAAGTCCATGGTCTATCAGGTGCGCCGCGGTGATTCCCTCTCCTCCATCGCCGCCCGTTTTCAGGTTGCCGTGATGGATGTGATGCGCTGGAATCAGCTGGGCAAGAGCGATTACCTCAAGCCGGGTCAGGAGCTGACCCTGTTCGTGAAGAACAACAGCTGATCGTTCATCACTTCATAAAAAAATACCCCGCCAAAAGCGGGGTATTTTTTTATCTGGAACAGGCCACCCTAGCGGCCTGTACGGCTTCAGGGAGTGATGGCCTGAGCTGCGAAACGGGCCATGATGGGGTTGTGATCGGAGGCATCGGTCGCCGGGCTGCTCACTTCCACCAGGTCCAGGTTGCGGTAGTAGAGGTGATCGAGCGGCCGGCCGAAGGCGGTCCGGCGCAGATCCGGCACCGGGATCGCCTCCTGCAGCCCCAGTTCTCCCACCAGCTTGTTCAGCCAGAATTCGCGCTTGTCGCTCCAGGTGTTGAAATCTCCGGCCAGAATAACCGGGCCCTGATGGCGATGGATGAGGGCGGTCAGATCGTTGAGCTGCTCGCGAAAGGTCGCCATCCCCAGCTCGAAGTTCACCGCATGCAGGTTCACCACCAGCACGCCGTCAGGATCCCCCTGCAAGGGGTAGAGGCTGACCAGACCGGATTTGGGGATGCGCAGCAGCGGCTCGGGGGAACGCACGCCGCACACGAACGCCTGCGGCGTCTTGGCCACCGTCATCACGCCGAAAGAGACACCGCCCTGGGTAAAGGCTTGCAATTGCTGCCACTGGAAATCACCGGCCTTCAGCCATTCCAGCATGTCGGGGCGGGTCGCCGACTCCTGCAGCAGTACCAGATCCTGGGATTTGGCATACTCGTCCAGCCCTTCGCGCCAGTTTTTACGCTGACCCTTGTAGAGATTCCAGACGGTAATGCCGAACTCGCGGGGCAAGGCGGTGGAAGCCAGCGCCACCAGCGGCGGCTTCTGGCAGTTGGCGCCGGGAATGATGCCCTGCGCCGTGACCAGGTGATCCTGATCCGGCACCTCGAAACAGCCGACCAGTCCCAACGTCAGCAGCGACGTACCCAGAATGCGATAACTATTTTTCATTGGCTAACAACCACCTGCCTCTGCATTGTGTCCTGACCATCACAAATGTCATCGCTGCCGACTAGGCTGATAGCTCGTGTCCGGCCCGGCTCATCCAGAAGGAATTCAACGATGGCGAGACAGCACCAGTACCGCGTGACATTTTATGATCAACAAGGAAATTGTCATCAAGTGGAGCTTTCCACCGTCTATCAGATCAGACGGGATCCCCAGTGCGATCTCTGCCTGTTCGACACCCAGCAGTGCGTCGGCTCGGAAGAGATGCTGGAACGCATGATACGGCAAAAAACCGGGTTTGAGCAGGAAATATCCATCATCAACGCCCGGCTTATCTGAGCCGGATCAGACCGGTACCGGACGGGATTTTCCCTGTTCGTCGATGGCGACATAGGTGAAGATCCCTTCGGTCACGCAGTAGCGCTGGGCCTCGTTTTCACGCAGCACCGGCTTGACCCACACCTCCAGCTTCAGCCGCATGGAGCTGCGACCGATCTTCAGACAGCGCCCGTAGCAACACACCACGTCGCCCACCTTGACCGGACTGTGAAAGGTCATGCCCTCGACGGATACGGTACAAATACGTCCTTTTGCCAGCTCCTTGGCCATGATGCCCCCACCTATATCCATCTGGGACATGATCCAGCCCCCGAAGATATCGCCATTGGGGTTGGTATCGGCTGGCATTGCCAGGGTTCTCAGCAACAGTTCCCCATCGGGGTGACGTCTTGTATCTACCATCTTTACCGCTCTCTCTGTATGGATGGCGGCATGATAGGGGGCGAGCCCCCCCTTGGCAAACCTCAATTGCCCGCCGCGCCGCACCATTGGCGCCACCTGTGCCCCACCTGTGCCCCGCTCTATAGCACCGAACGGGATGCTCAGTGACCCCGGGCCGCCAGCTCGGCAAACCAGTGCGCCGGATCGGGCCAGCGATAGACAAAACCGAGCTGCTCGCAGATGCGCAGCCCCTCGACGGGGAGAAACCGGCCGGCCGGCTCGATGAAAACCGGAGCCGGCAGGCCCAGCTGGCGCGCGGCAAAGGGATAGAACTGCTCCCGGCGCGGGTGTACCGGCGCACTCAGGTTGTAGGCATCCCCATCCTTTCCCTGCGCCAGCAGCAGCTGACAAGCGGCCACCACGTCATCCAGGTGCACCAGGTTCACCGCCTGACCGCCGCCTTCCAGGGTCTTGCCCGCCAGGAAGCGACCGGGATGGCGCTGTGGCCCGTACAACCCGGCCGGGCGCAGCACCATGGCACAGGGAATGCTGACCCCCATCGCCGCCTGCTCGGCGGCCAGCATCCGCATCCCGCGCTCGTGGGCAGGCATGGGGTGTTCATCCTCCCCCTGCCCCGGCGCCCAGACCGAGGTGGCACTCACGAACACCAGCCGCTGCACACCGGCGGCCCGCGCCAGCTCGGCCACCCGCCCGATGGCGGCCGGGTAATCCTCAACCTTGCTCGGCGGCACGCAGATCACCAGCTCGCGGCAGCGAAACGGCAGGGCGGTCAGCCCGGTGCCCAGTTGCAGCGGCCAGGCCTGCAGCCCTTCTGCCGTCAGCTGTGCGGCTTTCTGGGCCGAGCTGACCGTCACCGCCACCTGGCGGCCCTCGGCCTGCAGCGCCCGGGCCAGCGGTAACCCCAGCCAGCCAGCGCCCACGATCCCCGTCTGGTATTCACTCTCTGTTGTCATGACAAAATCCTGGCAAAAAAAAACGGCCATCCATGATGACCGTCGAAAGTAACGAAGGAAATAGCTGGATTAACCAGTTACCTCCCACAGCGGGAAAATCGGGAGCGCAGGCTCCTAATTCGTGGGGCCTATGCTAGTGGCAGGCAGTCCAAAAAGCTTTGAAGCGGATCACAGTTGAAAAGGATTTCTGAAAACGCTTTCAATTTTTCCGCAAAACAGGGGAGCAACATTGGCCCATTCAGGGCCAATGTCGGCCACTCAGGCGACGGATTCCCGTCTGACCAGCTCGGCCTCGAACTTGAGCTCCAGCCCCTCGGCCGGTTTGTGATCCAGCAGGCTCAGCGCCAGTTCGGCAGCCCGGCCGCCCATCTCCTCAATGGGGTAGCGCACCGTGGTGAGCTTGGGGTAGATGTAGCGGGCATAGGGAATGTCATCGAAGCCCACCACCGAGATCTGCTGCGGGATCTTGTATCCCCGCTCCAGCAGACAGGAGATGGCCCCCGCCACCATGGCGTCGTTGAAACCGAGCACGGCGGTAAACTCAACCCCCCGATCCAGCAGTTCGCCCATCGCCACGTAGCCGCCGTTCTCGTCGGCAAAGGCGCGGCCGATAAGGGCAGGATCAAGAGCGATGCCGGCCCGCTGCAGGGCGTGATGATACCCCGCCATCCGCTGCTGGCCATCGACGAACTCTTCATCGTCCGAGGTGACGAAGGCAATCTTGCGATGGCCCGCATCCAGCAGGTGCTGGCAGGCGGTGGTGATGCCGGCCTGGTTGTCCAGCCAGACGCAGCGATCTTCGGCACCTGGCACCTGGCGGTTGATGAAGACCACCGGGGTGCTGCCCGCCACCAGCTCGCTCAGCTCCTCGTCGGGCAGCGCCTTGCTGTGCAGGATCAGCGCATCGCACTGGCGCTGCAGCAGCGCCTGGATGGCGTGGCGCTCGCGCACCTCGTCGTGATTGCCGGACATGACGATGGTGAACTTGTCCGCCTTGTCCACCACGCTCTCGATGCCGCGCATCATCTGGGCGAAGAAGGGGCCACCACACAGATCCCCCACCAGCACACCGATACAGTTGGAGCGCTTGCTGACCAGCGCCTGGGCAAAGCTGTTGGGACGAAAATTGAGTTCCTTCATGGCCGCCATGACGGCCTCACGCTTTTCTGGTGCCACCTGCGCCGTGTTGTTGATGACTCGCGACACAGTTGAAATGGACACATTAGCCAACCGGGAAACGTCTTTAATCGTTGCCACTATCAATTCCTTTGTTGGGGGAGCCTGTCTGTGTTGAACGGGCGATTATAACGAACCTGCCAGACCAAGAGATGGCGCCCGATCACCTGGCAGGTTTCCTTTTGTAACAAAACCTTATGGGATAATAACCATTTTGGGGAGGGAATGGGAATCCGGCTGCCGCCAGGGCGGCAGCCGTCTCAATAAGCGTGACTCAGCTCGCGCTCGGACATGAAGCGCAGCGGCTGCTGCAGCTTGTGCTGATAGATGAGATCGAACGACAGCACGTTCTGCACATAGTTGCGCGTCTCCTTGTAGGGGATGCTCTCGACCCAGACATCCATCGGCTTGTCCGCACTCTGATCGCGCCAGCGTTTCACCCGGCCGGGGCCGGCGTTGTAGGCCGCCGCCGCCAGGATCCGGTTGCCGTCGTACACATCCAGCAGCCGCTTGAGATAGGCGCTGCCAAGGCGGATGTTCATGGCGGGATCAAACAGCTGCTGCTCGTTGCGATAGGGCACTCCCAGCTTGCTGGCCGTCTCCTTGGCGGTGGTCGGCATCAGCTGCATCAGTCCCCTCGCCCCGACCGGCGACTGTGCCAGCGGGTAGAGCGCGCTCTCCTGACGGGAAATGGCGTAGAGCAGGCTGGTGTTCATGGTCCGCTCCTGTGCCATCTGGGAGAAGGTGTGCTTGAGCGGCAGCGGGAAGCGCAAATCGAGGGCATCCCAGGCCTCGGCCCGGATGCTGGCCAGAATGGCCAGTTCATGCCAGCCCTGGTTGAGGGCGATGTGACCGAACTCCAGGCGCTGGGCCACCGGATTGCGATCCATGTTGTGGATCCACTCCGCCCGCGCCGCCGTGATCTCGTTCATGTCGAGCAACTCGCGCACCCGCAACAGGAAGGGCCAGCGGCTGCTGGCGGTGCGCCAGTCCGGCACCTTCTTCGCCACGCTCTGATTCTTCATCCGATAGGGCACGCCGCTGCGCTGCGCTGCCATGAAGCCATAGAAGCCACGCAGATTGGCGGTTTCCAGATAGAGATCCCGCGCCGGTTTCTGCTGACCCTGTACCTCCAGCGAGCGCGCCAGCCAGTAGCGCCAGCGATCCTCCTTCTGCAGGGCCATGGGCATCCGCTTGACCCAGCCGGAGAGCCCTTTCCAGTCCTGCTCCCAGATGGCGAGCCGGGCCCGCAGCTCCAGCAGATCCGGGTCAGCCTGGCGCACCACGGTGGCATCCAGCCAGTTGCGCTGGGCGGTTGAGCGATCCAGCAGCAGCCGTCTGGCCACCGCCCGTTCCACCGGCTTGAGTTCGGCGGTGCTCAGCGCGAAACGCGAGCGCAGATAGCCGAGCTGTCCCAGCACCGCTTCCGGCTGCTGGTTGGCATAGCGGGCCAAGCCCAGCAGCAGCAACTTTTTGGAGGGCGCGGCGGTAGTGAAATAGGCCGTGTTCATCGCCTTGGCGGGCTGTTCGAACAGGGTAATCATCTGATCCCCGTACGCCTTCATGCCGCTGCCGAGCTGGGCACCGAGGTGGCGAATGAGGTTCGGGTTCTCCGCCTCGAAGGCCAAGGTCATGCGGGTCCAGATCTTCTCCTGGGTACGCAAACCGGCCTGTTGCCAGAGCTGGAACAGGGGATCGCAGGCATCGGGGCGAGACTGACCGCTCAGCCAGAGCTTGCCCGCCTCCTGCAGTGCCTGGCTCTGCTGGCCGGTGTAGTAGCGCGCCTGATAGTGCATGCAGAGCAGATCGGTGGAGTTCGGCTTGGCCGGATAGAAGCGCAGGAACTGGGACCACTGCTGGCTCTGGGCCAGATAGGTGAGGTAGCTGCGCTCCAGCCGGTTGGATTGGGGGGTGTCGCCGTGCTCGCGGATGAAGCGGGTCACGTCGTCATACTCTGCTGCCCCCGGCCGAAAGGCCAGCTGGTAGTAATCGAGATAGGGCAGCAGCGGATAATGGGTCAAACGGGCACGAATTTGCTGAAAACGGGCCTGATCGTCGGCCCGCACCGCGTCATAAGCCTGGCGATAGAGAGATTGTTCCAGAGTCTGCGCCGCAACCTGCGTCAGCAGCCCCGGCACGCACAGCGCCGATAAAATGATTCCCTGCACGGCTTTCACGAGAGACGTCTCCATTGAGAGGCAATGCCACCGCCCGCTGGCGGTGGTGTCATATTCCCTCATTCTACCCGTTAACCCGAGGGGCTACAGCTCGCCGGCGAGACTATTTTTACCCCCGGCCAGCGGGCTTTCGCTGCGGGCAAGGCGCTGCACGTAGCGCTCCAGATAGGGCACCGGCAGCGGCTTGGAGGCCAGGTAGCCCTGGTAGAAGTGGCAGCCCTGGGCCTGCAGAAACTCCAGCTGCTGACGCGACTCCACCCCTTCCGCCGTCACGTTGAAGCCCATGTGGCGCGCCATGGCGATCACCGCCTCGACGATGGCCATGTTGTCGCCATCGCGCGGGATGTCCTGGATGAAGGAGCGGTCGATCTTGAGTTCGTCCGCCGGCAACCGCTTGAGGTAGCTCAGCGATGAGTAACCGGCGCCGAAGTCATCGATGGCAAAGCTGATGCCGAGCACCTTGAGCTCGCTCATCTTGCTGATGGTGTCTTCTGCGTGCCCCAGCACCACGGATTCGGTGATCTCCAGGTTCAGGCTGGCGGGATCCATGCCGGTGGAGGCCAGCACGTCGTGGATCCGGTCGACGAAATCGGTGGCGTGAAACTGCTTGGCACTGACGTTGACCGACAGCTGCGGGATGTGGATGCCATTCTCCTCCCAGCGCACGTACTGGGCGCAGGCTTCGTACAACACCCAGTTGCCGATGTCGACGATAAGGTCCGTCTCCTCGGCGATGGGGATGAACTCGGCGGGTGACACCAGGGCCCGGCCTGGCGGCTGCCAGCGGATCAGCGCCTCGACGCCGATGATGTCTCCCCCCTCCACCATGTGCTGGGGCTGGTAGTAGAGGGTCAGCTCCTGCTGGTCGAGGGCGCTGCGCAGCTCGTTGTGGATGAGCAGCCGGCGATCCGCCTGCAACTGCATGGAGGCATCGAAGAAGCGCCGGGTCTTGCGACCGGCCGACTTGGCCTGATACATGGCGGTGTCCGCCTGCTTGAGCAGATCGTCCACCCCCTGCTCCCGGCCGGGGAAGAGGGTGATGCCGACGCTGGCGCCGATATGCAGCACCTGGCCCGCGTGGTTGTAGGGGGCCGCAATCTCGCTGATGAGCCGCTCGGCGATGAGGTCGGCCTGCATCTCCGCCTGGGGCGGGCTCGCCGAGAGCGAGGGCAGCAGCAGCACGAACTCGTCGCCGCCGAGTCGCGCCAGACAATCCCCCTGCCGCACCAGCCGCTTGAGCCGACTGGCGACCTCCTTGAGCAGCCAGTCGCCGGTGGCGTGGCCGAGGGAGTCGTTGATGGTCTTGAAGTGATCCAGATCGATGAACAGCAAGGCGCCGATCAGATGGTCGCGGCTCGCCTCGCCAAAGGCGTGGGCCAGGGTTTCGTGCAGCTGGCGGCGGTTGGGCAGGCCGGTCAGCTCGTCGTAATAGGCGAGATCCTGGATGCGGCGCTCGGCCTCTTTGCGCTCGGAGATATCCTCGAAGCAGATGACGAAGTGGCTGATCTCCCCCCTGTCATCCTGCACCGGGGTGACTATCTCCCACTGCGGATAGGGGTAGCCATCCGCGTGCAGCCGCTGGGTCTCCCCCTGCCAGCGGCTCAGGGTGCCGAGCTCGTAGCCAAGTCCCCCCAGCCCGCACCAGAGATCGTTGCCCAGATGCAGGCCGATCACCCGCTGGCTGTCAAAGCCGGTGATCTGGCTGAAGGCGTGGTTGACCCGCAAAATCTTGAAATCGGGGTCGGTGATGATGATCCCTTCATGGGTTTCAAACGCCACGGCCGACAGGCGCAGCTGGGCATCGCTCTGCAGCCGCTCCAGCTCTGCCACCATGCGCATGGAGAAGGTGGTCAGCACCGACCCCAGATTGGGGATCGCGCTCTGATCGGAGAAAAGCAGCGCCAGGTGGCCCAGGATCTGGCCGTTGCGATCACACAGCGGCAGGCCGTAGTAGCCCTGCCCCGCCTTGAAACCGGTATAGGAGGGCAGCTCGTTCGCCAGGGGAATGACGCAGGCCTCCCCCGCCAGATAGACCTGCTGGCAGGGCATGCCGTCGAGTTCGTACTCCTTGAGGTCGATGCCGTGGCAGGCCAGCACCTTGAGCCGTCCGCTGCCGGTGCGCTCCGCCAGCCAGACCGCGTCCGCCACCAGGATGTGGGCGAGCTGGTTGACCAGGGTATTGAAGAAATCGAGCCCGGTCCGGGCAGAGAGCGCCTGCGCCAGCTGGGTCAACAAGGGGTCTTGCAGCAGCGGCAGTTGCTGGGAGAGGTCGGCAGGCAGCTGGGTGCTGCGGGTGGTGTCGAGCGGTGCAATCCAGCCGCAACACATCTGCTGGGCCGGCACGTACTGGCCGCTCCAGAGCACATGGCGCACCTCGCCACTCTCCTCGCAGAGGTGACCGATGAACTGGGCCGGTTGATGTGAGTGGTAAAGTCTGGCGAGAAAGTCGGCAAAGCCGGCCTCGTCATCTGCCGCCAATTGCCCGAACCAGGGGTGAGGCCCCTCTCCTTGCCAGAGCTGGTAGGAGGCATGATCGGACAGACTCCACTGGGCGTGTTGCCGATCATAAAACCACATCATCTGAGTGGCCTGCTGTTTCATGTACTACTCCAACACCACAACAACCACGTTCAAGTCCCTGACGACTTGGCAGAGCCCACATTCACAGCGCGCACGTCGGCAAGGGCGGTGCGGGGAGAAAGTGCAAAAGATGCGAGACTAAGCGGTGAAAACCGGACATGAGGTCGACATGCGGCGCTGCCACGAAGGGACAGAAACGATCCAAGTTTCTCCATACTGCCTGCCAGTTTCGTGGAGCTCAAGCGCTTTTTGGTGCAGAACGGGAAAAGATCACAATTTATTCCTCCCCTCGGAAGCAAGGCCACAGTTCGTGACACAGATCACATTTTAATGTTCAGCCATGAGTAATCTGAAGGTGAAGACACAAGCAAGACGACCCGAAGGGGGCCAATATGAAAATCGAAATTACCAGCAAAATCATCGACATCACCCCGGCTATCCGCGAGCGCATTGAATCCCGTTTTGACAAGCTCGAGCGTCTTCAGGTGCCTCTTATCACACCCCATGTGATTGTCTCCAAAGAGCGTCTGATGTTCATCGTTGAAGCCACTGCTGGCATCCCCAACGGCAAGCTGTTTGCCCAGGCAGAACATGAGGACTTGTACGCCGCCATCACCGAACTGGGGCAAAAGCTGGAGCGCCAGATCAACCGCCACACCGAAAAACCCATCGCCCGTCGCGCCGCAGCGGCTGGCAAGGAAGTGCCGCAAGAGGATGAAGCCGACGCCTAAACTGCGCCACGGCACAGCCAACAACGACAAAGGCGGGATCTCCCCGCCTTTTTGCTGCCCGAATGCCGGCGCTTGCCGCCTTCAGCAACCACTGAGCCAGTGCAGCCTGGCATCCACCCCCGCCTTGAGCGTATCGAGGATCGGCAGCATCAGCAGGGGATCGTCGCGTCTGGGCTGATCCGCCAGCTTGCCCTGCCAGCGCTCCCGTCCAAGCGGCGACAGGTTGTCATAGACGGCGGGCTCCAGCGCCGGCGGGGCGCCGAGCAGCGGCGGTGAGCGCAGCGCCAGCCAGAGCCGCACATCCACCATGGAGCCCCCCTGTTGCAGCCGCTCGTTGAGCAAAGCGGCCTCTTCATCGTTTGCACTGCCCTGCAGGGGCGTGGCTGGCGGCAACTCAAAGCGGCTGCGCCAGACCCGGCTCTCACCCTTTGTTTGCTGCATGGGATCGAACCAGGGCTGCTCTTCCACCGCATCGGTCAGCAGGGCCAGATGCAGGCGAAAGTCAGCCCTGTCTCCGTGCTGGAGATCCTGATTGAGACGTTGCCCCAACTGGGCCTCGTCCACCAGCCACTGCTCACGAATGGTGCTGGGTAGCATGAGATAACTCTTGGAAACGGTGGTTTCATCCTTTATCGGCCGCAAATACGATCCTTTAAGCAGGAAAAATCCCGCCAAGGGGTTCACAACCCCGGCAGATCTGTTAGTATGCGCCTCGCACTTGTGGAGGGGTTCCCGAGTGGCCAAAGGGATCAGACTGTAAATCTGACGGCTCTGCCTTCGAAGGTTCGAATCCTTCTCCCTCCACCATTTCAAGTGCAATCACGGCGCCCGTCGTGGATAAAAATTGGCAATACCCCGTGGAGGGGTTCCCGAGCGGCCAAAGGGATCAGACTGTAAATCTGACGGCTCTGCCTTCGAAGGTTCGAATCCTTCTCCCTCCACCATCATTCAAGAAAACCCGGCCTCGCGCCGGGTTTTCGCTTTTCAGCATCCCCCTGATCATCAGCATCAACGTCAGCCGCATCAACACCGCCAATAAAAACGGGAGGCTTGCGCCTCCCGTTTTGTCTCTTCCTGCCCGCTACAGGGTGAAGCGATAGAAGATATCCACCGCCTGGGCCACCCCGCTCATTGCCTGCAGGTAGAGCCTGGGCATCAGCTCGTAGCGCAGCTTGAACTCGGCGATGGGGCTGAACACCCCGACCCCGTACTGGAACTGCAGCCCCGGCAGCAGATAGGCCGACAGGGTCACCTGGGTGTTGTCGCCACTGCCAGCGGTATCGAGGGCCACATCGCTCATGCCGAGAGATTCCCCCAGGCTGGAGACCACTCCGTTGGCCTGGCTGACCGCGCCCGCCACCAGCAGACCGTTGAAACCGCCATCCTCGCCACTGGTCTGCAGCCCCTTGCCGCGCAGCAGATAGGAGAGCTGCTCGGACTGGGCCAGCTGTGGCTCCGAGTAGACGGTGATCTTGGGCTTGCTGGCCGGCCCCGTCACCCGCACCCCGACCGTCACCTTGTCCTCTATGGTATCGGGATCCCGATACGCCTCTATGTTGAGGAACGGCTGATCGAGGGGGCCGGAGAAGAGGATGCGGCCATCCTTGATGATGAGGTTCTGGCCATAGGCCTTGAAGCGGCCATCGTTGAGCACCAGCTGACCGTTGCCCGCCAGCGGCCGCGAGGGATCCTGGCGGATGTTGATGCCGCCCCCCACCTTGGTCTTGAGCCCCATCGCCTCCAGCCGCACGTCGTCACCCAGCCGGATGGCCAGCTTGATCGCCATCGGCAGCGGCGCCGCCTTGGGCACCGGCGGCAGATCGTCGTAGACCACGGTCACGTCGTCGGAGACGGCCACCGCGCTCTCGGGCAGGCTCTTGACCAGGATCCGCGCCCAGGGGATGTCGACCTGACCGGTGATCCGGGTCTCCTCCCCCAGCGAGATGGCGATGTCCGGGGAGACCCGCACCCGACCCATGCCAGGATACTGGGCTTCCAGCTCCTTGCCCTGGATGGTGAGGCTGCCGGTGACCGGCAGTTGCGCCCAGCTCAGCCAGCCCCCCAGTGCCAGCGGCCCCTTGCCCACCAGCATGGTGCCGTCCAGCTCGGCCCGGTTGCCTTCAATCTTGAGGCGGGTCACCAGCTTGGAGAGGGTCACCATGTCGGAGTGGGTCTGCACCTCCCCATCCAGCAGGTTGAGCTGGCCAAACAGCAGCGGCGAAGCCAGGGTACCGTCGAAACGGGCATCGGCCGAGATGACTCCCTGCAGGGAGCGCACCTCGGGGATGAGCGGGGCGAAGGTGGTCAGCTTGAGGTCGTCAAACTTGAGCTGGCCGGAGAGATTGCCGCGACCGGACGGATCCCGGATATAGAGCTTGGTGTCGATGTTGCCAATCTGCTCGGAGGCAAAGTCGAGCCGGATGGCTGCCTGCTGGCGCTCGAAGTCCACCCCGAGCTCGAGGCGCTGATAGTCGGTCTTGAGCTCGTCGGCCACGAAGGTGCCCGGCGTGGTGCGCACGGTGGCGTGCAGGGTCGGCTGATTGCCGCGCCAGCTGGCCCGCCCGTCGGCGGAGAGCACCGCCTGCCAGCGGAAGTTGTCCGGCAGCCAGGGGCGCAGGCGCTTGAGGTCGAACTGGTTGAGGGCAAACTCCAGGCTGCCCTGCTGGGCCGATACCTGACTGCCCTTGACGCAGAGACTGGCCCCCTGGGAGCCGAGGCAGAGATCCCCCATGGTCAGCCGCTGACGCGGCAGATCGAGGTCGAGGGCCCAGGGCGCGCTCAGCTCCCAGCGCCGCAGCGGCGTCTTCAACTTGAGCTCGCTGAGGGCACCGCGCCAGCGCTCCCCGCGCAGACCGCCGCTCAGCTTGAGGTTGGCCGCCACCGGGTCACCCTTCATGGTGAGCGACAGGGCGTGCTGGTTGAGATCGCCGCTCAGGTTGAGCGCCAGCTGGCTGAGGCTGGTCGCCCCCTGCACCAGGCTGGCCACCGTCAGGGCCACTTCCCCTGCCGGCTTGTCACCGACCAGCGCATTGCCCTTGATGGCGATCCCCTTCAAATCGGTGCCGGCATAATAGAGGCGGCTGGCAGCCAGCTCTGTGGTGACCCGCGGCGCTTGCTGATTGCCGGTCAGACGCACCAGCCCCTTGATGTCCCCCTTGAGCCCGGGGTAGAGCCCGGCCAGATTGGGGGCATTGAGATCCGCATCCAGCTTCCACGCCTGCTGGCTCAGGCTGCCCTTGACCTGCAGCTGGTTGGGGCCGCTTTGCAGCGCCAGCGCCGGGATG
This sequence comes from Aeromonas sp. 1805, assembly GCF_013085525.1. NCBI lineage: Bacteria > Pseudomonadati > Pseudomonadota > Gammaproteobacteria > Aeromonadales > Aeromonadaceae > Aeromonas > Aeromonas sp. 1805. The sequence goes on along the minus strand of NZ_CP038515.1, from coordinate 3,197,112 downwards.
GTCCACTCCATCTTGTCGTTGCCGCTCGCGCTGCCCTTGATGGCCAGCGGATACTGGTTGAGCTTGCCGTCCACCTTCAGCTCCGGCAGTTGCAGTTGCCAGTGGCCCGCCTCATCGAGCTCGAAACGGCTGGCAATCTTGCCCGCCAGCGCCCCCTTGAGCTCGGGCACCAGCTCGGCCGGGTTGATCCCCTTGAATTCCGTGGTGCCCTGCCAGCGAACCCCCTTGTCCCAGGCGAGCTTGCCGTCCAGCTTGAGCTCCCCCTTGAGGGCATTGAGCAGCAGGTTGATCTGGTTCAGCTGCGCCAGATCCCCCTTGCCCGTCAGCGCCAGCTTGAAGGGGGGCACATCCGTGCCCTTGCCGGCGGTATTCAAGGCAAACTGGTAGCCGGAAAGCTTGCCCTTGGCACTCAAACTGCCCTTGTCCAGCCGGTAGCTGGGCTCATCTTTGGCAGGCTTGTGCAGCGGCCAGCCCAGACTCTTCCACTCCAGCCCCGCATCAAAGGGCAAGTCGGGGTCGAGGGCCGCCAGAGAGCCCTTGAGGCTGGCGGCCACCGGCCCCTTGGCCTGCAGCGCCAATGCCAGCTTGCCCACCGAACCGCCGAGGGTCAGGCTGGCCTGCTGCCCCTGCAGTTCGCCATCCAGCAGCCCCTTGCGGGCCTTGGCATCCAGGGTCAGGGCGAGCGGATAATCGTCTTTGAGCTGGATCTTGCCCTTGAGCGCCAGATCCGCCATGGCGTGGCGCAGGGAGAGCTCGCGCAGTGCGATGTCGCTCCCCTCGGCACTGGCCGACAGCAGCAGCTTGTCGAGCCCTTCAATCAATTCACCTTGCTGATAGCGAAACGCCGTGACCTGCAACCCTTCCAGCTGGATGGGGAACGGCAGCCGGATGGCGGGCAGCTCGATGGGGGCCACCTTGGTTGCCTGCTGCGCCTTGCTCTCATCCGCCGGCTTCGCCTTGGCGGTGACAGGCGACTTGGCCACAGCCTTGTCTTGGGAGCTTGCCTTGGGGTTGGCCGGTTTGGCAGCCTCGGTGGCCTGCGTCTCGACCAGGGTCACCTTGAGGCCGTCCAGCACCGGCCCCTGCACAATGAGCCCCTTGCGGCTGAGGGTGGCGCCGATGTCGAGGGACTTGAGGCTCACACCGACTCCGGGCACCGTCACATCGAGATCCGCCACCTGGAGGCTGTCGACCTGAATTTTCAGGGGCAATGGGTGCCAGACGAAGGGCTCTGACGGCTCTTCCGGAGTCGGCTCGGAGTCGGCCACCTTGACCACCGGGTGGGTAACGTTAAGGGATTTGATCCAGAGCTTGCCCTGCAGCAGCTTGCCCAGATCCCAGTCCAGTACGGCGCGATCCACCGTGACGTCCACCAGCTCGTCCTGCCAGCCGACCCCTTCCAGGGTCCAGCCATAGCCGAGCTGGCCCGCCACCAGTTCCCCCTTGAGGGAAGGCAGGGCGGCCCTGGCCTGCTGCCACAGCCACTTGTTGCCCTGATGGGTGAAGCCCAGCAGGCTGACACCGATGAGCAGCAGGAAGATGAGCCCCATCAGCCAGAGAAAAATACGTTTTACCCAGATCACAGCGCAGACCCCCGCGAAAGATGCAGCCGCAGCGGCCAGAGAAAAATACGTTTTACCCAGATCACAGTGCAGACCCCCGCGAAAGACGCAGCCGCAGCGGCCAGAGAAAGATGCGTTTTACCCAGATCACAGCGCAGACCCCCGCGAAAGATACAGCCGCAGCGGCCGGTCAGGAGAACAGAAGAGAAGAAGAGTTGAGTGCGGCTGGATCATAGTTCAGGCCCCAGCGCGAAGTGGAGTCGCAGCGGCTTCTCCTCCTCGGAAATGCCCACCGCCAGGTCGAGCCTGACCTGACCGATGGGGGTCACCCAGCGCACGCCGACCCCGGTGCCTATCTTCCAGGCCTCGCTGTAGTCGACCGTGGCGGTACCGCTGTCGACGAACAGGGCCCCCAGCCACTTGTCGCTGAAGCGGTAGTTGTACTCGGCGCTGGCGACGCTCACGTAGCGGCCCCCCAGCAGCTTGCCGTCACTGCCGCGCGGCGAGATGGTCTCGTAGCCGTAGCCGCGCACCGTCTGGTCACCACCGGTAAAGAAGCGCAGCGAAGGCGGCACCAGCGAGAAGCTGTCCCCTATGATGGCCCCCTGTTCGGCCCGCAGCAGGAAGCGGTGATCCTCCCCCAGGGTGCGCAGCCACTTGCTGCGCCCCCACACCCGCACGAAGCTGATGTCGGAGCCCCAGTAGGGATCGGAGAACTCCAGGGTGAGCTGCTGGCGATCGCCCCAGTCGGGCACCAGACCGCCGCGCACCCGCAGCCGCGACCAGGAGACGCCAGGGATCAGCAGCAAGCTGTTGCCCTCGTCGGCGCCCTGGGTATAGATCTCGTTCTCCAGCCGGATGAACACGTCCCGATCCCAGCTCTCCGGCCGCCGCTTCCAGCGGTGCACGCTGAGGGTGGTCAGGTCGGAGCGGGTATCGTTGTTGTCCTTGTATTGATAACCGGCCTGCAGCGAGTAGTAGTCCCGCAGCGGGTTGCCCACCGGGATCTGGTAGTCGAAGCTGAGCTCGGCCTCGGGCTGGGAGACCTTGGCGGTGGCGTTGAGCCGGTGACCGTAGCGGTTGACCCAGGGCTTCTCCCAGGTGGCGCTCATGCGCGGCCCCACGTCGGTGGCATAGCCGATACCCGTTTCAATCTCGTGATCGACCCGGTTGGAAAGAGTCACCTGCACCGGCACCCGGTTGCCCTCGGCCTGGCTGATGAGGGGCTTGATGTCCACCTGCTTGAACAGCTTGGTGGAGGAGACATCCTGCGACATCTCCGCCAGCCGGATCGCCAGATAGGGGTCACCGCTCTTGATGTTGATCAGCGGGCGGATGAGGCGCAGCGCCTCCGGCGTGGCGTCGTAGTGGATCTCGCCGAAGTGGTAGCGCGGGCCGGAGCGAAACAGGATGTAGATCTCGGCGGTGCCCTGATCCGGGAACACCTTGACCTGGCTCTTGCTGATTTTGGCGTCGAAGTAGCCGCGGGCCAGCCCCAGACTGCCCAGATCCGCCTTGATGGATTCGTATTTGCCGTGGTTGAGGGGATCCCCCTCTTTCAGCGGCAGCTTGTCCAACAGCTCGCTGTAGAGCTCGTCGCTGCTGGCATCCCCTTCCAGCAGGATGTCGAGACGGGAGATGATGACCGGCTTGCCCGGCTCCACCTCGATGATCACTTTGGCGGGCGCCTTCTTGTCGCGGCTCAGGGTGATCTTGGGCTGGTAGTAGCCATAGACCTGCAGCGCCTTTTGCACGCTCTCGGTGATCTTGGCGCGGGCCGGACGGTACTGGCGCTCCTGATAGACCGGCAGGGCATTGAGGTAGGCCTCGACGTTGTCCTTGTTCTCCCCCTTCAGTCCCTTGATCTGATAGGTGAGTTTGGCCGCCATGGCAGGCGTGACAAACAGCAGCAGACAGAGGCTCAGTCCCAGCGCGCGAAGCCCACGACGAAAGGCCCGTGCGGGCGGTGAGATCCCTGCAGGCAGGGGCGGATTGCATCCTGTCAAACGTCAATTTCCCCGAAGAACATGATTAAAATAATGCGATATTCAGAACGAATATGAGGCTCACTCGATCGCAAACGCGCCTCATCCTAGCATATCCCCGGCCCGACATCAGAGCGGGGTAACACCGAATTTCGCCATATTATTGAAGCCTTTGCCCGCGCAGGCCGCGTATTTTTCACACTTTCCCCCGCAGACTTATGCCACTGCGGGCCAAAAAGGGCAATCCATGACCAGCACGACCATGCCAGATGGCCCCTGGCGGCCCATCCGGCCCGGTATCGCGCCATCCCTTGTTTGCCGATGGGCGCGACATCAACTGTCGGCAACTGGTCAAGATAGCGGCAATTCCCTCTCTCGCCGGGCCCACCAGCAGCATTCTGGCTACCACAGGGCCGCCCGCCTTGCCCCGCTCTCGCAGGATCAGTGCATTTTATCTCGCAGGATCAAACAGTTGCCATCACGCAATCAAAGCCTCGTTCAACCCAATCGATTTATCCCGCTGCCCCCCTGCTCACTTCTCGCCCACACTGGGCTTATTGCACCAAGGCTCGCATCCCATCAGAGGAGACACCGTATGCACGCACGCAGCGAACAGATGGCGGACTACATCGCCGACCGACTCGAATTCATCACCTTTCTCGCCTGTTGCAGCGCCCTGCTGGCCCTGCTGACCGGCATGAACGGCCAGCAGGCGCTCGCCTTCACCGCGCTGAACCTGCCGTTCGGGCTCGCCATCCTGCTGGGCATGGCCATGCTGGCACCGCTGCCGACCCACTGGCGCCTGCCGGGCATCACCTTGCTGCTGGCGGGCAGCGCCCTGGCGACCCTGCAACTGGGGGGCAACTGGCTCAACCCGCTGGCCATCTGGAGCCTGCATGCCCTGCTCGGGCTGGAGACCCTCTGGCAGGCACGGCCCAAAACCCGGCTTGCTGCCCGGGCCCGCAGCTGAATTTGCCATGACGGCTGACGCGCGGCAGGAATTGGAGTAATCTTTGCGCCCCCGATTTGCCCACCGCCGAGGAGCGTCCCGATGAGAAAAGCCTGTGCCCAGCACATCCTGGTCAAGACCGAGAAAGAGTGTCTGGAGATCAAGGAGAAGATTGCCAAGGGAGCCGACTTCGGCCAGATGGCCAAGCGCTTCTCCACCTGCGCCTCCAGCAAGCGCTTCGGCGATCTGGGGGAGTTTTCGAAAGGCGACATGGTCAAGGCGTTTGACGATGCCGTGTTCAAGGGCGAACTGCTGACCGTGCTCGGCCCGGTGCGCACCAAGTTCGGCTTTCACCTCATCAAGGTGCTCTACCGCAACTGAGTTCAGGGCCCGGTTCAGGGTTCAGGGGTCAACTCCACCGGCCAGCCGCCGCAGCGGCGGGCATAGAAGCCGAAACGCCAGGGATGGCGCGCCGCCCAGTCCTCCATCTCGGGCGCCGGGGTGAACCGGCTCTGCGGCCAGAGCGCAACCCGGCTCGGCCGCCCGTGCAGCGCCTGCCAGCGCGTCAGGCTCACCTGGGCCAAGCGCCACTGGTAGTCATCCTTCGGCAGCAGGGCCGGCGCAAATGCCAGCCCCCGGTTGCAATACTGGCCGTCGCCATCGAGTCCATCCACCAGTTGCCAGAAGACGTTGAGCAGATCGCCGTACCCCACCTTGACCGGGTCATAGTCGATGCGCACCGCCTGGCGTCGCGGCGGCACTTCCCGCCAGCTCGACCCCGTCGCCGCCAGCTGGCTGACGTAGCCAGGCTCCACCCGGCTGACCCCGGGCAGGGTCTCGTAGACGGCTTCGGCGCGCCACATGTCCCCCGCCGCCAGCACGGCGCTGTCCGCCCACAGCGGAACGCTTGGGAAAAGCAACAGGATTGAGATAAATTTACTAACGTTATCAGTCAATTAAGTTTATCCTTCTGGGCACTTGTCCATCATAACCAGTGGATCCCCGTTATGCCCAGTTATTTGTGGTGGCCGCTTCTGGCCTGGTTGCTGCCGCTCGCCGGCGCCCTCGGCAGCCGTGTTCACCTCTGGCCCTGGTGGCTGGGGTTTGCCATCTGCCTGCTCGGGGCTCTCGTCTCCCTCGTCTTGCTGGCTCGCCTGCCCTGGTCTCGCAGCCGCTGCGCCAACGGTTGGGGCGCCGTCCCCCTGCTGTTGCCCCTGGCCTTTGTGGTGCAGGCACTGCGCACGCCGCTGGTCAACGATGTGAGCACGGATCCCAACAACCCGCCCCAGCTGCACTGGGCCAGCGAGCTCAGAACGGCGCAGGATCTGCCGATTAATCCAGCTCCGTTGAAAGCATTTGAGGGGAAACCCGGTCCTCTCTTTACCAGCGCCTCCCCGGTCGAGGTGATCACCGAGGCCCACGCCCTGATGGAGCAGCTCGGCTGGCAGGTGCGGCCAAGCCCGGATGGCCTCGAGGCGGTGGTCACCACCGGCTGGTTCGGTTTTCAGGATGATGTGGCGCTGCGGGTCTTTGCCGGGCCCAAGGAGACCCGCATCGACATGCGCTCCGCCTCCCGTCAGGGGCAGAGCGACCTGGGCACCAACCGGGCCCGCATAGAGGAGTTTCTGATCCGCCTCAACGAGCGGCTGGGTCAGGCCTACAAACCCAACTTGAAGCAATAAGAAGGTCATCCATGCGCGTCGAGGTGAAAGCCGACCGGGAATATGCCTGGTTCATCCGCCCCTTTTTCTGGCTGCAACAGCGCAACTACGGCCAGGTGCTCATTCCGGGCAAGTGCTGGGGCCGCTCGCCGCGCCTGTTTGCCGCCGTCGCCATCCTCTATGGCGTCATCAACCGCAAGCGCTCCCCCATCGACCCCGTGCTGCGCTCCCTGGTGACGGTGCGGGTCTCCCAGCTCAACTGGTGCCGCTTTTGCGTCGACATCAACGCCATGACGCTCATCAAACGGGCGGGCTCCAGCGAGAAGGTGGAGGCGCTCGCCAACTGGCGCGAAAGCCCCTTGTTCGATGAGAGGGAGAACGCGGTGCTCGACTACACAGAGGCGATGACGGGGCTGGATGGGGTCAGCGATGAGCAGGCCGCCCGCCTCAAGCCCTGGTTCGACGACGACGCCATGGTGGAGCTCACCGGCCTCATCGCCTTCCAGAACATGTCGGCCAAGTTCAACGCCGCCCTCGATATCGCCCCGCAGGGCTTCTGCCAACTGCCGGTGCAACCCGAACGGCCAGCCCAGCCAGATAGCAAGGACGCCTGATGAGAGGCTCCCGCCTGCTGCTGGTGCTGGTGATGGGCTGCCTCATCGGCGCCTTTTTCGCCTTCGACCTTGGTCACTACCTGAGCCTGCCCCAGCTGCAGGCCCGTCAGGCCGAGCTGGCCGCTCTGGTCGATCGCCATTTCGTCAGCGCCGCCCTGCTGTTCGTCGCTGTCTATGTGGTGAGCACTGCTCTCTCTCTGCCTGGTGCCAGCCTGCTCACCCTGGCCGGCAGCGCCGTGTTCGGCGTTGTCTGGGGGCTGCTGCTGGTCTCTTTTGCCAGCAGCATTGGCGCGACCCTGGCCTTTCTCAGCGCCCGCTTTTTGCTGCGCGACTGGGTCGAGCGGCGCTTTGGCGACAAGCTGGCCAGCCTGCAGGCAGGCATGAAGAAGGAAGGGGCGCTTTATCTGCTGAGCCTGCGCCTCATCCCCATCTTCCCCTTCTTTCTGGTCAACCTGCTGATGGGGCTCACTCCCATCAGAGTCAGCACCTACTACTGGGTGAGCCAGCTCGGCATGCTGCCCGGCACCTTCGTCTACGTGCTGGCGGGCAGCGAGCTCGCCAACCTCACCAGCACCGGCAATATCCTCTCCCCCGGCCTGATGGTGGCGCTGACCCTGCTCGGGCTGATGCCGATGCTGCTCAAGGGCCTGCAGCGGCGCCTCGCCCTGCATCGGCTGCACGCTTCCTACCGCAAGCCGACCCGCTATGACTACAACCTGCTGGTGATTGGCGCCGGAGCCGGCGGCCTCGTGACCAGCTATATCGCCGCGGCGGTGAAGGCCAAGGTAGCGCTCATCGAGAAGCACAAGATGGGGGGCGATTGCCTCAACAGCGGCTGCGTCCCCTCCAAGGCATTGATCCGCAGCGCTCGCTTTGCCGCAGAGCAGCGCCGGGCCAGTGAGCTGGGCTTTGGTCCAAGCCAGACCAGCGCCGATTTCGCCGCCGTGATGGAGCGGGTCGCCCGCGTCATCAAGGAGGTCGAACCCCACGACTCCATCGAGCGCTATGAAGGACTTGGGGTGGAATGTACCGAAGGGGAGGCGCGGCTGGTCTCCCCCTGGGAGGTGGAGGTGAACGGCCAACGCCTTGCCAGCCGCCATATCGTGCTCGCCACCGGCGCCCGGCCGCTGGTGCCCACGCTGCCGGGCCTTGAGCAGGTGCCTTTCCTCACCTCCGACACCCTCTGGCAACTGCGAACCGCGCCGCGCCAGCTGCTGGTGCTGGGCGGCGGCCCCATCGGCTGCGAGCTGGCCCAGAGTTTTGCCCTGCTTGGGGTGCCCGTTACCTTGGTGGAACTCTCGGATCAGCTGCTGCCGCGCGAAGAGCGGGAGGTGGCCGAGTTGCTGGCGGAACAGCTGGCCCGCGATGGCGTGCGGGTGCTCACCGGCTGGCGCGCCGAGCGAGCCGACTATCTGCCAGCGGCCGCGGGGGATCTCCCCATCCGGCTGCAACTGCATCGGGGCGACGAGACACAAACCATTGCAGGGGATCAGCTGCTGCTGGCGCTGGGCCGGGTGGCCAACGTCAGCGGCTTCGGGCTCGAAGCGCTGGGAGTAGAGCTGGCCCCGCGCGGCACGGTGGCGGTCGATGGTTTCCTCGCCACCAACTACCCCAGCATTCTGGCGGTGGGGGACGTAGCGGGTCCTTACCAGCTCACCCATGCCGCCGCCCATCAGGGCTGGTACGCCGCGGTTAATGCCCTGTTCAGCCCGTTCAAGCGCTTTCGGGCCGACTATCGGGTCATGCCGGCCGCCATCTACACCACGCCAGAAATCGCCCGGGTCGGCCTCAACCAGAAAGAAGCCAGGGCGCAGGGCATCCCCTTCGAGCTGACCCGCTTCGAGCTGGCCGAGCTGGACAGGGCCATCGCCGACGGCGAGCGTCAGGGCTTTATCGAGGTGCTCACCGTGCCCGGCAAGGATCAGATCCTGGGTGTCACCCTGGTGGGCACTCACGCCGGCGAGCGGATCGCCGAGTTCGTGCTCGCCATGCGTCACCGCCTCGGCCTTGGCAAGATCCTCGCCACCATCCACGCCTACCCCACCCTGATGGAGGGGAACAAGTATCTGGCAGGCGAGTGGCGACGGGCCCGTCAGCCCGCCACCCTGCTGGCGCTGCTGACCCGTTATCACCGCTGGCGCCGCGGCGCCTGACCCAACTCCAGGTAACCCAGATGCGACACTCATTGCCCTTGTTCAAACAGCTGTTGCGCGCCCTGCCCCTGCTGGCAGGCAGTCTTCTCTTTACTCAGGCCAACGCCGCCGACAACCCGCAGTGGCAGCAGACCCTTGAGGAGGCCAAGGGGCAGACCGTCTACTTCAATGCCTGGGGCGGCAGCCCGGAGATCAACGCCTATCTGGTGTGGGCCAGCCAGGAGCTGGCACGCGAATACCAGGTCAAGCTGGTGCAGGTGAAGGTGGACGACATCGCCCAGAGCGTGAGCCAGCTGCTGGCCAACAAGCAGGCCGGCAAGCAAGCTGGCGGTCCCATCGACCTACTCTGGGTCAACGGCGAAAACTTCAAGGCGCTCAAGGAGCAGGGGCTGCTCGGCGCCCCCTTTACTCGTGAGCTGCCCAACATGGCGCTGGTCGACGGCGCCCTGCCGGTGAGTGAGGACTTCACCGTGCCGGTGGAGGGGCTGGAAGCCCCCTGGGGCATAGGCCAGCTCAACCTGATGGTCAACGGCGAAGAGGTCAAACAGCTGCCCACCTCGGCGGCGGCCCTGCTCGCCTGGAGCAAGGCCCACCCCGGCCGCTTCACCTATCCCAAGCCGCCCCAGTTTCACGGCTCCAGCTTTCTCAAGCAGATCTTGCTGGAGCTGACCCCGGACCCCGCCCCCCTCTATCGGGAGGCGACCGATACCGACTTTGCCAAGGTTACCGCCCCCTCTGGGCCTGGCTGGATGAGCTCCACCCGGCGCTCTGGCGCAAGGGCAAGCTGTTCCCCAGCAGCGCCGCCGAGACCCGCCAGCTGCTTGATGACGGCGAGCTGGCAATGGCCATCAGCTTCAACCCACAGGAGGCGCAGAGCGCGGTACAAAACGGTACCCTGCCCCCCGGCGTGATGGCGGTGGCCATGGCGAAAGGGGCGCTCACCAACAGCCACTTCCTCGCCATCCCCTTCAACGCCAACGCCCGCGCCGGCGCCAAGGTGGTGGCCAACTTCCTGCTGAGCCCCGCCGCCCAGGCGCGCAAGGCCGAGCCCGCCTTCTGGGGCGACCCCAGCGTGCTGCGGGCCGATGCCCTGCCCGCCACCCAGCAGCCGGTGCCGGCGCTGCGCTTCAAATCGGTGGCCGAACCCCACCCCAGCTGGCAGCTCAGGCTGGAAGCAGCCTGGGCCGAGCGCTACGGTCATTGATGAGCCGGTTCGGCCGCTCTTCGCTTGATTGGCGCCCTCTGTTCACCGCCGGGTGCGCCCTGGTTTTTGGCCTCCCGCTGCTGGCGGGAGGCTGGCAACTGCTGGCTGAGGGGCTGAGTCAGGCCCACCTGCAATTGCTGCTGGCCCAACCGGGCCTGTGGCACTCGGCGCTGCTGAGCCTGTGGATTGGCGCAGCCTCGACCCTGGCCAGTCTGCTGCTGACCGCCCTGCTGCTGGCCCACAGCGACAGCCGGGCCGTCGGCTGGCTGCGCCGGCAGCTCTCGCCCTTGCTGGCGCTGCCCCACGTCGCCTTTGCCATCGGCTTTGCCTTTCTGCTCGCCCCCTCCGGCTGGTTGCTGCGCCTGCTCTCACCGACCCTCACCGGGTTCGAGCTGCCCCCCGACTGGCAGACCCTGCGCGATCCCGCCGGGCTCGGGCTCATCCTCGCCTTGACCCTCAAGGAGACCCCCTTCCTGCTGCTGATGGCCCTCGGTGCGCAAGACCCCGCCAGGGTAGCGCGCCAGCAGTGGCTGGGGGCGAGCCTTGGCTTCAGCGCCCCCCAGATCTGGTGGCGCCTGCTGCTGCCGGCGCTGTGGCCTGCCCTGCGTCTGCCCCTCTACGCGGTGGCCGCCTACGGGGTAGCCGTAGTGGATCTGGCCCAGCTGCTCGGACCCGATGCCCCCGCCCCGCTGGCTGTGCGCCTGTGGCTCTGGTATCAGGACCCGGATCTGGTCTGGCGCGGCGCCACCGCCAGCGGCGCCCTGCTGCTACTCGCCATCACGGCGCTGCTGCTGCCCCTGCTGCGGTTGCTGGAGCTGGCCCATCGAACCCTTGGTAAACCCGGCTGGCTCGATGGCAGGCGAGCAAACCCAAGCACTCTTGGCCGCACCCTTGCCACCGGCAGCGTGACGACCCTCATCGTCCTCAATCTGACGGTGCTGGGGGCGCTGCTGCTCTGGTCGCTGGCCCGGCGCTGGCCCTTTCCCGCCCTCTGGCCGAGCCAGTGGAGCGGCCGCTATTGGCTCGACCTGCTGCCGACCCTGTCGCCGCTGCTGACCAGCAGCATCCTGCTGGCGCTGGCAAGCGGAGCCATAGCGCTGGTGATGGCGGTGCTGAGCCTGGAGGCGCAGGCCGGCCGCCGCCCCTGGCCGCTCTGGCTCATCTGCCTGCCACTGTTGCTGCCGCAGGCCAGCCTGCTGTTTGGCGTTCGCCTCGGGGTAGACTGTTTCAGCCTCGGGTGGGGGGGCGATGGCATCGGCTGGGGCTGGGTGCTCTGGGGCCAGCTGCTGTTTGTTTTTCCCTATGTTTATTTGTGCCTGCACGGCCCCTATCGCCAGTTCGACACGCGGATCACCCAGAGTGCCCTGCTGCTGGGGGCAACCCCGTGGCGAGCCTGGTGGCAGGTGAAAGGGCCGCTGCTGGCCCGTCCGCTGCTGTTTGCCTTCGGCGTCGGAGCCGCTGTGAGCCTGGCCCAATACCTGCCGACCCTGCTGTTTGGCGCCGGCCGGGTGGTCACCATCACCACCGAGGCGGTGGCCATCGGCAGCGGCCTCAACCGGCGGCTGGCGGGCCTCTACGGCCTGTTGCAACTGCTGCTGCCGCTCGTTGTCTATCTGCTGGCGCTCTGGCTGCCGGCCCGACTCAACCCGGCGCTCAAGGGGGGCGGCTCACGATGAACTCTCATGATGGAAATAGCCATATGCTGAGCACCACGCCCCTTCGCCTCTATCTGGAGGAAAACCTGCTGTTCTCGCTGCCCGCCCTGCAGGTGGCGCCGGGCGAAGTATTGACCCTGATGGGCCCCAGTGGCTGTGGCAAGAGCTCGCTGCTGGCGGCGCTGGCGGGGGTGCTGCCCGCAAGCGGCCCGCTCCGGCTGGAGGGGGACGTGACCCTCGGCGCGCGCCGGCTCACCCAGCTGCCGCCCCAGGCGCGGCGCATCGGCATGCTGTTTCAGGATGATCTGCTGTTCGAGCACCTGACGGTGGCCGAGAACCTGATGTTCGGCATGCCTGCGGCCATCAAGGGAAAAAGTGTGCGGCAGGAGAAGGCGGTGGCCGCGCTGGCGCAGGTGGATCTGACAAATCAGGTGGACAAGCTGCCGGGGGCGCTCTCCGGCGGCCAGAAGGCCCGCGTCAGCCTGCTGCGGGCGCTGCTGGCCGAGCCCGAGGCATTGTTGTTGGACGAGCCCTTCTCCCGCCTAGACAAGCCGCTGCGGGCCGCCTTTCGCGAACTGGTGTTCGCGCAGATCAAGGCGCTGGCCATCCCCGCCATTCTGGTGACCCACGACGAAGACGACGCGCCGGGCACCATACTCCAGCTCACCGAATCCCATTTTTGACCGAGGAGTGCACCTTGTTTGATCGCCACCTGATCCCCGTTATCCGCAGCCCCCTCACCCGGCTCGCCAGACCGCTCTGCCGAGCCGGGATCAGCGCCAACCAGATAAGCCTCACCGGCTTTGCCATCGGCATGCTGGCGTTGCCGCTGCTGGCTTTTGGCTGCTATGAGTGGGCGCTAGCAGCCATCCTGCTCAACCGGCTGCTGGACGGGCTCGACGGCGCCGTCGCGCGGGAAACCGGCATCACCGACTGCGGCGGCTTTCTCGACATCACGCTGGATTTCATCTTCTACGCCGCCGTGGTGCTGGGCTTTGCCCTCGCCGCCCCCGCCAATGCGCTGCCCGCCGCCACCCTGCTGTTTGCCTTCATGGGCACCGGCTCGAGCTTTCTGGCGTTTGCCATCATGGCGGGCAAGCGGGGCATCGACAATCCGGTCTACCACCACAAGTCCCTCTACTATCTGGGCGGCCTCACCGAGGGGAGCGAGACCATCGCCCTGTTCGTGCTGATGTGCCTGTGGCCCGCCGCCTTCGCCCCGCTCGCCTACGGCTTTGCCCTGCTCTGCGCCATCACCACCCTGACCCGGCTCTGGAGCGGTTACCACACCCTGCGTTGAGGCAGGACGACGGGAGGGGCCCGCTACGGAACACTTGCGCATGGACGACAATGTTTTACCATGGCGACACTCTTTTTCAGGCTCATGAGAACCTTATGCGTCGCCTTGTCTCCGTGCTCACCCTCTCCCTGTTTCCCATGCTCTATGGCTGCAGCAGCACGCCGGCTGCCAAGCCCGTGGTCAAGCCCCAGCCCAACAGCGCCTTCATCAACCAGACGCCGCCGAGCAACCCCTTCTACGGGCAGGTGAGCCAGCCGGGTGTCAGCAAGGGGGACTTCGCCAATCGCGCCAACGTGGACAACTTCGTACAGCGGATGGTGCAAAAGCACGGCTTCGACGGCGCCGAGCTGCACCGGGTGCTGGCCCAGGCCGAGCGCTACGACTGGATCATCCGCCTGATGGATGCCCAGGCCCCCACCACCACGCCGCCCACCGGCCCGACCGGTGCCTGGAATCGCTACCGCGCCAAGTTCATCACCCCGGACAACGTACAGAACGGCGTCAGCTTCTGGCGTGAGTACGAGAACGAACTCAACCGTGCCCAGCAGGTGTATGGGGTGCCGCCGGAGATCATCGTCGGCATCATAGGCGTGGAGACCCGCTGGGGCCGGGTGATGGGCAAGACCCGCATCCTGGATGCGCTGGCGACCCTGGCGTTCGACTACCCGCGCCGGGCCGAGTTCTTCACCAGCGAGCTGGAATCCTTCCTGGTGATGACTCGCGACGAGGGGATGGATCCCACCGAACCCAAGGGCTCCTACGCCGGCGCCATGGGTTACGGCCAGTTCATGCCCTCCAGCTTCCAGCGCTACGCGGTGGACTTCAACGGCAACGGCCACACCAACCTGTGGGACCCGGTGGATGCCATCGGCAGCGTGGCCAACTACTTCAAGGCCCACGGCTGGGAGAAGGGACAACCGGTGGCGGTGCGCGGTCAGGGCCAGCTACCCGGCTACGAGCACGGTTTCCAGACCCGCTACCCGGTCGCCTCCCTGCGCCGCGCCGGGCTGACCCCCACCAGCACCCTCGGCAACCACAGCGAGGCGAGCCTGTTGCGCCTCGATGTGGGCACCGGCTATCAGTACTGGTACGGCCTGCCGAACTTCTACACCATCACCCGCTACAACCACAGCACCCACTACGCCATGGCGGTGTGGCAGCTGGGGCTGGCGGTCAAGGATGCCCGCGGCGGTTACTGAGTCGGCCGGATAAAAAAGGCGGCCCTCTAGGCCGCCTTGCCAACCATCCACACTGCGCCTTCGGGCGCAGTGTGCGTTTACAGTGCCCCCGCCTTCGCCAGACGATCCAGCTCGGCAAGCAGGGCGGCCGGCTCGACCCGACGGGTGTAATCGGCGTTGATGAAGTGGTAGTGCACGGTGCGGTCCTGACCGATGATGTAGCTGGCCGGCACCGGCAGGGTGAAGCTCTCGTCGCCGTTGCTCGCCGGGATGTCGATGCCAAAGCCGGCATAGATGGGCCTGAGCGCCTCCGGCAGCTCGAACACCAGTCCCAGCGCTGCCGAGACCCGGTTGCCCTCGTCGCTCAGCACGGTGATCGCCAGCCCGTTGGCAGTGAGGGTATCCTGCGCCGAACTGGGGGTTTCCGGCGTCATGCCGATGAGGTTAACACCGCGCTCACGCAGCGCCGGCAACACGGCGTTGAGCGCCTGCATCTCCATGTTGCAGTAGGGGCACCAGCCACCGCGATAGACGTTGAGCAGCACAGGCCCCTCCGCCAGATAGTGGGAGAGCGGGCGCACCACCCCGTGCTGATCCGGCAGGGCGAAGTCGGGCATTCGCTCTCCGCGCCCCAGCGCCGCTTGCTCCAGCCCGCTTTTCTGCAGGCTGCGGGTCGCCTCCTCCATCAGGGCCAGTACCGGGGCCGGTACCTGGCGCTGCTTCTGCTCATCGTACGCTTTGATTTTTTGCTCGAGTGTGTGCATCATGACCATCCTTTTTGTAGTGGTCGCTACAATATCGAGCGGACCACGCCCCATGGTCAAGTTGTTTTTTAGCGATCACTCCAAAATGGAGTTTCACAAGGCAGGAATCGAGATGGCAAGACCCGCATCATTTGACAGAGAACAGGTACTGGAAATCGCTCTCAACGCCTTCTGGGATACCGGCTTCAGCAATACCGGCATTGCCGCGCTGGTCGAACGGATGGGACTCAAGCCCAGCAGCCTGTACGGCGCCTTCAGCTCAAAGGAGGGGTTGTTCATGGAGGTGCTGCAGCGCTATTCGGCGCAGAGCCTGGCGCAGATCGAGCAGATCCTGAGCTCGGCAGCCTCCCCCCTGGCGGCCGTGCAGGCCCTGCTCGATGCAGTGGCCCGGGATGCCATCGCCAGCGAGGCGCACCGTGGCTGCCTGCTGGTCAACACCTTGCTGGAAATCGGCCGCCACCACCCGCTCATTCAGGAGACCGCCAGCAGCCACCTCGCCGAGGTCGAGCTGCGGGTCAGCGCAGCCCTGCGCCAGGCGCAGGCGGCAGGGGAGCTAACCGCCGGGCGCGACGTCGATGCCACCGCCGCCTTGCTGATGACCATGGTGTGGGGATTGCGCGTACTGGGCCGCACCCATCCGCCCGCCACCAAGGTGAACGCGGTACTGGCCCAGATGCAGGCCATTCTGTCTGCGGACGCCTGACGACCGCTCACCCGGCTGCGGGGTTCACTCGTTTTCCAGCAGCCAGCGCTTGAGCAGGGCGGCCAGCTGGTCCTGCTCGGCCAGGGTCAATGGCGCCAGCAGGCGCCGCTCGTTGGCCACGTGCCGCTCCACCGCCCGGTCAACCAATTCCCGGCCCGCGTCGGTCAAACAGACCAGCAGGCTGCGCCGATCGCTCGGGGCGGCTTGGCGTTCGATCAAGCCCCGCTCTGCCAGTTTGTCGAGGCGGGCGGTCATGGCCCCCGAGCTCAACATGGCGGATTGATAGAGCACGGTCGGGGTAAGCGGTTCGCCGGCCCGACGCAGGGTCGCCAGAATGTCGAAGTCGCTGCCGAGCAGGCCGCACTCCTTGAGCTCCTCGCTCACCTCCCGTCCGGCGATCGCCGCCATTCGCGCCACCCGTCCCAGCACGCCCATGGGAGAGCAGTCGAGATCCGGTCGCTGCCGGGCCCACTGGGCCAGCAGCAGGTCTACATGATCTGATTCCATCTTCGGCCACTTATCTTTTTATCGAGATACTTGATGGTAAACCAATTTGAGGCTAATTTATCTTTACTTAAAGATACTTCATAAAGAGACAAGTTCATGCCCATGCTGATCGCCCTGCTGGCCCCCCTGCTCTGGGGCAGCACCTATGCCGTCGTCAGCCTCTATCTGACCGACTACTCCCCTACTGGGTGGCGGTGTGGCGGGCATTGCCGGCCGGGTTGTTCCTGTTGCTGGTACGCCCGCGCCTGCCGCCCCTGCCCTGGGGCAAGCAGTGCCTGCTGGCGTTTTGCAACATCGCTGCGTTTTTCGCCCTGCTGTTCGTGGCCGCTTTCCGGCTGCCTGGGGCCGTGGCGGGCACCCTGGGTGCCACCCTGCCGCTGGTCTTGATGTTGCTGGCCTGGTTGCAAGATGGCGTCAGGCCGTCCCTGAAATGGCTGCTGCTGGGCCTGATGGGGCTGGGTGGGGTCTTGCTGCTGCTCAACCCTTCCGCCAATCTGGATCCTGTCGGCGTGACCTGCGCCCTGCTGGCGACCCTGCTCATCGGCCAGTCCAGCCGCTGGATGCAGCGCTGGCCGGTGAGCGATCTGCTGGCGCTGACCGCCTGGCAACTGCTGCTGGGCGGCCTGATGCTGATCCCGCTCGCCTGGTGGCTGGCCGGCCCCATGCCGCTGCCGCAGCCGGCAAGCGTTCCCGGCCTGCTCTGGCTGATCCTGCTCAACACGGCGCTGGCCTACTGGGCCTGGCTGTGGGGGCTCAAGCGCCACGGCCCGGAGGTGATGGGCATGCTGGCCCTCACCAACCCCATGGTGGCGGTCTCCTGCGGCGTGCTGATGGTGGGGGAAACGCTGGATGCTCGCCAATGGCTCGGCATCGGGGTGATCCTGCTCTCCCTGTTCCTGATGAAGCTGCCTGCTCGCCCCTTCTTCAAACGCTGGCAGGCCCGCCGGGCGAGCACAGGCCAGTGCGGCAGGCCGTGAGCACGACCCATTCAGCTTAAGCGCAATAAAAAAGAGGAGCCATCAAGGCTCCTCTTTCACATTCCGCAGGTGTTTGAGTCGAACTCAGACCCCGGCCTTGGCCAGGGCGGCGGAGACGATCTGCTGGGCTTCCTGCTGGATGAGGTCCAGGTGCGCCTCGCCCTTGAAGCTCTCCATGTAGATCTTGTAGATGGACTCGGTGCCGGAGGGGCGCGCCGCGAACCAGCCGTTCTCGGTCACCACCTTGAGGCCGCCGATGGCCGCATCGTTGCCCGGCGCCTTGGTCAGCTTGGCGATGATGGGCTCGCCGGCCAGGGTGGAGGCTTCCACCAGCGCCGGATCCAGCTTGGAGAGCACCGCCTTCTGGGCGCTGTTGGCCGGGGCGTCGATGCGACGATAGCTGGAGCGACCAAACTTGGCTTCCAGTGCGTCGTAGTGGGCCTGCGGATCCTTGCCGGTCACCGCCAGAATTTCCGCTGCCAGCAGCGCCAGGATGAAGCCATCCTTGTCGGTGGTCCAGACGGTGCCGTCTTTGCGCAGGAAGGAGGCGCCCGCGCTCTCCTCGCCGCCAAAGCCGAACTCGCCGCTGTAGAGGCCATCCACGAACCACTTGAAGCCGACCGGCACCTCTTTGAGGGTGCGGCCAATCTCGCCGGCCACCCGGTCGATCATGGAAGAGGAGACCAGCGTTTTGCCGACCGCAGACTCTTTGGACCAGCCGGTACGATGGGTAAACAGATACTGGATCGCCACCGCCAGATAGTGGTTCGGGTTCATCAGGCCGGACTTGGTGACGATGCCGTGACGGTCGTAGTCAGGGTCGTTGCCAAGGGCGATGTCGAACTTGTCCTTGAGGGCAATCAGGCTGGCCATGGCGAACGGGCTGGAGCAGTCCATCCGGATCTTGCCGTCTTTATCCAGGGTCATGAAGGAGAAGGTCGGGTCGACCTTGTAGTTCACCACCTCGATGTTCAGACCATAGGTCTTGGCGATGACGTCCCAGTAGGCGACGCCGGAGCCGCCCAGCGGATCGACACCGATCTTGATGCCGGCCTGCTTGATGGCCTCCATGTCTAGCACGTTCTTCAGGTCATCCACATAGGGCGTCACATAGTCGTGCAGGGCCACGAACGGGCTCTTGAGGGCCTCGGCGAACGGCATGCGCTTCACCCCGGCCAGACCCGCTTCCAGAATCGCGTTGGCGCGATCCTCCACCCACTTGGTGATCTCCCCTTCGGCGGGGCCACCATGGGGTGGGTTGTACTTGAAGCCACCATCTTCCGGCGGGTTGTGGGACGGGGTGATCACCACGCCGTCGGCACGGGCAGCCGGTTTGCCCGCGTTGTGGCGCAGGATGGCGTGAGAGATGACCGGGGTCGGGGTAAAACCGAGGCCGGCCTGAATGCGAGTCTCGACGCCGTTGGCCGCCAGCACTTCCACCGCGCTGGCAAAGGCGGATTCAGACAGGGCATGGGTATCCATGCCGACAAACAACGGGCCCGTGATGCCGGCCTGCTGGCGATACTCCACCAGCGCCTGGGTCACCGCCAGGATGTGGGATTCGGTGAAGGCGTTGTGCAGGGCGCTGCCGCGGTGACCGGAGGTGCCGAAGGCAACCCGCTGCTCGGGGCGGCTCATGTCGGGCTTGTTGAGGTAGTAGGCGCTGACCAGACGGGGGATGTTGGTCAGGTCGCTCAAACGGGCCGGCTGACCGGCGTGGGAATGCTGTGCCATGGCGTTGTCCTTGCTTGATGGCGGCCTTGCCCGGCAAGGCCTGAGTCTGATGAACCGTTAAATTGCGCCGCACACCCGGGCGATCACCTCGTCGCCATACCCCATGCTGGTCATCAGCTGGGCCACCATGTTCTGCTTGCGACTGGTGTTGGTATTGGTGATCACCCAGAACGGGGTCTCCGGCACCGGCTTGGGCTTGGTGGTGCTGCCGCTGGCGCGCAGGGCATCGGGATCCCGCGAGAAATAGACGCGCTTGCGCCCCTTGATTTCGGTGGCCTGGGTAAATCCGACCGGGTCATCCCGGTAGAGGGTACTGAGCACCTGCATGAAGCGGTTGATGGACTTCTCTTCTTTTTGCAGCTCGCCAGAGTCGAGCAGCGCCTCCAGCCCCATGGCATCGGCCACGACGTGCGGCTGGGCCGTCGTCACCGGCTCGGCAACCGGCGCAGCCTGGTTGGCGGGCTGTTCCAGCAGGCGGCGCAGGATATCGGAGGCACTCTCGCCGATGTGCCGGGTCTGGCTGGCGATATAGAAGTAGAGATCGTCATCAAGCTCGATGGTTTTCATAGGGATGCGCTGGACTCGTCGAAATTCGGATGCGGCGATTATACATAGGCAAACCCGGCAGCCCAAGCAAGGGGCGGACAGATGTGCATGAATCTCATCGAGAATACGGCATAATAGCGGGCCAAGTGTGTGATCCGTCGCACTGATAGCCGATCTGGCAGACTTTTTTTAGAAAAAAAACCACACTTTTTTGCTCCGCAATGAGTGAAATCCTTTTCTTTCCAGTGTGTTAAATCACAACGTGCAACGCACTCACGACCGACAAGGTGTCATTTTGCAACAAAACCCATTATTGAACTTCAAGGAGCAGGGCCAGGGCCAGCCCGTCGTGCTGATCCACGGGCTGTTCGGCAGTCTGGACAACCTCGGCCTGCTGGCGCGCCCGCTGAGCGAACAATACCGGGTCATCAGCGTCGATCTGCGCAACCACGGCGCCTCCTTTCACTCCGACGAAATGAGCTACCCGGCCCAGGCCGCCGATCTGCTCGCCCTGCTGGATAAACTCGGGCTTGAGCAGGTGGCCATCGTGGGTCACTCCATGGGAGGCAAGGTGGGCATGCAGCTGGCGAAGCTCGCGCCAACGCGCGTTGCCAAGCTGGTGGTGGCCGATATCGCGCCGGTCGCCTACCCCCACGCCCGCCACCAGAATGTGTTCGCCGGCCTCAACGCCACCCTCGAACAGGTTCCGCAAAGCCGCAGCGAGGCGGAAGCCATCCTGGCGCAGCACATCGAGATCGCCGGCGTACGCCAGTTCTTGCTCAAGTCGTTTGCCAAAACAGGGCACGGCTGGAGCTGGCGTTTCAACGTCCCGGCCCTTGAGCGCAACTACGCCAACATCATGGGCTGGCCCGATGCACAGAGCCGTTTCGAGGGCCCAGCGCTCTTCATCAAGGGGGGGATTCCGACTACATGCAACCCGAGCATACCGAGACGGTGATGGCGCAATTCCCCGCCGCCAAGGCCCGGGTCATCGCCGGTACCGGTCACTGGCTGCACGCGGAAAAGCCGGTTTTGTTCAACAAACTGGTTGTGGATTTCCTGTCGACAGGCGGTTAACAGTTTCAAATCCTTTGTGATATAGTGCGCCCGTCATAAGGAGTGTGCGCAATCCATGCTAAGTGAACATATCGACCTGATTGAGAGTCTGGGCCTGAAGTTATTCTTTGTGGCCATTTTCGTATTGATTGGCCTGGCCATTCAGGACGTGCTCAAACGCGGTAACGTGCCCCGTTTTGGCCGACTCATCGTCTGGTTGGTACTCTTCCTGGGTTGTGCAGGTTTTGTCGCCAAGGGGCTGATCGAACTGGGCTGGGAAGGCTCAGGCATCGGCTAACTTATTTTCATCTGTGATGTATGGCCAAACAGCAAACTGATCGAACAACACTGGATCTGTTCGCAAATGAGAAGCGCCCCGGCAGGCCAAAGACCAACCCACTCCCCCGCGAGACCCAGCTCAAGATCAACAAGCGCAACCAGCTCAAGCGCGATCGGGAGAACGGTTTGAAGCGGGTAGAGTTAAAGGTGGAGGCCGAGTTGCTGGAACGCCTGAACCAACTTGCGTTACAACAGAACGTCAGCCGAGCCGAGCTGATCCAATCTATCCTGAAGCAACAGATTGAGTCTGCACATGCTGCAGGCATCACAATCTGACCGTTAAGCATTAACACCAGATACGGGTAACTAAACACTATGGCTAGTGTAGGTCTGTTTTTCGGCAGCGATACCGGTAATACCGAAGCTGTCGCCAAGATGATCCAGAAAGAACTGGGCAAACAACTGATTGAAGTCCGTGACATTGCCAAGAGCAGCAAGGCCGACATCGACAGCTTCGATCTGCTGATGTTCGGTATCCCGACTTGGTACTATGGCGAAGCCCAGGCCGACTGGGACGACTTCTTCCCCGAGCTGGAAGAGATCGACTTCACCAACAAGCTGGTCGCCATCTTCGGATGCGGCGATCAGGAAGACTATGCCGAATACTTCCTCGACGCCATGGGCACCCTGCGTGACATCGTCGAAGCCAAAGGCGCCATCGTCATCGGCAACTGGCCAACCGCCGGCTACGAATTCGAAGCCTCCAAGGCACTGGTGGACGACAAGCACTTCGTGGGTCTGGGCATCGACGAAGATCGCCAGCCAGAGCTGACCGCCGAGCGCGTCAAGGGCTGGTGCAAGCAGCTGCACGAAGAGATGTGCCTGGCCGAGCTGGAGTGATCCAGGCTCGCCAGCCTCTCTGACAACAAGGGCCCCCGCGGGGCCCTTGTTGTTTCTGACTCAGCCTCTTTCGCCACTTCGGTGTTCCGGTTTGGCCCGCACATAGAGGGTGCGCTTGACCTGGGCCACCAGCTCACCGCTTTGATCCTGCACCGTCACCTCGAACTCGGGGAAGTGCTTGTCTCCCCCATCGGTCGCCGCCACGATGGCAGCCAGCTTGCCGTCGGTCAGGTTGAATTCGGCCACCAGCTTGCCCTTGCCCGGCTTGATGTAGTTGATGCTGCCCGCCTTGTCCCAGACGTAATAGCGGTTCTTGAAATAGCCCATCAGCATCAGTGGATAGATGGGATCGGTCATCGCAAACATGCTGCCGCCAAACTGGGTACGGTTGGCGTTCTTGTTCCACCAGCGGGACTTGAGGGTGACCCGGCAGAAGCGAAAATCATCGCTCAATGTCTCTATCTTGATGCCGGCGCCCCAAAAGGGGGGCCAGGCGTTGAGGGCGCGGCGCACCCAGGCCGCATTGTCAAAAAGCCAATCCATGGATCTCATCCGACCAGACAGTGAAGAAGGTTACATTTTATCAACATTCACCAAACGAGCAAGCCGTCACGAGAATCCGTCCAATTCCACCGGATGGCGCCATCTGCGCTAAAGCCCTTGAATTACTGGGTTTATTTTTAGGTGAGCTACGACCTATAATGACAGGCCAAGCGAGTTCGTGGTTGCCATTCCAGCGGCAGTCAATCAGAATAACCACACCTTCGAGAATGCGAATAAATAGAATATGGCAGACAACAACCAAGCGTTAAAAAAGGCCGGGCTCAAGATCACCTTGCCCCGTGTCAAAATCCTGGAAATCCTGCAACAGCCGGACTGCCAGCACACCAGTGCGGAAGATCTGTACAAACGACTGATCGACCAGGGTGAAGAGATTGGTCTCGCTACCGTATATCGCGTTCTCAACCAGTTTGATGATGCCGGTATTGTTACCCGTCACCACTTCGAAGGGGGCAAGTCGGTGTTCGAACTGGCCACCCAGGAACACCACGACCACCTGGTCTGCCTCGACTGCGGCAAGGTGATCGAGTTCTCCGACGAGGTGATCGAGCAGCGCCAGCGCGATATCGCCCAGCAGCACAACATCCGGCTGACCAATCACAGTCTCTATCTGTACGGCCACTGCGCCGCCGGCGAGTGCAAGCACGAAGATTGACCCGCCAGACAGAGCCAATAAAAAAGCCAGCATCGCGCTGGCTTTTTTGCGTCCGTCATTTAGAACCCGCTTAAGCTCTTGCTCCGAGGTCGTGCTCAAGGCTCACCTGCTGCTCAAAACCCTCACGTATCTCTATACGCGCCGGTTCCTGTGCCGCTTCACCTTGCTGACAACCTCTCGTCACAGCTCGTAAACAGGCTCCCAGATCAAGAAAGGGCAGGGTCTCCCCTGCCCTCTTCTGTTATCAGGCCTCGGCCTTGCCCCACACGTCGCGCAGGGCCACGGTGCGGTTGAACACCAGATGCTCCGGGCTGGAGAGCTTGTTGTCGGCGCAGAAGTAACCTTCACGCTCGAACTGGTAAGCCTGCTCCGGCTTGGCGTTCTTCAGGGAGGCCTCGACACGGGCACCCTCGATGATCACCAGGGAGTCCGGATTCAGGGCCGCTTCGAAGTCCTCTTCGGCGCCCGGGTTCGGCACCTTGAACAGGCGGTCGTAGAGACGCACTTCGGCCGGCAGGGAGTGAGTGGCGCTGACCCAGTGGATCACCCCTTTCACCTTGTGACCATCAGCCGGATCCTTGCCCAGGGTCTCGGGATCGTAAGAGCAGTAGATGCAGGTGACCTTGCCATCGGCATCTTTCTCGACCCGCTCGGCCTTGATGACGTAGGCATTGCGCAGGCGCACTTCCTTGCCCAGCACCAGTCGCTTGAACTGCTTGTTGGCTTCTTCTTTGAAATCCGCTTCATCGATGAGGATCTCGCGGGTGAAGTTCAGTTCGCGGGTGCCCATCTCGGCGTTGTTCGGGTGGGCCGGGGCAGTCAGCACTTCGTCGGCGGCCAGGTTCTCGATAACCACCTTGACCGGGTGCAGCACAGCCATGGCGCGCGGGGCATTCTCGTTGAGATCTTCGCGGATGCAGGCTTCCAGCATGCTCATCTCGACGATGTTGTCCTGCTTGGTCACGCCGATGCGCTTGCAGAACTCGCGGATGGAGGCCGGGGTGTAGCCGCGACGGCGCAGACCGGAGACGGTCAACATGCGCGGATCGTCCCAACCGTCCACGTGCTTCTCGGTCACCAGCAGGTTCAGCTTGCGCTTGGACATGACGGTGTATTCGAGGTTCAGCCGGGAGAACTCGTACTGACGGGGGTGGCAGTCGATGGTGATGTTGTCCAGCACCCAGTCGTACAGACGACGGTTGTCCTGGAATTCCAGCGTACAAATGGAGTGGGTGATCCCTTCCAGGGCGTCCGAGATGCAGTGCGTGAAGTCATACATCGGGTAGATGCACCACTTGTCACCGGTCTGGTGGTGGTGGGCAAACTTGATGCGATAGATGACGGGATCGCGCATCACCATGAAGGGAGATGCCATGTCGATCTTGGCGCGCAGGCAGGCGGCGCCTTCGGCAAACTCGCCGTTCTTCATCTTCTCGAACAGGGCCAGGTTCTCGGCCACCGAGCGATCGCGGAACGGGCTGTTCTTGCCCGGCGCAGTCAGGGTGCCACGGTATTCGCGCATCTGCTCGGCAGAGAGCTCGTCCACGTAGGCCAGCCCCTTCTCGATGAGCTCGATAGCATAGCCGTGCAGCTTGTCGAAATAGTCGGAGGAGTAGCAGATCTCGCCGTTCCACTGGAAGCCGAGCCACTGCACGTCCTGCTTGATGGACTCAACGTACTCGATATCTTCCTTCACCGGGTTGGTGTCGTCGAAGCGCAGGTTGCACTGGCCCTGGTAGTCGCGGGCGATGCCGAAGTTCAGGCAGATGGACTTGGCGTGACCGATATGGAGATAACCGTTCGGCTCGGGCGGAAAACGGGTATGCACGCTGCTGTGCTTACCGCTGGCCAGATCTTCATCAATGATCTGACGAATAAAGTTAGTTGGGCTGTTCGCCTGACTCATGGCTCACCTCAAAAATGCGTCACTGGCGGAAGTTGTGCCGGCTGGCACCCTCATACCCCCGCCGTCAAGCCGGATATGATCCCTCATTACGCGCCCTGTCTCAACCTGAATTTGCCCGTTTCGGGGTACTGGCGCCGCAAAACGCCCTGCACTGGTGGCCGGTTTGACTGACTGACGAAAAAAAGACCCCGCGCGAGGCGGGGTTCAAGGTGATGAAAAACAAAAACAGACAATATACACACACAACAAAGGCTCACACGCACAGTCAACCTTTCCCAAGCCCGATGGCCATCGCCCTTGGGAAAGGCGGGTCTTGCGACCCACCTTGCGTTATGGATTGAAGGCTATCAGTTCAGCTCGGTGACGCGGCTGGTGCGCTTGCCATCGAAGCTGGTGGTACGCAGGTAGACCTTGCCATCCACGGTCGGCTTGGCTGCAGCGTCGTAGGCGCTCCAGCTCTTGCCATCCAGGCTGTACTGGATGGGCAAGCCCGGCAGATCCACGTTTGCTTCCAGCACGCCGTTCACCACCTTGGCGCCCGGTACGGAGAGGCGGTATTCCACCCCGGCCTGGTCCAGTTTCGGCAGCACGCGCTGACCCAGTACGTTGGCGAACTGGTTCCACTCCTTGTTCAGGGTGGCCTTGTTGACGAACTTGGTAGTACCGGAGAACTCGCGGTTCTTCACGTAGTCCAGCTCGAAGCCGCCCTTGTGCCAGGCACGCTCGGCCATGGAGAAGATACGCGGGTAGACCATGTACTCGTATTGCGCGTCGGTACGCACGGTTTCACTCCACTGCTGACCGGAGATCCCCTTGAACTTGACCGGATCCTGGTCACCCTTGGCCACGAAAGCGTTGCCGTCGCGGTCAACCGAGGTTTCGGCGTTCTGCGGCAGGTTTTCCGGGGCGAAGGCGAACACCTTGCGGGTGTCGTTGAAGCGGGTAGCCCAGTAGTAGCCGCGCTCGGCCGGGTGTACCTCGTTCGGGAAGTCGAAGTAGAGGTAATCCGGGTTGGAGAGCACCACGTCATAGCCCTTGTGCGCCCACTTCATCGCTTCGTTGAAGCCACCCCAGTAGAGGGTTTCCCAGAAGTTGACACGAGTCTTGTCAGTGGCAAACACGCTGGCATCCGTGGCGTACTTCAGACCATCTTCCCACGCCTGCAGGGTGGAGAAGCCGTGGCCCTTGACCATTTCGCTCACTTCCTTGGCGAAGTAGACCGG
Organism: Aeromonas sp. 1805; assembly: GCF_013085525.1. NCBI lineage: Bacteria > Pseudomonadati > Pseudomonadota > Gammaproteobacteria > Aeromonadales > Aeromonadaceae > Aeromonas > Aeromonas sp. 1805. Next base: position 3,171,040 of record NZ_CP038515.1, on the reverse strand, counting down.
CAGCTCGGCCACGTCCTTGATCTTGCCATCGTCGATCATCTTCTGGCACATCGGCGACTTGCCGAACGGCTTGTCCTGCTTGCTGGAGTCGACGTTGCCCTTCCAGGCGACCAGCTCTTCTTTCTTGGTGACGGCCGGATCCTGGTAACCACCGCCCTGCATGATGTTCTTCGCCTCGTCACCACCGTAGTGCCAGGCGGTCAGCGGCTGGCCGGCGGCCTGGTGCATCTGGGCCACTTCGTCCATCACCTTGGCCACGAAGGTAGCGGCGCCCGGCTGGCAGGGGTTGATGAAGGACATCTTGTCGTAGAACTGCACCGAGGTGACGTTGGAGGTATCGGCCGGGTCAGTCAGACGGAACTGGTTGGCTTCGGTCTCTTTACCTTCAGCCATCAGGCGCTTGTAACGCGCTTCCATGGAGACCACGGCGGCACGGGCGTGTGCCGGCATGTTGATCTCGGGGATCACGGTCACGCCGCGGGCCTTGGCATAACGAACCAGGTCGATGTAGTCGGCCTTGCTGTAGAAACCGGAACCCTGGTTGTCGCTGGTCGGGCCGGAGCCCAGCTGCGGCATCAGGCACTTGGTTTCGGACTCGTCGTGGCAACGCTGGCTGCCGACGTCGGTCAGCTCCGGCAGACCCGGGATCTCCAGACGCCAGCCTTCATCGTTGGTCAGCCCCAGGTGCAGCACGTTGAGCTTCATGGCGGACATCTGGTCCACCAGCTTCTTCAGAGTCTCTGGGCTTCTGAAGTGACGGGCCACGTCGGTCTGCATGCCACGGTATTCAAAGCGCGGCGCATCTTCGACATGCATCTGGCTGACCAGCTTGTCGTTGACCCCCAGGAGGGAGATCAAGGACTGGGCCCCCCAGAAGGCGCCTTCGATGTCATGACCCTGCACCACAGTGCCTTTCTGGCCGATGGTCATGTCGTAGCCTTCGGCCTGCTTGAGCTTGCTGCCGAGCTTGATGGTCACTGGGTAGCCGGTGTCGGAGAGGGTAACACCCAGCTTGGTCAGTTGAGCCTTCAGGGCTTCGGCGCGATCGCTCGGCAGGTCCAGGGCATTGAGCTTGATGGTGGAGAAGTCGACCTGCGGGCCGGCCTTGACCACCTGCTTCATCGGGGTCGGCAGGATCTGGTTGTCGACCTTGCCAGCCGGCAGCAAGCTGCTGGTCTGGTTGGCGGCGAAACGGGTTTCGCTGTTCATCAGGATGTTGTTGTCATCCTTGGTGCGCTTCCAGCCGTCGGCCGGCATCGGCTTCTCGTAGGTGGTGGCATCGTCGATGTTGCTCATGCTGGCCAGCACTTTCGGCTCGGCCCCTTCGCTGGCGACATACCAGTTCGGCATGATATCAGATTCGAACAGTACCCAGTACTCCACCACCAGCGGCACTTCGACCGTGGCATCCTTGGCAAAGCCCTGGAACTTCTCGGTCGGCGTCAAACGATAGAGGTCGCCGGTCAGGTGGGTGATGGTGAACTGGTCGTTGTCCACCCGCTGGATGCGGCGGATGGAGGAGACATAGATGCTCCAGTCTTTGGAGGTGACGTCAGCACCGGTATTGGTCAGGTGCAGCTTGGCAACGCCGCAGCTCGCCCACTCGGAGCCCAGCGCCTGGCAGTCGAGGCCGGCGCCGGCACCGTCGTTGGTGACGACTTCGTACTTGACGACGAGGTTGCTGGCGAGGGCGTCGACCACGGCTTGCTTGGCGGCATCGGCTGCCTGTACCTGGCTGACGAAAACGGTAGACATGGCAATGGCTAACAGAGAATGTTTCAAGTTCATAACTGCTGCTCTCATTTGAAGTAAAGGTTGGATTTTCTTGGCTTTTTTTATATGGGGCCCCGAGGCGGGGCCCTTAGTTATGTCAACAATGGACTTAGACTTGAGGCGAGCTTGGCGCCCGATTAACGCAGGGCCTTCATCTCACCGGCGATGATTTCGGCCAATGGGCCCAGAATCACCTGCAGGTTCTGCTCACCGAGCTTGACCACACCGGCCGCGCCCAGGGCTTTGAGCTTGCGCTCGTCAACGATGCTGCGGTCTTTCAGGGTCAGACGCAGACGGGTGATGCAGGCATCGATGGTCACCAGGTTCTCCTGACCGCCCAGCACTTCCAGATACTGGCGTGCCAGTTCGGTACGGTCGGTGGTCTGAGCCTGTGCCGGTACTGCTTCGTCATCTTCACGACCCGGAGTTTTCAGGTTGAACTTGACGATGACGGCGCGGAACACCACGTAGTAGAGACCGAAGAACACCAGGCCTTGTACCAGCAGCATGTACCAGTGGGTCGCCAGCGGGTTACGGCTGGAGAGCACCATATCCACCAGACCGGCACTGAAGCCGAAGCCGGCAATCCACTGCATGGAGGCAGCGATGAACACGGACAGACCGGTCAGCAGGGCGTGGATGACGTACAGCACAGGTGCCACGAACATGAAGGAGAACTCGAGCGGCTCGGTCACCCCGGTGAAGAAGGCGGCAAAGGCGGCTGCGATCATGATGGACGCAACTTTCTCTTTGTTCTCTTTCTTGGCGGAGTGGTAGATGGCCAGCGCGGCACCCGGCAGACCGAACATCATGATCGGGAAGAAGCCAGCCTGATACATGCCGGTCACACCCACGATGCCCTTGCCGGCGTCGATGGAGGACTGGCCGCCCAGGAAGTTCGGGATGTCGTTGATGCCGGCCACGTCGAACCAGAACACGGAGTTCAGGGCGTGGTGCAGACCGACAGGGATCAGCAGGCGGTTGAAGAAGGCGTAGATACCGGCGCCGGTGGAGCCCAGGCTGACGATGGATTCACCAAAGCTCACCAGACCACCGTAAATGACCGGCCAAACGGCCATCAGGATGAAGGAGACGACGATCATCACCACGGAGGTTACGATCGGCACCAAACGGCGGCCGGAGAAGAAAGCCAGCGCCTTGTGCAGTTCCACGCTGCTGAAGCGGTTGTAGAGCTCAGCGGCGATGACACCACACAGGATACCGACGAACTGGTTGCTGATCTTGGCAAAGGCAGCCGGAACCTGATCGGCCGGGATACCCTTGATCTGGGCAACGGCGCCCGGACTCAGCAGCGTGGTCACCACCAGGAAACCGACCAGACCGGCCAGCGCGGCAGAACCGTCTTTGTCTTTGGACATACCATAGGCAACACCGACAGCGAACAGCACGGGCATGCTGTCGATGATGGCTGCGCCGGCCTTGATCAGGAACGCGGCGACAGGACTGCCACCACCCCAACCATTCGGGTCAATCCAGTAGCCAATCCCCATCAGGATCGCGGCGGCAGGCAATACCGCTACCGGCACCATCAGGGCACGGCCGATCTTTTGCAAATAACCGAGAATGTTCACGGTTCCTCTCCTTAGTTAATGTTTTTCTAGAAATTAAGTGCTTATCACGTTTGACGCATAAGCCATCAAGGCTTGATTGGCAGTCTAGGGCTTTTATTTCGCTGCGCAAATTAATAAACCTATAATCGTGATCATTATCACCCAAACGAGATAAAGGTGGCGGATAGATGTGGCTTAGTTCGCAATCTTTATTTACGCTATAAAACAACTTGAATCCGTCCCAGTCTATTTGCCGCCGACATCCCGGCAGCAACCCGTACAGAGGTATCTACAATGCGCCTGATCCCGTTGAAATCTGCCAGCCAAGTGGGCCTGTGGTCTGCCCGTTACATCGTTGACCGTATCAATGGGTTCAAACCCACTGCCGAGCGCCCCTTCGTACTGGGCCTGCCCACTGGCGGTACCCCGCTCAACACTTACAAGCGCCTGATTGAACTGCATAAAGCCGGTGAAGTGAGCTTCCAGAACGTGGTCACCTTCAACATGGACGAGTACGTCGGCCTGCCGGAAGATCACCCCGAGAGCTACCACAGCTTCATGCACAACAACTTCTTCAGCCACATCGACATTCGCCCCGAGAACATCAACATCCTCAACGGCAACGCGCCGGATCTGGTGGCCGAGTGCAAGCGCTACGAAGACAAGATCAAGTCCTACGGCAAGATCCATCTGTTCATGGGCGGTGTCGGCAACGACGGCCACATCGCGTTCAACGAGCCGGCCTCCTCCCTCTCCTCCCGCACCCGGGTCAAGACCCTGACCGAAGACACCCGCATCGCCAACTCCCGCTTCTTTGGCGGCGACATGGAGCAGGTGCCCAAGCTGGCGCTGACCGTGGGTGTCGGCACCCTGATGGATGCGGAGGAGATCATGATCCTGGTGACCGGTCACGGCAAGGCCCAGGCCCTGCAGGCCGCGGTAGAAGGTAGCGTCAACCACATGTGGACCATCTCCACCCTGCAACTGCATCCGAAGGGAATGATGGTGTGTGACGAGCCCTCCACCATGGAGCTCAAGGTCAAGACCGTGCGTTACTTCCAGCAGCTCGAAGCCGCCAACATCGGCCGTCTGTAAGGAGTCACCATGTACGCATTGACCAACTGCACCCTCTACACCGGCAGCTGCGTGCTGACCGGTTACGGGGTGGTCATCGAGGGCGACAAGATTGTCGCCATCTCCCGCCTGGCCGAACTGCCGGCCGGCATCGAACGCATTGATCTCAAGGGTGCCAACCTGAGCGCCGGTTTCATCGACGTCCAGCTCAACGGCTGTGGCGGCGTCATGTTCAACGGCCACATCACCACCCAGACCCTGGCGACCATGCAGGCCGCCAACCTGAAATCCGGTACCACCAGCTTCCTGCCGACCCTGATCACCAGTCCGGACGCAGACATGAAGCAGGCCGTCGCCGTCACCCGCGACTACATGGCGGCGCACCCCAACGAGGTACTGGGCGTCCATCTGGAAGGGCCCTACACCAACCTCAAGCGCAAGGGGATCCACCCGGCCGAGCAGATCCGCCAGCCCGCCGACGAGATGATCGACTTCTTCTGCGCCAACGCGGATGCCATCGCCAAGATCACCCTGGCGCCGGAGCGCAACAAGCCGGAGCACATCCGCCGGCTGGTGGAGGCCGGCATTCTGGTCTCCGCGGGCCATACCGCTGCCAACTATGACCAGGCCATGGCCGGCTTCGACAACGGCATCCGCTTTGCCACCCACCTCTACAACGCCATGACTCCGACCGTGAACGGCCGCGAGCCGGGCGTAGTCGGTGCCATCTACGATCGCAAGGATGTCTACGCCGGCGTCATCGTCGACGGTCATCACGTGCACTGGGCCAACGTGCGCCTCGCGCACAAGATGCTGGGAGAGCGACTGGTGCTGGTCACCGACGCGACCGCACCGGCAGGGGCACCGGAAGGCTTTGAGAAGTTTGATTTTTGTGGCGCAACCGTCTATTTCCGCGATGGTCAGTGCGTCGACGAGAATGGTACACTCGGCGGCTCTGCCCTCACCATGATTGAGGGGGTGGAGAATCTGGTCAAACAGGTCGGATTACCGCTCGATGAAGCACTGAGAATGGCCACCCTTTACCCTGCTCGCGCCATTGGATGGGACTCACGTCTCGGTAGTATCCAGGTCGGAAAAATAGCCAACCTGACTGTCTTTGATCAGGCCTTCACGGTCTGCGGGACCGTGGTTAACGGACACTACACAACACAGTGACACTATGACTGGCGGACAAATAGCAAACGTAGATCTTATCAAGCAGGTCAACAGTGCAGCCGTGTATCGGCTCATCGACCTACAGGGGCCCATCTCGCGGGTCAAAATTGCCGAGTTGAGTCAGCTGGCCCCGGCCAGCGTGACCAAGATAACCCGGCAACTGATCGAGCATGGCCTGATCAAGGAGACCTCGCCGCAAGCCTCCACCGGCGGACGGCGCGCCATCTCCCTGACCACCATCAAGCATCGCTTCCAGTTTGTGTCCGCCAAGCTCGGCCGCGGCTACCTGCAGCTCGCCCTGTATGACCTCGACGGCAAGGAGCTCGATCAGCACATCACCCAGGTGACCGAGATCGAGCAACAACCGGTGGTCGACATGCTGCTGCGGGAGATCGGTGCCTTCATCGACTCCCAGCAGGATCGCAGCCGCAACCTCATCAGCATTGCGCTGACCATGCCGGGTCTGGTCAATCCGGAATCGGGCATGGTCATCTACACCCCCAAGTACCAGATCCGCAATCTGGCGCTGGCCAAGCTGCTGGAAAACCACTTCAACCTGCCCTGCTACGTGGGCAACGACACCCGCTCGCTGGCACTGGCCGAACACTTCTTCGGCGAGTCCCGCGACTGCATGGACTCCATCCTGGTGAGCGTCCACCAGGGGGCGGGCTCCGGCATCATCACCAAGGGCAAGGTATTCCTCGGTCAGAACCGCAACGTCGGCGAGATCGGCCACATCCAGGTCGAGCCGCTCGGCAAGCGCTGCCACTGCGGCAACTTCGGCTGCCTGGAGACCATCGCCTCCAACGAGGCCATCGTCGACAAGGTGAAGGAGCTCATCAGCCGCGGCCACTTGAGCTCGCTGCAAGAGAAGCACATCACCATCCAGGAGGTGTGCAAGGCGGCCATGGCCGGTGACGAGCTGGCCCGCAGCGTGATCGAGAACGTGGGTGAGCATCTGGGACGGGCGGTGGCCATCACGGTCAACCTGTTCAACCCGCAGAAGGTGCTGATCGCGGGCGAAATCACCGCCGCCGAAGAGATCCTGTTCCCGGCCATCCGCCGCTGTGTGGAGCACCAGTCGCTGCCGAGTTTCCATCGTGGCCTGCCCATCGTGAAGGCACGCTTCCAGAATCAGCCCACCGTCGGCGGTTTCGCGCTGGTGAAGCGGGCCCTGCTGGAAGGGGATCTGCTGCAGATCATCATGGAGCAAAAGTAAGGCCCCGGCCTTGCAAGACAACAACGGCAGCCAGTGGCTGCCGTTTTTATTGATAGATTCTTCAAGCGTAGGTTCGATTAGCCTCATAGCGGCGTAATCGGACGCGGTGGCTCACCCTGCCCGGCACGGTTTGAACAGATCCAGCGCCCCGTTGTAGACCTGAGTCTGAACATCCATGATGCCGAGCATCGAGTGGAACAGATTGTCGTGGGAGAAGCGCTTGCTGGCCGCCTCCTGCTGCAGACAGGTCATATCCAGCTGGCGATCGGCCTGCAACTGGGGGGAGAACCAGGTCATCAGCGGCACCCGGGTCTGATCGTCCGGCGCGAACTTGTAGGGGGTGCCGTGCAGGTAGAGCCCCATGGCCCCCAGAGATTCGCCGTGATCCGACAGATAGACCAGCCCCACGTTGTAATCCTGCTCCAGCGTCTTGAGCTTGTCGATGAGACGGGCCACCACCTTGTCGGTGTAACGGATGGTGTTGTCATAGGTGTTGACCAGCTCTTCATTGGTGCAGTTTTCGATGTCGCTGCGCGGGCAGTCCGGCACAAAGGTCCGCTCACTGGCGGGATAGCGGCGATAGTAGGTCGGGCCGTGGCTGCCCATCAGATGGAAGGCCACCAGCTTGTTGCCCTTCATCTGCGCGATCTGCCGATCCAGCCCCTCCAGCATCACCTCGTCGTAGCAGGAGCCTCCCTGGCAATACTGGGGAAAATCCTTGGCCTCGATCTCGATGGTGGGCACGTTCTTGCACACCCCCTTGCAGCCGCCATCATTCTCCTTCCACAGCACGGAGACGCCGGCGTGCTGCAGCACATCCAGCATGCCGTCGCGGGACTGGGCCAGGGTGTCGTCATAGCCACGCCGCGTCAGGTTGGAGAACATGCAGGGCACCGAGACCGCGGTGGCGGTGCCGCAGGAACGCACGTTGCGAAACGAGACCATGCCCGATTCCCGCGCGGTGAAGCTGTTGGTGGCCTTGCCATAACCGTTGAGGGAGTAGTTCTGGCTGCGCGCCGTCTCCCCCACCACCAGGAACATCAGGGTCGGCTTGCCGCCCTGCCCCACCACCCTGGCATCCGTGCCCAACTGCTGATACGGGATCGGAGTGGCAAACAGGATGTCGGTGGCGTAGCGATAGAGGCCGTGCACATAGTTGGCGGGCACTATCTCCTTGCCGAGGGACTTGTTGTTGCGCCCGACCGAGGCGTAATCCTGGTAATAGAGCGCCGCCACCCCCACCAGAAACAGCAGGGACAGGGCGATGGAGCCGAGCCGCAGGCCCAGCCCCTTATACCAGGGACGGGGATACTCTATCTTCACCCACAGCAGGGCCAGCGCCGGCAGCAGGCCGGTCAGCACGAACCAGAGCAGGATGGAGGCATTGAAGTAGGAGGTCGCCTCCCCCGTGTTGGTCTCGACGATGTTCTGCACCATGCTCACGTCGAAGATGACGCCGTACTTGAGCATGGCGTAGCTGACCACGGATCCCATCAGGATCAGCAGCACGAAGAAGGGCTTGAGCAGATAGCGAAAGGTAAAGGGCAGGAACACCGCGTTGAGCGCGGCCAGCAGCACGAAGGGGATCGAGAGGGCGAAACCCGTCTTGACGTGTTCCAGCTTGGTGAGAATGGTGTAAAAGTGCAGGAAAATGGGCCAGTTGAATACCAGTGCAAACAACAGCACCAGCAACAGATTCACCTTCATCACACCCAGGGTGATGCGCATAACGATACTCCGACAAACCAGGCAGGACAGGGGCCACAGAGGGCACCTCTTGTTGCAGTCTCGCTTGCCGAACCCTCCTCCCGAGGTGATGGCGGCAAGGGGCAGCGAGGCCCGGACACGGCAGGCAGCTTAAAAAGCCAAACTTAAGGGAAAATTAAGGCGGGCAATGCCATGGTCGGACAGCCTTCAGGCGTCAGGTCATCACAAGAAAAACGGCAGCCGAGGCTGCCGTTTCAGCGGGGGCGAACAGAGCGTCGCCACCTGGGTGTTCACGAACCGGGTTACAGGGTCGCGGCGACTTCGTCGGAGATGGAGCCGTTGTGGTACACCTCCTGCACGTCGTCCAGATCTTCCAGCATGTCGATAAGGCGCATCAGCTTGGGCGCGGTCTCGGCATCCAGCTCGGCTTCGGTGGACGGGATCATGGTCACTTCGGCGCTCTGGGGCTTGAAGCCGGCGGCTTCCAGACCATCGAGCACGGTGCCGAAATCGTTCGGGGTGGTATACACCTCGATGGAGCCATCCTCTTCGGTCACCACGTCGTCGGCACCGGCTTCCAGGGCGGCATCCATCAGGGCATCTTCATCGACGCCCACGAAGGTCAGCAACCCTTTCTTGCTGAACAGATAGGCAACAGAGCCATCGGTGCCCAGGTTGCCACCGCACTTGCTGAAGGCGTGACGCACTTCGGCAACGGTACGGTTGCGGTTGTCGGTCAGGCACTCCACCATGACGGCAGAGCCGGCCGGGCCGTAACCTTCGTACACGATGGTCTCGAGCTGCTCGCCATCGCCACCGCCGGCGCCACGCTGGATGGCACGGTTGATGGTGTCGCGGGTCATGTTGCCGGTCAGGGCAGCCGCCACCGCCGCACGCAGGCGCGGGTTGTTGGCAGGATCGGCATCACCCAGACGCGCGGAGGTAGTGATTTCGCGGATCAGCTTGGTGAAGATCTTGCCGCGCTTGGCGTCTTGCGCCGCCTTGCGGTGTTTGATGTTGGCCCATTTACTGTGACCTGCCATAGGGACTCTCCGTTATTTTTGAATATCAGTAACACTGGTCATGACTAATGCAAGGGAAAGGCCGCATTGCTGCGGCCTTTGCTGCCGGTAACGGCTTATTCATCACCCTTGACGGTGGTCGCAATCGCCAGCTCGCCCAGTTGGGCGGCGTTGGCAAAGCTGGGGGCGTCTGTCATCAGACAGGCGGCCGCCGTGGTTTTCGGGAAGGCAATCACGTCCCGGATGTTTTCAGTACCGGTCAGCAGCATGCTCAGACGGTCCAGGCCGAAGGCCAGGCCGGCGTGCGGCGGGGTACCGTACTTCAGGGCGTCCAGCAGGAAGCCGAACTTCAGGCGCTGCTCGGCCGGGGTAATCCCCAGGATGTCGAACACGGTGGCCTGCATCTCGCTATTATGGATACGGACAGAACCGCCACCCACTTCGTAGCCGTTGATCACCATGTCGTAGGCGTTAGCGTAAGCGCCTACCGGGTTGGCTTTCAGCTGTTCCGGGCTCAGGCCGCTCGGCGCGGTGAACGGGTGGTGCATGGCCGCCAGACCGCCTTCGCCATCTTCTTCGAACATCGGGAAGTCGATGACCCACAGCGGCTTCCAGCTGTTCTCCAGCAGACCCAGATCACGGCCCACTTTCAGACGCAGGGCGCCCATGGCATCGCACACCACTTTCTTGGAGTCGGCACCGAAGAAGATGATGTCGCCGTCGGCAGCGCCGGTACGGGCCAGGATCTCGCGCACGATGGCGTCGGAGAGGAACTTGGCCACCGGGGACTGTACCCCTTCGATGCCGTTGGCCGCTTCGTTGACCTTCATCCAGGCCAGGCCCTTGGCACCATAGATGCCGACAAACTTGGTGTACTCGTCGATCTGCTTACGAGAGAGCTCGGCGCCGCCCGGTACTTTCAGGGCTGCCACGCGGCCTTTCGGATCGTTGGCGGGGCCGGCGAACACGGCGAACTCGACCGCGGTCAGCAGATCTGCCACATCGACCAGCTCCATCGGCAGACGCAGGTCCGGCTTATCGGAGCCGTAGCGACGCATGGCTTCGTCGAAGGTCATGATCGGGAAGTCGCCCAGATCCACGTTCAGGATGTGCAGCCACAGTTTGCGGATCATCTCTTCCATGATTTCACGCACCTGCGGTGCGGTCATGAAGGAGGTCTCCACGTCGATCTGGGTGAATTCCGGCTGGCGGTCGGCACGCAGGTCTTCGTCGCGGAAGCACTTGACGATCTGGTAGTAGCGATCGAAGCCGGACATCATCAGCAACTGCTTGAACAGCTGCGGGGATTGCGGCAGGGCGTAGAACTTGCCCTTGTGCACGCGGCTCGGCACCAGGTAGTCGCGGGCCCCTTCCGGGGTCGCCTTGGTCAGCATCGGGGTCTCGATGTCGAGGAAGCCGTGCTCGTCCATGAAGCGGCGCACGAAGGCACTGGCCTTGGCGCGGGTCTTCAGGTACTTGGCCATCTCGGGGCGACGCAGGTCCAGGTAGCGATACTTGAGGCTCACCTCTTCGCTGTTGACCTGGTTGAAGTCCAGCGGCAGCGGCTCGGCACGGTTGATGATGGTCAGCTCGTGGGCAAACACCTCGATGGCACCGGTGGCCATGTCGCTGTTGCGCTGGGAGTCGGGACGGGTGCGCACCACGCCGGAGACCTGAATGCAGAATTCGCCGCGCAGTTCGGAGGCCAGGGCAAAGGCGTCCGGTTTGTCCGGATCGAAGAACACCTGCACGATCCCTTCCCGGTCGCGCATGTCGATAAAGATGAGGCCGCCCAGATCGCGACGACGATGGACCCAACCGCACAATGTAATGGTCTGCCCTGCATGGGCCTCATTGACCTGTCCGCAATAGATAGAGCGCATGGACTTCTTCCTTCGAATTTGTAGAGAGACGGTTAACCTGGGTCGCCGGGCACGACTGGCAAGCACCGTCTGTCTCACAGCTGGCCAGATCCTGTTCTTGCCCGGTTTGAAATCTGTCTCGTACCGTCCGACCGCCGGGATCGGACACCTGCCGCCGATATCGGCTCGACCAGAGGCGGCTGGCAAGCGGCCGGGGTGTCGGGCGGAGGGCATCGGCAAGCGATTGTTGTTTGGCCGCATCATGGCCGCTGCCGTCGTCACAATATGCGTACAGCGGCGTGAGTCACAACAAATTGGCAAACAAAAGGGCTGGCATTATAGAGGAAAACCCCCATTTGGGTAAAATGGCCAGCAGCCTCCTTTGCCCTGTTTTTTACATCCCGGGGCAAAAAAGGGGGATAAAACGAGATAAACCCGCAGACAGGATCCCTCATGAGCCTCTTTTTGGGCCTGCCACAATGGTCTCACCCGGCCTGGCCAGGTCACTTGCTGGGCGTGGGCGCCAAGCCCGCCGAGCACCTCGCCCACTATGCCCGGGTATTCAACACGGTGGAAGGCAATACCACCTTCTACGCCTCGCCGACCCCCGACACGGTCCGGCGCTGGGCCGATGCGGTGCCCGCCCACTTTCGGTTCAGCTTCAAGTTTCCGCAAACCATCAGCCACCAGAGCGATCTGGTGAGCGCCGACAAGCAAGTGAGCGACTTCATCCGCCTGCTGGAGCCCTTGCACGACAAGCTGGGACTGCTCAAGCTGCAGCTGCCCGCTCGCTTCGGCCCACAGGGACTGCCCCGTCTGGCGGCCTTTTTCGAACGGCTGCCGCCGGCGTTTCGCTATGCCCTAGAGGTGCGCCACCCCGATTTCTTCGCCAAGGGCGAGGCGGAACGGCAGTTGAACCGGCTGCTGATGGAGAGAGGCATCAACCGCATCATGCTCGACAGCCGGCCGTTGTTCTCGGTGCCAGCCACCACGGCAGCCATGATCGATGCCCAGGGCAAGAAGCCGAGACTGCCGGTGCACCTGCTGGCCACCGCCAATGCTCCCGTGGTGCGGCTCATCGGCCTGCCGGATCCGGCCGCCAATCACCCCTTCCTGCCAGGCTGGCTCCCCCACTGGCGCCAGTGGCTGACGGAGGGCAAAGATCTCTACCTCTTTATACATACGGCTGACAACGCCCAGTCCCCCGAGCTGGCCCGTCAGGTTACCCGCCTGCTGGGGGAAGAGATGGCCCCCTGGCCGGGGGAAAACGATCGCGCACAGCAGGGCGTGCTGCCCTTTTAGTCAACCGCCTCACCCCGTCTTCCCCGCCGCGAAAAAAAGCCGTTTTTTTGTGGCCGGACGGGGCTTGGCGTCAAGACAAACGCCGACCTTTCCTCTACACTAGCGCCCCAAGTAAGGACCCGGACCGCCAGCCCAGCACAATCCGATGCAGGCAGGCATCCGGCGCCATAAACAGGGCCCAGACGCCAGTGCGCTGCAACTCGTTGCCGCAGATGGTGCCGCCCTCAGAAAGGACCAGGATGATGGTCCATTGCGAACGGAACCGGCCCGATGGATCTCAAGGCCCGCCACCCCGTTCGTGAACCGGTGACGATCCGGCCCGGACCGGTGTCACCCAACGATTCAATTGAACAAAACAGTCGGTTCGCGCACCGGCTGTCAGGTTGCGCCAGCATGCATACCAAAGATCAGATTTTTGCCGCCCCTATCGCTCGATTGGGGGATTTTTGCTTTGACGAACAGGTCGTCGATGTCTTCCCCGACATGATCCAGCGCTCGGTGCCGGGTTACAGCAACATCATCTCCGCCATCGGCATGATGGCCGCCCGTTACGCCCAGCCACAGAGCCGGCTCTATGACCTCGGCTGTTCGCTCGGCGCCGCCACCCAGGCGATGCGTCGCCACGTCACCCAGCCCGGCTGCCACATCACGGCGGTGGATCTCTCCCACCCCATGATCGAGCGCGCCCGCGCCCACCTCTCTGGCTTCAAGTCCGAGGTGCCGGTGGAGCTGGTGGAGGCGGACATCTGCGACATCGCCATCGAGAACGCCTCCGTGGTGGTGCTCAACTTCACCCTGCAGTTCGTCGAACCCGAGAAACGGGCCGCCCTGATCCAGCGCATCTTTGATGGGCTGCGCCCGGGCGGGATCCTGATCCTGAGCGAAAAGTTCCGCTTCGAAGATGCGCCGGTCAACGAGCTGCTCATCGACCTGCACCTCGACTTCAAGCGCGCCAACGGTTACAGCGAGCTGGAGATCAGCCAGAAGCGCACCGCCCTTGAAAACGTGATGCGCACCGACAGCCTGCCGGTCCATCAGGCCCGCCTGCGCGATGCCGGCTTCGCCCATCAGGATCTCTGGTTCCAGTGCTTCAACTTCGGCTCCATGATTGCCATCAAATCGAGCGAGCCTGCCCAGCCATGATCGACTTTGCCAATTTCTATCAGCTGATCGCCAAGAATCGGCTGAGCCACTGGCTGCATACCCTGCCCGCCCAGCTGCACGCCTGGCAGCACGACAACCAGCACGGCGATCTGCCGCGCTGGAACCGCGCCCTCAACAAGCTGCCGCAGGTGGCCCCCGGCCACATCGAGCTGCACAGCCAGGTCGAAATCGGCTCGGCCGAGAACCTCGGCGAAGGGGAACGCAAGAAGGTGGAGAGCCTGCTGCGCCACTTCATGCCCTGGCGCAAGGGGCCGTTCACGGTGCACGGCATCCACATCGACACCGAGTGGCGCTCCGACTGGAAGTGGGATCGAGTGCTGCCCCACATCAGCCCGCTTGCCGGTCGCTACGTGCTGGACGTGGGCTGCGGCAGTGGCTACCACCTCTGGCGCATGGTGGGTGAAGGGGCCAAGCTGGCGGTCGGCATCGATCCGAGTCCGCTGTTCCTCTGCCAGTTCGAGGCCATCCGTCACTTCACGGGCAACGACCAGCGTGCCCACCTGCTGCCGCTCGGCATTCAGGAGCTGCCGGAGCTGCGGGCGTTTGACACCGTCTTCTCCATGGGGGTGCTCTATCACCGAAAATCCCCCATCGAGCACATCGAGCAGCTGCGCAACCAGTTGAAAGACGACGGCGAGCTGGTGCTGGAGACCCTGGTGATCGACGGCGGCGTCAACGACGTGCTGGTGCCCACCGATCGATACGGCAAGATGCGCAACGTCTGGTTCATCCCCTCCAGCGCGGCCCTCAAGCTGTGGGTCGAGCGCTGCGGATTTACCGATGTGCGGATTGTCGACGAGAATATGACCAGCACCGACGAACAGCGTCGTACCGACTGGATGATTAATGAATCCCTGAGTGATTATCTGGATCCAACCAATCCCGCACTCACGGTAGAAGGACACCCGGCACCGAAACGTGCCGTACTGATTGCCAGAAAGGCCAAAGACTAGCCGATGGCGGCTGTGGAAGTTACACTGACCCAATTCCAGGAAGCACAGTTAAATGAATGACATGAAAAGCAAATTAAAAGGAATGACCCTGCTCTCCCTGCTCAGTCTCGGCGGGTGTGTCAGTATGGAGAAAGCGCCCCCGGTACCTACCTTGACGCTGGCCGAGCTTCGCAACGAGATCAATCTGAGCGAGCAGCGCCTGCAAACATCCATGGAACAGCAACAGAAGCAGTATGTGCAGCAACAGCACCTGCTGGTTCAGCTCAACACTGATGTCAACAACATGAAAGAGTCCGTGAACAAAGTCGGCAGCAAGCTCGAATCCCTGCCGCCCGAGCCGCCCAAGCCCATGGCGATCCCGACCGAGAAGTGCCAGGCCCCGAGCCAGGGTCACACGGTCGACGGCAAGCTGCTGGTCGGCGAGGCGGAGTGGATCTGGGTTGACGCGGCCAACGACGCCTTCCAGGCGCGGGTCGATACCGGTGCCACCACCTCCTCCATCAGCGCCCAGGACATCACCATCTTCGAGCGCAACGGCAAGAACTGGGTGCGCTTCTTCCTGAGCCATCAGGAGATGGACGACAAGATCCAGATTGAAGCGCCGCTGGTGCGCCATGTACGGGTGCGTCAGGCCTCCGCCGACGATCTCGACCGCCGTCCGGTGGTGCGCCTCGCGGTACGCATCGGCGACATGACCGAGAAGGCCGAATTTACCCTGAAGGACCGCAGCGACATGGCCTTCCCCGTGCTGCTCGGCCGTGAGTTTTTGAAAGACATCGCCGTGGTTGATGTGGCCCGCGAATATATCCAACCCAAACCCAAGCTCAAGGATGTGAAATAATCCATGGTTTCCCGTAAGCCGTTCTATTTGCTGGTAGCCCTGCTGTACATTGTCGGCCTGGGGATGACGTTCTATCACCACATCGCGCTGGACGTACCGCTCACGCCGGGTGAAAAACGCCAGATCTGGTCCATCGAAGCCAAGCTGGAATTCGAGGCCACCGGCGAGCCGGTGATCGCCTCCCTGGCCATTCCGGGCACCCAGCCCGGTTTCACCCTGATGAACGAGAACGCCGCGAGCCCCGGCTACGGCCTCTCCTTCGTCGAGAAGGATGGCGATGCCCGCGCCGAGTGGTCCATTCGCAGCGCCTCCGGTCGTCAGGAGCTCTACTACCGCGTCGACATGATGGCCGATGCCCATGCCAAACCGGCCGCCAACCCGCTGCCGCCGGCCATCGAGAAGCAGATCGAGAGCGAGCCCTACGCCACTGCCATGAAGCAGATCCTGGAACGTGCCCAGGAGCGCTCCGCCGACGGCTACACCCTGACTCGCGAGATCATCAAGGAGATCGAGAAGCAGGAGCAGAACGCCGAGCTGCTGAAGAAGCACAAGAGCCGCGCCAACCTGATCGCCGAGCTGCTCAACAACGCCGACGTACCGACCCGTGTCGTTCACGCACTGAGCCTGGAAGATGGCCGCCGTCGTCAGGAGCTGGTGGATTACCTGCAAGTGTTCAACAGCCCGACCGACTACAAGCTGTTCAATCCGCAGACCGGTGAACAGGGTCGCCCTGCCAACCTGCTGCTGTGGGAGTACAACTCCGGCGCCCTGCTGGACGTGACCGGTGGTCACAACTCCCGCGTCAGCTTCTCGATGATCGAGCAAGAGCAGCCGGTCAGCGTGGCGCTGGCCCAGAAGTTTGAAAAATCGGAGATGATGAACTTCTCCATCCACAGCCTGCCGCTGGAAGAGCAGACCCTGTTCAAGGGCTTGCTGCTGATCCCGATCGGCGTGCTGATGGTGGTGTTCCTGCGGGTACTGGTGGGGATCAAGACCTCGGGTACCTTCATGCCGGTGCTGATCGCAGTCGCCTTCATCCAGACCTCGCTGGTCACCGGTCTCATCGGTTTCCTGCTGATCGTCGGCACCGGTCTGGTGATCCGCTCCTACCTGTCGCGGCTCAACCTGCTGTTGGTCGCCCGAATATCGGCCATCATCATCATGGTGATCTCGATGATCGGCATCTTCTCCGCGTTTGCCTTCAAGCTGGGGCTGACCGACGGCATGAAGATCACCTTCTTCCCGATGATCATCCTCTCCTGGACCATCGAACGGATGTCCATCCTGTGGGAAGAAGAGGGTCCTAAAGAGGTGTTCCGCCAGGGTGGCGGCTCTCTGCTGGTGGCCGTCATCGCCTATCTGGCCATGGATAACGAACTGATCCGTCACCTCACCTTCAACTTCCTCGGCCTGCAGCTGGTGCTGATGGCGACCGTGCTGTTGATGGGTAACTACACCGGCTACAAGCTGAGCGAACTCAAGCGCTTCAAGCCGCTGGTGGACGAGATCAAATCGGGTGCCACTCCGGGTAAGGACAAGTAACAGATGTGGTTCTGGGAAAAGTACACCACCCCGTGGAGCCTGTCCCAATCAGGCATCCTCGGCATGAACAAGCGCAACCACTCCTACATCAGCCGCTACAATCCGCGCAGCCTCTATCCGCTGGTGGATGACAAGCTGCAGACCAAGCGCATCGCGCTGGATGCCGGCGTCACGGTACCGGAACTGATCGGTACCATTCGTGCCCAGCACGACGTGAGCCGCATCACCGAGCTGGTGAAGGATTGGCCGGGCTTCTGCATCAAGCCGGCGCGCGGCTCCGGCGGCAAGGGGATCCTGGTGATCCTGCGCCAGGAAGAGGGCCTGTTCTACAAGCCCAATGGCAGCGCCTCCAACGGGCAGGATCTGGAGCGCCATGTATCCAACATCCTGGCCGGGCTCTATTCGCTCGGCGGCAAGCCCGACGTGGCGCTGGTGGAAGGCCTCATCAACTTCGATGACGTGTTCGACGGCTACTCGTTCGAAGGGGTCCCCGATGCCCGGGTGATCATCTTCAAGGGCTTCCCGGTGATGGCCATGATGCGCCTCTCCACCGCTGCGTCCGACGGCAAGGCGAACCTGCACCAGGGCGCCGTGGGGGTGGGTCTGTGCCTGCGTACCGGCCGTGCGCTGCGGGCGGTGCAATTCGGCAATCCGCTGCGCCACCACCCGGACACCGGCCTCGATCTCTATGAGCTCAAGGTACCCCACTGGGACACCCTGCTGACCCTGGCGGCCTCCTGCTACGAGATGTCGGGCCTGGGCTACATCGGGACCGACATGGTGCTGGACAAGTTCCGCGGCCCCATGCTGCTGGAGCTCAACGCTCGCCCGGGCCTCGCCATCCAGATCGCCAACGGCCGCGGTCTGGTGCCCAATCTCAAGACCATCGAGAAGCTGGGCCAGGTGAAGATGAACGTGGAGCAGCGGGTCAACTTCGCCAAGGATCACTTCGGTATCTTTGACGAGTAGTCCAGGCCCCCATGACAAAAGCGCGCCAAAGGGCGCGCTTTTTTATGCATGCCGTTTATCGGCAATCTGCCGGCAACCACAATCCTGCTGAGCAAGGGTTGCTGGACAAGGGTTGCTGGACAAGGTTGCGAAACGAGAGTACCGAATCACGGCCATAAAAAAACCGATGCCTGGGCATCGGTTTTTCACTATCCGGTTTGCCGACCCGATTACAGGGAAGCAGCGTTCTCGGACAGGTATTTGGCAACGCCGTCCGGAGAGGCGGTCATGCCTTTTTTGCCTTTCTCCCACTGAGCCGGGCACACTTCGCCGTGCTCTTCGTGGAACTGCAGGGCGTCGACCATGCGCAGCATCTCGTCGATGTTGCGGCCCAGCGGCAGATCGTTGACAACCTGGTGACGAACGACACCGTTCTTGTCGATCAGGAAGGAGCCACGGAATGCCACGCCGGCTTCCGGGTGCTCGACGTCATAGGCTTTGCAGATCTCGTGCTTGATGTCGGCAACAAGCGGGTACTTGACCGGGCCGATGCCGCCGTCTTCGATCTTGGTGTTGCGCCAGGCGTTGTGGGAGAACTCGGAGTCAATGGAGACACCGATCACTTCCACGCCACGCTTGTTGAACTCTTCCAGACGGTGATCGAAGGCAATCAGCTCGGACGGGCAGACGAAGGTGAAATCGAGCGGATAGAAGAACAGGACGGCTGCCTTGCCCTTGATGTGGGATGCCAGGTTGAAGGAGTCAACGATCTGGCCATTGCCCAGAACGGCAGCAGCGGTGAAATCGGGTGCGGGACGGCCTACCAATACCATATTCAATTCCTCTTTATGTGAAGTGAACAATCCTGTCAGGATCAGGCTACCTAGAGCCAAGTCCGTCTAATTAAAGCGACAAACTATAGCCCCGATGGTAGATTAGTTAAATCAAATTAAATAGATAGCATTAATCGGGTTTTCCTATGCAACGTTGGCCCAGCCTGAAACAGCTGCAATATCTGGTTGCTCTCGACGAGCACAAGAACTTCAACCGCGCCGCCAAGGCCTGTCATGTCAGCCAGTCGACCCTGAGTACCGGGATCCAGACGCTGGAGGACATGATGAACCTGCAACTGGTGGAACGGGACCACAAGAGCTTCATTATGACCCCGGTCGGCATGGAAATCGTCGAGCGAGCTCGCAATTTGCTCTCCGATGCACGGGATCTGATGGAGCTCGGCCAGCATCAGGGGGGCGTCATGCACGGCACGGTACGCCTTGGCTGCATTCCCACCATCGCCCCCTTCCTGCTCAGCAAGCTGCTGCAGGTGTGCGGCAAGACTTATCCTGAGCTGGAATTGTTGCTGCGTGAAGACACCACCACCAACCTGCTCAAGCAGCTGGAACAGGGTCAGCTCGACCTGCTGATCCTGGCGCTGCCGGTGGAGATCGGCGGCTTTCACTGCAAGACGGTCGGCCAGGATCCCTTCCACATGGTGATGCCCGCCAGCATGGCGGCCAGCCTGCACACCCCGTTCGACTACAAGGAGCTGCCCAACCAGAGCATCTTCCTGCTGGAGCGGGAACACTGCCTCACCGAACACGCGGTGAGCGCCTGCCGGCTGCGGGACAAGAGCAAGATCAACCCGTTTGCCGCCACCAGCCTGCACACCCTGGTGCAGATGGTCGGCGCCGGGCTCGGCACCACCTTCCTGCCGCAGATGGCCATCGATGCCGGCATCCTCGACAACACGGATCTGGTGGCCATCCCGCTGCCGGGTGAGCACCCCTACCGCGAGATCGGGCTGGTGTGGCGCCCCAGCACCACCCGGGTGCAGACCTTCTACAAGCTGGCGGAGCTGCTCGCCCCGCTCATCGAAAACAAGGCCTGATCCGCCACCCATAAAAAACGCCGGCACTTGCCGGCGTTGTTGTCTTGGGCGCAAGGCCCTGCTCGTCAGTGACTGGTCGGTGGCCCGAAGATGCGGGTGTAGGAGGTCAGGGTCCGTACGCTCACATTCTGCGGGTTGCCGTTCTCGTCGTAGAGCCCCAGCGCTCCGCTCTGCTTGTCATGACCCAGCAGCTGGTGGGCACTCAGGTTGCTGAGCGCATCGCTGTCCGCTTTCCACTCCCAGCGCTGACCCAGGCTCAGGCTGCAGCTCTGCAGCTGGCCGAGGTTGTTGCCGTCCAGGCAGCGGCGGGTATCCTGCGCACTGACATAGCGGCCGTACTGGTCATAGATGAAGGACTGGGCGGCCGAGGTCTCGTCACAGGTTACCGCGCTCAGACCATGGTTGGCATCTGCGCTCAGGCAGCGGTTGTCAAAGCCCCCCAGCTGCAGGTTGACCGGGCGACCGCCGGTAAACACCGGGTGGTTCCAGTCCACCTTGAAGCTGGTGGACGCCGTCACCCGTCTGCGCTTGTCGGTATCTTCGAAGCCCTGGAAGGAGACATGGGCCCCCACCACGTAGTAGTGCTTGTAGATGCCGGTGTAGATGGGGCGGATGTTGACCGAGGAGTCGATCTTGAACTCGGTGCTGCCCGTCTCGTCCGGCGCGGCCTTGTAGATGACGTCCAGATTCGGCACGAACCCCTTGTAGCTGAGCGGCTGGATGCGGTTGTGATCCACGTCGTAGCCCATGCCCCAGACGGTGGCCGTCTTGGAGGAGAGCAGGGACTCCGCAGTCGCGTATTGATCGCGCACCCAGCTGAAACTCACCTTCTGGGCGCTCGGCGCCGAGCGTTCGACCCGGTAATCCTGGGTGTTGTAGGCCAGCTGGCGCTGCTGGCTGAACTTGGCCGACGCCTCCAGCTTGGCCTTGGGCCCATCCTTGTTCACCTCGACCCCGCCGGTCACCCCCACCTCGAAGCCCGAGATCTCGCGATGCTCGTACTTGCTGTTGAGGTTGGTCGGCAGGCTCTTGAGCACCGCCGCCTTGGTGTTGGACGCCTCGATGCTGAAGCGATAATCCTGGGCGATGGCATCGGTGGCATAGTCGCGGGCCCAGCCATCCAGCAGCAGGTAGTCCGCGATGTTCTCGCTCCAGCTCAGATCCTCGTTGAGCTGGATACCGGCACCGGCCGACTCTTCGTCCAGCGAGATCCGCACTATCTTGGCATCCGGCGTGGCGGAGCCGGTGTTGCCAAATTGCAGGGAGCGCTCCAGGTTGACCCGGTAAACCAGCGAGATGTTCGGCGAATCGCAGAACAGCCGATCGCCCCGGCTCCAGGTGCGCGAGCGCGGGAAGGTGCACTCGGCATCGCTGATCTTGCGGTTGACGTTGAGGTAGAAGGCCACGTGGGGCAGGCCGGCCTCGGCGGCGGGCGGCTGGGTCAGCGAGCGCTTGTGGCGCTTGCCCTGCCCTTCCAGGCTCTCGACCCGATCCATCACCTGATAGAAGGCCGGGTCATCGACGCCTCCCAGCGGGGTGAACAGCAACTCCCCCTTGTAGCCGGACACCAGCACCCAGTCCGCATCAAAAGAGATGCCGGTCAGCTGCTCCATGGCTTTTCTGGCTTGCTGTCGCTCATTCTTGTCGGTGACGGCGCTGAAATCGATGAACAGGCGCTCGCCCCGTGCCAGCACCCGCTCACGCAGCTGATCCCGGGTCATGAGCGGCGTCGCGCCCTGCCCCTTCAGCCAGACGTCGGCATTGAGGTAAATCAGCCCCTGTTCGGATTGCAGGCTGGCCAGCATGGCGGTGCCCTGGTCGGTACGTTCGCCAATATCTTCGGCTTGCACGCTGCCTGCCAACAAGGCCAGCGCGAGCAGACTGAGAGTGGGGGCTTGCGTGATGAATTTGCGTGGTTTTTTGTTTTTCATTGTTATCTCCTTGTCGAATCACGCCAAGCTATTTAAACAATGAACGAATACGGCATAACCATATTATTCACGGTTATATTTCGGGGCGTTATTCTGCTTGCCTGTCATGACATTCATTATTCTCGCCGTGAATTAACAGCGTGGCGGCGAATGCATTTATTGTTGACAGAACAAGGATCGCGATGCGATCTAAGGTGGATGATTCGGCATGCGCCGATGCTATTACACGGGAATCGCGCTCTGATGGCAATCTTCCCTCAAGGTCGCCTGACTGCGCCTTGCATCTCGCACCGTGCCCATTGGCTTGGCGGTAGCGCCCATCGGCCTGAACGATGGTGCGACAGCCTGATACCGCAGGCCTCCTGGTGCGAGGGAACACTCACTGCTATGGACCGGATATCATGGGATGGCCCTCCTCTGTCTGGTGATATTGTCAGCCGACGCCAGTCATTGGCCGAATATTATTATGTGAACCAGTTGCGGGAATATACCCAGAGATATCTTGTGGTGCTGCCATCATATTGGCGGTGAAAATGGCGGGGTCCCTTGCCATTTATTTGATGGCGCTATCATAACGAATTAACCCTGAGACAGAACGTGACACAGATCACGGGGCGGCGTCAACAAGGTTAATTATCATTTCATAACAAGGCTGATTGGAATAACTACTTTAATATTGAAATACTCATTCAAGATAATCGCCAAACATTATTCAAATGAATACAAATAATAATATAACCCTCTGCATTTTCGCCTCTTTTGAGGTAGCCAGAGGCTGTTTCTTGCAAGCAAGGCTATGTTCGAGCCCCGAACCCCGTTTATGATGGAGACGTTGTCGTCTCGAAGGAGCCCCCATGGATTGCAAATGGCTGCTACCCCTGCTGGCCCTGTTGCTGGCCGCCTGTTCCAGCACACCCGAGCCTGCCCCGCCGCGCCAGCAGAGCAGCGCCTTTGAAGGCTTCTATCAGCAGTGGCGCGGCGTGCCCTATCGCATGGGCGGCTCGGATCGGGCCGGCCTCGACTGCTCCGCCTTCACCCAGCTCGCCTACCAGCAGGTGATGGGCTTCAACCTGCCCAGAACCACCGAATCCCAGGCCAATCTGGGCCGACCGGTCGATCGCTACCGGCTACAGCACGGCGATCTGGTCTTCTTCAAGACCGGCTGGCAGCAATACCACGTCGGCGTCTACACCGGCGGCGGGGAGTTTATCCACGCCTCCACCAGCAAGGGGGTGATCCGCTCGCGCCTCGACAACGTCTACTGGAACAGCCGCTACTGGCAGGCGCGCCGCCTCACCCAGTGACCGCCATAAAACAACAGGGCCCGCAACGGGCCCTGTTGTTGTTGATTCAACGGATGGTTCAGTGCTTGCGATGCCAGCGCGGCGAGGTGGCCCGCTCACCCCAGGGGGTCACGCAGGGCAACAGCGCTCCTTCGATCACCTTGTCACTGCCAGCCAGGGCCTCGGCAATCTTCTCGTGCAGCACCCGCAGCAGGCGCCCCTCCTGTTCGGCCAGGGAGTGACCCGCGGCAAAAAACTCGCGCTGATGCTGCAACGCCAGCTTCTGGGCAAATTCATAGGTGTTGAAGCAATCCGGCATCCGCTCGACCACATCTTCCAGGCGGGCCAACAAGCTGTTCAGTTCCCTGGTCATAACACTCTCTCCTTGTCGGTTGATAGCCAAAAACTACCCCTTATTGGATAATTCACCAACCCCAAATCCACGAAAGTGTGGAGGCCAGCACAGTCGCCGGGTGAGTCATCCGCGCCCCTTCCTAAGCCAACGGGCAAAACTTTACAGCCAGTTAACAAGACGCTAGATTTAGACCGACCAATCAGTCGGTCCCTAACCAGCGGGGTATGCCATGGAAGCGATGCAGTTGCAGGAGGCCACCGACAAGCTGTCGCTGCCGGCCAGACTGGCCAGACTCAGAGACGCCTGTCAGCAACATCCCATGCCGAGTCTGAGCGAGCGCAGAGCCCACCTCAGCCAGCTCAAGCGCGCCCTGATCGCCTACAAGCAACCGCTGTGCGATGCCCTGGCCAAAGACTATGGCCAGCGCAGCGACTACGACAGCATGATTGCCGACATCCTCCCCTGTGTCATGCAGATCAACTACACCCAGAAACGGATCAAGCGCTGGATGCGCCCGCACCGCCGCCACACCGGCCTGCTGCTGGCGCCGGCCCGGGTGGAGGTGTTCTATCAGCCACTCGGGGTGGTCGGCATCATAGTGCCCTGGAATTTTCCGGTGATGCTGAGCCTCGGCCCCCTCATCAGCGCCATCGCCGCCGGCAACCGCGCCATGCTGAAGCTCTCCGAATTCACCCCCCACACCAACCGGGTGCTGCGCGAGCTGCTGGACGGCGTCTTCGACGAGCGCGAGGTGATGGTGATTGAAGGTGACGCCCAGGTGGCGGCTGCCTTCAGCGCCCTGCCCTTCGATCACCTGCTGTTTACCGGCTCCACCGCGGTGGGCCGGCTGGTGATGGCCGCAGCGGCCCCCCAGCTCACCCCGCTCACCCTGGAGCTCGGCGGCAAGAGCCCCTGCCTCATCGCCCCCGACATGCCGCTGGCGCTGGCGGTGGAGCGGATGATCTTCGGCAAGAGCCTCAACGCCGGCCAGATCTGCGTCGCCCCCGACTATGTGCTGCTGCCGCGCGGTCAGGAGCAGGCCTTTGTCGAGGCCTATCGCGATCACTTCGCCCGCCTCTATCCCCAGGGGCTGGCCAGCGCGGATTACGGCTCCATCATCAATGGCCGCCAGTATGAACGGCTCACCAGCTGGCTGGCCGAAGCCGAGCGGGCAGGCGCCCAGATACACCCCTGTGGCAGCCCGGCCCGGGACGATGGCGCCCACCGCCTGCTGCCCCATCTGCTGACCGAAGTGCCCAGCCACTGCCAGCTGATGCAGCAGGAGATTTTCGGCCCGCTGCTGCCGATCGTGCCCTATGACTCGCTGGACGAGGCGCTCGCCTACATAGCCGCGCGGCCCCGTCCGCTCGCCTTCTACCTGATGAGCCTGGATCCCGCCCTGCAGCACAAGGTGATCCGGGAGACCCACTCCGGCGGCATGGCCATCAACGACAGCCTGTTCCAGGTGGCCGCCGACGACGTGCCCTTTGGCGGCATTGGCGCCTCCGGCATGGGCCACTACCACGGCCACGAGGGGTTTCTCACCTTCTCCAAGGCCAAGACCGTGCTGAGCCGGGGACGCTTCAGCACCGGCACCATGGTGCACCCTCCCTATCGGCGCTGGCACCAGCGGCTGATGATGGCCCTGTTTTTGCGCTGACGAGACCAGCATGAACACACCCGTGACCGACAAGCGCCGCCAGATCCTGGATGCCGCCCTTGCTCTGTGCGCCGAAGATGGCTTGCAGGGCGCCGCCACCGCCCGCATCGCCAAGGCAGCCGGGGTGGCCAACGGCACCCTGTTTCACCACTTTCCCAGCAAGGAGGTGCTGATCCAGAGCCTCTATCAGGACATCAAGCTGCGCCTTGGCGCCGCCATCACCGAGGCCGACGCCGCCCTGCCCCTCCAGGAGCAGGCGCGCCACTACTGGAGCCAGGCGATGACCTGGATGCAGGCCCACCCCCACGAGCTCAAGTTCGTGCTGGGCTTCTTTCACTCACCCCTGCTGGCTCGCCCGCTGCGCAGCCAGATCCTGAGCGACACCCTGCGTTTTCTACCCCGCCTGCTGGCCCAGGGCCAGGCCAGCGGCGAATTGATGCAAGCTCCACCGGCCCTGATGCTGGAGGTGTGCCAGGGCCAGTTCCTGGCCTGCGCCTCGCTGTTTGTCGACCAACCTGAACTGGGACGGGACGGCCACTGGCAAGCCAGCGCCTTCGCCCTGTTCTGGTCCGCCATCTCGGGAGTTCACGCCTATGCACAACCGACACCTTGATTCCCTGGCGGCGCTGGGTCGCCGGCTCTGGATCAGCTGCCTGCTCTGGATCATCGGCCGCACCCTGTGCCGCGCCGCCCGCATCGACGAGGCGGTGCGCCAGGAGCTCGCCCCCCTGCCGGACGGGCTCACCATCCGGCTGGAGGTGAGCGGCATGGCCCACGGCCTGACCATCCACAAGGCGGCCGGCCGCTGGCAGAGCGGCCCCGCACCCGACACCGGCGGGCTGCATCCGCTGCGGGTGCGCTTCAAGCATCCTGCCATCGCCTTTCGCGCCCTCAGCTTTCGGCTCGGGGTCAATCAGGCGTTCAGCGAAAACCGTCTGCTGGTGGAGGGGGATCTCACCGTCGCCATGCACCTGGTGCGGGCGCTGGAGCAGCTGCAGGCGCTGATCCTGCCGGCCTTCATCGCCCGTCCCTTGCTGCGCCACTATCCGAGCCCGCGCCACAAGCTGAGCCGGGCCTGCCACATCTACCTGGGTCTGTTGACCGGCTGAACGAGAGGATGAGCACCATGAGTCGCTATTACGATTTTTTCTGTCCGGTCAAACTAATGGCGGGCGAGCAGGCACTGGAGCAACTGGCCGGCGAGCTGGCAGGATTGGGGGCACGCAGGCCGCTGCTGCTCACCGACAAGGGGGTCAGCGGCACTGGCCTCGCCACCCTGCTGGCCGGGGTACTGGCCGAAGGGGAGCTGCCGGTGGCCGCCATCTGGGACGAGATCCCGGCCGACTCCTCCACCGCCGTGGTAGAGCGGATTGCGGCCCGTCATCGGGAGCTCGGCTGTGACAGCCTGGTGGCGCTGGGCGGCGGCTCCGTCATCGACACCGCCAAGGCGGTCAACATTCTCGCCTCCATGGGGGGACGCGGCTGCTGGATTACGCCGGCGCCGGCTGCCTGACCCGGCCGCTGCAACCGCTGGCGGTGGTGCCCACCACGGCGGGCACCGGCTCGGAAGTGACCCTGGTGGCGGTGATCAAGGACGAGGCGAGCGGGCGCAAGGTGCCCTTTACCTCCCCCTTCCTGCTGCCCCAGCTGGCGGTGCTGGATCCGCGCCTCACCCAGGGGCTGCCTCTCAACATCACGGCGGCCACCGCCATGGATGCCATGACCCACGCCATCGAGGCCTTCATCGGCAATGCCAAGAACCCGGTCAGCGACGCCCTGGCCCTGATGGCGGTGGAGAAGATCGCCAATGCCCTGCCCCAGGTGCTGAGCAACCCGCAGGACAAGCGGCTGCGGCTGCAGCTGGCGGAAGGCTCCACCCTGGCGGGCATGGCCTTCTCCAACTCCATGGTGGGACTGGTGCACGCCCTCGGCCACAGCCTGGGAGCCCGCTGCCACCTGCCCCACGGCCTGTGCATGAACCTCTTCCTGCCCACCGTGCTCGACTACAACCGGCCGGGCATCGACCCTGAGCTGGCCCGCCTGCTGTTGCCGCTGGTGGGGGCCGAGCGCTTTGCCGCAACCCCGGCCGCCGCACGGGCCCAGGCCGCCATAGAGGCGTTGCAGGCGCTGCGCGATACCCTGTGGCAGGCGGTCAAGCTGCCGCGCACCCTGCGCGAGGCCGGCGTCACCGACAAGGCGCTGCTGCCCGAGATCCGCGATCTCGCCATCAACGACGGCGCCCTGCTCTACAACCGCAAGGATGCCGACCGCACCCAGCTGCTCGGCCTGCTCGAGCTGGCCTGGGAGTAATCAGACAGAGGCCCCGCATCGCGGGGCCTCCTGTTACCAGCTGATGGTGGCGCCAGCGCCGTAGTTGCCGCGCTCCTCGGGCGCTTTTTCACGCCAGATGGACTCCTTGTTGCGGCGAACGGCCTCTTCCCGCTCCTGCTTGCGCTCCCAGACGGGTTTTACCTCGTCCAGCGGACGCTCGTGTTTCTGCCCCTGGTGATCAATCACCGAGCACTGCTTGTCTCCGCACTGATAGGCATAGGGTTCGACGGTACAACCCGCCGTGGCCAGACAGAGGCCAAACAGAGAAAGACGAAGAGAGGAAGGCAAGATCATGGGACGCTCCTGTTTACATCGGTCAACCAAGGGCGCCGAGTGTCAAACAGGAGGCAAATGGAATCAACCCTGCCAGCAGGGTTGATTGTTACAAGGGGTACACAGTGCAATGTATCAGCAAGCTGTTGATAAATGTCACGTTAATCATCGCGCTGACGCAGCACTCTTACACCTGCTCGTCGCTGAACACCCCGGTGGAGAGGTAGCGATCCCCCCGATCGCAGATGATGGCCACCACCACCCCTGCTTGATCTCTGCCGTCACCCGCAAGGCGCCGGCCACGGCCCCCCCGAGCTGACCCCGCAGCAGATCCCCTCCTCCCGCGCCAGCCGGCGCATCATGGCGAGCGCCTCCTGCTGGGTCACGTCCAGCACCCGATCGACCCGGGCAGGCTCGAAAATGGCCGGCAGATAGGCCGCGGGCCAGCGCCGGATCCCCGGGATCTGGCTCCCTTCGGCCGGTTGCAGGCCGATCACCTGCACCGCCGGGTTCTGCTCCTTGAGGTAGCGGGAGACCCCCATGATGGTACCCGTGGTGCCCATGGCCGAGACGAAGTGAGTGACCGCCCCCTCGCTCTGGCCCCAGATCTCGGGGCCGGTGGAGAGGTAATGGGCATCCGGGTTGGCCGGATTGTTGAACTGATCGAGCACCAGCCCCTCGCCCCGCGCCTGCATCGCCAGGGCGAGGTCGCGCGCAGCCTCCATGCCGCCCTCCACCAGCACCAGCTCGGCGCCGTAGGCCTGCATGGCATCGCGCCGCTCCTGGCTCATGGTATTTGGCATGACGAGCCGCATCCGGTAGCCCCGCGCCGCCGCCACCATGGCCAGCGCGATGCCGGTGTTGCCGGAGGTGGCCTCGATGAGGCGGGCCCCAGGCGCTAAGTGACCGCTCGCCTCCGCACACTTGATGAGGTTCAGCGCCGGCCTGTCCTTAACCGAGCCGGCCGGGTTGTTGCCCTCCAGCTTGACCAGCAGGGTGACACCGGGGTGGGGATTGATGCGACGCAGCGCCAGCAGGGGGGTATTGCCGATCAACTCTTCCAGCGTGGCAAAAGCCATAATGGGATCCATCCTTCGTGAACTGTTCTATACCTTGGCTAGCGGGTATGTACCCGGCCGGGCTCGCAGTGTAAGCGACCCCGAACAGTTGGCAAAGGGGCGCCAACATGGTCAGATAACCCCATCCCCCGTACCGAGGAGCAAGCATGAGCGAGATCATTCATCAGGCCAACCAGCAGCAATTCATCTGTGTGGTGGATGGCAAGGAGTCCAGGCTGCGTTACCGGCGGCTCGACGCCAAGACCATCGACGCCTACAGCACCTTCGTCCCGCCCGAGCTCAGGGTACAGGGGATCGCCGATCAGCTGGCGCGCACCTTCTACAGCTGGACCCAGGCAGAAGGGCTCACCATAGTGCCGAGCTGTAGCTACATCGACGTCTGGTTGCGCCGCAATGCCGGCTGACACCCAGACGCGTCACAGCACGCCAGCCTCGCACGCTCGCCAGAGCGCCCTGGAAGCCGACCTGCAGGCACAGACCGAAGCCCTGCTGCGGGCCGATGATCAGCGCATGGATTGCCTGCGGGCAGCCCGTGAACTGGCACTGCCCGACTGGGCGCTGGGGGCCGGTTTTATCCGCAACCTCATCTGGGATCACCTGCACCATAAATCGGTGCCGACCGCCCTCAACGACATCGATCTTATCTATCTGGACAGTGCTGATCCCGCTGGATTGCAGGAGGCCGAACACGAAGCCTGGCTCGCCGCCAGGATACCGGGCCAGCAGTGGGAGGTGCGCAACCAGGCCCGCATGCATGTGCGCCAGCTGGTACCCCCGTTCACCAGCTCGCTCTCGGCCCTCAGCCACTGGGTGGAAGTGCCCACCTGCATCGGAGTCCGGCTGCTGGCAGACGATTCATTCGAGTGGCTGGCCCCCTACGGCTTTGCCCCCAACTGGTCCCTGCTGGTGGATCCCAACCCGCGCTGCCGCCAGGAGCGCCGGGTCTTTACCGAGCGGGTCAAGGCCAAGGGGTGGCAACAACTCTGGCCTGACCTGGTGGTGAACTGGCCATAACCTGATTGCAATGTTTCGATAACCTTGGGCACACTAAGGAAAAGCTGTTTGTAACTCAATGGGTTAAATAATGCGCGACTTCTTCTCACTCGAACGCTGGCTACCGGGCCTCGCCGCCCTGCTGCAATACCAGCGGGCCTGGCTGATGCCGGATATGCGCGCTGGATTGTCGGTGGCCGCCGTGGCCCTGCCCGTGGCCATCGCCTATGCGGAGCTGGCCGGCGTGGGGCCGCTGGTCGGCCTCTACTCCTGTATCCTGCCCATGCTGGTGTATGCCCTGTTCGGTACCTCCCGCCAGCTCATCGTCGGCCCGGACGCCGCCACCTGCGCGGTGATCGCCGCCGTGGTGACCCCGCTCGCCGCCGGGGATGCCACCCGCCACTGGCAGTTGGTGATGACCATGACCGCCATGACCGGCTTCTGGTGCCTCATCGCCAGCCGCTTCAAGCTGGGGGTGCTGGCGGACTTTCTCTCCCGCCCGATCCTGATGGGGCTGCTCAACGGGGTGGCCATCACCATCATGGTGGGCCAGCTCTCCAAGATCTTCGGCTTCACCTTCAGCGAGCGCTACCTCATCGAGCGGATCGCCGGCGGTGCCAGCTACATCACCCAGACCCATCTGCCCACCCTGGCCATGAGCCTGACCGCCCTGCTCACCCTGCTGCTGGCCAAGCGCTTCAAGCCGGCCTGGCCCTCCTCCATGGTGGCCATGGTGGTGACGGCGGGACTGGTGTGGGCGCTCGATCTCGGCCAGTTCGGCATCGCTACTCTAGGCGCCATCGGCTCGGGCCTGCCCGCCTTCCAGATGCCGGAGTTTCCCCCCGGCCTGATGCGGGAACTGGTGCTGCCGGCGCTCAACCTGGCCATGGTGAGCTTCGTCTCCATGATGCTGACCGCCCGCAGCTTTGCCGCCAAAAACGGCTACGAGATCGATGCGGACAAGGAGTTTCGGGCCCTCGGCATGGCCAACCTGGCGGCGGCAGCCTCTCAGGGCTTTGCCATCAGCGGCGCGGATTCGCGCACCGCGGTCAACGACGCCAACGGCGGCAAGAGCCAGCTGGTCTCCATCATCGCCGCCGCCGTCATCGCCCTGGTCACCTTCTACCTGACGGCGCCGCTGCAATACATCCCCACCGCCGCCCTCGGCGTGGTGCTGGTGATGGCGTCTTTGTCCCTCACCGACTTTCGCGGCCTGTGGGCCCTGCGCCACTCCGATCGCTCCGCCTTCTGGCTGGCGCTCATCACCTTCATCAGCGTGCTGGCCATGGGGGTCATTCCGGGCATCACCCTCGCGGTGCTGCTGGGACTGTTCCAGTTCCTGCGCAACGTGATGCGCCCCACCGACCAGCTGCTCGGCATGGACGACGAGGGCGTGGTGCGCACCCTGGGGGACAACGAACAGGCCAAGGCCATTCCCGGCATCCTGGTCTATCGCTTCAACTCGCCGCTCACCTACTTCAACGCCCCCTACTTCAAGCGGCGGGTACTGGCGCTGCTGGTGCAGGATCCCCACAGTCCCAAATGCCTGGTGGTGGATGCGGTCGCCTGCTTCACCCATCAGGACATCAGCGTGATGAGCATGCTGGGGGAGCTGCACAAGGATCTGAAACGGCGCGGCATCCACATGGTGATGGCCGGCCGCCACGGCCAGATGAGCCTGTGGCTCAAGCAGGCCGGGATCCGGGTCGGCGACGAGGGGATCATCCTCTGCCCCGACATGTATCAGGCGCTGCGCATGACCCGCTGCTACCGCGAGCCGGTGTTCAGGGATGATGAGGTGGTGGAGAGCACCACCGAGGCCATTCTCTCGCGCTGGCCCCAGGATGACGCCCTGCCCGATTCGGCGCGCCTCACCCTGCCAAGCGAACAGGAGGCGGGCGCCACCCCGGCCTGATCCCGAGCGGGCCCTGCCCATGGCGGCAGGGCCCGTGCGCTCTTCCCCTGCTTGGTGACCGCCACGATTGCGCCTCGCCCCCGCTTGGTGTTAAATGCCCGTCCAGATGGCGCTGACGAGGGCCATCCCCAGTATTTGGACACCCCATGCAAACTCAATCCCACGCAGGTCCGGGCACCCTCTTCTCCCTGACCTGGCCACTGTTTATCGATCTCGCCCTGCACTTTCTGACCGGGGCCCTCAACACCTTCATGGTGGGTCACGTCTCCTATCAGGGGGTGGCGGCGCTCGCGGTCGGCAACCAGGTGTTCGATCTCGCCATCACCTTATTCAGCTTCGTCAGCATCGGCACCAGCGTGGTGATCACCCAGTATCTGGGAGCTGGCGACAAGGAGAAGGCGCGCGTCGTCATCCACACCGCCATCGGTTTCAACCTGCTGGTGGGACTGGTGGCCGCCGTCGGCGTCATCGCCGGGGCCAGTACCATGCTGGCGCTGATGAACCTGCCCGCCAACCTGATGAGCGATGCCACCCTCTACCTGCAGATCATCGGCCTGTGCCTGCTGCCGGAAGCGGCGGCCCTCTGCCTGGCCGCCACCCTGCGCGCCCACGGCCACACCCGTCAGGCGATGTACGTGACCCTCATCGTCAACCTCATCACCTTCGTCGGCAACCTGCTGCTGCTCTACGGCTGGTTCGGCCTGCCCCAGCTCGGGGTAGCCGGGGTCGCCATCAGCACGGTGGCGGGCCGCATCGTCGGGGTGGTACTGCTGGTGTGGCTGGTGGCGCGCAAGACCGGCATCCGGCTGCGCCTGCCGGAGATCGTCAAACCCAGCCGGTTGATGCTGGGCAAGGTGCTGCACATCGGCCTGCCGGCCGCCGGCGAGAACCTCTCCTGGATGCTGCAGTTCATGGTGGTGACCGCCTTCGTCGGCCTGCTCGGCGACAAGGCGCTGGCGACCCAGTCCTACTTCTTCCAGATCTGCCTGTTCATCCTGCTGTTCGGCCTCTCCATCGGCCTTGGCAACGAGATCATCATCGGCCACCTGGCAGGGGCTCGCCGCTTCGAGCAGGCCTACCGCCAGCTGCTCAAAAGCCTGAAGCTAGGGCTCGTCGTCACCGCCTTCATCGCCTTGCTGGCGGCCCTCAACGGCCGCACCATCATCAGCCTGTTCACCGATGACGCCGACATCATCACCCAGGTGGCGCAGCTGTTCTTGATAAGCCTCATTCTGGAACCCGGCCGTACCTTCAATCTGGTGGTGATCAACGCCCTGCGCGCCACCGGGGACGCCCGTTTCCCGCTCTACATGGCGCTCGTCTCCATGTGGGGGATTGCCGTTCCACTGGCCTATTTCCTTGGTATCATGCAGGGTTATGGACTGGTCGGTATCTGGTTGGCGCTCGCCTGCGACGAGTGGGTGCGCGGTCTGGCCATGTTCTGGCGCTGGCGCAGTCGTCGCTGGCAAAACAAAATTCTTGTTGAAACATAAGCGGAATCACAATGAAGAAGATAGGACTCTTGTTGGCGGCCATCCTGCTCAGCCCGCTCGCCATGGCGCAAACCGCCCCCGCCGCCCCCAAGGCACAGGCGGCCCAGACCTGGTACGTGGCCCCCATCGCCATCGATGAAACCAGTGAAGCGCAAAAAGCGCTGACCAAGGACTTCATGGCCCAGATGATCAAGACCATCAAGATCAACGAGTACCAGACCGGCAAGGCGGTGGGCAAGACCAAGTCGCCCAAGTGGCTGATCCGCACCAAGCTGATGCCCGCAAGCCAAGAGCCGCTGGTCGGCAAGAAGCACCCGCAGGGCCTCACCTACGGCAAGGGCATCCCCACCCAGGAGATCGTCGGCGAGCTCATCATGAACGGCACCCTGGTGGCCCATGTGGGTCAGGGCTGGCGCGAGCCCATCGTCCCGGGTACCCCGGTGGCCGAGAAGATCACCATCGCCAACTACCAGTACGCCATCGGCAACGAAGCCAAGGCCGCGGATCTGGAAGAGCTGGCGGCGCAGATCGGCTTCGAGGTGGGCAAGGTGATCGCCCGCGATGGCAAGCCGCTGCCCGAGAAGAAAAAGAAAAAAGAGTAAACGCCACACCTGTTACCAAGAAGGGGCCCTGCGCCCCTTTTTGCTGCCCGCTTGGCGGCCACAAGCTGTCATCCGGCCGTCACAATTGTGATCCATCCGGCACTTTTCAGACTCTCTACTTACCGATAAAAGTCTTATCAGCTTGTGATTCAAACAGTTAAAAATCGCCCGTCGAATACAGCAAATCATTGGTCCCGAATTGGAGCCGGATCACATTTATCTCGCGGGGGACGCGGTAGTTTGGTCTTGCAGGCACAATCAAACGAAACCAAGGAGGCCGCATTACATGTTCCCAGAGTACAGAGAGCTCATCTCGCAACTGAAGAGCAGTGATGTCCATTTCCAAAAGAAGTTTGACTTGCACAACGACCTGGATGTGGAGATTAGAAAGTTGGAAAAGCATCACGCCAGCGACTACAGCTCCGAGGTGAAGGATCTGAAAAAACAGAAACTTAAACTGAAAGAGGAGATCTACGACATCCTCAAACAACATCCACAATAGACGCCTCGACGAATACCTGGATAAGCAACTTATCCTGCCAGCCCGGCCCGACGCCGGGCTTTTTGTTGGCTGCTCACGACAACGCTGAGCAGGCCATATCAGGTGGCACTCTCGCCGCTGCTAGCCGTGATAGCTAACTGCTGCCTGCCGACCACAAGGCACGCGCCAGCGGCAGCCCGAGCCAACCAGCCCCCAGAGTACCGATCGTCCCGGCGATATGTTGCTCTGTCATCGTCCCTTCTCCTGCTTGACGCTATTTGCCATGCACAGCTTACCTAACTTGGAAGGAAAACAAACCCTTAGCTTACCCCCTACAGCCTACAGAAATAAAATGCTGCCAAGGTGGCGGCATTTTATTTCTGTTTCTGTGTCTGTTTCTTATAAAGCCTTTTTCTACAGATCTTTCATCCTGCACTCTTGCCCTGAGCCTCTGCAAAAAGGTAACCACCAGAATCTCTGCGGATGGTTATGAATTCATCTTCATGTTCCCCGTCAAAAAAGGTGCACTCATACGAGGCGGATCGATCTGCTTCAATCCTTATGCCCGCTACTGTTGCAGGCACTGAACTTCCAATGCTTATCGCAGCAAGTTCTTCCACTCTGGAAATATCAGACTCTAGCTCAGGAAGAATTTCTTCTGCATTACGCAAACAAGCTACACGGTTTTTGCCTGAAGGGTACTCGACCCAAATAAGCAATCGCCCAATTTGAAATTCGTCGCACTTTGGATATGAACCCAAGAGATTTAAAAGGCGGTTAGTCATAAGCACCTAACAAATTTATTCAGTGAATGACTCACTCTAACACAGACATGTTTATTAAAAACTTTCAATGCCCTAGAGCCAATCCCTTTCAAAAGCAACCTCCATTAAAGTCGGAAATATGGATGTTTTTACTCTATACCGAGCCTGTCACTACCCAAATGCCAAAAAAGCGGGCCAATGGCCCGCTTTGTCATACCTATTTCACCCAATCATCACACCGGCGGATGGAAATGGCTGGCCTCGCGGGTAGCCATCTCCTCGTAGGTGGCCCACTTCTGCCACGCCACTTGTTGTGCCACCTGCATCAGCCGCTGCGCCTCTTCCGGATGGCTCTGGGCCAGCACCCGATAACGGGTCTCCTCTTGGCGGTATTCGGCAAGCGGAATGGAGGGGCGCAGGCTGTCGAGGCTGAAGGGGTTCTGCCCCGCACTGCGCAATACCGGGTTGTAGCGCATCAGCGGCCAGTGACCGGAGGCCACGGCGCGTTTTTGCTGGGTCAGGCCAAACTCCATATCGATGCCGTGGGCGATACAGTGGCTGTAAGCGATGATAAGCGACGGGCCCGGATAGGCCTCCGCCTCCCGCAGGGCCTGCAGCGCCTGCTGCGGGTTGGCCCCAAAGGCGATGCGGGCCACATAGACGTTGCCGTAGGAGATGGCCTGCAACGCCACATCCTTCTTGGCCAGCGTCTTGCCCCCCGCCGCGAACTTGGCGACGGCGCCGAGCGGGGTCGATTTCGACATCTGGCCGCCGGTGTTGGAGTAGACCTCGGTATCCATCACCAGCACGTTCACATCGCGCCCGGAGGCAAGCACATGATCGAGCCCCGCCGAGCCGATGTCATAGGCCCAGCCATCACCGCCGATGATCCAGACCGAGCGGCGCACCAGCTGATCGATAAGCGAGAGCAGCTCGCGAGCCTTGCCGGATTTCACCTCTTCCAACCGTTCCCGCACTTGCGCGACCCGGGTGCGCTGGGCGCGGATCTCCGACTCCAGCCGCTGCGGGGCGCTGACAAGTGTCTCCACCAGCTCGGCCCCGATCTCCCCCTTCATCGCCTGCAAGGCTGCCACCGCCTGACCGTGATGCTGATCGGCGGTGAGGCGAAAACCAAAGCCAAACTCGGCGTTGTCCTCGAACAGCGAGTTCGACCAGGCCGGTCCCTTCCCTTCGCCGTTCTTGGCCCAGGGGGTGGTCGGCAGGTTGCCGCCATAGATGGAGGAGCAACCGGTGGCGTTGGCCACCAGCATACGGTCACCAAACAGCTGGGTCAGCAGCTTGAGGTAAGGGGTCTCGCCACAGCCAGCGCAGGCACCGGAGAATTCGAACAGGGGTTCGAGGAACTGGGTGCCGCGCACCGTGGAGAAATCCACCCGCTCGCGAGCAGGCCAGGGCAGGCTCTCGAACCAGCGCAGCGCCTGTTTCTGGCCGGCGAGGTGCGGCGCCTTGTCCATCATGGCGATGGCCCGCTCGCCCTCACCGTTTTCATCCGCTCCGACCCGCACCGGACAGGCCTGCACGCACTGGCCGCAGCCGGTGCAATCCTCCGGGTAGAGCTGCAGGGTGTAGCGGCTGTCGGGAAAGCCCTTGGCGGTGACGGGTACCGACTGGGCTGCCTCGGGGGCAGTTGCCAGCCAGTCCTGATGGTAGAACTTGGCCCGCAGCGCCGCGTGGGGGCAGACAAAGACGCAGTTGCCGCACTGGATGCAGATATCCGAGTGCCAGATGGGGATCTCGCGGGCGATATCGCGCTTCTCGAAGCGGCTGGTGGCGGTGGGGTAAGTGCCATCTACCGGCAGCATGGAGACCGGGATGCGATCGCCGCGCCCCGCCAGCATCTCGCCGGTGACCCGCTGGACAAACTCGCTGCCCCCCGGAGCCAGCGGCAGCGGATAGTCGCTGAGCTGCTCCTCACCGGCTGGAATGGCCACCCGGTGTAGATGGGCCAGGGTGTCGTCCACCGCCGCGAAGTTGCGCGCCACCACCTCGGGCCCCTTGCGGGCATAGCTCTTCTCGATGCTCTCCTTGATGAGCGCGATCGCCTCGTCCCGCGGCAAGATGCCGGCCAGGGCGAAGAAGCAGGTCTGCATGATGGTGTTGATGCGATTGCCCATGCCGTTGCGCTCGGCCACCCGATCGCCGTCGATGCAATAGAGCTGGATATTGAGGGCGCGGATGCGGGCGCGCAGCCGCTCGGGCAGCTCGGCCCAGACCCGGTCGGGCTCATGGGGGGCATTGAGCAGCAGGGTCGCCCCCTCGGCGGCAAACTCCAGCAGATCCACCGATTCGACAAAGCCCCACTGGTGGCAACCGATAAAGCTCGCCTGCTCGATAAGCCAGGGGGCGTCGATGGGCTCGGGGCCAAAGCGCAGGTGGGAGACAGTGCGCGAGCCCGACTTCTTGGAGTCGTAGACGAAGTAACCCTGGGCGTGGAAGCCCTCCAGCTCGCCGATGATCTTGATGCTGTTCTTGTTGGCACCGACTGTGCCGTCGGCACCGAGGCCGAAGAACAGCGCCCGCACCCGGCTGGCAGGTTCCAGATCGCCGATGGGGTGCCAGGCCAGACTGAGGCCGGAAACGTCGTCCACAATCCCCACCGTAAAGCGCGGGCGCGGCGCATCGGATGCCAGCTCCTCGAACACCGCCGCGCACATGGCAGGGGTGAACTCTTTGGAAGAGAGGCCATAGCGGCCACCACTGAGCCACGGAAGCCGCTTGATAAGGCCGCGCTGCAAGCCGTCGATGAGGGCGCTCTGCACATCCAGCAGCAGCGGCTCGCCGCCGGCGCCCGGCTCCTTGGTGCGATCCAGCACCGCCATGCGCCGCACGCTCTCGGGCAGCGCATCGAGCAGCGCCTGTACCGGGAAAGGGCGATAGAGGCGAATGACCAGCACCCCGGTCTTGCGATCCTGCTGGTTGAGCCAATCCACCGTCGTGCGGGCGGTGGCCGCCCCCGACCCCATCAACACGATGACGTCGGTGGCATCGGGGGCGCCGTGATACTCCACCAGCCGGTAGTGACGACCGGTCAGCTCGCCGAGGTTGTCCATGCACTGCTGCACTCGCGCCGGTACCGCCTCGTAGAAGGGGTTGACGCTCTCGCGGGACTGGAAATAGGTATCCGGGTTCTGGGCGGTGCCTCGCATCACCGGATGATCCGGGTTGAGGGCCCGGGCACGGTGGGCGCGTACCCAGTCGTTGTCGATAAGGGCCCGGATCTCATCTTTATGCAGCGCGACTATCTTGTTCACCTCGTGGGAGGTGCGAAAGCCGTCGAAGAAGTGGATAAAGGGCACCCGGCACTGCAGGGTGACGCTATGGGCGACCAAGGCCAGGTCCTGCGCCTCCTGCACCGAGCCGGAGGCGAGCATGGCAAAGCCGGTGCTGCGCGCCGCCATCACATCCTGATGGTCGCCAAAAATCGACAGCCCCTGCGCCGCCAAGGATCGGGCCGCCACATGGAACACCGCCGAGGTCAATTCGCCTGCGATCTTGTACATGTTGGGCAGCATCAACATCAGCCCCTGACTGGCGGTGAAGGTGGTGGCGAGCGCCCCCGCCTGCAGGGCGCCGTGTACCGTGCCGGCAGCCCCCCTTCACTCTGCATCTCCACCACGGTGGGGATGTTGCCCCACAGGTTGGTCTGCCCTTCTGCCGCCCAGGCATCGGCCAGCTCGGCCATGGTCGAGCTCGGGGTGATGGGGTAGATGGCACACACTTCGCTCAGCTGGTACGCCACCCGGGCCGCGGCTTCGTTGCCGTCAACCATGATCAGTTCATGTTTCATTGGGACTCCTCCGGTTGGCGCAGCTCGATGGCGTGACAAGGGCATTGGTCGTGGCAGGCACCGCAGCCGGTGCAGCGCTCGGCATCCACCTGATACCCCAGACCCGGCCCCAGCTTGGCGATGGCCTGCTCGGGGCAGCTGCCATAGCAGCCGTCGCACTCAAAGCAGTTGCCGCAGGAGTAGCAGCGCGCCGCCTCGTAGCGAGCGGCCACCTCATCCAGCCCACCGATGATCTCGCCAAAGTCGTCCCGCGCCGAAGGCGGTTTGACCGGTTGGCTGCTGGCCGGCGCATGGGTCTGGAACCAGAGCTGCAACTGCTCCGGCCCCACCAGCGGGTAGGAGAGCGGTTTGTGATAGTGGCGACCGCGCAGCCAGGCATCCATGTGGCGTGCCGCCTTCTTGCCGTGACCGGTGGCGATGGTGACGGTGCGCTCGGAGGGCACCATGTCGCCGCCTGCAAACAGACCCGGCACATCCGTCATCAGGTTTTCGCCAACCTGCACCACCCCCTCCTTGTTGACCCGCACGCCGGGAATGCTCTCCAGCACCGAAAGGTCGACCTCCTGACCGAGCGCCAGAATAAGGGAGTCCGCTTCGAGGGTTTCAAACTTGCCGGTGGGTACCGGCTTGCCCTCGGCATCCAGCGCCATCACCTCCACTTCGATATTGGTGCTATCGAGCTGGCGGATGGTGCGCAGCCAGTTGATCTTGATCCCCTCCTCCTCGGCCTCATCGGCTTCGAAGGCGTGGGCCGGCATATGGTCGCGATCGCGGCGGTAGATGATCATCGCCTCTTCAACGCCCAAACGTCGGGCGGTGCGAGCCGCGTCCATGGCGGTGTTGCCGCCGCCGTAGATGGCCACCCGCCGTCCCAGTTTTGGCGGTGGCAGTCCTTTCTCTTCGGCAAGACTGGCCTGCTCGAGGAAACTCACCGCATCGAGGATCTTGCCCGCTTCCCGGGCCGGAATATCGACCCGCTTGGCCAGATGGGCGCCGATGGCCATAAAGACGGCGTCAAAGCCCCCCTCGTCGCGCTCGCGCAGCACATCCTCCACCTTGTGGTTGAGAGTCAGGGTCACCCCGGCAGCGACGATGCGGGCTACCTCCCTGTCCAGCATGTCGCGGGGTAGGCGGTAGGCGGGAATGCCAAAGCGCAGCATGCCGCCGGCGAGCGGGCCCGCCTCGCGGATCTCTACCTGATGGCCGAGCCGGTTGAGGTGCCAGGCACAAGAGAGGCCGGAGGGGCCGGCACCGATCACCAGCACCTTCTTGCCGCTGGCGGGCGCGGGGGGAGCAGGCTGCCAGCCACGGGCCAGCGCCTCGTCGCCGAGGAAGCGCTCGATGGCGTGAATGGAGACGGCATCATCCACCTGAGCGCGGTTGCAGGCCGTTTCGCAGGGGTGATAACAGACCCGCCCGTGGACTGCAGGCAGGGGATTTTCTTCGATCAGTCGTTGCCAGGCCGCCTCAAAGCGGCCCGCTTCGGCCAGGGCAAGCCAGGCCTGGATGTTCTCGCCAGCCGGGCAGGCATGGTTGCAAGGTGGCAGGGCCGGCCGCCAAACGGGTAGCCGAGTACGGACCGGGCCTGTTCCCGTTTTCTGGGAGAGATCCGGCTGTGGGGTCATATCCAGTTGTTTGCTCATACATTGCTTTCTTCTTTTTGTGTGACAGGCCCCATCCGATGGCGCTTGATACCGTTTTGCCTGGGCAGACGGTGGCCGGAGGGGGAAGAAGCGAAAGCGTTAGAAACTGGAAGCTGACTCGATAATGGACTGATTTGTGTACCGAATGACGGATCAGGATCAAAAAATGTTGCACTTTATGAGGTATGGAGTGCACAACGTGACCCGTGTAACATCTTGCCCGTCTGCAGGAGTCACCGCTCGGGCTCGCGCCCCGCAAGCAACGCCACGCCGTTCTCTGGCCCCGTGAGCCGGCCGCATCAGGCCCCCCTCCTGCAACGATTGCTGCACGGAACAGCTCCCGCTATCTTGTCTCCTGCACTGGAACCACCACAGCACAAGGACCCGGCCATGCCCAAGCTCGCCAGCATTCATCTCTACCCCATCAAGTCGACGGCAGGCATGCCACTGACCCGCGCCCTGGTCACCGAAGAGGGGCTGCAGGGGGATCGCCGCTACATGGTGGTCAAGCCGGACGGCAGCTTCATCACCGCCCGCACCCATCCCCAGTTGCAGCAGGTAGTGGCCACCCCCATCGAGGGCGGTCTGCAGCTGCGCTATCCGGGCCTTGACCCTC
This sequence comes from Aeromonas sp. 1805, assembly GCF_013085525.1. Taxonomy (NCBI): domain Bacteria; kingdom Pseudomonadati; phylum Pseudomonadota; class Gammaproteobacteria; order Aeromonadales; family Aeromonadaceae; genus Aeromonas; species Aeromonas sp. 1805. The sequence goes on along the minus strand of NZ_CP038515.1, from coordinate 3,129,771 downwards.
TCATCCTGCAAGAGCAGGAGTTTTCCCGCACGCCTAGGGCCACCGGAGTCTGGAGCGACAGCTTCAGCGCCCTGCAGACCCAGCCCCAGGCCAATCAGTGGCTGAGCCAGGTGGCGGGGGAGCCGGTTCAGCTGCTCTGGCTCGGTGAAGAGTCCGCCCGCTTTCGGGAGAAGACCGGCACCCGGGTCAGCTTTGCCGACGGCTATCCGCTGCTGCTGATAAGCCAGGCCTCGCTTGAGGATCTCAACCTGAGATCCGACGCGCTGCACCAGATGAGCCAGTTTCGCACCAACCTGGTGGCAAGCGGCACCCTCCCCTTCGAAGAAGACGGCTGGAGGCGGATCCGCATCGGCGAGGTGGAGTTTCGGGTCGCCAAGCCCTGCAGCCGCTGCATCATGACTACGGTGGAGCCGGGCACGGATCGCTTCAATGCCCTCAAGGAGCCGCTGGCTACCCTCACCCGTTATCGGCGCGGCGAGGATGGCGAGGTCTACTTCGGCCAGAACCTGGTGGCCCTCAACGAGGGCTGGATTGAGGCGGGCAGCGAGATCGAGGTGCTGGAGCGCGCCCGCGCCCCCGTCTACCCCAACGCGGCCCCGAAAAAACGGGAGCTGGTGTGCGTGGCCCGCGAGCCGCTGGCGCGGGATCTGGAGACCTTCTGGTTCGAGGCGGCCGATGGCGAGCCGCTGCCCGACTATCTGCCGGGCCAGCATCTGCCCATCAGCCTGGACATTGGCCTGGGTCTGCGGCGCGAGCGTCTGCAGCGCCGCTATACCCTGAGCTCCACGCCGGAGCGGCCCGAGCGTTACAGCATCAGCGTCAAGAAGGTGGGGGGCGGCCGCATCTCCCACTGGCTGCACCAGCAGTTGCAACCCGGTGACCGGTTGCTGGCCGCGGCACCGGCCGGCGAGTTTCACCTAGGCACCGGGCGCACCCTGCTGCTGCTCTCGGCAGGCTCGGGGGTCACACCCATGCTCTCCATTGGCCGCACTCTGGCCTTGCGTGGGGAGCTCGGCGATGTGCACTTTATGCACCTGTGCCGCAGCGAGGCGGATATTCCCGCCGCCGCCGAACTGCACGCCCTGGCGCAGCAGGGGATGACCCTCACCCTGATCCTGAGCCAGCCGGATACGCACTGGCAGGGGCTCAAGGGACGGCTCGGCGATGAGCACCTCAAACAGGTCAAGGCGCTCGCCGAACGGGAGGTGTTTATCTGTGGCCCCCACGGCTTTATGGCCGATGCGGCCGCCAGGCTGACCGCCCTTGGCGTGCCCGCCGAGCGGATCCGCCAGGAGAGCTTTGGCGGCGCCATCCTCTCGGTGGCGCGCCCCCACCAGGCGGTGCAACTGCGCATCGGCAAGCAGAGTTTTGCCGGCAACAATCAGGGCACAGTGCTGGATCAAGCCCACAAGCAAGGGGTGGATCTGCCCTGGAGCTGCCGCGCCGGCATCTGCGGCAGCTGCAAGCAGACCCTGCTCGCGGGCGAGGTGGATCACCCCGATGCCCCGGCCATCACCGCCGCCGAACGGGCCGAGGGCAAGATCCTCACCTGCTGCGCCGTACCGCTCACCGACCTTGTCATCAAATAAGGTGATCGAGCAGCGATAACCCCACCGGCCGGGCGCCCGCTCCCGGCCGTTTTCTATCTGTTTCGGTACGTTTTCCCTCGCCTCCACCTTTTCTCCAAACCCCCGTAACCTTGCCGGGCCCCGCTCCTATACTCACAGCAACAACAACAAAACCCCTCCGACGTAGCGGCCTTTGCCGTCTGACCAAGGGGGTTATCCGGTGAGAATAAGGACGCTCAAACCATGGAACAGAACAGACCCGCCTTTCAGCTCAACCTGCTGCTCTCCGTCGTCACCCTGATCCTGCTGTCGCTGGTATTTTTTGCCTACAGCTGGTCAGGAACGCAACTCGAGCAGAGCTATCAGCAACGCTATCAATCCTATCTGCTGGCCGATGAACTGCGGCAATCCTCCGACGACCTGACCCGCCTCGGCCGCACCTACGTGATCACCAAGGATCCGGCCTACGAACAGCAGTACATGCGGATCCTGGCCATTCGCAACGGGGAGCAGAACCGGCCGCAGGGCTACAACCGCATCTACTGGGACTTCGTCGCCGCCAACGGCCAGAACCCGCGGCCCGACAGCCAGGTGCGCCGTGGCCTCATCGACCTGATGAAGGACACCGGCTTTACCGAAGAGGAGCTGGCCAAGCTCAACGAGGCCAAGAACAACTCGGATGCTCTGGTCAACACCGAGGTAGCCGCCTTCAAGCTGGTGCAGCAGACGGACGGCGATCTGGTCGCCAACCAGCAAAAGGCCATCGCCATGATGCATGACAAGGCCTATCACCAGAACAAGGGGCGCATCATGTCCCCCATCGACGACTTCTACGTCCTGATGGAACACCGCACCCAGCAAGCGGTGGACGATGCCGCCAGCCAGTCCGCCATGCTGCGCTACCTGTTCATCGCGCTCGGCCTGGTGTTGATGTTCTTCCTCTGGCGCACCTACAAGGCGCTGCTCGACCTGGTCGGCACCTCGGTCGACCAGCTCAGAAGCGATCTCAACCACCTGGCCGAGGGGGACTTCTCCCAGCCGATCAAGGTGCCGGCCGGTGCCAAGGAGAGCCTGATCGGCCTGCTCGCCACCATGCAGGGCACCCTCAAGGGGATCATCGCCCAGGTCTCCCACTCCAGCGAGGAGCTCTCCGGTTCGGCCGACAGCATCGCCCAGATAGCGGAGCAGACAGCCCAGTTCGCCACCTCCCAGCAGACCAGCACCCAGACCATGGCGGCCGCCATCGAGGAGCTGGTGGTGAGCATCAGCCACCTCTCTGACAACGCCACCCACGCCGACGAGCTGAGCAAGGTCTCCGCCAACACCCTGGCGGAAGGCTCCGGGGTCATCAAGCAGACCCTCGACAGCATCCAGAGCATCTCGGATACCGTCTCCAACGCCGCCAGCAGCATCGCGGATCTCAACAGCCACACCCAGCAGATCTCGGAGATCATCGAGGTGATCCGCGGCATCGCCGATCAGACCAACCTGCTGGCGCTCAACGCCGCCATCGAGGCGGCCCGGGCCGGCGAGCAGGGCCGCGGCTTCGCGGTGGTGGCCGACGAGGTGCGCAACCTCGCCAGCCGCTCGGCCGCCTCCACCCAGCAGATCACCGGCATGATCGGCAAGATCCAGAGCGGGGCGGATGCCTCCATCCGCAGCATGGAGAACACGGTCAACAACGTCTCCCGCGGGGTGAGCCTGGCCAGCCAGACCGGCGAGGCCATCGCCAGCATCCAGAACCACGCATCCAACCTGACCGGCCTGATGGGGGAGATCAGCCACACCCTGCGCGAACAGTCCACTGCTGCCAACGAGGTGGTCTCCACCGTCGGCAACATCACCTCCCTCTCCGAGCAGTCGGGGGACGCAGCCCGCCACGTCTCGCAGGAGGCGGCCAAGCTCAAGCAGCTGTCACGGCTGCTGCGCCAGGAGATGGCCCACTTCAAGCTGTAGCGCAAAGCGCACAAAGCAAAACGGCTGCCCGAGGGCAGCCGTTTTCATTGGTACGGTACGCTTAACCGCGCAGGGCGGCGATGCGTTGCTCGATGGGCGGGTGGCTCATGAACAGCTCGCTCATGGAACGCTTGCCGTTGATGCCGAACGCCATCATGGAGCCTTCCAGCTGCGGCTCCGCACCGCGGGAGAGGCGCTGCAGCGCGGCGATCATCTTGTCGCGACCGGCCAGCTTGGCGGCACCGGCGTCGGCGCGGAATTCACGCTGACGGCTGAACCACATGACGATGATGGAGGCCAGCACGCCGAACAGCATCTCCAGCACGAACACGGTGATCATGTAGGCAAAACCGCCGGTGCTGCTGCTCTCTTCGTCATTGTTGGAGCTGAAGAAGTTGCTGATGACGCCAGCCACGATGCGGGCGAAGAACATCACGAAGGTGTTCACCACCCCCTGGATCAGGGTCAGGGTCACCATGTCGCCGTTGGCCACGTGGCTCACCTCGTGGGCCAGCACGGCTTCCGCCTCGTCACGGCTCATGCTGTAGAGCAGACCGGACGACACGGCGACCAGCGAGTCGTCACGGCGGGCGCCGGTGGCGAAGGCGTTCATCTCGGGGGAGTCGTAGATCCCCACTTCCGGCATCTTGATGCCCGCTTCACGGGCCTGACGGGCCACGGTACTGACCAGCCAGTGCTCGGTCTCGTTACGGGGTTGCTCGATGACCTGGACACCATAGCTGCGCTTGGCCATCCACTTGGACATCAGCAAGGAGATAAAGGAACCCCCAAAACCGAACACGGCGCAGAACACCAACAGACCGGAAATGCTGGACTTGTTGATCCCCAGAACCGAGAACAGGATATTGAGTACCACCCCCAGCACCAGCATGACGGCCAGGTTGGTCACCAGGAATAGCATAATTCGCTTCATATTGACTCCTTGTGAGATATGGACGCGTGGCCCGTCACCAGCTCGCTGCCGGTCGGGCCACACCTGTCACGCATAATAGACAGTTTCTATGAATGTTCGCTGAATGTCGGATTCAGAGCAGGGGCGAAATGTCGAGTCGCCCGCGCAGATCAGCCTCGAGCGGATTGTTTACAAAGGGTATTTCACCCAAAAACGGAGCCGGCAGCAAGCCCCGCAGGGTGTCCAGATTTTCCTGATAGTGGCTCATGGAGCCGTGCAGCCGGTTGATGACCCAGCCCGCCACCGGCAGGTTGTTGTTGCGAATGGCGGCGAAGGTGAGCAGGGCATGGTTGAGACAGCCCAGTTTGGCCCCCACTACCATGATCACCGGCATGTTCTCCTGCTTGACCCAGTCCGACAGCAGATGTTTGCGATCCAGCGGCAGGAACCAGCCCCCCGCCCCCTCCACCACCACCAGCTCGGCCCCCGCCTGTTCAATCTGGCGCAGCCCGTCCGACAACCCCTTCAGGGTAATGGCATCGCGCGCTTCGCTGGCGGCGATATGGGGCGCGATGGGCGGCTCGTAGGCGTAGGGATTGACCAGATCGTAGGGCAGCGGCAGGCTCGCCGCCTCCTGCAGCAGCACGGCATCAAGATTGCGCAGCCCGTCCGGGGTGCGGGCACAGCCGGCTGAGATGGGCTTGTAACCGGCGCAGCGAATACCGTGTGCGGCGAATTCCAGCAACAGGGTGCGGGCGACCAGCGTCTTGCCCACATCGGTATCGGTGCCGGTGACGAAGAAGGATTTAACCATGATGACTCCTCAATACGGGGCAGCTGCCCGGGCTCGCGATGGCGGGCAGCGGCTTCTCAATTCTCTCGGCCCATGAGACCGGTTAACGGCGGATCAGCTGGCCGAGGCACACCTGATAACTGGCGGCCAGCAGGCCGTCCGGTTGGCGATGGGCTTCATAGGCCTGGCTCAGGCGCTGCAGACGCTGGCGACTGCTAAGTCCGGTATGACGCTCGTCATTGACCTGGCTGGCGCCGATCCCCTTGAGATCGCGCAGCAAGCCGTTGAGTTCGGGGTAGGCGAGCGACCAGGTCAGGCTCTCCAGCACCGGGGCGGCAAAACCACCGGCGGCAATGGCATGCTGCAATTGTGGCAGGCTGAGGAAGCGATTGACATGATCACACTCGTCAACCGTGCGCCAGGCCTCACGCAATTGCCAAAGCGACTCGGCCAGCAGGGTGGAGAACAGCAGCCGGCCGCCGGGTTTGAGCACCCGGTGCAGCTCGGCGAAGGCCTGGGCCGGTCGCTCGCACCACTGCAGCGCCAGGCTGGAGAAGACCCAATCAAACGTCTCGTCGGCAAAGGGGAGCTGCTCGGCATCGCCGCACAGCAGGCGGGCGCCGCTGCCGCGAAGGGCGGCCTGCGCCAGCATGCCGGGAGCCAGATCCAGCCCGGTCAGCTCGCTGCAACGCCCGGCCAACGCCGGCAGGAAGAAGCCGGTGCCGCAGCCCAGATCCAGCCCGCTCACTGTCAGATCTGTGCCAACCTGCCTGTCCGGCATGCGCTCCAGCAGTGCCTGCCCCACCTCCTGCTGGAAGCGGGCGTGGGCGTCGTAGTGACGGGCGGCGGCGCCGAAACGGCGGGCAAGCTGGGCCTTGTTGACCGCCTGAAAACGCTCATGCAGCATGGATGCCTCCTCTTTCGTCGCCCACCGGGCAGGGGCCGAGGGCATCGAGCAAGCGATCCACATCCTGTTCACTGTGAGCGGCGCTCAAGGTGATGCGCAGCCGCGCCGTGCCCACCGGTACCGTGGGCGGGCGGATGGCGCCGGCCCAGACGCCGCATTCGCGCAGCCGCTCGGCCAGTTGCAGGGCGGCGATGCTCTCCCCCACCAGCAGCGGCTGGATGGGGGTAGTGCTGGCCCCAAGTTGCCAACCCAGCGCCTGCGCCCCTTGCCGAAAACGGGTGATCAGCTGGCCAAGCTGGGCGCGGGCCTCGTCGGCGGCGCGCACCAGTGCGATGCTCTGGCGCACCGCGCAGGCCTGGGCAGCCGGCATATGGGTGCTGTAGACGTAGTGGCGGGCGAAGTTGACCAGGTACGCCACCAGCTCGCGGCTGCCGCCCACAAAGGCGCCAGCCACCCCGAGCGCCTTGCCAAAGGTGCCCATCTGGATGTGTACGCTGGCAGGAGCAACCCCCTGCGCCGCCAGGGTGCCGCGCCCTTGTGGCCCCAGCACGCCGAGGCCGTGGGCATCGTCAATCATCAGCCAGTTGCCGCTTGTGGCAGCCAGAGCTGCGAGCTCGCGCCAGGGGCCCTGATCCCCGTCCATGCTGAACACCCCCTCCGAGACGATAAGCCCGCTATTTGGCTCAAGTTGACGCTCAAGGGCCGCCATGTCGTTGTGGCCGAAGCGCTTCATCTTGCAGGGGAGCTGGCTGCCCATCTCCTGCAGGGAGGCGTGGTTGAGTCTGTCCTGCCACAGCAGGTGATCCTTGCCGAGCAGGGCCTTGAGCACCGCCTGATTGGCGGAAAAGCCGCAGTTGAACAGCAGCACCGCTTCCACCCCGAGCCAGTCAGCAAGGGTCTCTTCCAGCTGTTGGTGGGCCCGGCTGTAACCGGTCACCAGCGGCGAGGCACCGGCCCCCGCACCATAGCGCTCGATGCCCTCCTGGAAGGCGACCTTGATGGCGGGGTGATCGGCCAGCCCCAGATAGTCGTTGGCGGAAAAGTTGAGGTAATCGCGCCCCGCCACCCTGAGCCGTCCGCCACTCGCCCCGTCGATCGCGATGCGGCTGCGCAGCAGGCCCGCCTGCTCGCGTTCGGAGAGCGCCGCGCTCAACCCAAAGGGGCCCGTTGCTGCAGGGCCGTTCATGACCGAGCGGCCCCAGCACGGGGGCGGGTGGCGTCATAAAACATCTCGGCGGGCTCGCTCTGGCGACTCACCTCGGCCAGCAGCTCCTCTTCCTGAACTTGATCCGGCTTCTGGGCCCGCTGGGCGGGGCGAATGCCGAGCCGCTTGAACAGCTGCATGTCGCTGTTCTCGTCCGGATTGGGGGTGGTCAGCAGCTTGCAGCCGTAGAAGATGGAGTTGGCCCCCGCCATAAAGCACATGGCCTGCATCTGCTCGTTCATCTTCTCCCGCCCGGCGGAGAGGCGCACGTGGGAAGCCGGCATCATGATGCGCGCCACGGCGATGGTGCGGATGAATTCGAATGGATCGAGGTTCTCCTGGTTCTCCAGCGGCGTTCCCTTCACCTTGACCAGCATGTTGATGGGCACGCTCTCCGGGTGGCGCGGCAGGTTGGCGAGCGCCATCAAGAGGCCCGCCCGATCTTTTGCCTGCTCGCCCATGCCGACGATACCGCCGGAGCAGACCTTCATGCCGGCGCCGCGCACATGCTCCAGGGTATCGAGCCGATCCTGATAGGTGCGGGTGGTGATGATGTCGCCGTAAAACTCCGGCGAGGTGTCGAGGTTGTGGTTGTAGTAGTCAAGGCCGGCGGCACCGAGGCGCGCCGCCTGATCGGCGGTGAGCATCCCGAGCGTCATGCAGGTCTCCATGCCGAGCCCGCGTACCTCTTCGATCATCCGCAGGATATAGGGCATGTCCTTCTCTTTGGGGTTGCGCCAGGCGGCCCCCATGCAGAAACGGGACGAGCCGTTGGCCTTGGCTTCGCGGGCCCGCTCCAGCACTTTCTCCACCTCCATCAGCCGCTCGGCCTCAAGGCCAGTGTGATAACGGGCGCTCTGGGGGCAGTACTTGCAATCCTCCGGGCAGGCACCGGTCTTGATGGAGAGCAAGGTGCTCACCTGTACTTCATTCGGATCGAAATGGGCGCGGTGCACGGTCTGGGCTTGGAACAGCAGATCGTTGAATGGCAGGGCAAACAGGGCCTGAACCTCGGCGAGGGTCCAGTCGTGACGAAGGGCGTGAGCGCCCGCGGTGACAGCATTCATACATGGCTTCCAATTGTTATAAGTGGGATCCTGCGCCGCCAGCTTGCATGGGCAAACGCAGAAGCCGCCACCCGGCCTGCACCCGAGTCGGGTTGCACGCAGCCAAGTGGCTGAAATTGTTGGCTAGTGTAGAGAGCGCGCGTAGACTGTCAACACCGACCAGATCAAACCAATTGACAACAGAATATAAAATGACCAATCAAGAATTCGACCTGCACCACGTCTGGCACCCCTATACCTCCCTCACCCATCCCCTGCCCTGCTATGAAGTGGCCAGTGCCAGGGGAGTGACCCTCACCCTCAGCGACGGCTGCGAACTGGTGGATGGCATGAGCTCCTGGTGGGCCTGCGTGCATGGCTATCAGGTACCGGAGCTCGATGCGGCCGCCACTGCCCAGCTCGGCAAGATGTCCCACGTGATGTTTGGCGGCCTCACCCACGCCCCCGCCGTCGATCTGTGCCGCAAGCTGGTGGAGATCACCCCGGCTGGGCTGGATCGGGTGTTTCTGGCGGACTCGGGTTCGGTAGCGGTAGAGGTGGCGCTCAAGATGGCGCAGCAGTACTGGCATGCCAAGGGGACGCCCAGGGCCAAGTTTGTCGCCCTGCGCGGCGGCTATCACGGCGATACCTTCGGCGCCATGAGCGTCTGCGATCCGGATGGCGGCATGCACGAGCTCTACAAGGGCTTCCTGCCCGAGCACCATTTTGTCGAAGCGCCGAGTTGCCGCTTCCACGCCGAGTGGGACGAGCAGTGCGTGGTGGAGCTCGCCACCCTGGTGGCGGACCACCACGAGGAAATCGCCGCCATCGTGCTCGAGCCTATCGTGCAGGGCGCAGGCGGCATGCGCTTCTATCATCCCCGCTACCTGCAGTGGGTACGGGCCCTGTGTGACGAGTTCGGCCTGCTGCTGATTGCCGACGAGATCGCCACCGGCTTTGGCCGCACCGGCCAGCTGTTTGCCTGCGACTGGGCCGGCATCAGCCCCGACATCATGTGTCTGGGCAAGGCGCTCACCGGCGGCTACCTGACGCTGTCGGCCACGCTCACGACCGAGCATGTGGCTCGCACCGTGTGTGACGGGAAGGCGGGCGTCTTCATGCATGGGCCGACCTTCATGGGCAACCCCTTGGCCTGCGCCGTGGCCAACGCCTCCATCGATCTGCTGCTGGCCTCGCCGTGGCAGAAGCGGGTGTGCGCCATCGAACACCAACTCAAAACCGAACTGGTGGCGCTGACCCTGCACCCGGCGGTGGCGGATGTGCGGGTACTCGGCGCCATCGGGGTGGTAGAGATGAAGGAGCGGGTGGACGTGGCGCGCATCCAGCGCAAGTTCGTCGAACTGGGTGCCTGGATCCGCCCGTTTGGCAAACTGGTCTATCTGATGCCCCCCTTCGTCATCAGCCCGGCACAATTAACCGTGCTGACCAACGCCATCACCGCCGCCATCCACAGCGGCGAGTTCTGAGTCAGACGTGGCAGGCCCTGCCCGACCAGGCAGGGTCTTTTGACTCTTTTTCATCAGAATGTGAGCGAGACACCAGACCCGGGCGGCCAAGACGCGTAGACTGCGCGGGTTTTACCCAACAGATGTACCGTTCCCATGCGCCTCTCCATTGCTGCCAAAATCAACTTCTTCCTGCTGTTCATCTTCTCCATGGTGCTGGTGTTCTCCGCCGCCTACCAGGCGGTGCGCGAACGCGACCTGATCCTGACCCTCATCAAGGAGCAGAGCCGCGAGCAGACCGAGGCCTACTTCGACGGCCTCAACATGCTGATGCTGACCGGCAAGATGGATGCCCGTGACACCCTGCGCGGCAAGTTTCTCGAGCACGCCCACGTGGAGGATGCCCGCATCGTGCGCAGCGAGGCGGTGAGCAAGCAGTACGGAGCTGGCCACCAGAGCGAGCAGCCCAAGGACAGGTTCGATGAGCTGGCACTGGCCGGCAAGGGCAGCCTGGAGGTGGTGCACGACGGCATGCACAGCAAGCTGGTGGTGACCCGCCCGCTGCTGGCCAAGAAGGATTTTCGCGGCACCGACTGCACCAGCTGCCACCTGGTGCCGGAGAATACCGTGCTGGGGGCGGTGCGCTTTGACTACTCCCTCGACACCCTGTTTACCCGGGTCGAGCAGAACATCCTCACCTCGGCGCTGAGCCTCACCGTCATCTTCGGCCTGGGTCTGTTGCTGACCCTCTGGGTCATCCGCACCTGGATCGTCCGCCCCCTCAACCAGCTGACCCGCTCCATGGAGGAGGCCACCGACCTGCACGACTTCGGCCACCGGCTGGAAGGGGATGAAGGGGACGAGATTGGCCGGGTGGCGCTCGCCTACAACCAGATGCTCGACAGCGTGGAGCGTCAGCTCGGCAAACGACCCGCCGCGCCGGTGGAGGGGAGCGAGCAGAAGGCGACAGAGAGAAGAAAAGAGGACTAGCCCAGGTAGTAGAACAGCAGACTGGCCATCAGGATCAGCAGCAAGATGGTCAGGTGCACCCGCCCCGTGTCCTCCTGCCGCCGGCAGCGTCGGCGCTCCGCCAGCAGCACCGCCAGGGTCAGCAGGCAGCATCCCCAGAGCCCGTGCAGCAGCCAGGGGGTGAGCAGGGGATCCCAGCTCTGGCGTACCCTGACTCCGCCATAGACCAGAAAACCGTAGGCCGTCTGAGGTCTGGCGAAGTGGTAGAGGGAGAGCAGACCGATGAAGCCGCCCCAGCAGAGCATCACCAGCCCCTGCAACACCCGTGTCAGCCGGTCCGGCCCCCGTCGCCGCTCTTTCACGCTTATCCCCTGTCCAACTGGCCTGCCAATCCGCCGATAGGCGCCGAAATCCCCCCAGAGTCCGACATTTTTGCTTGTTTATCAAACCTGCGCGGGTAAGATTGACGGCTTAGTCTGCCATGATGGGCCAAGATTGCCCGGGCCAGACCCCAAGTGTTGCAAATAGCGCTGCAAGAACAAGCTGGAGACAATATTTCGATGACGCACGCATCCGTAGTAGATGTGCTGACCGGTAAGTATGCGGTCGGCACCACCCAGACAGTCAAAGGGTGGATCCGGACCCGCCGCGATTCCAAGGCGGGGATCTCATTTTTGGCCATCTCCGATGGCTCCTGTTTCCATCCGGTACAGGCAGTCGTCCCCAATACCCTGGCCAATTACGAGAATGAAGTGCTGCGTCTGACCACGGCTTGCTCGGTGGAAGTGACCGGCCTGGTAGTCGAGTCTCAGGGCAGCGGCCAGGCGTTCGAACTGCAGGCCACTGACGTCAAGGTGGTGGGCTGGGTCGAAGATCCGGACACCTACCCCATGTCTGCCAAGCGTCACAGCATCGAATACCTGCGCGAGCAGGGCCACCTGCGCGCCCGCACCAACATCGTCGGCGCCGTGACCCGGGTACGCAACTGCCTCTCCCAGGCCATCCACCGCTTCTTCCACGAGCAGGGCTATCTGTGGATCGCAGCGCCGCTCATCACCGCCTCCGACACCGAAGGCGCCGGCGAGATGTTCCGCGTCTCCACCCTGGACATGGAAAACCTGCCGCGCACCCCGCAAGGCAAGGTGGACTATGACAAGGACTTCTTCGGCAAAGAGACCTTCCTGACCGTATCCGGCCAGCTCAACGTCGAAACCTACGCCTGTGCGCTGTCCAAGGTCTACACCTTCGGGCCCACCTTCCGCGCCGAAAACTCCAACACCAGCCGCCACCTGGCCGAGTTCTGGATGGTGGAGCCGGAAGTGGCTTTCGCCGATCTGGAAGACAACGCCGCCCTGGCCGAAGCCATGCTGAAGTATGTCTTCAACGCCGTGCTGGCCGAGCGCCGCGACGATCTGGAGTTCTTCGCCCAGCACGTGGACAAGGACGCCATCGGTCGTCTGGAGCGCTTCGTCGCCTCCGACTTCGCCCAGATTGACTACACCGATGCCATCGAAGTGCTGAAAAACTGCGGCAAGAGCTTCGAGTTCCCGGTCTCCTGGGGTATCGACCTCTCCTCCGAGCACGAGCGCTACCTGGCCGAAGAGCACTTCAAGTCCCCGGTGGTGGTGAAAAACTACCCGAAAGACATCAAGGCCTTCTACATGCGCCTCAACGACGACGGCAAAACCGTCGCCGCCATGGACGTACTGGCCCCGGGCATCGGCGAGATCATCGGCGGTTCCCAGCGTGAAGAGCGTCTGGACGTGCTGGATGCCCGTCTGGCCGAGATGGGTCTGAACAAGGAAGACTACTGGTGGTATCGCGACCTGCGCCGCTACGGTACCGTGCCGCACTCCGGCTTCGGTCTGGGCTTCGAGCGCCTGGTGGTTTACGTGACCGGCATGGGCAACGTCCGCGACGTGATCCCCTTCCCGCGCACCCCGCGCACCGCCGAGTTCTGATTACAGGACTTTGCCTTAAAAGCCGACCTCAGGGTCGGCTTTTTGTTGCCCGTTCGGCGGCCGGACGGCCTTGCCAGCACCACAATTAATCACTCTTGCCGCCCTCCGTCATGCCCCCTTGCTGACACACCCGCCCCGCGCCAGCCGTTGAGCCCCATACGCTGCCACTTATTGCCCGCAAAATAACAAAAACGTTAATACGTGGTTTTTATGACGTTAAATCAAAAAGCGATGAGTTATTGAAGTACCTCAAATTTTTGCCCTTTTTTGGCAGGCACAATAACCACTAACCCTTTAGGGCTAAATAAAAAACAGACAATCCCGGTCCATGAGCCCAACACAGCACAGACATGGATTAAATAACGCGAGGTAATGGAATGATCTTGATGGAATTTTTGGTGGTACTCGGCTGCTTGCTGCTGGGTACCCGGTTTGGGGGCATGGGGCTGGGTCTCATCAGCGGCATCGGTCTGTTCCTGCTGACCTTCGTGTTCGGTCTCACCCCGGGCGAACCGCCGGTGCAGGTGATGCTGACCATACTCGCGGTGATCGGCTGCGCCGCCACCCTGCAGACCGCTGGCGGTCTCAACCTGATGATGCAGGTGGCCGAGCGCCTGCTGCGCCGCCACCCCCAGTACATCACCCTGCTGGCGCCGCTCACCACCTGGACCCTCACCTTCCTGTGCGGTACCGGCCACGTGGTCTACACCATGTTCCCCATCATCGCCGACATCGCGCTGCAGAAGAACATCCGCCCGGAACGGCCGATGGCGGTGGCTTCCGTCGCCTCCCAGATGGCGATCTGCGCCTCGCCGGTGTCAGTGGCCGTGGTCTCCATGGTCTCCATCCTGGCGGCCGGTCATGGCATCGGTCAGGCCTACAGCCTGCTCGACATCCTGATGATCGCCATCCCCTCCTCGCTGACCGGGGTCATAGTCGCGGCCCTCTGGAGCCTGCGTCGCGGCAAGGATCTGGACAAGGACGAAGAGTTCCAGGCCAAGATCAAGGATCCGGAGCAGCGTGCCTTCGTTTACGGCGGCGGTGAGACCCTGCTCAACACCAAGTTCCCGAAAGAGGCCTACTGGTCGACCTGGATCTTCTTCGCCGCCATCGCCGCCGTGGTCGTGCTGGGGGCCGACGCCTCCCTGCGCCCGGTGTTCGAGATGGGTGGCAAGACAGGCCCGCTCTCCATGAACCTGGTGATCCAGATGATGATGCTGATCGCCGGCGCCATCATCCTGATGCGCTGCAAGGTCAAACCGGGTGACATCTCCAACGGCGCCGTGTTCAAGGCCGGCATGGTGGCGATCTTCTCGGTATTCGGGGTCGCCTGGATGAGCGAAACCTTCTTCCAGGCCCACATGCCGCTGCTCAAAGAGACCCTGGCCCACGTGGTGCAGGCCCAGCCCTGGACCTATGCCCTGGTGCTGTTCCTCATCTCCAAGCTGGTGAACAGCCAGGCCGCCGCACTGACCGCCATCGCCCCCATGGGGCTGGCGCTGGGTGTCGAGCCGAAACTGCTGATCGCCTTCCTGCCGGCCAGCTACGGCTACTTCGTGCTGCCGACCTACCCAAGCGATCTGGCCTGTATCGGTTTCGACCGCTCCGGCACCACCCGCATCGGCAAGTTCATCATCAACCACAGCTTCATCATTCCGGGTCTGATCGGGGTCGCCACCTCCTGTACCCTGGGTTATCTGCTGACCAACATACTGCTCTAAGCAACAGGCACCGCTTAGCCAGTTCAGCAGGCCCCCACCCGGGGGCCTGCTGTTTTGTGCCCTGCCCCATCCCGTTTTGCCAACTGCCCGCACTCTGGGTAGCATGGCCCCTCTTTTCTTTGCGGAATCTCCCCCATGTCTCGCGTCATCGTGCTCTGGAGCGGCGGCAAGGATGCCATGCAGGCCCTCTGTCATGCCCGCGAGGCGGGTCATCAGGTAGTGGCACTGGCCACCTTTGCCCCGCCCGAACCCCGCTTTCTGGCCCATCCCCTGTCACAGGTGCGTCGGCAGGCGGCGGCTCTCGGGCTGCCCCATCTGCTGATCACCATAAAAGCGCCGTTCGATCTCGGTTATGAGCGGGCGCTGGCGGCATTGAAAGAGGAGTGGCGCCTGGATGGGGTGGTCACCGGCGATATCGACAGCGTGGGGGGCGCACCGAACTGGATCCGCGAGCGCTGCCGCCCGCTCGATCTGGCCGTTCACACCCCGCTCTGGCAACAACCCCGCGAGGCGCTGCTGGCGGATCTGCTGACCCGCGGCATCGTCGCCCATCTCTCCTGCGTCGACACCCGGGTGCTGGTCCCCGAGTGGGTGGGGCGCACGCTCGATACCGCCACCCTGGCCGAATTGCAGCAGCTGGCGGCAAGCCGGGGCTTCGATGCCTGCGGCGAGCAGGGGGAGTACCACACCATGGTGACCGACGGCCCCGGCTTTGCGGCGCCGCTGGTGCTCGGTCACTGGCAGGTGGCCCGTCAGCAACAGCTTGCCTACCTGCTGGAGGATGAGGGGTAGCGGCGCAGCGCTGTTCGATCTCTCTGCACCGGCAGGACAGATAAAAAAACGGGAGGCGATGGCCTCCCGTTTTGCTTTTCTTTGACGCTGACCTAGTTGGCCAGCTTGCCCAGCACCCGCTGCAGCAGGCGGATGCGCGGCGCTATGCTGTCCAGCAGCAGGAATTCCGCCTCCGAGTGGAAACCGCCCCCCATGGGGCCGAAGCCATCGAGCGACGGCACACCGGCGGCGGCGGTAAAGTTGGCATCCGAGCCGCCACCGGCCTCCAGCCAGTTGAAGGAGATCCCCTCCTCTTTCGCTGTCGCAGCCACCAGCGCCATCAACGCCTCGGTGTCGCCACTCGGGCGCATCGCCGGCTTGAAGCTCTGGCGATCCACCTCGACCCGGCAACCGGCGAGGAAGGGGTTGTTGGCCATGAAGGTGAGCCGCTCGTGCACGGCGGCCGCTTCGTCATTGCTCCAGAAGCGCAAGTCGACGATCGCCTCGGCAAAGTCGGGCACCACGTTGACGCCGGTCCCCCCCTGCACCACCCCCACGTTCATGGTGGTGCCGGTATCGAGGTTGACCTGCTCGTTGATGGCGAGCACCCAATGAGCGAGTTCCGTGATGGCGGAGATCCCCTCGCTCAGCGCCGAGCCGGCGTGGGAGGCCTTGCCGTGGAAGGTAATGCGGTACTTGGCGTTGCCCTTGCGGGCGCTGATGAGATCCCCGTTCGGGCGAGCTGCCTCGGCCACCAGTACGCAGCCACTCTGTTTGGCTTTTTCCACCAGCCACTCTTTGGACCAGGGGGAGCCAATCTCCTCGTCGCAGTTGCAGCAGACCAGCACCTTGAGCTTGGCCAGCACGGCCGGGTCCATCTCCTTGAGGGCATACCAGGTGGAGAGCAGGCCGCTCTTCATGTCCGACACGCCGGGGCCAAAGGCCTGATTGCCCTCAATTTTCAGCGGACGCTTGGCCGCCGTCCCCTCGGGGAAGACGGTGTCCATGTGGCCCACCAGCATCACGTCGTAGTGAGCCGCCCCCGGCGCATTGGTTGCCTCGAGGCAGGGGCCGCACTCGGCGGCGAACTGGTGGCGAGTCACCTGCCAGCCGATGGCCTCATATTTCTCGGTCATGATGTCGGCCACTGTCGCCACCCCGGCCGGGGTGCGGGTGCCGCAATCGAGATTGATGAGGGGGGCCAGATCCGCCAGGTAGGCGTCCAGAGAAAAAGCGTTGCGAGAGTCTGTCATTGTCATCTCCTGGGACGGAAGGACACACCTCCCGCCCGACGGCCGAATGAAAGGGGCGGACGGCTCGTGCCGTCCGCCGCCCGGTTACATAAACAGCAGATAGTTGAGGGTCAGCGCCGTCACCAGGGCGCCGGCCATGGGCACGCAGGTGCGCTTGACCACCACGAAGGGGGAGACCTTGGCGATGCCCGCACAGGCGATCAGCACCGCCGCGATGGGGGAGACGGTGCGGCCGATGCTGGAGGCGAGCTGCATCGGCAGCAGCATGGTCACCGCCGGTACGCCGAACTTGGCCGCCACCGCCGGTGCCAGGGTCGAGAAGCTGAGGAACGCCGCGTTGCCCGACCCCATGATGACCGCCGCAACCATGATGAGGCCCACCATCACCAGCGTCATCAGGCCGCTGCCGATGCCGGCATTGCTGGCCGAATGAAGCAGGGTGTCGATGGCACCGATGGCCTTGAGGGATTCGGCGAACAGCTCGGCGCAGACGATGAGCGCCACCACGGGGCCGAACACCTTGCCCATGCCGTCGAGGAAACTGGAGAGCCCGGCGAAGGCGGTGCGCACCGAGCGGGTACGCAGCAGCTCGCACAGCATGCCGATAAAGACCGACAGCAGCATGGCCACCTCCACACTGACGCTGATGGTGGTCACCAGCAGCTTGGAGAAGGTCATCATCAACACGAAGGGGATGATGGGCAGCAGGGCGTACCAGATGGGCGCCGCTACCGCCTCGGTGCCTTTCTCGTCCAGCTCGGCGTGCTCGCCGCGATGCTGGGCCGGATCCCAGCCATCCTGGCGGTCACAGTGCCGCTGCCAGAAGAAGTGCAGCACCATGGTCACCAGCAGCATGGGGGCCACCAGCCAGATCTGGTAGTCGACGAAATAGCTGGTGGGATCCATGCCGGATTGGCCGGCGGAGAAGATGGCGTTGGTCTGGGTCGGGCCAATCTCGAACGCCTGGGAAGTGGCGATGACGCCGCAGGCGGAGGCCGGGCTGATGCCGAGGTTGCGCATCACCGGGTACATGGTGACCATCAACAGCAGGCCAAGGCCGGTGGCGGAGGTGACGAACAGGGAGACAAACACCGCCACCAGGTAGCAGATGGCCAGCATCAGGTAGCTGGACTGAATGCCCGCCACCGGTTTGACCGCCACTCGCACCAGCGCCTGGGAGGCACCGATATGGGACATGTAGGTGGCAAAGCCGGCCACCGCCATGATGGTGAGGCCGAGGCCCGCCGCCCGGTAGGAGAAGATCCCCTTGAACACCTCGAACAGATCGAACAGGGCGAAGCCGGTGCTCTTGTCGGCGGGCAGAATGGGGTGCAGTCCCAGCCAGTAGGCGACGGTGAAGATGGCCATGCCGGCCAGTGCCAGCACCGCCTGCGGGTTGTAATCCTTGACGATGCCGTAGACCACGGCCAGCAGTACGAGCAAGACGAAGACGAGTTCCAAATATTCACTCCTGATAAAGTTATCGAGGAGCGGAATCTAGTGGTCTGACCGCGCTTTCCCATTGATCCCCGTCAAGAAAGATGGCTTGACCGCATTCCAATGAAACAAAATGCTATACACTTGACAAAAAACAGCAATTTAAACTAAAGGCAAACCTTTAGAATCCCTTTGCCACGCGTTCTGGCGAATAACCTCAGGCTTTTTTGCTTTGGATCAACGTCAGGGGCCAGTGAACTGGCCAAGATGCGCATCGACACACAGCGACCATTCGCGCCGGAGAGAGTTATGACAGACCGAGCCAACGCAGGCATGACGACCTGCGACTACAAGCTATGGGACATCCTCGTCGAGTCTGCAAAGGAACGCACCACCATTCGTTACTCCAAGCTGGCCAGGCAGGCCGGGCTGGAGAATTGCCAGGATGAGCTGCGCACGCTGCTGCAACGCATCCGCATGTACTGCACCGAGCACCAGTTGCCGATCCTCTCCGCCATCGTGGTGGACGATGTGGGCAAATATACCGGCCTCTCCTCCAGTCTGCCGGACGCCCCCTGGGAACGTGCCAAGGTGTTTGACTACCAGTGGCCGGTTGCGCCCTGAGTCATCCACCCCTCACAATAACGCGCCCGCCGGCGCGTTTTGTACTTCTTTGGGCCCCCTTTTCCTGAACCGCAGGCAAAAAAAACCCGCCGAGACGGCGGGTACTAAGCAAGCAACGCTCTGGATGACCAGAGTAAAGAGTTCAGGCTGTCGAATCTTGCCACCTCCGGCACCACGCGAAAGAGGTAACAGGACAACATGGGTTTGCATAAATCGCTGATTTATCCAAGCTTCATGCTGACCATCGACGGGAAATGAGACTAAAGTGAAGGCCCTGCTTAAGGAAATGATTTATTAGTATTCCATTATGCACAGAATGAATTTACGAGGCGTCGACCTCAACCTGCTGGTGGTGCTCAAGGCACTGCTGGAGGAGCGCAACACCACCAAGGCCGCCGAACGGCTCGCCATGAGCCAGCCAGCCGTCAGCCGGGCACTGGCCCGCTTGCGTCTGCTCTATGACGATCCCCTGCTGATCCGCACTCCCCAGGGCATGGAACCCACCGCCCGGGCGGAGGCCTTGCTGTTGCCGCTGCGGGAGATCCTGCACGACATCGAGCAGACCTTCAGCCCCCCCGAGCAGCTCGACCCCGCCCAGTTCGAGGGGGTGCTGCGCATCGGGGCCCACACCTATGTGGAGTACGTGATGATGCCGAGCCTGCTGGCCCGGCTGCAGCAGCAGGCGCCCAACCTGCGCATCCACATGGTGCCGCTCAATGCGGACTACGAGAGCCAGCTCGACGAAGGGGTCATCAGCATGGTGATCAGCAAACAGGACGAGGTGCCCGGCCGTTTTCGCCGCATCCCGCTGTTCGAGGACAAGCTGATCTGCGCCGCCCACCGCAGCCACCCGCTGCAGGGCCAGGTGCTGTGCATCGAATCCTTCGCCCAGGCCCAGCACCTGCTGGTCGCCCCCCGCGGCAGCGAAGGGGCATCGTCGATGATCTGCTGGCCGCCCACGGCATGACCCGGCACACCCCCTTGATAGTGCAAAGCTTTCTGGCTGCCCCCTTCATCCTGCCGTGCGCGCCTCTGCTGCTCACCTCCCCCGCCCGGGTGCTGCGCCCGCTGATGCCGCTGCTGGATCTGGTGGAATACGAGACCCGCTTCGCCCTGCCCACCTTCGAAGTGAGCCTCATTCGTCATCGTCGCGACGACAACAACGCCATGCTCAACTGGTTCGAATCCGAACTGCACCTCTGGTGTCGCACCCAGAGCGAACTCTGATGCCCGCCGGCGCGTCCCGCGCCGGGCACTTTTCCCCTCCCCCCAGGCCCGACCAGCGCCTAGCCCCACCTCCCCCATGCGCATCGGCGTTGCCTTGAGATCGCCACAATGCCAGAATCGGGCCTCTTCTTGATTTCCCGTTTCAGGACTCAAGTTTCGGCTTTCCGGGCCCATGCCCGCAGACAAGGACTCCCCATGGCCACCACCCTCTATGGCATCAAGAACTGCGACACCATCAAGAAAGCCCGCAAGTGGCTGGAGCAGGCCGGCATCGACTACCGCTTTCACGACCACCGTGCCGACGGCCTGCATCCGGCCGACCTCGACCGCTGGCTGAGCCAGCTCGGCTGGGAGGCGCTGCTCAACAGCCGAGGCACCACCTTCCGCGCCCTGCCGGACGAGGCCAAACAGGGGCTCGACGCCGCCAAGGCGCGCGCCCTGCTGCTGGAGCACCCGGCCATGATCAAGCGCCCGCTGCTGGACCGGGACGGCGAGCTGACCCTGGGCTTCAAGGCCGATCACTACCAATCCCTCTTCTCTCGTTAAACTTTTTTGCTAAGGAACGCTGATGTCGGATGTCATCGCACTGGCCAAGGATCTGATCCGCCGCCCCTCCGTTACCCCGCTGGATGAAGGGTGCCAGACCCTGATGGCGGAGCGCCTCGCCAAGCTCGGCTTCGTCATCGAGCCCATGGTGTTCGAAGACACCACCAACCTCTGGGCCCGCCGCGGCAGCGAGGGGCCGCTGTTCTGCTTCGCCGGCCACACCGACGTGGTGCCCGCCGGTCCGCTGGAAAAATGGCATACCCCGCCGTTCGAGCCGACCATCCAGGATGGCGTGCTGTACGGCCGTGGCGCCGCCGACATGAAGGGCTCGCTGGCCGCCATGGTGGTAGCGGTCGAGCGCTTTGTGGCCGAGCATCCGGATCACACAGGGTCCATCGCCTTCCTCATCACCTCCGATGAAGAGGGGCCCTTCATCAACGGCACCACCCGGGTGATCGACACCCTGGAAGCGCGCCACGAGAAGATCACCTGGTGCATCGTCGGCGAACCCTCCTCCACCGCCGTGGTGGGGGACGTGGTGAAGAACGGCCGGCGCGGCTCCATCACCGGCGATCTGCTGGTGCGCGGGGTACAGGGCCACGTCGCCTACCCCCATCTGGCGGACAACCCCATTCACAAAGCCGCGCCAGCGCTGGCGGAGCTCGCCGCGACCGTGTGGGATCAGGGCAACGCCTACTTCCCCCCCACCAGCTTCCAGATCGCCAACATCTCGGCGGGCACCGGCGCCTCCAACGTCATTCCGGGCGAATTGCATGTCCAGTTCAACTTCCGCTTCAGCACCGAACTGACCGACCTGGATATCCGCGAGCGGGTCCAGGCCCTGCTGGACAGGCATGGTCTGGATTACCAGATCGACTGGACCCTCTCCGGCCAGCCCTTCCTCACCGACACCGGCAAGCTGCTGGCGGCGGCGGTTTCCGCCATCGAGGCGGTCAACGGCCAGCAGCCGGCCCTGCTCACCACCGGCGGCACCTCGGACGGGCGCTTTATTGCCCCCACCGGCGCCGAAGTGATCGAGCTGGGCCCGGTCAACGCCACCATCCACAAGGTGAACGAGTGCGTGAAGGCGGACGATCTGGATCTGCTGGCAGACATGTACCAAGGGGTGCTCGCGAGGTTGCTGGCATGACCCAGGAGCAACTGCTGGGGTTGGATGAAGGTCACCTCATTTTGGTGGGGCAAGGCCCGCACCGGCTGACGGCCGCCACCGCGGCGGCCTTCAACGACATGCAGGTGGCCGCCGCCCACGCCGGTTTCAACCTGCAGCCCGCCTCCAGCTGGCGCGGTTTTGATCGCCAGCTCGCCATCTGGAACGGCAAGTGGCGCGGCGAACGACCGCTGCTCGATGCCCACAGCCAGCCCATCGACGCCCTGCAACTGAGCGACGAGGAGCGCCTCCACGCCATCCTGCACTGGAGCGCCCTGCCCGGCACCAGTCGCCACCACTGGGGCACCGATCTCGACGTCTACGATCCGGACTGCCTGCCCGCCGGCACCAGGCTGGCGCTGGAGCCCTGGGAGTATGAAGCCGGTGGCTGGTTCGCCGACCTGAGCGAGTGGCTTGAAGATCGCATGAACGACTTCGGCTTCTTCCTGCCCTATGCCAAACCGGCCGGTGCCGGCAGCGGCGTCGCCTACGAGCCCTGGCACATCAGCTTTGCGCCTGAGTCCCGCGAGCAGCGGCTCGACCCGGCCGCGCTGGCACTTTGCCTGCAACAGGCGGATATTGAAGGCAAGGCGACCATACTGGCCAACCTCGACGAGATCCTGGCCCGCTATGTCACCCTGGCCACCGACGAAAGGAGTAGCACATGAACCTCTGGCTCTGGATAGGCTTGCCACTGCTCTTCCTGCTCGGCCTGTTTCTCAACGCCATCAAGGACATGAAGCGACTGGAGAAAGAGCTGCCCCGCTACAAGGACAAGATCCGGGAAGTGAAGGACGACGAGGACGACTGACTCGAGTCCGCCGACAGGGGCACCCACGGGTGCCCCTGTCGCTATCTGCCCACTTTGTGAACATGGTCACGTTGCTTGCCGCCCTGGCGACGCCAACGCACCCCTTTTGATGGCCAGAACCCTTCGCAGCCATGACACCAAAAATGTAAAAAACTGCAAACAAATGCACAATTAAGCCACACCGAGCCCAACAAACTGCATATAATGTGCCTGATTTGCATTTTGACAGAAGGAGTTCGCCATTGGATGCCGTCACCATCAACAGTTTTTTCCTCGTCGCGGCCTTGTTGGTGGGCGCCAGTGTCCTGTTGAGCGCGCTCTCCTCCCGTCTCGGTATCCCCATCCTGGTGATCTTCCTCGCCGTCGGCATGCTGGCCGGTGAAGATGGCCCCGGCGGCATCCACTTCGCCGACTACTCCATCGCCTATCTGGTGGGCAACCTGGCGCTCGCCATCATCCTGCTCGACGGCGGCATGCGCACCCGGGTCTCCTCGTTTCGGGTGGCGCTCTGGCCCGCGCTCTCGCTGGCCACGGTCGGGGTGGCCATCACCACCGGCCTCACGGGCCTCGCCGCCGCCTGGCTGTTTGACCTCAACCTGATGCAGGGGATGCTGATCGGCGCCATCGTCGGCTCCACCGATGCGGCGGCGGTCTTCTCCCTGCTCGGCGGACGCAGCCTCAACGAGCGGGTCAGCGCCACCCTGGAGATAGAGTCGGGCAGCAACGACCCCATGGCGGTGTTTCTCACCGTCACCCTAATCGAGGTGCTGGCCAGTGCCCAGCAGGACCTCAACGCCGGCTTTCTGCTGCTGCAACTGCTCAAGCAGTTCGGCCTGGGCGCCGGCATCGGCCTTGGCGGCGGCTGGCTGCTGTGGAAGCTCATCAACAGCGCCAAGCTGGCCCCCGGCCTCTACCCGCTGCTCACCGTCAGCGGCGGCCTGCTCATCTTTGCCCTCACCACGGCGGTGGGCGGCAGCGGCATCCTCGCCATCTATCTCACCGGCCTCTTGCTCGGCAACCTCTCCCTGCGCAGCCGCAGCACCACCTTGTCGGTGCTGGACGGCCTGACCTGGCTCAGCCAGATCGGCATGTTTCTGGTGCTGGGGCTGCTCGCCTCCCCCCACAAGCTGCTGCCCATCGCCCTGCCGGCGCTGGCGCTGGCCATGTGGATGATCCTGTTCGCCCGCCCCATCTCGGTCTGGATCGGGCTGCTGCCGTTCAAGAACTTTGCCCCCCGCGAGCGCTGGTTCATCTCCTGGGTCGGCCTGCGCGGCGCCGTGCCGATCATTCTGGCGGTGTTCCCCATGATGGCGGGGCTGCCCAACGCCCAGCTCTACTTCAATGTCGCCTTCTTCGTGGTGCTGGTCTCGCTCATCTTGCAAGGCAGCTCGCTGCCGCTGGCCTCCAGGCTAGCGCGGGTGGAGGTGCCGGCGCCCCCCTCGCCCATCAACCGCTCCGGGCTCGAGATCGATCTCGACTCCCAGTGGGAGACCTTCGTCTATCGCCTGAGCGACGAGAAGTGGTGTATCGGCTCGCCGCTGCGAGATCTGCGCATGCCCAAAGGCACCCGCATCTGTGCCCTGTTCCGCGATCAGGAGCTGCTGCACCCCTCGGGCAGTACCTGTCTGCAATCCGATGACATCCTCTGCGTCATCGGCCACGAGCGCGACCTGCCCGCCCTCGGCCAGCTGTTCAGCCAGGCGCCGGAGCAGGATCTGGGCCCGCGCTTCTTCGGCGACTTCCTGCTGGAGGCGGCCGCCAACCTGGTGGATCTCGCCCCCCTGTACGGGCTGGATGTGAGCGAGGTGGCGGATCAGACCCTGGGCCATTTCATTGCCCACCAGTTGGGCGATAATCTGGTGGTCGGCGACCACGTCGAATGGCAGGGACTGATCTGGACCGTGGCCGAAATGGACGAGGGTGAGCCCCGCAAGATCGGGGTGCGCTTTCTGGAAGAAGATCCGGTCTGATCGTCGTTGTCTGCCTCGTCCTCTGCGAGAAGGGAGTTACCTATGCCTTACCAAACCCTGTTGTCCGGCTTGCAACCCCCTTCGCCCCAGCTGGGGGTGCTCGAGGGCTTCTTTGGCAAGGGCTGGAGTTGGGAAGCCCGCGCCCGCTATGCCCAGTGGCTGCCCCGCCACGGTTACGGCTTCTATCTCTATGCCCCCAAGGAAGATGGCTACCTGCGCAAGCACTGGGCCAAGCCCTGGCCTGCCGCCCAGCTCGAGGCGCTGCGCCAGCTCGCCCGCCAGTGTCGCGACAACGGCCTCGCCTTCGGGGTGGGCCTGAGCCCCATGGGCGCTCACCACGACTATGCCCGCCAGCGGCCAGCCCTGCTGGAAAAGGTGCGGCTCATCGAGGAGGAGCTCAAACCCGACATCCTGGCCGTGCTGTTTGACGACATGAAGGGGGATACCCCGGATCTCGCCCACTGGCAGCTCACCATCGCCCACGACATCGCGGCCCACACCCGTGCCGGCCGACTGCTGTTCTGCCCCAGCTACTACTCGACGGACCCCGTGCTGGAGAAGGTGTTCGGCGCCATGCCGCCCCACTATCTGCAGGATCTGGGGCAGGGGCTGGACAAGCGCTTCGAGATCTTCTGGACCGGCCCCAAAGTCTGCTCCAGCGACTATCCGGCGGCTCACCTCAAACAGGTGGCCGAGTGGCTGCATCGCAAGCCGTTTCTGTGGGACAACTACCCGGTCAACGACGGCAGCAAGGCCAGCAGCTTCTTGCACCTGCGCGCCTTCGAGAACCGTCCGGCAGAACTCGCCGAGCTGACCTCGGGCCACGCGGTCAACCCCATGAAGCAGGCGGCGCTGTCGGTGCTGCCGCTGGCCACCCTGCCGATGAGCTACAAGCTCGGCAAGCAGTACGATCCGGACAAGGCGCTGCACGCCTCCCTCAATGCCACCTGCGGCCCGCAGATCTCCGCCATGATCCAGGCCGATCTGCCGCTGTTTCAGGACATAGGGCTGGCCCAGTTGACCCCTGAGCAGGTGGCCCATCTCAAGGCCCGCTACCTGCCGTTTCGCGACCAAGCCTGCGTCGGCGAGATCCTGCGCTGGCTGGATGGCGAATACGTGTTCGACCCGGACTGCCTGACCGACTGACCCCACCACAGAGACCCTGCCACAGGAGGCTGCATGGATGCGTCCCTGATTTACCAGAACCTGGCGGTGATCGCCGCCTTTCTACTGGTCTACAGCCTGATCGCCGGGCGCTTTGAATCGCGCCTCGTCAACGGCCCCCTGCTGTTTCTGCTGATGGGCTGGCTGCTGGGGCCGGGCGGCATCGAGCTGCTCTCCCTCTCCATCGACAGCGACGGCATCAAGCTGTTGGCAGAGCTGACCCTGGTCATCGTGCTGTTCAGCGACGCAGCCAACACCAACTGGCAGGTGCTGCTGGCCAACCGCGCCCTGCCCATCCGGCTGCTGCTGATCGGGCTGCCGCTCACCCTGGCGGCCGGCGCCCTGTTCGGCCACTGGCTCTTCCCCGATTTGCCGCTGCTGGAGATGGCGATCCTCTCCACCATACTCGCCCCCACCGATGCGGCGCTCGGCAAGGCGGTGGTGAGCAACCCGGCGGTGCCCGCCCCCATCCGGGAGGGACTCAATCAGGAGAGCGGCCTCAACGACGGCATCTGCGTGCCTGTGCTGCTCCTGCTGCTCGCCCTCATCGCCCCCACCGAGCAACACAGCGGCACCGGCCTGCTGGCTCTCACCTTGCTGCTGGAGGAGATCGGCATCGGCCTGCTGGTAGCCTGGGGGCTGACCAGCCTCACCCTGCACCTGCTCAAGACCTCCTACCTCAACGGCTGGCAGCTGCCGCTCTGGCGCCAGCTCACCATGCCCGGGCTGGCCCTGCTCTGCTTCGCGCTGGCCCAGACCCTGGGCGGCAGCGGCTTCATCGCCGCCTTCGTCGGCGGCCTGCTGATCGGCCGAAAACTGGGGGAGCACAAGCACGCCTATATGGACAGCTGCGAGGGGTACGGCGACCTGCTCTCGGTGGTGATCTGGATGGTGTTCGGCGCCACCCTGATGCCCATGCTGACAGAGCTGCTGCACTGGCAATACTGGCTCTATGCCGCCGCCAGCCTCACCCTGCTACGCATGCTGCCGGTCTGGCTGAGCCTGCTCGGTACCGGCCTCAAGCCCGAGCTCAAACTCTTTATCGGCTGGTTCGGCCCACGGGGGCTGGCCAGCATCGTCTTTGCGGTGATGGTGTTGCAGCACGAACCGGCCCTCCTCGGCCAGCGCCCCATCATCGCCACCGTGCTCTGCACCATCATCCTGAGCGTCATCCTGCACGGCCTCACCGCCAACCCCTGGGTCGCCCGCTTCAAGCCCCATTGACCCATTGAGGGGATACGCCGCCAACAAAAAAGCCCCGGGCATTACCCCGGGGCTTTTCTGTTATGAGGCACCAAGTGCGCCCGTGCCGGCCACCGTCAAACCTGCCCTAGGAGCTCGTACTCTCGGCCTGGGGCCGATAGACCAGGATCCCCGGCTTGTTCTGCACGTACTCCAGGAAGGGGGAGTCCACCACCTGCATGTTGCTCGAGAGGGAGGAGGCATTGCGCAGCACGGGGCCGTTCTCGCCGCGGATGAAGATGCCGGTGTGGGTCACGTCGAGCCCGGCAAGATCGGTATAGATGCCGATGTAGTCGCCCTCTTCCAGCAGACTCAGGGTGTTCTCGTCGATGCTGGCGGACGGAATGTAGGTGATGTCCCGCGCCGTCACCCCCAACCCAGGAATGTAGTGGCCACCGTCCGCCTTCTGGTTGAGCTGCTTGGCCGTGGTCACCACGGCGCCGCCCACCAGATGGGTCACGTCGCTCACCCGGTTGTCGCCATGCACCCAGTCAGAGAAGAAGTGCTTTCTGGTCAGGTAGTTGACCTCGCCGTTCACGTAACGAGTGTGCATCACGTTCTCGATGAAGTGATGCACACTCGTTGCGCGACGCAGTGACTCGACGTAATCCAGATAGGTGAAGCAATCGAGCCCGCCAAAATCCACCACCAGCTGCTCCTGGGTATCACTCGAGCCGACCAGCCGGTTGGCGACGTAGGGATTGCCCAGAAAGAGCCCGGAGAAATCCCTGATCGACTGACCCGGCGAGCCCTGCTGCCGGGCAAACAACTCGATAAGCTGCGGCTCCTCGATGTTGTAAAAATCGAGGTTCCTCTCTTTCCCGGCGACCGCCGCGCCGGCAAAGAGGAGCAATGCAACGCTGGTTAGCCTCATCATCCTTAATTCTCCTTGCTCAGAATGTTAAAAACGGACCGTTTGCATCCTCTTGCGGTTGCAAGCGAATGCCATTCGAGACTGACGATATTGCGGCCGTTTGCAAACCGGATAAATGTAAGCAAATGTGGCCAGTCTCCCCCATCCCATCCCAACGACAACCTCCATGGTCAGCCCTTGTATCCGCAGGCATGACGAAAAAGCCCCGCGGGGCGGGGCTTTTTGGCAAGGTCAGGCCAGCTGACAAGCGATGGCATCAACCCAGCGCCAGCCAGACCCCGACGCCAAACATCAGGGAGCCGGCGATCCGGTTCATCAGGGTGACGTTGCCACTCTTGGCGAGGAAGTGGCGCAAGGTGCGGCCACCGCTGGCATAGAGCAGCAGGCAGGAGAACTCGATGACCAGGATCAGGGCCACCAGGGCGCTGATCTGCGGCGCCATCGGCTTGGCCGCATTGATGAAAGGGGGCAGCAGGGAGACCATGAACGCCCACCCCTTGGGGTTGGCGATGGCGGTGACGAACCCCTGCATGGCCAGCGCCAGGGGACGGGTCTCCTGGGCCGCCGACAGATCGGCCGGGATGGCCAGCTTGCCTTTGGCCTGCCACATCTGGATGCCGAGCCAGATGAGGTAGGCGCCGCCCACGTATTTGAAGGCGGCAAACAGCGCCGGGTAGTTGAGCATGACGGCCGCCACCCCGATCACCGACAGTACCGACACCAGGCCGACCCCGATGAGCTCCCCCCACATCATGTGCAGGGTGCGGCGCACCCCCAGGCTCATGCCGAGGGTCATCGCCAGGGTCATGCACATGCCGGGGGTCACGGAGACAAAAAAGAACGTGGGAATAAACAGCGCCAGAATGGCGGGATCGATCCAGTCGGACACACTACACCTCCATGGTAACAGACCGATGATCTTGCCTATCACATTCATTTAACACAAGAAAAAACCTTTTCGTTCAGCATGATTTCAGCCATAAAAACCTGTGACAAGGTTTGTCGCGCCTGTGTAAGATGCCGCCTTGTTCCTCTTCTGGGTCAGGATCTTTCATGTCATTGAACAACCTCTCTATCCGTCTGCAAGTACTCATTCCTCTCCTGCTCGCCAGCCTGCTGATGATCCTGATGATCGGGATCGGCAAGCAGGATATCGACAGTGCCATCGGCGACATGAACGACACCACCGTCAGCGTGACCCGTCACAAGGACGACATCGCCACCCTGATCCACGCCACCTACCGGCTGCGCACCACCGCCATCTATGGCCTCTACGACCCCGAACGCTTTGCCACGCTGCCCGGTGACCTGACCGCCGCCGAGCAGGAGATCGGTACCATCCTGGCCAGGCTGGTCATCGCCGGCGCCGAGCAGGACAACAGCCGGGTGGCGGCCGCCCTGCAGGCCTACCTCGGCCACACCCGCAACAACATGCTGCCGCTGCTGGCCGCCAAGCACCAGGGCAGCGGCGATCCCGCCGCCTACGAGCAGGCCCGCCTGCGCTTTCGCGAGCTGGGGGAAGATCTCATCAAGCAGATCGATGCCATGTCGGCCCACATCAACCAACTGATCCAGGATGAGATCGCCCAGGAGCAGGCTCACTACCACGCCACCCTGCTGCGCACCCTGCTGCTGATGGGCGCGGCCCTGCTGGCTGCCCTGTTTGGTGGCTGGTGGCTCTCCGGCCGGATAGTGCGCCCCATCGGCCAGCTGCAGCAGGTGATGCGCGCCGTGGCCCAGGGCCGCTTCAACGTGCGCGCCGCTGCCGACGGTGACAACGAACTGAGCCAGCTGGCCGCCGACATCAACCAGACCCTGACCCAGCTTGGCAACACCATCCAGACCCTGACCGGCATCAGCGGCAACGTGGCCTCCGCCGCCACCGAGCTCGCCGCCGTGATGACCCAGTCCGAAGCCAACGCCCAGCAGCAACGCAGCGAGACCGAGCAGGTCGCCTCCGCCGTCACCGAGCTGGCCAGCACCGCCGACAACGTCAACCACAACGCCGCCCTGGCCGATGAACTGGCGCGCGATGCCAACGACAGGGTCGAGCAGGGTCTGACGCTGTTTGCCGAGAGCATCCAGGCCAACAGCCGCATGGCGGGCAGCCTTGAGAGCGCCGCCGCGCAGGTGGCCCAACTCAAGTCCCAGTCCGAGCAGATCGGCAAGGTGATCGAGGTCATTCAGGGGATTTCGGAGCAGACCAACCTGCTGGCGCTCAACGCCGCCATCGAGGCCGCCCGCGCCGGCGAAACCGGCCGCGGCTTTGCGGTGGTGGCCGACGAGGTACGCATGCTGGCGGCCCGCACCCAGGACTCCACCAAGGAGATCCAGGCCATCATCGAGCAGTTGCAGAGCCAGTCCCAGTCGGCCAACAGCGGTGTGCAGGAGACCCTCGCCATCCTGGCCCACAACCAGCAGCTCTCCGGCGAGGTGCAGGCGCTGCTGGGCGGCATCACCGAAGCGGTCAACCAGATCAACGGCGCCAACGCCCAGGTGGCCACCGCCGCCGAGGAGCAGTCCTGCGTCACCGCCGACATCAACCGCAACATCACCAACATCCACGAGATCGTCAACCAGAACGCGGCCGGCATCAGCCAGAGTGCCGCCGCCAGTCACGAACTGTCACAGCTCGCCGAGCAGCAGCGCAAGCAGCTGGCCCAGTTCCAGCTGTAACCACACCCTCGTGAGTACAGACAAGGCCCCGGATCCGGGGCCTTGCTGTTAATGAAGCTGACGGCTTGTTGTTGTTTTAAACGCTCTTTTTTATAACATGGCTTCATTGGGGGCTGGGCTACCTCACCAAATGTGGGTATGGTAGAGGCACGTCACTCCCCCTCATGCGAGATCATCATGAAGCTGTCCTTCAAGAAACCGGCCTTCATCGGCCTCGGGCTCATCGCCCTCGTCTCCGCCATCTGGCTCGATTTCTATCTGCCGGAGCACACCATCGCCACCATCACCGGGGTCGAGGTGAAACGCACCGACAAGGATGGCCCCATCAGCCAGAAGAATCCGGCCGACGGTCCCACCACCGACGTCTACTACATCTATACCGAGCGGCCCGGCGAGAAGATCCGCGTGTTCCGCAACGAAGATACCGAGTGGGGCTGGCCCTTCTACTTCAAGTTCAACGCCGCCGACGTGCAGGCCAAGGCCAAGTCGATGGAGTTCGAAAAACGGCTGGCCATCATTACCTCCTACGGCTGGCGCATCAACATGTTCTCCATGTTCCCCAACGTCACCAAGATTGAGAGCACCGAGCCCGACGCCTCCACCTGGAGCTTCTTCCGCTGGTTCTGGTTCGGCATCTGGGCTCTGGTGATGGGCAAGGCTGCCATCGCCACCTGGCGCTACTTCGATCGGCTCGAGGATGAGATATGAGCAACGCCGCTTGCTGGAGGAACGGACAATGAGTGAGCCGAGCAAGACGCGCACCAGCTTCTATCGCCGGCTCTACGTGGCCTGGCTCATCAGCCAGGGCACGGATACGGTGCCGGTCATCATGGAGGCGACCGGCATGCCGCGCCGCACCGCGCAGGATACGCTCAGCGCCCTGGCCGAGCTGGACATCAGCTGCGGCTTCGAGCAGACCGAGGGGGCTCGTCATCTGCAGGGGCACTATCGCATCAGTGACTGGGGGCCCATCAATCCGGCCTGGATCGCGGCGCAATTGCCTGCCATCAAGGAGACGCTGGGTTACCCCTGAGGTCGTCTGTGACTGGGGGACAATCCGAGCAATCCTGCCTGGATAAAGGCCCAACTGCCGGCCATCAAGGAAACGCTGGGGTATCCCTAATCAGGTCTCTGCCCACCAAAATAAAAGAGGGCCAGCCTTGTAGGCTGGCCCTCTTTTATTTATCTGTGCCAAGGCTTCGGCCTTGCACCTATTCGGGGAACGGCTCCTCCGGCAGCGGATCCTGGGTCTCCCCCTTGGTGCAGTCGATGATGGAGCGCTTGGGGTTGTTGGGATCGCGCAGCAGCAGGGGAGCCAGCCCGGCGTCGTGCTGCTGCTCGTCAGAAAACTCGCTGCCATAGGCGTTGTGGGTCAGACGCCGCGCATTGGCGATGGGAGTATCCACGAACAGGGCGTGCACCTCGAAGGTGGACGAGGGGATGAGAAAACCGCTGATGGGCAGACCGTGCAGATCCTGGCGGGTCTTGTACCAGGCAAAGCCGTCCGTCACCTTGTAGGGGGTGAAATGTTTGAGCTGCGGGTGCACCGGCTGGCCGGTCTCGCTGTCGAGATAGAGATCGTCCAGTTCGCAGGTCGCCAGCCCCTGCCACATCGACTCGAACGGCGTGGCACACCCCGTCAGTTGCAACCCGGCCAGCAGTGCCAGCCCTGTCTTCCACATCGCTTCGCCCCTTCTTGCAAGAGTGGAACTGCGTTCAGTCAAAGGCCCGCAGCCGCGTGACCAGCAGATCGATAAAACCGGCCCGATCCAGCCCCAGCAACACCAGCGCATTGGCCGCTTTGCCGGTCAGACCGTAGCGATCCACCACCGTCATGCCGCTAGTATGGGTGCCGCCGGTCTCGATATCGACCCGGCACTCGACCCCGTGAAACAGTGCGGGGGCCAGCAACCAGGCAATGGTACAGGGGTCGTGCAGCGGCGCGCCAGCAAATCCCCACTTGGGATCCCGGTGGTAGATCATGAAAAAGTCGAGCAGCCCGGCCACGCACTGGGCCACCGGATTGGTGATGGTACGCACCCGTTCGATATCCTCGTCCATCACCTGCGCCTCATGGGTCACGTCCAGCCCGCACATGGTGATGGGGAGCCCCGACTTGAACACCATATCGGCCGCTTCAGGGTCCACATAAATGTTGAATTCCGCCGCCGGGGTCCAGTTGCCGGCTCCCGCCGCGCCGCCCATCAGCACGATGCGGGCGATCTTGGATTTCAGCTCGGGGTGGGCCGCCAGCAGCAGGGCGATGTTGGTGAGCGGGCCGGTCGGCACCAGAGTCACGGGCTCCGGGCTCTCGCGCAGGCACTTGGCCATCAGTTCAAGGGCTGTCATGGCCACCGGGGCAAAGCCTGGATCCGGCAGTTGGGGGCCATCGAGACCCGATTCGCCGTGGACGTTGTCGGCAATGATAAGCTCGCGGGCCAGCGGCTTGGGGGCCCCCGCCGCCACCGGAATGTCGTCGCGCCCCAGCAGGGTGAGGATGCGCAGGGCATTGTTGAGGGTCTTGTCCGGCGTCTGGTTGCCGGCGCTGGTGGTGACCGCCAGCACCTTGAGTTCGGGGCTGGCCAGCGCCAGGATGAGGGCGATGGCATCATCGTGGCCGGGATCGCAATCGAGAATAACGGGCAACGCCATGGACGGACTCCTTACAACATGACAGGGAGCCATACCTTAGCAAGAGGCGGCAGGATTAACTCTGGAGGGAGTCACAAAACGCCTTGGCCAAACAGATCAATCACTTGCCGGCGGCACTCAAGTCAGTTCGCCGCGCTTCGCCGGTTCGGGTATGATCCCCCTCCCTTTTCAGACCGTGCGCCCCATGTCCATCATCGTCGACACCTTCATCGCCCCGCCCTGTGCGGCCACCATCGAGATCCTGTTCGAGGATGAGCACCTGCTGCTCATCAACAAGCCGAGCGGCCTGCTGAGCCTGTCGGGCAAGAACCCGCAGAACCTCGACTCGGTGCACCATCGGCTGGTGCAGGATTACCCCGGCTGCACCCTGGTCCATCGCCTCGACTTTGGCACCTCAGGCATCATGCTGGTGGCCAGGAACAAGGCCATCAACGCCCTGCTCTGCCGCCAGTTCAGCCAGCGCACGGTGAGCAAGGCCTACAGCGCCCTGCTGTGCGGTCACCTGGCCGAAGAGGAAGGGGTGATCGATGCCCCCATCGCCAAGGATCCGGCGCTGTTTCCGCTGATGAGCATCTGCGCCGTCAACGGCAAACCCGCCCGCTCCCGCTATCAAGTGATTGAGCGGCTTGATCAGCAGATGCAGGGACAGACAGTGCCGCTGACCTCGGTGCGGCTGGTGCCGGAGACCGGTCGTACCCACCAACTGCGCATCCACAGCCAGCAGCTGGGCCACCCCATCCTGGGCTGCGATCTCTATGGCGGCCTGCTGCCGCCCGGCTGCGAGCTGGCGCCGCGGCTGATGCTGCATGCCAGCGAACTCGATTTTGTCCACCCGGTCAGCGGCGAGCCGATGCAGATCAGCTGTGAGGCGCCCTTTGCGCAGGCGCTGGCCGCCATGACGGGGCAACCGGGGTAACCTAGAACAGGGAAGAAATGAAGGGGTAGGCAAGCAGAAGAGGGGCAAAGCGGTAAACGGCGGATAAAGATAGGGGCCGTGCTTTCGCAACGGCCCCCACCCCCCACTCGTGGTGGTGCTATCAGATCAGCTTGCGGGCGGCGCCCAGTACGATCTTGATGGCATCAGATTCGGTTTTCGCCATGGTCTCGGCGTTCGGGATTTCCTGCTGGGTACGGTTGACGATGACGCCAGCCACCATACCGGCACGCAGGCCCTGGCTGGTGCACATGGTCAGCAGGGTGGCTGATTCCATCTCGTAGTTCAGCACGCCCATGGCTTGCCACTCTTTCATGGAACCCTGGAAACGGCTGACGACGCGGCCGGATACGGTGTCGTAACGCTCCTGACCCGGGTAGAAGGTATCGGAGGAGGCAGTCACACCGATGTGCAGCTTGGAACCCAGCTCTTTGGCGGTGTTGACCAGCGCAGTGGTGCAGTCGAAGTCGGCCACGGCCGGGAACTCCATCGGCGCGAAGTGCAGGCTGGCACCGTCGAGGCGCACGGAACCGGTGGTGACGATCACGTCGCCCACGTTCAGGTGCGGCTGGATGGCGCCGGTGGTGCCGATGCGCAGGAAGGTACGGATGCCCAGCTGAGCCAGCTCTTCCACCGCGATGGAAGTGGACGGGCCGCCGATACCAGTGGAGCAGATGATCACGGCCTTGCCGTCCATCTCGCCGCGCCAGGTAGTGAATTCACGATGGCTGGCCAGGTGCACCGGGTTATCCAACAGCTCTGCGATGCGCTTCACGCGCTCGGGATCACCAGGGACGATCGCCAGGGTGGCGCCTTGCAGATCCGCTTTCTTCAAACCCAAGTGAAATACATCAGACATAGTGGACTCCTGGTTGCTCCCCACCAGCATGGTCAGGGCGCAAGTTAAGATGATTCTTTATGGTACTTTCAAGCCTTTACTCCCCTCGTCGGGGAGGCGCCAACTATGGTCGAAAGCGCTTTCCAATTCCTTGAAGCATCTCACACTTCCTTGCATTGACAGTGACAAATTCGGCGCAAAACGTTTGCTAACCTGATGAATTAATTGAAAAACGTTTTTCTGCCCGCGAACGGGCAAGGGCCCTTGTCAATCCCTGTCGCGCCCCATGTTTCCGGTACGTGATCGAGTCCATAAAGTTGCAAAGCAGATACCATTGACCCCTTTTCATCCCCTCTGACGATGTTATGTTGGCGCCCGCATACCACTTAATGGCTAATAAAACGGAGTCCATCATGGCGACATTCAAGTTCTACATTCCCGCAATCAACCTGATGGGAGCAGGCTGTCTGCAAGAGGCGGCAGCCGATATCAAGGGTTATGGCCATCGCAAGGCGCTGATCGTCACCGACAAGATCCTCAACCAGATCGGCGTGGTCGCCAAGGTCGCCGGCCTGCTGGCAGAACATGGCATTGAAAGCGCAGTTTTCGACGAGACCAAACCCAACCCGACCATGACCAACGTGGAAGCGGGCCTGGCCATGCTCAAGGCCAATGGCTGCGACTGCGTCATCTCGCTGGGCGGCGGCTCCCCCCACGACTGCGCCAAGGGCATCGCCCTGGTGGCCGCCAACGGTGGCAGCATCAAGGATTACGAAGGGGTGGATCGCTCCGCCAAACCGCAGCTGCCGCTCATCGCCATCAACACCACCGCTGGCACCGCCTCCGAGATGACTCGCTTCTGCATCATCACCGACGAGGCCCGCCACGTGAAGATGGCCATCGTCGACAAACACGTCACCCCGCTGATGTCGGTCAATGATCCCGAGCTGATGCTGGCGAAACCCGCCGGCCTCACCGCCGCCACCGGCATGGATGCGCTGACCCACGCCATCGAGGCTTATGTCTCCACCATCGCCACCCCGGTGACCGATGCCAGCGCCATCATGGCCATCCAGCTCATCGCCAAGCACCTGCGCACCGCGGTCAATCAGGGCGACGATCTGCACGCCCGCGAGCAGATGGCCTACGCCCAGTTTCTGGCCGGCATGGCCTTCAACAACGCAAGCCTCGGTTACGTGCACGCCATGGCCCACCAGCTGGGCGGCTTCTACGACCTGCCGCACGGGGTGTGCAACGCCGTGCTGCTGCCCCACGTGCAGGCCTACAACGCCCAGGTGTGCGCCGCTCGCCTGAAGGACGTGGCCCGTCATATGGGGGTGGACGTGAGCGCCATGAATGACGAGCAAGGGGCCGCCGCCGCCATTGCCGCCATCCAGCAGCTGGCGCGCGACGTCAAGATCCCGGCCGGGCTGGAGCAGCTCGGCGTCAAGGCAGACGATTTCAACCTGCTGGCCGAGAATGCCCTGAAAGACGCCTGCGGCTTCACCAACCCGAAACAGGCGAGCCACGCCGAGATCGTCGCCATCTTCCGCGCCGCCATGTAAGGGCGCAATCGGCAGAAAGGGTCGCATGGCGGCCCTTTTTATTGGCTGATGGATCAATGGCTTTTTACTTCCGTAGAGGGAGCCGGTATGATTTGCCGAGCTTAAAAAGACTTGAATGGATGATCTGAACTCGATATGCGGATGAAACACCTGATTGCCGCGGCCCTGACCGCCCTTACCCTGTCTGGTTGCAGCCTGGTCTATCGCATCGATATTCCTCAGGGCAACTATGTGGAACAAAAACAGGTCGACAAACTGCGCCAGGGCATGACCCGCGAGCAGGTCGAGTTCGTGCTGGGCTCCGCCATGCTGCGCGACGGCTTTGACCCGAACACCTGGTATTACCTCTATGAATTCCAGCCGGGGCGCGGCGAGAAAGAGCGCAAGGAACTCACCCTGACCTTTGCCAACGACAGATTGGCCACGGTCACCGGCGACTTCCCGCTGCCAGCGGCCTTCCATACCCCGCTCTGATCCCATCCACAAAACCGGCCTCGCGCCGGTTTTGTTTTAGCGCCGCCAGCCGCGGACAACCCGCTGGCAGAGGGCAGCCCCTCAGCGGATGCGGGCCTCACTTTCATCACACAGGGAGAGCAGCATGAGCCGGATCCTGATCGCCGGAGCCACCGGCCTCATCGGCCGCGAGCTGGTACGACAACTGCCAGCAGAGCACCAACTGACCCTGCTCTGTCGCAGGCCCGGGCCACCACAACCCGCCCACCACTGGCTGCCGGTCAATTTCGATATGCTGGCCGAGGTGAATCTGCCCGGACCGGTGGATCTCGCCTTCTGCTGCCTTGGCACCACCCGCAAGGAAGCCGGCTCGGCCGAGGCTTTTCGCCGGGTCGATCTCGACTATGTGCTGGCCTTTGCCGAACTGGCCCGCCGCCACGGCTGCCAGCGGCTGGTGGTGGTCTCGAGCCTGGGGGCCAACCCGCACTCCCCTGCCCTTTATCCGCGCACCAAGGGGGAGATGGAGCAGGCATTGCTGGCCCAGCCCTGGCCGCGACTCGCCATCGTGCGCCCCGCCATGTTGCTGGGCGATCGCCAGCCGCCGCGCCGCTCGGAGCAGTTTTTCCAGACTGTCTACCCGTTGCTGAAGCCTCTCCTGGTCGGCAGGTTGCGCCGCTGGCGCGCCATCGAGGCCGGCCAGGTGGCCCGCGCCATGATCGCCCTCTCCCGCCAGCCCGCTGGCTGCGAAGTGGTCGAGAACGAGCGACTGCTCCAGCTGTAGCGAAGCCCCTCGACTTGGCAGGTGGATGACGGGATCAAAAAAGGCGCCAAGGCGCCTTTTTTATATGAGGTATCGTGCCAGTGCTGACACTTTTTATACGAAGTATCATGCCTGCCAATGCAGGCATTTAGTCAGACTGTTTGCGATTGGCATTGGGGCGGCCACCCGTGACCACATCGGCACGTCCCTCCTCCTTGGCCTTTTCCGCGCGCTTCTTGCGCATCTCCTTGGGATCGGCGATGAGCGGACGGTAGATCTCGATGCGATCGCCATCTTGCAGCAACTCGGAGCCCTTGACCGGTCGGCTGTAGATGCCGAACTTGTTGACCGTCAGATCGATCTCGGGGTGTTTTTGCACGATGCCGGATTGCTCGAGGGCGGCCAGCACCGAGGTCTGTGCAGGCACCCGCAGCCGCAGCACCGTCTGCCGCTCGGGCAGGGCGTAGACCACTTCGATGTTGAGTTGATCAGGCACCGTACACCACCTTGGCGCGGTTGGAGAAGGCGAGCACCATGGAGCTCACCAGATCGCGGAAGATCTGGCCGAAGGCCAGCTCGATGAGTTTGGAGGTGAACTCGAAGTCGAGATCGAACTCCACCTTGCAGGCATCCACGTCCAGCGGCGTGAAGGTCCACCAGCCCGCCAGCTTGCTGAAGGGCCCCTCCACCAGCTCCATCTTGATCTGCCGGTTGGCATCGAGCAGATTGCGGGTGGTAAAGGTCTTGGCAATCCCGGCCTTGGCCACATCGACCGAGGCCGTCATATAGTCATCGCCGGTTTCGTGGACACGGCTGCCGACACAACCGGGCAGGAACTCCGGATAAGCGTGAACATCATTGACCAGCCTGAACATCTGTTCGGCGCTGAACATCACCAGGGCACTGCGAGTAATACGGGGCATGGCTTTTCCTCATCCAATCGCCGCGATTTTATCATCATGTTTCATCTTGTGGAGGTAAAACCTCGGTCAAACTGCTCATAAAGCCATCAGTTGACCCGCTGCGCGTTTTACAGCCGCCCTTGCCCACGTATAATGCCCTCCTCCCAGTCATTGCCGGAAATCGCCCGTCATGAGCAAAAAAAACAGTAAAAACAAAGCCGGGTCCAACACCATTGCACTCAACAGAAGCGCGCGCCACGAATACTTCATCGAAGAGAAGATCGAGGCGGGTCTGTCCCTGCAAGGGTGGGAAGTCAAATCTCTGCGGGCGGGCAAGGCCAACATCAGCGAAGCCTATGTCATCTTCCGCGATGGTGAGGCTTACCTGTTTGGCTCCAGCTTCCTGCCACTGCAAGCGGCCTCCAGCCATGTGGTGTGCGACCCGACCCGGACCCGCAAACTGCTGCTGAGCCGCCGTGAACTCGACAAGCTCGAGAGCCTGATCGCCCGTCAGGGCTACACCGTCGTTCCCCTCGCCCTCTACTGGAAACAGTGCTGGGTCAAGGTCGAGATCGGCCTGGTGAAGGGCAAGAAAGAGCACGACAAGCGTGAAGACACCAAGGCCCGCGAATGGGATCGGGAAAAAGCGCGCATCATGAAGAACAAGCACCGCGGTTGATGGTGCGCCGCCTGCCGGGCGCCGCCCAATAAACCAGCAATCGACCGGCCAAGGCCGGTCGATTGCCATCAACGCCTTGCCATGACAGGATTTTTGCGTACAATCGCTCTTACCAACTTGGGGCTGATTCTGGATTCGACAAGATTCACGAAACCCAAGGTGCATGCCGAGGTGCGGTAGGCCTCGTTAATAAACCGCAAAAAAATAGTCGCAAACGACGAAAACTACGCACTCGCAGCTTAATAACCTGCGCTGAGCCCTTCTACCCTAGCTTGCCTGTGTCCTAGGGAATCGGAAGGTCATCCTTCACAGGATCGTGTGGAAGTCCTGCTCGGGGCGGAAGCATTAAAACCAATCGAGCTAGTCAATTCGTGGCGTGTCTCTCCGCAGCGGGTTGGCGAATGTAAAGAGTGACTAAGCATGTAGTGCCAAGGATGTAGTAATTTTGGACGGGGGTTCAAATCCCCCCAGCTCCACCAAACGTTTGGAAAGGGCCACCTCGCAAGAGGTGGCCCTTTTTATTTAGGCTTTCTTTGCAGTGGGTCATTCAACAAGCCTCACGGCTCAAAGAGCATCTGCACAATAGGGGGAAGCGAGATCTTTTGAGTCTTGGATCAACCTAATCAAGCGGATTTTGTGAGATTATTCAGCACAATACTGTTTCTGAATTTATCCATCATCCATGACCGACGCAATTCCCAGCTATGAACACATGATGCCTGCCGTGCTTTTTTCATTGAAAGACGGCAACAGCTATACGCTTCGACAAGTGTATGAAGCTGTATGTGCTCATTATGCTTTTACTCCTGAACAACTGGCTCACACCCTGCCAAGCGGGCGACAAACCACGGTTCGCTCCCGGGTCG
This sequence comes from Aeromonas sp. 1805, assembly GCF_013085525.1. Taxonomy (NCBI): domain Bacteria; kingdom Pseudomonadati; phylum Pseudomonadota; class Gammaproteobacteria; order Aeromonadales; family Aeromonadaceae; genus Aeromonas; species Aeromonas sp. 1805. Next base: position 3,089,855 of record NZ_CP038515.1, on the reverse strand, counting down.
GCTGGGCCAAGACCTATTTGGTCAAAGCGGGTCTAATCGAGCAACCCAAGCGGGGCATTTGCCTTATCACCGAACGGGGCAAGGCGGCACTAGCCTCGGGACATGCTATCGACAACCACTATCTGGCCCAATTCAACGAGTTCGTGGCGTTTACCCTGGCCTCCAGTGAAAGCATGGGCAATCCGTCCCGGATCGTGACGGACGCAACGACACAGTCCACGCCAGAACAGGCCAGCACCCCTCAAGAGCAGATTGAGCAGGCGCTGGCCGCCATCAATCAGTCCCTTGCCGATGACTTGCTGGCCGAGATCCTTGGTCTTTCCCCTCGCTTCTTTGAACAGCTGGTAGTCGATCTGATGGTGGCCATGGGTTATGGCGGCAGCCAGCAGGATGCCGCACGCACCACACGCTACAGCAGCGATGGCGGCATCGACGGCATCATCAAGGAAGACAGACTTGGGCTCGACTCCATCTACCTGCAAGCCAAGCGCTACACCGACAAAACCGTCGGGCGTCCCGAGATCCAGTCTTTCGCAGGCGCCCTGGATCTGCACAAAGCCCGCAAAGGGGTCTTTATTACCACCTCCAGCTTTAGCCGTGAGGCACAGGAGTATGTCGGGCTAATTGAGAAACGTATCGTGCTGATCGACGGCGTACATCTGGCTGCTCTGATGATCGAATACGGCGTCGGCGTCACTGTCCGCCAGACCCTCACCATCAAGACCCTGGATTCGGATTACTTTCTGGAAGAGTGAACATGGACAAGAGCAATTTCGAGTTTCTCAAAGGCACCAACGACTTCCTCTATGCCATCGCCTGTGCCGCCGAGAACAACTATCCGGATGATCCCAATACAACCCTGATGAAGATGCGGATCTTCGGTGAGGCAACCGCCAAGCATCTTGGTAAATTGTTAGGCCTGCCTGCGACAGAGAGTCAACTCGACCTGCTAAGAGAGCTCGGCAAGATCAACTTTGTCGATGACGGCATCATGGGGGTATTTCATACCCTGCGTCGAACCGGCAACAAAGCGGTCCATGACTATCACAACGACCTTGATGATGCCGCCATGACCCTGAGACTCGGTTTCCGCTTGGGGGTCTGGTACTACCGCCTGATCAGCAAACAGTATGATTTTGCCGCTCCCATTTTTGTGCTGCCACAAGGAGAGCGCCACAACTATCACCAGGAGGTGATGGCGCTGAAGCAGGAGCTGGAACAGCGCAGCCTAGCCCAGCAACAGACAGCAGCCGAGATCGTAGCCCAACAACAACAGCTGATAGCGCTCAATGGCTATATCGCCATCCTCGAAGGCAAGCAGCAAGAGACCGAGGCGCAAACGGCAGCGCGTATCGCTGCCCTGGAGGCCCAGCTGGCCGCCAGAGAGGCCGAGCTGGCGAAGCTGACTGCTACCGAACGCGCGCTCTACCTCCAACAGGTCAAGGAGTTTGCAGCGGCTCGTTCGCTCGATTTGAGCGAGAGCGAGAGTCGTTATTTGATCGATGCCCAACTGCGCAAGGCTGGCTGGGAGGCCGATACCCAAAACCTCAAATTTGCCAATGGCACCCGCCCGCAAGCGGGCCGCAATATGGCGATTGCCGAGTGGCCTACGGCTGAAGATGAAACGGGTAAACGGGGTTTTGCCGACTACGTGCTGTTCGCGGGGCTTGTTCCTGTCGGCATCATTGAAGCCAAGAAGGGCAACATCGATGTGGCAGGCAAGCTTACGGAGGCTTACCGCTACAGCAAGTATTTCGATATGGCTCACCTCAAGGAGGAGCTCTATGCATCAGCCACCGACGCGCAGGCCCATGATCAGGTCACAGAGATGCATGCCAGCTACCTGCGCCAGTGGCATGAGCCCGGCAGCCCGGTGAGCTACAAGGTGCCATTTTGCTTCTCTGCCAATGGCCGCGAATATCGCGCCGCCATGAAGAGCAAGAGCGGCATCTGGTATCGGGATGTGCGCCACTCCGGCAATATGCCCAGAGCCCTGCCCGAGTGGCATCGCCCCGAAGAGCTGCTGGCCATGCTGGCGCGAGATCCCCAGCGCAACAACCTCTGGTTTGCCAGCCACAGCGATATGAGCGAACTGGGGTTGCGCTACTACCAAGAGGAGGCGGTACAAGCCGTTGAGCAGGCCATCATCGCCGGTCAGCAAGATATCCTGCTGGCGATGGCAACCGGTACGGGCAAAACCCGGACCGCCATTGCCCTGATGTTCCGCCTGATCCAGTCACAACGCTTCAACCGCATCCTGTTTCTGGTCGACAGAACCTCCCTCGGCAAACAGGCATTGGGCGCCTTTGAAGATACCCAGATAAGCGGCGATACCTTCAACGCCATCTTCAATATCCAGGGGCTGACGGACCGTTTCCCACAAGACAGCACCAAGATCCACGTCGCCACCGTTCAGTCACTGGTCAAGCGCACCCTGCAGAGCGATGAGGTGATGCCGGTTGGCCGCTACGACTGCATCATCATCGACGAAGCACACCGGGGTTACATTCTCGACAAGGAGCAGACCGAGGGCGAGATGGCCTTTCGCAACCAGCTCGACTACATCTCCGCCTACCGTCGCATCATCGACCATTTCGATGCGGTCAAGGTGGCGCTCACCGCGACCCCGGCGCTGCACACCATCGATATTTTCGGCGGGCCATCGCGCCAGCCGGTCTATCGCTACAGCTATCGCAAAGCAGTACTCGACGGCTATCTGGTGGATCAGGAGCCGCCCATTCGCATCATCACCCGCCGCAGCCAGGAGGGGGTCTACTTCGCCAAAGGGAGTCAGGTACACCGTCTGAGCAATCAGGGCGAGCTGATTGACGATACCCTCGAAGATGATCAGAACTTCGAGGTGGCCAACTTCAACCGCGAGCTGATCGCCTCCAACTTCAACCGGGTCGTCTGCGAGGAGCTGGTCAATCACCTCGACCCCACCGGCAATCAGAAGACCCTGATCTTCTGCGTCAACAACAACCATGCCGACAACGTGGTCGACGAGCTGCGCACCGCCTTCAAAGCAAAATTTCCGGCGCTGGAACATGACGCCATCATCAAGATCACCGGCGATGCCGACAAGGACGCCAACAAGGTGCAATCGATGATCACCCGCTTCAACAAGGAGCGGCTGCCCAACATAGTGGTCACCGTCGACCTGCTCACCACAGGTATCGACATCCCCAGCATCTGCAATCTGGTCTTTATGCGCAAAGTGCGCAGCCGCATCCTCTATGAGCAGATGAAGGGGCGCGCGACCCGTCTCTGCCCCCAGGTGGGCAAGAGTGCGTTTCGCATCTTCGATGCCGTCGATCTCTACGCCACCCTGGAGCAGGTCGATACCATGCGCCCGGTGGTGGTGCGCCCTGACGTCCCCTTGCAGACTCTGGTCAACGAGATCACCGACTCGGAAACTTATCAGGTGAAAGAGGCCGATGGCCGCAGCTTTGCCGAGCACAGCCACGAGCAGCTGGTGGCCAAGCTGCAGCGCATCAGCAACCAGGCCAGCTACAACCGCGATCGCTCAAAAGAGGTCGCCGAACAGCTGGCACGCCTCGATGAACTCTGCCGCGAGTCGGCTGGCTGTGATTTCAACCAGCTGGGCCGAACCTTGCGCAGCAATGGCCCGCGCTGGTCTGCCGAGGTGTTCAACCAGTTGCCAACCCTGATCCCACGCCTCGAGCACCTCAAGCGCACCATCAACGAGCTGCGGGATCTGCCCATCTTCAGCGATATCGACGATGAAGTGATTGAAGTGAGCCGTGCCTATGGCGATCACGACAGTGCAGAGGATTTCCTTGATGCCTTCGACCAGCTGGTCAGCCGCTCCCAAAACGAGCAGGCCGCCATCGACGCCATCATCAACCGCCCGCGCGATCTCACCCGCAGCGCGCTGCTGCAACTGCAAGAGTGGTTCGACAAAGAGAACTACAACGATTCGACCCTGCGCGCCGCGTGGAAGGCCGCCAAGAATCAGGATATCGCCGCCCGCCTGGTCGGCCATATTCGCCGTGCCGCCATCGGCGACCCCCTGCAGCCGTTCGAGGATCGGGTAGACAAAGCGCTGGCCCGTATCAAAGAGCAACACGACTGGAACAGCGAGCAGCTTATCTGGCTCGAACGGCTTGCCGACTCCATCAAGGAGAAGGTGGTGCTCGATGATGACACCTTCAAGGTAGGCAACTACCGCCGCCGGGGCGGCAAACCCAAGCTGATGCAGCTTTTTGATGACAAGCTCGATGAGCTGCTCGCCGAGTTCAGCCAACTGATCTGGGATAAACCCGCCTGAAACGGGTACAATCCTGCCCACTTTGGTGGTGCCTGACAGAGGCGCCCACTCACTCTTTACAAGGCGGCCTGCGGGCCGCCTGCTCAACGAGAAATACCGATGAACAACACCGATCTGGTCGCCAAGCTCTGGAAGCTGTGCGACAACCTGCGCGACGGCGGCGTCTCCTACCAGAACTATGTCAACGAACTCGCCTCCCTGCTGTTTCTCAAGATGTGCGAAGAGACCGGACAGGAGACAGATCTGCTGCCGGAGGGGTATCGCTGGCGCGATCTCAAGAGCAAGCTGGGGCAGGAGCAGCACCGCTTCTACCGCAACATGCTGGTTCAGCTCGGGGTTGACGATCACGCCATCGTTCGCGCCATCTTCCAGAACGTCAACACCACCATCACCCAGCCCGCCCAGCTTAGCGAGCTGGTCAGCAACATGGACAAGCTAGAGTGGTTCGACGGGGAAAAGGGCAAGAGCCGCGACGACTTCGGCGACATGTATGAAGGGCTGCTGCAGAAGAACGCCAACGAAACCAAGTCCGGAGCCGGTCAATACTTCACCCCGCGCCCGCTCATCAACGCCATCGTACAGGTGATGCAGCCTGCGCCCCGCGAGGTGATCCAGGATCCCGCCGCTGGCACGGCTGGCTTTCTGATCGAAGCCGACCGCTATATCAAGGCCCACAGCCGGGATCTCGATGATCTCGACGAGGCGGATCAGATCTTCCAGATGAAAAAGGCCTTCGTCGGCCTCGAGCTGGTGCCGGAGACCCGCCGTCTGGCCCTGATGAACTGCCTGCTGCACGATATCGAAGGGGATGACCAGCACGGCGCCATTCGCCTTGGCAACACCCTCGGCAAGGATGGCGAGACCCTGCCCAAGGCTCACCTTGTCCTCTCCAACCCCCCCTTTGGCAGCGCCGCGGGCACCAATATCACCCGCACCTTTGTCCACCCCACCAGCAACAAGCAGCTCTGCTTTATCCAGCATATCTACGACGCCCTCGAGCCCGGTGGCCGCGCCGCCGTGGTGATCCCCGATAACGTCCTGTTTGAAGGGGGCAAGGGCACCGAGATCCGCCGCGACCTGATGGACAAGTGCAACCTGCACACCATACTGCGTCTGCCCACCGGTATCTTCTATGCCCAGGGGGTCAAGACCAATGTCCTCTTCTTCCAGAAGGGCACCCCGGACAATCCGGCCCAAGACAAAGGCTGCACCAAGACGGTCTGGGTCTACGATATGCGCGCCAATATGCAGACCTTCGGCAAACGCGCCCCCCTCACCCAGGCGCACTTTGCCCCCTTTATCGCCGCCTATGGCCGTGACAAGAACGGTCAGTCACCGCGCAGCGAAGGGGTCTGGCAACAATTGGGCGAATTGCCACAGGAAGCCGTGCAAGCGCAGAGCCTCGAAACCGCCCGCTGGCGCAGCTTTAGCCGTGAGTGGATCCGCGATAACAAGGGGGATTCGCTGGATATCAGCTGGCTCAAGGATCAAAACAGCGTCGATGCGGCCGACTTGCCCGAGCCGCTGGCGCTGGCCAACGAGGCCAAGGATGAACTGGAAGCGGCGCTGGCCGAATTGCAGGATCTGGTTAAGGCGCTGGAGGGGATGGCGTGATGATTTCATTCCCTGCCGAATGGGTAGAAACCACCCTTGATAATATTGCTGATTGGGGCTCTGGTGGCACACCATCCAGAAAAAATGAAGATTATTATGGTGGTGATATCCCGTGGGTCAAAACTGGTGATCTCGGGGAGAAAATAATAAAAAAACCAAGCGAATACATTACTGAACTTGGTCTGAAAAATTCTAGCGCTAAACTTTTCCCAAAAGGTGCGGTAGCCATTGCAATGTATGGTGCAACTATAGGGAAAGCATCTATTCTTGGTATCGATGCGACAACCAATCAGGCTTGTGCTGTTGGCAATCCAAAGCCAAATGTTACCACATCGGAGTTTTTATATTATTTTTTGTTAAATGAGAAGGATGTTTTCGTTGCAAAGGGAAAAGGTGGTGCGCAACCAAATATATCTCAAGGGCTAATAAAGGAGCATGTAGTTTATCTCCCTCCAGTCGCAGAGCAAAAAGAGATTGTCGACCGGCTTGATATATTGCTGGCTCAGGTGGAGGCCACCCAAGCCCGTCTGGCACGTATTCCGGATATTATCAAGCAGTTCCGCCAATCCGTGCTCGCCGCTGCGGTGAGTGGGAAACTGACAAAAGAGTGGATAGGAATCTCAACCTCTAAGAGAACGTATTTAACGCTTAATGATGTCGGCATTGAAGTAAAAACTGGTCCTTTCGGCAGTGCATTGCATAAAAGTGATTATTTAACTGGAGGTATTCCAATTATAAATCCAATGCATATATCTGAAGGAAAAATAACGCCTTCTTTGAACATGTCAATTTCAAAAGAAAAATTCGAAGAGTTAGCTGCTTGGCAGCTTCGAAAAAACGACGTAATTATTGGTCGCAGAGGTGAAATGGGCAGGGCTGCTGTTGTAAACACAGATGGGCATCTTCTCTGCGGAACAGGCTCAATGATCTTGCGTGTTACAGATAACGCACTACCAAAATACCTTGAAATAATTTTGCGCTCACCTGTAGCTGTAGACTACTTCAATTCATCTTCCGTTGGCTCAACAATGGTTAACTTAAACCAAAAAATAATTAAAAACCTTAAAGTGTATTTTCCTGAAATTGAAGAGCAAACCGAAATCGTCCGCCGCGTCGAAAAGCTCTTTGCCTATGCCGATACCCTCGAGCAGCAGGCCAAAGCCGCAAAGGCGCGGGTCGATAACCTGACCCAGGCCATTCTGGCCAAGGCGTTTCGCGGTGAGCTGACTGCCGACTGGCGCGCAGCCAACCCGGACCTGATCAGTGGCGACCATAGCGCCGCCGCCCTGTTGGCCCGCATTCAAACCGAGCGGGCCACCGTCAAGCCGCGCAAACGGGCATCCAAACCAGCTATCAGCCCCACATCATCAGGAGTCCCCCAATGACCCCAGCTCGCTCTTATAAAAATCGTTCCCGCCGCCTGCGCAAAAAACTCCATGTCGGCGAGTTTCAGGAATTCGGTTTTCAACTCATGTTTAGCCTGAAGCCTCAGCTGGTGAGTTTTGAAGAGGCGCTCGATCGCTGGCTTGAGTTTATCGAGTCGCAAGGTTGGGGCTTTGGTGGAGGTGGTACTCTCTCTGCACACGAGATCAGTGGCTACCTCTGCAAGTTTGCCACCGGCTCCCTGACTGAGGCCGATCGGGAACAGGCGGCTTGTTGGTTGGCCAGCCAGCCCTGGGTTGCCGCCCACCAGGTCGAGTCGCTGAGCGATGCCTGGTACGGCCCCTGGCCAGAGTGATCGGGCTACCGGTTGAGTCTGCCTCCAGGCTCAACCTTTCCCTCATCCTGCGGATTTGATTAGCTTCGCCTAACGCCGCTCTTTTCAAGATCCATCACGACCTAAAGGGGATAAGTGGCCATGAAATGGATAGTCCTTGCGGGGTTGCTTGGCGCAGCACCGGCTTATTGCAGCGAGCAGCTATACAAGGCGTTGTGGCTTGATACCAATGGCAAGCATGAGGTCACGCTGTCGGTCGATGAGATCCCGGCTACGGAGAAAGACAGTCGCTCTCTGGCTATTACCGGATTGGGCACCCTGAACGGTGAGCAGGAGTGGGTCCTGTATGACAGCGTCACCAACTGCAACCTCGATATGTTCATTAATATCAACCCCGCCGGATTTGAGGTCGTCGAGCTCACCGGCAAGGGGGATTATTATCTGCTGCTCTCTTATTCAATGGCCTGTCGCGGCGGGCTCGATCCCGGTGATGTGAAATATTTTGCTTACCGAGATGGCAAAAAGTTTGCCCTGCGTGGGGTTGAACATTTTGTCGCTGATGGCAAGCCCCTGTACCCAGAGGAAAAACCTGTGCCTGTTGCAGGAACAAATCTTAAAAAACACCCAGAACTCTACCGCTACATGATGAAGAAATGGCCTGAACTTTCCACCGTTGTGATCCAGTGACAGGCGCGATTTACCAACCATCAGCTTGAACGGAAAGAGGGCCACCTCCCAAGAGGTGGCCCTTTCTATTTGCCAGCCCTTATCTACAAAACCGGTGCACTCTCCCCCGCCTGCTGGCAGGCCCAGTCGATGAAGGCTTGCGCCTTGGGGTTCTGGCAATTGGGCAGGGTGGCGATGTAGTAGCGCTGGGCGCAGCGCACCGCCATGTCCGGGAAGGGGGCCACAAGCTCGCGCCGGGCCAGCCGCTTGCTCACCAGGTTCTGCCGTCCCATGGCGATCCCGGCGTGGTTCATGGCGGCGATGATGGCGAGATCGGAGCGATCAAACCCCATGCTGGCCCTGCATGCCGAAAGCGACACGCCGGACTGCTCGGCCCAGCTGGACCACTCGTCGCCGTCGGAGTCATGGCCCCAGGCTTGCCGATCGTGCAGCAGGCGGCAGTGCGCTAGGTTGGCCGGGTTGCCGAGCAGCCCGTGCTGTTCGGCATACTCCGGGCTGCACACCGGCACCATGTACTCGTCCATCAGCGGATGGATGGCGAGCCGGGCAGGCGGCTTGTCGTCGAAATAGAGGGTGAGATCGATGCCGTAACCGTGCAGGTTGATGTTCTCGTTGCCGGTCATGATGTTGAGCTCGATCTGGGGATGCAGGCGGGAGAAATCCGCCAGCCGAGGCACCAGCCAGCACTGGGCGATGGAGGGGCGCGAGTAGACGGTCAGGGTGCCCGACAGCTCCTGATGCCGGATCTCCAGGATCTCCTGGTTGATGAACTCCAGCGATGACTTGAGCGCCCAGAACACCCGCTGCCCGTCTGCCGTCAGCGCCACCTTGCGGTGAAAGCGCTGGAACAGCTTGAAGCCGAGATCCTCCTCCAGCGCGCTTATCCGGTGGCTCACCGCACTCGGGCTGAGCGCCAGCTCGTCGGCGGCCAGCGCAAAGGAGCCGTGTCTGGCTGCCGCTTCGAAGGTGTGCAGCCTGGCCAGCTGATAGCCGTTGAGCAGCTTGTTTCCCGCAACACTGCTTCTTGCCACATAGTTCTCTTCGCCGTACATATGCCCCCCTTGCAAAACCGGCACCGATGATACCGAAAAAGTGGTCCGCTGCATCAGCTCACACCACGCAAAACCACCTTCACACCATAAATGTGATGAATGTGACACCTTTGCATCAATCCAGCTCACCCAAGCTGCCGGTTTCATCATTTGTCAGGGAACCTGCATTTTCATTCAATAGCGCCAACATCATTCCCATGACAGAGGCACGCCATGAATTCAGAAATGTGGATCGTCGGAACCCTGCTGACCAGCATATTGCTGATCGTCGTCACCATAGTGAAGGGCAAGGTCCACCCCTTCCTCGCCCTGCTGCTGGCGAGCTTCTATGTGGGCGCCCTGATGGGGATGAACCCGCTCAAGATGGTCAACGCCATGGAGGAAGGCATAGGCGGCACCCTGGGCTTTCTGGCCGCCGTCATCGGCCTTGGCACCATACTCGGCAAAATGATGGAGGTGTCGGGCGCCGCCGAGCGCATCGGCCTCGCCCTGCAGCAGTGCCGCTGGCTGTCGCCCCAGGTGACCATGGTGCTGGTCGGGCTGGTATGCGGTATCACCCTGTTTGTGGAGGTGGGGGTAGTACTGCTCATTCCGCTGGCCTTCTCCATCGCCCGCAAGACCAACACCTCGCTGCTTACCCTGGCCATTCCACTCTGTACCGCCCTGATGGCCGTGCACTGCATAGTACCGCCCCACCCCGCCGCCCTCCATGTCACCAATCAGCTGGGTGCCGACGTGGGATCCGTCATCGTCTATGGCCTCGCGGTCGGGTTGTTTGCCTCGCTGGTAGGCGGCCCGCTGTTTCTGAAGCTGCTGGGCAAGCGGGTACCGTTCAAGGAGGTGCCTGCCGCCTTTGCCGACATCCAGGCCCGTAACGAGGCCGAGCTGCCGACCTTGGGCGCCTCTCTCTTCACCGTGTTGCTGCCCATCCTGCTGATGCAGGTCAAGACGGTGGCCGAACTCAACATGGATCACGCCAGCCACCTCTATACCCTGCTGGAGTTTATCGGCAACCCCATCACCGCCATGTTCATCGCCGCCTTCACCGCCTACTACGTGCTGGGGATCCGCCGGCGCATGCAGATGGAAGAGCTGCTGGACCAGACCGAACAGTGCTTCTCCTCCATCGCCAACATATTGCTGATCATCGGTGCCGGCGGCGCCTTCAACGGGGTACTCAAGGCCAGCGGCCTGGGGGACGGCCTGGCCACCATTCTCTCCCAGCTCGACATGCATCCCATCCTGCTGGCCTGGCTGGTGGCCATCGTGCTGCACGCCGCCGTGGGCTCCGCCACTGTCGCCATGATGGGGGCTACCGCCATCGTCTCCCCCATCATGGTTCACTACCCGAACATCAGCCCGGAGATCATGACGCTCGCCATCGGCTCTGGCGCCATTGGCTGCACCATGGTCACCGACTCCCTGTTCTGGCTGGTCAAGCAGTATTGCGGCGCCACCCTGAACGAAACGCTCAAGTACTACACTACCGCCACCTTCGTCGCCTCCCTGATGGCGCTGGCCGGCACTTTCCTGCTCTCCTGTATCGTGTAACGAGGCCGAGAACACCATGAAAAACATCGACGTATCACAACTCACCCAGCAGTTTCCGCTGCTGCAATCCCTGATCGCGCTGGAACCGGTCAGCTGGTTCAACCCTAAGGCCACCACCCTAAAGGAAGGTCTGCCCCACGTAGGGCTGGATGGCCGCGATGTGGCGGATGCCTCCGCCCGCCTGGCCCGCTTCGCTCCCTACCTATGTGAAGCCTTCCCCGAGACCCGCGCCAGCAAGGGCATTCTCGAATCCGACATCGCCGCCATCCCGACCATGCAGCGCACCCTGAATGCCCGTTACGGGGTCGAGGTGAGCGGCCGGCTGCTGCTCAAAAAAGACAGCCATCTGCCCATCTCTGGCTCCATCAAGGCGCGCGGCGGCATCTACGAGGTGCTGGCCCACGCCGAGCAACTGGCCATCAAGGCCGGTCTGCTCTGCGAAGAGGACGATTATCGCAAGCTGTTCACGGACGAGTTCCGCCACTTCTTCAGCCAGTACAGCATCGCGGTGGGCTCCACCGGCAACCTCGGCATGTCCATCGGCATCATGAGCGCCCGCCTCGGCTTTCGCGTCACCGTCCACATGTCGGCTGATGCGCGGGCGTGGAAGAAGCGCAAGTTGCGCGAACATGGCGCCATCGTGGTGGAATACGCAGAGGATTACGGGGTCGCGGTGGAGCAGGGGCGCAAGGAGGCCGAACGCGACCCCAACTGTTTCTTCATCGATGACGAGAACTCCCGCACCCTGTTCCTCGGCTACGCGGTGGCCGGTGAACGGGTGAAAAAGCAGTTTGATGACATGGGGATTGTGGTGGACGCCGACCATCCGCTGTTTGTCTACCTGCCCTGCGGTGTCGGTGGCGGCCCCGGCGGGGTGGCCTTTGGCCTCAAGCTCGCGTTTGGGGACCACGTCCACTGCCTGTTCGCCGAGCCGACCCACTCCCCCTGCATGTTGCTCGGGGTCCACACCGGCTTGCACGATGCCATTGCGGTGCAAGACCTTGGCATCGACAACCTCACCGCGGCCGACGGCCTCGCGGTGGGGCGCGCCTCCGGTTTTGTCGGCCGCGCCATGGAGCGGCTGCTGGCAGGTTTCTACACCCTGAGCGATCAGGAGATGTATGACCTGCTGGGACTCTTGACCCGCGCTGAGCAGATCAAGCTCGAACCTTCTGCGCTGGCCGGCATGGCAGGCCCATGGCGCGTCGCGGCCGACCTTGGGTGGCAGGCTGGTCAGGGGCTGGATGCCGCTCGCATGGCCCGTGCCACCCACCTGGTGTGGGCCACCGGCGGCGGCATGGTACCCGCCGAGGAGATGGAAAAGTACCTGGCCAGCGCCCGCCGCTGATCTTTTTTTCAGCCATAAAACCCGCCTGACTGGCGGGTTTTTCTCGTGTGGGATCAGCAAGATGGCGCCCCTGCTCACCATCCCACACATCAGACGGCCAGACAGCTGGACACCCTGAATTGCCGACAATCCCCCCAAGCTGGTTATTTTGTGATACGATAGTGGCCGTTTTTTGACATCTGCACCCACGTTGGCGCCCTGATCCGGCGAGATCGCGACCCAATCCGTCGATCACAACCATCACGGGCATGCAGAAAAACCGTGGCCTGATGGCCCCGTCCGGCACAAAGCCTGGCGGCGGTCAGCAAGACACACGAGATAAGGAGATCGGGCAATGAAACAATATCAAAGCTGGCTGGGACAATATCTGATGAGTCGCCGCGATGGGGATCACGCCATGGCATCCGAACTCGCCAGCTCCATCTGCGAGTTCTGGCAGGCCCAGGGAGACGAGGCCGAGTTCAGCAAGTGGCAGCAGATCTACCAGCAGCACGTGGAAAAGACCACCTGACCCATTGGGTGCCCCCTCGGCACCCGCCCATCACCCATAAAAAAACCGGCGCTCATGGCGCCGGTTTTGCATTTCAGTGACCCGGATTACATCTGGTCGACCATGTCCTGGGCGAACTGGGAGCAGGAGCGCAGGGTGGCCCCTTCCATCAGACGCTCGAAGTCATAGGTGACGGTCTTGTTGCGGATCGCAGCTTCCATCCCCTTGATGATGAGGTCGGCCGCTTCGGTCCAGCCCATGTGGCGCAGCATCATCTCGGCAGAGAGGATCAGGGAGCCGGGGTTGACCTTGTCCTGACCGGCGTATTTCGGCGCGGTGCCGTGGGTTGCTTCGAACAGGGCCACGCCGTCGCCGATGTTGGCACCCGGCGCGATGCCGATGCCGCCCACCTGGGCCGCCAGCGCGTCGGAGATGTAGTCGCCGTTCAAGTTCATGCAGGCGATGACGTCATACTCGGCCGGGCGCAGCAGGATCTGTTGCAGGAAGGCGTCGGCGATGACGTCCTTGACCACGATGGTCTTGCCGGTTTTCGGGTTCTTGAAGGAGCACCAGGGGCCGCCATCGATGAGCTGGGCATCGTACTCTTTCTGGGCCAGGGCGTAGCCCCAATCCTTGAAGGCACCTTCGGTGAACTTCATGATGTTGCCCTTGTGCACCAGGGTCACGGAGTCGCGATCGTTGTCGATGGCATACTCGATGGCGGCACGCACCAGACGCTCGGTACCGGCCTTGGACATGGGCTTGATGCCGATGCCGCAGGTCTCGGGGAAGCGGATCTTCTTCACGCCCATCTCGTTTTGCAGGAAGGCGATCACCTTCTTGGCTTCGTCGCTGTCGGCTTTCCACTCGATGCCGGCGTAGATGTCTTCGGCGTTCTCGCGGAAGATCACCATGTCGGTCAGATCAGGACGCTTGACCGGGCTCGGGGTGCCCTCGTAGTAACGGACCGGGCGCAGGCAGATGTAGAGATCCAGCTCCTGGCGCAGGGCCACGTTGAGGGAGCGAATACCGCCGCCGACCGGGGTGGTCAGCGGGCCCTTGATGGCCACGCAGTATTCACGAATGAAATCCAGGGTTTCGGCCGGCAGCCAGGCACCTTCGCCATAGACATGAGTCGACTTCTCGCCGGTGTAGATCTCCATCCAGGCGATCTTGCGCTCGCCTTTGTAGGCTTTCTCGACCGCGGCATTCACCACATTCAACATGGCCGGGGTCACGTCCACACCGATGCCATCCCCTTCGATAAACGGAATGATCGGATGGTTGGGAACCTGCAGCTTGCCGTTGGCATCGACTGTGATTTTTTGACCCTGGGTCGGGATAACTACTTTGCTTTCCATCGGCATCTCCTAACTTCCGTTTGTTATCAATCTGTAAGTTGCGCGCGGCCATCTTAAGCCCATCCATTTGCAGAATCAAATGGCGAGCACGCATGTCAGACCATAGTCGCGCACTGGATCACAATGCGTCCCTTCTGCCTGCTCCGGATCCGAAGCAGCCCCGCCGGTGCCTGAGTTGGACAGGCTCCAGCAGCATCCCTGCTTATTCTGCCAGCCCCTCGGCCTGCCCCTGTGGCTGGCTGAGTGCCCGGTACTGGGAGGGGGTCAGCCCGGTCTTCTGCTTGAACACCCGGCAAAAATAGTTCACATCGCTGTAACCACAGCGGCTGGCCACCTCTTCAAGGCGAAAACGGTATTTCTTGAGCATGAACTTGGCCCGATCGATGCGCACCCAGCTGATGTAATCGGCCAGGCGCATGTGCCCCTGCTCGCGAAACAGGTGCGACAGGTGGCTGGCCGAGACGTTGAAGCGATGGGCGATCGAATCCCGGCTGATGGGGCGGTGAAAGTTCTCCTGGATATAGATGCAGATCCCGTGAAACAGCTCGGCCCCCCGCGGCCGCTCGAAGGTGGACTCGGCCAGCAGCTGGCGCACGCTGGTGAGCAGCGCCTGCAGCAGGTGATTGTCGGTGGGGGAGCGAGCGGGATCCTCGGTCAGCACGTTGAGTGCCGCCAGTATGTGTTCGTTCACATGGCCGGCCCGGGCCATGATGCTGTGCTTTTGCACGTCAAAAAAATCGGGGTCTTCCCGCCGCTTGCTCACCAGACTGAAGCCGAGCTGGCGCTTGCCGAACAGCAGGCTCAGCACCGAGCAGTCGGTGGTCCAGAGCGGCTTGTTCCAGCCATTGGGGGGGATGTAGAGCGCCTGCCCCGGGGCGATGCAGATCTCCTGGCAGCCCTGCTCCCTGTCCCAGATCTGGTTGCGGTACTCGCCGCTGAACACCAGCTCGAGGCGGGGAAAGTTGACCTGATAGCTGAAACCGGGCGGTACCCCCTGATCCTGGGCAAACCAGATCTGGTCGAAGGGGGCCTGCTCGTGGAGGGCGCCATCGAGCAACTGGCTGAAGACAAGAGACATGCTGATCCTGATCAAGAGAGAGGCAAGCGGTTGCGGTGCCCGCGACCGCCCATGTTATAGTCCGGTCCACGGCAGCAATGCCACCCTTTTCTGCACCCGATTTTCTGCACACCAAATGAGGCATCCCTTATGAGCAGTCGCGATCTGCCCTCTTTTTTGTCAATGCAAAATCCGATTCAAGGCTACGACTGGGGCAGCCATGACGCCCTCACCACCCTGTTCGGCATCCCCAATCCGGCGGGCAAGCCCCAGGCCGAACTCTGGATGGGAGCCCACCCCAATGGCTGCTCCGAGGTAGTACTGGCCGGACAGGCGCAAAAGCTCTCGACCCTGATAGAGCGCGCCCCCGCCGCCGTGCTGGGAGAGGCCACCCAGGCCCGTTTCGGCAGCCTGCCGTTCCTGTTCAAGGTGCTGTGCGCCGAAAAGGCCCTCTCCATTCAGGTGCACCCGAGCAAGGCGCAGGCCGAAGCGGGCTTTGCCAAGGAAGAGGCCGCCGGCATCTCGCCCAAGGCAGCCAATCGCAATTACAAGGATCCCAACCACAAGCCCGAGCTGGTGTTTGCCCTCACCCCCTATCAGGCGATGAACGGCTTTCGCGCCATCCCGGCCATCCTGGCGCTGTTCGAGCGGGTCAAGCTGCCCACCCTTGCCGAGCTGGTCGCCGCCCTCGCCGCCAGCCAGAATGAAGCGGGTCTGCAGCACTTCTTCCACCAGCTGCTGGTGCTGGAAGGGGCGTGCAAGGAGGAGACACTGGCGGGGCTGCTGGCCTATGCCGCGGCTCATCAGGATGAAGAGACCTTTGCGCTGATCACCAGCCTGGCCGCCCAGTACCCGGGAGATGTGGGGCTCTTCTCGCCGCTCTTGCTCAACGTGGTGACCCTGCAGCCCGGTCAGGCGATGTATCTGGACGCCTGCACCCCGCACGCCTATGTGCGCGGCACTGGCCTCGAGATCATGGCCAACTCCGACAACGTGCTGCGCGCCGGGCTCACCCCCAAGTACATAGACGTGGCAGAGCTGTTGGCCTGCACCCGCTGCTTACCCAAGCCGGACGACCAGATCCTGCTTGCCCCCCGCGTGGAAGGGGCGGTGCAGCACTTCGAGGTGCCGGTGCCGGACTTCACCTTCAGCGTCTACCCGGCGGGCGAGCACCAGCTCACCACCGCCAGCGCCGAGATCCTGTTTGCCATCGACGAGGCCGTGACCCTCAAGCGCGGCGACGACACTCTGCGCCTCGAGAAGGGGCAGTCCGCCTTCATCCCGGCCGCCACCGGCCGCTACCAGCTGCTGGCCGAGGGACGGGTCGCCCGCGCCGGCAACCGCTGCTAAACCGATTCAAATCGACCCATGACCACAAGGGCCATCCAGGATGGCCCTTGTTTTTTGGCGGTCTCAGCCACAGCGCCCCCCTGCCCTCTGCCGACAAATTTCTTGATGTGCGGCATAAATTCATCAGATCCTGCTGTCGTCCTCTGCCGGGTTGGCTATCATGCCCGTCTGGCTATCACTGCGCCTTGACCCTCGCCGGAGCCACCACAGTCACCCGGCACCAGTTCAGGAAGAACATAATGAAAGGCTACTGCGGACTATCCGTTTTATTGCTGGCGCTGCTGGGCAGCCCGGTGCATGCCGCCTGTGACAAGGGGGTGGCACTCAGGCTGGCCAAGGCGTTCTGGAACGAGCACAAGGATTTCTATTACGCCGACCCGGCGCCGCTCAAGGCACTGCTCACCCCCGACTTCTTCGCCGTGCTAAGCAGCGAGGCCGCCTGCAACGCCGACGGCGAGGTGTGCGCCATCGATGCCGATCCCTGGATCAACGCCCAGGATGGCGAGGTGAGCGAACCCGTCAGCTTCACCCTGGCCAACGAGCAAGAGCAAGGAGTAACGGTCAGGATGCAGTATCTGTTCGCCCTCTCCGACACCCAGAAAGAGCCGCAGACGGTCAGCCTCCACTTTCAACAGAGCGGCGACAATCGCTGCTACCTGATGGATGACTTCATCCCCCCGGCGACGGTTCCCTCAAGCAACGCCTGCGCCAATGGCAGAGCCACAACGCCATCGAGCCGCAATAAAAAACCCCCGCCGTGCCGGCGGGGGTTTTGCATTCTGCCGGGCCGCGTACGCATCAGCGCCGGGCTGGCCACGGGGTCACTCCTCCACGGCCTCCGGCTGAGGTTCTTCAGCGCGGATCTGCTGCAGCTCTTCGACCCTGGCCTGCCATTTGTCGTGGGCCTGTTTGCGCTCCTGTTGCTTGAACTCTTCGCGCATGGTGTCGATCTCTTGGACCAGTTTTTCCATCGGGATGTCTCCTTACATCTGGGTGAACATGACAAGTAAAACGGGTTGACGGCACACTCCGCATCAAGGGCGTTGGCCTGTCGGTTCATCAGGTTTGACTTCCGGTTTGCCAAAACTGTCCAACTAAATAAACGATTGGATATGCAAAAAGCAATCTAAAAAATGATTAAACGTCTCTCGACAGACCATCAAAAGAAGGTCAAAACCGCCTCTTCCCACTCCAACCAAGAAAGAACAAACAACTATTTATCAAATGGTTACATTCACACCACTGCAAGTCTGCATACCCTTTTCAATCGGCCGATTATGCACTGATTTTTCACACCCCCTTCTTGTGTTTCCTGCCACCCCGCCACCATGAGCATCCCCTACGGCCAGGTCGCCGCTTTTGCCGACCGGCTCACAATTTTCTCGCCTGCTCGAGCGCACAAATCTCCATCCCGCCGCCTGCCGACAGCATTCAGGCTCACCACTTATTGGTCATCAGCCGCACTCAGATTAAAAATAACAGACTGTTTTTAAATGCATTTTTATAAAAACCAGTTCCCCAGCACAGGCAGGATAAAATGCGAGCAGGGTCACAGGCAGGCGCCATCGACACAAAAATCCAGTAAAGGGCACATATCTCCGATTTCGGCCGAGGCACTTGGGAGAAACAATAGGCAGGTCAACCCGTTGCACCACCGTTTTCAACAGGACCAGTTCCATTCGGACGGCACCAGCCAGGAGAGAACCATGCTCACCACCCTGATAGATGAAGGATTGATCTGCCTCGAACTTGCGGCCCGCGACAAGCAGGCGCTGTTTGTCGAACTGGCCGCCAGGCTCAAGGCCAGCGGCAAGATAGCCAGTCAGGATCAGTTTGTCCGCGACCTCTGGGCGCGAGAGGAGCTGGACAACACCGGCTTCGAGCAGGGAGTCGCCCTGCCCCACGCCAAGAGCGAGGCGGTGCGAGAGCCCGCCATCGTGGTCGGCATCAGCCGCCAGGGCATCGACTACGGCGCCGAAGATGGCGAGCCCTCCAAGCTGTTCTTCATGATTGCCTCCCCGGCGGGCGGCGCCAACCACCATATCGAGGTGCTGGCCGAGCTCTCCACCAAGCTGCTGGAACCCGGTTTCATCGCCAGCATGCAGGCGGCCACCAGCCGCGCCGAGGTACTCGCCTTGCTGGCCGCACCAGGGCCGTCCGCAGCCCCTGCCGCCCCTCAGGCGCAACCTGCCCAGCCGGCGGAGCCGCAGGAGCGCGGCATCAAGGCCCAGCTCAACACCCTCAAGCAGCATTTGCTGTTTGGCACCTCCCACATGATCCCCTTCATAGTCGCGGGGGGCGTCTTGCTGTCGCTGTCGGTCATGATCAGCGGCAAGGGCGCCGTGCCCGAGGCGGGCGTGCTCAAGGACATGGCCGACATGGGGATTGCCGGGCTCACCCTGTTTACCGCCGTGCTGGGCGGCTACATCGCCTACTCCATGGCAGACAAACCGGGCCTGGCCCCCGGCATGATCGGCTCCTGGATTGCAGTGCAGCAGTTTCATACCGGTTTTCTCGGCGCCATCCTGGTGGGCTTTATCGCCGGCCTCATCGTCAACCAGCTCAAACGCATCAAGCTGCCGGACTCCATGAGTTCGCTCGGCTCCATCTTCATCTATCCGCTCATCGGCACCTTCCTGGTGTGCGGCATCGTCATGTGGGTCATCGGCGCCCCCATCGCCGCCATGATGGAAGGGATGAACCACTGGCTCTCCAGCATGGCGGGCTCTGGCAAGGTGATGCTGGGGGCCATCCTCGGTGGCATGACCGCCTTTGACATGGGCGGCCCCATCAACAAGGTGGCCACCCTGTTCGCCCAGACCCAGGTCAACACCCAGCCCTGGCTGATGGGTGGGGTCGGCATCGCCATCTGCGTGCCGCCGCTCGGCATGGCGCTGGCGACCCTGCTCTCGCCCAAGCGCTATAAGAAAGAGGAGCGTGAAGCGGGCAAGGCAGCCGCCATCATGGGCATGATCGGCATCAGCGAGGGGGCCATTCCGTTTGCCGCCGCCGACCCGGTGCGCGTCATCCCGGCCATCGTCGCAGGCGGCATCGTCGGCAACATCACCGGTTTCATGATGCACAGCATCAACCACGCCCCCTGGGGCGGCTGGATCGTGCTGCCGGTAGTGGAGGGCAAGATGGGCTATATCCTCGGTACCATCCTCGGCGCCCTCACCACGGCCCTTATCGTCAACCTGCTGAAAAAGCCGGTCAGCGACACCGAAGAGAGCAACGAGCGCCAGGAGGAGTACCAGATCATCGAGGCGGAAGGGGAAGCCGAAGTACTGGCCATCACCGCCTGCCCCTCCGGCGTGGCCCACACCTTCCTGGCCGCCAAGAGCCTGCAAAAAGCGGCCGCCAAGGCCGGCATCAAGCTCAAAGTGGAAACCCAGGGCGCCAATGGCATCATCAACCGCATCAGCGCCAAGGACGTGGCCAACGCCCGCTGCGTGATCTTTGCCCACGATGTGGCCATCAAGAACAAGGAGCGCTTCGCTAATATCGAGGTCATCGACGTGAAGACCCGGGAGGCCATCCACAACCCGGAAGGGCTGCTGGCCCGCACCCAGCCAGGGCGCCAGGTGGCCTGACAACGGCAGTTGAGAGATATATGACAAAAGGGGCTCTGGGCCCCTTCTTTTATCTCGGTATCAGGCAACAGCAAACCCCGTTCGTCAGCCGCCCGAACGGGGATAGCGCCCTCCCCCTCAGGATCGATAAGATAGGAGCCATATTGTGCCTTCGCCTGCCAGCCGGCCTGGCGACCGCACCTGGACGGAGCCTTGCAAAACATGGAATTGACGGACGTACTGCTCACCCTGGCGGGTCTGGTGACCGCCGGCATCATTCTCAAGAATCGCGCGGTGACCCAGCCCGACTGGGACAAGCTGCCCACCCTGCCCGAGTACCTCGCCCGCCATCCCGAATGCGCCACCGACGACAGTGAAAACGCCAGTTGCTGTGCCTGCGGTTCGCACAAGGTGCTGTTCAGCCCGTTGACCGGCGCCGGCGATTACCGTCTGCGCCACACCTGCCTGGCCTGCGGCAAGGTGCTGTTTCGCAGCCGCGCCATTCTCTGACAGAATGCCGCCGCCATGCCATTACTGTACGCCTCCTCCTTGACGGCTTAACCTTCATCACTACCAGACCCAAACAGCACGAAGGGATTTGATGACACCAGATCTGGATCTGAACACCCTGCGCAGACGCTGGCTTAAAAAACATTTGCAAGAACTGCGGGCGGCAAAAGATGAGGAAGAAGAGAAAGGAGGCATACTGGGATTCGTCGGTATTCTATGCGCTCTGATCCCCTTAATGACGGCGGCTGTGTACTTTGTGGGAATGCGCTATTACCAAGGTTACTTGGGGCAATTCAGACTGGACTCAACGGAGTTTTCTCCACCCGCCGACAACACACTTTTTACCGGTTTCTATCTGCTTATCCAGCTGCTTTTACCCTACGTAGTCCCAGTAATCGCTGCGCTAGGAACGCTTTTTCTTACTCTCTTTGCCATGTTGTTTACTGTGAGGTGGCGTCTGACTCTCTCCTGGTGGGTTATCCGCTTTTTTGTCCTAACCCCTTTGGTACTAAAGGGAGGAAAAATCGCCAATAACTACCCAGCCCCCTTAACCTTCCACACCATGATCTGGTTGCAGAGTTCTATTTTCAAACTCGCTATTTTCATCGTCCCTCCCTTGCTGGTCATCATGGCCTCTGAACATCTCAAACCCATAGGCGAAGAACTTGCCCAAAAACAGATAGACCAGTTAGAACAAGACAAATGGCCGCAGACTGAGGCCCATGGTCAGTCTCCCCTGCTGGGGGATGAGCCCCATATCCGCATCGCCTGCAACGCTTCCCACTGCGCCTATCGCCTCAAGGGGGGCGATACCCTGATCCTGCGCTTTGATCAGATAGAAGAGACCCGCTATCGGCCTGCAAAGGTCGCCTCGAAATAGCAACCGCCGCCCTCGGGCGGCGGCGCGCTATCTGGCCAGCAGCTCTTGCAGTGCGCTGATCAGGGCATCTAGGCCTTTATCTACTTTCGAGCGCGGGCAGCCAACGTTGAGGCGAAGATAGCCTGTGCCTTCCGGGCCGTAGGTGTCGCCGCGCATGATGGCAACCCGGTATTTTTCCACCAGCAAGGTTTGCAGCGCATCCATCCGTTCGGTGGTGTCGATGCCAAGGCCACGCAGATCAATCCAGGCGAGATAGGTCCCCTCGGGCACCCGATAGCCGATGGCGGGGAAGGCGGCGTTGAGCCGCGCCGCCACCTGGGTCAGGTTGCCGTGCAGATAGGATTTGAGCGCATCAAGCCAGACACCGCCATCGCGATAGGCGCTGATATGGGCCAGCACCCCGAGAATGGGCGGCGATGAGAGGCCATGGGCCGCCTTGAGCCGCTGCAGATAGCCGGCCCGCGCCTCGGCGTTGGCAATAAAGGCGTAGGCGCCGCCAAGGGCGGGAATATTGAAGGATTTCGAACCCGAGCTCACCAGCGCCCAGCTCTCGTCCTCTGCCACCTCGCTCCACGGCAGGTAGCGGGCAAAGCTCACATCCATATGGATGTCGTCCGAGATGACCTTGACTCCGTGCTGCTGGCAGATAGCGGCCATCCGGCCCAGTTCATCCCGCGTCCAGACCCGGCCGGTGGGGTTGTGGGGGCTGCAGAGCAGCAAAATCCGACAATCGGGGCGAGCGGCTTGCTGCTCAAAGCAGGCCCAGTCGATCTGGTAACTCCCCTCTGTTTTTTTGAGCGGGCAAGGCAGCAGCACCCTGTCGTTGGCAGCCAGCATATTGCCGAAGGCGTCGTAGGCGGGGGTATGCACCAGCACGCCTTCGCCCGGCGCAGACCAGAGGCTCACCAGCTGGGCGATGATGTAGATGACCGAAGGGCCGTAGACCAGGGTGTCAGGGTCGAGCTGCACTCCGTAACGGCTGGCAAACCAGTTGCTCACCGCCCCCTTGAAGTCGTCGTGATTCCAGCGGCTGTAGCCAAAGACCCCATGCTCAAGGCGCTTGGCCAGGGCCGCGCGAATGCAGGGGGCTGTCTCGACATCCATGTCGGAGATGGTAAAGGGGAGCAGGTCAGCGTGGCCAAAACGGTCAGCCACATAGTCCCACTGGGTGCAGTAGGTGCCGTGGCGATCGACGACGCGATCAAAATCAAAGGAGTCGGTATTGGGCATCTCTTTCTCACCAGTAAAACAGCAATGAACAAGGGGGCATGGCGCCCCCGAGGTAGGGTAACAGAGGGCCGGATCAGGCCCCCATCAGGCTCTGCAGCTGGTTTTTCACCAGATGGACCTGAGGCCCGATCACCACCTGCAGGTTGTGCTCGTCGAGCTTGATCACCCCGATGGCGCCGTTCGCCTTCAATACCTTGTCATCGACCCGGCTCATGTCCTGCACCGACATCCGCAGGCGGGTGATGCAGTTATCGAGCGCCAGGATGTTGTCGGCGCCGCCCAAGGCGTTCAGGATCACCTCGCCGTTGTAACCGCTGTTGCCTGCCTTCTTGCCCGCGGGCTGGGCAGCCTCGCTGGCCTCAATCTCGCGGCTCTCTTTTTCACGGCCAGGGGTTTTGAGGTTGAAGCGCACGATGGCAAAGCGAAACACCCCGTAGTAGATGGCAAACCAGATGGCCGCAGCGACCGGCACCAGATACCACTTGGTGGCGGTGCCCTGCAGCACGCCGAACACCAGAAAATCGATGAGGTTGCCGTCGGTGTTGCCGATGGTGACGCCGAGCAGCCCCATGGTCATAAAGCCCAAACCCGTCAGGATGGCGTGAATGACGTAGAGCACAGGCGCCACGAACAGGAACAGGAACTCCAGCGGCTCTGTGATGCCACCGATGACGCAGGCCACCACACCGGAGACCAGCAGCGCCTTGATCTTGCCGCGATTTTCCGGGCGGGCGCAGTGATACATGGCGAGCGCCGCCCCCGGCAAGCCGCCGAGGAAGGCCGGCATCTTGCCCTGAGAGAGGAAGGAGGTGGCCGATACCGAGAACTGGGTGGTATCGGCGCAGGAGAGCTCGGCGTAGAAGATGTTGAGCGCGCCGCTCACCTCGTTGCCGCACACCAGCGATGTGCCGCCCGCCTCGGTAAAGCGAATGAGCGCCACCAGAATGTGGTGCAGACCGAGCGGCAGCAGCAGCCGCTCGCCGGTACCGAACAGGAAGGGGCCGAAGGGGCCGGCGTGGGAGATAAGCGTCCCGATGCCGTTGATGCCGGCGGCAAACCAGGGCCAGACCAGGGGCACCACCAGACCGACCACCCCCAGCACGATGGCGGTGATGATGGGCACGAAGCGGGCGCCGCCGAAGAAGGCGAGCGCATCGGGCATCTGGTAGGTGTAGAAACGGGCGTGCAGTTTGGCGACGATCACCCCGACGATGATGGCCCCCAGAATGCCGGTGTCGATGGAGCTGATGCCGAGGATGGATTTCACCCCGTAGGCCTTCTCTGCCGCCCCGTCACCGATGACATTGGCCACCGTGAGGTAGAAGTTGATGGAGAGGTTGAGCGCCGCGTAGCCGACGAAACCGGCAAAGGCCGCCACCCCCTTCTCTTCCCGTGCCAGACCCAGCGGAATGGCCACCGCGAACATCACCGGCAGGTAGATAAAGGCCACCAGCCCGACCTTGGTCATCCAGAGGAACAGCAGTTGCAGCACGGTATTGTCGAGAAAGGGCATGCTCTGCTTGACCGCATCGCTGGTGAGCGAGCTGCCGACACCGAGCAGAATACCCGAGAAGGCCAGCAGGGCGACCGGCAGCATGAAAGTCTTGCCGAGGCTCTGCAGGAACTCCCAGATGGTGGATTTGGCGGGGGACTTGGCCATGTGTCAGATCCTTGTGAGGTGAGGGTCATTCGATACGCCTGCCCGGTAGCCTCCCTGACGGATGGCAACGGCGAACCGTATCTGGTTTTGCTGGATGATAAAACGTTTTATCAACTCACAAGTGCCGACAGGATCACAGTTCAACCGCCCTGCTGGACGCTGTTCCTCAAATTTGTGAGGCAGATCCATGGGTGCTGGATGTAACGTTTCACTCGGCAACCCAAGCGGGTATGCTGTGCACCTCCTCTCTTCGCCTTGATCGCCACCGCCTGCCTATGTCGCCCAAACCGCTGCTCGCCAACAACCCCAAGATCACCGACGTGGCCCGGCTGGCCGGGGTCTCGGTCACCACCGTCTCCATGGTGCTGCGCGGCAAGGGGCGCATCTCGCCGGCCACCGCCGAGCGGGTGCAGCAGGCGATAAAAGAGCTCGACTACGTACCCAACAGCGCCGCCGCCAACCTGCGCAGCCAGCAGTCCAACCTGGTGGGGCTGATCCTGCGCGACATCACCGACCCCTTCTACACCGAGGTGACCGCCGGGGTGAGCGAGGTACTGGAGCAACAGGGCTATCTGCTGTTTCTGACCCAGTGCGGCCACAGCCCCGAGCGGTTGCAGCAGAGCATCCAGTCCCTGTCGCGCCAGGGGGTGGCGGGCATCATCTTCAACCCGGTGCGCGGCGCCGCCGCCAAGCCGCTGGAGAACCTGCTCGGCTCGGCGCTGCCGCTGGTGTGCGCCGCCCGCTCCTACTATCGGGACGACGTGGACTTTATCGGCCCGGACAACACCCACGCCGCCCAGCAGGCCACCACCTATCTCATCGAGCAGGGCCACCGCCATATCGCCTACGTCGGCGGGCGGGCCGACTCCCTCACCCGCGCCGAGCGCATCGGCGGCTACTGTGCCAGCCTGCTGCAATACGGCCTCCCCTTCAAACCGGAGTGGGTACTGGAGTGCGAGCGCACCCAGCGCAGCGCCGCCGACACCATCGCCCAGCTGCTGCACCGGCATCCCAAGGTGACCGCCGTGCTCTGCCACTACCCGGAGGTAGCCCTCGGCGCCATCTACGGCGTCGAGGCGAGCGGGCGCAGCGTAGGCAAGGACAACTACGTCGGCCAACAGGTGGCCCTGCTCGGCTTTGACGATGTGGCGGAGGCCGAACTCACCTTCCCCGCCCTTACCTTCGTCAGCTCGCCGGCCCGCGACATCGGCCGCCAGGCGGCCCTGCGCCTGCTGACCCGATTGCAGCAACCCGAGCTCGCCCCCAACCGCCATCTCATCATCCCCAGCCTGCAAAAGCGGGCATCGGCCTGAGTTCGCTGGGTGGCAAGCCCCCCCTTCACTTTTCCTGCGCCTTGATCCAGCGTCTATAGCGGGCGTTGCCAAGCAGGGTCTGCCACTGCTGGCAGGCCAGCGCCAGGGCGGGCGCGATCTTGGGGCGGCTCGGCTGCCCGCGCCCCAGCCGCCGCAACTGGTATTTCACCATCGCCATGTAACCTACCGAGGCCAGCACCTTGTTGCGCCAGGGGATGGGCCTGAGCTCGGCACTTGCCGCCTGTTCACGGTGCCATCTAGCAGGCAGATCCGGGGCGATGGCCAGCGCAGTGGCCATGCCGGCGACCGCCACCCCGCTGCCAAGCACCTGCTCCACCACCGGGTAGCGGCGAATTCCCCCGGTCACCATCACGGGCATATGGGCAACAGAGACGATCTCCCGAGCGAACGCCAGAAAATAGGCCTCCCGCGCCAGAGTCCGACCATCGCGGGCCTGGCCGTGCATGGCGGGCGCCTCGTAACTGCCGCCGGAGAGCTCCACCAGATCCACCCCGAGCGGGTTGAGCATCTCCACCACCGCCTTTGCATCCTCGGTGCTGAAGCCGCCACGCTGAAAGTCGGCGGAGTTGAGCTTGACCGATAGTGAAAAGCGCTCCCCCGCCTGCTGGCGGATCCCTTCTACTATCTCCAGCAGCAAGCGGGCTCGATTCTCAAGGCCGCCGCCCCAACGATCACTGCGCTGGTTGGTGAGCGGCGAGAGGAACTGGCTCAGCAGATAGCCGTGCGCGGCGTGGATCTGCACCCCGTCAAAACCGACACGCTGTGCCAACAGCGCCGTGTTGATGAAGCGAGCTTTCACCTCGGCAATGTCGGCCTCGCTCATGGCTCTGGGCGGGGCGAACTGCCTCGAGAAACTGCCGAGCGCCATAGGCACGGCGGAAGGGGCCAGGGTGGGCTGCCCCAGCGCCGCCGGCATCTGGCGACCGGGGTGGTTGATCTGCATCCAGATCTGGGCGCCCCCGCTCTTGGCCGCCTCGGCCCAGGCACTGAAACGCTCGGTCAGCGCTGGGGAGAGATCGTGGGAATCTAGTACCACGCCCCCCGGCCCCGTCATGGCGTGGCCGTCCACCATCACATTGCCGGTGATGAGCAGGCCGGCGCCACCCTCTGCCCAAGTCCGATAAAGCTGGATCAGCGCCTCTGAGGGAGCATGGTCACGGTCGGCCATGTTCTCTTCCATGGCCGCCTTGGCGAGGCGGTTGATAAGCTGGCTGCCATTGGGCAGGGTCAGGGGAGTAAATGGGTTCATGGCGATCTCCTCGGTAATGAGGACCCCACCATAAGTTTGAAGCTGACTTGAAGGTCAAGCCCCCTTATCGGGATGCCGTCGCGATGGGAGAAATGGTATCCACCCGCACAGCCCATAGGACCGTTGACATTCAAGCGGGCTTTAACCCTAGAATTCCCCTTGAGCCCCCCTTTCGGCGGTCAGACCCGCCAACCCGCAGCCCAGGAGGCAAGATGAAGATCGGTGAACTGGCCAAACAGACCGGCATGGCGGCCTCGGCCATCCGCTTCTACGAAGCCAGAGGCCTGCTCAGCAAGGTACGGCGGGGTGCCAATGGCTATCGCGACTACCCGCCCGAGACGGTACCCTTGCTGACCATCATCGGCCAGGCGCAACAGGCGGGCTTCTCCCTCGACGAGATCAAGCAGTTGGTGCCCGCAGATATCAGTTCTTGGCAACACGCCCCGCTACTGGCGGCGCTCGAGGCCAAGGTGAGCGACATAGAAGCGCTGGAGGCAAGACTTGCCCACAGCAAGCAGCAATTGCAGGCCCTGATCCGGCTGGTGGAGTCCAAACCCGACGAGATGCCGTGTGAAGAGAACGCCGCCCGGGTATTGGCCAGCATGGGTATTCCCTCCCCCGAGGGCATCGCAAAAAAAACCATCGCAACCAAGCCCGTTACGCACCCCAAAAAGTGATCCCGCTCGCAACCAGCACACGCCCCCAGCATGGGGGATTGAGAGCCAACTGAAGAAGACTATGATGGGCGCGCCATCCATAACAGGTCATCATCATGACAACAGAGTGCACCGCCCAACCCCAAAGCGAGCCACCAAGCGAAATCCATCGCTGTGACAAATGCCGGGAGCGCACCCGCCATATCGTGGTGCTGGTCGCCCGCGATCACACTCAGGACATCATGCCCAAGGACCCCCGCAAAGCCTTCTGGCAAGCCTTTCGCTCCAGCAGTCTGACCAACGCGGTATTCGGCCAGACCCTCGCCTATCAGGCTACCCATGTAAAGCACCTGATCTGCGAGCGCTGCGGCGAGAAGTTTCTGGAGTATTGAGGCCCAGAGGACGGTGCACCACGGACCGTCAGAGCGGGATAAAAGAGAAATAAATATGACGTTTGTCGAGATGGACCCCAATCAACTGCCGCTGGCGCTGCTGCTGGAGGCAGATCCCGCAGAGCAGCGCATTGCCGCCTATCTGCCTGGCGCCTGGGGCTTTGCTGCCCTGGCGGGCAACGAGGTAGTAGGCGCCTGCGTGGCAGGTCTGGTGGGGGAGCAAACGGCCGAAATCTTCAATATCGCCGTTGACCCCAACCGCCAGCAGCAAGGCATCGGCTCCGGCCTGCTGCGCTTCGTGCTGACCAGCCTGGCCGGGAAAGGGGTACTCCGCGTCGGGCTCGGTACCGGCAGCTTCGGCCACCAGCTCACCTATTACCAGCGCCACGGCTTTCGCGTCGATGCCGTCGTCAAGGAGCACTTCCTTATCCACTACTCCGAGCCCCTGATGGAGCACGGCATCCAACACAAAGACATGCTGCGACTCTACCTTGAACTGGGCTAGGCTATCCCTACCCTCAGCAGCCTGTACGCCCTGGGGATAAATGGTGGGGGGATCAATTCAGCATCGCCACATCTCATCGAAAGCAACGAGAGACATATCGATCGCCATGACACTGGTAAAGGGATGAATGCAGGATGCAGACAAGAAAAGCAAGCCCAGATGAACTGAATGCCATCTTCTGGATGGGCTTTGATGCTTGGGGCGAAGGACTGTCACCGACTGAATATCTGGCGAACTGCCACGCCAGTCAAAAATACCGCTCCGGTGTGTGGTATGTCCTTATTGTGGGCAATCAGCCTGTCTCTTCCCTTATCGTCTATCGGGACCGATTTGGCCTTGGCCAAGGCTGTTTTGGCATAGGTTCACTGGCAACGGCACCTGCGATGAGGGAGCAAGGATTTGGCACCCATCTGCTGCGTGGGGTGACAGGCATGCTGCTGGATAGTCCCGATGCCGTCGCCACCTTCCTCCATGCAGATATCGACCATCACTTCTACGAGAGGCTGGGGTATAGGCGCATTCCGGGGGGTAATTGCATGTATTTCTCTCAGAGGCGGCCACGCTATGTCGGCGAACCGCCAACCTACTTTTAATCCACTCTCAGCGTCATCACCTCTACTTTCCAGCCTCCAGATATCTGTTCCAGAAAAGAGCACTCAAAGATGAAACGAATTCTGATTATTGGCAACTCGGGATCGAGCAAGAGCTGGTTGGCGGCTAGATTGGCTGAACAGTTAACTATCCGCGAGGTCAATCTGGACCCCATTGTCTGGCAGCCGGGCTGCTTTAACCAAAAACGGCCCCAGCATAAGATTGACCAGGCCATTCAAACACTTGCTCACGAGCCCTCATGGGTGGTCGAAGGGGTATTTGGTGCCCTAGCCGAGCAACTGCTTGATGCCGCCGATACCCTGCTCTTTCTGGATCTCGACTGGTCTGTATGCCGTGATTCACTGCTATCGCGTGGATCACAAAGCGCCAGACAACGGGATGCCGTGGCAGCCGAAGAGAACTTTCAACAACTGCTGGTGTGGGCATCGGAATATGGGCAGCGAGCCAGCAAAAGCTCCCGCCAATACCATCGCGAGCTGTTTGATCGACTCCCAAACGCCAAGCACCGTTTCACGACTCGGGCAGAGGTAAATCTCTATCTTAACCAACCAGTAACTAACCATTAGAGTGTGAGCGCTAGTCACAACTACAGTGATTAGTCTCTGTCGGGGGAAATATGGGACACAGAAGAGAGTTAATATGTGTAGCATCAGGAATCATCAATTCTTTTGCCAGTAGAAACAATGATATAGATGGATACTGGGGATTAGGGAAGCTGTACAAATCCCTTGAATCTGAAGAGTCAAAAATCGTTACTATAGAGTTGACCACCAAGGTCGTAACTCCAGATATATATGAATTGAAGATCATGTCTCTATCATATTCAGAAATGCTTACTAAATTAGTATACAATAAGAAAATACCTATCAACTGGATAATGTCTGCCACAATAACATCTGAATTTGAGGCAAAATATCAAAACCACCATTTCTGGCGTCGTGACCTTGGTAAGCCTTGTAATCTGACTTGCACTATTGTTGATGATATGGGTAATATTCATACAGCTAAGGCATATGTTAATTGCTTGCCACACAATCCACATAAAGAGCTGAGAAGTACAAGAGCTGAATGAATTTTAAAAACTTAGTGTAAATAAAAATTTAAAAACAAAGACAAATTATTATGAAAATATGTGTTATTTACTTCTTATCCTTCCTCGGACTATCCAGCCAAAGCACATTTGGTAGCGAAGCTGGATCTCAAGTGTCACCTCGGGCAGAGGACTATCCGGCACCACCTGTATATAAAGGTAAACCAGCCAAACTTTCACTAGACTCTGAATTGGCCAGAACATTCCGTACCCGACTTACCGCAGCATTGTCGCAAAAGCCAGTATATGCTGGTGAATATGTACTAACAGGTTGGGGATGCGGTTCATCAGGTTGTTATAATCAGGTCCTTGTCAACAAGCGCACGGGGCAGGTACTGGATACGGTATTTAATGCGTATAGCTCATATGATGTAAGTGATGATGCTGATACCCGTGTGGGAGAATGGATAGAGTCTCCCAAAATTGATAGCAACCTTCTTACTACAACCAAAGTGGAAAATAGCCAAGATGGAGAGTCATTTATTTATTACACCAATTACTATATCGTTGAGAAAAACAAGCTTACGCTTATAAAAACTGTCCAAGACAGTAAATAAGCTACAAAGTAACACCTTACAAAAACTCACGCAGAAGAATACATCACCATGAAATATATTGTCATCATTACATCTTTATTGTTGTGTTTATCCATCTCTGCAGAGACAAACTCATCTTATGTTATTGACGGATTAAAAATTGAAATACAAAAAGAGAATGCCTGTTATTATCTGTTGGCGATAGGGAAAGAGAAAGAAAAGCTGATATGTGTAGATGATGAACTGCAATCTGACATTATCATAAAGGATTTCAACTTTGATGGTTATAAGGACATTGCCATTACCAATTATCTTGGAATGGTAAACAATGCTTTCTATGCATTCTTATATGACCATGTAAATACAGCATTTAAAGAGCTAAAAATTGCAGACTCGAAGACGCCAACATCTGCCTGTGGCGATCTCTACAACCTTGCAGTTCAATTAGATTCTCTTTCTTTAGTTAGCTCTTGCCGTTCTGGCCCCGTCTGGTATTACGACTCTTACCGATATAACGCCCAAGGTGAACTCTGGCTATATAAAACAACAGAGTATCAGATCCAAAACTCCGAAATTGATACCTTCCCTCTTTACGAACACACATTTAATCAGAAGGGAGAGAAACTGGACACAGTTGCGATTGATTTTGATGGCAAGAAAATTCTCTGGTCAGTCACATCCGAGAAAGCCTTTCTCTACTCATCACCTGAAAAAACATCAAAGACCAAAGCCTATCTTATTCATAACGACAAAGTAGAAATTCTCGAGCAGAAAGATGACTGGATTCAGATTCGATTTGCCTCCAGAAAAGGCCCCCTTGTCCGCTGGCTTTACCTTCCAGAAGCAATAGCCAAAAGTTAGCTTGCAAATTTTAATATCCAATCGCACTTGGGCATTCGCGTCATCAATTCGGTAGGGTGCAATAAGCGCAGCGCATTGCACCTATACCTTTTCTGCAATCCCCTCTCCTACCTCCACCTTGCCTACCCAAACAAGCGGTGCAATTCACTTCGTTCATTGCACCCTACGGGGCCAATACCTGTGGTTTCACTCGTGCATTGTGGTGAGCTATTTGGCTCCAATGGCTCAATCCATTTCTCCACCTATTCCCTCGCCTGCATCCCCTTACCAAGCACCCCATCACCGCCATTTATGTGCGACAGCTCACACCCCGCCCGCTCTTTTCACCTCACAAATTTACAGTTTCACACCGTTTCCTGGCCGGATAACATCACCCTCTATCATAAAAGTACGTTGAAAGAATCAACACCAAGATACTGATTATTAAAAACAAAAAATCACTCATCGATTCAATCCAGACCCATTTTGTCAGCTGGTCTGCTGTGCGATCGGGGTCACACTCGAGGTGATGTCGCACAAAAATCCAGTATTTCGCAGTTTTGTCCGATAGGTGCACTGCCCTGTGAGCGGGATAATAGTGGGGTCACTTTTGTCTGCATCTCCTGGGCGGTAGCCCAGGAAAAGATGCCAACAGGCTCCGGCCAGGAGCAGGGAGAACGCCATGATCACCACCCTTATCAACGAGCAGCTGATCGCGCTCGACTTAAAGGCCACGCGCAAGGAGGAGGTCTTCACCGAAATGACCCGCCTGCTCGCGGCGCAAGGCAAGGTCAGCGACGAGCAGCAGTTCATCAAGGACTTGTGGGCCCGGGAAGAGCTGGACAACACCGGCTTTGAAGAGGGCGTTGCCCTGCCCCACGCCAAGAGTGCGGCAGTGAGCACCCCGGCGGTGGCCATCGGCATCAGCCGCGCCGGTATCGATTACGGCGCCGAGGATGGCAAGCCCTCACGGCTGTTTTTCATGATTGCCTCCCCGGCCGGTGGCGCCAACCACCATATCGAGGTGCTGGCCGAGCTCTCCGCCAAGCTGATTGAAGAGGGCTTTATCGATGCCCTGCTGGCAGCCAAGACGCCTACCGATGCGCTGGCGCTGCTGCTCGAGAAGAAAGAGCCGCAAGTGGCCGCCCCGGCCGCTGACAAGGGGCTGATCATCGGCGTCACCGGCTGCCCGGCCGGCATCGCCCACACCTATCTGGCGGCAGAATCCCTGGAGCGCGCCGCCAAGGAGCTGGGCTTTGAGGTGAAGGTGGAGACCAACGGCTCCATCGGCGTCAAGAACAGCCCGACTGCGGCCGAGATTGCCCGCGCCAGAGCCATCGTGGTGGCCTGCGACAAGCAGGTGGACATGGCCCGCTTCAACGGCAAGCCGCTCATCAAGACCGGCGTGAAGGCCCCCATCAAGGATGGCAAGGGCCTCATCGAGCAGGCGCTGAAGGCCCCCGTCTATGTGGCGGACAAGGATGAGCGCAAGAGCGAGGAGAAGAGCTCAGGCGGCAGCTCGGATCTCTACCGTTATCTTATGAACGGCGTCTCCCACATGATCCCGTTTGTGGTCACGGGGGGTCTGCTGATCGCCCTAGCACTGGCCATCGGCGGCGATCCGACCCCGAGCGGCATGCAGATCCCGGCAGGGAGCATGTGGAACCAGATCCTCAACGTGGGGGTCGCCGCCTTCACCCTGATGATCCCCATTCTGGCGGGCTACATCGCCTACGCCATCGGTGACCGACCCGCGCTGGCACCGGGCTTTATCGGCGGCTGGATCGCCAACAACGGCAGCTTCTACGGCGCCGACGCCGGTACCGGCTTTATCGGTGCCATCATCGCAGGCCTGTTGGTCGGTTACCTGGTGCGCTGGATTGCCACCCGCCACTACCACAAGATGGTGCAGCCGCTGGTGCCGATCCTGATCGCCCCCATCGTCGGGTCGCTCTTTATCGCCGCCGTCTTCATCTTCATCATCGGAGCCCCCATCGCCGACATGATGACCGGCCTGAACGCCATGTTGCTCTCCATGAGCGGCGGCAGCCTGGTGCTGCTGGGCATAGTGCTGGGCGGCATGGCTGGCTTTGACATGGGTGGCCCGGTCAACAAAGTGGCCTTCCTGTTCTCGGTGGGCATGATCGCCTCCGGCCAGACCCAGTTCATGGGCGCCATGGCCTGCGCCATCCCGGCCGCGCCCCTTGGCATGTCGCTGGCCACCGTGCTCGGTCGCAAGCTCGGCATCTTCGACGCCACCGAAATTGAAGCGGGCAAGGCTGCCGGCGCCATGGGCCTGGTGGGGATCTCCGAGGGTGCAATTCCGTTTGCCGCCCGTGATCCGCTCGCCGTCATCCCGGCCAACGTGCTGGGCAGCATGACCGCCGCCGTGATGGCTTTCCTGTTTGGCATCACCAACAGTGTCGCCCACGGTGGCCCCATCGTGGCCCTGCTTGGCGCCATCAACAAGCCGCTGCTGGCCCTGCTCTGCATGATCTGCGGCGCCATCGTCACCGGTGTGGTGGCGGTTGCCCTGAAAAAACTGCGGGTCAAAAAGAGCGACGAGGTGACGCTGGCCAAGGCCGCCTGAACGATCCAACCGCATTGATACGGCAAAGGAACAAGAGAGGCCCCATGGCCTCTCTTGTTGTTTCTCAACTTATTGTCTGCAACCAGCACCACTTTGAACAACAACCATTTTCTACAAATTGAGCACCGTTTAGTGACGGAGCACCTGCCGCCATCTTCATAGAATCCTTGCCATACACTCGCTCGGAGGTTCAATGCAGATCCACGCTCTACAATCACTCGTCAATCAGCAGATCAATCAGCTCGGCCATGCCGATCAGGCAGGCCGCCTCGGCAACCAGGGCCATACCAATACAGGGGCTGGGATCTCCTCTCAGGAACGGACATTTGCCCAGACGGTCCTCGAACAGGTGCGTAACATCTCCCTCAATCAGCAGGAGGTGGCGGGCTTGCTGCCCCATATCGCCAACTTCAAGCTGCAACAAGAGACGGGCGGCAATGCCATTCTCGCCGGATTGCGCTCAGACCAGCTCTCCCTCGCCGATGCCAAACTGCTGCTGGATGCCGCCGCTCGTCAGCTGCCGCCGCCAGTGCCGGATCGGGCAGCCAAGCCGGCTCCGGCTATCCCGGCGCGCACCCAGAACAACACAGTGGATCTGTGTCACCACTTCGCGGGACAGGATGTGCAGGTATTGGCCAACAAACCCGCCCCAGGCACCAATACAGCTGCTATCTGGCCCAGTGCCAGCAAACCGGGGCAATTTGGCATCTTTCTTCCCGGCGAGGGGATGAAACATGCACCGACCCTGGCCGATGCCAAAAGTCAGCTGAGTGCCTACAACGCCAGTCAGCTGACCAAACGGCTGGAAGCGCGTTGGGGCGGCGCCGTCAGTGTGCTCGCTGAAAAGCCGGCGGCCAGCTTTGACCGTCCGGCGATCTGGCCAAGTGCCAGCAAACCAGGCAGTTACGGTATCCACCTGCCGGGCAAGAGTGCCATGCGGGCAGAAGATCTTGCCAAGGCCGACAGCCTGTTTGCCAAAAATGGTGTTGCCGTTCGCCTGAGCGATGGCCAGCACATCAAGGTCAATGGTACCAATCTGCCTGAAGCAGCACGTGTTTCCCTTGAGCGGCAACATCAGATCGCCATCACCCCCATCACCATCAATGGCAAGGAGATCGCCTATCTGTTCAGCGGTCAGCAGCAACTCAACCGGAATGTGCTGCTCTCATCCCACGGCAGTGGCGTCAATGAGGGCACCTTTACCAAGCCGGAGGGGATCGAATTTGACTTTGCCTCGACCCGCAACAATGTGCTGGTCTCCAACACCATGGCCTTCGCCGAGAAGCTAAAGGACGGGCTGGTAGCGTTCAAGGAAGAGAGCCAGATTTACGACACCCTTAGCCGGGAGGCAACCAACTACCGGCTGGATGGCGGCATTCGCACCCAGCCGGAGCAGGCGGCCGAGCTGATCGGCAGAATGAATCGCAACGGCGCCGATCAGCCTTTTGACTTCGTGCTGCTCAACCGTGAGGCCAAGGGCGTGCACTTTGCCGACCTGCTGCAAGGGTTCAAGGACACACTGGGGTGGCTGCCCGACCAGCTGGTCTGCCACTTCTGCCGCCCGCAGGATGAGAACAAGGGCCGCTTCAACGTCAGCAACAACTATTTGGGATGAGTCACGCCATGAACCTTTATACCATTCGACTTGGCGAACTCGCGGCACACCTCGACATCGGGGCCATAGAGCAGGATGAGACGGGCCATGCCTGCCTGACGCTGGACAAGCTCTGGGCCATCCATCTAGCCCCGCTCGGCGAGGAGAGCCTGGTCATGTTCCTGCGCGCTGGCACCCTTGCTGGCGAGGCACAAGCCCGGGCGCTGCTGCGAGGCAACCTCTTCAGTGCCGAGCACGCCATCATACGGGTGGCTCTGGGGCAGGACGATCACCTGATCCTCTGGTGTCAACAGCGCCTCGAGTCGACCAATGCCGAGCAGCTCCATCAGGCCTTGGGGCAACTGGTGGCACGCGCGGTGGCGTTAACCGGAGAAATGGATGCCCCCTCATCTGCCAGCATCCCGCCAAGCCTGAGGGTATGACCAGTCGCCAAGGCGGCACGGGCGGCGACCAAACCGAGCGAGGCCACCTGCGAGTGGCCTCGCCTTTTGTCGGGTTCGAGAGAGCCCGTCCACCTCTGCTGTACGACGCCGGCTTGTGATCCTCTTCACGCTTCGCGGCCGGATCCCGCCAAACTAGGAAATTTTCCTACCCCCCCTAGGGATGGCTCTCACGCCATTTGCAGCGCGCCTCATTAAAGTCACGCTACCTGATGTCGTTACCCGACCCGCGCCATGGCGCAAGGGACGGGCATGGGTTCAATCGACAGGGGCTCGCCGCGCACCGCGCCCGCTTCCTGTTGTTCTTTCCGTGGCGTGACCTCCAACTCCAATCAAAAAGGGAGGAACGCGGCGGAAACAGCGTCTATCTCGCAGAGGATGAACGAAGATGTTTAAACTGCTCGAACAGGTCCGGGTCCCCACCCTGAACCTGCCGGTCGAAGCCCGGCGCAAGCTCTGGTTCAAACCGTTTATGCAATCCTATCTGGTTGTGTTCATTGGTTACCTGACCATGTATCTGATCCGCAAGAACTTCAACATTGCGCAGAACGACATGATCCAGGAGTACGGTCTCTCCATGACTGAGCTCGGCATGATCGGCCTTGGCTTCTCCATCACCTACGGGGTGGGCAAGACCATCGTCTCCTACTATGCCGATGGCAAGAACACCAAGCAGTTCCTGCCGCTGATGCTGATCCTCTCCTCCCTCTGCATGCTGGGCTTCAGTGCCAGCATGGGTGGCACCGGTTTCAGCCTCTACCTGATGATCTTCTTCTACGCGGCCAGCGGTTTCTTCCAGAGCTGCGGCGGCTCCTGCAGCTACTCCACCATCACCAAGTGGACGCCCCGCAACAAGCGCGGCACCTATCTGGGCATGTGGAACCTCTCCCACAACGTGGGCGGCGCCGGTGCGGCCGGTGTGGCGCTGTTCGGTGCCAACTACCTGTTCGATGGCAACGTGCTCGGCATGTTCATCTTCCCCTCCATCATCGCGCTGATCGTGGGCTTCATCGGCCTGCGCTTTGGTAGCGATTCGCCGGAAGCCTATGGCCTCGGCAAGGTGGAGGAGCTGTTTGACGAAGTGGCCAGCGAAGAAGATATCGCCACCGAAGAGCAGCAGCTGACCAAGTGGCAGATCTTCGTCAAGTACGTGCTGATGAACAAGGTGATCTGGCTGCTCTGCTTTGCCAACATCTTCCTCTACGTGGTGCGTATCGGTATCGACCAATGGTCCACCGTCTATGCCCACCAGGAGCTCGGCTTCTCCAAGGAAATCGCCATTCAGGGCTTTACCTTCTTCGAAGTGGGCGCCCTGGTCGGTACCCTGATGTGGGGTTACCTCTCGGATCTGGCCAACGGTCGCCGTGGTCTGGTGGCCTGCGTGGCACTGGCGCTGATCATCGCCACCCTGGGGCTCTACCAGCACGCCACCACCCAGTTCATGTTCCTGGGCTCCCTGTTCCTGCTGGGCTTCCTGGTGTTCGGTCCGCAACTGCTGATCGGCGTGGCCGCCGTGGGCTTCGTGCCCAAGCAGGGCATCAGCGTGGCCGATGGCGTCAAGGGCACCTTCGCCTACCTCATCGGTGACAGCTTCGCCAAACTGGGTCTGGGCATGATTGCCGACGGCACCCCCATCTTCGGCCTGACCGGCTGGACCGGCACCTTCGCGGCGCTGGACATGGCCGCCGCCGCCTGTCTGGTGCTGATGGCCTGCGTCGCGGTTGCCGAAGAGCGCAAGATCCGCCGCATCAAGCGGGAGCTGAAAGCCGCCACTTTGGCTACCCAATCCGTCTGAGTCCAAGCAGACCGGGCAGTCACTGCCCGGTCGCACGGTTTCACTCCGTAGTGTGCATTCGGCCCGCCCTCTGGCGGGCCGTTTTTTATGGCTCAGTCCCAGTTATGTGTTGAAAGGCTAACCTTGAAGTAGGTCATCACCTTGAGGGCCACCATCATGGATACCCAAGCCTTTCAACATCTACTGTCCCTCTTCCCATTGCTCACTTTGCGTCAGCGTCGTCTCGCGCAACAGGAACTCACCACCCCTCACCCCATCACCTCGTTGGCCACTCAACTGCCTGCATGCCAATGCTGCCCTCACTGCCAGGCCGCGGCCACACTGCTGGCTCCCTGGGGCTGGTCTCGAGGGCTGCGCCGTTATCGCTGCAAGCAGTGTTTGCGCACCAGTTCCGTTCTCACCAACACGCCTCTCGCTCGACTTCGCAAGCCACAATGCTGGGAAGACTATGCACAGGCCCTCATCGACGGTCTGACCGTCCGGCAGGCGGCGCTCCGCTGTGGGGTCGGTAAAAACACCGCCTTTTTGTGGCGTCACCGCTTCCTGAAGGCCATGGCTAGCCACCAGGCGGTACGGGAAGAGGGTATCGTCGAGGTCGATGAGACCTTCTTCCTAGAGTCGTTCAAAGGACAGCGCGGATTGTCCCGCCCGGCCCGCCATCGTGGAGGTAAAGGCCGTACCCGAGGCACAGGACCGGATTACATCCCGGTGATGGTGGTGCAAGACAGAGCAGGCCACCTGGCTGACTTCCAGTTGGAACAGTTGAATGTCAGGGCGGTGAAGGCAGTGCTTCGGCCACTTATCGCCCCGGATGCCGTCCTGTGCAGCGATGGTGCCGGGGTGTATGCCAGTTTCAGCGAGAGGCAAGGGATAACACACCAAGTGGTGCGCAATCGAGCGGGAGAGCGGGTGGTGGGTGCATATCACATCCAACATGTGAACGGGTACCACAGGCGATTGAAGGAGTGGATGGAACGGTTCCATGGGGTCGCGACCCACTATCTGAGGAATTATCTGGGTTGGCGAAGGATGTTGGAACGCTATGGGCAGGAAGTGAATATCTCACGTTGCTTGCATGAGGCGCTGGGGCGCCCCATGCAACACGTAATTGGGACATAGCCTTTTTTATCCCCTCTTTTCTCCACTTGTCCCTTTTGGGGCCGCAAAAGCGCTCACCCCTTGCCCATCCCCTCAGCAGAGCGCAGTCGGGATCCCATTTTTGCCTCCGCCCCTTTGGCAAGGACGCCCCTTGGCGCTATCTTGTTGCCCCACCCGAATTTGCCGTGAGAGCCCATGAAGATCCTCGCCGTCACCGCCTGCCCCACCGGCATCGCCCACACCTACATGGCCGCCGAGGCGCTGCAAAAAGCCGCCGACAAGCTGGGGCTCAAGATCAAGGTCGAAACCCAGGGTGCCATGGGGCTGGAGAACATCCTCACCGCCCGCGACATCGCCAGCGCCGATCTGGTGCTGATCGCCTCCGATATCGAGATTGAGCAAAAAGATCGCTTCCTCGGCTGCCCCATTCACCAGGTGGCGCTGGAGGCGGTGCTGCTCGATGCGATGGCCGTGCTCAAAACCGCCGCCCCCGGCGTCTGAATGCTGATCCGCGAGATCTCCTTTCACTGCCGGCTGGGGCTCACCATCACCCAGGCCAAGCAGCTGAGTCGGCTGGCCGGGCTGTTCAAGTCCCATATCCAGTTCATCAACGTCACCCGCCGTCAGGCGGTGGAGGCGACCAACCAGCTCTCCCTGCTCACCCTGGCCACCCAGCCCGGCGATCTCTGTCTGCTGCTGATCGAGGGGCTGGATGCCGAGCTCGCCCACATGGCCTTCACCTGCTGGTGCGTGGAGCTGGGCCAGCCGCTGGGGCGCCCCGGCAGCGCCGCCCTGGCCGAGCAGCGCCTGGGCCAGGCGCTGCCCGACTATTGCTTCACCCTGGCTCAACTTGGCCATGCCACGGCGCCCCTCGACAAGGCCCAGGCACTGGCGGTGCTGGTGGATCTGCTGCCCGCCGCGCTGATAAGCGACAGGCCAGCGCTGGAGCAGGCCATCGCCGCGCGCGAGCAGCTGGCCGCCACCATCATCCGGCCCGGGCTAGCCATGCCCCATGTCATCTGCCCCGCCATCCGCCGCCCCGCGCTCTCGCTGCTCAGCAGCAGCGAGCACATCGAGTGGGGCTCCGCACTCGGGCCGGTGCAGACCCTGATTTTGCTGGCGGTGCCCACCGGCCTGGCTCCCGAGCAGTTGCGCCCCCTCACCCGGCTGGCCCGCGCACTGATGGACGATCAGGTGGGCACAGCGCTGCTGCACGCGAGCTCCGCCCCCGCCCGTCAGGCCATCGTCATCGACGGCCTGCTCGGCTGAGCGGCTGGCCTCCCGTCCCCGTCGTTCATGCCCGCGACAGCCCCCTGTGGTACACTCGCCCTTCCTCTGTTTTTGGTATGCATGCGATGAAATCAGCCCGCCCCCGTCTCTCCCTCTCCGCCCGTCCCGATGCAGGCCGCACGGCCAGCG
The DNA here is from genome assembly GCF_013085525.1 of Aeromonas sp. 1805. Lineage (NCBI taxonomy): Bacteria > Pseudomonadati > Pseudomonadota > Gammaproteobacteria > Aeromonadales > Aeromonadaceae > Aeromonas > Aeromonas sp. 1805. Next base: position 3,049,314 of record NZ_CP038515.1, on the reverse strand, counting down.
GACCCGCCGCCACGGCGCGCCCATCCCAACGCCGGGAGGCGCAACACACCATGAGAGACAAGGAGGGCGAGCGCAAACCGGCCCCCGCCCCGGCCGATCGCAAGCTGCTGCTGTTGAACAAGCCCTACATGGTGCTCTGTCAGTTCACCGACGAGGCAGGCCGCGAGACCCTCAAGGATTACATCACCGAGCCCGGCATCTATGCTGCGGGCCGGCTCGACCGCGACAGCGAGGGGCTGTTGCTGCTCACCAACGACGGCAAGCTGCAGGCGCGCCTCACCCAACCGGGCGAGAAGACCCCCAAGACCTACTGGGTGCAGGTGGAAGGAGTACCGAGCGAGGAGAAACTGGCTGCCCTGCGCGCCGGCGTGGAGCTCAATGACGGCATGACCCTGCCCGCCGGGGCGTGCATCATGGATGAACCTGCGGTGTGGCCACGCAACCCGCCCATTCGGATGCGCAAGGAGATCCCCACCTGCTGGCTGGAGATCAAGATAGTGGAGGGGCGCAACCGCCAGGTGCGGCGGATGACTGCCCACATCGGTCACCCCACCTTGCGCCTTATCCGCTACGCCATCGGCGACTGGACCCTAGACGCGCTGGCGCCGGGGGAGAGCCGCGCCCTGCCCGCTCCCGAACTGGCACCGGCCCCTCGGCCCACTGCCACGCAAGGGAAAGCACGAACATCCGCCAAGCCACAGGGAGCAGGCCAGCGAGGCGCACCGCGATCGGCTCGCCGCCCCCAGCATCAGGGCCAAGACCAAACACCACACCAAGGGCGGGGCAGCCGTGAGGCCGAGCCGCGCCCCGACCATCGCAGCGGCGGGCGCGGCACCGCCCGTCGCCCGGCCCGCAGCAAGCCGTCGGAATAACACGAGTAAGCCATTTGGCCAGCGTGCCGTCACCTGCACAGCACACTTGAATCCAGCGCCCCGCCGGGGCACCGCCAACCAGACAAGGAGTCCCTATGAGCGATCACCCACCGCTGCCCACCCGCCTCACCGTGGCCGCCCTGGTACACTGGCAGGGCCGCTTCCTGCTGGTGGAAGAGGAGATCAAGGGCCAGCGCCGCTTCAACCAGCCCGCCGGCCATGTGGAGCCGGGGGAAGATCTCATCCAGGCGGCCTGCCGCGAGCTGAAGGAGGAGACCGGGCTCACCGCAGCTCCCACCGGCTGGCTCGGGGTCTATCTCTACAAGCCGGCGGACAGCGAGGCCACCTTTGTGCGCACCGCCGTCATCTTCGACCTTGAAAAGGCGCCGGGTCAGCACCATCCAGAGGATCCTGACGGCGACGTGCTGGCCTGCCACTGGCTCACCCTGGCGGAGATCGCCGAGTGCAAACCGGCCCTGCGCAGCCCCCTGGTGTGGCAGTGCATTCAGGACTATCTGGCCGGCACCAGGCTGCCGCTGTCGGCCCTCAAGGCCTTCATTTAAGAGCCGTTAGAAGCTCTTTTTGACGCGATCGGGCCGAGACAAGAAAAACGATTTCCTGCTGCCGAGTTCCTGATGGGGACGGCGGCATGGATATGTGACCGGGGGCGCGAAATTCTGGTAGAATACGCCCCGTTTAAACGAACTGGTAACTTCGACTAATGACAGACAACAGCCAAATCAAGGTGATCGTCGGCATGTCCGGCGGCGTGGATTCTTCCGTCTCGGCCTACCTGCTCCAGCAGCAGGGCTATCAGGTCGAAGGCTTGTTCATGAAGAACTGGGAAGAAGACGACACGGACGAGTACTGCTCTGCCGCCCAGGATTTGGCTGATGCCAAGGCTGTTTGCGACAAGCTGGGGATGAAACTCCACACCATCAACTTCGCCGCCGAGTACTGGGATAACGTGTTCGAGCACTTCCTCGAAGAGTACAAGGCTGGCCGCACGCCGAACCCCGATATCCTGTGCAACAAGGAGATCAAGTTCAAGGCGTTCCTGGAGTTTGCCGCCGAAGAGCTGGGTGCCACCTACATCGCCACCGGCCACTATGTGCGCCGTGACGACAGCACCGGCCGCCCGCGCCTGCTGCGCGGTCTCGATACCAACAAGGATCAGAGCTACTTCCTCTATACCCTGAGCGAGAAGCAAGTGGGTCAGAGCCTGTTCCCGGTTGGCGATCTGGAGAAGCCGGAGGTGCGCCGCATCGCCGAGCAGCTGGATCTCATCACCGCCAAGAAGAAAGACTCCACCGGTATCTGCTTTATCGGCGAGCGCAAGTTCAAGGACTTCCTGGCCAAGTTCCTGCCCGCCCAGCCCGGGAAAATCGAGACCGTGGATGGCAAGGTGATCGGCGAGCATCAGGGTCTGATGTATCACACCCTGGGCCAGCGCAAGGGGCTCGGCATCGGTGGTCGTAAAGATGCCACCGAAGAGGCCTGGTATGTGGTCGACAAAGAGGTCGAACGCAACGTGCTGGTGGTGGCGCAGGGTGAACATCCCCGCCTCTACTCCGATGGTTTGATTGCCAGCCAGCTGCACTGGGTAGATCGCACCCCGATCCGCGAGCCGCGTCGCTGCACCGTCAAGACCCGCTATCGGCAGGAAGATATCCCCTGCCTGATCCAGCCCATCGACGATGAGACCATCCGGGTCATCTTCGACGAGAAACAGGCTGCGGTTACCCCGGGTCAGTCCGCCGTCTTCTACGACGGGGAAGTGTGTCTGGGCGGCGGCATCATCGAACAACGTTTCAGCCATCCGGTCTAAGGGCTGGGCGCTCACGAGCGTCCGCGCTGTACTCCCTTCTCCCCTCGCGGGAGAAGGGTTGGGGATGAGGGGGTAACCACCCTCACCCTGACCCTCTCCCTGAGGGAGAGGGGACAAAGACAAAACAGCACAAGGCAGCGATACATGATTGGCAACTTCCAGGCCGGCTCATGGCATCGGCCAGTGAATGAACAGAACAGGGCTGTGAAGATATGAGCGACAAATTCCAAGACAGAACCATGGCCTTTGCCGGCATCTGCCAGGCCGCCTATCTGGTGCAGAAGGTGGCCCGTGACGGCAGCTGCGACGAGGCAGCCCTGCGCGAGAGCCTCTCCAGCATTCTGGTGACCAACCCGAGCCAGCCGCTCGAGGTGTTCAACAACACCCACCTGGCCATTCGCGACGGCTACCGCGCGCTGGTCGAGCAGCTGGGCGCCGACGGCAGCCAGAAGAATGCCGAGCTGACCCGCTACGTGGTAAGCCTGATCGCGCTGGAGCGCAAGCTGGCCAAGCGCAAGGACATCCTCAACATGCTGGGTGAGCGGATCAGCCAGATTGGCCGCCAGCAACAGCACTTCGATCTGCTCGACGAGCAGATCCTGGCCAACATGGCGAGCATCTACAGCGATCTTATCAGCCCCATCGGGCCACGCATCCAGGTGGCGGGTACCCCGCTGTTCCTGCAGCAGCCGCTGGTGCAGCACAAGGTGCGCGCCCTGCTGCTGGCAGGCATTCGTGCCTGCGTGCTGTGGCGTCAGCTCGGTGGCAGCCGCACCCAGATCATCTTCGCTCGCAAGAAGATGGTGGAGCTGGCCAAACGTTACTAATCATCGGCTCGTGCGCGGGCCGAGGGACGACAGCAAGGCGGGCAGCCGCACATCCCCCTTGCTGACGACCCGGGCCCACGCGCGAGTGGATACGGATCCCCCACACCAATCATCAGGAGTTCACCCCATGGAGCTGTCCGCGCTGACTGCTGTTTCCCCGATTGACGGTCGTTATGGCGACAAGGCCGATGCCCTGCGCCCTATCTTCTCCGAATTCGGCCTGCTGCGTTTTCGCGTCGAAGTCGAGGTGCGCTGGTTGCAAAAACTGGCCAGCCACGCCGGGATCCCGGAAGTCCCTGCCCTGAGTGCGGCCGCCAGTGCCCTGCTCGACGGCATAGTCCAGAGCTTCAACGAGCAGGATGCCGCCCGCATCAAACAGATCGAGCGCACCACCAACCATGATGTGAAAGCGGTGGAGTACTTCCTGAAAGAAAAGGTCGAAGTGAACCCGGAGCTGGCCGCCATCAGCGAATTCATCCACTTCGCCTGCACCTCGGAAGACATCAACAACAACTCCCACGGCCTGATGCTGAAAACCGCCCGCGAAGAGGTCATCAAGCCTTATTGCGAGAAGCTGATTTCCGAGCTCAAGCGTCTGGCTCATGAGTACCGTGACATGCCGCTGCTGTCCCGTACCCACGGTCAGCCGGCCACCCCAAGCACCATGGGCAAGGAGATGGCCAACGTCGCCTACCGGTTGGAACGCCAGTACAAGCAGATCATGGCGGTGGAGATCCTCGGCAAGATCAACGGCGCGGTCGGCAACTACAACGCCCACATCAGCGCCTACCCGGATGTGGACTGGCACCAGTTCTCCGAGGAGTTCGTTACCTCCTTGGGCCTTTCCTGGAACCCCTACACCACCCAGATCGAGCCGCACGACTACATCGCCGAGCTGTTCGACGCCATGGCGCGCTTCAACACCATCCTGATCGACTTCGACCGCGACGTGTGGGGCTACATCTCCCTGGGCCACTTCAAGCAGCGCACCATCGCCGGCGAAATCGGCTCCTCCACCATGCCGCACAAGGTCAACCCCATCGACTTCGAGAACTCCGAAGGCAATCTGGGTCTGGCCAACGCCGTGTTCCAGCATCTGGCCTCCAAGCTCCCCATCTCCCGCTGGCAGCGTGATCTCACCGACTCGACCGTGCTGCGCAACCTGGGGGTGGCGGTGGGCTACTCCCTGATTGCCTATCAGGCGACCCTCAAGGGTATCTCTAAGCTGGAAGCCAACGACGCCGCCATGGCTGCCGATCTGGATGCCAACTGGGAAGTGCTGGCCGAGCCGATCCAGACCGTGATGCGCCGCTACGGCATCGAGAAGCCCTACGAGAAGCTCAAAGAGCTGACCCGTGGCCGCCGCGTCGATGCCGAAGGGATGCGTACCTTTATCGACACCCTGGAGTTGCCGGAAGCGGTCAAAGTCGAGCTGAAGAAGCTGACCCCGGCCAACTACATCGGCGACGCCCAGCGTCTGGTCGATCTGCTGAAATAAGCGGATAAGTGACACCACCGGGGCCCTGTGCATGATCTGCAACAGGGCCCCGGTTATTTTATGTGGCACCCTATACACCCTTTGCAAGAGGTCTTGCCCGAGGCCAGCCACCGCCTCCGGCAAGACCTCTCTTGACCTTTGTCGAACCCTTTGACGAGAAGATCTATGTACCAACTCAATCTGGATATCGCTCACTTCCTCGAGCACTACTGGCAGAAGCGCCCACTGCTCATCAAGGGCGGCTTCACCGACTTTCAGGATCCCATCAGTCCGGACGAGCTGGCAGGTCTGGCCATGGAAGAGGTGATTGAATCGCGCCTGGTCACCCGCTTCAACAACAAGTGGGAGGCAGCTCACGGCCCCTTCGAATCCTACGATCACCTGGGTGAAGAGAACTGGACCGTGCTGGTGCAGGCCTGCAACCACTGGGCCCCCGAGGTCAACGAGCTGGCGCTGCCGTTCCAGTTCATTCCGGGCTGGCGTTTTGACGATGTGATGGTGAGCTTCTCCACCCCTCACGGCGGGGTCGGTCCCCACATCGACAACTACGACGTCTTCATTACCCAGGGCCAGGGCAAGCGCCACTGGCGCGTCGGCGATGCCAAGCCCTTGAACGAGTTCGCCGCCCACGCGGCCCTGCTGCACTGCGAGCCGTTCGAGGCGATCATCGACGTCATCATGGAGCCGGGCGATATCCTCTACATCCCACCTGGATTCCCCCACGAGGGCTACGCCATCGAGCCCTCCCTGAACTTCTCGGTGGGCTTCCGCGCACCGGATGCCAAGGCGCTGATCTCCTCCTTTGCCGATCACCTGATCGACAACGAGGTGCGCACCGAACGTTACGGCGATGCCGATCTCAAGCCCCGTGCCCGCCACGGCGAGATCCAGCCCCACGAGCTGCACCGTCTGCGCGAGCTGATGCAGCAGGCCCTCGATGACGAGACCCTGTTCAAGGAGTGGTTCGGCACCATGATCTCCGAGGCCAAGCACGATCTGGACGTCAATCCGGTCGAGCCAGACTACAGCGCCGAGGAAGTGGCCGACCTGCTGACCCAGGGCGAGCCCGCCATCAAGGTGCCGGGTCTGCGCACCGTCTGGTTCAGCGGCGAGAGCCAGCAGTGCTATATCGATGGCGAAGCCTGGACCCTGCCAAGCGAAGATGCGGCAGCAATTTCGCTCTTGTGCGACAAGGACATGGTCACCCAGGCCGACATGGTGGAGCTTGCCGATCAGGCCGGTTTCCTGCAGCTGCTGACCCGGCTGGTCAACCGCGGCTACTGGTTCTTCAGCTGAGCTGACGGACAGAGATGAAAAAGGCGCCCGAGGGCGCCTTTTTTGTTATTTGCAGCCGATGTGGATGCACCTGGTTTTCGTACATGGACCGGTTCAATAGTGACGGCTCATGGCCAAGCGATGGATAAGAGACTCACCTCCGCTATTTCGGAATAAACGCATTCTTGTAGAAGGATCGGAATCCATTGTCCGGAACCTGAAACTCAACCCCATTGTACAATGACAATGAGGCATCATCAGTCTTACTCATAATTGCGCCATAGCGGGCATAGCCACTTTTTCCATCGTGATACATAAAGTCCATCCGCGAAACCAGATCGCTGGTTTTCTTGAACAACCTGCCAACAATCGGCGAGTCTGAGGACAGGGGATTATTGATGGTCCGCAGTAATTTCATACGGGTATAGTCACCATTGTCATCCCGGGTCAGCAGATAATGGTAGCGGGTCTCGGGAGCCTGCAGACCATTTAACCGATAGATCAAATTCACGTTGGTACCGAGTGCCAGGGCATTCAGGCCGTAGGTTATCGGTGCATCGCGCTGACCGACAAAGTCAGAGATTATCCTGCGCGCTACACCAGCTTTCACTTGATAGATATGTCGGGTAGTGAAGATAAGGAACATGGTCTCATCAAGGCCATTGATGGCAACCACATCCAGCGGATATTCTTGCCACTCCAGATCTAATTGACTCGTCAGCTCATTGCTGTTTGTCGGGGCATCTTCCAGGTGAGACGTCAAGAACGCGCGTGAAAAGCTTGAGTTGTTTCCCAGCGCCACAAATATAGCAGCACGACTATTATTGCTTGCCTGACTCTCAACGGCATGCAAGCAGGTCTGCAAATCACTCCCCGGCCGCCAGTTACTGATTGGTGTGGTGGCTCCCGCAGTGAAGAAATTCGATATATTTCCGTAACCTGGTTTTTGAATATTGGCAAAGTTATAAATCCTGCCATTTCTCGGGGAGGTCACCAGAGCCCCTGGCTGAGTATAAATCGGATTATCATGATCAGCGATACTTGGGACATAATCCCAATCGGTATTCATGGTCCTTGCATCGAATGCGCACACCAGAGTACGCTTCCAGTAACTGGATACCCGGCAAATATATGCACCAAGATCTTCATACTCAAGTCCCCGTGGCTTAATATATTCGTTGGTATATCTAGCGATCGGGGTAGGTTTGACCTCTTCTTTTTTAAGTAAGGTGTAGATCCACTGGGCAATGGCTACCACTATGCCTATCACCGCGACAATGATACCCAAGGGGCCGGCAATGGCAAACCCCATAAAAGAGGCAATGGCGACGCCCAACGCCACCGTGGCGACCAGCATATTGATTGCCGCAAATATAATATCCCCAATATCGCCGCCCTCGACAGCCTGATACAGGTTATACGCGGCCAAAGCCGCCCCCAGTGCCGCCAAGCCAACAAAACATATATTGATAACCCGAGTGATATTTTGTGTGGCGAGAAACATCTTGCTGGCTATCTGCCGCTCTACCACATTCGTGAGATGCTGGCCTTTGGCGGTAAGGTTGCTCAAGAATTGACTGAATTTCCCCATATTGATGGCAATGCTATTGATGATGCCTTCACCATTGCCATAAATAAACATGGTCACTTTATCAAGGAACCGACCGAGCTGGATCAGATTCAAGGTCACATCAAACAGGGCTGCCCCCAACTCCATCAAAGGAACAGGGTTGCTCCATTCCTCCCGATCGGTCGCCGTCAACCAGGTAAAGTTGCCCACCCCCAGCAACAAGGTGAACACGGAAAGGAATGAATCTATGGGGAAGGCTGCGGGAGCCACACCGGAGAAAGCAGTGGGTGCCATACTGCCTGCCGCCCCTGCCAGAGCAGGATATCGTTGAAGAATACGCTGCCGAGCCCCTTCATCCTGCAAGGTGCTCGTTCTCAGGCTCATATTATTCAGTTCATGCCAGAAGCTATCCGGACTATTCTGGTTGAAGAAACCGTTCCAGAAGGTGCGCTGCGTACCGCTTTCATTTCTCAGTAAGGTCACCACATCATCGAAATTTCTCCTGTTGGCCAGGACAGTGTATTTCTCGCTTTGGTGACCCCAGCTCATGTTCATGGCAAACCCGCTGTAAACAGATCCCGCCATGGTACGTTCAAATTTTTTCAGCTCATCTTCGGTGATGCGACGACCGGATGAAATATTGAGCGCTCTTACTTTATTGATGGTGTTGTACACTTGCCACATCGCCTTTTCAAACGATGAGCCTGACCCCAGATACTCCTGAACTTTAAAAGAGCTGATAAGTTCGTCTAACACCTCATTCTTGGAGTAGTGCTCGATAAGTTGACGAGCCCAGCTTTCTCCTCCTGCTTTGTAGGCGGTTAACTTTCCACTTTGACAATAATGGGTGGCGACAGAGTATAGCTGATCGATAATCTCCTTAAACTGCGCCCCCTTTTCTGCTTGCTTGATATTCGCATTTACCTTCACCATATCCCAGGAGTTATACAGCTTCCGGTCAGCTACTGTGACATTGGTTTGCTTACTATATGAGTTTTGTAACAAGCCACTCACGTACTCAACCATATTATCGGTAAAATAGCGTCGATTGCTGCTGTAAATAGCATTGACCGAGCTGATGCCATCACTCATTGTCAGCACATTATTATTAGGCTTCATGCCAGGGCCTAATGCTTCGCTTAATGAGCTGTTCTGATACTGAAATTCGTACTTCATCAACTCTTGAAACATCACCTGGGCAAGATATTGCGCTTCATCGGTTTCTTGTACAAAGTTGACCCGATTTGAATCAACGGCAGGCTGGTTAGACGCCATCACGTAAAAATTGATCGCATCCAGCTCAGCAAAATTGCCATTACTCAAGACAGCAATGGCAGCCTTCACCGGGGCAGGGAAAACGCTGCTGGCAGCCAGACCAATCAGCGACATGGAGGAAAACGTCAGAAAATCACGACGTCCTTGTGAAACCTCACGATGGATTATTGCTGAGAGTTTTTTCATATAATATATCCCTATCAGTGCTCAATTTATTCCAGATTGCCCGATATTTTCAGGTAATAGCTGGGCAGGCCATATCATCATGACCGAGCACATGCTTGTTGTTTTTGGGTGTAGGATGAAAACAGGTTACCCCATCAGCATTATTGATATGCAAACGAGAGCAACTCTATCGATATATAAGACAAGGGCAGGTATGAATAATTAAAGCCATGGCAATCGCACCAGGCCTCCTTGTTTATATATTCAACAACCTACCTTTACATCCTCATTTGAGTCAAACATCAATAATGAGGTCAAACCAAAAAATGTTACCCGTTAGACAAAAACAGATCTTACCGATAAAAGATTTGTAACAAGACATTGCAACAGAATACCTCCGGAAAAAGCAACGGCCAGCCCTCAGGCAGCAGACCCCATATTCAGAGAATATGGTGGCGCGCTCCATATATCCCGACACAGATTCAAGAGGTGTTTGCTCAATGGCATGGGCGTGGATACTGCCCAGGATGATGGAGTGGAGGAGCACAACGACTCATCGCTTATTCAAGGGGAAAGGCGCAGCGCCTGCTGCTCATGCAGATAACAAAACGGCAACCCGCAGGCTGCCGTTTGCGTTGCTCATTGTTCTTCGGGAAGCTCGTCAAACAGCGGGTGGTAGAGCACTTCGCCCTGCATCCCGCTCAGGCCGCCTTCTTGCAGCTCCATCGCCATGAAGCAGTCGGCGGGCACTTCGTAGATGCAGTGCAGGCCGAACTCACTGGCGGGGCGAAAACCGAAGCGGCTGTAATAGGTCGGGTCACCCAGCACCACCACCGCCTTCCAGTCCATCTCCAGCGCCGTGTCCAGCCCCTCGCGTACCAGATCCGACCCTATGCCCTGCCCCTGCCAATCGGGATGAACCGCCACGGGCGCAAGACCGAGCCAGGGCCCTTCCATGCCGTTAATGGTGATCGGGCTCAGCATCAGGTGCCCCATGAACTCGTACTCCTCCTCCTCGACCATGGTCACCACGGCGGCGCCACATTCGCGCAGGCGGTTGACCAGTTCGGCCTCGTCGGAACGGCCAAAGGCGGCGCTCACCAGGTCATAGACCGGCAGCATGTCGCCGGGGCGCTCGGTTCTCAGCATACAGCGTTACTCCTCGTACAGCAGAGCGGGCATTATTCCACAAACTGACCGCAGCCCTGAGCACCTTTGTCGAGAAATGGGAGGGTGGACTCAGGAAACCGCACGGCCAGCATGTGCAGCACGGTTTGCAGATCGCTCGGTTGCAAGGTGGTGATGGCCGCCCGATAGGCCGCAAACAGTTCGGCATCCGTCTGCTCCAGCCAGCTCAGCGTCTGGTCTGGTCCGCGATGCCAACGTCCAGCCAGCTCGTCGATGAGGGCAGGCAACTCCACCAGCAGCCAGAGCTGGTGATAACGGCGACTGACGCCATTCCCCTGTGTGTTCTCGCCGCTCGCCCGGCGGGCCAAGGTGCCCAGCCAGCCGAGCCGCTGACGCCGCTCCGCCAGCGTGAGCGGTGCCGGCCCCTGGTGCTGCAGGCTAGCCAGCTGCTGCAGATAAGCCAGCCCCTGCTCGTCATGGTCCTTGAGCAGCAGCCCCCGGTACAAGTAGAGCTGGTCCGGCTCGGCCTGCGCCAGCACCGTCTGCTCGTGATACTCCACCGCCAACGGACCATCATCCTCCTGCTCGGGCAGGGAGTCGACAGTCAGTCTGCCCTCCCCTGCTCTACCAGAAAGAGGGCCAACCGCCTCGGTTCGTCCTCCTCGACGCCTGCTTGCAGGATGGCCGCCACCACTCGTTCATCGGCCAGCAGAGGGGTCAGCTGCCGTTTAAGCGGCGCAGCCAGCGTCTGGCTTCGCTCCAGTTGCCAGTAGCTCACCTCGCACGGCGGCTGACCACTCAGCTCGCGCCGACCGCAATAGCGCATGCCCAGCTTGGCCATCACCCGGCCGGAGGCCAGGTTGCCAGGCATATGACGGGCGGTCAGCACCGGCAATTGCAGCCGCTCAAACGCAAAGACCTTTACCAGCCGGGCGGCCCGGGTCGCCAGCCCGCGATTTTGCCAAGGCACGCCCACCCACCAGGCGAGCTCGCCATTCCAGTGCAGCGAGATCACCCCCACCAGCGGCGCCTGGCCCTCCCCCCCTGGCAGGGTCAGCGCCCAGCTCCAGCCAAGCCCGAGCGCCGCCTTGCGCCAGCAGCCGGCCAGCCAGTCGCGGGCCGCCTCCGGCGGGTAGGGATGGGGGATGTTGAGGGTGTAGCGGGCGAGCGCCGCATCGCTGCAATAGCGCACCACGTCGGCTTCATCGCACGCCAGCAGGGGACGCAGTTGCAGGGCAGACCCCGATGGCGAGGCGGGCTCGGCCAGCACCGGCACCGTCAGGCGGCGGGCCAGCAGGCGGTTGAGTACGGCGCCCAGATCGTCTTGCGCCGTCAACGTCAGATCGGCGCCCTGTGGCCCCAGCGTCAGCAGCCCCTCCTCCCTGGCCAGGGTCAGCAGGGAGGCCGAGCCGCTGATAAGGATCTGGCGGCTCGGATCCCTCGCGGGCTGGGCAGGCAAGTCACCATCCAGCCAGGCGGCCAGCAGCGCGTTGGCCGAACGCACGCCATCGGGTGAACAACAGGACCAGAGTCCGCCGGTGTCGCTCGGCAAACCCTCATCGGCCTTGCTCTGCAACAGCAGCCAGCGGCCGCACTGCCGTTGCCAGGCCTGCAGTACCGGCGCCCAGTGGGGCTGCCACAGGGCCCGCTCAATCAGCAGCTCCATCAGCCGGCCTGACAGGCAGCCGGCAGGCTCAGGTGACGGGGATGCGCCTCGATACGGGCGATCCAGTCGCGAATAGCTGGCCAGCCCTGCAGCGAGAAGATCCCCTCCTCCGCCACATGGGTGTAAGCGTAAAGCGCGATGTCGGCGATGGTCGGGGAATCACCGCACAGGTAGGGACTCTGCTTGAGCTGCTGCTCCAGCACCGCCAGCGCCTTTTCACCGCCGGCTTTGAGCCCGTCGAGGCGTGCCTCCTGAGACTCCGGCCTCCCCAGATAGTGCACGATGAAACGGGCTACCGCGATATAGGGCTCATGGCTGTACTGCTCGAAGAACAGCCACTTGAGCACCTCGGCCTGCTGATGCGGCTCAGCTGGCCACAGGGGCGATCCCTGCGCCAGATAGAAGAGGATGGCGTTGGATTCCGCCAGGGTATCGCCGTGGGCCAGCTCCAGCACCGGGATCTTGCCGTTGGGGTTGATGGCCAGAAAATCGGGGGTACGGGTCTCCCCCGCCAGCACATCCACCGGCACCCAGTCGAGGGGCAGTTCAAGCCAGCGGGCCAGCAACCAGGGCTTGTAGCAGTTGCCGGACTTCAGATCGCCATACAGACGCATACAGACTCCTTGTCAGCGACAGCGGGCACTCAGGGCGCCAGCCGCTCGATGTGCCAACCTTCCCCCTCGCGGGTGTAGTAGAAACGGTCGTGCAGGCGATGCTCGCCCCCCTGCCAGAATTCGACCGTGTCGATCCGCACCCGAAAACCGCCCCAGAAGCTCGGCAGCGGCACCTCGCCATTGGCAAACTTCTGCTTGAGCTCCAGGAATTTTGCCTCCAGCACACCGCGCGCCGAGATGCGGGTCGACTGCTGGGAAACCCAGGCGGCGATCTGGCTGTCCTTGGGGCGACTGTGGAAGTACTTCATCACCTCGAAGGTGCTCATCTTCTCCACCCGGCCGGTCACATGCACTTGTCTATCCAGCGTGTGCCAGGGAAACAACAGGCTGATGCGGGGGTTGCCCTCCAGCTGATGCGCCTTGCGGCTGCCCATGTTGGTGTAGAACACCATGCCCTCGGCATCGTAGTGCTTGAGCAGCACGGTGCGCTGCCAGGGCTGGCCGTCGACATCGACGGTGCCCACCACCATGGCGGTGGGATCGGTCAGCTTGGCCTCGCACGCCTGGGCCAGCCACTTCTCGAACAGGGCAAGGGGCTCGGCTGGCAGATCGGCCCGGTGCAATCCACCCCGGGTGTATTCGCGGCGCAGATCGGCTACATCCATCATCTTGATTTTCCTTCTCTCTTTGCCGCCCATGCGGCCATGCGTGCTGGCATTGTGCGACGAGCACGCCATGGGTACAAGCCTTGTGACCGGCAAATGGCGGCAGCAAAAAAAGAGGGAGGCTCACGCCTCCCCCCTTGGTATGTCCTTCGTACGCACTTGGTACGCCATGCCCGCCGGCAGGCTTATTGCTTGCCAGAGGCCGCGGGACAATGCACCAGCATGCGCCGGTTGTAATCGGCCGCGTAGGCCGCCAGCTTGGCCTGCACCTCTTCCTGCCCAGGCTTGATGACATCCCCCAGGCCATCGAGGTAGCGCACGCCACAGCGGGTCTTGGCCGAGGCCTGCTGCTCCGGCGCGATACCGGGCGCCACCTCGCCGCGCCCGGCCCGCACGATCAGCCGGTAATCCTGCTTGGCCAGACTGGCGCTGACCGCCTGCTCCAGCGTATCGGCATCGGCCTGACAGCCGCCAAGCAGAGACACCAGCACCAGCCAGCCAGATCTCATCCGCGCCTCCGTTGCCAACCCAGCAGGGCCAGCGCCAGAGTCCAGAGACCGAGGGCACCACCACCACCGCCACCGCCCGAACTGCCGCCGCTTTGGGCGACCGGCAGCTTGGCCGGACTGATGGCGAAGAAAATGTTGTCGCTGCAGGCCACCTTCAGGCGGGCGGCGCTGGCCAGATCCGCCGGCAGGGTGACGGTGGCGGCGCCGCTGTTGGGCTGGCTGACCGCCAGATTGCTCCAGCTGGTCCCCTCGTTCTGGGTGATGAACAGGTCTACCTTGCTGCAGCTGATCGGCGCCAGCGTGGTGCCGGCCACATCCCAGCTGACCGCCTGGCTTGCCCCCGGCGTCAACGCCACCCCAAGCGGGGCAGTCAGCCGGAAGGCGCTGCCGGTGTTGACCACCTGAACCTTCATGTCGTCGCTGGCGACACCGCCCTTGCCATCACGCACCGTCAGCCGGAAGTTGAGATCCCGGTTGGTGGTGGGCCAGGCCTCGCCCTTGGCGAGCGTGCCCGAGAGCAGAGAGGACAGGCTCGGCAGGATCCGCTCCGGCGAGCTGGTGGGGGAAACGAAGCGAAACAGCGGCCGGCTGCCATCGTCCACCATGGTGGCCGGGCTGCTCGACTCCATGCCCAGGTCGATCTGCTCCCAGGTGTAGGTCAGAGGATCCCCGTCCAGATCGGCGCCGGCCCCCTTGAGCACGAACGGCGTGTTGGCCGGGATGATGCGGCTGGCCCCGGCCGCCGCCTGGGGCGCATTGTTGACGAGGTTGAGGGTGGTGCCACAGGCCGGCACGGTCGCCATGTGCGCTCGCATCTGCTCGATGGACTTGCTGTGGAAATAGGGGTCGCTGTGGGGCTGGATGTTCTCGTCCCCGCAGATCCCGGCATAGGCCATGATGGAGGTGCCGCTCCCCGGCTCCCAGGCTTGGGTCGCCTCCCGGTTGCCGCTGCCACAACTGTTGGTGGTGCCGTTGAAGGTATGGTCGGCGCCGAACTGGTGGCCGATCTCGTGGGCCACGTAGTCGATAAAGAAGGCATCCCCCACCGGCGTGGCCGAGCCGGTCATGCCCTGCGAACGCGTGGCGGTACAGAGCGCACCGAGATTGGCCAGCCCGCCGCCCCCGGTATTGACCACATGGCCGATGTCGAACTGTCCAAGCGGCGCACTGGGCAGGGTCTGGGCATTGGCCTGCACCACGCTGTTGATGTCGACGTCGGCATCACCATTGGTGAAGGGATCGCTGGCCGGATCGGTAAAGATGATGTTGTCGTTGCCGCTGGCCAGCTGAAACTCGGCCCCCACGTCACGCTGGTACACCTCGTTGACCCGGCCGAGCAGGGTGGCGATGGCCGCAGTGGCCAGCACCTTGGAGCCACCGTGGAACTGGGTGTATTCCCCCGCCGCCGAGATGGCGATGACGTAACGCTTGCGCACGTTGCCATCCACCTGCACCTTGTGCGCCAGCGCCCTGCTGGCCTCGCTGCCGATAACCTTGTCCGCGTCCTCCTCCAGCCGGCTGTAGGCATCCTGCTGGTAATAGACGGCATAACCGTCGGCATTGCGCAGCGGGTCGACGAATACCGTCTTGCCCTGATGGGTGAACATGGCGTGAAAACCCAGCGGCCCCAGGTCAAAACGTCCCGTCTCTACCGGTGCCGCCGGGTTATGGCCCTTGAAGGTCAGGATCTCGGGGAATTTGGCCGCCTGATCGGCCGGCAGCAGATCATAGGCTTGCAGGGTGAAGGTCACCTCTCCCCGTCGGGCAACGGCAGGGTCAGCGAACGGGCCCCGGCCTGCAGGCCGGCAAAATAATCGATGGGCACCTTGGCGACCCGAAACTGGTTGGCCCGCACTTCATAGCCGTCGGCGGCGCTGGCGCGCGCCGCCACCGTGTCCCACTCCTTGGCCGCGAGGCCACTCGAGCTCATCAGGCTGGCCACCACCAGCGCCAAGGGAGAAAATTTCATTAACTGCATCTTTTTAGTCCTTTTAAATGCACTCACCCAAACTGCAACTGGCATCATTCGCCTGCCGCCCTGCTTAGTCCAGCACCACCTGGCGGATATTCCCCGAATGGGGAGTGTTGCACCAACCCTGTCTAGCCCCTATCATTGCGCGGATTTATCAGTTTTTGAGTCGCGTCACCATGACGACGGTTCGTCTTTATCTGACCAAGGTTAATCTCATGCTCAAATCCCCACTGTTGCCCCGTTTCGGGGACCTGGTCGTTGCCATTGTTGACGATGTGCTGGGCCAGGGTCTCACCCTGGACCGCGCCTATGCCCGTCACTTCTCCGGCATCGAACTCAAACCGCAAGAACAGGCAAGGATTGCCCTGGTCACCGGCGATCTGCTGCGTCGCCTCAGCCTCTATTGCGCACTGACCGGCATCCAGGTCCGTCAGGCCGAGAAGAACGTCTGGCCGCTGCTGCACAGCTGGCACGCTTTTCACAAGATAGCCCAACCCAACCATCCGACACTGGATCGCTTCAATGAAGAGGCGTTTCGTCGCCGTCTGACCGAAGCCAAGAAGAACCCGGTGCTGATGGATGGTTGCCCGACCTGGCTGGAAAAACTTGGCAGCGAGCAACTGGGCGAAACCTGGCCTGCCGAGCGTGCCGCGCTGGCCTGGATGCCCAAGCGTTACCTGCGGGTCAACAGCCTCAAGTGCACCCGTGAAGAGCTGCAGGCCGCACTGGCCAAAGAACAGGTCACCACCATTCCAGTGGAAGGGGTCGATTCGGCCCTGCAAGTGACCTCGGATGCCGCCCTGTTTCGTACCAAGGCCTTTGCCGACGGCTGGTTCGAGCAGCAGGATGCCGGCTCCCAGCAGGTTGCAGCCGCGCTGGAAGTGAGCCCCGGCATGCGCGTCATCGATGCCTGCGCCGGTGCCGGTGGCAAGACCCTGCATCTGGCCGCCATGATGCAAGGCAAGGGCCGCCTGCTGGCGATGGATGTGGAAGAGTGGAAGCTCGAAAACCTCAAGCAGCGCGCCCGCCGCGCCGGGGCCCACAACGTGGAAACCCGGGTCATCACCAGCAGCAAGACCGTCAAGCGCCTCAAAGAGAGTGCGGATCGCGTGCTGCTGGACGTGCCCTGCTCCGGCCTCGGCGTGCTCAAGCGCAATCCGGATGCCAAGTGGCGCGACACCGCCGAGCGGCTGCCGGTACTGGTTGCCCTGCAGGCGGAGATCCTGCAGCGCTACAGCCAGATGGTGAAGGTGGGCGGTCTGCTGGTTTATGCAACCTGCTCCATCCTGCCGGAAGAGAACCGTCAGCAGGTAGACAAGTTCCTCGCTGCCAATGAAAACTACCGCCTGCGGGATGACCACACCGTCAGCCCGGCCGCCACCGGCTTCGATGGCTTCTACATGGCACGCATCGAACGCATCGCCTGATGCCTGTCGTGACATAAAGTTGTGAAATAAAAAAGGGGAGCCACTGGCTCCCCTTTTTGCATGATGCAGATGCTGCCTTATTCGGCGGCGGCGTCATCCTGCTTGTGTTTGGCGGCAGTTTCCTTGATCAGGGTCTGCAGCTCGCCGGCCTGGAACATCTCGATCATGATGTCGCAGCCACCGACCAGCTCACCTTCCACCCACAGCTGGGGGAAGGTCGGCCAGTTGGCAAACTTCGGCAATTCGGCGCGGATATCCGGGTTTTGCAGGATGTCGACGTAAGCAAACGGCTCGCCACAGGACATAAGGGCCTGGGAGGCCTGGGCAGAGAAACCGCAGCTGGGTAGCTTGGGGGAGCCCTTCATGTACAGGATGATGGGGTTTTCAGCCAGCTGCTGTTTGATCTTTTCAATAGTTTCCATAGGTGCCTCACTAGAGCGATTTCGGCGGCCATTCTACTGCAATCCGGGCAGACCACAAACTGGCAAACCACCTCGGATGCAAGAAGTGATGAATCAATACGCCGCAGCTTGATCCGGATCATGGCGAGAATCAAGAGTTGTTAGCCCATCTTTGATGCTGGTACAATCGATGGGCTTTGGGCCATCTGGCCCCCTTATTTCAAGAACAATTCTTTTCAAGATAGAAAAGAGTACGCAATGTCTTGCAACCGTCGCCTTCGCACGGCCAGCCAATGGAGAGTAGAAAATGGCATTCGAACTTCCCGCTCTGCCCTATGCAATCAATGCTCTGGAACCGCACATCTCCCAGGAAACTCTGGAATACCACCACGGCAAGCACCACAACACCTATGTGGTCAACCTGAACAACCTGGTGCCGGGTACCGAGTTTGAAGGCAAGTCTCTGGAAGAGATCATCAAGACCTCCACTGGCGGCATCTTCAACAACGCCGCCCAGATCTGGAACCACACCTTCTACTGGCACTGCCTCTCCCCGAACGGCGGTGGCGAGCCTACTGGCGCCCTGGCCGATGCCATCACCAAGGCCTTCGGCTCCTTCGCCGAGTTCAAGGATGCGTTCACCAAGTCTGCCATCGGCAACTTCGGTTCCAGCTGGACCTGGCTGGTGAAAAAGGCTGACGGCTCCCTGGCCATCGTCAACACCTCCAACGCCGGTTGCCCGCTGACCGAAGCCGGTACCACTCCGCTGCTGACCGTCGACCTGTGGGAACACGCCTACTACATCGATTTCCGCAACCTGCGTCCGAAGTACATGGAAACCTTCTGGACCCTGGTCAACTGGGAATTCGTGGCCAAGAACCTGGCTGCCTGATAGCCCCCGTTCTTGCCAAAACGCCCCGCTCTTGCGGGGCGTTTTTTTATGCCTGTGCACCTGTGCAACAGCAGAGACGAAAAAGGCGCCCTCAGGCGCCTGTGTTACGTTACTCGAGCCGGATGCGCTGGCATCACTGGTCGATTTCATCCAGATAGTCGTCCAGATTGCTGTCGTCTTTCTTCTCCTGCTGCTCTTGCTTGAGCTCGGTCTGACGGCCGGTCACCTTGTTCTGGTTGTACTGCAGATAGAAGTCCTTGGTCAGGGCGTAAGGATCGAGCGCGTTGTCGATGATCCGCTCCTGATCGATCAATTTGGAGCGGGTCCCCAGACCATCCAGCGCCCAGTGGGTGATGCGCAGGGGCAGGGTCAGCAAGGCATAGGGGAAGTAGATGGTATCGATGGTATCCCCCACCAGCTTGCGGGTGGTGGTCGGGCCGTAGACCGGCACCATCAGGTAGGCGCCATCGCCGATATCGGCGCGGCCCAGCACGGTATTGAGCTCCAGCTTGTTGCGCGCAAGGCCAGCATGCTTGGCCACGTCGAAGATACCCAGCAGACCCACGGTGGTGTTGAGGGTGAAGCGACCCAGGTTGGTGCCCGCCCCCTTCAAATCACCAGTGATGAGATGGTTGACCATGCTGCTCGGCTCGTTGAAGTTTTCCACCAGGTTTTCGATGCCATCCTTCATTCCTTGCGGAATATAGCGGGCATAGCCATGCACCACGGGACGGGCCACATAGGGCTCCAGCACATCGTAGTTGACGGCCCACATGGCCCGGTTGGCGCCCTGGAACGGGTCACGCCCATCGCTGGCCGTGCTGGTCGCACCGGGCCGGCTCGGCGTCTCCTTGAGGTCAAGGCTCTCGGGCCCCTGCTTGGGCGGGCCGCCAGCACAGCCACCCAGCAACAAGGCCACCATCAATGCCCCTACACGCACATACATATGGAAGTCCTAGCTTTTTATTGTGATTAATCTGAATTATAGGCAGCCCGGCCCCATCGAGGGGCCGGGCCAAAGGCGTATTAGAGGGCGTGATCGATGCGGATGTCAATCGGCGCTGAAGGAATCGAACCGGTGGCGACCGGAACGGAGACGCCTTCAAACGCCCCTTCCTTGTTCATGACGTTGCCACCACGGGAGAGGCGCGCCTTGAACTGCAGCTCGGGGTAGGCAGCCAGCTTGTTGCCTTCCATCATGGCGTCACCGTCACCCAGCGACAGGGTCAGCGGGAAGTGCGGCCCCGGGATACGCTTGACCGCGATGGGCATGGGCGGTCCGTTGGGGATCACCGCAAACACGAACAGATGGGCATCTTCCGGCAGTGCAATGCCATCGGCCAGCGTCACCTTGAGTGGGAACTCGCCAGCCTTCACCTCCAGCACCTGGTCAGAGGCCGCGTTCTGCCCGCTCGCCTCAGCCGGCACGGTCACACCGGCCATGCCGCGTTTCTTCAACTGCTGCTCGGCATAGTCGATGGAGCGCTCCACCATGGTGTAACGGGTCGAGCCCTTCTCCATCAGCGGCAGCATCTCGCGCCAGCGTTGCAGGGCGGTCTTGAAGTCCTCTTTTTGCAGCGCCATGAAGGCGTAGACGGAGCGCGCCTCGATATTGGCAGGATCCTGGGCAATGGCCACCCGCAGCAGCTGGTCGGCTTGCGCGTCATCCCCTGTCATCATCAGCGCCTGGGCGTAGGGCACCGCCACCATCGCCTTCTGTGGAGCCAGCCCGTAGGCCCGCTCCAGCGCCTCGCGGGCCATCTCGGGATCATTGCCATCCAGTGACAGCCGACCCAGCAGCAGCCAGCCACGATAATCGTTCGGCTCGTCCTTCAGGCGGGTACGCAGGCCTAAGGTGAAGTCCAGCAGATCCTGCTCGGTCACCTCGGCGTCCCGCTCCACCAGGATGCGGTTGCTGAGCTCGCCCAGCCGGCTGTTGGCATCCTGCCAGCGGCTGACCTCCTGCCAGGAGCCGAGCTTGTAGTAGAGCCCCAGGCTCACCACCAGCAGCACCAGCACACCCGGGATCCAGATCATGCTCTTGCCGCCGCGGGCGGTCTGCTCCACGTCGGGAATGTCGTCCAGCAGGCTGCGTTGCAGCTCGATCAGGGAGTCCTGCTCTTCCGCCAGCACCCCTTGCTCGCGCTCTTCCCCGATCTCCAGCAGACGCTGGCGATAGAGCTGTTTGTTGAGGGCCGAGCGGCTGATGCTCTGCTTGCCCTCACCCCGCCACAGCGGCAGCACCAGTGCCAGACTCACCAGCGCCAGCAGGGCCGCGATCACTATCCAAAATGCGGTCATTGTTTCTCTTCCTCTTTGAGCAGGGCAGCCAGACGACGCTGCTCCTCCGCGCTCAGGGCGCTATCCGCCGGCGTGGCAGCCGCGGGACGACGGCGACTGCGCACCACCACCATGACGACACCGATGACGATCACCAGCAGGGGCCCGAGCCAGAGGATCAGGGTCGACGCCATCAGCGGCGGGTTGTACAGGATGAAGTTGCCGTAGCGGGCGACCATGTAGTCCACCACTTCCTGCTTGTCCTTGCCCTCGCGCACCATCTGGTAAGTCTTGTCACGCAAGTCCTTGGCCAGGCCCGCGTTGGAATCGGCGATATCCTGGTTCTGACACTTGGGGCAGCGCAGCTCCTTGGTCAGCTCGCGAAAGGTCTGCTCCTGGGCGTCGCTGTCGAAGGTGTAGACGTCGATGGCGGCCAGCGCCTGGCCCGCCCCGCCCAGTCCTGCCAGCAGCAGCAGGGACGCAATAAACATTCTCATCAGGCTCTCCCTCACTTCATGGCGTCATAGATGGGTTTGAGGGTGCTGGCCCACACCTCGGGGTTGACGTCTCCCACGTGGCGATAGCGAATGATGCCCTGACTGTCGATGAAGAAGGTCTCCGGCGCGCCGTAGACCCCCAGATCCAGCCCCAGCATGCCGTCGGGATCATAAAGATTGATCTGGTAGGGATTGCCGAGCTCCGCCAGCCAGTTGATGGCCTTGGCCCGTTCATCCTTGTAGTTCATGCCGACGATGTAGATCCCCTGCCCCGCCAGCTGCTTGAGGTAGGTGTGCTCCCCATAGCAGGTCGGGCACCAGGTGGCCCAGACGTTGAGCAGCATGGGGCGCCCCTTGAGGATGCTCCTGTCATGCTGCTTATTGAGGTCGTAGATGTCCTGCAGGGTGAACACGGGCACCTCCTTGCCCACCATCACGGACTCGAGCTTGGTGGGATCGGAGTAGAGCCCCTTGAACAAAAACACGGCCCCCAGCAGAAACACGATGAAGGGGATCAGAAACAACCAGGTCTTCTTGCTCATGCCTTGGCCTCCTCGTCACGGCGACCGAAACGGTAGCGCTTGTCCAGCATCGCCAGCACGCCGCCGATGGCCATGAAGACGCCGCCGAACCAGATCCAGCGCACGAAGGGTTTGTAGTAGATCCGTACCGCCCAGGCGCCGCTGTCGAGCTGCTCGCCGAGCGCCGCGTAGAGATCCCGGGTGAAGCCGGCATCGATGGCCGCCTCGGTCATCGGCATCCGGGTCACCTTGTACATGCGTTTCTCCGGCTTGAGCAGGGCGACCTGCTTGCCGTCCTTGTGCACTTCCAGCACGCCCTTGAAGCCGTCGTAGTTGGGGCCGTTCTTCTCCTTGATGCCGGTGAAGACGAACTCGTAGTCGGCAAACTGGACCCGATCGCCGGCCTGCATCCGCAGATCCTTCTCGATGCTGTAGTTCTGGGTACAGGCGATGCCGATGATGCTGACCGCGAGGCCCACGTGGCCCAGGATCATCGCCCAGTGGCTGTTACCAAGGCGGCGCACGCCGACGGCGAAGCTGTGCTTGTGGGTGGCACGCACCCAGGTCTCCTGCACGCTGGTCACGATGATCCAGGCGCCAAGCCCGATACCGAGCGCAGCCCAGGGCTTGAACTCCTCGGCCAGCAGCAGCGGCAGCAAAATGGCGGCGGCCAGGCTCAATACCAGCGCCAGCACCACCTTGCCCTTGAGCTCGCCCAGCTCCTGGCGGCGCCAGCGAAACAGCGGGCCGACCCCCAGCAACAGGGCGAACGGAATGATCAGCCAGCTGTAGATGTGGTTGAAGAAGGGAGTACCGATGGAGATGCTGCCCAGCCCCAGCTCCTTGTGCACCAGCGGCAGCAGGGTGCCAAGCAGCACGGTCAGCAGACCCGCCACCAGCATGATGTTGTTGCACAGCAGCAGGGTCTCGCGGCTCCACAACTCGTGCTTGCCGTGGCTTCTCACCTGGGAGCCCTTGAAGGCAAACAGCAGCAAGGATGAACCGATTACCGCCAACAGGAAGCCCAGAATGAACAGGCCGCGGGTCGGGTCGGAGGCAAACGCATGCACCGACACCAGCACGCCGGAGCGCACCAGGAAGGTACCCAGCAGGCTCAAGGAGAAGGCGGAGAGCGCCAGCAACACGGTCCAGGCCTTGAAGGTGGCGCGTTTTTCACTCACCGCCAGCGAGTGCAGCAGGGCGGTGCCCGCCAGCCAGGGCATGAAGGAGGCGTTTTCTACCGGATCCCAGAACCACCAGCCACCCCAGCCGAGCTCGTAATAGGCCCACCAGGATCCCAGCACGATACCCAGGGTGAGGAAGACCCAGGCCGCCATGGTCCAGGGACGGGACCAGCGTGCCCAGGTGGCATCAAGCCGACCTGTCATCAGCGAGGCGATGGCGAAGGCGAAGGCCACCGAGAAGCCCACATAGCCCATGTAGAGCATCGGCGGGTGGAAAATGAGACCCGGGTCCTGCAACAGCGGGTTGAGGTCGCGCCCATCCACCGGGAAGTAGGGCAAGGTACGAATGAAGGGGTCGGAGGTAAACAGCACGAAGGCGGTAAAACCGACCGAGATGAGGCCGAGCACACCGAGCACCCGCGCCACCGCATCGAGCGGCAGGCGACGGCTGAACATGGCGACGGCCGCAGTCCAGCCCCCCAGGGTCAGCACCCACAGCAGCAGCGAACCCTCGTGGGCGCCCCACACCGCGGAGATGCGATAGGCCAGCGGCAGCAGGCTGTTGGAGTTGGTGGCCACGTACTGCACGGTAAAGTCGTTGTCGATGAAGGCCCAGGTCAGGCACAGGAACGACAGCAACAACAGCAGGAACTGGGCATAGGCGAGCGGGCGGGCCGCCGACATCATGCCAAGGCGCCCCCATTTGGCCCCGAGCAGCGGATAGCTGCCCAGCAGCAGGGCGGTGGCAAAGGCCAGGATCAGTGAAAACTGTCCCAATTCAGGGATCATGGCTGAACTCCTTTCAAATGAGCCGCAGCACGAACCTGTAAACCGGCTTGAAAAGGTGAAAACGGTGCGAATGCTGCCGGGATCATTGCTTGCTCCCCTTCAGCTGCACCTCGGTATATTCCGGCTTGAAGTGCATGCCGTTGGTGGCATCGGCCACTTCCGGCGGCATGTAGTTCTCATCGTGCTTGGCCAGCACCTCGAAGGCGGCGACCGTGGTGGCATCCTTGAGGGTGCCCTGGGCGACGATGCCCTGCCCCTCGCGGAACAGGTCCGGCAGGATGCCGTCAAACTCGACGGTCACCAGATGCCCGCCGTTGTCCACCAGCTTGAAGGCCACCTTGAGGCTCTGGGGATCCCGCTGTACCGAACCCGGTACCACCAGACCGCCGATGCGCAGGCGCTGCCCCTCTTCCGGCTTGATCTTGTCCGGCCCCTTGCCCTCCACCAGCTCGCTCGGGGTATAGAAGAGATCGATGTTCTGGCTGAGGGCATAGAGCACCAGGCCGATCACCGCCGCAAGCCCGGCACTGATCGCCAGGATGATGGTGAGGCGTTTCTTGCGTCTCGGGTTCATAGGGTGTTCTCCATCTGCTGGGCCGCCTTGCGGCGGGCCTCGCGCGCCTGCTTGTTGCGCAGTTCACCGAGCAGGGCGCGGGTTTTCATACGGGTGGAAATGACGATGCCGACCAGGCAGAGCAGGGTCAGACCGAAAGAGAGCCAGACGTAGAAGGCGTAACCGCCCATCGCCAGAAAGTCACTGAATGAGGCAAAGTGCATGCTTACTTCTCCTGCTCGGCTATCTCTTTGACCCAGGGGCGGTGCCACTCCCGCATCAAGAGCTCGTTTCGAAAACGCATCAGGGAGAGGGCCCCGAGGAAGGCGGCAAAGGCCAGGATCATGATGAGCAGCGGCCACAGCATCTCGGGGGAGATGGAAGGCTTGTCAAACTTGGTGATGCTGGCGCCCTGGTGCAGGGTGTTCCACCACTCCACCGAGTAGTGGATGATGGGCAGGTTGATCACCCCCACCAGCGCCAGGATGCCGGCGGCGCGACCGGCCAGCACCTTGTCGCTGAAGGCGTTGTAGAGAGCGATGACACCGAGGTAGAGGAACAGCAGGATCAGCTCGGAGGTGAGCCGCGCATCCCACACCCACCAGGTACCCCACATGGGTTTGCCCCAGGCGGCGCCGGTAAACAGTGCGATGAAGGTGAACACGGCGCCGACCGGCGCGACCGCGGCCACCGTCATGTCCGCCATCCGCAACTGCCACACCAGACCGATGAAGGCAGCCACCGCCATGGTGGAATAGGCCCCCATAGAGAGGATCGCGGCCGGAACATGGATGTAGATGATCCGGAAGGAGTCGCCCTGCTGATAATCCGCAGGTGCAAAGGCCAGCCCCCAGAGGGTGCCGATGATGAATGCCAGCAGGCTTGTCACGGCAAACCAGGGCAGCAAGGTTCCTGCCAGCTGGTAAGCGCGCTCGGGTTTAGCGTAAGGGTGCAACCATTTCCACATAGCTCACAAAACCTTTCTGTTATTAATATCGTGGCGAGGCCTACCATACCCACTGCCGGAAAACATCACATCCCCCGAAAGCAATAAGCAGCCATCCTCTTGATCTATCTCAATTATATTTTTTATAACGGCCCTTCCATGGCCACTTTTTCAGACGCTTTCGTCAATTCACGCTGACTCGCAGCGCCGCCGAGACCGCCAGCGGGGTCAGGGTCAACGCACCGGCCAGCATGGCCCCCAGAATCGCCAGCTGCCCCGAATAGGGCAGCCCCATCCCCGCCGCATCGATGGCGGAGGTGGCAAAAATCAGTACCGGAATATAGAGCGGCAGGATCAGCAGGCTTAGCAGTACGCCCCCCTTGCGCAAACCGACCGTCAGCGCGACGCCGACCGCCCCGAGAAGGCTCAGTACCGGCGTCCCCAACGCCAGGGTGGCGACCACCGCCAGATAAGTGTTCATGTCCAGCGACAGCAAAATGGCGAGCAGCGGGGAGATGATCAGCAGCGGCAGGCCGGTCAGCAACCAGTGAGCGATCACTTTGGCCAGCGCCAGCAAGCCCAGCGGATGGGGCATCAGCATCATCTGCTCCAGCGCTCCGTCGCCGAAGTCGTCGCGAAACAGCCGCTCCAGCGACAGCATGGCCGCCAGCAGGGCGGCCACCCAGATGATGCCGGGAGCGATGCGGGCCAGCAGCTTGGGCTCGGGGCCGATCCCTAACGGAAACAAGGTGATGACGATGAGGAAAAACCAGAGCGGGTTGAGAATGTCGGAGCGCTGGCGCAGGGCCATCAACAACTCTCGGTGGATCAGGTGCATTACGGCGCGCAACATCAGAACTACTCCTGCAGCAAGGGCGTGAGAGAGAGGGTCTTCAACCGTCCCTGCATCAGGGTCATGTCCTGATGGGTGGTGAGGATCACCATGCCCCCTCGTTCGGCGTGGGTCAGGAACAGCCGTTCCAGCACCTTCACCCCCTGCTTGTCGATGGCGGTGAACGGCTCATCCAGGATCCAGAGCGCCGGCTTGTCGCTGAGCCACAGGCGGGCCAGCGCGACACGGCGCTGCTGGCCGGCAGAGAGCTGACCGGTGGGGTTGTCTTCAAACCCGGCCAGACCGACCTGGGCCAGTACCCGCCACAGATCCACGCTGGTATCGGCCGCATGGTGCAGTTTCTGGTAGAAGGCGAGGTTTTCGAGCGGTGTCAGGGCAGCCTTGACGCCAGGCTGATGACCGAGATAGAGCAGATTGGCGTGATATTCATCGCGGCAACTGCGGATATTTTCGCCATTCCAGCACACTTCACCGGCAAATGGTTGGGACAAGCCAGTCAGCAAGCGCAGCAGGCTGGTCTTCCCTACCCCGTTGGGGCCTTCAATTTGCACCAGATCACCGGGAGCCACCGCAAAGGAGAGATGTTCAAACAGAGTGCGATCTTCACGCACGCAGCTCAGATTGTGAATTTGAAGCAGCATGAGGATGTAATCAGTGAAAAGAAGCGGCCTGCATATTAACACAGTATCGGGAAGCGTCTTTTCAAAGATGCCAATTATCAGCAGGATTTGTGGGGGAGATCCCGCCTTGAAGAGAGGGGAGGAAAATCAGGAAGGCGGACGCCTTCCCGAACATTCATGAGCGGCCTTTTCGCAATGAAATCAACAATTCAGCCTCGGCCTTAGGCAATTCACATTCATTCATGACCTCATCGAGGTCGGCACCGAGTTCCACCATCTTGGCGGCGCGGCTGTACAGGCGACGTTCCGGATCCTGCAGGGTCAGCTCCTGCTGGCGATCGTTGATCTGCTGCATGGCCCCTTCGACGGACTGCAGACGCTGGCCCATGCCGATGGCCCCGGTATGCAGCTCCATCATCTGCTTGCGCAGGCTCTCGAGCTGCCCTTGCAGCGTCTCCACCCTGGCCTCGGACTCTCGCTGGCCACGTCGGCTGCCAATCACCCCATACAGGGCCAGCACCAACGCCAGCAAGGACAACCCCAAGGCGGCAATTTCAATCATCAACACATTATCTTCCTATCAGAGGGAACCGATATCTTCCCACTCTTCATCGGAGAGCAGCTTGTTCAGATCGACCAGGATCAACAGCTGACCATCGCGGTTGCTGACACCCTGAATGAACTTGGCACTCTCTTCGGTACCCACCGCCGGGGCCGCGTCGATCTCGGAGGAGCGCAGATAAACCACCTCGGCCACGCTGTCGACCATGATGCCGATCACCTGCTTCTCCGCCTCGATGATGACGATACGCGAGTTCTCACTCACATCGCCGGAGGGCAAGCCGAAACGGGAACGGGTATCGATGACGGTCACCACGTTGCCGCGCAGGTTGATGATGCCCAGTACATACTCGGGCGCACCGGGCACAGGGGCGATCTCGGTGTAGCGCAGCACCTCCTGCACCTGCATCACGTTGATGCCGTAGGTTTC
Source organism: Aeromonas sp. 1805 (assembly GCF_013085525.1). Lineage (NCBI taxonomy): Bacteria > Pseudomonadati > Pseudomonadota > Gammaproteobacteria > Aeromonadales > Aeromonadaceae > Aeromonas > Aeromonas sp. 1805. Next base: position 3,021,496 of record NZ_CP038515.1, on the reverse strand, counting down.
ATTTTCCAGCTGGAAGGTGACCCATTGCAGCACTTCATCTTCGGCCAGATTCTGTGCAATATTGCGCTTTTCTGTCATGTTTTTATTCCTTTTATGAAAACGTCTACTGGTAAAACTAGCAATAAAACAGCCCGAGTGCAGAAGTTATCAGCGACCTTCTATGTTGACCCCGCGCTCCAGCAACAGGAGCAATTCCTTCACGTGCAGCAGGGCACACATCTTCTCCTTGACCATGCCAGCCAGCCAGGGGCGTTTGCCCTCCTGATGGCGCCATTTGACCTGGTCACGATGCAATAACTCCGTTCCCTTAAGATGATGACAGGCAAGTCCCCAGGGAGATTCACCCAACATGATCAAATACTTGTAATCAGGCACTTCCAGATGCTGGCCGGGCATGACCCACTGCGCCGTGTCCACCACGTTCATCTTCTGTTCGCGGGAAGTCATGATCCCCTTGTACCAGCCTGGCTGACCAAACAGGGTGTTCACTTCCCCCAGTTGATGAATACCGCCAAGCTCGGTCAACGGCACCGCAAAGGTGACACCGGCGACCTCAAAGAACAGCGCCTGAAACTCCTTGCCGGTATCGATATTCTCCCAGGTGGAGGGTGCAACCTCCTCCTGTGGCGCCAGCGCAACTTCTGTCTCCGTCACCACCAGCGTGGCAGGATCCGCAGCTGCAGGCTCGGGCATCACTTCGGGCCAGACTGGCTCGACGGGCAGCAGGGCATCCTCAGCCTCAATCTGGAGCGGCTCGCTGACGACCTCTTCATGGCTCAGCGCATCTATTTCAAACTGCACCTGACCGACCTGAGCCAGCAATTCACTCAACTGCTCCAGCCGTTGATCCGCTTCCAGATAGGGTTGCGCCACCTTATCGACAACCGGCTGGGGCTGACGCTGCAATTGGATGACGGGGGCAGAGTCAGGCTCGTCAGACGAATCCAGCAACAGCGCATCATCCAGCAACAGGGAGTGGAAGTAATCATCCATGGCCCGAACTTGGGTGGTATCTCTCATGATGTCACCTCATGAGCACGCTGACGCTCTTGCGCATCAAGATAGTTGAGCAGGGTCTCATAGGCATAGGTGCCACGGCTGCTCGGCGAATAGATGGAGGGGGGAATGTGAAGCAAACTGGCATCCCGGAATTTGGTATCTATGGGTATGACGGCATTCCATACCGCATTGCCGTGCTGCTCCTTGATGGACTGCAGAGTCATCAACGAGGCACGGGTTCGCTTGTCAAACATGGTGGGAATGACGGTATAACGGAACTTCTCCCGTTTGGAGCGCTGCATGATTTCAAACGTCTTCATCATCCGCTCCAGCCCTTTGAGCGCCAGAAACTCGGTCTGCACCGGTACCAGGATCCGGTCACACGCCGCCAGCGCATTGACCATCATGACCCCCAAGACAGGCGGGCAGTCGATCAGCACGTAATCATACTGATCCTGAATGCGCAGCAACGCCCGTTTGAGTACCAGCCCCATCCCTTCCCGATTGCCCATCACCCGATCCAGGGTCGCCAGGGTGATTGACGCGGGCAGCAGATGAATGTTGTCAAACTTAGTGCGCAGCGTCAGTTTATTGACGAGCTCTGCCGTTGGTTTGACCGCCTGAAACAGCTCATAAAGAGTACCATCCAGCCGGTCGGAATCAAAATCGAGATAAGAGGTCAGGGAGGCATGAGGGTCGGTGTCAATCAACAGCACCCGCTGGCCGCGCTGGGCCAGAATACCGGCCAGCGAGACCACTGTGGTGGTTTTACCGACCCCACCCTTTTGGTTGGCAACCGTCCAAACAATCACTGTATCAATCCTGCCTCGTTGTTATGCGTATGCCACCACCTGGCAGCGTGATCACCTTGACCTCTCCTGCCTCGACCGCCTGTTGCACGGCCGGCACTTGCGTCTCCGTTACAGCCTGCACTGGAGGAGTTGAAACCGGTGCAGGTGGCACCCAGGCGAACTTGGAAATAGCGACCACCACCTTGCGATTCTGTAAACGTCCCTGCTCGGTACTGTTGTCCGTGAAGGGAGAAAACTCCCCGTAAGCTTCATAGGCCAACCGCTGCGGCGCTATCCCTTTGGCGATGAGTGCGGTGAGCACGGCTTCCGCCCTTGCCGCAGACAACGTCCAGTTGGAACGAAAAATTTCATTATTTATCTGCTGGTTATCGGTATAACCGCGCACTCTTACATAGTTATCGACCTGCTTCAGAATACTTGAAAGAGTATTTAGCACGGGATCGGCATTGGTACTCATGAAGGCGCTGCCACTACCGAACAACAGACCTGAGCTCAACTCGACCGTCAACCAGTTGTCATTGAGCGTCAGCTTGACTACCCCGGCATCGACCAGAGAGCCCATGCTCTCCTGCAATTGCGTATCGATCTTCGCAAGAGTCATACCATCTTGCGCGATGGGAACACCTGAGATGGGAGCCAAAGAGGGTGAGCGGGCTGTGGCGCTCTCCAGAACCGAGGAGGCGGCAGATACCTCGTTGTTCAACAACGACTTTCCCTGCCCTTCCAGCAAACCGTCGCTGCGTGGCTGCATGACGTTGAATGCCTGGGTCATGCCATCGATGACCGCGCGATACTTGTCCTTGTTGACCAGTGCCACCGAATAGAGCACCACGAACAGGGCGAAGATCAGCGTCATGTAATCGGCGTAGGAAACCAGCCAGCGATCGAGATGTTCCCGACCTTGCAGATGCAAACGGTAGCGCTTGCGCATGGCTATTCTCCCTTCAGATAAGCCTTCAACCGCCGTTCAACCTGAGGACCATTTTCGCCATGGGCGATTGCCATCAAGCCTTCCAGCGTCATCTCCTGAAACAGGGCGTAATGATAGTGAAAAGCCCGCAACCGGTTGGCAATCGGCAGGTATAACAGGTTGGCAAAGCCAACCCCGTAAATAGTGGCGACAAACGCAACGGCGATACCAGCACCCAGCGAGGCAGGTTCTTCCAGATGAAACATGGCCTGGATAAGTCCAATCACTGCACCGATGATACCTATGGTCGGACTGTAGCCACCCATGGCTTCAAAGACTCTGGCGGAGTGTTCGTTTCGCTCCTGCTCGATGTCGATATCCGCTTCGAGCAACATGCGAATATCATCTATCGACACCCCGTCAACGATCATGGTGAGTCCCTGCCGGGTAAATTCGTCGCTCTCCTGATCAGCCTGGTTCTCCAGCGCCAGCAACCCTTGCTGACGTGCAAACACGGCCCAGGCTTGCAGTCGTTCAGCTTGTGCGACCAGATCCCAGGCGGGAGGCAGCAACATCCAACGGGTCTGTCTTATCGCTTCCAGTAGAAACTTGCGTGGCGTCTGCAAAATGACAGCCCCCCAGGTTCCTCCTACAACGATGACGAAAGCAGGCCCATCAAGCAGGGTGAGCAGGTTGCCGCCATGCCATAACTGGGCAATGGCGATGGCTCCCAGTGCCAGGATCAGGCCGAACATGCCCATCGTTAGCGGCCCAGCTCAACCAGGATTCGTTGTGCAACCCGATCCAGCGGCAGTGATTCCGTGGCGATGCCGGCTTTGGCAACCGCTTGCGGCATGCCATATACCACGCAGGAGGCTTCATCCTGTGCCCAGATGGTAGAGCCCTGCTCCTTGAGCAGACGCGCACCATCCCGACCATCCGCCCCCATACCGGTCAACACGATGGCAAGCACCTTGTCGGCATAGGTTTTAGCAGCAGACGCAAAGGTGATGTCGACGCACGGCTTGTAATTCACCTTGTCATTGCCATCGACAATCCGAATACGGGCACCCGCACCACGCCCCTCCAGCAGCATCTGCTTGCCGCCCGGAGCCAGGTAGGCATGACCAGGTTTGAGCACATCGCCATCTTCCGCTTCCTTGACTCCGATCTGGCACAGACCATTGAGGCGAGCGGCAAACGCGGCGGTAAAGGTTGCCGGCATATGCTGGATCAACAAGATGGGATGAGGGAAATCACCGGGTAATTTGGTCAACACGTTCTGCAGCGCAACCGGGCCACCCGTCGAGGTACCGATGGCCACCAGCTGATAACTCTTGCCACTGCGTTTGAAGGCAGCCGCAGGCATGGCGCGCGGCGGCTCGGCCTGACGCTCTGCCGGCCGGGCGATTGAGCTGCCCAGCGGGGAACGGGCGGCAGGTTCAGGTGCTTTGGGACGAGCAGGAGCCGCCATCAGGAAACGCTTGCGAGAAATCTCCTTGACTCGCTGCTGCAATAGGCGAACGGCTTCATCCTTGTCACGGGCGATATCCTCAAATTTCTTGGGCAGGAAATCGAGCGCCCCGGCATCCAGCGCATCCAGCGTCGCCTTGGCCCCTTCATGGGTCAAAGAGGAAAACATCAGGATCGGAGTCGGACACTTGGCCATGATCTCGCGTACGGCGCTGATGCCATCCATCACGGGCATCTCGATGTCCATGGTGATCACATCCGGGCGCAACTGGATCGCCTTGTCCACGGCTTCGCGTCCATTTTGAGCCGTATCGATCACCGTCAGCATGGGATCCTGAGTAATGATCTCGCTGACCCGACGACGGAAGAAGCTCGAATCGTCGACAACTAATACCTTGACTGCCATTGTTATTTTTCTAACTCCTTGGGCCTGGGCTATCAATGTCTACGGGCATACGCCTTGAGCAGACTCGGCACATCCAGAATGAGTGCAATACCGCCATCGCTGGTGATGGTTGCTCCCGCCATGCCTGGAGTACCTTGCAACAGGCTGTCCAGCGGCTTGATCACCACTTCTTCCTGGCCAATCAGGTTATCCACGACAAAACCGATCTGCTGCGTGCCAATCTGCACGATCACCACATGACCCGTATCCTGCCGTGACTTCTTGTGCTTGCCCCTGACCAGCCAGTTGTACAGATAGAAGAGCGGGATGGCTTTTTCGCGCACTATGATGGTGAGCTGACCATCCACCATGTTGGCCTTCTTGAGGTCCAAGTGGAAAATTTCGTTCACGCAGCCCAGCGGCAACGCGAAGGTCTGCTCACCCACTTCCACCATCAGGGTCGGCAGAATGGCCAGGGTCAGCGGCACCTTGATTTCAAGACGGGTGCCCTTGCCCCAGGTCGAATCGATATGCACCGAGCCATTCAGGCTGACGATACTGGTCTTCACCACGTCCATCCCGACACCACGGCCGGAGATATCCGAGATCTCGGACTTGGTAGAGAAACCGGGGGCGAAGATCAGGTTGTAGGCATCGTTGTCGCTCATCCGCGCCGCCGTATCGGCATCCAACACGCCACGGCTGATGGCGATGGACTTGAGCTTCTCGGGATCCATACCGGCACCATCATCTTCGATGCACAGCAAGATATGATCGCCCTGCTGGGAAGCGCTCAGGGTAATGGTGCCCTGCCGTGGCTTACCTGCTTTCTCACGGACATCCGGCATTTCAACCCCATGGTCACAGGAGTTGCGCACCAGGTGAACCAGCGGGTCAGCCAGCGCTTCAACCAGGTTCTTGTCCAGATCCGTCTCTTCCCCGACCATCACCAGCTCAATTTCTTTCTTGAGGGTACGAGCCAGATCACGAACAACACGCGGGAAGCGACCAAACACTTTCTTGATGGGCTGCATGCGGGTTTTCATCACCGCACCCTGCAGATCTGCCGTCACCACATCCAGGTTGGCAACCGCTTTTGACATGTCTTCATCGTTGCTGGCAATACCAAGGCTGACCAGACGGTTGCGCACCAATACCAGCTCACCCACCATGTTCATGATGACGTCCAGCGTCTTGGTATCCACCCGAACAGTGGTATCGCTTTGCACTGCGTTGTCAGCAGGCGCAGGGGCCGGTTGCTTGGCTGGCGCAGGGGCTGGTGCCGGTTTTGCCGGGGCCGCAGCCGGTTTGGCGGCAACGGGGGCTGGGGCAGGCTTGGCTGCCGGAGCTGGCGTGGCGGCTGCGGGAGCTACCGCTGTCTGCACAGGCGCTGCTGGCGGCGTAATACTGGTTTGCGGCCCCTGGCCACGACCGTGCAGTTCATCCAGCAGTCGCTCGAATTCATCATCATCGATCAGTTCATCGACTTCTTTTTGTACTGATTTCAATGGATTGCTTTCAGGGGCACCACCATGTTGGCCCTGACCATGCAACTGATCGAGCAGGGCCTCGAATTCATCGTCGGTAATATCTCCGGAGCTTGCCACCACCGGGCTGGCGGCAGCAGTCGGAGCACCTCCCACCCCATGCAGTTCATCGAGCAGGCGTTCGAATTCATCGGCGGAGATCTCGTCGATGGATCCCCCACCGCTGACGACGGAAGAAGCGGGGACGGGATCGGCGACAGGTTCCGGGATGTCTGCGGCCACCTCGACCACCTCTTCAACGGCAGGAGCCATCTCTTCAGACACCACATTGCCACCCGCAGAGGCGGTCAACAACTGCTCTTCCCCTTCAGGCTTGCAGAGCTCATGCAGGTCGTGCAGGATTTCAGCGGAAGCCGGGCTTGGCGGTTCGCGATTCTGCACCTGGGCAAACATCACATTGATGGCATCCAGCGCCTGCAAAATGACATCCATCAACTCGGCGGTAACGGTCCGCTTGCCATTGCGCAAGATATCGAACACGTTTTCAGCGCCGTGACAAACATCCACCAACTCGGTCAGCGAGAGAAAGCCGGCACCGCCTTTGACGGTATGGAAGCCGCGAAATATGGCATTCAACAGATTCTTGTCATCGGGTCGCTTTTCCAAGTCGACCAGTTGTTCAGACAACTGTTCCAATATTTCGGATGCTTCGACCAAAAAGTCTTGCAGTATGTCTTCATCAACTTCGAAGGCCATGCGTCACTCCATTAAAATCCCAGGCTAGACAGCAGATCGTCCACATCATCCTGACCATTGACCACATCGGAACGAGTCTCAGGGTTCATGATGGGGCCTTCAGCTTCAATCCCGCTTACAGGAAGGCTGCGAGAAGAATGCTCAGCAGATGCCTCACCAAACATAGTCAGCATTTCTATTAATTTAGTTTCAACTTCCTGAACCAACTTGATGACCTTGCGGATCATCTGGCCGGTCAAATCCTGAAAATCTTGCGCCATCAGGATTTCTGTCAGCAGTTGCCGTAATTTATCGGCATCAGATTCAGAAGCCTTAATGAAATCATCCAGTTGGTGACATAAAGACTTGAACTGCCCAACACTCATCTCTCTGCTCATCAGGGCATTCCAGTTGGGCAGAACAAGCTGAATATTGTCATTTAGTCGATCGGCAATCGGTAGACTGGCTTCCACAGCATCCATGGTGCGATTGGCAGCTTTGTCCGTCATGTCGATGACATAACTGAGTCGCTCCCGCGCATCGGGGATTTCATGGGTGGCCAGATCGGGGATCCGGGGATCTAGCCGAAAATCTTGTAGGGAATCATGCAGTTGTCGGGTCAACTGACCCACTTTGTCAAACAGGGCCGCCGCATTGGGAGCACACGCATCGGCGATGAGAGTGTCGGCCTGTTCAAATTCACCTTGCTCAAGATGGGCAACAAGCATCCTTGCCTGATCGAGCGAAATCATTGCACTCGTTTTGGCCTTCATCCCTGCTGCTCCTTAGCCGATTCGTTCAAAGATTTTGTCGAGTTTCTCTTTGAGCGTTGCAGCAGTGAAAGGCTTGACGATATAGCCATTGACGCCGGCCTGGGCAGCTTCAATGATCTGCTCGCGTTTCGCTTCGGCAGTCACCATCAGCACCGGCAGGTGTTTGAGTTTGTCATCGACGCGAATAGCCTTGAGCAGGTCGATGCCTTGCATGCCCGGCATGTTCCAGTCGGTCACGACAAATTGAAAATCACCATTTTTCAACATTGGCAAGGCCGTGTTGCCATCGTCTGCTTCGTGGGTATTGTTGAATCCCAAGTCACGCAGCAAGTTCTTGATAATCCGGCGCATCGTTGAAAAATCGTCAACAATGAGGATTTTCATGTTCTTGTCCAAAATTCCCTCCTAAATAGCCGCCAGAGCGGCTCACTTACATGATGCAGATCGCAGGTTTTATTTTGCGGATTATGCCTTAGAGTTTTGTTTCAGTGTAGCCAGTACAAACACTTATACATGCCAATCTCTTAAACGCGCGCGTAATCTGTGCATCGCCTGACTGTGTATCTGGCTCACGCGAGACTCGCTGACGTTCAATACCTCGCCTATTTCACGCAAGTTCAGTTCTTCATCGTAGTAAAGGGAGAGCACCAGCGCTTCCCGCTCCGGCAGGCGGCCGATGTGTTCGGCCAGCGCCCCTTGAAAACGCTCGGCGGCCAGTTCATCAAACCCGTTGCTGCCCGGCTCGTCATCGGGATGACCGATGACATCCTCGCTGACGCCAAGATCTTCGATGCCGATGATCTTGCCGCAGGAGACATCCTGCAGCATGGCGTGATACTCACCAAGGCTAACCCCCATCTGGGCGGCGACCTCGCTATCGCGAGCATCACGGCCATGGGCTTGTTCAACATTTTCGATGGCTTCTGCGATGGTGCGGCTGTTGCGGTGTACCGAACGCGGCACCCAGTCACCCCGCCGGATCTCGTCGAGCATGGAACCGCGGATGCGGATCCCGGCGTAGGTTTCAAAGCTCGCTCCCTTGCTGCCATCAAAATTGCGGGAGGCTTCGAGCAATCCAATCATACCTGCCTGGATCAGGTCATCCAGCAAGACACTGCTTGGCAGGCGAGCCAACAAATGCTGGGCGATCCGTTTCACCAGCGGAGCATGACGCTCGACCAGCACATAGGAATCCTGATGACGCAAGTACGCTTGGGCTTTATTCACGGGAACCTTCCTGTGCTATGACCGGCTTTTGCAGCAAATTTTCCAGGAAAAATTCGAGATGACCGCCGGGTTGGTTAGGAATGGGCCAGCTTGCCGCCTTGTTGGCCAGCGCTCTGAACGCCAGCGCGGCCGGGGACTTGGGGAAGGCTTCGACAATCAGCTTCTGCTTGCGCACGGCGGCTCGCAGATTGGTGTCGTAGGGGACGCAGGCAACCAGCTCCAGCGAGGTATCCAGGAAACGGTCGGTGACCCGGGTCAGCTTGGCATAGAGTTCCTGCCCTTCGCGCAAGGAGCGAACCATGTTGGCCACCACCTTGAAGCGGAAGACGCCGTGCTCCTTGGAGAGGATCTTGATGAGGGCGTAGGCATCCGTGATGGAGGTCGGTTCATCGCACACCACCACCATGATGTCCTGGGCCGCACGGGTGAAGCTCAGCACCATGTCGGAGATACCGGCCGCCGTATCCACCAGCAGGATGTCGACCTGGGTCTTCATCTCGCTGAAAGCGCGGATAAGCTCGGCGTGTTGCACCGGCGAGAGCTCGACCATGGACTGGGTGCCCGAGGTGGCCGGCACTATCATCATGCCGTACGGGCCCTCGACGATGATGTCGTCGATGGTGCATTCGCCGGCCAACACGTGGGACAGGTTGCGATGCACCCGCAGTCCCAGCATGACGTCCACGTTGGCCAGGCCAAGGTCGGCGTCCAGTACCATCACCCGTTTGCCCTGGGCGGCCATGGCTCCCGCCACGTTCAGGGTCACGTTGGTCTTGCCTACGCCACCCTTGCCACCAGACACGGCGATCACTTTTACTCGATTGTTTTGACGCATTTTGCGCAGACCACTCGCCTGATCCATATACATGTTACTCATAAAACTCCGAATCTTCGGCCTCGCCAAAGCCTGTGCCCCAGAAATAGGGTTCTTCTGTTTCCCGCTCCAGCGAGCCCATGGCAGCTCCGACGAGCTGTGCCGCATTGGCGACCTGAATATCTTCCGGAACCCTTTGTCCATCAGTGATATAGCTGATAGGCAATGCATTCTGGATACACACGTTAATCACTTCGCCCAGATTCAGACTCTCATCCAATTTGGTAAGTATGCAGCCGCTCAATGGAATACGCCGGAAATGGTCCACCGCTTCCTGCATCACCCGACGCTGGGAAGTGGCTGACATCACCAGGTAGCTGCGGATGCGTACCTTGGCATTCTTGACCAGGGTATCGAGCTGCTCGGTCAACCGAATATCCCGCTGCCCTACCCCGGCGGTATCAATGAGCACCAGCCGGCGGTGACGGAACTGATAGAGCGCATTGGCCAGCTCCTCGGCATCCCGCACCTGCCGCACCGGGCAGCCCATGATGCGACCATAGGTCTGCAGCTGTTCATGGGCACCGATCCGGTAGTTGTCGGTAGTGATGAGCGCCACCTGCTCGGCGCCATACTTCATGGCAAACCGCGCTGCCAGCTTGGCGATGGTGGTGGTCTTGCCCACCCCGGTCGGCCCGAGCAGGGCAACCGCCCCACCCTGCCGCAGAATTTCGTCTTCGCTGATCTTGAGCTGGGCCGTCAACACCTCGGCCAACTGGGCCATGGCCTGATGGATCGACATATCCTCGGGGATAAGGCCGGCCAGCTGATCGGCAAAGGCATCGTCAAACCCTATCTTCTTGAGCTCCTTGATGAGCAAGGCACGCATCGGCTCACGACGCTCAACCTCCTGCCACATCAGTCCGGAGATCTGATGCTCCAGCAGCTTGCGGATGCTGGCCATCTCCTTGCGCATCCCCTCCATCTCCTGATCCCGCTGGGGGGATTGGGGAGCACGGCCGGGCGCGGCGGCTCTCGCCTTCGGTTTGGCGGGCTCGGGAGCCGCTCCCCATTGCCCCTGCTCGGCCAGAGTACGGGGCGCGCCGCTGGCAGCGGCCGACGGGGCGCCGCTCTGGCCCCCCTGACTGTTCTGGGCCGGGTTCAACTTCTGCTGGCGGGCCAGCAGGGCGGCCAGGGTGTCGGCATAATGTTCGTTCTGCTCCTGGGCCAGACTCGGTGCAGGGCGGGTCATCTGCCGTCCGGCAGACGAGATATTGACGCTCTCATCGTTCAACTGACGGCGAACCGGCGCATCTTTGGGTCCCGGAACCTGGGATTGATAATCGACAGCGGCGACTATCTCCACCCCACCGGTGACCTTCTTGTTGGACATGATGATGGCATCAGGCCCGAGAGTCTCCTTGACCTCGGCCAGAGCCGTTCGCATGTCCTTGGCAAAAAACCGCTTAATCTTCACCCGTCATCTCCGCTAACTAGTTCTGCCCTACCGCACTGACGATGCGGATTTGCTTGTCATCAGGCACTTCCTGATAAGACAGAACGCGCAATCCAGGAATGGCATTCTTGACAAATTTCGCCAGGGTATTGCGCAGTATCCCTGATGTCAGAAGCACGGCCGGTTGGCCTTCCAGTTCTTGTCGTTGAGTGGCTTCCACCAGCGAGCGTTGCATCCGCTCCGCCAGACCCGGCTCGATGCCGGCGCCATCACCACCCCCTGCCTGCAGGGATTGATGCAATATACGTTCCAATTCCGGTGCCAAGGTGATCACCGGCAGTTCGGGATCCGGGCCGGCAATCTCCTGCACGATCAGCCGGCGCAAGGCGATACGGCAGGCCGCCGTCAGCACTTCCGGATCCTGGCTGCGCGGGGCATATTCCACCAGGGTCTGCAGGATAGTGCGCATATCGCGGATTGGCACGCCTTCATTGAGCAAATTCTGCAATACCTTCACCAGGTTACCCATGCTGATGACCTCAGGAACCAGCCCTTCCACCAGCTTGTTCTGGTGCTTCCCAATCATGTCGAGCAACTGTTGTACTTCGTCATGGCCCAGCAGTAGGGCGGCATGGTTGGAGAGGATCTGGCTCAGGTGAGTAGCCACAACGGTCGCGGTATCCACCACTGTGTAGCCAAGGGTCTGCGCCTGGGAGACCTGCTCCTTGGCAACCCACACCGCCTCCAGTCCGAAAGCGGGATCCCGGGTCGCAACCCCCTGGATCTGGCCGAACACCTGGCCCGGATTGATGGCCATTTCCTTATCATGGTAAACATTGGCCTCGCCGGTACTGACTCCCATCAAGGTGATGCGATATTGGTTCGGAGCCAGATCCAGGTTGTCGCGGATATGCACCGCAGGCACCAGAAAACCCAGCTCCTGGGAGAGCTTCTTGCGCACCCCCTTGATCCGGTTGAGCAGCTCGCCGCCCTGGTTGCGATCCACCAACGGGATAAGTTGATAACCCACCTCCAGCCCGATGATGTCCACCGGCATCACGTCGTCCCAGCTCAAGTCTTTCTGCTCGTGGGTCTGCTCCGTGCTCGCCGGCATCAGCTCGCCCTTGGCCGCCTTGGCCGCCAGCTGTTTCTCGCGGCGCAGCAGCCACCAGGCACCGGCGGCAGCGATGGCCCCCAGACTGAGGAACGCCAGATGGGGCATGCCGGGCACGCTGCCCATCATCAGCAGGATACCAGCCGAGATGATCAGGGCTTTGGGATTGTCGAACAACTGGCCCAGCACCGCGGTGCCCATGTCCTGATCCGTGTTCTGGCGGGTCACTATGATGGCGGCGGCAATGGAGAGCAGCAGCGACGGGATCTGGGCCACCAGACCGTCACCGATGGCGAGCAGGGTATAGATCTGGGCCGCTTCGCCGAAGGTGAGCTGGTGCTGCACCATCCCGATGATGAAGCCGCCCAGGATGTTGATGAAGAGGATCATGATCCCCGCCACCGCATCCCCTTTCACGAATTTCGAGGCACCGTCCATGGAGCCGTAGAAGTCGGCTTCCTGGGTCACGTCCTGGCGGCGCTTCTTGGCCTCTTCCTGATTGATGAGGCCGGCGTTCAAGTCCGCATCGATGGCCATCTGTTTGCCGGGCATGGCATCCAGAGTGAAGCGGGCGCTAACTTCTGAGATCCGGCCCGCACCCTTGGTGACCACCACGAAGTTGATGATCATCAGGATCATGAAGACGATGATGCCGACCGTGTAGTTGCCGCCGATCACCACGTTGCCGAAGGCTTCGATCACGTGGCCGGCTGCCGCACTGCCGTTGTGGCCTTCCAGCAACACCACCCGGGTAGAGGCGACGTTGAGCGCCAGCCGCAGCAGGGTCGCTATCAGCAGCACGGTCGGGAAGGCGGCAAATTCGAGCGGACGGCGGGTGTAGACGGCCACCAGCAGCACCACAATGGAGAGCGCGATGTTGAAGGAAAACAGAATATCCAGCATCAGCGGCGGAATGGGCAGCACCACCATGCCAAGAGAGGCCAGCACCAGCAGCGGCGTCCCCAGGCCCTTGGTCAACAGCCACTTGTACTCTTTGATTCGGCCCAATGATGCCTGGAGTTTCATCGTTTTTCTCAATCTCAAACCGCTGATGCCAGATTAAAGCAAACATCAAGCCAATAATACAAGGCATTGAAATACAATGATTTTATTTTGACTGTGTCAGAAGTTTGTCATTTGCGGAATTCGGTTGGAATGGGTAGATCCTTGGCCAGCGGATTGGGACGGCGACCACGGCCACGACGGAACTTCTTGAGCTGATAGACATAGGCCAGCACCTGGGCCACGGCGGCAAACAGCCCTTCCGGGATCTCGTGACCAATCTCGGTGGCGTGGTAGATGGCGCGGGTCAACGCCGGGGACGGCATCACCGGGATCTCGTACTCCCTGGCTATCTCTCTGATCTTCATCGCGATTTCATCGGTGCCCTTGGCCACTACCTTGGGTGCGCTGCCCGGCTTGGCTGTATCGTACTTGAGCGCCACCGAGTAGTGGGTCGGGTTGGTGATCACCACGTCCGCCTTGGGCACATCCCCCATCATACGGCGCATCGCCATCTCCATCTGCAAGCGGCGGATCCGCCCCTTCACCTCGGGTTTGCCTTCGCTGTCCTTGAACTCGTCCTTGACCTCCTGCTTGGTCATCTTGAGCTGGCGCATGTGGTTCCACTGCTGGAACGGCACGTCGATGGCCACGATGGGAATGAGGGCGCAGCAGAGGATGATCAGCATCCACAGCAGCAGATCCAGCGCGTCTATGATACCGCCCGGGTAACCCTCGAGGGAGAGATTGAGCAGGTGGTTGAACTGGCTGGAAAGCATCCACCAGGCGAACAGGGAGATGAACACCACCTTGGCGATGGACTTGACCAGCTCGACCAGGGATTGTACCCCGAACATCCGCTTGATGCCGTTGAGCGGGCTCAGCTTGCTCCACTTGGGCAGCATGGCTTCGGAGGAGAAGTTCATCCCCCCCATCAGGGTGTTGCCGACGAAGGCGGCGATGGCCACCAGCATGAACAGCAGACCGAGTGGGTGCAGCAGCTCGCGCAGCAGGGCCGGCAACATGGTCATCATGGCATTGGGATCGAACGCCTGCTCCCGATCCAGGGTAAAGCCCATGGTGAGCACCTTGACCATGGCGCCGGCCAGGCTCTCCTTGACCATCAGCAGGCCAAACACGGCCGCCAGCAGGACGCTGGCGGTACCCAGCTCCTTGGATCGTGCAATCTGCCCTTTATCACGGGCTTGTTGCAGTCGTTTGCCCGTGGGTTGTTCGGTACGTTCCTGATCGGTATCAGCCATGCTGACCCCCGCACAGGTCGAGACAATCAGGCATCAAAGCCGCCTGAGCGCCGTTGTTCTGTCGCACGAAGCCAACAGGGCAACCCCAAGTGGTTCGTTCAAAGCAATGGAGCCCCCAACCTGCCGCCGGCATCTTACTGGCCCCCCAGACACTGGGTGCCGATGAGGGTGCAACTGGTCTCCTGCACCCGCTCCCACATGCTGTCGAAATGGCCGAGGAAGCCACCTATGGTCAGCCAGAGGATCAGCAGGCCCGACATCATGCTGACCGCAAAGCCGATACTGAAGATGTTGAGCTGGGGTGCGGCACGGGTCATGATGCCGAAGGCAAAGTTGATGAGCAGCAAGGCGACGATGGCGGAGAGCGCCATCACCAGCGAGGCCTGATACATGACCCCGAGAAAACCGATCAGATCGCGAATGGAAGGCAGGCTGAGGCCGCTGTCCGACACCGGCAGGGTATCAAAGCTCAGCACCACCATGCGCAGCATGATGAGGTGGCCGTCCACCGCCAAAAACACCAGGGTCGCCAGCATCAGGTAGAACTGGCCCACCACCGGTGCCGACTGGCCGTTCATGGGATCCACCAGAGTAGCGAAACCCAGACTGGTCTGCATGGCGATGATCTGGCCGGCCATCACGAAGCTCTCCATCAGGAACTGGGTCATGAGGCCGAGCGCGACCCCGATGAGCAACTGCTGGCCCAGCACCAGAAAACTGCCGACCGAGAACAGCTCGATCTTGGGCATGGGGGGGAGCAAAGGGGCAATCATCAGGGTCAGTGCCAGCGCCAGGCTGATGCGCACGCGAGCCGGCGTCAGCCGGCTGCCAAACACCGCCATCACCATCAGCAGCCCACTCACCCGCGCCAACGGCCAGACGATGGAAGACAACCACTCCATGATGAGAGCGGTTGTGTAGGTCATCCCGGCACCTTGTGGGCCATCGAGCCCGGCAACGGGCACAGCAGGCCGCTCTGCTCGAGCGGGCCCCTCATCCCACCACCTCCGGAATTTGGCTCACCATCAGCAGGAAGAAGTCCATCAGACTCTGCAAGCCCCAGTGCGCCCCCGCCCCCAGTGCAAACAGGGTGACGATGAGGCGGGGCAGAAAGCTCAAGGTCTGTTCGTTGATAGAGGTGGCCGCCTGGAAGATGGCCACCAGCAAGCCGACGCAGAGGCTCGGCAGGATCACGGCGCACACCATGATGGTGACCAGCCAGAGCGCCTCGCGAAACACGTCGATAAAGGTTTCAGGACTCATGCCGTTCGCTCCTTGCGTTGCTTGCCCTTAACCACCGGCGCCCAGCCCGAAGCTGTTGGCCAGGGATCCCAGGATCAGGTTCCAGCCATCCACCATGACGAACAGCATCAGCTTGAATGGCAGGGAGACCAGCATCGGCGACAACATCATCATCCCCATCGCCATCAGGATACTGGCCACCACCAGGTCTATCACCAGGAACGGCAGAAACAGCATGAAGCCTATCTGGAACGCGGTCTTGAGCTCGCTGGTGACAAACGCCGGGATCAGCACCCGCAGCGGCACGTCGGCGGGCTTGTCCACCTGCACGTTCGCTATCTCCATGAAGGTGTTGAGATCCTTGATCCGGGTCTGGGCCAGCATGAACTGGTGGATGGGCAGTTCGGCCTTCTCCAGCGCCTCCTTGGCCTGGATGGTCTCGGCCAGATAGGGTTGCAGCGCCTCGTTGTTGATGCGATCCAGCACCGGCGACATGATGAAGAACGACATGAACAGGGCGATGCCGATCAACACCTGGTTGGAGGGGCTCTGCTGCAGGCCGATGGCCTGGCGCAGAATGCCGAGCACTATGATGATGCGGGTAAACGAGGTCATCATGATGACCATGGCCGGCAGGAAGGAGAGCGCCGTCATCAGCGCCAGCACCTGCAGGGTCAGGCTGTATTCCTGGCTGCCGTCCGCCATGGTCTTGATGGTGACTGCCGACATGCCGTCCTGGGCCAGCGCCAGCGGCGAGCAGAGGATCAGGAGGGATAACAGGCCGACCAGCAGCCCACCGTGCGGCCGTAAGCCGTTAGCTTTTTTCATGCTTGCCCATCAATTTGCCAAGCTGCTGGGAGAACGCCTGGGGCTGGCTCTCGTCCAGCGGCTCTTCCAGGCGATAGAGAAAGTTGACCTGCTGCGGCGTCACCCCGAGCAACAGCTGCTGATCGCCCACCTTGACCACCAGCAGCTTCTCCTTGTAGCCCACCGGCAGGCTGGCGATGATCCGCATCTGGCCGCCCCCCATGGCGGTGGCAATCTTGCTCTTCTTGAGCAGGAAACCGAGCACCAGGATGAGGCCGATCACCATCAGGCTGGAGAGCAGCCAGGAGGTGAGGCTGGGCGGATTGGCGCCCGCAGCGGGTTCGGCCAGTGCGGGGAGGGACAACAGCAGTAACGGAAACGCGCGGATCATTTGAGTTTTTTGATCCTTTCGGCCTGATTGATGATGAGACCAGTCAACGCAATCATTTTGGTCATTTGAGTTTCTTGATCCTTTCGATTTGACTGATGACGTCAGTCAGCCGGATGCCGAACTTGTCGTTCACCACCACCACCTCGCCGTGGGCGATCAGGGTGCCGTTGACCAGTACGTCGAGCGGCTCACCCGCCACCCGATCCAGCTCCACCACCGAGCCCTGGTTGAGCTGCAGCAGGTTGCGGATGCTGATCTGGCTGCGGCCCACTTCCATGGCGATGGTCACCGGAATATCCAGAATGGTATCCAGCTTGCGCCGCTCCTCGGCACTGATGGGGGCATCATCCTTGAGCTCTTCGAGGGGAGCGGGCTTGGCTTCGGCAGTCACCTGCTCTTCCAGCGCGGCTGCCCAGGCGTCCGCCATCAGATCCTCTTCATCAGTTCCGCTCATCTTGAATTCCTTATGCTGCTTTCTTGACGGTCTGCCAGCGCAGATCGCCGTTTATCGTTGTTGATCTTCGATGCTGCGCTCGAGCTCTTCCAGCTCGGCCTCGCCATCGATGCGTACACCGCCCCGGGTCACCAGATGCATCTCGGTCTTGACCCCTTCCGGGCGCTTGAGTTTGTCGGTGATCTTGAGCGCCACATTGTCCTTGGTCCGCCCCATCTTGGCATGGAAGGTGGGCAAGTCCTCCACGAATACCAGCAGGTTCTCCGGCATCTCCACCGGGATGATGTCGCCGGGCTGCAGCTCCATCAGCTCGCGCAGGGTGAGCTCGGTCTCCAGCAACTTGGCCCGCAGCTCCACCTTGACGTCCATGATCTCGTCGCGCAGCGCCTTGCTCCAGCGCACGTCGGTGTCACCCTTGTCGCTCTGCACGCCGGCATCCAGCAGCTCGCGGATAGGCTCCAGCATGGAGTAGGGCATGGCCACGTGGAAGTCGCCGCCACCGCCATCCAGCTCGATATGGAACGAGCTGACCACGATCACCTCGGTGGGGCTGACGATGTTGGCCATGGCCGGGTTCACCTCGGAGTCGAGGTACTCGAAGCCCACGTCCATCACCGGCGCCCAGGCGTCCTTGTAGTCCTCGAACACCAGCTTGAGCAGCATCTGGATAATGCGCCGCTCGGTGGGGGTGAACTCGCGTCCCTCGATCTTGGCGTGGTAGCGACCATCGCCACCGAAGAAGTTCTCCACCAGGATGAAGACCAGCCGCGCCTCCATGGTGATGAGCGCCGTCCCCTTGAGCGGACGGAAACGCACCATGTTCAGGCTGGTCGGCACGAACAGGGTGTGCACGTACTCGCCGAACTTGAGCATCTGCACGCCGTTGATGGAGACCTCGGCGGTGCGGCGCATCATGTTGAACAGGCTGATCCGCATGTGGCGGGCGAAACGCTCGTTCACCAGCTCCAGGGTCGGCATGCGACCACGGACGATGCGGTCCTGGGAGGAGAAGTCGAACTGGGCGACGCCGGGATCCCCCGCCGCACCTATCTCTTCCTCTTCGACATCATCGACCCCGTGCAAGAGGGCATCAATTTCGTCCTGACTTAACAGATCGCTCACGCTTCACCCTTATTGCATGACAAAGCCGGTAAACAGCACTTGTTCGATAACGGGGGAAGAGACCAGGTCATTGAGCACCCGACGGCACTCTTCCAGTGAATCCTTGCGCAGCTTCTCCTTGCCCTCGAAGGTCATCAGCTGCTCGCTGGTAGCCGCACTGAAGACCCGCAGCAGGGTGCCTTCGATGAGGGGGATATTCTGCTTGGCCAGCGTCTCGTCGGCGGTGCCGCGCACCATCAGCTGGATCTTGATCTGCACCAGCCGGTCACGCTGACCACCGGAGACGTTGAACACGAAGGGGCGTGGCATGCCCACGTAGAGCGAAGGCTGAGGCGCCGCCTCCTTGGGCTTGGCATCTTTGCCCTCCCCCGCGGCCTCGGCCGCCGGTTTGTCGCCGCCGGACAGCATGAACCAGGCGCCGGCCCCGCCGCCACCCAGCACAATCACGGCCAGGGCGATAATCATGATCAGCTTCTTTTTCTTACCTGCCGCCGGATCTTTCAGCGTCAGTTCGTTATCGTCTGCCATCCCTTGTCCACCCTAGTCTCAAACTTGTTCGATATCATAAACTTACTCGGGCTGGCATCAAGCATAGAAATCAATTCCGCTGTCGTTTGTCGATTCCGTCGACAAACGCATGCCGGCGCCCGTGACCTCTGCCTCAGTTTGGCCTGTTTCGGCAAAAGATCCGCTGCCTTTTTGGCCTTGCTGGCCCTGACCGGCAAACGCCGACTGGCCCTGTGACTGCTGCTGCGGCTGTTGTTGCACCAGGGTCTGGCCCAGCTGGATGCCCTGCCCGGCCAGCATATCACGCAGCCGGGGCATGGCCTGCTCCAGCATTTCCCGTGTCTGGCCGTGCTGCACCACGAAATGGACGTTGGCCTGGCTGTCCGCCCCCATCTGGATCTGGATCTTCATCTTGCCAAGGCCGAGGGGATCGAGCTGGATCTCCGCCTGCTGCAGCTTGTCCGCCAGCATCAGGTTGACCTTCTGATGCAACTGGGCCGGCGCCTCCGGATCGGCCAGCTTGAGGTGGGGCAGGTTGGCGGGCTCGCGCCGCGCGGCCGCTTCGGTGGCCGCCGGCCGGTTGTCATGACCCACCGCCTGGGGCTGGCTGTTCTGCTGGACCTGCTGGCTGCGGCTGCTCTCCGGGGTGGTGGTCGTCTCGCTGCTCTCCTGAGCGCCGCCGCGAGCCAGATCTGCCACCTTCTGCTTCACGTCGACTTTCACCTCACTGCGGGCCCTGGGCGCGTCGCTGCGCTCGGTGGCTTCCATCTGCTTGAGCCCGGCTGACAGGCTGGCCAGGGACGCTTGCGGACCCTGCGGCTCGCTGCTGGCGAGCACCTGTTGCGGCGCCACCAGCACGGGTTCGTTGGCGGGGGCGGTGGCCGGCGCCGGTGCGCCGCTGCTGGCGGCAGGAGCAGGCTGGCCCTCGGCCTTGGCAGCTACCGGCTTGGACTGCCCATCCCCCTCGGCAGCGGTCTGCGTCGGCGCCTTGTCAGCAGCGGCGCTGCTCGAGCCGCCATCGGTGCGGGTCACCCCCTCTTCAAACGCTCTGGCGGCGCCGGGCTGAGTGGCCACGGCCTGGTGGGTGGCCTGCAGCGGAGCGGTTTTTACCGACTCTTCCTTGCCCGCCATGGGCGGCACCACAGGCTTGGCCCCCTTGTCGGCGCCCTCCAACTGGATCCTGGTGTCATCCTCACCCTGTTCGCTTAACGCGGCGGCAGGCACCTTGCTCAACAAGGCCGCCCGCTCGGCGGTGGAGAGCTCGCTTTTGCTCCCCTTGGTCTCTTTGCCACTGTTATCGGCCTGTTGGTCAGCATTGGCGCCGGCGCCGCTCTCCTTGCCACCGCCCTCTTGCCCGGCGCCCTGCAGCTGAGCCGTCAGGGCGGCGTCATCCGTCACGACGGCATCCGGCTGCGCGGCTTTCGCATCAACCGGTGTACTGGTTTCTCCCGTGAGCAAGCTGGCAGCCTGGCGGGCCAGCGCGGCGGCACTGGTCGTCGCCCCCTGCTTGTCGCTGCTGCCGGCGAGCGGCTGGGTGAGGGTGGCCGATGCCTCGGCCGACTCGGCGTCCGCGTCTTCCTGCGGCAACATCTTGCCGTCCGTCTCGACGACGGGAGCCGTGGCGACCAGATTGATGGCCGGCGGGGCCACCAGAGAGGTGTCCTGTTTGAGGGCATCCTGCAAACGCTGCAAGAAATCGTTGGGGGCGAGAGCGGGGTCGGGCTCGCTCCCCTTCTGTGGTTTGTCGTCGGCGCCAGCGGTCTCCTCGGCCTCATTCGCCAAAGATTTGGCAGCCTCGCCCTTGGCGGTCGGCACCGGCTTGTTGCTGTCCGCTGCACCAACATTCCCCTGCTCGGCGCCGGGCCGCGCCGGAGCCTTGCCACCAGCGTTGGCAACCTTGCCATCGGCTTTGGCATTGACCTTGTCAGCCTGCTGCACCCGGTTCATCACCTCGGAAAAGCCGACCTTGCCGTCGCTCTGCAGGGCCCCTTCACCGCCATCCTGGTTCGCCGTCAGCACAGCGCTCTTGTCGGCTGCAGTAGCGGTCGGCGCGGCGGGAGAATTGGTTAACAGTGTCTGCATCATGGTGAAGATTCCTGGCGACATTCGGCTTCGGGTTTATCCTCAGCTCCCCGGGGGAAGTGAGGCGCACACGGGATGGCAAGAAGAAAGCAAGTTACAGGCCAGAATGGTGGAAACGGCGCAGCATGGCGTACTCGTCCAGCATCTTCTGCTCCTGGCGCTGGGCTTTCTGCTGCTCGCGTCCCGCCTGCTTGGCCAGCAGCAACTCCACCGCCTTGCGCCGCTGCTGGGCGGCCAGCCACTCCTCGCGGCGCAGCTCCAGCGCCTGGCGTACCTGCAGCACTCCTTCGTACTGCTGGGTGGCTGCCTGCTCGAGCTTGTTGATGAAGGCGTGATACTGGCTGTTCTGCTGGGCACCTATGCCCTGCAGGCCGCGGTCGGTCCACTGCTGGTGGTAGATCTGGCGGTACTGGTTGAGCGCGTCCTGCTGCTCCATGAAGATCTTCAAGTCCTGCTGGGCCTTGGCCAGCGCCAGCGCCGCCTGCTGTTCGGCCTCCACCAGCCGCTCCGACAACATTACCAAGCCTTTACTCATGGGCACGCCTCCCTCTTATCTTCTCGTCAACGCATCAGCGGCATGGCCACTAGCTGCAGGGCCTGCAGGCCCGCATCGTAGTGAATGACCTCGCGCATGCCTTGCTGCAAGAACTGATCCAGATAGGGTTTCTGGATGATGGCGCGGTCGATGCGGGGGTCGGAGCCCTGGCTGTAGGCACCAATGGTGATGAGATCCCGGTTCTGCTGGTAGAGGGAGTAGAACTGCTTGAGGGTGCGCGCCAGCTCCATGTGTTCCGGCGAGGTCACCATGGGCATCACCCGGCTGATGGATTTTTCGATGTCGATGGCCGGGTAGTGGCCCGCATCGGCCAGCTCGCGCGACAGCACGATGTGGCCGTCGAGGATGGCCCGCGCCGCATCGGCGATGGGATCCTGCAGATCGTCCCCTTCCGTCAGCACGGTGAAGAAGGCCGTGATCGAGCCCTGGCCGTCGCTGCCGTTGCCAGCCCGCTCCACCAGTGCCGGCAATTTGGCGAACACCGAGGGCGGATAGCCCTTGGTGGCCGGCGGCTCGCCCACCGCCAGGGCGATCTCGCGCTGGGCCTGGGCGTAACGGGTGAGCGAGTCCATCAGCAGCAGCACGTTGAGCCCCTGATCGCGGAAATACTCGGCGATGGCCAGCGCCGTCTCACACCCCTTGAGCCGCATCAGCGGCGAGGCATCGGCCGGCGCCGCCACCACCACGGAGCGGGCACGCCCCTCCTCCCCCAGGATCTCCTCGATGAACTCCTTCACCTCGCGGCCCCGTTCGCCGATGAGCCCGACCACCACCACGTCGGCCACCGAGCCGCGGGTCATCATGCCGAGCAGCACGGATTTGCCGACGCCGGAGCCGGCGAACAGCCCCATCCGCTGGCCCTGCCCCACGGTCAGCACGGCGTTGATGGCGCGCACCCCCACGTCCATCGGTTGATGGATGGGGCGGCGGGAGAGCGGGTTGATGCGGTGCTGGGCAAACTGCACCGTCTGGGAAGAGAGGATGGGGCCGAGCCCGTCCAGCGGCTGGCCGATGCCGTCGATGACCCGGCCCAGCAGGTTCATGCCGACCGGGATGCCGTGCTCCTCGGTGATGGGCACCACCCGGGCACCGGGAATGACCCCCTTGAGCTGTTCGCTTGGCATCAGAAACAGCCGATCGCCGGAGAAACCGACCACTTCGGCCTCCAGCGAGCCATCCTGGGTATCGATGCGACAGAGTGCCCCGATGGCGGCGCGGCAGCCAATGGCTTCGAGGGTCAGCCCCACCACCCGGGTCAGCTTGCCGGCCACCGGCGGTTTGGGGGCGATATCGCGTACCCGATACCCTTGCAACCGATTGAGTAACGAGCCGCTCATCCGGCCTCCTGAGATATGACGTTGAATGGGTAGAGAAAGCAGACGGGCCACACCCTGGCGGCCCGCACGCCCTTAGCCGCGGGCATCCTGCGATGCATTGTCGCGCAGGAAGTTGCGCAGCAGCTGATCGATGCGTCCCGCCAGCGTCAGATCGATGCTGGAGAGCTCGGTGGCCAGCTGCAGATCGCCGGGGGAGAGGGTGGGATCGCTTTGCAGCCGCCAGTGGCGCTTGGCGCACTCCTCGGCGCCGAACGCCTGCTCGACCCGGGCCAGATCGTCCGGGTGCAGCATCAGGGTGACCCCCAGTTCGGCGGCCGGCAACAGTGCCAGCCCCTGCTTGAGCGCTTCGAGCAACAGCCGGGGCGAGGTTTCCGCCTCGTGACGGATGAGGGCGCGGGCCAACTGCATCACCAGGGCGATGAGCTGCTGCTCCACCGCGCCGTCCAGCTCCTTGAGCGGGTTGGCGAGGCGATCGATGAGCCCCTGCCAGTGGCTCATCTGCTGATCCACCAGCTCGCGACCGAGGGCCAGCCCCTCCTCCTTGCCCTGCTCCAGCCCGGCGGCATGGCCCTGCTGCAGACCTTCCAGCTTGCCCTCTTCGAGCCCCTTGGCGTAACCGGCTTCACGCCCCTCGGCCATGCCCTCTTCCCAGGCAGCCTGGCGGATCGCTTCGAGCTCCTCGGCAGTGATGCTGGGGGTCGGTTCCTCCACCGGCTCTTCGACCGGGACCTCTTCTTCCTGCCGATACCAGTCCGGCGTCAGCCCGAGGGCATTGGTCTCGACTTCGGCCTCGACCTCCATCTCGGGCCAGCCCCAGGTCTGGACCTGGCTCTCATCCCCGTCGGGTCTGACATAACCGCGCAGCTTGTTGTTGTTCATCTGCCTGCCGCACTCCTCGCCATTCTACTGCCCGGCCTGCTATTCACGCCGACGTGACCGTTCATCAGAGGAACTCCTCGCCGCCACCGGCACCCAGCATGATCTCGCCGGCATCCGCCAGACGGCGGGCGATGGAGAGGATCTCCTTCTGGGCGGCTTCCACTTCGGAGACCCGGATCGGCCCCATGGCCTCCAGATCGTCCGCCAGCATCTCGGCGGCCCGTTTGGACATGTTCTTGAACACCTTCTCGCGCATCTGATCGTCGGAGCCCTTGAGCGCCCGTTGCAGCAGATCGCCCGGCACTTCCCGCAGCATGGTCTGGATGCCGCGATCGTCCACATCGATGAGGTTTTCGAACACGAACATCAAATCCTGGATCTGCTGGCTCATCTCCTCGTCCGACTCGCGGATGGAGTCCATCAGCTGGCCTTCGATGTTGGTGTCGAGGTAGTTCATGATGTTGGCTGCCGCCTTCAGGCCGCCCATCTTGGCTGCCTGGGCACCCGCCGCACCGGCGAACTGTTTCTCCATGATGTCGTTGAGCTCTTGCAGCGCCGCCGGTTGCACCTCTTCCAGGTTGGCGATACGCATCACCAG
The DNA here is from genome assembly GCF_013085525.1 of Aeromonas sp. 1805. Classification (NCBI taxonomy): domain Bacteria; kingdom Pseudomonadati; phylum Pseudomonadota; class Gammaproteobacteria; order Aeromonadales; family Aeromonadaceae; genus Aeromonas; species Aeromonas sp. 1805. The sequence continues at coordinate 2,997,072 of NZ_CP038515.1, read as the reverse complement.
ATCGAGGCGCACCTGTTCCGGGAACTGGCTCAGGATCTCGGCCGACTGTTCCGGCTCCAGATAGGAGAGGACGATGGTCTGGATCTGCGGGTGTTCGTTCTGGATGATGCTGGCCACCTGGCGGGCATCCATCCACTTGAGCGAGTCGAGGCCGCGGGCACCTGAACCCAGGATGATCTGGTCCACCAGGTTGCTGGCCTTGTCTTCGCCAAGGGCCGCCACCAGCGCCTTGCGTACGAAGTCTTCGCTGCCGATACCGATGTTGGTGTACTTCTGGATGTCGTCGATGAATTGACGGTGGACCGCCGCCACCCGGTCGTGACTAAAATCCGACATGGAGGCCATCGACATGCCGAGCCGCTGCACCTGCTTGGGTTCGAGATGGCGGAAGATCTGGGCGGCATCCTCTTCGTTGAGGCTCAGCATCAATACCGCCGCCATCTCCATCCCGCTCATCTGATCCAGGATCTGGCGCTGACTGTCGGTGATGTCATTGCCGGTGACCTGTGTCTTGTTTTCGTCAGCCATCTTTGTTCGCTACCCATTCTTTAATGACCTGTGCGGCCAGATCCGGTTCGTTCGCCACCAGCGCACGTACCGCCTTGAGCAAGTCTTCGTCACGGTGCAGATCCGGCAGTTTCAGATGGCCGTCACGTACCCCGAACACCGGCTCGGATTCAGCTTGAGCCGCCAGCAGACTGAGCTCGTCATCCCCACCCAGGACGGTGTGGTTGTCGAAGTCCAGTTCCCCTTCCGGCTTGGCATCCGGATAGAGCAGGCGCTTGAGCATGGGTCGCACCACGGTGACGATCAACACTATGATGACCAGCACGGAGGCGGCGATGCGCACCGCACGCCAGAACCAGGGCTGCTCGTAGAGCGGCGCTTCGGCCACGCTCTCAAGCTCGGGCCGGTTGAACGGGATGGCGACCACCTCCAGAGTATCACCACGGGTCACATCAAAGCCAAGGCCACCGCTCAGCAGACGGCGCAGGGTATCGAGTTCGGGCTGGGTACGGGGCTCGCGGGTCACCTTGCCATCGGCAGCGGTAGACGCCTTGTAATCCACCGCCACCGAGACGGTCATGCGGCGAATGCCTCCCATCTGGCGCCGGATATGGCTGACGGTGGTATCCAGTTCGAAGTTGCGGGTCGCCTCCTTGCGGGAGCGGCCGGAAGAGGACGCGGTTGTTTCGGCATTGGGGCCGGTCGCCTGCTGCGGAATGTTGGAGGCGGCAGGCGGCTGGTTGGAGAGGGCGCCGGGCACGCCGCCGTTGCTGCCGTTGGCGCTGTTCTCTTCCATGGTCATTTCGGAGCGCACCGCCGGCAAGTCCGGGTTGTAGGTCTTGCGGGTCTGCTCCTGCTGGGAGAAGTCGAGGGAGAGATCGACCTCCGCCGTATAATTGTCAGCGCCGAGCACCGGGATCAGGATGGCGTCAATTTTTTGTTTGTATTCCAGCTCCTGCTTCTGCTGCATCGCAAACTCCTTGCGAGTCTGGGCAGAGACGGGATCCTGGGAGCCCGAGTTGAGCAGGCGGCCGTTCTGGTCGGTCACGGTAACGCGAGTCGGCTCCAGACCGTGCACCGCGGAGGCGACCATGTCGACGATGGAGTCCACTTCCCCCTGGCCGAGGGCATTGCCCTTGAGGCTCAGCACCACAGTCGCGCTCGGTTTGCGTTCGTTGCGGGCAAACACGTTGTCTTTCGGGATGGCCAGCAGTACCTGGGCCTTGGCCACGTTCTGGAACTGCTCGATGGCGCTGGCCAGCTGACGCTCGCGGCTCAGCTTGAGACGCTCGCTCTCCATGCGCTGGCTGACGCCGAAGCTGGAATCTTTAAGCAGGATGTCTTCCCCGTCACTGGTGGTGTCGGTGGCGTTGGCCAGGCCGGCACGGGTCAGCGCCAACCGGATGCTGGAGTAGTTCTCGGCACTGACCAGCACGCTCTTGCCATCCACCTGATAGGGGATCTTCTGCTGATCGAGGTAGTCGAGGGTCTTGACCAGCTCCTGGGTGGTGTAGGTGCCAAGGGGCCGCATGTCCGGCTCCTTGCCCCACAGCAGGATGAAAACGGCGATCGCCAGACAGATGGCCAACCCCAGGATCAGGGTGATCTGACGCAGCACATCCGTGTTGGACAGAAAGCCGAGTGCTGAACTCTTCTGCTCATTCTCATCGAGGGCGGCACTGCCCTCATCGTTCATCAGCAGTTCGCCGTTTTGGTCATTAGCCACGATTTATGTCCTTATTGCTGACATGTTCATGATGTTCAGTTGCCATGGTGAGCGCGCTTATACCGGCATGTTCATGATGGTCTTGTAGGCATCGACCATCTTGTTGCGTACCTGCACCGTCGCTTCGAAGGCGATGGAGGATTTCTGGCCGGCGATCATCACCTCGGACAAGTCGACCGAGTTGTCGCCCATGTCGAAACGGGTACGCAGATCGTTGGCGGCCCCCTGCAACTCGTTGACGTTGCCAAGGGCCTGTTGCAGCAACTGGCCAAAGTCGGACGTGACCTGGCGGCCGGGCTGGGTCAGCGGCGTGGCGCCGGCTTCGACCTTGAGAGCCTGCATCTCTTGCATCAGGCTGCTTGCACTAATTTCCATATTCTATCCCCAGACAAATCATTGACGCTGTCAAGGTGTAAGCAATTAGGGTGCCAACAAGTAGAAAACCACTAGGCAAGCGGGATGAGAGGGGGTAAGCAGCCTGTAACAGGCGATGCGAGAGCAGATTATTTGCCAAGTAGCAGGCCTTCCCGTCAGCCAGCAAGATGCGGGCCGACGGAAAAGGCCGGAAAGCGGGTGACTAGCGGGTTAGATCCTTGTCCACCCAGTACTTGGAGCCAGAGATGTTGGCATCGAGCAGCAAGCCTTTCTCGCCGATCTGGTAGATGGCCATGCCGCCGTTGTACTTGGCGCTGAGCTCGGCGCTCTCCTTGCCCGCCACGGCCCCCATCTCGGAGGTGGCCTCCCAGCCTTGGCTCACGAAGGCATCGAACCTGGCCTTGTCTTCAAACAGGATCACCTGCTGGTAGAACTTGCCGCCGAGCCCGGCCGCGAGCCCGGCACCGAACATCTTCATGTAGGTGTGCTTGCCGCTGGTGCGATTGACCGCCACCCCGGCCCCCTGGTTGGTGTGCAGCATCAGGGAGAACTTGCGCGAGTCGAACACCGCATAGCCATAAGCCTTGTCAAACAACAGCTTGGCCGAGGGTTGCTGGTTGAACAGCCGCACCAGGGCGGTATCTGCCATGGTATCGAGGGCAAGCCGCGCCTCGTCGGCCGTCTTGGGCTCGAGCATCTCGTCGAGCTTCTTGTCAGCCACCGTGAGCCACTCCTTGCCGGTCGCCACGCTCTTGTCGGTCCAGGCGCCGGCGGTGTTGAACGCCTCCGAGCCCCATTGGGAAGCCGATGCCCAGGTCGCCTTGGAGAAGTCGGTGACGCTCTGCCACGCCTCCTTGCTGGTGTCGCTCACCGCGCTGCCGAGCTCGCTCGCGGCCGCTTTCACCTTGGCCCAGTCAGCCAGGCTGGGGGCTGACGCCAGCGCCATGGCCGTTGCTATCACCAGGAATCGAATCTTCATGCTGTGCTCCACCCTTTGTGATGAGTTGATGGTCACAGTAGCAGATCTGGCCAAAGCCGGATAAGCCCAATGGCACGAGGCGGGTCAATCAGTGACGCTCGTCATGATGGGCTCCATCCGATTGACGGCCGCGACGAGGCAGAGCCCGCCGCCGCTCTCACGCTATCTCACGCAGAGCTCCAACAGGGTTGAATGGGATAGGCACCAGGCCCGCCGCCTAGCTGGCGGCGGGCTCTCGGTATTGCTGATGGATGGCGCGAAACGCCTCCTTGTTGCACAGCGCCGCAGCGACACAGGCGGGGTCGAACTGGCTGCCGGCGTGGGTTTCGAGGTAGGCAAAGGCCGCTTCGAACGTCCAGGCCTGCTTGTAGGGCCGCTCGCTGGTGAGTGCATCGAACACGTCGGCTACCGCGACGATACGGGCCTCCAGTGGTATCGCCTCCCCCGCCAGCCCCTCCGGATAACCCTGCCCGTCGAAGCGCTCGTGGTGATAGGCGATGATGTTCTTGAGCATGTCGGTGTGATGGATGCCGTCGAGACCAAACTCGCTGATCATCAGGGCGATCATCTCCCGCCCCTTGAGCGGGTGGATCTTCATCACCCCGTACTCCTCTGGCGTCAGCTTGCCGGGTTTGAGCAAGATGGCGTCGGGCACCGCAATCTTGCCGATGTCGTGCAGCTCGGAGAAGAGATAGATGAACTCCACCTCCTCATCGCTCAAGGGATAACGGGTGGCCACGGCGCGGGCGATGAGCCGTGAATAGGCCGACATCCGGTGCAGGTGATTGGCGGTCTCTTCATCCCGGTAGCGGCTGAACTCCCGCGCCGTGGTGAGCGCACCGCTCAGGGTCTGAATCGAGAAAAACTCCACCGCGATGATGGCCGCCAGGATCTGGGCGTATGCCGCCAGTTCACCGCGGATGGCGGGGTCGAAGTAGCCAGGCTCCCTGGCATCGCAAAACAGAAAACCGAACAGTTTGCTGTTGAACAACAACGGCTCGGTGTAGCTGGACTCATAACCGGCCGCCAGCAGCTTGCGGCTGTGCTCGGAGGGGGAGCCCAGCAGCGCATCCAGCGTGTCGAGCACCCTTGCTTGCCGGTGTTCGGCCAGATAGCGCAGAGAGGGGACGTCGCTCAGCTTGACCTCGTACTGCACCAGCGGGGAACTTCCCTCGGTGCTGTGGGCAAAGGTCTTGAGCCTGTCCGTGTGCTGGTCATAAATCGCGATGGCCACCCGGCTCAACTTGTCAAACCGCTGCCTGAGCGTAGCGTGCACGTTCTGCATTCTCTCGCCAAATGAGCTGTCCATCCCGTCCTTCCTTCCAGTCTGCCTGCAGGGAGTATAGTGACACCCGTCTTCCCGCTCTCGCAAAATTGAGTTGAAACTCAACAGCCAGCAAGCTGACGGGGCAAGGGTGCCGTCATCGGCCCGTATCGGCTCAAAACGGGCCTGCCTTGGCACAATCCTGCCTCGCCGGAGATATTGTTCGATTCCGCCGTGCCGGCTGTATAGTTTTTGGTTAGCCATTCCGGTAAAATCCGCGCCCTAAAACTAGAGCCACCTAAGAGTGATTGAGCGATGTCCAACACAAAACAGGCCCCCAAAGTAGGATTCGTCTCCTTGGGTTGCCCCAAAAATCTGGTCGATTCCGAGCGCATCCTGACCCAGCTGCGTACCGAAGGGTACGACGTGGTGCCCAGCTATGACGATGCGGAAGTGGTGGTGGTCAACACCTGCGGCTTCATCGACAGCGCGGTACAGGAGTCCCTGGAAGCCATCGGCGAGGCCCTGGCCGAGAACGGCAAGGTGATCGTCACCGGCTGCCTCGGTGCCAAAGAGAACCAGATCCGCGAGATCCACCCCAAGGTGCTCGAGATCACCGGTCCCCACGCCTATGAAGAGGTGCTGGGCCACGTGCACAAGTACGTCGAGAAGCCGACCCACAACCCCTTTACCAGCCTGGTGCCGGCCCAGGGCGTCAAACTGACCCCCCGCCACTACGCCTATCTGAAGATTTCCGAAGGCTGCAACCACCGCTGCACCTTCTGCATCATCCCCTCCATGCGCGGGGATCTGGTGAGCCGTCCCATCGGCGAAGTGCTGGCCGAGGCCAAACGCCTGAAAGAGGCCGGCGTGAAGGAGATCCTGGTGATCTCCCAGGACACCTCCGCCTACGGCGTGGACGTCAAGCACCGCACCGGTTTCTACGACGGTATGCCGGTCAAGACCAGCATGGTGGCCCTGTGCGAAGAGCTGGCCAAGCTCGGCATGTGGGTGCGCCTGCACTACGTCTACCCGTACCCGCACGTGGATGACGTCATCCCGCTGATGCGCGACGGCAAGGTACTGCCCTACCTCGACATCCCGCTGCAACACGCCAGCCCGCGCATCCTCAAGCTGATGAAGCGCCCGGGCACCGTCGAGCGCACCCTGGAGCGGATCCAGAAGTGGCGCGAGATCTGCCCCGAGATCACCCTGCGTTCCACCTTCATCGTCGGCTTCCCCGGCGAGACCGAAGAAGAGTTCCAGATGCTGCTGGACTTCATCGACAAGGCGGAGCTGGATCGGGTCGGTTGCTTCAAATACAGCCCGGTCGAAGGTGCCAAGGCCAACGAGCTGCCGGATCCGGTACCGGAAGAGGTGCAGGAAGAGCGCTTCCAGCGCTTCATGGAGCTGCAGCAGCAGGTTTCCATCCGCAAGCTCGCCCGCAAGGTCGGCAAGGAGATGCTGGTGCTGATCGACGAGGTGGACGAAGAGGGTGCCACTGGCCGCTCCGCCGCCGATGCCCCCGAGATCGACGGCCTGGTCTACCTGAACGGTGAAACCGGCCTCAAGCCCGGCGACATGGTCAAGGTCCGCATCGATGAAGCGGACGAGTACGACCTGTGGGCCAGTCTCATCGACTGATCCCCGACAAGCGCCAACAAATTGGTAAAAGCCAGTCAGTGACCCTGACTGGCTTTTTTTGTTGGCGCCACTTGGCGGATAAATACCGTTACCGCAATGGGTTAGAGGGAATTAACCAATAGCCGGCTGATTCAGTCCCGATACAGCCAGGGCTGTTAGGATCCGGATTGACTCTCCCCGTCATAAGCCCTCTAATTGACAGCCTGGATCCCCATGATCGCGCACCTTATGAAAATATTGTTGGTCGAAGACGACAAGCTGCTCAATCACCACCTCAGCACCCTGCTGACCGAAGCCCAGAATCAGGTACACAGCACCGACAGCGCCCAGGTGGCACTGCATTACGCCGCCGACTATCCCATCGACGTGGCCATCATCGATCTGGGCCTGCCGGACATGGACGGTTTGCAACTCATCCGCCAGCTGCGCGAGCAGCAGATCCCCTTCCCCATCATCGTATTGACCGCGCGCGGCAACTGGCAGGACAAGGTGGAGGGACTGGAAGCCGGGGCGGACGACTACCTGGTCAAGCCGTTCCAGAAGGACGAGCTGCTGGCCCGTCTCAACGCCCTGGTGCGCCGCAGCGCCGGCTTCATCTCCCCCAGGGTCAAGGCCGGCGACTACGAACTGGATCTCTCCCGCAAGGAGCTGACCATCGCCGGCACCCCGGTGGTGCTCACCAGCTTTGAATACCTGATCCTCGAATACCTGATGCGCAACGCCCGCCAGGTGGTCTCCAAGCAGCAACTGCTGGACCAGCTCTATGGCGACGGCGAGGGGGACCCCAACACCATCGAGGTGATGGTGAGCCGGCTGCGCAAGAAGCTGGATCCGGAGGGGACCATCCAGCCCATCTCCACCATCCGCCGCCAGGGTTACATCTTCAACCTGTCGTGCAACTGATGGACTCTCGTCTGCTGCGCCCCATGCGCTTCATCCGCCGCTCGCTGCACATCAAGCTGATGCTGAGCGCCATGCTGGTCATCGCGCTCATCATGGCCTTCTCGGTCTACATCCTCTATCTGGGCCACACCGAGGAGCAGGCCCAGAAGGCCAGCACCCGCATGCAGGAGAACCTCTCCAAGCTGTTCTCCTCCAAACTGCCGGACGCCCATGCCACCACGGATCTGGGCCGGATCACCCCGGATGCCGTCGACCCCAATCTGGATACCCTGATCTGCCGGGCCGACGGCCAGCTGAGCTGGTCCAGCATGCACATGCCGGAGGTGATCCAGGCCAGGGACACCATCTGCCAGGATCTGATGAAGTATCTGGGCGGGCTGGATCAGGACTACTTCTTCAAGCGCCACACCATCAAGAACGGCGAGAGCTACTTCATCTACAGCCTGCGCTTTTTGCGCAATCACGGCGACGGCCCCACCACCTATTACGTGGTGATGGTCGATTCGGCCAAGCGCTACCTGGCCCAGACCCGCGATTACCTTTACCAGTGCATCCGCCAGGCCCTGCTCGCCTACTCCCTGCTCGGCGCCCTGCTGCTGCTCACCAGTTTCTGGAGCCTGGGATCCTTGCGCACCATGGCGCGCCAGATGGACGAAATCCGGGCCGGCAAGCGGGAGGCCCTCTCCAACGACTATGAGCGGGAACTGACGCCGCTGACCGAGTCGGTCAACCAGCTGCTGGAGAACGAACGGCAGCAGACCCAGCGCTACCAGCACGCCCTGAACGATCTGGCCCACAGCCTGAAAACCCGGCTGGCGCTGATCCAGATGACGGCGCAGGAGGTCAAGCTGGGGCGCGACATCCACGACAACATCAATGAGCAGATCCTGACCATGGATCAGATCATCCAGTACCAGCTGCGCCGCGCCGTCACCGGCCGCAAGCGCCTCGCCAGCAAGGGTACCGAGCCGGTGCCCCTCATCGAGAAGCTGCTGGCCAGCCTCGCCAAGGTCTATCGCCACAAGAAGCTGCAGACCCGCTTCAAGTTCGATGACGACGTCTTCTTCGCCGGCGAGCAGGGAGACCTGATGGAGCTGATGGGCAACCTGCTCGACAACGCCTTCAAGTTCGCCATCAGCGAGATCAAGGTGACGGTGAGCCGCCGGCTTGACCGGCTGCGGATCGAAATCGAGGACGACGGTCCCGGCATCGACCCCGGCAAGTCGCAGCAGATCTTCCAGCGCGGAGTACGCGCCGACAGCTCCCCCGGCCAGGGCATCGGGCTGGCGGTGGTCACCGAAATCGTGCACAGCTACGGCGGCCAGATCATGGTGGATGAATCCCCGCTCGGGGGCGCCCGCTTCACCCTCGACCTGCCCTGAGCCCATCCCAGCCCACACACTGCGCCTGCCACCCGGCAGGCGCAGTGCATTGCGGCGCAGGCCCATCCTTTCGCAAAGGACGGCATCTCCACCAGCCGGCAACCCGCAGGCATAAAAAAACCGGCCGCGAGGGCCGGTGAAACAGTTCAGGCTTGTCAGGTGACAAACGCACCCAGCGGATGAAGACAAGTCCCAACTCCTTATGGAGCCCTGCCTTCTTGAGTACGTGTTGACACTCTACGCCATGGTCACTGAATCAAGGCTGAACCATGGCCGATCCGTCCCCTGGCAAGCCGCCTGCTTATAGCTTGATGCCGAGCGACTGGCGCAGATAGGCGCCGGCCCCGAGCAGACCCGGCCCCTCGTGGGTGATGAGGAAGACGGGGATATCCTTGAGGTAGGATTTGAAACGCCCCTTGTCTTCGAAGGCCACCCGAAAGCCCGAGCCGATGAAGAACTCCTGAAAGCGCGGCACTATGCCGCCGGCGATGTAGACGCCGCCGAAGGTGCCCATGTTGAGCGCCAGGTTGCCGGCAAAGCGGCCCATCAGCACGCAGAACAGGCTCAAGGTACGGCGGCAGTCCAGGCACTCGCCCGCCAGCGCGCGCTCGGTGATATCCTTGGGTTCGAACGCCTGCGGCTCGCGGCCGTCGGATTTCACCAGCCCACGGTAGATGTTGACGAGGCCGGGGCCGGAGAGCAGCCGCTCGGCCGAGACGTGGCCCAGCTCGGCGCGCATCACCTGCAGCACCGCATCCTCTTCTTCGCTGTTGGCGGCAAAGTCCACGTGGCCACCCTCGCCCGGCAGACTCAGCCACTGCTCGCCGGTGTGCACCAGGTGGGCCACGCCAAGACCGGTACCGGCACCGTAGATGGCGATGGGCTTGCCGGCCACGGGCGCCGCGCCTCCCAGCTGGATGCAGTCAGCCGCGTTCAGCACCGGCACCGCCATGGAGACGGCGGTAAAATCGTTGATCACCTGCAACCGGCTCAGGCCCAGATTGGCCTGCATCTCGCTGATGGAAAACTCCCAGCTGTGGTTGGTCATGGCGACCCAGTCGCCGTTGATGGGGCAGGCGATGGCGATGCAGGCTTCGCCCACCTGCACCTTGTGTTCATCCAGATAGAGGCGAACCACGGCTTCCAGACTGGGATGGGCCAGCCCGGAATAGGTCTTGGCCTGGGAAATGGTGCCGGTTGCCAGCTCGCACAGGGCCAACCGGGCATTGGTGCCGCCTACGTCGCCGACCAGCGCATGGGTATGCTGCATAAAACAACTCCTTCGTTACTGGGGTCGGGGCGGCCGTTACCGTCCCGCACTTATTATTTGGTGCCAATTCTACCCGAGCCCCTCCCCTTGCGGCGCGTTTGATGGGTGCAACTGTGCGCCCGCTCACAGTGTTGTTGCTTTGCAACATTTGTAAGCGCTTTCACGGAATGACTGGAAGTTTGTAACCAAAACAACGAAATAATTAGACATGAGTCATACTTTGCAGGGCCGAGATTAGTTTCGATAAGAGCTTGTCTTGTATAGTCATCAAGTTGATTGGAAACCTGCTTAGCCATGAATTTAGTGCAAAGACACTGAAGCTAAATTACAAAAACGCCTGGTGGTGATGATGAATACCCTTGATAAAATTACTAATAATTTGGAAAGTTTCAGTAAATCAGAGCGTAAAGTCGCCGAGGTCATCCTGGCCTCCCCGCAGACGGCCATCCACTCCAGTATCGCCACCCTCGCCAAGATGGCTGACGTCAGCGAGCCGACCGTCAACCGTTTCTGCCGCCGTCTCGATACCAAAGGCTTTCCCGATTTCAAACTGCATCTGGCCCAGAGCCTGGCCAACGGCACGCCCTATGTGAACCGCCACGTGGAGGCGGAAGACGGGCCCGATACCTATACCGCCAAGATCTTCGAATCCACCATGGCCTGCCTCGATGCCGCCAAGAACAGCCTGGACATCTCCGCCATCAATCGCTGCGTCGACATCCTGACCCAGTCCAAGAAGATCAGCTTCTTTGGCCTCGGCGCCTCCTCCGCCGTCGCCCGCGATGCCCAGAACAAGTTCTTCCGCTTCAACATCCCGGTGGTGAGCTTCGATGACATCGTCATGATGCGCATGAGCTGCATCAACAGCAGCGAAGGGGACGTGGTGGTGCTCATCTCCCACACCGGCCGCACCAAGGCGCTGGTGGAGATTGCCGCGCTGGCCCGTGAAAACGACGCCACCGTCATCGGCATGACTGCCAAGGACTCCCCGCTGGCGCGCGAGTGCAACCTGGTGCTCTCCATGGACGTGCCGGAAGACACCGACGTCTACATGCCGATGGCCTCCCGCATAGCCCAGCTCGCCCTGGTGGACGTGCTGGCGACCGGTTTCACCCTGCGCCGTGGCATGAAATTTCGCGAAAACCTGAAGAAAGTCAAAGAAGGTTTGCGCGAATCCCGCTTTGATACACCCCACTCTTCGTAAGCAGCGGGGGCCTCGGCCCCCGGCTGTCTCTGCCACCTTCCTTGGTGTAGTATTGTAATTTAGTAACAAAAGCCACCCAGATGGCTTGCAAGCGGGTGCAATGGGTCATGCGCTTGACGGGGCAGTATCTCAAGTCATATCAACTTCAAAACTGGAGTCTTTCATGCCAAGACGTACAAAGATTGTAACCACACTCGGTCCGGCCACCGATCGCGAAGGGATCCTCGAGGGGATCATCCGTGCCGGCGCCGACATGGTGCGGATGAACTTCTCCCACGGCACTGCTGAAGACCACATCCTGCGCGCCAACCAGGTGCGTGACATCGCCGCCAAGCTGGGTCGTCACGTCGCCATCATGGGCGACCTGCAGGGCCCCAAGATCCGTGTTTCCACCTTCAAGGACGGCAAGATCTATCTGGCCGTCGGCGACAAGTTCATCCTCGATGCCGCCCTTGGCAAGGGTGAAGGCTGCCAGGAGCAGGTCGGCATCGACTACAAGAGCCTGCCGGGCGACGTGATCGCCGGCGACATCCTGCTGCTGGACGACGGTCGCGTGCAGCTGAAGGTGGAGCAGGTCGAAGGCACCCGCATCCACACCTCGGTCACCGTGGCCGGTCCGCTCTCCAACAACAAGGGCATCAACAAGAAGGGTGGCGGTCTCTCCGCCCCGGCCCTGACCGAGAAGGACAAGGAAGACATCAAGACCGCCGCCCGCATGAACGTGGACTACCTGGCCGTCTCCTTCCCCCGTTGTGGCGATGACCTGCGTTACGCCCGCGAGCTGGCCCGCGAAGCCGGCTCCAACGCCAAGATCGTGGCCAAGGTCGAGCGCGCCGAAACCGTCGCCACCGACGAGGCGATGGAAGACATCATCCTCGGCTCTGATGCCGTCATGGTGGCGCGTGGTGACTTGGGTGTCGAAATCGGCGATCCGGAGCTGGTCGGCGTGCAGAAGAAGCTCATTCGCCACTCCCGTCGCCTGAACCGCGTCGTCATCACCGCCACCCAGATGATGGAGTCGATGATCAACGCGCCGCTGCCGACCCGTGCCGAAGTCATGGACGTGGCCAACGCCGTGCTGGACGGTACCGATGCGGTGATGCTCTCCGCCGAGACCGCCGCCGGTCAGTTCCCCATCGAGACCGTCACCTCCATGGCCAGCGTCTGCGTCGGTGCCGAGAAGCATCCGAGCCTGAACGTCTCCAACCACCGCATGAGCTACACCTTCACGTCGGTGGAAGAGGCCGTCGCCATGTCCACCATGTATGCGGCTAACCACCTGGAAGGGGTCAAGGCGATCGTGGCGCTGACCGAATCGGGCACCACCCCGCTGCTGATGTCCCGCATCAGCTCCGGCCTGCCGATCTTCGCCATGTCACCGCACAACAAGACCCTGGCCTGGACCAACCTCTACCGCGGCGTCACCCCGGTGCTGTTCGACGGCGACGAGACCAAGCCGGTCTACGAGGTGTGCCGCGACGCGCTGGACGTGCTCAAGGCCAAGGGGCTGCTGCAAAGCGGTGACATGGTGTTGCTGACCCACGGCGACAAGATGGAAACCGTCGGCAGTACCAACACCTGCAAGGTGATGATGGTCGAGTAATCGCCCTTCACCGGCACCAAAAACGGCTCCCGCAGGAGCCGTTTTTTTATGGCGAAATCGCCGCCTCAGCCGCGAAACAGTTCGACCTTGTCGCCATCCTGCAAGCTGCCGGCGCCACGTACCACCACTCTGTCACCCTGCTTGAGCGCCCCGCTCACCGCCACCTGCCGGCTGTCGCCAAACAGCACGGTCACCGGCACCCGGTTCACCGTCAGCTCCTCGCCGCGCTGCTCCACCTGATAGACCACGCTCCCCTCGGTGTTGAGCACCAGGGCATCGCGCGGCAGCAGCATGGTCTGCTGCTCCGCCAGCGGCAGCGCCACCCGCACCGGCGAGCCGATGATGAAGCGGCCCGCTTCGGGCTTGAGGCGCAGCTCGATGAGGCGCGACTTGGGATCGGCGCTCGCCGCCCGCTGGTAATAGACACCGTGGCCGCTGAGCTGCTCCCCTTCCACCCGCAGCCGGGTCTGGGGTGCCAGCTGGCCAGCCCAGACGATGGGGGCCTGCAGGCGGATGTCGGGCTGATCGGGGTTGACCAGCTCCAGCGCCTGCTCGCCGGCATCCACGTGCTCCCCCGGCTGGATGAAGTGGTTGTTCACCACCCCGTCGAACGGGGCAAAGATGTGGCTTCTGCGCAGCTGCTCCTCAATCTGGCGCACCTGTACCCGCGCCAGCCGCTCGGCCAGTTCAGCCTGCTCCACGTCGTAACGCGCCTTGTCATACTGGCTCTGGGAGGTGCTCTTCTGGCGGTGCAGCGTCGCTAGCCGGCCAAACTCGGCGCGGGCGAAGCGCACGTTGCTCTCCCACTTGGCCTGCTCGGCCTGAGCCTGCTCCAGCGAGAGCCGCAGCGCCGCACTGTCGAGACGCAGCAGCTCATCCCCCTTGCTGACCCGGCTGCCGAACTCGGCGATCCACTCCACCCGGCCGCTCACCTCGGCGCTGAGCGCCGCCTGCTGGCGGCTCGCCACCGTGCCGCTGACCCAGATGCTGGCCGCCGCCTCCCCCCGGGTCACGTCCGCCAGGGTCACCATCTTGCCCTGGGACAGCGCGGGGAACACGCCCCCCGCCAGCAGCGCCGCGCCCACTACCATCCTTGTAAAACCGTGTGTCATCGATGAGCTCCTTGCTCAGGCCCGCTGGCGCAGGGCGAGCGGTGATTCGACCCGCTCTCCCAGTCGCAGGAAGGCGGGCAACAGGATCAGGGTAAACAGGGTGCTGCAGCTCATGCCGCCGACGATGACGGTGGCCAGCCCCCGGTAGATTTCACTGCCCTCGCTCGGGCTCAGCATCAGCGGCAGCATGCCGAAGATGCTGGTGAGGCTGGTCATGGCGATGGGCCGCATCCGACTTTGCAGGGCATCGGCCACCGCCAGCTGGCGGCTCATCCCCTCCCGCTCCGCGGTGCGGGTCTGATGCACCAGCAGGATGGCGTTGTTGACCACCAACCCCAGCAAAATGACGAAGCCGATGATGGTCAGCAGATCCATCGGCAGCGGCACCAGCAGGCCGCTCAGGTGCAGCGCCAGCACGCCGCCGACGGTGGCAAGCGGCAGGGTCAGCAGCACCAGCACGGCATCCTTGAGGGAGGCAAAGACTCCCCATAACAGGATCAGCAGGATCATCACGGCAAACAGGAAGATGGCCCCCAGGTTGCCGAGCGCCTGTTGCAGGCTGTCGGCATTGCCGGAGACGCGCAGCTCACCGCCGGCGGGCAGCAGTGGCCGGATGGCGGCAAAGCTTTTGCTCTGCAAGGTATCGAGCACCTGCTCCATGCTCATCCCCACCGGGGGCGAGATCTGCAGGCTGATGCTGCGCCGGCCGTCGGCCCGAAAGATGCTGGCCGGCCCCATGTCGTGCTCCACCCGCAGCAGCTCGCCGAGCGGCACGATGCGCCCGGACGGGGTCGCCAGCGGCACCGCCTTGAGCTCGTCCGGGTTGGCCGAGGTCTGTCCCATCAGCATGATGTCGAGCCGCTCCTCCCCGTCGAAGTACTCGCCGACCCGCAGCCCGTCACCGAAGGTCTGGATGATGGCGGGCATGGGCGTGCGATCCCAGCCCACCTCGGCCAGACGCCTGTCCTGCGGCACCAGCCGCAGCTCGGGGGCGGTGAAATCGAGATCCGGCTGCGGCCTCACCTGGGCACCCGGCAGATCCTGTTTGACGATGGCCATGGCGGCCCGCGCCGCCTGGTAGAGCTCGGCCAGATCGCCCCCCTGCAGCAGCAGGGAGATGCCATTCTCGCTGTCAAAGCCGCCGAACAGCGAACCCTGGCCGCCAAACACCTGGGTGTCGGGGATCCCCACCAGCAGCTGCTTCATCAACAGCTGCTCCAGCACCTTGATCTGATCCTCCTCTTTCGGTCGCACCCCGATCTGGGCACCGCCCGGGTAGCGCAGGATGTAGTAGTTCTTGAGGGCCGGCTCCCGCTCCCCTTTCATGTAGGGGGCGAGACGGGCGATCAGGGTGTCGATCACCTCCTCGCGCTGGGCCTGCAGGTTGAAACCCGGGGTGAAGTTCATCCAGACATCCACCGCATCGCGCTTCACGTCGGGCAGATAGTCCATCTTCGGCAACAGAGCCCAGGTGGCCAGCGCCGGCAGGCTCATCATCAGGGTGATGACGGTCCAGCGCTGGCGGGAGGTGCCGGTCCAGCGGATCACCCGTCGGGTGGTGCCCTGCCACAGCCCCTCATAGGGATCGATCAGCCGCTCACGCCCCATCCAGCGCGCCGCCACCGCCGGCAGCACGGTGACCGCCACCAGCATGGAGACGGTCACCGCGCAGGCGATGGTCAGCGCCAGATCGGCAAACAGCTGCCCCTCCACGTCGTTGAGCAGCAGCACCGGCAGGAAGATGGCGACCGTGGTCAGGGTGGAGGCCACCAGCGCGGTCCACACCCGGCTGGTGCCTTCCAGCGCCGCCTCCGCCTTGCTCAGATCCCCCCGCTCGTGGCGCCGGTAGATGCTCTCCAGCACCACGATGGCGGCATCGAGCACCATGCCCACCGCAAAGGCGATCCCCGCCAGCGAGATGACGTTGAGGGTCCGCCCCAGCACCTTGAGCAGGCAGAAGGTGAGCATGATGCTGATGGGAATGGCGATCGCGATCATCAGGGTCGCCTTGAGCTGGCGCAGAAAGACCCAGAGGATGGCGCAGGAGAGCAGCACGCCGAGCCCCAGGTTGGCGGTCACCATGCCCACCGCCCGGTTGATGTAGAGGGAGGCGTCGAACGACTGCTCCATGTGCAACCCGACCGGCTCCAGCACCTCGCGGTTGAGCTCGCCCACCTTGAGCTTGATGGCCTCCAGCGCCGCCAGGGCGTTGGCACCGCTCTCCTTGAAGATCTGGGCCGCGATGGCGGTGTTGCCGTTCTGGATGCGCAGCACAGGGTTCTCCTCCCGGGCCAACCTGACCTCGGCCACATCCCGCAGGTAGATGGGCAGGCCGTCGCGCCAGTCCACCACCTTGTCCCCCAGGGTCGCCACGTCGTAGCGACCGGCAAAGCGCAGCTTGTACTCCCAGCGGCCGATGTCGAGGGTGCCGGCGGAGACGTCCCAGCCGGTGCTGGCCCGGCTGGCCAGTACCGGGATCTCCACCCCCAGCTCGGCGGCGCGGTAAGGGTCGAAACGGATCTGGATCTGGCGCTCGTTGATCCCCTCGATGTCGACCGTCGACACCCCGGGGATGCGCTCCAGCTCCGGCTTGACCCGCGCCTCGATCAGCGCCTGATGATCGTCGATCTGCCCCTTGGCACCGGGCAACTGCTGGATGAAGAAGAAGGTGAGAGTGTCGTTGCTGCTGTAGTTGTTGACGTAGGGGCCGCCAATCTTGTCCGGCAGGCCGGAGACCCGGTTCAGGCGGGAGATGACGTCGAGCTGGGCCCGCTGCATGTCGGTGCCGAGGGCAAACTCCAGGTCGATCTCGGTGAAGCCGGGGAAGCTGTTGCTGGTGAGGTTCTTGAGCCCCTGCACCCCCTGCATCTCCTGCTCGATGGGGTCGGTTATCTCCGACTCCATCTCCTGGGGTGAGGCCGAGCGCCAGTCCACCGAGATGTTGAGGTGCGGGCGATCGATGTCGGGAAACAGCTGGATCGGCAGCCCCCGGATGCTGAGCAGGCCCAGCAGAAAAATCAGCACGATCGAGACCGCCACCCAGATGGGGCGTTCGATCGCCGTTTTGGCGAGATTCATTCACTCTTCCTGAGTTTGTTGTTGTCGGCCATTCCGCTGGCCTTGCTTCCTGCCCCAAGGGTGAGGGGCCATTGCATTAAACTGGAATTAATCGAGGTTGTAAATGCAGGGTTAACAAACAAAAAAACCGGCCATGACGGCCGGTTTCAGGTTCAGGAGTGAGCGCTCTCTCAGGCGGCGTGCACCACCGGATTTTGCTGGGATAACCCCTCCAGCTCGCCCGGGGCAAAGTTGTCCACCTGGATCGCCTCGTAGCGCAGGGCATCGGCGGCCAGCAGCTTGTCCGCCTCGTCCTTGCTCAGGATGGATTGGGACAGGGCAGCGGCGACCAGCTCCGGCAGCGCCAGTTTGCGGGGCAGTTTGCCCTCTTTCTGGGCCTGTACCAGCTTCTTCTCGTAGGGCTGCACTGCGACCATGGCCTGGAAGGCGCGATCCATCAGACCGACCGGATCCGCCTCGTCCTTGCCGACGTAGCACAGCGCCGTCAGACGGTCGCGGAACTCGCCCGGCTTCATCATGGCCAGACAGATGGCGTGGCAACGATCGTCGGCCGGCATCTTGTAACCCACGCCGAACGGGAACACCACCCGCTTGAGCACGGCCCCCACCACCTTGTTCGGGAAGTTCTGGAAGAAGCCCTCGAACGCCTTGCCAATCAGGTAGAGGTTGCGCTCCACCGCGTACTGCACGAACGGCAGATCGGAGACCATACGGCCCTGATCCTCGTAGTGCTTGAGGGTGGCGGAGGCCAGGTAGAGGTGGCTCAGCACATCACCCAGACGAGCGGAGATCATCTCCTTGCGCTTGAGATCGCCACCCAGCATCAGCATGGAGACGTCGGCGCACAGCGCCAGCCCTTTACTCATGCGAGAGAGCTGCTTGTAATAACGGGCGGTTTCGCCAGCCACCGGCGCGCTGTTGAACTGGCCCAGGGTCAGCCCCTGGAACAGGGAACCGAAGAAGTTGCCGGCACCGAAGGCGATGTGCTTCAGCAGCAGGGCGTCAAACTTCTCGAGACCGCGCTCCACATCGGTATCGGCTGCCGCTTCCAGCTCGGCAAACACGTACGGGTGGCAGCGGGTGGCACCCTGCCCGAAGATCATCAGGTTGCGGGTCAGGATGTTGGCCCCTTCCACCGTGATGGCCACCGGAATGCCCATGTAGGCGTAGCCGGTGTAGTTTTTCGGGCCCAGCTGGATGGCGCGGCCGGCGTGGATATCCATGGAGTCATCCATGATCTGGCGCGCCATTTCGGTCATGTGGTACTTGGAAATCGCGGTGACGATGGCCGGAGCCTGACCCAAGTCCAGCGAACCTGCGGTCATGCGGCGGGCACCTTCCAGCTGATAGGTGAGGCCGCCGATGCGGGCCAGCGCTTCCTGCACCCCTTCAAACTTGCCGATGGACATGCCGAACTGCTTGCGCACGTAGGAGTAGGCGCCCACGGTGCGGCTCGCCATGTGACCGCAGGCGGTGCCCAGAGCAGGCAGCGAGATGCCGCGACCGGCGGAGAGGCACTCCACCAGCATGCGCCAGCCGCGGCCGGCGTAATCCGGGCCGCCGATGATCCAGTCGAGCGGAATGAACACATCTTTGCCAAAAGTCGGGCCGTTCAGGAACGCCAGCCCCATGGGGTAGTGGCGATCGCCGACGCGCACGCCGGGGTGGCTGGTGGGGATGAGCGCGCAGGTGATGCCGAGCTCTTCCTTGTCACCCAGCAGTTTTTCCGGGTCATACAGTTTGAATGCCAGCCCCAGCACGGTGGCACGAGGGGCCAGGGTGATGTAGCGCTTGTTCCAGTTGAGGCGAATACCCAGCACCTCTTCACCCTTGTGCATCCCCTTGCAGACGATCCCCTTGTCCGGGATGGCGCCGGCATCGGAGCCCGCTTCCGGCCCGGTCAGGGCGAAGCAGGGCACTTCCTTGCCGTTGGCCAGCCCCGGCAGCCAGAAGTCCTTCTGGGCCTGGGTGCCGTAGTGCATCAGCAGCTCGCCCGGGCCAAGGGAGTTAGGCACCATGACGGTGACCGCTACGCTCAGGCTCTTGGTGGCGATGCGGGTGACGATGGTGGAGTTGGCGATCGCCGAGAATTCACGGCCGCCATAGGATTTCGGGATGATCAGGGAGAAGAAACCTTCCTTCTTCAGATAGTCCCAGACCGGCTCCGGCAGGTCTTTGGTTTCGTTGACGATCTTGAAGTCGTCGACCATGGCGAGCAGGGTTTCGACCTGGTTGTCGATGAAGGCCTGCTCCTCGGCGGTCAGCTCGGCTTTACCGTAGCCGTGCAGTTTTTTCCAGTCGGGGTTGCCGCGAAACAGCTCCCCATCCCACCAGACGGAGCCGGCTTCCATGGCCTCCCGCTCGGTGGCAGACAAGGGCGGCAGTATCTTCTTGAAGATGCCAAACACCGGGCGGGTGACCACCTTTTTACGGATGGAGGGCACGCCGAGCACGACGGCTATCGCCAGCACCAGCAGGATAAGCAATGTGATCATACTCAAGTTCCTTCTATTTCACTGTTTCCGTTGATTTATTGTTGGTTGTTACACGGCCAGGGAGAGCCTGGTCGACTCCACGGGCGCCCCGACACCGGACGCCAGATAAGGAATGACGTTGCGTACCAGCCCCTCCACATCGAGCTGCTGGCCGAAATCGGCCTGGGCGATGTCGCGCAGCGCATCGGCCGAGGCCATGGTGAACACGACGGTGCCCAGGGTGAAGTGCAGCCGCCAGAACAGATCCGCAGGCGACAAGGCCGGGTTGGCCTTGGAGATGGCCTGAGTGATCCGTTGCAAAATGGGGCCGTAGTGGGCGGTAATGAAGCGGCGCAGGTGGCCCTGGCTGTCGATGTAGCCGCGCCCCAGCAACTGCATGAAGATGGCCGGACCGTTGGTGCGCACCGCCACCAGCTTCATCAGCGGGTCGACGAAGCTCTCGAACACCTGCAGCAGGGTCAGCTGCTCCTGCGCCATCAGGGTATGCAGGCGTGCATCCAGCTCGGGCATGAACAGGCTCAGATAGCGATCGAGCACCGCCTGGATCAGCTCCTTCTTGGAGCCGAAGTGGTAGTTCACCGACGCCAGGTTGACATCGGCCTCGCTGGTGATCAGACGCAAAGAGGTATCGGCGAACCCCCGTTCGGCAAACAACACCTCAGCGGCATCGAGAATGCGGTTTTTGGTATCGATTTTACTCACAGGACACCTCACTTAAACGAATGTTTAAAAAGTACGTTTCACAACCTTTTGTGTCAAGAGAATGTGAACGGGTGTTAGTGAAATGTTTTTGTTGAAAATGGGGAACAAGGCGGGAACTTCACGGACGAATCGGACTCTATATCTATGCCACTGCAATTAAACATTAAGTCTCGCCCAACCTGCTTCATGCTAGTTGGGCATTTTTTTGCCCGGTAACCACGCTGCGCGCTGGCAAACAGGCAAAAAAAACCGTCGCAGGGCGCGACGGCGGGGAAATGAGGTTGCACCATCCTGATCCAACCCATCGATGCGAGTTCAGGCTTTCATCGATGACGCCATCATGACCGCCAAGCGTGTTCAAACTTTGTCAGCCAGAGCCCAATTTGTGACAAAGTATGACAAGCCACGACATGGTCTCGACCCGCCGCCTTTGCTATGCTGGCGCCTCACGCCAGAGGGGAAGATAAGATGAAGTACACGGTCGATACCCACACCCACACCGTCGCCAGCACCCACGCCTACAGCACCATTCACGACTACCTGCCCATCGCCAAGGCAAAGGGGATCAAGCTGTTCGCCACCACGGATCATGGCCCCGACATGGCCGATGCCCCCCACTTCTGGCACTTCGTCAATCTGCACGTGCTACCACGGGTGGTCGACGGGGTCGGCATCCTGCGCGGCATCGAAGCCAACATCAAGAACATCGATGGCGAGATCGACTTCCCCGAGCGCTACGAGTCGCGGCTCGACATGATCATGGCGGGCTTTCACGAACCGGTATTTCCCCCCTGCGACCAGGCCACCCATACCCAGGCCATGATCAACGCCATCAAGAGCGGCCGGGTCGACATGATAAGCCACCCCGGCAATCCCGCCTTCCCCATCGACATCCAGGCCGTGGTCAAGGCGGCGGCAGAGTATCGGGTAGCGCTGGAGCTCAACAACTCCTCCTTCAGCCACTCCCGCCCGGGCAGTGAAGGCAACTGCCGCGCCATCGTCGAGGCGGCGCGGGACATGGGTGCCTACCTCACCTTCGGCTCCGACTCCCACGTGGCCTTCAGTCTCGGAGATTTCGAGCACTGCCACCGACTGGTCACCGAGGCCGACTTCCCGGCAGAGCGGATCCTGGCACGCTCCCCCCGTGCACTGCTCGATTTTCTCGAAAGCCGCGGCCGGGCCCATATTCCGGAGTTCGTCGACCTCTGACATTGGCCGTAACCCCATGAGCCCACTCATAAAACTGAGTGCAGCTCATTGACTTGCCCCGCTGTTTTCGGGAATCTAGTGGCACGCCGGTATAGCTCAGTTGGTAGAGCAGCGCATTCGTAATGCGAAGGTCGGGGGTTCGACTCCTCTTACCGGCACCAATCACGCAAACAACAACGCCGCATTTCTTATGCGGCGTTGTTGTTTATAGAATGTCCGGGCTCTGCTGCATTGGGCTGGCAGACTTGAACCGGCTCAAGCCTGCAAACCTCCCAGTTCATAGCAGCAACAGATTGTCCTGCCGATTGGAAGCAGTCACCAGCACCGGGATGGACTTGGAGGTCGGGGTGAACGAGCCTGCCCCTATGCTGTCGATGGGCACCAGCGGGTTGGTTTCCGGGTAGTAGGCCGCGATGTTGCCACGCGGGATCTCGTAGATCACCACCACAAAACCGGTCACGCTACGCTCGCGCCCGTCGTTGCAGATGGCCGCCATGTCGACCCTGTCCCCTTCGGCAAAGCCAAGCTGGCGAGCATCCGCCTCGTTCATGAACACCACGTTGCGCTGGCCCTTGATGCCGCGATAGCGGTCATCCATGCCGTAGATGGTGGTGTTGTATTGATCGTGAGAGCGCAGGCTCTGCAGCAGCAACACCGGCTGACCCACCATCTGCTCCGCATGGCGGGTACACTCCGGCAACACAGAGTGCGGCAGGGTGCTGGCACGAAACTCGGCCTGGCCGCTGGCGGTATTCCAGGTCAGCAGCGCCGCAGAGTTATCGAGATGAAAACCGCACGGCTGCTGGATGCGGGCATTGAAATCGGCAAAACCGGCGATGGTCTGCTCGATGAGATCGCGGATGCGGCCATAGTCATCGCGCAGGGCCAGCCAGTCGACCCGTTCGCTGCCCACGGTAGCATGAGCCATCCGCGCCACTATGTCGGTCTCGGAGAGGCAGAGGGGCGATACCGGCTCGGCCGCACCGGTCGAGGCGTGCACCATGCTGAAGGTGTCCTCCACCGTGATCTTCTGGTTGCCGCTGCGCTGGATATCGAGCTCGGTGCGGCCGAGACAGGGCAGGATCAGCGCCGCCTTGCCCACCTGCAGATGGCTGCGGTTGAGCTTGGTGCTGATCTGCACGTTGAGCTCGGCTTTTTTCATCGCCCCGTAGGTGAAGTCGGTATCGGGCGCCGCTGCCGCCAGGTTGCCACCCAGGCAGATGAGCACCTTGCTCTTGCCCTCCTCCAGCGCCTTGAGCGCCTCGTAAACATTGTGACCACGAGCCCGTGGCAGGCTCACCTGCAGGTGACGTTCAAGCCGGTCGATAAAGGCGGCGGTCGGCTTTTCGTTGATCCCCATGGTGCGGTTGCCCTGCACGTTGCTGTGGCCCCGTACCGGACAGAGCCCCGCCCCCGGCTTGCCAATCTGGCCGCGCATCAGGTGCAGGTTGACGATTTCACGGATGGTATCGACCGAGTGCAGGTGCTGGGTCACCCCCATGGCCCAGCAGCTGATGATGCGCTGGCTGGCGGCAAAGACCTTGGCTGCCTGCACGATGTCGGTGCGAGTCAGGCCGGACTGCTGCTCGATCGCCGCCCAGTCGGTGGCACGTACCTGCGCCTCGTACTCGGCAAAGTGGCGGGTGTGGCGGGCGATGAAGTCGCGATCCACCGCCTCTGGCGCCTCTTCCAAAATGTACTTGGCCATGCCACGCATGGCGGCCATGTCGCCACCCAGTTTCGGCGTCAGGTACTGGTGGCTGATGGTGGTGGCCGCCGGGGTCAGCAGCTCGAGCGGGCTCTGCGGGCTGGCGAAGCGCTCCAGCGCCACCTCTTTCAAGTTGTTGAAGCTGACGATCTTGCAGCCGCCGCGCGCAGCCTGGCGCAGGGCATTCATCATGCGTGGGTGGTTGGTACCGGGATTCTGGCCATAGACGAACACCGCATCGGCCTGGTCGAAGTCATCCAGCACCACAGTGCCTTTGCCGATGCCGACCGACTGGATCAGCGCTACCCCGCTCGCCTCGTGGCACATGTTGGAGCAGTCGGGGAAGTTGTTGGTGCCAAACAGGCGGCCAAACAGCTGATAAAGATAAGACGCTTCGTTGCTGGCACGCCCCGAGGTGTAGAACTCCACCTCGTCCGGGCTATTCAGCCCCTTGAGGGTGTCGGCAATCAGGACGAAGGCGTCGTCCCAGCTTGTTGGCTCGTAGTGATCGGTCACCGGGTTGTAGCGCATCGGCTCGGTCAGCCGCCCCTGATACTCGAGCCAGTAGTCGCTCTGGGTAGCCAGCTGGCGCACCGAGTGGGCGGCGAAAAACTCGGCCCCCACCGTCTTGCCAGTGGATTCCCAGGCCACCGCCTTGGCGCCGTTTTCACAAAACTGGAAGGTGCCGTGGTCGTTGTCACCCCAGGCGCAGCCCGGGCAGTCGAAGCCTTCGGTCTGGTTGACCCGCAGCAGGTTCTTGATGTTCTGACGGGTCTTCTGGCTGCGCAGCACCTGTTTCATGGTGGATTGCAGGGACGAAAAACCGCCGGCTTTGGCGGGCTTTTCAATATGACTCATGGCACTCTCCGATGGGATCCGCCGGGCGATAGCTCGAATAGCTGACCGGGGCATCAAACTTGGGAATATGAACGACGTTGAGGTTGTATTTGAGGGCCAGCCTGACCGCCAGCTGGCTGGGCGATGCCAGACAGATGAGGTGACGGGCACCGAAACGGGCGGCTTTTTGCACCAGCTCGCTGCCACAGCGGCTGGTCACCACCAGGGTGTCGCACGCACTTTGCTGACGCAGCAGCAGGCCGATCAGCTTGTCGAGGGCATTGTGGCGCCCGATATCTTCCCGGCAGTGCAGGATCCGGCCCTCGGCATCCAGCGCCAGCGCCGCATGCAGGGCGCCATGCTGCTGCCCCTTGAGCTGCCACTGGGCGATCTGCGCACGCAGCCCCGCCAGCAAGGCCCCATCCAGCGGCGGCGTCAGCGGCAACACCGGCAGTGCGGGCAGCGCCTGCTCCACCGCCGCCACGCCGCAGATGCCGCAACCGGTCGCCCCGGTCAGCCGGCGCTTGTGCTGGGCCAGAGCGCCTAGGGAACGGTTGGCGATGGTGATGTCCAGCACCATCCCCTGCTCGGCTGGCGCGATCTGGATGTCGTGGACCTCGTGGTTGTGCCGGATGATCCCCTCGCCAAACAGAAAGCCGACGGCAAAGTCGTCGAGATCGTCCGGGGTCGCCATCATCACCGCATGGTTGATGCCATTGATGTTGATGGCGACGGCTACCTCCTCCACCAGATGATCCAGTGAAGGCGAGGCAGGCAGATTGACGGGGATGTCGACGGACGCGTAGGCAGGCATGCAGGTTGGCCTAAAAATGCAAACTGCATTCAAGTTTAGAGAGGCGGCAGACGCAAAACCAATGAAATAAATCTATATGGCAATAGAGTTGTTCTATTGACGGCGTTTTTTCAATTGATTAATTTTTAGATTCATCCTCACCTCCCGAATGATCATGAACATCAAGCAGCTGCACTATTTCCACGAACTGGCCAAACACCAGCATTTTGCCAGAGCGGCCAAGGCCTGCCACATCACCCAGCCGACCCTCTCAGCCAGCATCACGGCACTGGAGAAAAACCTCGGCACCGACCTGGTGGTGCGTACCAGCCAGTTCGTCGCCCTCACCGAAGCGGGCGAGCTGGTGCGCCAGTATGCCGAGCGGATGCTGCTGGAGCAGGAGGCGCTCAAGCAGGAGCTGGCACTGTTTCATGGCGAGCTCTCCGGCACCCTGCGCATCGGTATCGTGCCCCAGTCCAATGTCGACATCATGCCACTCATCGCCCGCTGCAAGCAGCGCTACCCCGACATCGTCATCCGTCTCTCGGTGCTCAGCAACGAAGCCCTGCTGTCACAGCTGGAGCTGCACCAGTGCGATATCGGGCTGGGGTTTGATGAGCCGCTCACCGGCGCCGCCAGACAGACCTTCCACCTCTATCCCCAGGGCAACAACCAGATGGCGGTGCTGATGAACCGCGACGAGGCGGATCAGTGCCTCCCCGACGACGAGCTGACCCTGACGGCACTGCAGCAGCGGCCGCTGGTACTGCCCAGCCGCACCATGCAGTTTCGCAAGTATCTGGACCGTGCCGCCGAGTGGGCCGGCATCCGGCTTGACGTGGTGCTGGAAACCGACTCCCTGTTTCACCTGGTGAGCGCCGTGCGCCACCGGCTGGGCTGGGCCATCGTCAGTGCCGGCCTCGCCCGCTCCGCCAGCAAGCTCTCGGATCTGGTCTGCCTGCCGCTGACGCCGCAACGCGACATCGGCCATACCGCCTTCATCACCCGCCAGCACAGCATCACCCCCGCCATGCGCGCCTTCCTCGAGCTGGTGCAAGAGGCTGACGCCCCCCTTGAAAAATAAGGTGACGCCAACAGGCACACTTATTTTTATATTTCTGCCATAACCAAAGGTGGCAGAAATATATACCTTCCCGCTAAAAAGCAACCGTTAATTGGTTAACAACAAGAGATAAATCCTCAGGAAAATGTTTGCTGCAATGAGGTATACAAATGACAACTTAATCCCTATCCCGACTCCTTAAAATAGTTATTTCTCATTGAAAATGACTTTAACCAGGAGATAAGCAAGTCGTGACTAATTGACAAATTAAGTTCTCAAACAAATCCAATTTTAATATTTAAAGCGACTCTTCCATCTTTATTTTAAGGTTATTTGTGAAGCACCACACAATAACGACTTTTCCTCCCGTCCCCCATTTCCTCATATTGATGGCGATCAAGAATCAACATACCGTCTGGTCGGTATGATTGGGCCATGAACATCGAAACCCAACATAGAAAAAAAGACCCTGTACGTCTTTATCGACAACTGCTGGAGTCGGCCGCCACCATCGCCGGCCGGGACGGTATCGCCGCCCTGTCGTTGAACGCCGTTGCCTATGAGGCCGGGGTGAGCAAGGGGGGCTTGCTGCACCACTTCCCCAACAAGCAGGCGCTGATCTTTGCCCTGTTTGCGCGTCTGCTGGCCATCATGGAAGAGGCCATCTCAGCACTGATGGCGGCAGACAAGACCGCCTACGGCCGCTTTACCCGTGCTTACCTGCACTATCTCTCTGCCCCTGAATTGACGGACACCCAGGAGAGCCGCCAGCTGATGGTGCTCTCGCTGGCCATGCCGGATGAGCCGGTGCTGCGACAATGCTGGCGTGACTGGATGCTGGCGCATCTGGCGCAAGGGGATGAGCTGGATAATGGCCATACCGGCACCCTGGTACGTTATGCCGCAGACGGCATCTGGCTATCGGAATTGACCGAAGGGCGCACCATGAGCAGCGAGCACCGTCAGGCGCTGGTCAAGACCCTGCATAATATGACGCTCCCCACGTGAAGCTGATGGATTGAGGCCGAGATGCGCTACCACATCAATGCCCGCTTCATTTATGACGCGACCGATGGTTCCCTGACTCAGCGGGAAAGCGTTGAGCCAGACAGCCAATTATCCATCACCGCCAATGCGCTGTTTTATTTTTTCTTGCGAAATACCGGGATAGTCAGCCGCGAGGAAGTGCTTAAAAAAGTTTGGGACGATAACGGATTAACCTCATCAAACAGCAACCTCAACCAATACCTGAGCATATTGCGCAAGGCTTTTCGCCACTACGATATCGACAATATCATCATCACGGTGTCGCGCGGTTATTTGCAGCTCAATCCCGAGGTCATTATCGAGCCTATTGAGCATGTACCTGCACCGTCCATTGAAATAGTACCTTCGCCTTCCACGGTGGTGGCCGCCGAGCCGGCATTCGACCCTGCCGAATGGCCACTTCCCCTCACCCCCCGTTCACGCGGCATCTGCTGGTACATCGCGGGGGGCTGCATGCTCGCGTTTGCCCTCATGCTGGTGGCATTTGGTCTCTTGAATGGCCGTGAGCCGCGCCCCGTCACCCTGACCGGGATCCCCAACAGCCAGTGCGAATTGCTGGCCAGCGACGAGATGCTGCGCTCGGTCAGCGCCACGACCTACGGTGAGCACTTCGAGCAGGTGCGCCAGCGTTTGAACATCAGCTGCAAACCCGGCGAGCGTTTTCTGTTTTTCTACGGGGACAGACTGGAAACCAACGGCCTGGGCCGGGTATTTCTGGCCCACTGCGCCATGCACGAAGACAACCCGTTCAGCTATTGCGACAACTATTTCTACTACTCCTGGAAGCCGTGATGAGACTTGCGCCGCGTCCCTTCTTTCTCTTCTCCTGCACCCTGTTCCTCGCCGCGGCACTCTATGCCTGCTACCAGCTGCCGACCGAAAATGATGGTGTCATGAGCTGCGCCACCAAAGGCATCATGCGCTTTGAGGACATGCACAAAGAGAACGTCAACGGCAACATCCACTTCAATTTCGGCCGCCAGGGGAAAGGCTCCATGGTGGTTGAAGGCTATACCGATTCGGCCGCAGGCTGGCTCTATCTCCAGCGCTACGTCACGTTTACCTACAGCAGCAACCGGGTCTCCGCCACCGAGCGTCAGTACCGCATCAACAAATGGGAAGCGAGCGCCTCCTCCATCGATCAATCGCCGGACGTGATCTTCGACTACTTCATGCGCGAGATGTCCGACAGTCACGATGGGCTGTTTCTGAGTGCACAGCGGCTCAATCAGCAGGCCATACTGCTGAGCTCCATCAACTCGCCGCTCTGGATCTGCACCCTCAAATCCGGCAGCGAACTGCACTAGTCCCGGCAATACGGCGGATGCCCCGACCCAAGCGTCGATGACGCGCACGTATCGCCCGGCCCCGACAACCAGACCTGCTCAAGCCCCCTGATGACTCAGCCCTGATTCGGCTTGTCAGCCATTTGCCCTGAAGGCAATGCCGAGGTGACTTCCTGCCCGCCCCTTCCCCCAACTGCGCATCCGTACCGACAAGACGCCCCTTGTATATCACCAAGCAGGACCAGCACCCGCTACTTTTCCAGCTCATCCCAGCCACTCTCGCGCCGGCACCCACATGACGCGCGCCTCGCTCTCAATGCCACCTCATCCCGTCTGACCCGCCATCACCACCCTGATCTCTCCTTCCCGCCACACCCCGCTCATTTTTTACATTTAGCGTCGCCGGCAAAACATGAGCTCCGCCACAGTTAGCAGCCGGCCAAATTACCTCTCGGCCCCCATTGCCCAACAACTCATTAACATCGACCGACGATCTTTTCCCGGGCCTAAATTCGGCCTTATGCAAGGCGAAAACAGCCTCGTGGTCGCAGCATAAATAGATAAATACGGCTTATAAAAATCATAAATCCAGAACAACAAACTAAATATCTCAGTTTTACAGATTCAAATTCCACAAATGCCGCCAGTACCTATAGTGGCGATTGAACGCCGCAACCGTGGCTCAACGCCGTGACACGGACGGAGTTCCTTAACCACACCACACAATCTGTTCTGAGGAGATCACCATGGGTGACGCATTGGGGCTTATCGAAACCAAAGGTCTGGTGGCCTGCATTGAAGCCGCGGATGCCATGTGCAAATCCGCCAACGTGGAGCTGATCAGCTATGAAAACATCGGCTCCGGCCTGGTCACCGTCATGGTGAAGGGGGATGTCGGCGCGGTGAAAGCGGCGGTGGATTCCGGCGTGGAGTCGGCACAGCGCATCGGTGAAGTGGTGACCTCGCTGGTCATCGCCCGTCCGCACAACGACATCAACAAAATCGTCATTAAACACAAGGCTTGAGGCCGGGAGATCGCAAATGGGTGATGCATTGGGTTTGATTGAAACCAAGGGCCTGGTGGCCTGCATTGAAGCGGCGGATGCCATGTGCAAAGCCGCCAACGTCGAGCTGATCGGCTATGAGAACGTCGGCTCTGGCCTGGTCACCGCCATGGTGAAAGGCGACGTAGGGGCCGTGAAAGCCGCGGTGGACTCCGGCGTGGAATCCGCACAGCGCATCGGTGAAGTGGTGACCTCGCTGGTCATCGCCCGCCCGCACAACGACATCAGCAAGATTGTCGCCCACTACAAAATTGCCGAATAACGGGAGAGAACATGATGAAAGAAGCGCTTGGTCTGATTGAGACCAAAGGCCTGGTGGCCTGCATCGAAGCGGCAGATGCCATGTGCAAGGCCGCCAACGTCGAGCTGATCGGCTATGAGAACGTCGGCTCTGGCCTGGTCACCGCCATGGTGAAAGGCGACGTCGGTGCGGTCAATGCGGCGGTGGATTCCGGCGTGGAAGCGGCGAAACGCATTGGCGAAGTGGTCACCTCTCGCGTCATCGCACGCCCGCACAACGACATCGAAAAAATCGCGGCGCAGCACAAGGCATGACCTGAGAGGGCACGCCCCGCCCGCACTTTTTTAGTCTGATGAAGGATAGATTCATGATTGAACTCGATACCGATTTGCTCTCCCGCCAGAACGCGAGAGAACTGGTGCGCAACGCCAAACAGGCGCAGGTGATTATGGCCACCTTTTCGCAGCAGAAAATCGACGCCATCGTGAAGAACGTGGCCGAAGAAGCCGCGCGCCATGCCGAAACGCTGGCGAAAATGGCCGCAGAAGAGACCGGTTTTGGCAACTGGCAAGACAAGGTGCTGAAAAACCGGTTCGCTTCGCTGCACGTTTACGATGCCATCAAAGAGATGAAGACCGTCGGGATCATTCATGACGATCAGGTGAAAAAAGTGATGGACGTGGGCGTGCCGCTGGGCGTGATCTGCGCGCTGGTGCCCTCCACCAACCCCACCTCCACCATCTTCTACAAAACCCTGATCGCCCTCAAGGCGGGCAATGCCATCATCTTCTCGCCGCACCCGGGCGCACGCCAGTGCAGCTGGAAAGCCATTGAGATCGTCAAGCGCGCCGCCGAAGCCGCCGGTGCCCCGGCGGGCATCGTGGACGGCGTCACCCAGCTGACCCTGGAGGCGACCTCCGAGCTGATGCACAGCAAGGACGTGTCGCTGATCCTGGCAACCGGTGGCGAAGGCATGGTGCGCGCGGCCTATGCCTCCGGCACCCCGACCATCAGCGGCGGCCCGGGCAACGGCCCGGCCTTTATCGAACGCAGCGCCGACATTCACCAGGCGGTGAAGGACATCATCACCAGCAAGACCTTCGACAACGGCGTGATCTGCGCCTCCGAACAGTCGATCATCGTCGAACGCTGCATCTACGACGAGGTTCATCGCGAGCTGGCGACCCAGGGCGCCTACTTCATGAACGAAGACGAAGCCGCCAAGATGGCCGCCCTGCTGCTGCGCCCGAACGGCACCATCAACCCGAAAGTGGTGGGCAAGACGGCGCTCCATCTCAGCCAGCTGGCCGGTTTCAGCGTCCCCCCCAGCACCCGCGTGCTGGTGGCCGAACAGACCACCGTCTCCCACAGCAATCCCTACTCCCGTGAAAAGCTCTGCCCAGTGCTCGGCCTCTACGTGGAAGAGGAGTGGCGCGCCGCCTGTCATCGGGTGGTCGAGCTGCTGACCAACGAAGGGCTGGGCCACACCCTGGTGATCCATACCCGCAACCAGGACGTGATCCGCCAGTTCAGCCTGGAAAAACCGGTCAACCGGATCCTGATCAACACCCCCGCCGCCCTCGGCGGCATCGGTGCCACCACCAACCTCACGCCGGCACTGACCCTCGGCTGCGGCGCCGTCGGCGGCGGTTCCAGCTCCGACAACGTCGGCCCGATGAACCTGCTCAACATCCGCAAGGTGGGTTATGGCGTGCGCACCATCGAAGAGCTGCGCGCCCCCATCCAGCCGGTTGCGATGCAGCCAACCAGCGCCGCCCCGGCCGCGCCCCAGCCCTGCAGCATCCTCGATGATGCCCGCTTCAGTGCCTCGGCGCCGGCCTGCCACAGCGCCGACGACCGCTTTGCCGGCGCTACTGCCTCGGCCGGTGGCGAGATTAGCGAGCAGAACGTGGAGCGGGTCATCCGTCAGGTGCTTGAGCGCCTTGGCAAGTAACCCATTGAGATAAGGCGATAAGAACCATGATTCTCGCAAAGGTAACCGGACATGTCGTCGCCACGCAGAAATGCGATGAGCTGCGTGGCAGCAACCTGCTGCTGATCACCCAGCTGGACGATCAGCAGCAACCGATGAAGGACCGCTCCTGGGTCGCCGTCGACAGCGTCGGCGCAGGCATGCACGACGTCGTACTGGCCGAGGAGTACCTCGCGCTCAACAGAGACCGCTACAAGGCCATGTCGGTGGTCGCCATTGTCGAGAAGGTGTTTCGGGACGCTTGAGGAGTGAATGACCCAATGAGTGAATTTTTGCTGAAACCCCGGATCCGCTTCGGTCAGGACGCCCTGTCCGCCCTGGCCGAAGTGCCCGCCCGCCAGGCGCTGCTGGTCACCGACCAGATGATGGTGAAAGTTGGCCTGGCCGACCGGGTGACGCAGATCCTGCGCCAGCGCGGCATCCCGTTCCAGTGCTGGGACGATGTAGTGGCCGATCCGGACATCACCACGGTCGTGCGCGGCATGAAGCTCATGGACAGCTGCTATCCGGATCTGGTGATCGCGCTCGGCGGCGGTTCGGTGATTGATGCAGCCAAAGCGGTCATGTTCGCCCTGGCGCAAACCCGCCCGAATCTGGGGCGCGAGCGCCCCTGTTTCGTGGCCATCCCGACCACCAGCGGCACCGGTTCGGAAGTGACCAGCTTCTCGGTGGTCAAGGCCCGCAGCGAGAAGCTGGTGCTGGTCGACCCGTCATTGCTGCCGGATATCGCCATTCTCGATCCGTCGCTGGTGGCATCGGTACCGCCCGCCATCACCGCCGACACCGGGATGGACGTGCTGTGCCATGCGCTGGAGGCCTATGTATCCCGGGCGGCCAGCGACTTTTCCGACGCCCTGGCGGAGAAGGTGGTGCAGCAGGTCTTTCGCTACCTGCCCGCCTGCTGGCGCGACGGCCACGATCTGCTGGCGCGGGAGAAGATGCACAACGCCTCCTGCATGGCGGGCATGGCCTTCACCAACGCCTCGCTCGGCATCACCCACAGCCTGGCTCATGCCCTCGGCGGCGTGTTCCGCGTCCCGCACGGGCGTGCCAACGCACTCCTGATGGCGCAGGTCGTGGCATGGAACGCCGACCACGACGGGCAGTGCGATACCCAGGCCGCCCACAAGTATGCCCGCCTGGCCCACCTGCTGGACCTGCCCGCCCAGACGCCGCGCGAGGGGGTCAACAGCCTGCTGGTGGCCATCCAGGCGCTCAAAGACGAGATGAAGATGCCCACCGGCATTGGCGATACCGGCCTCCTCGCTGCCGATTTCGACCAGCGGCTGGCGGAGATGGTCAGCCAAGCGCTGCGCGACAACTGCACCCCGACCAACCCGCGCGCACCGGATGCCTGGGCATTGACCGAACTCTATCGCAAGGCATGGTGCGGCACTCTCGCCGCCGGCCACTAAGAACAAGAACTGGAGAACCTACCTCATGGCACACTACAGCTTAACGCCGCGCGTCAACGTGCTGGCTGAACGTTTACTGGCGCACACCAGCACCCTGTGCAGCGAACACGCCACGATTTTGAGCGGGCTGGATGGCGACATCGCGGGCATTCCTGCCGCCGTCAAACCGGCACGCCGCTTTTACGAGCTGATGCGCCAGCTGCCGCTGACCATCAGTGCCGACGAGCTGATTGTCGGCAACCAGACCCGCACCCCGCACGGCGCCATTTTCCACGACGAAAGTGCCGGGCAGCGCCCGTCCACCTTCCAGTTCCTGAATCTGAACAGCGCCATCGACTCCCCCGACTACAAGCTGGTGGTGGAGAAGGGCGTGCTGGCCATCAGGCAGCAGCTGGAAGAGAAAACCCGCGCACTGGGCAGCGCCGTCAGCCGCAGTGGCATGGACGAGGTCAACGGCTGCCGCGCCGCCATCCACGCCTGCGACGCCCTGATGGCGCTGGCACAGAACCTGGCCAACAGCGCCGAAACCCTGGCCGCCGCAGAAACCAACCCGTTCCGCCAGGCCGAGCTGCGCGACAGCGCCGCCATTTTGCACCATGTACCGGCCCATCCGGCACGCAACTTCAAAGAGGCCTGCCAGTCGTTCTACCTGTTCCAGCTGGCGCTTCAACTCGACAACGGCAGCTATGCGGTCAACCCGGAAGGGGCCGACAAGGCGCTGCTGCCCTACTTCCAGCGCGATATCGCCAACGGCGCGCTGACCGAGCAGCAGGCGTACGAGATCGTCGAGTGCCTGTGGTTCAAGCTGGCAGAGCTGAGCGAAGTGCGCGCCACCTGCGCCATCGACGGCTACCCCATGTTTGATGCCCTGCTGCACGGCGCCAGCCTGGAACAGGCGAGCATCAACCCGCTCTCCGAAATGTTCCTCTGCGCCCAGCAAAACCTGAGCGCCCTCAAGCTGCCGGTTCGCCTCTTTCGCGGAGTGCAGCACGTCTCTGCCGCCCCGTTCGCCGCCTGTGCCGATACGCCGGTGATGGAGGGGCTGACGCCGCGCCTGCAGCGCCTGCGCAACCACTATCTGACCGTGCGCCCCAGCGTCTCCATCTACCGGGCACTGGCCTTTACCGAGGTCGTCAAGGCCAACCCTGGCATGCCGACCATCTTGCTGCGGGCCAAGGCGTTTCGTCACGCCTGTGAAACCGCCCCCATCCTTATCCAGGACGACGAGCTGATCGTCGGCCACCCGTGCGGCAAGCCGCGTGCCGGTGCCTTCTCGCCGGACATTGCTTGGCGCTGGGTACGCGACGAGCTCGATACCATGAGCACCCGTCCGCAAGATCCCTTTGAAATCAGCGAAGCGGACAAGAAAACCATCCGCGAAGAGATAGTGCCGTTCTGGGAAGGTCGCTCGCTGGACGAGATTTGCGAAGCGCAGTACCGGGAAGCCGGCGTCTGGGCCTTCAGCGGCGAGACCTTCGTCAGCGACCTCTCCTACCATCAGATCAACGGGGGTGGCGACACCTGCCCGGGCTACGACGTGCTGCTGTTCACCAAGGGGATGAACGGCATCAAGGCCGACGCCCAGGCCCATCTCGACCAGCTGAGCATGGAGAACCCGGACGACATCGATCGCATCTACTACTACAAGGCAGCGATCGAAACCTGTGAAGGGGTGGTCAACTACGCCCGCCGCATCGCGGCCCATGCCCGTGAACTGGCCGTGAAAGAGCAGGATGCCCAGCGCCGCGCCGAGCTGCTGACCATCGCCGAGGTGAACGAGAACGTGCCGGCCAACCCGCCCAAGACCCTGCAAGAAGCGCTGCAGAGCATCTGGACGGTGGAGTCGCTGTTCGAGATCGAAGAGAACCAGACCGGTCTGTCACTCGGTCGGGTCGACCAGTACTGCTACCCCATGTTCGAAGCGGATATTCGCGAGGGTCGCCTGACCCACGAAAGCGCGCTCGAGCTGATGCAGGCCTTCATCATCAAGTGTGCCGAGCTGATGTGGATGTCGAGCGAGCTGGGGGCGAAATACTTCGCCGGCTATCAGCCCTTCATCAACCTGACCGTGGGCGGCCAGAAGCGCAGCGGCGGCGATGCCTGCAACGATCTGACCTACCTCATCATGGACGCCGTGCGGTTTGTGAAGGTCTACCAGCCGTCGCTGGCCTGCCGCATTCACAACCAGTCACCGCAGAAATACATGGAGAAGATCGTCGACGTCGTGAAGGCGGGGATGGGTTTCCCGGCCTGCCACTTCGACGACTCCCACATCAAGATGATGCTGCGCAAGGGCTTCGACTTTGAAGACGCCCGCGACTACTGCCTGATGGGCTGCGTCGAGCCGCAAAAGTCGGGGCGCATCTATCAGTGGACCTCCACCGGTTACACCCAGTGGCCCATCGCCATCGAGTTCGTGCTCAACCGGGGACGGATGGTGCTGTTCGACAGCCATCAGGGGCTGGATACCGGCGACCTGCGCGAGCTGCGCACCTTCGAGCAGTTCGATGCGGCGGTCAAACAGCAGATTGCCCACATCGTTCGCCTGTCGGCCATCGGCACCGTGATCAGCCAGCGCGTGCACCGCGACGTGGCGCCGAAACCGCTGATGTCACTGCTGGTGGAAGGCTGCATGGAGAAGGGCAAGGACGTCGCCGCCGGTGGCGCCGTGGTCAACCACGGTCCAGGCCTCATCTTCTCGGGGCTGGCGACCTATGTCGACTCCATGGCGGCAATCCGCAAGCTGGTGTTCGAGGAGCAGAGATACACACTCGAACAAATTCGCGATGCGCTGCTGGCCAACTTCGAAGGGTTCGAAGCGCTGCGCCGCGACTGCCTCAATGCCCCCAAGTACGGCAACGACGACAACTACGTCGACCAGTACGCGCTGGATATCACCGAGTGGACCGAGCGAGAGTGCCGCAAGTACAAGATGCTCTACTCCACCCTGAGCCACGGCACCCTCTCCATCTCCAACAACACCCCCATCGGCGAGCTGACCAACGCCACGCCGAACGGGCGCCTGGCCTGGATGCCGCTCTCCGACGGCATCAGCCCGACCCAGGGGGCGGACAAGCAGGGGCCGACGGCCATCATCAAGTCCGTCAGCAAGATGAACGTGGAGACCATGAACATCGGCATGGTGCATAACTTCAAGTTCCTAAAGGGGCTGCTGGATACCCAGGAGGGACGCCATGGCCTCATCACCTTGCTGCGCACCGCCTCCATCCTCGGCAATGGCCAGATGCAATTCAGCTATGTCGACAACGAAGTGCTGAAAAAGGCGCAGCAGGAGCCGGAGAAGTACCGCGACCTAATCGTGCGCGTCGCCGGCTACAGCGCCTATTTCGTCGAGCTGTGCAAAGAGGTGCAGGACGAGATCATCAGCCGCACCGTGATTGAGAAGTTCTGATCGATGCGTTGATAACCCGTCTTTCTTAATCGCAAAAATAACCGGAAGTACTCCGTGATGGCAGGTCGCAAATAATGCGACTGCGGCCTGCCACATCCGGAGAGGAGGCAAGCGTGATCGCAAATAATGAATTAACCGGCCGCATATTCAATATCCAGAAATATTCGATATATGACGGCGATGGCATTCGCACGCTGGTTTTTTTCAAGGGCTGCAACCTTCGCTGTCCCTGGTGCGCCAACCCTGAAGGGCTCAGCAGCCAATTTCAGGTGATGTTTTCGCACGACAAATGCATCAACTGCGGTGACTGCGTGAATGTCTGTCCGGCCGGAGTCCATTACCGGGCCGAGGAGAACGGCAGCATGAAACACTTCGTCGATCGTAATAAGGATTGCATCGGCTGCCGCAAATGCGAAGAGGTCTGCACCCAGCATGCGCTGGACATCATGGGCAAGGATGTCACCGTCAGCGAGCTGATGGAGATCATCATGCAGGACTATGACTTTTACATCTCCTCCGGCGGTGGCGTCACCATCGGCGGCGGCGAGATGAGCCTGCAGACCGACTTTGCCGTCGCGCTGTTTAGCGAATGCAAGAAGATGATGATCAATACCGCCATCGAGACCCAGGGCACCACCTCGCTGGCCAATTACCAGCAGCTGGCGCCCGTCACCGATACCTTCCTATTCGATATCAAGCAAATCAACAGCGAACAGCATAAGGCGATGCTGGGTATTGGCAATGAAGGTATTCGCCGCAATCTGGAATGGCTGGTTGATTACGGCGCCAAGGTGATTGTGCGCATGCCGCTCATCCGTGGACATAACGATTCATGGGATGCCATTACCGGCGCCATCGAATATGTACAGAAATTGGCAAAGCGGGGAAATATCCTGCGGATTGACATGCTGCCGTACCACCAGCTGGGCCGCAAGAAATATGAGCGGCTGGATATGCCCTACCCGATTGCGCAGGACCCCTCTTACACGCCGGACGAGTTGGATCGGCTGGAGGCCTTCTTTGCACAATTTGATTTCGATATTCGCTTGGTCCGCCATTAACAGGAGTCGACGATGAAAAGTTTGGGCGTAATTGAAACGCGAGGATTGGTCGCCGCCATTCAGGCGGTGGACGCCGCCTGCAAAGCGGCAGGCGTCAGCTGCATCGGCTATCGCAAGGTGGGTTCTGGGCTGGTGAGTGTCTGCTTCGAAGGGGAGATCAGCGCCATCCACACCGCCATCGAGCGTGGCGTCGCGGTGGCCGCCACCATCGACCAGCAGGTCCACTCCCTGGTGATTGCCCGTCCGGAGCCAAGCGCGGTAGCGGCGCTCGGCAACCTCAAGGGCTACCCGCCGCGCGCACCGGCCAACACCAAGAAGGAGATGACGACCGCAACAAGCGCTGTGCCGGCCCTGTCACCGGAAAGCAGTGCCGATACCGAACCGGCCACTCCACCTGCCAGCCAGCCAGCCGCGGATCAGGCGGAAGACCGACAGGGCGCGGCAAGAAAAGGGAAGAAAGCATGATCGATCCCCAGCTGCATCAAAAGATCGCCGCCCGTCTGAGCCTGGTCAGCCCGGCGATCCCGGTCGGCATCTCGAATCGCCACGTCCACCTGGCACAACAGGATGTCGAGGCCCTGTTCGGCAAGGGCTACACCCTGACGCCGCTCAAACCGCTGCGCCAGCCGGGCCAGTTTGCTGCAGAGGAGTGCGTCACCGTGGTCGGCCCCAAGGGTTCGCTGACCCGGGTGCGGGTACTCGGCCCGACCCGGCCGATTTCACAACTGGAGATCTCCCGCGCCGACTGCTTCACCCTCGGCATCAAGGCGCCGGTCCGTGAGTCAGGCCAGCTGGAAAATACCGGCAGCGCCCTGCTCATCGGCCCCGCCGGCCACGTGGAGCTGCGCTCTCAGGTGATCTGCGCCTGGCGCCATATCCACCTCTCGCCACAAGACGCTCGCCAGCTGAACGTGACCCACGGCCAGAAAGTGAGCGTGCGCAGCGACGGTGAGCGCCAGTTGACCTTCGATGAGGTGGTGGTGCGGGTGCGCGACGATTTCGCGCTGGAATTTCACATCGATACCGAAGAGGCCAACGCCGCCGGCTTGAAAAACGGCGCGCAGGTCAGGCTGCTCGGCTAACGGAGATCCCCATGACCGACGAACAGATTGAACGCCTGGTCGAACAGATGCTCAGGCGCCTGCAGCCGCCACTGCTGGTGATGGTGACCGCGGCCCAGGGCTATCGGCAGGCCATTCGAAACCGTCTGGCCGGCTGTGGGCAGCCCCTGCAGCTTGCGCTGGCAGCAGAGATCGAGGATGGCGCGCTGTGGCAGCCGCTGGGAGAGACAGTGCCGGCCAGCGTCTGGCAACAGGCCCTGCCGCCCGCCCCCTATCGCGCGCTGGTGCTGCCCTTTCTCGACTACCCGCTGGCGATGGACCTGCTGAGCGGCTCACTGCAAAGCCCCGTCGCCAGGCGGCTGCACGATGCCCTGCTGAGCGGCTTGCCGGTGCTGGCGCTGCGCTATCACTGCGATCCCGCCAGCGAGCTGAATCAGCTGCTGGGGGCGCAACCGAGCACGCCATATGCCGGGCACATGCAGGCGGCGCTCAGCCGTCTGGGCGAGATCGGTGTGGTGCTGTGCACCATGAATGAACTGCTGGAGAAGCTGGCACCGGCGAACGACGCGGCTACTGTGCCGGCGGGCACGGCGCGGCGTTATCTCACGGTCAGCGATGTTGAGAAGGATCCGGTGCTGGCACAGACGGCCGAGGCCCAACTGACCGATGCCGCCATCGATTTTTTGAAAAGCAGAAGAAAAGAAAAACAACCTTACCTTAAATAACAAACCCGGAGTTTAACTTATGTCTTCAAAAACAAAATGTTGGCTATGGATGCTGCTGGTGATCGTGTCCGAAACCTCGGCCACCTCCACCCTCAAGATGTTTGGCAGCAGTGAAGGAACCACCAAGATGCTGCTGCTCGGTCTGCTCGTGCTGCTCTATTGCACCTGCTACTACTCCCTCTCCCGCGCGGTAAAAGACATTCCCGTTGGGCTTGCCTACGCCACCTGGTCCGGCACCGGCATCCTGGTGGTCTCCACGCTGGGGATGGCATTTTACGGCCAGCACCCGGACACCGCCGCCATGATCGGCATGGCCGTCATCGCCAGCGGCATTGTCATCATGAACCTGTTCTCCAAGATGGGCAGCGAAGAGGGCGCCGATGCCTCCGCCGAGTCCCTCACTCCCCCCATGAACAACAACATCGCCAACTGACGCAAAAGGAATGACCCATGTTTAATTTCGGATTTTTATGGCTGGCGCTCTCTATCGGTTCTGAAATCACCGGCACCTCGATGATCAAGAAGACCAACGGTTTCAGCAGACTGGGGCCATCCATACTGGTCGTCTGCGCCTACAGCCTGTGCTACTTCGCCCTCACCCGCGCCATGAGCACCATTCCGGTCGGCGTGGCCTATTCGCTCTGGTGCGGCTTCGGCATCGTCGGGGTCACCATCTGTTCGATGATCCTCTACAAGCAAAAACCGGATCTGCCCGCCATCCTGGCGATGGCGCTGATCATCTCGGGCGGGGTGATCATGAATGTCTTCTCCAGCATGTAACGCCGTGACAACACCCTAGCAGTGGCGCTCTACCCCTGCCATCGGTGCACCGGCCCTGACGCGCCCTGCCGGGTAACAAGCCAGCAAGCATGCAAATAGAGAAAGGCCCAAGCTGGCTGGCAGCTTGGGCCTTGAAGATGGCGGAGAGACAGGGATTCGAACCCTGGGTGGCATTGCTGCCACAATTGATTTCGAGTCAATCCCGTTCGGCCACTCCGGCATCTCTCCACGGGGCATCATTGTTACCGGAGCCGCCTCTGGAAATCAACTTCAATCTCTTTAAAGATCAAACAACTGCACATAAAACCAGCAGGTGAGCGCGCCCCGTGGCGAGATGCTCCCCGCCGTCGTGCCTGTTGCCGATGCAGTACCGACGCCGAGACACTCCCCCTGCACCGGTGCCGCCGGCACTACTCACCACTCATCCCCTCTCCCACCGCCCTCCAAGCATGCTGTTCATTGCAGGTTATGCTGCCTTGCATTAAAAACGGGCAAGAAACGGTCAAAATGATGGATTGCCATATCGGGACCCGGCTGTAACCCTGGCCGGCCAAGCTGGCAATCGTCACCCATTTGACTGACAATTTCCCCCTTTTACTCAAGGCGGTCGCCTCGCGGCCCCCTCATCTCAATCAGACAGGAAGTACATGTTCATAGCACGAACCCTCTCATTGCTGGCGCTGGCCGCCAGCCTGCTGACGGCTCCCGTCCTCGCCACCACCTATCCGCTGCCCCCGGCTGGCAGCCGCCTGATCGGCGAACTGGAGGACTACATAGTCCAGCCAGATGAACATCTTGAGCTCATCGGCAAGCACACCCAGATTGGTTTTTTGGCGCTGCTCGAAGCCAATCCGGGGGTCGATCCCTATTTGCCCAAGCCGGGCACCCGGCTGACCCTGCCGACCCAGATGCTGCTGCCGGACGTGCCTCGCGAGGGCATCGTCATCAATCTGCCGGAGCTGCGCCTCTACTACTTCCCGAAAGGCAAAAACGAAGTGATGGTGCTGCCCATCGGGATCGGTGACATAGGGCGGGAGACGCCGGAGATGACCACCACGGTGATCGCCAAGAATCCCAATCCGACCTGGGTGCCCGGCCCCATGGTGCGCAAGTCCTGGCTCGAGCAAAAGGGGATCACCCTGCCGGCGGTGGTGCCGCCCGGTCCTGACAATCCCCTCGGCAAGTTCGCCATGCGCCTCGGCTATGGCAAGCAGGACTACCTCATCCACGGCACCAACAAGGATTTTGGCGTCGGTCTGCGGGTCAGCGCCGGCTGCATTCGGCTGCGCCCCGACGACATCGAGGCCCTGTTCAAGATTGTCCCCATCGGCACTCAGGTGCGGGTGATCAACCAGCCGGTCAAAACCGCCATCGAGCCTGATGGCCGCCACTGGCTGGAGGTGCACTCCCCGCTATCTCGCACCGAACTGGAGCTGGAGCAGGGCGCCCCGCTGATCCTCTCCCCTGAGGTGGAAGCCTTCATCGCCAAACCGGAAATCGATGGTGACAAGGCCGCCAGCGTGCTAAACAGCAAGAACGGTATCCCCCGTCCCGTCAGCGGCTGATGGCCAACCATGTTCACGAGGATCTTCATGAGCTACCGCATTTTTTGTCTGCTGGCCCTGCTGCTGAGCCCGGCGGTATCGGCCGACATCCTCTGGATGGACAACGGGGACCGGCTGACCGGCACCATAGAGGAGATAGGTGACCAGCAGGTGCGCATCGCGCTCCCTTACAGCGCCCCCATCACCGTCAAGCGCGAGGCGGTCAAGCGCTGGCGCATCGAGAAGCAGGACAAACCCAAACCGACCGTCAAGACCGGCATTACTCTGCTGGCCCTGACGCCGGATGACCAGAAAGCCTGGTTGTGGAGCGGCAGCAGCGATCTGAACGTCAAGCTCAAGCACAGCGACAAGCAGACCAACAACGTCAACCTGAAGGCCTCCACCGAGGTGGCCAACCTCGACTGGCGCTATACGCTGGATGGGGAGTACATCTACGAGACCGCCAACAACGTCACCAACAGCCATGAGTACCGGCTCAAGCCCATGCTGGACTTCTTCTTCGATCAGCGCTGGTTTCTACGCTCCGCCGTCGACTTTGAATACCAGATGCTGAGCCCCGACTACATGGATGTGGGTTATGTGACCGGGCCTGGTTACCGGTTCTGGAACGACAAGCGGCGACGGCTGGAGCTGATCAGCCAGGCCGGACTGGAGCGTTCCTACGTCAGGCCGGGTTATTGGGACAACTTCATCATCCCCGATATTTTCAACGACAGGATCATCAGCTATCCCCTGATGGGCCTTGGTTGGGACTACCGCCAACCCATCGCGCTCTGGTCGGAGCAACTGGAGCTGTTCAGCAAGGGCACCTACAAGCGCTATCTGGACCAGCCCTCGCCCTACATCACCCGGGCGCAGGCCGTAAAAGGCAGCCTGGGGATGCGCTACTACTTCAACGACCACCTGCGCCTCTCCTGGTCGAGCGAGCTCGATTGGGAAGATGCCAGATTAGACTATCAAGGTGTGCAGACACCCTTATCAGACAAAGAGTGGCGGCATCTGATAAGCCTGGGGGC
Organism: Aeromonas sp. 1805; assembly: GCF_013085525.1. NCBI lineage: Bacteria > Pseudomonadati > Pseudomonadota > Gammaproteobacteria > Aeromonadales > Aeromonadaceae > Aeromonas > Aeromonas sp. 1805. Next base: position 2,954,552 of record NZ_CP038515.1, on the reverse strand, counting down.
CAGCTTCTAGCCCTCGGGGCAAGCCATGGATGCATGAGTGGCGGCGACTTAGAGGCAGCATAGGCAAGTACAACAAACGCCATCAACAAAACAGGCTCACCGAGGTGAGCCTGTTTTTTTCAATACGATTCATGCCAGCGGGTGACACCGTCACCCCGTCAGAAGTAGATCCGGGTGACCGATTCAATGACGCAGCCTGGGCGACGAATACCCTCGATCTCGACCTTGATCTCCTTGAGCAGCTCCAGCCCGCCCTTGATCGGGGTAACCCGAGCCAGCTTGGTGCGGGCGCGGATGTTGCTGTCCACCTTGATGGGGTACGGGAAACGCACCTGATCCAGGCCGAAGTTCACCACCATGCGGGCGGTCGGAAACTCGGGGGCGGCCTCGTTGATGCTGCCCGTCAATTGCGGCAACAACGCCAGGGTCAGGAAGCCATGGGCAATGGTGGTCTTGAACGGTGACTCGGCCGCTGCGCGCTCCGGATCGGTGTGGATCCACTGATTGTCGCCGGTCACGGCGGCAAACTCGTTGATCATCTGCTGGCTGACCAGCAACCACTCACCGACATGGGTCTCTTCGCCGATGCGCTCCTGCAAGGTGGCAAACAGAGTGGCTGCCTCGCCGCTGAGCTCGACGGCAGGGGTAAGCGGCACGGGCTGGCCGTTGACGGCTTGCGCCGCGCCCTGCTGTTGCTGCGTCGACTGGCTGTCGCTCTGCAAATCCAGCACCCGGCCCAGCAGAGGGTGGAGGTGTGCCTTTTGCTGAAACTCACGCCAGTAGTCGCGGATCGCCGGAGAGAGCCAATCCTTGAGCTCAAAGGGGTGCTGCGCCAGTATTTCGCGCTTGCGCTTCAGAAAATCGACAACTTTCATGTACCGATCCCTATTCGATTCAAAGCCTGTAAAGAGGTCTAACCAGTCCTATTTTATGAAAGTTTCAACTGCAAGTGCAAAAAAATCTCAGCGTACAACTGTACCGAGGATGAAAGTGATCACTAACATGCAGGCGCCAGCCCCTATGCCACAAGGGGAAAAACGATTGTCATGGGTGCCGGGTATCGACCCAGACTGGCCACTGACACCCATCAAAAAACAGGGGCATACCATCGGCATGCCCCTTGTCGTCGTCCCGCCTCAGCAGGCTCAGGTGTTATCCTGCGTCATTGGCGACCACCACTGCCTGCTGGCCGCCTCGTCCAGGAAAGACCAGGCCAGAACCCGGCTCACCTTGTTGCCCTGAGCCATCTCGAGCACCCGCACCTGACGGGCCCCGATCCGGCTCAGCCCCTGCCTGGCCGCCGGCAGGTTCTCTTTTTTTGAGACCAGCGAGCTGAACCAGAGGCACTGGCTGGCGAATGCCTTGCTTTGAGTGATCATGCTCGCCAGAAAGGCGGCCTCCCCCCCTTCGCACCAGAGCTCGGCCTTCTGGCCGCCGAAATTGAGCACCGGCTTGGCCGTCGCCGCCTTGCCCAGGTTGCGCAGCTTGCGCTCCGTACCCTTGCTCGCCTCTGCCAGCGAAGCATGAAAGGGAGGATTGCAGAGGGTCAGCGCAAAACGCTCGCGCGGCGCTACAATCCCCTGAAAGATGTCGCCAGCCTTGTCCTGCAGGCGGCATTCGATCTGGCCACCCAGCCCGTTGCTCTTGGCCAGCAGGGTAGCGGCCTTGACCGACACCGGATCGATGTCGGAACCGACGAAGCGCCAGCCATATTCGCGGGCCCCCAGCAGCGGATAGATGCAGTTCGCACCGACCCCGATATCCAGCACCCGCACACCCTTGCCGGTCGGCACCTTGCCGGCACTCTCGGCCAGCAGATCGGCCACCCGATGCAGGTAATCCACCCGCCCCGGAATGGGCGGGCAGAGATAGCCGGCCGGCAGATCCCAGTGCGCAATGCCATAGTGCAGCGCCAGCAACGCCTTGTTCAGCGCCTTGACGGCGGCCGGATCGGCAAAGTCCAGGGTCTGGGTGCCGTGCTCGTTGACGAACACGAAGGGTTGCAGCTCGGGGGTACGCTGGCAGAGCGCATCGAAATCATAGGGAGCCTGATGGCGATTGCGTGGATGCAATCCGGATTTGCGGTCGGAATGGGTCTTCATGCTGGGCCTGCCGAGGAAAACGGGCCCACACTATAGTGACTTGGCCCCGGAAAGTCTAAATGACGGCCATAAAAAACCGGGCTGTCGAGCCCGGTTCAAGTGAGGTTGGAAAAACAGTCCGTACTGCGAGCCGTTTGTCCAGCCTGACTCAGATGTCGATCCGGCGTGCCTGCCAGAATTTGCTGCGCCAGTAGGAGCTGTCGAGCTTGGAGCGCGTCACCCCGGCGCGGGTGGAGGCGTGAATGAATTCACCATTGCCCACATAGATGCCGACATGATTGAGACGGCGATTGATCTTGAAGAAAACCAGATCACCTTCGACCAGATCCTGCTTGGAAACGCGGGTGCCTTCATGGACTTGGGAGCGGGTATCACGGGGAAGTTCGATGCCGACGGCGTTGCGGAACACTTCACGGGCGAAGGCGGAACAATCGATGCCGCGCTGGCTGCTGCCGCCCATGCGGTAAGGAACACCACGCCACTCTTTGTATACTGTCAGGATTTCGTTTACATCTGGGGTTTGCGAAGCTTCCGGTTCAATAACGGGTTCCATCATGGAAACTTCAATCTTGCTCGCAACCTCGGGCTGGGGTGCCGAGGCACAACCCACCATTCCGAGCGCGACCAGCAGTAGCATCAGGTGGCGCAATCCTTTATCCCCGCAAAATAGTAAAACTTGTTAAAATACGGCCCGAACGGGCAATTTATAAGGCAACAGCACCCGACTATATCCAAGAATTCTATCGAGGCAAGCGAAAATCCCTATCGACATCACATTTCTGCAAGGAAATGCATTATTTTTCCTGATTAATGTGATCGTGGCCAAACAATATACAGTCTCGAAAGGGGCCACCCAGGCCGGATCAAACTGACTTTTATCGCTGTTTCAGCATGCTTTTTAAGTGAAAAATTATGATCTCTGTGGATCTCTATTTGTTAAAACCGGCAAACACGGACGCCGACCAGCTGAGCCTGCTGCAAACCCTGCTCTCCCCCGAAGAACGGCAGACATGGCAGTCCATCGGTCAGCTGGCACGCCGCCAGGAGTACCTGCTCAGCCGTGGCTTGCTGCGACGGCTGCTGGCCGAGCGCCTGCAGTGCCGCCCCGATGCGCTGCAGTTTTGCAGCAACCCGCACGGCAAGCCGGCACTGAGCGACGGGCGCTGGCAGTTCAACCTCAGCCACAGCGGTGACTGGCTGGCGATTGCCCTCTGTGCCACCGGCCCGCTCGGAGTGGACATAGAGATGGGTCAGCGGCGCCGCCAGATTCTGCCACTGGCCCGCCGTTTTTATGCGCAGAGTGAATATGAGTGGCTGCTCGCCCTGCCAGAGGCGGAGCAAGAGCCGGCCTTCTATCGGCTCTGGTCGCGCAAGGAGGCGGTATTGAAGGCCCACGGCGCCGGCATCGCCGCCGGCCTCGACAAGGTGCGCTTCGTGCCAGAGGAAGCGTGGCGGCTCGACAACCAACTCGATGAACAGGATTACCGGGTACAGGATTGGCCCATCGGCCGGGGCTGGCTCAGCCTGGCGGCACCGACCCTCGCCGTCAACGGCTGGCTGCTCGATGGCAGCTTGAATTCTGTGCCCATCAACCCCATGTTAACTCACACCATTTTCCAAGAGTCAGCCTCATGATCGTCGACATCCATCCCCAGAATTTCCAAGCCGCCCTGATCGATGCTTCCATGAAAAAGCCGATCGTCATCTATTTCCACGCTCCCCAGATGCCGGAGTGTCAGACCATGACTCCGCTGGTGGAAGCGCTGGTCGGCCCGGCCAATCCCCAGGTGACCCTGGCCAGGGTGGACATGAACGATCCGCAGCTGCAGCCGCTGGCTGGCCAGCTCGGCCTGCGCGCCCTGCCGGCACTGGTACTGTTCCACCAGGGCCGCCCTGACGAGCAGGCCATTCTGGAAGGCCCGCAGGACGAAGCCACCCTGCGCCACTACTTTGCCGCCTTCGCTCCCAAGGAGGAGGAGTTGCTGTTCGAACAGGGACAGCAGGCGCTGGCGGAGGGTCAGGCAGACCTTGCCTATGCCCATCTCGGCAAGGCCCACCAGCTGGCACCGGAGCGCCACGACATCAGCCTGTGGCTCATTCAGGCGGCGCTCGATCTCAATCTGCTGGACGAAGCGCAGGAGCGACTGGGCAAGATCCCGATGATCGCCCAGGACGATCACTACCAGACCCTGACATCCCGGCTGGCACTGGCCCAACAGGCCGCCGACAGCCCGGAGCTGCGGGCGCTGGAAGCCCGTCACCAGCAGGAGCCGGACAACTTTGCCCTGGCCCAGGAGCTGGCGGTGCAATACAGCCAGGCCGGCCGGCAGGAAGAGGCGCTGACGCTGCTGTTTACCATCCTCAAGCGGGATCTCGCCTTCGGTGATGCCAAGAAGACCTATCTCGACATCCTGACCACCATGGGCAGCAACCCGGCGGCGCAGAGCTACCGTCGCAAGCTCTACAGCCTGCTCTACTGATCGATGCGGAAATGAAAAACGGGGTGATGCCGAGTGTTCGGCATTGCCTTGTCAGGCGGGTATCAGCGGGGAAAACGCGGGAATTTGACGAATTTCAGGCAAAAAAAAATGGCGCATAACTGCGCCATTTTTTTCGCATGGATTACTTCTTGTAGGAAGTAGCCATGTTGTCGATGCGCTGGTTAGCACGCATAGCTTCTTGCTTGGCTTCTGCAACATCAGCAGCGATCTTGGATTGATCAGCACGAACAGCGCTAACATCTTGAGCCAGTTGGTCAACTTTGTTAGACAGATTCTGAACGGAAGTTTCCAGTTCGCTGGTGTTTGCACAACCGCCCAGCAGAGCGGACAGACCAACAACACCTACCAACAACATTTTTTTCATTTTAAAAGCTCCCTTTAACTCGCCAGACGTTTAGCAAGCGGCGTGATTATGGCACAAAAAAATCATAGTTTGGATAGGCCCCATCACAGATAAATGCATTAAAACCCTCATTTTTTTTTAAACGTACACTTTTTGTGCAAAGTTAAGCCAAAAATGAGGGTCTCTGGATGAGGTTCGCACAAAGCGTAACCAAATTTTGTGCTTATTACAATTTCGTATGAGGCTCAGGCTGAACGTTCTGACAGCAATTGACGATATTGCACCAGATCCTCGATGGTCAGCACCGGCATCTGATGCTGGCGACCGAATGCCACCAGATCCGGCAGCCGCGCCATGGAGCCATCTTCCTTGGTCAGTTCGCACAACACGCCGAACGGTTTGAGTCCGGCCAGCTGCATCAGATCGACCGTGGCTTCGGTGTGGCCGCGACGGGTCAACACCCCGCCGGTACGGGCCCGCAGCGGGAAGACGTGGCCCGGGCGGTGCAGGTCGGACGGTCTGGCGCCGTCGGCGATGGCGGCCCGAATGGTGGTGATGCGATCGGCCGCCGACACGCCGGTGGTCACCCCCTGCGCCGCTTCGATGGTCACGGTGAAGGCGGTCTGATAATGGCTGGAGTTGGCCTCCACCATCATCGGCAGTTCGAGCTGGCGTACCCGCTCATCGGTCAGACAGAGACAGACGATGCCGGAACACTCGCGGATCATCATCGCCATCTGTTCGTTGGTCATGGATTCGGCGGCGAAGATGAGATCCCCTTCGTTCTCCCGATCTTCATCGTCGGCCACCAGCACGCCGCGGCCGGCGCGCAGAGCCGCCAGCGCCGCTTCGACACGGGCAATGGGATCACCAAATTCACTGAGAAGAGACTGATTCATGGTAAGACTCCTAAACAAGACAAGGACCAGAATCAGGGCATGGAAAGGCAGACAGAGATAGGTATGCAGCGGCCGGCCCATGGGGCTTGCCTGCAATATCTGTCTTATCCTCTTTCATCCGGACTATGACCGTCGGCTCCGGCATCTCACCGGATCTGCTGACCCCGTCCCGGTGCAATACCGGGTCGGGCGCTCGCGGGCTCCCCGAGTCACATCGGGATACCGCCGGTGGGGAATTTCACCCCGCCCTGAGAATAAGCGCAGATAGCGTAAAGAAAAAAAACGCCGGATGCCAGCCCAAAACCCATCAAAGATGAATAGCGTACCGCTTGTGGCCGCATTGCATCAGGGCGCACGGCGCACTGTCTTTTCTGATTTTGTTTGTGGCATAGTGCCTGAAAAAACGCGCAGCCTGCGCAGACTCAGGCGCCAACAACACAAACGGAATCATGACAGAGATGGAAAAGAAAATACTGCTGACGGACTGCCCGGACGCCAAGGGCCTCATCGCCAAGATCACCAACATCTGCTACAAGCACCAGCTCAACATCAACAAGAACGACGAGTTCGTGGATCACGAAAACGGCCGCTTCTTCATGCGCACCGAGCTGGAAGGACGCTTCAACGACGAGACCCTGCTGGCGGATCTGGATGATGCCCTGCCCGCCGGTGCCCAGCGTCGCCTGGTCAAGGCCGGCAAGAAGCGCATCGTCATCCTGGTGACCAAGGAGACCCACTGCCTCGGCGACATCCTGATGAAGAACTACGCCGGTGCGCTGGACATGGACATAGTCGCGGTGATCGGCAACTACGACACCCTCGCCGAGTTGACCGGCAAGTTCGACATTCCGTTCCACACCGTCAGCCACGAGGATCTGAGCCGCACCGAGCACGAAGAGCAGGTACGCGCCATCATCGACGGCTACCAGCCCGACTACGTGGTGCTGGCCAAGTACATGCGGGTGCTGACCCCGAGTTTCGTCGAGGCCTATCCGCGCAAGATCATCAACATCCACCACTCCTTCCTGCCCGCCTTCATCGGTGCCCGCCCCTATCGCCAGGCCTTCGATCGCGGGGTCAAGCTGATCGGCGCCACCGCCCACTTCGTCACCGACGATCTGGATGAGGGCCCCATCGTCGAGCAGGACGTGATCCACGTCGATCACACCTTCAGCGCCGACGACATGGCCAAGGCCGGCCGCGACGTGGAGAAATCGGTGCTGAGCCGGGCACTGGAGCTGGTGCTGAACGAGCGGGTGTTCGTCTACGGCAACAAGACGGTGGTATTCAAGTAATCCCGGCCACTGAAAACAACAAAGGCTCCCGCGGGAGCCTTTGTTGTATGTGCACGAAAGCAACGTCAATCAGAGCGGCAGACCGTTGACGGTCATGGCACCCTTGTCGAGCTTGAGCTCGGCCGTCAGCTGCTCCTTGTCCGCCTTGAGGTAACCCATGGCGGCGAACTGATCCAGCATGGGCGCCAGTTGCGGCACCGCCTTGCCCAGCTTGCCGCTCAGGTTGGCGTGCAGCAGGCCGGAGAGAGCGTGCATCCCCTCTTCGCTGTTGAACAGCTGCTCGAGCGAGGTGGCCGCCAGCTTGATGTCGCCCTTAATGGCCACCGGCTCGCCATTGAGGTGAGAGCTCAAGTCCACCAGCTCCAGCGTGGCGCCACGCTTGAGCATCTTGTCCAGCGCCTGCTGGATCGCTTCCTCTTCCACGCCCTGGCCGCTGGAGGCCTGCAGCGCCTGATAGCCTTCCAGATCCAGCCCCTTCAGATTGAGGGCCAGCTTGCTCTGGGTCAGCGCCAGGTTGTCGGTCTCGTTCTCCAGATTGAGGGTGTCCACCTTCATCTGGTAGCTGCTGGATAGGGTCTGGGCATCATCCCCCGCCAGCTGGGTTTCGGTGGTCAGCCCCTGCAGGGAGACCTTGACGCTGTCCGGCAGCTGTACCGACAGCGCGGAGAGAGTCATGTCGCTGCGGGGAGAGAGCCAGATCCCGCTAATTTCGGCCATATCGGCACTGCCCTTGAGCTCGGCCAGCACCATGTCCATCTTGTTCTGCTCTTCGTGCACCGTCATGCCCTGCCAGTGGAAGGTGACGTGACCATTGCCCTCCAGATCGCCGTGATAGTCGCCCTTCATCGGCAGGAAGTTGAACTCGTCGAGCCCCTGCTTGATCTTGAACTCGTTGGCCCAGAAGCGGCTGCTGTTGCTAGCGGTCCACAGGCTGCTGACCGACTCGATGCCGAACTGCCACTGCTCCATCTTGAAGACGTTGAACACCGGCGCCAGCGAACCCTGCTTGGTGTCGAGCAGCATGTGGCTCTTGATGTAGAGCGGCAGGATGCGGCTGTTGACGATGAACTGCGCCTCGACCGGCTCGCTCCCCTCCAGCTGACCATCCAGGCTGGCCAGGGTCTGCGGGGTGACCACCACCTTCAGCACGCCATCGCGGGCAAACAGGTTGCTCGAGCTCGGCTGCCAGCTCAGTTCGACGCCGCTCTCCTGTTTCACCTTGGCGATCTGCTCGGCCATGATGCGATCGAACGTGTTGCCCGTGTACCAGCAGGCACCCAGCCCACCCACCACCAAGGCCGCCGTGACGGCCAGCGCTACTCGCTTCTTCATCTTCTTCTGTTTCTCCAGGGAGTGATTGCCGCACTCTACGGGGCCAGCTTGGGGCTAGGCAAGCGCAATTCGGCGCCTGCCGCAATTAAGTGATGTCACAACAAGGGGCTGAACAGGTAGAACATGTTCTCCATCACCTTCTTGTACCAGGGGCGTGCCCGCCACTTGGCCAGCGACATGGGGGTCGCCTCTATCATGTAGCCCTGCACCAGCTGGGTCATCTCGGCGACGAATACCGGGTTGTCGATAAGCAGGGTCACCTCGAAGTTGAGCCAGAGGCTGCGCCGGTCCAGGTTGACCGTGCCCACCAGGGCAAAGTCGTCATCCACCAGCACGCTCTTGGTGTGCAGCAGGCCGGCGTCATAGCGATAGACCTCCACCCCCGCCTCCAGCAGCTCCTCCATGAAGGCATTGCAGGCGTAATTGGCCATCAGGGAGTCGTTGCGCGCCGGCAGCACCAGCTGCACCTGCACGCCGCGAGCCGCCGCCGAGGAGAGCGCCGCCGCCAGCGGATCGTCCGGCACAAAGTAAGGCGTGGTCAGCACCAGATGGTGGCGGGCCTGGTAGATGGCCAGCAGCAGGCTCTGCTGGATGCAGTCGCCGCCGACGAAGGGGCCGGACGGAATGAGCTGGGCCCGGTAGTTGCTCTGGGGCCAGGCCTCCGGCTCGTGCTGCAGGCTGTCGAGCAGCCGCTCGCCGGTCTCCATCTCCCAGTCCCAGACGAAGATGGACCACATCAGCGGCACCATGGGCCCCTGCACCCGGATCATGATGTCGACCCACTGGCCAACCCCGGCGTTCTGCTTGAAGAAGCGGGGATCCACCATGTTCATGGAGCCGGTGTAACCGACCCGATCGTCGATCACCACCAGCTTGCGGTGCATGCGCAGGTCCTGACGCTGGAACGGGATGCGCCAGGCACCGACCGGCAACACCTCCACCAGCTTGACCCCTGCCTTGCGCAGCTTTTTCGGCCAGGACGAGCGAAAGAAGGTCTTGCTGCCCATGGAATCGAGCAGCAAGCGACAATCCACGCCGCGCGCCGCCACTTCCATCAAGGCTTCGCACACCTCGTCGGTGTCGCCGCCCGGGTGCCAGATGTAGAACTCCAGGTAGCAGGACTGGGAGGATTGGCGGATGTCGCGCACTATCTCGCGCAGGATGGCTTCCGGCTTGCTCAGGAGCGTCATCCGGTTGCCGGAGAGCATGGGCATGGCCAGCCGGCCCTGGATCAGATCGTGCAGCGGTTGGGCCTTCTCCCCTACCTCGCAGCAGTGTTGGGGGAAGAGCCGGGCCAATTGGCGGATCCAGATGGCGTAAGGGCGGTACATGGCCTGCGCCCGCTCGGCGCGGCGCCGGCCGAGGCGGATCTCGCCGAACAGCACGTAAAAACCGACCCCGGCAAACGGGATGGCATAGATGAGGGCGAGCCAGGCCAGTGAGACCCCGATGGGGCGCCGTTTCATCACCACCCGAAATGAGACCCCCGCCACGATCACGGTGTGAAACAGCAGCAGCAACCAGCCGAGGAACTGGGAAAACAGCAGTTGGATGTCGTGCTCCAGACCGTTGATCACGAGAACTCCTTTTACAGACGAGTGAAATGCGGTGGGCAGATCCCGCGAAGCCAGGATGGTATGCTGTAAAACACACCCATTCTATCAGGTCGTTAGCATGATCCTGCAATCTATGCTGCTCAGTCTGGCCATGCTAGGCCAAGGCTCATATGACATCAATGAGCAACAGATAAACCAGTACCTGCAATCCCAGGTGCAAGTGAACAAACAGCTGGAGCTGCCCGGCATCATCAAGGCCCATGTGCAGCTCGAGCAGAGCGATGTCCAGATCGGGCGCCAGAGCCCGGACACCGCCCGGGTCTATGGCAAGGGCAAGCTCAAGATCGCCCTGCCGGATCAGACCGAGTACGACGCGCGGCTGAACATGACCTATGAGGCGAGACCGCGCTACGACAAGGCGCAGAGCGCTCTGTTCCTCGACAACATGAAGTTGATTGAATACAAGCTGGAGCCGGAGGCGGCGCAGCAGAAGTTCGGTTTCATGCTCGGCATGCTGCTGCAGAGCATGGAGAAGCGGCTGGAGACCCAGCCGGTCTATCGGCTCAATGACAAGGATCCGAACCAGGCCTGGCTGAAGGAGAATCTGTTGGGGCTGGAGCTGTCACCGGGCAAGATCCATCTGTTGACCAAGCCTCAGTGAGTCGTCAGTTGTAGACCGGGGCCTTGGCCTGGCGCACCAGCAGCTCGATCTGGTAACCCTGTTCGCGCTGCTGGTCATACAGCGAGAAGAGCGGCCCCTCCAGTTCATGCAGGGGCAGGTCGGCAAAGCCGGCCTTGAGGTAGAACGGCTTTTCAAACGGCAAGGCCTGACACACCACAGGTTTGTCCTGCAGATCGTTGCAGGCATGCTGCAACAGGCGCGAGCCCAGTCCCAGCGACTGGTAGTGGGGCAGCAGACGAAAACCGCACAGGTGGTAGTAATCCTGTTCGTCGCGCAGGCGCACGGCTCCCACCAGCCAGTGGGCGTCGCGTACCACGAAGATCCGCTCGGCCAGATCCGGCACATAGTGGGAGAAAGTGGTTTCGTAGTAATCCCTGATCAGGGAAAGGTCTGCATCACAGTACTCTTCGAACGTGAGTTCCATCGCCCGCTTGCCTATCACACCCGTTCCATCCATGGCCATTCGGCCCGGTCCTCATACATTGATGTCGGTCGCAGAGATCCGACCAGATTGACGATATCACGGCTTTTAATAACAAAAAAGCCAATAACCACACCGAGTTGCATAATTTTTAACATGCCGTCAGCCGGTCTGGCCAGTGGCGATCCTATCACGGCAAGCCAGTGGCAGACACTGTTTGCGCCTCTTCCCCGCCCTTTACGGCAGCCCGCCATTTCTTGGCCCGCAACTCACTGATTTGGCTCTACAAACCCTTTTCGTAAACATTTGTTAACAAACAAATACCGCTCTCCCTCGGCATGAAAAGCCCCATTTGAATAGCAACTTTGGCATTTGCCCCTATGGTGAAGCCTTGGCATAGCCTCGCGCTATTGTTGCCCGCGTGGGTCCATCCCCACACCGACACCTCACCACTTTGCCAAGGAGTTATCATGTCCAGACCGATCCCCTCCCTGCTGATGCTGGCCCTGCTTCCCGCCGCCGGCTGGGCCGGCGACATCCATGCCCCGCTTGCCCCCTATCACTTCACGGCGCAGCAGCTTGCCGCCAGTCAGACCCCGGCCCTCCCCCTGGATGAGGCCCACTTCGTGTTCAGCGAGGCGGCCATGGCCTTCGATCTGCACGACTTTTTGCTGCAACAGGCGCCTCACCTGCTGCCCAAGGAGGAGGTGATCCTGCACTGGAGCGGCATCACCAGCCTCAACCCCCAGCTGCTGCTGGCCCTGATGGAGGCGAGCAGCCAGCTCATTTCGGCCCCCTCCGAGCAGGCCATGGCGGCGCCGTTCGCCAGGCTGGTCAAGGCCAGGGGCTTTGACAACCAGCTGGAGCTGATGGCGCGCCAGCTCTCCGAGCGCTTCTATCAGGCCCGTGCCCAGCAACAGCTCATGCAGCGCAGCGCCCCCGCCCTGGCGCCGCAGGCCGCGCACCAGGCTGCCCTCGCCAGCATGCTGAGCACGTCGGTACAGCGCCAGCTCGGTGAGCAGTGGCAGACCCTGTTCGGCCAGGACGCCATGACCTCTCCCAGCGGCGCGGCCGCCCCCGCCGCGCCGCTGGCCGGCGGCCAGTTCCAGCTGCCCTGGCGCCAGGGCTACAGCTGGAAGGCCAATGGCGCCCACTCCCATACCGGCTCCGGCTACCCCTACTCCTCCATCGATGTCTCCTACGACTGGCCGGGCTGGGGCGGCGCCACCTACACGGTCACCGCCGCCAACAGCGGCACCGTTACCGTCTTCTCCCGCTGCCAGGTGCGCGTCACCGCCCCCAACGGCTGGGCCACCAACTACTACCACATGAGCGGGATCTCGGTGCGCAGCGGCGACTACGTGGCCGCCGACACCCCCATCGGCACCTATGCCAGCAACCGCAACGAGGCGCTGTGCGAGGGAGGCTCCTCCACCGGCCCGCACCTGCACTTCTCCCTGCTCTACAACGGGGTGTTCCAGTCCCTGCAGGGGCAGCGGCTGAGCAGCTATGCCGTCAACGTCGGTGCCAGCAACTACGACGACAACTGCAACCGCTTCTGGCTCTACAACCAGCGCAATGGCCAGCGCTACTGCGCCTGGCAGCCGCTCTACAACAACGGGGTTGACTGAGCCGAAAACAGCCCGGTGAAGTGATTGAAAAGTCAGTAATGACGCGGCCTGCGCGGTTTTTTGCAAGCCGTCACAGATCTGCACAGTCCGCTTTGAAAGTGCTCACAAAATCGCCGCCCGGCGATTGCTGGCAAGACAGGCCGGTGTGAGGCTCTGGGTGCCCATCTGGGCACCCAAAACAAGGACTGACAATAATGAAACACACAGCGGGAATCTGGGCGATCGCAGGCATGCTGATCGCGCCTTTGGCACATGCCGACGTCATACTGCACGCTTTCAACTGGAAATACAGTGAAGTCACCGCCAAGGCCGATCTCATCAAGGCCGCCGGCTACAAACAGGTACTCATCTCGCCGCCCCTCAAGTCATCGGGCAACGAGTGGTGGGCACGCTACCAACCCCAGGATCTGCGCCTCATCGACACACCGCTTGGCAACAAGCAGGATCTCGAGCAGCTGATCGCCGCCATGCAGGCACGGGGCATCGCCGTCTATGCGGACGTGGTGCTCAACCACATGGCCAACGAGAGCTGGAAGCGCAGCGATCTCAACTACCCCGGCAGCGACCTGCTGCAAAGCTATGCCGCCAACCCCGGCTACTTCGAGCGGCAGAAGCTGTTTGGTGATCTGGGCCAGAACTTGCTCGCCGGTCAGGACTTCCACCCAGAAGGGTGCATCAGCGACTGGAACGATCCGGGCAACGTGCAGTACTGGCGGCTGTGCGGCGGCGCGGGTGACAAGGGGTTGCCGGATCTTGACCCCAACAACTGGGTGGTGAGCCAGCAGCAGGCCTACCTCAAGGCGCTCAAGGGGATGGGGATCAAGGGCTTTCGGGTCGATGCGGTCAAGCACATGAGCGATTACCAGATCAACGCCGTGTTCACCCCCGAGATAAAGCAGGGGATGCACGTGTTCGGCGAGGTGATCACCACCGGTGGCGCCGGCAGCAACGATTACGAGCGCTTCCTCAAGCCCTATCTCGACAGCAGCGGTCAGGGCGCTTATGACTTCCCGCTGTTTGCCTCCCTGCGTGGGGCGCTCGGCTATGGCGGCAGCATGAACCAGCTGGCGGATCCGGGGGCCTACGGCCAGGCGCTGCCGGGCAGCCGGGCGGTCACCTTCGCCATCACCCACGACATCCCCACCAACGACGGCTTTCGCTACCAGATCCTGAACCCGACCGACGAGAAGCTGGCCTATGCCTACCTGCTCGGCCGCGACGGCGGCTCGCCGCTGGTCTATTCGGATCATGGCGAGACCCAGGCCAAGGATGGGCTGCGCTGGCAAGATTACTACCTGCGCAGCGACCTCAAGGGGATGATCCGCTTCCACAACGCGGTGCAGGGCCAGCCCATGCAGCTGGTCGGCAGCGGCGACTGCTTCGTGCTGTTCAAACGTGGCAAGCAGGGGCTGGTCGGCATCAACAAGTGCGACTACGAGCAGGAGTACTGGCTCGATACCGCCAAGTTCGAGATGAACTGGTATCGCAACTACCGGGATGTGCTCGACCAAAACGCTGTGGTCAACGTGCAGAGCCAGTGGGTGCGGGTCGCCATTCCCGCCCGCAGCGCCCGCCTCTGGCTACAGGAGTAAACCGGCCACTGCCGCGCGAGGCCGCCACCGGGCGGCCTCTTTATTTGCTCTGCCGCCGCTATTTTCTCGGCCGAGTGCACGGGTCGGTCAGGGCGGGCTTGTTCTGCCCGCGCCGTGATGCTTTACTCAACAAGGCTAACGAGGCTGAAGGAGCAAGCCGTTGAAAGCATGGATGTTGATGGGATTGATCCCGCTGTTTTCCGCACCCGGCTGGAGCCAGGCACCCGCCCCGGCCGAGGTGGTGATTCTCACCGCCGAGCCGCCGGCACCGCCCCCCGCGACGGCGCCCGTCACCCTGCACACCCCGGGGGTTCTGCCGCCCCCCGAGCCGGCCAGCCCCCCGCTGCCGCCCGGCACCCGCCAGATCCAGGTCTACAAGTCGGTGCAGAAGAACGGCGTGGTACGCTACTCCGACATGATGCCGGAGCAGGGTCACTACGAGCTGCTGCTGTTCAATGACTGCTACGCCTGCGACCCCGACTCCAAGGTCAACTGGCACACCACCGGCCTGTTTCTCTATGACTACGCCAGCACCATCCAGGCGGCGGCCAAGGCCTATCAGGTGGAGCCTGCCCTCATCCGGGCGCTAATCCACGCCGAGTCCGCCTTCAACCCCCTCGCTGTGTCCCGCAAGGGGGCCATGGGGCTGACCCAGCTGATGCCGGCCACGGCGCGGGAGCTGGGGGTGGGCAACGCCCTGCTGGCGGAGCAGAACATCTTTGGCGGGGTGAAATACCTGGCGGGGCTGCTCAAGCAGTATGGCGGCAACGTGGCACTGGCCACCGCGGCCTACAACGCCGGTGCCGGCGCGGTGCAAAAGCATGGGGGCATTCCCCCTTATGCTGAAACTCGCGCCTACGTAGAGCGGGTGCAACTGCTGCGCCAGCGCTACAAGGACATGTTGAGCGCCAAGGGGCTGTGACCCCTTCCCTCTTTCACCCTGCAACGCAACCAGCCGGGCCTTTGCGGCCCGTTTTCGTGCCCGCCAGAAACGAAAAAACACGCCCGGGGGCGTGTCGATACCACACTTTGTTGCCCTGACGGATCAGGCTTTGGTCGCGATCGCGCGATAGGCCAATGCACCCAGAATGGCACCGACGATGGGCGCAACCCAGAACAGCCACAGCTGGCCCAGTGCCCAGTCCCCTACGAAGAAGGCCACACCCGTGCTGCGCGCCGGGTTGACCGAGGTGTTGGTCACCGGAATGCTGATGAGGTGAATGAGGGTCAGGCACAGGCCGATGGCGATGGGAGCAAAACCGGCCGGGGCCCGGCTGTCGGTGGCGCCCATGATGACGAACAGGAAGAAGCCGGTCATCACCACTTCACACACCAGCGCTGCCAGCATGCTGTAGCCGCCTGGGGAGTGCTCGCCATAGCCGTTGGAGGCAAAGCCCGCCGCCAGATCGAAACCGGCCTGACCGCTGGCAATCACATAGAGCACCGCCGCTGCCGCAATCCCGCCCAACACCTGAGCGACCATGTAGGGCAGCACGCCGGAGGCCGGGAAACGACCGCCGGCCCAGAGCCCGATAGTCACGGCCGGGTTCAGGTGACAGCCAGAGATATGGCCGATGGCGTAAGCCATGGTCAGCACGGTCAGACCGAACGCCAGTGCCACGCCGAGCAGGCCGATGCCTACGTTCGGAAAGGCGGCGGCCAGCACGGCGCTGCCGCAGCCCCCCAGCACCAGCCAGAAGGTGCCCATGAATTCAGCTGCAAAAGGTTTCACTTCTCAACTCTCCCAATGATGGATGAAGCGGGAGCCTGCGGCTCACCGGGCCGCACCACGCGGCCGGCGCACATTATGGGAGTCCCGATCGGGCAAGCGAAGGGAAGCGATGAAGGCCGAAAAACGTGACTTGCGTCACAAGTTGTTGATTAACTGAGAAGATTGTCGTTAGCGTCCGGGCGGGCTGCGCCTCGCGGCAGGCAGGCAGTGCGACAGCTTGTGACTCTGTTGGGGCTTTTGCCGACAGCCGCCGCAACCAGAGGGGCAACCAACCGGCACAGGGCCGCTTCCCTGAGATTGCCGGTATCAGACCGGCAATATCGGCTCAGCGGTAACGACCGCGCACCGATCCCGTGCTGCGCCCGGCCATCTTGATCAGGATCTGGCGAGTATGGAAGTGGCAGAGCGCCACCCCGAGGGCATCCGCCGCATCCGCCTGGGGAGTGGCCGAGAGCTTGAGCAGGTGAGTCACCATATGCTGCACCTGCTCCTTGGCGGCGCCGCCGGTGCCCACCACCGCCTGCTTGATCTGGGTGGCCGAGTATTCGCTCACCGGCAGCAGAGCATTGACCGCCGCCACGATGGCGCTGCCGCGAGCCTGACCCAGCTTCAAAGCCGAATCGGCATTGCGCGCCATAAAGACCCGCTCGATGGCGAACTCGTCCGGTTTGAACTGGGTGATGATCTCGCTCACCCCGTCATAGACCTGCTTGAGGCGCGACGGCAGCTCACCCAAATCGGTGCGGATGCAGCCCGAGCCCAGGTACTCCGCCTTGCCCGCCACGATGCGAATGACCCCGTAACCTGTGATGCGCGAACCCGGGTCTATCCCCAAAATGATGCTCATGGACGGGCCACCCTGGCCATCATGGCGGGGATCCGCTCCCGTTTGGCAAGGGCGGCCAGCCGGCCACCCCGTTTCAATAGCTGGTTCATCACACTCTGTCGCTCTGCTGGCAGTTCATGGCCGCCAAGATAGCAAACAAGCGCCCGCTTGGCTTGCCCGGCAGCGCCCCCGCCAATCAACTGCGCAGGGATGCGCCATCTCATACAGTGGTCCGGCGATTTTTTCGCCCGCAGCCCCACCGATGGCCCGAACAAACCGGTGCGACGATCACCCTCACTCCCCCGCCAGAGCCACCAGTTGCTCTGCCAGCCGGTGGCTGTGCAGGTAACTCTCAATCAGCGCCCCGTCGGCCCGCCCCGCTTCAATCTGCTGATACCAGTGAGCCAGCATGGCGGCAAAGCCCCGTTGGGTAAGCACCGACTGCCAGTCGTCGGGGGCCAGGGTCTGCACGGTTTTATCGCGGGCCAGGGTGCCCCGGGTGCAATTTTCGATATGCAGGGAGAGGTTGTCGCCATAGGCATCGATGCGCTCCTCGGTGAGGCCGGCGCTGCGGTTCATGCTGCCGCTCACCGCCACCTGCCCGCTCTGCCAGGCAACGCTCACCCCGGCCAGCAGCTCGGGTTGACGGGCACAGCGCCGCAGCACCGCATGCAGATCCCCATCAGGCGCGCCGCCGTAGTAGCAGAGGCTGTCGAGCACATGGATGAAGTCGTCGAACAGAAACGAGCGCGGCGTCCCCGGCAGGGCGTGGCGGTGCTTTTGCCAGTTGAGCTCGGTAAGCGGCTGGCCGCGGGCCGCGCTCATGGCGGGCAGATAGCGGCGGTTGAAGCCGACAAACAGCGGGCGGTTCTGCGCCAGCGCCAGGTTGGCGAGCTCCTCTACCCCGGCAAGAGTGTCGCAGAGCGGCTTGTCGACAAAGGTGGGGATGCCGGCGCGCAGGCACTGGGCAGCCAGCTCAAGGTGCACCGCGGTGGCGGCGTGGATCATCACCCCGTCGGGGCGGCTTGCCAGCAAGTCGCCCAGCTCGGTGAAGCACTCCGCGATCCGGTACTGACGGGCCAGCTTAGCCAATACCGCTGGATTGCGGGTACAGAGCAGCGGGGTGACTCGCTCGTCACTGGCAAGCAGCGGCAGATAGGCTTTCTGGGCGATATCACCCAGACCTACGAGGGCAATGCGCATGGGGACTCCTTGTGGCGGCGGGTTATGGGCGCCGTTTTATCCGGCAACGGCTGACAGGGTAGCATCCCCGCCGACCCGGACACAGCCGATGGCTGGCCCAACCCCGTCCTCTGCCGGGGGAGTGTCATTTTTGGCTCCATCTGGCTAAGATGCCCGCTTTTGGACATAAGAAACGCCAAGGAGTGCCATGCCAAGCTCAACCCTGCTCTCGCTGTTTCGCTACAAGGCTTGGGCCGATGGCGAACTGCTCGATGCCCTCGCCACCCAGGATGCCGCGCAAGATGGCGAGGCTCACCACACGGCACTGCGCATCTTCAACCATATCCATGTGGTCGATGCCATCTTCAAGGCCAATCTGCTGGGGGAACGGCACGGCTTTACCGCCACCAATACCCCCGAGACGCCGACCCTGGCGATGCTGCGCAGCGCCATCGGCAAGCTGGATGCCTGGTATCTGGATTACGTTGCCGGCCTGAGCCAGGCAGATGGCGAGGCCATGCTCTCGTTCAACTTCGTGGATGGCGACCAGGGGCAGATGAGCCGCACCGAGATGCTGCTGCATCTGGTGACCCACGGCGGCTATCACAGGGGGGCGATCGGGCGGCTTCTGGTGCAGTGCGGCATCACGCCGCCGCGCGATACCCTGACCACCTTTTTGCATCGCAGCGAACCCGGGCGGCGAGGCGATGCCACCCTGGCAGATGGCGAGGCCCGCCCATGAAACGTGCCTGTCTGCGGCTCACACCGCTGCTGCTGATCGGGCTGCTGAGCGGCTGCGCCGCCGCCATCGATCACTACTCGGGGCGCTTTCGCAATACTCTGGTGTCGGGGGAGACCCGCGCGACCATTCGCACCGAGCTGGGCGAGCCCCAGCTCTGCCAGCAGGCCGCCTTTCTGACCGAGGATAAGGTGCAGGGTTGCGATCGCTTTACCGTACTCGGCAAGATCCACAAACGCACTGACGGCAATGGCCAGGCCACGGCGAGCGCCGTGACAATGGGGTTGGGGGAGCTGATCCTGATACCCATGACAGTGGCCGGCGTGGCGGCGGATTACACCGAGCGACACACCCTCACCGTCTATTACGACCGGGACGATCACTATCTGTTTCACACCCTGCTCAATGGCAAGGGGCAGGAGGTGTGGCAATAAGGGGCGATAAAGCGGAACGCTTTGCTGCCCCATGGCAATGTGACAGCCGTTTGCTGGATGACTCGGGGAGATCCCGTCAAGATTGCTCCCGGCAATCCAGCCACTTGCCCACTCTGGCCCCCAGCTCGGAGCAGAGCAGCGCCGTCACGGCGGCCCAGAGCATCTGACTGCCATCAAAGCCCACCTGTTTTTCAAAGAAAAAAGGCACCAGCAGATTGAAGCCGATGATCCCGAGCAGCAGCCCAAGGCCGCTGCCCACCTTCTCCCTGCGGGATCGCGTTTTTATTGCCATCTGATTTCCCCTGATTCTGGGATACCCGCTGCAGTATGTTCAGGGAACAATCCATTATCCCTCCTCACTCCTTTAAGCAGCCACCAAGATAGCAAAGCCAGCGCCACCTGACTGCTTTTGGTTGTGTGATAATGCGCTTTGATGACATAGCTCAAAAAACGATAATTTTCTGATGGTTGTGTCAGTTCTGATGCTCGCCTCAGTAGTCTCGTTTGACTTACCATGACAATTCAGAACCTGTTGAGCTGTAATGGGTTGCTGCCAGCGCGGGTCAAGGGAGCATATTGGAAGCTGTAATTCACGGGCGGTAGCGTGAGATTCGGGGGCGTTAAGCTTTGCTCAGAAAGATGGGTGTCCCAGATTCAGCCTGCTCTTACCCTGGAAAGGTGGGTGCCCCAGATTTCCGCCACAAGATTTATTGCTTTAATTATTCAATTGCTAGTCACAACAATCCAATACAGGCGAAAACATGGGAAAATATCACAACGATCAGCCTATTCATGGTGGTTATAATGATCCAGACTTATTGAACAGGGCTGATTTCGCAAACAACCTTGCAAACATCTTATTATTAAATCATGGAGAAAGCAGCCTGACTGTTTCCCTAGAGGGTGAATGGGGGTATGGGAAAACATCCGTAATAAACCTTGTAAAAGGTGCCCTAAATGAAAAAGATAGTTTCCCAATAATCGTTGAATACAATCCATGGCTAGCAGGGAAACCAGAGTCCTTAATTCAGGATTTTTTATTGCAACTTTCTGCCCAATTAAATATTAGAGATGCATCAGAAGACACATTAAAAGCATCCAAGGAATTGATTGCTTATTCTAGCTTATTCAATGTTGCCAAACTGGTCCCTGGAGCTGAACCTTGGGCATCAATAATTGGAAATGTTTTTTCAAAGTTCGGGAATGCAACGAAAAAAATTGCAGAACTAAAGAAGCTTGATTTACTTGGCAAAAAGCACAGTGTCATCAAAGCAATTTCAAAGATCGATAGACCCATCGTTGTTATTATCGATGATATTGATCGGCTAACGCCAGTAGAAACATTTCAAGTTCTCCGACTAGTCAAAGCAGTCGCAGATTTCCCAAGTACATCGTTTTTGTTAGCCTTTGATCCTAAATACCTAACTTCTGTGCTAGATAAGAATGATATAATTAATTCTCATGAGTATATAAATAAAATTATTCAACTCAGAGTCCCCCTGCCTGTAATATCTGAAAAAGGAATGAATGAATTAGCTAGCCTTGAACTTGAAAATCTCAATCAGATAAATCTAACCAAGCATTTCGAGCAAGACCAAGAGAGGCTAAGCTGGATTTATCACATGTATTTCAAACATCTCATTAAAAACCCAAGAGAACTAAAAAGATGTTTTAATCATTTGCGATTTGTATTAGAACAGATTGAGGGCCAAGTATGTTTTGCAGACTTATTTTCTTTATCCATTATTTCAACTAAAGCAAATGCTATTTACGAGCATATAAAATGTACACCTGAAGCATATATAGGAAAGAGATTTGAAAACGATGGTTTGATGATGGATAAAGAAAGTGATGTAGCAAAGCGATTTGAAAGTGAGAGGGATAATTTACTTGGAAATTTTAATGCAAGCGATCAAACACTGATATCTGGACTAATAGGCGATATATTTCCTTTAATTAATGGCGATAGATACTCACATTATAGTGTTTCAGATGGTGATGCTGCTGGACGGGTGTCATCTCCACAGCGATTATATGTAGCATTCCATTATAAAACTCCAATAGGATATATATCTGACAAGGATATACTAAAATTCATAAATGGAGATATTGATAGGATTGAATTCATCAATGAATTACTTAAAGATGATGCAGATGAACGTTTCTTTGAAATGATGATGAATTATTCAGCAAAATGTAAAAAAGATAGCTTTGATATTCTAATTAGTATATATGATTGTTTTCTAAATTCAGAAAAACTTAAAATATCTCTTGAAAGTAATTATGGATTTCTATCAAAAGACATTTATCGCCAGATAAACTGGCTTACAAATAAAATTATCTCTGATTATGAACATAAGTATTCACTCATAAAAAAACTGATCGAACGAGAAAATAGTGCTCCGTTCGGTGGGGATGTGCTGTATAAAGTGAGAGAGCAATATAATGGAGAATACCATGAAACAAAATGGATCAGTGAGGCTGAACTAAAAGAGATGGAAGAAATATTTCAATCTGTAGTTATTCACGCCCTCTCAACTAAAAAATTCATTAATAATCACTTAGAATCTCACATTTTCTTTGAGCTAAAACGGTCCTCTAAAACAAAAGCAGCTCATTATATCATTGATACTTTAAATTCTTATGATGGTATTATTAGAGTTGCTGAAATTATAGGTAACTCAGGTAGTGACTCTACTAATGGACCCTATGTAAAAATTGAGAAAGATGACTTTTATGACATGATCAATATCGAAAGATTAAAAGAACATGCCATGAATATAAACTTAGAAACACAACCTATTCATATTCAAGCAGTCATAAAGAGTATTATTGATGGAAAAAAATACTATTTAAGAGATGGTAGCTTGGGAGAAATGTGGTAACAAAATAAACTCCACTGTTAGAACCTCTCTCATATAAAAAGGCGACCATTCGGTCGCCTTTTTTATTTCTATCGCTTTCCAATCAGGAAATATCACCGAGCCGGTCGCTTGGCACCATTTCCTTTGGCCGCAGGCTTGCCGCCCTGAGTGGCGGGCTTGGCAGAACCGGCGCGGGTTGGCGCCTTGCCCTTATGGGCGGGTTTGCCGGCCGGTTTACCTTGCCCTGCCCCCTGCCCAGCACCCTGTGCAGCAGACTTGCCGTTGCCAGCCTCTTTCTGGAGCTGGGATCCCATCGGTTTGCCATTGCCGGCCTTGCCGCCATTTCTGCTGGCCGCTGGGGCATTGCCTGCACCGGCCTCGCTGCGGGCGCCCTTGTTGCCCGTCCCGTTGCTGCGCTGATGGGTGATGGCGCTGTGGCGGGTCAGGGCAGGTTTCAGGCCCTTGCTACGGCTGCGTTCGGCCTTGGCTTCGCCACGGCCTTCCGGCGGCACCAGGCAGTCGGGGCCGTTGCCAATCAGGTGACCCTTGCCCATCTCCAGCAGGGCTTCGCGGATCATCGGCCAGCCGGCCGGATCGTGATAGCGCAGCAGCGCCTTGTGCAGGCGACGACGACGCTCCCCTTTCACCACGAACACGTCCCCGCCCTGGCGGCTCACCTTGTTGAGCGGGTTTTTCTCGGTGTAATACATGGTGGTGGCGTTGGCGAGCGGCGACGGGTAGAAGTTCTGTACCTGATCGAGCTTGAAGCGGTTGGACTTGATCCAGAGCGCCATGTTCACCATGTCTTCATCCGTGGTGCCCGGGTGGGCGGAGATGAAGTAGGGGATCAGGTACTGCTGCTTGCCCGCCTCTTTGGAATACTTGTCGAACAGCTCCTTGAAGCTGTAGTAGCTGCCCATGCCCGGCTTCATCATCTTGGAGAGCGGGCCCTCCTCGGTGTGTTCCGGCGCGATCTTGAGGTAGCCGCCGACGTGGTACTTGGCCAGCTCCTTGATGTAGCGCGGATCTTCCACCGCGATGTCGTAACGCACGCCGGAGGCGATCAGGATCTTCTTGATACCCTTGAGGTCGCGCGCCTTGCGATAGAGGTTGATGGTCGGGCTGTGGTCGGTGTCCATGTGCGGGCAGATGGTCGGCCAGACGCAGGAGGCGCGCCGACAGGTCTGCTCGGCCTTGGGGCTCTTGCAGCGCAACTTGTACATGTTGGCGGTGGGGCCGCCCAGATCCGAGATGACGCCGGTAAAGCCCGGCACCTTGTCGCGGATCTCTTCGATTTCTTTCAGAATCGACTCTTCCGAGCGGCTCTGGATGATGCGCCCCTCGTGCTCTGTGATGGAGCAGAAGGAGCAGCCGCCGAAGCAGCCGCGCATGATGTTGACCGAGGTCTTGATCATGTCGTAGGCCGGGATCTTCTCGTTGCCATAGGCCGGGTGCGGTACCCGCTGGTACGGCAGGCCGAACACCCCGTCCATCTCGTCGGTTTCGAGCGGGAAGGCAGGCGGGTTGACCCAGATGATGCGATCACCATGAGCTTGGGAAAGTGCGCGGGCGCAGCCCGGGTTGGTCTCGTGGTGCAGGATGCGCGACGCATGGGCGTAGAGCACCTTGTCCTCTTTGACCCGCTCGAACGCCGGCAGCTTGACATAGGTCAGCTCCCAGGGTTTTTGCTTGGGCGGCTGCACCAGGATGGGCTTGGCCTCCTGCTCCACCGGCGCCGTCCCTTCGTCGTCCGCGCAGGGCGCCCCTTCCATATAGGGATTGGGAATGGGATCGATGCGGCCAATCTGGTCGAGCTTGCTCGAATCCACCCCGCGCCAACCCGGCAACGGCTCCTTGCGGATAACGGCAGTGCCGCGAATGTCCTGCATGGTGTCGATGGTCTCGCCGCCTGCGATGCGGTGAGCCACCTCGATCAGCGGCCGCTCGGCGTTGCCGTAGATGAGGATGTCGGCCTTGGCGTCGATCAGAATGGAGCGACGGATGGTCTCGGACCAGTAGTCGTAGTGGGCGATGCGGCGCAGGGATGCCTCGATGCCGCCGATGACCACCGGCACCTCTTTATAGGCCTCTTTGCAGCGCTGGGTATAGACCAGGGTGGCGCGGTCCGGCCGCTTGCCGCCCACGTCCCCCGGGGTGTAGGCGTCGTCGTGGCGCAGCTTCTTGTCGGCGGTGTAGCGGTTGATCATGGAGTCCATGTTGCCCGCGGTCACCCCGTAGAAGAGGTTCGGCTTGCCCAGGCGCATGAAGTCATCTTTCGATGACCAGTCCGGCTGGGCGATGATGCCGACCCGAAAGCCCTGGGATTCGAGCATGCGGCCAATGACCGCCATGCCGAAGCTCGGGTGATCCACGTAGGCGTCCCCGGTCACCAGCACGATGTCGCAGCTGTCCCAGCCAAGCTTGTCCATCTCCGCGCGGGACATGGGCAGGAAGGGCGCCGTGCCGTAGCACTCGGCCCAGTAACGGGGATAGGAGAAGAGGTTGGTAACCGGCTGCATTTTGACCACCTGGAACAATTCGGGTCGCGCATTATACCGGCAGAGCAAGGCGGGGGCGACGGCTTTTTGCCCCTACGATAGATACGGAAAAGGCGAGCCAGCGGGGCTCGCCTGAAAAGTGCGGGTTGATTGTCGGCTCAGGCCAGGACGCGGGCCAGCACGATGCGGTTGTAGTGGCGCTGCAGCAACTGATAGCCGCCCAGCAGGCACCAGACCAAGGCGGGCGCCAGGAAGACCGGGTGGGTGGCCAGGCGCAGCATCAGCAGGCCCAGCAGGATCAGCGCGAACGGCCGGCTCTCGTAGAGCCACAACGGCCAGCCCTGCTTTCGCAGCTGCAGCTTGTCGGGCCGGCGATAGGCGCCGCGTCGAAACCAGGCCAGCGAACCGGCCAGATAGAATGCCAACCCGGCCAGCAACAGCCCCGGCTGATCGGCAATCCCCAACAACAGCAAACCGCTGCCCATATAGGCAAAGGGCAGCGGTTCATAAATGGCTGATGGCAACATATGTTCACCTCAACGTTAAACTGGCTACATATTAACCTGCTCACCCGAGGATGCCATCAGCTTGCGTTGCTTTCACCTATATGGGTGTAGGCATCAGGCCGCCGGTTTGTCCTGCTGCGAGGCGGCCTCGCTGGCCGCCAGCGCCTCGTCCACCAGTTGATCCCGCGCCCCGGTCATGCCGGCCCGCTTGGCCAGCAGATGGTAGATGGCGGGCACCAACAGCAGGGTCACCAGAGTCGCGAGCGATAACCCAAAGAAGACCACTGTCCCCACCGACATCCGGCTTTCATACCCCGCCCCCATGGAGAGCATCAGCGGCACGGCCCCTATGATGGCGGTGAGCGAGGTCATCAGGATCGGGCGCAAGCGGCGCACCGAACCTGCGATGATCGCCTCGTCGAACCCCTCGCCGCGCTGGCGCAGCTGGTTGATGAACTCGACGATCAGGATGCCGTTCTTGGTCACCATGCCGATCAGCATGATCATGCCGATCTGGCTGTAGATGCTCATCTCCTGCCCCGTCAGCCAGAGGCCGAGCAGACCGCCGAAGATACCGAGCGGCACCGTCACCATCACCACCGCCGGGGTCAGCATGCTCTCGAACTGGGCCACCAGCACCAGATAGACCACCAGCAGGGCCAGACCGAACACCATCACCATCTCGCCCTGGTTGTCGCGATAGTCCTTGGACTCGCCGGCATAATCCACCGTCATGCCGCTTGGCAGGTTGGCGCTGGCCCAGCCGTCGAGGTAATCCAGCGCCTCGCCCAGGGTGTGACCCGGCGCCAGATCCGTGGTCAGGGTCACCGCCTTCTGGCGCTGATAGTGGTTGAGGCGCTGCGGGCTCGCCACCTGCTTGACGGTAGCCAGGGTCGAGAGGGTCACCATCTCGCCGTTGGCCGCCTTGAGGTAGATGCGGCTCAAGTCGGAGACGCCGTTGAAGTCGCGCTGGTTGGCGCGCAGGTAGACGTCGTACTCCTCCCCTCTGTCGACATAGGTGGTCTGGCTGATGCCGCCGAGCAGGGCCTGCAGGGAGCTCGCGACGGTGGAGACCGGGATGCCGAGCTGGTTGGCCCGATCCCGCTCTATGGTCACCTGCAGCTCCGGGGTCTTCTCGGCATAGTCGAGATCCGGCGTTTCCATCAGGCCACTCTGGGCTGCCGCCTCTTTCAGGGCCAGCCCTTGCTGATAGAGCTCGGCGTAATCGGAGCCCTGCAGCACGAACTGCACCGACGCGGTGGAGCCGCCGCGAAAGCCCGGCTGGAAGGTGCGGATCATCACGTCCGGAATGCCGGCCAGCCGCCCGCTCAGGGATTTGGCGAACTCGGTGGCGGTCTCATCCCGCTCGGCCCAGTCGGTGAGCTGGATGATCGCCATGCCGGTCTGATCGCCGCCGCGGCCGAAGGCCGGGGTGCTGAAGCTCATGGCCTGCACCACCCCCTTGCCGAGCAGCGGCATGATGGCCGCCTCCACCTGCTGCATGTTGCGCTTCATCCGCTCGATGCTGGTGCCCTCGGCCCCCTTGACGAACACGTAGAGCACGCCCCGATCCTCGGTCGGGGTCAGGCTGGTAGGCAACTGGGCAAACAGGGCGCCGATGCCGCCTAGGCAGAGCACCAGCACCAGCGGGGTCCAGCGCGAATGGTGCAGCATCCAGCCGAGCAGCCGGCGGTAGTGGGTCTCCACCCAGCCGAGGCCGCGATCGAGCGCCGCCGTCAGCCGGTTGGGCCGATCCACCGAGCGCATCAGCCAGGAGCCCATGGCCGGGGTCAGGGTGAGCGCGATCAGCGACGAGAAGAGCACCGCCAGCGACAGCAGGATGGCGAACTCGGTAAAGAGCCGGCCCACCATGCCATCCATGAAGGCGATGGGCACGAACACCATCACCAGCACGGCGGTGGTGGCGATCACCGCAAAGCCCACCTCGCGGGTGCCGTGCCACGCGGCCAGCAGGGGCGGCTCACCGCGCTGCAGATGGTGGTGAATGTTCTCCACCACCACGATGGCGTCATCTACCACCAGACCGATGGCGAGAATGAGCGCCAACAAGGTGATGAGGTTGATGGAAAAGCCCAGATACCAGGCCCCGATAAAGGCGGAGATAAGGGAGACCGGCACCGTGATGGCCGGAATGAGGGTGGTACGCCCCTGCCCCAGGAACAGGTAGAGCACGGCCACCACCAATACGGCGCAGATGGCGAGCGTTTCGTACACCTCGTCGATGGCCTGCTTGATGAAGATGGTGGAGTCGTAGTCGACCTCCAGCGTTGCCCCCTCCGGCAGGAAGCGCTGCATCTCGGCCATCTTCTTCTCGACCCCCTGCGCCACCGCCAGCGGGTTGGCGGTGGACTGGGCGACGATGCCGATCCCCAGGCTCTCACGGCCGTTGCGCTGGTAAGCGCTGTCTTCGTTCTTGGCGCCCACCTCCACATCGGCGATGTCGGCCAGATAGATGCTCTGGCCGTTGGTGGCGGTGCGCACCTGCAGCGCCTGGAAATCGGCGGCGGTGTGGTAGAGCCGGGCGATCTGCACCGCCATGGTCATGCTGTTGTTGCGGATCTCGCCGCCCGGCAGCTCGATGTTCTCGCGCTTGAGGGCGTCCTGCACATCCGCCACCGTGACGCCGCGCGCCGCCATGTCAGATGGCCGCAGCCGCACGTACATCACCTGGGTCAGATCGCCGGAGAGCGACACCTCGCTCACCCCGTCCACCAGGCTCAAGGGATCCACCAGTACCCGGTTGGCGTAGTCGGTCATGGCGGTGCGGTCCATCTGGGTGCTGCTGAAGTTGAGCCAGACCGCCACGTCGCCGTTGCCGTTGTCCTTGGTGACCAGGGGTTCATCCACCTCGTCCGGCAGCTTGGGACGGGCGCGGGAGATGGCGTCGCGCACATCGGAGATCCCCTCCACCATGTTCCAGCCGAGCTTGAACTCCACCGTGATGACAGAGCGCCCCTTGCGGGTCACCGAGTTGATGTTCTTGATGCCGCTGATGCCGGAGAGCTGATCCTCGATGGGCTTGGTGACCTGACTCTCCATGACGGCGGGGGCGGCCCCCTCGTACATGGTGGTGATGGAGACGGACGGCGTCTGCACGTCGGGCATCTCCCGTACCGTCAGCTTGGAAAACGCCACCAGACCGAACACGGTGAGCAGCGCGCTCAGCACCACCGCCACCAGCGGGCGGCGGACAGAGATATCGGAGAGCCACATCAGCCTTTGACCTCCGCCAGATCGTGCACGCTGACGCCGTCACGCAGGTTGACCAGCCCCTCGACCACGATGCGATCGCCCACCTTGAGCCCTTCGGTCACCCATACCTCTTCGCCATGGGTATCCCCCAGCACCACCGGCACCCGCTTGACCTTGCCATTGGGTTCGAGACGATAGACGAAGCGTTGCTCGCCGGCATACTCCACCGACTGGGCCGGGATCAGGGTCATCTTCTGTGGCGGCAATGAGAGTTCGACGTTGAGCAGCATGCCGGGGCGCAGCTGGCCATCTGGATTGGGGATGATCACCCGCGCCTTGATGTTCTGGGTATCGTTGGAAACGCGGCTGTCCAGCGTCTCCAGCACACCGCGAAAAGATTGGTCCGGCCAGGCCGAACTGGTCGCCGTCACTGCCATGCCGGGGCGCAGCAGCGAGAGGTAGCGCTCGGGCACCGCCAGATCGAGCCGCAGCTTGGCCAGCTCGTCCAGGTGGAGCAGGGTATCGCCGCTGTTGACCAGGGCCCCTTCGCTCAGATCGATGAGGCTGACCGAGCCGTCGAACGGCGCCAGCAGGGTGCGCAGGGAGAGCTCGTACTTGGCGGCATCGGCGCGGGCCTGAGCCTGGGCGACCGTGGCCTCCTGCCCCTCCAGCTCCGAGGTGGTGATGGCACCGCGCGGCACCAGCCGGCGCATGTCCCGCAGCTTGCGGCTCTCGTCGCGCACGCTGGCGCTCTGCTCGGCCAGTTCCGCCTGCTGCTTGCCGGCGTCGAGGGCGATCAGCACATCCCCCTGCTTGACCTGCTGGCCGGAGCGCACCGCGATCTTGACGATGCGGCCGGTCACCTCCGGGCTTATCACCACGGAGCGGTTGGCGGCCAGCTTGCTCACCAGCTTGATGGAGGGCTCGGCCAGGCTCTGGCTGACCGTCTGCGCCCTGATGTTGACCTGACGTGGCTGGGGTTTGCCGGCAGGGGCGGAGTGGCGGTAATACCAGCCGGCGGAAATCAGCAGAGAGAGGCAGGCAAGCACCAGCCATATACGCATTTTCATCAAGCAATCCATGAAATTAAGAGAAAAGAGGGCACTTCATCAATGATGGTCACCATGTTACCCCCTGACTATGCCGTGACTATGTATAAATGTGACAAAACGTAACAGAAACGGCGATATTTGATTGAAATAGCAGTAGCAGAAGACGGGCTTCACGATTGTGCCCTAAACTGATGCTCCGAACCTGTCCGGATCCCGCCTAACGCCTATGCCTGAACCCAGATCTCATTTTGTTAACTGTCGCCTGCAATGGCTGCTCTGCGCCTTCGTCGCCCTGCTGCTGGCCATCACTCTCAAGCTGACCCTGACCCAGGTCACCGACCATTATCAGAGCGACACCCTCAGCACTGCCTCCCGTCTGAAATCCCAGTTTCAGCAGATGGAAACCTTTCTCGAGGCAATGCGCGGTCAGGCAGAGGAGCGGCTGCGCAGCAACCCGCAATCCGCCCTCACCCAGCAGCTCTACGGCGCCCTGCGGGAGAATGGTGACCAGGGCTTTGCGCTGGATAAGGTGCCCGCCAATCTGCCCAAGGGGCTGAGCGGCAACCTGACCGGACTGGGGCCGCTGCCGGCCCCCGGCAGCCAGCGCGCCGCCAGGCTGCACCTGGCGCTGAGCCTCTCCCCCCTGCTCTCCACCGCCAGCAAGCTGCTGGGGGACAAGGTCGGCTGGCTCTACTTCACCGGGGTCGATGATTTCGTCTATCTCTACCCCTGGGTTCCCGCCAGCCAGTTTCACTTTCGGCGCAACATCTATCTCAAGTCCTACTGGCAGGATGCCCTGAAACAGAAGGAGAAGAGCCTGCACGCCACCGTCTCGCGCCCCTACGAGGACTTTGCCGGCGCGGGCCAGATGATCACCCTGTCACAGCCAATCGTGAAGGATCAGGTGCTGGTGGGCGTCATCAGCATCGACGTGCTGCTCTCCCGGCTGGAGCAGCTGCTGCGCGAATCCACCCCCGGCATAGGCACCCTGTTTCTGGTCAACCAGCATCAGCAGATCCTCGCCAGCAGCAATCAGGAGGTCGACTTCGTCCCAAAGCCGTCAACGGCTCGGGATGGCTACCGCTGGCAGCAGGGGGCGTTTCAGTTCCAGTACGCCATTCCTGACACCGAGCTCACCCTGCTCCACCGCATCCCCCTGTCCTCCCTGCTGTGGGCCCTGCTCTGCCAGTCCGCTCCGACCCTGATCGCCCTGTTTTTCATGGCCTGGGCCGTGCTTGCCAATCTCAAGTCCCGCCGCCTGAACCGGCAGCTGGACTATCTCTCTCGCCACGATGCCCTGACCGGCGCCTTCAACCGCCACTACTTCGACGAGTTTGAGCGCCGCCATCAGCAGCTCGGGGGCAGCGTCGGGGTGATCATGTTCGACTGCGATCACTTCAAGCAGGTCAACGACCGTTTTGGCCATGAGGTGGGCGATCAGGTGCTGATCCATCTGGTGCGCCTGTGCCAGCAGCACCTGCGGCGGGAAGACGCCCTGATCCGCTGGGGCGGCGAGGAGTTTCTGCTGCTGGCGGCCAAAGGGGGGGAACCACTCGACCAGCTGGCCGAGCAGCTGCGTCTGCGCATCGCCCGCCACCCTTGGCAGGAGCTGGCGCCGGCCCTGGCGGTGACCGTCAGCCTGGGTTACCACCACAGCACCACCGATACCCAGTTGCAGGAGGCCATTCGGCGGGCCGACGTGGCGCTCTATCAGGCCAAGGCCAACGGTCGCAATCGCAGCGAACGCTGGCAGGATGACGGCGCCGGCAACTGCGGGTAAGCTGGCTTTCTCACTCACTCCTGGAGAGACAAAGTGGCACGAAAACCCCGTGTGGGACTGGCTCTTGGCAGCGGCGCAGCCCGTGGATGGGCGCACATCGGCATCTTACGGGCGCTGGAGCGGCTCGGCGTCAAACCGGATCTGGTGGCAGGATGCTCCATCGGCAGCTTTGTCGGCGCCGCCTATGCCGCCGGTGAACTGGACAAGCTGGAGAGCTGGGTACGCGGCTTCAACCGCTTGCAGGTGGTCAGCCTGCTCGATCCGGCCCTCTCCGGCGGCCTGTTTCGCGGCGAGAAGGTGTTCGGCATCGCCGCCAACCACCTCGGCGATCCCGCCATCGAAACGCTGCCGCTGCCCTTTGCCTGCGTCGCCACCGAGCTCGACACCGGCCGCGAGATCTGGCTGCAGCAGGGGCCGCTGCGCCAGTGCGTGCGCGCCTCCTGCGGCATGCCCGGCATCCTGACCCCGACCCGGGTCGAGGATCGCTGGCTGGTGGACGGCGCCGTGGTCAACCCGGTGCCCATCTCGCTGGCCCGCGCCATGGGGGCCGAGGTGGTGATCGCCGTCAACCTCAACGCCGACATGCACCAGCCCTGGACCGACGAGCCGGATGAGCCGAGCGGCGGCAACCGCTTCAGCCAGTGGTTCAACCGGGGCGACAGCCCCAACACGCCGGGCATGTGGAGCGTGATGACCGGCTCCATCAACATCATGCAGGAGCGCATCACCCGCGCCCGGATGGCCGGTGACCCGCCCGAGATCCAGCTCTGCCCGCGCCTTGGCAGCTTCTCCATCATGGATTTCCACCGCGCCAGCGACGCCATCAACGAGGGCGAAGCCTGCGTCGAGCGCAACCTCGACCAGCTCAAGGATGAGCTCGGCCGCCTCGGTGTGCTCTAGCGCGGTTCACCGGATCGTCATCACCAACAAAAAGAGCGCCTTGTGGCGCTCTTTTGCTGTGGGAACTGTGGGCCCAACCCTGCTGGCTAGAACAGCCCCAACCCTTTGAGCATCACGATCAGGATCAACAGCGGCGACACGTAACGGATGATGAAGAACAGCGGCTTGAGGATCGCCAGCTCCAGCTCGCCGCCGTTGGTCAGCGCCTCCTTCATTCGCTCAAAGCCCCACACCCAGCCCACAAACAGGCAGAGGAAGATACCGCCAAGAGGCATCAATACGTTGGAGGAGACGAAATCGAACAGGTCGAAGAAGGTCTTGCCGGCGATATGAACGTCCGCCAGCGAGCTGTTGGAGAGCGCGCAGGTCGACCCCACCGCTCCCAGTACCAGCAGGTTGAGCAGGGTCGCCTTGGGGCGGCTCATGCCAAATCGTTCTGACACCACCGAGACCGGCACTTCCAGAATCGAGAGCATGGCGCCGGTGGCGGCGATGGCGGAGAGCACGAAGAACAGCACCATGAACAGGTGGCCAAACGGAATGCTGGCGAAGACCGCCGGAATGGTGATGAACAGCAGGGAGGGACCGGCGGTGGGCTCAAAACCGAAGGCGAATACCGCCGGGAAGATGGCGATGCCGGCCAGCATGGAGACGAACAGGTCGGCGCACATCACCCGGAAAGTGGTCAGCGGGATGTTCTGATCATTCCGAAAGTAGCTGCCATAGGTCATCATGCAACCCATGCCGATGGAGAGCTTGAAGAAGGCCAGCCCCATGGCGGTCAGCACCACCCCGGCCGTTATCTTGGAAAAATCCGGTGAGAACAGAAAATGCAGCCCCTGGCTCGCCCCCGGCAGGGTCAGACTGCGGATGCCGATAACGAGCAGCAGGATGAAGAGCACCGGCATCAGCTTCTTGGTTACCGCCTCGATCCCCTTGGAGACCCCCATCAGCAGGATGCCGCCCATCAGCGCCAGCACCAGCCACTGCCAGAGCAGGCTCTGCAGCGGGTCGCTGATCAGCGCCCCGAAGGCCGCCCCGGTCACCTTGGGATCGGTCGACAGGATGGAGCCGTCAACGGCCTTGAAGATGTAGGCAAAGACCCAGGCCGCTACTTCAGAATAGAAAGACATGATAAGGAAGGCGGCCAGCACCCCCATGGCCGCGATCAACCACCAGGGCTGCCCCTTGGGAGCCAGCTTGCTGAGGGTGGTGACGGCATCGGACTTGCCTTTGCGCCCCAGCATGATCTCGGAGATCATCACCGGCAGGCCAACCAGCAGCGTCGCGATGACATAGACCAGCAGGAAACCGGCGCCGCCGTTTTCGCCCGTCAGGTAGGGAAACTTCCAGATATTTCCCAGCCCGACGGCTGAGCCCAGGGTGGCGGCAAGGACGCCGAATTTGCTGGTAAAGCCATCTCTGGCCTTGGGGGTGATTTGACTCATGCTTGTCTCACTGTGCGCATCATGCGAGGGATACCGCTAATTTTAGCGGTCAGAATTTTCTGAGGATTAATCCGGCTTGCCAAGGTATTTTCGTGAAAAGCCTTGGTGAGAGCACAATTAGCCAAATTTAATTAATTTCGTGGGTTCTTTGATGGATAAAAAAATGCCGCCTCGATGGCGGCATTTTTGTCAAAGCTCAATCAAATCAAGCCTTGGCAATATCGTCCGGGCCGATCTGACCGATTTCGGCGACTTTTTTGTCAGCCAGCAGCCAGAGGGTGAACTTGTGCAGTTCCGGGTGA
This sequence comes from Aeromonas sp. 1805, assembly GCF_013085525.1. Lineage (NCBI taxonomy): Bacteria > Pseudomonadati > Pseudomonadota > Gammaproteobacteria > Aeromonadales > Aeromonadaceae > Aeromonas > Aeromonas sp. 1805. Next base: position 2,920,722 of record NZ_CP038515.1, on the reverse strand, counting down.
TGAGCCAGTGCCACCAGGAAGGCGCCACCAACTTCACGATAACCCAGTTCGTAGTTCTTCAGGGTGGTCGGGGGAACGCCCAGCAGATCTGCAAACTTGGGACGGCTCAGGCCGACCGCTTCACGGATCTGACGGATCTTCTTGCCAACAGTTACGATATTTGAATTCATGTGTTCCATACTCCGTACGGCGGATTGACTCCACCTTTATTTTTCGCGACGACTCGTAGTCAAGTGTATCAGTTTTGAACGGACTCGTTATGGTCGAGCCTCTATCTTTAATCAGCGTCTTTCGACGACAACCCTTGCAAACATCGGGGATGGTAATCGCTCAACCGCCTCAGGTAAACAGTCTCGAAAAGAAACCTTTATTGTTGCCACAGGAATAACTCGTATAATTCGCCGGCTATCCCTTAAGAGTAAGAACTCATGGCGCTTCCCGGCATAATCTCCTGTTTACACCCTGTCACCACCCCCGCAGAACTCGCTCGTCAACTGCAGCAAGGCCAGCAGACTCGTGCCGAGGCCTTCTGGTTGCCCGCCGCGCTGCACGATCAGGCGGCAGCAGTTTTGGCTGCGCTCGATGACAAGAGCAGCCTGTTTCTTGAGCGGCCCGCAACCGGGCTGCCATTGCGCAGTCACGACGGCGTCATGCAGGAAGATGGAACCCTGCTGCTTGGCAATGGCCAGCAACTGGTGCTGGCCAAAGAGTCGGGCGATGGCGGCCTAGTCCCCGTCAACGGTCTGGCCGAGATGGCCGACTGGCTCGAAGCAGGCCACCTGCATTTTTGCTGTTCAGCTGCAGTACAGCCTGTGGCGCGGGCCATCCTCAACATCTGGCCGCTCGATCCCTACCTGGCCCGTCATTTTTTGTGCAGTTTTACACCCTTACTGTGCGAAGCAACCGAGGCCGATTACCTGGCCGTGTTCCAGGCGAGGGAATTTCCCGCCATGGCGCAATCTGACTGGGTTCAGGCCTATATGAAACTCGAGAAGAGACTGCACCGAGCCTATTTGGATCACTAATTAATTTGGATAAACAGCCAGTTATCCACACGACACAATTTGCCATATGGATTATGTGTGAGCTTGATCATGTTTTGAAATCGGCATAGAGTGCGCCACGTCATCGGAATGACATCAGCTGTTCGTGAAGGGTTGAAGGCATTGCTTACGCTGCCACCCGCTCGCTTGTGCACCAGGAATGTGTGCCTCCCGGATGGATCCGGGATCCCTGCCAGACTCAACGCTGTTGTTCGGCAGAGCCTGCAGCTTACATAAATTAAAAAGTGCGAAGCACGTGAACAACGTGCCATCTCAACGAGGATTTTTTTATGATGAAAATGGCTCCTTCCCTGATCGCCATCGCCATGGCTGCCATGGGTGCAACTGCAGCTCACGCCGCTGACGACATCTACTTCGGTGCCGGTGCCGGTGCTGCCCACTTCAACGGTCTGAACAAGATCGGTGGTGGCGGTTACGCTGGTACTGAAGACGCTGCTGCTGCCAACGCCTTCGTCGGTTACAACTTCACCGAAAACTTCGGTACCGAGTTCGGCTACCAGTACGCTGGCCGCGGCAACACCGACGGTCTGCGTTACGAGAACCAGGGTGCCACCCTGTCCGGTATCGCTCGTCTGCCGCTGGGCGGCGACTTCTCTGCCTTCGCTGAAGGCGGTGCCTACTGGGCTCACACCGACGGTCTGGGCACCAGCGACACCAAAGTATCCCCGCTGGCCGGCCTGGGCGTGACCTACAAGGTTAACGACGCGCTGGATCTGCAAGCTCGTTACCGCTACATGTGGGACGTGGCTGACCTGCACGCAGGCGATGCCCCGGACGACGTACGCTACAAGTCCAACCAGAGCGTTGCGACCCTGGAAGCCGTATACCACCCGTTCCGCACTTCCTACGTAGCCCCGGCTCCGGCCCCGGTTGTTGAAGAAGCGCCGGCCCCGGCTCCGCAGGTTGTCGAGAAGAACTTCGCCCTGAACTCCGACGTGCTGTTTGCCTTCGGCAAAGACAGCCTGAAGCCGGAAGGCGTTGCTGCCCTGAACGGTCTGTACCAGCAAATCGTTGAATTCCAGCCGAAAGATGGCAACGCTGTTGTCGTTGGTTACACCGACCGCATCGGTTCCGACGCTTACAACCAGAAGCTGTCCGAAGCTCGCGCTCGCACTGTTGCCAACTTCCTGGTCAGCAAAGGCATGGCCGCCAGCAAGGTTGCTGTTGAAGGTCGTGGCGAAGCCAACCCGGTCACCGGCACCAAGTGCAACGGCGTGAAAGCCAAAGCTCAGCTGATCTCCTGCCTGGCTCCGGACCGTCGCGTTGAAGTTCGCGTATCCGGTGTACAAGAAGTTCAGAAGTAATCTGACTCCGTTCAGATGATGCGAAAAGGGGATGCCACGGCATCCCCTTTTGTTTGCCTCCTCGCCGCCAACTGACCAAAAACACAGCAAGGCGCGTCACTTTCTGTCAAATCGTTTCCCTCCGCCAGTTTTCTAGCACCCCGTGCAGAGCCGCGCCAGCGCTGGATATCTGTACAGAAACTTGATCAACGCGAGTCAAAAGAATACAGTAACCCCGCTTGTAAGGCATTGGATGAACTATTAAAAGTGCTTCCGGCCCGGTTAGTTGTCCATGGAGCCAAGGCTTCGTGAGTATCCAGGAACCATCTCTTTTTTCATTCAGGCCAACCGTGGTTCACCATGGCGGTCGCAGCTGAATTGTCACTTGTGACCGGTATAACTGAAGAGTGCGCAGTACGCCCTAGCACGGCAAACTCAACGAGGATAAAACGATGAAAATGAAAATGGCACCCGCCCTGATTGCTCTGGCCATCGCGGCCATGGGGACTTCCACCGCTCAGGCTGCCAACGATTGGTACACAGGTATCGGTGCTGGTTGGGCTTATGGCCACGACCTGAACGACTTTGGCAAAGATGCCGACAAGGATGCCACCGCGCTCTCCCTGTTTGGCGGCTACAACTTCAACGATAACTTCGGCGCCGAGCTGGGTTATCTCTACGCCGGCAAGGGTGGCGTCGATGGCGTTGACTTCAAGACCCAGGGCGCAACCCTGTCCGGTCTGGCTCGTCTGCCGCTCGGCGACATCTTCTCCGTGTTTGCAGAAGGCGGCGCCTACTTCAACCACGTCAACGGCAACGGCAGCAGCGACAACGGTACCGCGCCGCTGGCCGGTCTGGGCGTGACCGCCAAGCTCTCTGACCTGATCGATCTGCAGGCCCGTTACCGCTACATGTGGAACCTGGGTGACGAGCAGAAGACCTGGGAAACCAACATGAGCGTGGCCACCCTGGAACTGGTGATGCACCCGAACCGCTCCACTTACGTGGCACCGGTAGCGGCCCCGGCTCCCGAGCCGGTTCCTGAGCCGGTCGTGGTCGACAAGAACTTCGCCCTGAGCTCAGACGTGCTGTTTGCCTTCGGCAAATCCACCCTGAAACCGGAAGGCGTTGCCGCTCTGAACACCCTGTATCAGCAGATCGTCGACGTACAGCCGAAAGATGGCAGCGCCGTGGTCGTTGGTTACACCGACCGTATCGGCTCCGACGCCTACAACCTGAAGCTGTCTGAAGCCCGTGCCCGTACCGTGGCCGACTTCCTGGTCGGCAAGGGTCTGCCCGCTGGCAAGGTAGCCATCGAAGGTCGTGGCGAAGCCAACCCGGTCACCGGCACCCAGTGCAACGGCATCAAGGCCAAGGCCCAGCTGATCGCCTGCCTGGCCCCGGATCGTCGCGTAGAAGTGCGCGTCACCGGCGTACAGCAAGTCACCCAGTAAGTCACCTTGGTGACCGAAAAGGAGGCCGTCAGGCCTCCTTTTTTATTGCCTGGCGCTCACCCTGAGCACCTCGACTGACCCGCAGATCCCCGCTCATTGCCAGCCTCGCTACCACCTAAGTGGTTAAAAACCCTGCATCGCCTATAAATAGTGGTGGTTGTACACAACAGGGCTTACGCCCTACTACACCAGACATCGACGAGGATACGCGATGAACATAAGAGTAAAACCTGTTTGGATTGCATTGGCACTGGCAGCCACGGGCGCACAGGCGGCGCCGGACAACGACTGGTACGCCGGGGTGGGAGGTGGCTGGGCCATCGCTCACGATCTGGGTGACTTTGGCAAGGATGCGAGCAAGGACGCCACTGCGCTCTCCCTGTTCGGCGGCTACAACTTTACCGAGAATCTGGGGGCTGAGCTCGGCTACCTGTCCACCGGTGACTGGGACGTGCAGGGCAACGACTTCAGCAGCCAGGGCGCCACCCTGTCGGTGATTGGTCGGTTGCCACTGGGGGATATCTTCTCGGTGTTCGCCGAGGGCGGCGGTTATATCTACCACGTCAAGTCCATCAACGGCGGCGACAACAACCTGGCTCCGCTGGCCGGCCTCGGCCTCACCGCCAAGCTGCACGACTGGGTCGACATCCAGGCCCGCTACCGCTACATGGTCCGGGTCGGCGACGATCCCGACAATGACAAGGTGGGCAGCGGCACCCAGCGCTGGGTCAGCGACATCAGCACCGCCACCCTGGAGCTGGTGATCCATCCCAACCGCAGCAAACCGGTCGAACCGGCCCCCGCGCCCATGGTCGTTCCCCCGCCACCGCCCGCTCCCGAGCCGGTGGATCAGACCTTCAACCTGAGTTCGGACGTGCTGTTTGCGTTCGGCAAGGCGGAGCTGAAACCGGAGGGGATGCAGGCGCTGGAGTCGCTCTATCAGCAGATAGCCGACGTCAAGCCCAAGGATGGCAATGCCGTGGTGATGGGCTACACCGACCGCATCGGATCGGATGCCAACAACCAGGCGCTGTCGGAAGCCCGTGCCAGCACGGTCGCCAACTTCCTGATCGGCAAAGGGCTGCCCGCCGACAAGGTGAGCATCCAGGGCAATGGCGAGAGCAACCCGGTCACCGGCAGCCAGTGTGATGCCATCAAGGCCAGGGCCGCCCTCATCGACTGCCTGGCACCGGATCGCCGGGTAGAAGTCAGGGTCACCGGCACTCAGGGTGCCCCCGAAGCCGCCGCCCCGGCCGAGCAGTAAGCCCAGCCACGAAGAGAGCACAGTGCCAGACGTGTGAAGAGGTGCAGATAACAACAAGTGGTGAGCAAGCCCACCCACAACGCGATGCACAAAAAAGGGATGCCGAGGCATCCCTTTTGCTTTGCGCCTTCCCGCAGAAATCAGAAGGAGGTACGGCGATAACGGCGATACTCGGGGCGCCAGAAGTTGGCCTCGATGGATTGATCGATCACCTCGTCCGGGGTCTGTACCGCCTTGCCCTGCAGCATGGCGGTCTTGGCCACCATCTTGGCGATGTAGCGGGAGACCTGGTGAATGTCCGCCAGATCCGGCAGCAAGGAGCCCTCCTCCCCCTTCACCAGCGGCGAGCACTCTGCCAGTGCGCGGCTGGCCGACATCAGCATGGCGTCGGTCACCCGGGTGGCACCGGCGGCGATGACGCCAAGGCCGATCCCCGGGAAGATGAAGGAGTTGTTGCACTGGGCGATGACGTAGCGCTTGCCCTTGTACTCCACCGGTGCAAACGGACTGCCGGTGGCCACCAGCGCCTGGCCGTCGGTCCAGCGGATCAGATCTGCCGGGGTCGCCTCGACCCGGGAGGTGGGGTTGGAGAGCGGGAAGATGATGGGGCGGGCACAGTGCTTGTGCATGGTCTTGACCACCTCTTCGGTGAACAGCCCCGGCTGGCCGGAGACCCCGATCAGGATGTCCGGGCGACCGTGCTCCATCACCTCCAGCAGGGAGATGTTGTCCCCCACCGGCCAATCGGCGATGCGCTCCACCGGCTGGGAGAGGCGGCGCTGGAAGTCGAGCTGGTTGGGGATCTTGTCGGTGATGAGGCCGAAGCGGTCCACCATGAAGACCCGGCTGCGCGCCTGGGCATCGGTCAGCCCCTCGGCTTTCATCTGCGCCACGATCTGCTCGGCGATGCCGCAACCGGCGCTGCCAGCGCCGAGGAAGGCGACCCGCTTCTCGGAGAGCTTGGCGCCGGAGGCCTTGCAGGCGGCGATGAGGCTGCCCAGGGTCACGGCGGCGGTGCCCTGAATGTCATCGTTGAAGCAGCAGAGCTCGTTCTTGTAGCGATTGAGCAGCGGCATGGCGTTGTTCTGGGCGAAGTCCTCAAACTGCAGCAGGATGTCGGGCCAGCGGCGCTTGACCGCCTGAATGAAGGCGTCGACGAACTCGGCATACTCTTCACCCGAGATGCGCGGATTGCGCCAGCCCATGTAGAAGGGGTCGTTCAGCAGCTGCTGGTTGTTGGTACCCACGTCCAGCACCACCGGCAGGCAGTAGGCCGGCGAGATGCCACCGCAGGCGGTGTAGAGCGACAGCTTGCCGATGGGAATGCCCATGCCGCCGATGCCCTGATCGCCGAGGCCCAGGATCCGCTCACCGTCGGTGACCACGATCACCTTGACGTTCTGCTTGGTGGCGTTCTGCAGCATGTCATCGATCCTGTCCTTGTCCGGATAGGAGATGAACAGACCGCGGGCGCGACGGTAGATGTTGGAGAACTCCTCGCACGCCTTGCCGACCGTCGGGGTGTAGATGACCGGCAGCATCTCGGTCAGGTGGTTGGTCAGCAGCCGGTAGAACAGCGTCTCGTTGGTGTCCTGGATGTTGCGCAGGTAGATGTGCTTGTCCATGTCGTTACCGAACGCCATGAACTGACGGTAGGCCCGTTCGGCCTGCTCTTCGATGGTCTCGATATTCTGGGGCAGCAGGCCTTCGAGGTTGAAGTTGCTGCGCTCTTCGCTGGTGAAGGCGCTGCCCTTGTTGAGCAGCGGGGTCTCCAGCAGGGCCGGACCGGCATAGGGGATGTAGAGGGGACGTTTCTGGTTATTATCTTCAAACATGGATCGGGTACCTAAACGATGACCTGGACGAAGGAGTCCGCCGATCCTATGGGCTTGCGCCATTAATTTCAAAGAGTTTGCACATCCGTTGCAAAAGGTTTGCGACCCAGGCGACGAAAGGCGCCGGGGGTCAGACCAGTGAGCCGGCGAAAGCGGTTGGCAAAGTTGGCGCCGTCGCTGTAACCGACCCGACCGGCCAGCTCGCCGAGGGGCCAGTTGGTGTAGAGCAGCAGCTGGCGCGCCTTGTTCATCCTGAGCTCGGTCACCTTCGCCATGGGCCCCATGCCGAACGCCTGCTGGCAGAGCCTATGCAGATGGGGTACCGAGCAGGCCATCTGGTCGGCCAGCAACGCCACGCTCCAGGGCTCGTCGAGGCGCGCCTCCACCCGCCGAAACAGCGCCTGCAGCCTGAGCTCCGGGGTGCCGCGCACCTCCCCCTGCAGGGTGCGCTCCAGGAGCGCCAGCAGCAGGCTGAGCAACTGGGGCTGCAGCGGTGAACGAGTGCCTTCCCCCTGCATCAGGCTGAGCAGGTGATAGAGCTGCTCCCCTTCCTCCCCCTGCCAGATACGGTGGCCGAGCCGGTGCAGGTGCTGCCAGCGCGGCACGTCATCCAGCAGGATCCAGCTGGTGCGCCACTGCGCCCCCACCAGCTTGAGACCACCGGGCACTGCCGCCGGCAAGAAGATGAGCGAACCGGCCGGGATGGGCTGCTCGCCACCATCGGTGAGCAGGGCGCCCCCTTCGTCGTGGCTCACCATCAGGATGTGAAACTCCGGCCGGTTGCGACGGATCAGGTAGTGATCGCGAATGTTCGAGAGCCCGGTCAGGAAGATGCCCGCCTCGCCGAGCAGCGGCAGCCCTTCGCGTCCCAGCATCCGCTCCTCGCAGGCCGGGGCAATTTCCAGACACTCGCTGACAAACGGCATAACACCTCAACAGGATAGTTTTACACAAGAAAGCCGAGAGAGGCTCACAGTGAAGCCGCCCGCCACTCCCCCTATCATACCCATGACGAACCTTGCTTTTTATCTACCCGGTTAACATAAATGAATTATTGGCAAGCGATTTTAAAACAAACCACCGATCGTGAGTTCATGACCCGATTGTGGCGGCTGGCCCTGCCGGTCTCGCTGCAATCCATGATGTTCTCCCTGCTCGGCCTCATCGACATCATGATGGTGAGCCAGCTTGGCACCACGGCTGTGGCGGCGGTCGGCTTGGGTAACCGGGTCTTCTTCTTCAATCTGCTGGTGATAGCAGGACTCTCGGGCGGGGTCTCGGTGTTGGCGGCACAGTATTACGGTCGCGGCGAGATGGCCGGGGTGCGCCGCTCGCTGGCGCTGGCGCTGGTGGGGGCCCTGCTGGTGAGCCTGCCGTTTGCCCTCGTCTACGTGCTCTCACCGGGCAGCGTGCTCGGCTTTGCCAGCCAGGAGCCTGCGCTGCGCGAGCTGGCCGATCAGTTTCTGATGATCACCGGCGCCACCATCCTCTGCACCGCCGTGGTGGTACCGCTGGAGTCGGCGCTGCGTTCGGTCGGCAATGCCGCCGCCCCCACCCGCATCGGCATCATCGCCATCATCGCCAACGTCATCCTCAACTACGCCCTCATCTTCGGCCATTTCGGCTTCGAGGCGATGGGGGTAGCCGGCTCGGCCTGGGGCACCACCCTTTCACGGCTGCTGCAAACGGCCCTGCTGCTGCTCTACGTGAGACGCTACGAGGCGCGCCTGATCCCGCGAAGAGATGACTGGCTGGCCGCCTTCAAGCGCAAGGAGGTGGTGCGCTTTACCCTGATCGCCCTGCCGCTCCTGTTCCACGACGGGCTCTGGGCCTTCGGCATGCTGCTCTACGGCTTTCTTTACGCGCACCTTGGCACCGACTCGCTGGCCATCATGACCACCCTCGGCACGCTGGAGAGCATCCTCATCTCCCTCTTCTTCGGGTTGGCGGTGGCCTGCTCCACCCTGCTCGGCCACCGGCTCGGAGCGGAAGAGTACGAGGTTGCCTGGCAGCACTCCCAGCTCTTTCTGCTGCTCGCCCCCATCGGTGCCCTGCTGGTGGGGATCGCGGTCTGGCTGCTGCAGACCCACCTGCTGCAGTGGGTCGGCAACCTGCCGGGCGAGCTGATGACGGAGGCCGGCCAGGTGCTCGCCATCATGTGTCTGGGCATGCTGCTCAAGGTGTTCAACATGGTGGGCATCATAGGGGTGCTGCGCTCGGGCGGGGATGTGAACTACAGCATCTTCATCGACATCGTCGGCATGTGGTGCATCGGCCTGCCACTCGCCTGGGGCGCGGTCAACCTGCTGGGCTGGCCCCTCTCCTGGGTGGTGGCGGTGGTGTTGCTGGAAGAGCTCAGCAAGGTGTTGCTGGTGCAGCGCCGTATTCGCCAGCGCCGCTGGCTCAGAAATCTGGTGCTGGGATAAGGGAAGAGAGCAAAGCGGGAAAATGCGGGGTCATATCAATGACAGAAAATCCCTGTTTGCAGTATGCTGGCCCCCTCTTCAATCAGAGGCAGGGCGCACCGCGTGCAGCGACATTATGCCCCTGCCCAGTAGTCGTTTAAGGAGACGAGCATGCAACCACAGAAAGAGCTGATCACCGAGACTGCCCTGCTGGAGATGGCCAACAAGATCATCAAGGAACACGAAGACTTCATCCACGGCATGCGTGCCGATTCGGTGGAGCAGAAGGGGGAGATCCTGGTGTTCAAGGGGGAGTTCTTCCTGGCCGAAGATGGCACCCCGACCGGCAAGACCATGGCGGTGTTCAACATGTTCAAGCTGCTGGCCCAGCAGCTCTCCGGCAAGTACCAGCTGGGCTGAGCCCGCTCAACACCGCTCAATCAAGATGCCGCCCTCAGGCGGCATCTGTCTGTATGGCGGCAGGCTGTGCCGGTTTACCACCCAGCTCCCCCACCACGCAGTTGCGCCCGGCCATCTTGGCCATGTAGAGGCACTCGTCGGCCCGGTTGAGCAGATCCTCCACCCCCTCGCCGCGCAGGGCCAGGGTCAGGCCGATACTCACCGTCACCTCCAGCAGTTCGTCCGAGGTGGGGCTCTTCACCAGCCGCGCCTCCACCGCCACCCGCAGCCGCTCGGCCACCCGCTTGGCCTGGGCCAGCTCGGCGCAGTTGGGCAGCAGGATGGCAAACTCCTCGCCGCCGTAGCGGCCCAGCACCATGCCGGGCTCCAGCTGCTCCGCCAGGGTCGCCGCCACCTCCTTGAGCACCGCATCCCCCGCCAGATGGCCGAAGGTGTCGTTGATGCGCTTGAAGCGGTCCAGATCCAGCAGCAGCACCGCGAACGGCGCCTGCTTGCGGATCATGCTCATCCTCGCCTTCTCCAGCTGTTTCATCAGCAGGCGGCGGTTCATCATGCCGGTCAGCTCGTCGGTGGTGGACTCCCGGTAGAGCTGCAGCAACATGTTGAGCTGGCCGCACTGCACCCAGCTGCTGGCCAGGGCAAACAGCCCCAGCAACCAGATCTGGTTGAGGGTCTGCACGCTCCAGAGCGGCTGCCCCACCAGCAGCCAGTTGCCGGCCAGCATGGTGACCAGAATGCCCCCCGCCAGCTGCAGGCCGAGGGAGAGCGGAATGGGGAAGATGGCGAACAGGCTGATGAGCAGGTAGGGGAAGGCCATGTAGCCCGCCTGCAGCTCCTGATCCGCGCCGAAGCTGTGCAGGCAGATGAGGGAGAAGAGCATCATCACCGCCATCAGGTAGCCGAGCGCCAGCTTCATGCGTTCGCGTCTGAAGTGGATGAGGTAGGAGAAGGGGATTAGCGGGGAGAGGGCGAGCAGGCAGAAGATCCGGGCCTGAAACAGTTCATCGAACTGGGCGGAGGGCAAGGTCAGCCAGTCCACCACCGCCCAGGCGGGCAGGCCCACCATCAACAGACAGGTGAGCAGCCGAAGACGCACCGTCATAAAGCCCATGCGGGTCAGGGTAAAATCTTCGGAGTGGGCACGGGCACTCCAGAACTCCGACAGCTTCAGCATCCAGAGCCTCCAAATCGCAACAGAGGGCTCATTCTACGCCGTGCGGCGGCAAAATCCTATGCAACCGGCGCCATTTCCGGGCGAGCGCCGTCACACAAACCGGCGGATCATAATCGCCGCGCGCAAACGTTTCAACCCATCAAAAAATAAACCCGTTACAACCCGAATTAGCGCTGGTCAGCCCGTTCTCAATCACTAAAATAGCGCCCAATTTTCTGCCCCCTCCCCCACACATTCGAGGTATTTATGGAACAGGCTGCCGCCGTACGCGCAACCCGAGAGGCCCATCCCCCCAGGCGAGCCCACAGCGAACTGGTCTATGGCATAGAGGATGTCCCGCCCCTGCCCCAGACCCTGTTCGCCGCCCTGCAGCATATGCTCGCCATGTTTGTCGCCATCATCACCCCGCCCCTCATCATCGCCAACGCCCTCGGCCTCCCTGCCGCCGACACCCGCTATATCGTCTCCATGTCGCTGGTCATGTCCGGCATCGCCTCCTTCATCCAGACCCGCCGCTTCGGCCCCCTCGGTTCCGGCCTGCTCTCGGTACAGGGCACCAGCTTCAACTTCCTCGGCCCCATCATCGCCTCCGGCCTCGCCCTCAAGCAGGCGGCCATGCCCACCGAGGATCTGCTGGGCACCCTGTTCGGCACCATGCTGGCGGCCGCCCTCACCATCGTGGTGATGAGCCGCTTCCTGCACCTGGTCAAACGGATCATCACCCCGCTGGTGACCGGCATCGTCGTGCTGCTGATCGGCCTGACCCTCATCAAGGTGGGCCTCATCAGCATGGGGGGTGGCTACGGCGCCCTGGCGGACGGCAGCTTCGCCAGCCACACCAACCTCTTCCTCTCCCTGCTGGTGCTCGGCCTCATCGTGCTGCTGCAGCGCAGCCGCAACCCCTGGCTGCGCCTCTCCGCCATCATGCTCGCCATGCTGGTGGGCTATGCAGTAGCGCTGCTGCTGGGCAAGGTCAACGCCCCCACCTTCGACGGCCCGCTGCTGATGGTGCCTATTCCGCTCCACTACGGGCTCGGCTTTGACTGGCAGCTGTTCGTGCCGCTCGCCATCATCTTCGTGGTGACGGCGCTCGAGGCCATCGGCGACATGACCGCCACCTCCGACATCTCCGGCGAGCCGCTGGAAGGGCCCGTCTACATGGAGCGGATCAAGGGCGGCGTGCTGGCCGATGGTGCCAACTCCATGCTGGCGGCGGTGTTCTCCACCTTCCCCATGTCCACCTTCGCCCAGAACAACGGCGTCATCCAGCTGACCGGGGTGGCCAGCCGCCACGTCGGTCTGTTCATCGCCGCCATGCTGGCGCTGCTCGGCCTGTTCCCGGCGGTGGCCAGCCTGGTGCAGCAGATCCCCGAACCCGTGCTGGGGGGCGCCACCATCGTCATGTTCGGCACCATCGCCGCCGCCGGCGTGCGCATCATCTCCCGCGAGGAGCTCGATCGCCGCGCCCTGATGATCCTGGCGGTATCGCTGGCCATGGGCCTCGGGGTGGCCCAGGTGCCGGAAGTGCTGCAGCACCTGCCGGATCTGGCCAAGAGCGTGCTCTCCTACGGCGTCGCCACCGGCGGCCTCACCGCCATCATCATGAACCTGCTGCTGCCCAAGCGCGCCGCCGCACAGGCCTGACACACCGCCATCCTTGCACCAAAGCCCCGCCATGCGGGGCTTTACCTCCTTCGCTGCCAAGGGTAGTGTGCTGGGCAGCCTCTGCTCAGGATGCCTTTCATGCCCTATACCCTGCTTTCCCCCCTGCCCAGCAGCCACACCCCGGATCAGATCCTGGCCGAGGAGCAGCGCTGGCTGCGAGAATGCGCCCATGACCGCCAGCCCCGCGCCCACCTTTGGCAGGCGCCCCAATGCCTCATCGTCACCCGCAAGGACACCCGTTTGCCCCGCTACCAGGCTGCCTGCGAGCAGCTGGCCGCCGAGGGCTGGCCCGTGCATGTGCGCGACAGCGGCGGCACTGCCGTGCCCCACGGGGCCGGCATCCTCAATCTGTCGCTCATGCTGCCTCGCACCACCACGGATCTGGCTCACTACTACCGGCTGCTGGGGGCGCCGCTGCTCGCCCTGCTGGGGGAATACGGTCTCGCGGGCAGCTATGACTTCGTGCCCGGCTCGTTTTGCGATGGCCAGTACAATCTGGTGATCGGGGGTCGCAAGGTGACCGGCACCGCCCAGCGCTGGCTGGCGCCGGGTCAGGATCACCACGGCGCCGTACTGGCCCAGGCCATGCTGCTGGTGGCCGGCAACGTGGACCAAGGCACCCGGATGGCGAGCCGCTTCTACGAGCTGGCGGGCGGCGAGCTGCGCTTTCTCCCCGCCACCTCCACTACCCTGGCGCAGGCCATAAACTGGCAGGGGAGCGAGGGCGAGCTGGTGGAGAGGGTGCAAACCCGGCTCACCGCGCTGCTGACCCAGGAGTGAGCACAGCGCCCTGCTGCCGGGCACCCAACCGGCCCCCTCATCAAAAACGCCCATAAAAAAAGCCACGACCCGGGTCGTGGCTTTTCGTTGGAATGGGTGGTCGCGGCGTCAGGCCGTCTGCGGCTCGGGCTCGGACTCCGTATCCCGATCCCGGCTGAAGTAGGCGCGGGTCTCGGCAATCACCACGTGGCGCAGGCCGATGAGGCCGATGAGGTTGGGCACCGCCATCAGGCCGTTGACGATGTCGGCCAGCAGCCAGATCAGATCCAGATGGAGGAAGGCACCGCTCGCCACCAGCACCAGATAGATGAGGCGGTAAGGTTTGATCGCCTTCACCCCGAACAGGTACTCGGTGCAGCGCTCGCCGTAGTAGTTCCAGCCAAGGATGGTGGTAAAGGCGAAGAACAACAGGCCAATGCTCACCAGATACTGGCCGACATGGGCATCGAGCCCCTGGGCAAAAGCCAGACTGGTCATGGCCGCGCCGCTCACATCGCCGCTCCACACCCCGGTCACCACCAGGGTCAGACCGGTCATGGTGCAGATGATGATGGTGTCGATGAAGGTACCGGTCATGGAGACCAGCCCCTGCTCCACGCACGAATCGGTCTTGGCCGCCGCCGCCGCGATGGGGGCAGAACCCAGCCCCGACTCGTTGGAGAAGACCCCGCGCGCCACCCCGGACTGGATCGCCAGCATAATGCCGGCACCGACGAAGCCGCCGGTGGCTGCATGGCCGGTGAAGGCGCTCCCGATCACCAGGGCGATCGCCTCCGGCAGGGCGGCGGCATTGTTCACCAGCACACCGAGGCAGGCGACGATGTAGAAGATGGCCATGAAGGGCACCACCTTGCTCGACACGCTGGAGATGGACTGGATGCCCCCCAGGGTCACCAGCGCCACGATCAGGGTCAGCACCACGGCGGTCACTTCACGGGGTACCGAGAAGGAGAGGCTCATGGCGTCACTGATGGCGTTGACCTGCGGGAAGGTGCCGATGCCGAAGAAGGCGACGCCGATGCCGAACAGGGCGAACAGCTTGGCCAGCGGCTTGGAGCCGAGCCCCTTCTCCAGATAGTACATGGGGCCGCCCGCCATCTGGCCGTTGGCATCCTGCTGGCGATATTTCACCGCCAGCAGGCACTCGGCGTACTTGGTGGCCATACCGAACAGGGCGGCCATCCACATCCAGAACAGGGCACCCGGGCCCCCCAGCTTGATGGCGGTGGCGACCCCGACGATGTTGCCGGTGCCTATGGTGGCCGAAAGCGCAGTACAGAGGGCGCCGAAGCTGGAGACATCCCCCTGCTTGCCCTGGCCCTGATCGCGACCAAAGACCAGCCGCAGGGCGAGCGGCAAGCGCACCACCTGAAGCAGACCCAGACGCAGGGTAAGGTAGATACCGGTCCCGACCAGCAGGATCAGCAGGGGTGGCCCCCAGATAAAGCTATCGATGGCGGCGAGCGCCGATTGAATTGATGACATGCATCCTCCTTAAGAAACAAAAATTAAGGAGGAGAAGGATGATCTTCCCATAGGTGTCGCGATCCCCAAAGGCGATCGGATGCGGGCCAAGAACCTGTTCACACTCTTGCTGCGAGGCCGTGATCAAGGCTCATGCGCGGCTCGGAAGCCTCATGTATTTACATACACTCCGGTTCCTGCGCTGCTCTTTGCCTTGCTGACGACCTCTCGCTACCGATCGTGAACAGTTCCAAGCTCAGGTACAACCATCCCATCCCCTCTGTCCTTTTGCCTGAGAGTTTCCGGCGCCAGATTGCGATGCAATCACGGTGCCTTGCTCCTTCGGCGCCCGATTCAACGGGTCTCTCCAGAGTATCGTCCAGTAGCAGTCCACACCGGTTGCCCGGTACCTGAAAGATTCACTTCTTCGGTGGATGGTTGCCCATCGCTCTCCTGCTACCTTCATCCGAACTAGTTTGGATTAGGAAGCGGGCATGGTAATCCAAAAAGTGTGAGCTGTCTCCCACTCGGCCACCCCGGCCGCCGTTTTTTTTCGCACCGAACCATCTGTTATTTGTTCGTTAACTATCAATAAGTTATTCCCACCTGCCGCTGTTCGCCCAGCTTCACTAGCCGATACGGCCGCCATATCAAGATGATATTTCGTCTCGACCAGAAAAACTTGCCGACATATCCAATCAAAAGGGTTGCACACAAACGCAATAAGCCGATAATCCCGCGCATAACTAAGCACTTTGCAATGGAGTTATGCAATGTGCCTGGTTGGTCCCTCCGGACCGCTCGCCTGAGCCGGCCGTCGCCGGTTCAACCCCATATGGCTTGGGCATATCACGCCCCCTAAGGATGACCAAAAGAGAATGAACGAGACCCTGGTAGCACAAGATTACCGTCAGCTGGTTGAACAGTTCGGCTCCCCCCTGCTGCTGCTCGACAAGGCAGCCGTCCGCAAACAGTATCGGGCCCTGGCAGCCGCCCTGCCCGATGTACGATTGCACTATGCACTCAAGCCCCTGCCCCACGAGGCAGTGGTCTCTGTCTTGAAGGAAGAGGGGGCCTGTTTCGATCTGGCCACCAATGGCGAAGTGGATCTGGTGCGCAGTCAGGGTGTCCGCCCGGGACGCTGCATTCATACCCATCCCATCAAGCGCGACAGCGACATCCGCTATGCGCTGGAGTACGGTTGCACCGTGTTTGTCTACGACAACCCGCTGGAGCTGGAGAAGTTCATCCCCTACAAGGATGAAGTGAAACTGCTGCTGCGAGTCAGCTTCCCCAACCCCGAGACCAAGGTCGACCTTTCCAAGAAGTTCGGCTGCACCCCGGAACAGGCGCTGCCGCTGCTGCAGCTGGCCCACGCCAAGGGGATCAAGGTGATGGGGCTGTCGTTCCACGTCGGCTCCCAGGTGCCCCACGCTCGCCGCCACGTGCAGGCCATCGACGCCTGCCGCGAGATCATGGAGCAGGCCTGGGAGCTTGGTCTCAAGCCCTGGGTACTGGATATCGGCGGTGGCTTCCCGGTGGATTATGAGGGCGGCGAGTTCGACATCGACGGCTTCTGCGCGCCGATCCGCGAGGCGCTGGCCAAGCTGCCCGCCACGGTACAGAAGATTGCCGAGCCGGGCCGCTTCATCAGCGCGCCGGCCATGACCTCGGTCTCCAGCGTGATGGGCAAGGCCCATCGCGGCGACAAGATCTGGTACTACCTGGATGACGGTCTCTACGGCAGCTACAACGGCCAGCTCTACGATCACGTCACCTACCCGGTGAGCACCCCACTGGCGCGCGGAGAGCTGTACAACTCGGTGCTCTCCGGCCCCACCTGCGACAGCGTGGACGTGATCCGTGACGGCATCATGCTGCCGGATCTGGCCATCGGCGAGCTGGTGGTGGGCCGGGTGATGGGGGCCTACACCTGGGCCTCGGCCTCCACCTTCAACTTCTTCCCCAAGGCGAGCATCCTGATTCTGGACAGCAGCCAGAAGGGACAGAAGCTGGTGGCTGTCGCCTGACAACAGGCCGAATGCAAAGAGGGGAAGCCGCGGCTTCCCCTCTTTCGTTTCATCCAGCTCAAACGGCTAGATGAACTGACTGGCCAGCAACCAGCCGGTGTAGCCGACGAAGCAGGCGAGCAGCAGGCCCCCCTCCAGCCGGTTGATCCGCCCCTGCCCCTTGCGGCCCAGGCACATCACCAGCAGCAACAGGGTCAGCCCCATCATCACGCTCCAGTCGCGGGAGAGCACTTCCGGTACCACGTCGAGCGGGTGGATCCCCGCCGCGATCCCCACCACCGCCAGGGTGTTGAACAGGTTGGAGCCGAGCACGTTGCCAAGGGCCAGATCGTGCTCGTTCTTGCGAATGGCGATAAGCGAAGAGGCGAGCTCCGGCAGCGAGGTGCCGACGGCGACGATGGTGAGGCCAATCACCAGATCGCTGATGCCAAGCGCCTGGGCGATGGTCACCGCCCCCCACACCAGCAGGCGGGAGGCCGCAATCAGCAGCACCAGCCCGACGATGAGCCAGCCGATGGCCGCCTTGAGAGACATCCCCTCGCTGTCGATGCTCTCCTCGGTTTCCGCATCCAGCGCATCCCCCTTGCCGCGCATGCCAGCCCGGATCGACCAGCCCATCAGGCCGACGAACACCACGCCGAGGATGACGGCGTCCGTGCGGTCCAGATGACCGTCCAGCAGCAGGGCGCCGGAGAGCAGGGTGATGCCGAGCAGGATGGGGATCTCCTTGCGCACCACCTGGGAGGCCACCGCGATGGGGCTGATCAGCGCGGTCAGCCCCAGGATCAGGGCGATATTGGTGATGTTGGAACCATAGGCGTTGCCGAGCGCGAGGCCGGGGTTGCCCTGGGAGGCCGCCAGTGCGGAGACCACCATCTCGGGGGCCGAGGTGCCAAAGCCGATGATCACCATGCCGATCAGCAGCGGCGGCATGCCGGCATAACGGGCGGTGGCGGCGGCGCCATCGACAAACTTGTCCGCACTCCAGACCAGCAGCGCCAGTCCGGCAATCAGGGCAACAAAAGCCAGGGTCATAACATCTCCATTCCATCGCCAGCAAACGCAAGAGCCAGGCGATGGCCCGGCTCTTTGCAGAAGTGGGCCCAGTGTAGCGGGCCGACTTTCCATTTCAAGAAGAAATCAAACGACGATTGATATTTTACAGCGCCGCCAGCAGGCTCTGGGCATCCGATACCTCGAACTTGCCAGGGGCCTCCACGAACAGCTGCTCGACCACGCCATCGTTGGCGATGAGGGCAAAGCGCTGGGCGCGCACGCCACCAAAGGCCCCGGTCTCCTTGGCCAGACCCAGTGCCCGGGTCCAGCTGCCGTCGCCGTCGGCCAGCATGGTGATGGCCTCGGCGTTCTGGGCATCCTGCCACGCCTTCATCACGAAGGCGTCGTTGACCGACAGACAGCAGATGGCATCGACCCCCTGCTCCTTGAACTTGTCCGCCAGCACCACATAGCCGGGCAGGTGGGCGTTGGAACAGGTGGGGGTAAAGGCACCGGGCACCGCAAACAGCACCACCCGCTTGCCGCCAAACAGGCTTTGGCTATCCCGCTGCTGCTTGCCCTCGGCGGTGATGAAGGTGAATTCGCCCACGGGCAGGGCTTGGCCAATCGCTATCATGATCTCTCGTCCTCAACTGGATGGCAGGGGCTCCAGTCTACCCCACTCCCGTCATGTGACACAGACCCCGATCCCGTTCGCCTTTTGGACTAACCTTGAGCAGGATCAGCCGACCAAGGAGGCCTCATGCAGCACTATTACGATGGACTGGAAATTCGCCCCTCCGCCTTGCGAGAGCAGCAACAACTGGATCAACTCAATCACCTGCTTACCCATGTCGGCCAGTATTGCGCCGGTTATTCCAGTGCCTATCGCCAGCGTCGCCTGCAGGAGCTGGGCGAGCTGACCAGCCTGCCCCTGCTCAATGCCAGCGAACTGTTCGCCGCCCAACAGGCTCACCCGCCCTTTGCCGGCCTCACCGGCCGCCCCGCCAGCCAGGCGCTGCGGGTCTTCGCCTGTCCGGGCCAGCTGGCCATTCCCGAGTACGCCGGCGCCGACTGGTGGGGGGCGGCGCGCGCCCTGTTCGCCGCCGGTTTCAAGGCCGGGGAGGTATTGCTCAACGGCCACGACTACCACATCAGCCCCACCGCCTTCATCTTCGACAACGGCGCCCGCCAGCTGGGTGCGCCCGTGGTGCCCTGCGGCCCCCACGATACCGGGCGCCAGCTGGAGGCGCTGCAGCGCTATGAGCCGACCGGGTTCGTCGGGCCGCTGGCGGTGCTGCTGGATCTGCTGGAAGCGGCAGAGCGGGCCGACGTGCCGAGCGACAGCCTGCGCTGCGCCCTGCTGTGCGAATCCTCCCACCCCGATACCCGGCCACTGCAGGCGGTGCACGGCATCCGGGCGCTCAACTGCCTACTACTGCAGGATGCGGGGGTGATCGCCTATGAGAGCCAGCCCGGCCAAGGCTTCATCGTCAACGAAAGCTGCCTCATCGAGATCATCGATCTGGCCAGCGGCGAGCCGGTCATCGGCGATGGCGTCGGTCAGCTGGTGGTGACCCGGCTCGATCTGGAATACCCGCTGCTGCGTCTGGTCACCGAGTGGCAAGGCCACTGGCTCGCCGGCGCCAGTCCGTGCGGGCGCACCAACCGCCGGCTCAGGCTGGTCTAACATCCCCCGCCCGAAACAAAACGGGCAGCCAGTGGCTGCCCGTTTTACATGCTGGGTACGCGTCAGCGCCGCGCCTGCCAGGTGGCGATGGCAAGCAGGGAGTCGGGGGTAAATTCGGCGGCCCGCGCGGCGATCTCCGCCTGGCTCATCCAGCACACCTCGCTCACCTCTTCGGCCTGCAGTTGCAGCGGCCCCTGATAGCGGCAACTGAAGAGACCGCCCCAAACCCGGTACCCCTCCCCTTCGGCATAGAAGTCACCGAAAGCCTGCAGCGGCACATCGCGGATCCCCAGCTCCTCGGCCAGTTCGCGGCGGGCGGAGGGCTCCATCTGCTCGCCCGTGGTGACCACGCCGCCGGCGCAGGCATCCAGCATGCCGGGGCAGAAGTCCTTGCTGAGGGTGCGGCGCTGCACCAGGATGCGGTCAGCCTCGTCGAGCACCAGGATATAGCTGGCGCGGTGGCAGAGGTTCTCCCGCCGCACCTTGGCACGCTCGGCAACCCCGACGACCTGATTGTTTCCATCCACCACATCCACCCATTCCACACGCAGACCCTTCTTGTTCATGGCGTTAAACTGCCCGCAGTATATCGGGGTAACGGCTTGTCATGGCAGCCTTTTTTCACTCTCACTCCACATGGACGGCCAATGCGGACAGAGGACAAACCGGATTCATACAAACCTCCACAAACTGTCACATCCGTGTCACCTGGCAACGCCATAGTGTGCCCTGTCCACGCAACAGGTGTTTTGTGATGAAGGTGTTCAAGAACTTGTCTCCCCGCCAGATTGCCCGCTACATCAAGAGCTTCCATCACGGCAGCTTCATGGTGGAGGCCCACGGGCGGTTCGAGTTCAGCGGCGGCGAGATCAATCTGGAGAGCCTGACCTGCCGTCAGACCCTGAGTCTGGCCCGGCAGATCAATCTGGAGGTTCGCGGCCTGCGTCACACCACCCTGCTGTTGGGGTAACTTCCATAGTCCTTTCTGTTTTGTAGTCTGCGTTCATGCACGTCTTTGCCCGCCGGCTACTCGCCGCGCGGGCCGTTTTCGATGTCGGTGATCACCCCGTTGCGCACGGTGACGAAGCGCATGAACTCGTTCTTGCCGAAGTTGTAGGTCCAGCGCTCCCCATACTTCACCTGCATCAGGTTGCCGAATTGATTCTCCTCGTTGCGGGTCAGCTCCTCGCGCAGCATAGGTTCGCCGCACTTGAGCAGCATCTCGGCGGTGCTGTCCCCTTCGGTGATCAGCGCATTCTTGCAGCGCATGGCGCCGGCACTGGCCGGCAGACTCAACAGCAGGGCCAGCAGGGCCCCGCCAACCAGCGGTAGTGACTTCATCGGTGACTCCATTTGAACAGGGCACTGCCCAGGGTGATGCAGCAGAGCGTAAACAGCAGGACCCAGCCCAGTGGCGCCGCCACCTCGGCCCAGCCTGCCCCTTCCAGCATGACGGCACGGGCCGCCGCGATGATCTGGCTGAGCGGCAGCCAGGCCGCCAGCTGCTGCAGCCAGGCGGGGGCCCCTTCCAGCGAGAACCAGACGCCGGAGAGAAACATCATCGGCATGCTGATGACGTTGAGCAGCCCGCTCGCCAGCTCCTCGTTCTGGATGCGGGCCGCCACCAGCAGACCGAGGGACGCCATGGACGCCCCGCCCAGCAGGGCGATCAACAGCAGCAGCCAGCCCGAGCCCAGCAGCGGCACTCCAAGCAGGCCGTAGGCCACCAAAAATACCAGCAGGCTCACCACCAGGGTGATCAGGATGCGCGACAGCAGCTGGGCGCAGAGAAACTCGACAGCCGAAAGCGGGGTGGCTCGCAGCCGCTTGAGCACTCCGTTCTTGCGGTAACGAACGATGACGAAGCCCACTCCGAACAGGCCGGAGAACATCAGGTTCATGCCGATCACCCCGGGCAGCAGCCAGTCACCGTAGCGAATGGCACGCCCGCTCAGGGTCTCTCGCACCAGCCGCACCGACACGGCCTGGCGCAGCAGGTACTCGGCCATGGCTCCCTGAGGGGCGTCCGGGTTGATCCAGTAACGGCCCGTGCCGGGCGAGAGCAGCAGATCCAGCTGATGGTGGCGCACCTTGAGCCGGCCCTTCTCCTCCTCGTCATAGGGGATGATCTTGAGCAGCGGCACGGCGCGCAGCGGGGTATAAGCTGCGGGCAACTCCCCCACCACGCCCATCTGCACCAGCGGCTTGGGTGGGCCGGAGAAGATGAGGGTGAACCCCAGCACCAGCAGCAGCGGAAAGGCCAGGTTCCAGACAAGCGCGGCCCGATCCCGCACGAACTCCAGGTTGCGGGCATAGAAGAGCGCCCCGATGCGCTTGAGGGATCCCGTCATCTGGTGCTCCTTGGACTGGCAGGCTGGGGCGACATGCAGGCAGATACCGCTGCGGGGTACCACAGAACCGCCTTCATGCGCCGCTCCGCAGGCTATGACCGGTCAGATGGAGGAAGAGATCCTCCAGATTGGGGGAGCGCACCTGCATGCCGGTCAGCGGCACGCCCAAGCTCAGCAGCCGTGGCAGCAAGTCCGCCACGTCAGGACAGCTCAGCTCCACCTGCTCGCCCAGCGGGCGCAGGGGATAGCCGAGACTGGCGAGGGCCGGGTGAGCCGCAAGGCGCACCAGCACGCCGTCAAAATGCTGGGCCAGCAGGGCGACCGGGGTATCCAGGCTGAGCAGATGGCCGTGATCGACGATGGCAATCTGATCGCACAGCTGCTGGGCCTCGTCCATGTAGTGGGTGGTGAGCACCACCGTCTTGCCCTCCGCCTTGATCGCCTCGATGCGCAGCCAGAAGTGATGGCGGGCCTGGGGATCGAGCCCCGTGGTGGGCTCGTCCAGAAACAGCAGCTCGGGATCGCCGAGCAGGGCCAGCGCCAGCAGCAGCCGTTGCCGCTGACCGCCGGAGAGCTTGCGGCTGTCCCGATCGATGAATTCCCCCAAGGCACACAGCTCGATGAGCTGGGCCTGGGGCAAGGGGGCCGGGTAGAGGCAGGCAAACAACCGCAGGGTATCGCGCACCGTCAGGAAATCCTGCAGCGCCGTGTGCTGGAACTGGATGCCGATGCGGGAGCGGTAGTCGGGGCCACGCGGGGCACCGTGGAACAGGATCTGGCCGCTGTCCGGGGTGAGGATCCCCTCCAGCAGTTCGATGGTGGTGGTCTTGCCCGCCCCGTTCGGGCCGAGCAGGCCGAAACAGCTGCCGGCGGGAATGGCAAAGCTGAGCCCGTCCACCGCCTTGACGCCGGGGAAGTGCTTGACGAGATCGACGACTTCAATGATGGCAGCCATGGGCGCTCTCCCAGCAGGAGCCATGACTATATCCAAAAGCGCAGGCGCTGCCCATGCCCCGCCGTGCGCGGCGCAAAAAAACAGACGGCGACCCGAGGGTCGCCGTCCGTATCAATCAAGCCAGCCGGATCACAGGATGTCCAGCAGCTCCACTTCGAATACCAGGGCGGAGTACGGCGGGATGGAACCGGCACCGCGTGCGCCGTAGGCCAGATCCTGCGGAATGTAGAGCTTCCACTTGGAGCCAACCGGCATCAGTTGCAGCGCTTCTACCCAGCCAGCGATCACGCCAGTGACCGGGAATTCGGCCGGCTGGCCGCGGGCGACGGAGCTGTCGAACACGCCACCGTGGGTGAAGGTACCGTGGTAGTGCACGCGCACGGACTGACCGGCTACCGGTACGGCACCGTTGCCTTCCACCAGCACTTCGTACTGCAGACCGGACTCGGTGGTCTTCACTTCGGCGCGCTTGGCGTTGTCGGCCAGGAAGGCTTCGCCTTCGGCGGCGGCAGCCTTGGCAACGGCTTCCTGCTCTTCCTGCATACGGGCAGTGATGACCTGGAAGGCATCGTTGATATCGTCACGGCTGACCGCGAACTCCAGACCATTCAGGGCATCTGCCAGACCTTGCTGCAGGGCCGGGATATCCAGACCGGCGAAGGCTTGCTGCGCCAGTTGATCACCCATGTTGCGGCCGATGCCATAGCTGGCCTTCTGTTCGATAGAGTCGTATTGGGACATTGAGAAGTTGCTCCGGGTCCTGAGGGTAAAAGAGACGGGATAATATCAGACTTTTGCGCCGGGTGCTGCCGGCCTGGCGCCTGATTTCCCCCACCGTGGGAGAGAGTTCACACTAGCCGGCAGAAGGGCGCCGACACGCGGCGCCCTTCTGTTTCGTAGGATTATCTCCTTCGCTCAGCCGGTATCAGGCCCTGTCCAGCAGAGCCCGTACCGCCGCCACCTTGGCGCCGTCGGTAATATTGACCCGGCCATCGTCCGAGGTACCCATGTTGACGCCATGAAGAGACACCATGTCGCCGCACGGCCCGTATCAGGCCCTGTCCAGCAGAGCCCGTACCGCTGCCACCTTGGCGCCGTCGGTGATATTGACCCGGCCATCGTCCGAGGTGCCCATGTTGACGCCATGGGGCACCATGCCGCCGCGCCAGCCCATGCCGGACATGTGCACCTCGTTCACCCCGGTGAACTCCACTATGGTGCGCACGTTGTCGGCATTGACCCCGGCCCCCGGCATCAGACTGGCTCGCCCCGCCAGCGCCTGCTGCATCGCCTGCAGGGTTTCCAGCCCCGCCAGCGCGGTCGGCGCGTGGCCCGAGCTCAGAATGCGCTCGCAGCCGGCGGCGACTATGGTCTCCAAGTCGAGGCGCCAGTCGGAGGAGAGGTCGATGGCACGGTGGAAGGTAACGCCAAGAGGCCCTGCCGCCTCCACCAGCTGGGTGAGTTTGGTGGCAGGCACCCGTCCCTGCTCGTCCAGCAGACCGACCACTACCCCTTGCAGGCCGGCGGCGCGGGCCGCCGCGATATCCTGCAGCATCATCTCGAACTCCCCGTCGCCAAAGCAGAAGTCGCCGGCCCGGGGCCGGATCATGGCGTAGACGGGAACGGTGGCATGGCGCGCCGCCAGCTGCATGAAGCCATAGGAGGGAGTCAGGCCGCCCAGCCCCAGCGCAGAGCAGAGCTCGATGCGATTCGCGCCAGCCTCCTGGGCGGTAAACAGGGATTCCAGATTGTCGATACAGATTTCAAGAGAGGTCATGATGGACTCCTTTATTGGGGAGATCAGACCCCGGATCTGATCTCATAAATTGAGCAAGGCGGCCCCGCGCACCCCGCCGGCGCCGCCGAAGCGGGCCTCACGGATCTCGGGCAGGGCGACCCCGGGCAGCAGATGGCCAGGCAGGCGCAGCGGCAGCTGTTCGTAGAGCGCGGGCAGGCCGCTCAGGCCGCCCCCAGCACCACCACGTCGGGGTCGACCACCGAGATGGCGGTGGCAAGCCCAGCGGCCATGATTTCGAGCCAGCAGTCGACCGTGGCCACCGCATGGGGCTCGTGCGCCTCGAAGCGCCCCACTATCTGGTGGCCGCTGGCACGCTGACCGTGAAAGTGGTGGTAGAGCCGCTCCAGCCCGGTGCCGGAGGCATAGGTTTCAAAACAGACCAGACGGCCGCAGCCGCAACGGGGACGAGGCAGGTCGGGGTACTTCATCAACATGGTGGCCGGCAGCGGGTAGTGGCCTATCTCCCCCGCCAGCCAGTTGCGGCCCTGGATCAGCTTGCCCGCCAGATAGACGGCGCCACCGATGCCGGTGCCGATGGTGACGCCGAGGGCGCTGTCGGCCCCCGCCGCCGCCCCCTGATGTACCTCGGACCAGAGGAAACAGTTGGCATCGTTGTCCACCTTGACCGGGCGCTCCAGCAGTTCGGCCAGATCGGCGCCCAGGTGGCGGCCATTGATGGAGGGCAGATTGGCCGCCACTATGCTGTGGTCGTGCCGGTTGAGAATGCCGGGGAAGCCGATGCCCACCGCACCACGGGCGCCGAAACGGGCATCAGCCTGTTCGACCCGCGCGCGGATCAGCTGCTGCAGCCCTTCATAATCATTGCCAGGAGTGCTCATGCGCTCCTCGTGACAGAGATTCAAGGCGCCGTCATACACAGCGAACGCTATCTTGGTGCCACCAATATCAAAGCCGTAATACATGCCACACTCCCTTGTCGATGAGTAGCCTCACCTCAGCCTGTCCAGAGGGGGACATTGTATTAATTCGCAAAAAAAATAAAGTGACCGGAGGCGAAAAACGGGAGAGAGATCAAAGCAAACGAAACATTTGTCGCTGCAGGCAGGGCTGGCCGAGGCTCATCAGGGTGCGCTCCTGACCATCAAACATGAAGCCGCGGCGCAGGTAAAACCCCTCGCCGATGTGGTTGCCATCGAGCAGCCACAATCTGACGCCTTCACAGCCGGCGCGCCGCATCTGCATCGCCACCGCCTGCCACAGCCGCTTGCCATGGCCCTGACGCCAGTGGTCGGGATGCAGGTAAAAGGCGCGGATCCAGGCGGTGGGGTACTCCCCCGTCGTCTCCGGCTGCCAGTAGAGCAGGCCGATGACCACCTCGTCCTGGCACAGCAGCATGGGCCTTGGGCCCGTCTCCGCCAGCCGGCGCTGCCAGATCTGCAGATGCTCGGTCACCGCCAGCTGGGCCAGCATGTCGGCACCGAGCACGCCGCCGTATGCGGCGAGCCAGCTGGCCCGCTGCATCACCGTCATGGCGGCGGCGTCATCGGGCCGCGCCATGCGCAGGCTTATGCCTTGCATTGGGGTACCAGACCGGAGGCGCGGGCCTGCTCGTAGAGCGGCACGGCTTCAGCCTGCTGAGCCTGCAGCTCGGCGATCCGGTTCTCGTTGCTGGGGTGGGTGGAGAGCAGCTGGGGCGGCGCATTGCCGCCTGCGGCGGCACTCATGTTCTGCCACAGGGGAATGGCTTCGGCCGGATTGAAGCCAGCGCGGGCCATCAGGTCCAGACCCAGCCGGTCCGCCTCGCTCTCCTGCTCGCGGCCATAGGGCAGCATGACGCCGACCTCCACCCCGAGCCCCAGCGCCGCCATGGTGGCACCGCGGTATTCGCTGCTGCCCATGGCGATGTCGGCCGCCGCCAGGCCAAGGCCGGTCAGCTGGCTGCGAGAGAGCCGCTCGTTGGAGTGCTGGGCCAGCACGTGGGTCAGCTCGTGGCCGATGACGGTGGCGAGCTGATCCTGGTTCTTGGCCACCTTGAGCAGGCCGCTGTAGACCCCGATCTTGCCGCCAGGCAGGGCGAAGGCGTTGACCTGCTTGGAGTCAAACACCACCACTTCCCAGCTGGTGATGCCGTACTGGCTCGGCACCTGGGCGGTCACCGCCTTGGCGACGCAGGAGACATAGGCGTTCATCTTCGCATCCGTGCTCACCTTCTCCTGCTTCTTCATCTCTTCGAAGGAGTCGGCCCCCAGCTTGCTCATCTGCTGGGGCGAGAACAGCAGCATCTGGCTGCGGCCGGTGGGAGACTGGGCACAGCTGGCGAGCAGGGTGGAACAGAGTGCCGCCAGGCCAAGCTTGAACAGGGGAGATGTCATGGAGGTGTCCTTCACCATAAAGATGCCCTATTTTCGGAAATGCGGGCGTCCGGTGCAAGTCGACAAATCACCCGGTCTGGCGAAAGCGGTCACATACCGCCATCATGCGGCGGCCAAAAAACAAAACGGGCCCCGCAGGGCCCGTCTGGCAAAGGAAACCGGCTTACATGATGCCCAGTTTCTTCAGGTCGGCTTCGACCACCTTGGCCGGTACCGGTACGTAGCCATCTTTGGCAACGATGTTCTGGCCCGCCTTGGAGAGCACCATCTTCAGGAACTCTTGCTCCATCGGAGAGAGCGGCTTGTTCGGGTGCTTGTTCACGTAAACGTACAGGAAGCGCGACAGCGGATATTTGCCGGTGATGGCGTTGTCAGAGGTCGCCTCGATGAAGGTCTTGCCATCCTTGGAGAGCGGTACGGCGCGCACGCCGGAGGTGACGTAACCGATGCCGGAGTAGCCGATGCCGTTCAGGGAGGAGGAGACGGACTGCACCACGGAGGCAGAACCCGGCTGTTCGTTCACGCCGCTCTTGAAGTCACCGTTGCACAGGGCGTGTTCCTTGAAGTAACCGTAGGTACCGGACACCGAGTTGCGACCGAACAGTTGCAGATCCTTGGAAGACCAGTTGCCGTCCAGACCCAGATCAGCCCACTTGGTGGCCGCCTTGGCTTCACCGCACTTGAGGGTGCTGGAGAAGATGGCGTCCAGTTGCGGCATGGTCAGCCCCTTGATGGGGTTGTCCTTGTTGACGAACACCGCCAGGGCATCGACCGCGACGCGGATGGCGGTCGGCTTGTAGCCGTAGCGCTTCTCGAAGGCCTCTTCCTCGCCGGATTTCATGGCGCGGCTCATGGGACCGAACTGGGCAACGCCTTCGGTCAGTGCGGTCGGCGCGGTGGAAGAACCGGCGGCCTGGATCTGCACGTTGACGTTGGGGTACATGCGCTTAAATTCTTCGGCCCACAGGGTCATCATGTTGGCCAGGGTGTCCGAGCCGACAGAGGACAGGTTGCCCGAGATGCCGCTGGTCGGAGTGTAATCCGGCAGGTTTTTATCCACACCGGCAGCCAGGGTGCTGACGGAAAACAGGGTAGCTGCGGTGAATCCGATTACACCAGCCAGTTTGTTGAGTTTCATCCAATCTCTCCAAGGTTGCAGAACGCAGTCCATCAAAACACGGGTTAACTTGGCTCACCGCCGGCCACGCCGGACGATTCGCTGAGTGTCATTTCTTGCCCTCTTCCCCCAGTCCTGTGGTGGCAGAAGGCAAGCGTCAATCTGAGGCCGAAAGTGGTCACATCCCGAGCACTGCGATCGGCTGGTCGCGTTTCGTACTCTCCCTGCCCCAAACCGGCGACAGGTCCGTTCTCAAGACGGCGCCAGTATCTGACCTGGCAGTGACAAATTTATGGATTTAATGTGACACTTTAATGACATGGCGGGCTTGTTTAACAAATGAAAAAAGGGCCGCCATCGCCGCCCTCTTTTGATGCCAACCCCTTGCCGGCAAAGACTATTTCACCACCACCATGCGGCCGGGGATGAGAAAGCTGAAACGGCTGCCGAGGCCGACCCGGCTCTCGATGTCGAGCTGGCAGTCGTGGTGACTCAGAGCATGCTTGACGATGGCAAGCCCCAGCCCCGAGCCTCCGGTGTGGCGGGAGCGGGCCTTGTCGACCCGATAGAAGCGCTCGGTGAGCCGCGCCAGGTGCTCGGGCGGGATCCCCTCCCCCTCGTCCTGCACCGCAAACAGCGCCATCGCCCCCTGCTTGCGCCACTCCACCGTGATCTTGCGCCCCGCCGGGGTGTAGTGGATGGCGTTGTAGACCAGGTTGGAGACGGCGCTGCGCAGTTGATCCTGATCGCCACGCACCAACAGATTGGGCTGCACCATGAACTCGATCTGGTGGGCCCGCTCGCCGGAGAGCGCCCGCGCCTCCTGCTCCAGCAACCCCAGCATGGCGGGCATGTCCACCAGATGGGAGAGATCCACGGTCGGCGCCGCCTCGATGCGCGACAGGGTGAGCAGCTGATTGACCAGATTGTCCATCCGGATGGTCTGCTCCATCATCACCTTGTGCGCCTTGGCCCACATGGCGGGCGGCGGCGGCTCCTCGGTCATCTCCAGATAGCCCTTGAGCACGGTGAGCGGGGTGCGCAGCTCGTGAGAGACGTTGGAGACGAAGTGCTTGCGGGTTTTCTCCAGGCTGCGCAGCCGGGTCACGTCCCGCACCACCAGCATGGCCTGATCCTCGGCGTAGGGCATGATCCGAAACTCGAGAAACTTCTCCTCGTTGATGGGCGAGGTCATCTCGAACGGTTCGTCATACTGCCCCTTGCCGAGGTAGGCACCGAAGGCGGGATTGCGAATGAGGTTGCCGATGTGCTGACCGGCGTCTTCCGGCCAGCGAAAACCGAGCAGCTGCTCGGCCAGCCGGTTGCACCAGAGGATGCTGCCGTCGGTGCGAAACACCACGGCCGCGTCGGGCAGTGCCTCCGCCCCTTCCCGAAAGCGGCGGATCAGCCCCGCCAGCTCGCGGCGGCGGGCCCGGTGGCGCTGCTGCAACTTGTAGATGCCGTTGAAGATGTACTCCCAGCTGCCGCTGCCGTTGGGGGGCACCAGGCTGCGATCGTGCCACAGCCAGTCAGACAGCCGCTTCTGGAAGCGATAGTGCCAGCCCAGGTGCAGCACGGTGGCTGCCAGCAGGCAGAGGGCGAGGGTATTCGTCAACCAGCCGACCAAGGCGAAGGGCGCATAGAAGAACGCCATTCGCCACAACTGGCGCCGCCAGGCATAAGGTTGCAACATAACTTCCTCTACAGACGGGTTGAGAAGCGATAGCCTGCGCCGCGCACCGTCTGGATCAAGCGATCGTGCCCCGTCTCTTCAATGGCCTTGCGCAGGCGACGGATGTGCACATCCACGGTTCTGTCCTCGACGTACACATTGGTACCCCAGACATTATTGAGCAGCTGCTCGCGGCTGTAGACCCGCTCCGGGTGGGTCATGAAGAAGTGCAGCAGCTTGAATTCGGTCGGCCCCATGTCGAGCGCCTTCTCCTCGGCGCTGACCCGGTGAGAGACGGGGTCCAGCTTGAGCCCCTGCACCTCGATCACCTCGTCCACCGAGGTGGGAGAGACGCGGCGCATCACTGCATGCAGGCGAGCGGTGAGCTCCTTGGGCGAGAACGGCTTGGTGATGTAGTCATCGGCCCCCGCTTCCAGCCCGCGCACCTTGTCCTCTTCCTCGCCGCGGGCGGTCAGCATCACCACCGGGATCTGGCGGGTCACCTCATCCTGCTTGAGCTGCTTGATGAACTGGATGCCGCTGCCGCCCGGCATCATCCAGTCCAGTACGATGAGTTCGGGGTAGGGTTCGCGCACCTTCGCCAATCCGTCGGCAAAATCTTCAGCTTCTACTGTTTCATATCCCTTCTGCTCGAGCACGAAGCAGAGCATTTCGCGGATCGGTGCTTCGTCCTCGACCACCAGAATTCGCTTAGCCATATCCCTTCTCTCTCCTCTGTGAAGATGGGTGCGCCAATTATTAGAACTTTCTGTGACACTTTTATGACTTTATGACAGGCGGGATGATAAACGTTTTCAGATTCAGTTGGCAGCAGCGAGTTGCAGCAGATCCCAGCGGTTGCCACTGATGTCCTCGAACACCACTACTGTGCCGTAAGCCTCGAGACGCGGCTGTTCACAAAAGTGGACACCGTACGCCTGCATGCGCTGGTAATCACCCCAGAAGTCATCGGTTTCGAGGAACAGGAAGAC
Source organism: Aeromonas sp. 1805 (assembly GCF_013085525.1). Lineage (NCBI taxonomy): Bacteria > Pseudomonadati > Pseudomonadota > Gammaproteobacteria > Aeromonadales > Aeromonadaceae > Aeromonas > Aeromonas sp. 1805. The sequence goes on along the minus strand of NZ_CP038515.1, from coordinate 2,889,980 downwards.
CCGACCGCCCCCCTGCTGACCGATGGCGGCCCGCTGCTCCGGGGTCGCGGCCCGCGCCAGCAACAGGGCGGAACCCGGGGCCCCCTTGGGGGCAACCCGCACCCAGCGCTTGCCCGGTTTGCCCGGCTCGTCGAGGGGCGTGTCTTCCAGCAGCTCGAACCCCAGTCCCTGGGTAAAGAAGGTAATGGCCTGGTCGTAATCGGCCACCAGCAGGGCCAGGGCGCCAATGTGTTGTGCCATGGGAAGTTCCTCAACAGATGAATGGACGGGGCGCATCATAACGGGGTAAGACCCCGGGCTCCAGCGCCGGGGCAGATGAGAGGACAAAAGGGTAGAAGGTGGGAGCATCCCGCCTAAAGCAACCGGTTCAGCCCTGCCCGAGCCAGTCGCGCAGCACGCTATCCCGGTCCCCGTCCAGCGCCGGCGAGGCGCGCCCGTAGCGCACCGGGGTGGCCGACAAATGCAGCGGATTGGCCAGGGTGGGCAAGGGCTGCTCGCCGCGCTGCACCTGCTGCACCCAGCCGCGCACCGCCCCCTGTTCGAGGGCAAACAGGGCATCCAGGGTGAGGATGGGGCCGCCCGGCACCCCGGCCGCCTCCAGCATGGCACTCCACTCGGTGCTGCTGCGCGCCAGCAGCCGCTCGGCAATCAGGGCATTGAGCCGGTGGCGCTGGCGCACCCGGGCGCTGTTGCTGGCAAAGTCCGGGTCCTGCGCCCAGCCGGGTTCCCCCAGCAGGGCCGCCAGCGCGGCAAACTGGCCGTCGTTGCCCACCGCGAGGATCAGATGGCCATCCCGGGTGGGATAGACGTCGTAGGGGACGATATTGGGGTGGCCGTTGCCAAGGCGTCCGGGCGCCTGACCGGTGGCGAGATAGTTCATCGCCTGGTTGGCCAGCACCGCCACCGACACGTCGAGCAGGGCCAGATCGATCTGCTGCCCCTCTCCGGTCTGCTCCCGGTGGCGCAGGGCCGCCTGGATGCCGATGGTGGCGTAGAGGCCGGTGAGGATGTCGACAAGCGCCACCCCCACCTTGACCGGCCCGCCGCCGGGGGCCTCGTCCGGCTGGCCGGTGATGCTCATCAAGCCGCCCAGCCCCTGGATCAGCAGATCGTAACCGGGTCGCTGGGCCCAGGGACCGTCCTGGCCAAAACCGGTGATGGAGCAGTAGATAAGCTCTGGGTGGCGGGCCTTGAGGCTCGGGTAATCCAGGCCGTAGCGCGCCAGCCCCCCTACCTTGAAGTTCTCGATCACCACGTCGGCCCGGTCCACCAGGGCCAGCAGGGTCTCGCGATCGCGGGCCAGATCGAGGGCGATGGAGCGCTTGCCCCGGTTGGCGGCATGAAAGTAGGCCGCCTCCCCCGCCACCAGCTCGGGCGGGCCCCAGTGGCGGGTGTCGTCACCGCGCCCGGGGGCCTCCACCTTGACCACGTCGGCGCCGAGATCGGCAAGCAGCTGGCTGGCCCAGGGGCCGGCCAGCACGCGACTGAGATCCAGCACGCGCACACCGGCAAGGGGCCCCATCACTCAAACGCCTGCAGATCGGTCTGGGCCCGCCCCAGGATCAGGGCGTGGATGTCGTGGGTTCCCTCGTAGGTGTTGACCGCCTCCAGGTTCATCACATGGCGAATGACGTGAAACTCGTCGCTGATGCCGTTGCCACCGTGCATGTCGCGGGCGACGCGGGCTATCTCCAGCGCCTTGCCGCAGCTGTTGCGCTTGATGAGCGACACCAGCTCCACCGGGCAGCGCCCCTCGTCCATCAGGCGCCCGGCCTGCAGACAGCCCTGCAGGCCGAGGGCAATCTCGGTCTGCATGTTGGCCAGCTTGAGCTGAAACAGCTGGGTGGCGGCCAGCGGGCGGCCGAACTGCTGGCGATCCAGCCCGTACTGGCGGGCGGCATGCCAGCAGAACTCGGCGGCGCCGAGCGCCCCCCAGGCGATGCCGTAGCGCGCCTTGTTGAGGCAGCCAAACGGCCCCTTGAGGCCGCTCACCCCCGCCAGTCGGTTCGCTTGTGGCACGAAGACCCGCTCCATCACGATCTCGCCGGTGATGGAGGCGCGCAGAGAGAACTTGCCCTCGATCTTGGGGGCAGAGAGCCCGGCCATCCCCTTCTCCAGCACGAAGCCGGTGATCTCGCCATCCAGCTTGGCCCACACCACGAACAGATCGGCGATGGGGGAGTTGGTGATCCACATCTTGTTGCCGGTCAGCAGGTAGCCACCGTCGACCCGCTCGGCGCGGCTCTTCATGGAACCCGGGTCGGAACCCGCGTCCGGCTCGGTGAGGCCGAAGCAGCCCACCAGCTCGCCCCGGGCCAGCCCCGGCAACCAGCGCTGGCGCTGGGCCTCGTCGCCATAGGCGTGGATCGGGTGCATCACCAGGGACGACTGCACGCTCATGGCCGAGCGGTAGCCGCTGTCGACCCGCTCCACCTCCCGGGCGATGAGACCGTAGGCCACGTGATTGACCCCGGCGCAGCCGTACTGCTCCGGCAGGGTGGCGCCGAGCAGCCCCAGCTCCCCCAGCTCGTTCATGATGGTGCGGTCAAACTGCTCGCGGCGGTTGGCCTCCAGCACCCTGGGCATCAGCCGCGCCTGACAGTAGTCGCGGGCGGCGTCGCGAATGAGCCGCTCCTCTTCGCTGAGCTGGCTGTCGAGAAAGAAGGGGTCTTGCCAATCAAATCGGGTACGCGTCATAAAGCACTCCATGCCATGCAAAAGAATCATCAAAGGGTCTCTTGTGGACCCATCTTAACCACGAAAAAGCTCGGGTAACAAACACCTCAGCCTGCCTCCCGCAGCGCCCGATAGAGGGTGGTGCGGCTGATGCCGAGCCGGCGTGCCGCCTCGCTCACGTTGCCATCGCACTCTGTCAGGGTCTGCTGCACCCGTTGCCGGTTCTGCTCGCGCAATGTGCTGCCCGCCAGCGCCGTGTTGGCGACCGGCGCCACCGCCACGGTCGGCAGATGCAGGTGGGCAGGCTCAATCCAGCCCAGCCCCTCCGCCAGCACGCAGGCCACCTCCAGCGCCTGCTTGAGCTGGCGCACGTTGCCGGGCAGCGGGTGGGCCAGCAGTTGGCGCTCGGCCTCATCGGTCAGGCGCAGGGCAGGATCCATCTCGGCCAGCAGCCGCCGGACCAGCGCCTGCCGCTCGCGGGGCGGCCAGTCGCGCAGCGGCGCCAGCTGCTGGCGCCAGCCGCAGATGCGGTAGTAGAGATCCTCACGAAAGGTGCCGGCCGCCACCATGGCCGCCAGATCCCGATGGCTGGCGCTGACCAGCCAGAAATCCACCGCCTCAGGTCTGTGGCTGCCAACCGGGGTGACGGCGCGCTCCTGCAACACCCGCAGCAAGCGGGTCTGGGCCAGCAGCGGCAGCTCGCCGATCTCGTCCAGCATCAGGATGCCGCCGTGGGCGGCGCGCAGATACCCCTGGCTGCCCTGGCTGCGGGCACCGCTGAAGGCCCCGCCGACATAGCCAAACAGCTCGGCCTCTACCAACTCCGCCGGCAGGGCACCGCAGTTGACGCACACCAGCGGTTGCGCCCGCCGGCTCGACTGCCCGTGCAGTTCGCGCACCAGGTGCTCCTTGCCGCTGCCGGTCTCCCCCTCGATGAGCAGCGAGATGCCGCGCTCCAGCATCTTGAGCGGCACCTGCCGGCCGTGCGAGCCGCCGGCATCGGCCGGCAGGCCGGGCAGGGTCGCCACGGGACTTGCCTCCGGCACCAGCCGCAAGCCACGCCGATCCCGCAGCAGCTGCTTGCCGTCGAAGGGGTGCTGGCCAAGCCAGAGCCGACCGGCCCGGTTGGCCCCGAGCAGCTCGCCCTCCTCCCCCAGCAGCAGACGGGCGGACCAGAGACTCTGGGGCTCGAGATCCACCAGCCAGCCCGGCTGGCGCGCCAGCAGCGCGTTTTCCAGGGTCATGGCCAACAGCCGCACCGTGCCCAGCATGTCGCCGTCGTGATGGGCCGCGTCTGTGGAGATGTCGAGCACCCCGAGCAGTTGCCCGTCTGGCCCGAGCAGCGGGCAGGCGCTGCAGCTGAGAAAGCTGTGCTGGGCGAAGAAGTGCTGATTGCCGAGTACCTGCACCTCGCTCTGTTCGGCCAGCGCAGTGCCGATGGCGTTGGTGCCCTTGCTCGCCTCCCCCCAGCGGGCGCCGCTGCGCAAAAAAATGCGCTCGGCGTGGCGGGCGAAGCCGTCGTCACCGCTGGCGGCCAGGATGGCACCCTCGCCATCGCACAGCAGCAACCGACAGGGGCGCCCTGCCAGTAGCTGGCCAAACAGCGGCAACACGAAGCGCTGGAAGCTGGCGATCAGCACCCTGTGCTGCTCCTGACGGGCCGACAGCTCCCCCTGGGGCAGCAAGTCCAGCTCGGCGCTCTGCCGGCGGCTCAGCCCCTGATGCAGGCAGCGCTGCCAGGAGCGCTCGATCGGGCTGGCACTGGATTGAGATAATTCGCTCATCACGCCTCCTGTTCACAAACGGCACGACTGTCACGGCCACTGTCCAGAATCGGCACAGTTTCCTCACCTTCGCCCTGGTCATTGGTTAACCAAGATACGCTGCCACATCCCGTTTGATAACGTTTTTGTAACTTTTCCTGTGCTGGTCAGACCCTCTGGCACGCCCCTTGCGATACACAGCAGCAACCGGGTTGCCCGCCAGCCCGGTCAGGACCACACACATAAAGGATGATGAGATGATTTATACCGCTCCCGGTCAGGCAGGTGCCCTGGTCAGCTTCAAGTCCCGTTACGACAACTTCATCGGTGGTGAGTGGGTGGCGCCGCGCGCCGGCCGCTACTTTGAAAACATCTCGCCGGTGGACGGCAAGGTGTTCTGCGAAGTGGCCCGCTCCGACGCCGCCGACATCGAGCTGGCGCTGGACGCCGCCCACAAGGCGTTCGCCAGCTGGAGCAAGACCAGCGTCACCGAGCGCAGCAACCTGCTGCTGCGCATCGCCGATCGCATCGAACAGAACATCGAGGTGCTCGCCATCGCCGAGACCTGGGAGAACGGCAAGGCGGTGCGCGAGACCTTGGCCGCCGACCTGCCACTGGTGGTGGATCACTTCCGCTACTTCGCCGGCTGCATCCGCGCCCAGGAGGGTTCGGCCGCCGAGCTGGATCAGAACACCGTCAGCTACCACTTCAAGGAGCCCATCGGGGTGGTCGGCCAGATCATTCCGTGGAACTTCCCGCTGCTGATGGCGGCCTGGAAGCTGGCCCCGGTGCTGGCGGCCGGCTGCTGCAGCGTGCTCAAACCCGCCGAGCAGACCCCGGTCACCATCATGCTGATGATGGATCTCATCAAGGACATCCTGCCTGCCGGGGTGGTCAACGTGGTCAACGGCTTTGGCGCCGAGGCGGGCCAGGCGCTCGCCACCAGCAACCGGATCCAGAAGCTCGCCTTCACCGGCTCCACCGAGGTGGGCGCCCATATCCTGCGCTGCGCCGCCGACAAGCTGATCCCCTCCACCGTGGAGCTGGGTGGCAAGTCCCCCAACATCTATTTCGCCGACGTGATGCAGCACGAGAGCAGCTACATCGACAAGGCGGTGGAAGGGATGCTGATGACCTTCTTCAACCAGGGCGAGGTGTGTACCTGCCCCTCCCGCGCCCTGGTGCAGGCCAGCATCTATGACGACTTCATGGACAAGGTGCTGGCCCGCGCCCGCACCATCGTCCAGGGCAACCCCCTCGACACCGCCACCCAGGTCGGTGCCCAGGCGTCGCGCGAGCAGTTCGACAAGATCCTGAGCTACATGGAGATAGGTCGCGGCGAAGGGGCCAAGATGTTGATCGGCGGCGGCCCGGCCAGGGTGAGCGGGCTGGAGGGGGGCTTCTACATCCAGCCCACCATCTTCCACGGCCAGAACAAGATGCGGGTGTTCCAGGAGGAGATCTTCGGGCCGGCGCTCGGGGTCACCACCTTCAAGGACGAGGCGGAGGCGCTGGCGATTGCCAACGACACCCAGTACGGGCTGGGGGCGGGCCTGTGGACCCGCGACAGCAACCTGGCCTGGCGCATGGGACGCGGCATCCAGGCCGGCCGGGTCTGGGTCAACTGCTACCACGCCTACCCGGCGCACGCGGCCTTTGGCGGCTACAAGAAGTCAGGGATCGGCCGCGAGACCCACAAGATGATGCTGGACCACTACCAGAACACCAAGAACCTGCTGGTGAGCCACGACATCAATCCCCTCGGCTTCTTCTAGGCCCCTCTCATGATCAACAAGGGCGCCTGCGGGCGCCCTTTTCATTGCCAGAACCGTCGCAGCTAGAGCACCGCCTGCCCGGCGCCGATCCCCAGCTGCTGGCGATAGCGCTGGGGCGAGCAGCCCAGCTCCCGGTTGAACATGGCGATAAAGGCCGAGGTGGAGCCGTAACCGAGCCGCCAGCCAATCTCCTGCACCGGCAGTTCGCCCTTGAGCCAGGCCAGCGCCTTGAGCAGCTTGAGCCGGGCCCGCCACTGGCCGAAGTTCATCCCCAGTTCCCGCACGCAGCGCCTGGCCAGGGTGCGCTCGGTGGTGTGCAGCTGCTCGGCCCACTGGGCCAGGGTGCGCGGGTCGGCAGGGTCGCTGTGCAGTGCCGCCAGCATGGGGGCCAGCAGCTTGTCCTGGCTCATGGGCAGGTAGCTGTCCTGGCAGCGGGTGCGGGTCAGCTTCTCCACCAGCAGCTCGGCCTGGCGTACGTCCCACTCATCCGCCATGTGGCCCAGCTTGCGATCGCAAAAATCCGCCAGGATGGCGCGGATCAGCGGGGTCATCTGCAGCAGCCTGGGCTCGGCAGGCAGCCGCGCCGCCAGAGCGTGATTGACGTAGATGGAGGTGTAGTCGAGGGCCTGCTGGTTGTAAGAGGCGTGCTCCAGATCCGCCGGCACCCAGATGAGGTAGTCGGCCGGCGCCACCAGCCGGTGATCGTCCAGCACTATCTCCATCACCCCCAGGCTGATGAGGCTGAGCTGGCCCCAGGGGTGGCTGTGGGGGGCACATGCGCTCTCGGCCTGGATCTGCTGGTAGCGTAAGTAGAGCGGATTGGGCTCTGGCAGATGCAGGTCCGTCGGATGGTAGTGACGTATGGCCATGGCGGGCGGATTGTCCTTTGCGCGGGATGATTTGTCAGTTTTACGTTACTTGATATCAGAAAGACAAGGGTAGACTGGTCACCTCGATAATAAGGAGTCTTTGATGCGTATCTTCTACCCGCTGATGTTTCCGCTGCTCGCCGTGCTGATCTGGGCCACCAATACCGTGGTGTCCAAGGCCGCCGCCGATGTGCTGGATCCCGCGGCCATCTCCTTCTACCGCTGGGTGATCGCCGCTCTGGCACTGACCCCCTTCTGCCTGCCGCAGCTGTGGCGCCGCCGTGGCGAGATACGCCCCTGGCTCGGCAAGCTGCTGGTGCTGGCGGCCCTTGGCATGGTGCTCTACCAGTGCCTCGCCTACTACGCCGCCCACACCACCTCGGCCACCAACATGGGGGTCATCGGCTCCCTTATCCCGCTGCTGACCCTGCTGCAGAGCGCGCTCTTCTTCGGCCAGCGGCCGGGCAAACAGGCGCTGCTCGGCATGAGTATCTCCCTGTTCGGGGTGTTCTGGCTGCTGAGCCTGGGTCAGCCGCTGGCGCTGCTGCACGACGGCATCAATCAGGGCGACGGCCTGATGCTGCTCGGCTCCGCCAGCTACGCCCTCTATGGCCTGTTGATCCGCCGCTGGCAGCTGCCGTTCGGCCCCTGGCTCAACCTCTACCTGCAGATCCTGCTGGCGGTCTTGCTGCTGGTCCCGGTGGCCCTCTGCGCCGAGTCGCTGGCGGTGCCGGCCGAAGGCTGGGGACTGGTGCTGTTTGCCGGCATCGCCTCCTCCCTCTTCGCCGCCTACTGCTGGATGCGCGGCCTTGCCTGCATGGGGGCAGAGCGCACCTCGGTGTTCATGAACCTGATGCCGCTGTGCACGGCGCTGATCGCCGTCATCAGCCTGGGGGAGCCGATACACGGCTACCACCTGCTGGGGGGCGGTCTCATCCTGGCGGGGGTCATGCTCTCCCAGTTCAAACCGAAGGCCCGCCCGGCCCTGCTGGAAGAGGCCTGAGCGGCCTTTTTACACCAACGACAGACACAAAAAAGGGAGCTCAGGCTCCCTTTTTGTTGGTATGCATCCGCATGCGGCAAGCGGCTCAGCTGCCCCGCCGCCAGTGGTAGCGGCGCTCGGGCCGGCCGCGCTGACCGTAGTTGAGATCCACGTCCACCCGGTCCTCCGACTCCAGATACTCCAGATAGCGGCGCGCCGTGGTGCGACTGAGGGACAAGCGCAGCGCCACCGTGTCGGTAGAGAAGGCGCTGTCCGGCTCGCCCGCCAGCAGCTCCAGCACCTGGCGCAGGGTGATGGCGTCGATCCCCTTGGGGGTGTCGCGCACCTCGCGCCCCTGGGGCCTCACCTTGCCCATCAAGCGGTCCAGGTCGCTCTGCTCGAGGGAGCCGCGCTCGCAGATGCGCCGGTGCAGGGTGAGGATCTCGTCCAGGCTCTGCTGGATGCGAAACAGCCGCAGCGGTTTGATGATGTAATCCTGTACCCCCTGATTGAGGGCCTGCTGGATGGTCTCCACGTCGCAGGAGGCGGTCACCATGATGACGTAGGCTTCGCGGTTGTGGCTGCGCAGCCGGTTCACCCACTCCAGGCCTGAGCCATCGGGCAGGGAGATGTCCACCAGCAGCAGTTGTGGCTGGGCCGCGCGCATCATGAGATCGGCCTGGGTCAGGCTCTCGGCCCGACCCAGCAGGGAAAATCCGGGGGTGGAGGAGACCAGCTCGGCCAGAATGGATCCTATCCGTTCGTCATCCTCGATCACCAGAGTGAAAATGGGCTCCATAGATCACACCAATTGGTTTTTATTCAAGTAGATACCGAACAGCGTCGTCTGTTCGGCGGTGCGGCGCCATTCTATCACACCCCCTCGCCTGGCCACCGTCTCCTTGACCAGGAACAGGCCGACACCGTGATCGCCGGTCTGGCGGCTGATGCCGTAATCAAACAGATGATCCGCCAGCGCCTCGTCCACCCCCTCGCCGCTGTCCTCCACCTCTATCACCAGCCGGCGTCCGAAGTCGTTGAGGGAGATCAGCACCCGTGGCGGACACTGCTTGCGCCGGGCCCAGGCGGCGCGGATGCCGTTGTCCAGCAGGTTGCCGATGAGGGTGATGAGATCCGCCGACACCGCCGCCGGGTACTCGCCCAGCGCCGAATCGGGATCCAGCACCAGCTCCACCCCAAGCTCGCGGGCCCGGCTGAACTTGCCGAGGATGAGCCCGGCCACCGGCTTGTCCTCGATGGCCCGCAGCAGATCGTGCAGCATGGTCTGACACGCCTCGCTCTCCTGCTGGATGAGCTCCACCGCCTGCTCCACGTGGCCCAGCTGCAGCAGACCGGAGAGGCTGCTGAGCTTGTTGGCGAACTCGTGGGTCTGCATCCGCAGCATCTCGGCATACTGGCGCAGGTGAGTCACCTGCATGCCGAGACTGCCGGTCACCTCGGGGCGGCTGAAGATCAGCAGCCGACCGGGGATCTTGCCCTCCACCGCCTGCCAGCGCCCGATGAACGACTCGCCGTGCACGGTGAAGCCGAGCTCGGTCTCGAGCTGGGTCAGGGCGGGGGCGAGCGGCGGCGACAGCTCAGCCAGCGGCTGGCCGAGCAGGGAGTGGCGGCCGGTGCCAGGCAGGCGCAGCTGGTAAAAGGCGGCGCTGTTGAGCATGCGGATGTGGCCGTGACTGTCGAGGGCGATCACCCCCTCCGAGATATGCTCCAGCACCAGCTCCTGCAGCACGAAGCGGTTGACGATGGTCTCCGGCTCCAGATCCAGCAGGGTGCGCCGCAGCCGATGCTGGATCCAGAGCGCCAGCAGCAGGCCGCAGCCCAGCACGGCGCCGATGGCGCTGATGAGCAGGGCGATCCGATCCAGATAGATGCCCTCCACCGTCTGCATCAGATAGCCCACCACCACGGCGCCGATGGCGCGTCCGTCCGCCCCGATCACCGGGGCGAAGCAGCGAATGGCCGGCCCCAGGGTACCCACATCCTTGGAGCAGTAACTGCTGCGCTCGTTGAGGGAGGGCCAGATATCCTCGCCGCGAAACAGGCCGCCCACCAGCTCCGGGGAGGGGTGGCTCAGCCGGCGGGCGTGCTCGTCGGTCACTACCATGTAGGCGGCATCGGTGCGGCTGCAGATCCCCTGCACATAGTCGCGCAGACCCGGATCGCTGCCCCACTCCAGTGCCTGCACTACCCGCTGGTCCGCCGCCAGCACCCGTGCCAGATCGCCCCCCTTCTCCTCCAGATTCACTTCCAGCAGGTGGCGGATAAAAAGCGCCAGCAGGCTGCCCAGGATGACGATCAGGAGCAGTGACAGGCCCAGGGAGAGGGTGACCAGTTGGTGACGCAGTTTCATCTATTAGCCTTGCAACATCAGGACGCGGACCAATAGTGCGGGCGCCACCAGGTCTGGTCAATCAAAGGTGCGGGATCGCCGGCAAAATCCGCCAGCCCCTCGGCACGGGCACACAGTGCCACCGCCCTCGCCACGGCGCGGGCCACCTCCCCCACCTGTTCGATGGGAGGCAGCAGCCGCCCTTCGGCCAGCGGATAGGCACCCACCGCCTGCACCGCCGCCCGCAACATGCCGTCGCTGATGCGCCGCGCCTTGACCGCGCAGGCACCGAGGCCGATGCCCGGGAACACATAGACGTTGTTGCACTGGGAGACCACTCGCGCCTCCCCGTCCACCGTCACCGGCGGGAAGGGGCTGCCGGTGGCGAGCAGAGCGCGCCCGCCGGTCGCCTGCCACACTTGGGCCGGGGTCGCCTCGGCGCTGCGGGTGGGGTTGGAGAGCGGCAGGATCACCGGTCGCTCGCACACCTCTCCCATGGCCGTCAGCACCGCCTCGTCAAACAGGCCGCCCTGACCGCTCACCCCGATCAACACCCCGGGGCGCAGCCGCTCGATGAGCGCGGCCAAGGAGTTGCACGCCTCCGCCGCCGGACGGGCGAACGGCTGCTGGGCCGGGGTGAGCCCGGCGCGGTCCAGGCAGACCAGGCCATCCTGATCAAACAGCTGCACCCGCTCCGTGCTGCCCGCCAGCTGGGCCAGCATGGCGGCGATGCCGCAGCCGGCCGAGCCTGCCCCGACGATCAGCACCGGGGTCTCGGCAAGCACACTGCCCGCCTGCTGCAGGCCCGCCAGCACGCAGGCCGATGCCACCGCCGCCGTGCCCTGGATGTCGTCGTTGAACATGCAGAGCTCATCGCGGTAGCGAGCCAGCAGATTGGCGGCATGCTTGCCGGCAAAGTCTTCAAACTGCAGCACCACCTGGGGCCAGCGTTTGCGAATGGCGGCCACCACCTTGTCCATGAACTGGTAGTAAGGCTCGCCATCCACCCGCGGCGCCTGCCAGCCGAGGTAGGAGTCATCTTCCAGCAGCTCGGGGTTGTTGGTGCCCACATCGACGCATAGCGGCAGGGTGCGCGCCGGGTTGATGCCGCCAGCGGCGGAGTAGAGCGCCAGCTTGCCGATGCAGATCCCCATGCCGCCGATGCCGAGATCGCCGAGCCCCAGCACCCGCTCGCCATCGGAGATGACGATGACGTCCACCTCCTGCTCCACCGCCGCGAAGATGTCGTCCAGCTCGTCCCGATCGTGCCAGGAGAGATAGAGGCCGTGGCTGCGCAGATAAAGGTCGCTGTGGCGCTGGCACGCCTCCCCCACCACCGGGGTGTAGATGATGGGCAACAGCTCGGGCAGATGGTGGCGCACCAGCTCGTAGAACAGCACCGGGTTGTCCTCCTGCAGCTGGCGCAGCAGCAGGTGCTGATCAAACGGACTCTGCATGGCCGAAACCAGCCGGTAGATGCGGCGCCGCTGCTGGGCCAGCGACTCCTCTTTGTGGGGCATGCGCCCCATCAGTCCCTGTCGCTTGCGTTCGGCATAGGGCAGGCTGGTACCCATCATGATGTCGTTCATTGGTCTGTTCCTTATGCCAGCAGCGAAATGAGCAGGGTGGCCAGGATCAGCATGACGGCGCCCCCGAGACGGGAAGAGATCTGGGCAAACGGCATCAGGGTCATGCGCTGGGCCGCCGAGAGCACGGCCACGTCGCCGGTGCCCCCCATGTTGGCCATGCACAGGCCGCCGGTGATGGCCGCCTCGATGGGGTAAAAACCGATCATTCGGCCCACCAGCGCCGCCCCCAGGGCACCGCCGACCACGGTCACCAGCACCAGTACGAAGTAGCTGACCGAGAAGGCGCTGATGAGCTCGGGGATGCTGGTGTAGGCGACACCGATCCCCACCAGCAGGGAGGGAGTCAGGTTGCTGACCACGAACTGGTACCAGTCGGCCGCCGCCTGCTCGTAGCGACGGGGCAGCAGGCCGCTCACCTTGATGACGGCCACCGCCAGGATCATCAGGGCGAAGGGGTGCATGGGGATGAAGTTGCCGAGCAATGAGCCCAGCACGAACATGCTGGAGCTGATGAAGAGCCCGAGACCCAGGCTCTCCAGCGTCGGCGCCTGCACCTTCTCTTCGGCCACGCCAGCGGCACTCTCCTTTATCATCAGCTTGCCGTTGCCGGTCAGGGAGGGGTAGCGGCGACCGAGGCGGGCCAGCAAGGTCCCCACCAGGATGGCCAGGGTGTTGGCGATCACCACCGCCGGCACCATGCGCGAGAGCAGATCGGCGCTCGACATCTGCAGCGGCCCGGAGAGGATCTCCACCAGCGGCACGGCGCCAGCCCCCATGCCGCCACCCATGATGGGCAGACCGATCAGCAGCACCGCATTCTTGAAGCCGTACCCCATCAGGGCGCCCACCAGACCTACGCTGAGCAGCGCCAGCGCGACGCCTCCCAGGATCACCGGCAGGTAGCGCATGGCGGCGTTTTTCAGCAGGGCGCCGCTCATGCCGAACACCGAGCCGGTCACCAGACTGGCGATGAAGAAGTTGAGAAAGCCCCCCTCCTTCATGAAACCGATGATCACCTGGCCCGCCTCGACGGGCAGGATCCGGTATTCAAACAGGGCGGCGCCGCCGAAGATGGCGAGTATGGTGCCGCCACCTAGGTATTCGCGGATGGGAGTGATGCGCTCCCCCAGTTCGGTCAGCAGGGTGCCGAGCACGAACATCAAGGCCAGCGCACCGACCATGCCGAGTGGCAAAGAGCCGTTCCAGCCCGAGAAGAGTACGCAGGTGGCAAGCCCGAGGAAGATCATCATGGGCATGCCGGCAATCTGTCGGTCGCCAAACAGCGCGATCCGGGTTGGTGGGGTAGAGAGGTTTTTCATTGTTATGCTCCAGCGTGTGGTGTGGCGCCACTCTAGCCATCTCTCTCCCCCCTGTCGGTTAGCCTCTCTGCAAAGGCATATAAAAACATTAAATTCTTAAACGTTATGGCTGGCAGAGGATGCCGCCAGGCCTGTTATTGGCATTATTAAGACGCACTATTGTGCCGTGCCAATCAAACCGGTGGGCACTCATCTCTCAATGCCATCAGGCTCTTGATGGGGCCATTATCAAATAACGATTAAATAATGGGCGGCATGCTTCTCAATAATGGGAAACCATGCTTGCCCCGCTCCATGCTATTTCGACTGATCACCGGCAAGGATTGAGTAGTGATCTCAAGATCGGCAAATGCCAATCGGATAAACCGCCGCAGACCGGAAGAGACAACTGGAAGATTGCGGGCGTGCGATCACGCCGAGGCCCGCAAAGAGGATCTGCCCATGGCAGGCCGTGCCTGCCTCAGGGGAGCGTTTGAGCCGATACAAGCGGGCCCTGCAACAGACCGTCAGATGATGATGACGGCCTCATGACACCAACCGAAAAACTATTCGGCTAATAACAGTGGAATATTGGCAGGGTCAAATTCATGACAGGTTTCGGTACTTTCCAGGCTGAGCCCATAATGGCCATCGGCAACATATTCCACCTCCACCAACAGGCTCTCGATGGAGAAATGGGGGTCACCCGATTCATATCGTTCCACAGCTATCGTCTCCCTGTTTAGCTGACCCATCAATATTAGTGGATAAAAAACAGCCTGCCGAATGCAGATAATATTTTTCTGCTGCCAACATTATCGGCCATGGCTATTCCCAGGCTATTTTCAGCATGGATTGGTGACATGATTTGGTTATTTCGCCGGCCCATGGCGGGAATGATTCACCCAAATAGGCTCGCGGCAGACACCGGTGGCTGCCGGCGAGGTGCTCAAGCCCAGCAAGCAAGCTCCACAAGAAACCTACCTCCAATTTTCATAAACAAGATCGCGATCACACTATTTACTTAGCCTGCTAAACAACTACAATGCTTAGCAAGCTAAGTAAATGGAGAGCCTCATGATGAAGGATCTGGAAATGTTGCGCGAGCTGTCCCTCGCCGAACGGGTCGGCCGGCTGCATCGGCTGTGGCGCACCGTGGCCGATCTCGAACTGGCCCCCCTCGGCCTCACCCACCCCCGCTGGACAGCGCTGTGGAAGCTGAGCCGGCTCGGTGGCCACCTCAGCCAGAAGACCCTGGCCGAAGCGCTGGAGATCGAACTGCCCTCCCTGATGCGCACCCTGGGCCAGCTGGAAGAGCAGGGGCTGGTGGAGCGCCACTGCTGCAGTCAGGACAAGCGGGCCCGCATCGTCACCCTGACCCCGGCCGGCAAGGCGCTGCTCGACCAGATTGAAGATCGCATCATGGAGATACGCCGGGAGCTGCTCGCCGGCATCAGCCAGCGGGAGCTGGAACAGTTTGAAGATATCGTGCACCGCATCTGCGCCAATGCCCTCGGCAAGATAGGTGCACAGAGTGAAGAGAGAGAGTGAAATGACCCCGGATCAACAATTCAAGCGCTGGATAAAATGGGCTATGGGCGCCTTCGTACTGGTCTTTGCCTACTTCCTGCTGGCCGACCTCAAGATGCCGCTCACCCCGCAAGCCATGGCGACCCGCATCGTGACCAAGATGGCGCCCCAGGTCAGCGGCAAGGTGGTCGAGGTGGCCGTCGGCAACAACCAGCACGTCAAGCAGGGCGACCTTCTGTTTGTACTCGATCCCGCCCCCTTTGAACTGGCGGTGGAGCAGGCCCGCCTCGCCCTGGCCCAGGCCGAGCAGCAGAATCGCCAGCTCGATGCCACCCTCAATGCCGCCAGCGCCGACTTCAGTTCGCTGCAGACCCAGGCCGCCCTCAAATTGCGGGAAGCTGAACGCATCGACGCCCTCTATCGCCGCCACATGGTCTCCGAGCAGCAGAAGGATGATGCCGACAGCGCGTTTCGCACCGCCCAGGCCAACCTGCTGGCCAGCAAGGCCCGCATGACCCAGGCCAGGGTCAACCGTGGTCTGCCCGGCGATGACAACCTGCTGCTGCGCCAGGCCCGCAACCGTCTCGCCCAGGCCGAGCTCAACCTCGCCTACAGCCGGGTTCACGCCAGCCAGGACGGCATCATCACCAACCTGCAGCTCAAGCCGGGCAGCTTCGCCGCGGCGGGCGCACCGCTGCTGGCGCTGGTCTCCGAGCAGGTGGACGTGATCGCCGATTTTCGCGAGAAGAGCCTGCGCCACGTCAATCAGGACAGCCAGGCACTGGTCGCCTTCGATGGCGAGCCGGGTCGCCTCTATCCGGCCCGGGTCACCAGCCTGGATGCCGGGGTCAGCGCCGGCCAGTTCGATGCCAACGGCCTCCTGGCCAGCCCTACCGAGTCGGATCGCTGGGTGCGCGATGCCCAGCGTCTGCGTCTGCACCTGGCGCTGGAACAGCTGCCCGCCCATCTGCCGGCCGGTGCCCGTGCCACCGTGCAGCTGCTGCCCGACAACGCCCTGACCGGACTGCTGGCCCGCACCCAGATCCGCCTGCTCAGCCTGCTGCACTACATCTACTGAGGTGACGGCAATGACGCTATGGCACAGGCCCCTCACCGCCAACGAACTGCGCCAATGCCTGCGCATCGCCTTTGGCAGCACCACCGGCTTTCTGCTCTGCAAGCTGTTCGGCTGGAACTACGGCGTCTTCTACACCGTCACGCCGGTGCTGCTGCTGGGCATGGTGCCGGTGATGAACGGCCATGCCGCCCGCCAGCTGATCGCCGCCGCCGTGGTCTGCGGGCTGGAAGTGGGGCTGCTGGGGGGGCTGTTTGGCGGCCATCCCGGTCTGATGGTTCCCATCGCCTTCCTGCTGTTTCTCTACCGCTTCGCCGCCATGTCACGGGGCAGCCTGTTCCTGTTCGGTGCCAACGGGGTGTTGAGTCTCAGCATCATGCTGCACTTTGCCAGCTACCCGCAGACCGATCTCAACGACCTCATCTTCAGCAACCTGTGGGCCAGCGTGCTGTCGGTGCTCATCGCCTACCTGATGACGGCGTTGATCCCGGACGTGGAGGAGCGCCCCAAACCAGCCCCCTCCCCCAAGGCACCGCACCGGATGCGGCACGAGGCGCTGCTTGGCGCCAGCATCGCCACCCTCTCCTTCATGGTGTTCCAGATCTTCGATCTGCGGGACTCCATGTCGGCCCAGGCCACGACCCTGCTGGTGCTCTTCCCCATGCACTGGGACGGCGCCCTGAGCTATGCCCGCAAACGGGCCATGGGCACCCTGCTCGGGGTGAGCTTCGGCCTGGTCAGCCAGCTGGTGCTCTACGACTGGTCGGGACTGCTGTTGCTGGTCGCCCCCATGCTCTGGCTCGGCGCCATGCTGTTCAGCCATGCCCACGTGAAGGAGGCGAGCGGTTCCGGGGTCGGCTTCGGCGCCCTCACCACCCTCGGCATCCTGTTCGGCCAATACCTGACGCCGGGCAACGATCTGGTGTTCAGCGCCCTCTACCGGGTCAGCAGCATCTTGTTTGCCATCGTCGCCACCCTGCTGGCCTGTTACCTCATCCACCGACTGCTTAACCGCTTCGAGGCCACTCGGTTCGGTTATTGACCCCCTGTTGTTAGCTCAAGGATGTGCTGCCTTTCGCCCCGCTATGCCTACCGGGGCGTTTTTTTGTCTCCCGTTTGGCGACGCCTGCGGCCAGCCCCAGCAACTATGCTTGCTAGGGCAGTCGGCAACAGGAGAGAGACCATGGCACGAGCAGCATACATCCACTGGTTGGCAATCACTCTGCTGCTGGGGATGACCTGTGCCCGGGCAGAGCAGGTGCTCATTGCCGCCGAGGATGACTGGGGCCCCTACTGCGCCCTCGACAAGCAGAGCGGTCAGCCGCAGGGGCTGGCCCCCGAGCTGGTGAAGGCGGCCTTTGCCGCCGAGGGGGTCGACGTCGAGTTTCGCACCATCCCCTTCGCCCGTTGCATGTACGAGGCACGCAGCGACAAGGTGCTCGGCTGCTTCGATGCCACCATCACCGAGGAGAACCGCTACCAGTACTTCTGGCACGAGACCCCCATGTTCGAGGAGGATCTCGCCATCTTCGCCCTGGCCCGCGAACCGCGCCGGGATCTCAAGCTCACCTCGCTGGAACAGAAGACGGTGGGCATCACCCTCGGCTACACCTACCCCACCGACTTCATGGAAAACCCCAGGATCACCCGCTTCCAGGCCAAGTCCGACGCCCAGATCATCGAGATGCTGGTGCGCGGCCGGGTCGACTACATCCTGATGAACGAGATGCCGGGCTACCTCAAGATCCAGCAGAAGCAGCTGAGCGGGAAGGTGGTCAAGGTGGGCAAGATCTCCACCGACGGTTTCTGGCTCGCCTTCTCCCGCGCCCACCCTCAAGGCGAGGCAATGGCCAAGCGCTTCGAGGAGGGGCTGCAGAAGATCCGCAACAACGGCACCTACGAGGCACTGGTGCGCGCCTTCGAGGCCAGACTCGGCCTGCATTGAGCCACTTCTCATTAGCGCTTCTTTTGACGCCCATGGACGCATATCGACGCAAGCCGGGTCGAGGCGCATTGCGCCCCTTTGGCAAGCTGTTAGGATCACGCCCGGATGACACCGATGGAGAATCAACATGAAGCACGCCAACCTTCTGCTGCTGGGCATCACGAGCCTGACCCTGCTGAGCGGCTGCGAACGCGGCGCCGGTACCCTGAGCGTGACCGGTGGCGACCCCGTCACCTATCTGTGTGAACAGGGCCAACGGGTGCAGGTACGCTACTTCGCCCTCTCCGATCAGAGCCTCAACTTCGTCAAACTGGCGCTGCCAGATGGCAAGGATTACACCCTGCCGCAGAGCGTTTCCGCCTCCGGCGCCCGCTACACCGACGACCATGAGGCCGTCTGGTGGAACAAGGGAGATGAAGGCTTTGTCGAGATGCGCGACAAGGATGGCGAGTGGCAGAGCGTCTACAACGACTGCAAGCAGCAGTAAACTGCAACCCCGGCCAGGCCGGGGTTGTTCATTACTCCACTTCAATCTCGTAGCGACCCACCACTCGTACCGGAATGGCCTGCGGGTTCTGCTCCGACACTCGATAGCGGGTCTTGGCCAGCCCCGACAGGGCGATCAGGTCCAGCACGCCGGGCGGCTCCGAGGCCACAATCTCTGGGCTGAACAGATTGCCGTTGGAGTCGATGAGATAACGGATCTCCACATAGCCCCTGACGGGCCGCTTGGCTGGCGCGCCGCCCACCGGTTCAAACGGGGGCACCTCGCCATCCTGCACCCAGTATTTGCCAAGCTCTGCCATGGTCACCTCCAGCGGCGGCTGGTTCAGTTTCACGGTGGGACTGGGGCTGGCACAGCCCCCCAGCAGACCGAACACAGTACCCAGCAGCAAGACCTTCAAACCCATTCAACACTCCTTGTTGAGTCAGATCAGAGGGGTCACCCCTCTCCGGCAGGGTTGCCGGCCCATTACTGTAACAATCGGAACCCGTTTGGGCAGCATAAAAAAAGCCAACCCCATCGGGTTGGCTTTTGGCAAAGCGGCTCAGCGTCAGCCGCGCTTGTCGCTGACCACCAGCCAGAGCGCATGCACCATGCCGGGCAGGCCGCCGAGCAGGGTCAGCACTATGTTGATCAGAAAATGCAGGCTGAAGCCCACCTGAAGAAAGGCACAGACCGGGGGCAGAAAGATGGCCAGCAGGATCTTGAGCAGATTGTTCATCTCGGATTTCCTCGTCAACGATGTCACAGGGATAGCAATGGGCTAACCATAAACATCCCTGGCTTCAACTGCAAACCAGACAGGGAATGCGCTCACCCCCTTCCCGCCAGGCATTGAGGTCGTGGATGACCTGATTGCTGCTGCCGCGCCAGAGCAGGCCGGGATCCGCCAGGGCCTTCTCGAACTTGCCGTCCACCAGCACGTCCAGCAAGGCCACCAGCTCGCGCTGGGCCGGGCTGAGATCTGCCAGCAGATAGCCGGTCCAGCACCAGATGTCCTTGCCGGGGCACTCGGTGCGCACCCGCTGCACCAGCGCCAGCACCTGGGGCACGTTGGCGGGGTGGAGCGGATCGCCGCCGGAGAGCGACAGTCCGCGCCGTTTGATGCGCGTGTCGTTGAGATCCGCGATGACGCGATCGCTCATCGCCTCATCGAACGGCTTGCCGCCATCGAGCCGCCAGGTGCTCTGGTTGTAGCAGCCGGAGCACTGGTGCTCGCAGCCCGAGACAAACAGGGTGGCGCGGGTGCCGGGGCCGTTGATCACATCGACCGGGTAGTATTGGTGGTAGTGCATCGCTTGTTTCCTGCCTCCTTCATGGGTGTGCAAACGGTCGCCACCCCATGAAAATGGCCCCTTGCAACAGGGGCCAGCGCTTCATCGTTACCGTACTTACATATGTTTGACGCGGCGCTTCACCTCTTCCTGCTTGCCCGCATTGAAGGGGCGCGCATCCGGGCTGCCGAGGTAGCCGCAGACACGGCGGGTCACCGACACCTTGGCCGGGTCGTGGTTGCCGCAGCGCGGGCAGGTGAAGCCCTTGGAGGTGCACTCGAACTCGCCGGTGAAGCCGCAGTCGTAGCACTCGTCGATGGGGGTGTTGGTACCGTAGTAGGGCACCTTGTCATAGCTGTAGTCCCAGACGTTCTCCAGCGCTTCCAGGTTGTGCTGGATGTTGGGGTACTCGCCGTAGCAGATGAAGCCGCCGCTGGCGATGGGCGGATAGGGCGCCTCGAAGTCCAGCTTGTCGTACGGATTGACCTGCTTCTCCACGTCGAGGTGGAAGCTGTTGGTGTAGTAGCCCTTGTCGGTCACCCCCGCCACCACGCCAAACTCCTTGGCGTCGATGCGGCAGAAGCGCGAGCAGAGGTTCTCGCTCGGGGTGGAGTAGAGGCTGAAGCCGTAGCCGGTCTCCTCCTTCCACTCGTCGGTGGCCGCCTTGAGCCGCGCAATGATGGCGATGGCCTTCTGCTGCAGTTCGGCGCTGTCAAACAGGTGCACCTGATCGCCAAACAGGGCGTTGATGGTCTCGTGTACCCCGATGTAACCAAGCGAGATGGAGGCGCGGCCGTGCTTGAAGATCTCGCTGACATTGTCGTCCGCCTTCAGGCGCACCCCGCAGGCCCCTTCCATGTAAAGGATGGGCGCGACCCGGGCCTTGACCCCGTCGAGGCGCTTGATGCGGTACATCAGTGCGGTCTTGGCTACCCGCAGGGCGGCATCCAGCTTGTCCCAGAAGTCCGCTTCATCGCGGGATTTCAGGGCGATGCGCGGCAGGTTGAGGCTTACCACGCCTAAGTTGTTGCGCCCTTCGTGGACCAGCTCGCCGTGCTCCTCATAGGCACCGAGGAAAGAGCGGCAACCCATGGGGGTCTTGAAGGAGCCGGTCACCTTGACCACCTGGTCGTAGTTGAGGATGTCCGGGTACATCCGCTTGGAGGCGCACTCCAGTGCAAGCTGCTTGATGTCGTAGTTGGGATCGCCCTGCTTGTGGTTGAGGCCATCCTTGATGGCGAACACCAGTTTAGGGAACACGGCGGTTTTCTTGTTCTTGCCAAGGCCGGCGATGCGGTTGCTCAAGATAGCGCGCTGGATCAGACGTGACTGCCAGCTGTCACCGAGGCCAAAGCCGAAGGTGACGAACGGGGTCTGACCGTTGGCGGTGTGCAGGGTGTTCACCTCATACTCCAGCGACTGGAAGGCGTCGTAGCACTCCTTCTCGGTGCGGGCCATGGCGTAGGCATCCACATCGCCGATGCCCCACTCCAGCGCCACTTCCCGGTGCTTCTCCCAGCTGATGGTCACATAGGGGGCCAGCACTTCGTCGATGCGGTTGATGGTGGTGCCGCCATAGATGTGGCTCGCCACCTGGGCGATGATCTGGGCCGTGACCGCGGTGGCGGTGCTGATGGACTTGGGAGTGTCGATCTCCGCATTGCCCATCTTGAAGCCGTGGGTCAGCATCCCCTTCAGGTCGATCAACATGCAGTTGAACATGGGGAAGAAGGGGGAGTAGTCGAGGTCGTGGAAGTGCAGATCGCCACTCTCGTGGGCCTGTACCACATCGCGGGGCAGCATGTGGCTGGTGGCGTAGTGCTTGGCGACGATGCCCGCCAGCAGGTCACGCTGGGTCGGGATCACCTTGGAATCCTTGTTGGCGTTCTCGTTGAGCAGGGCCGCGTTGGTCTGCTCCACCAGGCCGCGGATCTCCTGAGCCAGCCGGCCGCGCGCCTCGCGGGCCTGATCCCGGTCGTGACGGTATTCGATGTAGGCGCGGGCGATGGCCTTGTCGTCGGAGGCCATCAGGTGGTTCTCGACCCGGTTCTGGATCTCGTGGATGTCCACTTCCCCTCGTCCTTCCAGCTCCTGGGTGACGGCGGCGGCAATGCGCTCGGCCAGCGCCGGACTGGCCTGATTGACCGCTTCTGCCGCTCGGCCCACCGCCTCGGCAATCAGCTGGGCATTGAATGGTGCGCGACATCCATCACGTTTGATCACAACCGGTTTCATGGATTTTCCCCGTTAAAAAGGCCAGGCTCTCGCCCTCGGCTTACCCTTGTTTGGCCCCCTCCTCCACGCCTCGTCCTCGGCGCAAATAAATTCAGCCGAGGCTTGACAAGCCAGGGCTGACGATGAGAAGGGAACAGCTTGTACACAGCTTAATAACACAACATATAGGGATTAAAAACGAATGCAGCCCTATATGTGGTGTCTATTAGGCACCAAAGCGTGACCGTATTTCTTGATCCAGAACAGGTTTTGAGGCGAGTGGCGCAGTTCCCGACCAGTCACAAACGGCCCCATACAAGACCCAATTCAAGCCTGATGCGGGCTGGCGCCCGATACCGGCCAGAGGGAAAAAGATTTCCCTTCCGACAGTAATTGACCGGGACAGGTTTGCACCAAGATGGACATAATGAAGGACAACTCCTCTTGTTCGATGGGAAGCGACATGACCAACCCGCTATTGCTGCTACTGCTGCTGTGTGCCCTCCCGTTGCGGTTGTGGGCGGCCGAGATTCTGGTGATCAGCAGCTACCACCCCGAATACCTGTGGGATCAGAGCTACAACGCCAGCCTGGCCGCCAACCTCAAGGGTGACCACCACATCAGCCACTTCTACATGGATACCAAACGCCGCCCCGCCGAGGAGTTCGATCAGATAGCCGAGCAGGCGCTCGCCTACTATCGCCAGGTGAAACCGGATCTGGTGGTGCTCGGCGATGACAACGCCATCAACTACCTGGCCAGCGACATCGCCTCCCTCGGCACCCCTGTGGTGTTTCTCGGCATGAACGAGAACCCGCGCCACAAGGGGCTGGTCGGCCACCCCAAGATCACCGGCGTGCTGGAGCGCCCCCTGCTCAAACGCAACATCAGCGAGATGAGCCAGCTGATGGGTGGGATCAAGAAGGCACTGGTGCTGTTTGACTCGAGCAACGTGGCGCTCACCGCCATCGAGGATGAATTCAAGACTCAGACCGAGCTGCGGGTCGGCCAGACCCGGGTCAACAGCCAGCTCATCGGCGACTACAGCCTGTGGCAGGAAGCCGTGCTCAATGCCAAGCAGAGTGGTTATGAAGCCATCTTCATCGGCCTCTACCACACCCTCAGCGACGAACAGGGCCGCCATGTGGATGAGAACAGGTTGCTGGAGTGGACCAGCGCCCACAGCCCGGTACCGCTGTTCTGTTTCTGGGAATTTTCGGTCGGCAAGGGCAAGGCCATCGGTGGCCTGGTGCTGGATGGCCGCGATCAGGGGGCCAAGGCGGCCGAGCTGGTCAACGCCATCCTGGCGGGTGCCCAGCCCAAAACCCTGGCACCGCGCGCCGCCCTGCGGGGCGAGTATGTGTTCAGCAAGAGCGAGCTGGCCCGCTGGCAACTTACCCTGCCGGACAAGTGGCGCTACAAGATCCTCTGGCGTGATTGAGCACTGATCAGCGCCCCCATAACAAAGAACCCGGCCATGCCGGGTTCTTTGTTTCTCTTTCTGCGTGAGCGACTCAGCCCTGCAACGCCTGTTGCAGCTCCTCTTCACTCCAGACGGTGATGCCGAGTTCCTGGGCCTTGGCCAGCTTGGAGCCTGCCGCCTCCCCCGCTACCAGCACATCGGTCTTGGCCGACACCGAGCCCGCCACCTTGGCCCCCAGCGCCTGCAGCGCCGCCTTGGCGTCGTTGCGCGACAAGGTGGTGAGGGTACCGGTCAGCACGAAGGTCTTGCCAGCAAAGGGCTGCTCACTTGCCTCCTTCTTCTCGATGGCCGGCCAGTGGATGCCGGCCGCCAGCAGGGCCTCCAGCACCTCGATGTTGTGGGGCTGGCGCAGGAAGTAGTAGACATGCTTGGCCACTATGTCCCCCACGTCGGCCACTTCCAGCAACTGCTCCACCGAGGCGGCGCGCAGGGCATCCAGGGTGAGGAAGTGGTTGGCGAGGTTCAAGGCGGTCGCCTCCCCCACTTCGCGGATCCCCAGCGCAAACAGGAAGCGGGGCAGCGTGGTGCTGCGGGCCGCATCGATGGCCGCCACCAGGTTGAGGGCTGACTTTTGCCCCATCCGCTCGAGCCCGGCCAGCTGAATGGCGTTGAGGCTGAACAGATCGGCCGGGGTCTTCACCAGCCCCTTGTCCACCAGCTGCTCCACTATCTTGTCGCCAAGGCCGTCCACGTCCATGGCACGGCGGGCGGCGAAGTGCTTGATCGCCTCCTTGCGCTGCGCCTCACAGAACAGGCCGCCGGAGCAGCGGGTTACCGCCTCTCCCTCCAGCCGCTCCACCGCCGAACCGCACACCGGGCACTCGGTCGGGAACAGGATAGCGCGGGCATCCGCCGGGCGCTGCGCCTCCACCACAGCCACGATCTGCGGGATCACGTCCCCGGCCCGGCGCACGATCACGGTGTCGCCGATCATCACGCCAAGACGCTCGATCTCGTCGGCATTGTGCAGGGTGGCGTTGGAGACGGTGACCCCGCCGACAAACACAGGTTTGAGCTTGGCCACCGGGGTCACGGCGCCGGTACGGCCGACTTGGAACTCGACGTTCTCAAGCTCCGTCATCTCCTCCTGGGCCGGGAACTTGTGGGCGGTGGCCCAGCGCGGGGCACGGGCCACAAAGCCGAGTTCCTCCTGCAGGGGGATGGCATCCACCTTGTAGACCACGCCGTCAATCTCGTAGGGGAGCTCGCCGCGGCGCGCCAGGATGTCGTCGTGGAACGCCTGGCAACCGGCGGCCCCCTCCTTGAGCTTCACTTCGGGGCTCAGCGGCAGCCCCCACTCTTTGAGCTGATTGAGGCGACCGAAGTGAGAGCCACCGAGCTGCTCGCCGCCCACCCCCACACCATAGGCGTAGAAGGCCAGCGGGCGGCTGGCGGTGATGCGCGAGTCGAGCTGGCGCAGGCTGCCGGCGGCGGCATTGCGCGGGTTGACGAACACCTTCTCGCCGGCGGCCAGCGCCTTGGCGTTCATCGCCTCGAACCCCGCCTTGGGCATGAACACCTCGCCACGCACCTCCAGCCTTGCCGGCCAGCCCTCGCCGCGCAGGGACAAGGGAATGGCCTTGATGGTACGCACGTTCTCGGTGATCTCCTCACCCGTGGTGCCATCGCCCCGGGTGGCGGCCTGCACCAGCTGGCCATCCACATAGAGCAGACTCACCGCCAGGCCGTCCAGCTTGGGCTCGCAGCAGAAGGTAAAGCTCACCTCCCGCTTGAGGCGATCGCGCATGCGCTGCTCGAAGGCCTGCAGCTCCTCACCGCTGAACACGTTGTCCAGGCTCAGCATGGGGATCTCGTGGCGCACCTGCTTGAAGGCGGTCAGCGGCTGGCCGCCCACCCGTACGCTCGGCGAGGCCGGCGTCTTCAGCTCGGGGTGCTCGGCTTCCAGCGCGATCAGCTCGCGCATCAGCCGATCGTATTCGGCGTCCGGCACCGTGGGGTTGTCCAGCACATAGTACTGATGACCGTACTCGATCAGCAGCTCACACAGTTGACGGTGGCGGGAGAGGATATCGCTCATGAAAAAGTCTCGAAGTGTGATGGAAAAACCGGCCAGCGGACCAATAAAAATGCGGCACCTGGGTACCGCACTTTTTATTCATTCGACCCGCATGGCGTATTAGTCGCGACTGGCCTCGTAGGCGGCCAGCTCATGCCGGTAACGGGCGATGGTCTCGTCGCTCAGCGGGCTGCGATCCATATCCGTCAGCATGGCATCGAGATCGCTGGCCAGCTGATCGGCGGCCTGCAGCATGTCCTCGAAGGCAAACGCAGCGTTGCTGCGCAGCGGCAGCTGCATGAAGAGCGACACGCCCGGGGTGGCGAACTGCTCCATCCGGTACGGGTTGAAGGTGCCCGGCTTGACCATGTTGATCATGGAGAAGAGCACTTCTCCCTTACCGTTCGGATCTTCATGGCGGTGGAAAATATCCATCTCGCCAAACTTGAAGCCCAGCGCCAGCAGGGAAGAGAGCAGGGTGGCCCCTTGCAGATCGTGACCCGGACGGCCCATCAGGTTGATGACATAGACATCCTGCCAGATCTTCTCGACCGGCGCGGCACGTACCGGCTCTTCATAGACGGGCTCCTCGTAGGCAGGCTCGGGGGCTGCATGACGGGGCTGCGCCTGGTATTCGGGAGCGGCGACCGGGGCCGGCTCGCGGGCACCGAAAGTGGGTGCGGTCGCGTAGGCGGGCTCGACCAGCGGCTCTTCGTCCAGCGGTTGCAGCAGCGGCTCGCGCTGGGGACGGGAACGGTGGACCGGGGTACGGCGAATGACCTGGGCGGGCTTGCGCACCGGCGCGGCAGGCACTTCCTCGACGGCAGCGGCAACCGGCTCCTCGAACTCCTCCTCGTCTTCTTCATAGACGGGGGGCGGCGGCACGGGGCGGGCGGCAGGCTTGCGTACCACAGGCGGCGGCAGATCGGCGTCATCATCTTCATCATCGAAGGCGGGCGCAGGCGCACGACGGCTGACTTCCGGCTGACGGGGCTCATCATGGTGGAGTTTGGGCTCGGCACGACGGCCACCGCTGACCACTCGCACCTGACCGATGCCATCGCTGTCGAAGGCGTCGTTGTCACGATCCCGTGATTTGGATTCCATCCGGCCCAGAGGTTTCTCTTTGATCGGTGCCTGACGATTCTTTCTGTTGCTCCACAACCCGTGAATGAGCAATGCCGCGATGGCAATACCGCCCAGGGCAACCAAGATGTAACGCAATTCCTGCATTAGCTGCTTCTCTTTCTAGTTTTGCTCAGCCAAAGCGACGGCTTCACCGATATCGACCGACACTATGCGCGAAACCCCGGGCTCTTGCATCGTGACGCCAACCAGCTGCTCAGCCATCTCCATGGAGACCTTATTATGACTGATGTAAACGAACTGTACTGTGCTCGACATCTCTTTGACAAGAGAACAGAAGCGACCGACGTTCACTTCATCGAGCGGTGCATCCACCTCATCCAGCAGACAAAATGGTGCTGGGTTGAGTCTGAAGATGGCAAAAACCAGCGCAAGTGCGGTTAACGCCTTCTCCCCCCCGGAAAGCAGGGCAATGGTAGCATTCTTCTTACCCGGAGGTCTCGCCATGATGCTCACTCCGGCCTCCAAAAGATCATCGGAGGTGAGCTCAAGCCAGGCACTGCCCCCCCGAACACTTTCGGAAAGAGGGATTTTAAATCTTCATTGACCTTATCGAAAGTATCCCGGAACCGTATTTGTGTCTCTTTATCAATTCTTTTAATGGCTTGGCTCAAGGTTTCCAGCGCCTGCTCCAGATCCTGGCACTGGTTTTCCAGGTAGCTTGAGCGGGTTTTCGCCTCTTCATACTCCTCGAGGGCCGCCAGGTTGATGGCGCCAAGTGCCTCCACCTGTGCCTCCAGGGTCTGGATCTCCTGGCGCAGCTTGCCGCGATCAGCGGCAATCAACACCGCCTGATCGAGATCCACCAGCCGCACGCCCAACTCTTCGAACTGCTCGTGCAACCCCTGCCGGCGCGTCAGGTTGCGTTCACGCTCAAGGCGCAGGGTCGCCAGTTTCTCCTGAATTTGCACCAGCTGCTTGTGATCGGCGCTTCTGGCCTGCTCCAGCTCGGTCAGCTGACGCTCCAGCTCCGCAAGCCGCTGATGACAGGCGAGCTGCTGCGCCTCAAGATTGCGCTGCTCGGCCAGCAGGGGCGACAGATCCTGACCCGGCGCAGCGCCCGGCTCCTTGAGCTCGGCCAGCTCCAGCCCGAGGCGGGCCAGCTCCTGTTCGCGCAGGGCGATGAGCTGGCGCAAGTTCTGCTGCTCCAGTTGCAGTCGCTGGCAGGCGGCCTGCTGCTGCTCCCGGCGCAGGCGCGCCTCCTCCAGCGCCCGCTCCGCCCCGCTCGCCTGCTCTTGGGCAAGCAGCAGCGCCTCGGCAAGCGCCTCGCCCTGCTCCTGCAACTCGCCAAGGGCCGCTTCACCCTGCTCAAGCCGCTCCCCGGCCGACGCCAGACGCTCGGCCTCCTCGGCCTGCTCCTGGTCGAGCCTGATCAGCTCTTCCCCCAGCTGGCCGAGGCGCTGCAACCGCTCCTGCCGTTGCCCCTCGCGCAGGCTCCAGGCTTCGCGCAGTTGCTGCCACTGCTGCTCCTGCTCGCGCAGGGTGCGCTGAGCCAGCTCATGGGCGCCGTGCAGCTGGGCCCGCGTCGCGTCGGCGGCGGCAAACTGCTCATCGAGCCGGCGCAGCGCCTCCCGGCCTGCGGCCTGCTCGGTGTGCAACCGCTCACGCTCGCCGAGCAGCGCCAGGGTACCGAGTGCCATGCCCTCCCCCAGATCCGCCCAGTTGGGACCAAACCAGTCGCCCGCAGGAGTGAGCAGCGACTCACCGGCCGTCAGGCTCGGCTGGCGGGCCAATGCTGCCTCCCGACTCTCCACCAGCCAGATGGCATTGAGGAAGGAAGGAATATGCTCGCCGCCCAGCTGCGCCGCCAGGGTACCGGCAACCGCCGGCTGGGCCGGGCCGATCCAGAGCCCGGACTGCGTCAGATTGCACTCATCCGCCGGGGTGGCGGTGAGCCAGCGGCCGAGCACCTTGTCCAGCCCTTGAGCCCACTCGGGGGGCACCTGCAGCCGATCCGCCAGGGTGGCGCCCGCCATCTGCTCCCCCAGGATCTGATCCAGGGTGGCGAGGCGAGCCTCCAGCTCGCGCAGCAAGCCCTGCTGGTGACCCTGCTCTGTCTTGAGTGCTTCATGATGTGCCACGGCGGCCTGCCACGCCGCTTCGGACTCCTCATGGCGGGCGCGGGAGAGCGCGAGTTCCGCCGCCAGCACATCGAGCGCCGGTTGCAGATTCTCCCCTTCCCCGCCGAGGGGCCCGGCCTGTTCATCTTCCAGCTTGAGACGGGCCAGCCGGGTCTTGGCCTGCAGCTCCTGCAGACCGTTCACCTCGGCGCGGGTCTGATTGAGCCGCCCCTGTAACTGGCCCAGCTGCTGCTGCCACTGCTGCTGGCGCTGGCGCGCCTGCTCGAGCCGCTCGGTCGCCGCCGCCCGCACGCTCTGCTGGTCGGTAAGCAACTGCTCACACTGCTCGAGGCGCGCCGATGCCACCTCGCCCTGCAACGTGCTTTCGCTCAACTGTTCCAGCTGGCTAGCCAGCTGGGCCTTGAGCCCCTCGATACGCTCGCCGAGGGCTTGTCGCCTTGCCTGCCAGTCGCGGCCGAGCTCGCTCTGGTGCAGTTGCTGCTGCTCGAGGCGAGCGATGGCCTGCCCGCCGAGAAAAATCTGTTGCTGGCGGCTGGCCTGCTCGGCCTGCGCCTCCTGGCGGGCCACCGACAGGGTGACGTGGCGCCCCTCGTCGGCGGTGCGCTTGGCATCGAGCGCCGCCAGTGCCTGTTCGGTCTGGGCCAGTTCGGTCTTGGCCTCGCCGAGGCGCGTCTCCAGCGCCCACAGTTCCGAGCCGATCAGCTCGGCGCGGGCGGCGCGCGAACGGCTCTTGAGCTGCTTGTAGCGCTCGGCGGTCTCGGCCTGGGCCTTGAGATGCTCGAGGCGCGAGCCCAGTTCGCCGCGGATGTCGCCCAGACGCTCCAGGTTTTCCTGGGTATGGCGGATGCGCTGCTCGGTCTCGCGGCGCCGCTCCTTGTAGCGGGAGACCCCGGCAGCTTCTTCCATGAACAGCTTGAGATCGGCGGGGCGGGACTCCACCAGCCGGCTGACGGTGCCCTGTTCGATGATGGCGTAACTGCGTGGCCCAAGGCCGGTGCCGAGGAAGAGGTCGGTCACGTCCTTGCGGCGGCACTTCTGGCCGTTGATCTGGTAGTGGTTGGAGCCGTCGCGCAGCACTTCGCGGCGCACCGAAATCTCGGTAAAGCGGCCGAACTCGCCGGGCACCCGGTTGTGGGGATTGTCGAACACCAGCTCCACCGAGGCACGGCCGTGGGCGCTGCGGTTGACGGAGCCGTTGAAGATGACGTCGGTCATGTTTTCGCCGCGCAGATGGCGGGCGGAGCTCTCCCCCAGCACCCAGCGCACGGCGTCGATCACATTGGATTTGCCGCAGCCGTTGGGGCCCACCACGGCGGTCATGTCGGCGTTGAGCTCAATGCGGGTCGGCTCGACAAACGACTTGAAACCGGCGAGTTTGATCAATTTCAGACGCATGGCGGCCTATGTGGGTAACGAAATAAAGAGGAGGCGGGCAGGCGACTTTACCAAATCAAAAGCTTGTTTGTAATATGCAGGCAGTTTCCCATGAACAGATGGAGCTCAGATGAGCCACTCACCCCGTATGGTAAAAGACTCGATCAGCGGCGCAGACTACTTCCTGCGCGGCTTCTCGCTCATTCGCCAGCCCGGCATCCGCACCTTCGTGCTGATCCCCCTGCTGGTCAACTTCGTGCTGTTTGCCGGCGCCTTCTACGCCCTGCTGCTGCAGCTGGACGGCCTGTTCGGCTGGCTGCACCAGCAGATCCCGAGCTGGCTCGACTGGTTGGACTATCTGCTCTGGCCCATCGCCCTGGTCACCATCCTGGTGGTCTTCTCCTTCCTGTTCAGCTCGGTGGCCAACTGGATAGCGGCCCCCTTCAACGG
Source organism: Aeromonas sp. 1805 (assembly GCF_013085525.1). Lineage (NCBI taxonomy): Bacteria > Pseudomonadati > Pseudomonadota > Gammaproteobacteria > Aeromonadales > Aeromonadaceae > Aeromonas > Aeromonas sp. 1805. The sequence goes on along the minus strand of NZ_CP038515.1, from coordinate 2,859,584 downwards.
CCTGCTGGCGGAGAAGGTGGAACAGGCCCTCACCGGCGAGACCGTCAGCGATACCGGCATGCTGGACATCGTCAAGGACGTGCCACGCACCTTCGGCCGTGAGTGGACCAAGCTCAAATACTACCTGCCCAAGGCCATCGGCTGCCTGATCCTGTTCCTCATTCCGGTGGTGGGCCAGACCCTGGCGCCGGTGCTATGGTTCCTGTTCAGCGCCTGGATGATGGCGATCCAGTACGTCGACTATCCGTTCGACAACCACAAGATCGACTTCATCACCATGCGCGACGCCCTCAAGCAGCGGCGCGGCAAGTGCCTGAGCTTCGGCGCCCTGGTCACCCTCTTCTCCGCCATCCCGGTGGTGAACCTGTTCGTGATGCCGGTGGCCATCTGCGGCGCCACCGCCATGTGGGTCGATCACTACCGCGCCGAACAACTCAGACGTTGAGCCGGTTGGCGGTGACAACGGGGTTCCCTTGGGGGCCCCGTTTCATTTTTGCATTATAAAAAATAATGCATAGCCTTCATTGCTTGTCCCCTATAGCGCGAGTTGATAGGATGCGGAGCTTTCTCGCACCCTGGGATATCTCATGTTACATGCACTCTTCTTGCTGGGCCTGGTGGCCGAAGGGATGACAGGCGCGCTGGCCGCGGGCCGGCGACGGATGGATCTGTTTGGCGTGGTGATCATCGCATCGGCGACGGCCATCGGGGGCGGCACCATTCGCGACGTGCTGCTGGGCCATTACCCCCTGCTCTGGGTTGAACACCCGGAATATGTGCTGCTGGTCGCCGGCGCGGCCATGGCCGGCGTCATCTCGGCGCCGCTGATGCGCTACCTTGGCAAGCTGTTCATGGCGCTCGATGCCCTGGGGCTGGTGGTCTTCTCCATCTTCGGCGCGGCAAGGGCGCTGGAGATGGGCCACGGTGCCGGCATCGCCTGCATCATGGCGGTGGTGACGGGGGCCTTCGGCGGCGTGCTCAGAGACCTGCTCTGCCAGCGCATTCCGCTGGTGTTTCGCCGCGAGCTCTATGCCGCCATCTCGCTGGTGACGGCCGCCATCTACTGCCTGGCACTGGATCAGGGCCTGCCCAACGACTGGGCCGCCTTCGGGGCCATCGGCATCGGCTTCGTGCTGCGACTCCTGGCGGTGCGCTTCAAGTGGGGGCTGCCGACCTTCCACTACCAGTACGCCACGCACTGAGCGCGCCAGCTTCTGGCAAGCCGGTACGGATTGCAGCCAACAAAAAAGCGCCGGTCAGGCGCTTTTTTATATGGGCAACGGGGCTGTGGCTGCCTCAGTTGATCCCTTCCGAGCTGAAGAAGGTCGCCTTGTCGGCGATGAAACGGATCTTGATGTTCTTGCCCTCGTCGCCCCATATGCAGCTGGTGGTCCCCAGCGCATCGTCACAACGCTCGGCCTTGCCGAGGATGCTGCTCGCCTCGGCGTAGCTGATCCCCATCTTGAGCTTGTCGTAGTTTTCACGGTTGAGCTTGCCGCAACCGGTCAGCAGCAGGGCAATCAGCCCGCCAAGCAAAATATGTTTCATCTGGTTCTCCTCTGCATGGTGTCCAGAGCCTACCAGCTCGGCCACCCCGCTGACCAGTCACCCGCCGGGCAGGAGTCGCCAGCGGCCGGCCGTTACCAGCTGCGCACGGGCCCGGTGTCGAGGTGCACGAAGTTGTCGCTCGGGTAGTAACCGACGCCGCCTACCTTGAGATGGAGCGCCGCCTTGCGCAGGTGTGCCAGCTGTACTCCGGGAATGCGCACATCCACCGCCTGCCCCAGGGTATGGTAGCTGTGTTTGGCCACGGCGCGGCTGCGGCTGCGCTTCTGGCGATTGGTCACAGGCGAGCGATAGCCAGAGATGAGCTGGATTTCACCGTGACGACCCAGCTTGTGCTGCAGCAGGTAGAGCTGGTCGAACAGTTTGCGGTCGATGTTGAACACTTCGTTGCGACGGTAGTCGCGAAAGATGTGGTTGAGCTCGGCCAGCCCGTCTTTCAGGTAGCGGCCGTCTTCCCAATAGCTGGCGCGCACCCGCTCGCCAGTATTGAGATTGAAGAAACTGAGTTCACGTCCTGCCGTACTGCGGCTCGCCATGGCGGGGAAGGACAGCAGCGAGCCCCCCAGCAGGCAACCGGCACCCAGCAGCAGGCGACGTCGGCTTATCTCTTGATCAAGCATCCCTTGTCCGTCCATCGCTATGTTGAGGTGAAACCGTTGAATGAATTTGATACAGGCGCTTGAAACTACCCGCCGAGCCGGCCGCTGTCAAACCGCAAGGGGCCATGAAAAAGCCCGGCGCAGGCCGGGCTTTTCACTCTGTGGCGAGGATCACAGCAAGCGACTCTGGTAGCTGACTCGATCAAATCCATAGATGTCGTTGCGCAGTTGCTGACGTCCATCCTCGTCGATCCAGCTGCTCCAGTAGACGGTGAATACCGGGATCGGGGTGGTCAGCGGCAGCCACTTGGTCTGGGTCTCTTTCAGGATGCTGGCCACCTTGTCCGGCTGGTAGCGAGAGTCTGCCAGCAGCAGCTCGGCCAGATCGTCGGCATGCTCCACCCGGATGCAGCCGGAGCTGAAGGCTCGCGCACCCTGCTCGAACAGCGCCTTGCGCGGCGTGGAGTGCAGGTAGATGGCCTCGTTGTTGGGCAGATAGAACTTGTAGCGACCCAGTGCGTTGTGATCGCCCGGCTTTTGCCGCAGCCGGTAGGGGAAGCCGGACGCCAGCGCCTGCTGCCAGCCCTCTTCGGTGAACTGCACCGGATTGCCCTCGCCGTCGATCACCTCGAACTGCTCGCGATTGAGGTAGGCGGGATCCCGTCCCAGCTTGGGCAGAATGTCCTTGCTCAGGATGGAGCGCGGCACGTGCCAGGCCGGATTCAGCACGATGGAGCGGATCTCGCTGGCGAGGATCGGGGTCGCCCGTTGCTCCTTGCCCACGATCACCCGGCTGGTGAACACCTCGTTGCCGGACTCCACCACGCTCAGCCGATAGTCGGGGATGTTGACCAGCACGTAGCGGGCGCCGGAGAGCTGATCCACCAGGTCACGTCGCCACAGGTTGCGCAGCAGCAGGCTGGCGCGCACCTCGGGCCCGGTATTGAGCCAGCTGCGGGTCTGCCGGCCTATTATGCCGTCGGCAGTCAGGCCGTGGCGGCGCTGGAACTGCTTGACGGCCTGCAGGGTCTCGGCGTCGTAGGTGGCGTCATCATGGCGCGGGGCCGTGTCGCCCAGCTCGTTGAGGATGGAGCGGATCTGGCCCAGCTCCGGGGAGACTTCACCGGCCCGCAGAGTCGGCATGGTCAGGGTCGGCCACTTCTTGGCCATGGGCAGCGCCAGCAGCTTTCGCACTTCCTCGCGTACCGCGTCATATTCCGCGACCTGGGGTCTGAGCTGCCTGACCTGCTCCAGCAGGTTGTCGCCCGCCGGCTCGTGGGCCAGCGGCTTGCTGAGGTTGAGCTTGAGGGTCTGCATCTGCTCGCGGGAGACCAGATCCATGGCCCGCCACGCCTGCTGGAACCGGGCCAGCTTGCCGAACGCCTCGTCATAGAGGGCACCACGCTGATCCGCCGGCTTGGCCTGCAGCTTCTTCCAGAGCGTGTAAAAATCCGGGTGCAACTGGGCCAGCACGGCCTCCTGCAGCTGCAGCTCCAGCTCACGCCTGGCCTGCTCCGTCGTGCTGTTCTGATACCAGTCGTGCTGCATCGCAGCATTGCTTACCACCACCTGGCCTTCGCTGGCCTGTACCATGGCCGCCGGCCAGCAGCCCAGCCAGATCAGGTTTGCCAATGCCAGCCAATACTTCTTCCCCATGCTTACCTCAAGATCGGTTCACTTCAGCCTGTCAGACCCGGCGGTCAAGGCGATCATGATGCGTGAATGCCCGCGACTTTACTAGCTGGCGGGCGCGTAGCGCCGCCAGATAATGTCATACTCATTTGTTGCTTTAAATTCAGCCAGCTCGCGATTGAACGCGCTGACAAATTCGGGTGACAGCCGCTTCTTGCTGAACATGAAGAAGGTCGGCGCTTCATATACGGCCATGGTGTGGGGGACGATCAGATCGCTCAGCCCCTCCTCCTTCAGACCCCAGGGGGTGGCCAGCAGATCGCCGAGAAAGCCGTCGATGCGCCCCAGTACCAGCTTGCCATAGTTTTGCTCGTCATTGACCACGCTCACCTGGGCGGCATAACGGCGCAGCAACTCGCTGATCTCGGCCCCATAGTAGTAGTCCTTGGTGATGCCCAGGGTATGGCCGCTGGCCAGCCAGCTGGCCAGATCGGTTTCGGGGTAGGAGGATGACTTGCGGATCCAGAGCGCACTGCGGCCTGGATTATAGGCATCGGAGAACCAGGCATAGCGGGCGCGATCCTCGTTGAAATAGGCCTCCATGGCGATGTCGACCGAGCCCAGCGACAGACCGTGCAGCACCCGCTTCCAGGGCATCTCCACATAGCTGGCCTTGCAGTCGAGCCGCTTGAGCATGGCGGTGAGCGCCTCGACGGCAAAGCCGCGCAGCTCTTTCTGCCCGGCCGCCGTGCCGGCGTAATAGTGATAAGGCGGCCAGTTGTCAAAACCGACCCGCAAGGGCGAGGGACACAGACTGTTTGCCGAGGCCAGCGGCGCCAGCAAGCAGAGCATCCAGCAGCAGAGTTTCAGCTTCATGGGTCATCCTTGACTGCGTGATACGCCATCATAAATCGGCCTAGGCAAAATGGCGACAGATCCTGCCACAGCGATGCAGGCTCCCGGCCGTGTGAGCGGCGCCCTCGTTTATGCTTGTCGAAGCCGGGCCTGAAATGCGCCCGGCCTGCGCCGGATCTCCGGCTCGCCAGGGCAGGTAAAAAGCGGAAACAGCAACATTTGGAACACCGGCCGGAAAGGGGTTAATATGTGACCAAATATATTTTTGTGATCCACTATGCTTTTTTTGCAATTGGATTAGCATATGCGCGAAATCAGCCTACAAACCGTGAGGCGCAGAGAGTGATATGACGTACAAAAAGTTTGGTTTTCTGACCGCCATCATGGCGCTGAGTGGTTTCTACCTTTATACCCTCTACCTGGCCGCCCACCCCAACGTGAGCCTGGCCTACAAGCTCTATTACCTGGAAGGCAAGACCCGCTTCTGGGAGCACAACTCCAGCATGACCTACCAGCCCGGCAACGAGCTCAATCTGACCAAGCCGAGCCGTTTCCTCTCCAGCGAAGGCTGGGCCAAGAAACCGAGCGCGGACGGCACCGAACTGAGCGGCCAGGGTGGCCTCTACTTCGTGCTGCCCAAGCAGCAGGCACAGCCGGAACAGCTGACCATCCAGGCCCGGGTCAACAGCCCGCAGGCCGGTGCTCTGCTCAAGGTGGCACTGGGTCACGATTTCACCACCACCGTCAAGCTGGCCAAGGCCGGCATCAACGAGATCCGTCTCAGCCTGCCGGGCGAGTCGCTGACCTCGGACCCCAAACGTCCCAACTTTCTGGCGCTCTCCGCCCCGACTCCGCTCAATGTCCAGTCGGTGCGCTTGACCGTCGCCCAATAAGACGTATTCTCCAATACGCTGTTTTATAAAATAATTTTCCAAATAAGGAAGTTTTCATGTCGCATGCCGATTTTCGACTCTCTCTGATCGTTCCCGTTTACAACGAGGAAGAGAGCATAGATGCCTTCATCAACGCGATAGATAACGAACTGGCGCCGCTCAAGGATCAGCTGGAAATTGTATTCGTCAACGACGGCAGCCGCGACCGCACCCGTGAGGTCGTCGAACAGGCCATCACCCGCGACCCGCGCGTCACCCTGGTCAACCTGGCCCGCAACTTCGGCAAGGAAGCGGCCATGACCGCCGGCCTGCATCACGCCAAGGGTGATGCCGTGGTGCCGATGGACGTGGATCTGCAGGATCCGCCCGCACTCATTCTCGAATTCGTCAAACTGTGGCAGACCGGCGACTACGACACCGTCTACGGCATCCGGGTGGATCGCAGCGCCGACACCCCGATGAAGCGCCTCACCGCCGGCGGCTTCTACCGCTTCTTCAACGCCCTCTCCACCAGCACCAAGCTGCCGGAGAACGCCGGCGACTTCCGCCTGATCGACCGCAAGGTGGTCGAGGCGATCAAGCAGTTGCCGGAGCGCAATCGCTTCATGAAGGGGCTGTTCGCCTGGGCCGGTTTCCGCGCCGTCGGCGTCCCTTATGAGCGCCCCGCCCGCCACGCCGGCGAGACCAAGTTCAACTACTGGAAGCTGTGGAACTTCGCCCTCGACGGCCTGATGAGCTTCTCCAGCTGGCCGCTGCGGGTATGGAGCTACGTCGGCGTCGGCGTCTCCTTCGTCGCCTTCCTCTACATCCTCAAGATCGTCACCCAGGTGGTCTTCTTTGGCATCGACGTGCCGGGTTACGCCTCCCTGATGTCGGTGGTGCTGTTCCTCGGCGGCATCCAGCTGCTGTCGCTCGGCATCATCGGCGAGTACATCGGCCGCATGTTCGTGGAAGTGAAGCAGCGCCCCGTCTACCTCATCGAAGGGGTATACGGCCAGTATGCCAAGCAGGATGAAGAGCCGAAGCAGGACGCCGCCACCGGCAGCAAGAAGAGCGCCGGCAAGAAGGCTGCTGCCGCGAAAGCCGCTGATGACCAGCAGGAGCAGGCTTCTCAATGATCTCCCGCGAGGAATTCTGGCGGCTGGTACGTTTCGGGTTTGTCGGCGGGGGGCCACCCTCGTCGATCTGGGCACCTCCATCGCCCTGTTTCACACCTGGCCCACCATCTCGGAGCACCTGGTGACGACGCTGGCCTTTGCCATCGCCTTCTGGTTCTCCTTCTTCGGTCACCGTTACATCACCTTCCAGAAGCAGGGTGCCGCCAGCAAGTTCTTGCTGGTCGCCCTCTTCTCGCTGGCGGTGCGTAACCTGATATTGAGCGGTCTGCTGTTTGCGGGTCTTTCCGGTCTGTTGCCGGTGGTGATCGCCACCCTGACGGTCACCGTGCTCACCTACCTCCTCTCCAGGATCTGGGTATTTGCCTGATGAATGACATGACTACCTCCATCACCCCTGACAATGCGGGCCCCTATCGCCCGTCACTGGCCATCAGCAGTCGTGACTGGCTGATGATCATTGCTGCCTTCGTGCTGAGCCGTGCCGCCCTCTACGGCATGGGCTATTTCGGTGTGCAGCTCTACGGCTCCCCCGACATAGGCCCGCTGCAGGCCTATTGCCAGTTCGACTGCGTCTGGTTCCAGCGCATCATCGAGAACGGCTACGATCTCTACCCGCGCTGGCTGAGCAAGGGCAATGCGGCCAACTGGGCCTTCATGCCGCTCTACCCGATGATCTCCGGCACCATCTCCAACCTGCTCAACGTCGAGAGTCTGATCGGCCTGATGCTGGTGGCCAACCTGGCATTCTTCATCAGCCTACCGCTGATGCTGCTGGTGCTGCGTCAGCTCAAGCTGGGTGACGACACCGCCCGCTTCGGCGTCTGGCTGCTGGCCTTTTCCCCCTTCTCCGCCTACTTCGTCTCCGGCTATACCGAGTCGATGTTCATGGCGCTGATGCTGGGCATGTTCCTGTTCGCCTATCGCCAGCAGTGGCTGATGGTGGCGCTGCTCGGCGTGTTCATCTCCGCCACCCGCAACCTGGGGGTGATGATGGTGTTCCCGGTGCTGATCCTGGCGCTGCAGGCCTACGGCTGGCGCGAGTTCTTCCGCTTTACCGAGCGCGCCTTCAAGGTGGTGTTCACCCTCTGGATGATCCCGCTCGGCCTGTTCGCCTACATGTTCTACCTCTATCACCTCACCGGTGATGCGCTGGCGTTCAAGCACATCCAGGTGGCCTGGGGCCGTTACATGGACAGCCCGCTGGACTGGTGGCTGAGCGGCTTCGAGCTGGGCGGACGCAAATCCTACCTCTCCATCATGGTGATGTTTGGCTGGGCTCTGAACCTCTATCTGTTCAGCCAGAAGCGCTGGGCCGAGGCGACCCTGATGTTCATCTGCTGCACCATTCCGCTGATGACGGGGCTCAACGCCATGCCGCGCTACATGTTCGGCCTCTATCCGACCATGCTGGCCATCATCCTGCTGACCCATCGCTGGCCAGCCATTCGCCCGGCCGTGCTCTGCCTGAGCGGCATGGTGGCCTCCTTCATCGCGGTGGCCTTCGTCAACTTCAAGTTCTTCACCGTGTGACGAAGGTGGCAATGCAACAAGCCGGTCTATCGACCGGCTTTTTTTATGGGCGCGACACCCCGCTCACACTTTTCCATTCTTGAAAACGTAACCATTTGAACTGATGTCACAAATCGACGGTTTGCCTGTCCAAGCCCGCCCTCATGCCTCCTAGAATGAGCCCCATTGACGGCAATCTGGTCCGCTTAACCCCAGCAAGGAATGGCTTATGCGTCGCACTCCCTCGGTTTCTTCCCTCTGGCTCGCCCTGCTGGCCAGCCCCCTCTTCCTCCATCAGGCCATGGCCGCAGAGGTACGCCTCTACGTGGATGACCAGCCGGTCGGCGCGCCGCTGACGCTGGACAAGGGGGCGGTGCAGATGACCCATCCGCTCACCAAGGGGAGTCACCAGATCCGCATCAGCGACGCAGGCAACAGCTGCGGCACCAGCTTCGGCCCGAGCGAGGTCAAACCGCTCCCCTTCGGCACCGCCCAGCCCATGGACAAGTGCAGCAAGGGGCAGCACTTCAACCTGCGGGTGATGCTGGCAGGGGACTATCAGTTCACCTTCAACCCGGATACCCCCAGCCTCAAGGTGCTGCGAGCCACCAAGAAGAGCGAATTCAAACGCCAGCCGCCAGCAGAGCCCTGCATCAGCTGGGATGGCGGTCCGGTCACGGTATCCCTGAAAGGAGTCTGGCCCGACGGTACCCAGCTGCGGGACGCCTACTCCGGCCAGCAAGGGGTGGTCAAGGTTGGCAAGCTGACCCTGACGCCCAGTAAAGAGAGCGGCGGCCTGCTGCTGCTCGAGCCGGTCAAGGCAGCCACGGCGGCCCCCTTCAGCTGGGATCAGGCGAGCGTCTATTTCCTGCTGACTGACCGCTTCAACAACGGCGATCCCGCCAACGACCACAGCTTCGGGCGCCAAAAAGACGGTCAGGATGAAGTGGCCACCTGGCACGGCGGCGACTTCAAGGGGTTGACCGCCAAGCTCGACTACATCAAGCAGCTTGGCATCAATGCCATCTGGATCACCCCCATGGTGGAGCAGGTGCACGGTTTCATCGGCGGTGGCGAGCAGGGCAACTTCCCCTTCTACGCCTATCACGGCTACTGGGCGCTCGACTTCACCAAGATAGATCCCAACTACGGCGACGAGGAGAGCCTGAAGACCCTGGTGGACGAGGCCCACAAGCGCGGCATGCGCATCATCCTCGACGTGGTGATGAACCACGCCGGCTACGCCACCCTCGCCGACTTGCAAGATCTGGGGCTCACCGACCTCACCCAGAACACCGGCAAACTGCCGGCCCGCTGGAACCAGTGGCGCCCGAGCGGCGGCCTCAACTGGCATGGCTACAACCAGTTCATCGACTACCAGTCGCCGAAGTGGGACCAGTGGTGGAGCGGTGACTGGGTGCGGGCCGGCCTGCCCGGCTACCCGCAGCCCGGCACCGACGACGTCACCGGCTCGGTGGCGGGACTGCCGGACTTCCTCACCGAATCCACCAAGCCGGTGGGGCTGCCGCCGCTGTTGGCGGCCAAACAGGACTCCAGGGCCAAGGCGCGGCCCAACGCCACCGTAAGCGACTATCTGATTGCCTGGCACACCGACTGGGTACGCCGCTTCGGCATCGATGGCTTCAGAGCCGACACCGTCAAACACCTGGAGCCCGAGGTGTGGGCCCGCCTCAAGCAGGCCGGCACCGCCGCCCTCAAGGAGTGGAAAGCCGCCAACCCGACCAAGAAGCCCGATGACCTGCCCTTCTACATGGTGGGTGAGGTGTGGGATCACGGGGTGGCCAAGGATTTCTGGTATCAAAACGGCTTCGATTCGCTGATCAACTTCGACTATCAGCGCGAGTTCGCCCTGCCCCAGGCCCAGTGTCTGGCCAGCGCCGAGCCTACCTATGCCGGCTACGCCAGCCGCATCAATCAGGATCCCGAGTTCAACGTGCTGAGCTACATCAGCTCCCACGACACCAAGCTGTTCTTCGGCGACTATCAGGACGTGCCGTTGCAGCGCCGGGTCGCCAGCAGCTTCATGCTGCTGCCGGGCGGCATCCAGATCTACTACGGCGATGAGTCCGGCCGCGGGCTCGCCAAGGATGGCGGCGTGTTCGATCAGGCACTGCGTTCCGACATGAACTGGCAGGAGCTGGCCGGCGGTGAGAAGGCCGAGCTGGTCAAGCACTGGCAACGGCTCGGCCAGTTCCGCGCCGCCCACCCGGCGGTGGCGGGGGGCAGCCACAAGAAACTGGCCGACAGCCCCTATGCCTTCGTGCGGGAGAAGGGGGATGACAAGGTGGTGGTGGTGTTCGCCGGCCGCCAGCCGTAATCCAGCTTAAGGAATCAACCCCAAACAGAGAGGGGAGCCAGTGGCTCCCCTCTCTTTTGACACCAGCCGTTCAGACAGGCTGTTTCACCCGCAGGTTCACTGCGGCTGATGAGCGGCCGCCGGCCACTGCAAACGCGCCTTGACCAGGGTCTGCTGCCACAGCGGCCAGGCCAGCAGCGCCTGCTGATAGGCGCCCGCCTGCCCCGGCAGCTGGATGCCGTAGCTCGCCAGCCGATAAGCCATCACCGCATAGAAGGCATCGAGGATCCCCGCCTCGCCAAAATAGAAGGGGCCCCGCGCCTGGGACCAGATGGTCTGCAACCGGGCCAGCTCGCCGATGGCTTCCACCGGCGGTTCGCTGCGGGTCGGGGCGCCGAGAAAGAAAGGCAGCAGGGTACGAATTTGGCGAAAACCGGCGTGCAGCTCGGCGCAGAGACTGCGGGCCAGCGCCCGCTCGGCTCGCGCTTCGGGATAGAGCCGGCGCGCGGGGCAGAGCTCGTGCAGGTACTCGGCGATAGCCAGCGAGTCGTGTACCCGCACGCCGTCGTGATCGAGCCAGGGCACCAGGCCGGCGGGGGCCAGCCGCTTGAGCCGCTGCAGCTCCTTGGCATCCTCCAGGTCGAACACCTGCTCCTGCCACTCCAGTCCGCTCATGGCCAGCACCAGCGCCGCCCGCATCGCCCAGGTGGAGCCCGTGCCCACCGTCAATACCAGAGATCCCATCTATTGCCTCCTGCATGGGTTGTTCATGACCATCCCATCTGCCCCAATGGCACGACATCCGACGGTCGCTTCACATTTGCGCGCCGACAGGTTTGACCCTCTCCGGGAGCGGTGCTAGTTTGATTTTCCAAAACAATCAGTTAGCAACAATGTGAGCAATGGACAGCCAATTTACCATCGTCATCGCAGATGACCACCCCCTGTTTCGGGGCGCCCTCTATCAAGCGGTGCACATGGCCATCGACGATGCCCAGCTGCTGGAAGCGGACTCCATCGACAGCCTGGCCCACCTGCTGGGTGAGCACCCGGAAGTCGACCTGCTGCTGCTCGATCTCAAGATGCCGGGGGCCAACGGCTTCTCCGGCCTCGCCCACCTGCGCGGCCAGTATCCCGACCTGCCCATCGTGGTGGTATCGGCTTCGGAAGAGCCCGCCATCATCCAGCAGGTGCTGCGGCTCGGTGCGCTCGGCTTCATCCCCAAATCGGCGCCGATGAAGGAGCTGGTCAACGCCCTCAATACGGTGATCGGGGGTGACAACTGGGTGCCGGCCGGCATCTCGCTCCACCCCGAGCCCACTGACGGCGCCGATTTCGCCAGCAAGCTCGCCAGCCTCACCTCCCAGCAGTACAAGGTGCTGGTGATGCTGCGCGACGGCAGCCTCAACAAACAGATCGCCTGGGAGCTCAACGTCTCCGAGGCCACCATCAAGGCCCACATCACTGCCATTTTCCGCAAACTGGGCGTCAAGAACCGCACCCAGGCGGTCATCGCCCTGCAGCAGATGGATATCAAGGAGGGTTAGCCCTCCCATCCAACCCTCAACTTATCTGCCGCTCGACAAATAGCACGGTCGTACTTTATGCTGCCCAGGTCAATGAAGGAGAGTGCGATGAGCAAGGGCCGGCTGACCCGCGACAACATTTTGCAGACTGCGTTCGAGCAGGCGAGCCAGCAGGGGCTGGAGAGCCTCACCATAGGCTCCCTTGCCAGCGCCTGCGAGATGTCGAAAAGCGGCCTGTTTGCCCACTTCCAGTCCCGCGACAACCTGCAGATCGCCGTGCTGGAGTACGCCGCCGAGGTGTTCCGGGAGCGGGTGATCCAGCCGGTGCGCCAGCAGCAGCACGGCAGCCAGCGAGCGAAGCTGACGGCCCTGCTGCAGGCCTGGCTGGCCTGGAACCAGTGCTTCGCCGGCCGCTGCATGTTCCTCGACGCCTGGACCTCGGCCCAGGAGGGGGAGGTGCAGCAGGCCGCCCGCCAGCTGGTGCGCTTCTGGCTCGACTACCTGGCCCGTCAGGTAGTGCAGGGACAGAGCGAGGGTGAGTGGCGCAGCGACATGGATCCCTGGCGCGCCGTCTATCGCCTCTATGGTCTCTATCTGGCGGATCAGGTGTTCAATGCCCTCGATCTGTGTCAGGATCCGGCCCGCCACTTCTGGCCAGAAGTGGAGACGCTGCTGGATGGCTGGCGCTGATGGATTGACCTCTCTTTTTTAAAACCGACAAAAAAGCACGACCGTTCGCACATAAAAACCACAGGATGACCATGAGCAGCAAGATCTACTTCAACACCCGCCGCTTCAGCCCGAGCAAATGGCTGCTTGGCCTTGGCACCCGCTTGCATCACACCCTGGCCCCCGCTCATGCCAAGCGCACCGCCAGCAAGCTGCTGCTCACCCCCCAGCGCAACCAGCGGGATGGCACGGCGCCGGCCGGACTGGTCAAACAGGCCGTGCACACCAGCGAAGGCACCCTGATGAGCTACCGGCTCGGCCAGGGGCCGGTCTGGCTGCTGATGCACGGCTGGTCAGGCAGCGCCGGCCAGTTCTACCCGCTGATGAGCCACATCGCGGCCCAGGGCTTCACGGCCATTGCCTACGATCACCCGGCCCACGGCCACAGCGCCGGCCATACCGGCCACCTGCCCCGCTTCGTGCGCGCCTTCGACGAACTGGTGGAGAAGATGACCGCGGAGTACGGCCCGCTGCAGGGCGTCATCGCCCACAGCATGGGGGGCGCCGTCACCCTCTCCAGCCGCCGACGCGAGCTGGATGCCCTGCCGCTGCTGCTCATCTCGCCGGTGCTCGACTACGTGCCCCAGCTCTACGGCATGGTGGCGCGCTCCGGCTACTCCATCCGGCTGTTCGATGCGGTGGTCAAGGAGATTGAACAGGAGTACCAGCACCCCTTGAGCACGGTCGACCCGCTGGGGCGGCTCGCCGGCCGCAGCGGGCTCGCCATCATAGTGCACGACGAGGAGGACCGCTTCGCCCCGCACGGCGATTCCCTGCGCGCCACCCAGGATGGTCGCACCCGGCTGGTGAGCACCCGCGGCCTCGGCCACGGCCGCATCCTCGCCAGTGCCCCCGCATTTGCCGCATTCGATCAGCTGAGCGCCGCTCGCCGCGCCAACTAAACAGCCTCAAAAAGGGCCTGCAAAAAATGGTTGGCAGGCCTGTTTTTATATTTGATACAGCGTCTTATAGTTAAATTGCTCGGTGGCAACACCCCCAGTGGCATGCATAAGGCGCAGTATCATGGCCAAACCCAACACAGCTCTTCTGTTGACCGGTGGTGGTGCCCGCGCCGCCTATCAGGTCGGCGCCCTCAAGGCGATCGCCGAGTTCTATCCCCGCAATCTCGGCATTCCGTTTCCCATCCTGTGCGGCACCTCGGCCGGCGCCATCAATGTCACCGCGCTGGCCTGCTACGCCTCCTGCTTTCATCTGGGGGTACGCAAGCTGGAGTGGGTCTGGCGCCGCTTCGAGACCCACCACATCTTCGACTTTCACCCGGGGCGCCTGTTGTGGCGGCTGATGTATGAGGGCTCGGCCGGGCTCATCAATCCCCACACCAACCACGCCTTTCACCTGTTCGACAACGCGCCGCTGCGCCGCCTGCTGGATCAGCTCATCGACTATCACCGCATCGATGACAACATCCTCTACGGCAGTCTGGAGGCGCTGGCCATCACCGCCTCCGACTACGACGACGGCCTCTCCACCACCTTCTTTCAGGGGCGAGCCGAGCACCTGCCGTGGGAGCGGGCCAGACGGCGCGGGCTGCGCACCCTGCTCACCTCGGATCACCTGCTCGCCTCCTCGGCGCTGCCGTTCGTTTTCCCGGCCACTCACATCGGCGACAAGTTCTACGGCGACGGCTCCATCCATCAGTTGAGTCCGCTCAGCCCCGCCATCCACCTGGGGGCGGAGCGGATCCTGCTGATCACCCTGGATCCGCCGGCGCACACGGCCCCCACCTTCCACCATGGCCACCTGACCAGTTCCAACATCGCCAGCCACCTGCTGGACACCGTCTTCACCGACACCCTCAACTCGGATCTGGAGCGATTGTGGCGCATCAACCAGACCCTGGCTCTCATCCCGGAGCGGGAGCGCAACCGGTTGAAACTCAAACGGGTGGAGACCTGCGTGCTCAAGCCGAGCCAGGATCTCGACCTGCTGGCGCTGGCCTATCTGCGCAAACTGCCGGTGCACCTGCGCCGCCTGCTGCGGGTACTGGGGGTGACGGGGGACGAGACCAGCAGCCTGGCCAGTTTCCTGATGTTCTATCCCGGCTACTGCCAGCAGCTGATCAAGCTGGGCTACCTGGATACCCTGAACGAGCGCCGGCGGGTAGAAGCGTTTCTGGGGATAGAGGAGATGGTACCGGTCGAAGCCTGAATTGGCCTCTTGAGGGTGGGCCGGTACGCCCGTCAGCAAGCGGCTCACTCACCTTCGGCATGGATGAATACACATTAAGGGAGGGCTAACGCCCCTCCAGCAGGCGCTGCTCCGCCTGCTCCACCGCCACCCCATTGCCGAACAGCACCAGCCGATCCCCTGCCGCCAGCACCAGCTCAGGCTTGGGCTCCAGCCGCAACTCGCCGCGCTGTACCTCCTTGATCCGCACCGTCTCCAGCGCCAGGGCCTGCACGCTGCGCCCCACCGCCCAGGCCTGCTCGTGCAGCAGTACGGGGTGCAGCCGCTCGAGCAGCTGGTCCGTTTCCAGATTGCCGGCGCTTTGATCCCCCCAGTAGAAACCGTGCAGAAAGCGGTACTGGCTGCTGCGCTCGTGCTCCATGCGCCGGATCACCCGGCCGATGGGGATGTCGCAATTGAGCAGCAGGTGGGAGACCAGCATCAGGGCCCCCTCCTGGGATTCGGGGATCACCGCAAAGGCGCCCGCCCGCTTGAACGCCTCCAGAAAACTGTCATCCCGGGTGCGCACCAGCACCTTCACCTCCCCCGCCAGTTCCCTTATGAGCGCCAGCATGGCCTCCACCCGCTTGTGATCGTCAAAGGTGATGATCACCAGCCTGGCCCGCAGCAGACCGGCGGCCAGCAGGATGTCGCGGCGGCTGGCATCGCCAAACGCCACCTGCTCCCCCGCCGACTTGGCCTCGCTCACCCGCTCCGGGTCGAGATCCAGCGCCAGGAAGGGGATCTCCTCCTGCTTGAGAAAACGGGCGCAGGTCTGGCCAGCCCGACCAAAGCCCGCGATGATCACATGCTGGGTCTTGCTCAGGCCCGACTGGGCCACCTCGGAGCGGGTGAGCAGGGCAGGATCTGTGAGGGAGCGGGCCAGATGATGGGCCTGCAGCACCAGCCAGGGCGTCATGGCGATGGAGGTGACACCGATGCCGATGAGCAGGGAGACCAGCCGATGGTCGAGCAGACCGTGGTGGTTGGCCAGTGCCAGCAGCACGAAGCCGAACTCCCCCACCTGGCTCAGCATGATCCCCGCCGCCATGGCATCACGCTTGCGCTCCCCCATCAGCCGGCCGGCCAGCAGCACCAGCAGGGACTTGAACAGGATC
This sequence comes from Aeromonas sp. 1805, assembly GCF_013085525.1. NCBI lineage: Bacteria > Pseudomonadati > Pseudomonadota > Gammaproteobacteria > Aeromonadales > Aeromonadaceae > Aeromonas > Aeromonas sp. 1805. The sequence goes on along the minus strand of NZ_CP038515.1, from coordinate 2,843,535 downwards.
AGGCAGAGCACGCTGGTGGCCACCAGCCACCAGTCCTGCGCCACCCGCTGCCAGTCCATGGTCATGCCGATGGTGATGAAGAAGAGCCCCATCAGCACGTCCCGAAACGGCCGGATGTCCACCTCCAGCTGATGGCGATAGTGGGACTCCCCCAGCATCATGCCCGCCAGAAAGGCCCCCAGCGCCATGGAGAGCCCCATCCACTGGGTCAGCGAGGCCGCCAGCAGCGCCACCAGCAGGGCGCTCAGCACGAACAGCTCGTCGGAGCGGGCCCGCGCCACCTCGTGAAACAGCAGCGGCAACAGCCACTTGCCCACCGCCAGCAGGCTCAGCAGGGCAAACAGTCCCTTGAGGGTGGCCCAGGCGATCTCCGCCAGCAGGGCGCTGCCCTGGATCTCGGGCCTGGCCAGGATGGGGATCATCACCAAGAGCGGCACCACCGCCAGATCCTGAAACAGCAGCACGCTCACCCCGAGCTGGGCGCGGCGGGTGTGCAGCTGCTTCTGCTCCCCCAGCTGCTTGATCACCACGGCGGTGGACGAGAGCGCCAGGGTGCCAGATACCACCAGCGCCTGGGGCAGGCTCAGGCCCCACCACCAGGCAATGGCGAAAAACAGCAATGACGTGAGCAACACCTGCAGACCGCCCACCCCGATCACCAGCCGACGCATGGCGATGAGGCGGGGCAGCGAGAATTCGAGGCCGAGCGAGAACATCAGAAAAACGATGCCAAGCTCGGCGATGGTCTGCATGATCGCCTGGCCGGTGATCACGGCCACGCCATAGGGGCCGAGCAGTACCCCGGCAAGCAGGTAAGCGAGGATCACCGGCTGGCCGAGGCGCCGGAAAATCGCCACCAACAGCACGGCGGCAAGCAGCAGGATCAACACATCTGCGTACAATATTTCCTCCCTTTTTATCTACTTAAGCCTAGCCAGCCACTCTTGTTCGCATCGAACATATTTTGGGCACAAGGATTGCAGGTAAGTGTCAGGAAGTAGGTTGTTTGAGGGCTGTACCGTGGAAAACACATCATCATTGAACGGTCTGGGACATGGCATCGAGCAGTGGGTTCGCCAGATGGAGCGGCTCACGCCGCTGGCCAGTCAGGATCGCAACCAGTTGCTCGAGTTGTTGTTGGTGCAGATGGACCTCGGCAGCCTGCTGGCAACCTTTGCCGATCGTGCGGCAAGAATTGTCCGGATCCACAGCCTGCACTTCGACTGCGGCCAGCCTCATACCCTGATCCAGCATCCGCCCCAGGCCAGCCTGACCCTGCACAGCTACCCGTTCGAGCTGCGCGGTCAGCATGGCCAGCTGATCGGCCAGTTGCACTACACCCTGGAACATGCCCTGAGCGGCAGCCAGCAGCGGATCCTGCAGCAGTATCACCAGCTGCTCTGCCTGCCCCTGCCCCTCTACCTGCGTCTGTCACAGCTGGAGCTGCAGGTCAGGCTCGATCACCTGACCGGGCTCGGCAACCGCTCCTACTTCGACGAAGCCATCGGCCGGGCGGTGGAGCAGCACAGCCGGGAATCCCACGGCCTGGTGCTGGTGCTGCTGGATCTCGACAACTTCAAGCAGATCAACGACACCTGGGGTCATCCGGTCGGCGATCTGGTATTGAGCCGCTTCGCCCAGCTGCTGACCCACTGCATCCGCAGCACGGATCAGGCGTTTCGCCTCGGCGGCGACGAGTTCGCCCTGCTGCTGCAACCCGCCGAACCCGAGGCCTGGCGCCCGGTCTGGCTGCGCCTGCAGCACATGCTGATGATCCACAAGGAGCTCAGCACCTTCTCGGTCGGCTGCAGCCTGGGAGCCGCCAGCTGGCAGTCCGGGGTGGACGTGCACAGCCTGTACGAGGCCGCCGATGCCCACCTCTATGCCCGCAAGAAGGCGGGCAAGGCCGGCCTGCTGGACTGAACCGACCAGCCGCTGAATACGACAAGGCCGGCATATGCCGGCCTTGTCATTTGCAACGGATAGGATCAGGCGGGAGGCTGACAGGCCGCCGCCGGCAGCCAGTGCCAGGCCAGACCGGCGCCCTGCGTCATGAATCCGTCACAGAAGAACAGCTCACCTACCGCCGCCACCTGCTCGCCATAATAGAGGATGGGAATGCGGCCGCGCTGCCAGGAGGGAACCCCGTACTCCTGCAACAACTTCTTGAGGCGCCGGCTGCCGCCACGCCCTACCGGCTTGAGCATGCTGCCGGCGGCCACCCCGAAGCGCACCGACAGCGGCTCGTCCGCCCTTGGCAGCCGCAGCCCCTCGCCTTCCACTCGCGGCAGCAGCCGCACCTCCCCCAGCCCGTCCGGCAGGATCAGCGTCTCCCCCACGGCCAATGTCAGCTGCTCGTGGCGAGGCTGCAGCCCGGGTCGCACCAGATGGAGCCGCCCCTGAAAGCGGCGGCAGCTCTGCCCGCCCCAGTTGAGCTGGGGATTGGCGTCTTCCCGTGCCAGCGCCACCTCCTGCCAGAGCAGACCGAGCTGCTCGCGGGAGGGCATCTCGCCCCCCTGGCGGCGGATCCAGTAACGCAGCAGGTTGTTGCGCCGGGTAGCTGACAGGGCCAGCAGCGGCGCGATCTGCAGCACCTCTCCTGCCGCCGCCAGCCGCCAGTCGGCCTCTGCCAGCTCCTCCAGCAGCGCCTCCTGCTCGGCGCACAGCGCCATGCTGCGCGCCGCGGTCTGGGCCATGGCGGGCCAGCGGGCCTTGAGCTGGGGAATGAGCCGTTGGCGCAGGAAGTTGCGGTCATAACTCACATCTTGGTTGCTCTCATCCTCCACCCAGCCATAGGGGAGGCTGGCCGCCGCATCGGCAAGCTCGGCCCGGCTCACCTCGAGCAAGGGGCGCAGCAACAGGCCACCGGCAAAGGGCTGGCTCGGCACCATGCCCGCCAGCCCGCGCAGACCGGCGCCGCGCTTGAGCGCCAGCAGCAGGGTCTCCAGCTGATCGTCCTGGTGGTGGGCGGTTAGCAGCCACTCCCCCTCCCCCAGCTGAGCGGCGAGGCGCAGATAGCGGGCCTCCCGCGCCTGCGCCTCCAGGCTGTCGCCACTATCCCGCTGCAGTTGCACCCGCTCGACCAGCAGCGGCACCGCCAGTTGCTGACACACCGTTTCGCAGTGGGTCACCCACTCGTCGGCATTTGGGCTCAGGCCGTGATGAACGTGCAGGGCGCGCAGCACCAGCCCCTGCTCGCGGGCAAACTGCGCCGCCAGCACCAGCAGCACGGTGGAGTCGAGCCCGCCGCTGAAGGCCACCAGCAGACCACGGGAACCTTCCGGCGCAGGCAGAGTCTGACAAAAACGAGAATAAATACGAGAAATCATAGGCTTCCCCAATACGACCAGGCCGATCTTAGCAGACTCGGGCTTATCAAGCGCTAACCCGACTGCTAGAGTGAGACGCTCCCTGCGTGGGCAAGGAAGCCGCATAACCCGAATTGGAATCCAACATAATGAACAACAAAAAAAGCATACTGGCCGCCCTCGTCGGGCTGGCCCTGCTGGCCGGCTGCAGTCAGGCCCCGGACGGCGCAGACAAACACTCCGGCCTCGCGCTGGCCAACATGGACACCAGCGTCAAACCCGGTGACGACTTCTTCCGCTACGTGAACGGCCACTGGCTCTCCACCGCCAAGATCCCGGACGACAGACCCGCCGACGGCGCCTTCTACATGCTGCGCGACAAGTCCCTGGCGGATGTGCGAGTACTGGTGGAAGGGCTGGACGGCAAGGCCGCCGCCGGCACACCGGCCCAGCAGATCCACGACCTTTACCAGAGCTACCTGGATCAGACGACCCGCAACGCCAAGGGCACGGCGCCGCTGATGCCGATGCTGAGCGAGATCGAGCAGATCCGCACACCGCAGGATCTGGCCCGGGCCTTCGCCCAGAGCGGTCGCAACGGCGGCGGCGCCCCGTTCGGTTTCTGGGTCGATGCCGACGCCAAGGCGCCGGACAGCTATGCGGTCTACCTCTACCAGGCCGGGCTTGGTCTGCCGGATCGGGACTACTACCTCAAGACGGATGCCGCCAGCCAGGCGCTGCGCCAGAAATACGAGCAGCACATCGCCACCATGCTGGGCCGCTTCGGCGAGGCGGATGCGGGGGCCAAGGCCAAACACATTCTGGCCCTCGAGAGCAAACTCGCCCGGATCCAGTGGGACAACGTCACCCTGCGAGATCGGGAGAAGAACTACAACAAGGGGCCCCAGAGCGAGCTCAAACGCCTCGCCCCCGCCATCGACTGGAATGCCTACCTGACCCAGGCCGGCCTCGCCGGCCAGAGCAGCCTCATCATCGGCCAGCCCACCTATCTCGCGGCCCTCAACGAGGTGGTGCAGCAGACCCCGGTCGGCGACTGGCAGGCCTACCTCAAGTGGCACCTCATCACCGATTACGCCCCCTACCTCGACAGCCAGACCGATGCCCAGAACTTCTCCTTCTTCGGCACCACCCTGAGCGGCACGCCCAAGCAGCGCGCCCCCTGGGAGCGGGCCCTCGGCGTGCTGGACGATCACCTGGGCGAGGCGGTAGGCAAGCTCTACGTGGAGCGCTACTTCCCGCCAGAGGCCAAGGCCCGCATGGAGCAGCTGGTGGAAAACCTGCGCACCGCCTACGGCCAGAGCATCGAGGAGCTGGACTGGATGTCGCCGGCCACCAAGGCCCAGGCCCAGGCCAAGCTCGCCAAGTTCCGTCCCAAGATCGGCTACCCGGACAAGTGGAAGGATTACAGCGCCATCGCGATTCACGCCGACGATCTGGTGGGCAACCTGCAGCGGGCCCGCGCCTTCGAATACGCCGACAACCTGGCGCGCCTCGGCAAGCCGGTAGACAGGGACGAGTGGCACATGTCGCCGCAGACGGTGAACGCCTACTACAACCCGAGCAACAACGAGATCGTCTTCCCGGCCGCCATCCTGCAGCCTCCCTTCTTCGACATGACCGCAGATGACGCGGTCAACTACGGCGCCATCGGCGGGGTGATCGGCCACGAGATGGGTCACGGTTTTGATGATCAGGGCGCCAAATCCGACGGTGACGGCGTGATGCGCGACTGGTGGACGCCCCAGGATCTCAAGGAGTTTCGCTTCCGCACCAGCCGGCTGGTGGCCCAGTACAACCGCTTCGAGCCCATCAAGGGGCAGTTCGTCAACGGCCAGTTCACCCTGGGAGAGAACATCGGCGATCTGGGTGGCCTTACCATCGCCCACAAGGCCTACCTGCTGTCGCTGGATGGCAAGGAGGCCCCGGTGCTGGACGGCTTCACCGGCGAGCAGCGCTTCTTCCTCGGCTGGGCCCAGGTGTGGAAGGGCATGTATCGCCCCGAGCTGATGCAGATGCTGCTCGCCTCGGATCCCCACTCACCGCCGGAATACCGGGTCAACGGCGTGGTGCCGAACATCCCCGCCTTCTACGAGGCGTTCAAGATCCAGCCGGGTGACAAGCTCTATCTGGACCCGGCCAAACGGGTCAAGATCTGGTAATGACCGCCCCGATGAGGGGCGGATGACGCGAACCGGCGGGGACAGCCCGGCCGGTTCGCACAGTGACACAGGTGGCGGGCAACCGCCGCCGCAGTAACAAGGGTCAAACCGATGAAAGCCTTGCTCATGACACTCGGCCTGCTCACCCTGCCCCTCGCCAGCCAGGCGGCGGACGGGTTCTTCAAACAGCTGACGCTCCCCTCAGGCCAGGTAGTGACCGTCAGCGAAGGGCGCGGCGAACCTGCCTCCACCGGCAGCTACGACGTGCGCCTCTACTCCGGCGCCAACCCCCAGTTCCCGCTGGATCAGTTCATCGACGGCAAGGTGTTGCCGCGCGATGGCAGCATCAAGGAGCTCAAGCTGCTGGATCTCAACGGCGACAAGCAGCCCGAGCTCATCGTCGTGGTCGAGAGTGCCGGCAGCGGCAGCTACCTGAGCGCCGACGCCTTCACCATCAACCCGCAGGAGGGGCTGGACAGCTTCAACCATGTGGAGGGGCTGGCCCCCAATGAAGATGTGATCCAGGCGCTCAAGACCCCGCGCGACTGACATCCCCATCACCACGCCCCGCCCAGCGGGGCGTTTTTTTGTCCCGCCACTGACAAAGCGCCTTCCCGCCTCACCCGCAGGGCACCGCCATGGATAGACGGTTATTTTTTCTGCGCTTATAATCGCCGCACCGTGCCATCACGAAACACAAGGAGGTAAAAAATGGTTATCCAAGCGTGTCCGATGTTCTCGGCTCGCCTGTTCGGCACATTCGCGTGCTCTTGCCTGCATACCATCGCGCTGCGATAGCGGGTTCGAGCAAAGCCGACTCCCTTCCATACCGAGACCTTTCTCGACTCTGCCGTTGTCGCCAGCGCTCCTGATGACAGGGATTTCTGATCCCGCGATTTAAGAGAGCAAGAGCATGACAACCCTGATGAGTACCCATTCCCTGCAGATGAGTGCGGGGCACCTTCCGTTATTTGACCACCTCGAACTCGGCATCCGCGCGGGCGACCGGCTCGGCCTTGTCGGTGCCAACGGCTGCGGCAAGAGCACATTGCTGGCACTGCTGGCGGGCGAGCGCACGCCCCAGGCCGGCCGGGTCGTGCAGGCGGCCGCCTGCCGCTGCGAGTTCGTGGCCCAGCAACTGCCAGTCAGGCTTTCAACCCTCAGCACCCGCGCCGTGCTGCTGGATGCGCTGGGCAACGACCCGAGCGCCGAATGGCAGGTGGACAAGCTGCTGGCCGAGCTGCAGCTGGAGGCCCAGGCCGCGCTGCCGGTCAGTGCGCTGAGCGGCGGCCAGCACAGCCGGCTGCAGATAGGCCGCGCCCTGCTGCGCCAACCCAACCTGCTGCTGCTCGATGAGCCCAGCAACCACCTGGACTTGCCCGCCCTGCTCTGGCTCGAGCAGTTTCTGCTGGGCTGGCGCGGCGCCTTCGTGCTGGTCTCCCACGATGGTCGCCTGCTGGACCGGGTCACCGAGCAGACCCTGATCCTGCGCGATGGCCAGCTGCACCGCTTCGCCCTGCCCTGCAGCCAGGCCCGGGCGGCGCTGGCCGCCGAGGACGAGCAGGCCCGTCTGCGCCGGGCCGACGAGCAAAAAGAGATCGACCGCCTGAGCGCCAGCAGCAAACGCCTCGCCATCTGGGGGCGGGAGCATGACAACGAGAAGCTGGTGCGCCAGGCCAAGTCCATGGAGAAGCGCATCGCCCGCCTGCAGGAGGAGCAGAGCCAGGTGGCTGCGCTGGCCCCCTGGCGGCTCGAACTGCGCGGACTCAGCCTGCCTGCCGACACCCTGCTGCGGCTGGAGGCCCTCGACGTGGCGCCGGCGCCCGCATTGCCGCCGCTGCTGCGGGCCGAGGAGCTCTGGTTGCGGGCGGGGGACAGGGTCGCCCTGCTCGGTGCCAACGGCACCGGCAAGTCCTCCCTGCTGCGTCAGTGCTGGCGCGAACTGGCCGCGCAGAGCCCGCAGGCAGGCTGGTACTGCCACCCAGGTGCCAGCATCGCCTATTACGATCAGTCCCTGCAGCAGCTGGCTGACGATGCCACCCTGTGCGACGCGCTGTACCCCCTGGCCCCTCTGCCTGAGGTGACGCGGCGACAGGCGCTGATCCGGGCGGGCTTCCCCTATGCCCGCCACGGTCAGCAGGTGCACAGCTTGAGCGGGGGCGAGCGGGCACGGCTGCTGTTTCTCGCCCTGTCGCTCGGCAGCCACCACATGCTCTGGCTCGACGAGCCCACCAACCACCTGGATCTGGCGGGCAAGGAGCAGCTGGCCGAGGCGATTGCCGCCTTCCCGGGCGGTGTGCTGCTGGTCTCTCACGACCGGGAGCTGATCGAGCTCAGCTGCAACCGCTTCTGGCTGATCAAGGACGGCCGCATCCAGGAGGCTCACAGCGCCGAGCGGGCCTATGCCGAGCTGCTCGGCGATGCGCCCTCGCCGGCAGCAGACAAGGCAAGCCTGGCCGCCCCCGCCATGGGGCAGGCCCCGGCCGGCCCGGCGGATGACGAAGAGGCGCTGCTGGCACGCTGGTATGAACTCGATGCCCTGCTCGCCGCCGATCTGGCCCGCAAGCCCAGGCACCAGACCCCGCGCCTGCAGCAGCAGTGGCGTGACGAGCTGGCCAGGCTCACCGAGCAGCTCGGGCTGGTCGGATCATGAGTAGAGCCATCAACCGGCTCTGCCAGCCATCCCTGTTTGACTCAACACTCGCGGCCAGCCACGACTGGCCGCAAGGAGCCACCATGACTTCAACGCAACAACCCCACATCAGGCTGGATCCGGTCAGCGACGCCGATCTGCCCCACATCTTCCGCGGCCTCTCCGATCCGCGGGTCATCGCCTACTACGGCGTCAGCTACGACAGCCTGACGGCGTGCCAGGCCCAGATGGCCTGGTATGCCGAGCTGACCCGCACCGGCCGTGGCGCCTGGCACCTCATTCGCGACCGCCACACGGGCGAACCGCTCGGCGCCATCGGTTACAACGATGCCGACCCGACTCACCGGCGGGCCGCGCTGGGCTACTGGCTCTATCCCGAGCATTGGGGCAAGGGGGTGATGAGCGTGGCGCTGCAACTGTGGCTGCCGCTCACTTATCGCACCAGCGAGCTGCACCGGCTACTGGCAGTGGTGGAGGAGCCCAACCTCCCCTCCGCCCGCCTGCTGGAGCGGGCGGGCTTTCACTACGAGGGCACTGCGCGGGAGTGCGAGCGCAAGGGGGATGGTTTTATCTCCCTGCGCCACTACGCCATCTTGCGCAGCGACCTGCCCGCCAGCATCTGACCAGCAACAAAAAGCCCCGCACTGCGGGGCTTTTTTTCGGGTTACTTGATGGCGCAGACACCCTCATCGGACGCCGAGCGGCGGCGTCTGCGCCGCCACAACGAGAAGCAGCCGTACCCCAGACTGAGCACGACGGCATAGAGCACCTGGGAGGCGAGCGCTACCAGCACCAGGGCACAGAGCAGCACACTCACCCCCGCCAGCCCCTTGCCCACCCCGCCGAGCAGGCGCCAGCCCGCCGCCATGCAGAGCAGGTAGACCAGCACGAAGTTGCCGTTGGCGTAGCGGATCAGCTCATCGAGGGGCAATCGCAGCCAGATGATCAGGGTGATGCAGACCAGACAGATGGCGAGCACCAGACTCAAGGCCCGCAGCGGCGCGCCACGGGCGGTGAGGCGGGCCAGCGAGACCGGCAGCTTGCCTTCGCGCGCCATGCTCCAGATCAGCCGAGCAAACCCCTGCAAGTAGATGTTGATGCTGGCAAAGCAGGAGAGATAGCCGAGCACCGCCACCAGCCACTTGGCGGTGGGGCCGAACAGCAGCGAGAGCAGGACCGGAATGGCGGTGGCGTTGGTCGCCTCATCGCCGTAGAGGCCGTATTTGAGCACCACCAGCGAGTGCACCCAGTAGATGAGCCCCGCCAGCAGCACGCCGCCGAGCAGGGCCAGCGGATAGTCCCGCTCCGGTCGCTTGAACTCCTCCCCCATGTGGGCGAAGGCCTCAAGCCCGACGAAACACCAGAACATCACCGCCAGCGCGGTGGCCATGGCAGGCCACTCGTCCGTCGTCGGCAGCGGCCGGGCGGCGTCGCGCCAGCTGATATCCCCCTTGAACCAGATGAGCAGGGTGAGCCCCAAAATGGCGAGCGCGATCAGCAGTTGCAGGTTGCCGGAAGAGCGCGCCCCGCGCAGCCCGAGCAAAAATACCCCGAGCAGGGTGAGCAGCTGGATGCCCCACAAGGTCCACTCCCCCAGATCGAACAGGGCGTGCCAGAAGCCGGCGGCGATCATCAGGGCGGCGGGCAGGCCCACCGGCAGCACTGCCAGAAACAGGAAGGCGGAGAAGCGCTCGGCGCCGTTGCCAAAGGCGAGGCCAATCAGGTGCGGTGCCCCGCCGGCGTGGGGATAGCGGCGGCCGAGGCGAGCGAAGGTAAAGGCAATCGGCAGTACCAGCGCAATCAACAGCAACCAGGCCCACAGCGAGGCCCCACCCGCCAGCGAGGCGGCAGTCGCCGGTACCACGAAGATCCCGGTGCCCAGCAGCGAGGTGGCGAGCAGCCCCATCCCCTGCCAGAGCCCGAGATCCTTTTTCAACCCAGACATATCCTTTTGTCCCGACTAGAAAAACATCCCGCCATGTTAGGCCTACCCCGCTCCTTTGTTAAGCAGGATGGCAAGAATATGCAGCGCTTTATTCAGGCCGGGAGGCTCGCGGGTGAGTCGAGGTCAGCTGCGGTGGCGCAGCGCCCCCAGCAACAACGAGAAAGCGGGCGAGGCCTGCAAGCGGCTGGTGTAGTAGAGGTAGTAACCGGGGTGCACCATGTTGTAACCGGCAAGCACCTCCTCCAGCCGGCCATCCGCCAGATAGGGCTCAGCCATGCTCTGGGGCAGGTACGCCAGCCCGTAACCGTCGAGTGCCGCCTCAAGCACGTTGCCGATGCTGTTGAACACCAGTTGCCCTTCGCCACGGATCTTGAGCTCCCGCCCCCCTTCCAGAAAACTCCAGGAGAAAAATCCGCCCTGGGTCGGCAGACGCAGATTGATGCACTGATGGACGCTGGCGATCTCCTGCGGCCGGCTCGGGCGGCCATGAGCCGCCAGATAGCGGGGGGCTGCCGCCACCAGCATCCTGATCTCGGGGCTGATGGGAGTGGCAATCATGTCCTTGGCGATCAAACCGCCGCGACGCACCCCGGCGTCGTAGCGCTCGGCGACGATGTCCACCAGGCCGTAATCGGTGCTGAGTTCGACCCGAATATCCGGATAGTGGTGCAAAAAGGTGCTGATCTTGGGCCAGAGCACGGCGCGAATGGCGTATTCGTCCGCCGTGATGCGGATGGTGCCGGCCGGTTTGTCCCGCAGCGCCGTCAGCTGGCTGAGACCGCTGTCGATCTGCGCCAGCGCCGGTCCCACCAGCGCGATCAGCCGCTCACCGGCTTCAGTAGGGGTGACGCTGCGGGTAGTGCGTGACAGCAGCTTGAGGCCGAGTCGCTGCTCCAGGGTCTTCACCGTCTGGCTGATGGCGGACTGGGACGTCCCGAGCTGGGCAGCCGCGCGGGTGAAGCTCTGCTCCCTGGCCACCACCATGAAGGTCGTCAGCTCGTTGAGGTTCTCTTTCATCATTGATTAGTCATGGTGATAACACTGCCTCGATTATACGCCCCATCCAGATAAGTTTTCTCACCGCTGCTGCCCTGCTGTGCCAGAGTCCATCCGCGTCCCGCTCGCAACGTCACCCGATTCTTGCCGCTATTCATAAGAAATCAGTATTAAAGCATTCGGATTGGGCCATCTAATCAAATCAAAGGTGGCGGCATATGCTCTCTTCGTCGCCGCATCCTGGCGCCCCACTCCCAAGGAGCACACCATGCACCCCGTTCGCTTTGCCAATCAACACCTGAGCCTGGCCGGCCACCTTCATCTGCCTGCTGACCTGCAAGCGGGCATACGCTACCCCGCCATCGTCTGCGTTCACCCTTCCGGTGGCGTCAAGGAGCAGACCGCCGGCCTCTATGCCACGCACCTGGCAAAGGCCGGTTTCATCGCGCTGGCCTTTGATGCCAGCTATCAGGGAGAGAGCGAGGGTGAACCGCGCCAACTGGAAAATCCCCATGTGCGCGTGGACGACATCAGCGCCGCCGTCGATTACCTGACCACTCTGGCCGAGGTCGACCCCGAGCGCATCGGCGTACTCGGGATCTGCGCCGGAGGCGGTTACGCCGCGGCTGCAGCCATGATGGACACCCGGCTCAAGGCGATCGGTACCGTGAGTGCGGTCAACTACGGTCAGATGTACCGCCAGGGTTGGGACAAACGCGGCACGCCGGCCGAGTGTCTGGCCTTGCGCGACCTGGCGATGGCCGCACGCACTGCCGAGGCGACCGGCGCAGCCATCCAGTACCTGCCCACCACGCCGCTCAGCCGTGAACAGGGAGAGCAGCTTCATCCGGATTGGGCGGAAGCCTTCGATTACTACCGCACGCCACGGGCCCGGCATGACAACGCCCCGAGTCGGCTAACCACCCGCAGCCTGGCCCAGCTGGTGACGTTTGATGCCTTCCACCAGGCTGAACTGTTCCTGACCCAGCCCCTGCTGCTGGTGGCAGGCAGCGAAGCCGGCACCCGCTGGATGAGCGAAGCGCTGTATCAGCTGGCCGCCAGCGCACACAAGGGGTTGTTCATCGTCGAGGGAGCCACCCATATCGGTTTGTACGACCAGCCCCAATGGGTCGACGGCGCGCTCACCGGCCTCATCCCCTTCTTTCATACCCACCTTTGATTCTTTGTGAGGAACAACCGATGACACAGCAACAATCGGTCCGCTTTGCCCACCACCACTGGGACGTTGCCGCCACCCTGCGCCTGCCTGAGGGATTTGATGCCGGCCAACACTATGCGGCCATCGTCTGCGCCCACCCCATCAGCAGTTGCAAGGAGCAGACTGCCGGCGCCGTCTACGCCGAGGCCCTGACCCGGGCCGGCTTCATCACCCTGGCCTTCGATGCTTCCACCCAGGGAGAGAGCGGCGGCGAGCCGCGTTTTAGCGAAGACCCCGCTACCCGGGTCGAAGATTTTCGCTGCGCCGTCGACTACCTGGTGACCCTGCCCTTCGTGGATGCCGACAGCATCGGCGTACTCGGGGTGTGCGGCGGCGGTGGCTACGCGGTGAACGCCGCCATGACCGAGCGCCGCTTCAAGGCGGTGGCCACCGTGGTGGCGGCCAACTACGGCCGCATCCTGCGCCAGGGGGATCTCACCCCGGATGCGGCCCTCAAGACTCTGGAGGCCATCGCCGCCCAGCGCACCGCCGAGGCGCACGGCGCCGACACCATGGTGACGGGCTATATCCCGGGCTCGGAGGCAGAACGCGAGCAGGCGGGGCTGCACGACATCGACATCGTCGAAGCGGTGCAGTACTACACCACGGCGCGCGGCCAACAACCCGGCTCCCCCAACAAGCTGCGCATGAGCAGCCTGGGGCCGGCCATGAACTGGGATGCGTTTGCCTTTGCCGAACTGCTGCTGACCCAGCCCCTGCATATCGTCATCGGTGGCGGAGCGCCCGGGGCCTTCGGCTCATATCGGGACGGGTTCGAGCTCTTTGGCCGTGCCCGCTCACAGCAAAAACGCTTGCAGATTGTCGAGGGGGCCAGCCATTACGATCTCTACGACCAGCCCGACGCCACCGGCCAGGCACTGGCACAGATAGTCCCCTTCTTCAGGCAACACCTGGCGCAGGCATAACCCAATCACCGCAGCCGGCTCATGCCGGCTGCGGTGATTTGTCGGCCAGCGCCTCAGCCAGAAAGTCCCCCAGCAGGGTAATCTTGAGCACCTGCCGGCGCTCTGCCGGGTAGATGAAATGGAGGGTTTTGTCCGGAATGCGGTAGGTATCGAGCAGGGGCAGCAGCCGTCCCGCAGCGATATGCTCTTGCACCTGATCGGCAGGCTGCAAGCTGATGCCGGCCCCTGTCAACGCTGCCGTCAGCAGCGCCGGCCAGTGGTTGATGCGAAGACGCGAGGCTACCCGCACCTCCTCGCTCTGGCCATCGCCCCCGACAAACTGCCAGCGCTCGTGCTCGCCCCAGTTGCCGTGCAGGCACTGGTGGCTGGCGAGATCGGCCGGCTGACGGGGCACACCGTGACGAGCGAGGTAGTCGGGCGCGGCACAGAGCCGGTAGTGCTGGGTCAGCAGCGGGCGGGCAATGAGCGCCTCATCCTGCGGGCGCAAGGTGCGGATGGCGGCGTCAAATCCCTCCTCCACCAGATCGACCCAGCGCGGGGTGAGCTGCAGATCCACTTCCAGCTTGGGGTAGCGGTCGAGAAAAGCGGGTAGCAGCGGCACCAGCCGATGGTGGCCAAAGCTTAGAGGGGCGGCGATGCGCAGCCGCCCGGCCGGCTCGGCCAGCAGGTGCTGGGTGAGCGACTCGGTCAGCGCCAGCTCCTCCAGCACTCGCTGGCAGCGAGCCAGAAACAGCTGGCCCAGCTCGGTCAGGGTCTGCTGGCGGGTGGTTTTGTGAAACAGCTTGCCCCCCAGCCACTGCTCCAGCCCCTGCACATGCTTGCCCACCATCTGGGCGCTGATCCCCTGCTCGTTTGCCACCGCGCTGTAGGAACCGAGATCCACCACCCGGGTGAAGATGCGCATGCTGGTCAATCGGTCCACAACCCCTCCTTTGCCCCGCTCCGGGGCCATTTAGCCCGCAGCAAGCGGCCCACATTAACAACCAAAAGTTTAGTAAGAAATGGTTTTTAGCCAATTTATCGCACTTTTGGTTACCAATATAGTGATCAGCAACCTCACCCATCAGGACATATATCCATGAAAAGTACCTATCTGGCCGCCCTGCTGGTCGGTCTGCTGGCCACCGGCGTCAGCCAGGCTGCCGAGAGCAGCTTTATCAACCCGCAGCAGAACGCCCCCGTCAGCGCGACACTGGCCGCGACTCAAGCCCAGCCCGATATCTTCCGGGTCAGCCTGCTCGGCACCGGCACCCCGGTGCCCCAGATCAGCCGCGGCGGTTACAGCACCCTGGTCGAGGCGGGCAACCAGAAGCTGGTGTTCGACTTTGGCCGCAACTCCGCCACCCGCTTATGGCAGCTGCATATCCCCATCGGCCGGGTCAACGCCTTCTTTCTCACCCACTTCCACTCGGATCACACCAACGGGCTGGCGGATCTCTGGCTGACCGGCTGGCTGCAACCGGCCTATGGCCAGCGCCACGCGCCGATGGAGCTTTACGGACCCAGGGGCACCGATGCCCTCGCTCACGGCCTGCAGCAAGCCTACGCCACCGACATCGCCACCCGGGTCAAGGATGAAGGCACGCCACTGGACGGGGTGAAGATCAACAGCCACGAGGTAACAGCCGGGGTGGTCTACAACCAGGATGGGGTCAAGGTGACCGCCTTTGACAACGACCACGGGGTCAACATCAAGCCGTCGTTTGGCTATCGCATCGACTACCACGGCCACAGCGTGGTGCTCTCCGGCGATACCCGCTACAGCCCGCAGGTGGTGAAAGAGGCCAAGGGGGCCGATCTGCTGGTGCACTGCGTCTCCATGACCTCCGCCGCCCGCATGAAGGCCAACCCGGGCTACCAGGCGATCGCCGGCCACCTCGCCTCTCCCGAGCAGGCAGCCAGGGTAATGAACGAAGCCAAACCGGCGCTGACCGTGTTCAGCCATATCGGCCTCAACGGCCAGCTCGGGGTGAAGGATCTGGCGCAGAGCCTGCGCGCAAGTTACTCCGGCCCCTTCGTCATCGGCAATGACCTGATGCAGATTGACCTGCCCACTACCGCCTCCGGCAAGGGCTACGCCCTCTGGCAGGCGGAGAACATCGACAACGCCCAGCCCTGAATCCCGGCCATAAAAAAGGCTATGTCCCAATTACGTGTTGCATGGGGCGCCCCAGCGCCTCATGCAAGCAACGTGAGATATTCACTTCCTGCCCATAGCGTTCCAACATCCTTCGCCAACCCAGATAATTCCTCAGATAGTGGGTCGCGACCCCATGGAACCGTTCCATCCACTCCTTCAATCGCCTGTGGTACCCGTTCACATGTTGGATGTGATATGCACCCACCACCCGCTCTCCCGCTCGATTGCGCACCACTTGGTGTGTTATCCCTTGCCTCTCGCTGAAACTGGCATACACCCCGGCACCATCGCTGCACAGGACGGCATCCGGGGCGATAAGTGGCCGAAGCACTGCCTTCACCGCCCTGACATTCAACTATTCCAACTGGAAGTCAGCCAGGTGGCCTGCTCTGTCTTGCACCACCATCACCGGGATGTAATCCGGTCCTGTGCCTCGGGTACGGCCTTTACCTCCACGATGGCGGGCCGGGCGGGACAATCCGCGCTGTCCTTTGAACGACTCTAGGAAGAAGGTCTCATCGACCTCGACGATACCCTCTTCCCGTACCGCCTGGTGGCTAGCCATGGCCTTCAGGAAGCGGTGACGCCACAAAAAGGCGGTGTTTTTACCGACCCCACAGCGGAGCGCCGCCTGCCGGACGGTCAGACCGTCGATGAGGGCCTGTGCATAGTCTTCCCAGCATTGTGGCTTGCGAAGTCGGGCGAGAGGCGTGTTGGTGAGAACGGAACTGGTGCGCAAACACTGCTTGCAGCGATAACGGCGCAGCCCTCGAGACCAGCCCCAGGGAGCCAGCAGTGTGGCCGCGGCCTAGCAGTGAGGGCAGCATTGGCATGCGGGCAGTTGAGTGGCCAACGAGGTGATGGGGTGAGGGGTGGTGAGTTCCTGTTGCGCGAGACGACGCTGACGCAAAGTGAGCAATGGGAAGAGGGACAGTAGATGTTGAAAGGCTTGGGTATCCATGATGGTGGCCCTCAAGGTGATGACCTACTTCAAGGTTAGCCTTTCAACACATAACTGGGACTGAGCCATAAAAAAGCCGCCTCTTGCGAGGCGGCTTCTTCATTCAAGCGGGTAACCAGTGTTATCAGGCAATCAGCTTGTAGATGATACCGGACATGGCGATCAGGCCGATGATGGTCACGAACACGTTGCTGATGTTGCCAGCGTATTTGCGCATGGCCGGAACCTTGGTGATGGCGTACATCGGCATCAGGAACAGCAGCATCGCGATGATGGGGCCGCCCAGGTCTTCAATCATGCCGAGGATGCTCGGGTTGATGGTGGCGATGGCCCAGGTGGTCAGGATCATGAACACTGCAGTCACTTTGTTCAGCTGCTTGACGTCAACGTTCTTGCCTTTCTCACGCAGGGACTTGGCCATCAGACCGTTCATGCCCTCTTGTGCACCCAGGTAGTGACCCAGGAAGGACTTGCTGATGGCGACCATGGCGATCAGCGGAGCCACGGTGGCGATAACCGGGTTGTCGAAGTGGTTGGCCAGGTAGGACAGGATGGAGATGTTCTGTTCTTTGGCAGCAGCCAGGTCAGCCGGGGAGAGGCTCAGTACGCAACTGAATACGAAGAACATCACGGTCATCACCATCATGACGTGGGCGCCCAGCAGGATGTTGCTGCATTTCTTCTCGGCACCTTCACCGTAACGACCCTTGTTGTCCACCGCGAAGGAGGAGATGATCGGGGAGTGGTTGAAGGAGAACACCATGACCGGGATGGCCAGCCACAGGGTCTTCAGGAAGTCACCGTTGAAGGCGTCACCCAGAGCCGGAGCTTCAGTGATGATGGCACCGTTCCAGTGCGGGATCAGGTAGAGTGCCAGGCCCATCAGGGTGATCACGAACGGGAATACCAGCACGCTCATCGCTTTGACGATAACCTGGCCGCCGAGGCGAACGATCGCCATCAGACCCAGGATCAGCGCCAGAGACAGGATGGCACGGGGAGGTGCAGTCATGCCCAGCTGGTGCACCATCAAGCTCTCGACGGTGTTGGTGATGGCTACCGAGTACATCAGCAGGATCGGGTAGATGGCGAAGAAGTAGAGCAGGGTGATGAACTTGCCTGCGGTCTTGCCGAAGTGCTCTTCTACTACCTCGGTGATGTCGCCATCACGGGTGGAGCCGGACAGCACGAAGCGGGTCAGGCCACGGTGTGCGAAGAAGGTCAGCGGCAGGGCCAGGACCAGCATGGCAACCAGCGGCCACAGACCACCTACACCGGCGTTGATCGGCAGGAAGAGTACACCGGCACCGATGGCGGTACCGTACAGACCCAGCATCCAGACCACATCGGCCTTGTTGATGCCACGGGAAGACGCATTACTGGCTAAGCTGCCTTCTACTGCAATGTTCATGTCAGACATAGGGGTGTTCCTGTCATCAAGGAAAATAGAAAATTTCTAGTCAACCGGGCGCAATGCCCTGTTCCATCTCCCTGGAACTCCTGCAGTCCATCCCTGTTATTCTCATCCCGTCGGCCCGGCAAGCTGGTCATCACTCCATGTAACAACCAAATTGCAACAAACAAGCCGGCGGGTCATAGGCCCGAGGGCCACAAACGCGTCAGACTTTACAACTCGCTAACACGCTTTTATTCCGATGCGCTGACTCTAATTAAATCCCCTTAGCGATCACAGTGTTTTTTTGAATTAATCAACCAAAGTTTGACTGGAATCGCCTTTCTGGCGTCAGAGATCACGTTACGAGCCCAATTTTGTGAACAGCCGTTAACAAATAGAGGTAGTTTCACCCGTATCTATATCCTTGTAGGTACAACAATTTGCTTACATTCGTTCATTTGTTGCTCAGGTTGTGCCTCGCCGTCCGCTGACGTACCCTGTTGCTCAACATTTTTTCGCTGAATTAATATGGCCATCACCCGTACCGATCTCGCCGAACTGGCGGTGTTTGCCGCCGTCGCCCGCCACCAGAGTTTCAGCAAGGCCGCCCTCGAACTCGGCGTGTCTGCCTCCGCCCTGAGCCACAGCCTGAAAGGGCTGGAGACCCGTTTGGGAGTGCGCCTGCTCAATCGCAGTACCCGCGCCGTGGTGCCCACAGATGCCGGTCAGCGCCTGTTGACCCAGTTGCTGCCGACTTTGAGCCATCTGGAGAGCGCGCTGGGTGAACTGGCCCGTCACAGCGACGAACCGGTAGGAAGGCTGAAGATCAGCGCGCCACGCGGCGCCATCGATGAGTTGCTGGCCCCGGTGCTGATCGATTACATGGTGCGTTACCCGCGCATGCAGGTGGAGGTGGTGGAGCAAGAGTTGATGCCGCGCCTCATCGAAGATGGCTATGACGCCGCCCTCTTTTATGGGGATCTGCTGCCCAAGGAGATGATCGGGGTACCGCTCGGCCCGCCCCAGCGCTATCTGGTGGTGGCCGCCCCCGCCTATCTGGCCGAGCACGGTACCCCGCAGCACCCGCGCGAATTGACCCGGCACGCCTGCATCGGCTATCGGCTCACCCCCTCCCATCACTATCGCTGGGCCTTTGCCGGCGAGGAGGGATCCATGCTGGAGATCGAAGTGACCGGGCCGCTCACCACCAGCACGCCGGCCCTCTACCTGGGAGCGGCCGAGGCGGGGCTGGGGCTGGCCTACTGTCTGGAAGAGGAGGTAAGCAGGCAGCTGGCCGAGGGCACCCTGGTGAGCGTGCTGGAGCCCTGGTGCCCCACCTTCGTCGGTTTCTCGCTCTTCTATCCCAGTCGCCATCAGCTGGGCAACGGGCTGCGCGCCCTCATCGACATGCTCAAGGGACACTACCAGCCACGCTGATTGATGAATATGGCTCATCAATTCATCAAGTAGAAACCGGATTATCGATAAAAAAATATTAATCTAGACTATCTGCTCGATAATCGAACTCCCCAAGAGAACAGATATGTCTGCCTACTTCACTCTGCGCCAGCGGGCGATGACCCGCCGTTTCTGGGGCTATGCCCTTCCCTCCATCATGGCCATGCTGGTCTCCGGCGCCTACTACCTGGTCGATGGCATCTTCGTCGGTCACTACGTGGGGGCCGCCGGCCTCGCCGGCATCAACCTGGTCTACCCGGTCATCATGGTGCTGATCGGTCTCGCCGCCATGATCAGCATGGGGGCGGCCACCGCCATCTCCTTCCAGCAAGGCGCCAGAAATTTCGGCCTGGCCCGCCAGGCGCTGGTCAATGCGCTCTGGCTGCTGGGGCTGCTGGGCGCCGTGGCACCGCTGCTGCTGCACTACTGGCACGTCGACATCCTGCTGGCACTGGGCATTGAACAGGGTACCGACACCTGGCAACAGGCCAGCGACTACCTCTACTGGATTGGCGGCGGCACCCTGCTGCTGGCCTGCAACCTGGCGGTGCCCTATCTGCTGCGCAACGATGGCCGCCCCCGTCTCGCCATGCTGCTGGTGAGCAGCGGCGCCATCTTCAACATCATCCTCAACTACATCATGGTAGGCCGGTTGGGGCTGGGTCTGATCGGTACGGCGCAGGCCACCCTCATCTCGGAAGGGGTCGTCAGCCTGCTCGGGCTGGGTTATTTCTTTACCCACCATGCCAAGCTGCGCATAGAGTGGCGCCACCTGGTGCCCGACTTTCCGGCCATGCCGAACCTGCTGTTCACCGGCCTGCCGAGCCTCATCGCCCAGTTCAACCTCGGCCTGCTACTGCTGCTGCACAACAGCCAGCTGATGGTGCACGGTTCGGTCAAGGATCTGGCCGGCTTCACCGTGGCGGGTTACACCGAGGCGGTGTTCATCGTCATCCTGCAGGGACTGGCCTTCGGCATCCAGCCGCTGGTCAGCCAGGCGGCCGGCGCCAAACGTCATCGTGACCTCAAGTTCCTGATGGAGATGGGGCTCAAGATCACGCTCGTCTACGGTCTGGCGGTCTGGCTGCTGATCCAACTGCTGCCGCGCCAGGTGGCCATGCTCTACACCGGCGACCAGGATGGCGAGCTGCTCGCGGCCGCCATCAGCAGCCTGACCCTCAACCTCGGCGCCATTCCGCTGGAGGGGATCATCATGTTCGGCATCGTGCTGCTGCAGTCCATGGCCCGTACCCGACAGGCGCTGCTCATCTCGGCCGCCAAGACCCTGCTGCTGCTGCCGCTGATCTTCATGCTGCCGCTCTGGTGGGGCCGGGACGGCGTACTGCTGGCCCAGCCCACCACCGTGGTGTTGCTGACCCTGCCGCTGTGCTGGTTGCTGTGGCGCGAGTGGCGCCGCCTCAAGCTGGCCTGTGCCCCGCTGAGCCGACCCGGTCGCAAGCCGCTTGGTGCGCGCCAGGGTGTACAACTGGCTAGGCGTGCCGGCTAAACGCTGCCATCAGGCCGGCAGCCGGCGGGCACAGGTGCGGATCTCGGGCTCGACCATCGCCTGCTGGGTGGCCACCAGCTGCAGTTCGTAGGCGCCCGCCAGCCAGGTCTGGGCCAGCACCGCATCCACGCTGGCATTGGTGCGCTCGAACGCCGCCACCGGCGTAAAGCCCGCCAGCAGGTTGGCCAGCATGGTGGCGCTCAGCAGATCCCCCACTCCGATGGGCTGACGCTGAAACTCATAGAGGGGGCGCGAGATATGAAACGCCCCCTCTTCGCACACCAGCAGCATCTCGAACCGGTCCAGGCTCAAGCCGGCGCGGCCCAGATGCTTGACCATCACCAGCTCCACTCCACCTTCACGCAGTTGCTGGCACGCCGCCAGCGCCTCGCTCAGATTGCAGATCTCGCGGCCGGTCAGCTGCTCCAGCTCCAGCAGATTGGGGGCCAGCAGGTCGGCGCAGGCCAGCGCCCGGTTTTTCAGAAAATCGGCGACGCCGGGCGCGACTATGCACCCCTTGTCGGGATGCCCCATCACGGGGTCGCAAAAATAGCGGGCATTCGGATTGAGTGCCTTGAGGTGGGCCACCGCCGCCAGGATCTCCTCCCCCTGCTCGGCCGAGCCGAGATAACCGCTCAGGATCGCATCGCACTGCCCCAGTACGCCGATGTCGGCCAGCCCCGCCATCAGCTGGCGGATATGACCGTTTGGCATCACCATCCCCTGCCAGCCTGCGCTGTACTGGGTATGGTTGGAAAATTGCACCGTGTTGACGGGCCACACCTCCAGCCCCATGCGGCGCATGGGAAACACGGCGGCGCTGTTGCCGGCGCAGCCGAACACCACGTGGGACTGGATGGAGAGAACTCGCTTCATGCTGACTCGCAAAAAAATGGATGAACCCAGATGGGAAAAACGGGCCTTGCGGCCCGTTGTTGTCACTCTCGCTTAGCGCAGCACCTTGACGGTGTAGCTGCCATCGGCCTGACGATAGAGGCCGTGGATGTCGGTCTCGAAGCCCGGGTAGTGGGCGCCGATCTCGCACAGCATCTCGAGGAACTCGAGCACCGGCAGAGAATCCTTGGTCACCATCTCGCCCGGCAGCACCAGCGGTACTCCCGGCGGGTACGGCAGGATCATGTTGGCGCTGATGCGGTCCACCATGTCACGCAGCGGCACTTCCACCACGTTGCCGGCCAGCTCTTGCTGCCAGGCGGCATGCGGCGTCATCTTCATCTCCGGCAGCACGTCGAACGCCTTGAACATCAGCTCCGGCAGGCGGTACTTGCTGGTCAGCTCGTGAATGCGCTGGGCCAGCTCCTGGATGCGCATCCCTTCGTAGAAGCTCGGGTCTTCACGATAGAGGCTCGGCAGTATGCTCTTGATGGTCAGGTTCAGGTCATAGCCACGCTTGAACTCGGTCAGGGCACGCAGCAGCTGCATCGCCTTGGACTGATCGATACCGATGGAGAACAGGAACAGCAGGTTGTAGGGGCCGGTCTTCTCCACCACGATGCCGCGCTCGTCCAGGAACTTGGAGACCAGCGAAGCCGGGATGCCGTTGTCCAGCAGCTGACCATTGCGACCCATGCCCGGGGTCAGCAGGGTGACCTTGATGGGATCCAGGTACATGTGGTTGTCGTCGATGTCCTTGAAACCGTGCCAGTCATCTTTCGGATCCAGCTTCCAGCACTCGACGGTATCGATGTCGTCCGGCTGCCATACGTCGAAGAACCAGCCTTCGCTCTGCTCGCGCAGACGCTTGATCTCTTTGCGGAAGGAGATGGCGCGATCGATGGAGTCCTTGATCAGCCGCTTGCCGGTGTTGCCACGCATCATGGCGGCGGAGATCTCGGTGGAGGCCACGATGCCGTACTGCGGCGAGGTGGAGGTGTGCATCATGAAGGCTTCGTTGAAGGTCTCTTCCTCCACGTCGCCCTTGATGTGGATCATCGAGGCCTGGGAGAAGGCCGCCAGCAGCTTGTGGGTGGACTGGGTTTCATAGAACACCTTACCCGGCATCGCTTCGCCGCTCATGCCGCACTTGCCTTCGTAGATCGGGCTGAAGTTGGTGTAGGGCACCCAGGCACTGTCGAAGTGAATGTAGGGAGTGTCCAGCGCCTCCTTGATGAAGCCGGTGTTGTAGAGCAGGCCGTCATAGGTGGAGTTGGTGATCACGGCGTAGCGCGGCGCCTGGGCACCCGGGGTGGCGGCGACCTTGGCTGCAATGGTCTCGCGGCTGAATTCGCTCTGCGGGATGCCACCCAGAATGCCGTAGGCGTTGCGGGTCGGACGGAAGTAGAGCGGGGTCACGTCGTTCATCATCATCAGGTGAGTGAGCGACTTGTGGCAGTTGCGATCCACCAGCACAGTGCTGCCGGCCGGCGCAGAGTACATGCCGACGATCTTGTTGGCGGTGGAGGTGCCGTTGGTGACGATGTAGGAGCGATCGGCATTGAAGGTACGGGCGATGTACTCTTCGGCTTCCTTGTGCGGACCGGAGTGATCCAGCAGGGAGCCCAGCTCCGGCATGGAGATGGAGACGTCGGCCTTGAAGGCGTTCGGGCCGTAGAAGTCATAGAAGATGCTGCCGGCCGGGCTCATCTGGAAGGCGGTACCGCCCATGTGACCCGGAGTACAGAAGGTGTATTTACCCTCTTCCACGTACTTGAACAGCGCCTTGGTGAAGGGTGGCAGGATGGCGTCCTGATACTCCTGGGTGGCCTGACCCATCTTGAGGGCGATGTCGTCGGCCATGCCGAGACGGTACTCGAAGAAGTGCACGTTCAGACGCAGGTCGGTCAGGTGAATGTCCAGGGTGGACTGATCGTTGGCGAAGGCGAAGATCGGCAGCTTCTCGTTGCGATCGTGGATCTCCTTGCACAGGCCCAGGGAGTATTTGTCCCAGTCGAAGATGGCGCCGCAGACGCGGGGGTTCTTCTCAATCAGCTTCAGCAGGTCGGCCACGTCGACCGGATAAACGACCTCGAAACCCTTGCGCTCGAGGGAGGCTTGCAGCTGGCGAATGGGCTCTTCTTTGAAGAAGACGCCGAGGTGGTTGAGGATGGCAATGATGTTCATCGTAATGCTCCACACGTGATGGGGCGCTCTCCATCGGGGATGGTGAGTGAAGAGCGCTCGGAAAAGGAAAACGGAATTAGTGGCTGGTCTGCTCTTTGAGCAGTGCGTCGTGCTGACGCAGACCCTGTTTCTTGGCGTAGAACATCAGGATGATGAGCGACACCACGAAGGTAGCGGTGAGGTTGGAACCCTTGGCACCCATCAGGGCCACCAGGCAGAACACGCAGGCGACACCGGAGAAGATCATGGCGCCGATACTGCGGGAGGTCATGCCTTCAAAACGGATCAGGTTAATGCTGGAGTAGAAGTAGGGCAGCATGGTCAGCAGCACCGCATCTGTGGTCAGCACGTTGAAGAGATCGGCCGCGTGGGCGGACTGGGAGGTGAAGGCGGTCAGGCCAACCATCAGCGCAGTCATCTTGAGGGAGCCCAGGATCAGACCCTTCTTGGCGACGCCGTTCTTGTCCACTTCGCCATAGATTTTCGGGAAGTTGCCGTCGTGGGCGGCACGCTTGCCCGCCTCGCCCACCAGCATCATCCAGGAACCCAGCGAGGTGAAGCAGGCCAGCGCGGTGAAGGCGGAGACGAACGGCGCGGACCAGCTGCCGAAGATGGCGGAGGAAGCCATGGCAAACGGCGCACCGGAGGCAGCCACTTCACCGGCCGGGAACATGCCGCTGATCACCTGGGTAGAGAGGATGTAGATGACGCCAGCGATACCGGTACCCAGCATGGTGGCGAGCGGTACGGTGCGCTTGGGGTTCTTCACCATGCCGGAAGAGACGGCGGCGGACTCGACGCCCACGAAGGACCAGAGGCAGATCAGCACGGCGCTGATGACGGCATGCAGGTCGCTGCCGCTGGTGGTGTTCCAGTTCTGGCTGTAGACGGTGGCATCAAAATGGCCCCAGCCCATCACGGCAGTACCCACTACCGGCAACAGGATCAGCACCAGACCCAGGGTACAGAGTCGGCTCACCCAGCTGCCGCCAAGCAGGTTGACGAAGGTGAAGATCCAGACGGCGGCGATGGTGGCCGCGGCGGCCGGGATCGGGCTGTTGAGAATGGGGAAGAATACGGAGAGGTAGGAGACGCCGGTAATGGCGATGGCCAGGTTGCCGATCCAGTTGGCGTGGTAGTAGAGCACACCGGTCTGGAAACCGAACACAGGGGAGATCTCGCCGGCGTAGGCGATGGGGCCACCCTCTTGCGGGTTCTTGGTGGCGAGGCGGGCAAACACGAAGGCCAGCCCCATGGCGCCGACCAGGCAGATGGCCCAGCTGAACACAGAGATGGAACCTATGGTGGCCAGGGCCGAGGGCAGCAGTGCAATACCGCTCCCCATCATGTTGCCGGCCACCACACCTGTACAGGCGACAAGGCCGATCTTCTTGTTCGTATCTAGGGACATAAAATCTCCGGGTCGATATTAAGGCATCAAACACACGCTTGGCGGAGCATCCCGCCAACCAATGGCCACAGACTAGGCTCCTCGGCCCCGGAAAACATAAAGACCAGCTAAGGGATAAAAACATGAGTGAACTTTTTCGACCGGGCGGCCTGAATCGATAAAAACACTTTAAAAACAAGCAGATGAACAATGCATCATCAAGCACCTTGATAAAATCTTGATATCCGCCGCCCCCTTGATGCGGCCGATAAGTGCCAGTCGACACGCCTTGATATTTTTCTGAGGGGCGCCACGGCATAAAGCGCGTCATTCATAACCCGCCGAGTCCGGATATGCCCGGCAGACGGGTTCGCACAGCCCCTTTTGCTGGGTGTTTTTGCTCCTCCCTCGGCCGTGGGCACGCTCTCGCCTTCGGCCGGCAGCGCCATGCCAATGCCCGGCCGCTGCAACAGGCGCCGGCTGGCGACCACAACTGCACCGCGCTCCAGGCTCAAGACAATATCAAGGCAAAGGTCGGGCACCTTGAGTGCTTGCAGCACGGTAAACACCGGCACCAGCTCGGCTGGTTCAGAGGTTCAGAGGTTCAGAGGTTCAGAGGTTCAGAGGTTCAGAGGTTCAGAGGTTTGATGCTGGCGCCAAGGATGGTGGCAACCATGGCTCATGCCTGCACGGGGTTGACCTAGGATGGGTACGGCTGAGAGATGATGTCAGGCGGCGCACCCGCCGGTGGCCCTAGGCAACCGGCGGGGAGCGCCACCTTGGCGACAGGGCCAGGATGGCCCCGGCAGGAGTCAGAACAGCTTCACCTTGCTCTGGCCAAGGGCATTGAACAGGGCCGGGGTGAGGGTTTCCATGTTGCTGTAAAAACCGAGCTGCTGGCAGAGCAGATAGGTCTGCTCGGTCGCCTCCATCAGGAAGGCCTGGCTGTAGGCATCCCCCGCCGCCTCGGGGCGGCCATCCAGTTCGGCCAGCTTGCCGCGCAGAATGTGATAGAGCACGGAGCGGCCCCGGCTGGCGGCCTCGGCCAGCAGCCGGGTAGCCTCCTGCTGCTGCCCGTTCAGGATCGCCTGCAAGGTAAGGGCCTCCCAGACCCGGGCCGGCAGGGCGGCCTGATCCCGTACCACGCTGGCCAGATGGGCACCTATGCCCTGCAGGCGCTCGCTCTGGGGAGTTCCCGTCAGGGTCGCCAGCGCCTCCCCGGCCAGATAACGCTCCGCCAGCAGCAGCGGCTGATCCGGCTGACTGGCCAGCGACTTGTCGAGCAGCTCGACGCCGCGTCTGAGGGCCACCGGATCCTGGCTGTTGATGTAGTAGTGCGCCTCCATCATGGCCATCAGCGCCCCGTCATCCGTCGGCCAGCCCATGCCGGGCAGCACGTCCGGCTGATCGAGGGCGCGCAGCAGATCCTGGCTGCTCGCCTGCAATACCCCGTGCACGTTGTGACGGCTGAGCTGGTACTGGTGGCTGAACAGCACCCGGTTGGTGTTGATGTTGCGGTACTCTAGATCGAGATAGGTGCCCCCCGGCTGGCGGGAGACCCGCACGCTCAGCTCCTTGCCGGGCAGGATGCCCCCCATCAGGGTATTGGCACCATACTGCACCCGCAGCGGCGTGGCGGCGGCCACCTCCCCCATCAGGGCGCGGGTGATACCGTCCGCCAGGCGCACGTTCTCGTTGCTGCCATCCATGCCGGAGTGAAAGCGAAATACCAGCAGGTCGGGATCCAGCATGGAGTGCACTTGGGGGCTGGCGTGCTGATAGCTGAGCAGGCTGACGATGGAGACCAGGATCACCGCCACGAAGACATCGAAGCCGATCATCTTCCAGCGGCTGCGGCCATCCTGGGCATGGCTCGAGATGGCCCGGGTCAGCGGGCCGGCCGGGAAGGGAGCTGCGGTGACCACGGCCTCGGCGTCCTCCTCCGCCAGCGGCGGGCTCGGATCGCTCTGGACCTCGTCGCCGGCTGGCGCCATCACCACCGACACCACTTGCAGCGGCCGCACCGGCGCCACCAGCTTGTAGCCACGCTTGGGCACGGTGACTATGTAGTCGGCGGCATCGTTGCGACCGTCTTTGAGGATCTTGCGCAGCTCGAAGATGGACTGGGTCACCACCTGATCGGTCACTTCGGCGCCATCCCACACCTCGTTGATCAGGCAGTCGCGCCCAAATACCGTGCCGGCGTTGCTGGCCAGGAAGCGCAACAGATTGACCAGCCGGGGCTCGAGGTAGACCTCGCGGTCGGGACGACACAGCATGTTGTCGTCGACGCTCAGGGTCCAGTCATGGATCTCAAAAACCGATTCGCTCATGATTCACTCGCTGCAGATGGAGACGATGCACGATGAGAGTGACGTAACACCGGGGCGGCTGGACGCAGCAGGGTGCTGCACAAGACTGGGCCGCCGGGAAGGTGAACATTCCTGTGAGTCAGGCCGGGCTGGCCTGTTTACGTCCGCAGAGCGTCCTTGCGGGCATGCCGATCGGGTCGATCGGAAACAATCACTTTAAGCAAAACGGGAGCGGGATCCCACTTTTTTCGGCCACAAATCGCCGTTGAATTGATCCAACAGGGGAGTTTTGGCAAACATCGTGCCAACAGGTATTCATATGAACAGGATTTTTCACTGCCCCGCTCTCGCCAAAACGCTCGCCCAAAAAAGAAGGCCCCCGCAGAGCGGGGGCCTTCCAGCCTGGTGCGATACCGCAGCGGGCTTAGCAGTAGCCGTAGCCCAGCAGGCGCTGGTAACGCTGCTCCAGCAGCTGCTCGGTCTCGAGCGGGCGCAGGGCGTTCAGATCCTGCTGAATGCGGTCTTTCAGGCGCTTGGCCATCTTTTCCACATTGCGGTGGGCGCCACCGAGTGGCTCCTCGACGATGTTGTCGATAAGTTTCAGCTCCTTCAGGCGCTGGGCGGTGATGCCCATGGCATCGGCCGCGACCGGCGCCTTGTCGGCGCTCTTCCACAGGATGGAGGCGCACCCTTCCGGCGAGATGACCGAGTAGGTGGAATACTGCAGCATGTTGACGCGATCGCCGACACCGATGGCCAGGGCGCCGCCGGAGCCGCCTTCACCGATCACGGTGCAGACTACCGGCACGGTCAGACCGGCCATCACTTTCAGGTTGCGGGCAATCGCCTCGGACTGGCCGCGCTCTTCGGCACCGACGCCAGGATAGGCGCCCGGGGTGTCGATGAAGGTGATGATCGGCATCTTGAAGCGCTCGGCCATCTCCATCAGGCGCAGGGCCTTGCGATACCCTTCCGGACGCGGCATGCCGAAGTTGCGTTTGATCTTCTCCTTGGTCTCGCGCCCCTTCTGGTGGCCGATGACCATCACCGGCTCGCCGTCGAGACGGGCGATGCCGCCGACGATGGCCTTGTCATCGGCATAGGAGCGATCGCCGGCCAGCTCGTCGAAGTCGGTGAAGATGTGCTCGATGTAGTCGAGGGTATAGGGGCGCTGGGGATGACGCGCCATCTGGGATACCTGCCAGGCCCCCAGATCGCCGAAGATCTTCTTGGTCAGCTCTTCGTTTTTCTTCTCCAGCCGACGGATCTCTTCTTTAAGATCCACGGCGTGATTGCCTTCACTCACATGACGGAGTTCGTCAATCTGCGCCTGCAACTCGGCGATCGGCTGTTCAAAATCCAGAAAAAGACTCATAGGGACTATAGATCCTCTAATCAAAAACCAATTCAACCCGCTCTCGTCCAAGCAGGACGCGCAAGTCATCTATCAGTTGATCGGTGGGCGTCACCCGCCACTCGGTACCGAGCGTCAATCGCGCCCGGGAACCGGGGCGACGATAGTTTACCTGAACCGGACAAACTCCGGCACGGGCGGGTTCCAAAATCTCGCACAAACGCGGGAAAAAACGATCATCAATCTGCTGTTCATCGAGAGAGATGCGGATCGCCCTGGCAAAACGCTCTCTCGCATCGTTGATATCCAGTAATTCACGGGCCGACATTTTAAGGCCACCGGAGAAGTCATCAAAGCTGACCTGTCCAGAAACCACCAAAATACGGTCTTTTTGCATCAATTCTTCATACTTTTCCAGCGCTTCACTGAACAGGGTCACATCGAGGCGACCGGAACGGTCGTCCAGGGTGAAGATCCCCATCTTGTTGCCACGCTTGGTCACCATGCTGCGCGCCGCGATCACCAGCCCCGCCGCCGTGGTCACGGTATCGCGGGAGGTGGGGTGCAGATCGCACAGCCGGCCAGAGGTATAACGACGCAGCTCGCCGCTGTACTGGTTGATGGGGTGACCGGTGAGGTAGAGCCCGAGGGTCTCGCGCTCCCCTTCCAGCCACACCTTGTCAGGCCAGTGCGGCACGTTGGCGAACGCCTTCTTGACGTCGTCTATCTCTTCGGTGAGCACGCCGAACATGTCGACCTGACCCACCGCCTGCGCCTTGGCGTGCTGCTCGGCGGCGCGCATCGCCTCCTCCAGGGTCGCCATCAGGGCGGCGCGGTGGGGGCCGAGCCGGTCCATGGCGCCGGAGAGAATGAGCTTCTCCATCACCCGCTTGTTGAGCTTCTTGATGTCGACCCGGTTGCAGAAGTCGAACAGATCGCGAAACGGCCCGTCCCGATCCCGCGCTTCCAGGATCGCATCGATGGGACCTTCCCCCACCCCCTTCACCGCGCCGATGCCGTAGACGATGTGACCATCTTCGTTGACGCTGAAGCGGTAGCGACCGGTGTTCACGTCCGGCGGGATCACGGTGAGCCCCATCCGCTGGCACTCGTCCACCAGGGTCACTATCTTGTCGGTGTTGTCCATGTCGGCAGTCATCACCGCCGCCATGAACTCCGCCGGGAAGTGGGTCTTGAGCCAGAGGGTCTGGTAGGAGACCAGCGCATAGGCGGCGGAGTGGGATTTGTTGAAGCCGTAGCCTGCAAACTTCTCCACCAGATCGAAGATCTTCATCGCCAGTTCGCCGTCGACGCCGTTCTTGACCGCCCCCTCCTCGAAGCCGGCCCGCTGCTTGGCCATCTCTTCGGGTTTTTTCTTGCCCATCGCCCGGCGCAGCATGTCCGCGCCACCCAGCGTATAACCCGCCAGGGTCTGGGCAATCTGCATCACCTGCTCCTGATAGAGGATGATGCCGTAGGTGGGCTCGAGGATCGGCTGCAGACTCTCGTGCTGCCACTTCTCGTCCGGATAGGAGATGGCCTCCTTGCCGTGCTTGCGCTCGATGAAGTTGTCCACCATGCCCGACTGCAGCGGGCCCGGGCGGAACAGCGCCACCAGAGCGATCATGTCTTCGAAGCAGTCAGGCTGCAGCCGCTTGATGAGATCCTTCATGCCGCGGGATTCCAGCTGGAATACCGCGGTGGTCTCGTAGCGCTGCAGCAGGTCGAACGAGCGCTTGTCGTCGATGGGGATGGCGGCGATGTCGACCGGCGGCTTGCCCTCTTTGGCAAGGCGCGGGTTAATCATGCCGAGCGCCCAGTCGATGATGGTGAGCGTGCGCAGGCCGAGGAAGTCGAACTTCACCAGCCCGGCGTACTCCACGTCGTTCTTGTCGAACTGGGTGACCGGGTGATGGCCTTCGTCATCGCAGTAGAGCGGCGCGAAGTCGGTGATCTTGGTAGGCGCGATCACCACGCCACCGGCGTGTTTACCGGCGTTGCGCACCACCCCTTCCAGCCGGCGCGCCATGTCGATGAGGTCCTTGACCTCCTCGTCCTGCTCGTAGAGCTCGGGCAGCTTGGGTTCGGCCTCGAACGCCTTGGCCAGGGTCATGCCCGGATCCGGCGGGATCAGCTTGGAGATGCGATCGACGAAGCCGTAGGCGTGGCCCAGCACCCGGCCCACGTCCCGCACCACCGCCTTGGCCGCCATGCTGCCGAAGGTGATGATCTGGGATACCGCCTCCCGGCCGTACATCTCGGAGACGTGGTCGATCACCTCGTCGCGCCGGTCCATACAGAAGTCGACGTCGAAGTCGGGCATGGATACCCGCTCGGGGTTCAGGAAACGTTCGAACAGCAGGTCAAATTCCAGCGGATCGAGATCGGTGATCTTGAGGGCGTAGGCCACCAGGGAACCCGCCCCCGAGCCCCGGCCCGGGCCAACGGGGATGCCGTTGTCCTTGGACCACTGGATAAACTCCATCACGATGAGGAAGTAACCCGGGAAGCCCATCTGGTTGATCACTTTGAGCTCGATGTCGAGCCGCTCGTCATACTCGGGACGGCGCTCGGCCCGCACCGCCGGATCCGGGAACAGGAATTCCAGCCGCTCCTCCAACCCCTCTTTCGACTTCATGACCAGGAAGTCTTCGGTGGTCATGTCACCGGTCGGGAAGTTGGGCAGGAAGTATTCGCCGAGGCGCACCGTCACGTTGCAGTGCTTGGCGATCTCCACCGTGTTCTCCAGCGCCTCGGGGATGTCGGCAAACAGCTCCGCCATCTCCTCCTGGCTGCGCAGATACTGCTGCGGGCTGTAGCGGCGCGGCCGACGCTTGTCCATCAGGGTATAGCCATCGTGGATGGCGACCCGGATCTCGTGGGCGTCGAAATCATCGGCGGTGAGGAACACCACCTCGTTGGTGGCCACCACCGGCAGCGCGAACTCGGTAGCAATCGCCACCGCCATGTGCAGGTAGACCTCTTCATCGGGACGGCCGGTACGCAGCAGCTCCAGGTAATAGGCGTCGGGGAAGTGAGTCTGATAGAAGGCGAGACACTGCTCGGTCATCTGGCGGTTGCCCTTGAGCAGGAACTTGCCCACGTCCCCCTCGCGCCCGCCGGAGAGCACGATCACCCCCTTGGCGTGTTCGGCCAGCCAGGCCTTGTCGATGACCGGGCGCCCCTGCACGTGACCGCGCTGATAGCCGCGGGAGATGAGCAGGGTGATGTTCTGGTAGCCGTCGTTGTCCATGGCGAGCAGGGTGAGGCGGAACTGCTCGTCGCCGAGCTCGTCACTCTGCACCCAGAAGTCGGCCCCGACGATAGGCTTGACGCCCTTGCCGTGGGCGGCGCCGTAGAAGCGCACCAGGCCGCACATGTTCATCTGGTCGGTCAGCGCCAGCGCCGGCATGTTGTTGGCCGCCGCCGCACCGACGATGGGATTGATCTTCTGCAGGCCATCGACCATGGAGAAGTCGGAGTGGACCCGCAGGTGGATAAAACGGGGTTCAGCCATCGTCATCCCCTCTCGTTGCTCGGACTAAAGTGCATGGTCTATTCGATCCCCAGTGCGCGACGCACCGGTTTGAAACTTTTGCGATATTCGGGCAGCGGGCCGCGCTCGGCCAGGATGGCGAGGTGCTCCGCGGTCGGATAGCCCTTGTGACGGGCAAAACCGTACTCGGGATGACGGCTGTCCAGCTCGGTCATCTCCGCATCGCGAGTCACCTTGGCCAGAATGGAGGCGGCGCTGATGGCGGCTACCAGGCTGTCGCCCTTGACCACGGCGCGGGCCTCCATCGGCAAACTTGGGCAACGGTTGCCGTCGATGAAGACCAGCTCGGGCGCGATGGAGAGCCCCGCCACGGCGCGCTGCATCGCCAGCATGGTGGCGTGCAGGATGTTGAGCTCGTCGATCTCCGCCGGGCTGGCACGGCCGACGGACCAGGCCAGCGCCTTCTGTTTGATCTCGTCAAACAGGGCGAGCCGCTTCTTCTCGGAGAGCTTCTTGGAGTCGTTCAGCCCGATGATGGGATTGGCCGGGTCAAGTATCACCGCGGCGGTCACCACGTCCCCCACCAGCGGGCCACGGCCCACTTCGTCCACACCGGCAACCAGCCTGTCGTCAGGAATATCGATCATCATCTTGTAGCCTTGAATCAAAACAGGCCCCGCAGGGCCTGGCGTCACGTTGGCGCAGCCCCTGCGGCCGCCCGGAAGTTATCTGCCGAGCAGCTCGGCCACCGCTTCGGCCGCCTGCTGATCCGCGTTGCAGCGGATGAGCTGATGGAGCTCGGTGAAGGTATTCACCAGCGCGCTGTTGTCGTGCTCGAAGAACTTGCTCACCTCGACCACCAGATTCTCCGGGGTGCATTCGTGCTGGATGAGCTCGGGCACCAGCATGCGGCCGGCCAGCAGGTTGGGCAGGGAGACGAATTCGGTCTTCACCAGCCGCTGGGCCAACCAGTAGCTGAACGGCTTGAGCTTGTAACCCACCACCATCGGCTTTTTCACCAGCATGGCTTCAAGCGCCGCGGTGCCGGAGGCCAGCATCACCACGTCGGCGGCGATCATCGCCTCACGGCCCTGCCCTTCCAGCAGCACCATGTCGAGATCCGGCGCCAGCTCGGCCTTGATGGCCAGGAACTGCTCGCGCCGCTTCTGGTTGACCAGCGGCACGATGAAACCGAGATCCGGATAGCGTACCGTCAGGTGCTTGCAGGCCTCGAGAAACAGGGGCGACATAAAGCCCACCTCGGCACTGCGACTGCCCGGCAGCACCGCCAGCCAGCGCCGGTTGGCGTCGATGCCGAGGGTTCTGCGTACCGCGGCCTGATCCGGCACCAACGGAATGTCGTCCGCCATGGTGTGGCCGACGAAGCGGCAAGGGGCATCGAAGCGGTCGTAGAAGGCTTTCTCGAACGGCAGGAAGGCGAGCACCATGTCGGTGGCGGCCTTGATCTTGTGAATGCGGTTCTGGCGCCAGGCCCACACCGAGGGGCTGACGTAGTGAACCGTCTTGATACCAGCGCGGCGCAGTTTGAGCTCCACCCCGATATTGAAATCCGGTGCATCCACCCCGATGAAGATGTCGGGCGGATTGGCGATGAAGTGACGCAGCAGTTCGCGGCGGACCTTGAGAATGCGCGGCAGACGGCCCAGCACCTCGGTGATCCCCATGACGGAAAGCTCTTCCATCTCGAACAGCGCCTTCACGCCGAGGGCCTGCATGCGCGGCCCGGCGATCCCTTCGAACTGGGCGTCCGGGTAGCGGGCCTGCAGCTCGCGCACCAGGCCGGCAGCCAGAATGTCGCCGGAAACCTCTCCGGCGACGATACCGATGCGAACGGGATCAGGCACGGATGATCCCGCGCTCGTTGTCTTTGAGGAAATCCACGTAGAGCTGGATTGCCGGCTCGGCTTGCGCCATCTCAGTCAGCACCGGCAGTACCTCTTCGATGGTCTTGCCGGAGCGGAAGATCTCCTTGTAGGCGCGCTTGACGGCGGAGATGGCCTCAGGCGTATAACCGCGACGACGCAACCCCTCGGAGTTGACCCCGAACGGCTTGGCGTAGTTGCCAGCGGCCATCACGTAGGGCGGCACGTCCTTGTTGAGGGCGGCGCAGCCACCGACGAAGGCGTGGGAGCCGACTCGGCCGAACTGGTGGATCGCGGAGAGACCGCCAAAGATCACGAAATCGCCGATCACCACGTGGCCCGCCAGGGTCGCGTTGTTGGCGAAGATGCAGTTGTCACCGATGATGCAGTCGTGGGCAACGTGGACGTTGACCATGAACAGGTTGCCGCTGCCGATCCTGGTCAGGGACTGATCCTGGATGGTGCCGCGGTGCACGGTGCAGTTCTCGCGAAAGACGTTGTTGTCGCCGATCTCGAGGAAGGTGCGCTCGCCGGCGTACTTTTTGTCCTGGCAATCCTCACCGATGGAGGTGTGCTGGAAGATCTTGTTGCCGCGACCAATCTTGGTCGGGCCCTTGATCACCACATGGGAGCTGACCCAGGTGTTGTCGCCGATTTCCACCTCGGCACCGATGACAGAAAAGGGGCCGATTTCAACCCCTTTACCGATGACGGCAGACTCATGGACGACGGCAGTATCGTGAATGATGGCAGTCTGGTCGATCACGTGTGTTAAACCTCGCGTTTGGCGCACATCAGCTCGGCGGTACAGACCACTTCACCGTTGACCGTGGCCACACCGGTGAACTTGGCGATACCGCGACGCTCTTTCAGGAATTCCACGTCAAGCACCAGCTGATCGCCGGGGCCCACCGGACGCTTGAAACGAGCGTTGTCGATTGAGGCAAAGTAATAGAGTTCATTGGGAGACGGCTTGCCCACCATGGTAAACGCCAGGATACCGGTGGCCTGTGCCATGGCTTCCAGGATCAGCACGCCGGGGAACACCGGCTTGGCCGGGAAGTGGCCCTGAAAGATCGGCTCGTTGAACGAGACGTTCTTGATGGCACGCAAGGTCTTGCGCTCATCGCTGATCTCGTAGTTTTCCACCTTGTCCACCATCAGGAACGGATAACGGTGGGGCAGCAGATCCATTATTTCCTGGATACCCAGGCTCTTCTTTTCAGTAGTCAAAACAGTACCCTATACCAATCGTGATTATTCTTGGTCCAGCTTCTTCTCAAGCTTGCTCAACCGCTTGTGCATCTCTTCGATACGCATCACCCGGGCGGCGGTCTTGCGCCACTCTTTATTGGTTTGCAGGGGGATGCCGGAAGAGTAGACACCGGGCTCGGTAATGGGTCGCATCACCATGGCCATGCCGGTAACGGTGGCCTGGTCGCAGATCTCCATGTGCCCGTTAAAGACGGAGGCGCCGCCAATGATACAGTATTTGCCAACCTTGAGACTACCTGCCATCACGGTGGAGCCCGCCACGGCGGTGCCGTAGCCGATCTCGACGTTGTGGGCGATCTGGCACTGGTTGTCGATGATGACGTTGTCAGCGATGCGGGTATCTTCCAGCGCGCCGCGGTCGATGGTGGTGCAGGCACCGATCTCGACCCGGTTGCCGATGGTCACGCCGCCGAGCTGGGGGATCTTGATCCACTCGCCGCGCTCGTTGGCATAACCGAAACCGTCTGCCCCGATCACGGTGCCGGCCTGTACCAGACAGTCCGTGCCCAGGGTCACTTTGTGATACAGGGTGACGTTGGCCCACAACCGGGAGCGAGCTCCCAGTCGGGTATTCTTGCCAACGAAACAGCCCGGACCGATGCGCACATCATCCCCCAGCACCACGCCGGATTCGATCACCGCATTGGCCCCGATGGCCACTCTCTCGCCCAGTTGCACGTCCGCCGCGATGACGGCGCTCGGATGGATATCCGTGGCCGGCTGCGGGGTGGTGTCCAGCAGTTGGGCAACCCGGGCAAAGCCCACATAGGGGTCTTTGAGCACCAGGGCATTGGTGGGACAAAATGGCAGATCCGCTTCTGTGATGAGCACGGCGGTCGCCTTGCTCTGCTCCAGATAATGCCGGTACTTTTTATTGGACAGGAAGGTGATATCCCCCTCCCCGGCCTTTTCCAGTGTCGCTACCTTGCGGATTTCCAGGGTTCCGTCGCCATGGACCTGGGCCCCCAGTTGCTGGGCCAGCTGTGCGAGAGTGAATGCCATCAATTAGTTGCTCTTGCTTACCTGAGAAATAACCTGGGCAGAGATGTCCAGCTTGCTGGCGGCGTACGGGGCGGCGTTGCGCTCCAGCACCAGATCGTAACCATTGCTCTTGGCGATGGAATCGATGGCAGCCTGCACCTTGGTCAGGATCTTGTTGCGCTCTTCGGACTGACGGCGACCGTTGTCCTGTTCAAACGCCTGACGCTTCTGGTTGAACTCCATCTGCAGCTTGGCCAGCTTCTCCTGGTTCTGCTTCTTCTGCTCGGCGCTCATGAAGGCTTCGTCCTTCTTGAACTTCTCGACCAGTTTCTGACCGTCGGATTCCAGCTTCTGCAGCTCACGCATGCGCGGCTCGAATTCGCCTTTCAGCTTCTTGGAGACTGCTTCACGCTGGGGCAGCTTTTGGAATACTTCGCCCATGTCGACCACGGCGATCTTGGTCTCGGCCAAGGCGGAGCCCATGCCGGCAGCCATCAGTGCAAAACTCAAACCAGCTACTTTCAACGCTTTATTCACACTTACTCCTTGTTCCCTCATGTGAGGGCTACCTGATTTACCTGATTATGCAAGTGGTACCCGGACCGACTTGTTACCTGGTGAGGCACGCAAGCTGCGCGTCCCATCATTGAATACCCCCACCGCTGGGTGGGGGCAGGGTCCGTCCTTAGAAGGTACGGCCGATGTTGAATGAGAAGAACTCGGTCCGGTCGCCCTCGTACTGCTTGAGCGGACGGGCAATCGCGAACACCAGCGGGCCCATCGGGGAGAGCCACTGCAGCGACAGACCGGCCGAGGCGCGGTAGTTGGTCGGATCCGAATAGTCGGCCAGATAGTTGCAGCCGCTGAAGCAACGGTTGCGGTACTGGTCATAGTCGAAGGTGGTATCCCATACGGAACCGGCATCGATGAAGAAGCTGGTCCGCAGTTGCGGCTGATAGGTCTCGGACGCAAACGGCGTCGGCACTATCATCTCGAGGGAGGCGACCGCCAGGGCGTTGCCGCCCACCGAGCTGTCGGTGCCCTGGATGACGTCGTTGCCGCTCAGGTTGTAGTAGTAGAGCGCCTTCGGACCCACGGTATTGCTCTTGAAGCCGCGCAGGGTGTCGAAACCACCGGCGAAGTAGTTCTCGAAGAACGGCAATACATGGTCATAGCTGCCGTTGCTGCCGTAGCCGTTGCCGTAGGAGGCTCGCGCCTTGGTCATCAGCACCCACTTGTGATCCGCATCGAACGGGAAGTAGTGCGCGTCTTCGGCGTTGAGCTTGAAGTACTGCAGATCCATGCCCGGCACGGTCACCTTGGCGTTGACCCGCTGACGGTCACCGGCGGTCGGGAACTGGCCCTTGTTGAGGGTGGAACGGGTCCAGCCGGCGGTGACGTCGACGGTGTTGAACACCATGCGGTTGTCGCCATCCTTGTTCTCGCTGTACACCTTCCAGAACTCATCCACCTGCAGATAGGGGTTGGGCTGGGACAGTTTGTTGTTTTCGACCCCGAGGCTGAAGTCGAGACGGTTGTTCTCGTTGACCGGGAAACCACTGGAGAGGCGGAAGCCGATGGTGGTGTTCTCGTAGTCCACGATGTTGGCGTCGGCCGCACTGAACTGGTTGTAGTAGAGACGACCGCCGAGGCTGACCCCGTCCACGGTGAAGTAGGGATCGTTGTAGCTGAGGTCGACGCTCTTGGAGTACTTGTTGGTACTGGCGGAGATGCCGATCTTCTTGCCGGTCCCCATGAAGTTGTCCTGCTGCAGGCCCGCCTGCAGACTCAGGCCAGATTCGGTACCGTAGCCCACGCCGGCGTTGATGGAACCGGCCGGCTGCTCCTTGACCTTGAAGTCCAGATCGACCTGGTCATCGCTGCCCGGCACCCGTTTGGTGTCCACTTCGGCGGTTTCGAAGAAGCCGAGGCGGTTGAGACGGGTCTTGGACTGCTCGACGCTGTCGGAAGAGAGCCAGGTGCCCTCCATCTGACGCATCTCGCGGCGCAGCACTTCGTCCTTGGTGGTGACGTTGCCGGTGAAGTTGATGTTGCGCACGTAAACGCGGGGGCCCGGCTCGATGTTGACGATGAGCTCCACTTCCTTGGTCTGGTCGTTGACCTGCGGGAAGGTGACCACTTTCGGGTAGGCGTAGCCGTAACGACCGAGGAACTTGGAGAGCACCTCTTCGGTGTGAGTCACCTGGCTGGCGGAGTAGATGCTGCCGGTCTCGATGGGGATGAGCCCCTTCATCTCGCCGCCGCGATCGATCAGATCGCCCTTGAGCTGGATGCCGGACACCTTGTATTGATCCCCTTCCTTGACGTTGAGGGTGACGTAGACCCCCTTCTTGTCCGGGGTCATGGAGACCTGGGTCGACTCCTGGGTAAAGCGGATGTAGCCGCGGTCCATGTAGTAGGAGCGCAGGGTTTCGATGTCGCCGGCCAGCTTCTGCTTCTGGTAGCGCTGGTCACCGGTGAAGTTCCACCAGGGCACGTCGTCCTTGAGGGAGAGCTGGGCCAGCAGCTTCTCTTCCGGGAACACGTTGTTGCCGACGATGTTGATCTGCTGGATCTTGGCCGCTTCCCCTTCCACGAAGGTGAACTTGAGGTCGACCCGGTTGCGCGGCAGCGGGGTGACGATGGCCTTGACCTTGGCGGAGTACTTGCCCACGCCGTAGTAGAAATCTTCCAGCCCCTTCTCGAGGGAGCTCAGCACGGTGCGATCCAGCGGATCACCCACCCGGATGCCGGAGGACTCCAGGCTCTGGGTCAGCTGCTCTTCCTTGATATCCTTGTTGCCGGAGAACTCGATGCTGGAGATGGTCGGCCGCTCTTTGACCGCCACTTGCAGCACCTGGCCGTCGCGGTAGACCTTGACGTCCTCGAAGTTGCCGGAGGCATAGAGCTTCTTGATGGCGTTGGCCAGCGTCACGGAATCGACGGAATCGCCCACCCGGATCGGCAGGTTCAGCAGGGCGGCCCCCAGGGTCACCCGCTGCAGACCTTCAACCTGAATATCTTGCACCACAAAAGAGGCAGGGGCCGCCTGGGCCAGGAAACTGGCACCCAGCAGGCAACTCAACACCAATGCTTTTTTAACAGCCATTTTGTTCTTATGTGTCCTTGTTGATGCTCTGGCCTCAGAGGCGAGCGAAATCATTAAACAGCGCAATACCCATCAGTAACATCAGAATGGCGGCGCCAATCCGGAAACCCACTTCCTGAATTTTTTCTGATACCGGCTTGCCGGTGACCGCCTCGATGAGGAAGTAGACCAGATGGCCACCGTCCAGCACCGGCAGGGGGAACAGGTTGATGATCCCCAGGTTGACGCTGATCAGCGCCAGAAAGCCGAGAAAGTAGACCAGACCGTAGTCGGCACTGCTGCCCGCGCCCTTGGCAATGGAGATGGGGCCGCTCAGGTTGTCCAGCGAGACGATGCCACCGATCAGCTTGCCGATCATGTCGAAGGTCAGGGTGGTCAGGCTCCAGGTCTTCTGGGCACCCTGCCACAGGGCTTGCAAAGGCCCATACTGTAACAGAATCCGATACTCATCCGGTAATGGAACCAGTTGCGGCGACAGGCCGACAAAACCGACCAGCTGGCCCCGCACCTTCTTGGCATCCGGCGTCAGGGTCAGGGTCAGCTCGCTGCCCGCCCGCTCGACGGTCACCTCAAGCGGCTGCTGGGGCGACTGCTGCACCTGGTGGACAAACTGGGCCCACTCGGTGATCTCCTGCTCCCCTACCCGCTTGATGCGATCGCCCGCCTGAACGCCGGCCTTCTCGCTGGCGCTCGCGGCCACCACCGCATCGACCACCGGCAGCACCTTGCCACCGAGCGGCACTATGCCCAGGCTGCCGATGGGAGACTCCTTGTCGGGGTCAAACTTCCAGCCGGCCAGCTGCAGGGTCTTGTCCACCGCGTAGCTGGTGTTGGCCGCCTTGAGCTTGAGCTGGACCGAGTCATCGCCAAGGTGGCTGATGAGGGCATAGGTCACGCTCTCCCAGTCACCGGTCTCCTCGCCGCCGACGCCGACGATCTCCATGCCGGGTTCCACCCCGGCCGCCGCCACGATGGAGGCGGGACGCACCTCGCCCACCACGGGTTTGACGGCGGGCACGCCGATCATGAACATCAGCCAGAGGGCGAACAGGGCAAACACGAAGTTGGCCATGGGGCCGGCAGCGACGATGGCCATCCGCGCCCAGACGCTCTTGTGATTGAAAGCGAACTGCTCGTCACCGGGTTTGAGCTCGTCCACCCGGCCGTCCAGCATCTTGACGTAACCGCCGAGGGGGATCAGGGCCAGCACGTACTCGGTGCCATCCTTGCCCAGCCGACGCCAGATGGCCTTGCCGAAACCGATGGAGAAACGTTCGACCTTGACGCCGCAGCGACGGGCCACCCAGAAGTGGCCGAATTCATGTACCGCAACCAGCAGCCCGAGGGCGACGATAAAGGCACCGATGTTCCACAACACACCGCCCATCAGCCCATCACCTCGCTTTCATGCATGGTCCTGTCTCCGACAATCAGGGTGAAGGCAGCACAATGCCACGAAACAGCTCTCATCAGCTAAGCTCCTCAATCAAATTGTGAGCACGGGCACGGGCCGCCCCATCCAGCGCAATCAAATCGTCCAGCGAACCGGCCGCCGTACCGCCCAGGGCGAGCATGGTGGCCTCATTGACTCTGGCAATATCCATAAAACCGATCCGCTCTGCAAGGAAAGCCGCCACGGCCTCCTCGTTGGCGGCATTGAGGGCCGTGGTTGCGGCCTGCCCCTGCTGACAGGCATGCATGGCAAGCTGCAGGCAGGGATAGCGCTCATAGTCGGGACGGATAAAGCTGAACTCTCCGACACTGAAGAAATCCAAAGGTTCCACACCGGACTCGATTCGAGCCGGATAGGCCAGCGCGTGGGCGATGGGGGTACACATGTCCGGATTGCCGAGCTGGGCCAGCACGGAGCCATCCTTGTACTGCACCATGGAGTGAATCACCGACTGGGGATGGATCACCACCTGGATCTGCTCGGGCGCCGCGTTGAACAGCCAGCGCGCCTCGATATACTCCAGCCCCTTGTTGATCATGGTGGCGGAGTCGACCGAGATCTTGGCCCCCATGGACCAGTTGGGATGGGCGATGGCCTGAGCCGGGGTGACGCGGGCCAGCTCAGCGATGTCGGTATAACGGAACGGGCCGCCGGAGCCGGTCAGCAGGATCTTGCTGATGCCCGCTCCCGCCAGGTCACAAAAGCCGGGCTGGCGCTGGATGGCCTCGGGCAGGCACTGGAAAATGGCGTTGTGTTCGCTGTCGATGGGCAGCAGCTCGGCCCCGTGCTCGCGCACCGCCTCCATGAAGAAGGCGCCGGACATCACCAGGGCCTCCTTGTTGGCCAGCAGGATGCGCTTGCCGGCACGCACCGCCGCCATGGTGGGCGCAAGCCCGGCGGCGCCGACGATGGCGGCCATCACGCTGTGGGCATCGGGGTGAGCGGCCACTTCGCACAGGGCGGCCGGGCCAGCCATGACACGAGTCACGCTGCCGTGGGTCTTGAGTTGAGCGGCCAGCTCGCTGGCGGCGGCCTCGTCCACCATAACGGCGAAGCGGGGAGAGAATTCGAGGCAGTCGCGCAGCATGGCCTCCACGCTGCGAGCCGCGGTCAGCGCCAGCACCTGCCAGCGCCCAGGATTGTGCCGCAGTACCTTGAGCGTACTCTGACCGATGGAGCCGGAGGCTCCCAGAATCACCAGGTTATGCATCAAAACTCCCGCTGTATGACGAATGGATGGCGCCCGCCGCAGGCAGACGCATCAGGCTGAGCATCAAAACTCCTGGCTGAGCAGCAGATAGCTGAGCAGGAATACCGGCAGCGCGGCGGTCAGGCTGTCGATCCGATCGAGGATGCCACCGTGGCCGGGCAACAGGGTGCCTGAATCCTTGATGCCGGCTTCACGCTTGAACATGCTCTCGGTGAGATCGCCCAGTACCGATGCCAGCACCGCCAGCAAGGAGCAGAACAGCACGATGGCCATCTTGGCAGGCACGAAGCCCATGAACCAGGTCACCCCGACCGCCAGCAGGCTGGCGGTAAACAGGCCGCCACACATGCCTTCGATGGTTTTGCCGGGGCTCACGGCCGGCGCCAGCTTGTGTTTGCCGAACGCCTTGCCGAAAAAATACGCGCCAGAATCTGCCGCCCAGACCAGTCCCATCACGAACAGCAGGATCCAGGCCCCCATCATGGGGTCGTGATAGAAGTTGTAACCACGGATGGCCACCAGGGACCAGAAGAAGGGGACCAGGGTCACCAGGCCGAACAGGGACTTGAGCCAGATGGACTCCTTCCACAGCTTGGCGCTCTGGGGATAACGCAACACCAGCAGCAGCCCCAGCAACCACCAGCTGACGGCGGTCCAGAGCACGCCCATCACCAGCGGATGCAGATGAGGAGTCCACAGCTGCTCCACCGGCAGCCAGAACAGGCTGGCCCCGAGCAGCAGGCAGTACACCAGCGGCAGCCACTGCTGCGGCTTGGCAGAGACGAAGCCGCTCCACTCGCGGCTGGCCAACAGAAATACCAGGGATGCCAACAGGGCAAAGAATTTCAACGGCAGAAAAAACAGCGCCCCCAACACCAGGGGAACCAGTAGCAATGCGGTAATAATTCGTTGTTTTAGCAAAAGAAGCCTCTCTCTTGGGAGGGGGGTTAGCCGGTCTGTTGCTCGGCGATCAATTCCCGGATCTGTTCACCCGTGCAGCCGAAACGACGCTCACGGGCCACGAAGGAGGCAACGGCCTCGCTGAACTCGGCCTCGTTGAAATCAGGCCACAGCACCGGGGTAAAATAGAGCTCGGCATAGGCGAGCTGCCATAACACAAAATTGCTGATGCGATGATCGCCCCCGGTGCGGATCAGCAGATCCACCGGCGGCAGGTCGGCCATGCATACCTCGCGGCCAAGCATGGCTTCATCTATCTGGTCGGCAGCCAGTTCCCCGCTCGCCACGGCACGGGCCAGCTTGCGGGCCGCCTGGGCGATGTCCCACTGACCACCATAATTGGCGGCGATATTGAGGGTCAGCCCCTGATTGTTGGCGGTCAGCGCCTCCGCCTTGGCAATCTTGGCCTGCAGACGCTCGCTGAAACGGGCGGTATCGCCGATCACCTTGAGCCGGATGCCGTTGCTGTGCAGCTTCTGCACCTCACGGCCCAGCACCGTCATGAACAGCTCCATCAGGGCGCTGACCTCCCCTTCCGGGCGACGCCAGTTCTCGCTGGAAAACGCAAACAGGGTCAGCGCGTCTATCTTGGCCCGCGCAGCAAAGGTTACCGCCTCGCGAACAGACTTCACGCCTGCCTTGTGGCCATAGACCCGCATCTTGCCACGGTTCTGGGCCCAGCGTCCGTTGCCGTCCATGATGATGGCGACGTGACGAGGCAAGGACGAATTGGCGCAATCACCTACGGCTGCCAAAAGCGACATTCATTTCTCCCACAAAGACAAAAGCGCCGTGCAGGGGCACTACACGGCGCTCGTAATATACCTGTCAGAGGCTTAGATTTCCATTAGCTCCTTTTCCTTCAGGGCCAGTGCTTCGTCTACCAGCTTGATGAAGGAATCGGTCAGCTTCTGGATCTCTTCCTGAGCACGACGGTCGTCGTCTTCGGAGATCTCTTTGTCTTTGAGCAGCGCTTTCAGGTCGGCGTTGGCATCGCGACGGATGTTGCGCACGGCAACCCGGGCACCTTCCGCTTCGGCACGCACGATCTTGGTCAGGTCGCGACGACGCTCTTCGGTCAGCGGCGGCAGCGGCACGCGCAGGGTCTGGCCGTTGCTGGACGGGTTGAGGCCCAGATCGGAGGTCAGGATGGCCTTTTCCACCGCCTGGATCATGGAGCGGTCAAAGATGGAGATGGAGAGGGTGCGGGCATCTTCAGCCACCACGTTGGCCAACTGTTTCAGAGGAGTGGCCGCACCGTAATACTCCACCTGGATACCGTCGAGCAGGCTCGGGTGAGCACGGCCGGTACGGATCTTGGACATCTGGGTCTTGAGCGACTCTACGCTCTTGGCCATGCGGTCCTTGGCGTCGTTTTTAATCTCGTTGATCACAGTGGTTTTCCTTTTGGCGAACGAGCCGTCAACCGGCCCGTATCTATCTTATTGGCTGGCGTCATGGACAAACGAGCCGAAGCTCACGCTTGTCTCACTTGCTGACGTGATGGATCAGGGTACCTTCCGGCTCGCCCATGATCACCCGACGCAGCGCACCCGGCTTGTTCATGTTGAACACCCGGATCGGCAGATCGTGGTCGCGGGCCAGAGTAAAAGCAGCAA
The DNA here is from genome assembly GCF_013085525.1 of Aeromonas sp. 1805. Classification (NCBI taxonomy): domain Bacteria; kingdom Pseudomonadati; phylum Pseudomonadota; class Gammaproteobacteria; order Aeromonadales; family Aeromonadaceae; genus Aeromonas; species Aeromonas sp. 1805. Next base: position 2,798,723 of record NZ_CP038515.1, on the reverse strand, counting down.
GATCCATTACTTTGAGTTCTTTTTCAAGAACTTCATCATAACTCAGTTCATGGCACAGCACGGCATCCGGGTTCTTGACCGGATCGTCGGTGAACACGCCATCGACCTTGGTAGCCTTGAGCACGACGTCAGCTTCGATCTCGATCCCGCGCAGACAGGCCGCAGAATCGGTAGTGAAGAAGGGGTTGCCGGTACCGGCGGAGAAGATCACCACCTTGCCGGCGCGCAGCTGGCTGATGGCTTCGGCCCAGACATAGGAGTCACAGATGCCTTGCAGGGAGATGGCAGACATCAGACGGGCATTCACATAAGCACGATGCAGGGCATCACGCATGGCCAGACCGTTCATCACGGTAGCCAGCATACCCATGTGGTCGCCCACCACGCGGTTCATGCCCGCCTTGGCAAGACCGGCACCACGGAACAGGTTGCCGCCACCGATGACCAGACCGACCTGAACACCCAGCTCAACCAGTTCTTTGATCTCTTGGGCCATCCGATCCAGCACCGCCGGATCAATGCCAAAACCCTCGGATCCTTGCAGGGCTTCACCACTCAACTTCAGAAGAACACGTCTGTATGCAGGCTTGGGATTGGTACTCATGTCACTGATTCCTGGTCATATAAAGACCGCGACATAAGTCGCGGTCTGGGGAAACGGAAAAACCGGTTCGATTAGGCCTTTTGAGCGGCCGCGATTTGGGCTGCAACTTCCGCAGCGAAATCGGTCTCTTGCTTCTCGATGCCTTCGCCCACTTCGAAACGGGTGAAGGAAACAACGTCAGCGCCTTCTTTCTTCAGCAGCTCGGCAACGGTCATGGAAGGATCTTTCACGAACGGTTGACCAGTCAGGGAAACCTCACCGGTGAACTTCTTCATGCGGCCTTCAACCATTTTCTCGGCGATCTCTTTCGGCTTGCCAGAGTTGATGGCGATGTCGATCTGGATTTCGCGCTCTTTGGCAACGACTTCGGCAGATACATCTTCCGGCTTGACGAATTGCGGGCTGTTGGCAGCAACGTGCATGGCCAGATCTTTGGCCAGCTCGTCGGAACCACCGGCCAGCTTGGTGATAACACCGATGCGGGAGCCGTGAACGTAGGTGCCCAGGTTGTCACCTTCAACCAGCATCACGCGACGCAGGTTCATGTTCTCACCGATCTTGGCGATCAGGTTGGTGATGGTCAGCTCAACGGACTCGCCGTTGCCGAAGTCGGCGGCTTTCAGCGCGTCAACGTCAGCGATCTTCTGGGTAGCGGCGATTTCAACGATTTTCTGACCCATGGCCAGGAAGCCGGCATCCTTGGAAACGAAGTCAGTCTCGCAGTTCAGCTCGATCATGACGGCAACGTTGCCTTCGGTACGGGCGAAGATCACACCTTCAGCGGCGATACGGCCAGCTTTCTTGGCGGCTTTGGCCTGACCGGATTTGCGCATGTTTTCGATAGCCAGTTCGATATCACCGTTGGCTTCTTCCAGTGCTTTTTTGCAATCCATCATGCCAGCGGCGGTGCGCTCGCGCAGTTCTTTTACCAGGGCGGCAGAAATGTTTGCCATGTCCAGTATCCTCGGTCTTGAATTGACAAGAAACAGGGGCCACAAGGGCCCCTGCTAACCAATTACATCAGCTTGGTTAATAAGGGCTTTGCAGTCCTTATCAATTACTCAGCTTCAACGAAGCCATCTTGTTCGGCTTGAACAACGATGTCCTGAGCGCGAGCTTCCAGTACGGTGTCAGCAGCAGCATTCAGGTACAGCTGAACGGCACGGATAGCGTCGTCGTTACCCGGGATGACATAGTCAACGCCGTCCGGGTTGGAGTTGGTATCAACGATGGAAACTACCGGGATACCCAGGTTGTTGGCTTCTTTGATAGCGATGTGCTCGTGGTCGGCATCGACAACGAACAGAACGTCAGGCAGGCCGCCCATGTTCTTGATACCACCCAGGCTCTTCTCCAGCTTTTCCATTTCGCGAGTACGCATCAGCGCCTCTTTCTTGGTCAGCTTGTCGAAGGTACCGTCTTGGCTCTGGGTTTCCAGATCTTTCAGGCGCTTGATGGACTGACGAACGGTTTTCCAGTTGGTCAGCATGCCGCCCAGCCAGCGGTGGTTAACATAGAACTGGTCGCAACGCTCAGCGGCTTCTTTTACGGCTTCAGACGCGGCACGCTTGGTACCTACGAACAGTACCTTGCCCTTCTTGGCAGCTACGGAGCTGATGAAGTTCATGGCATCGTCAAACATCGGAACGGTTTTTTCCAAGTTGATGATGTGAACCTTGCTGCGGGCACCGAAGATGTAGGATTTCATTTTCGGGTTCCAGTAACGAGTCTGGTGACCGAAGTGAACGCCGGCTTGCAGCATGTCGCGCATAGAAACTTTAGCCATTTTATACCTCTATTGGGGTTAGGCCTCCACACATCCCATATAACCGACCCGTTAAGGCACCCCGGCATATGTGTCGATGTGTGTGTGTTGTTTAAGTAAGGGTGATGGCATGAGGACACAAGTTCCCCATTCCGGCGCGCTTTATACCATAACTTTGGTCAGGACACCACCAGCCGAACCGCTAAAAATGGATCCCTGGGCAGCATGCTGAAGCGCCGATTTGACGCTGTGATGACAATCACACTGGAAGTAAACGGGGGTTGGGGATAAAATTTTGGCCTGATTGCAAACGCATCTATTTTTCATTACCTGATTGCCGGACATCGATAGATGCGCGATCAGGTCCCAAGAGAGATCCCATGTCCATTAAAATCAAGACACCGGAAGAGATTGAAAAGATGCGCGTTGCCGGCCAACTGGCCGCCGATGTGCTGGTCATGATCGCCCCCCACGTCAAGGCGGGCGTCACCACCGACGAACTGAACACCCTCTGCCACGACTACATCGTCGACGTGCAGCAGGCCATCCCTGCGCCGCTCAACTACCACGGCTTCCCCAAGTCCATCTGCACCTCGGTGAACGATGTGATCTGCCACGGCATCCCGAACCACAAGAAATTGCGGGAAGGGGACATCATCAACCTGGACATCACCGTCATCAAGGATGGCTACCACGGCGATACCTCGGCCATGTTCATCGTGGGTGAGACCACCCCGCTGCGCCGTCAGCTGTGCAAGGTCGCCCAGGAGAGCCTCTACGCCGCCATCAAGCAGGTGCGTCCGGGCATGTGCATCACCGAGATCGGCGCCGTGATCCAGCCCATCGTCGAGAAGGCCGGTTTCTCCGTGGTACGCGACTACTGTGGCCACGGCATCGGGGCCGAGTTCCATGAAGAGCCGCAGATCTTGCACTATCGCAACGGCGGCAAGCAGGAGCTCAAGCCGGGCATGTGCTTCACCATCGAGCCCATGGTCAACAGCAAGAAGTACCACTGCAAGGTCAATCCGAAGGACGGCTGGACCGTGACCACCAAGGATGGCGGCGACTCCGCCCAGTGGGAACACACCCTGCTGGTGACCGAGGATGGCTGCGAGGTGCTGACGCTGCGCCCGGATGACACTATCGACCGTCTCATCAAACACGGTTAACATCAAACCCCGGCCTCCCGCCGGGGTTTTGTTTTTATCAGCCGCGACCCCGTGCGAGAACAGCGCACAGGCGTGCGACAGTAGAGTGTGAGACGCCATGGATGCCAGCCTGCTTTCCCCCCACCTGTTACCCGACGCTCAGCTCACCCGCGAGAACTGCAAGGAGTACCTGAGCCGTTTTCTCGGCTGGCTGCACGCCCGCTTCGATGCCGGTGACAACATCATCGAACTGGTGGCCACCCGCTCCGAATACATGGACGAGTTGCTGACCCGGTTGTGGCAAAAGTTCGGCTTCGACAAGACGGCGCTCACCCTGATCGCGGTGGGTGGCTATGGCCGCGGCGAACTGCACCCCCACTCCGACATAGACCTGCTGATCCTCTATGAAGGGGACGAGCTGGACGAGGTGTTGGGGCTGCGCATCGGTGAGTTCATTACCCTGCTGTGGGATCTCAAGCTGGAGGTGGGCCAGGCGGTGCGCAACGTGGCCGAGTGCCTCGAGCAGGGACGCGGCGACATCACGGTCGCCACCAACCTCATCGAGGCACGCTACATCACCGGCCGCGAGGCGGGCTTCCAGCAGCTCAAGGAGGCCACCGGCCCCCAGCACTTCTGGCCGAGCGAGCAGTTCTTCAAGGCTAAACGCGAAGAGCAGGCCCAGCGCCACCAGCAGTTTCTCGGCACCGCCTACAAGCTGGAGCCGGACCTCAAGAGCAATCCCGGCGGCCTGCGCGACATCCAGACCCTGGCCTGGGTGGCTCGCCGCCACTTCGGCGCCACCACCCTGTTCGAGATGACCAGCCACGGCTTTCTCAACCGGGCCGAGTATCGCGAGCTGCTCGATTGCCAGAACTTTCTGTGGAAGGTGCGCTTCGCCCTGCACATGGCCATCAACAAGGGCGACAACCGGCTGCTATTCGATCGCCAGCGTACCGTGGCCCAGATGCTGGGCTTCGAGGGGGAAGGCAACGCCCCGGTAGAGCAGATGATGAAGCGCTTCTACCAGACGGTGCGGCGGGTCTCCGAGCTCAACGAGATGCTGCTGCAGCTGTTTGACGAGGCGATCCTCGGCAACACCGCCATGGACGTGCGCCGTCTCTCCGACGAGTTCCAGCTGCGCGGCCGCCTCATCGATGCGGTGGATTCCGAGCTGTTCGGCCGCGAGCCCGCCGCCATCCTGCGCCTCTTCAACCAGATTGCCCAGCACCCGGAGATTGCCGGCATCCACTCCGCCACCCTGCGCCAGCTGCGCGAGGCGCGCCGCAAGCTCAACTGCTGGCTACAGGACTTGCCCGACTGCCGCCGCCTGTTCATGGCGCTGCTGCGCCACCCCAACGGCATCGGTCAGCCGCTCACCCTGATGCACAAGTACGGCATCCTGGCGGCCTACCTGCCGCAGTGGAACCTCATCGTCGGCCAGATGCAGTTCGACATGTTCCATGCCTACACGGTGGATGAGCACACCCACCGGCTGCTCAAGAACATCCATCAGTTTCCCAACCCGGCCAGCCGTCAGACCCATCCGCTCTGCCACGAGGTGTTCACCCGGCTGCGCAAACCCGAGCTGCTCAGCATCGCCGCCCTGTTCCACGACATCGCCAAGGGGCGGCGTGGCGACCACTCAGAGCTCGGCGCCGTCGATGCGCTGGAATTCTGCCAGCTGCACGGTCTGGATCGCTACGAGAGCCGGCTGGTCGCCTGGCTGGTGCGCCATCACCTGCTGATGTCGGTCACCGCCCAGCGCCGCGACATCTATGACCCTGAGGTGGTCACCGATTTTGCCCAGAAGGTGCGCGACGAGCAGCACCTCGACCTGCTGTATTGCCTGACCGTGGCCGATATCTGCGCCACCAACGACACCCTCTGGAACGACTGGAAAGGCACCCTGCTGCGCGAGCTCTACTTCGCCACCCAGAAAGCGCTGCGCCAGGGGCTGGAAAACCCGCCCGACATGCGCCTCAAGATCCGCGAAAACCAGCGCCAGGCCAAGCAGAACCTGGCCCAGCGCGACGTGCCGGAGGAGGCCATCAACCAGCTCTGGAGCGACTTCAAGGCCGACTACTTCCTGCGCCACACGCCGGAGCAGATCGCCTGGCACTGCCGCAAGATCATCGAACACGGCGACAACCCGGCGCCGCTGGTGATCATCGGCAAGCACCCGACCCGCGGCGGCAGCGAGGTGTTCATCTATTGTCGTGACACCCCGAATCTGTTTGCCACTGTGGCCTCGGCGCTGGATCAGAAAAACCTCAACATCCACGACGCCCAGATCATGAATTCGCGCAGCGACTACGTGCTTGATACCTTCGTAGTGCTCGAACCCAACGGCGAGCCCATCAGCCCCAACCGCACCGCCACCATCAAGAAGGCGCTGGAGAAGGCGCTGCAGGAGCCGGGCAAGCTGGTGCTGCGCAGCAAGCCCCTGTCACGGCGCCACCGCCAGTTCAGCGTGCCGACCCGGGTGGTCTTCCTGCCCCACAAAGGGGAGACCCGCCACACCCTGCTGGAGCTGACCGCGCTCGATACCCCGGGGCTGCTGGCCCGCATTGGCGCCGTGTTCCAGCAGTGCGGCCTGTCGCTCCATGCCGCCAAGATCACCACCATCGGCGAGCGGGTGGAGGACTTTTTCAGCCTCACCACCCTGGCCGGCGAGCCGTTGACCCAGACCGAGCAGCAGGCGCTGGAGGAGCGGCTGGTCAACCAGCTCAACCCGCAAGAGTCGGCCGATGATGAGGGCAGGCCGGGCCTGTGAAGGCTTCACAAGACGCCGAGCCCCCCCTGATTTATCAAGCAGAACAAATGGTTGGACTACGCCAGCACAATAAATCAGCGTTCCCGTGAAGAAATCGGCCCGAGCCCTTAAAAACAATTGGAAAAGTGTGATACAACAAACGGAATTTTTTAAAGGAAACCTGTCATGACCGAGTTGCAACAGATCATCGAAGCGGCCTTCGAGCGCCGTGATTCCATCACACCCGGCTCCGTCGATGCCGCCACCAAGGCCGCCATCCTGCAAGCCATCGACCTGCTGGACTCCGGCAAGGCTCGCGTTGCCGAGAAGATTGCCGGCGAGTGGGTGGTACACCAGTGGTTGAAGAAGGCGGTACTGCTCTACTTCCGCATCAATGACAACGGCATCATCAAGGGTGACGACGCCCAGTACTACGACAAGGTTCCCCTCAAGTTTTCCGACTACAGCGCCGAGCAGTTCAAAGCTGCCGGTGTGCGCGTGGTGCCGCCGGCCACCGCCCGCAAAGGCTCCTTCATCGCCCCCAATACCGTGCTGATGCCCTCCTACGTCAACATCGGCGCCTTCGTCGATGAAGGCACCATGGTCGACACCTGGGCCACCGTGGGCTCCTGCGCCCAGATCGGCAAGAACGTGCACCTCTCCGGCGGCGTCGGCATCGGCGGCGTACTGGAGCCGCTGCAGGCCAATCCGACCATCATCGAAGACAACTGCTTCATCGGTGCCCGTTCCGAAGTGGTGGAAGGGGTAATCGTGGAAGAGGGCTCCGTCATCTCCATGGGCGTCTTTATCGGCCAGTCCACCCGCATCTATGACCGTGAAACCGGCGAGATCCACTACGGCCGCGTCCCGGCCGGTTCGGTGGTCGTCTCAGGCTCCCTGCCCTCCAAGTGCGGCAAATACAGCCTGTACGCCGCCGTCATCGTCAAGAAGGTGGATGCCAAGACCCGTGCCAAGGTCGGCATCAACGCCCTGCTGCGCTCCATCGACGAGTGAGCAGTTTTGCAGTGATTTAAAAGGGCGCCTGATGGCGCCCTTTTGATTTTGGCACCCCTGTCACAGGCAAGCCACACCGACTCGGTTAAGATAGATTGGTCAGGATCGTTTCAAACCGAGGAAGCCCGATGTACGAGAATCTGAAGAGCCTGGGGATCCAGGAACCCACCTCAGTGGACAGCTATACCCTGCGCCAGGAAGCCAATCACGACATCCTCAAGATCTATTTCAAGAAACAGAAGGGCGAGTTCTTCGCCAAGAGCGTCAAGTTCAAGTATCCCCGCCAGCGCAAGACCATGCTGGTCGACTCGGGCACCCACGAGTACAAGGATGTCACCGAGATCAACGCCAATCTCAAGTACGTGGTGGATGAGCTCGACAACCTGACTCAGGGCGTGCACGTGCAGGCCGACCCGGACATCAAGCAGAAGATCTTGCGCGACCTGCGCCACCTGGAAAAAGTGGTGCAGAACAAGATCAGCGAAATCGAGCGGGATCTGGAAAAGCTCTAAACCGGTCTGATGCAGCAAAGGCGCCTATGGGCGCCTTTTTCTTTGAGCTGAACACCGATGACAACATTGATACCCCGCCGGTCGAAACATGCACCACCGCATCCGGCTGCCCTATGACGCCCAGCAAAAAGGGAGGCTTGCGCCTCCCTTTTCAACAACTCTGGTATTCAGGCAACAGGATTAGTTGCTCTTCATCCAGATGTCCATGTCGGTTTTCAGGTTGTCGGACTTGGTACCGAAGATGGCTTGTACGCCGGAACCTGCCACTACCACACCGGCAGCGCCCAGTTTCTTCAGACCAGCTTGGTCAACCTTGGCCACGTCTTTCACACCGACCCGCAGACGGGTGATGCAGGCGTCCAGCGAAGCGATGTTCTCTTTGCCACCGAAGGCAGAGACCAGTGCGGCAGACATCTCGTCCTTGCTCTGCCCAACGCTCTCTTCGGCCGCTTCGTCTTCACGACCCGGGGTTTTCAGGTTCATGGCACGGATGACCACGGTGAAGACCACATAGTAGATGACGGCATAGACCAGACCCAGACCCACCAGCAGCAGCATGTGATCGGCACGCGGGGATTGCACCACGAAGTCGATGAAGCCGTTGGAGAAGGTGTGACCGTGTACCACGCCCAGGGAGTTGGTCAGCACGTAGGCCAGACCAGCCAGCACGGCGTGGATGGCGTACAGTACCGGCGCGATGAACAGGAAGGAGAATTCGATCGGCTCGGTGATACCGGTCAGGAAAGAGGTCAGGGCGGCAGAGGCCATGATACCTACGATCTTGGCGCGGTTTTCCGGCTTGGCGGAGTGCGCGATGGCAAACGCGGCGGCAGGCAGACCGAACATCTTGAACAGGTAGCCACCGGCCAGCTGACCGAAGCCGTTGCCAGCAGCGCGGGAAGCGTCGTCAGCAGTCAGGAAGCAGGTCATGATGCCGTGTACGGTTTCACCGGCAGCGTTGACACAGGTACCAGCCTGATAGAAGAAAGGTACGTTCCAGATGTGGTGCAGACCGAACGGGATCAGGGAGCGCTCAACCACGCCGTAGATACCGAAAGCCAGTACCGGGTTCTGGTTGGCAGCCCAGTCGGAGAAGGCACCGATGGCAGCGCCCACCGGCGGCCAAATGACGGACAGGATCACGCCCAGGCCGATGGAGACGAAGCCGGTGATGATGGGCACGGCGCGTTTGCCGGCGAAGAAGCCCAGATACTCGGGCAACTGGATCTTGTAGAAGCGGTTGAACGCCCATGCGGCCACGCCACCGGCGAGGATACCGCCCAGGACGCCGGTTTCGATGGTCTCAACGCCCATCACGGGTGCCATGACCTTCAGGGTGGCAACCATGATGCCGTAGCCGACGATGGCCGACAGACCGGATACGCCGTCGTTATTGGTAAAGCCAAGGGCCACACCCACTGCGAACAGCAGAGCCATCTGACCAAATACGGAACCACCGGCCTGCTCCATCAATTGGGAGACAATTTCCGGCAACCAGCTGAAGTGGGCAGCACCCACCCCCAGCAGAATACCTGCAACGGGCAAGACCGATACTGGCAGCATCAGCGCCTTACCGACCTTTTGCAGATTAGAGAAAGCATTTTTTAACATGTGTGCGCTCCTGAATGGAATGTCTTACCGTAGACGCTTCAGTCCAATTTATAGACGATCATCAACATCATCTCTCATCGGCATGAATTCGACGCGGGTTTGTTTATTTTGACCAGCTGAATATAACCCAGCAGATCGCAAATATCTTCCATCAGGGGTAAGCGAATAAAAAATTTGGAGGGGAGATCACAAGATAATTTCGGCGGGAATTTTCGGTTAATTACAGATATATTTTGGCATCTTCATGCTAAGCCATAAATATGAAAAGTGCTGTTTCGCATTGTATTTTAGCCAATCAAAACAATACCTAACGAAACGCATTGTAACTTAATGTAACCATTTGCTGTTTTTTCTATTTTAGTCTACCGATTAAAAAGGCCTCCAACAAGGGAGGCCTCAAATAAATATTATATTTTAATGACCGGGCAATATTCAGCCCTTTTGGGAACGCTTGACCGCATCAATAAAGACCGATTTCGCCTTGGTCGAACCGGCCCGCTCCGCCTCGCTGACCAGTTGCATCGCCTTGTCGATATCACCGGCTTTCACCGCTTTTTCGATCTGGGATTGATAGAAGGCCTCGGTTTCGCTCAGCATGGCGGGCGCAGGCTTGGCAGGTGCGGCAGCCGCAGCGGTCGCCACAGTGCCTGCCGCAACGGCCGTCGCCGCCGGTGCAGCCTTGCTCATTGCTACCTTGTCGGCATATTCAGGCTTGAAGACCGCTTCCAGTCCCTGCCCTTTTGCCATGTCAGCCACCTTGATCTGTACCAGACCCCATGGGGAGTGCGGGATCACGGGGTCCTTGATATCCGGTTCAACCGTCCCGTTGGCTCTGGCAAACGCCTTGGAGGGGTGCAGTATGGTGGTGCTGCCTGCCAGCTTGTTGGCTGGGGCATACACAATCATATAGGTCTCGGCCGCCGGATTGCCCGGCATGCTGCGGTCGACGAACAACTTGCCCTCAATCCTGTCGTTATCGAGCAGATGGGCCGGCTGATAGGTGAATACCGATTCACCCAGCACGCGCGTCACCTTGAACTGGGCATCCAGCATGATGACCTGCGGGATCAGCACCGTCTTGCTCACCTGGGATGCGATGCTGATGGCCAGATTGCCGGTATTGGCCGGCAGGCGATAAGCGGCGAAATAGCTCATCCCCTCGTCAAACTGAAAACTGGGTTGCTTGCTGTCGAGGGCCAGCAGAGTATCGCCCTCCGGCAACGCCACATAATTGAAATCACTGAAAGCGGCGCAGCAGCTGGTCGCCTGCGAGAGCGCCTGCTTGGCCTGATCGGCATTACTCAGGATGGATGCATGATCCTGCACGGGGACCAACATGCTACCGGAACAACCGGCCAACAGCGCAGTAACCACGGCTGCGATAGACATCTTTACCAGTTTCATTCTTCTTATCTCCATAACCCGGTTGCCGTTACCCGGCGAAACAAAACTGCCCCCATATGGGGGCAGTGACTAACTTAACTTAAACAGCTGCTTACCACCAAGCTTCCGCTTGAACACCAACTTGGTAGGTGTCTTTGGAGGTACCGCTTTCGAAGACTTTCTTGTCTTCGTCGTTGGCCAGGTAGGAGGCGAACACACGGATTTCAGGACGGGCCCAGAAGCTGGAGCCGGCAGACCAGGCTTGAGCCAGGGTCAGCTTGTAACCGGAATCATCTTCGGTAGTACCGTTGGTGGACTTGTTCTTGTCCTTGAAGTAACCGCCTTCGAAGATGGTCTTGTTGAAGTCATCCCACTTGTACATCGGGCGAACAACGGCAGACATGGTTTCAAACTTGTCGTTGCCATCCCACATCTCGTTGCCTACACCGTAGACCAGTTGGTGACCCATCTCGAAGTTGTTGCCCATCGGGACAACACCCCAGTTGATGATACGGAAACCGTCAGCACCGTCTTTGGCTTCGGCACCGTACCAGGAACCGTCACCGTAGAAGGCCATGGTCTTGGAGTAACCTTCAGTACCGTACTGCAGAACGGTCTTGTTGAAGCCACCCAGGATGCCTTGGGTCAGTTCGGCAGTCAGCATGACGCCGTCTTTCATGTTGTTGTTTTTCAGCGGTTTCTGCGCTTCGGTCTCATTGACCAGAGCATACATGGCGCCGACTTCCAGAGAGGCTTCGCTCCACAGCGGGATACCGGCATAACGCAGGTCCAGCGTGTTGACGTTCAGATCTTCGTTCTTCACATAGTTCGGAGCTGCGCTGGTACCGGTGTTGGTGTACTCACCGAATACGTCTTTTGCGCTGCGGTCATTGCGAATCCAGGCGAAGGAGATCTTGCCAGGACCGGCCTGGATGCCTTCGATACCGGCACCGGCACCGGAGATGTTCCAGTAGTAGAAGTCAGAGATGTGGATGTCGTGACGTTGGTAGTAACGCTTACCAGCCCACAGGGTAGCTTCCGGCGCGAAGCCCAGCAGGCCCTTGGCTTGCACGTTGAACTGGCGCAGCGCGAAATCGGAGTCGCCGCTGCACTGTTTGGCATCAAAGTTACAAACGGTACCGGTACCTTCCCAGTCGTTTGAACCGTTGGAAGCCATGGCAAACATGGAGTCAACGTAGAAAGTCTTGCCGTCCTTGTTGAATACTTCCTGACCCAGCTGAACTTCGCCGTAGGTATCATTTTCGTTACCCAGACGACCAACCTTGTTCACGTTGTATTTCACCATGTCGCCGTCACCGGAAACGCCGACACCTGAACGGAAGTAGCCGTGGAAATCAACGGCGAAGGCGGCTTGGGAAGCCAGGGCTGCGGTTACTGCTGCAGCGATCGGGAGCCACTTTGCTTTCATTTTCATTTTCCTTATTCCCGCTGAGAGGAGTGTGATCCTGAATATCCAAGTTCTTATCACCATAAAAACGTTTAGGTGATAACCGAGGCCGATTATAGGTAGCCAATTTCGGGACAAACATGAGCTGATTCACAAAATGGCGACAAATCGCCCAGCATTGGCCGCTGAGGGTTTTGTACGATGATAATCAACTAAACTATGCAATAACTCACCAACCACATAGGAGTAAAAGCGAAAAGATCCATCATGAAACCGCTACCAACCATTAATTCGCTTCGATGAATAAGTTATAAATATTCAAATTGATGACAAAAACATGACTGAAATCGCTTTCAATGGGGAACTTTTAAATTTGAGGCATGTCGGCTGCCCCCGAAATAAATCGCTGAGCAAAGCTGGGATGACGTGGAAAATAACCGGATAAATATCGGGCAAATATGGTCAGTTGAGACTGCTGATTACCGTAAAATAAACATCCCCGCCAGACGGGCTGAGCGGGGATGAATAAAGGATAAAAACGGACGATCGCTACAGTTTATTTTGCCAGCCATTGAGCCAGGCCAGCGCCACCTTTTCCGGCTCATCATCGACGGTGGCATCTATCTCCAGCCGGGGCAGCAGAGGGCCGGCGCCAAGCTCCTGCAACAGCGCATCGAGGTGACGACCGGCACCGCAGAAATGCTCGTAGCTGCTGTCCCCCATGGCGACCAGCGCATAACGCCACCCTTTCATGTAGGGGGCCCGGTCAGCCAGGGCGGTGGCCAGTGGCTGCAGATTGGGCGGAATATCGCCCTGCCCCGTGGTAGCCGTGATGACCAGCAAGAATCGACTCGCATCCAGATCTGCCAGCTCGGCTTCCTCGAACACCTGGCAGCCGTGCCCCGCCTGCTCCAGCTGCGCCGCCAGCGTCTCGGCCACCAGCATGGCCGCGCCGTATACGGTACCCACCACTATGTCTATCTGCGCCATCACGGACCCCTTTGACCAACATGGATGCCCAGCATGCCACAGCAACAGCTCGGGCAACACCCCGCGATCGTCAGCCTCAGTAGTCGCTCTCGCTGGCAGGCCAGCCCAGCTCGGCAAACAGCTGCAGCACTTCCTGCCCCAGCGGCGCCTGGATCCGCATCGGCACCTTCAGCACCGGATGCTCAAAGCTGAGGGTGCGAGCCACCAGCAGCAGGCGATCGCAACCATAATGCGCGCGAAAGAAGCGGTTGTGGCGGCCATCGCCGTGGGTGGTGTCACCGACGATGGGGTGGAACAGATGATCGAGATGGCGGCGCAACTGATGCTTGCGACCGGTCTTGGGGAACAGCCGAACCAGGCTGTAGCGACTGGTGGGGTGTTTCTTGGAGACCGCATGGGGCAGCTCGACCTGATGCAGGCGACGAAACACGGTCACCGCCTCCTGGGCCGGACGATCCGGATCGCTCATGGCATCGGCGATCTTGTCCAGCTGCTCCTTGAGCGGATAGTCGATGAGCCCCTGTTCGGGGGCCCAGCCGCGCACCAGCGCCAGATACTCCTTGTGCACCTGGCGGGCGGCAAAGGCTTCGGTCAGGATGCGGGCCACGGCGGGATCGAGGGCAAACAGCAGCACCCCCGAGGTAGGCCGGTCGAGCCGGTGTACCGGGTAGACATGGCGACCGCCAATGAGATCCCGGGTCATCTGCATGGCGAAACGGGTCTCGGCCTTATCGAGCCAGCTGCGGTGCACCAGCAGGCCGGAGGGCTTGTTGACCGCCACCAGCCAGTCATCCTGATAAAGCAGGGTCAGTTGCAAGGCGTTCTCTTCCTGTGCCTGCTCACGCATCATTGCTCAACCACTTTGCCGGAAAGCAGCAGATCGAAGCGGGCGATCAGGCGCAGCAGGGCTTCGACCTCCGCCAGCTCCTCCTTGTAGACTTCGCTGGCCATGGGATAGAGGGAGACGCTGCTGGGCAGCGGCGCCTGCAGCAGCACCAGTTGCTCCATGCGCGGGATCAGCACGAACTGCAGCCACTGATCGAAGTTCAGGGTATCGACGCAAAATGGCAGCTCGCTGGCCAGGGCCTCTTCACCCGGATGGGCCGCTTGCCAGCGTTCCAGACGTTGCAGCTCGGCGGTCAGTTCACCCAACAGGCCGGCTACCAGCAGATATTGATTCATTGCGTTCTCTTCCTCATCACCACACACCGTCCGCCGCCAATCCTGTGTCGCTGGCGGCAGGCCGAACTTTGCAAAAAAGGGCGTTACTATACACCCTCCCCCCTATCCTCTGCCATGCCTCTAGCGGCCGACAACACGGACGAAAAGCCATTGCGGCTCCTGCCCCTGAGTACCGGGCCGGATGCCGAGCGGCGCCCCCCCCACTGGCTATCTTGTGCAACCTCCTTATAATCGGCCCGCATCACCCTTAGCCGGATCACCTCATGTCCACCATCAATACGCTGACCGAATTCTTGACCCAGGCCGACACCCAGTTTCAACTGTTCGACATGGGCCGCCAGGTGCGACCGCTGGCGAGCGACACCTTCGAGCGCATCGAGCAACAGCAGGAGCCCTACCCCTGGCCCCTGCAGCAGCATGCCTGGCTCGGCGTCCACTTCTTCCAGCCGGCCGAATCCCGTCACTACCTGTGGTTTCTCAAGTTTGCCCTCGACGAACGCGGTCTGCTCATCGCCAGCGGCCCCAAACACTTCATGGATCAGGTGGTGGAAACTCTGGGCTACAAGCTGACCGGCGAGCTCGACGAAGAGAAGGCCCAGCGTCTGGCGGAGAACCCCTACACCTTCCGCCCGGCCGAGGCCAAGATGGCCAGCCTGCACGCCAAACTGGCCCGTCAGCTGGAACAGGCCCCCTCGACCTACTTCGAGGGGCTCTGCCACTATCTGGCGGCCCCGACGCCAGAGGGATGGCAGACCCTCGGCGTACAGGGTTTTGCCGATCTCGCTGAGCGGCTGCAAGATGAACGCAACCTGGCGCTGGTGTGCAAGGCACTGCCAAAACTGCCGCAAGAGCCGCTCTACGCCCTTTGTCAGAGCCTGGAAAACGCCCCGTTGCCGCCGGCCGTACAGGGCGCCCTGTTCGAGCGCATCGGCAAGGAACAAGAGTGTGCCGAACCGAATGCCGAGACCCTGGCCTACCTGTGCAGGGCACTGGCCTCCTGCAACGGCAGCAGCATGCGCACCAACAAGCTGCTGACCCTGCTACAAACCCAGCCGAGCCCGGCCCTGCTGCTGGCCATCGCCGGCCGGCTCTGGCCCGATCTGAAGGATGCCGGCCTGCTCAGCCTGTTCCTGGAACAGCTGGCCCTGCAGCCGACCCAGTTCTTCAATCAGGTATTTGCCGAGCTAGTGACCCTGCCGGCCCTGCGCAATGATATGCTGGCCAGGCTGCGCGACCCCGAGCGCAGCGATGCCCTGGGCCAGGCCATCGGTCGCCTGTTCGCCTCGGCCTGATGATGTCGGCGACCCGCCACCATGGCGGGTCGCCTGTCGACACGGATCACACCCCGGAAGGAGCCCGCGATGGGTGAAATGTTCGCAATCTTGCTGCTTATCCTCGGTGCCGGTGCCTTCTGGCACCAGCGGCGTCAGGCCGAGCTCGCCTGGCAATACATGCGCCGCTACTGCCAGCATCACGACCTGCAACTGCTGTCGCTGGCACGCAGCCACCGTGCGCTGGCCCACCAGCCGCTGCGGCTGCTCACCTATTACGAGTTTGAATTCTCCAGCGATGGCGAGAGCCACTATCTGGGGCAACTGCGCATGCAGGGGCTGCAGGTGGTCGGTGTCGAGCTGCCACCCCACCGGGTGCCCACCCTGTAAATCTGCCGCCACGGGGCGGGCCTATAATGTTCAGGAATGCCTCTTGGGAGAGATGAGATGGAATTCCTGACCCACGATCTGGCCGCCCTGTTTGCCCAGCTGGGGCTGGCCAACGACGAGCTGAGCCTGCACCGCTTCATTCACGAGCACCGCTTGGACAACCAGACCCTGCTGCCGGAAGCCCCCTTCTGGAACCGCGCCCAGGCCGACTTTCTGCGCGATGCCCTGTGGAACGATGCGGACTGGTCGGAAGCCATCGACGAACTGGACGTACTGCTGCGCCGGCCCGACTGACCCTTGCTCCGCTGTTCAGCGCCCCACGCTTTGGTTAAGCTCTCTGCCCGTCCAGCCCGAACCACTTTTCATCCTGCGCAGGAGTCCCATGTCAGCCCAAGAGATCATCCGCATCGCCAATGAACTGGCCGCCAAGGGGATCACCCCCTCCACCGCCATGGTCAAGGCCCGCCTCAGCCAGCCCGTTCCCATGGCCGAGCTGCTCAAAGTGCTGAGCCAGTGGAAGCAGCAGCCCGCCAGCGCCCCGGAAGCCGGAAGCACAGCGAAGATGGTCCCCGCTCCCGCCGCCGAGCCCACCCTGCAGCAGCTTGCCGAACGGCTCGATCGGCTCGAACAGAAGGTGGATCGGCTGACCGAGCTGCTGCTCCAGCAGGGGAAGCAGTAAGCCATGTACATCCTCGAACTCTGCTTTGAGTGCTATCGCGACACCTCGCTGGGCGAGGCCGAGCGAGCCATCGTCAACTACCTCGACATGCTGCGCTATCAGGGCCAGATCCTCGGCCGGGAGTTTCCCACCAGCATGCACGAGGGCTATTTCATCAGTCGGGTGGTCTGCCCGGAGCAGGACAGCCTGCACCCGGACAACCAGAGCGAGCAGGTCAAGCTGGCAGAGCAGCAGCTCAATCAGGCCGGCCTGCTCGCCCCCAAACTCCAGTTGCAGGGGGCGGATCTGCTCTCCGACAGCACCGACCCTTGCGGCCATGATGGCGAGCGCCCCAGCTGGATGCTGCTCTACACCAGCTTCCTGCACACCTGCTCGCCGCTGCGCTGCGGCGACCACTTCGCCCCCATCCCGCTCTATCGGCTGCCGGCCGTCGCCAACGGCGACCACAAGCAGATCATCAAGTGGCAGGAGGATTGGGAGGCGTGCGATCAGTTGCAGATGAACGGCTCCATCGCCGAGCATGCGGCGCTGCATGAAATCGGTGAAGTGGGCAGCCGCCTCCAGCGCCGTGGCAGCGATCTCGGCAAGCGGCTGGAAGCCCTGACCGGCATCCCCACCTACTACTACCTCTACCGGGTGGGCGGCCTGAGTGCGGCCGAGGAGAAAGCCCGTCCCTGTCCGAGCTGCGGCGGCGAGTGGGCACTGGCCGAACCCTTGCACGAGATCTTCGACTTCAAGTGCGATCCCTGCCGGCTGGTCGCCAACCTCTCCTGGGATTTCAAGGACTGAGCCCGACGGTGAACCAAACAAAAACGCCTTGCCGGTCGGCAAGGCGTTTTTCATTGCAACTGACGCCCTTTATTGCGGCAAAGTCTCCAGCCGATCGAGGAACGCCGGCAATGAGGGGGCCAGCACCAACCGACGGCCCGAGTCGAGCCACTCCAGCCACACCTGCCCGCTCTCGTTGTCGAGCGACACCAGCGTCATCTCGTTGCGGGTGGTGGCGATGAACAAAGAGGGTGAGCGCTTCAACTTGCGCAGCATCAGCAGGTGGCCGATGAGGTTCTCCTTGAGCAAGTCGAGATCCGCCTCGTTCCAGGGCAGCACAAACTCGAGCCGCAACCCCTTGTAGAGGCAGGGCACAGGGCGGCTGAACCAGCCACCAAACAGGGCCTGCGCGGCCGGATGCAGGGTCAGCTCGAGCGCCTCGTTCATCGCCGTGAAATCGGCGGGCTCGGCGCGCCGATGCGGGCGCCAGGCCACCCGTCCCTCCTTGGGCTCATCCAGCTCGCAGGGGGAGCGCCAGTCTGCCTCCCACTTGCACAGGGGCAGCCCTCGCCTCGCCTCGCCGTCGCGCTGCCAGCGCAAAAAAAAGTGTTCCAGGGCAGACAAGACTTGATCCGACATCGAAATTCCCCACAATTGCTGCCAAAGTTCGCTATTGCACCATCAAAGCCATGAGCAGACAAGGTGCAGCGCGGATCGCCAGCCGGCGCTCCCCGCCTTGCTGCCCCTATCGGGCGCATGCTCTGCCATCGCCCATTCAACGTTCGAGTCAGCACACATGAGCAAACAAGAGAGATACGCCGGAGCCAGCGCCCTGCAGGGGCTGAGCCTGGGTCAACAGTCGGCCTACATCAGCCAGTACACCCCGACCCTGCTGCAGCCGGTGCCCCGCAGCCTGAACCGCGACGACCTCGGCCTTGGCGGCGAGCTGCCGTTCCAGGGTTGCGACGTCTGGACCCTGTACGAGCTCTCCTGGCTCAATGCCAAGGGCAAGCCCATGGTCGCCGTCGGCGAGGTCTCGGTGCCCGCCACCAGCGCGAACCTCATCGAATCCAAGTCGTTCAAGCTCTATCTCAACTCCTTCAACCAGACCCGCTGTGACTCGCTGGAGGCGGTGCAGGCCATGCTGGTCAAGGACTTGAGCGCCTGCGCCGGTAGCGACGTGAGCGTCACCCTGTTCCCGCTGGCCCAGGCTCCGCACCACATTGCCGCCCTGCCGGGCGAGTGCATCGACGAGCAGGACATCGCAGTGGACTGTTACGAGTTCGATGCCGACCTGCTGCAAGGTGCGGCCGGCAGCCAGGAGGTGGAGGAGACCCTGCACAGCCACCTGCTCAAGTCCAACTGCCTGGTGACCAGCCAGCCGGATTGGGGATCCGTGGTGATCCACTATCGCGGCCCGCAGCTGGACCGGGAAAAACTGCTGCGCTACCTCATCTCGTTTCGCCAGCACAACGAGTTCCACGAGCAGTGTATCGAGCGGATCTTCACCGATCTCAAGCACTTCTGCCGCCCGAGCCAGCTGACGGTCTATGCCCGCTACACCCGCCGCGGCGGCCTGGACATCAACCCGTTTCGCAGCGACTGGGAAGTGGTGCCGGCCAACCTGCGCCTGATCCGGCAATAACCGGTCAACCCGCCGGGCCTGCGCCGTTGCCACGGCCCGGATCGCGGGGCCGGCGCGCAATCTGTCAGTAAACTCTGGACGCACGGGGGCGGGCTTGGATAACATGCCCTCACTCCCGTGCTGCCCTTAATCCAATGAATCAACTGTTTTTTCTGGCAATGATGATGTCCTCCCTGTCGGCTCCTGATCTGGATCTGGCCAAGGAGCAGTTGTCCATCGATCTGCAACAGGCCCAGACCCTGGTGCTGACCGATCCCGCCAGATGCGTGCAGATCACCTCCGCCTTCCTCACCCGCACGGCCAATAATCCCAAGCAAATCATCAGCAATCGCCAGGAGTACGGCTATCGGGAGCCGCTGCTGAGCTATGGCACCGCCGCCCAGGCCACCGGTGCCCACCTGCTCAAGGGGGAGTGCCTGCTGCAGCTTGGCCAGTTCCAGGCGGCCCAGAAATCCCTCGATCAGGGCATCGCCATGGCGGCCAAGGAGCAGCAACTGGAGCTGCAGGCCCACGGCCTCTATCTGAAGATCCGCAGCCAGAACCTGCAGGAGCGCTCCCACGGCGCCAGCGGCGGCCTGCTCGGCCAGCTGGAGACCCTGCTCAGCACCCCCAGCCTGAAAGAGAGCCAGTTGCAGGTGTACAGCCGGCTGCTGCGTACCAACGCCAGCATAGAGGCGCACCAGTTCGACGAGGCCAAGCGCCAGCTGGCCGAAGCCCGCCGCTGGGCGGATCAAACCAAGAATCCGCTGGCCAGTGCCTGGGTCAGCGCGGTGAGCGGCGACCTCTACCACGCCCTCAAGCAGCCCCAGCTCTCGCTGGGCGACTACATCGATGCCCAGCAGCAGGCCAGAGGGTTGCAGGATCCGCTGTTCCTCGGCCTGCTGTCGAACCAGATAGTGAACCTCTATCAGGAGGAGCAGGAGCCGCAGAAGGCGCTGCAATACGCCAACGAGGCGGCCAACTACTTCCATGCCCTCGGCAATCCCTCCCTGCTGAGCGACGCCCTCATCGTGCTGGCCCGCCTCAACCGGGAACAGGGCGAGATGAACATGGCGCTGGTCTACTTCTTCAATGCCCTGGATCTGCTGGACGAGGGCAACAACCGCACCCGCATCGCCCACCTCAAGTACGAGATAGGCAAAACCTATCTGGAAACCGGCAACCTGACTCTGGCCCGCAACTACCTCACCGCGGCCCGCCAGTCCCATGAGTTGGGGGACGACAAGGAGCCGCTGATCGACACCCTGCTGCTGCTGGGTGAGCTGCATCTCAAGCAGAAGGAGGCGGGCATCGCCATCTTGCAACTGGAAAACGCGCTGGCACTGGCCAACCAGATCGGCGACGCTCAGCGCCAGTTCGAGATCTTCCGCCTGCTCTCGGCGGCCTACGAGCAGAAGGGCTATCTGCAGCAGGCGCTGGACAGCTACAAGAATTTCCACCAGCGCAGCGAGCAGGTCCGCCAGCAGCAGGTCGATCTGGAGCAGGAGGCGATCCGCGACAACTACGCCCAGGTGGAGCGGGAGCAGCAGATCAAGGAGCTGCAGCAGCAGCTGAGCACCAGCAAGCATCAGCAGGATCGCTACCTCTGGTCGAGCGTGGTGACCGGTCTGTTGCTGACCCTGTTCATCTATCTGTTCTTCACCCTCTGGCTCAAGCTGCGGGTCGCCCGGCTGCAGGGCAAGCAGCTGGGCGAGGCGTTGCTGCTCGAGCCACGCACCGGGCTGGCCAACTGGCAGCGACTGATGAGCCGCTGGCCGCGGGAGATGGCCAAACGCCAGCAAAAATCCGAGCGCTGGTATTTAAGCGAGCTGCCCACCAGCGAGTTCGACGACAAGCTGCACTACCTGCTGTTTCGGGTGCCGTTCCTGGTCAACAGCCTGGAACAGCACGGTTATCAGGTGAGCCGCGAGATAGAGCAGGCCTTCGGCGCCTACGTCAACGGCCTCACCCCGCAGGATGGCCGCATCTACGACCTGCGCGAAGGCCACCTGCTCTATGTGGTGCCTCAGCGCCATGTGGAAGACCTGCACCGACTGGCCCGCGAACTGCTTGCGGCACTGGCCGATTTCCCCTGCCAGCACCCGCTCGATCGCCACATCAGCCTCGGCATCGTCAGCCACCCCTTCCTGCCCAAGGCGGCCACCGCCCTCGATCATCACGGCCTGTTCGACCTCTGTTATCTGGCACTGGCAGGAGCCATTCAGCTCAGCGAAAAACACCAGCAAAGCGTCTGGCTGGAGCTGGCCGCCATCGATTGCCAGCAGGCCGCATTTTTTAATGGGGATGTGTGGCAATGCTGCTTGATGGCAATTGACAAGGGACTGGTAAAAGTAAATTCTTCTCATGAAAAGCAATGGGTTAATTGGCTTCGACTTTCACGGACGAAAGCGCCGGTTGATCAATGACAAATAGATAATCAACTGGGTCTGGAACTGGGTTCGACCGCTGTTGCTATCCAACACAACAACGATAATGACAACAGGGCGACCTGAATAATGAATGATATCGCTGCCGTAGCCGGACAATTGGCCAGACTCAGGGAATCCCTTCAGCAAAAGCAGCTGGAGCTGGACGGCGTCGTCTCTTTCTCCGACACCGAACGCGCCCGCAGCATCCAGTTCATCGCCAAGCTGATGCAGGCCTGTCGCGGCCACGATCGCGAGCTGGACAACAAGCTCGCCAAGCTCAAGCAGAAACTCGATGGCAACCCGCCGCTCTCCTCCCTCGATGCCGACCTCGCCGTCATCGAGAAGCTGCTGCAGCAGCACGGCAACGCGCTGGAAGAGTCCATCTCCCTGACCAAGTCCGCCATCGAGCTCGGCAGCAAGCAGCTCAAGGCTCTCAAAGGCTTTCCGGAAGATACCCGCAAATCCCTCAAGGAGTTTCTGGCAAGCCCGGATGGCTATGGCATCGGCGATCACCAGAAGAAGGTGATCCGGTTGCTGGAGTTCTACCAGCAGGCCATCAAGATCCAGCTGCTGCCCACCCAGCCCCTGCTGGCCCAGAGCTCGCCCGCCGGCAACCAGACTGAAACAGTCACCGACCTAGCCGCGCCGGAGCCGGGCGCCCCCTTTGACGTCAAGGTGCACGCCCACATCGCCGACGAGCTGCAGCGCCTCATCACCGAGCTCGACTTTGCCGGCGCCGTCGGCGAGAGCCTGGCGGACATTCGCCGCCAGCTGCTCAATGGCATCACCCCTCCCCTGCTGGCGGAGATCTGCCTGCAGGTGATCGAGCTCATCATCGAGGGTACCCGCGAGGAGCGCAAAGCCTCCCAGGCGTTCCTCAGCACCCTCAACGAGAGTCTCTCGGCGGTCCACTTCAGCTTCACCGAATCCCTCGACGAGGGGCGCGCCCTGCAAAGCGCCACCCTGGATACCCGCAAGGCCATCGACAGGGAACTGAAGGCCATCGACCATACCCTGGCCAGCCATGACACCATTGATGACCTCAAGGGGGCCATCTCCGGGCACATGGGGGCCATCAACCTGCTGCTGCAGGACAGGGAGGCCATGGCCGCCCGCGAGCGTCACCTGCTGACCCGCCTCTCCACCATGGAGGCTAAGCTGCGGCTGATGAAGGAGGAGACCGCCGAATACAAGAAGCGGCTCACCATCCAGAAACACAAGCTATTCCTCGACAGCCTGACCCAGGTGCACAATCGGGCGGCCCTCGACGAGCGGCTCGAGCTCGAATACAAGCGCTGGCTGCGCTACAACACGCCGCTGTGCCTGGCCATCATCGACATCGACCACTTCAAGCACATCAACGACAACTACGGCCACATGGCCGGCGACAAGGCGTTGAAGGTGGTGGCCAAGGCGCTGCAGGGGGCCCTGCGCGACACCGACTTCATCGCCCGCTTCGGCGGCGAGGAGTTCGTGGTGCTGCTGCCGAACATCAACCCGGACAAGTTCCAGAAGCCGCTGGAGACCTTGCGCCAGACCATCAAGAGCATTCCGTTCCGTTTTCGCGATGCCAGGGTCGAGATCACCATCTCCATCGGTGCCACCCTGTTTAGGGAAGGGGATCACACCACGGACGCGTTCGAGCGGGCCGACAAGGCACTCTACAGCTCCAAGAACTCGGGTCGGGATCAGGTCAATCTGGCCTGATCGGCGACTAAAAAAGCAGCAAACGCACTTTCCCCCTATTCCCCTGCCCCACCGCTTACATCTACTATCAAATTCAAGGGATGCCACAGGGCATCCCGTTTTCTCCCCAGGGAAAAGCACAACGATAACAAGCGAGTGAAAGGGGAACCTATGATTACGCACATCAATCCAGTCGGCAGCATGGACTTGCTGTCCCAGCTCGAGGTGGACCGCCTCAAGCAAACCGCTTCCAGCGATATCTATCAACTGTTTCGCAACTGCTCGCTGGCGGTACTCAACTCCGGCAGCCATACCGACAGCTCCAAAGAGATACTGGAGCGCTTCAAATCCTTCGATATTCATGTGATCCGGCGCGAGCGCGGGGTCAAGCTCGAGCTGTTCAACGCCCCCGAGCACGCCTTCGTCGATGGCGAGATCATCCGCGGCATTCAGGAGCACCTGTTCTCCGTCCTGCGCGACATCCTCTATGTGTCGACCCAGCTGGAGTCCAACCGGCTGGTCAACCTGACCAGCTCCACCCACATCTCCAACGTGGTGTTCGCCATCCTGCGCAACGCCAAGGCGATCCTGCCGGGCGCCGACCCCAATCTGGTGGTCTGCTGGGGCGGTCACTCCATCAACGAGATCGAGTACCAGTACACCCGCGCGGTAGGCAGCGAGCTGGGCCTGCGTGAGCTCAACATCTGCACCGGCTGCGGTCCGGGTGCCATGGAGGGCCCAATGAAGGGCGCCGCCGTCGGCCACGCCAAGCAGCGGGTGCGCAACGGCCGCTACATCGGCCTCACCGAGCCTTCCATCATCGCCGCCGAGCCGCCCAACCCCATCGTCAACGAGCTGGTGATCCTGCCGGACATCGAGAAGCGGCTGGAGGCCTTCGTGCGCCTCGGCCACGGCATCATCATCTTCCCGGGCGGAGTCGGTACCGCCGAAGAGCTGCTCTACCTGCTCGGTATCATGATGCACCCGGCCAACGAACGGCAGCCCATGCCGATCATCCTGACCGGCCCGAAGGAGAGCGCCGATTACTTCCGCGCCATCGACGACTTCGTCAAGGCGACCCTGGGCGAGCCGGCCACCAGCCTCTACCGGATCATCGTCGGCGATGCTCCGGAAGTGGCCCGGGTCATGAAAGAGGCGATGCCGAAGATCCGCGAATACCGCAAATCGGTCGGCGATGCCTACTCCTTCAACTGGTCGCTCAAGATAGAGCCGGAGTTCCAGCTGCCGTTCGAGCCGGATCACGCCAACATGGCCAGTCTGGATCTGCACCGCAACCAGCCGCCCCAGCTGCTGGCGGCCAACCTGCGCCGTGCCTTCTCCGGCATCGTCGCCGGCAACGTCAAGGAAGGGGGCATCCGCGCTATCGAGAAGAAGGGCCCCTTCAAGCTGCACGGCGACAAGGAGCTGATGCACCTGATGGACAAGTTGCTGGAGAGCTTCGTCAAGCAGCAGCGCATGAAGCTGCCGGGCAGCCAGTATGTGCCCTGCTACGAAATCGTGCGCTGACGGGCAGCACAGCTGAAACGAGGGGCGCATGGCGCCCCTTTTTTGTCGCAGGGGATGCCCGCGGCCATCAATCCCCCATCGAGCCCGCTGGTTTGTTACAATGGGGTGTCCCGACTGCCAAGAGTGCCCCATGTCAAACCCAAGGCCACACCTGCTCATCATCGATGCCCTCAATCTCATTCGCCGGCTGCACGCGGTACAGGCCCAGCAGGCGCTGACCCCGGCCCAGGCGTTGATCGCCACCCGTGCCAACCTCATCAACACCTGCCGCAAGCTGCTGGCCGCCAGCGAGCCGACCCACGTCATCGCGGTGTTCGACGGCGAGGTGCACAGCTGGCGCAAGGAGGTCTACCCGGCCTACAAGGAGGGGCGCACCCCCATGCCGACCGAGCTGCGCGAAGGCTTGAACAGCTTGCAGGATGCGTTCCGGGAGTGCGGCGTGGATGCCCTGCTCTCCCAGACCGACGAGGCGGATGATCTCATCGCCACCCTGGCCACCGGCATTGCCCAGCACGGTGCCAGAGCCACCATCATCTCCACCGACAAGGGGTTCTGCCAGCTCATCTGCCCGCAGATCCAGATCCGCGACTACTTCAACAAGCGCTGGCTGGATGCCGCCTTCGTCGAGCAGCAGTACGGGGTGGCGCCGGCACAACTGGTGGATTTCTGGGCCCTCACCGGCATCAGCGGCTCCAACATCAAGGGGGTACCCGGCATCGGCCCCAAGACCGCCACCCAGCTGCTGCAGCAATACGGCGATCTGGCCAGCCTGCTGGCGGCCTGCCAGCAGGAAGACGCTGCCAAGGCGCTGCTCAAGCTGCGCCAGCACCAGGATGAGGCCCTGCTGGCCCAACGGCTGGTGCGGTTGCAGCGGGACATTCCGCTCGGCTTCAACCTGCGGGAGATCCGCTACCCACCGGCTCCCGAAGCCTGATAAAGCGAAACCGCCAAGCATGACCGGACTCACTCTCGCTGTTGACAAAAACAGATAGAATGTAAAGAAACATGGAGGGTTAGGTGTAGAAATGGTATAAAACCGCCGAATCCTCCCCCTCTGTTCCCTAGAAGTGGATACGTCTCATGTCAAAAAGAAAAATTACCGTCATCCCGGGCGACGGCATCGGCCCCAGCATCATCGAATCCGCCATCCAGATCCTGACCCACGCCGGTTGTGACTTCGAATACGAATACGCGGACGCCGGCCTGGTGGCGCTGGAGAAGCACGGCGAGCTGCTGCCCCAGGCGACGCTGGATCTCATCGAGAAGAACAAGGTCAGCCTGAAGGGCCCGCTCACCACTCCGGTCGGTGGTGGCTTCACCTCCATCAACGTCTCCCTGCGCAAGAAATTCAACCTCTACGCCAACGTCCGCCCGGTGCTCTCCTTCAAGGGGACCCGCAGCCGTTACGACAACATCGACATCATCACGGTGCGCGAGAACACCGAAGGCATGTATTCGGGCGCCGGTCAGAAGCGCAGCGACGACAACAAGAGCGCCGAGGCGATGAGCATCATCACCCGCGAAGGGGCGGAACGCATCGTCAAGTTCGCCTTCGAGCTGGCGCGCCAGGAAGGGCGCAAGAAAGTCACCATCATCCACAAGGCCAACATCCTCAAGTCCACCTCCGGCCTGTTCCTGGAAGTGGCCCGTGAAGTGGCCAGCCGCTACCCGGACATCCAGAGCGAAGAGATGATCGTCGATGCCGCCTGCATGAACCTGGTGATGTACCCGGAGCGCTTCGATGTCATGGTCACCACCAACCTGTTCGGCGACATCCTGTCGGATCTGTGTGCCGGTCTGGTGGGGGGCTTAGGGATGGCGCCCGGTGCCAACATCGGCGATGGCGCCGCCATCTTCGAAGCGGTGCACGGCTCGGCGCCGGATATCGCCGGCAAGAACATCGCCAACCCGACCTCAGTGATCCTCGCCTCCATCCAGATGCTGGAGTATCTGGGCATGCAGGACAAGGCCGAACGGATCCGTGAAGCGGTACGCGCCACCATCGAATCAGGCGACCGGGTGACCCGGGATCTGGGGGGTACCGCCTCCACCAGCGAGTTCACCCAATCCATCATCGACCGTTTGTAATCACACCCAAGATATTGATTTTAAAAGGGAGCTCAGGCTCCCTTTGTTTTATCTCGCGGCGCGTCTCCCCCTTTGTCGATTGGCTACTATGTTCAATAGATAAGGGATAAGGAGATCCATTATGCGCGCTATCGTTACCCTGCTGCTCATCAGCAGCAACGCCATGGCAGTAGACAGACCGGTCGAGAATGCCTGGCCGCAATTGCCCCCCTCTTCCCAGCAGGCCAGCCAGGTCTGGCGCTCCAACGTGGATACCAACGACCTGCTCAAGGCACCCAAACCGCTCTCCTTCGGGATGGATGTCGTGACCGACAGCGATGGCAACAGCCAGGTCACTCCCTACCAGAAACTGAACCTGACCGCCGAGAAGAGCGTGAGCCTCTCCTTCGAGCAGCACAAACCCAGGATCAAGTTCAAGACTGCCGGCATGAACACCTCCATCAAGCTGCGTGGCAATGGGGTGAAGCTGGAGTTCAGCCCGACCGATCGCACCATACCGCTCGACATCGAACTCAAGCTCACCGACGGCGAATCCTCGCTGCGTTTCGATTACCGTTTCTGATGGCGCAGAAATGACAAGGCCGACAACCCGTGGGTTGTCGGCCTTGTGGTCAGTGGCTTGCCGCCAGCAATTACTCCTTGGCGGAGAGCTTGGACACCCAGTACTTGTTGTAGACGTGCACCGTGATCTCTTCGCGATCGTGATAGAGCTGCTTGGCCTGGATCACGAAGGCGTTGTCGATCTCCCTGAGCAGCTCGCGCAGCACCTCGATGTTGTGCACCGCCTCGGCGTAGCGCTTCTTCATCGGCAGCTTGAGGTTGAACATCGCCTCCTGGCAATCGCTCTCCCGGAACCAGTCAGCGATCATGTGGGTGACCCGCGCCGGCTTGTCCACCATGTCGCACACCAGCCAATAGGTGTTCTTCTTGCTCGGACGCCACACGAAACCATCGTCGCGGATGTGCTTGACCTGACCGGTATCCATCAGGGACTGGGCCATCATGCCGTTGTCCACCGCCGTCACCATCATGCCGCGACGTACCAGCTGATAGGTCCAGCCACCCGGGCAGGCGCCCAGATCGACGGCCTTCATGCCGGAGGTGAGGCGCAGGTCCCACTCTTCCCGCGGCACGAACACGTAAAAGGCCTCTTCCAGCTTGAGGCTGGAGCGGCTCGGGGCATCGGCCGGGCAGCGCAGACGCGGGATGCCCATGTGGAATTCGGAGTTGTTGAAGGAGTAGGAGTAACCCAGCAACACGTGGTCATTGGCCAGGAAGAAGGCGTGGAACACCGGCCGGTGCGGGGTCTCCTTCTTGGTCAGCAACTCGTTGCCGCGCAGCGCCTGGCGCAGCGGCACGGTGAACTTGCGGCAGAAGGCCGACAGCTCTTTTGCCTCGTTGGTATCGGCGGTTTCCACCCGCAGATCGCCGCAGATGGCGTAACCCTGGGTCGCCTCCAGGATGGGGGTGATGCGATCCGACAGATCCAGATCCTTCAGCTCATGGGTTACCACCAGCATCTGGCGAATGAAGATGAGCTCGCGGAACGGCAACTTGCGCGCCAGCAGATCGGCCTGCTCCTCGTCATACAGCTCAAATATCACGTAACCACTGTCGTCCTTGACCCGGGCGAAACCGTAGCACTGCATGTTACTGGCACGCTCGGTGATCTCTGCCGCCGCCTCTTTCTCAAAACCGGGGCGGCAATAAAGCAGCAGATTATTCATTTTTTCCTCCAAGACGACAGCCAGCCCATATCAGAGCCGCCCATCCCAACATAAAACAGAGGCCACCGGCCGGGGTAATCAGCCCCAGCCCCTTGCTGCCGAGCAGCACCATGGCATAAATACTGCCGGAGAATCCCAGGATCCCCAGCACGAAGGCGGTGCCAGCAAAGGTGATGACCTTGCTGCGCACACCGCACCACCCCAGCACCAGCAGGGCCAGGGCGTGGAAAAACTGATACTGCACGGCGGTATTGAACGCCGCCAGACGCGAAGGCTCGATCCCGCTTGCCGCCAGACCATGGGCACCATAGGCCCCCAGCAGAGTTGCCGTCAGGCCGAACACGCCCGCCAGCACCAGCCAATGTCGATGGAATTGCATCCCTTGCCTCCTCGTCGTTTCACTTCCCATCCTCACGCTCGCGTCGGGATGGTCGCGATGAAGTTCTTGATCTGCCCGGCCGCCTGCCGCAGGTTTTCCTGCTCGCTCACCCCGCTGCTCTTGCGCGGTTTGAAGCCATGATCACCATCGGTCAGCCAATGGACCGATACGGCGGGTGAGAAGGGAAAATCAGCCAGTTCGGCACGGGTGCCGAAAGTATCGCGCTCCCCCTGCAACAGCAGGGTCGGCGTCTTGATCTGCTTGAGCACGTCACCCCGCCAGCGGTCGGGGTTGGCCGGGGGGTGGAAAGGATACCCGAGAATGAACAATCCTGCAGCATTCATCTCGTCCTCGCCATCCTGATAGAGTTCGGCCGCCATCCGCCCGCCCATCGACTTGCCAGCCAGAAACAGCCGGGGATGAGCAAACTCTTTCGCCATCTGGCGCCAGTGCGCCAGCAACACGGGTTGCCTGTCCGGCGGTCTGCGTTTGCCATCCAGCGCGCGCTTGCTCATGTAGGGGAAGTTGAAGCGCACCACCTCGATGTCCGGCCCGGCCAGCAGGCGTGACAGCTCGGCCAGAAAGGCGTGCTCCATGCCCGCACCGGCGCCATGGGCCAGCAGAATGCGGACGGGGGCATCGACAGCCCCCTCCCGGATCACCTCAGGCATCGGCCAGCCGTGCCCGGCGACGGGCCTCCTCCTGCTCCACCAGCTCCAGCATCCAGTCGCGGAAGGCCACTATCTTGCCCTGATCGGACTGCTGCTCCTGGCACACCAGATAGAAGGCGTTCTTGCTCACCAGCACCTGCTCGAACGGGCAGATGAGGCGGCCGGCCTCTATTTCGGGCTGGGCCAGCACGCTGTGGCCAAGGGCCACCCCCTGGCCGTGAATGGCCGCCTGGATCACCATGGTGGAGTGGCTGAAGATGGGCCCCTGATTGACGTTGGGCGCATCGATGTCGAGCTGGCGAAACCAGGCCTTCCAGTCGCGGCGAGAGGTGTCGTGCAGCAGGGTGTGGCGGGTCAGATCGTCCGGGGTACGCAGCGGTTTGGGGCCGGTCAGCAGCAACGGCGAACAGACCGGGATCAGATACTCGGTGTGCAGCTTGTCGGCGCGCAGCCCAGGCCAGTTGCCACGGCCGTAATAGATGGCCACGTCCACATCGTCGGTGAGCGAGCCCTCGTCCATGTCCACCGCCTTGATCCGTACATCGATGTCGGGGTGGCGCTCGCTGAACTTTACCAGCCGCGGCACCAGCCACTGGATGGCGAAACTCGGCTGCAAAGAGACGGTGAGCGCCCCTTTGGCGCTGCGCGCCAGCAGCTTGTCGGTCGCCTCCGAGATAGAGGTGAAGATGTCCTTGATGTCGAGGAAGTAGCCCTGCCCCTCCTCGGTCAACAGCAGGGAGCGGTTCTTGCGGCGAAACAGCTTGATGCCGAGGTACTCTTCCAGCGCCTTGATCTGGTGACTGATGGCAGCCTGGGTCACGAAAAGCTCTTCCGCAGCCCGGGTGAAGCTTAAATGACGAGCCGCGGCTTCGAATGCTTTCAGTGCATTGAGCGGGGGTAAACGACGAGACATGAGACCAGCCGACGATGAGTTTTTCTAATGGGCCGCATTATAATTTGTCGGTTGCGGGTCGACCAGTGAATAAACATAATTCGCTTCGCAATCCGTTGTCATATGGCTCACTTTTTTCTCTTCCATGTTGGTTTACATGTGATTTTTGTGAGTCACTGGACTGCGATTGTGGTGTTGTGTTTCTTCCTCTGCGGGAAGAGGGGTTTAAATCGGACCGATTTAACCCAGTCTGTCATCTGAATGTGTTTGGCGCCTCCGGTTGGATGGCGCCTTTTTTCTTATCCCTATACCTTGAACTGCCCCACCAGTTGCTGCTGCTTGTCGGCCAGCGCCGACAACTCGCGACCGTTTTCGGCGGAGCTGGCCGCCTCGGCGCGGATGGTGTGGCTCACATCGCGAATGTTGCTGACGTTGCGATTGATCTCGTCCGCCACCCCGCTCTGCTCCTGCGCCGCCCTGGCAATCTGCTCGTTCATCTGATGGATGGTCGCCACCGCGTGGATGATCTGCTCCAGCACGCTGACCGACAGGTCCACCTTGGTGAGCGTCAGATCCGCCTGGCTGTGGCCGGTCATGATCGCCTTCACCACGGCCTCGGTGCCGGACTGCAGCTGGCCGATGAGGGTCTGGATCTCGACGATGGCGTTCTGGGTGCGACCCGCCAGGTTGCGCACCTCGTCCGCTACCACCGCAAAGCCACGGCCCTGCTCACCGGCCCGCGCCGCCTCGATGGCGGCATTGAGCGCCAGCAGGTTGGTCTGCTCGGCGATCCCCTGGATCACCACCAGGATGTCGTTGATGTTCTCGCTGTTGGCCGACAGGTGCTCCACCACCGGCTTGGCATCGCTGATCACCGCCATCAGCTTGCGCATCGCCTCCTGGGTATCCGCCACCACGTACTTGCCCTCCTGCGCCGCCGTATCCGCCTGATTGGCCGCGGCCACCGCCGAATTGGCATTACCCGCTACCTGCAGAGCGGTGGCGCTCAGCTCCTCGAACGCGGTCGCCACCAGATCCACCTCCTGATACTGGGCCTGCATGCCCGCACTGGTACGCTCGGCAACGCTGGCGGCCTGTTCGGCGCTGGCACGGGTGCCGGCCACGGTATCGATGACCTGGCTGATGGTGCTCTGCAGTTTGTTGAGGAAGCTGTTGAACCACTTGGCCAGCTCGCCAATCTCGTCGTCACGACGCAGCTCGATGCGCTGGGTGAGGTCCCCCTCGCCGCTGGCAATGTCCTTGAGGCGGGCCACCACGGCGCGAATGGGGGCCACTATCTGGTGGGCCATCAGCCAGATGCAGATCAGGGCGACCGCCGAGATGAGGCCGCCGATGAGCAGCTGGGTCATCACGCTGCGGCTGGCCTGACCGGAGAGGTCATCCTGCAGCTGGAGGGCCGATGCCAGCACCACACTGCGCGGCAGCTCGATGTAGATACCCCATTTCTGCTCGGTGCCCCGCATCTTGACCGGCACGAAGGTCTGCAGCAGGGTGCCGTCAGGACTCCAGCGGCTGCTGACCTGTCCCTGACCCAGCCAGCCCTGCAGCTCGCCGGCCAGGGTCTGATACTGCTGGCCGAGCGGGCTGCCCAGAGTGACGTCGAAGCCGTCCACGCCGGCGACACGGCCCTGGCTGCTGACCAGCAGCACCTTGCCCTGCCCCTCGTAGAGCTCCTGATCCATCTCCTTGACCAGGCTTTGCAGCGCGGTCAGCGAGATATCGACGCCGACCATGCCGAGCAGCTTCTCTTGCTCCAGCAGGGGCACGGTCACCGAGGTCATCAGCACCTTCTGCGAGCCCACATCATCGAGGTAGGGTTCCAGCAGGCAGAGCACCTTGCTGCGGATGCTGCAGCGATACCACTCGTTCTCCACCCCACCGGCCGCCGTCGGACTCTCGTCCGCCAGCACGGATTCGTTTTGTACCTCGGGTTCTATCTTGCCGTCGACCCGCGCCCAATAGGTGGAGAAACGGCCCTGATCGTTGGAGCCCAGTGCGCTGGAGCCATGATAGTTGCTGTCTTCACCGTCGAGCTGATCCGGCTCGAACACCGCATAGACGCCGAGCAGGTTGTCAGAGGAGGCGGCCGCATCGTGCAGTTGCTGATTCACGGCGGTACGCAGCGTTTCGGAGGAGCCGAAGTTGTCGGCCGCATTCTTGCGCTGGAACAGGATCCCCTGCCCCAGCAGGGTAGCCCGGAAGTAGGCCTCGTCCAGATAGCTGGTCACCTTGGCCGCCTGCTCCGAACCCATCGCCTTCATCCAGTTTTCGGCCGCACTCTGGGCTTCCGCCGTGGTGGAGGTCAGCACCTGATCCTGCATGTTGGCAGCACTGAAGAGGGAAGAGGCCACCAAGGCTCCGGCACTGGCCAACAAACAACAACCGGCGATCAGGGTGATCCGCCCCTGAACAGAAAGAGAACTCATGCCACCATTTCCTAGCTTTTTACAGATGTGATCAGTGTATCGGTTTTAGAAACAAAAACTTAACCTTATCACGCTAAATCCAGGGCAAGTTGGTTCACTTCGCCGGCCGCGGGCAGGCCGACCACCAATCCCAGTAGCCGAATGGGTTTGCCCTGCGCCCGCAGCAAGCCTTCGTGCAGCAGATCGTGAAACCGCTCCGGCTGGTAACCGCCGCGCCGGTAGACGGTGGTCTGCTGAAAATCGGCGAACTTGAGCTTGATCCCCTGCCCCATCAGCTGCTCCTTGCCATGGCTGACCGAGAAACGCTGCTCCAGCTCGGGGATGAGCTGGCGGAGCACCTGCCAGCAGGCGGCCTCATCCAGCACGTCGCTGGCGAGCGTCGTCTCCACCCCTATGGTCTTGCGCACCCGCTGGGCCTGCACCGGCTGTTCGTCGTGGCCCCAGATCCGCCCGGCCAGCATCTCCCCGAGCTTGCCGAAACGGGCGATCAGCTCCTCGTTGCCGAGCTGGCGGGCATCTTCGCAGGAGTAAAGGCCGAGCGACTCCAGCCGGTCCGCGGTCTTGCGGCCGATGCCGGGCAACTTGCCAAGCGGCAGCTGGCGCACGAACTCATCCACCTCCTGCGGGCGGATCACGAACAGGCCGTCCGGCTTGCGCTGCTCGGAGGCGAGCTTGGCCAGAAACTTGTTCGGCGCCACCCCGGCCGAGGCGGTCAGCCCCAGCTCGGCTTTGATCGCGGCGCGGATCTCGCGGGCCATCAGGGTGGCACTGCCGCCACAGCAGGGGCTCATCGTCACATCGAGATAGGCCTCATCGAGGGAGAGCGGCTCCACCTGCTCGGTGTAGCGCAGGAAGATGGCCCGCAGCTGACGGGAAACCTCCTTGTAGACCGCCATCCGGCCGGGAATGAGCACCAGCGGCGGGCAGAGCTTGCGTGCCAGGCCGCTCGGCATGGCGGAGCGCACCCCGAAGCGGCGCGCCACATAGTTGCAGGTCGAGATGACGCCGCGCCTGTCAGCCGAGCCGCCGATGGCCAGCGGCACCTCGCGCAGCGCCGGGTTGTCCCGCATCTCTACCGCGGCATAGAAGCAGTCCATGTCGATGTGAATGATCTTGCGCATACCACTGTACGAATAAACAGGTAACCAGCCTATGCTAACCCAGTGCTGCCATTTCTGCCATCGGCATGAAATGAGGGTCAGATATAGACTCTTAAGGCACCATTGGTTAACGCATCACGCAAGGAGGGTGAGATGAAGATAGCTTGGCTGGGATTGGGGCTCTGCCTGCTGGCACAGCCGGGCAGCAGCAAGGACAACCCGACCGCCGAGTGCAGCTGGCTGTATGACCGCATCGCGGCGCTGGAGCAGGCCATCAAACAGGGTGACGAGCTGGGCACCCGGGAGGAGCTGGCACGCTGGCGGGCCGAGTTCAAGAAGAAAGCCTGCCAGCAATACGACTACTGAGTCTTTTGCAAAAAAAACGGGCTGACCATCAGGTCAGCCCGTCGGTTATCCGGCACGGGGTCGAGGACGACTCGGCGCCCTGTCCGCTCAGATGATCCGGTTTTCGGCCAGCATCTTGCGACGGGCCTCTTCCTTGGCCATCTTCTTCTTGCGGTTGTCACAGGGTTCCG
Source organism: Aeromonas sp. 1805 (assembly GCF_013085525.1). Classification (NCBI taxonomy): domain Bacteria; kingdom Pseudomonadati; phylum Pseudomonadota; class Gammaproteobacteria; order Aeromonadales; family Aeromonadaceae; genus Aeromonas; species Aeromonas sp. 1805. Next base: position 2,764,140 of record NZ_CP038515.1, on the reverse strand, counting down.
GGCAATCACACTCTTTTTCGATACCTATGCTGCCGAGCCCGCCGCAGGAGCCGGAGATGGTCTTCTTCTGGAAGATATAACCGATGGCCATGGCCACCACTACCGCCAGAAATACCCCGAAGGTGATCAAAAAAATCTGCATGTTACCGCCCCTTATTTTCTAACCAGATACTGTTTGAAGGCATCGGAGTAAGACTCCTCGAAGCCATCATCCGTCTTGGTGATCACAAAGATAGCCAAGCCCCGCTCCTTGGCATAGGCCAGGCTCTTCTCGGGCCCGAGCACCATGAACACGGTCGCCAGCCCGTCTGCGGTCATGCAGGAGGGGTGAATGACGGTCACCGACACCATCCGATGCTGGATCGGCTTGCCGGTCATGGGATCGATGGTGTGGGAGAAGCGCTTGCCGTCCAGCTCGTAATAGTTGCGGTACTCGCCCGAGGTAGCCACCCCGTTGTCACCGGCCACGATCACTTCCTGCACCGAACCGGCGTTGGCGGTCGGCTTCTCGATGGCGACGCGCCAGGGGTGCCCCTTGCCGTTGACGCCGTTGATCCGCAGCTCGCCACCGATCTCCACCAGATAGTTGCGCGAGCCCATGGACTCCAGATACTCGGCCACCTTGTCGACCCCAAAGCCCTTGGCGATGGCGGAGAGATCCACATAGAGATCCGGGATGTCCTTTTGCAGGGTATCGGCATCGGCCGAGGTGATCACGTGCAGATTGCCGAGCCCGGTCTTCTGGCGGGTCTGGGTGATCAGCTCGTCGGAGGGCATCTTGGTCGGTCTGGCATCGGGCCCGAAGCCCCACAGATTAACCAAGGGGCCGACGGTGACGTCCAGCGCCCCGCGGCTCTCACGGCCAATGTGAATGGCCTCGGTCACCACCCGCGCGGTATCGCGGGAGACCACCACCGGCGTTGAGCCGCGATGCTGGTTGAAGCGCGACAGCTCGGAATCCGGGCGGTAGGTCGACATCTGATCGTTGACCCGCTCCAGCAGCACATCGACTTCGGCCTGGAACTTGGCGGGATCCGTGATGACGCTGTCCGCCACCTTGATGGAGTAATAGGTACCCATGGTGCTGCCGGTGATGTGGATCTCCGGCTTCGATTGGACCGTTTGTTCCTGACCGCACCCAGTCAAGAAAAAGGCTAGCCCGAAGGCTAGCCAGGTCTTTACAACACTGTGCATTGATTAACCACCAAAGTCATCCAGCAGGATGTTTTCGTCTTCAACACCGAGGTTTTTCAGCATGTTGATGACGGCAGCGTTCATCACGGGAGGCCCGCACATATAGAACTCGCAATCTTCCGGCGCCTCGTGGTTCTTGAGATAGTTCTCGAACAGCACGTTGTGGATGAAGCCGGTGTAGCCGTCCCAGTTGTCTTCCGGTTGCGGATCGGACAGGGCGACGTGCCACTGGAAGTTGTCGTTCTCGGCCTGCAGCATGTCGAAGTCTTCGACATAGAACATCTCGCGCTTGGAACGGGCACCGTACCAGAAGCTCATCTTGCGCTTGGTCTTCAGACGGCGCAGCTGATCGAAGATGTGGGAACGCATCGGCGCCATACCGGCACCACCACCGATGAACACCATCTCGGCATCGGTGTCCTTGGCGAAGAACTCGCCGAACGGACCTGAGATGGTCACCTTGTCGCCAGCCTTCAGGCTGAAGATGTAGGAGGACATCTGCCCGGGAGGGGCAGTCCAGTTGCTCGGCGGCGGGGTCGCGATCCGCACGTTCAGCATGATGATGCCGAACTCTTCCGGATAGTTGGCCATGGAGTAGGCACGAATGATCGGCTCGTTGACCTTGGACTCCAGCTCGAAGATCTTGAAGCGATCCCAGTCACCGCGATACTCCTCGGGAATATCGAAGTTCTTGTACTGCACGTGGTGAGCCGGCGCTTCGATCTGGATATAACCACCGGCGCGGAACGGTACGCTCTCGCCATCCGGGATCTGCAGCTTGAGCTCCTTGATGAAGGTGGCCTTGTTGTCATTGGAGATGACGGTACAGTCCCACTTCTTCACCCCGAAGATCTCTTCCGGCAGTTCGATGTCCATGTCGGAACGAACGGTGACCTGACAGGCCAGACGCTCGCCGTGACGGGCTTCGCCCTTGCTGATGTGATCCAGCTCGGTCGGCAGGATATCGCCGCCGCCGGATTTCACCCGTACCTTGCACTGACCACAGGAGCCGCCGCCGCCGCAGGCGGAGGAGACGAAGATACCGCTGCCGGCCAGCACGCCGAGCAGCTTGCCACCCGCCGGGCTGGTCACAGCCTTGGCCGGGTCGCCGTTGATGCTGATTGTCACGTCACCGGCGGTCACCAGCTTGGACTTGGCGAACAGAATGACTGCCACCAAGGCCAGCAGGATCACGGTGAACATGACCACACCCAGAATAATTTCCATCTATATTTCCTTTCCGATTACAGGGAAATACCAGAGAAGGACATGAAGCCCAGCGCCATCAGACCCGCGGTGATGAAGGTGATGCCGAGGCCACGCAGGCCTTCTGGAACATCGGAATACTTCATCTTCTCGCGGATCCCCGCCATCGCGACGATGGCAAGCATCCAGCCGGCACCCGAACCCACGCCATAGACCACGGACTCAACGAAGTTGTAGTCACGCTGCACCATGAAGGAGACGCCACCGAAGATGGCGCAGTTCACGGTGATGAGCGGCAGGAAGATACCGAGCGCGTTGTAGAGAGCCGGGAAGTACTTGTCCAGCGCCATCTCCAGGATCTGCACCAGTGCCGCGATCACCCCGATGAAGGTGATGAAGCTCAGGAAGCTGAGATCCAGGCCGGAAACCAGGGCACCGTCCTTGAGGACGTAGTTGTAGATCAGGTTGTTGGCCGGGACGGCCACGGTCTGAACCACGATAACGGCGATCCCCAGGCCCATGGCGGTCTTGACCTTCTTGGACACCGCCAGGAAGGTACACATCCCCAGGAAGAAGGAGAGCGCCAGGTTCTCGATGAAGATCGAGCGAATCAACAGACTGATATAGTGTTCCATACCTTAATCCTTCGCCTCCACCTGCTTGGGATCCTTGGTGCGTACGCCCCAGATGATCAGACCAATGATGAAGAACGCACTCGGCGGCAGCAGCAACAGGCCGTTGGGCACATACCAGCCGCCATTGTTCACCAGCGGCAGCAGTTCGATGCCAAACCAGGTACCGGAGCCCAGGATTTCACGCACGGTGGCCACGGTCAGCAGCACGGCGCCATAACCCAGGCCGTTGCCGATACCGTCCAGGAAGGAGGGCAGCGGGGCACTCTTCATGGCATAGGCTTCGGCACGCCCCATCACGATACAGTTGGTGATGATGAGGCCGACGAACACCGACAGCTGCTTGGAGATGTCGTAGGCATACGCCTTGAGCACCTGGTCAACCACGATAACCAGCGAGGCAATCACCGCCATCTGGGCGATGATCCGCACGCTGTTCGGGATCTGGTTGCGGATCAGGGAGATGAACAGGTTGGAGAAGGCGGTGACCGCTGTAACGGCCAGCGTCATCACGAACGCCGTCTTCATCTGGCTGGTAACGGCCAGCGCGGAACAGACCCCCAGCACCTGCAGTGCGATGGGGTTGTTGCCGAGCACAGGCGTCAACAGCAACTTTTTCATTTCGCTCTTGTCAGCCATTGTTGATTTCTCCTGCACGAACCTTGGCCAGGAAAGGACCGAAGCCCTTGGGACCCATCCAGAAGTCGAAGGTATGCTGTACGCCGTTACCGGTCAGGGTCGCGCCGGACAGGCCGTCGATCTCATGCTCGGAACCAGCCGGAGCATGACCCTTGATCACCCGCAGTGCCGGCATGCCATCCTGATCGAACAGCTTCTTGCCGACGAACAGCTCGCGCCAGGCCGGGTTTTCGATCTCGCCGCCCAGACCCGGGGTTTCACCGTGGTCATAGTAGGTGATGCCCTTGATGGTCTGGCCATCGGCCGCGACCGCCACGAAAGCGTACATGGTGGACCACAGACCCTGGCCGTAGATCGGCAGGATGATGTTGTCGACCTTGCCCTCGGCATCTTTCGCGAAGAACACCGGGATCAGTTTGGAGATTTGACGCAGGCCGGCCTTGTCGTCGGCCGGGGCCAGACGAATGCTCTTGGCCGGGTCTTTTGCCGCCAGCTTGGTATCGAAGTTGTCGGCATCGCCGTCAACGAACTCACCGGTAGTCAAATCGACCAGACGCGCTTCAATCTTGTCACCGTACAGCTGGGCCAGATCGCGCTTGGCCACGCTGCTGATGTCGACACCGGCGACGGACAGAATGTTGCTTTGCTTGTCCAGCGCCCGGTTTTCCAGCTGGGCCGGACGCAGTCCCACGGCGGCCACAGAGACCACGATGGAGCAGACCAGGCACAGACCGGTCACTATGGTGAGGGTGCCGACAGTAGAGTCTTTATTAAACGCCACGAGCGATCCTCCGCTTGATGTTCGCCTGCGCCACGAAATGGTCAAACAAGGGGGCAAACAGGTTGGCAAACAGAATGGCCAGCATCATGCCTTCCGGGAAGGCGGGGTTCACCACCCGGATCAGCACCACCATCACCCCGATCAGGGCGCCATACCACCACTTGCCCTTGTTGGTGAAGGCAGCGGAGACCGGATCGGTCGCCATGAAGGCCATACCAAAGGCGAAGCCGCCCAGCACCAGATGCCAGTGCCACGGCATGTTGAACATGGGGTTGGTATCGGAACCGATGACGTTGAACAGCAGGGAGGTCGCAACCATGCCGATCATCACACCGGCGATGATGCGCCAGGAGGCGATCCGCATGTAGACGATCATGGCCGCACCGATGAGGATCATCAGGGTGGAGACTTCACCGATGGAACCGGGCAGGTTGCCAAGGAAGGCGTCCATCCAGCTGATGGTCTGGCCGGTGGCACCGTTGATCAGCGCCATCTGGCCGCCCTGAGCCCACTGGCTCAGCGCGGTGGCACCCGAGTAGCCATCGACGGCAACCCAGACTGCATCACCGGAAATCTGGCCCGGATAGGCGAAGAACAGGAAGGCACGACCCGCCAGCGCCGGGTTCAGGAAGTTCTTGCCGGTACCACCGAACACTTCCTTGGCCAGCACCACACCGAAGGTGATACCCAGGGCAGCTTGCCACAGGGGCAGCTCGGGCGGCACGATCAGCGCGAACAGGATGGAGGTCACGAAGAAGCCTTCGTTGATCTCGTGCTTGCGCACCATGGCGAACAGCACTTCCCAGAAACCACCGACCAGGAACACGGTCAGGTAGATGGGCAGGAAGTGGGCAGCACCGATCAACATCTTGCTGCCGATGCCGGCAACGGCCGGATCCAGCGAAGCACCCAGCAGGGTGGCGATGGTGTATTGCCAGGTGTCGGCACCGGCAGCCGTGCCCAGATGGGCGATGGCGGCGATGGATTGGTTGCCGACGTTGTACATGCCCCAGAACATGGCCGGGAACACGGCCAGCCACACCATGATCATCATGCGCTTCAGATCGATCGCATCACGGACGTGGGCGGCATTGCGGGTCACGGAACCCGGGGTATAAAACAGGGTGTACGCCGCTTCGAACAGGGCATAGTACTTGGCGTACTTGCCACCCGGCTCGAAGTGATGTTCCATATTTTCAAGAAGTTGCTTGAAACTCATCGCTTAACCTTCCAGTTCGATCTTGGTCAGGCACTCACGCAAGACTGGGCCGTACTCGGTCTTGCCGGGGCAGACGAAGGTACAGAGCGCCAGATCTTCCTCATCCAGTTCCAGACAGCCGAGTGCTTGCGCATTGTCGGTGTCGCCGGAGACCAGATCCCGCAGCAGCAGGGTCGGCAGGATGTCGAGCGGCATCACGCGCTCATAGTTGCCGATGGGCACCATGGAGCGATCACTACCGTTGGTGGTGGTAGTGAAGTTGATGAGTTTGCCCTTCATCAGGTGAGAGAGGGTGGTACGGGTGATGGAGAACTTGCTGGCGCTGGGATTGACCCAACCCAGGAACTCTTTCTCGCGACCTTCACCCAGTACGCTGACCTGATTGTGGTAGCGACCCAGGTAGTCATGTACCCCTTCGGCCTTGGCACCGCTCAGCAGGGAACCGGAGATGATGCGATTCTCGTCCGCACGCAGCTCGTTGTTGGTCAGCTGGCTGATGCAGGCGCCCATGCGGGTGCGCAGCAGACGCGGTTTGACCACGTTCGGGCCGGCCAGCGCGATCACCTTGTCGGTAAAGATCTGACCGGTGGTGAACAGCTTGCCGTAGGCGATCACATCCTGATAGTTGATGTGCCACTGCACCTTCTTGGCACCGATCGGGTCCAGGAAGTGGATGTGGGTACCGGGCAGACCGGCAGGGTGCGGGCCGACGAACACCTCTTCCTTGACTTGCGCCAGGGAAGCGTGCGGCAGGCTCGCCTCGCCCTTGCAGACGTAGACGGTGCCATCGGTCAGACGAGTCAGCACGGCCAGACCGTCGAGGAAAGCCTGGGCCTGTTCCTTGATGATCAGCTCCGCACTGGCAGCCAGCGGGTTGGTGTCCATGGCGGTGACGAAGATGGCGCGAGGGGTGGAACCCACGGCCGGCACCTTGCTGAACGGGCGGGTACGCAACGCGGTCCATTGGCCGGACGCGACCAGGATCTCCTGCACCTTGCTGCGCTCGAGCTTGGCCAGCTCGGCAGAGGCAAAGTGCTCGAAGGTCACCTGCTCGTCGGACCCATCGATATCGATGACAACGGATTGCAGAATGCGCTTGGCACCCCGGTTGATCTCTGAAACCACACCGGTGGCGGGGGCCGTGAATTTAACGCCGGGATTCTTCTTATCTTCGAAGAGCTCCTGACCTTTAATGACGCGATCACCTACTTTGACAAACATAGTAGGACGCATCCCCACGAACTCTTCGCCGAGTGTAGCAACACGGGTGATGGCCGGGCCATCGTAGATTACTTGCTCCGGAGCACCCAGCACGGGGATGTCCAGTCCTCTTTTAATTGTAATCATACTCACTTGCACTACCGTTAAGGGAAGACAGGTTGGTTAGCGCCGAGAAATACATCACGACGAGTTGTTGAATGAGCCCGTTGATGTTGCGGGATGATGTCGAAGAAATAAACAAATCAGCAACATACAGGGTCATTCAAAAGCGCCTGAGTTTACCACTTATGGCGAGTTGCCTGCCATGCAAAATGGGGAAAATCCCCGCTCTATCACAAAATCATCGAAATTTAATCACGCAGCTTTTTTTCACGAAACCTCAGGCGCGGCTTCGAGTTAGCCATTATTACCTAAAAATAGGTAATGGTTTTTATGTTCAAAAAAGGATTAGAAATCTTGATGTCAGGGCGGGAGGTTGGCGTCCCGTTCCACAGCCCGGAACGCCACCGGAAAACGTTTATGAATTGTTAATTAGTCGCAGATTGAGTAATCAATTCGTCAATAGCCTTAGGAGAGGCCGTTTTTGCTGACGCAGCTGGGGGTGGTCGGTGCCTGCTCCCGCTGTTGCCACTCCTGCTCGGTATAGGTATGCAGCGCCAATGCATGAATGGCTCCCGCCAACTCTTCGGCCAGCACTCCGTTGACCTGACGATGACGCCCCAGCAGCCGCTGCCCCTCGAACGCCTGGCTCACCACCACCACCTTGAAGTGGCTCTCGGATCCCGGCGCCACCCGGTGCATGTAGCTTTCGTTGATCACTTCCAGATGGCTGGGGGACAAGGCGGCGGCCAGCTTGGCCTCGATCTGTTGTTGCATGGTCACGAGCAAAACTCCCAAAGTGGATGTCCGGCCATTGTAGCCAGGGTTGGCCGGATGACGAAATCGTCTAGAACGGGAAAATGGCACGCTTTTCCCCCGCTGCCGTGGCGGCCGGGGCTGGTGAAATTCTCCGCCCCCGCTAGAATAGCGCCACTTTGCGCCCCGTCGGCGCCCGTTACATGAATCAGCTGGACACTTCGCCTATGCAAACCCTTCTCGACACGGCCCATTGTCGCCTGACCCTGTATCGCTATCCACGCCAGCTCCAGGATCCGTTGCAGGCCTGGGACGCCGCAGACGAGTACCTGATCAACACCCTGGCCGAGGAGCCCCTCGAGCGCGACGGCCCGGTCATCATCATGAACGACGGCTTCGGCGCGCTGGCCGCCTACCTGCACGGCCATGCTCCCGTCAGCGTGACCGACTCCCATATCAGCGAGCGGGCCACCCTGGCCAACCTCGTGGAAAACGGCCTGGATCCCCATGCCATCCGCCTGCAGGATGCACTGGCCTCCCTGCCCGATGCCCCCGCACTGGTGGTGATCAAGGTCTCCAAGTATCAGGCGCTGCTGGAGCAGCAACTGCTGGCCCTGCGCCAGGTGGCCACCCCCGCTACCCGCGTCATCGCCGCCGGCAAGGCCAAGGACATCCACAGCTCCACTCTGGCGCTGTTTGAAAAATACCTGGGGCCGACCCGCACCTCGCTGGCCTGGAAGAAGGCCCGCCTCATCCACTGCACACCGGCCGCTACGCCTGCCGAACGGCCCGCGCTGGCCAATCCCTTTCCCACGATCTGGCCGCTGGAGGGCACCGACATGCTCATCCACAACCACGCCAATGTGTTTTCACGCACCAGTCTGGACATCGGCGCCCGCTTCATGCTGGACAACCTGCCGATCCACAGCGCCCGCAAGGTGATCGATCTGGGTTGCGGCAACGGCGTGCTGGGGCTCTCCCTGCTGGCACGAGACGCCGAGGTGGAGGTGACCTTCATCGACGAGTCCCACATGGCGGTCGCCTCGGCCTGGCTCAACGTCGAACACAATCTGCCGGCTGCCCTGCCCCGCGCCCACTTCCTGGTCAACAACTGCCTCGACGGCGTGGCGGTCGGCTCGGTGGACCGGATCCTCTGCAACCCGCCGTTCCACCAGTTGCAGGCGATCACCGACCATATCGCCTGGCAGATGTTCAGCGATGCCCATCGGGTGTTGCCCAAGGGCGGCGAACTCTGGATAGTAGGCAACCGTCACCTGGATTATCACAACAAGCTCAAGCGCCTGTTTGCCAACGCACAAGTCGTTGCGTCGAACAGTAAATTCGTTATTTTGAAAGCCATCAAACGCTAAACAGAAAGCTAAAGGAAACCCATGATGAAAAAGTCACTCTTGCTGCTGGCCGCCCTGATGCTGGGTGGTTGTGCGACTCACTGGCCGGAGACTGCCCTGCTCAACCCGCAGGTGATCCCCTCCAATCAGCAGTACTACTCCGGCAACCGCATCACCCTGGAAGGGGTGGACAAGCGTGAAGCCGCCTACGTCTTCTCCATCAAGAAGAAAGAGAAGGCAGCCGTACTGGTCAACAGCGAACAGCCGCTCAACAACCTGCTGGCCGAAAAGCTGGCGGAAGGGCTGCGCAGCCAGGGGCTGGAAGTGGGCAACAGCGGTACCACCAACCTGACCCTGGCCATATCCAGCGCTGCGGTCACGGTGGAAGAGAAGACCTTCACCTATGTCACCAAGTCCCGCGTCAGCCTGCAGGTGATCGCCGATTTCCAGGGCAGCAAGCTGACCAAGCAGTTCAACATGTCCTCCAGCAAGGAAGGCCCGGGTGAGCCGAGCATGGCCGAGCTGGAGTCCATCCTGAACCAGCAGCTGGGCAGCCTGCTGCAGCAGATCATGGCGGATAACGCCCTGCGCGGTTATCTCAAAGGTCAGCCGAGCTGAGCGAGGAGCGGATAGATGAAAAAACTCTGGTTACTGGCCATGCTGATCGCCCCGCTGGCATTCGCCGGCCCCAAGGTCAGGATGGAGACCAACCACGGCAATATCGTGGTGGAGCTGGCGTCCAAACAGGCGCCGCAGACGGTGAAGAACTTCCTGCGCTATGTGGCGGATGGCAGCTATGACGGCAGCATCTTCCATCGGGTGATCCAGGACTTCGTGGTGCAGGGGGGCGGCTACAACCAGCAGTTCCAGCAACTGCCGACCTTCGATCCCGTGGTCAACGAGTCCAAGGGCGGCCTGCCCAACAAGCGCGGCAGCATCGCCATGGCCCGCACCCAGGCGGTCGACAGTGCCACTCGCCAGTTCTACTTCAACCTGGTCGACAACAACAACCTCAACGCCAATGCCGGCGCCGGTTATACCGTGTTTGGCCAGGTGGTGCAGGGCATGGAGGTGCTGGACAAGCTGGCCCAGGTGCAGACCGGTTACAGCCCGATCCTGCGTGCCAATGACGTTCCCACCAGCCCCATCATCCTCAAGAAAGTGGTGCTGCTGGCAGACAAATAACGCGGAGCGGATCACATTCCGCTACCCCGCGCGCTGGGTCGCCGGCGCCCCTTTCTATACTCTGGCCTTGCCCCGCTGTTCGGGACTAGGCCCACAAGAGGAGAAGGAGGTTCCGGTGACCTGCAATGATTACATCGCCCAGCACGCCATCCCGCTGGCCCAGACGGTTCGTCACTTTCTGGCACGAGAGATCCCCTATCAACAGCTGGAAGATCTGAGCTGGCAGCTGTTGTCCCACTGGCAGGATCTGCCCCAGGTTCCCGCCGACAAGCACCCCGCCTCCGAGCAGGAGGGGGTATTCTGGCACTTGCTGCACAGCCTGCATCAATGGGATGAACAGCAGATCATCGCCGACGTCTGGCTGCGCCTGCAGCTGATGGAATGCGCCAATTACCTGACCACGGACGGGCCGCTGCCGCGCCACTGCATCGGTCTGCGCCCCTGAGTCGCGCAACGCCACCCCCGGCTTGCCTTGGCTATCCCTCTCGAACCTGACAAAATGGCGCAATTTTCCCAGAGGAGTCAGGTATTTGAACACTGTCCGTACACCGAGCTGGCGAGACTCGCTCGCCGTCTACCTTGAGACTCGGGTTCTCATCCTGTTTGCCATGGGATTTTCTTCCGGCCTGCCGCTGCTGCTGGTGTTCGGCACCCTGTCGTTCTGGCTGCGCGAAGCGGATGTCAGCCTGACCGACATCGGCTACATGAGCTGGGTGGCGCTGGCCTACGGCTTCAAGTGGCTGTGGTCACCGCTGGTGGATCGGCTGCCGCTCCCGCTGCTTTCTCGCTGGCTGGGCCGGCGCCGCAGCTGGATGCTGTTTTCCCAGTTGCTGATCGCCGCATCGCTGGTGGGCATGGCCTTCTGCGATCCCAAGACCCAGCTCGCCCAGCTGGCCCTGTTCGCCCTGCTGGTGGCGTTTGCCTCCGCCACCCAGGACATCGTCATCGACGCCTACCGCATCGAGTCGGCCCCCGAGCGGCTGCAGGCGGCCATGGCGGCCTCCTACATGACCGGTTACCGGCTGGCGATGATCATGGCCGGCGCCGGTGCACTGGCGCTGGCCGCCTGGCTCGGCAGCAACAGCGGCTATGACTACAACGGCTGGCGACTCACCTATCTGCTGATGGCGGGATTGATGTCCCTCGGCGTCATCACCACCCTCTGTTGTCACGAACCGGTGATCGACCTTGCCAGCCAGAATGAGCAGCAGGCGGCCCACAAGGCCTTGTTGCTCGCCCGTGGCTGGCCCGCTTCGCTGGCCGGGCTCGGCGCCTGGAGCCACGAAGCCATCTGGTGCCCGTTTGCCGACTTCTTCCGCCGTTACGGCGGCTCGGCCCTGCTGATCCTCGGGCTCATCGCCTGCTATCGCATCTCGGACGTGGTGATGGGGGTGATGTCCAACAGCTTCTACGTGGACATGCAGTTCAGCAAGACCGAGGTGGCCACCATCACCAAGGTGTACGGGGTCATCATGACTCTGGTGGGGGCCGCATTGGGCGGTGTGCTGGTGATGCGCTTTGGCACCCTGCGCATTCTGTTCCTCGGCGCCCTGCTCACCGCCAGCACCAATCTGCTGTTCGCCCTGCTCAATGAAGTAGGCCACAACCTGGAGCTGCTGACCCTGATCATCTCGCTGGACAACCTCAGTGCCGGCATTGCCACGGCCGCCTTCGTGACCTATCTGTCGAGCCTGACCAACGTGGCCTTCTCCGCCACCCAGTACGCCTTGTTCAGCTCGGTGATGCTGCTGCTGCCCAAGTTGCTGGCGGGTTTTTCCGGCCGTTTTGTCGAACAGTTCGGCTACAGCAGCTTCTTCATCAGCACCAGCCTGCTCGGTATTCCGGTGCTGATCCTGATCGTGATGGTTGCCAAACGAGGAAGACCCTTGCTCTCGCAATCGGATAAATAGCAAGCGTTTGCGTAAAGTTGGGGGTGATTAGATTCACACTTCCGAATAAAGTTCCCCGGTGCTGGTTTCTCCGATGAATTTATTTGGCTAGAATCCCTTCCGCTCCTTGTGGGCAGGCTACGGAAAACCTCAACTAACGCACAAGAGACCAATAAAATGGCCAAATTTACCAAGACTCTGATCGCTGCCGGTCTGCTGGCTGCCGCCGCTACCCCGGCCTTCGCTGCTGACTACAGCGGTGACATCCACAAGAATGACTACAAGTGGATGCAGTTCAACGTCATGCACACCATCGACCAGATGCCTTACAAGGATGCTGAAGGTGGCTACAACGATACCTACTTCGAAATGGAGTTTGGTGGCCGTTCCGGTATCTTTGATCTGTATGGTTACGTCGACGTCTTCGACATCTTCCAGAACCGTCACGACGACAAGCACAACCAAGATAACCTGTTCATCAAATTTGCTCCGCGTATCTCCATCGATGCCATGACCGGCAAAGATCTCTCCTTTGGTCCGGTGCAAGAGGTCTACATCGCTAACCTGGTCAACGTAGGTGGTCCGGATGGCCTGTTCGAAGCCATGACCGGTCTGGGTGCAGACGTCATGGTGCCCTGGTTCGGCAAAATGGGCATGAACCTGTATGCACGTCACGTTAACGAAGGCGGTGGCGAACAGGGCTGGAACGGCTATCAGTTCTCCATGAACTGGTTCAAGCCTTTCTACACCTTCTCCAACGGCAGCTTCGTAGCCTATCAGGGTTACCTGGATCACCTGTTTGATGCCAAGGACACTTCCACCGACGGTACCGCCATGTTCAACGGCCTGTACTGGCACTCCGACCGCTACGCTGTCGGTTACGGTCTGAAGTACTTCAACGACATCTACGGCATCCAGAACGGTTCCTACGGTCTGAAGACCACTGGTTTCGGCCACTACTTCTCCGTTACCTACAAGTTCTAATCGAACGGGTATCAGGGATACAAAAAACCGGAGCAGCTGCTCCGGTTTATTTATGGCTTGCTGCCGACAACAGGGGAGAGCCGAGCCCTCCCCCGGCCATCATCAGTCGCGGAAATTCTGGAACTGCATCGGCTGACCCAGCTCGGCGCCGCGCACCAGGGCCATGGTCTCCTGCAGGTCGTCACGCTTCTTGCCGGTGACGCGCACTTCGTCACCCTGAATGGCGGCCTGTACCTTGATCTTGGAATCCTTGATCAGCTTCACCAGCTTCTTGGCGATCTCTTTGTCGATGCCCTGCTTGAACTTCACGGTCAGGTGGAAGCGCTTGCCGGAGTGAATGCTGTCACCCACGTCCATGGAGCTGTTCTCGATGTTGCGCTTGAGCAGGGCAGCGCGCAGGATCTCGACCATCTGCTTGAGCTGGAAATCGGCATCGGCCTCCAGCTTGACCTCTTCCTTGTTCAATTCGAAGCTGGCTTCAACACCACGAAAATCGAAACGGGTCGCCAGTTCACGATTGGCGTTGTCGACGGCGTTCAACACCTCGTTCATTTTGACTTCAGAGACAATATCGAATGACGGCATAGTGGGCTCCTCATGTTGCGCTATAAGGGGGCAAATCTACCAGAATTACGGCAAATTTGCTGATTTCGATGGGGCTGCTCTGCTAGAATCCCCTGCGCACAGGAATGGCGAGACCCGTTAGAACCTGTTCAAGATCTGCCGCGAGAGGTCGTCCGCAAGGTAAGGCGCTGCGCAGGAGCCGGCACGTATATGAATATGTGAGCTACCAGTTCCCTATAAGCAAGCTTCATACAAGCCTTGATCACGACCTCGCAGCAAGATGATGAACTCGTTTCTGGTGTCCGCCAGGCGACATCTTCACTTATCCCCGGCAGGCGGTTGACTGGAATGCAGCCCCTACCTTGATTGAGTCTCTCCATGCCAAGCGGATCACGCGATTACAACCTGACACAAAGTCGACACACCTCCTCCCCCCAATGGACACTGCTGGGCTGCGGCGCCCTGGGCGGCGTCTTCGCCTCCCTGTTGACTCAAAGCGGCCAGGCCACTCGCGTCTTGCTGCGCGAGCGCCACCGCTCCACCCTGCACCCAGGCATCGACTTCACCTCGCTGGAGGGCCACACCCAGCTCATCAACATCGAGCGCGGTTTCATCAGTCAGCCCGGCCAAGTCAAACGGCTGCTGGTGATGACCAAGGCCGGCCAGGTCATCGAGGCGCTGACTCCGCTGGTGGGCCAGCTGGCGACCAATGTGCCCATCGTGCTGCTGCACAACGGCATGGGGATCGCCGAGCAGGTAGTCGCCCTGTTCCCGCACAATCCGATCATCGCCGGCGTCACCAGCCATGGCGCCATGCAGAGCGGCCACTTCGTGTTCCGCCACACCGGCAAGGGCGAAACCTGGCTCGGCCCGGTCAACGAGGCGGCCAGAGACTACGCCGCCCTGGCTGACGATCTGGCGGCCGCCCTCGGCCAGGCCGGCTGGGATGAACAGATCCAGGCGCGCCAGTGGCAGAAATTGGCGGTCAACTGCGCCATCAACCCGCTCACCGCGCTCTACAAGCTCAAGAATGGCGAGCTGGCCGGCCCGCGCTTTGCCGATGCCCTGCAGCAGATCTGCGTGGAAGTGGCGGACGTGATGCAGGCCGAGGGCCAGCCCACCGGCAGCGACGAACTGCTGCGCCGGGTCATGACGGTGGTGGAGCTCACCGCCGACAATTACTCTTCCATGTATCAGGACATGGAGCAGGGGCGCGAGACCGAGATCGAGGCCATCACCGGCTTCCTGCTGGCCCGGGCTGCCAGCCACGGCATCGCGGTGCCGGTCAATCAGGGTCTCTATCAGGCCATCAAAGAGAAGCAGTGAGCCCAGCGGGCTCGCCAACGCAAGGAGCAAAGGATGAGCGTTCTGGTACTGGTGGCCCCCGGGTCGGAAGAGATCGAGACGGTCGCCATCGTCGATACCCTGGTGCGCGGAGCCATCGAGGTGGTACTCGCCTCCTGCTGTCCGGCCGGGCAGCGCCAGATCCGCGCCTCCCGCGGGGTGCAGCTGGTGGCGGATTGCCACCTCGACGAGCTGGCTGACCAGGTGTTCGAGGCCATCGTCGTGCCGGGCGGCCTGCCCGGCAGCGAGGTTATCCGCGATACGCCGCGTGCCATCGCCCTGCTCAAGGCGCAGGCGGCAGCGCAGCGCTGGCGGGCTGCCATCTGCGCCGCCCCCGCCGTGGTGCTGCAGCACCACGCTCTGCTGGGGGATGCCAGCGCCACCTGCCATCCCGGTTTTCAGGCCCGCCTACCCGCAGCGCAGCTCAGCATGGCGCGAGTGGTGACCGATCAGGCCCATTGCCTGATCACCAGCCAGGGGCCGGGCACCGCCATCGAGTTCGCCCTCGAGCTGGTGCGGGTGCTGCGCGGTGACGAAGCCGCCCGTGCGGTGGCCGACCCCATGGTGTTGCCCCTCTAGCTCATCCCCTGAGTGACTCTTCCTTTCGCAATGACAGAGCGCCCCTTGCCGATTGGCAAGGGGCGCTCTGCTTTGAGGCGGACTGCAAGCTGTCTGCCGGTTCAACTCCGGCTCAACTGAGCATTTCCGGTCTGAGCTGCTCCATCAGCAGGTGGTTGTCGCTGTAATCCACCGGGATGGCCACCACCGCCGGCCCGCTCACCGCCATGGCGGCGCGCAGGGTCGCTCGCAGATCCTCGGCACAGGTAACGGCAAACCCGGCGGCCCCGAACGACTCGGCATAGACCTTGAAGTTGATGGGGCCGAAACTCACTCCGGAGCTGCGGCAGTACTTTTTCTCCTCCTGCATCGCCACCATGTTGTAGCCGTTATCGACCCAGATGATGTGCACTATGTTGGACTTGAGCCGCACCGCGGTCTCCAGCTCCATGCTCGACTGCATGAAGCTGCCATCACCGGACACCGAGATGATCTTCTCCCCCGGCCGCACCATGGCGGCCCCGATGGCCCAGGGCAGCGCCACCCCCATGGTCTGCTGGCCGTTGGAGATGAGCACCTGGCGAGCCCGGAAGCTGTAGAGGTAACGGGCAATCCAGATGTGGAAGCTGCCCATGTCCACGCACAGGGTCATGTCCTGCCCGATGATGTCCTGCAGCTCCTTGACGATGCGCAGCGGATGGATGGGGGTGCCCCCCAGCCGGCCGGCATGTTCGGCGAGCTGATGGCGCTGGGCACGGATCTCGCCGAGCAGCGCGGTAATGGCCGGATCCCGCGCCAGCGGCTGGTGCAGCATCCGGGTCAGCCGCGCCAGGTTGGCGCTGATGGAGCCCACCAGCTCCACAGCCGGGCAGTAGCTGCTGTCGATCTCCGCCGGCAGCGCATCGATATGCAGCAGCTGGCGTTCGCCGGTGCCGTTCCACAGCACGGGGTCGTATTCGATGGGGCTGTAACCGATGCAGACCACCAGATCCGCATCCTGCAGCAGCTTGTCCCCCGGCTGGTTGTTGAACAGCCCTACCCGCCCGGCGAAGTCGTCGAAATGGTGGGTATCCACCACCCCGGCCGCCTGATAGGTCCCCGTCACCGGCAACCGGCTCTTGTCGAGGAAGGCGCGCACCGCGAGGGAGTTCTCCGGCCGGCTGGCCAGCAGGCCGAGCAGCACCACCGGCTTGCGGGCCTGCGCCAGCAGACTCAGCGCCCGATCGATGCCACGCTCGTCGGCCGCCCCCGGCTCGGGGATGGCACTCGGCACCAGGATGGCGCCATCGGCCGGCTCGTTGATGATGTCCATCGGCAGGCTGACGAAAGCCGCCCCGGGCCGCCCCAGCTCGGCGCTGCGAAAGGCGTTGGCCATCACCTCGGAGAGGGCGGATCCTGTGCCCACCTGGGCGCTGAACTTGGTGACCGGCCGGCACAGGCTGACAGTATCCAGGCTCTGGTGAGTGAGCTTGAGGCCGTCGGCCCGTCGCACGGCACCGCCCAGCGCCACCATGGCATCCCCTTCCGAGGTGGCGGTGGCAAGACCGGTGATGAGGTTGGCGCAGCCCGGCCCCGAGGTCACCAGCGCCACCCCGGCCTTGCCGGTCAGTCGGCCGACGGCGGCGGCCATGAAGGCGGCATTCGCTTCGTGACGCACCACTATGGTTTCGATGGGGGAGTCCTCCAGCGCATCGAATACCCTGTCGATCTTGGCCCCGGGAATGCCGAATACCTGCTTGACCCCTTGCGCTTCCAGATGGCGCACCACCAGTTCGGCCCCACAGGCCCAGTGTTGATTTTCCATGATGTCACTCCTTGTTAAGCGAAGGGCTCAGCCTTCGGCGGCGCGGATGGCGCGGTCCAGATCGGCGGGATTGAGGTCGGCCTGTTGAAAAGCCGGATTGCGAGGCAGCTCGATGTTGAGATGTTGCACTACCGACAGCTGCAGCTGGCCGTGGCCCATGGCGTAGTCGAGGATGTGGCCGCCACCCCGGCGATCCTCGGTGATGAAGTGCTCGTGATAACCGGCCACGTTGATCCCCTGCACGAAGGGCGGGCAACGAAAGCCCACCAGGGTGCCGCGGCGCTGGCTGAACGAGAACAGCGGCTGGGCCTCGATGGCCTCCAGCATGGGCTTGTAGGGAGGACTCTGGCAGGGGACGGTGCGCACCTGCGCCTGCTCGAACAGGCCGTCGAGTCGAAAGGCGACGAAGACGTTGTCGGTGCCCACCAACCGATCCACCCACTGGTGGATCTCCTCGCGGCTCAGGGGATGATCGAAGCGGCGCTGCAGGCAGGGGCGAAAGTGGGTCATCACCGCGAACGGGGTCTTCTGCTCGGCGCGGGCCGGGCGGGCCGAGCCGTCAGCCTTGAGCTGGTGGATCTGGCGCTCGAAGGCAATCAGCTCGCCGTCGAGCCGGTTGAAGGTCCCGAGGCCGAAGTCACCGTGGCGCAGCAGGTCGGCCATGGTGGTCTCCCCCTCGTAAACCCCCGCCAGCAGGGCACTCATCAGGGAGCTCTGGTAGACCTCGCCGCCCCCCTGGCGAGCCTGCCAGCGGGCAAACTGCTGGCTGATCTCGATGGCGCAGTCACATGACGAATTGGTTTCCATTTGGATTTCACCTCCAATCCTGTTAGGTTGGCAAATCAGGATTCAATAGTGACCAAGATCACAGTTTGATACCAATATCCAAACCCATCAGCTTCGAGACGTACCAGATATGGAATTCCGTTACCTGCGCTACCTGGTGGCCGTGGCAGACAAACAGAGCTTTACCCGCGCCGCCGAGGCGCTGGGCATGGCCCAGCCGCCGCTCAGCCAGCAGATCCGCAAATTCGAACAGGAGGTGGGCACGCCGCTGTTTCACCGGCTGACCCGCAGTGTGGAGCTGACCGAGGCGGGGCTGAGCCTCTATCAGGATGCCAAGGGGATACTGGCACAGACCGAGCAGGCCATGCAGAAGGCCAGGCGTATCGCTCGTGGCCAGCTGGGCTCGCTGCGCCTCGGCTTTGCCGGCTCCACCGTGCTGCACCCGAGCGTGCTGCAACTCATCCACGACTTTCGCCAGGCCTGGCCGGAGGTCAGCCTGCACCCCATCGAGAACAGCATGCCCAATCTGGTGCGCGATCTGGTGAGCGAAGAGCTGGATGCCGCCATCCTGCGCCTGCCCTGCAGCAGCAGCTCGGCGCTGGCTCACCACCTGATCGATGAGGAGGAGATGCTGATCGCCCTCCCCCCGCACCATCCGCTGACCGGCAGTGGTGCCATTCCCATCGAGGCGCTGGCGCAGGATCCCTTCATCCTGTTCCCTCGCGAGCTCGGGCCCGGGCTGCACGACGCCATCACCCAGCGCTGTCAGCGGGCCGGCTTCAGCCCTCGCCTCGGCAGCCAGAGCCCGCAGGTGATCTCCACCGTCGGCATGGTGCAGGCCGGCTTCGGGGTCGCCATCATCCCGCGCTCGGTCAGCGAGCTGCATCCCCACGGCGTCAGCTATCACCCCATCGCTACCGAGCCGCTCACCACCCGCATCAGCCTCGCCACCCGCCGCCATCCCCGTCAAAAAAGCCTGCAGCATCTGATTGGGCTGATCCCGCACCAGCTTTGAATCAACGTCATGTAGAACTTGATGATAAAGAGGAGAGCTTTAAAGACAAGAGCTATCGGTTTCATGGCTACACCACATCTCTATCAGCTTGGACTTGGCACTCATAATGCTATATTTTGCCGGCTCAATTTGGCTAATCAGCAATTATGTGGAGCTGGAAGCCGGCATGCTGGGAGATTCTCCCGACGCCCTGAACCATCCAATCAGGAACCCCAGAAACGTTATTAAATAGGTGAAAACCAAGATGATATTGATCAATATCTTATAGTAAACACTCTCAACCTCCTCTACCTGAGTTGGATGGAACTCATCATTCAAAAAAACAATAACACTTCCATCTGGATTTTTTTCTATACTCACAACCAAGCCAGAACACGAATATCTTTCTGAAATCTCATCGCCATAAACATAGTGTGAAACACCACTAACAATGATGTCATTATTAATTATCGGGCTGATTACTTTTTTTACTTCTTGTCTTTTAGCAGATGGGGACGTAACCAACTCTGCTGGACCATAAAAGCTTTCATAAATCCTTCTACCTAAAACCCCGGGATCATCAACCACATATTTTGAAATGTATTCAAGAATGAATGCTGGAGATGTGTGAAAATTATATTCAATTTTCCCAGTTACGCGAACGGTGATCGGACAACTCACCTGCTTACCGAGTTTCATATTTACAAGGTATTTATAAAGTTCAGGATAACGCTCTGATAAAGCACCCTCAAAGTCAGACTCGGCACTGTAATCCATACCTATGATATGCTGAGCAGAATTTTTTATACCTTTGATGTCGATCGAACTCTTATCACGAAGACAAACTGTATCATCGGCCCCATTTGCAATGGCTAAAACACCACTTACATGAATAAAGTCTTGTGATGACAAATCGTATAACGTGGAGAAGTTATTGCTATCGACTGCTATTTCCCTATTATATTCTGTAATTCCAGTATGGATTTGGTAAGCAGGTGACTGGTATAGGTTGTGAAGCAAAACAATATGCAAAATCAAAAAAAACAATGCCAAAGCGCAGTTAAATTGACGAGAACCAAAAAGGAGGGATTGGGTACCATCTACATATTCTTTATTATTTATTCGCTCTGGGGAGAAAAATAATTCACGGTGAGTGAGCTGGCAATGGAGTCTATAACACTCCCCTGGCTGCAACTTCTTTGCGGGATCACTGACCATGTATCCATTGATGACTTTCCTTTCGCCAAAAACACTATTAGCTGGCAGGAGCAAGCACTGTCCATCAAGCACAAACAAACGGTGCAATGTTAAGACTATCCATGAATAACCGCCCAATATACCGAGTATTAGGATAGTTAATATTAACAAAGTGGGGATGCTATTTTCGAAAGAGAAAATAAAAGTAAATATTGAAAATATAGGAATGATGATATGTAAGGCTTCAAGATAGACAACATCACATTCTCTGGGCACCCACTGTTTGGACAGTTCCTCTGACTTACGAACTTCAGAAACAAGGAAAGCGCCATCTACACTGACGGCGTAGAGCGCATCTTTATAGATAAGACCCCGGATAACAACACTACGGGATGAACCCTCGCTGTAAGTGGCTGGCAGCCAATAAATAGACTCCACTCTCACGTCACCTACACAGGTATCCTGCCAACGTTGCCGCCATCCTGGCGCCAATTGACGCACGTTATAAAGACCTTCATGTTGATAGATAGTTCTATCGGTAAATCGCCGTTTGTATATCTTTCTCAGCCAAACCAGATCCTCATCAGATAACTCATCAGCAGTTTTACTCCTCACCTTCAATCGAGCAATTGCGTCATCCCTTTCCTTCTGACGCAAAGAGTTATCTGACCACCAACAAAGCAACGTCATGGCCTTGATAAGGCTTATTAAGATGGGTATAAAATAGCTTAACAATGACATCTCCTTGATGTGATGCTTGGAGTAAGAGAAAATAAAATCCTGACATTGACAAAAAAATATATTGCAACTTTAAGAGTCTAAATAGTAAAAACTGAAACATCATGGGATATAAAATATCTTGCCAAGTTATCCTCATCCCATAACTAATCTGCTTCAGGATCTACTGCACCATCTATGCTGGTCATGGCCCGGTCTATAACCTTGAGTCGTTCTCTACTAGAACAAGCGAGCTGGTAGTGATAATTGCAACTTTAGGTATCTTTCCATCTCGCCTTGCGAAGCAGATAGAGCCCACTTAGGCAGAGCAAACCGACTCATGGGGTGAAGGGGTCAACGCCTGAACGGCCTGCGGGGTTATCTCCTCCCCCAGTAACTCACGCACGTCACCCACGGTGAAGATGTTCTGGCCCTGGGCATATTGTTCCGCCAGCAGCTGGTTGCAACGGGTCAACCGCTCGCTCGGTTTGGCCCACTGCTCGGGTGGCAATGGCTCACTCCAGGCTGCCAGCTCGGGATGGGAGGCGAAGTAGCGTTCTGCAAAGCGCTGCTGCAAGCGGCTCTGGATATTGATGCGCAGTATGCCAAAACGGGTGCCGTTCAGTTCCCACCAGAGGCGGCGCAGAGGGGAGAAGGCGCTGCGGGGTATTTTCTGCTCCCGACAGAACTCCTCAATCATGCCGTCAAAGGTGACCGGGGCCGGCTCGTCGATGGCCTCTGGCCCCTCTTCCATATAACGGCGGAGCATCTCCCACTCGCCGGCCCCCACCTCTTTGCTGAGGGTGCCGACGTTCATGCCGGACCAGAAGTGGCCGGGTCGCTCGTCCGAGTTGATACCGAAAAACAGGCTTGCCATGGTCATGACACCACTCACCGAGACGGCTGAGCCCTCTCCCACCATGGCGCACATCTCTTCCCAAGGGAAAATCCGGACTTCGGTGCGCTTGGTACGCTTGTCCCAGCGCGACAGCATCACTTCGCGGCGCTGGCGGTGAAAACGGAACGGGAATACTCGGCGAAGTTGTTGTTGATGCTCCCACAACATTTTTAATGTCAAAAACA
This sequence comes from Aeromonas sp. 1805, assembly GCF_013085525.1. Taxonomy (NCBI): domain Bacteria; kingdom Pseudomonadati; phylum Pseudomonadota; class Gammaproteobacteria; order Aeromonadales; family Aeromonadaceae; genus Aeromonas; species Aeromonas sp. 1805. The sequence continues at coordinate 2,741,939 of NZ_CP038515.1, read as the reverse complement.
AGGCAAAACCGGGCCCCATTCCTAGTAACACAACGGCCCCCAGCAGATTCATCCAGCTAAACTCCATCACCCACTGGTTATGCCCTACCCAGACCTCCTGATAGTTGCCAGCCCAGACGCCAGCCCAGCCCTGTTCATCACTCATCCCATTGTCGGGTGGCCCCCAAAATGCAAAAGAGAAAAGAACGAATCCGAGCACCCAAAACGAATAGAGTATTTGGGTTTGAAAGAGAGAGCCGCCCGCCCCCCCCCCAGCTCGATATAGTGAGGGTGCTTTTTGGTCAGCCAGTCGGTGCGGCGCACCGGTGGCACATTGGTCATCACCGGCAGGGGCTGAATACGGTACGGGCGCCGAAGCGCTCCTGGCGGTGCTGGCCGGCAAAAAATGGCAATGTTGAGTGTTTCATCCGTGCTCTATATCGATGCTGTCAGGTGGGTGGCAGTCACATCCCACCAACGATGGTATCCATTAGGGTGCCAACGCCTGAGCGGCCTGCGGGGTTATCTCCTCCCCCAGCAACTCACGCACGTCACCCACAGTGAAGATGTTCCGGCCCTGGGCATATTGTTCCGCCAGCAGCTGGTTGCAACGGGTCAACCGCTCGCTCGGCTTGGCCCACTGCTCGGGTGGCAATGGCTCACTCCAGACTGCCAGCTCGGGATGAGAGGCGAAGTAGCGTTCTGCAAAGCGCTGCTGCAAGCGGCTCTGGATATTGATGCGCAGTATGCCAAAGCGGGTGCCGTTCAGTTCCCACCAGAGGCGGCGCAAGGGGGAGAAGGCGCTGCGGGGTATCTTCTGCTCCCGGCAAAACTCCTCAATCATACCGTCAAAGGTGACCGGGGCCGGCTCATCGATGACCTCGGGCCCCTCTTCCATATAGCGGCGGATCATCTCCCACTCGCCGGCCCCCACCTCCTTGCTGAGGGTGCCGACGTTCATGCCGGACCAGAAGTGGCCGGGTCGCTCGTCCGAGTTGATACCAAAAAACAGGCTCGCCATGGTCATGACACCACTCACCGACACCGCAGAGCCCTCTCCCACCATGGCGCACATCTCTTCCCAGGGGAAAATCCGGACTTCGGTGCGCTTGGTGTGCTTGTCCCAACGCGACAGCATCACCTCGCGACGCTGGCGGTGAAAGCGAAATGGCAACACCCGGCGCAACTGCTGCTGATGCTCCCATAACAACTTACCTGTAAATAACAGAGCAAATCCTGGGCCCGTAACCAATCCGATAATGGCGCCTAACAAGTTCATCCAGCTAAATTCCATTACCCATTGGTCTGGTCCCACCCAGACCTCCTGATAAAGTCCGGCCCAAACACCAGCCCAGCCATGCCCATTGCTCATGCCATTTCCAGGGGGTCCCCAAAATACAAAAGAGAAAAGAATCAATCCAAGAACCCAGAACAAATACATCAATTGGGTTTGCAAAAGTGAGCTGCCAGCCCCCCCTAGTTCGATATAGTGGGGGAGCTTCTTGGTCAGCCAGTCGGTGCGCCGTACCGGCGGCACATTGGTCATCACCGGCAGGGGGCTGAATACGGTACGAGCGCCGAGGCGTTCCTGGCGGTGCTGGCCAGCGAAAAACGGCAATGGGGAATGTTTCATAGGTCCTCGTTATCGGTTCAGCAGGGGTTGCAACTGGGCCACTATCTTGCCACGGGTCAGGGGGAAGTTGTCATCCTCCTCCAACGCTTCCACCTGGCTCCAGCCCGGCTCATCCCCGGCCAACTTGGCCTCTTCCAGCCCCTGCAACTGCTGCAGATTGAGGGAGAAACGCAGACCCCCCTGCTCCTCAAACAACTTGTTTCCCTCCGCCGTGGTGACCGAGACCACCAGATGCAGCCACGCCATGCGACGTCTGCTGACATCATCCTGGGGCCAGTCGAAGTCGAGTCGGGTATACAACCCTTCCTGAGCAACAGGAGCAGTCTGGCGAAAGTGGTCGGTGAAATCGACCAGCTTTCCCTCGCTCTTTACCAGAACGGCAAGTTTAACCTGCTCGGGAGCTGTCATGGGCAGCAGGATACGCAGCTGAGTCAACACCCGTTGCTGTACCGGCACATCCACGATGGTGCCCACCATCAACCGCTGCTGCGTCTTGGTCTCGGTGTTGTACTTAATCCTCAGGCGCGGGGTCTGCATCACCTCCTGCCACTTGCGCAGTTGCATATCGTACTTCCACTCCTTGTTTGCATGCAGAAATGGCAGCATGCCGCGTTTGCCCCAGCGGGACTCGCTGGCCCAGCGCATCAGCGGGGTCGAGGAGAGGAAGTTGTAAGCCAGCTCGCCACTGAAGATCAGGGCACTGGCCAACCACATATAAGGGTTGAAGCGCACCGCAAAGCGCAGCGTGACGGCGGCGGCCCGCTGCCAGCTGATCTCCCCAGCGATGGCGGCCATGGTCATCCGCCCCCCAGCGAACGCGATTTTGCCGCTGGCATAAGTCTGCAAGCTATCACCACTCAGGGTAATCGCGGAGGCGACCATGGGCTCCCACTCTCCCCGGCGCCAATGGCGAGTTATCTGAGAAATTTGTTTATAGCCATCAAACAGTGCTGATGCGAAACCAAAGCCAGCGACTACCATACTCCCCACCGTAACCATCCGACCGGCCGCCTTTAGGCTGCTCTCTGCCCCCTCGTTAAGCCAGCGACAATAGGCGGCGGTGCGCACCACTTCGATACTGAGGGCCAATGCAGCTCCCACCAACCCCAGAGCTGAAGACCATACATCAAAATTCTGTGCCATAGTGTTCTCGCTCTTATGCGCCAGATCCCCCGCTGTCTTGGCGAAGTTAAACCAGTTGGCCATCAGCACCACCAGACCCAGGCTGCCGCTGAGGGTTGCCCCCCCCAAGGCGGGTCTGGCCGCATTGCCAAACAGCACCTGGTTGCGCAAGGCGGCGCGACTCAAACGTAAATGCTCTTCTATCTCGGTCAGGGTCGCACCGCTGGCCTTGATCACGATATGGGATACGGGGTGTGGCTCGCCGGGACGGGCCACCGGCTGGCTGTGTGCAAACACCTGCTCGCGCAGCGCCGCACTTTCACGCTGCACCGCGGCCCACTCGGCATTGGCGCTAGCTCTAATCTTGCTGTCGGTAGCGGTACTCTTGCTCGCCTTGTTGTATGCAGTGGTGGCAGAGTCAGCCCGTTCGCGCAGCGTCTCCAGCGTACCCAAGGTTTTCTGCTGCCACTGCGTGTAACCAGCATCACTCTGAGTGCCAATATCCAGGGTGACGGCCGCATTCTTCGCCTGACCCAGCAGCATGGCAATAGTGCCGGGTCTGGCATGGCGCAGCAGGCTATCTGCCTGCCCCTGGGCTGCATATATCCGTTCAGCCATTTTTTGCAGCTCGGGGATCGCCAGACGGCCGAGTTCCGACGCCAGCCTGCTCATGGAGCCTTGCAACTGTGCAGGGACGCTGTCTATGAGCTTGAGATGCATGCCCGCCATCTGTGCCTGAAACTCCTTGAGGCCAGCCAGGCCATCGATCAGAGCACTGGTACTGTCCTTCACTCCCAGCGCGTTGTTGATGTCTCCTGCAAGCCCGTCATAGTCTTCAACGGTGGCGATATTGTCGGCGTTGGATACCCAGAGATGGGTGTTCTGCTCACCGAGGGTGGCGAAAAATGCACTGACTTTCTGTCTGTGTTCCGGATCGTCTCCCAGACCGAGCAACCAGTGATATTCCAACTCCAGCCGACGTTTGAACTGCTCCTGTACCTCTTTGTCATAGACGGGAATGGCCGTGTAGGCCGCTGGCAACATGGCAACCCTGTCGGTTTCGAGCTGGAAACAGGTTTCCCGCCAATGGGTGACCTTGGCCTGAGCAGGCCCGTACCAGGCGCGCATGGCCTCCTCATCAATACGCTCCAGGATCCCTCGTGCTATCCGCATGCCCATCCAGCTTTCGCCGTAGAGCAGGTCTTTCTTCTGCTCACCGGCGCGGTCAAACATCGCCTTTAACTCTTGGCTGGAGACGCCTGCTTCCTTTGCCATCACGTCGTTCTTGGCCAGCTCGGAACGATAGGCTTCGAACGTCTTTTTATCGCCAAACGGCGATGCACTGGGACGATTCATCTTCTCCAATGCGGCTTCATAGTCTTGCTTGGCCTTCCAATAGCCGCGATAGCGATTCTCCAACGCGTTGGGATGGGCCTTGCTGTACTCGGCCAACTTTTGATTGTCCGCCGACTGCATCAACAAGAGGTCATCGCTCATTTCAATCAGTTGGAGCAACTGAGCGGCAGCAAAGTAATCCGCCCGGTTATAACCTTCGGCCATCCACAGCTCTTCTTGCTCCACCATCGCCTGATAGGCGCTGGCCAACTCTGTCATCAGACCGATCGGATCCTCCAGCAGCAGGATGGCGGCCTCCCCCTGGTAAGCAGGCAGTATTTTGCTGGTCAATACGCTAGCACTTTGCGTTTTTGGCATTTGGGTCAACCAACACCACTGATCGGTTTTGGCATGACTGCTTTGCTGCGGATGTGCCTCTGCCAGATGCTTCTCAAGCGGCTCAGATGGCAGCAGATGTCTAGACCCATTTTGACAATCAAAACCGCCCAACTGGCAGGTTTGCATCATCTTTTGACGCAGCTTGGGGGAGCGCAGCAGCTGGCCTTGCAGCTTGGGCGAGATCTTGGTGCGACTGTAAAGCACCTGCACAGAACCGGAACGACTGACCACTATGGTAGAGTCCGATTCCTGATAAACAAACGCCTCCTTGCCTGAGGCGGATGCCAGCCCTTTCTGCTCAAGCTTGGCAACGCCCCCGTTCTCCGCCAATTGATAGGCATGGATGATATCGGGGCGCTTGCTGTGGATCAGATAGAGATAGCTCGTCTCGTCAATCAATCGGATCCCGACGGGGCGGTACTTGATGCTGGCAGCATGGTTGCTGGCTATGGCTGGATGGACCGTTTTCTGTTCAACCAACGCATAACGAACCGGTAATAGTTGAATCTTGTTTTTCTTCAATGGGCAAGTTTTTGTGCTCCCCTGAGCATTGGCACTGCTTGCTGCTGCAGCGTCTTGATTAGCACTCATATCTCAGTTCCCATTCTATGTTGTGTCTCGGCGAGCTCGGCGGCTTGCTCAATTCTCTGTGAGGGGGTGAGTGAAGACGTACGCATGATCAATGCCGTGATGGCCGGATAAGCGTCACTTTCCTTCCAGGCAGTGCCGAGGTAACCCAGTACATTGAAGAAAAACAACAGGTCCCTTGGGCTTTCGAACCCTTTGCCATAGCCCCATTCAGCCCACTCTGCTACCCACTGGCGAGCATCAAGCTGTTCACCCAGACGTTCTGGGAACCATTTCCCCATATGGCGCCAGATATCATTTAGGGTGTTCAACCAGGTTACCTCTCCAAGACGTGTCCACTGGACATCACTCAGACGTAGCAACTTGCCAACTGGCCGTTCCGACGTGGAAACCTTTTTGTTCCACCATTCGGCAGGGGAGTTTGGGCGCAGCAACTTGTGCACAGGGATCCATACCTGCTCAATAGCCTGCCAAAGCCAAGGCTCGTCATCGATCAGTAAGCGAAACATGCCATCGGGTTGAGCCATCTTGAGCAAAATGCAACTACCGTAAGGGCTTTCGACCTCGATCAATTGGCGTAGCCGCTCCGCGAGTGGTAATAACGGGAGCCGCGAGGAAAGGAGATACCCCCACCCCTCTTCTCCGTGGGCATACCAATCGAGCAGTGCTGATGACGCCTCAACCAAGCAGGGAGAGGCTTCTCGCAGGGCATCCCAAGGTGCATAGAGATATATAGGTTGATAGGCAGGGCTATCGGTTACCTCAAACAACTGCCGTTCAAGCTCGGGGATCTGCCCGCCATCGAGCAGCAGATAAAGGTGCTCTCCTTTGGCCAAATCAAACTCGGGCAAAACCATTACTGGCTCTCCCCCTTGGCCAGCTGTTCACAAATTTCACAGACCGGTTCTGCCGATTTCAGCGTTGCGATCTGACGTGCGGGGTCCATGGGAGGCGGTGGCGCCACCACCTCAACCGCTCCGGGCTGGATCGGCATCTGACCACCCCAGCCAGAGCCAGAACCCGGGCTGCCGCCGGAGTTCATCTTGATGGAGCCGCCACTGAGGGTGACGCCACCAGCGTCGAGCTTCACAAAGCTGCCGCCCACCTTGAGGGTCAGCTCGGCACCCGCCTCCATCACGATCTTCATGCCCGCCTTGTGATGAACCTCGCTTCCCGCTTCCACCAGCAGGGATTGCCCCAGCTTCTGGTGCAGGCTGGCATCCACCGTCAGCGAGTAGTCGGCCTTTATCTGGTCGCGCTTCTCACCCTCCACCGTCAGGTGGTCATTGGCCTTGATGCGGGTCACCCGTTCATTGTCGATATCGGTATGCTGGTCGTGCTTGATGTGCCAGGCGGCATCATTTTCGATAAGCACGTTCAGGTCTTTCTGGCCGTGGATATAAATCTCTTCCTGCCCCGCCTGGTCCTCAAAGCGCAGCTCGTTGAAGCCCTCCCCCTGATGGGTTTCGGTGCGCAGCACGGTGCGGGTCTTGTTGGCCGGCAGCTCGTATGGCGGCCGGTTGGTGGCGTGATAGGTGCGACCGGTGACGATGGGCTGGTCGGGGTCCCCTTCCAGAAAGCTCACGATGACCTCGTGGCCGATGCGCGGGATGGCCATCATGCCGTATTGGCCGCCGGCCCACCCTTGGGAGACTCTCACCCAGCAGGAGCTCTGGTCGTTGGAGCTGCCATATCTGTCCCACGGGAATTGCAGCTTCACCCGGCCATGTTCGTCGCAGTAAATCTCCTCACCGTCGGGGCCCACCACCATGGCGATTTGCGGGCCATCCACCATGGGCTTGTGAGGAGCTTCTGGGCTGCCAATGCGCACTCGCCAGATGGTGCTGGCTTTCACCACCCCGAATTCGTTGTGATAGACGGTGGGGCCGCTGCCCCCCCCTCTTCCAACGCCTGTGGCTGCAAGCCGGTGTGCTGGATATGCACAATTTGCCAGTCGGTGTTGAGGCTGCCGTTGGGATGTTCAGTCAGCGAGAAGCTCTGCCCTGGCAGCAAGGCGGCGCAGTTGGACTTAGCTTGGCCCGCCACTGCGTCATTGCGCAGCGCATCCAGCCGATGTTGGGCAAACGCCTTGCCGCTCGGGTCCTGCTTGTAGCGGCCCGGATAGTCGAAGTGCTGGTAGGTATCGCGCTGGTGCTCTAGCTCTGCACCCTGCTTTTTGTGGGAGAGGCCATAAGCCGGGGTCTTGAAGCTGTAGTCTTTGAGCTCCACATCGCTTGGGCGCACCACCTCCCGGTAGTGGAACTGCCGGACATAGGGACCTTGTTCCAGCGAGCGGTTGCCGAGATTGAAGAAGAGCTGGGGGCCGGCGGTCAGGGCGGCTGCGTCGTCAGCAAACACGATGCGGTGTTTGCCCGCTTCAAACTCGTGGAAATAGAACATCCCCTCTTCGGCGGCGAGGCGGTTCACGAAATCGAGGTCGGTTTCCCGGTACTGAACGCAGTACTCCCGCTTGGCATGCTCGTTTTTCAGGGCAAACGCATAGTCGGTGATGCCATGCTCTTGCAACAGGATGGAGAGGATTTCATCGGGCTTTTGCGCCTGGAAGATGCGGCAGTTTTGGCGCAAAGAGAGTCGCCACAGGGCCGGCTGCACCATGAGCTGATAGCGGGTGCGGCGAAAGCCGCTGTCACCCTGCGCGAAGTCACTCACCACCCCGCAGACCCGGCGCTGCAGCTCGCCGTTGTACCACACCAGCAGCTCGCACGGCTGGTCCAGCACGGCGCCAAAGTCGATGTCGGGCTGGGCACTCGCCAGCTCCAGGCGCAGGTTGAACGGCCGGTTCAGCGCTTCATCCAGCGCAAACTCGGCCACAACGAAGGTGCTCTCGGGCAGAGCACCCACCTTGACGGTAAATTGTAATCCTGTGCTGTCTGCCATGAAGTGCTCCTTAACCTGCCTGTCCGCTGCCTGAGCCAATCACCACGCCGCCACAGCCGACGGCGGTACCGGTCACGGCAATGAGTTGGCCGCCACACCGCAAAGTACGCTGGCGACCAGAGGTGCTGTGCGGACGGAGGGGATTGTCGGGTTTATCGTAAGGGGCCAGCGGCTCATCCTGCCGGGACGCCAATTTGCCACCGAGGGAACGCCCAGAGCTGACTGAAATCACGAGAGATGGGAAAAGCCCATCGCGATCGATGAGCACGTCACCGGACGATGCAATGGTGGAACACATGACGACTGGCCTCTGTTGTGCTTTGCAATAAGGTCGCCTCGCAGCCATATGGCAAAACACAAAAGCTCCGACCGCATCCAGCTGAACAGGTCGGAGAAAGCTTGCACGGGCCTGACGACAGCTGACACTGCCATCGTCAGGCCATAGGGTGCACTACAAGGAATAACGGCAATAAGAGATCGAGCGTTAGGCCTCGATCGGCGCGCGCCAGTCGTCTGCACCGGAAGTACCGGCAACGGTGTGCTCCCAGTTGATCTTGCGATAGGCCAGAGAGACCTGGATCAGCTGGGTGAAGTCAGACTTCGCCGGATCCTGGCAGTGCGGCATCTGGCAGTCGATGTCGACGATGGTGGCATCGGTCAGCACGGTAGAGAAGAAGTGCTCCTGCTTGCCCTCGACGGAGGTGCGGTACCACTTCAGGGTCACTTTCGGCAGCATTTCGCCGGAGGCCAAGGAGTTGTACATCAGCGGTACGGCCTTGTTCAGTGCAACGGTGAACTTGAACGGCTTGTGGACACGCTGACCAGCAGGCTGACCAGATTGCGGATCGGTCGGTACGGTCACGACGTGCTGGAACTCTTGCACCAGCATCTCGTCTTCGTGACCTTGCACGAAAATATTGCCGACGGAATCGGAAGTGAAGGCACCAGCGGTGATATTGCCCTGGGTTTTACCTTCGATGCTGATATAACATGGAGTTGGCATGTGTATGCTCCTGATTGGTTGAACGGTAATGACACTCGACCGAACCAGTTAGCAGCGACCATGCCACTCTTTTTTATAGTTATTTTTCAAAGGATTAAGTAAAAGGCAAGCCGTCCTACCGGATACATGGCGCAAAAAGTTGCAACCAACAGACTATTGCACCATTAGTTCTTGCACTCGCAGTGGAACATCTCGCTACCTACGCAACAAATTGCTTGCGACAAACATAATCACTGCTTTTCATCCACATTGGCAACCAACGCCATCTCCACGTTCAACCTGACCATCCCCTGCTTCAATGCCCAGGAAATGGCCTGGCTCTTGGTGCTGGCACCCAGCTTGCTGACCACATTGTTCAGATGAAACGTCACGGTACGGGGAGTGATCCCCAGGATCTGGGCAATATCGCTCACCTGCTTGCCCTCCGCCGCCCAGCGACACACCTCCAGCTCCCGCAAACTCAGCGCATCGTGCGGTGACAGAGCCGCCAGACAGACCCGGGCCACCGCCTCGAAAATATGCATGGAGAGCCAGCTGATAAAGGGCACCGCAGAGAGCCATTGCTGTTGGGTGCGAGGCGTACAGGTAATAAAGGAAAGCAGGCCGACATGACCATTGGCACCGTGCCAGGGCAGGGTGATGCCGTCACAAATGCCGTATTCGCTGGCCAGCTGCATCATCTCCCGGCCCTGCTCATCGCAACGCGCCTCATCGTTCACCACATCGGCCCACAGAATGGGGGTGCTTCTGGTCATGGCACACTTGACGATGGGGTCGATGGCAAAGAAGCCGCTGCTGGTGTAGGTATCCACCCAGGCCTGCGGGCAGCCGTTGAAGATGATGACGTCCGGGCGCTGGATGGTACTGGGGAAGATCAGGGCCAGGCGAAAATAGTCGAATCCCATGCGACCGCTAAGCTCGCGCAGCAGGGTCACTATGGTGCGCTCGTCAGCGGCCGTCTCGAACTGGCCGATGAGATCCAGCGCGTGCAGGGTATTCATCTCTGGGGTATGAGGATTGTGCACAAGGTAGGCTAGCCAAACATGGAAACATGCTGAATGTTAACAAGCGTCAACAGATGGCACACTCAGGCACATAGGAAAATCAGAACTCTCCCACACTTTATGCTATCAAATCGTAATTTTTGTAATGAAATGCTACAGAAAACCTCAAGCGTTCCACCAGCGACCAGTCGTGACCCTACGGATGTTAAGCATTGCAACATTGGTCATGGATCTCCCCTTCACCGGCGGCCAACAACCCTCTGCTTCTTCCTGCATCACGCAACAGAAGGTCTCCAAGTCGTGGCTGAGGAGCCCGCGAGACGAGCTCCCCACCGACCTGCACAAATATCAGGGCCGAAGGAGATGATCGATACGCTTGGTTGTCCGGTGATGGGCTGACTATGAACACTGAGCAAAACAGGCGGGAAAACAGCGAGCCTTAGCCAAGCGTCGGAATATACGTGATAAAGATGGCTTGCCCGACCACAGTCAGAATGAAAGCGAGGATTTGAATAGCAAAAAGGCCATCCTTTCGGATGGCCTTTTTGGCTGAATAAATGGCGGAGGAGGTGCCCGCCGCAATAAAGTCTAACCAATACCAAGCCAGTCCAGTAAGTCACTTCATATCAGCACCTTACTTAATCACTTTGTCCAATCCATCCCAATCACATGTTACCACTGCGCATGCTTGGTGGCATACTGCGTGGCATATTCAATTCTCAAGGAGGTTACCTGATGGCAATCCTCACCGATACCAAAGCTCGTAGCATCAAGCCGGAAGATAAACCCCTTGCTCACGGTGGCGTTACAGGCTTGACGCTACACCCTTCTACAGCCAAGGGCAGAGGCAAGTGGGTATTCCGCTATGTCAGCCCACTGACAAAGAAACGGCGGAATGCTGGCCTCGGGACTTACCCCGAGATCACCATCGCTGATGCAGCTCGAGACGCACAGGTCATGCGGGAACAGCTGGCGAACAATCTAGATCCGCTAGAGGTCCGGCTGCAGGAGCAGAACAAGCCGAAAATCCCGACGTTGGAAGCATCTGCCAGATTGGTCTACGAAAGCTTGCTACCAGGTTGGAAGAACCCCAAACACGGTAAGCAATGGATCACCACATTGGAGCAATATGCCTTTCCTACCATTGGTGCTATCTCCATTGATGCGATAACCCCAGCTCATATAGCTTCAGTCCTGCAACCGATATGGCTGACGATCCCAGAAACGGCAAGCCGTGTTAAACAGCGTCTACACGCGGTCATGGCTTGGGCATGGGCTCATGGCTATACCTCCGCAAACCCAGTAGATGTGGTGGGTCACTTACTACCGGCCCAACCCAGCAAATCAGTGAGGGTTGAACACCAGCCCGCGATGCCTTGGCGTGATATCCCCGCCTTTGTGCAAAAGCACTTGAGAACAGCGCAATAGTACGATGTAACCCGCTCAATGCTGGAGTTCTTGATCCTGACTGCTTGCCGTTCAGGTGAAGTCAGAGCTATGAAGTGGTCAGAAGTAGACTTGGAAGCAAGGGTCTGGACCCTACCGGCCGAGCGTATGAAAGCCAAACAACAACATCGTGTTCCGTTATCTCTTCGCGCCGTCGAAATCCTAAAGGGGTTAAGGGGATTACATGACGAGTTGGTATTCCCTTCTCCCAGAGATCAGGTACCGCTCTCGGACACTGTGCTGACGATGTTTCTGAGAAGAGCTAAAGCGGATAGTTGTACTCCTGGCCGAATGGCAACTGCTCATGGTTTTCGTTCCAGCTTTCGGGACTGGTGCAGCGAGCAAGGCTATGCGCGAGATCTCGCTGAACGAGCGTTAGCTCACACAGTGCAGAACAAGGTAGAAGCTGCATACCACCGTACTGATTTGCTCGATCAGCGGCGGCCAATGATGGATGCTTGGGCTCAGTTTGTGGCAGGTGATTTGCCGATTGAATAAGAAGGAAGCGGCCCTAATGGGCCGCTTCCTTCTATGTTCTTTTTTTTAGCTTTTCTTAACCTTTGATGACATCTTGCTAAACCAGTGCTCAGAGAGTTTCTGCGCTTGTTTGACTTCCGGCTTGGTCATCGTGGCTTCTAGCTCATCACGGGCCTGTACAGCCTCAGGCATCCCTTCTGTCGCTGCCAGTGACAGCCAAGCATAGGCATGAACTCGGTTACGCGGGGCCCCCAAGCCTTCCTCTCGCAGTGTTCCCATGCGGTATTGGGCCTGGCGATCACCTTGCTGGGCCGCTAGGCGATACTGTTTGAGTGCCTGTGCGTAATCCTCTTTGCCACCCTGTCCCAGACGCAGCATTTCACCGTAGGTGTACTGCGCGAGAATGTGCCCTTGTTGGGCTGCCTTGGCATAACTGGCTCTGGCCTGCTCCAGTTCCCCTTGCTTATGCTGTAGCTCCGCCAGCTCGAACAATGCCTTGGGTATACCACCGTTAGCAGCCTTCTCTAACCAGTAGACATGCTGCTTCTGGTCTACCTGCTGCAAGCTCAGTTGGTACTCGGCTTCGTGGGAGCCGTGTCCGGCAGCCAGCTCCAGCCAATAGCGCCCCAAAGCCGGGTCTGTCGGGATCTGTTCCCCCGCCAGATAAGCCATCCCTAGCCAGAGTTCGGCCTCAGCAGAGCCCGCAGCGGCGGCGTGCTGATAAGCTACGAAAGCGTTGGCTGGTGCCATCTGTTTGGCTTGCTGTAGCAAAGCGTCCGGTTGCTGCTGGGCGGCGGCTCTATCGTTCCAGCGCTGAGCGAGATCGGGGCGTTTGACTACCCCTTTACCTTGCGCATATCGCTCACCTAGCCGGTACTGGGCATCACGGTTACCCAGCTCTGCGGACCGTTCAAGCCACTTGACGGCATCCGTATCTACCCCCGGTTGGGTGCTGTACCACCGGGCCAGGATCAACTGAGCTTCAGCATGATCCTGCTTAGCAGCCTGCTCGAACCAATCGAGACATTCACTCACCAGCTTGCCTTGATGCTGCTCCTGACACATCAGCCCCAGCCGATAGCTGGCATGGGTGTTACCAAGCTGCGCAGAACGTTTCCACCACTGGGTAGCGAGCGCCGGATTTTTGGGCTCCCCGAGCCCGGCCTGATACCAGTCGCCCACTTGCCAGGCGGCGCTGGCGCGGCTCTTCTGGTCGGCGGCAAGGGTTCCAGATTGTTCCGACGCTTGCTGCATCCAGTGCATGGCGTTGGGGTAATCGGGTTGGCTGGCCAGACGTTTGGCGAGCTCATATTGGGCACGGCCATCCCCCTGCTTTGCGGCTTGTGATAACTCGGCGTCAGTGAGTGACGCCGTGGAAGTACAGGCTGCAAGCATGCTAGCTGCCAGTGCCAACCATAAGGCTCGGTGTGTCATGAGAAAATTCTTCGCAGAGTGAAAATATATTGGATTAAGAGCTGCCAACTTACGGGATGTCTAATCATCCTTCTGCGCAACGGGATGGCAAACATAAAGCTGGGCTTTAGGGCCTCCAGCACCCGGCCACAAGCATAGAGCAATAACCCTCAGAGCCCGCGCTCAGATAATTCTTTTAAATAACTATATACTTTTCTTTTGTAAAACCTACAGGCCAATGGCCAGAATAATAAATATCAGTAATTCTTTCCCAACGGCCCCCAAGAGAAAAATACCTCTCAGTAATAAGCTGTCTAAACGCAAAACAAATCGCATTTTTTGCCGAAACACTAAAATCGTGCGGAGAAGAAATAAATCTACCTTTATCAAGTTCTCTTGTTGCAACTATGATGCATTTATTTATCTCCTTGCGCAATTCGATAAGTTCTTTGGGGCTAACTTGTTTTTCATAAAATGGATCATTTTGAGTGGGTGATGTTGGAAGCCACTCAGTTTCTTTATATAACCCTTTAAAATCATCACCCGATGGTTCAATAAATACCTTCCTTACACTTCCAATTAAAATCACATCACTTTCATGGATGTTATCAACACCCATTTTTTCGAAAAAACTAGCACTTTTTATTTTCTTTATCTCTTCATTTATATCAACCATATGGCAACCTTAAATCTGTTATCGTTCCAGGGGGTAAAGCTTTGCGCCCTTGTTGAATCGTTGTGCGAAGTGTTCCTCCGGCAGCATGAGGACCAGGTACTCCGGGCAGTGAATGATTAGGTAATGCTCCATTAGTTGGCATTAAATTCCACCATTTATTTGCACCACCACTTTCCAATGGAATTATATGATGTGGCGTGGCTCCTGTCGGCCATGACACCCCCATGTTAGACTCCCATTGCTTCATTAAATAACTTTGGCTTCTCACAAATTCTTTCCTAGCCATTTGGTTTTGGAAAGCAGTACGTCGCTGGATTACTGGGAGATTATTCCTTAAAATATTAGCCTGCTTTGATGTTATAGCACCACCCGACGAAGCCACTTTATTTGCATCTTTTATAATATCATCAAGTACGGAGCATTTCGATAACCCAAATGGATCAATCCCCCCTAGCGGATTAGGCACATACCCATAGTTATTCTCCCCACCCAGTACCCCTATCGGGTCGGGGGAGATATAACAAGCACCTTGCGGGTCGTAGTACCGAAAACGGTTATAGCAGAGTCCGCTTTCATCGTCACGCAGTTGGCCTGCGAATGCCAGACCGGGGTCACGGATATCAGCATGATTGCTTAATCGGTGGCCCCACAGACTGGTTTTTGTCGGCTGCCAGTGCAGTTCCCCTTGCGGGTTATAGAGCCCCAGCAGTTCGCCATTTTGCTGGCTGACTGCAAAGTCAGTTTGCCAGCTTTCAGTAGCGGCTTGCAGGCCTTGCTCGATGTAGGCCGTTTGTGCATAAGCTTGGAGGCCAGGTTGTGCTTGTATCTGCTGACGCTGCTGCACCAGCAATTCCCAACCCCGCCAGACCCAGTGACGGCGGGCCTGTAACTGCCCTTGCTTGAAATGACGGACTTCGGCTATCTGGTCACCATCCCACAGGTAACGCACCTCTTCGCCCGTCTGCTCACAGCGCTTGCTGATGCGCCGACCAAACGGGTCGTAGCGATAAAACCAGCTAGAGCCTTCGGGGGTAGTGACCACCCTGAGCTGGTTACGACTGTCCCAGCGGTAGTGCCACTGCTCTGGCCGAAAACCCGGACGCAGCTGGCGTTTGCTGATAAGCCGGCCCGCCTTGTCATAGTCGTAGTGGGTATCACCGCGCTGACTGACCCGCCCTTGCTGCCACCGGGTGTGTTCGCCGTCGGTCAATGGCAACCCCTGACGGGTGTAACTAAATTGCGCCTCCCGCTGGCGGCCAGCGTTGGGATGCTGACTGAGGGACTCCAGCACCCGACCACAAGCATCGAGTCGATAGCCCTGCGCCTCGCGTCCACGCCGTTCGCAAATCAGGTTGCCAGCACGGTCGTAACCGTACTCGCGGGTGAGCCCCGCCAGCAAGCGCCCTTCTTGCAGTTGACCACTTTGGGCGCGGGTAAGCTGGCCCAGTACGTCATACTCTTGCTTCAGACCAAAAGCTCCGCCCTGACGCTGCGCCTCACGGCCAGCCAGGTCGTGCCCCAGGGTCAGTTCTGCCCCATCTGGCAAGCCAACATGGGTCAGTTCGCCGACGTTGTTGACGGTAAAGGAGGTGGTCAGTGGGGCCGGTTCGTCCTCCTTATCCCCTTCGTGTCCCTCAGGCCAGCTCAGGGTTCGAGTCAGGGTGTGGGCCTGCTCATCATAGCTGCGGCTGAGGGTGGCGCCGTTTTGTATCTCCAACACCACCCGGTCGCGGGAGTCATATTCAAAACGTAGATGGCTGGTGTTGGATGACACTTCCAGCAGTCTGCCTGCCCCGTCGTAGTGATAATGAATGGTGTCATCGTCACTGATTTCGCGTAGCAGCAAACCCCGGCCATCAAACAGGAAGTGGCGAGCCTGACCTTCGCCATTGCGGACTTCGATGCAGTGACCATCTTCGTCATAGCCATAGTGAGTGACGGTGCCCGCCATATCCTGCTCGCGCACCACCCGGCCATCATTATCGAGCCACCACTGCCACACCTGCTGGTCGGGCCCGGTGACCTTTATTAGCTGCTGGGTATCGCGGTCGTATTGATAGTGCCAACTGCGGCCACTGGCATCAGTGCGCTCAAGCAGCAGGTCGAAGGCACCAAAGCGTTGGTGCCAGTGCTGGCCATTGCCATCGACATAGTCGGTCAGGTTTTTGTGGCGATCGTAATGGCGTTGCTCTTCTACCTCATCGGGCCGTTTGAGCTGCTCTGGCAGTTGCCAGCTGGGGCGACGATAGCCTAACTGATAGCGGGCACCGTCGGCCCGTTGCCATTGCGCAACCCGGTCCTGACCATCGTAGCGCCACTGCTCGGTACGTCCCTCGGCATCCGTCTGGCTCAACAGGCGCTGGCGCTGGTCATACTGCAGGCGTGCCTGCACCTTGCCACTTTGGTCGCTCACCGCCGTCAGCAGCCCATAACGGTTCCAGCTAAAATGCACTTCGCTGGCATCCGGCCCCGTCAGTTTGTCCGGATTACCCGTTTCATCGAAACGCCACTGCCAAGTGCGTTCCAGCGGATCTGTCACTGCGCACAGCCGCAGCTGTTCATCATACTCGTAGTGCCAGGCGTGGCCGCTGCCGTCGACAAAGCGGGTCACCAACCCGGTGTCATCCAGGTATTCAAACTCGACCACCCGCCCGGCAGGGGAAATCTCCCGCAGCAGGTTACCAAATTCGTCGTAGTCAAAGCGGGTCACATGACCAAGGGGGGAACGGATCGCGCTCACCAGGTCAAGCTCGTTAAGCTCATACTCGTGGCGACCCATCCCGTCGGTCATGACTACCTTGCCTGGCTGATAGTCAAAGCGTGCGGTGAGCATGCCATCGGCGCAGGTGGTGTAGACACAGCGCCCTTGCACGTCATATTCATAACGTGCCCAGGTCTGGTCGTTATCATGCCAACGCGTCAGTCGCCCCTGGTCATCGTATTCGTAAAACAGGTGGTAGTGATGGCTGGCATCCGCTTCGACTAATTGACCAGCGCGGTTTTGGGTGTAGTGGGCCAAGCGTGTCTTCTGGCCGCCATCTACCCGGATAATCTGCTGCAGATAGTCATCTTGCCACGCCAGCGCGAGCTCGATGCCATCGCTGTGGCGCACCCGGCAAAGTTTGCCTGCCTGGTCGCGTACCAAGGTAATGCGATTGTCATGACGGTCTGACAGTGCGCCGAGCCAATACCGGTCGCCCTGCGAATGGATAAAGTGACGGGTCTGCTGACTGTCCCGGTCCCACAGCAACATGCTGCCATCGGTGTGGCGAGTCAGGGTAAATTGGGGGTAGTGGGGGCAATAGACGCAGGTCACATCTTGATGGAAAGTGAAATCAATGTCATAGCCCTGTGCCAGGGTGATGTTCACCAGGGTATTGAGCCCCTGACGGGTGACGCTGGCCACTTCGCTCCAGCTGTCATGCCACCCCTTACCGAGCAGCCCCGTATGGTCGGATGCGGTGCGGTAGGTGCGCTCAAAGCGCAGCGGCAAGGTTTGCCCCAACTCTATATCCAGCCGGGATTCGATGACTTCACCACTGGGGATATAGACGGGGTCTTTAAGAAAACCCTTGGCGGCTTCCTTGAAACGTGCCAGCCCTTTGTTATTTTTGAACCCCTGGCTCATGCAGCGAAGCGCAGTCCGCTTGAACTGGCGCACCGCCACTTTGGCCCCAACCAATGCTCCCCGCAATACTGCGCGCGGTCCCTTGGTAAAGAGTTTGCCTATCCCTTTGAACATGCCACGACTGGGCGGCACCAGGAACTCGACCGCAATCAGCAGCCCCTTCTCCCACCAACTGAACTCATCTGCTATGTCGGCATAGGTTCCCTGGCCTGAGCCAAAGAACACGGTGGAAGCCCCCTCCTTGATAGTGGCGCCACAGGCGGTCTGGTCATCCACTCGCGCGGCCGGGCTGTCGTTGACAAAAACAGACTCACTACCTTGCGCAATGATGGGCGGAACCGAATGCTTGGTACACGCGACGGTATCAACCAACGCACGGGAGACCGGTTGTCCTTCGACAAACACATTGGCCGAGCCAGTCGCAACCGGACCAAAGGACGGGGACGCACTATCAACCATGCCAGACACACTTCCTGACACCTTGGCGATAAGGTCCCCCGCCCCTATCGTGGCAGCAATGCCCAGGCCAAGCTTGGCGACCCCCACCACCAACGCCAGCCCCATTCCGCCAGTCACCCCCGTCAATGCGACGGCTGCCGTTACTACCGCAGCAGCCACAGCAAAGACTGCAGCCGCCACCAGGGCACCGGCTATCGCCCCCGCCAAGGCCCCCAAGAAACTCTTGTGCTTAATCATTTTTCCAGGAGAGGTGGGCGGCTTGCCCTCACCTGGTTTGGGTCTATCAGCGGGGGGTGAGGGGCGGTTTCCCGCATGCATCGCACCCACTCGCGCTACCCGCGTTAAGATATCGCCAAGCATGCCCCCCCCTTAGCCAGCAGCTTTAAAGGTGGCAATCACGTCAAGCAAGGCTTGTTTCTGTTCATCTTGCAGAGTGCCGGCTGCCGTGATGGTAAAGGTCAGCAGCAACGCCCCTCTCACCTGCATCACCACCACCTGGTGCATCGGCCCCTCGGTCGAGCGCCAGGTGTACTCGATGGCTGGAGCGGCTTGCCCATCCAGCTGCACCTCCCAACTCGCCAATTCCTGATAACCCTTGAGGTGAGCCGCAAATTGCGAAAGCGTCTGTTGATAGACGGTCTCTGGCGCCAATCCAAACTCGAATGGTGAACGATTGACCACTAGATTGACGGTATCGCCCGGCAATACAAACACATGGAGGGACTCATCGCGCCATTGCTGTGGTATCAACAGCGCACCTTCATTCATCTGATACATGTCACATCCTTAATTCAAATCAATGCGGGTGCCGTTCAACACGAGCCCCTTGCCGGTAATGGCGATGTTGCCCTCTTTGTCGATGGCGATATAACCACCGGCTGTGGCAATAAGAATGTCCCCATCCTGCGATTGGATGGCGATATTGTTCTTCACCTGCAGCGACTCATTGTCATTGACCATGGTGCTGCGATTTTTGGTGACCGCTACGGTTTGCTCACCCTGCACTTCTGTCACCTGGTCCAGCTTGACCGACACCGTCTGGTTACCCTGAACGGCAACGGTTTGACTCCCGCCCACCTGTTCCGTGTGATTGGCATTCACAGAGGTTGAGCGGTTGTTAAGCACCACCGTATTCATGTCATGTTGAGCGTGGAGGAACACCTCTTCCTGACCCGCTTTGTCTTCAAAACGAAGTTCGTTAAAGCCCTTGCCCTTGTGGGTGTTGCTGCGCAGTGACATGCGGGTTTTGTTAGCTGGCAACCCCTCTGGAGGAAGGTTGGTTGCGTGATAGGTGCGGCCAATGACGATGGGCTGGTCAGGGTCCCCCTCAAGGAAGCTCACAATGACCTCATGGCCAATGCGCGGAATGGCCATCATGCCATAGCCACCTCCGGCCCAGGCCTGACCAACCCTTACCCAGCAGGAGCTGTGCTCATCGCTGGCGCCATACCTGTCCCAAGGGAACTGCAGCTTGATGCGGCCAAATTTATCGCAGTAGATTTCCTCTCCAGCAGGCCCCACAACAGTGGCAATCTGCGCCCCATCAACCAGAGGCTTATGAGGCATCTGCGCACGCCAGGTGGTGGTAGCCTTTACTACCCCAAAATCGTTGTAATACACCGTGGGCTCGCTACCACCTTCTTCCTCCAATGCTTGAGGCTGCTTACCGGTGTGTGTCACATGCACTACTTGCCAGGCAATGTTGAGTACAGGTGCAGGGTGTTCCGATAGCTCGAAACTCAGTCCAGGCATCAACCCCGCCTCTGTCGAGTGCCCATTTCCCGTCACCGCGTCGGCTCGCAGCGCATCCAGTCGATGCTGAGCAAATGCCTTGCCGCTTGGGTCCTGCTTGAAGCGACCGGGATAGTCGAAGTGCTGGTAGCTATCGCGCTGGTGTTCCAGCTCAGCCCCCATTTTTTTGTGAGACAGGCCATAAGCTGGGGTCTTGAAGCTGTAGTCTTTGAGTTCTACATCGCTCGGACGCACAGCTTCCTGATAATGGAACCGGCGTACAAACGCCCCCTGCTGCAACCCTTGATTGGCCAGATTGAAAAAGAGGGCGGGCCCTTCCTGCAGCGCTGCAGCATCATCGGCAAAAACGAGCCGATGCTTGCCTGCTTCAAATTCGTGGAAGTAGAACATTCCCTCTTCAGCCGCTAGCCGGTTCAAAAAAGCCAAATCGCTCTCACGGTACTGAACGCAGTATTCGCGCTGGGCATGCTCGTTTTTCAGGGCAAAGGCATAGTCGGTAATACCGTGCTCTTGCAGCAAGATGGAGAGGATCTCTTCAGGCTTCTGCGCCTGGAAGATGCGGGCATTGGTACGTAAGGAGAGCCGCCATAGTGCAGGCTTCACCACCATGCTGTATCGGGTACGACGAAACCCAGTATCGCCCTGAGCAAATTGGGCCACCACGCCACTGACACGGCGCAGAAGATCCCCCTCAAACCACACCAGCAGTTCACAGGGCTGATCCAACACGGCACCGAAATCAATGTCACTCAGTAGACTGGCCAACTCGAGATGAAGGTCAAATGGACGATTGAGCCCTTCGTTAAGCTCAAAGCTTGCCACAGCAAAGGTGGGGGCAGGCAGCGTGCCCACCTTAACGGTGAATTGCAATCCGGTCTGATTAGCCATGATATCTCCCTATCACCTTTCGAAACTGCACCAGAAACCTGTCAAAACACCACGCTACCGCCCTCTCTGGTACACAAGCGGTCACCAAAGATAAGTAACATGACGGGTAATCCGCTGTTTGTGTCTGCATAACAGAACACCCCTTATTGCTTTGCTATCACTCCGCATTCACCAACACGGTTCAACTGGTAGGCAGGGGGATGGCAAAGCAGAAAAACTCCGGCAGCCCAAGACTGTCCGGAGAAATAGGCGATAAAAGGCCGGTGCACACCGGCCACAACATACGAGATGACTTACAAGGAATAGCAAGGTAAAAACGCGAGGTTTAGGCCTCGATCGGCGCGCGCCAGTCGTCCGCACCGGAGGTGCCGGCAACGGTGTGCTCCCAATCGATTTTGCGGTAGGCCAGAGAGACCTGGATCAGCTGGGTGAAGTCAGACTTCGCCGGATCCTGGCAGTGTGGCATCTGGCAGTCGATGTCGACGATGGTGGCATCGGTCAGCACGGTAGAGAAGAAGTGCTCCTGCTTGCCCTCGACGGAGGTGCGGTACCACTTCAGGGTCACTTTCGGCAGCATCTCGCCGGAAGCCAGGGAGTTGTACATCAGCGGCACGGCTTTATTCAGCGCAACGGTGAACTTGAACGGCTTGTGGACACGCTGACCAGCAGGCTGACCGGATTGCGGGTCAGTCGGTACGGTCACGACGTGTTGGAACTCTTGTACCAGCATCTCGTCTTCGTGACCTTGCACAAAGATGTTGCCGACGGAGTCAGAGGTGAAGGCACCGGCGGTGATGTTGCCCTGGGTTTTACCTTCGATGCTGATATAACATGGAGTTGGCATGAGTATGCTCCTGATTGGTTGAACGGTAATGACACTCGACCGAACCAGTTAGCAGCGACCATGCCACTTTTTTGTTTTGTTATTTATCAGCCACTTACCCCAAACCCGCACTCCGACCACTCAGTTTTGAGCAAGCCTTCGCTCAAATTGTGCTGATATATCGGCAATGGTTGCACATGCAGTAGTTTAATCCGTGTGGTGAGCATGATTTTGCGCCAAACAGCCTTATTCACTCACATCATCTGAGAGATCCACCTTTGTTCTAGCACTCCTGCGCCCTTTTCTGGGTTGGACGACACGATTGAATGCTGCTAACACAGCCCCGTCCTTACGAGACCAATCCAGCATTTGCCTGATGAGATTGCCTTCTGCCAACCCTGGAGCCTTCCTGGTTTGCTGAAAGGTGGGCAATTTATGATTTTCGGCATCAATTTCTGCCGTCAAACGTTCACAGAAAAGCCAAACCGCCTCAGATATCGACTCTGCTGCCTTTTGCTTCGTTTCATACTTCCCTGGGCCTTCACCCTGCAGCAGCCTGACGATCTCTTGCTTCACGCTGTCATAGCGTTCATTCTTTACTTTCCCTCCCTTCTCCCTCGCCACCATTTTCTTTTCTTCTCGAATTTCTTGGATATGGGCGATATCAAGAGCCTCTAGTAAACCAATCAATTTCATCAATACACGTATTGCCCCCAAGAGAGCCTTGCTCGCTTCGTCTGGCTGTGTTTTTTTAGCTTCTGGCTCCAGACATAATAACGCGCCGCGATATTGCTATATTTCCATATCCGCTCTGGAAAATCTTTCTTGGGGCGATCAAAAGTGGTGACATACTCAAGATGCGCAATGTCTTTCACGTTATGGATCGGCATCCAGAAAATATAAAGATGTATGTTTTGACTCCGCTCATCAACAGAGTAGTCCTTCAACAATATATCTGTTGACGCCAACCATACCGTGCTCTGAGCCCACTCCGCATCAGCGCAGAGCACTCTCAGGTCTTTTAGACGTTCTTCGTACTCAGCAGTCAACACATAGAATAAAAATTTACCCATAAATCAATCGCTTATCGTTTTTTGTTGTACGTAAAATTTATTGGTTAGCACACGTATTTTCGATGCCAAGTGAAAACGCTAATCTTGCCCTCGTCGAAAGTCAACCGACCAAGAGGAACGCAAACCATGGCTACACAACCCAGAGTGAAGGTATTACGAATGCCCGCCGTCGAAGATAAATTAGGCGTTGCACGCTCAACCGTTTATGACTGGCTCAACCCCAACTCCCCCCGATACGACCCGACCTTGCCTCGTCCCAGGCACTTAGGCAAACAGTCCGTAGGCTGGATTGAATCTGAACTCGATGAGTGGATATTGAATCGCGGATAAACATCTTCTCTTCGCATTGGAATTATCTCAGCTATACCTGCATCAGATTACTGTAAAACCAAAAGGATGATATATGCCTAAACGTATCACGTTTCAAGCAGATAGAGATTCGACTATTTGTGAGATAGATAATTATTGCCGAGCCAAAAAAAATTTCTCGCTCAGCAGTTATTTCAAGCTTGCTGAACGCATTAGTGCCGAGACTGAAACGCATCAATACTCATTATAATGCGGCAAACAATCTCGAGCGTGAATTAACGAATATGCTGGGGCAGCAAGATTGCTTGCTGCCAAAACAACAATTTTCAAACAGCGCAGAAGAACATTTTCATCAGATATGGATGATGAAAATTCGACATCCCCAGAACATTATTGACTACCAAATCCATGAACATCAGAAAAACAAAGCCAGCATGGAACAAGATGAAATAACCTATATCAAGGAAATGCTTGAAAACATTGTCAGCAAAATGAACGTTGAAAAAGCCATCTTTATCTATACCGACAGACGAGTATCTCACAAATTGCAGAAAGCTGGAGGGCTATCAAACACGCTGCTTATCAATCAATCAGAATATGATGCTTATTTCTTTGATTTTGCATGCTCGACGCCATTGCCCATGCTTGATGTCATTGCACATGGGCTCACAGAAGCATCAGGTAACAATATCTACCCCTTGCGTTTGCTGGATACCGATCTACTACCTTGATGACACGGTGATTATGACGCCCGTAATAAAGGCGACCGACGTAAAAAAACAAAAACTGACGATGGATAAAACCATCATCATCAATCTCTTCGGACAGGAGGTAGTAACGTGAGGAGACAGGCACAGAAATGACGTTGTTCAATCTATAGGCGAAAAGGAGGGTTAATGACACCCTTTGTAAGCAGAACCGGCACATTGCATAACCCGTTGGCCTCTGCTTTATCGGCCGCACAACCTTGTGCCATTCACTCTTGAGAGGAATGTTAAACCGATGAGCGAGGGGTACCAATGTAAATCAGGAAGGCCCAAGGGCAGTCACGTTGCAAATGCTATCCAACAATGTCGGCACTTAGGCATGACACAAGCGAATACAGCAATCGCACTGAACATCAGTATATCAACGGTTAAACGATATTGGTCTAGATGCGTGATTGAAATATTTTGTCGCTAATTAATGAGTGATATTTCACTATCAATCCTGTGCCACACCGGCCTTTGAGGGGTATAAATCTGTTGGATAGTTATTATATAAGTGTTGTATCAACAATCCTATAATACCATATCAACACACTACATGACCTTAGCCATGGGTAGGGGCGACCTATAGACTACTGATACAGCAAACAGATAAGCCATCTTCTATTTACACAGACAATCCATAGTCTGCTAGCTAGTACGCCATTAGGCGTAGGGTACAGCCATGAGCAAGTCCCAGAACACATGAACATGGTGCTGGCTGCCTATAAGGCTACGTGACTAGGATAACGTCAGCCCCTCTTAGGGGCACTATTGGATTAAGAATGTATCCGTGAAGTAGGACATATCACTCTGTAACGTTTAGCCCCTGTAAGGGGGAATATTAGAAACATAACAATGCCCACAGCATATATCCCCCTCTAGGGGAACGTACACGCTCGCACCTGAAAACATGAACCAATATAGGAATTCACAACATGAAATACTATCAAACCATCTTTGGCCCCCATATCCTCGACTACTACACCCGCATTATTGACCTTATCCGCGCAGCTCTCGTAACGCATCCGAGAACCTTAGTGCCGCGGGTTGATTTACATGACCCAGCCATTATCAACCATGGTGATATGCTAACAAGCTTTCACAAGAACCAAGGGTGTGTCATGAATAACTTCATTATCTCTCTGAATTCCAAAATAACAGCCAGTCAACGACGGCTAGCCAAAGCAGGTAAACGGGTTTATCCCAACACACTCCGTTATGCATGGGTTCGTGAATTCAGCCAAACAGGGAAGCGTCACTTTCACATTATCTTGCTGCTAAACAAAGATGCCTTCTTCCATCTCGGAGATTACAATATTGAAAACAGCACCCTCAGAACTATGATAACAACAGCATGGTGTAGCGCATTAAACCTCCTCCCCGAAGAGGGGCATTACTTAGTCCACTATCCTACCAACGGGAAATACACCCTCCATAAGGAGGCCGTAGATCGAGGCATTTATCCGGCTGAGTTCATGAACCGCATCCATTACATGACCAAAGCCAAAAGTAAATCCTTTCATGATGGGTATCGCAACTTTGGTTGCAGTCGCATTTAAGAACCACATCGATTAAACGAAATTACAGATATATTTTACTGTAGTGAATATAGCCGAGGGACTGCTCTACGCAGTCCCTTTTACCATTTATCGCATCACAGAAAACACATTGCGCTTTCAGAGAGATGTTTGCGTTAACCTCTGGCTAGACGGCTAACCAACCGCTCGACTGTCTCTAGTAACAAAGCCCGGTCGGCATCATCGAGCCGGGCCAATTGCTTACTCAGCACAATACCCTGTTCAGTGGGCCGGTTACTGGTCTCACGCAGAAAGTCCGCCAGCTCACAGCCAAACAGCTGAGCGAGCTCAGCCAACCGTACCACGGTAGGCACCACAATCCCCCGCTCCATCCGGGAGACGGCCTCCATCCCGATATTGAGGTGTTCAGCCACCTGCTCCTGGGTAAACCCGGCCTGGTTACGCTGACGCCCAATAGCCTTGCCCACATTCTTGGCTAACTGCTCAAAGTTGATATCTGTCATAAGTCCTCCAGCCAACCCCTATGGTTGGGTATGGACTCGTTGACATGAAGAACCACAAAAGGTGAGGATCAACCCAAAAGGTTGCCATTGGGCATTTTCTGCCTATCTCACCGGACTAGGGTTATCCCCTTCTCTACGACTTACTACCAATAGGAGTTCTCATGAAACGACTCGTTCCATTGCTCACCCTGGCAGTCACAGCACCGAGTGTCATGGCCAGCAACATCAATGACATCTGGTCCTATCAAGACAGTGATGGCACCACCTTGGCTCAAGCGTGTAATAACAAACGTACCTGCGAGCTGATCTACAAAAACAGCCACTACCTTGCCCTCGTCAACAACCGCTCCCAAACGGGCTGTGCCACTGGCGATCTGCTGGTTGCCGAACACGCCAGTCGCAGCTTTAAGAAACTGGATACCGGCACCTGCAGCGCCTCAGCCAGTATCGAGGTCAATACCTACAATCAGCTGAACAATGTCGATGTCATGATCGGTGACCGACTCATCAAGCGTTATCCGCTAGATGCCTGGATGTGGGGAGAAGTACGCAAGGCGGGTAAAGGAGCGTCCTGGAGCAAGGCAGAAGAGAATGCCAAGAAGCCTCAGATGCTGGATGCACCAAAAGGCCCCCCTGCACAGTGGGTGGCCGAAGAGGGGCGTTATGGCCCCCGCTATACCCTGGTACAGGGGCGGGACTACTCCCGATCTGTACTGGAGATCAAATGCGCCTACCAGATGCCGAGGGCAACCTGGCCACTGCACTCCGAGCTCAGATACACCAGAGCCTACGATGCCTCAAACACCGTCGAGGAGATCGAGGTCGATGGTAAGCGCCTGTCCGGTAAAGCCAAAAGCCAAGCTGAGTGGACTCAGCTCGTCAACGCTATCCTCTCCGCCTCAACCCTGAGTGTCTACAGTGGGCAGGATCAAAAAGCCACATGGACCGTCAAGCCCACGAAGTTGACCTCCACTTGCGACTATTACAACGGGTGAGTCATGAATATCGTTCCAACCAGATTCTCGATAGCTGCCCTGATGGCTTGTGGACTGCTCTGGGCAAACGCCAGCCATGCAGAAGATCAGCGCTACCTCGCGATCCAGCACACTGACACCGTCTACGCCAACCAAGGCGTCTGCGCCTACCACTTTTCCCTCGATAGCGGTGGGGCCGATGAGTTTGGTCGGCTGTACATCACGCTGCAATTCAATGACAAGAAGGGCAAAGCGCTGGCCGAATCAACACTAGAAGTGGAACCTTTCGGCGGGAGCTCAGCCACACGCTATGGCGGTGGCTTTACGGAGGTTGACTGCGGACAGGTAGAGCAGGCCAAGTCCATCACCATCATTCAGGCGACCGAGGTGCTCGCTCACAACGAAGTCACCCGGCTACCAGTTTCCACCTTCACACCCGAGTTTCATCAACCACTGAAGATCACCGTGGGCGGCAAGTAGCCCACTCAGAAAAAATAAAGCCAAAGGGCGTCACCATCACGGTGACGCCCTTTTTCATTTCCCCCCCTTGATGAGGAACATCACCCCATGACACGACATTTCATTATTGGCGATCACTTGGTAACACCGCAGCCTGAAGGCCACCATCACGGACTCTTTGTTGGCCATGACCTGGTCATTCACTGTCGACCATCCCCTTCCGGAGAGCACTCAGGCCAACTGGCGTTGACCTCGCTGGCTGAATTCAGTCAGCACTGCACCATTGAGGTCCAGCCCCATGCCCAACGCCTGTTCAGTCGAGAGGAAAGCCTGACACGGGCTTACGCCCGACTCAATGAAGGTGAGCAAGGTCAACAGTTCGCCAATGGCGAGCGATTTGTCACTTGGTGCATAGAAGGGGTTCAGCATCCCCCAAAGCTGCTGCAAACCGCTGTAGCAACGGTGGTGGCAGCTGAGGTGGCTCGCCATACGCTGGGTAAAGCAGCCACCAGTGCAACGGCTGGGCTTGCAGCTACCACACTGGCCACGACTGCTGGCGGTAGTGGTGCCGCTGTGACAGTGGTGTCGGTGACCGGCATCGTTTCAGCCCCACTGTTAGCTCCCCTTGCAGTAGGCGCCGTCGCGGCCTATGGCGTCAGCAAACTGTGGGATTGGCTCAAAGACTGACCCCACATGAAGGCCCCTCTTTTCCACTCACCGAGGACACATCATGACAATTCCTTTTCACCAGGACGGCTTTGCACTGCCCGTGGCCCAAGCGCTGCTCGCATTACTCAATCAGGAAGCCGCCACTATCGGCCTCAACCTCGAGCGCCTGACTCAACTCACCTTCAACTTTCGCAGTCCCACCTATAGCCCCGAGCAGGGAGGGGCTCACCCCGTCGAGATCCGCCTGATCCGTGGGCTCGATGGCTAGCTGTTCGATTACGTCACCAATTTCAGTTACCAGGGAATGGGTCAGGATGCCGAGCTCTGTAAGGAGCTCGATTTCAACTTCCTGGATGACGAACACTATTTGCAAGGATGGGGCCCGATGCAACGCGCCGAGGCCCACGAGTTATTCACCCTGTGGCAGACCAACTTTGTTGCCTACTGCCGGATGGCGTACTTCACCGTTGAGGTCAGCGGGGATTAGGAGGTGTGTGATGACTAACGAACTGCCGCTATCTCACTATTCACGCCAGTGGCTGGGACTGGTTGCGACCAAGGCCAAACTGCAGCCAATCCGCCAGGGTGAGCGCTGGTTGCTGCACCTGACCCCTAATAGCCCACATACCCGCACCGTTACGCTACATCTGCGTTGGTCTGGCGTGCAGTGGCAACTGCTCTCCCTCACCAATGCGAGGACTGGCACACTATGAGCCAGCCTGTGGATGAAATCTGTGTGGACCCCACACGTCGCTGTTTCTGGCGCTGTCAGGCTGGCCCGGTCCCGCTCTCAGAGCAGCCCCGTGTACTGGGGCGCTTTTTGAGCGACCTGCAGCGTGCCTGCATTCATCACGGCTATGGCGTGGAGAGTGACCCCTTACCCCAAGAGGAGGCACACGATGCCCAAACAACCGATAGCCGTTGAGCTGGAAGCGATTAATCGGGATGGCGAGGCTCAGGTGGTGCGTGACAGTGGCCTGACCGTACAGGGCTACAGTGTCTACCTGCGAGCGGTAGAGGCCAGCGGATTGACCCTGGCTACCTGGGTGGCAGACTACGACACCATTGGCCCAGCTTACCAACTGGCGGAACGGCTGAGTATTGCACTCGCTATCCCCCTCACTGTACTGGTCCCCGGATTGCTGATACCGGTGAAGCGTGACCCCGCTGCCACGGGCAACTGAACTACCCTCAAAGTGAACCAACAACCGCTCTACCTTTAACCCCGACATGCTTCATGCGTGCCGGGGTTTTGTTTATTTGGAGAATTCCACTATGCGTTACCACAAGCTGAAAGCTGGAGAATGCCCCGGCACCTATGTCGTCACCGAACCCGTAACCGAGCAAGACCTGCTGCGTATCGCCAATCAGATTGCCCGCAAGCGCCTAGCCAAAGAAAGGTACTGCCATCACCAGTACCACCGAGGCCGCAGAGCGGCTGCAAACCCTGCTACAAGACCGGGAGCATGAAGTGTTTGGTGCACTGTTTCTCGACTCCCAACATCGTGTGTTGGCCTTTGAGGAGCTGTTCCGCGGCACCCTCGACAGCGCCAGCATCTACCCACGGGAGGTGGTCAAAAGGGCCTTATTACTCAATTCCGGGGCCATCATTGCGGTCCATAATCACCCTAGTGGTGACCCGGAGCCAAGCCACTCTGACCGGGTCTTTACCCAGGCCCTCACAGAGACCTTGGCACTGGTTGATATCCGGTTGCTCGACCATCTGGTGGTTGGTGCCGAGGGCGTAGTCTCGCTGGCCGAAAGAGGTCAGCTATGAACCAGACCCTAGGTAAGTCACACCTCACCACCATCGACATCCTTATCGAGCTGCGCTGCTGGCTTGCAGACAACGTCGACATGCAGGCTGAGCCCGCTATCGTGGCTCACCTGCCAAATGGCTACCTGCTCACCCAAGCTGACTGTATCGAGGTTATCGATGTGCTGCTCCATCAGCTGCGTCATTAGCAAAGCCAAGAGGGAACAAGCATCATGCGATTACCCAATCCCTATTCCCTTGAGGAAACACTGGGCAAGCTGCGCGATGGCCTGGCTGCCGCCAGCAACGAGGATGCATTGACGTTGCTGGAAAAGGCCATCGCCAAGGCCAGTGATGACGAGGTTTATGCCAGGCAGCTTAAAGAGACCTTGCTTCAAGGGTCCACCATCGAGATCCATGAATGCTTCAGTTGCTTTGGCGACTACTTCGAGCGCTCCCGAGACGTACTGCCCTATTACCCGCATCACGATGCCGTCAACGGCATTGATTGTGCGCTCTACGCCATCCTGTTTGATGCGGCTCTCCCCAGCACAGAGCAAGCGCACGAATAACGCCAGCATCCCCAAATCCAGATCAACAGCGCTCGCTCCGTGATCCGGATATTCCGACACAACCCACAGGGCCACCTCACTGCAGGTGGCCTTTTGCATTTCAAGGAGTCATCCCCATGTCTGCTTTCATGATTGACCGCAAGGACTACCTTGCCTTTGCCGTACAGTTACACCGTTTTTGCAATGCCCCGATGCCTCCGCACTACACCCTTGAGTTGCTGCGCACCCTCTGGTGGCTGCCGCCAGTAGACACGACCAGTACCTGGACATGGCGAGTTGATCGGTTGGTGTGGTTGATGATGCTCGCCAACAGGCGGGCGGTCTGGCATCGCTATCAGCTGGGGCGCCAGCAAGAGCAGAAGGAACCACGCCAGCGTGGCTCAACCAAACTGGGACCGCTCAAACCGGCTCATCGCTACCACCAGGCACCACTCACCGATGCCGAATTGGTGGCGCTGTACAAATTCACCTGCTGCGCCCTGTACCAATCGAGCGAATGGAGCGGGAGCCCAGAGCAGGCTCCCCGGCTAGTGAAGGTAATCCAGCAGTTGCAGCAGGCGCTGGCGCAAGACGTGCTGACCCGGCTGTCACTGTGGGAGCAAGCCCCTTGGGGAGAGATGTGATGAACCTTTCCATCACTCTGACAGTGACAAGCTCACCACCGAGCTCAACCGTCCAGATAGCTCAACGTATCGCCGATGACATGGCACACCTGCATCATCGTCTGGGTGATGGGGTCAGTGATGAATTGGGCATCAGTATCAGTTACCTGGTCGAACAGTTTGCGCTGCTGGCAGCGGCTTACCGTTCACCTTCAGAAAGAGAGAAACACCCATGATCGAATTCAACGATAGCTTCACTCAGGTCGCAGTCGCTCAGGCCATGAGCGCACATAGCGATTTGCATAGGCTCATTACCTATCAGCTCACCTTCCCGAAGTGGGCACACGACTATGACGAGACCGGCAAGCGCACTGGCCCCGACAAGATCAAGCCCGTGCCAACGATGCACAAGACCACGCTGTTCGTGAGTCCACTGGACATGGTGGACAACCTGCCCCGCGAGATTAACTTTGCGTGGTGGAAGCGTGAGTGCAACGACCTCGGCTATCCCGTTGACGAGTGGCGACGCACCATTGTGGGTGCCTACTTCAACCACTGCACCAACGACAACCCAAACTGGAGCAGCCACACATGAGCATCTTCGAACACATGACATGGGGACTGGGCACCCCGAACCTGCCCAAGCTGGGGGCTCGAGCCATTTTGCAACGTGGTTATGTTGATTTCCTGGGTGACCGTGCCGGTATGTACGGCGAATCAGACGAGGCGTGGCGGGCCGAGTGCGACACGGTGCTGCCGCACTTCCTGCGTGAGTTAACCAAAATGGCCAAGGCATACCAGATATGCACCGACATGGACGAGGTGTTTCGCCTTGAACACAAGGGCTGGGTGTGTGAAGCCAGTCCGAGGCGCAGCTACGGCTACCTCTACCTCGACATCTAAGCGGGGTGTTTGTTTCAAGGAGAAGTATCATGAACAAGTTCTACCACGTGGGCACACTGGCCCGCCGTGAAGTCACCGCCCTGCTGCACACGCTGACGCACAATGCAGCCGCCAATGCCGAGGGATCCTCAACTACGTGGGCAGCAAGCTGAACCCCTACGACCCGCGCAAAGAGAAGGCCAAGGCACGGCACACATTGCGCTGAGTCAAGAAGGCTCTGAAGGTAGGGCGAATCCCGCTTGAGCTCACCGTGACGGGTTGCCGTATCGACCGGGGGAGTCATCAGGCTGACCGTTACTACTACGACCGCACGCTACTGGCTCAAGGCTGGCAGCAGTACGACACCGAGGAAGATGCCTGGTACTTTGGCATCTGGATTAACACAGAGAAGCTGGAGACCTTTACCTACGCCGAAGGGGATACCAGCCATGTGATTGCGCCAAACGTCGAAGCGTTTCGTGCTGAATTGGCGCGGCTATACCAGTACCACCCACAGGCCCCTGCGTTTATCGCAATCGACCCGGAAGCGGGCGTTGTAACCCACCACTTTGAAGCCAAACCGGAGGTGTGAAATGGCTAAGAACATAGCCATCAAGGTACCCGGCAAACATCCGCAAACTGGCGAGCTCACCACCTTTGAGCTCAAGGGTCAGCGCATGGATATCGACATCGGTGGGCAAGCAGTCCCTTTTTCATCCACGTTCGGGGTATCGGAACCTCACAAATTCACATACTGCGCGGCAGGTAGCCGAATACGGCTCTCTGCACCTGCTCGACAGACTCAATTACAAGCCTGTTATCAATCCATAGGTCACCCCGCATGATGCTCAACATGGTTATAACAACCATACGGACTCCTGCTCCAAGGCCTTACCTTCCCTTTGCATGAATTGAATAAGTTGCTTTACTGGCATCTCAAAGTCACCGAAGGCGGCATGTCCCCGCATAATCTTGAACTCGCGTTGGGTATCCTGCCAAAGTAACTCACAACCAAATTCAGATAAAAGGTTTTGCCAATCCGGCATCAGCCACATGTGTATGGCACTGCCTAACCTTGCCCGTATGCGAGCATAGTTGAGCAACCCAACACCATCATAATCAGGGAAAAACCAGATCTCAGGGGCTCGCTGACATTCTGACAACCAGTCGATCACACTGTTGGGCAGTTGCCCACTGTAATAAGCCACGCTGCATGGATCGTTCGAAGGTAACCAATCCAGTCGGTCAAACAACGCTTGGTTTTCTACAAACCACAGGGGATGAGATGTGCACCATGAGTTGTCGGAGTGAATTGCCAATACGGCAGCCCCAAAGTTATCTGTGCTTTCGCGCAAATTAAGCTGGTGATTATGATCATTCTGCCAGCTGACCTGGCCACCTCCCGCCTTCAACAACAAGTAGGAGATGCTATGGCTATGCTCGGCCCCTTTACTATTGCGGGTACTGGCAATGTTACGGGCTCTGCTGGGCAAGTTGGCATTGAGATCATCTTGCTCGACTGGCACCAGTTGCCGCCACTGATGTTCCACCACGATTGGTAGAATCACTTCAAAAACGACCCCACTTCCCTTGGACTTCATCACAACGCTGCCAGTTGCTTGGCCAAAACCCTCCAAGGCTCGCCGTTGGCTCGCAGTCAGTTGTGAACTCGGAAGACAACTTCCTGGCGATTGCCGCAGCTTTTTTAGCGCGGCAATAAGAGCTCTACTCATGAGTTCAACCCCCGAGGCAATAAAATCTGCCAGCTTTGCCGATTGATATGATTTTTACCGTTTCTGTGGTGGATGGGGACGCAGTAACGAGCTGTAGCCAGTGGTGCGGGAGAGGCGCAGATCAGCGCAAAACCGAATTGCTCCGCGATATCGATCAGACTCTTCTGATTGCGGGAATCCAAAGCCAATGCTTCGTCCAGATAGCAGACAGTACGGATCTTCTTAGCCTTATGCTGCATCAAATAGAGCATGGCTAGACCCGTTACCAACTTAGCCATCAACACAGTACCGTGAGATGCTGCACTGTCTATATCCTCAAACGATTCTTCTGACATGTCCTGCTTGCCGATGACAAACTCCAGACCAAACAGGTCTTCTACCCTTAGCCCCTGCTGTCTGTTACCAACATCGAACAGGTACTTTTTGGCGCGCTCCACATCATCGTTATCCAGAATGCTTTGCTGATTGAACAGGTCAAAGCTCTCACCGCTATCCACTTGCGCTGCTGTACTGAGCAACGTATCGATGGCTTTCACTAATTCGATATCGTCCCGTGCTTCGATTTTGAATACCTTGAGGTCAGACAGCTGGCGTTGGCTGATCAGCCGATTGAAGTCACGCATTCGTCCTTTAAACGCCTCAAGTCCCTGCTTGAGCTGCTTGAGACAGGCCACCACACTGATCACCGCACTACGGGCGCGTTTTTCTAGCGCTTCTTTCTCTTTTGGCAAAATTCGATGAAAATCTAGGATCTTAGCCCACTCGACATCATCACCCTCGCTGAATTGGAACTTGGTCAGTCCACCTGCATGCAACGACTGCAACCCTAGCTGCAGCGTTCTGTGCAACTCCTGCAGCTGTCTACAATCCGCCTGATAATTCTGCAATCGTTCATCCAAATGGTCCAACGTCCATTCAGGTTCCCCTAACCAAGGATGGTGGGGCCGATCTTTCAGGTTGCTAAACATCGGGCCCAGATCCTCTCGCCTACTTCGTTCGGCCTCAATCCGGGTGTGCCTCCAAGCCAACTTATCCTGCTCCTGTGTAAGTGCATTAATCTTATTCTGTAGCTGCTCCCCCCTCTCTACCGATGCATCTAACTGGGCCTTGAGCAGATCCAGATCGGCGTTGAGAACCGCTATCTGCGCGGTTCTTTCATCGCTTTGTGCCAGTAATTTCTGCCAGGTATCGAACTCCGCCAACTCTTGTTCCAGTTGCTTTTTATCCTGTTCAAGCTGTTGCTTATACGCTTCTGCTTCATCCCATTTCTCAGCAACCTGTAGCTGCTCCAGTAAACTGGCTATCTCCCTCTCTGTGTCGCGGATCCGTTCATCCAGCTCGACTTCACTCATTTGCTGAAACTGGGGGGATAACCCGGCCAGGCTCACCCGCAAACCGGCCAGCTCCAGGGCATCTGCAGGAGATTGCGCCAACTGTTTTTGTAGTCGTGACACATCTAAATCAAACGACTGAGGCCCTAACCCCATGACCCCTGACTGCAATACCCGATTAAGTCGCGATAACTCTGGCTCGGACAGTTGGCTGGATAATCGTCGATACAGATTATCTGCTAACGTTTTCTTCTGCTCCCTCAGACTCTGGCACCCTGCTTGCCGTTGCTCCAGGTCAAGTTTGATGGCCTTCACGCTACGGCCTTTGGCCTGGCCAAGTAGGGTGATTTGCTTTTCCAGGAGCACCTGCAGCGAGGTCAACTGTGTCTCGAGTTGACCTCTGCCAGAGTACAAAGTGAAACGTCGTCCCAGTGCATTTTGTTGTTCATCTTGTCCAGCAAGCACATTACGCTCTTGCTTCTTTGCGTTATCCGCCAGAGTAAGCTCCCTATCTCGGCTTTGCTGCTGCCCCTGCTCTTCCTTGTGTTGGCGCACATTGTCCGCCAACTCCTCGAGTCTGCGCTGATAATAGGTCTGCCACTGTTGCAGGCCCTCTTCTATTTTGGAACGCCACGCGACAATCTTGCCCCTGATAGCAAGTCGAGTCTCAACCCGTTCAGCCAGCTCCTCAATCCGTTTGGCTTGTTCCAATGCGGCCTGATATTGAGCTCGCTCACTATTAACCTCGCTAAAAGCCTTTTCCCACTCCTGCTTGAAATCAATGGCAGCATCAGTCAAGTCCCGCTTGAATATCTCGAGCAGATATTTTTTGACATGACCGGAGGTGAGTTTGTCTAGCCGCAAGGTTTGTGTCAGTACCCGACGATAGGCGTCGGCGTCGGACTGATGCTCGAGATGGAATAGGGTGAAATCGGGTTCGCTATCTGAACGCTTCTTTCTGCTGCCATAGAGGGCGTCTCGAAATTCGCTGGGGTGTTTGTAGATAGTCACCAACCGTTGGCGACTGGCCAGATGGCTCACCAGTTGCGGCTCCGCCACCAGATTGCCATCCTCCAAACGATAATCGTCCAGTTCTAGCTCCCCTTTGTAGGCAAAATACTGGTAATCGTGACTTACCCCCTTACCAACACAGCCCAGCACTACGGTGCCGGTCTGGGGCAGACAAGCTTGTAAAAGGATGTAAGAGCTGTTGTTGGGAAAGTAAAAGCGCCTAGATTTCTCGCGGTCGTGGGCACCAAAATCCATGGCCCGTTGATCTATGATCAAGAGAAACTGCAGTGCATTGATAAGGCTGGTTTTGCCGGTGTTATTTGGCGCGATGAGGGATACAGAGGCATCGAGTGGAAGTTCAGCTCGCTGATAACCGGCACTGCCCAAGAGCACCAAGTGCTCAAACCCGTACTGGATCATACATATTCCTCCTCATCCTCTGGCTGGTCATCTCCCTCCGACGTTTGCATCTCGAAAATACCGTCTTGCATAGACATCAGGGACTCGAAGTGTTCCAGGTAGCGATTAACGGCTGGTAGTAGCTGCCAATACCCGTTGTGCGCCAGGACGAATCCCAACCTGGTGGCACTCTCTAACAAACCGGTGAATCTATCCAGATCAAGGCCTTCGGCCTTCAACAACTCCTGATGTTGCTCATACACTTCGGCTATCAACGGCTTGTCGATACGCCAGTCACCAAAGCGTGATAATGGTTGCCCCACATCTGCTTGGGTGTTGAACAGGCACATGAATAGCAAAGCGAACTGGCTGCTCGTCTTGTTAACCGCATTATTCGCCTCATCAGTGTGAAACCAGGCGTAACCTCGCTGTGCGATCCGCAGATCAAATCCCAGCGCGGAAAACAGAGCCTGATAACTATCCTGCTCACGCTCCAGCTCTGCCCAAAGAGCTGGTTCGGCTACGCGATTGAGGTGCTTGCCACTGTTGAACAGACGAAACAGATCGCTCAATGCTGTGAGCGATTCCAATTGAGAGATGAAGGCATTCATGATGGTTCTATCCGATGGGGGTAATATTGGACCTGCACTGTTTGCAGATCGGTTTTGGTACTGTCTCGGTGATGGCTGGCTTTCCAGCTCGGCTCTCTGACTAATTCGTGATAAAGCCGCAGTAAGGTGGCATCAGTATGTTCCCCGTAGTGTTGCTGCAGCCAGATCAGCAGGTTTTCCACCGGCATGCTTGCTGAAAGGTGCAGCTTGAGCGCGTCTTCATCTACTGCATCCAGCGAATATTCATCGAATGTCACCTCATCCGGAAAAGCGATCAACTGAGGTGTGTAAGCCAGGGCTTCCGCCATCAGTTGCCGGATCTCATATCCAACAGTTGCCCGCCTAGGACGTTCCTGCCGCCAAACTGGTAAGCCCTCCGATGCTTTACGTGAAGAAAGTCCTCTCATTAAGCCCCGCTTACGCACCTGCCCTAGCAGATAGCTGACCGCAGCCGACAAGCTGTTATGCTCCCTCAGCTCCTCCCGCAGAGGTAATAAGGTACTGGCACATTGCTGTGCCACAATACGCCCAAATCGCTGCAGCTCCTTGGCTTGATAAGCAACCTGGCGCAGTTGCAATTGGTGAGAATAGAGCCCGCCTTGGATGTGCATGGTTTCGACCGCCTTATCCAGCACCTTTTCTGCTTGCTCCAGATAGGGATAGAAAGTGCCTGATAGCCCGGAGTCCATCATCTCGTTCATCGGCTCAACATACTGGTCATATGCCTCGAGAACCGCCCGATAGCGGTACTGTATCGGCTGAGCCGAATCACTGGATTTAGCTTGCTCAGCCAAATCCATGATGGCATGGCGGTCAACATCCAATTGCAGTCCGATTTGGCGAAACAGATCTGACAGATGAGCAGCCCCTTGACGAATCAGCTCATGATTGAATGGATCCATCCCTTCCGAGGTCTGCATAATCGCCTGCTTAATTCCATCAACCCTGGCTTTTAGCACGGACGAAAGGCCCAGCTCATGTTCACGGGTAAGGCTTCGAACAAACTCCAGCACTACAGGGTTAACTTGCAGTGTTTCTGTACGTTTCAAACATTGCAGTACGTCACTTTTACACAATGCACGTAACACTTCTGCCGCCTTATCTGGCTCTCCATCAGGAGCATATTGAAGCTTACTGATAATGCCGAGAATGGTCTGCTCATCAAAAGCTGGCCATTCCCGGGACATACGAGCTAACTCCTCTACGACCTCCCAGTGTTTGTACAGCTGGAGCACTAAGCCCTTAGGTGTAGCCATTTCGATTTATCCTGACAGTTCAACAAAAATCATTCTTGTATCAATGAAAACAAGCAGGTACCACATAAGGCGTACATTCTCCTTTGGCACACACTTACAACTGGGTCAGTATATGTAGCCTGGACAGTCATGCCGATACTGGTTACATACACATGTCGCATTTTGGAGCACATATGCCCCCAAAGAACTCACCTGGGATCAGACCCTACGTTTTCGCTTGCTGGAAATCGTGTTGCAGTGGGAAGGACGGCTCACCACCAATCATCTGATGACAGCCTTCAGCATCGGCCGCCAGCAAGCCTCGAAAGATATCAACCTCTATCTAAACGAGTACGCCCCTGAAGGGTTGGTCTATGACCGGAGCCTGAAGGGATACAAACCCACCGACCAGTTTTTGCCACGTTTCAGTGAGGGCAAGGTGGATGAATACCTGATGCTGTTACACCGTGAAAAGCAGCACCAACGCCAACACGAAGCTGGCCTGTTAACCCTACCGCTGATGGATCTGCGTTATGGGCATATCGAGATCCTGGATGTGCCTAACCGCCATATCGACCCCAAGATTGTCCGGGAGTTGGTACAAGCAGCTCGCGGCCAGTTTCGTGTAGATATCGATTATGTGTCGCTCAGTTCTGAGGAACAAAGTGGCCGTAATATCGTGCCTCACACCCTGGTGTATGACGGGATCCGCTGGCACGTGCGGGCCTATTGTGAGAAGAAAGGGGAGTATCTGGATTTCGTGATGAGCCGTTTTCGAGGGGAACCCGATCTACTGGATGCCTCCTCTCACGGTCGGGATCAAGATCTGGAGTGGAATACCCAAGTCACTGCAGTGGTCACCCCTAATCCCTGCCTGAGCAAGGGAAAACAGGCTATCATCTCCAGCGACTACGCCATGACGGATGACAAGTTATTGATCCGCCAGCGTATCCCCCTGATGCACTACGCCCTAGAGCGACTACAGGTGAGTTATCACGGCGAGCACAAGGGCCAACCCCTGCTCTACCCACTAGTGCTGGCAAACCGAGACGAGTTGATTACCAAGGGATGCATCTTCAAACTCAAGAGTGCCGATTTGATCAAGGGTTAAGAGATTGGGGGGCGAGTAATTCTAGAGTGCTGCGAGCGTAATACGGCATGATTGTTGAGTGAAACTTATTGTGCAGGAACTGCTCTGCACCCCGCACGCTGAGTTGTCAGTTAAACCGGTAGCGGTCAACAGCCCCCCAGCCTCACGATATAAAGGGCCAGCCCTCTCAAGCTGGCCCTTTATATCGTCGTAGCAGTTTCTCATGACCCGCTTTATCACTGGGTTCGAGGTGCATTGCTATGCCCCCGAGCTTAACAAGCTGCACCTACGCAACTGGCAGCCATTACCTGTCCCAGCATAACTACCATTCAAGATGGCCAAAGCACACCTGTTTGGCCGCTGGCAACCCGGACATCAAGTGACCATCACCGTGAGCCATCCCAACTACATCAATATCTCCCGGCTTTACTGGGAACGACTGGTAAGCCTGACACGCCTTCCAAAGCATCTGACCAGACAATCCAGATTTTTGCGAAGTGGGGCTTGCCCCATACTGTCACCCCACGCTTTGCTGCTCGTTTTATTCAGGGGCATCATTGCCTGCACTTTCTGTCAGATCAGCCCTCAGTGGTAGGCAAGTGGGAAGAGGAGGCAATAGACTAGCCGGAAGCCACCTCCCCCACCATCATTGAGGAATTAGAAGGAACGCTGTTAATCGGAGAGTTAGATCCTCGTCGCAAGCACTACATTACCATCCAGCACGGCGAGTTCACCTGTGAAGCCGGTACGCTCGTCAGCCTCGTCAGCCTCGTCAGCCTCGTCAGCCATGGCTACGTATAGATCACAATTTACCGTGTTGCGGATCCCGAGTTACAACCGGACCAAAATCATCAGTTCTGGTGGTTGTGTGGACTTTCCCATTCACACCCAAGAATACACAACGGCACTCTCCTCATCTCATATTTCGGCGGAAACTAGATACAATAAGTTCAAATTTCCAAGTATGGTTGGCTAAGCATAGATAGCCACACTATATAATGGAGGATAAATGGCATCTGTAAGACAGGACTTCGAGAGCTTTGTTCGATGGATTTATCGCCCAGAGAAACAAATCCCTATAGATGTGCGCCGCTTAGCCTCTCTTGTATTGGCTAATATCGACACCATTGAAGGAACCTCACGCCAACGAAGTCAGCGTTCCGCCAGCCTCGTTGGACTTATGCGTCGAGAGCTTGCGAACACAGTCGCTACAGCACCAGCAGCAGCAACCGAAGAAGCAGATGCCAACTCGTGGCCATGGACCAAACTTCGGCATCTGACACTAGGTCCATTCCGAGGGTTTCGAGTAGCAGAGCCGTTCGATCTTTCAAAGCAGATCACCCTTTTCTACGGCCCTAATGGTAGTGGTAAGACCAGTTTGTGCGAAGCGTTGGAGTACACCTTACTCGGAGATGTCGAAGAGGCTGGCAACAAGCGCATTGCTGCACGGACCTATCTTGCCAATATCCACGACAGGCGATTCGCCCCACCGGTTCTGAAAGCCATAGATCAGCACGAACGAGAGGTCGATGTAGTTGCCAATCTCGACACCTACCGCTTCTGTTTTATTGAAAAGAACCGCATCGATGCATTCTCAAGAATCGCCGCGCGACCCAACTCCCAACGAGCAGAACTGATTGCCACCCTATTCGGCATGGATCAGTTCAATGAGTTTGTTGGCCACTTCAATGAGTCGATTGACGGGCAACTCATATTGATCGGCGAGCGGCAAAATACCTTAGCTGCACGCCGCAATGCATTAGCAGCAGACCGTGCGACAGTTGAGGGGGAGGTAGCATCTCACTTGGTGCTTTCCGAAGAAGAAGCTGCGTTAGCGAGAGAGTACGCTACTGACACTACCTACGAGGATCTCAAGAACCTAATAGGTACCACTGAAGTTCCTGGTCGACTGCAAGAGCTTGACGGCATTCTTGAAGCTGTTCCATCAAATGTGCTCGGCGTAACCCGCAGGGGTCTCTTGGGCATGTTGGAAAGGGCTCAGCAATGCAGCGAGGCACTCGATGCCATCATCATCGCTCTTCATGCCAAGAGCGACCAAGTGTCATTCAAAGCACTTTATGACTCCGTGCTCGCTCTCCGGGATACCGTCGGAGAGCGCTGCCCGGCATGTGACACTCCGCTCGATGGTCAACCCCACGTAGCAACAAATCCTTACCAGAAAGCGACGATTGGCTTGAAGCAACTAGAGGAGCTGGGAGCCCTACAAGATCAGCAACAAAACGCAGAAGCGACACTCGGACAAGTGTCTCGCGAACTACGCCAGATGTTCAGCCCAATCGCAGTATTTCTCGCCACGCAGGCTGAGGAAGATACCACGGTCGGTCGCTGGCTGGCGCAGTTGTCTGGGGAGCCCGCAGGCCGTTGGTGGTCAGTCATTTACCCACACGCGGTCGCAACTGAAGCACATGTTCCATCGTTGGACGAGATACTTGCCATCGTCGATCGAGCTGCTGCACAAGACGATGAATCGCGGCAGGCTCAGCAAGACCGGCAGCCGCACGTTGCTGAGCGTAGGCGGCTTAGCGAGTTCCAACTGAAAGTTCAGGCACAGGATCTCAAACGACAACAATTGAAAGACAACGTTGAAGCCGCAAGTAACCGTATCAAAACATTTGACGAAACAAATTCAGACCTCATTACTCAAGCAGAGCAAGAGAAGTTAGACATAACGCGAGACACCCCCTTCAAGGCTGTATATGACCGCTTCCTAGAAGAGTTACGGTCATATAGAGATCAGCTTCCACAACACTTAATGGCTGGCTTAAACGACGCTGCTAAAGAGCTCTACAACGCGTTCAATCGCAATGATCGAGATGACGATAAGCTCTCCGCATTGTATTTACCATTATCCGGTGATGGGAAGATTGAAATAAGCTTCCGTGGCAATCCTGATGCTCGTGTTGATGCATTGCATGTCCTTAGCGAAGGCCATATTCGATGCCTCGGATTGGCGATCCTTATGGCCAAGGCAAAAAGCATTGAGTGCCCGGTCATCGTCTTTGATGACGCAATCAATGCAATTGATCATGACCATAGAGGCGGTATTCGCGAAGCCATATTTGAAAGTGACTACTTCGCACAAACTCAGTTGATCGTGACATGTCACAGTAATGAGTTCATCAAAGACATCCAACAACACCTTCCTGTCCAGAGACGGGGTGCATGCCAAGTCTATTTGTTCCGCCACCACGATGGTAACTATCAGCCCAGAGTTACTGGCAACATTCCCAGCGCGAATTATATCGCCAAGGCCCGAGCTGCACGGGAAGCGCTTAATGATAGAGAAGCATTGGCGGCATCGCGCCAAGCTCTGGAGATGCTGTCAGAGAAAACTTGGCGGTGGCTGGGCAGCCATGGTCAAGGTCTGCTGAATCTCCTCCTTGCTGGTGTCGGTGCCGAACCAAGCCTAAGGAATCTTTGCGAGGCGTTGGTCAAAAAGTTGCGCGATGCACATACCTTCGACCATGTTAACAAAAACCAATTATTGAGCGCCTATGGTCAGATTCTAGGAATACCCGTCACTAATCTTGTGTGGACCTATCTCAACAAAGGCACCCATGAGGAGGCCGAACGTGATGATTTTGACGGTGAGCTTGTCGAGACCGTAGTCCAAACGCTCGAGGAACTTGACCGCCTTGACCTTCGCGCTGGCCGCTAGCGAATTACTTGTAGTGTTGTGTACAACCCTTTCCGCTCTCCTTGGGTAGGGCTTACGAACAAGGAAAATAAGCATGAACGAGAACAAGGAGTTTGAGTTGGATGAAGCCGCCGCTCGAAGCCATAACCCTCCCGGGTGGCTAGTTCAGAACGTCGAGATCAAGCCTAGCGGCAAGGCACCCAAAAAGTATGGGCCGACAACCTATAGATTTTCGGCATCGCTCACGCTGAGTATCATTCTTCCCCGGCGAGGCTGGACGCTTGTCAAAAAAGCCAAAAACTATGTCTACCTAACACCACCACCAGAACAACCGACTCCCCCATTCACAATTTCAATTGCCATCCCTATGGCAGAAGAATGTCTTGCACTTGCCCGTAGGAGTTATGCGAGAGGCGAATCGTGGATAGGACAGTTGGGCGAATGGCCAGCTTGGTATCTCCATGAACGCAACACTGACATAGAAGAGATGTGGTGTGATCCTGCCACTGGACAGATGTCGTCACAGCTTCACAACAATCCTCCTAAATCCAGTTTAACCATTGGGGAATGGGGGGTTTGGAAAGCGAAGGTTACAGGAGTGGAGGGAGAGTTTGTGCTCGAGGTACAGCCTCCAACTCACGCTCAAATACAATCAACGAGAAAGACTGAGCAAACGTCGAAACTGGAAGAGGGTGCGTCCCAAGAAATATTGCTGACACGCTATGAAAGAAACGAAAAAGCTCGCAGACGCTGCATTGAACACTATGGCGCCAAGTGTCAGGCGTGTGGACTAGTGTACGAAGCGAAGTATGGCCCGATAGGTGCTGATCTTATCCACGTTCACCATCTCACACCAATATCAGCCATTGGCGAAACCTATGAGGTCGACCCCATCAGTGACCTGATCCCCCTCTGTGCGACGTGCCACCATGTCATCCATCGAAGAAGCCCTCCGTATTCAGTAGATGAACTAAGGGCTGCAATAGCGTCGCAGGAACATCGGCACTAGAGTCAATTCCACATATATCAACTAGTGTATTCTTAAAAGAGTACAAATCCTTCCTGTAAAGGTTATGGGTAACGCGGGGGGCATTTGGAGCTCAACATAAGCCTATTTCAATCATGTTCAATAATCGATAGCAAGTACTGCTCGTGGTGAGAAGGTTTTGCGGTTCGAGGGGGGGGCTACTGTAATCAGTCCAAAGCAGTTCAACAAGAAAGCATGCCAGCCAACATCA
The DNA here is from genome assembly GCF_013085525.1 of Aeromonas sp. 1805. Taxonomy (NCBI): domain Bacteria; kingdom Pseudomonadati; phylum Pseudomonadota; class Gammaproteobacteria; order Aeromonadales; family Aeromonadaceae; genus Aeromonas; species Aeromonas sp. 1805. Next base: position 2,698,024 of record NZ_CP038515.1, on the reverse strand, counting down.
AATGGCATACCTAGTGGCATACCAAAAACCACAGATACAAAAAAGCCCAACCTGATCAATCAGTTGGGCTATATAGATGGCGGAGGAGGTGGGATTTGAACCCACGGATGGTCGCCCATCGCCGGTTTTCAAGACCGGTGCATTCAGCCGCTCTGCCACCCCTCCGCGACAGTGCGGCGAATATTACCCATGGCGATTGCCCTTGTAAATCCCCTCACTGCTCGTTTGCCGATTTATTGGGCTAAATGACGCACAAAGCCGCCAATTTGAGCATAACCAGCGCTTTTTCAACCAGATAACTTGACTTGAAAACAGACTCACCCACTATAGTCAGCATCACGAAATCCCCAGCAAGATGGACTTATGAAAATCAAACATGCCCTGCTTTGCGCCCTGACGGGTGCCACCCTGCTTGCGGCGCCGGTTCAGGCGAGCGAACTGACCAAGAGCGACGTGGAACAGATAGTGCGCGACTATCTGGTCAAGAACCCGGAGATCCTGGTCGAGATGTCCAACGCCCTGCGCGCCAAGCAGGAGAGCCAGCAGGCCGAGAGCGACAAGACGTTGATCAAGGCACACGCCAAGCAGCTCTATAGCAACCAGGATCCGGAGAGCGGCAATCCCAAGGGCAGCCTGACCGTGGTCGAGTTCTTCGACTACAACTGCGGCTACTGCAAACGCGCCCACCCGCTGATCAAGCAGCTGCTGGCGGAAGACAAGGACATTCGCTACATCTACAAGCAGTTCCCGATCCTGAGCGAGACCTCCTACTTCGCCGCCCGCGCTGCCCTGGCGGTACAGCTGGGTCAGCCCGACAAGTACCAGGCCTTCCACGAGAAGCTGTACGCCCATCAGGGCCCGCTGGCCGACGAGGCACAGGTGAAGCAGCTGGCGGAAGCAGCCGGCGTCAACTGGAGTAAGGTTGAAGCCAAGATCAAGGATGGCAGCATCGATCAGAATCTCGGCACCAACCGGGCGCTGGCCGAAGCCATGAGCATCTCGGGCACACCGGCCTTCATCATCGGCGATCAGATCCTGCGCGGCGCACCGCGCGATCTGGCCAGCCTGAAAGGCTTCATCAAGGATGTGCGCGCCGGCAAGAGCATTCAGTAATCCCGCTCCGGCACATAAAAAAACGCCCCGGCATGCCGGGGCGTTTTGCTATTCAAGCTGCAAACCATCAGGCCTGATGGGCCGTCGCGAGAAGCTGTCCGCAAGGCTGAAGAGCAGCGCAGGGACCCGAGTTTATATGAATAAATGAGGTTCCTGAGCAGCGCATGACCCTTGATCACGCCTTCGCAGCAGGGCCATAACCGTTCGGGTTCTGGCTTTGCCAGCGCCAGGTATCCACCATCATCCGCTCCAGACCACGCTCGGCCTGCCAGCCCAGCTCGGCACGGGCCTTGTGCGGCTCGGCCCAGCACTCGGCGATGTCGCCGGGGCGACGGGGCTTGATCTGGTAGGGAATGGTGCGACCGCTGGCCGCTTCAAATGCCTTGATCATCTCCAGCACCGAGTAACCCTGACCGGTACCCAGGTTGTAGGTAAAGACCCCGGTATCCGACGCGATGCGTGCCAGCGCTTTCAGGTGACCGATGGCGAGATCCACCACGTGAATGTAATCGCGCACCCCGGTACCGTCCGGCGTCGGGTAGTCGTTGCCAAACACCCCCAGCTCCTTGAGCTTGCCCACACCGACCTGACTGATATAGGGCAGCAGGTTGTTGGGAATACCGTTGGGATCTTCCCCGATGAGGCCGCTCTCGTGGGCACCAACCGGGTTGAAGTAGCGCAGCAGCACGATGGCCCAGCGGGGATCGGACTTGGCGAGATCGCGCAGGATCTCTTCGACCATCAGCTTGGAGCGGCCATAAGGGTTGGTCGCGCTGGTGGGGAAATCTTCCCGCAGCGGTACCGAGGCCGGATCGCCGTAAACGGTGGCCGAGGAGCTGAATACCAGCCGGAACACCCCGGCCCTGGCCATCTCTTCGCACAGCACCAGGGTGCCGGTGATGTTGTTCTGGTAGTAGGTGAGCGGGATCTGGCTCGACTCGCCGACGGCCTTGAGCCCGGCGAAATGGATCACCGACTCGATCTGGTGGGCGGCAAACAGCTGTTGCAGGCAGACCCGGTCCAGCACATCCCCTTCGACGAAGATGACCGGCTTGCCGGTGATCCGCTCGACCCGTTTGAGAGATTCGGGGGAGGAGTTGGAGAGGTTGTCCAGCACCACGACCTGCTGCCCGACGTTCAAGAGTTCAACCAGGGTATGGGAGCCGATATAGCCGGCGCCCCCTGTGACCAGAATTGTCATTTTGTATCCCGCGTTCGACTGAAACTGGAGCTGAGTCTACCCGCCCGGCCCCGCTGCGAAAAGAGCGGGATGCTCATGGCCCCCTCAATAGTCGACGCTGACATCCCCGCTGGCGGTGCAGGAACAGGCCAGTGCCACCCCGCGCTCGAGATCCTGTGCACTCAGGGTCATCACGCTCTGGCGCTCGATTTCACCTTCCGTGGTACAGCGACAGGCCCCACACACCCCGGCACGGCAGGCCGCCATCATGGTTTCCCCCGCCCCCTCCAGCGCCGCCAGCAGGGTCTGACCCGGCAGGATCTTCACCTTCTTGCCGCTCTTTTTGAGGGTCAGCCAGAAGTGGTCGCTGCCGGCCGCAACTGGCGCCGCACTCGATGCTCCAGCAGGCAGACCGAACGACTCCTGGTGCAACTGCGCTGCCGGCAGGCCCAGCTCCGCCAGCATGGTGCAGACTGCTGTCATGTAGGGGGCTGGCCCGCACAGATAGACGTGGCGTGCGAGCAAATCTGGCGCCAGTTCCTTCAACATGTCCGGTGTGAGCCGGCCAACCCAGGGATAAGCCGTTGGCGCCTCATCCCCTACTTTCTCCAGCACTAAAGCGTGGCGCACGCCGGAATGAGCAGCGGCCAGCGCAGCCAAATCGTCTGCGAAGATCACATCCTCCGGCGAGCGGGCACTGTGAATGAAGCGGATGTCGGCGTCCGGCCGTTTGGCCAGCTCGTCACGCAGCATGGCCCACATGGGGGTGATGCCGGAGCCGGCACTCAAGAGCAGCGGCCGCTCGCAGGGCAAGGCAGTCAGGTTGAAGTCGCCGAAGGGGCCATCCACCCGGATCTCGTCCCCCACTTGCAGAGTCTGGTGCAGATGGTGGGAGACCAGTCCGACATCCTTGATGGTGACCTGCCAGCAGCCATCCTGCGGGCTGGAAGAGAGGGTATAGGCACGGCAGTGGGGCTTGCCGTCAATCTCGGTGTGCAGCGTCACGCACTGGCCGGCCAGCACGGCGGGCAGGCTGCCCGTCTGCAGCACGAACTGCCAGCTCACCACGTCGTGGGTATCCGCCCGGCGGCCGATGCACCTGAGGGTGAGAGAGGTGGAGGTCATCGCAAGGCTCCTCTTGCTGAAAAATGTTGGAAAGGTGTCGTTAAAAAAAGGCGAGCCATCAGGCTCGCCAAAGGCTTACAACATGCTGAGCGTGTAAGGCAGATGTGGCGCCGCTCAGGCCGCCAGGATCTCGGCGAGATCGGCTTCGGCCGTGGTGGTTCCTTTCAGACCGAACTGCTCCTCCAGCACCTTGAGCAGAGCCGGGGTGAGGAAGGCCGGAGCAGTCGGGCCGGTACGGATGTCCTTCACACCCAACGCCAGCAGGGTGAGCAGGATGACGATGGCTTTTTGCTCGAACCAGGAGAGCACCAGGGTCAGCGGCAGATCGTTGACGCCGCACTCGAACGCCTCGGAGAGCGCCAGCGCCAACTGGATGGCGGAGTAGGCATCGTTGCACTGACCCACGTCCAGCAGACGGGGAATGCCGCCGATGTCGCCGAAGTCGAGCTTGTTGAACTTGTACTTGCCGCAACCCAGTGTCAGCAGCAGGCTGTCCTGCGGGATCGCCTTGGCAAACTCGGTGTAGTAGGCGCGCTCGGCACGGTCGCCGTCACAGCCACCGACCAGGAAGAAGTGGCTGATTTCGCCGGCCTTGACCTTGTCGATCACCGCCGGGGCGGCCTGCATCAGGGCGTTGCGGGCAAAGCCGATGGTGATGAAGTGTTCCAGCTCAACGTGCTTGAAGCCTTCCAGCGCTTGCGCCTTGGCGATCACGGCAGAGAAATCTTCCCCTTCCAGGTGGGTCACGCCCGGCCAGCCGACGATGGAGCGGGTGAAGATGCGATCCGAGTAGTTGCCCACGTTCGGGTCGATGATGCAGTTGGAGGTCATCACCACCGCGCCCGGGAAGTTGGCAAACTCCTTCTGCTGGTTCTGCCAGGCAGAGCCGTAGTTGCCCACCAGGTGCGGGTACTGCTTGAAGAAGGGGTAGGCCAGCGCTGGCAGCATCTCGCCATGGGTGTAGACATTGATGCCGGTGCCCTTGGTCTGCTCCAGGATGAGCTTGAGATCCACCATGTCGTGACCGGAGACCAGGATGCACTTGCCCGGAACCGGAGTGACGCGAACCTGGGTCGGCTCCGGATGGCCGAAGGCGGTGGTTTCACCGAGATCCAGCATCTCCATGATCTTGAAGTTGAGCAGGCCAATGTCCATGGCGCACTTGAACAGCGGATCCAGATCGCTCGGATCCGTACCGAGCCAGCTCATGATGCGATGGAATTCGGCGGCTACCCCGGCATCCTGCTGATCCAGCACCCGGGCGTGTTCCATGTAGGCAGCGGCGCCCTTGAGGCCGTAGAGGCAGAGCAGGCGCAGCCCCATGATGTCTTCGTTGACCTCGTTCTTGCCACGGTTGACTGCGGTCTGCGGCGCCTGGGCCAGCTGGGCCAGCAGATCGGCACCCGGCTCGAAACGGGCGGCAGCGGGCAGTGTGTCGGCCTGCACCGCCAGCGGTGCCAGCTTGGCGGCCAGTTGCTGACGATAGGTCAGCGCCTGGTTGACATAGGCCACGATGCGGGCGGAGTCGAAGTTGACGTTGGTGAGGGTGGCAAAGAAGGCCTTGGGCACGAAGGCGTCGATCTCGCTGTCGACGATGCCGTGCTCTCGGGCGGCCAGCGCCCAGGCGCTGAGCCCCTGCAGGGTATAGATCAGCACATCCTGCAGATCCGAGGTTTCAGCCGTCTTGCCGCACATACCTTGTGCATAGGCGCAGCCGTTGCCTGCCGGGGTACGAATTGTCTGTTCACATTGCACACAAAACATCATGCCTCTCCTAATTGGACATTTCAGTTGTTTGTTTTGTGGCGATTCTATTCCTACGGCTCAGAACTTAATAGGCATTCGATTTGCCAATTCAATTTTCATTGATGCAGATCAAAAACAAAAAAGCCGCCCAAACAGGGCGGCAAGCGGGTGGATAAAAGGAGAGACAACTCAGGTTTGCAACAGAACACGATAATGGAACGGGCTGGGCTGGCATCTGGTCAGGCAGGTCCAGCCCTTCGCTTCATCAAGCCGGCATGCTTCGCAGCGTCCGGCATGATTGGCTATCAGGCTAAATAAGCGCGCAGCATCCAGACCAGTTTCTCCTGCTGCTGCACATAGTCGGAGAGAATGGACGCAGTCCCTTCATCACCGGCATCGGCGGCCTGCCCCAGGATGCGGCGCTGGGCCACCAGCAGTTCGCGGAAACTCTCCAGCAGCGATTCGACGCAGGCACGACCATCGTGCAGCCCCTTCTGCTCGGGAATGGCGGAAACTTTCAGGTAGTCGCTGAAGCTGTGCAGCGGCACGCCATCCAGGGTCAGGATGCGCTCGGCCAGCGCATCGACCTTCAGCAGCAGGTCGTTGTAAATCTCTTCGAACTTCAGGTGCAGCTCGAAGAACTGGTTGCCGCGGATGTTCCAGTGGAAGCCGCGAACATTCATGTAAAGGATCTGGTAGCTGGCCAGCAACTTGTTCAGCTCGGCGGCCAACGCTTGTGATTGAACGGTATCAAGACCAATCGGACTCTTCATGTTTCACCTCCAGATTTGACGACTTGGTCATCTTAGAACTCATCAGACTCAAAAGGTAATAGTTAAGATCTAACTGATTGATAGCGTGCGGCTATCATCCCAGCAGTTGCCTGGCTAGGCGGCTCATTCAGGCTGCCGCTCGATGTAGAGAAGCACCTCCCCCAGCTGGATGCCGAACTTGCTGATGGCAGCCCGGTTGAGCAGGCGATTTTCATCCAGCAGATACATCCAGTCATCGAAACTCACCCGCACCACGCTGCCGTCAGGCAGCGCCAGATCGAGCTGATAGCGCCAGTTGAGGGCAAAGCCTGCCGTCTTGCCTACCGCCTCCCCCACCACGTCGGCCGCCGTGCCGCGCCAGTGACCATCCACCCCCTTGCTCAAAAACCAGGTGCGGGTCTGCTGGCGCCCGTCATCAAAATAGAACTGCTCGAACAGCTCTCCTTTGTCCCCCTGCCAGTGCCCGCGCATCTCCACTCGAAAACGGCTGGTCACCTCGCCGCTGCGATCGGTCACCAGACCGTGCGCCGTCAGCTTGCCATTGAAGAAGCGGGCGGGATCCCATTCAGGGCCCTGGCCGCGATAATCCTCCAGACTGCTGCCGCAACCAGCCAGCAGCAAGAGTGGCAACAACAGCAGGTAGCGACAGGCGTGGATGTATTTTATGAATCCCTTTTGCATCAGCGCTCTCCTCGCAGGCGGCGGGTCAGCGCCGGATCACGGCTCCCTTGTGCCAGCCAGATGGCAAGAAAGGCCGCCGAAAATTGCGGATCGGCGAGGGTGCCGAGCGGCTTGTCCCGCCACCAGAAATGGCCCGCGCCGCCCCTGTCGACATAGAAGGTAAGCCGGTCACCCGCCTGGACATCGGGCCAGAGCGCGGCGAGCTGGCCAAGCCAGCCCTGGCGCTGCTGCTCGCTGCCCAGCCCCAGTCGCTGCCACTCGGCGGCGGTGGCGCTCAACAGATCGTCCCGTTGAATGGCTCTGGCGTAGGTGAGGCTGAGTGCCTGAGGATAGTGACCCGGCCGATAGCGGCCGTTCTCGCTGTAGAGGGTGGCGTCATAGAGCTTGAACCAGAGCCAGCTCATCTCGCCGCGCCCGACCGGCTGCAGCTGCTGCCAGGGAGTAACCAGGGCTTGCCCGGTCTGGGCGTAAGGGGTCAGCGGTAGGCTCAAACCTGCCAGCAGCAGGCTAATTCCACCCCATGTGCCAATGGGCGGGGTCTTCGAGTTCATGCCAGTCCATCTCCTGCTCCAGCAGCGTGTTGATATCCTGCATCACCACCTGCTGCAGCTGCCCCTGCGCGTCGCGCTGACAGGCCACCACCAGATAGAAACGCTCGGTCAGCTCGTGCCGGCTCTCTTTGGTCCATTTGGAAAACAACAAGGTGTCGGTCGAAAAGGTGTTCATCTCGCTTCACCCTCCAGCTTGACCGTTACCCACAGGAGTACGGGTAACCACCACATCCAGATCACCGCCAGCAGTGCCGCACTGATCCCGATGCCCCAAGGTAAGTGTACTGCCCCCATGGCGGCTCCCGCCACATAGGAGGAGGTCCCCCCAACCATGCCAAACAGCCCCTGCTGCCAGCGCGGCAAGGGCCGCAGCCAGCGCAGACCGTGGGAGAGGGTCAGGGCAAAACCGCACCAGAGCAGCACCAGCCAAAGCGGAAAACCGGTGTTGAAATAAAACAGCCCGAGTTGCCAGAGCAAGGCATCGAGCAGGCTGCCGGCAAGAGCGACCGGGATGAGCCGCCAGTCGTGACAGCGGCGCGGAGAGAAGAGAAAATGAAGCAGCAGCAGTGCCAGCAGCGGGCCCGGCTGCTGCCACTTCACCGCCAGCAACCAGTAGAGGTTGAACCCCAGCAGATGGGCCCACTGCCACATGATCAGCGACCGCCGACGGGCAGATCCCCACTCCAGCCGAGTGGGCCCGGTTTGGCCGCCTCCAGCTGCACCAGGCTGATGGTGCGCTCCCAGAAGCCCCCTTCACAGTAGGCAAAGTAGAAGTGCCACAGCCGGATGAAATCCTGGCTGTAACCGAGCTTGGGCAGCTCGGGCGCCAGCGCCAGAAAGCGATCGCACCAGTGAGCCAGGGTGCGGGCATAGTGATGGCCGTGATCGTGCAACCGCACCAGCTGCATGTCGGTCTCGCGCGCCAGCAGACCCGCCATCTGGGAGACGCTCGGCAGACAGCCACCGGGGAAGATGTAACGCTGGATGAAATCGACCCCGCGCAGATACTGGGCATGGCGCTGGTCGGCGATGGTGATGGCCTGAATGAGCAGGCGACCACCGGGTTTGAGCAGCCGCGACAGCTGGCGGAAATAGTCGGGCAGGAAGGCGTGGCCCACCGCTTCGATCATCTCGATGGAGACCAGCTTGTCGTAAGTGCCCTCCAGCTTGCGGTAATCCTCCAGCAGCAAGGTGATGCGATCCCCCAGCCCCTCCCGCGCAATCCACTCCTTGGCGTAATCGTGCTGGGCCCGGGAGATGGTGGTGGTGGTCACCCGGCAGCCATAGTGACGGGCCGCATAGACGGCGAGGCCGCCCCAGCCGGTGCCGATCTCCAGCAGATGATCGTCGGGGCCAAGTGCCAGCCGCTCGCAGATGGTGCGCAGCTTGGCCTGCTGCCCCTCTTCCAGGCTGGCCTCGGCATGGGGATAGATGGCGCTCGAGTACTGCATGTGGCTGTCGAGAAAACCCTGATATAGGGTGTTGCCGAGATCGTAGTGGGCGGCGATGTTGGAGCGCGAGCCGGTCAGGGTATTGCGATTGAGCCAATGACGCACCTTGTTGAACGGGAAGCTGAGCCAGCCCAAACGCCGCTCAAGGGAATCGAGCAGGGTCAGATTGCGGGCCAGCAAGCGCACCAGTGCCACAGGATCCGGGCTGGTCCAGAGCCCCTCCACCCAGGTTTCCCCGGCGGCAATGCTGCCCCCCAGCAGCAGGCGGCGGTAGAAGGCCGGATCCTGCACCACCAGCTCGGCGTGCAGATCGGTGCCCGCCACGCCAAAGCTGTGACGCTCAGCGCCATCCCGCAGCAGCAGCTGGCCATGTTCGAGGCGATCCAGCAGATTGAGCAGCAGTTGCCTGGCCCCCTTGTCGATGAAAGAGGCAGAGAGGGTTGATTGAGCAAGTTCCATTAGCGGCTCTCCGGATGGGTAAAAATCGGTATTCGTTTGATAAAAAGACGCAGGGCCTGCCAGTAGATCCCGAGCAGCACCTTCATGGTCATCCAGGGCCAGCGGGCCAGCAGGGCCACCAGCCCCTTGCGCGACAGCGGTGCCCGGCGCAGTGCCAGGGTGGCGTCAAACAGCTTGGCCTCCCCGGATACGGGATGACTCTCGATGTGGATCAGTGTCTCCTGCGTGGGCGGACGAATGCGCCAGTGGTAGCGCATCGCCAGCCCCATAAAGGGAGAGACGTGAAAATCCTTGTCATGGGGGGCCAGCGCCGCCAGATCCAGCAGGTAGTAGTGGCGCTCGTTCCAGGGGGTGTTCGACACCTCCGCCAGCAGATAGCGCGCCTCTCCCTGCCGGTAGCAGAAGTAGAAGTTGACCGGGCTGAAGTAGAAGCCCAAACAGCGCACGTTGCCAAGCAGCAGCACCCGCCCCTCGGGCTCGGCATCGCCACCCAGTTCGCTCACCTTCTGCCACACCGCCTGCTTGAGCGGCCCTTCGCTGCCCCGCAGATAGTCGTCACGGTGAAACGAGAGCAGCCCTGCTCGCTCCACCCCGAACCAGCGCCCGCGATCGAGTTGTGACAGCTCGTCGAGATCCAGCCCCAGCATAAAGAGGTTGTAGGAGAAGGCATGGGCGCGCGGTGCAAAGCGGCGGTGGCGCACCGACCCCTGCCAAATAGCGCTGGTGACGCCCGCCAGTTCGTCGGATCGCTCATGTTCGGTGGCCACGGTGGCGCCGTTCATAGCTCGGCCCCGAACCGTCTGGCCACGTCCAGCGCGCTGCGCACCCCGTCTTCGTGAAAGCCGTTGTACCAGTAGGCGCCGCAGAAGTGGGTGTGCTGCTGGCCGCAGATCTCGGCCCGCCGCTGCTGGGCGGCGATGGAGGCCTGATTGAACACTGGATGGTGGTAGACGAAGCGGCGCAGCACCTTACTCTCGTCCACCTTGCCCTCGGGATTGAGGCTGACGCAGAAGGGCTGCGGCGAGCTGACCCCCTGCAATATGTTCATGTTGTAGCTCACCAACGGCCGCGCCCCGTCATCCTCGCCCAGCTGATAGTTCCAGCTGGCCCACGCCTTGCGGCGTACCGGCAGGCAGCGCACATCGGTGTGCAGCCAGACGTCGTTGGCCTGATAGGGCATGGCGCCGAGAATCGCCAGTTCCCGCTCGCCCGGATCCGCCAGCAACGCCAGCGCCTGATCGCTGTGACAAGCGAGGATCACCTCGTCAAACCGCTCCTCGCCGTAGCTGCTCTGGATCAGCACCCCGTCCACCTGGCGCCGGATCCCCTGCACCGAACAGGCCAGACGAATGTGAGCCTGCCAGCCGGCCGTCAGCGGGCCGATATATTCCCGTGAGCCGCCGGGGATCACGTACCACTGGGGCCGGTTGGCCACCTCGAGCAGGCCGTGGTTGGCAAAAAAGCGCAGGAAGAAGCCCAGCGGAAAGGCGCGCATATCGGCCAGGGTCGACGACCAGATGGCGGCCCCCATCGGCAAAATGTAGTGGCGGGCGAAGTAGTCGCTGAACTCCCCCACCTGCAGAAAATCCCCCAGGGTCAGCTCGGGGCCCTCGCCCTGATGTTGACCATCGGCCAGCCAGGCCCGTGCCTCGCGGTTGAAGCGCAGGATCTCGGCGACGAAGCCGTAGAAACGGGGGCTCAGCAGGTTGCTGCGCTGGGCAAACAGGGTATCCAGGTTGTGACCGTTGTACTCCAGCCCCTGCGGGCTTTTCACCGAGAAGCTCATCTCGGCCGGCTGCCGCGCCACCCCGATCCGCTCGAGCAGCCTCAGGAAGTTGGGGTAGGTGCGGTCGTTGAAGACGATGAAGCCGGTGTCGATGGCATAGCTGCGCCCCGCCTGGTGGACGTCGACGGTGGCGGTGTGGCCGCCCAGGGTCGGCGCCGCCTCGAACAGGGTGATGTCGTGCAGCTTGTGGAGCAGAAAACCGGCGGTCAGACCTGAAATACCGGAGCCAACGATGGCGATCCTTTTCTTCATGAAGGGCGTCCTTTCGAAACGAGTGTGCGGCCAAGACGCAGCCAGAGCCCCACCGGCAGCGCGCCAAGCAGGCGCAGCAGCCAGATGAAACGGCGGGGAAAGTGGATCTGGTGACGACCGGCAATGAGCCCCGCCATGATGGCGCGGGAAGTCTCTTCCACCGTCACCAGACAGGGCATGGGAAAATCATTTTTGGCGGTGAGCGGGGTCTGAACAAAGCCGGGGCGGATCAGGGTCACGCCGATCCCTTTGCCGGCCAAATCGAGGCGCAGGGTATCCGCCAGATAATCGAGGGCCGCCTTGGAGGCGCCATAGGCTTCGGCCCTGGGCAGCGGCAACCAGCTCACCGACGAGCTGACGATGGCAAGGCGTCCGCCCGCCCCGAGCAGCGGCAAAAAGGCGGCCAGGGAATGACCGGTGGCAACGAGGTTGGTCTCGATGACCCGGGCAAACAGGGCGCCGTCAAACCCCTCGGCGACATCCATGTACTCGCAGTTGCCGGCATTGAGGATCACCAGATCGACCCGCGGCAACCCGGCGGCCGCCTCGCTCACCGCGCTTGCATCGCGCCCGTCAAACTGCAGCGGCGTGATGCCGTGGCGACCCAGTGCCAGCAGCCGCTCGCCATCGCGCCCGCAACCCCACACCTGCCAGCCGGCGCGCCGATAATCGAGTGCCAGCTGAAAGCCGATGCCGGAGGTGGCACCGGTGATCAGCACCCGGCCGCCGCTCATGCGCCCAGCCTCCTCTTGATAGTACGCACCAGGGGGCCTATCAGCGGCAACTGTTCGTAGAGCATGGCGCCCAGATCGAAGTAGTCGCGATGCAGGCACACCTTGCCCGCCGCATCGAACTCGAGGCGGGTGGCCCCCTCCACAGTCACTGGCGCACCGCCACGCAGCCTTGGATGAGAGAAAGTCATGGTCCAGCCGAGCCAGGCCTGACGCCCCTGCAGCAGCTGACTGGTGATGACGAAGCGGCAGTAGGCCAGGCGCTGATAGAGGACGGCAAAATAGTCGGTGAGCGCCGCCAGCCCCTCGATGCGGTGAGCAGGATCGGTAAAGACCACCTCGTTTGCATAGACCTCGGGCAAACGGTGCAGCTCGTCTCTGCTTAGCTGCTGATAGAGGGCCACAAAGCGGGCCAGCGACTCATCCATGCTATTTCTCCAGGGCGCGAAACATCTCGATGGCTCTCACCCGGGCAACGGCGTGGTCCACCATGGGAGCCGGATAATCGTGCCGCCCCTTGAGCCGCAACCAGTCGTGGGGCTGGTGCAGATAGGCGGCAGGCAGATCAGCCAGCTCAGAGACCCAGATACGAATGAACTCCCCTTGCGGATCAAACCGTTGCCCCTGAGTGGTGGGGTTGAACACCCGGAAATAGGGCGCCGCATCGGCGCCGGTCCCCGCCGCCCACTGCCAGCCACCGTTGTTGGCCGCCAGATCGCCGTCGATCAGTCGGCTCATGAAATAATCCTCCCCGAGCCGCCAGTGGATATGGAGATCCTTGGTGAGAAAGCTCGCCACTATCATCCGCAGCCGGTTGTGCATCCAGCCGGTGGCGTTGAGGCAGCGCATCGCCGCATCGACAATGGGGTAGCCGGTACGTCCCTCGCACCAGGCGGCAAAGGCATCCGGGTCCCAGATCCACGGCAGCGCTGCGGTCTCCGGTTTGAAGGGCCGATTCATGGAGAGGGTCGGGATCAGCACCAGCAGGTGGCGATAGAACTCGCGCCAGATGAGCTCATTGAGCCAGACAAAGCCGGGCTGAGCCTTCGACTGGGGCCGGTAGCCAAGCCGCTGCTGCAAGGCCGCCACGCACTGACGGGGGCTGATGATGCCGGCAGCCAGATAGGGGGATAGCACGGAGGTACCCGCGATGGCAGGGAAATCCCGGGTCTCACCATAGTCGAGCACCGCCTGCTCCAGAAAGTCATTCAGACGGCGGCTGGCCTCGGCCTCCCCCACCGGCCAGCGGGGGTCTGCCGTCAGCTCGCCAAGGGCGGCATCGACGAAGTGCCGCTCCGCCAGCGGCTGCCACGGCAGCGGCTCACCACGGGCAGTGGGCGCGCGATGAATGACGAAACCATCCTCGTCGAGGGCCTTGAGCCAAGCGCGGCTGAAGGGGGTGAAAACCTTGAACATCTCGCCAGAGCCGGTCAGCACCCGCCCTGGCGGCAATACGCAACAGCCGTTGAGCCAGTGACAACCCACCGCCTGCTCCGCCAGCGCGGCGCTGACGGCCTGATCCCGGCGCTGCTCGTCGATCTCGATGGCCTGATTGGCGTAGAGCTGGGTCACACCCAGCTCGTGGCAAAGCTCTGCCAGCGCCGCCGGCACCTCGGCAAAGGTCTCTACCCGCAGCAGATGGAGCGGGATGCCGAGCGCCGCCAGCTCGCGCCCCAGCACATCGACCTGCGCCAGCACAAAGCGCTGACGGATGGGGGCCAGCTTGTGCTGCCGCCACTGGGTGGGAGAGAGGATAAAGAGCGCGGCCACCGGCCCATCACCGGCGCAGGCATGCCGCAGCGCTGGGTTGTCGGCCAGACGCAGATCATTGCGAAACCAGACCAGCTTCATGATTTTTTCCTCCCGCGCCCGCCGGCACCACCCGCCGCAGGCCTACCCGCCATCGCCTCGGCAAGGCTCGCCTGCCAGCCGTGGGCTTGCAGCCACTCGCCATCGTAGAGGCGCCCCAGTTCGCCAAAGAAGCGGGTACCGGCCGGCCAGCCGGCGGCCAGCTCCTGCTTGCCAAGGCCGGCCCCCAGCAACACCAGCCAGGGGGTGACGGCGCGCCCCTCCAGCAGGCTGGCATGGCGCGGCTCCACCGCCCCCAGCAGCTGCACCTCATGGCCCTGACCGATCAGCTCGTAAGCGGCCCAGACCAGATCGAGCGGGCCGACCTGTCCCCAGCTCGCCAAGGTGACCGGCATGCCCTTCTCCTGCTCGATGAGGTGGCGGGCAAAGCGGGTATGCAGCCAACCCAGCCACACCTGTTGCAGCAGCTCGCCATCGGGGCGCTCGCGCCACAGCCCGAGCAGCCGCTCCACCAGTGGCTGCAGCACCCGGCTGCGCACCAGCTCGAACGGGTAGCTCGCCAGCAGGTCGTTAAGCTCGGCCTCCGCCTTGCGCTGGTTGAAGGCGAGCAGCGCCTGACTGAACTGCTCCAGGGTTTGCTGCCAGTGATCGCTCACCGGCTGGGCCTGGGGTTCACTCAGGAGCCCCTTCACCTGCCCGATGCTCACTCCCCGCTCCAGCCAGCTCAGGATCTCGCCTATCTGGCGAATGTCCTGCTCGCTGTAGAGGCGGTGGCCCTTCTCGGTGCGGGCCGGCTGCACCAGCCCGTAGCGGCGCTGCCAGGCGCGCAGGGTCACGGCGTTGACGCCGGTGAGGCGGGAGACCTCGCGAATGGGGTAGATCCCCTCCTCCGGCGAAAGAGAAGCGGCGTGCGGTAAATCAGACATAACGGCATCCAGCAAAGGTTGAGGGAGAGGCCCCGGCCATCCGCCGGGGCCCGCACCGGATATTCAGAGCCCGTAGCGCAGTTTCAGCGTGTCGGGATGGGGATTGAGATACACCTGCTCGGCGAGATAGGGGTTGGGGTATTCGCGCAGGTAGTGGCGGATCAGGGTGAGCGGCACCAGCAGCGGAAATACGCCGGTACGGTATTTGTCGATGGTGTCGCACAGTTCCTGCTTCTGGGCCGGGGTCAGCACCCGCTTGAAGTAGCCCTGCAGGTGCATCAGCACATTGGTGTGGCTGCGTCGGTTGGCCCGCAAAGTCAGCGCCGCCATCAACCCCTTGATGTAGCTGTCGGCCACCTGCTGCAGGTCGGCCTTGGCCAGATTGCCGAGCAGTTTGCCAAGCGCCCGGTAGTGGGTGGTGGCGTGGGAGAGCACCAGATACTTGTAGCGGGAGTGGAAGCGGATCAGCGCAGAGGCGGTGATGCCGCGCGCACAGAGCTGCTGCCAGTCGTGGTAGGCAAAGACCCGCAGCACGAAGTTTTCCCGCAGGATGGGATCGCACAGGCGGCCATCCTCCTCCACCGGCAGCAGGGGATTGGCCTCTATCAGCGCCTTGGCAAACAGGCCGATCCCTTCCTTGGCACTCCCCTCGTTGTTGGCGCCATAGATCCGCACCCGCTCCATGCCACAGCTGGGAGATTTGGCGCAGAGGATGTAGCCGGAGATGAAGTCGAGCTGGCGCGCCTTCTGCTCGCTGAAGGCGATGAGCTGGTCGGTGACATCGAAGTTACCGTTGCTCGCCTCGGCGCGGATCTCGCCGTGGCGCTTCACCAGCCGGATGGCGGCACGGGGTGCCCCCAGGCCAATGGCCATCTCGGGACAGACAGGGTGATAGTCAAAGTGGGCACCGAGATCACGCTCGCAGAAGCTGGAACGCTTGTGACCCCCGTCGAACCGTACCTCCTGCCCCAGCAGGCAGGCGCTGATACCGACCTTGATCTTGTACATATCATCACTCCTCGTATAAGTCTGAAACAGTTATAGCAGTTATACAAAAAATTGGAAGTTGTATAACTATTGCGGACTGATACGACACAAGGGTGAAGGGTGGATCAACCGGAAATGAAAAAACCCATGACCGAAGTCATGGGTAAAAATGAAGACACTACAGGAAGGATGATTAGAAGCTGTACTTCACACCCAGGCTGGTGATGGAGCCTTGTTGCAGGTCCCACTTGCGGTAGGTGTAGTCGGCGGTGAGGGCCAGGTTCTGGCTCACCTTGTAGGCGGCGCCCACTTT
This sequence comes from Aeromonas sp. 1805, assembly GCF_013085525.1. Classification (NCBI taxonomy): domain Bacteria; kingdom Pseudomonadati; phylum Pseudomonadota; class Gammaproteobacteria; order Aeromonadales; family Aeromonadaceae; genus Aeromonas; species Aeromonas sp. 1805. The sequence continues at coordinate 2,682,141 of NZ_CP038515.1, read as the reverse complement.
GAAATCGTGCATGTCGTCGGTCATGTTGGCGTAGCGGTAGCCGGTGGAGAGCTCGACCGCGCCGATGTCGTAGCGCAGGCCGGCCTCACCGTACATGCTGCCGCTGCTCTTGCGGGTGATCACGTCCCAGCCGCTGTCTTTGACGTTGGCAGCCACCTGACGCTCCATGGTGTAACCCATCAGGCCCGCTTCCCCATACAGGTTCAGACCTGTGCTGAGCGGGGTGTAGACACCCAGGCCCAGGCTGGAGATGCCCATGCTGTCGTTGCCATCGTTGCGGGAGGTGTACTCGCTGCCCAGACGACCGTAGAAGTTGGAACCGAAGCTCTTGGAGAGGTCCAGGTTCAGACCGCCGAAATCGCGGTTGTTGCTATCCTTGCCGCCGATGTAATCGGACTTGGTGTGCGCCCAGGTCAGGCCACCTTTGGCGTAGCTGAAGGCATCCTCAGCCAGAGCGGAAGTTGAAGCGAAACCGGCCAGAACCAGAACTGAAAGTGCAGCTTTTTTCATTTTGATGACTCCATCGTTGAGCTAGTTGGGACCTAGCTGGAATGGGGTCATTGTGCAGAGGGCGGGGAGAAATGCCGAGCGGCAAGCTGTTGCCAAACCATGTCAGATGTAAGCAACTGTTGCAGGTGGTTACCGGGTTAACAATCAAGACAGGCTCCACGAAGGAGCCTGTTGCATGAGGGATCAGCGGAACTCCACTTCCTCAATCTCGACCCGCACCAGGGGCTTGCCGGTGAGGCCGGCCGGACGCGGTACCTCCAGCACCATGGAGGGGCGCTGCTGCCCCTTGCGCAGATAGGACTCCGGCAGACGGTTCTCGCCGACCCAGAAGCGGGCCTCCTGCTTGACCAGCTGGGCCCCCTGCTCGCTGAACAGGGTGACGCTGCCGCGCACCCGTACCACGTTGCGGGTGCCGGTGTTGCTCACCATGAATTGCAGTTGCAGAGGATCCGAGCCCTCCACCTTGGCCAGCTTGACGCCGATCCCGTCCTTGACGGCCTGAGCCAGCAGCTCGGGGTTGCTCATCGCCTGCTCGGTCAGCACCGGCACGGCCACCGAACCCTGCACCGCGCTGCCGTCGGCGGCGGGTTTGAGCAGCAGGTATTCCCAGGTGAAGTCATCGTTGAGCTGCACCTGACGGCCATCTGGCAGGGTCACCTGGGTGAGCGGAGCGGCCTGCACCAGCAGGGGCGAGAGGCAGAGGGCAACCAGCAGACGGGACAAGGGTTTCATAGGGTGATGACTCGGCGTCGATGGAAAAGGGCGTCAGTATAAAGAGTCCGCTCCGGCTTGCCTATGACCGCACTCACGTTCCTGCCCTCGGTTGCCTAGACCACCAGCTCTTGCCGCTCCTCTTCCGCCGCCATGTCCAGCGTCACCAGATCGAAGGCCGTGCTCTTGAGGGCGGTGAGGATATCCGGCTGCAGATCGAAGGCCTGGGCCCGCAGCCGGTCCGGCACCCGCACCCGGGCCAGGGTGGTGGCCCGATCGGCGAGGGTATGAAAGAACACCTGCGCCTCCTCCAGCCCCATGTCGGCCAGCATCTGCTCCGCCATGTCCACCATCCGCAGATGACGGCGCTCCACCAGCTCGGGGTCGGAGAAACGGTAGCTCAGGCAGCCGTGGGCACTCTTGCCCCAGCGCCCAAGCTGGCGCTTGTTGAAGCCGTAGCGAAAGTCCCTGTGGGTCATGCCCTGCTTGGCAAACAGCCAGAGGGTATTGGTCGGCAGGCTGCCGAAACGGCGCAGATACTCCTGCAGCTCCTCCACCGGCGCCGGCAGCAGCATGGGCAGGTGGCTCCAGTCGGTTTCCAGCGCGGTGAGGTGGCAGATGTAGCGCACCGGGTCGATCACCTCGTTGAGGTGGCGCAGGTGATCGCAGAAGATCATCTCATCGGTCTTGATCACCCGCTGCTCGATGCCGTAACGCTGGCAGTAGCGCTTGGCGCGCGCCACCTCCTTGCGACTGCGGGTCGGGCTGTCCAGGGTGATGGCCCGGATCCGGATACCGCTGGCGCGGCACAGATCCATGCTGTAGCAGGATTCCAGTCGACCGGAGAAGGAGACCGCCAGTTCGCCGTAGCCAGCCAGGGTCTCGATAAGTGACTGTTCCCTGGTCTGAAAGGTCTGATCGTATCCCCGATTCAGCACAACGATATTGGCATCCATAACGACGGCACCGGATGATGAATTGGGCGCCATTGTGCTGCAACAATCCTGAATAAACCCTTAAAGGGCAGGGATAAATCAGAATTTAATGATAATTTCATGCCAATTAGTTTCATTTTCATCCAGCTGAGCATCATAAATCCGAAGTTTCGCCTGATGAACCTGATGCATGCGCAGAAATCCCTCCGCCTGTTCGAGGGAGGCAAAGGTCAGCCGGCCCCCTCCGCTGTCGGTGAGACACTGCATCTCGCCGTCAACCTCGACACAGAGCTGATACCCACTGCCATCCAGACAGGCGATCAGCAGCCCCGCATCCGGATAGTGACTGAGCCAATTGCGAAACCGGCCATGCTCCATACCCTCTCCCTCTACATCCTGCCATTCAGGCGGGCAGGTAACCCTGCGCCATCAGCTGCTGGCGACAACTGTATGCATCGGTAAACACCAGGCCGCCGATCCCCAATGCCTGTGCGGCAGTCACGTTGGCCGGGCTGTCATCGATGAACAGGCACTGCTCGGCCTGCAAGTCGAACGACACCAGCAGATAGCGGTAGATATCCGGCTCCGGCTTCATCATCCGTACCCTTGCCGACACTACCTTGCCGCTGAAGAAACGCCAGAAGGGCTGATGCTGCTCCAGCCAGTCGATGCTGGCATGCCCCATGTTGGAGAGTGCGTAGAGGGTATGACCCGCCCCATGCAGGCTCTCTATCAGGCTCAGCATAGCGGGATCCGGCACCAGCGAGGCGGGCACTGCCTGCAAAATTGCCAGGTTTTCGGCGGCGCTCAGCCCGGTGCGATGTTCGGCCTGGCGGGCCATGGTGTGCAGTGAGAGAGTGCCGCGGTCCACCTCCAGCCAGTCCGGGTGGTTGAACAGCCGCTCCGCCAACTGCTCAGCTCCCTGCTCCCCGCGTACCGAGCGCACGATACCGACTGGATCCCAGCTCACCACCACCCGTCCCAGATCGAAAATAATCGCCATCTTCACCTCCAGCTATCTGCCTCATTACGACAGCAAGCGGGTCCGTTTTACCCGGTTTTTCCCCCGCCGGCTCACGCCCCTACCCTGCCCCGTTCGCCTCCCCCGGGCAAGTTTTACTTGCATCGCACGGTCAAATCCCTTAATGGTTATGGCGTTACCTCAAGGACACACTCATGCACGCACCATTCTTTTTTGCTTTCTCGTTTATCCGGCCCTCATGAGGGAAGGCCCGTCGTCACGTGAAGCACTCGCGTAAACAGAAAGCAAAGACGAATCGAGCCTCCCCTAGCGGAGGTTTTTTTTTGCAGCCACCACAATCGATTACTTGGATAGGGAACCATCATGGCAACGCTCGACGAGATCAGACAAGACATCACCCAGTTGGATCAGGAGCTGCTCGCCCTGCTGGCCAAACGCAAGACCCTCAGCATCGAGGTCGCCCGCGCCAAGCAGGCCAACCCGCGCCCGATCCGCGATCCCCAGCGCGAGCAGGATCTGCTGGTCGCCCTGATCCAGAAAGGGCGTGTGCTGGGGCTGGACGCCCAGTACATCACCCGCATCTACCACACCATCATCGAAGATTCCGTGCTCTCCCAGCAGGCCTATCTGCAGAGCCTGCTCAACCCGGAGCAGCAGGAGCCGATGACCAGCGTCGCCTATCTGGGGCCACGCGGTTCCTACTCCAGTCTCGCCGCCCGCAAGTACCTGGCCCGCTACAAGGATCAGGTGATCGAGGTGAACTGCCAGAATTTCCGCGAGGTGCTGGATGCGGTGGAATCGGGCCGTGCCGCCTTCGGCGTGCTGCCCATCGAGAACACCAGCTCGGGCTCCATCAACGAGGTGTACGACGTGATGCAGCACACCAGCCTCTCCATCGTCGGTGAGCTGACCTACCCCATCGAGCACTGCATCCTCACCGCCGTTCCAACTGAACTGGGCCGCATCAAGACCTTCTATGCCCACCCGCAGGTATTCCAGCAGTGCTCCCATTACCTCAGCAAGCTGGAAGGGGCACGCCACGAGATCTGCGACTCCTCCTCCAGCGCCATGATGAAGGTGAAGGAACTGGCGAGCCCGGAGGCGGCGGCCATCGGCAGCGCCGCTGGCGGCGAGCTGTACGGGCTGGACGTGCTGGCCGAGCAGCTGGCCAACCAGAAGGAGAACTACAGCCGCTTCATCGTGGTGGCGCGCAAACCCATCGACGTGGCACCGCAGATCCCGGCCAAGACCACCCTCATCATGTCCACCTCCCAGAAACCGGGTTCGCTGGTGGAGGCGCTGCTGGTGCTGCGCAGCAACGAGATCAACATGACCAAGCTCGAGTCCCGTCCGGTGCAGGGCAACCCGTGGGAGGAGATGTTCTACCTGGATGTCTCCGCCAACCTGCAGACCCCGGCCATGCAGGCCGCATTGATGGAGCTGACCAAGATCACCCGCTACATCAAGGTGCTGGGCTGCTATCCGAGCGAAGATGTCAAACCGACCGCCGTGCCGCCGGTACTGCTGGGCAACTAGCCAACGCGGATCAGCCAGGCTGGGCGGCCGACACCGCCAATGAAAAAGGCGACCATCCGGGGTCGCCTTTTTGTTGTCCATTCGCCTGAGATACGTCGTCAGAACTGGCCCGCCATCAGCTGGTTGATGTTGTAGAGGGCGCGGGTATCGAGCTCCATCTCGGTGGCATAGGTGTTGCCACGGGGATAAGAGGCCACCACCCTGGCACCACGCACCATGCCGGCTACCGACACGTCCAGCGAATTGGAGGTCTGGGTCAAGTCCTTGTAGCTGCTCTGGCCGCGCACCTGCTGGCCGTTGAGCTGTTCCGCCAGCTCGCGATAGGCATCCATCTTGGAGGCGCGGATGGCCTGCAGCATCTTCTCGGATTGGGACGGACCGGGCTGGATGTCGATCACCGCGTAACCGACCGCCTTGAGCACCGGGAAATCATCCGGCTTGTTGTTGCCGCCGCCATAGTTGACCACCCGATTGCCGCCGCTGCACGCCGTCAGCAGCAGGGCCAGCAGGCATCCGAACAGGATTTTCATTGCATCTACTCCTTGTCAGGGCGTCAGGTTGACCAGATGGCCGCCGGGACGCGCCTGGCTGTCACGCATCAGGTAACCGCGATTGATCGAGGCCCGGCCAAACGAATTGTTGGCACCGAACAGGTATTTTTGCGGGATCAAACTCTGGGCCGTGGTCTCCACCATCTTGGTACGCAGGTCGATGATGCGGGCATTGACCAGGATCCCCTGCTTGTTGCGGCTGAAGGTGCCGGTCAGGATGCGGGAGATGGGTAGCCGGGGGGAGAGATCCCGATAGTTGCGGCTCATCACGAAGTCCCCCTGCGGGGTGACCTTGATGCTGCCGGTCAGCTTGAAGTCCACCACCACTTCCCCGCGCCGGTTCAGCTCATAGATAAAGCTCTCCTCGATCTGCTGCCCCATCCAGTTGGTGTCCTGCAGGGTATCGAGATCGACGAAAGAGGAGACCGCAATGGGTTCGGTCAGGGTGGAGAGCGACTTGCGCTCCATCAGCTGATCGGTCATGCGCGCCACCAACCAGTTGAGTTCCATCCCCTGCGCCGCCTGGCGAGGATCACCCTGCTCCCGGTTGATGGGGTCGGAGCCGCAGCCGGCCAATGCCAGGGCGAGCGCCAACGCCGTGATGAGTTTGTTCATGGATACCTTTCCTGTATCTGCACCTGATTTGTTATCGGTTCGACCGGCCAAAGCTTGAGCCGGGAATGAGGCATGGATCTTGCTAAATATTCGCGTGTGCTGTGCAACCGGCACGGTTCTGTGATCTGTATCGGCCGGCGACCTCGCTTCGACAGGGGTGAATCGCGCCGACCCGCATATTCAAGGTGCTTGTCATGAAATTACCGCTGCTGTTAACCCTGCTGCTGGCCAGTCTGTCGGCCCGGGCCGAGATCATCGAGGCGCAGGGCAGTGCCGCCATCCTGGGCGGAGACGAGGTCTACGCCCGCGAGCAGGCGACCCGCGATGCCCTGCGGCAGGCTCTGCTGGCCAGCGGCGCCGCCGTCTCCAGCATCCAGCGCCTGGAAAACGGCAGCCTGCGCTCCGAGCAGATCCAGATCCGCTCCGGCGGCGACATTCGCCAGTATCGGCTCAAGCGGGAAGAGGTGCGCAACGGTCGCATGTATATCACGGTGCAGGCCGACATCCAGGCCGAACGCCAGATCTGCCAGACCCAGCACTACGCCAAGGATTTGACGCTGGTACGGCTGCGGCTGCGCTACCCCGAGCAGGCGAGCTACGGCGCCCTCGACGACATGCCCGCCAACCTGTCACGCCGCATGTTCGAGGCCCTGGCCAACGCGCCACAAGGGGTGGCCGTACGCCAGTGGCTGGACGAAAACCTGCGTATCGACCCGCTCCACCTGCAACAGGGGGATCGCAGCGCCCTCGAGGAGATCAAGGCGCTCAGCCTGCGCACCGACAGCCAGTATCTGGTGCTCGGCAGCATCGACGATCTCTCCCTCGAGCCGCAGGGCAACCAGCTGACCAGCTGGTATGAAGATCCCATCCGCAACTTTCGCATGCAGCTCTATCTGTTCGACGGCATCAACGGCAGCCTGCTCGGCCGCAAGGAGTACCAGGGCCGGGCCAACTGGACCTTTGCCAAGCGGGATCAGGTGGGCAGCAGCAGCGGCCAGTTCTGGCAGTCGAGCTACGGCCAGGAGGTCAACTACCAGTTGCAGGAAGCGGTACAGGATCTGGTGGCCCAACTCAGCTGCGCCCCGGTCACCGCCCGGGTGGTCGGCCAGAACGAGCGCGGCCCCCACATCAATCTGGGCCGCCGCAACGGCGTCCGGCTCGGGGATCAGTTCCGCATCCAGCACGATGCCGATTTCATCGACCCCTACGGCAAGTCTCGCATGATGCGCAACCCCGCCGATGGCCTGTTCGAAGTAGTGCAGGTGTTCGAGGATGGCGCCATCATCAGCAGTCAGAACAAATATTCGCCGTTTAACATCCAGATCGGGGATCTGGCAGTATTGGAATAAGAATCAAGGGTTTAAAAGGGAGCGGCTTCTTGTATAATGCCGGCCACAATGCTCCCGTAGCTCAGTAGGATAGAGCGGTCCCCTCCTAAGGGACAGGCCACTGGTTCGACTCCAGTCGGGAGCGCCATACAAAACAAGGGGTTGGCATCATCACGATGCCAACCCCTTGGTCGTTTTTAGCCTGGGGTACCACACGGGGTACCACAGCGCGCATTCCATAGCTAGAAATCAGAGAAGCAAATAAGTCTCATTTCAATTAATTTCAGATATATATTATCTCCATGAACCTACCCAAGGGACTGCTCTGTGCAGTCCCTTTTTCATTGGAGATCTCTCATGGCTCACCTGATCGACACCATGGCCTACACTGGCCAAACCCCTTGGCATGGCCTTGGCAATGTTTTGCCACCGCAACAATCCCTCGATATCTGGCTGCAGGCAGCCGGGATGGATTGGACAATCGAGCAGAGCGACGTGATGTTTAACGTCGCCTCCGATGCGCTACATATCCGCCCCTACAGCGACAGCAAGGTACTTTATCGTTCCGATACCCTCGCCCCCCTGTCGGTGGTCTCAAGCCGCTACAACGTGGTACAGCCTCACGAGGTGCTGCACTTCTATCAAGACCTGGTGGAAGCCGGTGGCTTTGAGCTAGAGACCGCAGGCTCGCTCAAAGGCGGCCGCAAGCTGTGGGCACTGGCTAAGACCGGCCAGGATCTAAAACTCAAAGGCAATGACTTGGTGAAATCCTATCTGCTGCTGGCGACCAGCTGCGACGGCACGCTCTGCACCACGGCGCAGTTCACGTCTCTACGGGTGGTCTGCAACAACACCCTGCAGATGGCACTGCGCGGTGCTTCCGGCGCCATCAAGGTGCCTCACTCCACTCAGTTCGATGCTGCTGCCGTCAAAGAGTCGCTCGGGCTAGGGCTCTCTCATTGGGATGAGTTCAAGGCACAGACCAAGGCGCTGGCACAGCGGCCCGTCGCCCCCGATGAGGCGCTGCACTTTTTCAGCGACCTGTTGGCGCAACCACTGGATGAGGAGAGCATCATTCTCACCAAACCGGTACAACGGCTGCATGAGCTCTATCAGGGCGCGGGTATGGGCTCAGAGCTTGCCAGTTCCAGCAATACCGCCTGGGGGCTGGTCAATGCGGTAACGGAATACGTGGATCACCATCGCCGTGCTCGCAGCCAGGATCACCGGCTCGATTCCGCCTGGTTTGGTCAGGGCGCCCAACTCAAATCCCAAGCCTTGAATCAAGCTCTCACCCTACTGCAGTAATTCCGTTTCCCCATTCAAACCGCATAACGACCTCACCCGGACTGGCGCAAGCCAATCCGGGCGTAGCCATTTATGCCGTCAACAAGGAGTCGTCATGAAAGCAAAAGCCAAATACGGCCAAGCCCTGCGGCTGGCCTCTACTACCCAGTTAACCCGCGAGCAGTGGCTTGCTATCCGCAAACTCGGCATTGGCTCCTCCGATGCCGCCGTGGCAGTGGGGCTCTCCCCCTACAAATGTCCGCTCAGCCTGTGGCTGGAGAAGACCGGTCGCAAGGAGCCGGAAGATATCTCCCACAAGGAAGCGGTGCTGTGGGGCATCGAGCTGGAACCAGTCTTGGCGCAGGTCTACGCCAAACGCACCGGCTACAAGGTGCGCCGGGTCAATGCGGTACTGCAACACCCCGAGCAACCCTTCATGCTCGCCAACCTCGACCGAGAGGTAGTCGGCCATCCCGATGGGCCGGGTATTCTGGAGATCAAGACCGCCAGCTATCACAGCGCCCCCCAGTGGGAGGAAGGGGTGCCGGTGGCTTACCAGTGTCAGGTACTGCATCAACTGGCCGTCACCGGCCATGCTTGGGCCGAAGTGGCAGTGCTCATCGGCGGCCAGGATTTCCGGATTTATCGCATCGAGCGTGACGAAGAGAAGATCCAGGATCTCACCGAGCGGGAAGCGCTGTTCTGGCAGATGGTGCAACAAGACCAGCAGCCTGAGCCTGACGGCTCCAGTGATGCAGCCAATGCCCTGAGCTGGCTGTTTCCGAGTGACGATGGCCAGACGGTGGATCTCTCCGATTCGCCCGAGTTCAACCAGCTGTTTGGCGAGCTACTGCGATTGCGTCAGCAGAAGGAAGCTGTCGAGCTGCAGGAGTCGCAGCTCAAGCAGCGGCTGCAAGCCACCTTAGGTGAAGCCACTGCCGGGCTGTTTGCCAACGGCAAGATCACCTGGAAACGCAGCAAAGACCGGCTGGCACCGGATCTGGATAAGCTCGGTCAGGATCATCCCGACCTGCTCACCCGTTATGCCAAACCGGTGCCCGGCGTGCGCCGTTTCACCATTCAACCATTGAGGCAAACACCATGATCAAAGGACTGGCAATTACCCCGCCCGTGATCGGGCGGATCTGCATCGGCAAGCTGGTGCAAAAACAGGATAAGTGGGTGCCGGAGAAGGACGACAGCTTCACCCTCACCACCCAGGTACAACAAAAAGGGGGATGGTTACTCCATCCCCTGCATCAACACTACTCATCGCAAAAGAGTGGCCAAGGGCAGGAACAAACCAAGATCCGCGCCATTCCGGTGCGGGTGCTGTTCAACGATAGCGACTTGAATCTACGGGCGGAATACAGCGCGTTTGACCGGCAAACCGGCAGGCCGCTCTGTGTCGGGAATGGGGAGGTGGCAAGACGTGTGGGGGCACAAGGCATAGAGGAGGTCAGCTGCCCTGGACCTGAGCGCTGCACCTTTGCAGGCCAACAGGGTTGCAAGCTGTACGGACGACTGAACCTGTTTGTGGAGGGGCAAGGGGATGAGCTGGGTAGCTTTATCTTCCGCACCACCGGCTACAACTCGGTACGCACCCTGGCGGCTCGACTGAAGTACCTGGAGGCTGTGAGCGGGGGCCATACCCGCTATCTGCCGCTCACCCTGCGGTTGCGGGCCAAGAGCACCACCCAGTCCTACCGCACACCGGTCTACTACGTGGATTTAACCTTGCGGGAAGAAACCAACCTAACGGAGGCAGTCAGGCAAGCACAGGAGGCGGTCCAGCGTGACCAAGAGGCGGGGCTCGCCATCGACCAGATGGAACAAGCCGCTCGCGAGCTGCTGCGCAATGGCCAATTTGAGGATATCGATGAAGAGGTGCCGATGTTGCTGGAGGAGTTCTATCCCGAAGCAAACAGCGACGATACGGCGAATGGAAACGTAGGGGCTGTGGAGGTTGCCTCGCATAACGCACCGCAAAGCCAAGCAACCAGAGCGCCACAGAGGCCACAACCAAGAAGGAGTCCACTCACCAACAAATTGGGGAAAGGGAGCCCATCCTCCCCCAGTGAATGGCGGGTGATCAACGGGGACACGCCAACCGCTCCACCAACCGTTCTACCGTTTCCAGCAACAGGGTCCGGTCAGCATCATCGAGCCGGGCCAGTTGCTGGCTCAGCACAATGCCCTGCTCGGTCGGGCGGTTGCTGGTCTCGCGCAGAAAGTCCGCCAGCTCACAACCAAACAGTTGAGCGAGCTCAGCCAGTCGCACTACGGTCGGCACCACAATCCCCCGCTCCATCCGCGAGACCGCTTCCATCCCGATATTGAGGTGTTCAGCCACCTGCTCCTGGGTAAACCCGGCCTGGTTACGCTGACGCCCAATAGCCTTGCCCACGTTCTTTGCTAACTGCTCAAAGTTGATATCTGTCATAAGTCCTCCAACCAACCCCTATGGTTGGGGGTGGACTCGTTGACATGAAGAACCACAAAAGGTGAGGATCAACCCAAAAGGTTGCCATTGGGCATTTTTTGCCTATCTAACCGGACTAGGGTTATCCCCTTCTCTACGACTTACTACCAACAGGAGTTCTCATGAAACAACTCGTTCCATTGCTCACCCTGGCACTCACTGCACCGAGTACCATGGCCAGCAGCCCCAATGACATCTGGTCCTATCAAGACAGTGATGGCACCACCTTGGCTCAAGCGTGTAATAACAAACGAACCTGCGAGCTGCTCTACAAAAACAGCCACTACCTTGCCATCGTCAACAACCGCTCCCAAACGGGCTGTGCCACTGGCGATCTGCTGGTTGCCGAACACGCCAGTCGCAGCTTTAAGAAACTAGATACCGGCACCTGCAGCGCCTCAGCCAGTATCGAGGTCAATACCTACAATCGACTGAACAACGTCGATGTCATGATCGGTGACCGACTCATCAAGCGTTATCCGATTGATGCCTGGATGTATCACGAAGAACGTAAGGCGGGTAGAGGAGCGTCCTGGAGCAAGGCAGAAGAGAATGCCAAGAAGCCTCAGATGCTAGATGCACCAAAAGGCCCCCCTGCACGGTGGGTGTCCGAAGAGGGACGTTATGGCCCTCGCTATGCCCTGACCCAGGGCCAGGGTTACTCTCGATACGTACTGGAAATCAAATGCGCCTATCAGATGCTGGGGGCAACTTGGCCCCTGCACTCCGAACTCAGATACACCAGAGCCTACGATGCTTCAAGCAGCGTTGAAGAGATCGAGGTCAATGGTCAACGTCTATCCGGTAAAGCCAAAAGCCAGGCCGAATGGACTCAGCTCGTCAATGCGATCCTCTCCGCCTCAACTCTGAGCATCTACAGTGGGCAGGATCAAAAAGCCACATGGACGGTCAAGCCCACGAAGTTGACCTCCACTTGCGATTATTACAACGGGTGAGTCATGAACATCGCTTCAACCAAATGCTCGATAGCTGTCCTGATGGCTTGTGGACTGCTCTGGAGCCACCCAAGCCATGCGGAAGAACAGCGCTACCTCATTATTCAGCACACCGATACCGTCTACGCTAACCAGGGCGTCTGCGCGTACCATTTCTCCCTCGATAGTGGAGGCGCCGATGAGTTTGGGCGGTTGTATATCACGCTGCAGTTTAATGACAAGAAGGGTAAAGCCTTGGCTGAATCAACACTAGAAGTGGGACCTTTCGGCGGGAGCTCAGCCACACGCTATGGCGGTGGCTTTACGGAGGTCGACTGCGGACAGGTAGAGCAGGCCAAGTCCATCGCCATTATTCAGGCGACCGAGGCGCTCGCTCACAACCAAGTCACCCAACTGCCGATATCAACCTTCACCCCTGAGTTTCATCAACCACTGAAGATCACTGTGGGCGGCAATTAACACGCTCAGGAAAAACAAAGCCAAAGGGCGTCACCGTAATGGTGACGCCCTTTTTCATTTCCAACCCTCTATGAGGATCATCATCCCATGACACGACATTTCATTATCGGCGACCACTTGGTAACACCGCAGCCTGAAGGCCATCATCACGGACTCTTTGTTGGCCATGACCAGGTCATTCACTGCCTATCATCCCCTGCCAGAGAGCACTCACGCCAATTGGCGCTGACCTCTCTGGCTGCATTCAGTCAGCACTGCACCATTGAGGTCCAACCCCATGCCCACCGCCTGTTTAGCCGAGAAGAGAGCCTGACTCGGGCTTACTCCCGACTCAATGAAGGTGCGCAAGACCAGCAGTTTGCTGGCAGCGAGCAGTTTGTCACTTGGTGCATAGAAGGGGTTCAGCATCCCCCCAAGCTGCTGCAAACTGCTGTAGCAACGGTGGTGGCAGCCGAAGTGGTTCGCCATACGTTGGGTAAGGCGGCCACCAGTGCAACCGCAGGGCTTGCTGCCAGCTCTCTGGCCACAACGGCTGGCGGTAGTGGCGCCGCAGCGACGGTAGTGTCGATCACTGGCATTGCTTCAGCCCCGCTGTTAGCTCCCCTTGCCGTGGGTGCCGTTGCAGCCTATGGCGTCAGCAAACTGTGGGATTGGTTAAACGACTGACCCATCACTTCAAAGCAAAACGCAGGGGTACTCTCCTGCTTGAACTCAATAAGGAAACATCATGACCATTCCCTTTTTCCGGGACGGCTTTGCCCTGCCCGTTGACCAAGCATTGCTGGTTCTGCTCAACCAGGAAATCGCTAAAACCGAGCTCAATATCGAGCGTCTAACCCAACTGACCTTCAACTTTCGTAACCCCGGCTACAGCTACAGCGCCGAACAATGCGGCGTGCACCCGGTCGAGATCCGCCTGATCCGTGGGCTAGATGGCTGGCTGTTCGATTACGTCACCGACTTCAGCTACCAGGGGCTCGGCCATGATGCCGAGCTCTGCAAGGAGCTCGACTTCAACTTCCTCGATGGGAAACACACCATGTTGGGCTGGGGACCGTTGCGACTGGCCGAAGTGCGGGAGTTGTTCGATATCTGGCAAAGCAACTTCATTGCCTACTGCCGGTTGGAATGCTTCAGCGTCACGGTTGCAGGAGATTAGGAGGACACTATGAGCCAAGAATTAGCGCTCTCCCACTACTCACGTCAGTGGCTGGGACGAGTCGCCACAAGCGCCAAGCTAACCCCCACTCGCAGTGGTCAGCGTTGGCTGCTACACCTGACTCCGGATAACCCACAAGCCAGCACAGTCACCCTGCAAGTCCGTTGGTCTGGCGCACAGTGGCAACTGCTCTCCCTCAGCAATGCCGAGGACTGGCACACCATGAGCCAGCCGAGAGATGAAATCTGTATCGACCCCAAGCGTCGCTGTTTCTGGCGTTGCCAAGCTGGGCCCGTGCCGCTCACCGAGCTGCCTCTCGTACTGGCAAGCTTCTTGGCTGACCTGCAGCGTATCTGCATCAACCGTGGCTATCGCGTGGATAGTGACCCCATCCCCGACAAGGAGACCAAAGATGATTAACGCCGTGATCGCCATCGAGCTGGAGGCTTACCATTGAGCACAATGGTCAGATTGAAGCAGTGCATGACCGAGGTCAGCCGTTGGACGGTTGTGCCCTCTACCTGCGCTATGAAAACGAACGGGGTAATGCACTGGCTCAATGGCGGTGCGCCTCCCCGGATCACCGCAGGCTAACTCAGCTAGGCACCCCTGCTAGCTACCAGTTACCACATTCCACTGCACGACTACACCACTCACACCCTTGCGGCCTGAACACCGCGAGCCAATCCTGCTACCACCACATTTACCAACCCATTAACCAAACACCTCGCCGACCCTGCCGCGTCCAACGTGGCAGGGCGATGACGAATGGAGCACAATCATGTTGCATCACAAACTGATCGCCGGGGAGATCCCCGGCACCTACCGGGTGACTGATCTTGTCACCGACGACGAACTGCTCGCTATCGCCCAAGCAAGTTGCACGCCAGAAACCGCCAAGGGCATTGCCATCACCGATAAACACTTGGCCCTGCAAGGACTGCTGAAAACACGGGATCGCGAAGTTTTTGCAGCTCTGTTCCTCGATAACCAACACCGGATCTTGGCCTACGAGGGACTGTTCCTCGGCACCCATCCATACGGTCTTGCCGAGCCCAGTCAGGCCAATATCAAGCTCACCAGACAGCACCAGGAGGCCTTGAAGTTTGTAGACGAGCACCTGCTGGATCATGTCGTGGTGAGTGCTTCAGGAGTTGTCCTCGTTTGCGGAAATAAGATCGCTTCCATGATTTTTTGCCCGACCGGATTATCCCAGTCTATCTTTTCAAAAAAAGAATCCAATCCCCCCCTTGGTCGCTCCTCCAATAAATATCATTAGGTTCACATCACATTCTCGTGCGAGCCCACTTTGTATCTGTGTAGTGACAGTCTAAGTTGGGCTGAACACTTATATATCAGCTCAGTCAGCTAGCTCGAGGTAAAAATCATGTCTCAGGTGGAGACAAGGTCATGACCGTGAGCTAAGAAAAGCTGAAGGTGCTTATGCGATAGTTCACTCGAAGCTTAATCACGCTGCTGGGAGGCAACGAACAAGATGCATCTACATTCTCTCGTCTTCAAAAATTTTCGGAGATTGAAGAACGCACGTATTGATTTTGCCAATGACCTGACGATCTTCGTCGGCGCCAATAACAGTGGTAAGACTTCTGCCACTCACGCGATTGAGCTTTTCCTTTCGGGCGGTAAGGACAAGTTTACGGTTCACGACTTTTGTGCGAGCTGTTGGGCCGATTTCGAAAACTTTCCAGTTGAAGGTTCGGCCGACGCTAAGGTCGAATTTCCGGCTATATCCCTTGATGTCTGGATCAGCGTAGACGCAGACAACCTCTATCGAGTGGTCGAACTGCTCCCGCGTGCCGCTTGGGAAGGATCGCTGGTCGGCCTTCGGATCGAGTTCGCCGCTAAGGATGCCGCACAGACACTCGCAAACTTCAGGGCGAAGGCGGCTGAAGCAGCCAAGTTTGCGAAAACCAAGGAAAAAGACGGGCAGGACTACAAGCCATGGCCGCGCAACATGCGCGACTATCTCTCCCGAGAGCTGAAAAATGAATATGGTCTGCGCTACTTCATTCTGGATGAGGCGCAGCTCAAGGCGGAAACCGCCGACGCGGCTAATACACCCAAAGAGATAATCGGTGATACCGAACGATCCGGACACACCGTCATCAACTCGCTGATCAAAGTAGACTTCCTTAGCGCCCAGCGCCACCTGAGCGACGGGAATGCTCAGGCAAGAACCGAAGACCTCTCGAAACGGCTGAGCCGTTTCTACACCCGCAATCAAAAACAGCGGGATGACGACCACAACGCGCTGAGAGCTCTCGCGCTCTCCGAGGACCAGCTCACCAAACACTTTGCCGACGTATTCAGCGACACATTCAAATCACTCCGCAAGCTCGGCTACCCGGGTCTGGCAAACCCCACCATCGAGATTCGATCAGCACTTAAAATAGAACACCTCATGGGCGACCAACAGGCGAAAGTTCACTACCTCCTCGAAGAGGCGACTGCCGAAGTGGAAGCTCTCGCGCTCCCCGACAGCTATAACGGGCTTGGGTTCAAAAACCTTATCTATATGGGCGTTGAACTCCTAGACCTTCATGCGGCTTGGTCCACCACCGAGGAAGGCGAAGAAGACAAGCAACAACCTATCCACCTCATTTTCATCGAGGAACCAGAGGCGCACATGCATGCCCAGCTCCAGCAGGCATTCGTACGCAAACTAACCGACCTGATTCCACCCTCGGGTGGTGACGGCTATGCGACGCAATTTGTGATCACCACACACTCGCCGCACATTCTCTATGAGCGCGGCTTCCAGCCGCTCCGTTACTTCAGACGCTCATCGGAGACCGGTGCAAAGCAGAGCTCAGCCGTTTTCAACCTGTCGGTTTTTTACGATCAGAACGAACCCGACCGGGATTTCCTTCAGCGCTACATGAAGCTGACGCATTGCGACCTCTTCTTCGCGGATGCGGCCATTCTGGTTGAAGGAAATGTTGAGCGTCTCGTCCTGCCGCTGATGATTACGCACGGCGCCAAGAAGCTCAGCACGGCCTATCTGAGTATCCTCGAAGTGGGTGGCGCTTTTGCCTACCGATTCCGCAAGTTGATCGAGTTCCTCGGACTGCCGACACTGATCGTAACCGACCTCGACAGCGTGCATCCAGGATTGACGAAGAAGGAAGAAAAAGCGGCCGCTGAAGCGGTGGAAGAAGCGGAAGAAGAAGCGGAAGAAGAGGATGATGACGACGATGAGTGCCAAGACGCAGAAGGTAAGAAAGAGCCCAAGCCAAGGTCGAAATGTCCCGCCGACACACCCGGTGCAATTACGGCAAACCAGACTCTGCGCCAATGGCTGCCGGGAAAGTCGTTGATCGATGATCTCCTGGCTGCGCCGGCCGACGACAGACTTCAGGCTCCCACAGTGGATGGCGGCGCGCATGTGATGGTCACCTATCAGTGCCCCATGAATACGACGTGGGGCAAGGATACGCTTGTGCTCAAGAGTCGTACGCTTGAGGAGGCGTTCGCCTATGAAAATCTCGTCTGGTGCCAAAAGAAGGAGCATCACGAGATCGGACTCCGCTGGGCCAAATCGTCCACGATGTCGCTTGAAGAGCTTGCCGCAAAAATCCATAAACGGGTGAAGGGAGAAAGCTTCAAAAAGACGAACTTCGCATTAGGGCTCCTTGCTAGCAACGATGCTAGCTGGGTTGTCCCTGCCTATATCCAGAAGGGTCTCGAGTGGCTCACCACTCATGTCGCGATCAGCGACGACACGATCAATAGCGCCGCTGCGAAGCTGGAACCTGCTCTCGACGTAGCACTCCATGCTGCAGAGGCTGCAAAATGACGAGCCGCGCTGGCAAGCCGGATACCCCGGCGGATATCGAGCTTCGGGCTCTCCTTGATGCGGATGCTTTGACAGGCTTCGTCATGGTCTCTGGCGCGGGCTCGGGGAAAACCACTTCGATCGTCAAGGCTCTCGATCACCTACGAAAAACACGCGGGCCCTACCTTCACCAACGGGCAAAGAAGATTGCATGTATCACCTACACCGAGGTCGCCGTCGGCGAGATATGGGGAGATGTCGGGAACGATCCGCTTTTCCATGTTTCGACCATTCACAGCTTTCTCTGGACTGCCCTCAAACCTTTTCAGGCAGACATCGCGAACTGGGTGGATCGCCGGCTCGATCAGAAGATCGCAGAGACTGAAGAGAGGATCGCAGCGTTCACAAACCGTACGCGCGAGAGCACTCGGGCTCAGGCTGTAGCCGACATCGAACATTACCATGAGCAGAAGCTGAAGATAGTCTCTGTTGACCGTTACACCTACGGTGTCGGCAGTGATTACCCCAAAGGGATCTTGGGGCATGATGATGTGATTAGACTATCCACTGAACTCATCCGATCTCAACCTCTCATCGCTAGGGTCGTCGGTCAGAAGTTCCCGTTCGTTTTCGTAGATGAGAGCCAGGACACGGCTCCGGACGTGGTCGAGGCGCTTAAGGCAATATCAGCTGCGCTGGGCTCGAAGTTCTGCCTCGGCTTCATCGGTGACCCAATGCAAAAGATTTACACCACGGGCGCAGGCGCGATAGAGCCTCTCCCTGGATGGGAAACCATCGAAAAGCCGGAGAACTTCCGGTGTCCTGTGGCAGTTCTGAACGTCATCAATAACATCAGGGCTGACGGCGACGGTTTGACCCAGACGGGCGGCAAGACTGAACTTGTTGGAGAAAAGCGAAAGCCCGTCCAAGGTACAGCAAAACTTCTGGTCGTTCCCAAGGATGATCGGAGTAGGCGGTTGACCGCTGCTCGCCAATGGCTAGCCGATCAACATGCTGATCCCCTCTGGCTCAGTGATGAGCGAGAGGCTGATGTGAAGGTATTAGTGATCGTGCACCGCATGGCTGCCCGTCGTCTCGGTTTTGGTGGTCTCTACGAGGCGTTCCACGACGAGACGACTGCAGGGATCAAGGATGGGTTCGATGATGGCTCGCATTGGTCAGTACAACCTTTTCTGAAGTGTCTGATGCCGCTGATCATGGCCAACAGAGCTGACGATCAGTTTGAGGTAATGAATCTGTTGCGCCGCTTCGCTCCGTCTCTTCAGCGTGAGCACGTGCGCGAGAATGCCCTGCCGACGATCCTCAAGGATCTTGACGTAAGGGTGAAGTCCCTCGCCGAGGCATGCGGCGCGACCTCTACTATCGCTGCGTTCGAGGCACTGAAGCATCTTCGGGATGGCATGATGTTCAGACTGGATGATCGCCTACTGACTGCGATGGCCGAATACAACGCATCAGTTCCCCCTGAGGACTCAGGTGACATGGCAGCTTTGCAGAAGCTGCTTCACACTCCTATTAAGGAACTCTGGGACTACCGGACCTACATTGAGGAGCTGTCGCCTTTCGAGACGCATCAGGGGGTCAAGGGGGCCGAGTTCAGCCGCGTCCTGGCAGTTATCGATGACGAGGAAGGTCGCCACAACCAGTTCTCATACGGGAAACTTTTCGGTATTACGCCGCCGTCCGAGAGGGACGAAACCAACCGTCTTGAGGGCAAAGAGACAACTTTCGAACGCACACGGCGTCTGTTGTACGTCTGCTGCTCGCGTGCCGGAAAAGATCTGGCTGTGATTTTCTTCGCAGATGATCCCGCGGCGGCGCATGCCGCTATCTCAGGCCTTGGGCTGTTCCCGGCCGAAGACGTCCATAATCTGGCAACCGATTGAGCCTGATTGCACGCTGGTAAGATGGTAGGGCCGCGGATATTCAAGGAGGACATCGAGTGAACCCCTGCGTTTCTCATATTCAAAATGACGTGAGGGAGATGGCCGCAGCGAAGACCGAGCGTTCCGTCATCTCTATTCACCGAGACAGGATTGACGACATCAATTCCACAGGGATGGGATAATACGTCTACTTGATGCAGGGCCATAGTACCGTCTCTTCGCCGATAGAGAAGAAGGTTGTGCACCAGTTCATGGTTATCTCTACTTGGATATCCATCAGAAAGATAAGTCTGATTAGTAAAGATAATCCAGCGAAGGCAGGGGGCATCAAAGTACAGAGGACTGGCATGATACCAGCCCTCTGTCGGACTATTAGGATTCACTGTTTTTTACAACCGCAGGATACTCAATGTTATTTATATCGCATCCATGCTGTAAATGTGTTTGAATTACTCAAGGGAAGCAGCCAGATTTTTAGCAGATGTTGCACTTAAAGTTATGAATGAGTTCGCTTCCGTTACAATATTGGTCTTGTTCAGACGACTTAGGAACACAATAATCCCTACGGCTCGGTATAGTAGACCAATTTAATGGCAATGGAATCCACACGTAGAATGAACAGCAACTATTCGGAAAACTGGCAGCACCTCAAATCTATCTTGACTGGATATGCAACGACAAATCGAAGCTCTAGACTTTATTCATATACGGATCATACCCAAGCGAAGGCACTATCAATTTTTTTAGCCCACGCCACCCTAGCAACTCCCAAGTTGGACAGACCAACAGTAGAAGCTATTCTCACTGGGCGAACAACTTGGCCATGTACTAGTGCAGCGCCTCCATTTGTGGGAGGGAATATACCTCTTTCGTTTCTTGAAGAAAACGGCTTGGTAGCTTTTTATACAAACTGGTGCTCCATACACTGCCTGAGAATGGGAAACGTGGACAACGTTGATCCAAGTCTGATCCCATTGATCCAAACCATTGAGCATCTAAAGGACATCAGCTATGGCCAGAATGGCTATATCCAACCACATTATATAATGCCCGAAAATGAGCTGGATAGGCTGCTGGTGACACATTTTGGTAACATACCTAGAGTGGAGCTTCTTCCAGCACTACTCCTTGAAAATGGCAACTTCAAACTGCTGCCTGGTAATCAAAACTTCAGCTCACTAGTAAGTACCTATTTGTGGCTAAAACTATGTGAGTTACTAGAGCCAGAACAGGCATTCGAGCAATGGATCCTGTGTCTGCGCGTTAATTGTAGCTGGGCTATGCCCGTGCTATTTGATTATCTTAACAGTTCAGATAAAAATATATTTCACGACCAACTAACATCCTATTTAAATAAAGATGCCGCACTCAGTCTCTCCATAGATACCTTGTGGAAGCAATTCATCAATGAGCACGACTTCTCAAGTATCCTTACCCCCACCAGAGTTCATGTTGGCATCACAATTAGTGCTGATGAGAGTACGCATTCAAGGGATGAAGACATAATTGAGCTCGAGAAACCCACATTGGATACCCTAAGTGCGGCCTACGGTTCATCACCTTGTAAAGATGACACAAGTAATTTGCAATTTGTCCGTCAAGGAAAGCATTTTAGGCATTGGAGGAAACCCGTAGAGTTCTACAGTGCATTAGTGTCCAATACAATTGAAAATAGCATCTATCTAGAGGGAATTACACTCCAGTCGTCGGGTTTCACGGACTCTCTGCTAGACCTAGCTGCCTCCCGACCGATACTGAAACATCTACTGTTAAATGTACTACCAGAATACGAAAACAACACCTACAAGATTTTTTTGTTATCAAATATTGCTACCTGTGACATTGCCTTATTTTATCTCTCACAACGTTCACCCGCCAACTCACGCCGAGAGAATAATCCATTTATTCAGGACTTTGACAAAGGCTATCAATATTTAGTTTGCCACGAATACCTTCGCACGATCGAGAAAGAGTCCGACAGTGGTCAACGCCTATTCAATGTAGTAGATCTATTGGGCGACAGATGTAACAACTTGAATACCAAGGATTTCTCTAAAAGTTTTGAGTATCAGTTTCTACTCTGCCTGTTAGATAGTTTAAACCATCAGCATGTCATTCAACTCGGCCAAGCATTTGCTCAATTCTCGGCAACAAGCGAAACAACTAAAATCAACCAGTCTCAGCAGCACCATAGATATCTTCTGGGTTTCTGGTTAATGGAACGTCTTGAGGATACCGGTATCAATCCAACAGGTACGTTAAACAGCTTGTTGAGAACAGGACTTCTCAAATACTACAAAATAGAATTTGAGGAAAATTTGGAGGGGCACCGACGTAGTCTAGAACCAAGTGCATTTTTTTCGGCTCTTCCTTGGCACAAGCTCATTGAGCAAGAGGATGTGACCCCACTTCTCGCACTATCGAACAATTGTAATGACTGGCTGAGGAGACTGAATTACTCGAGCGAAAACAACTTCGTGTGTGCCTCGACCATTCGACACTATCTACAGATATTGATGTGCGTGGGGCGACCCCAAAGAACTTCCAATAATTGGGATCGCATTGCAAACCGGGTGGCTGAAATCGTCCGTACTCTGGGTTTTGGTCCGCGCGAGCAAGCTACTTATTTGTTCAACGAAACATTTTATGCTAGGGAGTACGATCTGTGGACGCAATTTTGTTCATACACCAACTTGCTCCAGAACAGTCTGTATGACGATCTCGTCGAGCGCGTCACACCACTTATCCCCTTGGATCAGTTATTTGTCCTGCTTGAACGCTGCTCTGTTATTGCGCGAGCTCAGCGATTACAGAACATTATTGCAACTCGGCAAAACCCTGAAACGGAAGACCTGGGACTCTCTGAGCTTGAGAAGGCTTTCGTCTCGGCCTGTGATACCGGCCATAAAGACCTAGCAGCTAAGCTGATAACTACTGCAAAGGGTTTTTTAGCCCAAGAACGCTTTGCCAAAACCAGTAACCCTCACATTGTTAGAGCCCGCAAAGTCTGGTCGAGTTATGAGTACAAATGGCAATTAATGGACCTTCTCGCGACCCAGCTCCCTCCTGATAAATTTGCAGAAGAAGCTCGGAGACTCCCAATACCACACGACCACAGCAATCAGCCTTACCAAGAAAATGATCAAGCTCACTGGCAAGAATGTGAGTATTTTAGACGGTATATTATCGCTGCAGCTTACTGCCAAAAAGATCCAGAAAAATGTGTACGTATCATGAAAGGTCTGTATCCAGAAACTAAAAACAACCACCACAATTTTATGTTGTTCAAAGGATGCTTGAGTCTTTATGCAATAAACAAAGATAAATTGGGACTGCGGCAGTCTCTATCACAGTTCCTGAGCAACCTCGGCGGCATTGAACCTGAGCATATGCCATCCCCTTGGATTGCGACTATTTTAGATACTTATCAGCAGCTTCATGATGCCCCAAAAGCCGACATCTTTTGGATGCAGTTAAACACTGATCAGCAGGACAGGGTCGAAGTTCTGCATCCATATTGCAAGATACTTATTGCGGAAGGAAAATCGTTAATCGCACAGCAAATAGTTGATCGTTATCTCGAACTGAATCAGCAGGCATCCGAGGAACTAGGACTCGAGGAACTAGGGCTCAACGAGCTTATTAATGAACTTGCCAAAATTAGACCACATGAACAGTCTCTAACTCAGTATATCCAGATAATGCTCGAGGAGTCACAACGTAGCACAGCTCAACTTACGAAACATTATAGTCAGATCGTATCCAAAGAATTTGAAGACTATGTAGCCATCGTAAGTCATGGTAAATCGACGCATGAATACTTAAAGAATATAGTGTTAGAAATAACTAATGAATTATTACTGCGTAAAAAAAATCTACAACAGCATTCAGTGACTCCACTCGGAAAGGTAAACGCCAGGGTCACCCAAGAGGACTTAATCAACGACTGGTTCACGTCGCTGTTTGATAAACGAATGGCCGAGGCTCGTATTGGATTTAGGGATCAAAAACGCGGAGGTCAATCAGCATCCGGTAAAACCCCTGGTGAAATTGATGGTTACATCACCGATGCAAAAAACAAGCGAATTGCAATCTTTGAAGCGTTTAGGCTTTTTTCCATAGATAAAACAGTTATTGCCGACCATCTTAACAAAATCTCTGGATATGATAACGAATCACTCAGCCCTATTTTTATAGTAGCATATTGTGACGTCAGTAATTTTGCTGGACTGATTGGCGGATATAGTGATTTTATTACCAATCAAGATTACAAAGGCTTCAGTATTGACTTGGAAATTTGTCATAACGTTGAAGTCCAGCGTAGCACAGATCTCCTATGGCTGGGTATGGAGCGTCGTTACCGTAATCATCAGGAAGTAATTTTCTATCATCTACTACTAAATATGAGTATTAAATAATATTTTTCATCTCAGCATTGCAATTACTAACAACTCTAAATTAACCATGGCAATATGAAAATATCACAACCGACATAAAACAATTTATCATCAGTTACAAACTTTTTCTTACTTGTAACTATTCCAATCTCTTCGATAAATGATCAATTTAACGAGGTCGTCACAAATATGGCTGTCTCGCTTTTGAATTATGCAATCCCTATAAATTGCTAGGCTACAGCAAGCCCGATTTCGCGTTCCTTGGCATGCCAGATCACAAATAGTTCTTCAATAAGAACCTCACCCGCTTCGTAGGCATAGAACTCTGCAGCCACCTTGCGCGGTTGGGTCAACCAGATAGTGGACGATGTCTCCATATTCCACTCAATGAAAGTCCGTGCACGCTTCATGAATCGCTCATTGATGTCGTTCTCAATGCTCTGATGGTTCGACATCAAATGCATTCCCATAGGGCAGGGAAAAGCTACAGCCGTCAAATCATGCTCCTGGGCAATACTAATGGCTACATCAAAATAACTATCAACGATCGAAGACTCTCCGTGCGATGCGAGGAAATCATCCATCGGGTTAATCGCTCGAATGATCAATGTATCTCTGTCAGCATCTAATGCAGGTACACGCTCGAAATAGAGCAAGGCCATACCAGCCAGACACTTCTGGTCTGGAGCAAAAACGAGTAAGTGTGCATGTCTCGATTCCTGCCACATAGCAGTATTTCCACGCGTACAAATGCCAGCGGCCTCCTTAGCGAAGAAGGCAGCCGGAGACTTCGAGACAAATGCCTGCATTGTCGTGTAGGCCTCTTTCACATTCTTCTTCCGATCAAAACGCTTCTTCTGTTTTGCCGCCCAGCGGCGGTACACGCGTAACACTGTTTCACGTGTGTTCGTCAATGCTAACCTGAGAGCATCTTTAGCAGAAAGAGAGTCAGCGGTATAGTGCATGCCTAGTCGGGAAGCCAAGAGCGATGCATCTGTATCTAACAAACTTTCGACGAAATCTATCTCAAATACATCCAGAGCATCCCCCAACTGAACATCGAATAACTTATGAAGGGAGTCTACCTGTTGGGAAGTGAGCAGGCCGGGATCGGCAATCTGTTCGATCTCTTTGACTCTTTGATCCAACCAAACACACACATTCGAGTCATCTCCAGCGATTGCCATCAGCACGCCTAGATGCGAAGTCAGCGACCAGACATCAGCAGCCGGATCGAGCAACCTCTTCGGACTCAGGTAGCGACATGCTGTATACATATCCTTTTGCCGACTACTTGTGAAATTTACTGCAAACTGCGTGGCCTCCTTCAGAGCGTGGAGGCCACGTAGATCAATCAACTCATCCAGTTGCTGCTCCGTTTGACCCCAACTCATGGAATAGGGGGTGCCTGTAGCAAGCCAACTAACATCTGCTTCCCGTCTAATCACCCGATGCCAATTATCACGAACCGTTCTCGATGTGGTCCGATATACTAAAGCAATCAGATCAGCTTCTAGGTCACTCAGCTCCGCCCTCGTGGGGCCATTACCAGTAAGAAGCTTGCTGAGCTCCGGTGCAAACTGAGCAATCCGGGTACGTATCTCCTCCACTGGAGATCCAAGTAGATCGAGTATACTCAACACAAGTACGCCACCAGTTTCTGTGAGTAGGACTTTCAGTCTAGGAGCAACTTCGCTCCTATACTCTTCGTGCATACGACGACGTTTCTGGTGGTAAGCTTCATTCATCTCATCGTCAGCCAAAACCGGAAAGGGGCCTAATACAGCACCAATTTGCTTGTCGATAACAGACTCAACAAAATCCAGGTTACTCTTCAGTAATTTGAAGTTTTTGCGTTCAAACGCATCGTCCAACAAAATCTTACTTACAGCATTCACTCCACTCCAGAGTCGAATATCTTTGATACCCGGCGCATCATTGTGATACCACTTCAGCAAGGCTGAAAGGCCATATAGTCCACGCTCTTCTCGCACATAACGCAGCAGAGTTACGCCCAGTGGAGCAAGCTTTAGTGCCTGCTTCAGATGCGTGAAGGTACGCAACTCTCCCGCCTTCAAAAGGTAGTTGAAAGAATCTGTATAGCCTCCCCTGCCAGCCCGAGCAACCCACTCCACGACCGTTGCTACAGGCTGATCATGAGCTCTCTCTCCGGCAATATTCAGCCAACTATCAAGCTGATCCGCTCTGAGCTGCTTATAGCAGTGCTGAAAGGCCAGAACACTCTGTGCATCCCCATATCCATGCTTGACCAACACTTGAAGAAAGGAAATCAAATCACGTTCTGCTAAAAGATAGTCTTCAGCCAATGCCAACTGGGCAAAGGTGAACAAATGTGGCGCTGCTAAAAGCTGCTGTAACTTAGTGGTGGCCGCAGGCGTTCTATCTTCTCGATCACCTGCGGCCAGAATGAGAGCCTGACAGGCCGCTAGCGCTGTGACATCAGCACCAGCCGCCCGCAACTCCAATACTAATTTTTTACTTGGTGTCTGCCCAGAATCAAGCAGACACTTAAATAACCCTATATCGACTACTGAGTGAATACCCAATACATAAACTAAGAACGCCCAGCGTTCCGGCTGTATTAGCATCACCTGCTCGCCTAGCGTCTGCAACAGCTTAGAGAGCTCGGGACTGTTGAGTTGAAGGATTTCCACCGTGGCCTTGAGCCGCTGCGGATCGAAATCCTTCACGTCTAGCCTGACCAGCTGAACAATAACTTGCGGTATTACACCGACATCCTGTAGCACTTTTATGACCTGACGGAATTGCGATACCTCATTCAGGGTCAACTGCTCGTCACTGTAGTAGCGCGAATTACTGCGCTTAGGTAACTGAGATAAGACATCTGTAGAATCAATTACCCCTAAGTTGACTAAGGTAAGAACGATCATTCCGTTGATCCTTTGATCTACCTCACGGGCTATGCGATTTACCTCATCCATCCGGTATTCGCCCAATTGATAACAGGCCTGCATCAGACTGATATCTACAAAACCAATGCGATGAAACACCTCGCTAGTTCGAGGTGCTTGTAACTTGCGAAGCGCGAAATCTAAGGAAGGGCTAAAGTAACCTGGGTTCAAAATTGTCCGTTTAATTTGCAACCTAAAAATCAGGCACCTTCCTTCGAATGTACCAACCGGTTGAAGCAGAAGTCGCGCCCTCCGTACATTGACCCTAGATGGTAGAAAGAGCATCAAATACTGCCCCGACGCTGCGGCCCTCGTGGGTAATAATGGTATTCCACTTGGTATGCGCAGTGCCATACGCAAGAACAGCTCAATTTCCGGCTCACACTTGAGCATTTGCTCACCGTGAAACACAAGATGCTCGCGAAATGCGGTGATACGCCCCCGAAGCAGCTGAATTTGACTGCCCCCCCAAATGGAGATCTGCAACTCCGCAACTGAGGCAGCTTCAAGCCAAAGATGATACGAGCTCGAAATTCTCGATAAGCAATCCGCACAGTAATGGCTTGACCTCTCAAATTCTTTCCCTGACGACCTTTATTGTTGAATCGATGACGAAGATTGTAAATTGTTCTGCGTAAGTGGTCGTGTGAACCCCACGAAAATGTCTACTCGCTCGGCTACTTCCGCTAACGTTAGATGAGGCTCTAGCCTCAACGTATTCACGATCAGCTCAGGCGTTCTCAACCGACCTTCTACCGACATTTTTGCCGACATTCCTGCTTCTACATCTGGCTGATCACTGATGGCTTGAGCAAGAGCTTCACGCAGAGCTTCCAGTAAAAAGAGGATAAACTCGTTACAATCACTGCGGTTATCAGCCTGACTTAGTTGCTGATAGTAGTGATCTTGCCGCGCCTTGATCACCGTATCCACTGGCAAGAAGGCCATTACAGGCTGTCAGCAACTCAAGATCACTGTCTGCCATAACCGCCCCATCCGACCATTCCCATCAGCAAAGGGATGAATAAACTCCAACTCATAATGCAAGGCACAGGAAGCAATCAACGGATAAGCCTCGGTCTCAGCCAGCCACGTTAATAGTTGTCCCATCAGACGAGGAACCTGGTTCGCAGGGGAGCCATATGCACTAACTGCTCGCCTCGATAGATATCTACACCACCGCTACGCCAGTGACCCGCATCATCACAGAGTCCACGCATCAGTAGTCCGTGAGCACCAAATAAATCATCAGCTGAAGCCGGATCCCAATCAGGCATTGCCTCATAGGCCGCAAACGCATTACGGACCTCCTGGATTTCCCGTGGAAGCCCAAGTACCGTCTTCCCCTCAATCACTGCCGTCACCTGCTCGACACTCAGGGTGTTGTGCTCAATAGCAAGCGAAGCTTGGATGGTGCGGATCCGATTCTCTCGACGCAGCATCGGCACCTGAGAGCTCTGAGCAAACCGCCATTGCCCCACCAACTCGGCGATGTCCGCCACCCGGCTCAACATGGAGTGGGTCAGGGTGAAGGGAGGGGAATAGGCTGCCATGGGTTACTCCAACTGATCCGATAACAAATGAGGGATTAGCTTAACAGATCCGGGAGCAGAAACTCCCGGATCAGATGCCATCTAAAACTGCAGTAAAAGTCTTTTATCAACACCAATAAGCCTTCAAAGGTTACTCCCCCCGAAACAGCGGTCCCCTTGTCCGCGCCTCTTGGTCTCGTTTTTAGCCAGATAGGCTACCCGCACAAGCATCTTTTTGAGCGACTCGGTATCATTCCGCTCAATGAGATATTCAGCATTCTTGGGGAAATGCACCAGTCCCATTTTTTTACTATCTTGCAGATTGATATTTTCATCATACACAGCGGTGTGCCACGCCACTCTTATTTTATTAGCAAGGTTCATTCTTTCCGATTCATAGTTCCCTAATTTGTAGTAAGCATCCCTATTCAAAAAAATCATCATGTGATAATGAGGACTGAGAGCATCGGCTGTTTGCTCCTTAGCCCAAACATATCTAATCTCAGTCGAATGAACCCTCTTGCCTTCATAACGTCGTTCTGACTCATCGCGCTCAATGAGCCATTTAAGCCTTGAAAAGAACTCTTTAATTATCCTTGAGCCCGACTCAGGCTTTAAGGCTAAATACATTCCAAAGCCAGTTTGTTGTTCAAAATGAAAGTCAACTCGAAAAGCAAACACTCTGGAGTAATGCTTAAGAGCGCTCTCCGATACAGAGAGGATTTTCTCTAAATTATCCACATTAAAGCTATAGTTCCGAGCTTCGTAGAACTGCTGAGCAAGCAGGACATACTCTTCTATAGAAATAGACATTTGAACTCTCCCAATAGATTGTTGATAGCCATTGAAGGTTTAAATAATGATGGGTATATTTTGCGGATAGAGCCGTAGTATTGGTCTATTAACTGGTGTAATCACCAGGATAGTTTGTGTATAGATGCGATTAACACTTTCCTTGAATACGGAATAGATCAGTTAAATTGTCATGATAAACGATGACTATTGCTCAGAATGGTTCAAGCAAGTGGATTTATAGGCTGTCAATATACTTCCAATGAAGAGAGTATTTAATTTAAATATACATGTCCGTTCAACTTAAAACATATATTACTATTACCTACACCAATGTATTGAATTTCAAACCAACCTAATAACTCTAATCCCTGATAGGACAATAATTCTAGCCTCAGCAATGAGCCAATTTATTTAAATTACTCATCAGAAATTAGCCCTAGCGAAGATTTCTTTTCTCTTCAATCCATGACTCTATTTCAGAGTTAACCCAAGCAACAGATCTTGGGCCGATCTTGACTGATGCTGGAAATTTACCGTCATTCATCTGACGGTAAACTGATGCCTTAGAGAGTGATGTCATTTCCATTACATCTTTCAATTTAAGTAGTTTCATGATGATCTCCTTTGTCGTACATAGGAGGAGGCCCACATGTAAAAAAACATGTCTCATCAGAGCACCAGCCAAAACAACTACAGGACACTTCTTACTATAAGTCCTGCAATATAAGATTGCCCTCATCACTATACATAAAAGCATTACTTGTACTGCATATCACATTTATAGTCATGCATAATAGCAACACTTTATTATTAAAAACGGATATTTAGATAGCAGCTCAGTTCCCTTCATTACTGTTACAAGGCCAAGTCGTTGATGAGTGACGCGGCCTTGCCGAAAATAAACACAATGCTGCAGTGAAAGCCATGAGCACTTGATATAGCATTGAGCCATAAACAACCTAAATCCAGCATAGATAGAGCACTAAACTTAAGTGATCTGACTCAAAAATATGACACGATTAAGTTGAAAATCACGCAATAAAAAGTCATAAAATCACGATAAAATGACAACAAAAGCGCGTTAAATTACTAAGTAATAATAGAGCGAGAATATTAAGATGGCTCAAATAATAAATTCAATTGGTCTTACAAATAGACAAATAAACTATCTGTCAAAAGTGATACCTAATGTAGACTTCAACCATATTTATGATGAAAATATTTTTTTAAATGCAATTCAAAAAAACGCCAGCGCTATATTAAACCGCTCTGCATATAAGCTTTTTAGTTTCGAACAAGATATTAACAAGGTTAAATTGATTGATTACATCAATTTTGAATGTATGGAAATAAACAACTTTGACTGGATTGATACAGAAAATGAAAGGCTATGCGATTATATTTGGTCTTATATTAGAATTTTAAAAGCATCAACACCACACTACAATATATATATAGATAAGGCAGATATTTTAAATACAGGAAAAGGTCAAAATTCAACTGATAACTCTCTCTTTGAGATAATGAAAATCCCACTCCTGCCAAAAGATAGTAAAGCAAAGAAAGCATCTATTATTTGTTTTTTTGATTTGTTGGATCATGAACCAAAAATAAAAATCGCCATACTTAATACTTTAAAAGAAAAGTGGATATTCGTAAGTAAGATACGTGATGTTGTCCAATGGGCAGACTCAAACAATAAAGAGTGGGCTTGGAACTACCTTTACAAAGGCAGCAATCCGATGTGGTTTGTCGAAAATGGGCATCCAAAAAATCACCTAAATGGAATAATAACAACCTTCGACTTACTAAACGACTCTGAAGATAGAAGAGAGTTATTGCTAGCAAAAATGAAATCAGCTTGGTCACAAAAGGCATATCGTGATAAAAACAATGGTAAAAAGTCGGTAAGTATCGTGCTGTCTGAAGATATCATTAAAAAATTAGACTTCATTTGTCAAAATACAGATAGAAGAAAAAATGAGGTAGTCACAAGACTGATACGAGAAGAGTATGAACAAATAAAAAAAGGTGGACACTAGTCCACCTTTTTCATTTTACTTTTCTTGCGAACTCAATAACATTCCCATGAAGATTAGTTTTTTGTGGCTCATTTGCTACTTCAAGTTCAACCAACTCACCCCAGCGTTGCCATAGCATTTTTTTCTTATCGTCATGTCGCGACCGATGGTAGGTTCTAACCAACTTATTGAGTGGGAGATGATTCAAACATAATTCGATCACCCTCTCTTCTGCATCTAATCTCTCAGCCCAATTGGTTGCAGCACTACGTCGTAAATCATGTATGGTAAATGGTTCCATATCAGGTAATGAACGAGAAATAAAACGCCTTAAAGCTCTGGTTATAGAGTCAACTAAAATAGGCTCGATTACGTCACTTTTAGGTCTATCTGATTCAAAAACGAAGTCACCGTTTACATATAGTGCCTGTTCATCAATCAACGCTTTCGCCTGTCGAGATAAGAATACCGAATGTGGCCTCCCATTCTTGGTATCAGGGATCGTCCAAACATCATCTCTAATATGTGAAAAACGCATATTAGCGACTTCGCCTCTACGACTTCCGGTCAATATCAATAGCTTGATCGCATTCGCTGCGGGCAGAGAAATAGTGGCATGGCGAGAAACACCACGCCCTCCAGCCGCTAAGCTACCACCACTTCCAAGATCCTCATCAATCGCCTTCCATAGCCTGCGCAATTCGGGGACTGTCAGCCATCTCTCTCTTGGCGAACCGGCACTGGCACCAAAATCCTTGGGCCGCAACAGTCTCGCAGGGTTAGCCTCGATAAGGCAGTGAACCACCGCATAATCCAACATCTGGTTCAGCGTTCCCAACCCCTTACGGGTTTCGTCTTTTGTTGCACGCCGAGTTATCTCTAACGCTTGCGCCAAGTGGGCACGTGTAAGATCGATTAGACGAATATTACCCAAGCTCTTCTTAAGGTGACGATTCCAACGCTCCTGATGGCACTGGAGAGTCTTTGGTTTGACGACCTGAGCAACACGCTGCGCATCAAGCCATCGTCCAAGCAACTCATCCATCGTCAGGGCAGTTTCATTTTTAGCCTTTTCACTAGCAACATGCTTGCGTGGATCAATCCCTTTCTTTACCAGAGCAGCCAGCTCTGCATGCTCAAGCCTAGCTCGCGCCAACGACAACGCAGGGTAATTACCCAAAACAACTGTCGCCTGAGTACCAGCAATCCGATAACGATAGACAAACCGCTTGCTCTTCCCTGTCCTAACCTCAATAGCTAATCCACCGCCATGGGGAGATTTCACCGCATATCGGGTAATCGAAGCCTCCCCCTGCAAAATCAATGAGGGGATCTCTCGATCCTGAGTTACCGGTTTTCTTGCCATAGCATTCTCTCCCCCCTGTTTGGGGTACCACTTGGGGTACCACAGCAAACATGATATAGGGTGAGACTTCATGAAACTAGCTGAAACCCACAACAAGAAAAATAAACATTAAAAACAATATGTTACAATCATAAATTCAACTTTGTAAAACCTTCTGAAACACTACCTACCTTGGCTCCTAAGGGACAGGCCACTGGTTCGACTCCAGTCGGGAGCGCCATACAAAACAAGGGGTTGGCATCATCACAATGCCAACCCCTTGGTCGTTTTTGAGTCGGATGACACACACGCTATCAAGCCAGATGGAAGAGCAAGGAGAGCTCCATGCTGATCGGGCTGTTATCGGGGTGCGATGGCATTATCTCTTGCATATAAGCCCACCACTGCTGGCAAATAGCTGTACTGGCCACCTCGCACCAGCGCCCCTCATCTTCAATCTCGACGTAACCAAACAGCTGACAGCTCTCCGGATGGAGAAAGATGCTGTAGTTGCTGGCCCCATGCGCCTTCAGAGTTGCGGCCAGCTCGGGCCAGAGCTCATCGTGACGGCGACGGTATTCCACCTCACAGCCAGGGTGCACCGACATCAGGAATGCCTTGCGGATCATCTTATCGCTCCTTATGCCATACCCATGCCGACCAGATTGGCGGCACCGACTATCACCAGCATGCCAATGCAGAGGATCCGCACCGGACGAGTGCCGACCCCTTTCCATTCCGCCATCAACAGCCCCACGATTCCGCCACACAACACATAACCGCTCATGTGCAACATCCAGTTTACGAAGGAGAGATGTTCGGGAATGCTGGCTTCGCCCCAGGCATAAAAGAAGAACTGCAGATACCACATGATGCCACCGGCCGCGGCCAGCAAGCCATTAAGCAGCAGACTCCGCGCTGGCTGGGCCAGATCATTGCGCAGTGACAGGTCGGGGCGCGTTGCCAGCCGGATGAAGCAGTAGCCCATGTTGACGATGGCCCCACCGCCCATGATGATGCCGTAGCTCGGCAACACGGCGTAGAGCGGGTTGATGCCAAGCGCTAGCGATGCCTGCCGGATGGGAGCTGCGGCTTCCAGACCGAAGGCAAATCCCGAGGAGAAAATGCCGCACATCACCGCCAGCAGCAGCCCCTTCTTCAGGTTGAATTCCTGGGTAGTCGTGCCCAGGGCAATCTCTTTCTGATGCCCAGCCCAGGTGACTATGCCTATGCCGATCAATGCGACAAAGACACCGAGCAGGGTGATTTGGCCACTGGTCGTGGTGAGCAGTTGAACAAATTCCCCACGCAATATGGGTGGCATCAGGGTGCCCACCACCAGGGTCACACCGATGGCGATCCCTATGCCCAGAGACATGCCCAGATAGCGCATGGTCAAGCCATAGTTGACATTGCCTATCCCCCACATGGCACCAAACAGAAACATGCCCCAGAATGCCTTGCTGTCCACCACGCTGTAGAAGGCGCCGAAGTCATCGATCAGCGTGGAGGTGACCAGCCAGGGCAACAGGATCCATGAAAACAGGCCGGCGAAGGCCCAGGTGGTTTCCCACGACCAGCGCTGGACCTTGCTGAGGGGAGCATAGAAGGAGGCCGCCGAGGCGGCGCCAACCAGATGCCAACCGATTCCCGATACGATTGCAGACATGAGATGTTCCTTGCTTGAGGTTTGATTGTGTTTTTGCTTCCCGATGGAGGGAAGCGTCCTTGATGACAACCGCGCTGTTTTTGTTGTTTTTCTGACGCCCGCCACAGATGGCGGGCGTCAGCAGAGGGTGAACTCAGCGACGAGTGAGCAGCTCCTGCACCTCGTACTCCTTGACGGCGTCGAGCCAGTCGACGCCCACCGCGACCCCTTCACGGGCGCAGGCGTAGTCCCAGACGGCTTGCCACGGCAGGCTGCGGGTCTCCTCCATCAGAGCCAGGCGGGTCGAATAATCCCCCTTGCATTCGGCTTGGCACAGCATCTCAATGGGCTCGAGCAGAGCACGCAACAGCGCCTTCTTCATGTTGCGGGTACCGATAACCCAGGCCGCGATGCGGTTGATGGAGGCATCGAAGAAGTCGAGGCCGATATGCACCCGCTCTAGCAACTCATTGCGGATGATTTCATTGGCGATGGCCTGGGTTTCGTCATCCAGAAGCACCACGTGATCGCTGTCCCAGCGCACCGGGCGGCTGACGTGCAGCAGCAGGTGCCGGACAAATAGAGAGGCCGCGCTGATCTTGTCGCTGATGACCTCGGTGGGGTGGAAATGGCCGGCATCCAGACACAGGGCTATGTCACGGGAGCTGGCATAACCCAGATAGAACTCGTTCGACCCGACTGTGTAGGACTCGGCTCCTATGCCGAACAACTTGCTCTCCACGGCATCTATGTGGTGCGCCTCGTCGATCCGCTCGGCCAGCACCTCATCCAGTGCCGCCATCAGCCGTTGACGCGGTCCGAGCCGGTCGGCGGGCAGATCCTTCATGCCGTCCGGGATCCAGATGTTCATCACGGACGGCGTACCCAGCGCCTGACCAAAGGAGGCCGAGATGCGGCGGCTCGCCTTGCAGTGATCGATCCAGAACCGGCGGATTTCGGGATCCGGATGTGACAGCGTCATGCCATCGGCGCTCAGCGGATGGGAGAAACAGCTGGGGTTGAAGTCCAGACCCACGCCTCTCTCCTTGGCCCAGCGCACCCAGTTGGCAAAATGCTTGGGTTCAATCTTGTCCCGCGCAACCGGGCTCTCCGCCTCCAGATAGATGGCGTGCAGGTTGAGCCGCTTGGCCCCCGGGATCAGTGACATCGCCAGATCCAGGTCGCGGCGCAGCTCGATGGCATCGCGCGCCTTGCCCGGATAGTTGCCGGTCGCCTGAATGCCGCCGGTCAGGGCGCCGGCATCCGCTTCAAAGCCACCGACATCGTCCCCCTGCCAGCAGTGCATGGAGACCGGAATGGTGGCCAGGGTAGTCAACGCCTCATCCACATCGACGCCGAGGGCGGCATATTGCTGTTTGGCCAGGGCAAAGGCGGTTTCAATATTCGGGTTCATACAACTTCCTCGATTAACGTGTCTGAATGGGTGTGCGCGCAGAGCGCGGCAAAGCGCGTCCGGTAATAGTCCAGCTGCGGGACCTCATGCGGATGCAGGGTGTCGATGCGGGTGTTGTGGCGGATCAGGCGGCGCACGTCCGTCAGATCCTGTAAAAGGCCCAACCCCTTGAGCTGCCAACCGATGTTGCCGAGCGCCGAAGCCTCCACAGGCCCGGTGAGCACTGTGCATTGGCAGATGTCGGCGCAAAGCTGGTTGAGCAACCGGTTCTGGGAACCACCGCCGACGATATGCAGCCTGGTGATAGACTCGCCGGTGACGTTTTCCAGCTCCCTGAGCACCTGGTCGTAGCACAGCGCCAGGCTGTCCAGCACGCAGCGCACCAGTTCGCCCGGGGTCTGCGGCGTGCCCTGTCCCGTCTCCTGACAGAAGTGCTGGATGACGCTGCGCATGCAGGCGGGATTGAGAAAACGTTCGTCGTTGGGGTGGATGAGGTAAGCAAAGGGCTCAGCCTGTTCTGCCTGCGCCACCAGCTCTGCGAAGCCCAACTGCGGCCACAGCGCCTGCAGCCCCTGCACCAGCCACAGCCCCATGACGTTCTTGAGCAGACGCCAGGTCCCCTCCACCCCCCTTCATTGGTGAGGTTGGCGGCCTGGGCAGCAGCATCGGTCAGTGGGGCGTTGCACTCGACCCCAACCAACGACCAGGTGCCCGAGCTGATATAGGCCGCGCCGCGCCCGCTCAGTGGGGTGGCAACGATGGCCGAGCCGGTGTCGTGGGTGGCAGGCAAGATGACACTGACCTGACGACCGGAGGGGCTGATCCAGTGACCCAGCCGGGTGCCGGGGGCGGCGATCGGCTGCAGCCACTTGCCCCCTTCGCCGATCAACGCGATCAGTTCGGGATCCCAATCCCTGCTGCGGGCATTAACCAGCTGGCTGGTGGAGGCATTGGTAAATTCACAGCTGAACTGGCCGGTCAGCCGATAGTGCAGGTAATCGGGGATCAGCAGCAGGCGGGTGACCTTGTCCAGCCAGGCCGGTTTTTCATCGAGCAGGGCCCGGATCTGATAGAGGCTGTTGAACTTGAGGAACTGGATACCGCTGCGACGATAGATCTCATCGCGGGACAATTGCTGCCAGACCCGCTCCGGCACGCCGTCGGTACGGGCATCGCGATAGGCCACAGCATCACCGAGCATCTGGCCCGCCGCATCCAGCAGGACAAAATCGACCCCCCAGGAGTCGATACCCACCGCATCGAGCGCAATGCCGGCGTCATCGATTTTTTCCAGCCCGAGCAATATATTGGAAAAGAGCCGCTCCGGTTCCCAGCAATCATGCCCATTGCTATGCACCATGCCATTGGTAAAGCGATGCATCTCCTGCATGGTGATATTTTCATTGACCGGATCATAGCTGGCCCATATTACCCGCCCGCTGGAGGCACCTAAATCCACTGCTGCAATACTGACTGACATCGAACCGACTCCATAAATTTCGATGTCATTACTCTAGGTTCCCTGATGGTTAGCAACCTTTCTGTTGTGGCCAAATAAATATGTTCAACTGGCATAAAAATCGAGAAATAAAGACTGGATGACAATTGTGTGAGTGAGGTCAAATAACGCCATCGCGCAAAAGGAAGCAATCGAGACTCGTTGATAAATAAATGCGAGGTAACTGTGAAAACCCTCACGAAACCCGTGCTATTTGATTGACCGGAGCCGGCTCCTGCGCATATTCACTGATTATTACCTCATGAAGAGAGCGACCATGTTTCGCCTGCAGCAGACCGATTTTTTTGACCACAACAAGGTCATCAACGTATTGCCACGCGCTCCGCAGGAACCCTTTCCGGAGCACTGTCATTCGTTTCATGAACTCGTGCTGATCAAGTCTGGCTGTGCCATCCACATCACGGACGGCCGCGCCGTGCATATCCGCCGTGGCAGTGTCTTCTACCTGCGCGAAGACGATGCCCACATGTTCGATCAGATGAAGGATCTTTGCCTGACCAACGTGCTGTTCAGGCCGGAGGGATTCCACTTCGCAGACGGGTTGCAAACCCTGCTGCAAACCAGCTGCCATCCGGCCAATGGCGGACTGCAACTACCCCCTTCCCTGCAACCACAGAGCGAGCTGCTGCTAAACCAGATAGCGGCAGAAAACAGCCGGCGAGATGCCTGTTCTCCGGTGATGATCGAAGCACTGTTTTCCCAGTTGGCCGTGCTGCTCTGGCGTACCCGTCAGCAAGGAGGAGAGGCGGGCAGCAAGGGGGAAGGAGATCAAGAAAGACTATTAGCCCTCATTAATTATCTCGATGAAAACTATCAGGAAGAGATTGACTGGAGTGAACTGTCTGCACGTTTTTCCATTCCGCTGCGCACCCTGAACCGAAAAATACAGGAACATACTGGTTTGACCCCCAACAATTATCTCGGACGAGTACGACTCTGCCATGCCTCCTGGTTGCTCAGCCATACCAATAAATCGGTTACAGATATTGCTTTTGAGAGTGGATTCAATGATGGAAATTATTTTTCCAGCAAATTTCACCATGCCTTTGAACTGACACCTCTGCAATATAGAAAACGTCATAAATAAACTTCACTCCTTGGCCACTATATTTCCCTCACAGGCCAAAGATTAAAGGCCTTCCGCCACAACAAGCTTAATATCCCCTTAATTTCATCTAAAGAAGAGGGATATCTGATGGCTTTTGCATTGTGTCTACCCCAGCTCAGCCTGTCCGGCAGTGGCGCTATCCACGATCTGGTACAATTGATGTGCAACCAGCCCGCCCGTCGTCCGCTGATCGTGACCGAGCGGGCCCTGATCTCGTTCGGTCTGCTGGACGGTCTGCTCGGGACGCTGCGGGATCGGGGCTTCACCCCCCTGGTCTATGACGGCGTAGAGCCCAACCCGACCGATAAGGTGGCCAGTGCGGCACTGGCAAGCTGGCAAGCCGGGCAGTGCGATGCCCTCATCGGCTTTGGCGGCGGCAGCGCCATGGATACCGCCAAGGCGGTGCGCGCCCTGGTTGCCAACCCGGGCAAACAGATCCATGACTTCGAAGGTATCGGCAAGGTCGTCCACACGGGCCCCTTCATGGCCTGCATCAGCACCACCTCGGGCACGGCCGCCGAAGTGACCAGCAATGCGGTGATCACCGACACCCGGCGCAAGGTCAAGATGGTCATCATAGACCCGGCACTGATCCCGACTGTGGCAGTCAACGATCCCACCCTGATGGTGGGGCTGCCCCCGGCCGTTACCGCCGCCACCGGCATGGATGCCCTGACCCACGCCATCGAAGCTTATGTCTCCATCGGTGCTCATGTGCTGACCGATCACTCGGCCCTCGCTGCCATCCGGGTGATTGCCGAATATCTGCCGCAAGCGGTGGCGAACGGCCAGGATCTGACCGCTCGCGAGATGATGGCACACGGCCAGTTCCTGGCCGGCATGGCGTTCAACAGCGCAGGGCTTGGTTACGTGCACTCTCTCGCTCATCAGCCCGGCGCCACCCACAACCTGCCGCACGGCGTGTGCAATGCCATCCTGCTGCCGGTGGTCTGCGAGTTCAATCTGGCCGTCAGGGAGGATCGCTTCGCCGACATAGCCGCCGCCATGGGGGTGGATACCAGCGCCATGAGCAAGGCTGGTGCCGCCGCTGCCGCCATCCAGGCCATTCGCGCCCTCTCCGCCCGGGTGGGCATTCCCTCTGGCCTGCATGAACTCGGTATACAGCCTGGGGATCTCGCCGACTGGGTCGATGCCGCCGCCGCCGATCCCTGTTCCGGCTGTGCCCCCGGGTGGCCAGCAAGGCAGAGCTGCTGGCCCTCTATCAAGCCGCGTTCTGACCCTGAACCCGACCGACAAGAGGCCGCCCTTGGGCGGCCTCTCTGTTTTCAGCAACCTGCATCCACTGGCACCCAATCCCCCACCCCTTTGTGCACTTCTTGAAAATCCGGCCAACTCCCCTCATGGCTTGGCACCCCCATTGAGGCTCGGCGGCGCGCCACTGGTTACAGTGGGCCCCATTCACAATGGCTCTTCAACGCAAGGTAGAGGGAATGATGCAGCAGATTGAATTCAACGCAGCCGTGCGGGCTGAAATCGAAAAAGTCGTCGAGGTATCCGCCTATTTGTGGCAACGGGAGTGGGCCGAGCGCAACGGTGGCAACATCTCCGTCGATCTCACCGACATCTTTGGGCCGGCGCCCGCAGACCTGAGCCAGTATCCCCACTGCCCCCTGTCCATGGTAGGGGGGGAAGGCGCCTTCCCGGCCGACAGCGCCGGTCATGTCTTCTTCGTCAAGGGCACAGGGGAACGCATTCGAGAGCTGCGCAGTCCGGAGCTCGCAGGCTGCATCCTGCGGATCGATGACGAGGCCCGGGGTTACCATATCCTGTGGGGAGGCCGTGGCTTGCACGACTACCAGCCCACCAGCGAATTCATCTCCCACGTGGAGATCGTCATGGACAAGCAGCGCAGGGGCGCAGCCGATCGCTGCGTAGTACACACCCATCCACTCGAGCTGATTGCACTCTCTCACCATCCCCGTTATGCCCGCGACAGCTCCGCCTACACCCACGCTTGCTGGAAGATGCTGCCCGAGGTGCGGGCCTTTGTGCCACGCGGCATAGGTGTGGTGCCCTACTGCATGCCCGGCAGCCAGGCCATGGCGGATGGCACCACGGCCGCCCTGCGCCAGCACGATGTGGCCATCTGGGAAAAACATGGCGCCGTGGCCACTGGCACGGATGCGCTGATGGCCTTTGACTTCGTCGATGTGGCGAACAAGGGGGCCAAGCTACACCTGATGTGTCTCGCCAGCGGTTTCGAGCCAGAAGGAGTCAGCCCGGAAGCCATGCAGGCTCTGCAGAAGACCTTCGGTCTGTAGCAAGCGGCCGGTATAGGCCCTGCCTGCGGGTCTTAGGCCGATGCCGCGCTCAAAACCACTGCGCCTAAAGGAGGGCCGGTCTGCTAGACTGGCCCTCTTTTTGTTCATTCATCTGCAAAGGAGTGTTGGATGTCTGCTGCTTCATGGTGGGACAAGTCCACCGGGCTGGCGCTGCTGACCATAGTTCTCTGGGCCTCGCTGGCGGCGCTCACCTCCCGGGTGACCAGTGTGTCACCACTGGTGCTGGTGGGGCTGGTGCTGTTTTTCTGCGGGATGGGAGCCCTGCCATTCTGGCGTCAGTGGCGGGCTCGTCCGGTCAACTGGCTGGTGACCATCAGCGCCCTGCTGCTCTACCACCTGCTGCTGTTCATGAGCTTTCGCCACGCCCCCGTGCTGGAGGCGAACCTCATCAACTACCTGTGGCCGCTGTGCATCATCCTGTTCACCCCACTGCTGCTGCCGGGCCACCCGCTGCACGGCCGTCACCTGCTGGCCGGCGCCCTGGGTCTGGCCGGCTCGGTACTGGTGATGGTGAACGGCGAGCTGCAGCTGCAACACGCCTATCTGCCGGGCTATCTGCTGGCGCTGGGGGCCGCCATCGTCTGGGGTGCCTACTCGGTGCTCTCGCGCCGGCTGCCGCCGGCCCCGGCGGTGATGACGGCGGCGGCCTGTCTGCCCGCCGGACTGCTGGCACTGCTGCTGGCCTGGCTGCTGGAGGGACCACTGCCGGTGGCTCAAATTCCGACCAGTGACTGGGGCCTCATCATCGGGCTGGCACTTGGCCCCATGGGGGCGGCGTTCGTCACCTGGTATCTGGCGCTGCGGGACGGGGATCCGCGCCGGATCGGGGCGCTGGCCTATCTGACGCCGCTGTTGAGTACCCTGTTGCTGGTGCTGCTCAATGGCGAGCAGCTGACCCCCCGTCACCTGCTGGCCGGCGCCCTCATCATGGGGGGCGCCCTGCTCGGCATGCTGGGCAAGCCCCCTGCCCGCCAGCAGCAGGAAGCCCCGGCACCGCAGCCGTAAGCCAGCCCCCCTCGACAGTCAGCCCTGGCCGCCGGGCTGACTGTCATAAAAGCGCCATCTCTGCTGCTTAAGCTCACGCCGACGCCCATCGCCGTGGTTCAACAAGCAGGAATGCTGCCGTGAAAATTGCCCATTACGCCTCCCTATCTTCTCTCGCTCTGCTGCTGGTCGCCGCCGTGCAGGCCGCGGCCCTCTGGCACGGCTGGCAACAGCTCAACCAGGCCGAGCAGGCCCAATACCAGCACGAACGGCTGCAGCAGCGGCTCACCGGTACCCTGCAGGGCACCCTGCGCGACTACCTCGCCAGCGGCGATCCGCTGCGGCTGACCGAGGCCGAAGCGGTGCGCAAGCAGGCGCTTGCCCAGCTCGCCCAGCAGGATGTGGCGCTCACGGCCCCGCTGCGCACCCTGCTCGAACAGATGGGAACGCGCATCGACAGCGACTATCTGGCGGCCGGCAAGCTCTCCGGCAACAGCCAGTGGCTGCTGCAAAATGCCGAGAACGAGCTGACCGATCAGGCCAGGGCGCTGCTGCGTTACGGCCAGCAAGGGGCGACGGGGAGCGACCCGGCCAGCGCCGAGCGCTATCGCCAGCTGGCCGGCGACCTGTTGGCGGCCCTGCCGGGGCTCGCTCACCTGCGCCAGAACTACATGGAGCAGGCCAGCCCCAAGCTGCTGGAAGGGTTGCAGTTCGAGCTAACAGCCCTGCAAAAACAGGCTGAGCAACTGGCGGCCCTGCCGCCGCTCGGCCTGTTCGCGGCGCCCCCCGCCGACGAATTCACCTTGGGGGAACCGGAGCGCAAGGAGCTCGGGGAGCAGCCCAAAGCCGAACTGCTCTCGCTGCTCAAGCGCTACCCACAGGAGCTGGAGAACAGCCGCAAGGCGCTGCAACAGCAGCAGGCGGGCCGTCTCGCGGTGCAACAAGACATAGGCCAGATGCTGCAGGCCACCGGCCAGATGGGCAGCGAACTGGCCGCCGTCCGCCAGGCGGTCAACCAGCGGCTGGCCGCCATCCTCGGCAGCCTGGCGCTCTGTCTGGTGCTGGTCGCCCTGCTGTTTGCGCTGGTGCAGCGCCGCTGGCTGGTCAGGCCGCTGCTGCGCCTGCGCGCGGCCTTCCTGCAGCTCGACGAAACCGGGCAGGCCGAAACCCTGCCAGAGGGGCGCGAGCGCAACGAGCTGGCCGACATCGTCGCCAGCTACAACCGCCTCATCCTGCGGCTGCAGCAGGATCAGCAGCAGAAAGAGGGCCAGCTGTCGGCGGTGTCGCAAAGCCTGCAGGGGATGGTCAACCAGGTGCAGGAGATCCATCACAGCACCCGCACCACGGAGCAGGCGGTGGACGAGAGCGACCTGATGATGAGCGAGCTGAACCAGCTGGCCGGCGAGGTGCATCAGGTGGCCGCCGAGATAGCGCAGCACGCCCAGCACAACGAACACTCCATGAGCCAGAGCGAGCAGCTGGTGGGCGGCATGTTGCAGGCCACC
Organism: Aeromonas sp. 1805; assembly: GCF_013085525.1. Lineage (NCBI taxonomy): Bacteria > Pseudomonadati > Pseudomonadota > Gammaproteobacteria > Aeromonadales > Aeromonadaceae > Aeromonas > Aeromonas sp. 1805. Next base: position 2,639,423 of record NZ_CP038515.1, on the reverse strand, counting down.
GCCCAGACCGGGCTCGCCATCGACGAGAGCGGTGGCGCCCTGGCCCAGCTCAAGCGCTCGGTGGAAGATGTGACCGCCATCGTCGACGTGATTGGCCACATCTCCCAGCAGACCAACCTGCTGGCGCTCAACGCGGCCATCGAGGCGGCGCGGGCGGGCGAGCAGGGGCGCGGCTTTGCGGTGGTGGCCGACGAGGTGCGCCACCTCTCTGCCGATACCCAGCGATCCCTTGGCCAGATCACCGAAATCCTGGCCAGGCTGACCCAGGCGGGGGATCAGCTCGGCACCGTACTGGCGCGGATCACCGCAGAAGCCGCTGCCCAGCGCCAGCAGGCGGAGCAACTGCGCCAGACCACCCAGGCGGTGCGGGAGATGGCGCGTAGCACGGCGGTCATCGCCCTGCAGGGGGCCGACAACGCCAAGAGCCAGGAGCACAAGCTGGCCAGTTTTGCCGATCTCATCGGCCGCATCAGCCAGCACGCCCGCCAGGGCAGCCGCCTCTCGGTGCAGGTGTCGGAGCACATCCACCACCAGGCCAGCCAGATCCCGCGCATCCTCGGTCACCAGGCCTGAGCCGCGCCGGTTTAGCCGGCGCCCCCTACCCGGCCCCTGCCATCGCGCAGGGGTTTATCTTTTTTTGTGGCACAAAATTATCTGTTATCCGCTGGTTAACGAAGAAAGATCCCTCTGCACAGTGCGATCCGTCCGGATCGGCCGGCAATTTCATCTGAAAACGTTGTCATCACCGATATCAGCGGGCTGGGAGTGTCCACAGCAAGCGTCATGATTATTTGCACTCGGTCATATTTTTGAAACTTGGTGGGAACTTTCCATTGATATTTCGCACCGCGAACGTACTCTTGGATTGTCCGATAGCCAAGGATCGGAACACAAAAAAACAAAATATGTGATGAACAGAACTGCACCACCGCAGATGTGCCAAGACGTCGCGGCCGCAGCCGACATACTCGAACTTTTTGCCCTTCGGGGTCTTGATTGCAATGCCAATACCGAGCGGCGGGCGCTTGCCTGACTGCCGGACAAAAAAGCTAAGTCCATAAAATCAGGAGCAATACAAAATGGAAAAAGTGATCTTCAAACGTGCCGCATTGAGCGCAGCCATCGTTGCTGCCATGCTCGCCCCCGGTATGGTGTTGGCTGCCGACGAAGCCGGCCCCACCTATGCAGCCGCCGCCAGCAAATTCTATGAAGAAGGCAAACTCAACGGTGGCCTCTTCTACTTCCAGCGTGATCGTCAGCGTATCGACGGCGACCCCACTGCCAAGAACAAAGAAGGCAAGTACCAGTCCAACCTGAGCCACGCCACCACCCAGGCCTCCCTGAACTTCAACTCCGGCTACGCCTGGGACGTGGTGGGTATCGATGTGGGCGGTTTCGGTGCCTATGACCTGGCCGTGACCGAGAACCACCCGGTCAACCAGGAGAACGAATTCTCCTTCGCCGGCAACAAATGGGGCGAAAACTACAAGGACGGCTCCCCGGAAGGCGGCTTCAGCCTGGCCAACGCCTCGCTGAAATTCAAGGCGCTGGACGGTGCCCTCACCGCCAAGGGTGGTCTGACCCAGCTCTACGTACCGGGCGTGATCGGCGTGAACTGGTCCTATCAGCCGGGTACCTACCGTGGTGGCCAGATCGAGGGTAACTTCGGTGGTCTCTACCTGACCTACGCCATCGCCGACGAGTACAAATCTCCCTGGTACAAAGAGACCCAGAAGTTCTCCCGTGCCAAGGCATGGATGGATCCGTTCGCCGATGAAAACGTCATCGACTACATCCAGGGTGTCGCCGCCCGTTACACCTTCGAGAACGGCACTGCCATCACCGGTTCCTACGGTAACTCCGAAAACTACATGGACAGCTACCACTTCAAGCTGGCCCATAAATTCGACGTGCTGAACGGCCTCTCCACCAGCTACCAGTTCTACGGTTCCGACACCAAGACCTATCAGAAGGGTGGTGCCGACATCGAGACTTACGATGGTCTGGCATGGCAGCAAGCGCTGACCGCCGCCTGGGGCATGGGCCCGTACGGCTTCCGTCTGGAAGGTCTGTGGACCAAGGCCGAGGGTAACGAAGGCAACTACCTGCCCCGTCTGACCCGTGGCTACGGCAACTCCCAGGGCGCGAACGAAATCTGGTGGGACTCCCGCTCCGACTGGAACGCCAACAACGAAAAAGCGCTCTACTTCGGCGTGACCCGCTCCCTGGATGACCTGGTGGGCGCACCTGGCTGGTCCGTCGGTGTCTCCGGTGCCTACGGCTGGGATATCCAGAAAGGCGACGGCACCAAGGCCACCAACGGTGAAGATACCGAATGGGCAGCCAACTTCGACGTCATGTACACAGTGCAGGATGGCAAGCTGAAGGGCACCCTGTTCAAACTGCACTACACCGATTACAACAACGACATCAGCCAGAGCGGCGGTTGGACCGAATACCCCAACATCTTCGCCTCCGAGAAAGACGTCAAGTTCCACATCATCATGCCGTTCACCATCCTGTAAGCAGGTGGTTGAAGTTAGCAAACCGGGCCAATTGGCCCGGTTTTCTTTTTTCTGATCAGCGGGTTAACATGCAAAACCGCAGGCGCTGCTGCCTGCCCCGTCACCACAAGGATGCGCCCATGTCCCGCTTCGTTCTGATCACCGGCTGCTCCAGCGGCATCGGCCTGGCTGCCGCCAAGGCGCTCGGCCAGCACGGCTACACCGTCATCGCCTCCGCCCGCAAGGCCGAGGACGTGGCGCAGCTGCGCCAGCTGGGTTTGCTGGCCGTCGAGCTGGATCTGGCCAACGAGGCCAGCATAGAGCGGGGCGCGGCCGAGGCGCAGACACTGGCCGGCGGCCGCCTGTATGGCCTGTTCAACAACGGCGCCTACGGCCAGCCCGGCGCGCTGGAGGATTTGCCCACCCAGGCGCTGCGCGAGCAGTTCGACACCAACCTGTTCGGCTGGCACCACCTGATTCGCCAGCTGCTGCCGGCCATGCTGGCGGCCGGCGAGGGGCGCATCGTGCAGAACAGCTCGGTGCTGGGGCTGGTGGCCATGAAGTATCGCGGCGCCTACAACGCCAGCAAGTTCGCGCTGGAAGGATATACCGATACCCTGCGCCTGGAGCTGGCCGGCAGCGGCGTGCAGATCAGCCTGATCGAGCCGGGCCCCATCGACACCCGCTTTCGGGCCAATGCCCGCGCCGCCTTCCTGCGCCACATAGAGCCCGCCGCCAGCCGCCATCAGGCCGCCTACCAGCAGACTCTGAGCCGGCTGGAGCGTGAAGGGGGAGCCCGTGGCTTTACCCTGCCAAGCGAGGCCTGCATTGCGCCGCTGCTGCACGCACTCGGCAGCCCGCGCCCCAAACACCGCTACCCGGTCACCTTCCCGACCCGGCTGTTCGGGGTGCTGCGCCGCCTGTTGCCCAGCCGCCTGCTCGACCGGATCCTGGCCAAGTCGGCCTGACGGCGACCGCCTCGCCACCCGGCACACCCGCAAGCAGCCTGCAGCCAGGGGCGACGACGCGCATCGTCGCCTCTCGTCTCATCCCCACCAACCGGCACCAGAGTGCGGCACCAGAGTGGCTTGAATCAGCCAAGCCGCCATCCCTGGCAGTCCCCGCTCAGTAGTGCTGGCCGTTGCTGTAATAGCAGCTCTTGACGATGGGCAGCACCTGCACCACCACATAGGTCTGCTCCCCCAGCACCGCTTTCAGGTGACGGGTGATCAGCGCCGCCGCCGCGTCCTGCAGCTCCTGCGGGCGTTCGAACCAGACCAGCTCGACGAACGGAAAGCCGGCCTCGACCTCCCCCTCGCGCACCCAGTGGCTGTCGATGCTCTCCAGGGTGACGAACTCCGGTTTGCCCCCGGTGAGGGCACAGAGATCCGCCAGCAGGGGGGCGCTTATCTGCTTGAGGGTGTCGACGGAGATGGCCCGAAAACGAAGGTGGGGCATGGGAAAACCTCTTGGCTGTGACAAATGAGGACTTATCATAGGGGTTATTGTGACGAAGAGAAGCCATCCGCTGACATAAGGTGCCCCATGAGACTCCATCGCCTGCTGCTCCCCTTCCTGCTCTGCCTGCTGCTGCCGCTGAGCGCCTTTGCCGACCCCGCCTTCTATAAGGTCAGCAAGGGCGATCAGCAGCACTGGCTGCTGGGCTCCATCCACGCGGGCAAGCCCTCGCTCTATCCGCTGCCCGACCCCATCGAGCGAGCCTGGCTGCAGAGCCGCGCCCTGGTGCTGGAGGTCGACCTGACCCACATCAGCCAGCAGCAGTGGCAGGAGATGGGGGCCATCACCCGGCTGGTGGACGGCAAGACCCTCAAGGAGCACGTACCGCTCGATCTCTACCGGCGCACCATCATCGCCGCCGGCCAGAACGGCCTGACCGAGAACATGCTGGCTCCGCTGCGCCCCTGGTTCGCCGCCATCACCCTCACCCAGGCGGCGCTGGAGCGCACCGATTTTCGCAGCGCGCTCGGGGTGGATCAGCACTTCGCCAAGCAGGCCGGCGACAGCGGCAAGCCCATCATCGGCTTCGAGACCCTGCTCGAGCAGCTCGGCTACCTCGCCAGCGTCGGTGACAACCAGACCCTGATGCTGGAGAGCACCCTGGACGAGCTGCCCGAACTCGAGCGCGGCTTTCGCGAGGTGATGAAGGCGTGGGAAGGGGGAGACGAGGCGACCCTCATCAACCTGCTCAAATCGGAAATGGCGCCACCCAAGCTGCAGGCCTGGCTGGAGCAGACCCTGCTGGCGGAGCGCAACCACAACTGGCTGAAGAAATGGTCCTCCCTGCCGAACGAGAGCTTCATCGTGGTAGGAGCGCTGCACCTTTACGGCGACCAGGGCTTGCTCGCGTTGCTGGAGCAACAGGGCTGGCGCATCACCCCGCTCACCGAGCCGGGTCCGCGCAAGCCGGCCCGCCAATAAGGCGCAGGCGGGGCCACATCGGCCCCGTCAGGGTCTTGATATGGGAGGGCGCTCACAGATCCGGCTGCCGATTTAATAACCACATAAGGACTTGATCGAGATCATCTCTTTGCTCCCAAAGAGGTATCTATCATGCCAGTCATCAATGGGATGACTGGAGTGCATGAGATGGAATTTTGGATGAACCTGATGTTCGGCAACAGCGTGGGACTGATGTCCATGTTGGTGATTATCGGTACCTTCCTGCTGATCAGTTCCTACGCGGCCTATTTCATCTACAAGGTGATGAACGCCAAGCCGCCGAAAGAGGGCCAATAAGCCTGCGTCAGGCGATCCCCGATCGCCTGATCCCGCCCTCGCCTCCCCTTTGCTCACGGGCTGAGCAACCCGGCGCCACCAGCGCGCCCGCCACTTTCAGATCCGCCCCCGCCCGCTATAATGGCCGCTCATTCCACCTGCGGGGAGCCTGCCGTGTCTCATAACGACGAACTCTCACTGTTTCGCAATGAAGTGGCCGACGTGCGCCCCATTCGCAACGACCATATCCGTCTCCAGACGGCGGGCAGCAGCCCGACCGACGCCCAGCTCGCGCGGCGCCAGGCCGCCACCGCCGAACAACTCGCCCTGGATCACCTCAGCATGGAGGCAGTCGAGATGCTCGACCCCCACGCCATTGTCGGTTTCAAGCGCGACGGGGTGCAGGAGGGGGTCTACAAGAAGCTGCGACTCGGCAAATACGAGCTGCAGGCAAGCCTGGACCTGCACCAGAAGACCCTGAACGAAGCGCGCCAGAGCCTGGTGCAGTTCATTGCGGATTGCGAACTGCGCGACATCCGCTGCCTGCTGATCCTGCACGGCAAGGGGGAACGCAGCACGCCGCGCGCCCTGCTCAAAAGCTATGTCAGCGCCTGGCTGCCGCAACTGCCGGCGGTGATGGCCATGCACAGCGCCGAGCGTCGCCACGGTGGCGGCGGGGCCCTCTACGTGCTACTGCGCAAGAGCGAGCGCAAGAAGGCAGAGAACCGCGAACGCCACCAGAAGCGGCTCGGCTAGCCAGCGCCCGTCATCTGGTCAGTCATCCTAAGCCAGGGTGGTAAAACGCACGAGGGCAGTGCTAGCATCGATCGGCCCCGAGCATGCCAGGTACGGGGTGTACGCCATCAGGGACGATAACAAGGACAATCCCATGTCATATCAAAAACTTGAACAACATCAGCAACAGCTGCACCGGCTCTCCCATCTCTCGGCCATCTGTGGCTGGGATCAGGCCGCCATGATGCCGGAGGGGGGCAACGAAGCCCGCGCCGAGGCCATGGCCGAACTGGGGCTGCTGATCCACCACAAGCGCACCGCCCCCGAGCTGGGCGACTGGATTGCCAAGGCCGAGAGCGAGCCGCTGGACGAGCTCCAGCGCGCCAACCTGCGCGAAATCAAGCGCCACTGGCAGGATGCGAGCCTGCTGCCCGGGGATCTCGTGGAGGCGCTGTCGCTGGCCGGCAGCAAGTGCGAGCACGCCTGGCGCCGCCAGCGCAAGGAGAACGACTGGGCGGGTTTTGCCCCCAACCTCACCGAGGTGGTGACACTCTCGCGCGAGGTGGCTCGCCTGCGTGCCGACGCGCTGGGGGTACGCCCCTACGATGCCATGCTGGCGCTCTATGAGCCGGGCATGACCAGCGCCCGGCTCGACGAGATCTTCGGCGATCTGACCGGCTGGCTGCCAAACCTGATCCAGACCGTGAGCGAGCAACAAAAGCGCGAGTCGGTGCAGATCCCGCAAGGCCCCTTCCCCATCGCCGCCCAGCAGGCGCTCGGCCAGCAGGTGATGGGACTGCTCGGCTTCGATTTTGCCCACGGCCGGCTCGATGTGAGCAGCCACCCGTTCTGCGGCGGGGTGCCGACCGACGTGCGCATTACCACCCGCTACAACGAGCAGGAGTTCGTCTCCAGCCTGATGGGCATAGTCCACGAAACCGGTCACGCCCGTTACGAGCAGGGCTTGCCGCGCCCGTTGCTGGGCCAGCCGGTGGCCGAGGCGCGATCCATGGGCATTCACGAGAGCCAGAGCCTGTTCTGCGAGATGCAGCTCGGCCATGATCCCGCCTTCCTCACGCTGCTGGCGCCGCACATTCGCGCCCACTTCGGCGAGCAGGCGGCGTTGGCGCCGGCGAACCTGGTCAAGCTCTACAACCGGGTCGAGCCCGGCTTTATCCGGGTCGATGCGGACGAGGTGACCTATCCGGCCCACGTCATCCTGCGCTACGAGCTGGAGCGCGACCTTATCGAGGGGCGCATCGAGGTGGCGGACATCCCCGCGCTGTGGGACGCCAAGATGCAGCAGTGGCTGGGGCTCTCCACCCAGGGCAACTACCAGAATGGCTGCATGCAGGACATTCACTGGACCGACGGCTCGTTCGGCTACTTCCCGAGCTACACGCTCGGCGCCATGTACGCGGCGCAGCTGCGCTTCGCGCTCGAGCGGGAGCTCGGCAACATGGGCGAGCTGATCGCGGCGGGCCGCCTGCCGGAGATCTTCGCCTGGCTGGGTCGTCACATCTGGTCCCAGGGCAGCCGCTACGGCACCGACGAACTGGTCAGCCGTGCCACCGGCGAGGCGCTGAATCCGCACTGGCTGCGCCGCCATCTGGAGCAGCGCTATCTGAAGTAGAGCCAGCGCACCCGCCAGCAGATAACAAACGGGGCCTCGCGGCCCCGTTTTTCATGGTGACACAGCGCATCAGCGCCCGTCCGGCACGCCGACAAACTCGCGCAGCTGCAGGATGTTGCCCTCGGGGTCGAACGCATTGCGCACCACGAACCCGGGGCCGGACCACTGCTGCGGCAGCAAGCCGCCCCCGAGATCGGCCGCCTTTGCCTCCGCCCAGGCGAGGCTCGGCACGGTAAAGAACAGCTTGATGGCACCCTGCTCGCGCAGCTGCGGCGGCGTGGTGATGACCACCTGCTCGGCATAGGGAGCGGGGATTGCGTGCAGCAACAGCTGGATGTCGGCGTTTTCCTGCACGATCAGCTCGTCGCTCTGGCTGCGGATCTCCATCTGCAGCAGGGTGCGATAAAAGTGGCTCAGCAGGCCGGGATCCCTGGCATAGATCAGGGCGCCGGCACGTGCGGGTCCTGGCATGGCTCTCTCCTCCTTGGATGTTGTCACCCCAGATTCGCACACTTGCCCTGCCAAACCGATCTGTTTTTCACGCCCTGCGATCGCGGGCGCGGCCTCGGCTTTATTTCAATTGCTGTCCGTTTCTGGCTAGTCATCGCCTTCGTTCCTGCTTAGTCTCTCACTCATCCGGGCCGCCGCGCCCACCCCGCTTTCGGCGCAAGGAGCCACCGATGCCAACAGATCACGCCATGACGATGCCGCCGGCCGCAGAGCATGAGTCAGACCTGCCGCTCAGCGCCGAACAGTGCCATGCCGCCCGCCTGGCCCGCGATGCGCGCTTCGACGGCCGCTTCTTTACCGGCGTGCTCTCCACCGGCATCTACTGTCGGCCTGTCTGTCCGGCGCGGCCGCCGCACGAGCACAACGTGCGCTACTTCCAAAGCGCCGCCGCAGCGGAGCAGCACGGCCTGCGCCCCTGCCTGCGCTGCCGGCCTGAGCTCGCGCCCGCCGCCCCCGGCGATCTGCCGCCGACGCTGGCGCGCCTGCTGGCCCGGATCGATCGCGGCGAGCTGGCGGAAGGCTCGCTCACCACGCTGGCGGAACAGGCCGGCATCAGTGAGCGCACGCTGCGCCGCCAGTTCGAGCAGCACCTTGGCGCCTCGCCGAAACAGGTGGAGCAGACCCGTCGGCTGCTGCTCGCCAAGCGGCTGCTGACCGAAACCCGGCTGCCCATCACCGACATCGCATTTGCGGCGGGCTTTGCCAGCATTCGCCGCTTCAACGATGCCTGGCAGCAGGCATACGGGCTGGCACCGCGGGCCCTGCGCCGTCAGAGCGAGTCAACCGGCGACGACGCCGCCCTGACGCAAGCTGAACCACAGACCGAGGAGGGGGCAATGCTCACGCTGCAACTGCCCTACCGCCCCCCTTACGACGTGGCGGCCATGCTGGCGTTCTACCGGCTGCGCGCCATTCCGGGGCTGGAGCGGGTAGATGGCGAGGTCTATGAACGCTGGCACCGGGTCGGCGATCAGGTCGCGCGGGTGCGCATCAGCCAGGGCAAGGGGCACAGCCTGCTGCTCAGCGTCCATGATCTGCCGCCCGCCGCGCTGCCGGATCTGCTGTATCGGGTGCGCCGGATGTGGGATCTCGATGCCGACATGCAGCGCATCGGTGCGCGACTCGGGCAGGATCCGCTGCTGGCGCGTCTGCAGGCGCGCTGGCCGGGGGTTAGGCTGCCCGCCGGCTGGGATGAGTACGAGGTGATGCTGCGCGCCATCGTCGGCCAGCAGGTGTCGGTCAAGGGGGCCATCACCATACTCGGACGGCTGGTGGCACGCACCGAGGCGCAATTCGGGGTGGCGCAGTTGCCCACCCCTGCCCAGTTGTGCGAGCTCAACCTGGACGGTATCGGCATGCCCGGCAGCCGGATCAGAACGCTGCAGGGGCTGGCACAGGCGCTGGCCAGCGGCGAGTTGAGCTTGATCAGCGCCAGCGATGAACAGCTGCTGGCACTGCCCGGCATCGGCCCCTGGACGGTCGCCTACTGGCGGCTGCGCTGCGGACTGGATCCGGATGCCTTCCCCGCCTCGGATCTGGTGCTACAAAAAGCGCTGGGGGGCGGTACCAAGTTGCCGGTAAAAGCGGTATTGGCCCACAGCGAAAGGTGGCGGCCCTGGCGCGGCTACGCGGCGAGCTGGCTGTGGCATGCCATGAGCGAGGAGCCGGCACTGCTGACCGAATCGGCACTGCTGACCGAGCCGACACAAGGCGGCACAGCAAGCGACAACCCATCAGAGGAGACAACCCCATGATCCGCTACGATATCCTGCCCAGCCGCTGCGGCGATCTGCTGGTAGCCATCGACGAGCGCGGCCTGCTGCACGTGGACTTCGTGGCGGGACTGCGCGCACTGCCCGACATGAGCAGCTGGCGACAGGACAAGGTGGCGCTGGCCCCTTTTCTCGCGCAATTTGAGGCCTATTTTGCCGGCCGCCTGCAACGCTTCACCCTGCCGCTCGCACCAAGAGGCACGGCGTTTCAGCAAGCGGTCTGGCAGGCGCTGTGCGACATCCCCTACGGCGAGACCCGCAGCTACAGCGACATTGCCCGCGCCATCGGCAAGCCCAATGCGGTGCGGGCGGTGGGCGCCGCCAACGGCCGCAACCCGCTCTCGATCATCATCCCCTGCCACCGGGTGATCGGCCAGAACGGCAGCCTGACCGGCTATGCGGGGGGATTGCCCATCAAGCAGGCGCTGCTCACGCTGGAGGGTATCTCTGGTTGATGACACCGCGCCCACTCACAGGCGCTCGGCCAGCCAGCCGTGGAACCCGAGCGCCTGAAAATAGCGCCGACCAACGCCAAAGCCCGCCGCCTGCAACAGGTGTCGGGTCTGTTTCTCATCGAGGGGAAAGAAGTCCTGTGCCAGGCGCAGTACCATCTGTTCGCTGGCGCTCCGAGGCAGACCGGCACGGTGCGCGTGCAGCCCCATCACGGCGTGCTCGTCATCGTCTTGCGCAGCCATCAGGTCGGCCAGCAACAGAGGGGCACCGCGCCTGAGCTGGCGGGCGATGTCAGCGAGCAGTGCCGCCTTGTGTTCCTGCGGCAGAAAGTGCAGCACCAGCAGACAGAGTGCACCGTCACACGCCATGCTGTCGGCCGGCAACGGTCCCTCCCACCATGTGATCCGCGCCACCATCCCCGCCTGCTCGGCTTGCCTTCTGGCCTGCGCCAGCATGTCGGCCGATATGTCCTGGGCAATGAACTGCCAGCGGGGACACAGGCTGCCCAACAACAGCAGTTCGCTGCCCGTGCCAACCCCTACCAGCAGAACGCGCGCCTCCGGCCCAAGCCGCCCCATCAATTGGGACGCGCTGAGCTGATGCAGCAGCTCATAACCTGGTACCAACCGAGTAATGCGCTGGTCATAATCCAGCGCCCCCTCTCCATTGAATCGCGTCATCCTCACCTCTCCTCCCCGTGAAAACTCCTTGATAGAGCCTGCCGCCGGGAGAAGGTAAAGCATCAGATCACATCGAAGCTTACTCAGGGGATGAACTGGCCATGCACTCTGGAGAAGCCTGACGAGCATCCAATCGTATGCCTGCAGACTCCACATCCACGTCGTAGAGCTTCCTTTTGGCGGGCACAACCAGATCGTTTTTTATCAGGCGGACATTTGACAAACTCCATGCCCAGTAACCCGGTTCCCAACCACTTGAGCAAGCCACAGTGACCTCATCAGATCGCCATTCATGGACCTCCTCAATATCGACGATCGCAACGACTCTACCGTCGGGGTCGCATGGCATATCACGAGATAAAAACACTGTATTTTCAACAATCAGAAGATCGCGAACAGGGAGAGTGGGGGGACACCAGGAGCGAACCTCCAATGTCTTTTTACCTGATGCGATATTGGTTCCGTGCGGAGTCACGATCGAAAGTGCAAGCATCAATACATCCTTGTATTTTTACGCCTTGATGATCATCGATTCGAGGATGGCAATCTCTCTACAGCCTCTTGATGCCATTAAGCTGTATTTCTCCCGATTAACACATTGAAATCAAGAAAGAACATCAGCAACCGCTCACGAAAGCATGCGTAAAACACCCCATCTCTGTTATTTCGTATCCCCCTCTCTTCAGCGCAAGCAAGGGTGGGAGGAGTCCATAGCTTTCAACGCTTCAAACTCCCCATCACATGCATTTCGCAGCGGTGGCAGTCAAACCGCAGGCGGAAGGTGTCCTTGCCCATCTTGAGCTCCAACGGCTCGGCCTTGAGGCCGGGCACCTCGTTCGGGCAGAGGTTCTGGCTGTAGCGGATGCAGTGTTTGGTGATCATCAGCACCACTTCCCGCTCCTCCTTGTTCGCCTCATAGGCGGGCGCGATGCGCTCCACCCCGTGCTCGCGGAAGAACTGTTCGGCCGCGCTGTTCAGCACGTTGCCAAGGTAGGAGAGACGGTGCTGGGGATAGTGGATATCCCGCAGCGCGATGCGTCGCTCGGGGCGCTGGTAGCTGGCCACACGTGCCGCCTCCAGCGCGGCGATGCCCTCCCGGCGCAAGCCGTTGAGCATGGATGCGGCAATGAATAGCGGATGAGTAAACGCCAACTCAACCTTGCGGGCCACAAACAGGGTATTGCCGAGTTTGCCAAGCTGGTCGCGCGCCTGTTGCAGCGCCCGCTCCGGGTTGTCAGCAGGCAGCTTGTCGCAGGGGTGCGCGACGGCGGCGCTGATGCCCTGCTCGTCGGTAAGCGTGAGGTGCAAGCCCTCATCGCACTCTGCCAGCACCATATCGACCCGGATGCGGCGATCGGCGCTGGCCTTCTCCAGCACCTTGCTGAATGCCTGATCGTGGTTGCGGTAGATTTCGGTGCCTACCTTCAAGCCCGGCATGCGCTCTGACAGGAGTAACTGCTTACCTTCAACCTTGTTGAGGCGCATCCCCACCAGCTCGTTGTTCGGCTTGAAGAAGCCAAGGCCATCGCCGTTGTTGAGGCTCACGGGCTTGCCATCTATCTCGATGCCATCCTTGGTGACTCTGGTGACCCGTCCCAGCGGCTCGCCCACGTATTTCGGGCTCTTGGTGGAGTCGATCCCCTGCTGGCGACCATGGAGGAAGTAGTCGGTGCTGCCGCGGTTGAAGCTCTTTTTGGGATCAGGCGCGAAGCTGTAGCTGCAACGGCCGGCCGAAGAGGCCACCAGATCGGAGCGGCTGTCGAGAATGGCGTCGAGCTTCTGGCGATACCAGGCGGTGACGTTCTTGACGTAATCGAGCCCCTTGAGGCGCCCTTCAATCTTGAAGGAGCGGATCCCCGCCTCGATCAGCGCCTCCAGGTTGTCGGTCTGATCCATGTCCTTGAGGGAGAGCAGGTGGCTGTCGGCCACCAGCACCTCGCCATCCGGCTTTTGCAGCGAGCAGGGCAAACGACAGAGCTGGGCACATTCGCCACGGTTGGCGCTGCGGCCGGTCCGGGCATGGCTGATGTTGCACTGACCGCTGTAGGAGACGCAGAGCGCGCCGTGGATAAAGAACTCCAGCTGCACATTGGTTGCGGCGCTTATCTCGCGGATCTGCGCAAGGGACAGCTCGCGCGCCAGCACTACCTGGGAGAAGCCCACATCCTGCAGGAATTTCACCTTCTCCGGCGTGCGGTTGTCGGTCTGGGTACTGGCATGGAGCGCAATGGGGGGCAAGTCGAGCGCCAGCAACCCCATGTCCTGCACGATCAGCGCATCGGCCCCCGCTTCGTAGATCTGGTGAGTCAGCCGCCGGGCCTGCTCCAGTTCGTGATCGTGCAGCAGGGTGTTGAAAGCGACGAAGACCTGGGCACCGAAGCGATGGGCATGGCGCGCCAGCGCTTCGATATCCTCGAGGGAGTTGCCCGCCGCGCTGCGGGCGCCAAAGGCGGGACCGCCCATGTAGACGGCATCGGCACCGTGGTTGATGGCTTCGATGCCGTAGGCGAGATTCTTGGCCGGAGCCAGCAGCTCCAACCGGTTGTTGTGGCTTAACGGGTGCTTGTTCTGGTGCATGGTCTCGGGATCAGGGCGGACAGCAAATGGGCGCCACTCTATGGCATTGCCACCCTCCCCGCCTTGATCCCGCTTAAGATCACCGCAAAATACAGGATTGGATCAGAGCACCACCTTCAAGGCCAGCCCCAGCAGCACCAGACCGCTTACCTTGTCGATGACGAAGGACTTGGCCTTGAGCCAGGCCAATACAGGGCCACGAGAGAGCACCAGCGCCACCAGCACGTACCAGACCGCGTCGATCCCGCCGGCGGTCAGCATCATGATGCCCCCCTCGCGCCAGCCGGTGTCGGCATGCACAAACTGGCTGAACAGGGCGATGAAGAAGACCGCGAGCTGGGGGTTGAGAAAGGCCACCATAAAGCCTTCGAAGGCACCTTGCCGACCGCGCAGCTGGTGCACCTCTTCGCTCGCCTCCCCCTTGGCGGGTTTGGCCAGCAGCGCCTTGACTCCGAGCCAGGCGAGAAACGCGGCGCCGCCGTAGCGGATAACGTCAAACAGCAGCGGTGTCTGGGTGATCAGGATGGCGAGGCCGAGCGCCGTTATCAGCGCATAGATGCCAACCCCGAAGCCGTGGCCAAGCGCGGTGGCCACACCGTGCCCCTGCCCTCCCTGCACCGTGTTGCGGATGATCAGCGCCAGACTCGGCCCCGGGCTGATGGCGCCCATCACGCAGATTGCGGCCAGTGCCAGCCAACTCGTCAGTTCCATGGTGTTCCTTGTCTCAAGCGGAAGATGAATGTCTGCGCTCAGGGTAAAGGGCCCCTGGTTATGCCAGAAGTGAAAGTTGGGAATAGAACCCATAGCCAACGGCTATAGGCCAACACAAGCGTCTGTTGCTAGCGGGGCGGGTTCAACACCTTGCGGCTCGCCGCCACCGTGCGTTGCAGGTGCTCGCGCAGGAAGGGGTAGGCCAGTTCGCGAAACCACTTGTGGGCCGGATCCTGGTGATGGCGCTGGTGCCACAACAGATGATACTGCTGGGTACGGCTGACAAACGGCAGATCGCAAAAATGCAGGGCGTGCTCGCAGGAGAGCTGCCAGGCGATGTGGGCCGGAGTGGTCAGCAGGCAGTCGGTGCGCAGCAACACCTCCACCGCCGCCTGAAAGAAGGGCACCCGGGCAAACCAGCGCCGGGACAACCCCTGCGGTGCCAGCACCTGTTCCACCGGGCTGTCCTTGTCACCCCCGCCGCTCACCTGCAGGTGAGGCCAGGCGAGGTAGTCATCGAGGCTGAGCGAGCGCCCTGCCAACGGATGGTGGCTACCCATCAACACCACCAGCCGATCTTCCCCCTGATGCAGGCCGCGGATCTGATCCGGCACCAGCTCGGTGATGGTGGAGACCATATCCAGCTCGGATTGCCACAGCTGCGGCAGCAGGCGCTTGTCCCACAGGCTGTACTCCAGCGCCGCCAGCGGCGCCTCCCTGGCCAGCGCCGCGCAGATATCCGGCAGGATGTGCTGGGCCACGTAATCGGAGGAGGCGAGCCGGAACACCCGCTCGCAGCGGCTCGAGTCAAAACCGGGGGCCTCGTAGAGCCGCTCCAGCGCACCGAGGGAGTCCGCCAGCTGGGCAGCCAGCGCCTCGGCCCGTGGCGTCAGCAGCCAGCGCTGCCCCTCCCGCACCAGCAACTCGTCGCCAAACTCGCTGCGCAGTTGGCCGAGCTGCTTGCTGATGGAGGGTTGGCTCAGGTGTAGCAGCTCCGCCGCCCGGCTGATGTTGCGGGTCTCCAGCAGCACCTTGAGGGTGGGCAGCAGGTTGAGATTGGCTTTGTGCAAGGGGTGGTTCCATCCAGTGGCGAAAGCCCTATCTTAGGGCAGCCAAGCCCTGTGGTTTAAGCGAAATTTCCCGTCGGCACCCGCCACCTGGCGTGACCCTGCTGCCAGATAACCATGACCACAAGATGACAGTGGTTGCCCCGTGCGGCATAATTGCGCGATTTTCCGCCCGCGGGCGATCCACTTGAGAAGCGGTAACAAGATGAAATACGCCAATATCACAGGCTGGGGCAAATGCCTGCCTCCCTCCGTACTGACCAACGACGACCTCAGCACCATCATGGATACGTCGGATGAGTGGATCTACCCGCGCACCGGCATCAAGGCTCGCCGCATCTCCCACGTCAGCACCTCCGATCTGGCCACCCTGGCCGGACGTCGTGCGCTGGCCTGCGCCGGGCTGGAAGCCAGCGACCTCGACGGCATCATCCTGGCCACCGCCACGCCGGACAACCTGCTGCCGAGCGCCGCCTCCGCGGTGCAGAAGAAGCTGGGGGCCGTCAATGCCGCCGTGTTCGACCTCAACGCCGCCTGCACCGGTTTCGTCTACTCCCTCTCGGTCGCCACCTCGCTGGTACAGACCGGCATGATGAAGAAGGTGCTGGTGATCGGCGCCGAGCGCCTCACTTATCTGCTGGACTGGGCCCGTCGTGACACCGCCGTGCTGTTTGGCGACGGTGCCGGCGCCGTGGTGATCGAAGCGAGCGAGCAGGAGAGCGGTCTCATCGCCAACAAGCTGGGTTGTGACGGCGAGGCGCGCGAGATCCTGCACGTGCCGAACTTCGGTACCGACCGGGTGCGCTTTGCCGACATCGACGGCCTCTTTACCTTCAACTTTGAAGGCCAGGAGATCTTCAAGCGGGCCGTACGCGGCATGGGCGAAGCCACCAACACGGTACTGGCACAGGCCGGCATCGCTCCGGAGCAGATCGATCTTATCGTGCCGCACCAGGCCAACATCCGCATCATCGAGACCCTCGCCAAGCGCATGAACGCGCCGATGGAGAAGGTGATGGTCAACATCGAACACTACGGCAACACCTCCGCCGCCACCGTGCCCATCGCCCTGTGCGAGGCGCTCGAACAAGGCCGCGTCCAGCCGAACAGCTATCTGCTGACCGCCGCCTTCGGTGCCGGCCTGACCTGGGGCGCCGCCATCATCAAGTGGGGCGATCGCGTGACACCCATCAAGGCGTGCGAGGCCGAGCTGCCGCCGTGCGACAAGAGCGCGCTCGAGCTTATCGCCCATGCCGTTGAAGGGTGCCAGAAGGCCCACGCCGACGAAGCGTAAATCCACACATACAGCACCGGGAGCCTGCCAATGCAGGCTCTTTTTATTGCCGCGCCCAGCACTTCTCTCCTCCTCCTAGGTTCCGGCCCTCTCACCGCTGTGACTCCCGACGATGGCCCTGTGACAGTCGCCATATTCCAGTTTTCTCAGTAGCGCCCCCCGAATAGGACCAATTTGTAACCAGCTCATTTTTTTGCGCTAACCTTACTGAGCTATTGATAACTAGCAAGTTGGCGCTTGGGTTCCTACCTGAGGGGACGGCGGTTCACCTTCTTCCATCCATATGCAGGGGCAAGTTCGCGTATGACAGACAACACAAGGGCACACTCCTCCCCTTTCTGGGAGCCTGTCAGCTGGGCCTGCGGCCTTGGCCTAGGCCTGTTCAGCACCCTGCTGCTGGTACTTGCAGGCAGCCCCTTGCCGTATCTGCTGGCCAACCTGGTGCTGGCCGTGGCTGCCGCCCTGTGGAGTGCCCGCCACTACCACGCCAAACCTGCCGGGCAGCCCGATGAACAAGAACAGACTCCGTCATGGTCCGCTGCTGGGCTCAACCACTCCATCATCGGGCTCGAGCAGGTGTGCGAAAAGGCCGTGCCCATCTGGTCGCAACAGATTGAAAACTCTCGCCAGCAAACCGAAGGGGCCATGATTGACCTCACCCAGCGCTTTGCCGGGCTGACCACCAAGCTGGAAGAAGCGGTCGCCGCTTCCCACAACGCCGCCGGCGATCTGGGCGGCGAGAAATCCGCCGGCATGACCGCCGTGCTGGCCGAAAGTCAGGCCCAGCTCAATCAGGTCGTCGCCATCATGCACTCCACCCAGGCCAACCGTGACGCCATGCTGGCAGAGATAAAAACCCTCACCGCCTACACCATCGAGCTCAACACCATGGCGCTCGACGTGGCCAAGATAGCCTCCCAGACCAACCTGCTGGCCCTCAATGCCGCCATCGAGGCGGCCAGAGCCGGTGAAGCGGGTCGTGGCTTCGCGGTGGTGGCGGACGAGGTGCGCACCCTGTCGCGCCTCTCCAGCGAGACCGCCCAGAAGATGACCGACAAGGTCGATACCATCAACACCGGCATCGGCCGGGCCTTCCAGATTGCCGAGAGTGCGGCAGGGCGAGATCAAGCTGCCGTCAGCGACGCCGAGCACGCCATCGAACAGGTACTGGAGCGCTTTCGGATGGCCACCACCAGCCTGGCCGAGTCGGCTGCCCTGCTGCAGAGCGAGAGTACCGGGATCCACCGTGAGATTTCCGATGTCATCGTGTCGTTACAGTTCCAGGATAGGGTCAGTCAAATCCTTGGCCATGTTCGTCAGAATATGGACAGCCTCAACGATCACCTGATCTCGTCGCGCACCAGAACGCACCAGTCCGGCCCCATTCAGATCGATGCGGAAAGCTGGCTGGCAGACATGGAACTCTCATATGCCACCGATGAGCAGCGCAATATCCATCACGGTCGCAAAACCCCGACGGCAACCCCATCCAGCAACGCTGATGTCACTTTTTTCTAGGAGAGAGATATGGCCAAAACAGTCCTGATCGTGGATGACTCGGCAACCATACGCCAGGTCGTCGGCATGACGCTCAAGGGCGCCGGTTACGAGGTGATGGAGGCTTGTGACGGCAAGGACGCCCTCAAGAAACTCGACGGCAAGAAGATCAACCTCATCATCAGCGACGTCAACATGCCGAACATGGACGGCATCAGCTTCGTCAAGGAGGCCAAGAAGCTGGCCAGCTACAAGTTCACCCCGGTGATCATGCTGACCACCGAGTCCCAGGACAGCAAGAAGCAGGAAGGGCAGGCTGCGGGAGCCAAGGCCTGGGTGGTCAAGCCGTTCCAGCCGGACCAGATGCTGGCTGCGGTCGCCAAGCTCATCATGCCCTGAGTCGGGAGGCATTCATGCCGCTGCATATCGAAACGGGCGAAGAGAAGACAGTTGTGGCCATTGCGGGTGAGATGACCATCTATACCGCAGCCGAACTCAAGCAGGCGCTCACTCCCCTGCTCTATCGCCAGCAAGAGCTGGAGCTGGATCTCTCCCAGGTCAGCGAAATGGACAGTGCCGGTCTGCAACTGCTGCTGGCCGCCAAGAAGACGGCGCTGCAGGGCGGCTATCCACTGCATCTGGTGATGCACAGCCATGCGGTACTCGATGCCCTTGAGCTGTGCCAGCTGGCAACCTTCTTCGGCGATCCCACCCTCATCCCCCACCCCGATCACGCCTAGCCGGTTCCGCGGACAAGGAGTCATTCGTGAGCATCAATCTTGATCAGGCCCTGCAAACCTACATCGCCGAGGCGCGTGAGCTGCTCGAGGAGATGGAGTCCGCACTGCTGACACTGGAAAACGAGCCGGACAATAGCGAGCTCATCGGCGCCATCTTCCGGGCGGCCCACACCATCAAGGGCTCCGCCGGCCTGTTTGGCCTGCAACCCATCGTCAGCTTTACCCACATCGTCGAGGATCTGCTCGATCAGGTGCGCAACCAGCAGCTGACGATCAGTGAAGCACTCATCAAGGATCTGCTGGAGAGCCGGGATCACATCGAACGCCTGGTCAGCCTGGTGGCCGAACAAGGGGAATCGCTCGGTGCGGATGAGCAGGCTCAGGATGAACAGCTGCGGCGCAACCTGGCACGCCATCAAACCACCGGCCAAGCCGGCCTGCCGGAACACAACCCACCAGCCGAGACCAGCCCGATCAGCAAGGAGGAGGGTCATGTCAGTGCCACGTCTCTGTGGCACATCTCCTTGCGCTTTGGCCCGGATGTGCTGCGCAACGGCATGGATCCCACCTCTTTTCTGCGTTACCTCGGCACCATGGGTACCCTCTGTGCCATCGAGACCATTCACCATGCTCTGCCCGACTGGGAACATTTCGATCCGGAGAGCTGCTACTTGGGCTACGAACTCGATCTGGACACCCAGGCCGACAAGAATGCCCTGAGCGATGTGTTCGAATTCGTGCGCGATGACTGTCGCATCACCATTATCCCACCCCACAGCAAGCTGGCCGAGTACATCGACCTCATCAATGCCCTGCCGGAAGACAACGAGATGCTGGGACAGCTGTTGGTCAAGACCGGCGCCCTGACAGCCAGCGAGCTGGTACTCGGGCTACAAGCCCAGCATGAACAGCCGCAGACCGACGCCGGCAAGCTGGGAGAGATCCTGATTGCCCAGGGAGCCGTCAGCGAGGTGGTGGTGGATGCCGCGCTCAAGAAGCAGAGCCAGAACAAGGAGAGCAAAAACAAGGAGGGGCGCTATGTCAGGGTCCATGCCGACAAGCTGGATGATCTGATCAATCTGGTGGGCGAACTGGTGGTCGCCAGCTCGGGAGCCAACCTGCTGGCCCAGCGTTCACGGGACAGCCAGCTGCAGGAGGCCAACTCCACCATTGCCATGCTGGTCGAAGAGATCCGGGATGGGGCGCTGCGCCTGCGCATGGTGCCAATTGGCGATACCTTCAACCGCTTCCAGCGGGTAGTGCGGGATGTCAGCCATGAACTGGACAAAGACATCGCCCTGGTCATCACCGGCGGCGATACCGAACTGGACAAATCGGTGGTGGAGAAGATCGGCGATCCCTTGATGCACCTGGTACGCAACGCCATGGACCACGGCATCGAATCGGCTGAAAGAAGAGTGGCCGCCGGCAAGCCGGCACGGGGCACCCTGACTCTCAACGCCTATCACGACTCCGGCAGCATCGTCATCGAAATTCAGGACGATGGCGCCGGCCTCAACAAGGCCAGGATCCTGCAAAAGGCGCAAGAACGCGGCCTGGTGACCACCAATGCCACCCTGACGGATCAGGAGATCTACCAGCTCATCTTCGAACCAGGCTTCTCCACGGCGGAGGCCATCACCAATCTCTCCGGCCGCGGGGTGGGCATGGATGTGGTCAAACGCAACATCCAGGCCCTGCGCGGCAGTGTCGAACTCGATAGCAAACCCGGCCTCGGCACCCGGGTCCAGATCCGGCTGCCGCTCACTCTGGCCATCATCGATGGTTTTCTGGTGCGCGTCAGCACGACCCACTACGTCATCCCCCTCGACATGGTGATCGAATGCGTGGAGCTGACCCAGAGCGCGCTGGCCGATACCCAGGGGCGCAACTACATCAATCTGCGCGGGGAAGTGCTGCCTTTTGTCCGGTTGCAGCACTATTTCGATGTCGAGGGCACCAGAGGGCGCCGGGAAAACATCGTGGTCGTCAGCCACGGCGGCAAGAAATCCGGCCTGGTAGTCGACGAGCTGCTGGGTGAATTCCAGACCGTCATCAAGCCGCTTGGCAAGCTGTTCCAGCGCCTGCAGGGGATCAGCGGCTCCACCATTCTGGGAGGTGGTGAAGTTGCCCTCATTCTGGATATCCCCTCTCTCATTCAGCACGCCATCGAGCAGGAGCTGGACCAGCTGAGCCAGTACGCCATTCCACGTCTGCAAACCCAACCTAGAGTCAATTAACGCCAGGAGCCTGTCATGTTCAAAAACTCCACCATCAAGCTGCGACTCACCATTTTACTCTGCCTGCTCTGCGCACTGCTGCTGGGAGTGGGTGCATTGGGGCTCTACAACATGCAGAGCAGCAACAAGGGTCTGCAGCGGGTCTACAACGATCGGGTGGTGCCGCTCAAGCAGCTCAAGACCATCTCAGACAATTATGCCGTCGCCATCATCGACAACGTCAACAAGGCCAATGCGGGCCTCATCAGTGCCGAAGAGGCACGGCAGCAGATCCAGCATGCCCAGCAGCAGATCAAGCTGGAGTGGCAGCATTACCAGGCCACCAAGCTGACCGAAGCCGAGCAGAAGCTGTCAGCCGAGGCCAACAGCCTGTTCAGCGCAGCGGATCGGGATATCACCCGACTGGAAGCGTTTCTCTCGACCCAGCGCGGTGTCGTCACCGGCATGCTCAACGAATTTGACGGCAAGCTTTACAGCTCCATCGATCCCATCGGTGGCAAGATAACCGAGCTGGTCAGCCTGCAGCTCGACGTCGCCAAATCCGAGTACGAGCAGGCGCAGGCCTGGTACGACGTCATGCTGCTCACCATGCTGGCGGTCGTTGCCGCGGGCATGGTGGCTGCCGCCTGGTTTGGCATCGTCCTCATCCGCAGCATCATCTCCCCCATCAACCAGGCACTGCAGGTAGCCAACCACCTGGCCGAAGGCAACCTCGACGTCACCATCGACATCGGTGCCCACGACGAAGCCGGTCAACTGCTGCTGGCCATGCAGAACATGGTCAACAAGCTGACCGCACTCATCAACGACATCGAGACCCTGGTGACTGCCGCCGTCGAGCAGGGAAACTTCAGTTACAAGATCGAACTGGATGGACGCCAGGGCTACATCAAGCGGTTGTCCGAACTGCTCAACCGTCTATCCAACGTCACCGACACCAGCCTCAACGATGTGATGCGCATCGCCACCGCCCTGTCGCGGGGTGACCTGACCCAGAAGATAGAACAACCCTATCCGGGTATTTTTGGCCAGACCAAGGATGGCCTCAACAGCACCATAGAGGCGCTGACCGCCATCATCGAAGAAGTGCGCAACGCCGCCGACAACCTGACCAATGCCTCCAACCAGGTCAGCACCACGGCCCAGTCCCTGAGCCAGGCCACCAGCGAACAGGCTGCCAGCGTGGAAGAGACCAGCGCCTCCATCGAACAGATGAGCGCCAGCATCAACCAGAACACCGACAACGCCAAGGTTACCGACAACATGGCCAGCAGTGCCGTGCTCGAAGCCACCGAAGGTGGCCGCTCGGTCCAGCAGACGGTGGCCGCAATGCAGCAGATCGCCCGCAAGGTCAGCATCATCGATGACATTGCCTACCAGACCAATCTGCTGGCACTCAACGCCGCCATCGAGGCAGCAAGGGCCGGTGAACACGGCAAAGGCTTCGCGGTGGTAGCCGCCGAGGTCCGCAAGCTGGCCGAACGCAGCCAGATAGCGGCGCAGGAGATTGGTGAGCTCTCATCGAGCAGCGTCGATACTGCCGAGAAGGCGGGCAGCCTGCTCGACAAGATAGTGCCCTCCATTCGCAAGACCTCCGATCTGGTGCAGGAGATCAATGCCGCCTCTGGTGAGCAGGCCAGCGCTGCCAACCAGATAAGCCTCGCCATGAGCCAGCTCAACCAGGTGACCCAGCAAAACGCCGCCAGCAGCGAGGAGCTGGCGGCCACGGCCGAAGAGATGAGCTCTCAGGCCAACGAGCTGCAGCAAACCATGGATTTTTTCTCGCTGGAGAACCTGAGCAAATCGGCAAGGACTCACGAGAGCGGACATAAAGGATTGCCCCCCAGAGGCAAATTTGTCATGCCGACCCCGCACCCACTGCACGGCAATACGGCAGCGCAACCTCCGGTTGACGAGGCCGATTTTGTCCGTTTTTAACCGGAGAGCCCCATGAGCATGTCTACCGAAGTGGCCGTCCAGCATGGCACGCTGGCCCCTGATAACCAAGGCGATGCCCAGTACCTGACCTTTCTCATCAACGGCGAGATGTTTGCCATCAACATTCTCGGGGTCAAGGAGATCATCGAATACGGCAACATCACTCCCATCCCCATGATGCCGAGCTTCATCCGCGGCGTGATCAACCTCAGGGGAGCCGTGGTCTCGGTGGTGGATCTCAATGCCCGCTTTGGCAATGCCCCTTCCAGCATCACCCGCCGCAGCTGCATCGTCATTATCGAGGGAGTGCATCCGGACGATCCGGAACACGGCAATCAGGACATCGGCGTGGTGGTCGACTCCGTCTCCGAAGTGCTGACCATTCCCTGCAATGAGATAGAGCCGCCACCGAGTTTCGGGGCTCGCATCCGGGCGGACTTTATCAGCGGTATGGGCAAGGTAAATGGCAAATTCGTCATCCTCATCAATACCGAGAAGGTGCTCTCCATCGACGAGATGGCACAGCTCAGCGAACTGACCCAGCAGCAGGAACGGTTGCTGGAACAGAAGCCACAGACACCGTAATTCAGGCGTAGCAAGCAACAAGAGTGTCGCTCACCACACCACACAGCAATGACATGTCGCACAAGGATAAGGCTCATGACTCAATCATTTTTTGGCAATCTGTTCGGCAACGGCAGCGCTCATGCCTTGCTGCAGGAACAACTGCTCCAGCTCATTGGCGCAACCCGATCGCTCCAGCAGGGGATCAGACAAGGCGACCAATCTGCCCAGCTTGAGCTGGGTTCGCTCAGTGGCCCGCTGCGGGAACTCTGTCAGGAGTTCAATACCGTGCTGGCGCTGCTGGGGGAGCGCCTTAGCAACACCCTCGCCACCATCAGTGCCAACCAGACCCTGTATGACGAAAACCTGCGAGTGCGCAAGGCGCTGGATGGGGCCTCGACCAATGTGATGATCGCTGATACCAATCTCGACATCGTCTATATGAATGAAGCCGTGCTCGCCATGCTGGGCCAGGCCGAATCGGACATTCGCAAGGATCTGCCCAATTTTGATGTCAGACAGCTGATGGGCAAGAACATTGATACCTTCCACAAAGACCCTTCCCATCAGCGCAGCATGCTGGCCAAACTGAACAGCACCTATCGCGCCCAGATAACCGTCGGGGGACGCATCTTCTCGCTGATCGCCAATCCGGTCTTCAACGATGGCGGCGAACGGCTTGGCTCCGTTGTCGAGTGGGCCGATCGGACCAAGGAGATCGCCATCGAAAACGAGATGAAGGCAGCCAGCGCAGCGGCCAAGATCGCCGCTGCAGAGAGCCTGCGCGTCAAGAAGGCGCTCGATGGCGCCAGCACCAACGTGATGATCGCCGACACCGATCTCAACATCATCTACATGAATGAATCCGTCAAAGAGATGCTGAGCCTGGCTGAAGCGGATATTCGCAAAGAACTCTACAACTTCAATTCAGCCACCCTGATGGGGGCCAACATCGACAGCTTCCACAAGAATCCGGGCCATCAGCGCAGCATGCTGGCCAAGCTGAACAACACCTATCGTACCCAGATCCTGCTCGGCGGGCGCACCTTCTCGCTCATCGCCAACCCGGTGTTTGGCGACGATGGCGAACGGCTCGGCTCCGTGGTCGAGTGGTCGGATCGCACCAAGGAAGTCGCCATCGAGCGGGAGATGTCGGAGATCGTGCAGGCAGTGATCAACGGCGAACTACACCGCCGCATGGATCTGACCGGCAAGAATGGCTTCTTCCAGACCCTGGGAGAGGGCATCAATCGCATCGCTGAGGTGATCGATACCAGCCTCAACGACGTGATCCGGGTGGTGCAATCCCTGGCCAGAGGCGACTTGACCCAACAAGTCGAGGCCGACTACCCCGGAGTGTTTGGCACCACCAAGGACTCCCTCAACCAGACCATAGTCTCGCTGACCAATATCGTCACCGAAGTGCGGGGCGCATCTGACAATCTCTCCAGCGCGGCCGAACAGGTCAGCGCCACCGCCCAATCCATCAGCCAGTCAAGCAGCGAACAGGCTTCCAGCATGGAAGAGACCAGCGCCTCCATCGAGCAGATGAGCGCCAGCATCAACCAGAACACCGACAATGCCCAAGTCACCGATGGCATGGCCAGCAAGGCAGCCAAGGAGGCCGTGGAAGGCGGTGAGGCCGTCAAGCTCACGGTCGATGCCATGAAGCAGATCGCCAAGCGGATCGGCATCATCGACGACATCGCCTACCAGACCAATCTGCTGGCCCTCAATGCCGCCATCGAGGCCGCCCGGGCCGGGGATCACGGCAAAGGCTTCGCCGTGGTGGCCGCCGAAGTGCGCAAACTGGCGGAGCGCAGCCAGGTCGCGGCCCAGGAGATCGGCGAGCTGGCCTCTAGCAGTGTCGACATGGCGGAGAAGGCGGGCCGTCTGCTCGATCAGATGGTGCCCTCCATCAACAAGACCTCGGATCTGGTGCAGGAGATCAGCGCCGCCTCCGCCGAACAGTCCACCGGCGTCAGCCAGATCAACATCGCCATGAATCAGCTGAGCCAGGTCACTCAACAAAATGCCTCCTGCAGTGAGGAGCTGGCTGCCACCGCCGAGGAGATGAGCAGCCAGGCCGAACAGCTGCAACTGGCGATGGAGTTCTTCACGCTGGAACAGCACAAGCACGGCGCCAACCAGAAGGCACCGGCCCGTGGTGGCCCACGGGGGCGTTTCATGCACGAGGGCAACGGCCAGGAAGGTGTAGGTACCACGCCACGCCCTCACAATGACGCCGACTTTATCCGCTTCTAGCCTGATGCGGGTGGGCCAAGCTCACCCGCATCCCGCTCACCGCAGGGAGTTTGTGCGTGTATCAGACCCAGTTGCATGATGATGAATTTGCGCAGTTTCAACGCTGGATCCACCAGACGGCGGGTATCGACTTGTCACCAGCCAAGAAGGCCCTGGTTGCCAGTCGCCTGTCAAAGCGGCTCTGCCACTACGAGCTGGAGAGCTACGGCGACTATTTCAGCCTGATCATGAATAACCGAGGGACAGAACTGCAGGTCGCACTCGATCTGCTCACCACCAACGAGACCTATTTTTTCCGCGAACCCAAGCACTTTGAATTTCTCGGCAACAAGGTATTGGCACAACTGCCAAAAGAACGGGCGGTGCGGATCTGGAGCGCGGCCAGCTCTTCCGGTGAAGAGCCCTACAGCCTGGCCATGACCCTGGCCGACAATCTGAACCATGGCAGTTGGGAGGTCATCGCCTCGGATATCTCGACCCGGGTGCTGGAGCAGGCCAGAGCCGGGCAATATCCCATCGAGCGGGCCCACAACATCCCGCTGCCATTTTTGATGAAGTACTGCCTGAAAGGGGTCGGTTTTCAGGAGGGCACCTTCATCATCGATCGCAAGCTGCGCGAGAAGGTGCAGTTTCATCACATCAATCTGAATCAGGAGCTGCCCGACATCGGGCTGTTCGACGTCATCCTGATCCGCAACGTGATGATCTATTTCAACCGGGAGACCAAGGCGCAGGTACTGCAACGGTTGGTACCGCGCCTGCGCAAAGGGGGCTATCTCATCGTCAGCCATGCCGAGAGCCTGAACGGTCTGCCCCACGGCCTGCAACTGGTATCGCCTTCCATCTATCTGAAACCATAAGGGTTTCAATATGAGAGAGGTCTCGCTGCAACCTGGAGAATTCTATTTTGGGCAGGATGACACCATCATCCGCACCCATCTTGGTTCCTGTGTGGCCATTACCATGTGGCACCCGGAACAGAAGCGAGGCGGCATGTGCCACTACATGCTGCCCAGCCGCGGCCACAGCACCATGAGTCTGGACGGTCGCTATGCCGATGAAGCAATTCAACTATTTATCAATGAGATAAGCAAATATCCCGCCCCCATCCACGAATACGAGGTCAAGCTGTTTGGCGGCGGCAACATGTTTATCGAACAACAAACGCTCAACACCATGAATGTGGCCATCAGAAACATCAAGGCCGCCTGGCAACTGACCCAGCACCTGGGCCTCACCATCAAGGCCCACCATCTTGGCCATGCGGGACACAGAAGCCTGATTTTTGAGCTGGCCAACGGCAATGTCTGGGTGCGTCATCACCGCTTGCCACATCGCTAAGGGGACGGGAATGAAACAGATCAAGGTCATGCTGGTGGATGATTCCGCCGTGGTCAGGCAGGTATTGCAAGCCATTCTCGAGCAAGAACCCGACATCAAGGTCATCGCCACCGCGTCTGATCCGCTGTTTGCACTGGAGAAGCTGAAGAAGGAGTGGCCAGACGTGATCGTGCTGGACGTGGAGATGCCGCGCATGGACGGCATCACCTTCCTCACCAAGATCATGGCCGAACACCCCACTCCGGTGGTCATCTGCTCCTCCCTGACCGAGAAGGGGGCGGAAACCACGCTGCAGGCCATGGCCGCTGGCGCCGTGGACATCATCACCAAGCCCACCGTCGGCCTGAAAAGCTTTCTGCAGGAGTCGGCGCAGGAGCTGGCCATGGCGGTACGCGCCGCCGCCCAAGCCAATGTCAGACGACTGGCCAAAGTGCCCACCCCCAGCGTCGCCCCCAAGCTCAACGCCGACGCCATCATGCCCGCCGCCAGCCAGCATGCCATGGCCCAGACCACCGAGCGAATCGTGGCGATCGGTACCTCCACCGGCGGCACCCAGGCGCTGGAGGCCGTGTTGACCACCCTGCCCCGCGTCTGCCCCGGCATTGTCATCGTGCAGCACATGCCGGAGAAGTTCACCGCTTCGTTTGCCGAGCGGCTCAACAGCCTGTGTCAGATAGAAGTGCGGGAGGCCAAGAGCAATGACAGGGTGATCCCCGGGCTGGCGCTGATCGCCCCCGGCGGCAAGCACATGCTGCTCAAACGCAGCGGCGCCTACTATCACGTCGACGTGATGGACGGCCCCCTCATCAACCGCCACCGCCCTTCGGTGGACGTGTTGTTTCGCTCGGTGGCCAAGTTTGCCGGCGGCAATGCCACCGGCATCATCATGACCGGGATGGGGGATGACGGCGCCCGCGGCTTGCGGGAAATGCTGGAGGCGGGCGCCAACACCTTCGCCCAGGATGAGGCCTCCTGCGTGGTCTTCGGCATGCCCAAGGAGGCCATCAAGCTTGGCGCCGCCCGCCATGTCTTGCCGCTGCAGGATATCCATCACGCCATCGTAGGCCGCTAGCAGGCGGCAGAGAGATGAAACGACACAGCCCGGCATGACCGGGCTGTTTTATCTCAATGCGGCATATCGTCGAGCAGGGCAAACAGGCGGTCAATCTCAGCCGAGGTGTTGTAGTGCATGCAGCCTATGCGCAGCACCCCATCGCTCACCCCCAGTTGCTCAACCAGTGCCAAGGCATAGAAATGGCCGGCCCAGCTGCATACCTGATGCTGCCCCAAAAACTCGGCCATCTCGGCCGGGGTATGGCGGTTTGACGTCAGGGCGAAGGTCGGGGTGCGCCCCTGGCTGCCGTGAATGCCGTGCAGGGTGAACCAGGGCCGCTCGGCCAGCTTGGCCATCAGATGCTCGCTGAGTTGCCGTTCGTGGGCCTGGCTGCGGGCAAACGCCAGATCGAGGCGAGCTTCCAGCTCATGCTCGGTGCCGTCCAACCCGGACAGGGAGGCCAGGTATTCGACGGTGGCCTCCACCCCGGCCAGCGCTTCCCAGCTCTGGGTGCCGGTCTCCCACTTGTAGGGCGCCACGTTCTTGGCCGGCTCAACCTTGTAGGGAGTGAAATGCGTCAGGTGGCGATGCTTGCCATAGAGAATGCCGAGATGCGGGCCGAAGAACTTGTAGGCGGAACACCCCAGAAAATCGCAATCCCAGGCCTGCACATCGATACGCTCGTGGGGAGCAAAGTGAACCGCATCCACATAAAGCAAGGCCCCTGCCCCGTGCACCGCATCGGCGATGCGAGGGATGTCGACCAGAGTGCCGGTGGTATTGGAGGCCGCCGTCACCGCCACCAACCGGGTCTTGGGCCCCAGCAGGCTGCACAGATGCTCATAGTCCAGCCCGCCGGTGGCCACGTCTATTCTTGCCTGATGCACCACCACGCCGCGATCCGCCGCCGCTTGCTGCCAGCTGGAAACGTTGGAGTAGTGATCGAGCGCGCTGACGATGATCTCGTCGCCGACCTGCCACTCCCGCGCCAACGCTCGGCTGAGCGCAAAGGTCAGGGTGGTGAAGTTGGCGCCGAACACTATCTCCTCTGCCCGCTCAGCCCCCAGCAACGCAGCCACCGCCTGCCTGGCCCGCAGCGCCTGCTGCTCGGTCACCCTGGCCGAGAAAAAGGGGCCCCCCAGATTGGCGTTGAAGTGACCGAGGTAATCGGTCATGGCGGCGAGTACGGCATGTGGCACCTGAGCGCCGCCGGGGCCGTCCAAGAAGATGGGGGCTTTGCCCTCAACCAGCTGATTGAGAGCGGGAAACTGGCCGCGCAACACGGCGATATCGAGAGCCTGCATAGGGAGAGTCCACAATCCATGTTAACAGTTGAATAACATGGCGAGAGTAAAATGCGGCAGCAGCAATGTCCATCAAGGAAGCGGTCAGCCATCACACTTAGAAGAGAAGGTGATTTTTTCAGTACAAAACGCTACTCGGCGCATGTTGTCTGATGGTGCTTCACACCCGCGATGAGCCCTGGATCTGGTCTGACAGCGACAGGGAAGTCGTTGATAAGCGTGAAAAATGAGCGACAAATATCAAAAAATGACCGAATGGCACTTTTTTATCGCCAGATAGGCCCACCAGGGGTTCACAAAGAGCGAAGATCTGATAGTATGCGCCTCGCACTTGGGGAGGGGTTCCCGAGCGGCCAAAGGGATCAGACTGTAAATCTGACGGCTCTGCCTTCGAAGGTTCGAATCCTTCTCCCTCCACCATTCAAGTGCAACAATCAGGAAAATACCCCGTGGAGGGGTTCCCGAGCGGCCAAAGGGATCAGACTGTAAATCTGACGGCTCTGCCTTCGAAGGTTCGAATCCTTCTCCCTCCACCATCTTCCTGAACACAATATGCAAGGCCCCTGTGGAGGGGTTCCCGAGCGGCCAAAGGGATCAGACTGTAAATCTGACGGCTCTGCCTTCGAAGGTTCGAATCCTTCTCCCTCCACCATCATTCAAGAAAACCCGGCCCAGTGCCGGGTTTTCGCTTTTCACGCTTCTATCCATTTGACACTGTCAGATCTGACAATTGCCTGTCGGCCCGCTTTTGGAAACAGTATTGCCATCACATCAAGAGACATGACCATGTTCGAGATCTGGGATGAAGAGGGACAGGCAACCGGTCTGAGTCTGCCGCAGCTGCAACAACGGCTGAGCTCCTATCGCGGCGAGGTGATGGTGCGCTACATCAACCGCATCGGCCTGCCCACCACCCTGTTTCTGACCATCGACCAGGGCCTTGCCTATCAGCGCTTCAAAGCCGATACCCCCCTGCTCGACTGGACCTGGCTGGCACAGGCCGTACAGCCGGAGCAACGCAAACAGTCATTGCTTCCACTTGAAGCAGTTGCTCCCTGAATAGTTGTATGTATCAATAGATAAGTAAATGGGAAAACTATTTAAGAGAACAGATTAAATACTTAAAATTTTACTTTATATACTCCATCCAATAAGAGCATGTATTAATAATAGCTTACTATTTAAAATCATATAGGTAGCAATGAAATTTATAACATCATACATGATGTGATCTGTTATCTATCCCAGATTATTAATATTTATAAATAGTCAGAGCGCTTACGCCCTATTCTCCGAAACAATTAGTCTGAACGAACTTGCCACCTGAACCCATTCTATAACAATCTCAAGTGCCCCCATAGCTGGCGTCATCATAAATCACTTCATGAATGGCGATCTCTACAAAAATCGCCTAACCAGCTGATGGAAAGCAATTTAAAATGTGCTCCTTGCTAGCTAAACATATGATCATATAAACTTCCGATACTGATTCCTGCCGATGCAGAAGTATTGCCGCTGAACAGCAAAAAAAAAAGATCAAATATACTTTCCTCATTACCATTCCAAGCGTCTATCTATACAAGAGGGATGAGTGAAATCATCAACACGGCGAGGCGTTGCGGCTCTTTAATAATCATCCCACCGTATATTTACCGGGCCAGTCTATGACGCAAACGAGTCAGCGTTAATCGGAATAGTCCTATATTGCAGGCATTAATTAACGTTAATTATCAGATGATTCCTACAGGCTTTTCCGATCTCTTCTGCTGTATTATCCGCAACCCTATCCGTCAACAGGTGAGTGCCGTGTTTGCATTTCAAGAAGAGTACCCAATAGGTGACATGGCAAGCATCGCGGTGGCCGATCTTGCCGTGCCCTTCTATCAGCCGATCATCGGCCGGGATCATCAGGTCAAGGGTTATGAGGTGCTGGCCAGACGCTGGGAGCAGGCCCAGCAGAGCTATCAGGGCATCGACTTTGCCTCCCTCAGTGAGGAGCAATCCCTGCATCTGGACATCGTCATGCTCAGGGCCATCATGCGGGATCTGCCGACCCTGGCAAAAGGCGGACCCTATTTTCTTTCCATCAATCTCAACCCGACCCTGAACAGCCCCACCTATCAGAACCTGTTGCTGCTGGTGCTGATGCAGGCGCGCAAGCTGGGGATCGAGGTCTGGTTCGAGGTGCTGGAACAGGCCCCGCTGCAGCGGCAGCACAGGGCGCTGATCGAGGTACTGCGCAGCCACGGTGCCCATGTCGCCTGCGATGACTTCGGTACCCTGGAGTGCAACTTCCAGCGCATGCTGGCGCTGCCCTACGAGGTCATCAAGCTGGATCGCTCCCTGCTGCTGCAAGCCAGCAAGACGCCCCATGCCCTGCGCATGCTGACCGGTCTGGTGGAGTACCTGCAGCGGCTCGGCATGAAGGTGGTGTGCGAAGGGGTCGAGACCCTGCAACACATCGAAATAGCCAACCGGCTCGGTTGCGACTATCAGCAAGGCTACGCCTACGCCATGCCCTCCCCCCTCTCTCGCTGGGCCTGAACCGCCCCATTTTTGACCGCCGACTCGCGCCGGGGACGTTCCCCTGCCAAATTGCATGATGCGGTGAGGGCGAGTACAATCTCGCACCCCGTTTATCCGGTGCATGCTGCTGCAGCCCGGATATACCGTTATCGGGTCGCGCCGAGCGAGTATCCACTCCCGGCGTAGCTCAACCCATACGGCGCCATCAGGTGGCGCCGTCCTGATTTGCAATCAGATACGAAGAGTCCGCCATGTTTAAACCAGAATTGCTCTCCCCCGCAGGTTCCCTCAAGAACATGCGTTACGCCTACGCCTATGGCGCCGATGCCGTCTATGCCGGCCAGCCCCGTTACAGCCTGCGGGTGCGCAACAACGAATTCGATCACGAGAATCTACAGCTCGGCATCAACGAGGCCCATGCCCTCGGCAAACAGTTCTACGTGGTGGCCAACATCCAGCCCCACAACTCCAAGCTCAAGACCTTCATCCGCGACATGCGCCCGGTGGTGGAGATGAAGCCGGATGCGCTGATCATGTCCGACCCCGGTCTCATCATGATGATGCGTGAAGCCTTCCCGGACATGCCTATTCACCTGTCGGTACAGGCCAACGCGGTCAACTGGGCCACGGTGAAGTTCTGGCATCAGATGGGCCTGACCCGGGTCATCCTCTCCCGCGAACTGTCGCTGGACGAGATCGAGGAGATCCGCATGCAGGTGCCGGAGATGGAGCTGGAAGTGTTCGTTCACGGGGCGCTGTGCATGGCCTACTCCGGCCGCTGCCTGCTCTCCGGCTACATCAACAAGCGTGACCCCAATCAGGGCACCTGCACCAATTCCTGCCGCTGGGAGTACAAGGTGCACGAAGGCAAGGAAGATGACGTGGGCCAGATCGTCCACCGTCAGGAGCCCATCGCCATCCGCCCGGACAACACCCTGGGTCTTGGCAAACCGACCGATGCGCTGGTGCTGCTGGAAGAGTCCAACCGCCCGGGCGAGTACATGAGCGCGTTCGAAGACGAACACGGCACCTACATCATGAACTCCAAGGATCTGCGCGCGGTCGAGCACGTCGAACGACTGACCAAGATGGGCGTGCACTCGCTGAAAATCGAAGGCCGCACCAAGTCCTTCTACTACTGCGCCCGCACCGCCCAGGTCTATCGCAAGGCCATCGACGATGCGGTCGCCGGCCGCCCGTTTGACCGCAGCCTGATGGGCACCCTCGAGAATCTGGCCCACCGCGGCTATACCGAGGGCTTCCTGCGCCGTCACAACCACAGCGAATACCAGAACTACGACTACGGCTACTCGGTCTCCGACACCCAACAGTTCGTTGGCGAGATCACCGGTCGCAACGGTGACATGGTGGAAGTCGAGGTGAAGAACAAGTTCCTGGTGGGCAACAGCCTGGAACTGATGACCCCGCAGGGCAACCTCAGCTTCAATCTGGAGCAGATGCAGAACCGCAAGGGCGAGCTCATCGACACCGCGCCGGGCAACGGCCACGTGGTCTATGTACCGGTGCCGAAGGAAGTGGACGTTGACTACGGCATCCTGCTGCGCAACCTCGGTGAGCGCCAGGATACCCGTCAGCCGCACTCGGCCGCCTGAGATGGCACTGCTCATCACCGACAAGTGCATCAACTGTGACATGTGCGATCCCGAGTGTCCGAACCAGGCCATTAGCCTGGGCGAGGAGATCTACGAGATCGACCCCAGTCGCTGCACCGAGTGCGTCGGTCACTACGAGAAGCCGACCTGCATCAGCGTCTGCCCCATCGACTGCATCATCTGGGATCCCGCTCACGTGGAAACCGAAGATCAGCTGATGGAAAAGTTCGTGCGGATGCACAGGCAGTAACATCAGCATCTGCTCTACATGGACTGCATCATCTGGGATCCCGCTCACGTGGAGACCGAAGATCAGCTGATGGAAAAGTTTGTGCGGATGCATCGGCAGTAAAACATCGGTAACCCGCAGGTCGCTGACGACACATAAAAAAAGCCCCGCATGCGGGGCTTTTTGACGTTTGGCGCTCACGGCATCTAGACGTATTCCATAAAGACCCGGGAGGTAAGCTTGGTGATGAGCTCGTAGGGGATGGTGCCGATCTGGTCGGCCACCCGCTCCACCGGCAGCCCTTCACCCCACAGCACCGCCTCGTCGCCGGCCTTGTCGGTGGCGCCTGGGCCGAGATCCACCGTGGTCATGTCCATGGAGACCCTACCCACCAGCGGCACGATACGGCCGTTGACCAGCACCGGCGTGCCGTTGGGGGCCATGCGTGGATAGCCGTCGCCATAGCCGATGGCGATGACACCGAGCCGGGTATCGCGATCCGACACCCAGTTGGCGCCATAGCCCACCGGCTCGCCCGCCTTGTGATCCCGCACTGCAATCAGTTGTGTCTTGAGGGTCATCACCGGCTGCAGGTCGTAATCGGCCGCCACCGTGTTGGGGAAGGGGGAGACGCCATAGAGGATCACGCCGGGGCGGATCCAGTCGCAGTGGGAATCCGGCCAGGCCAGGATGCCCGCGGAGTTGGCCATGGCCCGCTCGCCCAACAGCGGCGCGGTCAGCTGGCTGAACAAGTCGATCTGCTCGCGGGTGGTGGGCTGCTCCAGCTCATCGGAGCGGCTGAAGTGGGTCATGATGTTGAACGGTTGAACCACGTTCTTGCACTTGGCGAGGCGCTCGATAAAGGCGGGCATCTCGTCGGCCCGCACGCCGAGGCGGTGCATGCCGGTGTCGAGCTTGAGCCAGGCCACCACAGGGGCAGGCAGCTCCGCCTGCTCCAGCGCTTCGAGCTGCTCCCAGGTGTGCACCGCGGTCTGCAGGTTGTTGGCCGCCAGCACCGGCAGGTCGGCCGCGCTGAAGAAGCCTTCCAGCAGCACGATGGGCTTGACCACGGCGCAGGAGCGCAGCATCAGCGCCTCTTCGATGCGGGCCACCGCATAGGCATCCGCATCCACCAGGGTGCGGGCGACCGGCAGCAGCCCATGGCCATAGGCGTTGGCCTTGACCACGGCAATGATCTTGCATTGGGGGGCGTGGCGTTTCACCACGGCGAGGTTGTGGCGCAGGGCCGCGGTATTGATTTGGGCTATAGCCGCTTTCATCTGTTTTCCCTTACGAGGGCATGATAACGCGCGAACGCGCCAGGCACCGGAGGGTGTCAGCCCTTAATTGTCATCGTCTAAGGCCGGACCGGCAGAATTGTCGAACCGGGAAAACTGTTTCTGGATACCGGGAGCAGGCTCCCGGCTTACTTAGTAGTCATCATCAAACGCCGGGCCCGCGTAGTTGTCAAAGCGCGAGAACTGACCCTGGAAAGTGAGGCGCACCCGGCCGCATATTGGCACCGTTACGCGGCTTTGCAGCGATGACTCTCACCACTTTCTTTCTCTTCAGGATCGCGCTGACGATGATCAGTAGTCATCATCAAACGCCGGACCCGCGTAGTTGTCAAAGCGCGAGAACTGGCCCTGGAAGGTGAGGCGCACCCGCCCGATGGGGCCGTTACGCTGCTTGCCGATGATGATCTCGGCGATCCCCTTGTCGGGGCTGTCGTCGTGATAGACCTCGTCGCGGTAGATGAACATGATCAAGTCCGCATCCTGCTCGATGGAGCCCGATTCCCGCAGATCCGAGTTGACCGGGCGCTTGTCAGCCCGCTGTTCCAGGCTTCGGTTGAGCTGGGAGAGCGCCACCACCGGGCACTGCAACTCTTTCGCCAGCGCCTTGAGGGAGCGGGAGATCTCGCCGATCTCCAGGGTCCGGTTGTCAGACAGCGCCGGCACCCGCATCAGCTGCAGGTAGTCGATCATGATCATCGAGAGGCCGCCGTGCTCACGGGCAATACGACGGGCGCGAGAACGCACGTCGGTCGGGGTGAGGCCGGAGGCGTCATCGATGTACATCTTGCCCTTCTCGAGCAGCAATCCCATGGTGGAGGAGAGCCGCGCCCAGTCCTCGTCGTCGAGCTGACCGGTCCGCACCTTGGTCTGGTCGATGCGCCCCACCGAGGCGAGCATACGCATGATGATCTGCTCGGAGGGCATCTCGAGGGAGAAGATCAGTACCGGCTTGTCAGCGGTGAGCGCCGCATGCTCGCACAGGTTCATGGCAAACGTCGTCTTGCCCATGGAGGGACGGGCCGCGACGATCACCAGATCCGAGCGCTGCAGGCCGGCGGTCATCTTGTCGAGATCACCGTAACCGCTCGATACCCCGGTCACGCCGTTGTGGGGCGTCTTGAACAGCTCTTCAATCTTGTCGACGGTCTGCTCGAGAATAAGCTTGAGCGGCTGGGGCCCCTCGTTGGCGCTGCTGCGCTGCTCGGCAATCTTGAATACCTTGCTCTCGGCGAGATCCAGCAGATCGCCGGAGGTGCGCCCCTGCGGCTCATAGCCTGCTTCGACTATCTCGTTGGCGACCGAGATCATCTCCCGCACGACCGCCCGCTCACGCACGATCTCGGCGTAGGCACTGATGTTGGCGGCACTCGGGGTGTTCTTGGCGATCTCCACCAGATAGGCGAAGCCACCGGCCTCTTCCAGCTGTTCGGAGCGCTCCAGCTCCTCCTGCAAAGTGATGAGGTCAATGGGGTTGCCCGCATTGGAGAGGCGGGTCATGGCCTGGAAGATGAGGCGGTGCGGGCGGCTGTAGAAATCCTTGTCGATCACCCGTTCGGCGACCCGATCCCAGGCCTCGTTGTCCAGCATCAGGCCGCCCAGTACGGACTGTTCGGCCTCAAAAGAGTGGGGAGGTACTTTCAGCTGTTGTGTCTTGGCGTCTTTTTTCGCCGTCACTTGCTCTGCCATACACATAAAAACCGCAGCGGGAAGGGGACGGGAATTTTACAAAAGAAACCCCGTCATCGCGAGTGCAAATGCACGCTATTCACTTCTGTCAGCCACAACCGCTCTCCTGATGCTTATTGACGCCGCCTGTCGATGAAATCTGTCTCGCATTCATACAATCATGAAGGGCCAGACTAGGGTCTGATCCTGCGGTTTGGCTCGCGCCTTGTTGCGCAGCTTGCGCTCCTTGCGGCTCGGTCGTCGACTTTTCATGGCCTGTCTCCTCGCAACGCCCCCGATCGGGGCAATCTGTTCATGAATAATTCATGCCAATCATGTTAATCATAGTCGCAAGCTGCAATACAACGAGGGACAGGCAGCCTGCCATGCGCCTCGCTGAGCTTGCCAAAGCAGAGCATGCCCCACCCACTGATGAGAGTGAAAAGAGTCAAAATGAAAAAGATGCTGACCCTGTTTGCCGTGATCCTGGCCATTGGCCTGGGGGCACCCATTGCCGAGGCCAAGAAATTTGGCGGCGGCAAATCCTTTGGCAAGAGCTATAAAACGGCTCCGGCCCAACCGGCCGCCAAACCCGTCGACACCAAGAACCCCACCGTGGGCGCCCAGGCACCCAAGAAGGGCGGCATGATGGGCGGCCTGCTCGGCGGCCTGCTGGCCGGTGGTCTGTTCGCCTACCTGCTGGGCAGCGGCGCCTTCGAAGGTCTGCAAGGGATGGACTTCCTGCTGATCGCCCTGCTGGCACTGGGGGCCGTGTTCCTGATCCGCACCCTGCGCAAGGGCAAGATGGCGGCGCCACAGCAGCAGACGGCCTATGCCGGCTATCAGCCGCCCCAGAGCGCGGCGCCCCAGCAGTTCGAGCAGAACCACAGCGCCCCGCAGGCCACCGGTTTTGCAGACAGCGACGTGCCGTTCCGCCTGCCGCCAGGTTTTGACATGAACGGTTTCCTGGCCGGGGCTCGCGATCACTACCGCACCCTGCAGGAAGCCTGGAACAAAAACGATCTGGAAAAGGTACGCGAGTACGTGAGTCCTGAGCTGTTTGAACAGCTCAAGGCCGAGCGTGCCGAGCTTACCGGTGAGCAGCATACCGAAGTGATGTATGTGGACACCCAGCTGGTGCGCGCCGACTACGGCAGCGACTGGGCCCAGGTCAGCGTGCGCTTCAGCGGCCGCTACATGGATCGCCAGGAGCAGGTCGAGGAGGACATCAAGGAGGTGTGGCACCTCGAGCGCAACCTCGCCAAGGACAATGCCCCCTGGCATATCGTCGGCATCGAGCAGCTGTAAACGCGCTTTTCCTGCGATGACAAGCAAAGGCGGCCTGAGGGCCGTCTTTGCTTTTTGGTATTTCCAGCCCCCTGCACCCGCCCATGCCGCCCCTTGTACCGGCTATGAGATTGAGGTGTGATTGTGTAGTATGACCGACCTTTTTTTGTTCAATTGACTCTTCATCGAGGCGTGGCCCATGGCTCTTCCTTTTCTGCGTCGCAGCAACATGCCTCGTCTCCTGGCCAGCCTGCTGTGCTGCGCCACCCTGATCCTCATCTCCCTCGTCACCCTCTACTGGCAGACCTGGTCGATGACGCGCCAGCAGGCCCAGACCGCCGCCGAACGCGCCATGACCCAGATCGACAGCGCGCTGCACCACTCGACCCTGGCGGCCAAGGCGGCACTGCCACTGGCCAGCCGTCCCTGCCGCGAGGTGGCCCGCGAGCTGCGGGTGCTGGTCGCCACCTCCCCCTATGTGCGCTCGGTCAACCTCTCCCGCAACGGTCGCCTCTACTGCTCCTCCATCTTCGACGAGATCGATCTCAAAGACCGGCTGCAGAACAGCCAGCACGAGCTGCTCAGACTGGAGGCGGTCACCCAGCTCGGACGTAAACCGTCGCTGCTGTTCTACCACCTGAGCGAAGGGGATCATGCAGTGGTGGTCGCCATCAACCCCTATCATCTGAGCAAACCGTTGCAGTGGCACCTCGCCGGGCCCCACAGCTGGGTGCAGATAGGCAAGCAGTGGCTCGACCTGCAGGGCAAGGTGCACGATGGTCAACCGCCCAGGCTGCGGGGCTTCAACTACCGGCTCGACTCGGCCACGTTCGGCTACAGCCTCAACCAGGGGTTCCCGCTGAGTGCCGTGCTGGCCATGACCCTGCAAAAACAGGGCAGCATGGTGCTGCTGATCCTGGCCCTCGGGGGGCTGGCCGGCCTCGCCACCTACCGCTGGTGGAGTCATATCTCGACCCCGACCCAGGAGCTCAGGCGTGCCATCATCAAGCAGGAGTTCGTGCCCTATCTGCAGCCCATCGTCGTCAGCCAGAACGGCCAGCTGCATGGCTGCGAGGTGTTGATGCGCTGGCAGCACCACCGCCAGGGGCTGATCCGGCCGGATCTCTTCATTCCGCTGGCGGAGGAGAGCGGCCTCATCATCCTGATGACCCAGACCCTGATGCAGCAGGTGCGGCTGCAGTTTGCCCCCCATGCGGCGGCGCTGCCGCCCCGCTTCCACTTCAGCTTCAACATCTGTGCCCGCCACTGCCAGCAGCTGAGCCTGCTGGATGACTGCCGCAGCTTTCTCGCCGCCTTCACCGCCAACCCGATCACCCTGGTGCTGGAGCTGACCGAGCGCGAGCTCATCACTCCCAACCACCTCACCGAGCGGCTGTTTGAGGAGCTGCGGCAGATGGGGGTCAGGATCGGGCTGGACGACTTTGGCACCGGCCATTCCAGCCTCACCTATCTGCAGCAGTTTCACGTGGACTATCTGAAGATCGATCAGAGCTTCGTCGCCATGATCGGCACCAACGCCCTCTCCCGTCATATTCTTGACAGCACCATCAGCCTGGCGACCCGGCTTGGGCTGCAAACCATCGCCGAAGGGGTCGAGACCCAGGAGCAGGCCGACTTTCTGGTCGAGCGGCAGGTCGATTACCTGCAGGGCTACCTGTATGGCCGCCCGCTCACCCCGCAGCAATTTCTGCAGCAGCTGAGCCCCACGCCTGCGCCTTGAACCACCGCTGACACCAATGGGGTTGCATTGACACCCATGCTGGCGGAAAATCCCCGCCGCGCCTTCTCCTGCTCTGCCAAATAGAGCAAACGTTTATTTGCTTTATTAATGTGCAGTAGCTCAAAGGAATCAGCTCTGTTTATTTCCAATTATTACTTTTTGCCTAGAATCGCCACACTCCTGTCATGCAGGAACGATATACAGGACTATAACAACAAGAGGAATATTACCGATGAAGAAGACGCTACTGGCCGTCACCGTCTCTATTACCCTGTTCGGGCTGACCGCCTGCAATTCAGAAAACAGCAGCAAGGAACATATTCCGCTGGATCTGACCATTGCCCACATCAATGATACCCACGCCCACCTCGACCCGACCGAAAATGCGCTGGCGATCCAGCCCACCGGCCAGGAGCTGTTCAAGTTCAACGCCAAGCTGGGCGGCTATCCGCGCCTGAAGTTCAAGCTGGACGAGCTGCGCAGCCAGGCTGCCAACGAGGGCCGCAACTTCATGGTGCTCAACGGTGGTGACGCCTTCCAGGGCACCCTCTATTTCACCCAATTCAAGGGTGAAGAGGAGTCCCGGCTGCTCTCCGACATGGGTATCGATGCCATGGTGCTCGGCAACCACGAATTCGATCTGGGCAACCAGGCTATTAAAGACTTTGTCTCACGGGTGAATTTCCCGGTATTGGCTTCCAATATGGTGAAATCCAGTAGCGCTACCCTGAAGGACAGTGAAAATATTCACGAATATGTCATTAAGGAAGTCAATGGCGAGAGCGTGGGTATTTTCGGGCTGGTGCTGGAAAATATGCATGACATCTCCTCACCGGATACCGACACCAAATTCCTGCCGATGATTGAGACCGCCCAGAAAATGGTCGATACCCTCAAATCCAAGGGTGCCAACAAGATCATCATGGTCACCCATATCGGCCTGCAAAATGACCAGGCGGTCGCCAAGGCCGTCAACGGCATCGACCTGATCGTCGGTGGTCACTCCCAGACCTTCCTCGGCGACATCACCGAGCTCAACAGCATCGGCTACACCGCCCACAACCAGAACCCGGCCGACGACAACACCTATGCCCAGATCGTCAGCAACCCGGACGGTGGCAAGACCTGTATCGTGCAGGCCGGTGAATGGGCCAAGGGCTACGGCCTGGTCAACGTCTCCCTCAGCAAGGAAGGCCAGCTCACCAAGTGTGAGGGCCGCAACACCCTGATGACCGGCGACGACTTCACCAAGGAAGTGGCCAAGAAGAAAGTGCCGCTCAGCGGCACCGAGCAGACCAACGTGGTCGACTTCATCAACAAGTCCCCGGTCATCGAGATCGTGCCGGAAAACACCGCCATGCGCGATGTAATCGACACCGAGTACAAGCCGGCCGTGGCCGAGCTCGAAGCCAAGATCATCGCCGACGTGCCGACCAAGCTGACCCACGTGCGCGTGCCGACCACCCCGGACGGCGCCGGCCTCATCGATCCCCTGGTGGCCGAGTCGCTCTACTGGAAGCTCAACAAGCTCAACACCAAGGTCGACTTCACCATCCAGAACGCCGGTGGCGTGCGTGCCGACGTGAACGCCGGCCCGCTCTCGGTCGGTTACGTGATGGGTACCTTGCTGCCGTTTGGCAACAAGATCGCCGCCTTCAACCTCAAGGGCAAGGACGTTCGGGCCACCCTAGAGTACGCCGTTGACTACTCCATCGGCCTGGAGACCGGGATCGCCGCTTCCAGCGGTGCCTTCCCCTACGTCGGCCATCTGAGCTACACCTACGACGGCAAGCTGGTCAAGGGCTCCCGCATCACCAAGCTGGAACTGCTGGACGCCAACGGTCAGTGGCAGCCACTGGATGACGAGAAGGTGTACCGGGTCGGTGCCAACACCTACATCGCTTCCGGCAAGGATGGCTACAACGGCCTGCTCAAGCGTGAAGAGCTGCCCAACAAGGGTGACTACGTCGACTCCGGCGTCGGTGAGAACGAGATGTTCATGGAGTACGCCGAGTCCCAGGGCACCCTCAACCCGCTGCCCTACGCGACCGTGACCTACTACAAGCCCTGATCCGGCTCACAAGCTGTTGCAACGGCGCCTGAGGGCGCCGTTTTTATGGCATACTCCCCGCCAATCGATGCCGAGGAGACCCTTTGATGGCGAAGTACGACAAGATTTCCCCCGAGACCCAGCAGGAGGCGATGAAAATTGCCCGTGCCAACCAGAAGCCGGGGCAGACCAAGGAGCAGACCCAGCTGATCGCGCAGGGGATCCAGAAAGGCATAGACGAATACAAGAAACAGATGAAGGTGCGGGCCCGCGAGGCCAGCCGTCAGAAAAAACTGCAAGCCAAGGCCAAACAGTCCCACGCAGCGCCGCAGGATGAGGAACCGGACGACATCGTCGAACTGGTCGAGGTTTCTCGCCAGCATCCGCTGCCCTGGCTGCTGCTGGCCATCAGCTGGCTGGGCTTTGCCGCCTGGTTCTGGCTGCGCTGAAGCCCAGGCCGACAAACCTTTGCCCGGGATCTGCTTCACAGCCCGGGCCCTTGTGGCTGGTCATCCCCGCCCCGGGCTGATTAAATCCCGCCACTGCTGCTCACGCCTTTTTTCAGGATACCCGTTATGAACCCGGCTCCACTCTACCTGCTGGCACCCCTGGTGCTCTTCATCGTGACCCTGTTGCTCTATCGCATCTCGCCGCTGCGCGCCGTTGCGGCCGGCAGCGCCCGCTGGTTTATTCTGCCGGCCTTCACCCTCTTCATCCTGCTCATCATCATCAATGGTGCGGCAGACCCGAGCCTGCGCAACCCGGCCTTTCACTGGCTGATGCCGGGGCTCGGCTTCGCCCTCAGCCTGTTCCCTGCCCTGCCCAAGGCGCTGGTGCCGCGCCTGGCGATCAAGGAGGGAGCCTTCGCCGCCATCGGCCTGATGTTGATGAGCCTGGCCATGGTCTACTGACCGGCTCGCCACTGATGCGAACATGACTCAAGGGGCACTCTGTGACGGGGGCCCCTTGTACAAACAATGGCCTGCAGGCATCTTGGGGGGAGGATAGCCAGCAAGGAGGCCAAATGGACAATCCGCCCGATTTCATGGCGCAGTGGGATTATCGGGATCCCGCCGCCAGCTCCCTGCGTTTTCATGCCCTGTTGCCCGAGGCGCGCGCCGCCGCCGATCTGCAGTACGAGCTGGAACTGCTCACCCAGATAGCCCGCACCCATTCGCTGCAACGCCAGTTTGCACAGGCGCACCAGTTGCTCGACGAGATAGAGCCCCGCCTCACCGACGTCACTCCGCGAGCCCGCCTGCACGCCCTGCTGGAGCGCGGCCGTACCTTCAACTCCGCCGGCGACAAGGCCAGCGCCAAGACGCTGTTTGAGCAAGCCTGGCAGCTGGGGCTCAAGCACAAGGAGCTCTATCTCGCCATCGATGCCGCCCACATGATCGCCATCGCCGCACCGCTGGAAGAGCAGAGCCGCTGGCATCAACTGGCGATGGAGCTGGCCGAGCGCAGTACCGATCAAAAGGTGCGCGGCTGGCTCGCCACCCTTTACAACAACCAGGGCTGGACCCTGTTCGAGCTGGGTCGTTTCGATGAGGCCAGGGGCTTGCAGCAAAAATGTCTGGCCTGGCACGAGCAGCACAACAACCAGGCCAAGGCCTTTATCGCCCGCTGGAGTCTGGCCCGTCTGCTGCGGGCTCAGGGGCAGCACGAACAGGCGCTGGCCGACCTGATGCAGCTGAAGGGTGATATGGCGGCTGCCGGGGTGGCGGAGGATGGCTATCTGTTCGAGGAGCTGGGGGAGAATGCGCTGGTACTGGATGATCCGGCTGCGGCCGAATACTTCTCCCGCGCCTGGTTCCTGCTCTCGCAGGATCGCTGGCTCAAGGCCAACGAGGCCGAGAGGCTCGCCCGCCTCAAGCTCTTGGCCAAGCTCTAGCAAGCCACCGCCACAAACGCAGCGGGGCGGCCAATCGGCTGCCCCGCACATTTATCCCCCGGGAGGGTGACCCCCTGCCGACACCGGCCTCACGCCAGACTTGCCTCTTCCCAACCCTGTTTCTTGCGATAGATGGTGGAAGGGCTGATCTCCAGCAACGCCGCCGCCTTGGGGATGTTGCCGTCACAGCTGGCGATGGCCTGCTCTATGGTCTCTTTTTCCACCAGCCAGAGCGGGCGGATCGGGGCATTGGCCGCCACCACGGCACCACTGCCGGTCGCCGCCGCAGCGGGGATCGCCGCCAGCGGGCTGGCACGGCTGCCGTTGAGCGGAGGTGGCAGGATGTCGGGGCTCACCAGCTCGCGATCGTTGAGCACCACTATGTTGCGCACCACGTTCTGCAGCTCGCGCACGTTGCCGGGCCAGGGGTAATCGAGCAGCACCCGCGCCGCCTCGGCATCGAAATCCTTGAAGCGCTTGTTCTCTTCCTTGGCATAGCTCTGCAGCAGGGTTCGCGCCAGCAGCAGTATGTCCTCGCCCCGCTCGCGCAGCGGCGGCAGGCTGAGGGGGATGACGTGCAGCCGGTAGTAGAGATCCTCGCGAAAACGCCCCGCCTTCACCTCCAGCAGGGGATCCCGGTTGGTGGCGCAGACGAAGCGCACGTCGACCGTCTCCAGCTTGCCGCTGCCGACCCGCTGCAGGGTGCCGGTCTGGATGAAGCGCAGCAGCTTGCTCTGCAGGTCCAGATCCATCTCGCAGATCTCGTCCAGAAACAGGGTGCCGCCGTCCGCCAGGCTGGCCGCCCCCTTGCGATCCCCCTGCGCTCCGGTGAACGACCCCTTCACGTGGCCG
Source organism: Aeromonas sp. 1805 (assembly GCF_013085525.1). Classification (NCBI taxonomy): domain Bacteria; kingdom Pseudomonadati; phylum Pseudomonadota; class Gammaproteobacteria; order Aeromonadales; family Aeromonadaceae; genus Aeromonas; species Aeromonas sp. 1805. Next base: position 2,594,653 of record NZ_CP038515.1, on the reverse strand, counting down.
AAGATCTCGCTCTCCATCAGGTCGTGGGGAATGGCGGCGCAGTTGAGGGCGATGAAGGGCTGCTCGCGACGGGGGCTGCACTGGTGGATAGCCTCGGCGCACACCTCCTTGCCGGTGCCGCTCTCGCCGGTGATGAACACGGTCGCCTTGCTCGGCGCCGCACTCTCGATGATGCGATAGACCGCCTGCATCGGCATGGAGGCACCGATGAAGCCGGCAAACGAGCTACGCTCGAAGTTCTCCCGATACTGGGCCACCAGCGAGCTGAGCTGCTGGTGCTTGAGGGCATTGCGCGCGGTGGCGCACAGCCGCTTGCCGTCGAACGGTTTGGTCAGAAAGTCGAAGGCGCCGAGCCGCATCGCCTCCACCGCCACGTCCACCGAGCCGTGGGCGGTGATCACCACCACCGAGCAGGGCAGCTGCTGTTCGGTGATCTGCTGCAGGATGTCCATGCCGGACATGTCGGGCAGCTCGAGATCCAGCAGCACCACCGGCGGCGGGCTGCTCAGCAGCTGCGCCAATGCCTGCTGGCCGCAATCGGCCCGCAGCACCTCGTAGCCATCCTGGGCCAGATACTGTTCATAGACCACCGCCAGACTGCGGGTATCTTCCACCAACAGGACTCGAGGTTTGCTTTCCGCCACGGGAGCCATCCTTGCAATTGATTTTGTTGTCTATTTCGGGTGTCGTTCGCCATGTTAGCACAGTTGGCGATACTCTCTTTTATCCCGCCATTCGGGCGGAGTTACAAGTAAAAACGGCTCCCTAAGGAGCCGTTTTTTCAACGTTTTCCGCTTACTTCTTGGCGTTGTCGCCATCGGCAGCCGGCTTCTCGATAGCCAGCAGCTCAACGTCGAATACCAGCACGGCATTGGCCGGGATGGAACCCGCACCGTGTTCGCCATAGGCCAGCTTGGACGGCAGGAAGAACTTGAACTTGGAACCGACCGGCATCAGCTGCACGCCTTCGGTCCAGCCCGGGATCACCTGGTTGAGCGGGAAGGTGGCCGGCTCGCCGCGATCGACGGAGCTGTCGAACTTGGTACCGTCAGTCAGGGTACCGGTGTAGTGGACCTTGACGATGTCGGTGGCCTTCGGCTTGGCGCCGGTACCCATCTTCTCGACCTGGTATTGCAGGCCGGATTCGGTGCTCTTCACGCCCTCTTTCTTGGCGTTGGCAGCCAGGTACTCTTCACCCTTCTTCTGGTTTTCCACGGCATCCTTGTCAGCCTTGGCCTTGGTCAACTCGTTGATCTTGGCGTCGTACTGCTGCAGAACCTTCTGGATCTCCTCGTCGGTCATCTTGGCTTCTTTGCCCAGACCGTCGGTCACACCCTTGAGGATGACGCTGTTGTCCAGCTTGATGCCGAGTTCCTGCTGACGTTCCAGGGTATTGGCGATATAACGACCCATGGAGAGGCCAATTGCATAGCCGGATTGCTCTTCAAAGCTCTTGGCTTCAGCCTTGGGGGCCTCTGCCGGCTTGCTGGCTTCTGCCTTGACCTCTGCGGTATTCGCAGCAGTCTTCTCGTCTTTTTGGCAAGCAGTCAGACTCACGGCAACTGCCGCGGCCAACAGGGACACCTTCAGAAAATTGTTCATCAGTTTCTCCAAAACTCTAAATACCGCTCTCGGTTCCTTCGTGAAATGAGAGGTTTATCGTGATAAGCGCCTTATACTAACGCCGTGATCGCAGGTAACGAAAGCATGAGACAGGAAAAATGATAAAAAGTGCCATTTATCTCGTCGCGATTTGCCTGATGCTGACAGGCTGCGAACAGAGCTCATCGCCGGACCGACAACTGACCCTCGCCAACCAGGGGCTGCTGAGCGCCGATCTGGCCAGCGACGGCAAGCAGGCCATCGTCTCCAGCCTGAGCCAGGGCACTGTGGTGTGGGACCTGGAACAGGGCAAGGAGCGCTGGCGCTGGCGCCAGTCCGACAATCCGGACAACTTCATCATCATCACCCGTTTCTCGACGGACGACAGCCACGCCGTGACGGCCACCCCCGACAGTTTCGGGATCTGGCGCCTGCAGGATGGCCAGTCGCAAGGCTACTATTCGCTTCCTGAATCCAGGCTGAGGGACATCGCCCTGTCGGCCGACGGTCGCCAGGTGCTGATCGGCCGGGAAGACGGCAAGGCGGAAGTGGTGGATACCCGCACCGGCCGCCGGCTGCAGTTTCTCGGCCACACCGAGCAGGTCAACACGGTGGATCTCTCCCCCAACGGCCGCTACGCCCTCACCGGCGGCAACGACTACAGTGCCTACCTGTGGGACACCCGCTCAGGCCAGGTGGTGTGGCGCTTCAACCATGCCGGCCGGGTGGTGCTGGCCCGGCTCGACCCGAGCGGACGGCTCGCCTTCACCGCCGACAGCCGCCAGGCCAGCATCTGGGATCTGACAACCGGCAAGGAGCTGAGCCGGCTGCAGTTCGATCACCGCTTCGAGGTCTACACCGCGGCGCGTTTTGCCAACGACGGCAAGTGGCTCATCACCGGCGCCCCCTCCCGCCAGCTATCCCTGTGGCAGGTGAGCGACGGCAGCCTGCTGCAGAGCTGGCGCGTCTCGCCCCATCCCAAAGTGAAACCGCCGAGCGCAGTGGTCTACGGCGTGGCTTTGCGCGACAATAGTCACCTTGTCAGCGCCAGCTCCAGCGGCCTGGCCGAAATCTGGACTATCAAGTAAGGACCAAAAGGCCCATGAGTCAGCAATTAAACGATCGCCTCGAAACCCTGGAAAGCCGCCTCGCCTTCGCCGAATACACGGTGGAGCAGCTCAACGACGAGGTTACCACCCAGGGCCGCGAGCTGGATCGGCTCAAGCATCAGATCCAGCTGCTGGTGGACAAGCTGCAGAGCGTGCAGCCGAGCCAGATCGCCAGCATGGCAGAAGAGACCCCGCCACCGCACTACTGATGAGTGCCAGCCATAAAAAAACCCGCGCCAGGCGCGGGTTTTTTTATCATCGGCAATGCCGTGATCAGTGCTGATGGCCCTTGCCACCGCAACCGCCGCCACCGCAGCAGCCGCCGTGACCTTGGTCGTCGCCGTGGTCATGACCGTGATCGTGGCCGTGATGGCCACCACCGCAGCAACCGCCGTGCTCATGACCGTGGTCGTGATCATGGTCGTGGCCATGATCGTGACCGCAACCACCGGCACCGTGAACGTGGCCGTGGGCCAGCTCTTCGGCAGTGGCGGCGCGCACGTCCTTGATCTCGACCTTGAAGCCCAAGGTCACGCCAGCCAGCGGATGGTTGCCATCCACCTTGACGAACTCTTCGGACACTTCGATCACGGTCACCGGACGGTGGCCGTCGTCGGTCTCGGCCACAAAAGTATCCCCTTCAGACACTTCCATGCCGTCGAACAGCTCGCCGGGCACTTCCTGCACCAGGTTCTCGTCGTACTGGCCATAGGCCTGCTCCGGCGTCAGGGTGACGTCGAACGCCTCGCCCACGCTGCGACCTTCCAGCTCGGCTTCGAGGCCGGAGACCAGATAACGGGTACCGTGCAGATACACCAGAGGCTCTTTACCGACAGTGGTGTCGATGACTTCACCGTGTTCGTCGGTGACCGTGTATTCCAGCGTAACCACGCTCAGGGGAGCTACTTTCATGTCAGGGATCCTGCGGATAGAAAAAAACGGGCCCAGAATACCTCAAAAAGGCAGACAAGCATATGGTCGGTCCGGCTTCAGCATGATGAAAAAGCAATCAACAGCCACCAGCCTGACCGGCGTGTCATCACCTTGAGGCCGGCACTCACTCGGGACGAAACACGCCGATTACCTGTTCCGTCTCCCGGGTCACCTTGTCCACCTCGGCCTGGGTCTGTACCTGGGTATCCCCGCACTCGACACAGGTCACCTTCTCGACTCCATGCTCCATATACAGCATCATGGTGTCCATTTTGCCGCACGCCGGGCAGACCGCACCGGCAATGAAGCGTTTTTTACGTCTGGTTTCCATTTTTGTTACCTCCAGGCAGCATCATATCAGGGTTTTTACATGCATCACGCCATCGAATATCAGCATTTTTCCACTCCGCATCTGCAAGTCGGTGCCCGCAAGCGCGCGCCGGTGGGCCAGCTGCTGCGGATCACCCGGGGCGCGGCGCTGCTGCGACTCGGCGCCCATGAGTGGCTGATGCCGACGGGAAGCCACTTCTGGCTCTGTGCCGATGCCCTGGCCGCATTCACCCCGCTGGCGGGCTGCCAGCATGATCTGCTGACCTGCTCGGTACGCGTGGAGCAGCCAGAGCGGGCGGGCTGGCTGCAGCCTACCCCGCTGCTGACGGCGCTGCTCGACGGCCTGGCCCAGTGGCAGCGCCCCCGCGACTGGCAAGGTGCCTATGGCCACCGCTTGCAGGTAATTCTCGACGAGCTGCCGGCCTGCCCCATTGCCCCCCAGCCAGACAATGCCCTGCAGGCCGCCTGGCAGGCGCTGGCAAACGGTCAGGAGGGCAGCGATGCGGCATGGCAGCAATGTCTGGCGCAGCGTGGCCTCAGCGACCCGGCGCTGGCTAGCGATGCGCTGCGCGCCCAGTGGCAGCTGCTGCAAGCGGTACGGCTGCTCAAGAGCGGCAGCCAACGCGCCCAGGTGGTGAGCAAGCTGGGTTATGGGGATGAAGCCGCGCTCGCCCACGCCTGCCAGCAGTGGCTCGGCACCCCGCTGGAGGCGTTGCAGGCGCGCTGAACGCCCCTCCCATGAGGGCCCCAGGCAGTGCGCACAGGTGCGGATTGCGGCAATAAATGGATGAAATGAGTCCAGTTTTGCGGCCAATGGTCGTTAATAACCACAAGGCCATTTCTTCTATAATCCTTTATGCTAGGGGCCTGAATTGACTGATACCGTTTTGACTCACAGGACATCTGCCATGAAAAGCAAGGCCAACCAATCCCAGGGCATGTTGCTGTTTCATCTCTCGGCCAAGCAATCCTTCGCCATCGGCACCCTCAAGGTGAAAGAGATAGTGCCCTACACCCAGCTGACGGCCATGCCGCACTCGCACCCGACCGTGCTCGGCGCCGCCAGCATGCGTGGCACCACCATCCCGGTGATCGACATGGCCATGGCGGTGGGTTATCGCCCGATCAGCAAGGAAGAGATGCCGCACTGCTTCATCATCATCACCGACTGCCGCCGTACCCTGGTGGGTTTTCTGGTGCGCGGCATCGACAAGATCACCGAGTGCAACTGGCGCGACATCGAGCCGCCGCCCGCCACCCTCGGCCACAACGTGTTCGTCACCGGCGTGACCCGGGTCAATGACCAGCTGATCCAGTTGCTGGACGTGGAGCTGATCCTCTCCCGGGTCTATCCGGACGATCCCAGCCATCTCTACCCAGTGCTGACCGATGTGCAGCGGGAGCGGATCAAGCCGATGCGGATCCTGCTGGTGGATGACTCCTCGGTCGCCCGTCGCCAGCTGATGGCGGCGCTGGACTACATCAACATCCCCTACGAGGTGTGCACCAACGGCAAGGATGCGCTGACCCTGATGCAGACCCGCGCCAGCCAGAAGACCCCCATCGACATTCTGGTGAGCGACATCGAGATGCCGGGGCTCGACGGCTATGAGCTGGCCTTCGAGGTGCAGAGTGACGCCAAACTGGCGGGCGCCTACATCATCCTGCACACCTCGCTCTCCAGCGAGATCAGCGTGGAGCGGGCCCATCAGGTGGGCGCTCACGAGGCGCTGACCAAGTTTGAAGCCAACGAACTGATCCAGGCCATGCTGCGCGGTGCCGAGCACCACGACAGCCTGCCGGCCTGATCCCGACGGCGAGAAGCCCGGCTTCTCGCCGTTGCCTTTTCTGTCCCTGTCACCCCGCGGACCCAGCATGCTGATCGAAAGCCACTTCCACGCCCCCTGGTGGGCGCGCAATCCCCATCTGCAAACCATTTTGCCCAAGTGGCTGCGCCGCCAACCGGCCCGCTTCGTGGCGGAGCGCTTCGAGCTGGCGGACGGCGACTTCGTCGATCTCGCCTGGAGCGGCGAGATCAGCCGGGATGAGCGGCCGCTCATCGTGCTGTTTCACGGGCTGGAGGGGAGCATTCACTCCCACTACGCCAAGGGACTGTTCGCTCACCTGCAACGCCAAGGCAACGAGGCGGTACTGATGCACTTTCGCGGCTGCAGCGGCGAACCGAACCGGCTGCTGCAGGCCTATCACTCCGGCGCCATCGAGGATGCCCAGGCGCTGATCGCCGAGCTGGGCCGCCGCTTTCCCGGCAAACCGCTCATCGCCATCGGCTATTCGCTGGGGGGCAACATGCTGGTCAATCTGCTGGCACGCGCCTGCCCGAGCGAGCTGACGGCGGCGGTGGTGATCTCGGCACCGCTGCGGCTGGACAGCTGCGCCGATCGGGTTAATCAGGGCTTCTCGCGGGTCTATCAGAGCTATCTGCTGCGCACCATGCGCCACAACCTGCAGCAGAAGATCCAGCGGCAGGCGGCGGCCGGCGCCCGCTGGCAGCCACAGCAGGTGCGCGCCATCGCCACCCTGCGCGACTTCGATGAGCAGGTCACGGCGCCGCTGCACGGTTTTGACAGTGCCGATCACTACTATCAGCGCTGCTCGGGCCTGGGCATGCTGGCACGGATCCCCATCCCCACTCTGGTGATCCACGCCGCCGACGATCCCTTCATGACCGAGGCGGTGATCCCGCAGGCCGAACAGCTCTCACCCATGGTGCGCTACGAGCTGAGCCGCCAGGGCGGCCACGTGGGCTTCCTGCACGGTACCCCATGGCGACCGCGGTTCTGGCTGGAAGAGCGGATCAGCCAGTGGCTGCGAGAACAGACTCAGGGGGCGAGCCGGTAGCCGTTGCGGCCAGCCTCCTTGACCTGATAGAGCGCTTCGTCGGCGCGCACCAGCATGTCGGCGATGCCATCCTGCCCCCCGTGCCACAGGGCGATGCCCTGACTCACGGTGACCCGATCCGACACCTCAGACAGCGCATGAAGAATGCCTCGCCCGGCCAGCGCGGCGGCAATGCGTTTGGCGATGGCGCTGGCGGCCAGTGCATCGGCACCGGGCAGCAGCAGCACGAACTCCTCCCCGCCATAGCGGGCCACCACGTCAGCCGGCTGGCGAATGGCCTCGCGCAGGCAGTCGGCCACCGCGATCAGGCAGTTGTCCCCCTGCAGATGGCCGTAGTGATCGTTGAAGCGTTTGAAGAAGTCCACGTCCAGCAGCAGGATGGCAAACTCGCCGTGCTGCTCTCTCGCCTCCTGCAGAATCTGCTCGCTGACGTTGTCGAAGTGGCGCCGGTTGGCCAGCCCGGTCAGCGGATCCCGCTTGGCCATGGCATCGAGCTGGCGAGCCAGGGTCAGATTCTCGTGCTCACGGGACACCGCCAGTTCGAACCAGCCGTTGAGCATGCGCCTGCCCGTCTCCAGCATGATGATGAGGCAGCCCACCGCCATCCAGTGCACCGCCGGAAACGGCACCTTGACCAGCAGCGCCTCCAGCAGCAGAAACAGCAGCGGCGGTGTGCTGAAGCAGTAGAACAGCCGCACCTCGCAATAGAGCGCCACCAGCGCCGTCATCAGCAACATGCTGATGAGATCGAACGCCAGGCTGAAACCGCCTCTTAGCTCCACCAGGGCGATGGCGTAGCCGAGCAGCGCCCAGCCAGTCCCCCATAGCAGGGCGCCGGCACGCAGGCAGGGCTGCCAGATGGCGGGGGGCTGGCGGGAGAGCCAGTGCCAGAACAGCGGAAACGACAGGCAGGCCAGCGTCATCAGCACCAGCTGCACCTCGTAGCTCCAGGGCAGTACCCGGGCCACCACCAGATGGGCGTCCTGATAGACATAGAAGCGCGCCAGCAGGAACAGGATCGCCAGCTGGTTGACGGCCCAGAACCAGCGCAACCCCTTGCTCAGGGCGTGACGGCGAGACTCATACAGATGGTGTTCGAGGTGGCTGGAGAGACGACGTTGTTCATCAGAGAGCATGTTCATACCTGCTTGCTGCCATATAAATCCCTTGCGCTTGCTGCCGACAGATAGACAATACCCGCTCTCTGGTAACGGAAGATGAAACCATGATTATCCCCTGGCAAGAGCTGGATGCAGACACCCTCAACAACCTGCTCGAGCACTTCGTGCTGCAAGAGGGCACCGAGTACGGCGAACATGATGTCAGTCTGGCCGACAAGGTCGCCGATGTCAGGACACAGCTGCAGCAGGGGCTGGCCGTGATCGTTTACAGCGAGCTGCACGAAAGCGTGAACATAGTACCCAAGGCGACCCTCGACAGGGCTCAGGTGGACGATATACCGGAATAGCCGGCCCATTGCCATCCCGATCTGGGTCTTGCCAGCCGGGCCGACACGATGGCGGCACCAACCCGACAGTTCCCGCCGGGCTAGCGCGTCCCTTTCAGAAAATAAAAATGGCCTTCCGAACTAGCGGAGGGCCATTTTTATTGTGAGCAGAGTGAGCTCTGCCGGATGTCATGCATTGATTGGTGCCCCGCGGCAATATGCTGCGGGGAAATAGGCCATATCAATACCGGTTTAATTAATAGTGGCGAGCCATGCAGAGAACCTGGCCATAGCGGCAATATAAAATTAATAAAGTGAATCAGCTCACAATATTAAATAAATATGACAAGGACGCTCACCAACAATAGTGACGAAAATAGTCTTGTGCAGCGTGAATAGATGCCGCACTGCCATTGCACTGAAACATAGCGGCAGCGTGGCATGGTCTTTTTATTTCATTACCGATTCGCCCCGCCCAATGGCGTAGTAATGAAAACCATGATCTTTCATCCGGCCCGGATCAAACAGGTTGCGGCCATCAACGATCAGCGGATAACGCAACGCCTGCTTGATGGCGGCAAAATTGGGGGCCTTGAAATGGTTCCACTCGGTGCAGATCACCAGGGCATCCGCACCAAACAGCGCCGCCTCCTTGGTGCCCATCAGCCGCAGCTTGTCACAGTTGCCGTAGATCTGCTGGGCCTCCTGCATCGCCTCGGGATCGTAGGCCTGCACGGTCGCCCCGGCCTGCCACAACGCCTCCATCAAGGCCCGGCTCGGCGCCTCGCGCATGTCGTCGGTGTTGGGCTTGAACGCCAGCCCCCACAGGGCGATGGTCTTGCCGGCCAGGCTCTCCCCTTCGGCGTGGAAGAACGCTGACAACAGCTGAAACAGCCGCGATTTTTGCAATTCATTGACTCGCTCCACCGCCCGGATCAGCGGCGTGTCGTACTCCAGCTCCTGGGCCGTGGCCAGCAAGGCTTTGACATCCTTGGGAAAACAGGAGCCGCCATAGCCGCAACCCGGGTAGATGAACTGATAGCCGATGCGCTGGTCCGAGCCTATCCCCTGGCGCACCATCTCGATGTCGGCGCCGACCCGCTCGGCCAGCCCGGCCATCTCGTTGATGAAGCTTATCTTGGTGGCCAGCATGCAGTTGGCGGCGTACTTGGTCAGCTCGGCGCTGCGCACATCCATGAACAGGATGCGGTCGTGGTTGCGGTTGAACGGCTCGTAGAGCTCGCGCATCAGCTGGCGGGAAGCCTCGTTGGCGGTGCCCACCACGATGCGATCCGGCCGCAGGCAATCCTGGATGGCGGAGCCCTCTTTCAGAAATTCGGGGTTGGAGACCACGTCGAAGGCGAACGACTGATCCCGCTGCTGCAGGATGGTGTTGACCCTGGCGGTCACCTTGTCGGCGGTGCCCACCGGCACGGTCGACTTGTTGACGATGATGACAGGCCGATCGCGATACTGGGCGATGGTCTCGGCCACCGTCAGCACGTGGCTCAGATCGGCGGAACCATCTTCCCCCGGTGGCGTGCCTACTGCCAGAAACTGCACATCGCCGTGTTTGACGGCCAGCACGGCGTCCGTGGTGAACACCAGGGCGCCGCTCTTGATGTTGCGCTGCAGCAGGGATTCGAGACCGGGTTCATAGATGGGCACCTGGCCATCCATCAGGGCTGCCACCTTCTGTTCATCGACATCGACACAGATCACCTGATGACCGACGTCGGCCAGTACGGTGGCCTGAACCAGGCCCACGTAGCCACTTCCAAATACAGTAATGTTCATATTGATACAACCAAAATGTCAGAGAAAATGTAATTTGGAAAAACAAGAGTTGGGGGGGTTATAAATATTTATCACATTACCTAAGATGACCGCACCAGTTAATTGTTACCAGCTGTTTCTGGACCATTGCAGGCCCGCTTTTATATACGTTATGTTGAGTGCAATTTGTTGGGGCTGCCCGCTTTTACGGGCACTGATTAATATTCTTCGTTGGATCTCTTATGCAAGATTTTCTGCCATTTTCGAGGCCCGCCATCGGTGATGCCGAGATAAGTGCTGTCTGTGACGTATTGAAATCGGGCTGGATCACCACGGGCCCGAAGAATCATGAACTGGAACAGCAATTCTGCGACACATTCGGCTGCCAGCACGCGGTCGCGCTCTGCTCCGCCACCGCCGGCATGCACGTCACTCTGCTGGCGCTGGGCATAGGCCCGGGAGATGAGGTGATCACCCCCTCCCAGACCTGGGTCTCCACCATCAACATCATCACCCTGCTGGGGGCCGAGCCGGTCTTCGTCGACGTGGACCCGGATACCCTGATGACCAGCGCCGAGCTGATCGCGCCGCTCATCACCGCCAACACCAAAGCCATCATCCCGGTCCACTACGCCGGTGCCCCGGTCGATCTGGATCCGATCCTGGCGCTGGCCGGCCAGCACGGCATACCGGTCATCGAGGATGCCGCCCACGCGGTCGGCACCCGCTACCGGGAGCGCTGGATCGGTGCCAGCGGCACCGCCATCTTCTCCTTCCACGCCATCAAAAACCTGACCTGCGCCGAAGGGGGCATGCTGGTGACCGACGACAAGGCGCTGGCGGACAAGGTTCGGATGCTCAAATTCCACGGCCTGGGGGTGGATGCCTTTGATCGCATGAGCCTGGGCCGCAAGCCGCAGGCGGAGGTGATCACCCCGGGCTTCAAATACAACCTGGCCGACATCAACGCCGCCATCGCCCTGGTGCAGCTGGCGCGTCTGCCCGAGCTCAACGCCAAGCGGGCCGAACTGGTGGCCCGCTACCAGGAGCGGCTGGCCGGCCTGCCGCTGGCGCCGCTCGCCGTGCCGGACTACCCCCACCTGCACGCCTGGCACCTGTTCATGGTGCGGGTCGACCCGGATCGCTGCGGGCTCGGCCGGGATCAGCTGATGCAGGCACTGCAGGAGCGCGGCATCGGTACCGGTCTGCACTTTCGGGCGGCCCACACCCAGAAATACTACCGCGAACGCTATCCGACCCTCAGCCTGCCTCATACCGAGTGGAACTCGTCACGCCTGTGCACCCTGCCACTCTTCCCGGACATGACGCTGGCCGACGTCGACCGCGTGGTCGCGGCCCTTATCGACATATTGGAGTAATGCAACGTGAACAACACTGACATCAAGCTGGTTTCGGTGGTCATCCCCGTCTACAACGAGGAGGCCAGCCTGCCCGCGCTGCTGAGCCGGGTCACCGTCGCCTGCGATCTGCTGTCACAGGATTATGAGGTGATCCTGATCGATGACGGCAGCCACGACGGCTCCACCGAGCTCATCAGAGACGCCGCCGCCGTTGAGGGCAGCAAGCTGGTCGGGGTGCTGCTCAACCGCAACTACGGTCAGCACGCCGCCATCATGGCCGGCTTCGAGACCGCCAAGGGGGATCTGGTGATCACCCTGGATGCGGATCTGCAAAACCCGCCGGAGGAGATCCCTCGCCTGGTGGAAGCCGCCATGCAGGGCTACGACGTGGTGGGCACCATGCGCCGCAACCGTCAGGACTCCTGGTTTCGCAAGACTGCCTCCAAACTCATCAACAAGTCGGTGCAAAAGGCCACCGGCGTGCACATGAGCGACTACGGCTGCATGCTACGCGCCTATCGCCGTCACATCATCGACGCCATGCTCTGCTGCCAGGAGCGCAGCACCTTCATCCCCATCCTGGCCAACAGCTTCGCCCGCCGCACCATCGAGCTGGAAGTGGGCCACGCCGAGCGGGCCCACGGCGAATCCAAATACGGGCTGATGCACCTCATCAACCTGATGTATGACCTGGTCACCTGCATGACCACCACCCCGCTGCGGCTGCTCAGCATCGTCGGCAGCGTGGTGGCGGGCATCGGCTTTACCTTCTCCATCCTGCTGATCCTGATGCGCCTCATTCTGGGCGCCGACTGGGCCGCCGATGGCGTCTTCACCCTCTTTGCCATTCTCTTCACCTTTGTCGGCGTGCAGCTGCTGGGCATGGGGCTGCTGGGAGAATACATAGGCCGCATGTACACCGACGTGCGCGCCCGTCCCCGCTACTTCATCCACCAGATCGTGCGCAGCGCCATCACCCCTTCGCAACAGGAAGCTGAACAATGAAAGTCGTCGTCTTTGCTTATCACGATATCGGTTGCACCGGTATCGAGGCCCTGCTCGAGGCAGGCTACGAGATCCAGGCCGTCTTCACCCACGCCGACGATCCGGGCGAGAACCGCTTCTTCGGCTCGGTCGCCCAGCTCTGCGCCGAGCACAACCTGCCGGTCTACTCCCCCGAGGACGTGAACCACCCGCTCTGGATTGAGCGCATTCGCGAGCTGGCGCCCCAGGCCCTCTTCTCCTTCTACTACCGCAACATGCTCAAGCAGGCGATCCTCGACATCCCGACCGTCGGCGCCTTCAACCTGCACGGCTCCCTGCTGCCCGCCTACCGCGGTCGCGCGCCCATCAACTGGTGCCTGGTCAACGGCGAGGCCGAGACCGGCATCACCCTGCACCAGATGACCGCCAAGCCTGATGCCGGCGCCATTGTCGCCCAGCAGGCGGTGACCATTGCCGACGACGACACCGCGCTGACCCTGCACGGCAAGGTGCGTCTCGCCGCCCGTGCACTGCTGGAGCAGGAGCTGCCCAAGCTGCGCGCCGGCGACATCCGCCTCACCCCGCAGGATGAGAGCAAGGCCAGCTACTATGGCCGCCGCACCCCGGCCGATGGCGAGCTGCACTGGCACCGCCCGGCCCGCGAACTGCACAACCTGGTGCGCGCCGTCACCCAGCCCTACCCGGGCGCCTTCAGCTTCGCTGGCGATCGCAAGCTGACGGTGTGGAAGAGCCACTGGCTGGCCCAGCAGAGCGACAAGCAGCCGGGCACCATCCTGAGCCAGGAGCCGCTGCGCATCGCCTGCGGTGCAGGGGTACTGGAGATCGTGGCCGGTCAGGCCGAAGGTGGACTCTATGTGCGCGGCGCCCAGCTGGCCCGCGAACTGGGGCTGGTCGAAGGGATGAAGATCGGCGCCAAGGCGAGCAATGCCCTGCGCAAGGCGCGGCTGACCCGGGTGCTGATCCTCGGCGTCAACGGCTTCATCGGCAACCACCTGACCGAGCGCCTGCTCCAGGATGGCGGCTACGAGGTGTATGGCCTCGACATCGGCTCCAGCGCGGTGGACCGCTTCATCGGTCACCCCAACTTCCACTTCGTGGAGGGGGACATCAGCATCCACACCGAGTGGATCGAGTATCACATCAAGAAGTGCGACGTGATCCTGCCGCTGGTGGCCATCGCCACCCCCATCGAGTACACCCGCAACCCGCTGCGCGTGTTCGAGCTCGACTTCGAGGAGAACCTCAAGATCGTCCGCTACTGCGTGAAGTACCACAAGCGCATCATCTTCCCCTCCACCTCCGAGGTGTACGGGATGTGCGACGATCACAGCTTCGATGAAGACTGCTCCCGCCTCATCGTCGGCCCCATCAACAAGCAGCGCTGGATCTACTCGGTCTCCAAGCAGCTGCTGGATCGGGTCATCTGGGCCTACGGCAAGAAAGAGGGGCTCAACTTCACACTGTTCCGTCCCTTCAACTGGATGGGGCCGCGTCTGGACAGCCTGGACTCCGCCCGCATCGGCAGCTCCCGCGCCATCACCCAGCTGATCCTCAACCTGGTGGACGGCACCCCGATCCAGCTGGTAGACGGCGGCGCCCAGAAGCGCTGCTTCACCGACATCGAGGACGGCATCGAGGCTCTGTTCCGCATCATCGAGAACAAGGAGAACCGCTGCGACGGCCAGATCATCAACATCGGCAACCCGGACAACGAGGCCAGCATCCAGCAGATGGCCGAAATCCTGCTCGCCAAGTTCGAGGCTCACCCGCTGCGCGACCACTTCCCGCCGTTTGCCGGCTTCAAGCTGGTGGAGAGCAAGTCCTTCTACGGTGACGGCTATCAGGACGTCTCCCACCGCCGGCCGAGCATCGCCAATGCCCGCCGCCTGCTGGACTGGGAACCGACCATCGAGATGGAAGAGACCATCGGCAACACCCTGGACTTCTTCCTGCAAGGGGCGGTCACGACGGGAGTCGAGCATGACTGAGGTAGGTCTGCGGATCGACGTCGATACCTTCAGGGGGACCCGTGACGGGGTGCCCCGCCTGCTGCAACTGCTCGACAAGCATCAGGTCAAGGGGAGCTTCTTCTTCTCGGTCGGACCGGACAACATGGGGCGCCACTTGTGGCGCCTGCTAAAACCCCGCTTTCTGCTCAAGATGCTGCGCTCCAACGCAGCATCCCTCTATGGGCTGGACATCCTGCTGGCCGGCACCGCCTGGCCCGGCAAGTCCATCGGCAAGCAGCTCGGCTCCCTGATGCGCGACACCGACAGCGCCCGTCACGAGGTGGGGCTGCACGCCTGGGATCACCACGGCTGGCAGGCCAACACCGGCCGCTGGGACGAAGCCGAGCTCACTCGTCAGACCCGGCTCGGGGTGGATGCGCTCAACCAGATCCTGGGGCGCGAAGTGGATTGCTCCGCCGCCGCCGGCTGGCGAGCCGACCCGCTCACCACCCAGGCCAAGGAACAGTTCGGCTTTCGCTACAACAGCGACTGTCGCGGCAGCGGCCTGTTTCGGCCCCTGCTGCAGGATGGCCGCCCCGGCACCCCGCAGATCCCGGTCAACCTGCCCACCTTCGACGAGGTGGTGGGCCATCAGGTCACGGTCGACGGTTTCAACCATTTCCTGCTGGAGCAGCTGGCGACCCCGCCGGCGCAGGGCCCTCACGTCTACACCATCCACGCCGAAGTGGAAGGGATCGTGATGGCGGATCAGTTCGATGCCCTGCTCGGCGAAGCCAGGGCGCGCGGCATCCGCTTCGTGCCGCTCGGGGATCTGTTACCATCCGACCCGACCACGCTGCCGACCGGCCGGCTGGTCCGCGGCACCCTGCCCGGACGGGAGGGCTGGCTCGGCTGCAAGGCCGAGGCCTGAGATGAATGACGCCACCTCGGGTGGCAGGACTAACCATCGCGCTAATCACACCATGCAACAGAGGATGTCATGACGTTGACCAAGTGGGCCCTGCCCCTGTTCTTTCTCTTCTTTTACCTGCTGCCGCTTGACCAGCGGCCGCTCTGGAGCCCGGACGAAAACCGCTACGCCGAGATCAGCCGGGAGATGGTGAGCACCGGAGACTGGGTCGTGCCCCACTTCCTGGGCTTGCGCTACTTCGAGAAACCCATCGCCGGCTACTGGTTCAACAGCATCAGCCAGCAGCTGTTCGGTGACACCAACTTCGCCGTGCGCTTCGCCTCGGCCGCCGCCACCGGTCTGAGCGCCCTGCTGATCTGCTGGTTTGCCCTGCAGCTGTGGCAGTGCCGGCGCAAGGCCTTCCTGACCGGACTCATCTATCTGTCGCTGCTGATCGTCTACGGCATCGGCACCTACAGCGTGCTGGACGCCATGGTGACCCTCTGGCTCAACGCCGCCATGGTGAGCTTCTACATCATCCGCAAGGAGGGCTCCCTTGGCAGCCGGGTCGGTGGCTATCTGCTGTTCGGCCTCGCCTGCGGCATGGGCTTTCTCACCAAGGGCTTCATCGCCCTGGCGGTGCCGGTGGTGGTCATCGTGCCCTACGTCATCTATCAGCGCCGCCTGCTCGAGCTGGTGCGCTTCGGGCCGCTGGCCATCCTGAGCGCAATCCTGCTGGCCGCCCCCTGGGCCATCGCCGTGCACCTGCGCGAACCGGACTACTGGCACTACTTCTTCTGGGTTGAACACATCCAGCGCTTCGCCGCCGACAACGCCCAGCACAAGGCGCCGTTCTGGTACTACCTGCCCATGGGGCTGCTCGGCACCCTGCCCTGGCTCGGCCTGTTGCCCGGCGCCCTGCGCAAGGGCTGGCAGGAGCGCAAGATAAGCCCGGAAACCCTCTACCTGCTGGCCTGGGTGATCCTGCCCCTGCTGTTCTTCAGCATTGCCAAGGGCAAGCTGCTCACCTACATCCTGCCCTGCTTCGCCCCGCTCGCCATGCTGATGGCCGCCAGCGCCGTCGACCTGCTCAAGGAGGGCAAAGAGCGGGCCTTGCGGGTCAACGCCTGGCTCAACGGCCTGTTCGGCCTCATCTGCCTGGTGGTACTGGCCGTGCTGGCGTTCGCCCCCAGCCACGCCGTCTATGGCGAGGAGGATCACGGTGCGCTGGCGGTGGCCATGGTCATCTTCGCCGGCTGGAGTCTGCTCGGCTTCATCCAGTTGAAAGAGGTCAGCCGCCGCTGGACCCTGAGCGCGCTCTGCCCCATGGTGCTGGCCATCGGCCTGCCCTGGGCGCTGCCGCAATCGCTGATCGACTCCAAGCTGCCGGAGCGCTTCATCGAGGCCAATCAGGCCGTGCTGATGAAGTCAGGCACCCTGCTGGCCAACGACGTCGGACTGGCCTCCTCCCTCGCCTGGGGCACCCAGCGCAGCGAGATCAACCTGTTCGACAGCAAGGGCGAGGTGCATTACGGCCTCGGCTACCCGGATGCGGCGGGGCGCTACGTGGCCCGCGCCGACTTCCCGGCCTGGCTGGAACAGGCGCGCAAGAATGGTCAGGTGGCCCTGCTGATGAAGACCGATCGCGACGGCAATACCGGGCCCGTGCCCCCCGCCGACGAGACCATCGTCAGTCACCGACTGACCCTGCTCATCTACCACGGGGCCCAGTGATGGACATCCTGCTGCTGTTGCTGGTGTGCCTGCTGACCTGCAGCGGCCAGATGCTGCAAAAGCAGGCGGTCGTCAGCTGGCAGCGCCGGCCCTGCAACCACTGGCAGAAGCTACGCTCACCCTGGCTCATCGCCAGCGTGGCGGCGCTCGGCTGCGGCATGCTGCTCTGGATCTACCTGCTGCAGCGGCTGCCGCTCAGCATGGCCTACCCCATGCTCAGCATCAATCTGGTGCTGGTGCTGGTGGGTTCCAGGCTGTTTTTTCACGAGCAGATCAGCTACCACAACTGGCTGGGAGTGGGAGCCATCATAGTGGGCGCCCTGCTGCTGGGAGGTTTGCTATGAGCGATGACCATCCGCAGGCGGGCCAACGACCGGCCAGCCCTGCAAGAGCGGCGCTGAAGGGGTATCTCTACGTGCTCGGCAGCATCTTGCTGGTGACAGCCGCCCAGCTTGGCATGAAGTGGGGGGTGATCCAGCTGCCGACCTGGCAGATGGATCTCGCCGTGATGCTGGCCCATCCGCTGCCACTGCTGGTGATCCTGGCCGGGGTGGGCTGCTACGCCCTGTCGCTGCTCTGCTGGTTGGCGGCACTGCACTCCACCCCGCTCAACATCGCCTACCCCCTGCTCAGCACCAGCTATGCGCTGGTCTACCTGCTGGCGGTCAACATCCCGCTCTTCGCCGAGCCGCTGGAGCCCGGCAAGGCGCTCGGGGTGCTGTTCATTCTGCTGGGGGCCGTACTGGTGGGGATCAAACCTGCGGCCGGCACCAAGCAGGACAGCTAGTCTTTCTCTTTCTTGGTCACAAGGGCTGCCACGGCAGCCTTTTTTGCGTCTGCGACCGATGCCCGCACGCTGGCACACCCGCGAAGCAGTTGCGCGGTGGTACTGTCAGGTCGCACACTTGACCGCACTCGGAACATGCCTTTATAACGGAACTCCCAAGGAAGAGAGAATTCTATGTCGGCAAAGCATCCCATCATTGCGGTTACCGGTTCGTCCGGGGCCGGCACCTCCACCTCCACCAACGCCTTTCGCTCCATGTTTCATCAGCTCGGTTATCAGGCGGCCGTGGTGGAAGGGGACAGTTTTCATCGCTACACCCGCCCGGAAATGGACGTGGCGATCCGCAAGGCGCGCGAACAGGGGCGCCACATCAGCTATTTCGGCCCCGAGGCCAACGACTTCGGCCTGCTGGAGAGCTTCTTTCAGGAGTACGGCCAGAACGGCAGCGGTCAGTATCGTCGCTACCTGCACAGCTTCGACGAGGCGGTCCCCTTCAACCAGATGCCGGGCACCTTCACCCCCTGGCAGAACCTGCCGAGCGACACCGACCTGCTGTTCTACGAAGGGCTGCACGGCGGCGTGGTCACCGATGATCACAACGTGGCCCGCCACGTGGACTTCCTCATCGGGGTGGTGCCCATCGTCAACCTGGAGTGGATCCAGAAGCTCATTCGCGATACCTCGGAGCGCGGCCATTCCCGCGAGGCGGTGACCGACTCCATCGTCCGCTCCATGGACGACTACATCAACTTCATCACCCCCCAGTTCTCCCGCACCCACATCAACTTCCAGCGGGTGCCGACGGTGGATACCTCCAACCCCTTCAGCGCCAAGGTGATCCCAAGTCTGGACGAGAGTATGCTGGTGATACGGTTTCGCGGCATCAAGCAGGTGGATTTCCCCTACCTGCTGTCGATGATCGACGGATCCTTCATGTCACGGATGAACACCATCGTAGTGCCGGGCGGCAAGATGGGCTTCGCGATGGAGCTGATCCTGCGCCCGTTGATCCAGCAACTGATTGAAACCGGCAAGATCACCTGAGCCAAGGAGCTGATGATGCGGTTAGCGTTTATCTCTGTGGGATTGGCCGCCCTGCTGGGTGGCTGCAGCAGCGGCCCGGCCGCGCCGACCCTGGAAGCGGGCACCATGGTGGTGCGCCCGGCGGCCAGCTGGCCATTCGGGGCGACGCCGCGCTATGCGCTGGCCGAGCAGTTCCAGTATGCCGGCGACAGCGCCGAGGGCTGGCTGGAGCCGGTGCAACAGGCGGTCAATCAGGAGCTGGGACGCAAGGGGTGGCAGAGCGTGCCCCTCGACGAGGCCGATGTGTGGGTCGCCATCGGGGTGGCCGGCAGCAAGGATCTGAGCGACGGCGAGATCTTCGCCCGCCTCGGCATGACGCCTGGGTTGCAGGCCAAGGCCGATGCCCGCAAGGGCACCCTGGCCATCGTGCTGCTCGACCGGCGCACCCAGCAGGCGGTGTGGAGCAGCGCCATCTCCCTGGCCAGCGACGTGGCCATCGCAGAAGGGGAGCGTCAGCAACTGAGCCAACAACTGGCCGCCAAGATGCTCAACGCCCTGCCGCACTGACCCCCAATATGCAAAACGGCCTGCATTGAGCAGGCCGTTGTCATCACACCATGACGCTCACTTGCGCTGGCAAGTCAGCAGGGTTACCCCTTTCTGGCTGAGGATGGCCTGCTTCTCCTGATTCCAGAAGGTGGTCACCCCATCGGAATACTTGGCACCGGACTCCGCCTCGACCCGGCCCAGCTTGTGATAGACCCCGGCATAGGGGAACTGCACCATGTCGGCCTGGGCATCATAGGTCACGGCCAGCAACTCCTCACCGCACTGATACTGGCTGTACTGGTACTGGGTCGGTTGCGGCATGCTGCAGGCCGCCAGCCCCAGCAGGGGGAGTAACGCTATCATCTTTTTCATTGCACTTTCCTTATGTCATGGTGTTATTCGATCGGAAGAGCCACTGCTATCAGGCTTCAAGAATTTGATAACTATGGGTAATTTCTACCGCTTTTTCCAACATCAGGGAAACTGAACAATATTTTTCCATCGACAGATCCACTGCGCGGGCCACCTGCTTTTCGGCCAGCCCCTTGCCGGTCACCACGAAGTGGAGGTGGATCTTCTCGAATACCCGCGGCACCGAGTCAGCCCGCTCACCGGCCAGCTCCACATGGCAGGCGGTCACGGATTGACGCGCCTTCTCCAGGATGGAGACCACGTCGATCGAGCTGCAACCGCCCACCGCCAGCAGGATCATCTCCATCGGGCTGGCACCTTCGCCGGGGTTGGCACCGTCCAGGATCACCTTGTGACCGGACTCACTCTCGCCCACAAACTGCATGCCTTCCACCCAGCTGACCTTGGCTTTCATTTCACATTTCCTCTTGATGACGACAGATCTGACTGACATAGCATACCGCAGACGACGCGACAGCGGCACATATCCGCCATTTTCACGAACTTCCTGACTAACTAGATCAAAATCAACATCTGATGCCCCCATCTTCCCTACAATGGCGAACGGAACGCAGCAGGGGTTGCAAGGGGAGCTGGCAAAAGCCCTCAAAGCCTTGTCAGCACAGACAAAGGCTCTTATCCTACTGCGACTAATACAAGGAATGGCAAGGTTGGCAGCTTGCCCGGACGCACGAGTCCATAAAAAGACACTACAGAGGAATTCTCATGGTCATTGGCAAACCGCAAAGCGATCCCACCCTGGAATGGTTCTTGTCGCACTGCCACATTCATAAGTATCCCGCCAAGAGCACCCTGATCCACGCGGGTGAGAAAGCGGAAACCCTCTACTACATCGTCAAGGGCACTGTGGCCGTCTTGATCAAGGACGATGAAGGCAAGGAGATGATCCTCTCCTATCTGAACCAGGGCGACTTCCTGGGCGAGATGGGGATGTTCGAGGAGAGCGAAAACCCGGAGCGTTCCGCCTGGGTGCGTGCCAAAGGTTCCTGTGAAGTGGCCGAGATCTCCTACAAGAAGTTCCGCCAGCTGATCCAGGTCAACCCGGAAATCCTGATGCGCCTCTCCGGCCAGATGGCGGCCCGCCTGCAGCACACCAGCCAGAAAGTCGGCAACCTCGCCTTCCTGGACGTGACCGGCCGGATCGCCCAGACCCTGCTGAACCTGGCCAAGCAGCCGGATGCCATGACCCACCCGGATGGCATGCAGATCAAGATCACTCGTCAGGAGATAGGCCAGATCGTCGGCTGCTCCCGTGAAACCGTCGGCCGGATCCTCAAGATGCTCGAAGAGCAGGAGCTGATCTCCGCCCACGGCAAGACCATAGTGGTGTTCGGCACTCGCTGATCTCCGCGACTGGCGGCCCCGCACTGGGTCGCCGGATAAAAAAGGCTGCCACGGCAGCCTTTTCTGATCGTCTCCCCTATAATCCCGAACGCCCCTGCCGTCATGGCCTTCGCCAAGAGAAATCCTATGCACCTGCAATGCCCTATCTGTCGCAGCCCGCTGCAACTTCATGAAGCCTCCCGCGGGGTCTACTGCGCCAACAAGCACCATTTCGATCCCGCGCCGGAAGGCTATCTGGATCTCATCCCCGGCAAGAAGAATCCCAAGGACAGCGACAGCCGCGCCCTGATGCGCGCCAAACGCCACTTCCTCGAGCAGGGCCACCAGTTGCCGCTGGTCGAGGCGATGGCCAGCCTGCTTGCCCCCCTCGAACCGCGCGAGCTGATCCACCTGGGCTGTGGCGAGGGTTACTACTGCCGGACCCTGGCCGAGCGCCTGCCTGGCTGGCAATTTGCCGGCGTCGACATCGCCAAGAACACCATCTTTGCAGCCAACAAGGCGCAGCCGGACGCTCAGTTCATCATCGCCGATCCGGCCCGCGCCCCCATCCTGCCGGGCACGGCCCAGCTGCTGCTGGTCAACGATCTCAAGGTCAAGACCGAGCAGCTGGTCAGCTGGCTGGCACCGGGCGGCTACCTGCTCTACCTGCAACCCGGCCCCCGCCACCAGTGGCAGCTGAGGGTCAGCCTCAACCCGGTCAGCATGGAGCACCCGCTGAGCTGGCCGAGCCTGGCCGGCCTCAACCCCATGGGTCAGCTGCGCTGCCAGTTCAGCATGCAGATGGACCAGGGCCTGCGCAGCTTCATCCTGGAGACCAGCCGCCTCGGCTGGCGCGCCAGCGGCGAGCAGCGCCACGCCTTCAGCCATCAGGGACCGGACGAGCTGGAGCAGGATCTGCTGCTGAGCCTGTGGCAAAAGCCGCTCTGATGGCGCACCCTCCCATGAAAAAAGGCCCTGACGGGCCTTTTTAATTGCGCGGAGATGTCGTTACAGCTTGATCCAGGCATCGCTCCAGGCCGTGCCCTTGCCGGGCTCATAGGCCCAGGCCGCGCCGGCACACCAGCCGGTGTAGGGATGGGGCTTGCACTGGTAGTTGCCGCCCAGGTTGCTCACCTTGTCACCGGCCTTGTAAGCGGTGCCCTCCTTGTAGGGCGGGTTGCCATCCGGCGGCGTGGTGCCGCCACTGCCCTTGATCAGGATCTCGTGGGTGGCGCTGCGGCTCAGCCCCTTGTCGTCGGTCACCTTGAGCACGAAGCCGTAGCGGGTGTCGCTGGTCGGGGTCGGCGGCAGGATGGCGCTCAGGGTGGACTGCGTCAGATCCGAGGCGCTGGCCCCGGCAGGCAGGGTCCAAGCGTAGCTGAGGGGCTTGCCTTCCGGATCGCTCGAGCCCTGGCCGGAGAGCAGCACGGTGGCGCCGCCCAGCGCCTCGCTCGGGCCGCTGATGCTGGCCACCGGCGGCAGGTTGGTGCCACCGCCGTTGTCCTCGATCACCACCTCGGGGAAGAAGTGCTGCACGCAGCGGCTGTAGTCACGCTCCTTGAAGGCGCTGAAGCGGGTCTGGTAGCCCACCAGCTTGCAGGCGTAGCTCTTGCCACCGTTGGGGTTGCCCGGCACATAGCTCCAGTCGTTCTCCCAGTAGATGGGCAGGGCGCCGGCGCCGGCCTCGTCAAAGACCTTCATGTTTTTGCAACCGAGCACCTCGTCGGCGGGCACCGGCACGCCCAGATACTGGGCCTGGGCCTGGTAGTAGGTGATCCGGTTCTGGGACTGGGCATGCTCGGCTGCACCGCCGCACTCCACCCCACCGTTGATGATCTGGGTGGTCACCCCGAAGCCCGGCACCAGGCCGTTCTGCCGGTCGTGGGCGTTGGGCTGCCAGGTGCCGTCGATCACATGCAGCATGGAGGGCTTGGGCGGCTGTGGATAGACGAAGAAGAACACGGCGCTGGCCAGGTTGAGCCAGGTGTCCGCCACTTTCTCCGGGTTGTCCAGCAGGGTACGCACAGTGCCGAACATGGCCTCGGAGAAGGGGCCGTAGTTGTAGTTGTACGACAGCTGCTTGGCGCCACGACCGAAGTAGCTCTTGAATTCGCCGTTGTCGAATTTGCCGCACGGCCACTGCTGACCCTGCCACACATCCGGCCGGCACTCGGCGTTGTAGCCGCCGCGCATCTGCTCGGTCCAGCCCATCTCCCGCACCCACACCAGCCCCTGGCGCCACTCGGGCTCGGGGCGCCAGCTCTCGTGGCCGCCGGTCTCCTGGGCGAAGTGGGCGAACATGGTGGCCAGCGACTTGCGGCAGATGGCTTCGGCGTTGCGTCCGTCGCTGTAGTCACCGCAGAAGGCCGGGAACTTGGCCACCGCCTGCAGGAAACCGCGATAGGTGTACTCCGGTGCCCGCAGCGGGAACAGGAAGTTGAACTGCGACTCGCTGAGCAGCCCTTCCACCCGTTTGACGTTGGCGGGGTTGAGCGGCAAACCGGGGGCCACCGCCTCGACCACGGCGTTGTCGCGGGTGGCGATGGAGGTCTTGACCGCTGTCATGGCCGGAAAGTCGGTGAGCGCATGCTCCTTGGCGTCCAGCTCGCTCTGGCTCAGGTAGACGGTGCTGCCGTCAGCGGCGCCGCTGCCTCCCTGCGCGGGCGGGGCTATGCCCTCCATGTCACCCGGTGGCGTCGCCTCGCCCGCCCCCAGCAGGGCCCACGGAGAATCCCACTCGTTGGCGACCTGCACGCCCGGGCTCTGGCCCGGATTGGCATACCATTTGGCCTCGTAGATCTGGCCGTTGAAACTGACCTGGCTGCCGCCGCCATAACCCTGATTGATGTCATAGGCGCTGGCGGCCCACAGCTGACCGCTCAGACAGAGCCCGGCCAGCAGGGTGGCCACAGAGGACTTTCTTGTCATCATATTTACCTCTTGCTTGATGAAAGGCGGGGCTTGGCCCCCGCCAGTAGCACCTCGCATTGCGCGAGGAGAAAGGAGAAAAACACTCAGCGCGCCGCCAGCGGCATGCCGTTGACCGTGTAACCGAGCCCGGCCGGGGCCGGAGCAAGCTGGGCCTCGGCCTGTGACTGGTTGCGGCACAGCACGCTGGCGCTGCGCGGCTCGCTCGCACTCGGCACGTTGACGTGGAACTTGTTCATCACGCTGGCGCTCAGCCGGTGGTTGGCCAACTTGAAGCGCAGCAGGCCGTCGCGGGTCTCCACCTGCAGCTGGCAGTCACTGTTGCCGAGCCGCTCGCCGTCATCGCCATAGGCAAAGCCGTAGGCGCCGTGCAGGGCCGGATAGAGGTAGCTCGGCAGCTGCCCCTGCGGGTCGTAGTAACCGACCAGGGTGGTCACCGGCACACCGAAGGCAGCTGGCTTGCGATCAGCCGCCAGATCCGTCGGCGCTCCCTCGTTCCAGCGGCTGCCGTCGGAGCGATAGCTCTTCTTGAAGCCGCGCGAGACGGTGATCTGCTGGCCGTTGATGAAGAGGGTGCTGTTGTAGCCGGCGTTGTGGTCGATGCTGACGATGCGGCCGCGATTGACCGCCGAGGCGGTCGGCAGCTGGATGTTGCGGGTCCAGTTGCCATCCCACATGGCCACCTTGACCAGATCGTACTCGGCCAGCAGGGCGGCCAGCTTGACCTCTCCCAGATCGCTCACCGGCGCGGTGATCTGCTCGGCGAGATCGACCCGGTGGCGGTAGGGCTCCATCCTGGCCTGGCTTTCGTTCCACTTGCTAAAGCCGGTGGGGGATGCTGCGTCGAACACCGCCTTGCTCTCGAGGAAGCGCTGGATGATGGCGGCCGAGTTGGGGGTGTAGAGGGTGAAGCGGTTGAAGCCGGAGAGCGGCTCGCCGCCGGCCATGGCATCGAAGCCGAACTTGCGGCCATCAAACGGGGCCTGGCACTGACCATCGAGGCAGGCGCTCTGGCCGCTGCGGCTCGCAAAGAAGTTGGGGATGAAGCGGTTCTTGTCGCCATCCCAGCCCCAGGTGGCATTGATCTGATCGGCGCTGCGGTGCACCGAGCCGGCAAAGCCGCCCACGTAGTGGCCGAGACCGTAGTTGTGGCCCACCTCGTGGCTGAACTCGTTGCCAAGGGAGGCGTCAAGGGTGACGATGCCGCCCCCGCCGGAGCCGCCGTGCACCTGCACCCCGTTGGCGTACTTGCCGCGGCTGTTGTGGGCCGCCAGCTGTGCCACCACGTAGGGATGGCTGTTCTCCCCCTCCCCGGCGGTGCTGTTGATGCCGTAGTTGGCATTGTCGATGCCAAGGGAGATGAGCTCCTTGCCGATGCGCTGGCGCATGGTACCGCCGTGCCAGCCCCCCTCGCTCGGATCAAAGTCGGTGAGCAGGGTGCCATCCGGCAGCATCACCTCCGGCAACGACAGCGGCGCATACTGGCTGACGATGAGCCGGCTGGCGGGAATGGTCTGGAAATACTCCCGCTGGGCTTCTTTATCTTTGGCAAAGGCGAACTGGTCGCGCAGGCTGGTCAGCATGCCGATGTCGATGGTGTGGATCAGCAGCTCCCCCGGTGCCCCCACCTTGAGGTCGCTCAGCTCGCCGCTCAGATCCCCCTGGCTCAGGCGCAGGGTGAGGCCGGGCATGATCCACTCGGCCGGCAGCACGGCGCTCCAGGCATCGCTGGCATAGGTGATGCCGTTGTTTTCCAGCTCGCCATCGCGGATCCACTGACCACGCACGAATTTGAACTGCTGGCTCTGGCCGCGGGAGATTGTCACCTGACGGCCGCTGAAATAGACGGTGGAGTTGTAGCCGGCATTGGAGGCGAGGCGCACCATCTTGCCCTCCAGGCTCGCGTCGCGCGGCAGGTGGATGTCGCGCACCCAGCGGCCGTCGGCGGTCTGGATGGTGACCAGGGCATGGGGCTGCAACTTGCCGAGCAGGAAGGCGCCGCTCGGATCACTCAGCCTGGCCAGCTCGCTGCTGCTGTTGATGAGGATGCTGGTGCCGGGGCCCGGGGTGAAGTCGACCCCCTCCTCCGGCGTTCCTTCCAAGTAGTAGGCGGTCTTGGGCAGGCGGGAGGGCGGATCCAGCGTGAGGCTGCCGAGCAGCTTGCCGGCGCCGTCGCGGGCCTCGAGCGCCAGCGGCGCCTGGTTACCGGCCTGCAGCGGGCGCACCAGCAGCAGACTCTTGCGCAGGGCGGTGAGGCGGGGCTGGTTGTCCCCCTCCCGCGGGTGGGCGGGCAGGATCTGGCTCTGGGCAAACTGGACGCCGGCCAGCAGCGACCCCTGCAGATCGTTCTGCGGACGGGTGGCGTCAAAGACCAGCGGAGTGGGTGGCTGAACGGCGGCCAGCAGCGGGCCGCTTGCCAGGGCTGCGCCGATCAGGCAGGCAAGACGTGTGGTGCATGTGGTCATGGTGGTGCTCTTTGTTGTTATGGGGAAAAAAGGGGGCATGCCTGGCATGCCCCGATGGGTTTAACGGTGAGGTTATTTGCAGCTGGCGGCGCCGATGTCCTGCCAGACGTCGTGCTTGCCGGGCTCGTTGCCGCGGGTCCAGTACTGGGCCTTCCACTGGCGGCCGTTGTGGGTGGTCACGTCACCGGCGTTGTAGGCAACGCTGGCATCCCAGCCCAGCTGCACCTGGCTTATCAGCTTCCACTGATCGGCGGTGCGGCTCGGTTCGTTGCCCTGGGTCCAGTACTTGGCCTGCCACACCAGCTGGTTGTGGCTCACCTTCTCGCCACCGTTGTAGGTGGTCGAGGCCTTCCAGGCCGGCCAGTTGGCGGCATCCGGATCGGTGGCGTTGCAGTCGCCGCCACCGCTGACCGGGGTCACGGTGAGGCGGGTCTTGCCCTGGGCATCCAGGGCGCCGTCGGTCACGGTGACGGTGAGGTCATAACCGGTCTCCACGGTGACGTTGGGGCCCGTCACCACCAGGGTCTTGCTGTTCTGACCGCTGGCGGTGAGCCCGGCGGGCACGCTCCACTGATAGCTCAGGGTATCGCCGTTGGGGTCGGTGGCGCTGGCGGTGATGCTCACCTGCTTGCCAGCCTGCACCGAGACCTTGTCCTGCACCGTCACGACCGGCGGCAGGTTGGGTTGCGGCGCCTTGTTGGTCACCACCACCTGATCCTTGGCGCTGAGGTTGTGGTCATCGGTCACGGTCAGCTCGAACACCAGATTGACGTCCTGGCTCACCGCATCGACGCTCACCTTGGCCTTGGCCTGGGTGGCATCGCTCAGGGTCGCCTTGGGACCGGAGATCTGGGCCCAGCTGTAGCTCAGCACCGCTCCTTCCGGATCGCGGGAAGAGGAACCGTCCAGCACCAGCTGGGCCGGCCCGGTCACCGCGAGATCGGTGCCGGCGTTGGCCACCGGCGGCTTGTTGACCGGCGGTGTGCTATCGCCGTGGCCCAGCCCCTCGTGCATAGCGTTGAGAATGTCGCCGTTGTCGGCGTCGATTTCCCAGGCGAACAGGCCGCCGAGCTGGTTGGCCAGCACGTACTGCCCCTTGGCCTTGACCGAGCGCTCGTCATCGAAGGTGATGAGCTCGCCGGTGGCAGCCTTGAACACGGACGGTGCCTCGGCCACTTCGTCATAGCTGTACTGCCAGTCGCCGGCCATCTTGCCCTTGGCGATGCCACGGTAGTCGATGACCCCCTTCTCCCAGATCCCTTCCGCTTCGGTCCCCGCAATCGGGCCGGTGGCGGTGCCGGTGAAGGGGTTGTTGCCCTGATACCCGCTGACGCCGGTCCAGCCGCGACCATACATGGCGGCACCCACCACCACCTTGCCCGGCTCGACGCCCTGACCCAGCAGCGCCTTGACCCCCTTGTCGGTGGTGTACTTGGTGTTGGGATCCCAGCTCGATTCATAGAGCGCGGTCTGGTGACCCAGCCCGGTGTTGGTCCAGGCGCCGTTGAAGTCGTAGCTCATCAGGAAGATGTGATTCATGTATTGCTGGGCGGCGCGATAGTCCACCTTGGCAATCTTGTCACCGCCGGCGCTGATGGCGGAGGTGAGCTCATAGGTGCGACCGGTCTCTGCGCTCAGCTCGTCGAGCATGGCGCGCAGCTCCTTCATCAGCAGCACATAGGTCTCGCCGTCGGAGGGGCTGCCGAGGTTGGGGTTGGCCCCCAGGCCACCCGGGAATTCCCAGTCGATGTCCACCCCGTCGAAGAATTTCCAGGTCTGCA
Organism: Aeromonas sp. 1805; assembly: GCF_013085525.1. Classification (NCBI taxonomy): domain Bacteria; kingdom Pseudomonadati; phylum Pseudomonadota; class Gammaproteobacteria; order Aeromonadales; family Aeromonadaceae; genus Aeromonas; species Aeromonas sp. 1805. The sequence continues at coordinate 2,566,350 of NZ_CP038515.1, read as the reverse complement.
GATACTCCTTCACCGAGGCGACGAAGGTGTCGCGCTTGGTCTTGTCACCGAAGAAGAAGAAGGGGTCGGAGAGGGTCCAGCCACCGATGGAAGGGAGGATCTTCAGGTCCGGATAGGCCTTCTTGAGTGCCATCAGGTTGCCGAAGTTGCCCTTGTAGGGTTCGTCATAGGCGGTGAGATTGCCCTGTCCCATCTGGATGGCGGCCCAGGGATCGTGGATGGAGACCTTGAAGTCCTCGCGGCCGGCACAGGAGCGCTGCAGCGCCTCGAAGCTGCCGGAGATCTCTTTCAGGCTGTCGTTGATGCCGTTGCCACCACAGATCGGGGTGAAGCCGTAGAGGATGTGGGTCAGGTTCTGGGCCGGGATCTTGTCCACGGTGAACTTGCGACCATAGACCCCCCACTCCACGTAGTAGGCCCCCATCACCTTGCCGGTCTTGTTGACGTAAGGCTTGTTGTTCTCCTTGAGCGGCGCCTTGAGCGGCAGCAGGTGACTGCCATCGGTGTCGGCCACCAGGATCTCTTTCTTGTCGGAGAGGGTGCAGCCGTCGGCGTTGCACAGCGCCACCTGCATCTGGTAGCGGCCCCCCTTGGTGACCTTGAAGTTGGCGGTGCCGGAGGCGGACGCGGCACCGGACCACACCTCCTTGCCGTCGAGCAGTACCTTGGCGGTCTGGCCGACATCACCGGACCAGAGGTTCCAGCTCACGCTGACCGGCGCGCCATCGGCGTGCACCTTGACCAGCTTGTTGTAGGAGGTGGCGGCTTGATCCACTTCGACGATGGCGAACTTGGTTTCGCCCCAGCCGATGGTGGGTTTGCCGGGGGCGGCAGCGAAGGCGGAGGAGGCACACAGACCCCCGACCAACAACGCCAGTACGGAGGGTTTTGGACTTAACATAGTTGAATATCCTTATTTCGTTCTTGGAATAGATAACGAAAAAGGCAACGCAACCTGACAGGTAACGCAGACAACATCGCACCATGGCTTGGCCCATGGACGAAACAACCTGTGGTGGCCCCGCTATCTTAGGTACTGCTGACCCTTAGACCGGAAGCTTTGCGTCCCGGACTTTCATCCGGTTTGCCTTTTGCACAACTTGATTTGCGACAAAAATAATCGCGACCTGACTATAAGGGAGTCAAAGGAGGGAGGGCAAACCCCCGAGCGGTTATTAATAAACCACTTTTTATCGAAAATGAGCCTCAAACGAGAAGAAAAGGCACTTTTTTGTGTCAGAAAGTGCCGATCTTGCTGGCTGGGGGCCGGCGATTAAAATTCGGACGAATTCCCGGTTTCGTGATCATCATCAAGTTTGGCCGGCCGCAAGATGCTGTTCATCAGCGCCCGCAGCTTGAGCGGCTTGACCGGTTTGCTGATGTAGCCGTAGCCGTGTTCGCGGATCTGCGCCTGCAGCTCGCTCTTGCGATCCGCACTGATGATGATGCCGCCGATGTCGTTGCCGTGGGCGAGACGCAGCATGTGCAGCGCCTGCAGCCCGGTCTTGCCGTCGTCCAGATGGTAATCGGAGAGCACCAGCTGCGGCAGGAAGCCGCCGGCGATGAGATCCTCCGCCTGGGCCAGGCTCTGGGCACAGACCACCTCGCAGCCCCAGCGTCCCAGCAGGGAGTGCATGGCGATCAGGATGTCGCTCTCGTTGTCGATGCAGAGCACCCGGATCCCCTCCAGCTGGCTGTCGCGCTGGGTGGGGGCCGCCACCTGCGTCATTGCGACAGGACGGGTCGCCAGATTGAGGGTGATGGCAAACACCGAGCCCGCCCCCGGCCAGCTGCGCAGGGTCAGGTTGTGGCCGAGCACCAGGGCGATGCCGCGAGCGATGGCAAGGCCGAGCCCCAGCCCCTGCTCCCGTGCGGTGCGGGAGTGATCGAGGCGGGAGAACTCGTCGAAGATCGCCTCCTGCTTGTCGGCCGGAATGCCGGGGCCGTTGTCCCACACCTCGATGCGCACCTTGTCGCCGAGCCGGCGGCAGCCGAGCAGCACCCGCCCGCCCGGGTTGTAGCGAAAGGCGTTGGTGAGGAAGTTTTGCAGCACCCGCCGCAGCAGGCGCACGTCGCTGTAGACCGCCACACCGCTCTCCACCACCGAGAACTGGATCCCCCCCGCCTGCGCCAGCACCCCGAACTCCGCCTTGAGGTTGTCGAACACGTCGCGCAGGGCAAAATCCAGTTTCTTGGCTTTGAACTTGCCCGCTTCGAGCCGCGAGATGTCGAGCAGATCGGTGATGAGATCCTCGGTCGCCCCCAGCGCGTCGTCGATGTGGCGGGCGATGCGGGCCGGCTCGTCCGCCGGCGGCAGCATCTCCAGCAGGGAGGAGGTAAACAGCTTGGCGGCGTTGAGCGGCTGAGTCAGGTCGTGGCTCACCGCCGCCAGGAAGCGGCTCTTGGAGTGGTTGGCCCGCTCCACCTGCTGGTTCACCAGCAGCAGCTGGCGGTTCAGTTCAGACAGCTCGTGGGTGCGCTCGGCCACCCGTGCCTCCAGGTGTTCGTTGGCCTCGCGCAGCACTCGCTCGGCGTCGCGAAACGGGGTGATGTCGGTAAAGGTCATCACGAAGCCGCCCGCCGGCATGGGGTTGCCCTGCATCTCGATCACCCGGCCATCGGGGCGCTCACGCGCCGAGATATGCTGGCTGCCGCGCTGCATGAAGGCGACCCGCCGCGCCACGTGAGCCTCGACATCGCCGGGGCCGCACAGCCCCTGCTCGGCGTTGTAGCGGATGATCTCCTCGATGGGGCGGCCCACCTGGATGAGGCCGGGCGGATAGTGGAACAGCTCGATGTAACGCCGGTTCCAGGCCACCAGCTTGAGTTCCCGGTCCACCACCGAGATCCCCTGCCCCATGTGTTCGATGGCCCCCTGCAGCAGGCCACGGTTGAAGCGAAACACGTCGGAGGCCTCGTCCACTATGGTGGCGATCTCTTCGAGCTGCATGTTGCGCCCCTGCAGGGCCGAGGCCAGCACCAGGCGGGCGGACGAGGTGCCGAACACCCCGGCCAGCAGCCGCTCGGTGTGGGCAATCAGCTCGGCGGAGGCCTGCATCTGGGGCGCTAGGGTGCCGCCCCGCTCGCCAGCGAAGCGACCGAAGGCGCGCTTGACCCGGCTCGAGCCGACGAAGCGGGCCGCCAGCATCTCCAGCTCCTTGACCGAGACCCGCGCCTGATAGAGCGCCGTGGTGTCGCGGCTCGGCTTGCCGACGAAGTTGGCCGCCTGCAGCCGCTCGCTCACCGCCGCCTGCGACAGCAGGGAGCCCGCCACGTAGCCGATGAGATTGAGCAACAGGCTCAGGAAGATGCACCAGGCCCCCAGGCTGAGATCGCGAAATGCCGGCCAGTCGGGCGGCGCCAGCAGGGCCGCCAGCGGCGAGCCGGCCAGCAGGCCGCTCTCCGCCAGCAGGGTGGCGCACCACAGGCTGACCCCGAGGGCGAGACCGAGGTAGACCCCCTTGCGATTGCCGTGCCGCCAGTAGAGGCCGAGCAGCAGCGCCGGCGCGAACTGGGCCACGGCGCCGAACGACAGGTAGCCGATGCGCGACAGGCTGGTGAGATCCCCGAGCCAGAGGTAGAGCCCCCAGGCCGCCAGCAGGATCAGCAGGATGGCGCCGCGGCGCACCTGCAGCAGCAGGCGCACCAGCCGCTCATCCCGCCCCTGCTGCCAGAAGCGGCGCAGCAGCACCGGCAGCACCAGATCATTGCTGACCATGATGGCCAAGGCGATGGTGCAGACGATCACCATGCCGGTGGCCGCCGAGGTGCCGCCAAGAAACGCCAGCAGCGCCATGCCGTCAAAACCGAGCGACATGGGCAGGCTGATCACATAGGTATCCGAGGCCATGCCGGCCCCCACCCACTGCTTGCCCGCCAGCGCCAGCGGCCAGATGAAGAGCCCCATCACGAACAGGTAGAGCGGAAACAGCCAGCGCGCCCAGTGCAGATCCTGGCCCTGGTTGTTCTCCACCACGGTCACGTGAAACTGGCGCGGCAGGCAGATGACGGCGCACATGGCGACCAGGGTATAGATGGCGAGCTCCAGCAGACTGCCCGGCGTTACCGCCACCACCGCATCGAGAAAGTCGCTGGCCACCAGGGTGCGGGCCTGGCTCGGCTTGCTGAGGATAAGCCAGAGCGCAAAGCCCCCCACCGCCATGAAGGCGAGCAGCTTGACCACGGATTCGAAGGCGATGGCCACCACCATGCCGCGGTGGTGCTCGGTGGCGTCCAGATGGCGGGTGCCGAACAGGATGCTGAACAGCGCCAGCAGCAGGGCCACGCCGAGGGCCAGCCCGGCGGTATTGCCGGTGGGGCCGGCAGGTACAGAGTTGGCCATCAGCAGATCCAGCCCGGTGACGATGGCTTTCAGCTGCAACACCAGGTACGGCAGTATGCCCATGATGGCGATCAGCGCGATCACCATGGCCAGGCGCTGGGACTTGCCGTAACGGGCGGCGATGAAGTCGGCGATGGAGGTGATGTGCTCGCGCTTGGCCACCAGGATGAGGCGGGCCAGCAAGCGCCAGCCGAACAGGAACACCAGCATGGGGCCCAGATAGATGGGTACTGGTGACCAGGGCGACTCGCTGGCCTGGCCCACCGTGCCGAAGAAGGTCCAGGAGGTGCAGTAGACCGCCAGCGACAGGCTGTAGAGCAGGGGCTGCCCCTTTAAACGGCGACGTTTGTTCTTGTCCGCCACGTAGGCGATCAGAAACAGCAGCCCCAGATAGGAGAGCGACAATCCGATCAGCAACCATCCCTGGTGCATCTGTAACCTCTTGTCCGTGTTGAAGATTCAAGCGCAGCAGCAGCCAGTCTAGAGAGCCGCCCGAAAAATGTCATCTTCTTATTGCAGCAAGAATTTATCGTTTTTCAATAAAAAACGGTTGAATAAATATCGAAAAACGATAAACATTTGGCTGTATTTATTGATAAACAATAATTCGGTGCTGCGCGTGGCCCACCCTTTCACTCCAAGAGGTAAGCGATGAAACACAACAAGCTCGAACGCATGAGCAATCTGATTGAATGGATCCTGCTGTTCGCCCTGCTGGCCACCCCGCTCATGACGGTCATGGGGGTCTGGTCCCAGCTGCTCGGCGGCAGCGACTATCTGCAGCAGGAGCTGATCGACGCACTGGCGGTGCAAGACAGTTCGGTGCTCAACCATGTCCCCCTGACCATGGCGCAGCCGGCGCTGGCCAGCACAGCCCCCTCGATTGCCGACTACCCCCTCAGCCTGGGCACCCGCCTGCTGGGCACCCTGGTGATGCTGCTGCCGGATCTGGTGTTCATGCTGATGCTGTGGCAACTGCTCCAGCTGTTTCGCGGCTATCGGCAGGCCATGCTGTTCACCTTCAGCCAGATCCGCCGCTACCAGTTGATCGGCCTGCTGCTCTGTGTCAGTTTCGTCACCAAAATCATCACGACCCCGCTGCTGGACCTGGTGCTCACCCTGCCTGGCCCCGAGCTGCACGGCCAGATAAAAATAGGTTCATCGGACTTCCAGCTGCTGCTGGCTGGGCTGATCGTGTCGGCGCTGGCGCTGGTGATGCGCGAGGCCAAGCGGCTGGCCGATGAACAACAACTGACGGTGTGAGGAACCCATGCCCATCATCATCCGACTCGATGCCCTGCTGGCCGAACGCAAAATGACTGCCCGCGAGCTGGCCCTGCGGGTCAACATCACCGAGGCCAACCTCTCCATCCTGAAAAACGGCCATGCCAAGGCGGTTCGCTTCTCCACCCTGGAGGCGATCTGCCGCGAACTGGGCTGCCAGCCCGGTGATCTGCTGGCCTTTGAGCAGGAGTCCTGAGCCAGCCATCACCATGCAACAAGGGGAGCCGAGGCTCCCCTTTTTCGTTGCTGATCAATGTGGTTGCTGACCGGACAGGGCCACTCAGGCGGCCTTCACCTCGCCCTCCCGCAGGCGCAGCACGAACACCGGCAGCACCACCAGCACCATCAGGAAGAAGATGCCGCCCCCCAGCGGTTCGAACAGCAGGCCGCACAGGGTCATCAGGGCGGCCACCGTCATGCCGAGCCCCAGCGCCGCATAGAGCGCCTGGGTCGGGATCAGCTGCTCGGCCGGCAGCTGACGGGTCATGAAGCGCACGGCGCCGAGGTGGCTGACGCAGAAGGTGACCGCATGCAGCAGCTGACCCGCCACCAGCACCAGCAGCTCGGTGGAGGCTCCGAGCAGGATCCAGCGCACCACGCAGCCCAGCGCCCCCACCAGAAACAGGGTCTGGGCGCCGAAGCGGTTGAGGAAGCGCTTGTCGGCGGCAAACATACCGATCTCCGCCACCACCCCCAGCGCCCACAGATAACCTATGGTGGTGCCGCTGTAGCCCGCCGCCTTCCAGTGCATGGCACTGAAGCCGTAATAGGCGGCGTGGCTGCCCTGCAGCAGGGCCGAGATCAGCAGGAAGCGGCGCACCTGAGGGGACTTGAGGGTATCGAGCAGGGAGGCCTTGGCCCGTTCGCCCTGAATGTCCTGCGGCGCCGGGTGTAGCGGCAGCCAACTCAGCAGCAGCATCAGCAGCAGCCCGGCCACCATGGTGTGCAGTATCCAGTCGCTGCCAAAATTCCCCACCAGCGCCCCCACCAGGGTCGAAGCGACGATGAAGGCGAACGAGCCGCACAGGCGCACCTTGCCATAGTCGAGGTGCGCCTGCACCACCATGCGGGTGGCCAGCGCCTCCCCCACCGGCATCAGGGTCGGGTAGATGAAGTTCGCCACCAGGGTCAGCCCCACCAGCCACCAGAGGTTGTGGCTGAGGTAAAAGCCGAGGAAGGCCAGCAGACTGAGCAGGCAGAGCAGGCGGGTGACCGGCAGCAGGTGCCCCGCCCCCTTGATCTGCCCCATCACCATCAGATTGCCGGCAAAGCGGATCGCCATGCCCGCGCCGAGCAGCAGGCCGATCATCTCGGCGCTGACCCCGATCCCCTCCAGCCAGAGCGACCAGAACGGCAGATAGGCACCGTAGACGAAGTAGAAAGCGCCAAAAAACAGGGCTAACCAGGAGAAGGCGGGCATAGATCCTCGACACTGAGAAACGGGGGCACAAATGATAACCGATTTGTCGGTGGGGATCCTGCGATCCCGGCTGGGACGCCGCGCAGATAATAATGAAAAACATCAATAAAATTGAACTATTGGCGCAAGGCTGGTGTCTATTGAGTAACACCTCCTCCTGGTTAGTGTTGCAATCCTTCCACCCGCCTTCGGCGGGTTTCTTTTTGGCCGCCTTTTTGTCCGCCATCGGGGGCCCGGTCCCCGCCATGAAAAAGGGGCCCGCAGGCCCCTTGTCGTGGTGTGCATTCATCAGAACACGTACTTGACCCGTGCACTCAGGTTGCGACCCGGCTCGGTCTGGCGGCTGGTGCTGGCACTGGCGCTCTGGCCGGTGATGCTCTCGTAGTTGACGTACTCCTTGTCGAACAAGTTGAAGACGCCCACGTTGAACTGCAGATCCTGCACCGGCTTGAACTGGGCATAGATGTCCACCACGCCCCAGCCCGCACTCTTGATGTTGTCGTTGCCCTTGGCATCCTTGCCCACCTTGCTCATGTCGTCGGCAAAGCGCAGGGCGGTGTTGATGTTCCAGTTGGGCTGCTCCAGTCGAACACCCAGGGTCCCCTTGAGCGGGCTCAGGCTGTTGATGTAGTTGCCGTCGCCATCCTTGCCCTCGATGTAGGAGAGGTTGCCCCAGACGTTGACCAGATCGTTCAGCCAGTAGTCCGCCTTGGCCTCGGCCCCCTTGGTGGTTGCCTTGTCCAGGTTCTGATACTGATACAGCGCGGTGCGGCCCTCGGTGCCGACCCCGGCCAGCTCGATGAAGTCGTCGAACTTGTTGTAGAAGGTGGCCACTTCATAGCTGAAGCCGCCGGCGCTGCCGCGCACCCCCAGATCGATGCCGTCGCTGCTCTCGGGCTTGAGGTTCGGGTTGGGCTCGATGCGATAGCCGTATGCCTGGTGGTTCAGGGTGGAGAACGCGTTGTCATACATGGGGGTCTTGTAGCCGTGGCTGTACTGGGCGAACAGGTTGGCCGCCTCGTGCGCCTTGAACACCAGCCCCAGCTTGGGCGAGAACTCCCCTTCGGAGAAGCGCTTGAGGTTCTCGCCGGTGTAGGCGGGATCCTGATCTGGGTTCATCCGGTAGTAGTCGTAGCGAGCACCCGGCGTCAACACCCAGCGCTCGCCGAACTTCAGCTCGTCAAACGCCCACAGGGCGCCGTGCTCGGTGGTGGTGGAGGGGAAGCTCAGCTCGTTGTAGCCGACGAAATCCCCCGGCACGGTCGGCGCCTTGAAGCGGGTCCGCTCGTTGTCGGTGTGCTCATACTCCAGGCCCCAGGCCAGCCGCTGGCTCGCCAGCGCCTTGCTGAACTTCAGCTGGGCACCCAGGCTCTTCTGCTCGAAACCGTTGTTGTCCAGCGAGTTCTTGGTCACGTAGGGGTTGGTCGGCCGCACCGGGTATTTGGAAGAGGCGTACTGATCCATGGTCTGCTTGGTGCGGGCGTAGTAGATCTTGCTGTCGATGCGATCGACCCAGGGCGCGTTCAGGGCGATGCCGTGATCCAGCACCAGCGACAGGTTGTCGGTCTCCTTGTCGGTGATCGGCTGGTTGAAGACCGAGCCCGCCTTGGTGAGGTCGACGGCATCGGGGTCCTGCCCCTCGTTGAAGTAGTCGACGGTCAGCTTGAGGAACTGGGCATCGCTCAGGTTCCACTGGCTCTTGAACAGCACGGCCTGGCTGACAATGTCGAACTCGTTCTTGTCGCCGTCGTAGTTCTGGGTCACCCCGCCGTCACGCCAGGTGTAGCGCAGCAGGTTCTCGAACGCGCCGGCGCGCAGGGCCCCGGTAACGCCGGCCATCTTCTGGTGACTGCTGGAGGCATAGCCGGTGGTGGCATCCAGGTAGCTGTCACGACCCTTGAGGAAATCGGCCGCATCCTTGGTGGTGATGGCGATGACGCCGCCCAGTGCATCAGAGCCGTAGGCTGCCGAGGCCGGTCCCTTGACCACCTCGACCTGCTTGATCATGTCGGTGTCGAAATAGCTCTGACCCACGCCGCCGTTCTTGTAAGCGTCGTTCTGGCGCACGCCGTCGCGCACTATCTTGACCCGGTTCTCGCCCATGCCGCGAATGATGAAGGTCTGGGCGTCGCCGGCGCCGCCGAGGGCGGTGACGCCCGGTTCGTAACGGAACAGGTCGGCGACGTTGCTCACCACCTGCTCTTCAATCTGTTCGGCTGTGATGACCGAGATGGGGCCGGAGACATCCTCCAGTTTCTGCTCCATCCGAGAGCCACTGACCACCATGACTTCATCTGCTTTCTTGTCCGCCGCAAAAACCGGGGAAGCGAGGCCGGCCGCCACGGCAAGGGCGACCAGCGATAGGGTGTTGTTATGGGCCACTGCAAATCCTTATTGAGAACTGTTATCAAACAGCTGGCATCTTACCCACCTCTCAACAAAGATCAATAATAAACGGAATCATTCTCATTTTCTTTTGTCATAATTCGGTTCTACACTACGCCCCTCTGTTTTCCCGCCCGCCATGCTGCCATTGTATGGTGCAGGTACCTCATCGCTGCGAGACATCCATGACCCGACTACTGCCCCTGTTCACCCTGCCCCTGCTGCTGGCCGCCTGTGCCACGACGGCCCCCGTCAACGATGCCGGCACCCTCTACCACTATCAGCTCAAGGCCACCCAGGGGAACGATCTGACCCTCGAACAGGCCCTGGCCCGGGTGGCGGATGCCGACATAGTGCTGGTCGGCGAGCTGCACACCCATCCGGCGGTGCACCTGCTGCAGGCCAGAATGCTGGCGGGCCTGGCCGCAGACGGTCGCCCTCTGGTGCTCTCCATGGAGCAGTTCAGCCGCGCCGATCAGCCGGTGCTGGATGCCTACCTGGCCGGTCGCATCGGCGAGGCGGCGCTCATTCGTGACGGCAACGCCTGGCCCAACTACCAGAGCGACTATCGCCCGCTGGTGGAGTTCGCCAAGGCGCACCACCTGCCGGTCATCGCCGCCAATGCGCCCAAACCGCTGGTGAGCTGTGTCGGCCAGGAGGGGCCGGCCTGGCTGGAGAAGCTGCCCGCCAGCCGTCGCAGCCAGCTGGCCCGCACCCTCACCCTCGGCGATGACCCCTATCGCCAGAAGTTCATGGCCTCGCTCCATCATGGCGATGCCGACAGCAACGCCCGCCGCTTTGCCGCCCAGACCAGCTGGGACGACACCATGGCCGAGAGCATGGTGGATTACCTGCGCAGCCACCCAGGCCAGCGCATCATGCACATCGCCGGCAACTTCCACGTAGAGGGCGGGCTGGGGCTGGCCAGCCGCATCGCCAGCCGCAACCCGGATCTCAAGGTGGCGCTGGTCGTGCCGGAGCTGACGACGCCGCAAGCGGGTGACGGTCAAGCAGCGGCCGGCCGGGTTGCCGACGTGCGGGTCGGCATCGCCCCCTGCCGGAACGCTGGCTAAATGCCGATGAAATGAAGCAAGATATGGGCGCACTGCATCAATCCCGCAGTCGTGACTGCAGCCAGTGGCTGCAACCCTGACCTTGCGTCTGAGGAGCCCAGTGGCTGCCACCCTGACAAACATTTGCCCAAGGATTTCATATGGATGTGTTACTGGTCATCGACATGCAACAGGGGCTGTTCACCCAGCCTCGCCATCAGGACACTCAGGTCATCGCCAATATCAATCGATTGGCCGAACGCGTGCGGGCAAAACAGGGTCGTGTCATCTATGTGCAGCACGACGAACCCGGCACCGAGCTGGATCCCGCCAGCCCGGGCTGGCAGCTGCACGCCGATCTCGCCCCGCAGGGGCATGACAGCCGGGTACGCAAGACCGCCTGCGACAGCTTCCTCGACACCGAGCTCGGTTTCCTCTTGGCAGAACAGGCGGTGGACAGGCTGCTCGTCTGCGGCTGTGCCACCGACTTTTGCGTCGACACCACGCTGCGCAGCGCCGCCGCCCGCGGCTTCGAGGTGGTGGCGGTGACCGACGCCCATACCACGGCGGACAGGCCCCACCTGAGCGCGGAGCAGATCATCGAGCACCATCACTGGATGTGGCGTCACCTCAGCCTGCCAAAAGGCAGAAGCGTGACCCTGCTCACGACGGATGAGCTGCTCGGCGCCACCCAACCCGAGCCGGCATGTTAATCTGTCCGCTCTGAAGCGATCACCCGATTGGAGTCTTGTGTGCGTCTACTCTCTGCCGTTGCCTTCACGCTGCTGTTACCGGCAATCACCGCCTGCTCAGGCCTGCCGGGGCGCCAGCCGGATGGCCCGGCCCCCCTGTTCAGGACCCACATCAACGAGGAGGGGAGCAAGCGCTTCACCTTCGAAGCCGCCCCGCTCGATACCCTGCCCACCCGCCTGCAGGACGATGACGGCAGCCGCCTGAGTCGCAGCAAGAGCCTGCTGGAGCGGCGTGAAGCGCTGCAGGATGCCCAGCTCACCCAGGCGCTGGCCGAGCGCAAATACTGCCGTGAAGGCTACATAGTACTGAGCCAGACCTCCTGGAAGATCCGGGGCGAGTGCAACGAGACCGCCACCCGGGCCGACCGCGACGCCTTCCCCAACAAGGCCTCCTGGCAGGATTGAGGGAAAACCGTCCATAAAAAACGGGCAGCCCCAGGGCTGCCCGTTTTGTCATGTTGGTGATCGCGTGGATCAGACCGGCGCATCGGCCGGGCTGGTCAGCTCGGCGCCGTTGTCGACGCGCTTGTGCCCTTCCACCAGGTGGACGAAGTCCACCAGCTCGTCGCCTGAGACCCGGAACGCCTGGCCGAAGCCCTTGACGAACAGCCCCTGCTCGGGCTTGAGACGAAACAGCACGAAATCCTTGAGGTTGGAGAGCCCCTTGACTATCTCGCCGAAGCGCCCTTCCAGGGCGGCGATGGCCTTTTCCCAGCGCTCGTCGTCACGGGCCACCACTTCGGCCACCGCATCGAAGGTAAGGCGCTTGCGGGCAAACAGTTCGCGGGCTCCGTTCTCGTCCTCGATCAGCATCAGCGACACCTTGGGCACCTGTTGCAGGTTGCGGGCGTGGCGGGCGATCTCGGAGATGAGCACATAGTAGCCATCTTCCTGCAGCACGAAGGGGGCATAGCTGGCATTGGGGTTGCCTTCACTGTCCACCGTCGCCAGCTGCAGGGTGCGGCAACCGTCGCGAAACTCGCGGATCTCCGGTTGCAGGCGGTTCTGCAGACGCTCCTGACGTTCACTCATGCTTTGACTTCCTCTTGATACTGGTGGCGCAGGGCCATGAAGCGTTCCACCTGGGCCGGCAGCAGCTGACGCTGCTCGTCACGCCCCAGATAGACCTTGAAAATGCAGCGACCGCTGTGGCCGAAGAACTGGAAGGAGTGCCCCTCCTTGCCCATGAACAGCTTGCTGACCAGGGCGATGCCGACCACGTTGTCGAGCTTGAGGTGGCCGTGCATCTCGCCGTCGCGCCCCATCAGGTTGTAGTAGCCGCGGGCGCTCTTGCCACGGGGGAAGGGGGCCTTCACCTCGAAGATGGAGCCGTCGGACTCGACGATGGTGGTCACCTGGCCCCAGTCGGCCAGATCCGCCAGCAGGGCTTCGGCCTGCTCGGCGGGCACCAGGGTGACCAGCTCGGCCGGCAGGTGGCGTACCACTTCCCATTCGCTGACGGCCAGCTCGGCGGCGATGGTGGATGGGTGAGCGCTGGGATCTTGTTCCAGCAGCCCATGAATGCGTTGTGCAATGCTCATCGGTTCTCCCTTGGGGTGCCTGTGGCATCCCTGTTCTGTCATGGCGGATACTGTAATGAAGGCCCCAAACCAACGCAATTGATAATCGCTTTCATTCTCAGTGCATTTTTTTCGACGGCTTGATATTCTCGGCGGCAACCCAACTTCATTCACCCTTCGGAGGTTAGCATGGGCCGTCGTTTTGCCCTCGCACTCAGCCTGCTCGGCTGCTCAGCCTGGTCCCTGCCCGTTCTGGCGCAGGAACGTATCGTCAGCATAGGCCCGGCCACCACGGAACTCATTCTGGCGCTGGGCGGTGAGCAGAGCCTCATCGCCACCGACATCAGCAGCCCAGAGCCGAAAAACCTGCCACGGGTCGGCTATCACCGCGCTCTTGCCGCCGAAGGGATCCTGAGCCTGGCGCCGACCCGGCTGGTCGGCAGCGACGAGATGGGGCCACCGCCCGCCCTGGAGCAGTTGCGCCGGGCCGGGGTCGAGGTGGACGTGCTGCCCACCGCCCCCACCCTCGCCAACCTCAACCAGCGCATCGATACCCTGGCCGCCCTGCTCAAGGATCCGGCCGCCGGCTCCCGCCTGAAGGCCGAGATCCAGACCCAGAGCGAGCAGCTGGCCGCCCAGGCGAAGCAGAACGAACCGCTCAAGGTGGTCTTCCTGCTGCTGCACAAGGGCCAGCCCACCAGCATCGCCGGCGGCAACACCACCGCCAGTGCCCTGCTCACCCTGGCCGGCGGCGTCAACCCGGTGGCCCAGTTGCAAGACTACAAGCCCGTCTCCACCGAATCCCTGATCGAGCTGCAGCCCGATCTGGTGCTGGTGAGCGGCCGCGACTGGCAGCAGTATCAGGATCCTGAAACCGTGCTGAGCCAGGTGCCCGCCCTTTCCGCCACCCCGGCCGGCAAGAACAGGGCCATCCACGCCATCGACGGTCACGCCCTGCAAGGGGGGCTCAGCCTCACCTCGCTGCAGCAGGCCAGCCAGATCGCCAAGTGGATCAAGCTGGGTTCATGATGCGTCTGCCACTGCCCTGGCTGCTGTGCCTCACCGGCGGCGCTCTGGCGCTGCTGCTGGTCGGATCCTTGGCCACCGGCCCCATGGCCCTCTCCTTTGGCGAGAGCCTGCGTGCCCTGTTCGCCGGCCAAGGGAGCGGGATTGAGGCTCACAAGCTGCTGATCGTGCAGGAGATCCGCCTGCCGCGTACCCTGCTTTGCATCGCCGTAGGGGGGATTCTCGGCCTCTGCGGCGCCGTGATGCAGGGGCTGTTTCGCAACCCCCTGGCCGACCCCGGCATCATCGGGGTCTCCGGCGGCGCGGCACTCGGCGCGGCGCTGGCCATCGTGCTGCTGGCCCCCCTCGGCCAGCAGTGGCAGAGCCTGCTCGGCATCGGCCTGCTGCCCCTGCTCGCCTTTCTCGGCGGAGCGCTGACCACCACCCTCGTCTATCTGCTCGGCACCCGGGAAGGCGGCACCTCGGTCACCGTCATGCTGCTGGCCGGGGTGGCCGTCACCGCGCTGTCCGGCGCCGTCATCGGCCTGCTCACCTATCTCGCCGACGATCAGATGCTGCGCAACCTGAGCCTGTGGCAGATGGGGTCGCTGGCGGCGGGCAAGCCGGTAGACGTGGCGCTGGCGCTGCTGACCCTGGTTGCCCTGCTCATTCTGTTCTTGCGCGATGCCAACCCCCTCAACGCCCTGCTGCTGGGTGAAGGGGAGGCCCGCCACCTCGGCATCCAGGTGCAGTCCCTCAAACGGCGGCTGATCCTGCTCACCGCCGCCGGGGTCGGCGTGGCGGTGGCGGTGGCCGGCATGATCGGTTTCGTCGGTTTGGTGGTGCCCCACCTGGTACGGCTGCTGACCGGCCCCAACCACGTCCGGCTGCTGCCGCTCTCCGCCCTGCTCGGGGCCGCCCTGCTGCTGGGCGCCGACATGCTGGCCCGCACCCTGCTGGCGCCGGCCGAGATGCCGGTCGGCATCATCACCGCCCTGCTGGGCGCCCCCTTCTTCATCTGGCTGCTGGTCAAGGGCCGCCGGACGCTTTAACCGGAGGACTCCTCTTGTCTGCTTCATCGACCCTGCTGCACTGTCGCCAGCTCAGCCTCAGCCGGGGTGGCCGCCCCATTCTGGACAGGCTCGACCTCAGCCTGCAGGCGGGCAGCCTCACCGCCCTGCTCGGCCCCAACGGCGCCGGCAAGAGCTCGCTGCTCAAATGCCTCACCGGCGAGCTGGAACATCAGGGGGAGATCCGCCTGTTTGGTCGGGAACGGCAGGAGTGGGCCGGCACCGAGCTGGCCCATCGGGTTGGGGTGCTGCCGCAGAGCTCGTCCCTGAACTTCCCCTTCCTGTGCGAGGAGGTGGTGGCCATGGGCCGGCTGCCCCACAGCGAACCGGCCAGCCGGCGCGACCAGATAGTCCGGGCCGCCATGACCCATGCCGGGGTCGATCACCTGGCCGGCCGGCTCTATCCCGGCCTCTCCGGCGGGGAGCGCCAGCGGGTGCAGTTCGCCCGGGTGCTGGCCCAGATCTGGCAGGCACCGGACGAACCGCAGCAAGCCCGGCTGCTGCTGCTCGACGAACCCACCTCGGCGCTCGATCTCAAGTACCAGCACCAGCTGCTCACCATGGCGCGCGCCCTCGCCGCCCGCCATACCGCCGTGCTGGTGGTGCTGCACGACCTCAATCTGGCGGCCCGTTACGCCGACCGGCTGGTGATGCTGGAACAGGGCAGAGTGATGGCAGACGGCACCCCGCGCGAGGTGCTGACGCCTGATCTCATCGATCGGCTCTACGACTACCCGGCCCAGGTGATCCTCCACCCCGAAAGCGGGCTGCCCATGGTGGTGTGATGCGGTGATGGCCGTGCGGCAGATAGCAACAGAGCGCCATCAGGCGCTCTGTTTGTTTGCAAGGCGGGCAGGCTAATCGCCTGCCAAACAGCCTCATATGATTCTTTTCTCGTCAAGCGATCTGATAGCGGCCCGGCTTGTGGTTGAGTGTCAACACCAGGTTACAGATGATGGCCGCCACCACGGAGAGCGCCAGGATCCAGGGTTGCACCACGAAGAAAGAGGCGATGACGATGGTGCAATCCAGCCCCATCTGCAGCTTGCCGGCGCGGATGCCGAATCGATCCTGGATAAACAGCGCCAGGATGTTGAAGCCGCCCAGGCTCGATTTGTGGCGAAACATGATGAGCAACCCCATGCCGATCAGGGTACCGCCTATCAGCGCCGCGTAGACCGGCTCAATCTTGCCGATTTGCAGCACGGCGTTGAGGTGATCCGTCATGAAGGAGACCGCCGCCACCGAGACGAAGGTGTTGAGGGTGAAGCGCGGCCCCATCCTGAACCAGGCCAGGGCATAGAAGGGCAAGTTCATGCCGAAGAACAGCAGGCCGAAGCTCAGCCCCGTCACCTGCTGCAGCAGCAGCGCCAGCCCGGCGGTGCCGCCGGTGAGCAGACCGACCTGATGAAACAGAAAGATGCCGAGGGAGACGAAGCCGGCCGCGGTCAGCAGGGCGATGACGTCTTCATAGAGGGGGTGCGCAGTCCGAACGGAGTGCGCCGAGCCAGGGGTGTTGTCCATAACCGGTATCCAATAGCGAAGTGAAAGAGTGTCAGTTGCCCGTCTGGCGGGCGCGAGCCCTGTCCGCAGGGCTTCGTTATGGGGTTCAGTCTATTTTTTGCGACCATGATCACAATAGTTGCCGCCCACGCCCCGTTTTGGTGCCTGTCATTCTCCATTGACAGCCGCTGCACCAAGATGCAGCATGCCGCGCCTGAGCCGCCCCCGCTGCGCCGACACGGGCGGCTTGCCATGGCACAGATGCGCCGGCTCTGCTACAAAGCGCGCAGCCCCTTTTCCCATCACCGTCAGGAGCCCCATGATCTGCACAGGACCCCAACCATGAAGTATCTGGTCACCGGCGCCGCCGGCTTTATCGGTTTTCACGTGGCCAGACGGCTGTGCGAGGCGGGTCATCAGGTGGTGGGGCTGGACAACCTCAACGACTACTACGAAGTGAGCCTCAAGGAGGCTCGCCTGGCGATGCTGACCCCCTTCCCCCATTTTCGCTTCGTGCAGGGCGAGCTGGCAGACCAGGCCGGCATGGCCGCCCTGTTTGCCGAGGGGCAGTTCGAGCGGGTGCTCCACCTGGGTGCCCAGGCGGGGGTGCGCCACTCGCTGGAAAACCCGTTTGCCTACAGCGAGAGCAACCTCACCGGCATGCTGACAGTGCTGGAGGGGTGCCGCCAGCACGGCATCCGGCATCTGATCTACGCCTCCTCCAGCTCGGTCTACGGCATGGGCGAGCAGCTGCCGTTCAGTGCCGATCAGCAGGTGGACCACCCGGTCTCCCTCTATGCCGCCACCAAGAAGAGCGGCGAGCTGATGGCCCACGCCTACTCGGCGCTCTACGGCCTGCCCACCACGGGGCTGCGCTTTTTCACCGTCTACGGCCCCTGGGGCCGGCCCGACATGGCCATCGCCAAGTTCACCCGCGCCATCCTGGCGGGCGAACCCATCGACGTCTACAACCAGGGCGATCTCAGCCGCGACTTCACCTTCATCGACGACATCGTCGAGGGGATCCTGGCCGTCGCCGAGTTGCCGCCCCGCCCCAACCCTCACTGGCACGCCGGCGAGCAGAGCCCGGCCGAGAGCGCCGCCCCCTATCGCATCCTCAACATCGGCCATGGTCAGCCGGTGCGGCTGCTCGACTTCATCGAGGCGCTGGAACAGGCGCTGGACAGGCCCGCCATCAAGCGGATGCTGCCGATGCAGGCGGGCGACATGCACGCCACCTGGGCCGACAGCGAGCCCCTCCACACCCTCACCGGCCTGCGCCCCGCCACCTCCATCAAGGAAGGGGTTGCCGCGTTCGTACGCTGGTATCTCGACTACTACCAGCCCGCCCGCTGACCCATTCAGGCACGGCGTGCCTGCCGAGCGGGCACCAGCACCATGACCGCCATGGTCAGCAGCACGCCGAGCACGCCCCAGCCCACCTGCCGCCAGATCACCTCCTCCCCGCTCAGCATGCCGGTCAACAACACCAGCACCGGGATCAGGTAGGTGTAGGCCGAGACCTGCTCCGGCTGCAGCACCACGCTCCCCTGCTGGAACAAAAAGAAGCTGAGCGCCGTGGCAAACAGCGCCAGATAGGCAAGGCCGAGCCAGAGCGGCAGCGACACCTGCTGCCAGTCGGTTGTCAGCAGCCGCGGCGCCACCACCAGGGTAAGCAGCAGGGTGGCGCAGATCAGGGTCCAGCAGGTGAGGTGGGCAAACGACTCGCCCCGGTAGTAGCGCTTCACCAGTATGGGGTTGAGTGCCATCCCCACGCAGCCCAGCAGATAGATGCGGTTGCTGGGGGTGAGGCTCAGGCTCGCCAGCTGGCTCAGCTCACCGCGAAAGATGATGAGAGCGGCCGCCACCATGCCCCCCAGCAGGGCGAACGCCATCGACCAGCCGATGCGGCGCTGCAGAACAAGCATGCTGGCCAGCGCACTGATGAGGGGCACCGTGGTGTAGAGCGCGCTGGCATCGAGGGCGCTGGTCTCCTGCAACGCCACGAACATGGCGACGAAGTAGCAGAGGGCCGGCAGCGAGATGAGGGTATAACGCCCCAGATCCCGCAGCGAAGGTAGCGCGAGACGGCGCTGACACGCCAGCAGAATCACGAAGGTGAGCGCCGCCAGCAGGTAGCGCGCCCAGGTCACCACCAATGGGTCCAACACCGCGGTGAGGGCGCTGCCGATGGGAAAGGAGAGGCTGATGAGCAGGGTGAACAGCAGCACCTTGCCGTGGGCCTGCACGAAATGAAAACGGGGATGGGACATGGCATGCACCTGTGCAAAGGGGCGCCCCGCCGGGCGCCGCACTGGATTGGAATGATTCAATAACTGCCGTCGGCAGCAACCGGCTTCTTGCCTTCGATAGTGGCCAGCAACTGGCCAAGCAGGCTGGAGGCGCCGAAGCGAAAGCGATCGGCAACCAGCCACTCATCGCCAAAGAGTGCGGCCGCCATGGCCAGATACTCCCCCGCCTCCTGCGCGCTTTTCACCCCGCCTGCCGCCTTGAAACCCACCCGATTCTGCGCACCGCACTCGGCGATGGCCGCCAGCATGATGCGACACGCCTCGGGGGTGGCATTGACCGGCACCTTGCCGGTGGAGGTCTTGATGAAATTGGCCCCCTCCTCGATGGCGAGCAGGGAGGCGGCGCGGATAAGCGCGGGCTCCTGCAGCTCGCCGGATTCGATGATCACCTTGAGCAGCCGCGTTCCGCACAACGCCTTGCAGCCGCGCACCAGTGCCCGGGCAGGTGCCTCGTCCCCCGCCTTGAGCGCACGCCAGGGGATCACCAGATCGATCTCGTCGGCGCCATCGAGCAGGGCTGCGCGGGTCTCGGCCAGCACGACATCCAACTCATCGTCGCCGTGGGGGAAGTTGACCACGGTGGCGACCTTGATTTCGGGGGTGCCCTGGGCCGCTAGGGTGAGCCTGGCCAGCCCCACGAAGCGCGGATAGATACAGACCGCAGCGGTGTTGCCGACCGGGGTCTGCGCCTGATGGCAGAGCGCTATGATGCGCGCGTCGTGGTCATCGTCATTGAGGCTGGTGAGATCCATCAAGTGGATGGCTCGGCTGGCGGCCTCGGTGGCGGCGCAGGCAGGTGCAAAAGCAGTAGCTGGAATCATGGAAGGCTCCTGTCGGGATAAGAAAGGGGCGCCGCAGCGCCCCGGGATAAAGGATGGGACGCTCAGGCCAGGGAGAAGAAGATCCCGGCGATGGCGGCGCTCATCAGGTTGGAACAGGTGGCAGCCAGCACGGTACGCAGGCCGTAGCGGGCGATGAACTCGGTGCGGGAAGGGCAGAGGGTGCCGAGGCCACCGATCAGGATCCCCATGGAGGCCAGGTTGGCAAAGCCGCACAGGGCAAAGCTGATGATCACCTTGGACTTCTCCTCCAGCACCTGCAGGCCGGCGGCGGTCACAGTGCTGGCGTCTTTCAGGTAGGGGGAGAGGTCGCTGTAGGCCACGAACTCGTTCACCACCAGCTTCTTGCCGATCATGGCGCCAGCGATGCCGATGTCCGCCAGCGGTACCCCGAGCAGGAAGGCGAGCGGCGAGAAGATCCAGCCCAGGATGAGCTCGAGGGAGAGCGGCATGCCCACCATCTCCCCCACCCCGCCCAGCAGGGTGTTGACCAGGGTCACCAGGCCGATCATGGCGATCAGCATGGCGCCGATGGCCGCCGCCAGCTTGAGGCCGCTGCTGGCCCCCTCGCCTGCCGCCGCCAGCACGTTCTCCGGCTTCTTGCCGTCAAACTGGATGCTGTTGTCGAACACATAGTCCGGCTGGCTGGTTTCGGGAATGATCAGCTTGGCGAACAGGATCCCGCCCGGCGCCGCCATGAAGGAGGCGGCCAGCAGGTACTGCATGTCGACACCCATCATGGCGTAACCCGCCAGCACGGTGCCGGAGACCGAGGCCATGCCGCCACACATGACGGCGAAGAACTCCGAATCGCTCATCTTGGGCATGTAGGGCTTGACCACCAGCGGCGCCTCGCTCTGGCCGACGAAGACGTTGGCCACCGCCGACATGGATTCGGTCTGGGAGGTGCCGAGCAGTCGCGCCATGGCGCCGCCGATGAAGCGGATCACCAGCTGCATGATGCCGAGATAGTAGAGCACGGCGATCAGCGCCGAGAAGAACACCACCAGCGGCAGCACGTTGAGGGCAAACACGAAGCCGATGCCGTCCACCGAGAAGTTGACCAGGTTGCCAAACAGGAAGTGGATGCCCGCCTTGCCGCTCGCCAGCACGGCGTCGACCCCGTGAGCCATCCCCTCCAGCGCCCGGCGCCCCAGCGGTACATAGAGCACCAGGGCACCGATGGCGACCTGCAAGGCCAGCGCCAGCCCCACGGTGCGCAGGCTAATGGCCCTGCGGTTGGTCGATGCGAGCACGGCGATGAGGATCAGCGCCGCCATACCGAGAAATCCTGCTGCAAACATAACTGACCTCCTGGTCGTTCCCTGCTTACTGAAAGTGGTGCTTGATAAAGGCGTTGATGAGGCGGATGAAGTCCGTTTCCGCCAGCTTGGCGCACTTGAGGGTCTGCTCATGGGAGAGCTGCACGTCGCCAAGCCCCTCCGCCATGTTGGTGATGGCGCAGATGGCCAGCACCGGCAGCGCACAGTGAGCGGCGCTGACCACTTCTGGCACCACCGACATCCCCACCACGTCGCCACCGATGATCTGCATCATGCGGATCTCGGCCTCGGTCTCGAAACAGGGGCCGCTGTAGGAGACGAACACCCCCTGATTGACGGCGATCCCCTCCCGCTCGGCCAGCGCCAGCGCCTCGCTGCGCAGGCTCTTGTCATAGGCATTGGCCAGACTGAAGAAGCGCGGGCCGTAGGCCTCGTCATTGGCGCCCGTCATGGGGGTGCCCGGCATGGTGTTGATGTGATCGTTGAAGATGACCAGGGAGCCGACCCCGATCCGCTCCGGGCGCAGCGAGCCGGCCGCGTTGGTCACCAGCAGCAGCTCGCAGCCCAGCCGCTTGAAGGTGCGCACCGGGGTGGTCATCACCTTCATGGTTTCGTGTTCGTAGTAGTGGCCGCGCCCCTTCATGCAGACCACATCCACCCCGTGCAGCTTGCCGAGCACCAGCTCGCCGCTGTGGCCGGCCACCGTGCTGACCGGGAAGCCGTCCAGCTCCTCGTAGGGAATGGTGACCTTCTCCTCCAGCGCATCGGCCAGCACACCGAGGCCGGAGCCCAGGATCATGGCGGCGCGGGGGGCAAACCCCGGCTTGCGGGCGAGAATGGTGGCGACGGCGTTGAGTACCGGATCTTGTTGCATGAGCTGCACCTCTTGAGGCTGTAAATGGGACATGGCGCTCACTCTAGGGGAGGTATTGGGCGATAAAAATCGCTAAAATCGGCCTGACTATCCTGATTTTCAGCACAATTTCCCGCCGGGAGATGGCTGAAAACCAAAGGAACTGGCATGAATGGCGCTGATTGGCCCCGTTTTGCCGCCAGCCAGTCCCGCCACGGTCAAAACGGACCGGCAAAGGTGTGAGCCGGATCGACCATCCGCCGCGCAGCGGCCCTGCTGCCGCACGCACCGGTCGCGCAAACTTTGACGGGGATCGCACCCGGCCCTCAATCAGCCACCGAAGGAGGTCGCTTGGCCCTCGACAGTCACTGGCGCGATCGCGTCACCCTCAAGATGCTGCGCTACTTCCATGCGGTGGCCAGCCAGGGGCATTTCAGCCGGGCCGCCCTGCAGCTCAATGTCTCCAAGTCGCCGCTCAGCGCCCAGATAAAGGAACTCGAATCCCTGCTGGGGCTGGCGCTGTTCGAGCGCCACACCCGCCAGGTGAGCCTCACCGCCACCGGCCGGCTGCTGCAGGCCGAGTGCGCCCTGCTGTTCGACGTGCTGGAAAGCGGCCTCAACCGGGTGGTGCAGGCGGGGCGCATGGAGCGTAACCAGATCCGCATCGGGCTGGTCAGCTCCATCTTCTGGGCCGGCTTTGGCGAGGTGATCCGCCAGTGTCACCAGCGCCACCCCGAGTTCGAGATCACCTTCACCGAGCTCTCCCCCGAGCGGCAGAAACAGGCGCTCGCGCGCAAGGAGATAGACCTCGGCCTCGCCCGCTTCGCCGACACCGTCAACATCCATCCGCTGCTGGCCGAAACCATCTATCGCGAGTCCATGGTGCTGGTGGTGTCGGACGAGCATCCGCTGCGGGATCGCAAGCTGGTCTCCCTGCCCGAGCTGGCGGGGGAGCCGTTCGTCCTGATGAGCCGCGCCAACTCCTCCTCTACCGACCTCATCATCAACGCCTGTCTGGTGGAGGGCTTCTACCCCCATCTCAACCAGGAGGTGGTCGAACCCAACACCCTGATGGCGGTGGTGGCCACCAGCCTGCAGGTGGCGCTGGTGCCGGCCAGCTACGCCCGCCAGAAGTGGCCCCACGTGCGCTTCATCCGGCTCGAGCAAGCGATCCCCGCCGATCTCTGCGTGCTTTACGCCCCGCCCGGCGACGGCCAGCCGGCCGCGGTGGCGATCCGCCACTTCATCGACACCATGAGCGCGCAGATGAACCGGCCGACCGCGGATTGATGAGTTAATCGGATGGCGCTTAACTACCTCCGCCCTTAGGATGGGGATGTGAAGCGGATGGCGGTTTGCCGGGCACCGACTGGGGTATACTGGCCACACTTGGTGCCACACGGGCACGCATCCGCGCCCTCACCATGATGAGAAGGAGTCACCTCATGATCCGTATTCTGCTGTTGCTGGGCGCCGCCTTGTCTGCCTACGGACTGCAACAGAGCCACACCCTGGCGCCACTGCTGAGCCTGCTCGGCCTGCTCTCGCTCTGGGTGGCGAGCGAAATTCGCCTGATGTATCGCCAGCTGCCCGCCACCGAGCCGGACGAGCAGCCCTATCACCTCGACGTCTGAGGGGCCAGCAAGGCCCCTCCCTTCCTCTCTCCTTGTTCATGCCTGGTCAATTCCATGAAACCGACTCGTCCCCTCTGCTCTCTGCTGTTGCTGCTTGGCTGCCTGCACGGTGCCCCGCTGCAGGCCCGCACTCCCTGCCCGGCCGGTGATGACTGTCCGCCGGCGGACAATGGCCAGTGGCTCCCTGAACCGGGCAGCGATGGCAGCGCCGGTGCCAACGGCATGGACGGTGCTGATGGTATTGATGGCGCTGACGGTATCGATGGGGCCGATGGGGCCGATGGGGCCGATGGTGCCGATGGTGCCGATGGTGCCGATGGTGCCGATGGTGCCGATGGTGCCGATGGTGCCGAGCCTGGCCAGGGGCAGCTTATCTAGCAACCCCTTTGCTGGCTGCGATCCTTATGAGCCGTCGCCAACCCCTGCCGCATCAGCTTCGGTCATTGGTTCCATACCGTTTTGATCTCTGGATACCCGGATCCATAACAACAGGATCCACTGGATTAATGGCGGAGCAGGCCATGTTCCCCTATATCTTCTGTACCCCAACAGGAGAGAATCCATGTCGAGTTCCAGCGAAAACAGGCTGTTTTTGCTGCTTTTTTTATCGCTGTTGCTGGCCGGCACCGGGCAGGCAGCGGCGCAAAGCAGGGATTTCAGACAGGCGCCCAAGGCGCTCAGCGCACTGAAGAAAGGTCAGCAGGCACAGAGTCAGGGCAACCTGACCCAGGCCATCCACTTCTACTGCGCCGCCGCCACCACGGGTAACCCGGAAGGTTACTTTCGCATCGGCCGCCTGCTCGCCACCGGCCCGGGCTCGGTTCGCAACCCCCGCATGGCCAACGCCTACCTGGCCATGGCGATCCGCCTTGGCAACCAGCAGGCCGCCCGCTACTACAACAACCGGGTCGGCAATGCCGTGATGGGGGATCAGTGCGGCAGCGGCGTCGGTGGATCCGGCGGCTACTTCGCCGCCATTCCCACCACCCCCTTCAATCTGGAGGCCTATCTGGCCCGCCAGTCGCCCGCCAAGCAGAAGCTGGCCACCATGCTGCGCCACGCCGCCAAGCGCCACCGCATCGACGAACGGCTGGTGCTGGCCATCGCCATCGCCGAATCCAACCTCGACAGCCGCGCCGTCTCCCCCAAGAATGCCCAGGGGCTGATGCAGCTCATCCCCGAGACCCAGCAGCGCTTTGGGGTGACCCGCCCCTTCGATCCGGAGCAGAACATCAAGGGCGGCGTGGCCTATCTCAAGTGGCTGCACACCCACTTCGACGGCAACTGGACCCTGATGTCGGCGGCCTACAACGCTGGCGAAAAATCGGTGGAGCAGTATGGCGGCATCCCCCCCTATCAGGAGACCCAGCAATATGTGCGGCGGGTACTCTACTTCGCTGGCCACAAGCAGCCCTGAGCCAGGCTCCCTGCCGGCCCGCTATTGACAAAAACCATACCTGCATTTGCGCAATCGTTTGCCTTTCGGTAGGATCCGGCGCTTTCTCGCACGTTCTACAGGTAATCCATGAATTTCATCAAACGCTGCTCGCGCCTGCTCACCCTGCTTGCCCTCTTCTCCTCCGCCGTCGTGGCGGCCAAGCCGGCTCCCGCCCCCATCCTGATCCAGGGGGCGATGGATGTCGAAGTCGAGACCCTGGTGGCCGCCCTCAAGGACAAGCAAGAGCTGACCGTGGGCGCCTGGACCTACTGGCAGGGCACCCTCTCGGGCTATCCGGTGGTCGTCTCCCGCACCGAGGTGGGGCTGGCCAATGCCGCCGCGGCCACCACCCTCGCCATGGAGCGCTTCCAGCCACGCCTCGTCATCAACCAGGGCACGGCGGGCGGCCACGATCCGGCGCTGCACCGGGGTGACATCGTCATCGGCACCAAGAGCTTCAACATGGGGGCCTACCGCAGTGATCTGACGCCCGCCGAGCAAGGCGTCGACCCGAGCAGATGGCACAACTTCGAGGTCACCATGCGCCTGCGCGACAACGGCAAGCTGGTGGAACACTCCGCCTTTGCCGGCGATCCCGAGCTGGTCGGCCGCGCCCTCGGCATGGCCGACCGTTATCGTCACGGTCGGGTGGTCCCCGGCATCATAGGCACCGCCGACGAGTGGAACCGCCAGGTCGCCCGCATCAACTGGCTGCATCAGACCTACCATACCGCCGCGGAAGAGATGGAGACCTCCTCCGCCGCCCTGGTAGCCGAGGCCTACAAGGTGCCCTTCGTGGGCATCCGGGTGCTCTCCAACACCGATCTGCACGGCGAGGAGTTCGATCCGCAGACCGCCATCCACTGCCAGCAGTTCGTCATCGATTACGCAAAAGCGCTCATCAACGGCTTCAACAAAGCCTGACATGCCAGAGAGGCCGCCACTATGGCGGCCTCTCTACTTTGTAATCCCTATCAGGCAGGACTTGCCCCACGGTTTCTCCCGCAGCCGATATCAACTCCCCGGACATGCCCTGCGCCCATAGTGGCGGTAGTAACCCACCAGATTGCTGACCAGAAACAGCCCCTCCATCAGTGCCGCCACGGGCGACCCCACCAGCAGGTTGTTGGCCAGCCAGCAGAGGGTACCCAGCAGCATCCAGCGCCGCAGCAGGCGATCATCTAGGCAAAACGCAGCCCGGGTCTGCAGCAGGCTGGCCAGCAGCCCGATCAATGAGAGTACGCCCTGATAGGTCGCCAGCGCAGCCGCACAGGCCAACCCCATGAAAAACCACATAAAGATGCGCCTAACCAGCCAGATACTCACCAGAAAGCGCACGCTGGCCAGCAGCAACAGGCAGGCGGCCGACCACTGCCCGAGCAGGGCAAAGTGACCGGCATTGAGCGCGCAGGAGAGGGCCAGACAGGCCAGGATCCTGCGACGATCCCGCAACTGAAACGACAACAGATCGAGCAACAAGGCCAGGCTCACCACCAGTTGCGACCACAGAAACAGCGACATCATCCACCCCTCGTCCGTCATTTGGATGGCGCAGCATGAGGGGATGGCCGGAGAGCGGCATTAACCCGTGTTAATGCGCCGGCGGATCCGCGACAGGGTGACCGGGCTGATGCCGATGTAGTTGGCGAGCTGCACCTGAGTGAGCCGCGCCGGCCAGTGAGGGAAGGTGCGGCAGAGCTCCCGGTAGCGCTCTTCGGGGGAGTGCAGCAGCAAGAAGGCCTCCTTGCGCTCCTTGTAGCACAGCTGCTGGCGCAACAGGGCCATGCAGACCGGCTGCCAGGCGGGCTCGTCCAGCAGGGCGAGCGGTACCCGCACCAGCTGCAGCGCCGTGACGGCCTCCAGCTGGTAGCGGGCAGGCGACCCGGTGAGCCAGCTGTCGTAGAGCAGACAGAGCTCCCCTTCGAAGTAGAACTCCTTGCAGCGCTCCTGCCCGTCCCAGGCGTAGTGACAGGCGCGGGCGATGCCTCGCTCGAGGTAGAAGGCCGACTCCTGCATCGCCCCCTGGGCCAGCAGCGGCTGACCCGGCTGCAAGGTCAAACGGGGCAGGCTGGCGGCAAGCGGCTCACCGATGACGGGTGACAGCCCCATGGCGGCGAGGGTGGCCGCCAGAGGCGGGGCTGAAGGCAGGCTGGTCATGCAAACTCCGGGGCAAACAGGGCCTTCATCATGCCAAGTTTGGCGCCCCGTTGCAGCAGGCTGTGATGGCCCCGGCAAAGGGAATGGCCGACCGGGTGCCACCTTTGCCCCCCCTCGCCCATTGGTTTACAATCGACGGGTTTTTTGGAACCCGGTTGACCTGCGTCGACCTGGCCCCACCACGACATCAGTCTGTTAATGTCAAGACATTAACCTGCTGAAAAGGAAGAGAATTAGCCAATGGCTCAATTTATTTACACCATGAACAGGGTCGGCAAGGTAGTGCCGCCCAAGCGTCATATTCTCAAGAACATCTCCCTCTCCTTCTTCCCGGGCGCCAAGATCGGCGTGTTGGGTCTGAACGGCGCCGGTAAATCGACCCTGCTGCGCATCATGGCGGGCATCGATACCGAGATCGAAGGGGAAGCCCGTCCGCAGCCCGGCATCAAGATCGGCTACCTGCCGCAGGAACCGAAGCTGGATCCGGAGCAGACCGTGCGCGAAGCGGTCGAAGAGGCGGTCGGCGAGGTGAAACGCGCCATGGCCCGGCTGGACGAGGTCTATGCGGCCTACGCCGACCCGGATGCGGATTTCGACAAGCTGGCCCGCGAACAGGGCGAGCTGGAAGCCATCATCCAGGCCCAGGGCGGCCACAACATGGAGAACCAGCTGGAGCGCGCGGCCGACGCCCTGCGCCTGCCGGCCTGGGATGCCCAGATCAAGCACCTCTCCGGTGGTGAGCGCCGCCGGGTGGCGCTGTGCCGCCTGCTGCTGGAAAAGCCGGACATGCTGCTGCTGGACGAACCGACCAACCACCTGGATGCGGAATCCGTGGCCTGGCTGGAGCGCTTCCTGCATGACTACGAGGGCACCGTCGTGGCCATCACCCACGACCGTTACTTCCTCGACAACGTGGCCGGCTGGATCCTGGAACTGGACCGCGGCGAAGGGATCCCGTGGGAGGGCAACTACTCCTCCTGGCTGGAGCAAAAAGATGCCCGTCTGGCGCAAGAAGCCAGCACGGAAGCTGCTCGTCGCAAGTCTATCGAGAAAGAGCTGGAGTGGGTTCGCCAGAACCCGAAAGGCCGTCAGGCCAAATCCAAGGCCCGTATGGCTCGCTTCGAGGAGCTCAACACCAACGACTACCAGAAGCGCAACGAGACCAACGAGCTGTTCATTCCGCCCGGACCGCGCCTCGGCGACAAGGTGGTGGAGGTGGCAAACCTCTGCAAGTCCTACGGTGACCGCCAGCTGATCGACGATCTCTCCTTCTCCATTCCGAAGGGGGCCATCGTCGGCATCATCGGTCCGAACGGTGCCGGTAAATCGACCCTGTTCCGCATGATGTCGGGTCAGGAGCAGCCGGACTCCGGTTCCATCACCCTGGGTGAGACCGTGGTGCTGGCCTCGGTGGATCAGTTCCGCGACAGCATGAACGACAAGAAGACAGTGTTCGAGGAAGTCGCCGACGGCCAGGACATCCTGCGCATCGGCAACTACGAGTTCCCGAGCCGCGCCTACATAGGCCGCTTCAACTTCAAGGGCGCCGATCAGCAGAAGCGGGTTGGCGAGCTGTCCGGTGGTGAACGCGGCCGTCTGCACCTGGCCAAGCTGCTGCAGACCGGCGGCAACGTGCTGCTCTTGGATGAACCGACCAACGATCTGGACATCGAAACCCTGCGCGCCCTCGAGAACGCCCTGCTGGAGTTCCCGGGTTGCGCCATGGTCATCTCCCACGACCGCTGGTTCCTCGACCGCATCGCCACCCACATCCTGGACTACCAGGACGAGGGCAAGATCGCCTTCTTCGAGGGCAACTTCACCGAATACGAAGAGTGGAAGAAGAAGACCTACGGCGCCGAGGCCATCCAGCCGCACCGCGCCAAGTACAAGCGCATCGCCAAGTAACAGGGCAAACAAGTGCGGCTTCTGTATCAGCCGCACCGTTCCCATCACGACAAGCGCATCGCCAAGTAAACCGGCACATGCCACAAGGGGAGCCCAGGCTCCCCTTTCTTGTGCCCGATCGCTTACAATCCAAGACGGATACCTTATGCATGGATGTAGCAAGATGACGACCCAGCCCACCACAGAGAAGAAACTGACCATCCAGATCCGGGTCGAGCCCGGCTGCCTCGGGCCGGACGGCAAGGCGCACATCGAGACCTTCTGCGCTGCCGCCGCCAAGATCTTCGCCGCCGTGGAGCCCGAGCTGGTGAACTGGACCCTGCTGCCCCGCTATGACAAGCAGTTGCCGGAGCAGGAGTTTTTCATCGACGGCCGCAAGCTGACCGAAGAGCAGGCCAGCCTGTTTCTGCGCCGCCTGGGGCGGGAGCTGGGGGAAGTGCAGGAGACCCTCGACTCCGTGCTGGCCCAGCTGGTGGAGCGCTACTTCAAGACCCTCTGATGGGCAGCTGCCTGCGCAAAAGGTTCTCCAGCGAGAACCTTTTTTATTTTCGGCAGGGCAAACGTTTGAATTTTTGCTCTATTCATTGATCCGCCTCGCAGATCCGGGGTTTGTAAACGGCGCCGCCTGTGTAAAAATGTGCGCGCTGTCACGGTATCAGGACGAGTCTGGTTGTTTAACCACCAGAAACAGGGCATCACGCCCGCATGGATGGGACCGGCTCCTCGCCTGCTGCTTATTTCACGTCACCTATTGGAATCCAACATGAATCAACCACACCAGGCCCCCGCACAGGCCGCCGGGCAAGGATTGCTTGAGCGTCTGTTTGCCCTGAAGGGCCATGGCACCAACGCCCGCACCGAAGTGATCGCCGGCATCACCACCTTCCTGACCATGGTCTACATCGTCTTCGTCAACCCGCAGATCCTCTCTGCGGCAGGCATGGACACCCAGGCCGTGTTCGTCACCACCTGCCTCATCGCCGGCATCGGCAGCATCCTGATGGGCCTGCTCGCCAACCTGCCCATCGCGCTGGCCCCGGCCATGGGCCTCAACGCCTTCTTCGCCTTCGTGGTGGTGGCCGGTATGGGCTACTCCTGGCAAGTGGGCATGGGCACCATCTTCTGGGGTGCCATGGGCCTGCTGATCCTCACCCTGCTGCGGGTACGCTACTGGCTCATCGCCAACATTCCGCTCACCCTGCGGGTCGGCATCACCGCCGGCATCGGTCTGCTGATCGCCCTGCTCGGCCTGCACAACGCCGGCATCGTAGTCGCTAGCCCCGCCACCATGGTGACGGTGGGCAACCTCACCTCCCTGCCCTGCCTGCTGGGGCTGCTCGGTTTCTTCCTGATCTGCATCTTCTCCGCCCGCGGCGTCCACTCCGCGGTGCTGATCGCCATCGTGGTAACCACCACCCTGGGCTGGCTGTTTGGCGACGTCACCTTCAAGGGCTTCGTCTCCATGCCCCCCAGCATAGAGCCGGTATTCGGCCAGCTGGATCTGATGGGCTCGCTCGACATCAGCCTGGCCGGGATCATCTTCTCCTTCATGCTGGTCAACCTGTTCGACTCCTCCGGCACCCTGATCGGCGTTACCAACCGCGCCAAGCTGGCCGATGACAAGGGGCACTTCCCGCGCATGAAGCAGGCCCTGCTGGTGGATAGCGCCAGCTCCGTCGGCGGCGCCTTCATGGGTACCTCCTCGGTCACCGCCTTCATCGAAAGCAGCTCCGGCGTCGCCGTCGGCGGCCGTACCGGCCTCACCGCCATCGTGGTCGGCCTGCTGTTCCTGCTGGCGATCTTCTTCTCTCCGGTGGCCGCTATGGTGCCGGCGTATGCGGCGGCGGGCGCCCTCATCTACGTGGGCGTGCTGATGTGCTCCGAGCTGACCCGGGTGAAGTGGGAAGACCTGACCGAAGCGGTGCCGGCCTTCATGACCGCCGTCATGATGCCGTTCAGCTTCTCCATCACCGAGGGGATCGCCGTGGGCTTCATCTCCTACTGCGTGATGAAGGCGGGCACCGGCCGCTGGCGCGAGATCAACCCCTGCGTGCTGGTGGTGGCTCTGCTGTTCGTACTCAAGTTCGTCTGGGTCGACAGCCACTAAGCCGCGACGCACAAACACAGCGCAAACAAAAATGCCCGTCAGCGACGGGCATTTTTTATGGCTGACGAAGGGGCGCTCAGCGAATGCCGCGCGCCTCGCGGATCCACTCCCAGGCCTGCTGGATCTCCTGGGTCTTCTCCTTGGCCATCTCCATCATCTCCGGCGGCAAGCCCTTGGCGGCCAGCTTGTCCGGGTGATGCTTGCTCATCTCCTTGCGGTAGGCACGCTTGATCTCCTGATCGCTGTCGCTCTCGCTCACCCCCAGCAGCTGGTAGGCATCCTTGAGCCGATCACGGGAGGGGGCCTCCTGCCGGTACTGCTGCCCGCCGTGACCGCCATCCTGATACTGGCCACCGTGCGCCCGGTTGAAGAAGTTCATCTGCGCCTCGGCCATCGCCAGAATGCGGGCCAGCTCGATGCGGCTGAAGCCCAGCTCGTCGGCGATGGTGTGCAGGATGGCGCGCTCGTTGGCCTCGACCTTGCCATCGGCGAACGCGGCCTGCAGCTGCACCTCGAGGAAGAAGCGCAGGATATCGCGCTGGCCCTGGCTGGCACGGCGAAACTCGGCCAGGGTCTCCCGCAGCGGAAAGTCCGCCTCCTTGCCCTGGCGGAACGACTCCTGGGCGCGAGCCCGCTGCTCACCTGCCAGCCGCATCCGGTCCATCAGGTTGGAGGCGACCCGGATCTCCTGCTCGGTCACCTGGCCGCTCGCCTTGGCGATATGGCCCATGACGGCGAAGGTGGCGTGGAAGAAGACCGCCTGTTGCTGCTGGGTGGGTGCGCGGCGAAAATTCAAGCCCATGCCACGGTCGAAACGGTGGCCTATCCAGAGGCCAAGCAAGGCACCGAAGATGTTGCCGAGCAGAAAACCGAAGAAGGCGCCAAGCACCTTACCCCAAATACGCATGGTTCAAGACCTCGTGAAATTAATGAGTGCGTCCTTGCAACTGATCGTCCAGCGCCTGCAGCCGCGCCACCGTGCCGATGTCGCGCCACTCGCCGGCCAGCAGGCTGCCGCCCACCCGGCCCTGCGCCATCCACTCTCGCAGCAGAGGCGCCAGCTTGCGCGCTCCCGGCGTGAGTCCGGCAAAGGCGGCGGGATCATAGAGTCCGACTCCGCTGAAGGTCAGCGCCGGGCTATCGACCACCTTGCCCGCCTGCAGCGCAAAGTCCCCCGCCGGATGTTGCGGCGGGTTGGGCACCAGCCAGAGGTGGGCCAGATCCGTGCCCAGCGGCTGGGTCACCAGAGTGCGGTAGTCCAGATCGAGCCAGGTATCGCCGTTGATCACCAGAAACGGCTCAGCCCCCAGCAGCGACAGCGCCTGCACGATGCCGCCGGCGGTCTCCAGCGCGCTCTCCTCCGCCGACCATTGAATGTCGACGCCGAACTGACGGCCATCGCCGAGGGCCTCTACCAGCTTGTGGCCGAGCCAGGCGTGGTTGATGACCAGGTCGGTCACACCGGCATCCCTGAGCTTGTCGATATGGTGCACGATGAGCGGCTTGCCCCCCACCGCCAGCAGCGGCTTGGGCAGGCTGTCGGTGAGCGGACGCATCCGCTCGCCGCGACCGGCGGCCAGGATCATCGCCTTCATGACGTTACTCCGGTGCGGGCCAGCCCGGGCAGCACCACCTGCACCAGCCACTGGCCGAAGCGGGCCAGCACCGGGTAGGTCGCGCCATGGCTGTGGCAGACATCCACCACGTAGCCGAGGGTGCGGGGAATGTCCTTGAGGTAGCCGGACTTGCCATCGCGGTGGTAGAGGCGGGTGAAGATGCCCGCCGCCTTGAGGTGGCGCTGCATGCCGGTGAGATCAGCGGCGCGACGAAACGCGGCGTAATCGAGCTCGCCCAGCAGCCTGGCCTGCTGCAGGGTGTCGAACCCGAGCCGCATGCCCTGCTCGATCACCGTGTCCGGCCAGCGCACGTAGCAGTCTTTCAGCAGCGAGATCAGGTCATAGCTGAGCGGGCCTATGACCATGTCCTGGAAATCGATAACCGCCAGCCGGCTGTCGGCCGGGGTCTCGCCGCCGCACACCATCAGGTTGCGGCTGTGAAAATCCCGGTGCATCACCCCCTGCGGCTGGGCCAGGTTGTTCTCGGTGAGGCAGGCGAAGGTCTCAGCCAGCAACTGCTGCTCTTCATCGCTCAGGGTCAGTTGCAGATGGTGACCCAGCAGCCACTCGGGGAAAATGCTGTTCTCCCGCGCCATAAAGGCGGCATCAAAAGGCTCAAGGTCCAGTTCAACAGCGCCGAGACGGGGCAGCAGCGCGATGGCCTTGCCGTACCAGGCCAGCACGTTGTCTGCATTCAGGCAGCCGATAAGCTGGATGTCCCCCAGATCCGTCACCGCCAGCAGACCCTGCTCGTAGTCCACCGCCCGCACCTCGGGAGCCAGCAGGCCACCGGCGTTCAAGGCCGAGGCATTGCGGACAAACTCATGATTTTTTTCGGTTTTAGGATTGGCATCCACCCAGATCAGACCACCGCCACGGTGGTAGCGGCGAAAACTGGCGTCACCGGAAATGAGGGTCAACTGCAGGCTGGCATCACCGGAAATCCGGCGCGCCCAGTGCAACAAGAGGGAATCGCGATCGTGCATAAGTCGGGGACCAAATTGGAAAGCAGCACTTGGCTGTTAGCCCTGGCCGCAATAATGCTTTATCATTGCCGGCTAACATAAAGCAATGACATGCAATGTCAACTCGATGAATCCTGTCGTAAAATGCATGTCTTGAATCAGCCGTAGCTACCACGGATTGCGCGAGTCTTTCACATGACAAAACGGACACTGGGATACTCCTATCCCATCGCCCTGACCATCAGCCTTGTTCCAGCCCTGACCCCGGCCATCGTGCAGGCGGCGCCGCTGACGCCGCCGCCCGCCACCGGGATCCTGGACGGGCTCTGCTATGACTATGTCCCCAAGATTGAGAAGCTGGCGCCCGGCAAGGACGCCAACGCCCAACCCGTGGAAGTGGATGCCGATCGGCTCGAAGCCAAGCAGGGCGGCACCGCCGTCTACCAGGGTGACGTCAAGGTGCGCCAGGGCGTGCGCAAGTTCGATTCCGACTATGCCGAGCTCGATCAGAAGAGCCGGGACGTCATCGCCATCGGCAACATCTACTACAACGATGGCCAGATCACGGTCACCAGCGACAAGACCCTGAAATCCAACCTAGATACCAAGAACTCCGAGCTGGAAGAGGGCAAGTATCAGGTGCATGGCTCGCCGGTGCGCGGCTCAGCCGACCGGGTCACCATGACCAACAACAACCAGAACATCACCCTGGAAGGGGCCCAGTACACTACCTGCCCGCCGGGTCAGGAAGTGTGGACCCTGAAGGCGGGCAGCATCGACATCGATCAGACCGAGGTGTTCGGGGAGGCCTGGAACGCCAGTCTCTGGCTCTACGACTACCCGGTGTTCTACTTCCCGTACATCAACTTCCCGATCAAGGATGAACGCAAGACGGGCCTGCTCTACCCGGGTTATACCCAGAGCTCCAAGAACGGCATGGACATCACCCAGCCGTTCTACTGGAACATAGCCCCGAACTACGATGCCACCATCACCTCCCGCTTCATGGACAGACGGGGCCTGATGGAGCAGGTCGAGTTCCGCTACATGCCGGATCCGGCCCATGTCGGCAGCCTCTATTTCGAGAACCTGGCCAACGACAAGCAGTACGACGAGACGCCGAGTCTCAACGATTACCTCTCCGATGGTCATCGCTACCTGTTGAACGCCCGTCATACCTCCATGTTCATGGACAATGCGATGCGGGTCTCGGTGGACTACACCAAGGTGCGGGATCGGGATTACAACTACTTCAACGACTTCTCCCCCAAGGTGGGCACCCAGGTCGACAACCAGTTGCAGCAATCCCTGATGGCCGGTTACTTCCAGCCCAACTGGAACATCAACACCGAGGTACGCACATACCAGATCCTGCTGGCCAGCGCCCAGCAGCCCCACGAGCTGATGCCGCGCATCGACCACAACTATTACCAGCAAGGCAGCTGGTACGATCTCGCCTGGAACACCGAGATCACCAAGTTCGGTTACAACAATGCCCAGGCAATCGAGCAGAACAAGGGCGGCGCCTACACCGGCACCCGGGTCTACACGGCCCCGACCCTGACCATGCCGCTCATTGACGAGGCCGGTTACTACCTCGACAGCCAGTACAAGCTGATGTACACCCGTTACGATCAGGAAGTGCCGGACAACATGAGCCAAGCCTTCCGTGACAAATTTGATCCCAGCTCCAAAGGTGTTAACACAGGAACAGGCAAACAAGAAAACGTCACTCTGGACGAAGGGATCATCACCCGCACCCTGCCCTCCTTCCGTCTCAAGGGCGGCATGACCTTCGAGCGCAACCAGAACTGGTTCGGCG
Source organism: Aeromonas sp. 1805 (assembly GCF_013085525.1). Taxonomy (NCBI): domain Bacteria; kingdom Pseudomonadati; phylum Pseudomonadota; class Gammaproteobacteria; order Aeromonadales; family Aeromonadaceae; genus Aeromonas; species Aeromonas sp. 1805. The sequence continues at coordinate 2,531,083 of NZ_CP038515.1, read as the reverse complement.
GCGATGCCAACCAGACCCTAGAGCCGGAGTTCCAGTACCTCTATGTGCCCTACAAGGATCAGGACAACATAGGTGTCTATGACTCCACCAATATGCGCCAGGACTACTACAGCCTGTTCAGCGATCGCCGCTACGCCGGTCTGGATCGCATCAGCGACTCCAACCGCCTGTCAGTCGGTGTCACCAGCCGGGTATATGATGAGGCTGGTGATGAACGAATTCGGCTAGCCGTTGCCCAAGCTTTCGATTTTGTTGCGCCCAGGGTCAAGCTCTATCCCAGCGATGCTCTGACCACCAATACCCGCTCTCCGCTCTCCTTCGAGGGGGATGCCAAGATCAACGAGCAGTGGTTTGCCCATGCCGGCGCGCAATATGATGTGGACCAGAGTCGCTTCAGCTCTGCCAACAGTGCCGTCGAGTATCGCCGCGAGAAGCTGATCAGCCAGCTGAACCATCGTTTCGTGCGCGATGCCAACCTTGTGCCGAACACCAATAACGAGGTCACCGACCTCAACCAGATCGGCCTGCTGTTGACCACACCGCTCAACGATCAGTGGCACCTGTACGGGGGTTACTATCAGGAGCTGAATCAGAGCGTGAAGTCTGACCGCAAGGTAGGTCTGAAGTACGACTCCTGCTGCTGGAGCATCAACTTCAACCTGGAGTGGGTCAATACGCCCAACAACGTGAACAATACGTCCACAGCCGAGCGCAGTTTCGGTATTCAGTTTGAAATGAAAGGATTGGGTAGCGTGGGTACCGGCACCAAGGGCACCTCCCTGGACACCGAAGCACTGCCTTACATTCGTCCGTTTAACCTGCGAGACCAATAAGCGGTCTGGCAAACGCCTTGAGAGATGGATATGAAGAAGACGTTGATTTCCCTGCTGACTGCAGGCCTGTTCGGAGCCATGAGCCAGGGTGCCTTCGCCGCCCCCGAACTGATGGACAAGGTGCTTGCCGTGGTCAACAAGGACGTGGTGCTGGCCAGCCAGCAGGAAGCCCTGGTGCAGAAGGTAAAGGCCTCTGCCCAGGAAAGCGGCCAGTCCCTGCCCGATGACGCCACCCTGCGCAAACAGGCGCTGGATCGGCTGATCCAGGAGAGCCTGCAACTGCAACTGGCGGATCGTCAGGGCCTCAAGATCAGCGATACCCAGCTGGAGCAGGCCATCCAGAGCATCGCCGCCGACAACAAGATGACCCTGGATCAGCTGCGGGCCCAGCTGGCCCGTGAAGGGCTGACCTATGCCCAGTATCGGGAAGAGGTGCGCCGCGAAATTCTGATGAACGAGGTACGCCGCAACCAGGTGCGCCGCCGCATCAACATCTCCGAGCAGGAGGTGAAGCAGGTGGTCGACATCCTCGCCAAGCAGGGTCAGCAACAGCAGCAATACCATGTCGGCCACATCCAGGTTGCCCTGCCGGACAACCCGAGCGCCGAGCAGCTCAACGCCGCCAAGAGCAAGATTGAACGCATCCTGGCCGCCCTCAAGCAGGGTGCCGACTTCCGCAAGATGGCCATTGCCGAGAGCAGCGGACCCAAGGCGCTGGAAGGGGGTGACTGGGGCTGGATGAGCCCGCAGGAGATGCCGACCCTGATGGCCGAGGCAGTGCAAGGCACCAAGAAGGGCGACATCGTCGGCCCGCTGCGTTCCGGTGCCGGCCTGCACATCATCAAGGTGTTCGACACCAAGGGCCAGCAGCAGGTCGTGCAGACCGAAGTGCGCGCTCGCCACATCCTGATCAAGCCCTCCATCATCCTGAGCGAAGAAAAAGCCAAGGGCATGCTGGACGGCATCCTGCACGACATCAAGAGCGGCCAGGCCAGCTTCGCCAGCCTGGCGGAGAAATACTCCGAGGATCCGGGCTCTGCAGTGCAGGGTGGCGAACTGGGCTGGTCTGATCCCAATGTCTATGTGCCGGAGTTCCGCGACATGGTCAACCGGCTGCAACCGGGCCAGATCAGCGAACCCTTCCGCACCACCCACGGCTGGCACATCGTCCAGCTGGAAGAGCGCCGCAGCCAGGATGCCACCAACAAGGCCCAGGAGCAGCGCGCCTATCAGCTGATCTACAACCGTCGCTTCACCGAAGAGTCCCAGGCCTGGCTGGACGAGCTGCGTGACGAGGCCTACATCCAGATCGAAGGCGCCGGCAGCTGATGAGTTGTCGTCGTCTCGCCATCACCCCGGGTGAACCGGCCGGGATCGGTCCGGATCTGGTGCTGCAGATTGCCCAGCAGGATTGGCCGCACCAGCTGGTGGTGATCGCCGATCCGGCGCTGCTGCGCGAGCGGGCCGCCCTGCTGGGGCTGCCCGTCGAGCTGCAACCCTATGATGCCGATCAGCCTGCCCGCCCGCAGCGGGCGGGCACTCTGACCGTCTGTCCGGTTCCCCTCGGCGCTGCCGTGGTGCCGGGCATGCTCGACGAGGGCAACGGCGCCTACGTGCTGGCCACCCTGCAGCGCGCCTGCGACGGCAACATGAGCGGCGAGTTTGCCGCCGTGGTGACCGGGCCGGTGCACAAGGGGATCATCAACCAGGCTGGCGTCTCGTTCAGCGGTCACACCGAGTTCTTTGCCCAGCAGTCGGGCACCGCCGACGTGGTGATGCTGCTGGCAACCGAGGGACTGCGGGTCGCGCTGGCGACCACCCACATTCCGCTGGCCTATGTGGCGATGGCCATCACCGAGGATCGGCTCGGCAAGGTGATCCGCATCCTGGATGAGGATCTCAAGAGCAAATTCGGCATCGCCAAGCCCCGCATTTACGTCTGCGGCCTCAACCCCCACGCCGGGGAAGGCGGCCATCTCGGCCGTGAAGAGATTGACGTGATCGAACCCGCCCTGGCAGGCCTTCGCCAGGAGGGGATCGATCTGGTCGGCCCGTTGCCGGCCGATACCCTGTTCCAGGACAAATACCTCAAGGATGCGGATGCGGTACTCGCCATGTACCACGACCAGGGGCTGCCCGTGCTCAAATACAAGGGCTTCGGCAGTTCGGTCAATATCACCCTTGGACTTCCTTTCATCCGCACTTCGGTGGATCACGGCACCGCACTGGATCTGGCAGGCAAGGGCCTCGCCGACTCGGGCAGCCTGATCACCGCGATCAACCACGCCATCAAGATGGTAGAGAAAAAAAGATATGAGCAGTAAGGTGCAGAGCAACAAGGTGCACATGGGCCACACCGCCCGTAAGCGTTTCGGTCAGAACTTCTTGCACGATCGCTACGTGATCGATCAGATCGTGGCCGCCATCAATCCGCAGCCGGGTCAGAATCTGGTGGAGATCGGCCCGGGTCTGGCCGCGCTGACCGAGCCGGTCGCCTCCCAGATGGACAAGATGACCGTGGTCGAGCTGGACCGGGATCTGGCCGCGCGCCTGCGCGAACACCCGACCCTCAAGGAGAAGCTGACCGTCATCGAGGCCGATGCCATGCGCTTCGACTTCGGCACCCTGATGGGGGAAGGCAAGGGGCCGCTGCGCATCTTCGGCAACCTGCCCTACAACATCTCCACCCCGCTCATCTTCCACCTGTGCGAGTTCGCCGACCGGGTAGAGGACATGCACTTCATGCTGCAAAAGGAAGTGGTGCTGCGTCTGGCCGCCGGCCCCGGCAGCAAGGCCTATGGCCGACTGAGCGTGATGACCCAGTACTACTGTCAGGTGGTGCCTGTGCTGGAAGTGGGCCCTGGCGCCTTCAAGCCGGCGCCAAAGGTGGATTCCGCCGTGGTGCGTCTGATCCCGCACAAGAACCCGACCATCGTCGCGAAAGACATTCGTTGCCTGAACCGGGTCTGTACCGAGGGTTTCGGCCAGCGTCGCAAGACCATTCGCAACAGCTTCTCCAACTTCATCACGGACGCCCAGCTGACCGAGCTTGGTATCGATGGCAACCTGCGCCCGGAGAACCTCTCCCTCGAGCAGTTCGTCATGATCGCCAACTGGCTGGCGGATCAGCAACAGGCCTGATCCCGTGGCCACTCCGCACATAGTCATCCGCCCATACCCCCGTTATGTGGCGGATTCCAAAGACCCTTACCAGTTCCACTATCTCATCGAGATCGAGAACCTGGGGCCGGGCCCGGCGCAGCTGCTGCACCGGCGCTGGCTCATCACCGATGCCAATGGCAAGATGCTGGAAGTCGAAGGCCCCGGCGTGGTCGGCGAGCAGCCGGTGATCGCAGAGGGAGAGACCTTCCGCTATCAGAGCGGCGTACCGCTGGCCACTCCGCTTGGGGTGATGGAAGGGAGTTATACCCTGCAAGACGAGTCGGGGCAGCAATTCGAGGCGCCCATCGCGCCCTTTACGCTGGCCGTCCCCCACATTATCAACTGAGGTTTCATGGCGAACTGTTTTGTTGGCGATATCCAGGGCTGTTACGACGACTTGCGCCGTCTGCTGGATCTGGCCGAGTTCGATCCCGCTAACGACGTGCTCTGGCTGTGCGGCGATCTGGTCGCCCGCGGCCCGGACTCGCTCAATACCCTGCGCTTCGTCAAGGGGCTGGGCAACCGGGCCGTCACCGTACTTGGCAACCACGATCTGCACCTGCTGGCGGTCGCCGATGGCGTCGCCCCGCTCAAGAAGAAAGACAAGCTGCAGGAGCTGATGGAGGCACTGGACCGGGACGAACTGCTGGAGTGGCTGCGCCACCGTCCACTGCTGGCGGAGCACCCCGACCTGCCCATCATGATGGTGCATGCCGGTATCTCCCCGGCGTGGGACGCCCGCACCGCCCGCAACTGCGCCCGCGAGGTGGAAAGCCTGCTGCGTGGCGATCAGTACCAGTGGCTGCTGCACAACATGTATGGCGATCAGCCGGATGGCTGGCAGGACGATCTGGTCGGGATCGAACGCTACCGCTACATCATCAACACCTTCACCCGGATGCGCTTCTGCTATTTCGACGGCCGGCTCGACTTCAAATGCAAGAAGGGCCCCAAGGAGTCGACCCCGGGCCTGCGCCCCTGGTTCGAGCAGCGCGAGCACCATGTGGATGACCCCATCCTGGTGTTCGGCCACTGGGCGGCCCTGATGGGCAACACCGGCAAGCAGGACATCAAGGCGCTGGACACCGGCTGTGTCTGGGGCAACAGCCTCACCCTGTGGCGCTATGAAGATGATGCCCTGATCGCCACCCCCTGTCCCACTTACGCCAAGTGACGATAAGGGGGCTGTGTCTGAGCAATCAGTGTCTCACCCTGCGGCGCTATGAAGATGACGCCCTGATCGCCACCCCCTGTACCACTTACGCCAAGTGACGATAAGAGGCTGGGTCTGAGTGATCAGCACCTCACTATAAAGATGATGCCTTGATAACTCTTCTGTCCCACCCACACCAAGCAGGTGGCGCAGGTGGCAGGCAATAAAACAAAACGGGCCCGGCATTGCCGGGCCCGTTTTTTATGGTGCATCGCTCACCCTAGAGCTTGCGCCCCAACCGCTTCTCGATCTGTTGCCGCTCCCACTCGGGCCCGAACAGCTTGAACGGCTGGAACAGGTTGATGGCATGGGAGATCAATCCCAGCCCCCAGCCCAGCGCCGGCCACCAGGCCCAGATATAGCCCGGGTTGCTCAGGTAGTTGATGACAAACAGCCCGCAAATCACCAGCAGGTAGCTGGCGATGTGATAATAGAAGCCCTTGAGCCCCTCCACATAACGCATGGCGGCCCGCTCCTCTACCGATACCCGTATCTCATCCCGTTCCATCGTGTCACTCCCTCTCATCTCGTGCTCCTGTTGGCTTGTACCGTCAAGTTGCGCCACCTCGAGCTCAAAGACGGCGGCCAGGGCCTTGAGGGATTCCAGTCCGGGCTGCTGGCCCTGCTCGATCCGCTGTATGGTGCGAACGCTCAGGCCGGTAAAGGCGGCCAACTGCTCCTGTGACCAGCCCCGCTGCAATCTCAACTTCCTGACGATCATCTCGAACTCCTTGTGGTTGATTGACGGGGCCAGCATAGGGGCCGGCGGGTGCCATGGGCCACGACAGCGCCCTGACACCAACCTGACTTTCCTTTGGATTCAGTGCATTAGATAAAAGAGCGTGCTCAAAAACTCAGCCTTCCCTCCCCCCTTTCGATCACCTGACAGCAGGGCGACAGAGGCGGCGCTTTGTGCAAGATAGCGCCTTGGTATCGGGCAGGCGAGCTTATAGCGCCTGCATCAACTCGGCGGCAATCTCGAAAGAGCGCAGACGAGCCTGATGATCGACGATGGGACCGTTGAACATCAGCTCGTCGGCCCGGGTTTCCGCCAGCAGCGCCTTGAGGCCGTGACGTATCTGGTCCGGATTGCCCACCAGCGAACGGGCCAGGGTCTGCTCCATGGCCAGCAGCTCGTGCTCCGACCACTCCTCCCCCAGCTCGATGACGGGGGCCGGCAGCTTGCCTGCGTTGCCGCGATGCAGGCGCAGGAACTGCTGCTGCAGGGTGGTGAACTGGAAGCGCGCCTCCCGCTCGCTGTCGGCGGCGATCATGTTGATGCAGACCACCGCATGGGGCTTGGGCCAGCGGGCGGAGGGGCGATACTGGGCGCGGTAGATCTCCAGCGCCTGCAGCAGCATGGCGGGGGCGAAGTGGGAGGCAAAGCCGAACGGCAGACCCATGGCCGCCGCCAGCTGGGCGCTGTAGAGACTGGAACCCAGCAGCCAGATGGGCAGATGCAGCCCCTGCCCCGGTACCGCCTGCACCGCCCCCACCTCGTCGCCAAAGTAATCCATCAACTCGCGCACATCGGCCGGGAAGTCATCCACCTCACCGCTGCGCTGGCGTCTGAGCGCCCGCATGGTGCGCTGATCGGTGCCCGGCGCACGGCCAAGCCCCAGATCGATGCGATCCGGATAGAGCGAAGCCAGGGTGCCGAACTGCTCGGCGATGACCAGCGGCGAGTGGTTCGGCAGCATGATGCCGCCGGCACCGATGCGCAGGGTATTGGTACCGCCGGCCAGATGACCGATCAGCACCGAGGTGGCGGCGCTGGCGATGCCCGGCATGTTGTGGTGCTCGGCCAGCCAGTAGCGGCAATAGCCCAGGCGTTCGGCATGACGGGCCAGGTCCAGCGAGCGGCGAAACGACTCGGCCGGCTGGGAGCCTTCGGCCACGGGCACCAGATCGAGTACGGAATAGGGGATGGCAGACATGGGTCACTCCATTGATTCACAGACCAGTAACAAGTGGGGCAATGTAGCACGGGATACCTGAATGAATCACGTGATCAGCCGGCAAAATTGGCCAGAGCGAGCACCGAGAGCTCCGGCAGGCGCCGTTTCCGTCAGCCACATCCCGATATCCATGAATGGGTTATTGTGTTTTCTGTCATCCTGTTGGCACACTGCAAGCTGATCGTCTCTGCAATCGCCCGTGTGACAAGGATGTGTCCATGACAACTGCCAGGCCAGGTCGTAAACCCTTCTACGTGCATATCGCCACCCTCTTCATCCTGCTGTTCACCCTGCTCGGCAGTGCCCTCATCGCCTTGCAGTTCCAGCAAGGGGCGCGCCAGGGACTGGAGCACGAGCGACAGAACTTCCTGCAGTATCGCCAGCAGCTGGCCCTCGCCCTGCAACTGAACGAGCGACCGGCCCGCATGTCGCTCAGCCTGTTGCGCAGCGGCCAGCTGGCCGCCATGACGACGTTGACCGAACGCCTGGCCTACCTGCCGCAACTGGCGGAGGTGCTGGCCAACAGCCCCAGCTATGGGGCCGTCTATGCCGGCTACGAAGATGGCGACTTCTTTCTGGTACGCAAGCTGACCGAGCGGGCCAGAGCCCAGCTGGGGGGCGTACCGACCGCCAGTACCCTGCTGGTGCAGAGCCTCAGCCAGGGCAAGGGGGAGTTTCTCTATTTCGATCAACGGCTGACCCTGCTCGAGCGCCGCCCCATGCCGAACTACCGCTACGATCCCCGCAGCCGCGACTGGTACAAGCAGGCCCGCTGGCGCGCGGGGATCGCCACCACCAGTCCCTATCTCTTCTTCACCACCAAGGAGCCAGGCATGACGCTGGCGGTGGAGAGCGACGATCGGCGCGCCGTGATCGGACTCGACACCAGTGTCGAGGGGCTGTCGGCCCTGATCGGCAAGCTGCAGTTGCCCGCCCAGAGCCAGGTGATCCTGTTCGATGAATACGCCACCCTGCTGGCTGCCGACCCCAGGCACCTGCCCAGCTTCGAGCAACTGAGCCAGCTGCCCATGCTGGCGACCCTGCCTCACCCGGCCCTGCCGGATCTGCAGCAGCGTATCATCAGCCAGCCCACCCTGCTGAGCGAGCCGGCGGAGCTCAACCTGACCGCCGCCGATGGCAGTGACTGGCTGGTCAACCTCGCCCCCCTCGGGACCGACTCCCCCTTCCATATCGCCCTGCTGGTCTCGGCCGACCTGCTCTATCAGCAGGCCCGGGACGAAGCCTTGGTCAACCTGGGCTGGGCACTGGCGGGCCTGCTGTTGCTGCTGCCGGTGATCTGGCTGGTCTCGCGGCGTACCGCCACCCCGCTGCTGGCGCTCACCAAGGAGGCGGAGCGGATCCAGCACTTCGATTTTGGCGAGAGCCGGGTCCCCGAGTCGGCCATCCGCGAGATCGACGATCTGGCCCGCACCATGTCCGGCATGCGGCTGACCCTAGGCAACTTCATGAACATGGGGCGGGCACTGGCGGCCGAACACCGCTTCGACTCCCTGCTCAGCCGCATCCTGCATGAGACCATCGCCGCGGTGCAGGCCGAAGGCGGGTGCCTCTATCTCTCCCAGGAGCGGGGCATGGTGGCGGTACAGGCGCTGTGGCACCAAGCTCCGCTGCCGGCCGGACAGATCCGCTGGCAGCAGGCCCTGTTTGGCGAGCTGGCCCGGGGCGAGCGGCTCAGCCTCGCCATCGACCAGAGTGGCTGGCAGCAGTATCTGGCCGACTGGGGCCCCTTCCCCGGCCCCTGCCAGCTGGTGGCCGAGCCGCTGCGCAACCATCGCCAGGAGCTGAGCGGCTGCCTGCTGCTGATCCTGCCTGACTGCCCGGCCCGCGAGCTGGCCTCGCGCATCAGCCTGATCGAGGCGCTGGCGGGCACCTCGGCCTCCGCCATCGAGAACCAGCGCCTGCTGGAGGAACAGAAACAGCTGCTGGAATCCTTCATCGAGCTGATGGCTGGCGCGATCGACGCCAAGAGCCCCTACACCGGCGGCCACTGCCAGCGGGTGCCGGAGCTGACCCGGATGCTGACCGAAGCTGCCTGCGCCCAGCAGCAGGGGCCGTTCGCCGAGTTTCGGCTCAACGAGGAGGAGTGGGAGGCCATCCATATCGCCAGCTGGCTGCACGACTGTGGCAAGGTGACCACCCCCGAGTTCGTGGTGGACAAGGCCACCAAGCTGGAGACCCTCTACGACCGGATCCACGAGATCCGCACCCGCTTCGAGGTGCTCAAACGCGACGGCTATATCGAAGCGCTGGCGGCCCGCCTGCCGGCATCGGAGCGGGAAGCGGCCAGGAGCGAGGTGGCCCCTCTCTGGAGCACCCTGGATCAGGAGTTCGCCTTCGTCGCCGAGTGCAACCTGGGCGGTGAGTGGATGGCGCCAGAGAAGCTGGCCAGGCTGGATGCCATCGCCAGCCGCACCTGGCTGCGCACCCTGGACGATCGGCTCGGCATCAGCCGGGAGGAGCTCAAGCTGCGCCAGAACGAGCCGGCCGCGCCGCAGCCCTGCGTCGAACCCCTGCTGGCGGACAAGGCCGCCCACCTCATCCCCCGCCCCGTTCACGATCAGCTGGACGAGCGCAACCCCTGGGGCTTCAAGGTGCGAGTGCCCACTCACCTCTACAACCGTGGCGAGCGCTACAACCTCGCCATCGGCCGCGGCACCCTCACCGAGGAGGAGCGCTACAAGATCAACGAGCACATCATCCAGACTATCCGCATGCTCGAACGCCTCCCCTTCCCCCGCCATCTGCGCAGCGTGCCCGAGATTGCCGGCGGCCACCACGAGCGGATGGACGGCAAGGGCTATCCGCGCCAGCTGCTGGGCAGCCAGATGAGCATCCCCGCCCGCATCATGGCCATCGCCGACATCTTCGAGGCGCTGACCGCCAGCGATCGCCCCTACAAATCGGGCAAGACGGTCTCCCAGTCGCTGGCCATCATGCAGAGCATGGTGCGCGAGCAGCACATCGATCCCGCCCTGTTTGCTCTGTTTGTCAGCAGCGGCATCTGGCACGACTATGCCGAGCGCTTCCTCGCCCCCGAGCAGCTGGATCCGGTGGATGAAACCGCCCTGCTGGCCGCACTGGCCTAGGGCGGGTCATATTTTCTTACATTTGCGGGCTGGCCTGAGCGCCCCCGGCTGGTTATAACGGTGCCCCTATAGCGAAGGGGGAGCAATAGACTCCCCCTCACTCTTTGTCACACCACACTGTTCAGGTTATCTATGTCAAAACATCTCATTGTGCTGGGCGCGCTGACGCTGTCCGGCTGCTCCTTGCTGTCTCCCCCCGCCCCCACCGTCACCCCGGTGCACCTGGCCGATGCCAGCCAGCGCGGCTTCTACATCGAGTGCAGCAGCATGACGGCCTGCTTCCAGCAGGCCAACCAGACCTGCCCGCAGGGCTACAAGGAGACCGATCGCCGCCAGCAGACGCTCTACAGCACCCAGTATCTGGGGGGCAGCTACGACGAAGACAAGAAGGTCTACAAGGCGGCCAAGCCCTATCGCGTCGCCAACACGGTCCACTCCCTGACCATCCAGTGTCCGGTCGATATGGGCATCACGCCGCGCTGATCCGCACCTCGCGGCCGGCACGGGAGATCCAGGCCGGCCCTTCTCTTGTCTCACCGAGAACGAGCCTCTTATGTCACCCAGAATATGGCTGCTGGGCAGCATCTTGCTGTCCGGCTGCGCCCTGCTGCCGGCGTCCGCCACCGTCAGGGAACTTCCCTCCGCCAATCCCGCCCAGCAACGCTTCCAGATCGAGTGCGGCGCGCCAGAGGAGTGCCAGCAACAGGCACTCTTGAGCTGCCCCCACGGCTATCAGGAAGTCGCTCGAAGCAAGCGCACCATCACCACTCACCAGATGAGCATGGGGGTCGCCGATCCGGTGACGGGATTTAGCCCGGGCTTCCCCCAGACCAGCACCTTCACCACCCACATGCTGCTGGTACAGTGCCCCCGCACACCGGCACAACCACATCCGCTTGGACTCTGACGAAAAAGGGCCCGCAGGCCCTTTTTCCGTTGTCACCGCCACTCAGCCCGTCGCCTCGGCGTGCTGGCGGGCCAGCTCGTCACTCATCAGCTCCCGCATCCTGAATTTTTGCAGCTTGCCGGTCACCGTCATGGGGTACTCCTCCACAAACCGGATGTATCTGGGCACCTTGAAATAGGCGATGCGGGCCGCCAGGAACTGTTTCAGCTCCTCCTCGCTGGCCTCCTGGCGGGGCCTGAGCTTGACCCAGGCGCACACCTCTTCGCCATAGCGCTCACTGTCGACCCCGAACACCGCCGCATCCTGCACCGCCGGATGATCGTACAGACGCTCTTCGATCTCGCGCGGATAGATGTTCTCGCCACCGCGGATGATCAGCTCCTTGCTGCGCCCGACGATCCGCACATAGCCCTCTTCATCCATGATGCCGATGTCCCCCGAGTGCAGCCACCCCTCCTGGTCGATGGTCTCCGCCGTCTTGACCGGATCCTGCCAGTACCCCTGCATCACTCCGTTGCTGCGACAGCAGATCTCGCCCCGCTCGCCGATGGCGACTATCTCTCCGCTGGGGTCGACCAGCTTGATCTCGGTGTGGCCGATGGCGCGGCCGACCGTGGTGACCCGCTTGTCCAGCGGCGCATCGATGGCGGTCATGTGATTGATGGGGCTGCACTCGGTCTGGCCGTAGGCGATGGTCACCTCGGTCATGTGCATCAGGGTCTGCACCTTGCGCATCAAGGGCTCGGGGCAGATGGCACCGGCCATGATGCCGGTGCGCAGGGAGGAGAGATCGAACTGGTCAAACTCCGCCAGCTCCAGCTCGGCGATGAACATGGTCGGCACCCCGTGCAGGGCGGTGCAGCGCTCCTCGCTCACCATCCGCAGGGTGGCCGCCGGATCGAAGGCTTCGGCCGGAAACAGGGCGCAGGCCCCCACGCTGATGCTGGCCAGGTTGCCGAGCACCATGCCGAAACAGTGGTAGAGCGGCACCGGGATGCAGAGCCGGTCCTGCTCGCTGAACGCCATGCCTTGCGCCACCTGGCGACCGTTGTTGAGGATGTTGCTGTGGCTGAGGGTTGCCCCCTTGGGGTTGCCCGTGGTGCCAGAGGTGAACTGGATGTTGATGGCGTCATCGGGTTTGAGGGTGGCCGCCACCCGGGCCAGCCAGGCCGGCTCCTGCTGGTCGCCCAGTGCCAGCACCTCGGGGAAGTTGAGCATGCCGGCGCTTTGTTCCTCCCCGAGCCGGATCACCATCTCCAGGCTCGGCAGCCGGGATGATGCAAGGTGGCCAGGTGGGCAGTGCTCTAGTTCTGGCGCCAACTCCCCCAGCATGGCGAGGTAGTCGCAACCCTTGAACGCACTGGCACAGATGAGGGCGCGACAGCCCACGTTGTTGATGGCAAAGACCAGCTCGTAACTGCGGTAGGCGGGGTTGATGCAGACCATGATGGCCCCGATGCGGGCCGTGGCAAATTGCACCAGGCACCACTCGATGTTGTTCGGCGACCAGATGCCGACCCGCTCCCCCGGCCGGATCCCGAGCGCCAGCAGGCCCAGCGCCAACCTGTCTATCTGGGTCAGGTATTCACGGTAGTTCCAGCGGATCTGCTGGTGGCGCACCACCACTGCGGGCCGGTCGGGGAAACGTTCCGCCACCTGTTGCAGGTAGGCGCCTATGGTCTGGTGAAGCAGCGGCTGATCGCAGGGACCGGCCCGGTAGCTGAGCAGTGAGGTCATGGGGTGACTCCTGGCCACATAGGTTTGGACGTGCCTACTGCTCGGCTGGCGTGTTTTTGCAGCCTGTTACATTAATGTAAAAACAAGACCTGTAAAAGACTCACTTTGGTCTAATGTCGGCCATAAAAAACGGCCAACCGAAGTTGACCGTGTGACAAGGTGCGAGCCGGCTCAGAACAGCAGGTGGGCCACCCCGGCGATGACCGGCAGAGTGATCAGGGTACGCAGCAGGAAGATCACGAACAGCTCCCACAACTTGACCGGGATCTTGCTGCCCAGCAGCAGGGCGCCCACTTCCGACATGTAGATGAGCTGGGTGACCGACATGGCGGCGATCACGAAGCGGGTGATGTCGCTCTCGATGGTGGAAGCCAGCACCGCGGGGATGAACATGTCGGCGAAGCCCACCATGATGGTCTTGGAGGCCGCTTCCGCCTCCGGCAGTTGCAGCAGCTCCAGCAAGGGCACGAAGGGGGCTCCCAGCCAGTTGAAGATGGAGGTGTGCTCGGCCAGCATCAGGGCGCAGGTGCCGATGGCCATCACCACCGGCAGCACGCCGAAGATCATGTCCAGCGCGTTCTTCACCCCTTCCCGCGCCACAGCCCCCATGTCGGTCATGCCCTCGGCCTTGGTCAGGGCCCGCTCATAGCCGTAGCTCAGCACGCTGTGCTGGTGCGGCACCGACTCCTGCTTGCGGCACAGGGGAGTTCCGTCGCTGTAGACATCCTTCTTCCAGCAGAGCGGCGGCAGACGGGGCACCACGATGGCGGCCACCACCCCGGCCAGACAGACGGTCAGGTAGAAGGGCACGAACATGTGCTCCAGCCGAACCTGGGAGATCACCACCAGGCAGAAGGTGATGGAGACGGCGGAGAAGGTGGTGCCGATGACGGCCGCTTCCCGCTGGGTGTAGAACTTGCCTTCGTACTGTTTGCTGGTCAGCAGGATGCCGACGCTGCCATCCCCCAGCCAGGAGGCGAAACAGTCCACCGCGGAGCGACCGGGCAGACGGAACACCGGGCGCATGATGCGGGTCATCATGGTGCCGACAAACTCCAGCAGACCGAAATCGAGCAGCAAGGGCAGCAGCAGGCCGGCGAAGATGAAGACGGAGAACAGCACCGGCAGCAGATCGTGCAGCACCAGGCCGCCGGTCGCATCGGAGCGCAGGGCTGCCGGGCCCGCCTCGAAGAAAGTCAGCAGCACGAAGATGCCGCCCAGCACCCGCACGCAGGCCCAGAAGGGGGAGACGTTGAACAGGCTGTTGAGGAAGGGGCGTCTGACCAGGATCGCCGGCTTGAACAGCCAGGCTACCAGCGTCATCAGCATGGTGGTGGTGATGATGGCGCTGACCATGGCCACCAGATAATCGGCGAACACCGTCTGTACCAGCTTCGCCAGCACGGCCACAGGGATGGTGACGTTTCCGTCATAAATGACGGGGGTCATGAACAGCAGGATCCCGATGAGTGACGGGACCAGGAACATCAGCACGTTGCGGCGGGTATTGAGCGCAGGTGCTTGCAGAGTCTTTTCCAGCATGGTCTACAGCCTTAATGTTACTTTTCCTTAGCCAGGCAAACCTGCATATCCATGCTCTCGCCCGGCAAAACGGGCGCAAGAATACCCCAATAAAATGCACAAACAAGCTTTTAATGGATCATTTCAAGCATAAATATTTATACAGGCAAACCTTCCATAAGAATGCACGCAAGCAGATACGCATATCAATTCATTGCAATTGGTTAGCATATTGTTTCAGCAAGGTTACATTCAGGTGCGCAGTATAATCAGTTGCGGTTGGCAGGCAATAAGTGACATGAGAAATATATCTATATGGTGATCCGGTCGATCCCCATAAAAAAACCGGAGCCTGGGAAGGCTCCGGTTTCTCAGCACCGGGTGGCGGCGCCATGACCGCGCACGGGATGCGGGTCAGTCACGCACGTAGATGACTTCCACGCCATCATCGTCTTCGTCGTCCCACTCGTCGTCGTCCAGCGATTCATCAAACGCCTTGGAGGCGGCCAGCGCATCGGCTTCAGCCTTGGCCAGCTGGTTCTTGTGGTAGTCGTCCCACTTGAACTCCACCTTCTCGATGGCGTCTTTGGCATCTTCCGCCAGCTGACGGGGCATGGTGTCCAGCAGGTCCAGGATGTCGTAGCAGACCTTCTTGGTCCCTTCCTTGCTGATGGCGGTGATGGCGTAGACAGGGCCTTCATGATTGAGGGCGGTCTTGACGCGATCCATCACTTCCTGCGCCTCTTCTTCCAGGATCAGGTCCATCTTGTTGAACACCAGCCAGCGCGGCTTGCTCGCCAGCTCAGGGCTGTATTTTTCCAGCTCCCGGACGATGGTCACCGCATTCTCGGCCGGATCAGAACCATCGACCGGGCAGATGTCCACCAGATGGATCAGCACGCGGCAGCGCTCGAGGTGCTTGAGGAAGCGGATACCGAGGCCAGCGCCTTCGGCGGCGCCTTCGATCAGACCGGGAATGTCGGCGATGACGAAGGAGCGGGAGTTCTCACCACGCACCACACCCAGGTTCGGAACCAGGGTGGTGAAGGGGTAGTCGGCCACTTTCGGACGGGCCGCGGAGACGGCGCGGATGAAGGTGGACTTGCCGGCGTTGGGCAGACCCAGCATGCCGACGTCGGCCAGCAGCAACAGCTCCAGCTTCAGGGTGCGTACTTCACCCGGGGTACCGTTGCTCTTCTGGCGCGGTGCCCGGTTGACGGAGCTCTTGAAACGGGTGTTGCCCAGACCGTGGAAGCCGCCCTTGGCGACCAGCAGTTTCTGCTCGTGGTGGGTCAGGTCACCCAGCAGTTCGCCGGTGTCTTCATCGCTGGCGCGGGTGCCGACCGGTACGCGCAGGATCCTGTCCTTGCCGCGACGGCCGGTACAATTGGCGCTCTGGCCATTCTCGCCACGTTCGGCGGCGTGAAAACGCTCGAAACGGTAGTCGATCAGGGTGTTCAGGTTTTCATCGGCAACCAGATATACGTCGCCACCGTCACCGCCGTCACCGCCGTCCGGGCCGCCGTTTGGAATGTACTTCTCACGGCGAAAGCTCACACAACCGTTACCACCGTCACCGGCATCGACTCGAATCTGGACTTCATCAACAAACTTCATAGGTAACCGTCACCTTAATTCGAAAAACCGATACGCAATTATAGTGGTACAGACCCCTGCGGGCGATACGCATCTTGCCAAGCATGCCCTTTCAGAGCCAGGGTCAGCTGCGTGCCGTTTTTTCGTAAACTGCTGCAGAAAAACAAAAGCCCCGCCTGTTGGCGGGGCTTCGGATCCTTGCGGTCCGTAATTACTCAGCAACGATGCTAACGTACTTACGGTTCAGCGGACCTTTAACTTCGAACAGGATTTTACCAGTCGCAGTAGCGAACAGGGTGTGATCCTTGCCCAGACCAACGTTGGTACCGGCGTGGAACTTGGTGCCACGCTGACGAACGATGATGCTGCCAGCCAGAACTGTTTCGCCGCCGAAACGCTTCACGCCCAGGCGTTTAGCTTCTGAATCGCGGCCGTTGCGGGATGAACCGCCAGCTTTTTTGTGTGCCATCTATCGTACTCCTCTAATTAAGCGCTGATGCCAGTGATTTTGACTTCAGTGAACCACTGACGGTGGCCCGCTTGCTTACGGTGGTGCTTACGACGACGGAACTTGACGATAGTCACTTTCTCGCCACGGCCGTGAGCCACAACTTCAGCTACAACCTTGCCACCTTCAACGAAAGGAGCACCTACTTTAAAAGTGTCGCCTGCAGCAACCATCAGCACTTCGTTGAAGTCGATGGTAGCGCCAGTCTCAACGTTCAGCTTTTCCAGACGAACGATTTGACCTTCGGCCACACGGTGTTGTTTTCCGCCGCTTTGGAATACCGCGTACATTTGATTAACTCCGTAAAGGCGTGTCTTTTGCTCAAGGCCAGACACGCGCAAAAACCTATAACAATGGGCCGGCATTCTACGCAAATCGATTTGCTCAGGCAAGGCCAATTTAGCAAAAAGTTTATTTTGTGCGCATATCTGCCGCCGTGAACAAACGCTTAACTGTAACCCATTGTGAAATCGTGTAGAATCCCCGCCATTGCTAAAATCGCAGTCATCACTGCCGTCACGTTACGAGACTTATGGACCAACAGACTATCCGTGCGCTCTGTGCCGCCGACATGACGGCGGTCAATGAACTGATCCTGGCGAGACTCCAGTCCGATGTCAGCCTGATCAACCAGCTGGGTTTCTATATTGTCAGTGCAGGCGGGAAACGGATGCGCCCCATGCTGACCGTCATGGCCGCCCGCTCACTGGGATACGAAGGTGAAGATCACCTGAAACTGGCTGCCATCATCGAATTCATTCATACCTCCACCCTGCTGCACGACGACGTGGTCGACGAATCCGACCTGCGTCGCGGCCGGGAAACCGCCAACGCCCTGTTCGGCAATGCCGCCAGCGTGCTGGTGGGCGACTACCTCTACAGCCGCTCCTTCCAGATGATGAGCGAGCTCTCCAACCTGCGGGTGATGGAGATCCTCTCCGATGCCACCAATACCATCGCCGAAGGGGAAGTGTTGCAGCTGATGAACTGCAACGATCCGGATACCACCGAAGAGAGCTACATGACGGTCATCTACTGCAAGACCGCCAAGCTGTTCGAGGCGGCCACCCGACTCGCTGCCGTGCTGACCCATCAGCCCGCGCCCGTCGAGCAGGCCATGACCGACTATGGCAAGTATCTGGGCACCGCCTTCCAGATCATTGACGACGTGATGGACTACTGCTCCCAGAGCGACGAGATGGGCAAGAACGTCGGCGATGATCTGGCCGAAGGCAAGCCGACCCTGCCGCTGCTGCGGGCCATGGAAGTGGGTAGCCCGGATGAGCGCCAGCTGGTGCGCGATGCCATCGAGCACCGCAACGGCATGGAACACCTCGACCGGATCCTGGCCATCCTCGACCGTACCGGCGCCCTGGAATACTCCCGCATGCGGGCTCGGGAAGAGGCCGACAAAGCCATCGCGGCCCTCGCCATCCTGCCGGACTCTCAGCACAAACAGGCATTGGCAACACTGGCCCACATGGCGGTGCAGCGCAGCGCCTGATGCCAGTCGGAGCACAATAAAAAAGAGGCCCTTTGGCCTCTTTTTTATTGTCCGGCAAACACAGTCTGGCTCACTCAGCTCCATCCTCTAACGCGCCAGCACCCACAGAATCACGGCCCCGGCCACCACCAGACAGCCGCCGATGCGGCGCAGCTGCTCGGTGGGCTGCTCGCTCAGCAGCCGCAGCATCTGTTGCCAGGCGCGCGGCATCAGCAGCGGTCCCAGCCCCTCGAACAGCAACAGCAAGCCCAGCCCCATCAAGATGGATGTCAGCATCACCTCTCCTCTCAACCACCAGGTCCACAAGCTGCCGGAGCACCGGCAAGCCCCCGACCGGCAAACAAAAGGGCCTGAATCATCAGGCCCTTGGGTGTTATTGCGACTCGCTTACTGCTTGCTGCCGTGCGGCGACTTGAGGTAGCGGAAGAACTCGCTGTCCGGCTTGAGGACCATCAGGTCATTGCCACCGGCAAAGCTCTTGCGATAGGCCTCCATGCTGCGCACGAAGCTGAAAAACTCGGGGTCTTTCTTGTAGCTGTCGGCATAGATCTTGGCGGCCTCGGCATCCCCTTCACCACGCAGCTGACGGGCGTTACTCTCGGCGTCGGCGATCATCACGGTCACCTTGCGGTCGATGTCGGCGCGCAGGATCTCGGCCTGCTCGCGGCCCTGGGAGCGATGCTCGCGGGCTACCGCAGTCCGCTCGGCACGCATCCGCTGATAGATGGAGCTGGAGACTTCCACCGGCAGGTTGATCTGCTTGATGCGCACATCTACCACCTTGATGCCGAGCTCGGAGGAGCGCGCCATCTTCATCAGGGCATCTTCCATCACGGTGCTGCGCTCACCGGAGACGATGTCCTTGATGGTGCGGTTACCGATCTCGGAACGCAGACCGTTGTTGATCTTGCGCTTGAGCAGGTCTTCGGCCTGGATCTTGTTGCCACCACCGGTCGCCAGGTAGTACTTGGAGAAGTCCTCGATCTTCCACTTCACGTAGGAGTCGATGATGAGGTCTTTCTTCTCCGAGGTAACGAAGCGATCCGCCTGGCCTTCCAGGGTCTGGATGCGGGCATCCATCTTGCGTACCTGGTCGATGAGCGGCACCTTGAAGTGCAGGCCCGGCTCGTACAGGCGCGGCTCACCGGAGTCGACCCGCTTCACCTTGCCGAACTGCACGACGATGCCCTTCTGGCCTTCATCGACGATGAAGACCGACGAGAAGCAGACCATGGCGGCCACAGCGATGACACCAATAGCTATCTTTTTCATCTATTAGTTTCTCCCTGAGCTGAAACGGTCGCCGCTACGCAGCGGAGTCGGAGTGGAGTTGGCCCCTTCGTTGGACGGCGGGGTCTGTTCCACCACAGGCGCACCTGCCGGACGAGCCGGTTGCACTGCGGTCGCCTTGCCGGAAAGCTTGTCGAGCGGCAGATAGATCATGCTGTTGTTGCCAGCCGGCATGTCGACCACCACCTTGTTGGCCTGCTGATACAGCTCCTCCATGGTCTCCAGGTAGATACGATCACGGGTCAGCTCGGGCGCAGCCTGATACTGGGGCAGCAACTCGTTGAAGCGAGCGACTTCACCCTTGGCCTTCAGCACGATCTGGGACTTGTAGGCTTCGGCCTCCTGCTCCAGACGCTTGACCTGGCCACGGGCCTTCGGCTCCACTTCACGGGCATAGGCTTCGGCTTCACGAATGAAGCGCTGTTCATCTTCCTGGGCGGAGATGGCGTCATCGAAGGCGTCTTTCACCTCTTCCGGCGGACGTGCCGGCAGGAAGTTGACGTCGACGATCTGCAGACCCATGTGATACGGCTCGATGATGCTGTCGATCACCTGCCAGGTCTCCTGGCGCACCTTCTCACGACCTGTGGTCAGCACGTCGTCCATCCGGGTGTGGCCCACCACGTAACGCAGGGCGCTGTCGGTGGCCTGGCTCAGACTCTCGTCGGCATTGGTCACGCTGAACAGATACTGCTCCGGGTCGACCACGCGATACTGCACGTCCATCTCGACCCGCACCACGTTCTCGTCCTGGGTCAGCATGAAGCCGGAAGCCGGCAGGGAGCGGACCGATTCCACGTCCACCGGGATCACCCGGTCGATGAAGGTCGGCTTCCAGCGCAGGCCGGGATCCACGTTGTGGGAGTATTCGCCAAAGCGCAGCACCACGCCCCGCTCGGCTTCACGAATGGTATAGAAGCCGCTGACGACCCACACCACTACCGCCACTACCAGGGCGATGGAGAGGCCAAACTTGCCTACATCGCCACCACCAGACTTGCCGCCACCGAGCAGACCACCAAAACGGCGGCTCACCTTGCGCAGCATCTCGTCCAAATCAGGGGGTCCCTGATTCTTGCCGTTGTTCCCCCAGGGGTCACGGTCTTTGCCGTTGTTACCAGGCTCATTCCAAGCCATCAGCGTCTCCATTAATACATGCGGATGGATATCATCTCTATCGGGCCATCAACCGTTGATGAAGCCAGCAAACATTCATCTCATCGACGAATCAATGCCTGATAAAGCGTTGTAAACTCTCACCTTCTTGTTTCATGAGGCGGTTCCAGTCAGCCAGTTGCAGGCGGACTTCCAACACAAAATCCCCCTCCTCGCTGAAACCTTCCTGCTCGATGCCCTTGAGGCGATAGAGCGCACTGCGCAATCTGGCGGCCGAAGGCGGCAACTGCAGGGTGTGGTGCACCATGGATCCGGCCAGCAATTCAGTCAGGGCCGTAAACAGGTCTGCACACCCTTCCCCGGTCTGGGCTGACAGCCAGACCCGCACCGGGCGCCCCTCTTCGTCACGCTCAAGCCCGACCGGATGTTCACCCAGCTTGTCGATCTTGTTGCAGATCATCAGCTGGGGTCGGTCATCGGCTTCGATCTCGGCCAGCACCTGCTGCACCGACTCGATATTTTCCTGCATCTGCTCATCGGCACAGTCCACCACGTGCAGCAGCAGGTCCGCTTCGCGGGTCTCCTGCAGCGTCGCCTTGAAGGCCGCGACCAGATCATGGGGCAAGTGTCGAATAAATCCAACTGTATCCGCCAGAATCACATCACCCACATCCTGGATCACCAATTTGCGCAGGGTCGGATCCAGGGTTGCGAACAATTGGTCGGCAGCATACACGCTGGCAGCTGTAAGTTGGTTGAACAAAGTGGACTTTCCGGCGTTGGTGTAACCCACCAGGGAAACGGTCGGTACCTCGTTGCGGTTGCGGGCACGACGCCCCTGCTCCCGCTGCTTGGCCACCTTGTCGAGCCGACGCAAAATCGCCTTGATGCGCTCACGCAACAGGCGACGGTCGGTTTCCAGCTGAGTTTCACCCGGGCCGCGCAGGCCGATCCCGCCCTTCTGACGTTCAAGGTGGGTCCAGCCTCGCACCAGGCGAGTAGAAAGATGGCGTAACTGGGCCAGTTCGACCTGCAACTTGCCTTCGTGGGTACGGGCGCGCTGGGCAAAGATATCGAGGATCAGGCCGGTCCTGTCCACTACCCGGCACTGGAACAGACGCTCCAGGTTGCGCTCCTGGGCAGGGGTCAGGGCATGGTTGAAGATGACGACGTCGGCATCCAGCATCTGGACCTGGGACGCTATCTCTTCAGCCTTGCCGCTGCCGACAAAAAATTTGGCGCTGGGCGCACTGCGGCTGGTGGTGATCACCCCCAGCGCATTGACCCCGGCCGAGCTCACCAGCATCTTGAGCTCTTCCAGATCCTCCCGCTCACCCTCATCACTGAAGTTGACATGTACCAGAACGGCCTGTTCGCCGGCTTCATAACGGTCAAACAAGCGCTTGCTCCTTGACAGGAATCATGATGAATCTGGGTTGACGAGTCGCCTCGTCCCGGGATATCACGCCTCGGCTTCACCCTGCTCTTCGCCAGCCGCGCCCGGCGCATGCTGGTGGTGGTTGACGGCACGGGCCGGCACCACGGTAGAGATGGCGTGCTTGTAGACCATCTGGCTCACGGTGTTCTTCAGCAAAATGACAAACTGGTCAAACGATTCGATCTGACCCTGCAGTTTGATGCCGTTCACCAAATAGATAGAAACAGGAATCCGCTCACGGCGCAGCGCATTCAAAAACGGGTCTTGGAGAGATTGCCCCTTAGCCATCTTCTTTTCCTTATAGTTTGTTGTTTTTAAACACCGGATATCAATATAACAACCTGATTATACAGGAGTGTCAAGCCACTCCGGCACGGGCGACGACCCTTGCCAGATTGCCAGACTCACCAGATTCCAACCAGGTCACATCAGACCAACCGCGCAACCAGGTCATTTGGCGCTTGGCCAATTGGCGGGTGGCAACAATTCCGCGATAGCGCATCTCATCATACTCCACTTCCCCCGCCAGGTAGTCCCACATTTGGCGGTATCCCACGCAGCGGATGGAGGGAAGATCCGGGGTGAGATCGCCCCGTTGGTAGAGCGCCCTGACTTCCTGTTCAAAGCCGCCCTGCAGCATCTTGTCAAAGCGCAGCTCGATGCGCTGGTGCAGCACGGCGCGATCGCTTGGTGCGATGGCAAACTGCAACACCCGATAGGGCAGCCCCTCCCCCTGCACCTGAGTCAGCTCGGTGAGCGTCTTGCCGCTGATGCGGTAGACCTCGAGCGCCCGGCTGAGCCGCTGCGGGTCATTGGGATGGATGCGGGCACCGGCCACCGGGTCGATGCGCACCAGTTCATCGTGCAGAGCCTGCCAGCCCAGACGGGCGGCCTCCTCCTCGATGCCGGCCCGAATGACGGGGTCGGCGGAGGGCAACGGAGAGAGCCCTTCCAGCAGCACCTTGAAATAGAGCATGGTGCCACCCACCAGCAGCGGAATGCGGCCGCGCTCGGCAATCTCTTTCATCTCCCGCAGCGCATCCTTGCAAAAATCGGCCGCCGAATAGCTCATGGCGGGGTCCAGGATGTCGATCAGCCGGTGCGGCGCCAACGCCAGCTCGGCGGCACTCGGTTTGGCGGTGCCGATATCCATGCCGCGATAGATAAGCGCGGAATCCACGCTGATGATGTCGCAGGGCAGCGCCTGGCACAGTTCGATGGCGAGATCCGTCTTGCCGGAGGCCGTCGGCCCCATCAGAAAAATTGCAGTCGGCAAGTCAGCCACGTGAAAAACTCCCCTTGCATGGTCGCCAGCCGTGCGGCGCACCTGCAAAAAACTGGTTTATGGATTCAAGAGGGGCATTCCCCTCAATGGCCATCGGCGAACTCGGCCAGCACGCTCGCCAGCGCCAGCGGGCGCACCATGCGAACGTCTGCCAGTTGGTCACTGAAATCGGCAACAAGTTCCGTCAGCAGGCGGTTGGCCGTGGCAAAATCGTATACTTTTTCGCGACTTATCCCCTGCTCCACCAGCCATTGGCATAGTACTTCAGCCTGCTGGCCGGCATCACTGTCAGATCCGCTCTCGATCAGTTGCAACAATTCGGGTAATAAGCGCACCAGATCGGTCTGGCGCAGCAACGCCGGCACCCGAGTCAGGATCATGGTGTCGCGCCCGCCGCTTTTCAACTCCAGCCCCATCCGTTTGAGCAAACGATCCTGCTGCTCGACCAGCGCGACCAGGTTTTTCGGCAGCTTGAAGGAGACCGGCAACAGCAGCGGCTGGGCCGCCAGCCCCTGACCCCAGGTCTCCAGCAGCCAGTGGCGCAGCAGCAAGCGCTCGGCCCGCACCAGCGACAGCAGGGCCAGCCGGTTGTCTCGCTCCAGCAGCAGATAGGCCTGTTCCACCAGGGTCAATGCCCGCCACGCCCCCGCTTTGGCAGGCACGGCAGCGGCAACAGGCGCGGTTTCAGCCTCTGCCAGCGGCGTGCCCTGCACCGCCGGCAGGGTGGTGAGCAGCGATCCCATGCCGCGCATCGCCTCCCGACTGGGGGGCTCAGGCGGCTGGTAGTTGCCGGCCCGCCCGGTACTACTGCCTTCCCGCACTTCCCGGGCCGGCGCCCGGTAGTTGTGCTCGGCGCCATACCACTCGGCTCTGGGGGCCTGACCCGGATACTCGATGGGGGCACTGACCGGCAGCTCGACCAGGGTCTCGGCCAGGGGCTCATCGCTGGCCGCTCCTTGCTGGCGCAGGGCAGTAAACAGCGCCTGGAAGATGAAGTCGTGAATGAGGCGGGCCTGATGAAAGCGCACCTCGTGCTTGGCCGGATGGACGTTGACATCCACCTGACGGGGATCCAGCTCGATGTAGAGCACGTAGGCCGCGAACCGGTCGGCCGGCAGCAGCTCGTCATAAGCCTGGCGAATGGCATGGTTGATCAGCTTGTCGCGCATCATGCGGCCATTGACATAGGTGTATTGCAGATCGTTCTGCGGCCTGGCGCCCTCGGGGGTCGCCAGCCAGCCCCACAGCCGCACGTCGCTGTGCTCGCTCTCCACCGCCAGCGCGTGGTGCATGAAGGGAGAGCCGCACACCGCAGCGAGTCGGCGCTCCTGCTCCGCCACCGTGTTGGCGGCCTTGTACTGGCGCACCACCTTGCCGTTGTGGCGCAGGATCAGGGTGACGTCGAAACGGGAGAGCGCGATGCGGCGCACCAGCTCGTCGATGTGGGCGAACTCGGTCTTTTCGCTGCGCATGAACTTGCGCCGCGCCGGAGTATTGAAGAAGAGGTCCACCACCTCTACCGTGGTGCCCACCGGGTGGGCCGCCGGCTTGACGGTGACGCTCATCTCGCGCCCTTCGGCCTGCGCCTGCCAAGCTTCGGACTGCTCCGCCGTGCGGGAGGTGAAGGTGAGCCGGGAGACCGAACTGATGGAGGCGAGCGCCTCGCCGCGAAAGCCCAGGCTGTTGATCCCTTCCAGATCGTCGAGGGTCGCAACCTTGGAGGTGGCGTGACGCGACAGTGCCAGCACCAGCTCATCCTTGGCGACACCACCGCCATTGTCACGAATGCGAATGAGCTTGGCACCGCCCTTGTCGATGTCGATCTCGACCCGGTCGGCGCCCGCGTCCAGGCTGTTTTCCACCAGCTCCTTGACCACGGAGGAGGGCCGCTCCACCACCTCACCGGCAGCAATCTGGTTGGCCAGAATCGGCGGCAATATACGAATTGGCATCGCTTACTCCTGATGGTTAAAGGCGCGGGTAATCGGCGGGGGTCGATGACGGCTCGCCGGACCCGTCCCTGCCACCGGCAGGGACGGGTCCGGCGCCTCATCCAGCGCTATTTTTGCGGAATATAGAGCACCTGCCCTATCTGGATGTCCCGCGACTTGAGCTTGTTGATCTCCACCAGCCGCGCCTGGCTGACCCCGTATTTCTCGGCGAGCCGGGAGAGGCTCTGCCCGCGGGTGACCACATGACGGAGCATGTTGGCCTTGTCGTTGGTCTGCACGCTGGCGACAGGTGCACTCGGCTCCTTGGCCGCCACCACGTAGGGCTTGATCACGCCAGCGCCGGACGAGGGTCCGCCAACGCTGCTGACCGGTGCCCCGCCATCGCTGCTGCGATTCGGCTCGGTGGCCGGCATCCGGTTGGTCACCACCTGCTGTACCGGTTGCGCCGCCGGCTTGCTGACGGCGACCGGCTTGCTGGCGGGGGCGGGTCGGCTGACCACTGCCTGCTTGTTACTAGCCTGCCCCTTGCCGGTGAGCATGGCTCCCTTGGTTGGATGGGCCCGGTAATAGTTGCGGATCCCCTCAAAGATGGCGCGGGCCAGCTGATCCTGATAGCTGGCGGTGGCCAGCAACTGCTCTTCGGCATGGTTGGAGATAAAGCCCGTCTCCACCAGCACGGAGGGGATATCCGGCGCCTTCAGCACCGCCAGACTGGCGTGCTCCGGTGCCTTCTTGTGCAACCTGGCAACCCGGCCCAGCGAGCGCAGGATCTGGCGGCTGACGTCATAGCCCTCGGCGCGGGACTTGTCCATGGAGAGGTCGAGGAAGGTCTGCGCCAGATAGGGGTTCGGGTCTGATTCGGCCAACACCTTACCGACGCCCCCCAGCAGCTCGCCCTGCTTCTCCTGTTTCTCCAGCCAGCTGCCCATCTCGCGGTTGGCGCGGTTGGTCGACAGTACCCAGACGGAGGCACCGCGCGGGGTCGAGTTGTGGAAGCTGTCGGCATGCACCGACACCAGCAGGTCGGCCTTGGCCTTGCGGGCAATCTCGGAGCGCTTGTTCAGATCGACGAAATAGTCGCCGCGCCGGGTCAGCACGGCACGCATGCCGGGCTCGCGGTCGATGAGGGCGGCCAGCTTCTGGGAGACCGCCAGGGTCACCCGCTTCTCGTAGGTGCGACGCGGGCCGATGGAGCCCGGGTCTTCACCGCCGTGGCCCGGGTCGATGGCAATCACCACTCCCTTGCCCTTGCCCCCCACCGGCGTGGCTTGCACCGCGGCGGAGGCCTTCTCTTCGTACGGCAGGTCGATCACCAAGCGGTGGCCGTAGGGTCCCGCCGGCGCCAGCGGGAACACCACCGGCTTGATGGTGGAGCTGAGATCCAGCACCAGCCGCAGACCGCCCTTCTCCAGCGGCGAGCTCTCGCGGATCTTGCGCACCAGCTCGCTCTTGTTCTCGATGCGGGCCAGATTGGTGACGTTGCTCGCCCCTTTCAGGTCGATCACCAGCCGGTCGGGGCCGGTCAGGGTGAAATAGTTGTAATTGGGGGCACTGCTCATGTCGAGCACCACCCGGGTGTTGTCCGGCGACGGCCACACCCGCACGCTCTTGAGCTGATTCGCCCAGGAGGGTAAGGCCAGCAGGGAAAGGGCAATAACAAGGATCAAGCGCACGTAGATGACAACCGTTCCAGAATGGCTTCGCCAATAGCGGTGCGGGCCTCTATCAGGACCTCGCGCTGCTCGTTTGCATAACTCAGGGTAATGTCGAGATCGGGAGCAGGCAGCCAGCCTTCCCCTTTCTCCGGCCACTCCACCAGACAGAGGGTATTGGCGCCGAAGTAGTCACGGATCCCCATGAACTCCAGCTCCTCCGGGTCGGCCAATCGATAGAGATCGAAGTGGTAGAGCTGCCAGTCGGCCAGCTCATAGGGCTCGACCAGGGTATAGGTCGGGCTCTTGACCTTGCCCTCATGCCCCAACCCCTGTACCCAGCCCCGGGTCAGGGTGGTTTTGCCGGCCCCGAGAGAGCCGTGCAAGAACACCGTGGTTGCCTGCTGGCAGGCGTGGGCTAGTCGGCCACCCAGTGCCACTGTTGCTGCCTCGTCCGGCAGTGTCATCATCAACTGTTTTGCCATGTTCTTCTTTAGCTTGTTATGGTGTCGGGATTTACCAGTCGACGGATAAAGGGCAGCAGGTCCGATGCCAGCATGCCCCGCTCTCCGTCTGCAGCGGCCAGATCGGCCGCTTCCCCGTGGATCACGGCGCCCAGTCGGGTTGCCTCGGCGGCAGACCAGCCCTGGGCCAAAAGGGCGGCGATTATACCAGATAACAGGTCGCCCATGCCGCCACTGGCCATGCCGGGATTGCCCTCGTTGCAGAGCGCCATCCCCTTGCCGTCGTGGATCAGCGTCCCCGCCCCCTTGAGCAGCACCACACCGCCGAAACGCTGCTGCAGACGCTGCACCGCGGCAAAACGATCCGCGGTAATCTCGGCAATGGTGCAGCCCAGCAGGCGGGCTGCCTCGCCCGGATGGGGCGTGAGCACCCAATTATCCTGATGACGGGGACATTGCGCCAGCCAATTCAATCCATCGGCATCCAATACCAGCGGCACCTGCTCGTTAACAAAAGACTCATAATGGCGCCGACCCCACTCATCCTGACCCAGGCCAGGTCCCACCACCCGCACCGAGGCCCAGCGCTCCTCACCTCCGCCCTGACTGCCCATCAATTCGGCCTGGTAGAGGCTGGCGGGCAGCTGGTCAGGATGCTGGCACACCCGCACCAGACCGGCACCGGCCCGCAGGCAGGCGCGAGCGGCCAGCACGATGGCCCCCTGCATCCCCGCATTGCCCCCCACCAGCAGCACCTTGCCGTGGGAGCCCTTGTGGGACGAGCGCTGGCGCGGGGTCAGGCGGGGGTGCAGGGAGGGATAATCGATGCGCTCGGCGGCCGCCTGCCACCCGGGCGGGACGCTGACGCCGAGGGGGTCGCAGTCGAGCCGACCGACGCAATCCACCCCGTCGGCGGTGAGCATGCCCTGCTTGATACCGATGAAGGTGAGGGTGCGGCTGGCGTGCACCACGGCCCCCATGGCGCAGCCGGTGTCGGCATTGAGGCCGGAGGGGAGATCCACCGATAGCACAGGCACCTGCAAGCCATTGATTGTTGCGACGATCTTTGTCATAAGCGGTGACAGCCGGGTATGGACACCGGTGCCGAGCAGTGCGTCGATTACCAGGTCCGGCGCCGGCAGCCGGTCGAGCTCGCCCGCTTCGGCCGACACCACTGCGCCCCCCGTCGCCAGCCACTCGTCGGCGGCCCGCCTGGCGTCCCCCGTCAGCTCGGCGGGATCCCTCAGTGCTATCACCTGGGGCTCCAGCCCCAACTGCCTCGCAAGGCGGGCCAATACATAGCCGTCGCCACCGTTGTTGCCGGGGCCGGTGAAGATCCACCAGCATCGGCTGTGCGGCCAGTGGTGGGTGGCGTAGGTGCGCAGTGCCGCCCCGGCCCGCTCCATCAGGGTATAGAGTGCCAGCCCCTCGCGCTCGGCCCACTCCCGCTCCAGGGCACGGATCTGTTCAGCCCGCCACAGTGATTGTGGTAAACTGCGCACCTCTTTCCCGCTGATAGCATCCCCGATGATCTGTACCATGACGGCTCCTGACTCTCATCCATTCATCCGGGCCAGCTGGCACCGGGCACATGATGCAGTATGACGGCAACCGCCATGCCCGTCGGTCAACCTTGGCAACAAGACCCCAGAGATGCGATACAGCATGACAGTACACCTCCATCCCGGTCAGCACCCGGGCAGGCAGACGGCCCCATGACCACCACCGAACTCCATCAACTGGCCCAAGATATCAAGCTCTGGGCGAGCGAGCTAGGATTCGACCAGGCCGGTATCACCGACACGGATCTCACCCTCGAGGAGCCCAGGCTGCAGGCCTGGCTCGATGCGGGCCATCACGGCAGCATGGATTACATGGCGCGCCACGGCATGATGCGAGCCCGCCCTCACGAGCTGCTGCTGGGCACCTTGCGGGTGCTGTCGGTACGGATGAACTATCTGCCGTTCGAGGCGGGCTTTGCCGCCACCCTGCGCGACCCCACCCTCGGCTACATCAGCCGCTATGCCCTCGGGCGCGACTACCACAAGCTGCTGCGCAACCGGCTCAAGCAGCTGGGGGAGCGCATCGAGCAGCGCTGCGAGGCGCTGGGCTGGCGCCCCTTTGTCGACTCGGCCCCCATTCTGGAGCGGCCGCTGGCGGCCAAGGCCGGCCTCGGCTGGGTGGGCAAGCACTCGCTGCTGCTCAACGAGTCGGCGGGCTCCTTCTTCTTTCTGGGGGAGCTGCTGCTCAGCCTGCCGCTGCCGCTGGATGCCCCGGTGGAGAAAGAGCAGTGCGGCAAGTGCGTGGCCTGCATCAATATCTGCCCCACCGGCGCCATCATCGCCCCCTACGTGGTGGACGGCCGTCGCTGCATCTCCTATCTCACCATCGAGAACGACGGCCCCATCCCCGAAGAGTTCCGGCCGCTGATGGGCAATCGCATCTATGGTTGTGACGACTGCCAGCTCATCTGCCCCTGGAACCGCTATGCCGATGCCAGCCCGGAGCCCGACTTCAGCCCGCGCCCCAATCTGCATCGCCCGCCGCTGTTGACCTTGTGGGGCTGGAGCGAGAGCGAGTTCCTCAAGCACACCGAAGGCAGCCCCATCCGCCGCATCGGCTATCAGCGCTGGCGCCGCAACCTGGCGGTGGCCCTTGGCAACGGCCCGGCCAGCCCGCAGGTCATGACGGCCCTGCAGCAGGCGCTGGCAGCAGCCGAACCCATGGTGGCCGAACACATCGAATGGGCGCTGGCCACCCTGGCCAAACGCCAGCAGGATGACAACAAAAAGACGCGCTTGCTGATCCGCTGCATCGAAAAAGGTCTGCCGGATCACGCATAGACGATCTGCCCCTTGCCGGATCGAAGCCATTTTTTCATGCTCTGCCGACGGTCGATCGTCGGCACTATAAAAGGAACAAGCTGATGCAGATGTTGGGAGTGGATATCGGTGGCTCGGGGATCAAGGGATGCCTGGTCGACACCGCAACGGGCGAGCTGATTGGCGAACGTCACCGGCTGGTGACGCCGCAGCCGGCCACCCCGGCTGCCGTGGCGCATACCCTCAAGGCGCTGGTGGAACACTTCGACTGGAAAGGCCCGGTGGGCTGCGGCTTTCCCGCCACCATCCACAACGGCATCGCCAAGAGTGCGGCCAACATCGACAAGAGCTGGATTGAGACCGACGTCGCCCACCTGTTCGCCGACGTGACCGGCCAACCCTGCCACGTGCTCAACGACGCCGATGCGGCCGGCCTGGCCGAGATGCGCTTCGGGACCGGCAAGGATCGCAGCAAGGGGGTCATCATCCTCGTCACGGTCGGCACCGGCATCGGCACCGCCGTGTTCGTCAACGGTCAGCTGCTGCCCAACACCGAGCTGGGTCATCTGATGCTGGAAGGCATGGTGGCGGAGCACTACTGCTCGGATGCGGTGCGCAAACGCGAGGATCTCTCCTGGGGCCGCTGGGGCAAGCGTTTCAACAAGTACCTGGCCCGCCTCGAATTTCTGTTCTCCCCCGACCTCTTCATCCTGGGCGGCGGCAGCGCCGCCAAGCTCGACAAGTTCATCGACAAGATTGAGACCCGGGCCCCGCTGGTGGCGGCCGCCAACCTCAATCAGGCCGGCATCATAGGTGCCGCTCTGCACGCTGCCGAGCTGACCGCGGCCCGCCAGTCGGCATGATGCCGTCGTGAACAAACAGCAGAGGCCCGGCATTGCCGGGCCTCTTGTTTTCACCGCCCATTTTTCACCCTACATGTCGCCCGGGGACATGTCGCCCGACCGGCTATTTCCTATAGGTCGTCGAGCCGATGGGCGCCGTGCACCAAGCGGGTCAGGCGGGTCTGCTCCTGCTCGGCCAGGCCGCCGAGCAGCCGTACCGTCTCTTCGGTCGGACACTCCCGGGCCAGATGGCTGAGCTCGCCGATGAGCTTCTCATCCTGGCGGCACACCAGCTGCACTATGTCCTGGGTCTGGGCCGTGGCGGGTAGGCTCAGGCGCCGGATCCCGGGCAGCAGATCCTCGCTGAAGCCTCGCTCCAGCCAGGTCTCCTTCACCCCTTCGCCAAGTTCATTCAGGTAGTCATCCAGCTGGCTCTTTGCCGCCTCCTCACGCTGCTGCAGATAGGCCAGCAGCAGCCGGCTGCGCTCGCCATCCACCTGTGCCATGAGGCGCCCGTAACCGAGCCCAAGCTGGTGATGCACCTGCTCCAGATAGAGCAGCAAGTCTTTGATTTGTTGAAATCGCATCAGGTTGCCCTCCTGTATATCGTGCCCTTTAAGTATAAAAAACAGACAATTGCAATCCAAGCCAAAGCGCGGCCCTTGTTGTGCTGCATCAAGCCAGTGGCCAAGAAAGCAGCGATCGATACAAAGTGGAATGATTTGTGCCAACCCGGAGGCAATAAAAGGATGAGCA
Source organism: Aeromonas sp. 1805 (assembly GCF_013085525.1). NCBI lineage: Bacteria > Pseudomonadati > Pseudomonadota > Gammaproteobacteria > Aeromonadales > Aeromonadaceae > Aeromonas > Aeromonas sp. 1805. The sequence goes on along the minus strand of NZ_CP038515.1, from coordinate 2,499,420 downwards.
GGTGAATCCGGTTGGCGGCTAATAAAGGAGGTTGTAAGCGGATATTTACCATGTGATATTCGGCAATCATGCCATCCCACCAAATACAATATTGATGTGAGCGAGATCACCGTCGGCGTTAGTCGGCGGGCGGGAATCCTTAGCACTTTTTTAGACGTCTAGATGTATAAACACGCGTTGACACGGCCATCCAGACATCTTAGCATCATCCTCCATGATGGCAGAGCAACCCAGTGGAACCTCTGCCCAATTCACCCGCCTGTAGCGCCCTGTGCTTTAAGGCTGTTAGCACGGAAGAATCCATGATTAAGTTGATCGGTCTCAACAAAGTCTACGGTAAAGGCAGTGATGCCGTGCACGCCCTGCGTGACGTGAGCCTGCATGTGCCACAAGGCAAAATTTTCGGGGTGATCGGCGCCTCCGGTGCCGGCAAGAGCACCCTCATCCGCTGCGTCAACCTGCTGGAGCGCCCGACGGAAGGTCAGGTCATCGTCGACGGCCAGGATCTGGTCGCCTTGAGCGAACGGGATCTGACCCAGGCTCGCCGCCAGATCGGGATGATTTTCCAGCACTTCAACCTGCTCGCCTCCCGCACCGTCTCCGCCAACATCGCCTTCCCGCTGGAACTGGCGGGCTGGAGCAAAGAGAGGATCCGGCAACGGGTCGAAGAGCTGCTGGCGCTGGTCGGGCTGGAAGCCCGCGCCCACGCCTATCCGTCCGAGCTCTCCGGTGGCCAGAAACAGCGGGTCGCCATCGCCCGGGCGCTGGCGCCGGCCCCCAAGGTACTGCTGTGCGACGAGGCTACCTCGGCCCTCGACCCGCAGACCACCCGCTCGATCCTGACCCTGCTCAAGGAGATCAACGTCAAGCTGGGGCTCACCATCCTGCTCATCACCCATGAGATGGACGTGGTGAAGGGGATCTGTGACGAAGTGGCCATCATCAGCGACGGCCGGCTGATCGAACAGGGTGAAGTGGCTTGGTTCTTCAGCAATGCCAAGACCCAGCTGGCGCGGGACTTCATCCACTCCACCATCCACCTGGAAGTGCCCCAGGAGTATCAGGATCGGATGAGTGCGGAACGGGTCCCCGGCAGCTATCCGCTGGTGAAGCTCGGCTTTACCGGCAGCACGGTCGACACGCCGCTCATCTCCGAGGCGAGCCGCCGTTTCAACATCGACATCAGCATCCTGAGCGCCGACATCGAATACGCCGGGGGCGTCAAGTTCGGCTTCCTGTTGGCAGAGCTGTTCGGGGATGAAGCCCAGTGCGAGGCGACCCAGCAGTTCCTCATCGACAACCATATTCAGCTGGAGGTAATGGGTTATGTCCGAAGCCATGATTAATCTGCTGTTCACGGCCCTGGGTGACACCCTCATCATGGTGTTTGCCTCCGCCCTGTTCGGCTGCCTGCTCGGTCTGCCGCTCGGTGTGGCGCTGCACGTGACCAAGGCTGGCCAGATCCTGGCCAACCCGCTGCTCAACCGCACCCTGGGCATGGTGGTCAACGTGGGTCGCTCGGTGCCCTTCATCATCCTGCTGGTCGCCATCATCCCGCTGACCCGGCTGATCGTCGGCACCAGCATCGGCACCATCGCCGCCATCGTGCCGCTGACCGTCGGTTGCATTCCCTTCATCGCCCGTCTGGTGGAAGGGGCCCTGATGGAGGTGCCGGACGGCCTGCTGGAGGCGGCCAAGGCCATGGGCGCCAAGCCCCTGCAAATCATCACCAAGGTGCTGCTGCCCGAGGCCCTGCCCGGCATCCTCAACAGCGTCACCATCACCCTCGTCACGCTGGTGAACTACTCCGCCATGGCCGGTGCCATCGGGGGCGGTGGTCTGGGCGATGTGGGTATTCGTTACGGCTATCAGCGCTTCGACCCGACCGTCATGCTGGTGACCGTGGTTATTCTGGTCGTACTGGTTCAACTCATCCAGAGCGCGGGTGAGCGCCTGGTCAACAAATGTGATCATCGTTAATCGTCGATTTCTGACAGGAGGTTTTATGAAATTTGGCATCAAATCCGTTGCGGCAGCCCTGCTGGCCACTCTGGTACTGGCCGGTTGCGGTCAAAAAGAAGAGAACAAGACCCTGAAAGTAGGCGCCATCGCCGGCCCCGAAACCGAACTGGTTGAAGTGGCCGCCAAAGTGGCCAAGGAGAAATACGGTCTGACCGTCGAGGTGGTCAACTTCTCCGACTACGTCACCCCGAACGTGGCGCTGAACGATGGCAGCATCGACGTCAACGCCTTCCAGCACAAGCCCTATCTGGATGCCCAGATCCGTGATCGCGGCTTCAAGCTGGTGCCGGTCGGCAACACCTTCGTCTACCCGATCGCTGGTTACTCCAAGAAGATCAAGGCGCTGAGCGAGCTGAAAGATGGCGCCCAGATCGCGGTGCCGAACGATCCGACCAACCTGGGCCGTTCCCTGATCCTGCTGGAGAAACAAGGTCTGCTGAAGCTCAAAGAGGGTGCCGGTCTGGAAGCGACCGTGCTGGACATCGCCAGCAACCCTCGCAACTTCAAGATCGTCGAGCTGGAAGCTGCCCAGCTGCCGCGCTCGCTGGAAGACGTGGACTTGGCCATCATCAACAACACCTTCGCCGGTCAGATCGGGCTGACCCCGACCGAGAACGGTCTGTTTGTTGAGGATAAAGAATCCCCCTACGTCAACCTGATCGTCGCCCGCGACAACAACAAGGACGACGAGAAGGTCAAACAGTTCGTACAGGCTTTCCAGACCGACGACGTCTACAAGAAAGGGCTGGAACTGTTCAAGGGCGGCCTGGTGAAAGGTTGGTAATCACTCACTCGGCAAAAAAGGCCACGCAATGCGTGGCCTTTTTTTTTGCTGCCGTTATCATATCGGCGAGCACGGCAACACGAACATATTCAGCACATGAAAAAATGGTATCTGGCCTACTGCAAGCCAAAAGAAGAGGCCCGCGCCCGCGCCCATCTCGAAGCCCAGGGGATCGAGTCCTATTACCCCATGGTGGAAATTGAAAAACTGCGGCGGGGCAAGCGTGTCCCGGTGCGGGAGCCCATGTTCCCCAACTACCTGTTCATCTATGTGGATCTGGAAGAGGTCACCCCGGTCACCCTGAAGTCGACCCGCGGCATCAGCCGCATCATCCACTTCGGTCGAGAGTGGACCTCCATCAGCAGCCAGCTGGTCTATCAGCTGATGAGTCGGGACGACAGCGACGAGGCCCGCGCCAGCTACGCCAGCCTGCCGACCCAGGGCGACAAGGTGCTGATAGAATCCGGTCCGCTGGCCGGCTTCGAGGCCATCTATCTGGAGCCGGACGGCGACAAGCGGGCGATCCTGCTGGTGAGCCTGCTCAATCAGGAGACCAGCAGCAGCTTCGACAACCAGTCCTTCCGCCGGCTGGACTGACATTCAGGCCCCCATGGCGAGAAGCACCTGATTCCTGCTGGTGAGCCTGCTCAACCAGGAGACCAGCAGCAGCTTCGATAACCAGTCCTTCCGCCGGCTGGACTGACATTCAGGCCCCCATGGCGAGAAGCACCTGATTCCTGCTGGTGAGCCTACTCAACCAGGAGACCAGCAGCAGCTTCGACAATCAGTCCTTCCGCCGGCTGGACTGACATTCAGGCCCCCATGGCGAGAAGCACCTGATTCCTGCTGGTGAGCCTACTCAACCAGGAGACCAGCAGCAGTTTCGATAACCAGTCCTTCCGCCGGCTGGACTGACATTCAGGCCCCCATGGCGAGAAGCACCTGATTCCTGCTGGTGAGCCTGCTCAACCAGGAGACCAGCAGCAGCTTCGACAATCAGTCCTTCCGTCGGCTGGACTGACCCGGTCATAAACCACGGCAGCCCAGAGCAACCCTCTCTTGCGCCAGCGAGGCTAAAAAAACGGGGCAGGCCCAGCGGCCTGCCCCGTTTTCATACGCCTTGTCCGCCTCAGGCATCCAGCTCGAAGCGGCTGATCACCGCCGTCAAGCGGCCGGTATCCTGCGCCAGCCGGGCCACTATCTCCTCCCCCTGCTGGCTACGCTGGCTCGACTGTCGGCTGAGGCCGGCGATCTCCTCCACCGTTCCCGCCACCTCCTGGGCCACCCGTGACTGCTGCTCGGTCGCGGTGGCGATGGCCCCCAGCTGGCCCGACAGATCCTGTACCAGCTGCAGCATGGCATTGAGGGTACCGGTCACCGAGTCGACGGCCCCGCGCCCCTCTTCCACCAAGCGGGTGCCGCTGCCCACCGTGTTGACGGTCTGGCGCGTCTGCTGCTGGATGCTGGCGATGGTCTGGCTGATCTCCTCGGTGGACTGACTGGTCCGGCTCGCCAACAGCCGCACCTCGTCGGCCACCACGGCAAACCCGCGCCCCTGCTCGCCGGCCCGCGCCGCCTCGATGGCGGCATTGAGCGCCAGCAGATTGGTCTGCTCGGCGATGGTGGCGATCACCTCGGTGACGCGTCCCACCTGCTCGCTCTGGCTGCTGAGCTGGCCCATCGCCTCGTTCGCCTCGGCAATCATGGCGGCGATCTGCTGCATGGTGGCGGTCATGCGGGCCAGCTCGTGGCCGCCTTGGCGAGTCTGCTGCTCCGCCTGCTGAGCGGCTCGCGCCGCTTCGGCGATATTGCCCGCCACATCCCGGGTACTGACCGACATCTGCTCGATGGCCGCCGCCACCGTATCGACCCGCTGATTCTGGCTGGCCAGATCGGTGACGATGGCGCGGGTGGTGCTGCCCACCTCGCCGCAGGCCCCGTCCACCTGCCCCACCGCCCCCTGGATCTCCCCCACCAGCTGGCGCAACTGGCCGGACATCTGGTTGATGGAGCCCGTCAGCCCGCCCAGCTCATCCTGGCTCTGTACCGGCAGAGGGCGGGCCGGCAGCCGGCCGTTGGCCACCAGATCGGCCCGCAGCACCAGGCTGGCGATGTCCCGGGTCAGGCGGCGACTGAACAGCAGCGCCACCAGGGTGCCCAGCACGATCACCGTCAGGGTGGCCAGCAGCAGGGTACGATTGATGGTCTGACCGGCGCTGGTCATCTTCTGGCCCATGCTTTCCACCTCGGCGCGGGTCTGGATCACCTGGCCGGCCAGCTGGGTCGCCAGCTGACCGAGAGCCGGTTCAATCTCGGTCGCCATCAGATGGTTGGCCTGATCCCAGTCGGGTGCCTGCCGCTTGTTGATCACCTGCCCCACCAGCTCGGCGAAGGGGGCCGACATCTCCTCGAACAGCGACCAGATCCCCTTCTGCGCCTCGGTAAAGTTGGCCTCCTGCTGCTTCAGCTCGGCCACCCGCTGCTGGTGGAACTGGTAATAATCCTGGTATTTGGTGCGATAGTCCGGATCCCCGGAGATGAGGAAGTCGCGCAGGGCGGAGAGCGCATTGGAGAGACCGTTGTAAGCATCCCCCACCTGCTTGAGCAGCAGGCGGCGATCGCCGGGCAGCTGATCCTGCGGGGTGGCCACCTCTTCGTTGGCAAAGGACTGCAACTGATCGAGGGCCGACTCCGCCAGCGGCCCCGCCTCCTGCAGCATCAGGGTATGGGCGGGCAGGTTCTCGTCGGTATGGGCGATGTCCCACACCTTCTGCTGGCTGGTCTTGAAGACCTTGAGCGAGCGGGTCAGCTCGGCGGTGAACTGCTGATGCTCGATCACCTGCCAGGCCCCCTCCCACTCCTGTTTGAGACGGGCGGCCTGCGCCGGATCCTTGCCCAGGATGAGATAGGCCCGCAGGGAAGAGATGGTCGCCACCAGCGCCTTCTGGCTGGCTTCATCCCGTTGCAGGGCGGGCAGAGCCTGCTCCAGCAGGGCGCTGCCGGCCTGTCCGATGCGACCGAGCTGGTGGTAGACAAGGCAGGAAGAGAGGATCACCAGCAGATTGATAAAACAGAAGCTGAGCAGCAACTTGCTTGAAATTTTCATGAACATCCTTGTTTCGTTGCGGGCATCCTGCCCGACATTCACTCCCCGAGCAGCGCCGGTAGCCGTTCACGCCAGGAGTCATGCCATCCCAGCAACTCCTCACGTGGCATGGGCCGGGCCGAGAAGAAGCCCTGGCACACGTCGCACCCCAGCCGTGCCAGCAGCCGCCAGGTAAGTTCATCCTCCACCCCTTCGGCGACGGACTTGAGCCCCAGTTTGCGGGCCAGCTCGATGCTTGACTCTATTATGGCCAAGCGGGAGGGGTCCTCAAAGCAGCGATCGACGAAAGAGCGATCCAGCTTGAGCTCGGTGAAGGGCAGCAGGGCCAGCTGCTGCATGGAGGAGTAGCCGGTACCGAAGTCGTCGATGGAGAGGCCGAAGCCGTGCATGCGCAGGCGGGTCAGCACCTCCAGCGACTTGCCCAGATCCTTCACGAACGAGCTCTCGGTCACCTCCAGGGTGATGAGCTCGGGGTTGATGCTCCAGCGCTGGCACTGGTTGATCAGGGTATTGCACAGATCCCCCTCGATGAGGGAAGTGGTGGAGAGGTTCATCGACAGATTGAGAGAGAGCCCGGTCTGCTCCCACAGATGGCCATCGCGCAGCGACTTGCTGATGATCACCTCGGTCAGCTGATCGATGAGGCCGTTGTGTTCCGCCAGCGGAATGAAGCGGGCCGGCGAGATGAGGCCGTACTCCGGGTGCTGCCAGCGCGCCAGCGCCTCCATGCCGACCCACTGGCCGGAGCCGAAGCTCACTTTGGGCTGATACCAGGGCAGCAGCTGATCCTGCTCCAGCGCCAGACTCAGCTCGTCCAGGGTCAGGCGGTGACCGTCCTCCTCCTGGGCTCGCTCCTGCTGCGGGCGCCAGGCGCCGATGAGCTGGCTGATCTGCTGCTGGCTGGAAGGCTTCTCGATACGCCCCAGCACCTGCAGACCATAGGCGGCACTCATGCGCAGCACGGCCTCGACCACGTCATCCTCCAGCGCGCTGGAGAGGATGATGCCGCCACGAAAACCGCCCAGCGAGAGGCGACGCAGCAGCGCCATACCGTCCATGCCAGGCATGCGCAGATCGCAAAACAGGATGTCGACCTGATGACTCTGACACATGGCCAGCGCCTCCACCCCGTCCTGCGCCTCCAGCAGGGAGCCGTAACCGAGCCCGCGGATCTGGTGCATCAACGCCTTGCGCTGGAACGCGTGGTCTTCCACCACCATGATCACCAACTCATGCTGTGTCTTGTTCATCGAGCCATAATCCAATTTCGCATGTAATAGAGTTCATCAGCGCCAGTACCGTCTGACTCAACTCGGTAAGTTCGTCCAGCTGCTTGAGGCGGGCCGCCGCTTCGAGCCGGGCCGCCTCCTCCGCCAGAGCCTGCTGCCCCACCATGCGGGCAGCCCCCTTGATGCGGTGCGCCGTCTCCACCAGGGCATAGGTGTCCTGCCTGGCCAGTGCCTGCATCATGTCATCGCCGTCCTGGCGATTGGAATCCAGATATTCCCGCGCCATGCTGCGCGCCACCGCCTCATCGCCAAACAGCGAGATCCAGCACTCTCCCTGCTCGCTAGCCAACGGAGCGGGCTGGTCCAGCTCCTGGGTCTGAGGGCTCACCGGCAACCAGCGCATCAGCATCTGATGCAGCGTCTCCAGGGTATAGGGTTTGAACAGCATGTCGTTCATGCCGGCTTCCTGCATCTGCAGGCTGGCCTCTTCGGATGTATCGGCGGTCACTCCGATGACGGGAGCCGACTCCCCCTGTGCCCGCAGGGCCCGGGTCAGACTATAGCCATCCATCACCGGCATGTGGCAGTCGGTCAGCAGCAGGGCGAATGCCTGCCCCTGCCAGGTGCGCAAGGCCTTGTCACCGTCATCCACCACCTCGGCATCCACCCCGAGGATCGCCAGCTGGCGAGCCAGCAGCGCACGGTTGATGGGGTGATCGTCGGCCACCAGCACCCGTCCCTGCAATTTGGGGGCATTGGCTTCGACTGGGCTGATCGCCGCCTCTCCCAGCAACTGGTGACAGGTTTCCAGCAGCAGGTCAGGATAGAGCGGAGACTGCCCCAGCCGCCACCAGGCACCCGACCCCATGCGGCCGCGCAGGGCCTCCTGCGGGGAGAGCACTATGCCCTTGAGGGCCGAGCGCTGCAAATGTGTCAGCCATTCGCTGCCAAGGGCCTGCTCGAGCCAGCTCTCCTCTGCTAATAACAAACCACTCATCGGCTGCTGCCACTGCTGTGGATCCAGACGATGCAGCCTGGCTCCCAGCCGCTGCATCGCGCTCTGCAGGGCCGCATCCTCGCCAAACAGCCACCAATCGTGGCCTGCCAGCGGCGGGGCATCCCACTGACACGCCGCCAGCGGGAAGTCGAAGGTGAGCCGGGTACCGTGCCCCGGCTTGCTCTCGAGCACCAGCGTGCCCCTCATTTTCTGGGCCAGCTGGTGGCAGATGGCAAGGCCGAGCCCGGTACCACCGAAGCGTCGGGTTATGTCGGACTCCACCTGCTCGAACGGGGTAAACAGGCGATCCTGCTTGTCCTCGGCAATGCCGATGCCGGTGTCGCTGACCGCGATGGCGAGCCGCTCTTTCTCAAAGCTGACCTGGATACGGATCTCGCCCCGCTCGGTAAACTTGACCGCATTGTTGAGCAGATTGGAGAGCACCTGCCCCACCCGCACCGCATCGATGCGGGCCTGATCCGGCACCTCCGGTGCCCACCCCAGCGTCACCTTGAGCCCCTTGCCATGGGCCAGGGTGGCGTGACCGCGGATCACGTCACAGATGACGGAGGCGAGGCGGCAATCCTGATAGTGCAACTGCAGCTGACCCGCCTCTATCTTGGAGAAATCGAGCACGTCGTTGACCAGATAGAGCAGGTTGTTGGTGGAGGTCACCACGTTGCGCAGCAGATAGCGCTGGTCGTCGTTCAGCTCGCTCATCTGCAGCAGCTCCAGCATGCCGTGCATACCGGAGATGGGGGTCCTCAGCTCGTGGCTCATGGTGGCCAGGAAGCGGCTGCTCACCTGCATCGCCTGCTCGGCATAGGCGCGCGCCTCCCTCAGGTCGTGCTCCTGGTGCTTGAGGGCCGTGATGTCCTGGATCACCCCGTTGAGGATCAGGTGCCCCTCCTCCTGCGGCACGAAACTGCCGCGCACCTGCAGATAGCGGGCCCCCTCCGGCCGCTCCACCCGCACTTCCAGATCGAGCGGGGCCAGGGTCTCGGCATGATTGGCCACCTTGCTGACGAAATCCTGCAGTGCCTCCTCGGTAAAGCCGAACACCTCGCCACCTGACTCGGCCGACAATATCTCCTGCCGGCTGGCGCCCAGGATCTCGCTCGCCCCCTGCGAGGCATAGAGGAAGCGCCCCTTGCCGGGGCCGAGCCAGAGGTACTGGTAGACGATGCCCGGCATGCTGTCGGTGATCTGGGTGAGCCGGGTCTCCGCCTTGCGGGCCCGCGCCTCGGCCTCCTTGATGCGGGTCACGTCGGTCAGTACCGTCAGTACTCCCAGCATGTCGCCCTTTGGGGAGCGATAGGGACGCTTGGTGTAGATGACGTGGAACATGGCGCCATCCTGACGGCGGCTGTTGCCCGCCCCTTCCAGCTGTTCGCCGCTTTGCCACACCCCCGACTCTTCGCGCAGCACCCGCTCCCGCTCTCTGGCCGGCATCCGGTCCAGATCGTCGCCATCATCCTGGGTCAGCTCACCGATAAAGGCATCCCGATAGGCCTGGTTGCAGAGGGTGATACGCTGCTCGCGATCCCGCAGCACCACCATGTTGGGCAGGGAGTTGAGCAGGGTCTGCACAAAGGTCAGCTGTTCGTTCAATTTGTGCTCGGCCAGCTTGCGCTGCACTATCTGGCGGCGCAGGGTCCGGTTCCAGCCCATGAACAGCAGCACGCAGAGCAGGAAAGCGCCCACGCCGACCGCGGACCAGAGCGCCACTGTGGCAGGGTTGATGCCGGTCTGGATGGTCAGAGCCAGCCACTTGTGCTCCAGCTTGGTCATCTCTTCCGGGCGGATGGAGAGCAGCACCTTGGTGAGGATCTGCTGCAGCATGGGGTCCTGCTGGTGCACCGCCATGGCGACCGGCACCCGCAGCTCGTTGCCGGAGAACACCACCTGATAGCGGTTGTTGAACCCCTTTTGCAGCGCCTGCTCCAGGGTGGTCATGCTCATCAGCACGTAGTCAACCTGATGCCCGTCCAGCAGTGGCAGCAGCTTGGTATCGCTGCTCACCGTCACCGGGTGGGCACCCACCTCGTTGAGTACCAGCTCCTCCACCGAGCCGCCGACGATCCCCACCCGTCGCCCCTTGAGCTCGTTGAGGTTGTCCAGCTCCTCACTCCCCTGTCTGGCGGCGATCACCCGGTGGATGAAGGCGTAGTCGGGAGTAAACAGGGAGTATTGACGCCGCTCCGCGGTCGGCGTGATGGCCGGGATGAAGTCCAGCTTGCGCGCCTGAAACAACGCCTGGGTCTCGGCCCAGCTGCTGGTGGGCACCAGGGTAAACTGCAGGCCGGAGCGCAGGCTCACCAGCTTGAGCATGTCGGCGATGAAACCCTTGAGCTGGCCATTACCGTCGATCTCGCTCACCGCCGGCCAGTCCGGTGCCACCCCGAAACGCAGGGTCGGATGGCGGGCCAGCCAGTCGAGCTCGCTCTGGTTGAACACGATCTGGCGGGGACCGTTGGCCAGCTCGTAGTCAACTATTCCGCCGGTCTCCAGAATGCGGCGCCGCTCATCCAGCGGAATGTCGTTGAGGGCCAGCTCCAGCAAACCGAGCAGCCCCTGATTGTCGGGCCCTACCGCCATGGCCAGCGAGGTGTCCGTCACCCACTCCGGGGTAATTACCTTGAGCCCGGCCTGCTGCTGCAGGCGCTGCAGGCGAACCAGAGAGGGCAGATCGGAGAGATAGGCATCCGCCAGCCCCTTCTTCACCATGAAAACCGCTTCGTCACTGCTGTCCGCCTCGGTGAGCTGGGTCATGCCGAGCTCCGCCAGCTCTTCACAGGAGCTGAAGCCATGTTCGCACACCCAGCGCAGCTGGCGCGCCGTCGCCAGAGTCGGCTCCCCTTCCTCTCGCGCCAGCAACACGCCACGCGGCAGGGTCATCAGATCCGAGGTAAAGCGCATCTTCTGCTGCCGCAACTGACTCGGCGTCACCCCGATCAGCATGTCCACTTCGCCATCGAACAAAGCTTGCTGGGCACCGGCATAGTAGGGGTAAGTCTTGTAGCGCACGGTCAGCCCCAGCCGGCCGGCAATCAGGGTGGCAAAATCGTCGAGCGGGCCGCTGAAGCCACCCCGGCTATTGGCATAGATGTAGGGCGGCCAGGCCACCGACGGCATGCCGACCACCAGGTCGCTGCGCGAGGCAAGCCAGAGCCGCTCCGCCAGCCCCAGCTGATCCTTGTCCAGGGAGGTTTCCGCCGCAGCCACCAGGCTCCAGCAGGTAAACCAGCACAACAAAATGGCGCGATAGCAGAGGCGCAGCATGGGTAACTCCTGAGCGGCTTGGAGAGCGATCATAGGGATTTTGGCAAAATGTGCGAATAGAAATTCGTAACAGAACTCGTCCGGATACGAAAAACGGCAGGCTCACGCCTGCCGTTTTCTAGCAAGAAGGGGGCCAAGCCCCACATCATCAGGTTATTCGGTTCCCGAGCCGGAAGCCGGTTTGATATTCCCGCTCACGGATGTGGGCGATCTGCACATTTTGCCCTTCCAGACCGATGTCCTTGAGCAGAGCAGGCGACAGATGCAGGTAGCTGACACGACGCTCCAGCCGGGTAATCCGTTTCTGGACCAGGGTTTCGACGGTGCGCAGCAGGGTCAGTTCGATAGACATAATATTCTCCAGTTGAACGTGCGGTTCCCCCGGAGAGAAGAGATCACCCTGCGGGACAACCGCGGGTGATGAAAAAGCAGGTGTTACCTGTTTCCTCCACGCGGCAGAAAAAGAGCGCGAGTTTTCGCGCTGCTGATGCAGCGGTCGAACGCAACGTTTAGCATTGAATGTTGCATATCCGTCTCCTTACCGAGTGAAAGTTGAACAAGTTGCCACAGTCTAAAAAAAGACCGAATTTTATACAAGAACCTCACCCCCCATATGGGGAGGTGAGTCATCTATCAATACTCATTCGGCACAGGCAGACCCGTGCCGCTCCGGCTCAGATCCCGGACAACAGCCGGAACTCCTCCAGCGCATAGGTATCCGTCATGCCGCTCACGTAGTCGAGCAGCAGCCGCACCCGGAAATACCACTCCTGTTCCGCCCCATCGCTGAAGCGCGGATCCCTACTAGCCACCGCCAACCGGTATGCCTTGAGATGACGGGCCGACAGTCGATGGAACAGCCGGCGGGCGAAGAACAGCTCGCTGCCCCCCTGCCCAGCCAGCAGCCGCTCGAACTGCGCGGCCGGCAACGCCAGCAGGCAGGCATAGGTGGAGAGCACCCCGCGCAGAGCGGCATAACCCTCCAGCTCCAGCGCCTCCACTTCGGGGCGCATGAACACCAGCTCGCGAGCCACCTGTTTGAGGGTATCGAGCACCCGCGCCGCCGGTGCCTGACCGTGCAGCAGGGCCTGGGGATAGGCGCCGCTCAGGATCTGTAGGTGCTCGCTCACATAGGTGTGAGCGGCCAGTTCCACCAGATCCCGGGTCAACTGCTGGCGAAAGTGAGGGAAGAAACCCCTGCCCGAGGCAGTCGCCGCCGCCAGCAAGCCGGCCATGTAGGCGCCGTCATCGGCCAGCCGCAGCGCCTGTTGCAGCTCGCTCAGGCTGAGGATGCGCCGATCCACCGCATCTTCCAGATCGGCGATGCAGTAGGAGATGTCGTCGGCCGCTTCCATGATGTAGACCAGCGGATGACGGCAGCCGGGGGCCAACCCCAGGCTCTGACCGAGGGCGCGGTAGAGGGGTTGTTCGCTGAAGAAGATGCCGCGCTTGCTGGCCCAGCCGTGATGTTGACCGCCGTGCAGGGGCTGCTGCGGGTATTTGCACAGTGCCGCCAGCTGCCCCAGGGTCAGGTTCAGCTCGTGCAGGCTGTGTACCAGCCGCAGACTCTGGGCATTGCCGTCAAACACCAGCAGATCCTGGCGCAGCGTTGCCCACTGCGGGCTGGGTGCGCTGCCAAGGGCCTCGGCAAACAACCCATCCAGCGCCTGCACCAGCCACTGGCTCATCACCTGCTCGCCAAAGTGACCGAACGGCGGGTTGCCGACGTCGTGCAACAGGCAGGACATCTCCACCAGATTGATGAAGGCCCCCTCACACACCGACCCCGCCGGCAGGGCCGCCAGAACGCGGCGGCTGATCTGGCGGCCGGTCTCCTGCACCTCCAGCGAATGGGTGAGACGGCTGCGCACCGAGGCCTTCACGTCGAGTGGAAATACCTGGGTCTTCTGCTGCAGCCGGCGCACCGGCGCCGCCTGCACGATGCGGGCGCGATCCTGTTCGGTCGCCTCCAGCAGATCTTCCTCACCCCAGCGATGGATGCGCTCGGGGGTAATCAAACGGCTATACATGTTGCGGCTCCTTGCCTGCGGCTCGCGTCTACGAGAGCAGCCAGCGCTTCAAGCGGGCGATGTCACCCGGACATTCGCGGCGCAGCGACTCTATCCAGTCTTCCACGTTCTCCCACCAGGCGGGATGATCCGGGCTCTGGATCAGCTGGGCCAGCTGCTGCAGCCGGCGCAGACCGATGGAGCCGGCCGCCCCTTTTATCTTGTGCGCCTCCTCCACCACGCCGGCCTGATCCCGGGCAATCATGTTGGAGTCGAGCACCGCCATGTAGTCGGGCATCATCTTCTCGAACAGCTCGACGCTGGAGATCAGCACCTGCTTGCCCACGGTATCGGCGTAATCGGTGAGGAAGGGCAAGTCCAGCAGCGCATCCTGACTGTCCGCATCCGCCTGTTCGTCCGCCTCATCCTCGGCCAAATCGGCAAACAGGTGGCCAATCACCTCCCGCACCGCCTTCGAGCCGAGCGGCTTGTTGATCACATCCTGCATGCCGTGATCCCGGTAGTACTGGCGATCGCCGGTAGCGTTGGCGGTGAGTGCCACCATGGGCGGCAGGCTGTCGCCATAGCGGGCGAGCAGTTGTTCCGCCACATCGAAACCGGTCATGTCCGGCAGCTGGATATCCAGCAGGATCAGATCAAAATCGTCGGGATTGGCCATGGCCAGCGCCTGGGCACCGTCCCGCGCCACCTTGACCTCATGACCCAGCTTGTTGAGCAGGGCGCAGGCCACGGTCACGTTGAGCTCGACGTCCTCCACCAGCAGGATATCGAGGCAGGGCATCTCGGGCTCGGCCGCGGGCGTCTGGGCGGCGACGCAGTCTACCTCCAGCTCGGCGGTGAAGCAGGCGCCCTCGCCCGGGTCGCTGTCCACGTAGAGCTGGCCGCCCATCGCCTGCACCAGCTGGCGGGAGACCGCCAACCCGATGCCGGTGCCGGTGGCGTGCTTCTTGCCCTGCACCTGATAGTACATGGCAAAGATCTTCTCCTGCTGGGCGCGCGGAATGCCGACCCCGGTATCTTCCACCTCGAAGTGCAGCGCCAGCTTGCCCGGCGTGTCGGCCGGGTGGGTGAGGCAGCGCACCGTCACCCCCCCCTCGTCGGTAAACTTGACCGCATTGCCCACCAGATTCCACAGCACCTGGCGCAACCGGGTCCCATCCGCCATCACGAACTGCGGCACGTCGCCATCCCGGTCGAAATGCAGATAGAGCCCCTTCTGCTCCGCCTGGATGCGCGACAGCGTCTCCAGCTCGTCGAGGAAGGCAGGCAGGTCGATGGGGGTCGGGGCGATTTCCAGCCGGCGTCGGTCCAGCTTGTCGAGATCGATGATGTCATTGAAGATATTGCCGAGCGTCACCGCGCTCAGGTGAATGGTCTTGAGCTGCTGGTGCTGCTTGGGATCGAGCGGCGTATCCATCAGCATCCGGCTCAAGCCGACGATGCCGTTGAGCGGGGTGCGCAGTTCATGGCTGATGGTGGAGATGAAGGTGGTCTTGTCGCGGCTCGCCTTCTCCAGCTTGTCCTGATACTGCTTGCGCTCGGTGATGTCGCGACCAAAACCGAGCAAGCCGAGCCGCTTGCCGAAACGATCGAAGAAGGGCACCTTGCGCAGCTCGAAGTAGGCCTTGCGACCGTCTGGGTACTCCAGCCACTGTTCATAGGTGAGCGGCTCGTTCTGGGCAAAGACCTGCTTGTCGGTCTCCACCACCTTGCTGGCGATGTCGTGCTTGTAGACATCGAACGGGGTCAAGCCGATGAGCTCCGCCTCCACCTTGCCGGTCAGCTCCTCCATGGCGCGATTGCAGCCGGAGAACTGCTCGTCTTCGTTGCGGTAGTAGACCAGATCGGGGGAGCAGTCGATGAAGGAGCGCAGCAGGGCGGTGCGCTCCCCCAGATGCAGCTGGGCCTTCTCGCGCTGGAATACCTCGTTCTCCAGATCCTCGATGGCCTGCTGGCGCAGGGTCTCGGCTCGGTTGGTCTCGGCGATCTGGGCGTTGAGGCGGCTGATGTTCTCCTGCAGCTGGCTGTTGAGCTCGAGATCCCGCTCACGCATGTCCTGCAGCTTGCGCACCATGCGGGTCAGCCGCTGGCGGGAGTCCTCCAGCTGATCCACCACGATGGAGAGAAAATAGACGGCCCAGGGAGTGACCAGCAGGCCGAAGAAGACCGAGCGCACCAGGTCGACGATGTCCACGGTGCCGCGCAGGAACAGGGTGACCCCCATCTGGATCGAAACAGCCAGCACTATGATGCCGGTGGCCAGGAACATGCTGAAGCGCACCAGTCCCAGCTTGGTCATCAGGTCGACGTAATATTGCGCCCAGGATTTGATTTGTTTCATCTTATTGTTTTCTCCCCGATATTCGCCGAACAGAATACCAGCACGGCGCGCCGAACTCTTGTGCCGTCGCACGATAAATTATCGGTTAACCTCCTCCGCCCGCTGGGGTAGCATGCCAGAGTCAATTCGGTCAGCCCGGGTTAAGCCTGGCTGGCTATAATGTTCGGCCGTTCAATTCAACCAACTGATATTTCAGGAGTCTCATCGATGCGTAATCTCACCCTGCTGAGTCTTGGCCTGCTGGCAGCCAATGCCGCCCACGCCGATCTGGGCGAGATCCCCAAGCAGTCCGGCTGGTCCGGCTTCCTGCTGGGCGGGGTCAACGCCGTCAGCTACAAGTCCAACTTCTATGCCGGCGATGACAACCACAGTCGCATCAATGACCTCGGTTCACCCGACAGCGAGAGCGGCCTGACACCGCTGCTCAACGCCGATATCCGCTACACCTTTGCCGATACCCGTACCCAGATCTTCCTCGGCAACCTGATCCAGGACGCGGTCCGCTTCGACTTCACCCAGCAGCTCGGCCTGCGCCAGGAGATGGGTGACAAGGGCATAGTCGCCACCTCGCTGGTGTTCAACGTCATGCCGGTCGAGCTGTGGAGCGATCCCTTCGCCACCGGGGTGGATCGCAGCTCCACCGATGTGAAATCAAAAGGGGCGCGTTTTGCCTGGGACAAGATCTGGGGTAGCAACTTCTACGGCAACCTGACCACCCGGGAGGTGGACATGGATGAGGAGCGCAGCGGCCAGCAGTATGACCAGAGCCACGGCACCCACTACGCCGACCTGCTGGATCGCAACGGCAAGATGCACGACATGGAGCTCTCCTACCAGTGGCACTTTGGCGGCAACCAGCTGCTGGAGCCGGCCATCGTCTACAAGCAGGCCCGCCTTGACGGCAGCGCCGAGAGTTTCAAGAACACCGGTCTGAAGCTGACCTATGCCAAACGCGGCCCCCAGTGGTCCTTCGTCAGCAACCTCTATACCGGCAAGCGCAAGTATGACGAGGCAAACCCCATCTTCGGCCAGCGTGCCGATGCCGACGAATTCGCCATCAACGGCACCTTCTTCTGGCACAACCTGTTTGGCGTCAACGCCCTCGCCGCGACCTTCACCGCCGCCTATGCCAGCGCCAACTCGGACATCAACTTCTACGACAGCCAGTCCACCCGCTTCAGCACGGGTCTGCTCTACAACTTCTAAACCTGACCCGCATCAACAAACGAGGCCACCCCATGGGTGGCCTCGTCATTTGCAACGGCCTGCGGCCATCAGATCCCGAGCGAATCGAGCAGATCGTCGTGATCGTTGGTCACCGGGGCGGCGGCCGGAGCCGGCTGAGCAGCCTCGCGCTTGGTCTGGGCGATCAGGGCATCCGGATCCAGCTCCTCCTGATCCATGCCGTCGTTGTGGATGCGGATGAACTCGGTCTTGTCCATCGCCAGCTCCAGATAGAAGATGTTGTTGCGGGCGGTAAAGAAGGTGACCCGGCGCGATTCCGGGCTGTCGAGGTTGGTATCAACGCTCAGCATCACCTGCTTGTTGAGGGCCAGCATCTTCGGCTGGTTCTGGGTGATGTGCGTCTGCAGATCCCGGCCGACCTTGACGGTGAAGCTGCCGACGATCTGGTTCATCAGCTCGCCCATGACGTTGCTCACCTCGTCCGAGGTGTGGGAGATGGCGAGATCTTCCTTGGAGAGCCCCATGCTGAGCATGTAGCTCTCGTACAGCTCCATGGCGGCGGAGGCGGAGAAGTTGATCACCACCAGGCCGGAGAAGCCGCCGTCAAACAGCACGAAGCAGCCGATATCCGGCTTGAGGCAGGTCTTGCTGATCCGCTGCACCATGCCGGAGAAACGCACCTGACTCTGGGTTGCCGCACTCAATACATCCGTGACCGAATGGCACAGGCTCAGCAGCACGTCCTCTGTGGTCAATACGGTATCGTTGTCGGCTCTTGTCACTATCATGGGACCTTCCTGAACATCGAAAATGGGCTTATCTATACCATAACTCTAACAGATAGCGCGGCTTGGGCTTCGAAATAGCGAGCCGCCTCTCAGTTGATTCAATTGTCAGTGCCAAGCGGACTGAATCCGGCCAGATTGGCCAGCTTGAGGCGCCAGCTGGCCGCCTCTACCAGCAATGCGGCTTCCTCATAGGGCACGGAGGGGTGAGCCCCCCAGATGGGACCGGGCCAGGCCTTGTCGGTACTGAAACGGGCGACATGATGCAGATGCAGCTGGGGTACCAGATTGCCGAGCGCCGCCACGTTGATCTTGTCCGGCCGCAGCGCCTGCTCCATCAAGGTGGCGACCGCGCAGGACTCCTCCATCAGCTGCTGTTGCTGCGCCGGTGCCAGGTGGTGAATTTCCCGCAGATTGGCCACTCTCGGCACCAGGATGAGCCAGGGATACTGGCTGTCCTTGGCCAGCAGGACGCGGCAAAGGGGCAGATCGCCGAGCAGGCGGGTATCTGCCTGCAGGCGGCTGTGCAGTTCAAACATGAAGACCTCGTTGACGTAAGGTGGGCGCGATGCACGATGAGAGCACCCACGTTACTGCAACGGGCCGCAAACTTAAAGTCGCGGCACGGCCCAGCTGACAAAGCGCTTGCGAAGCGCAGGATCGGCCTTGAGGAAGAGTTGCTGCAACTGGCCCTCCAGCGCGCTGGCCGCCACCGGTTCAACCGCAGCGGCGGTTGCGGTGACAGGCACGACCGTGCTCAATGCCGCCTTGCCGCCGCTCTGGTTGTATTCGGCGAGTTTGGCCCGCCAGTCCATCCCAATCAGCATGCCGCTGGTGTTCAGCGCATCCTGCTGGCTGGCAATGCGCTGGCCACCGGCCTGCAGCCCCATGACGGGAGACTCGGCATACTGCGCCATGCCCCTGTCATCGCTCGGCAAGTTGGCGACCAGTCGCACCTGCTGCTGACTGGCGTGATAACGCAGCACCTGCGGCGCGGAGCGCAACTGGCGGTCATTCTCGCTGCTGCTGCGACTCGGGATCACCCCTTCATAACGCACCAGCAACTGCTGCTCCCCATCCGGCAGGGTGGCATGCTGCTCATCGTGCAGCGTCCCCGCACTCACCGCCAGGATCTGGAAATCCGCTGGCACCGTCACCTCGACGGCCGCCCACGCCGCACTGCCCAGCACCATCTTCATGCCCAGCGCTGCCCACAGCAGCGATACCCCACGCCCGTACCGATAACCCTTCATGTTTGCTCATCTTCCTGTTCGCGTTGATGGGCGCAGGCTAGCAGCCGAAGATGACAGAAAAATAACGAGGGCTCAGAGCAGGTAGTGGGGGCGCTCGGCAAACCACTGGGCCAACACCTGCTTGAACAGCCGGATCTTGCGCGGCACCCGCCGCTGCTGGGCGTGCAGAACGTGCAGCGGGTGCAACCCGGTCTGCCACTCCGCCAGCACGGTGACCAGCTCCCCCTGCGCCAGCCAGGGTTCCACCAGCATCAGCGGGCACTTGGCGTACCCCATGCCGGCCCGAGCCAGCTGCAGCACGGTACTGTAGTGGTTGGCCCGCACCTTGCCCTGCACCAGGATGTGCGCCTCCTCCTCCCCCTTGCGAAAGTGCCACTGCTCCCAGGCCGGGTTGTGGCCCTGCAGCAGACAGGGCCTCCCGCCCAGCTCATAAGGGGTAGCGGGGATCCCCTCCCGCGCCAGCAGGGCCGGGCTGGCCACCACCACGTCCCTGAGCCTGCCGAGCGGCAGCGCCACCAGGTTGTCGGGAATGCTGCTCATGGCGCGCAGGGCGATGTCGTGTTCCCCCTGGCTCATGTCGATCATGGCGTTGGTGAAGTTCAATTCGACCTGGACGCCGGGGCAGAGCTCGGCAAACCGGGCCAGCAGATCGTTCACCATGCGATCGCCGGTACTGACCGGGCAGGTGAAGCGCAGCCGGCCGCCATCCTCCTCGGTCAGCGCCTGGATATCCTGCTCCGCCTGGCGCGCCAGCGCGAAGATCTCGCCGGCCTGCTGATAGAGGGTCCGCCCCGCCTCGGTGAGGCTGAGTCGGCGGGTGGTACGCTGCAGCAGCTGGGCATTGAGGGTCGATTCCAGCGCGCTGACGTGACGGCTCAGCATCCCCTTGCTCACCCCCAGACTGTCAGCCGCGGCTGAGAAACTGCCCTTTTGCACCACCTCGTAAAAACTGGCCAGGTGGGAGATGTCCATTCACTAGCTCCAATATGGAAACAATGCGTTTATTTTACGCGCTTTTTCTCCCTTTTCATCGCGCTAGAATCAACACATCCCAACCAGGAGTGAAACAGATGAAGATTGTGATTGTGGGTGCCTCCGGCACCGTCGGCTCCGCCGTCAGCGAGTTGCTTGCCAAAGACCACCAGGTGATCCGGGTCGGTCACAGCCAGGGGGACGCCACGGTCGACATGCGCGATCCCGCCTCCATCAAGGCGCTGTTCGCCAAGCTGGGCCAGTTCGATGCGCTGGTGGTGGCCAGTGGCAGCGTGGCCTTCAACGCCCTCACCGAGATGACCGACGAGCAGTGGCAGGTGGGACTGGAGAGCAAGCTGATGGGCCAGATCAACCTGACCCGGGCCGCCATCCCCCACCTGAACGACAAGGGCTCCATCACCCTGATCAGCGGCATCCTGAGCGAGGAGCCCATCAACTGGGGGGCGAGCGCGACCACCATCAACGGCGCCATCGATCACTTCGTCAAGGCGGCGGCCTGCGAGCTGCCGCGGGGTCTGCGCATCAACGTGGTGAGCCCGACCGTGCTGACGGAGTCGATGGATAAATACGCCAGCTTCTTCCCCGGCTTCGTCCCCGTGCCCGCCGCCAGGGTGGCGCAGGCCTACCAGAAGTCGGTACTGGGGGTGCAGACCGGCCAGGTGTTCAGGGTCAACGGCTGATCGCCACCCTGCTGCCGCCCAGCCGGCACGGCAACAAAAACGGGCCCCGTGATGGGGCCCGTACCATTGCTGCCAGCATGCCGACTTGCAAGCTGGCTGATGGCAAACGTTTGTTTTTACGACAACAAAAAAGGCGATGTACCTCAGTCGATCAGCCCGTACTGTGCGCGCAGCACTTCGATGATCTCCTGCTTCGGATTGGCGCTGCGTACCAGCGGCTGACCGATGATCTTCTCGGCAATCCCCACATAGGTGTTGGAGATGTCCATCATCACCTCGGTCGGCAACTTGTTGTCGCGGGCCAGGGCAAAGCGCTCGGGCATGCGGTGCTTGTTGAGCAGGATGTCCGGATCCGGGAAGTGATTCAGCAGCCACTGGCGGAAGCCCTCTTTCGACTTCTCGACGATCTGGCCGTCACGCAGGGCGGCGCCATCCCAGATGCGGGAGCTGTCGGGGGTACCCACTTCATCCATGTAGATCAGCTTCTCGTTGCCGGCGGCGTCATTGACGTAGCCAAACTCGAACTTGGTGTCGACGAAGACCTGATCCAGCTCGGCCAGCGCGTCACTGATGACGTTGAAGCCTTCCTTGAGCAGCACTTCGTAGCGGTCGATGTCGGCCGGCTTGCTGAAGTTGAAGCCCTGGTAGTGGCGCTCGATGTCGGCACGGGAGACGTTGACGTCGTCGGCTTCCGGCACGCCGTCCAGCCCGGTCAGCACACCCTTGGTGGAGGGGGTGATGAGGATCTCGGGCAGCTTCTGATCCTTCTTCAGTCCTTCCGGCAGGGTGATGCCGCAGAACTCGCGCTCGCCATCCTTGTAGGCACGCCACATGGAGCCGGTGATGTACTGGCGGGCAATCGCCTCGATCATCACGGGACGGGCTTTTTGCACGATCCAGACGAAGGGATGGGGGATGTCCAGGATGTGGCTGTCGGCCAGCCCCTTCTCCTTGAACAGCTTGAACCAGTGGCTGGAGATGGCGTTGAGCGCAGCCCCTTTGCCCGGCACGCCGTTGAGCCCGTCCACGCCCTGCCAGATGCAGTCGAAGGCCGAGATCCGGTCACTGATCACCATGATGGCGAGCGGCGCATCTGCCGGCACGTCGTAACCCTTCTCGCGGATGAGGCGGGCACTGTCTGCGGCGGTCAGCCAGTAGACGCTGCGCACCTTGCCGGAATGGACGGGTTTATCGGTACGGATCGGCAAATCGTCGTTCACCGCCAATACTTGATCTGCAAGACTCATGGTAAGTAACACTTCCTGTTTGTGGGGGTTTACATAACAAAACAGGGGCACAAGGCCCCTGTTTCTATTCTGTTTTTGCAGCTTGGTCAGCCAGACCCTTGGCGAATGCCTCGGACAGACTGATGTACATCTGGGAGATGACACCGGACGACACGGGCTTCTTGTCCTTGTCGAACAGGGTGATGGAGGTCTTGCCCCCCGCCATCTCGCCAAGCTGGAAGCGATACTTGTCTTCGTCCAGCTTGAACGGCTCGCTGCCCTTGGCCTTCCAGAATTCGCTGCCCGGCTCGTCGTACTCCACGTCGATCCAGCCCAGCGACTGCTGGGTATCCTTGATGGTGAAACCGTAAGCCGGCAGCACCTGATTGAGACGACGCCACACCTGATCAAACGAACCATCGACGATCCAGGCGCTCAGCTCGTTGTTGTCCAGACCCAGTTCCAGCCCCATGCCATCGTTGGCCTTGTGCTGTTCGCGGGACTTGAGCTGCTTGTCGTAGTAGAGCGAGAACTGGTTGAGGGCCCGGGTCGCATAGCGCTGGGCATCCGCCGGGGTCAGCTCCTTGCTGGTCTCGCCATCGACGGTCTCTTCATGATCCAGCACCCGTACCGACA
Organism: Aeromonas sp. 1805; assembly: GCF_013085525.1. Taxonomy (NCBI): domain Bacteria; kingdom Pseudomonadati; phylum Pseudomonadota; class Gammaproteobacteria; order Aeromonadales; family Aeromonadaceae; genus Aeromonas; species Aeromonas sp. 1805. The sequence continues at coordinate 2,476,871 of NZ_CP038515.1, read as the reverse complement.
TGTTGACGGCGTGGCGCTGGGGATCGTTGCGCAGGGTGAACTGGTAGCGCTGGCGAATGACGAAGTCATCGTCCTCTTCACTCCAGCCGTCGAGCGCCTTGGTGTTGTCAAACCAGCCGGTCTGCAGCACGCCGGCCTGCTGGTCCAGCTTCTCGGTGGTGACCTTGTACTGGGCGAGGAAGTTCATCAGGAAGGCCCAGGTATCGCGCTCCACGCTCTGGGAGGTGCTGAGCGCATAGAAAGCCATGGTGGGTTCGCCAGCATTGGCCACCACCTGGCTGCCCGGTACCACGGTCAGCAGCTGGGCGGGTGGACGCACGTCAACCTTGGCACCCAGCGCACCGTCACGGCTGCTTTCGGGCAGGGCCGGAATGTCGAAACTGCTGTTAAAGGCGGGGGTATTCAACCCGGCCGGCACCAGAAACGCACGGCCTTCAAGGCGGGCATCCTCGTACTCGAAACCACGGTTGGCCATCTTGCGTTCCTGGGGTGAGCTACAGGCTGCCAGCACGGCAACGGTCGCCACACTCAGCACCAGGCGCACTGCATTTCCCTTTCCATTTGCTTTAAACACTCGCCATCAACTCCGCAGTCGTCAGTGCTTGCGCCATCGCCTGTTCGCCCTCGGGGGTGAGGTCGGTGAGCGGCAGACGCAAGGTGGCCGTCGCAATCAATCCCAGCTGGGCACAAGCCCACTTCACCGGGATGGGACTCGGTTCGCAGAACAGAGTCTGATGCAACGGCATCAATCGATTGTTGATGTCGTGCGCTCGTCCGGCATCACCGGCCAGGGCAGCACGACACATGTCGGCCATCTGGGCCGCTGCAATATTGGTGGTGACCGAAATGACTCCGTCCCCGCCTTGCAGCATGAAATCACATCCACTGGCATCATCGCCACTATAAAGCGCGAATTGTGCGCCGCACAGCTCGCGCAGCAGCGGCGTACGGCTCAGATCCCCGGTTGCCTCTTTCAGGCCTATGATGCCGGGCACCTTGGCCAGTCGGGCTACCGTCTCCGGTTTGAGATCGCAACCGGTACGACCGGGCACATTATAAAGAATTTGGGGCAGACCACTAGCCTCGGCGATCGCACAATAGTGACGATAGAGGCCTTCCTGGGTGGGTTTGTTGTAATAGGGGGTGACCGAGAGACCCGCCACCACGCCGGTTTCGGCGAAGCGCTTGGCCAGGGCGATGGCATGGGCGGTATTATTGGAGCCACAGCCGGCGATGACCGGAATGCGTCCGGCGGCCAGCGCCACGGTTTTCTCCACGACGGCGATGTGCTCCTGCTCGCTCAGGGTCACCGACTCCCCCGTGGTCCCGACCGCCACGATGGCGCTGGTCCCGGCGCTGACATGATAGTCGACCAGAGTGGCCAGACTGGCCCAATCGACTTCGCCTGAAGCCAGCATGGGGGTAACGAGGGCAACAATACTACCGCGCAACATGGATATTTCTCCCGATTTTCAGGGGCGTTATGGTAAAGCTGCCCCCTTGGAAAAACAAGGGAGGCCAGGGGCAAGCCGTGTTACCATCCGGCAAAAACCGCACTGCGCGAGCCGCGGTGGAACACGCCGGACGCTGGTCGTGACACCCCGATACCGTGCTCGTTGCAACGAGATTCTCAACGAGGTTGCCATGCAGGATCGCTGGCAGTGGCCCATGGTCAGCCCCTTCGGGCCATGCCACTGCATCCACATTCGCAACCCGCTAATGGACGAGAGAAGATTTATGACTCATTACCTGGTCGTAACGGCCATCGGCACGGACAGGCCTGGCATCGTCAATGAGGTCACCCGCCACGTCAGTGGTTGTGGCTGCAACATTGTCGACAGCCGTCTTGGCATCTTCGGCAATGAATTCACCTTCATCATGCTGCTGTCCGGTGACTGGAACAGCCTGATGCAGCTCGAAATAAGCCTGCCCCTGCGCAGCCAGGAGTGGGACCTCATCACCATGATGAAGCGCACCGAACGCCACCAGTCGCTGCAATACGACATCAGCGCCAACGCCGAGATCCTGATCCGCGACCAGCCGGGCATCGTAAGCCAGTGCACCCAGTTCTTCAGCGATCACGGCTGGGATATCCAGGCCATGCAGACCATCACCCTGGAACAGCAGCCGTTCAACCTGCTCAAGGCCAGCTTTCAGCTCAATCTGGCCAAGCAAGGTGAGGCAGCCGGCTCGCAGACGGCCTTCGCCGGATTCTGTCGTGAACTGGGCGCAGAATCGTTCGAATTCATCGTCAATCACAAACACGCCTGACGGCTCATCCAAGGAGATCCCATGCAACCTTTATCCGCTGGCAGCCTGGCCCCCGATTTTTCCCTGTCCGACCAGGACGGCAACCAGGTACGCCTTGCCGACCTGCGCGGCAAGAAAGTACTCGTTTACTTCTATCCCAAGGCGATGACCCCGGGCTGTACCACCCAGGCCTGCGGCCTGCGCGACGTCAACGCCGAGCTGGCCGCCCTCAATGTGGTGGTGCTCGGCATCAGCCCGGATCCGGCCAAGCGGCTGAAAAAATTCGAGGAGCGCGACAACCTGAACTTCCGCCTGCTGGCCGATGAAGATCATGCGGTGGCCGATGCGTTTGGCGTCTGGGGCCCGAAGAAGTTCATGGGCAAGGAGTATGACGGTATCCACCGGCTGAGCTTCCTCATCGACGAAGAGGGCAAGATTAACCATCGCTTCGACAAGTTCAAGACCAGCGATCACCATCAGGTGGTGCTCGACCTGCTCAAGGGCTGAACCCCAGATACCGGTACTGCCGATATGGAAAGGGCCTGCAAGTGCAGGCCCTTTTTTTATTCGCATGTCGTTGCCTGCCTCGCGTTGCGGGCAGGAGACTCGATGCCCGGTCCTTTCGCTCGCCTGCCAGGCAAGTGACTGGCGGCGACGTTCTCATTTGTCGTGAAGGCGCCGGCTTGCATCCAGGATGGGATGCCTTGGTGACGGGTCTTTCGGCACAGGCCAAATGACGCCCTTATTGTTGCGCCAGCAAGCCAGAAAGCAAGCCGCCAGCCGTTACATTTAATTAACCAGCCGGGATCGACGTTGATTTCCCGCCCCGCTATCTCGCCAACCTCCCCTGCCAGATCAAAAAATTCATCTTATATATGGGTTAACGTGACCCCAGTTTCATTTTCCAGTGAGAAAAGCCCATGAACATGAGCCACACCGAACGTCTGATCCTGAGCAACCAGTACGAGATCCTGGCCAAACTCAATCCGGAGAAGGCGGCGTTTTACCAACGGGCCAGTACCATCATCGAGCGCGGCTACTGCCTGCAGATCCTCGAACTGGAGAAGAGCTTCGGCCATCTGGATCTGGCCACCTGCCAGGAGGTGATCGACACCCTGGAACTGCACCACGCGCTGGCCATCTCCTGGGGCAACCTGGAAGCGGCCGATCAGGGCGAAATCAATGCCAGCCGGCTGGAGTTCAACGGCTACAGCCGCAGCCAGGAGCGGGAGCTGGCCGACTATGTCTGCTTCCTGCTGGAGGTGGACAAGCGCTTCCCCGAGCTCAAATGCCCGTGCGACGAGCTCTCCAGCGACATCGCCATGCGCGACAAGTACCAGCGCATGCTGACGGTCTGGCGCCAGTGCCCGCGTCAGTACAAGCTCTCCATTCAGGAGATCCGCAAGGTTCTGGCGGCCTGACAGATATGAAAAAGGCGCCGCGAGGCGCCTTGGTCCGAGTCATGGGCCACAGGCCTCACTCGTAGAGGAAGGATTTGTCCAGCTGCTTGAAGGCGGCGTTGAGGGTATCGGCCAGCTCTTCATATCTGGGCTGGGCCACCAGTTGGCGACGACCGCCCTGCTCGTTCATCTTGCCGTTGATCTCGCGATACCAGCTGGCAAGGGAGGGCGGCAGCCGGGTATCGGCGCGCTGACCGAGCCAGTAGTAGCCCTGCAGCGGCAGGCTGAGTAGAAACAGCACCGAGGTCATGACGGAAGGCCAGTAGTGCAGCTCGCCGAACTGGAACTGCAGCATGACGCTGAGCACCGCCAGCGCCGGGATGACCTTGAGGGCGAACTCGGTGGCCTTGATCACCCGATTCTCCGGGAACATGGAATTAAGCTCGGGACGGCGGGGCCAAAGGGTCATATAATGACGGCCTTGCTGTAACTTAGTTCCAAAAATGTTCATGCTCATGCTACCTCCGAGCTCTTTTTGAACGTATTAACGGCAAAACCACGACAATATTTGATGCGCAATAACAAAGGTTGAGGATGACTTTGTTATTTTTCAACAATCGGGTTATCCTTTGTACGCCCAATTTTTGCGCCAACGGCCTGCCGTTGCGCTGTCAGGGACGTCTGGATTTCGGGTCTTGTATCACTATACAAGGGGCAAGCAACAGATTGCCAACCCTCATAAGGATAAGTTGAAAGTTTTTGGACACGGCTCGTCCAACGCATCCTCCTACACAACCCAATCTGCGATAGGATTTATTCATGAGTAAGCTGGTTCTTGTTCTTAACTGTGGCAGCTCGTCCCTGAAGTTTGCTGTCATTGACGCAACCACCGGTGATGACCTGCTGTCCGGCCTGGCCGAGTGCTTCAACCTCGACGACGCCCGCATCAAGTGGAAACTGAACGGTGAGAAAGGCAGTGCCGATCTGGGCGCCGGTGCCGCTCACCAGGAAGCGCTGGACTACATCGTCAACAAGATCCTGCCGCTCAACCCGGAGCTGTCCAAGAACCTGATCGCCATCGGCCACCGTGTGGTACACGGTGGTGAGCGCTTCACCTCCTCCGTGCGCATCTGCGACGACGTCATCGCCGGCATCGAAGCCGCCGTACCGTACGCGCCGCTGCACAACCCGGCTCACCTGATCGGTATCCGTGAAGCCCGTCGCGTGTTCCCGGCGCTGGCCGAGAAGAACGTTGCCGTGTTCGACACCGCGTTCCACCAGAGCATGCCCGAAGAAGCCTTCCTGTACGCCCTGCCGTACAAGCTCTACAAAGAGAACGGCATCCGTCGCTACGGCGCCCACGGCACCAGCCACTACTACATCAGCCTGGAAGCCGCCAAGCAGCTGAACAAGCCGGTGGAAGAACTGAACATCATCAACTGCCACCTGGGCAACGGCGGTTCCGTCTGCGCCATCAAGAACGGCAAATCCGTCGACACCTCCATGGGCCTGACCCCGTTGGAAGGCCTGGTGATGGGTACCCGTTCCGGTGACATCGATCCGGCCATCATCTTCTTCCTGCACGACAAGCTGGGCATGAGCGTGGCCGACATCAACACCATGCTGACCAAAGAGTCCGGCCTGCAGGGTCTGACCGAAGTCACTTCCGACTGCCGTTTCGTTGAAGACAACTACGACAGCAAAGAAGAAGCCAAGCGTGCCATGGACGTTTACTGCTATCGCCTGGCCAAGTACATCGGCGCCTACGCCGCCGCCATGGACGGTCGTCTAGACGCCGTGGTCTTCACCGGTGGTATCGGTGAAAACTCCGCCCCGATCCGTGAAATCACCCTGAACAAGCTGGGTCTGCTGGGCTTCGACGTCGATCACGACGCCAACCTGAAGGCTCGTTTCGGCAAGGGTGGCGAGATCACCAAGGCTGGTTCCACCAAAGCCCTGGTTATCCCGACCAACGAAGAGTGGGTCATCGCCCACGACGCGCTGGAACTGGTTGGCGCATAATTTCGCTGTAGAGCAAGGCCGCCCAAGGGCGGCCTTTTCCTGATCCCAAAAATGAACAAGGGGTATAAAGTGGCACGCACTATTATGCTTATCCCGGTCGGCACTGGTGTCGGCGTAACTTCCGTGAGCCTTGGCGTTGTTCGCGCCATGGAGCGTCACGGTGTCAATGTCAGCTTCTTCAAACCGGTCGCTCAGCCGCGTCCGGGTGAAACCGGTACCGAGCGCTCCACCGCCGTGATCCGCGCCGCTGCCAACATCAACCCGCCCGAGCCGTTCGCCCTCTCCTACGCCGAGAACATGATCACCTCCAGTAACACCGATATCCTGCTGGAAGAGATCGTGGCCCGCTTTGAAGAGCACGTGAAAGCCAGCGGTGCCGAAGTGCTGGTCATCGAAGGCATGGTGCCGACCGACAAGCAGCCGTTTGCCAACAAGCTGAACTACGACGTCGCCAAGGCGCTGGATGCAGACATGGTGTTCGTGACCCATCCGGGCAACGACTCCAGCCAGAAGCTGAAAGAGCGTATCGAGCTGGCCTGCTCCAACTTCGGTGGCGTCAACAACCCCCGTATCGTTGGCTGCGTCATCAACAAGGTGGGTGCACCGGTTGACGAGCATGGCGTGACCCGCCCCGACCTGACCGAGATGTTCGAGGCCCACCACCACACCTCCGACGCCGCCCATAACCTGGAAGTGCTGCAGGTATTCGGCAAGAGCCCGCTGCGCATCCTCGGCTGCATCCCCTGGAATACCCAGCTGATCGCCCCGCGCGCCAAGGATCTCGCCAAGCACCTGGCCGCCAAGATCCTGCACAAGGGTGAGCTGGACAGCCGTCGCCTGCAGACCGTGACCTTCTGTGCCCGCTCCATCCACAACATGATCGAGCACTTCCGTCCGGGCAGCCTGTTGGTGACTTCCGGCGACCGCTCCGACGTCATCGTCTCCGCCTGCCTGTCCGCCATGAACGGCGTCAAGCTGGGTGCCCTGCTGCTGACCGGCAACTACCACCCGGAACCGCAGGTGATGGCGCTGTGCCAACAGGCCATGGCCACCGGCCTGCCGATCATGATCACCGGCACCAACACCTGGCAGACTGCGGTCAGCCTGCAGAACTTCAACGTCGACATTCCGGAAGATGACCGCGAGCGGATCGAGCTGGTGCAAGACTATGTGGCCGGCCACATCGACAAGCACTGGATCGAGTCTCTCTCCGCCAAGTCAACCCGTTCCCGTCGCCTGAGCCCGCCGGCTTTCCGCTACCAGCTGACCGAACTGGCCCGTCAGGCCAACAAGCGCGTCGTGCTGCCGGAAGGGGAAGAGCCGCGGACTATCAAGGCTGCCGCCATCTGTGCCGAGCGCGGCATCGCCCGTCCGGTCCTGCTGGGCAACCCGGAAGAGATCCGTCGCGTTGCCGAACAGCAGGGCGTAGTACTGACCGACCGCGTCGAGATCATCGATCCGGTTGCCGTGCGCGAGCGCTATGTGGCCCGTCTGGTCGAGCTGCGCAAGAACAAGGGCATGACCGAAGTGGTTGCCCGCGAACAGCTGGAAGACAACGTGGTACTGGGTACCATGATGCTGGAGCGCAATGAAGTTGACGGCCTGGTATCCGGCGCGGTGCATACTACTGCCAACACCATCCGTCCGCCGATGCAGATCATCAAGACCGCTCCGGGCTCTTCCCTGATCTCCTCCATCTTCTTCATGCTGCTGCCGGACCAGGTACTGGTCTACGGTGACTGCGCGATCAACCCGGATCCCACTGCCGAGCAGCTGGCCGAGATCGCCATCCAGTCCGCCGACTCCGCTGCCGCCTTCGGCATCGAGCCGCGCGTCGCCATGATCTCCTACTCCACCGGCACCTCCGGCGCCGGCGCCGATGTAGAGAAAGTGCGTGAAGCCACCGAGCTGGCCAAGGCCAAGCGCCCCGACCTCATCATCGATGGCCCGCTGCAGTACGATGCGGCCATCATGGAGAACGTGGCCAAGTCCAAGGCACCGAACTCTCCGGTCGCAGGTAAAGCCACCGTGTTCGTGTTCCCGGACCTGAACACCGGCAACACCACCTACAAGGCGGTACAGCGCTCCGCGGATCTGGTCTCCATCGGCCCGATGCTGCAAGGCATGCGCAAGCCGGTCAACGACCTGTCCCGTGGCGCCCTGGTGGACGACATCGTCTACACCATCGCCCTGACCGGTATCCAGGCAGCCCAGGCCGAGTAATCGACCGAGCTTATCCCTGTTGAAAAACCCGCCGCAAGGCGGGTTTTTTTATGGCTGACGGGCAGATGTTGATCCGCGAGATCAAATCAGGATCCAGCTCGGATCCCGCATTCTCGTTCAGAGCCCAGCCCGACAAGGGCGGCGGGATAAGCAAACGCTCACACCCGCCAGAGTCGATTGCACAATTGCGCCCCAGCCGAGATCAGATCCAAATACTTCTTTAAGATCAGCACACTAACGTCAGACCCACCGCTAATCTACAGACTTTTCCACAGCTTTTGTGGATAGTTTACCGATCATTTGAAAGAAAATGACAGACTCGGCCACTCCCCTGCTCCACCTTGCGCCCATGAAAAAGGGGCTCCGAGGAGCCCCTTTGGACAACAAACCCGCCAGCCACCGGCTCAGGGGCGCAGCGCCTTGTCGGCACGGGATATACCGCAGACACCGGAGCGCACCACTTCGATGATCTCGTTGGTCTGGGCGGCCGTCTTGATGAAGGCATCCAGCTTGTCGCTGGTACCCACCAGCTGCACCGTGTAGAGCTCGGGGGTGACGTCGACGATCTGGCCACGGAAGATATCCGCCAGCCGTTTCAGCTCGTCACGACCACCACCGGCGGCGCGCGCCTTGACCAGCGCGATCTCCCGCTCGATGTGCTCACCCTCGCTCAAGTCGCATACCTTGAGCACGTCCACCAGCTTGTGCAACTGCTTCTGGATCTGCTCCAGCACCCGCTCGTCACCCATGGTGACGATGGTCATGCGCGACAGGGTGGGATCCTCGGTGGGGGCCACCGTCAGGGTCTCGATGTTGTAGCCGCGCTGGGAGAAGAGGCCCACCACCCGGCTCAGGGCACCGGATTCGTTTTCCAGCAGTACTGAAATGATGTGTCTCATCAGGTTCTCTCCGTCTTGCTCAGCCACATCTCGTCCATGGCGCCGAACTTTATCTGCATCGGATAGACGTGCTCATCCGGATCGACCGAGATGTCCATGAACACCAGCCGATCCTTCATGGCGAAGGCCTTCTCCATGGAGCTCTCCAGCTCGGCCGGATCGCTCACCGCGATGCCGACGTGGCCGTAGGCTTCCGCCAGTTTGACGAAGTCCGGCAGCGACTCCATGTAGGAGTGGCTGTGACGGCCGCCGTAGAACATCTTCTGCCACTGCTTGACCATGCCCAGCGCCCGGTTGTTGATGGAGATGATCTTGATGGGCACCCCGTACTGCATGCAGGTGGAGAGCTCCTGAATGTTCATCTGCACCGAACCGTCGCCGGTGACGCAGCAGACCACCGCATCCGGGTTGGCAAACTGGGCGCCCATGGCGGCCGGAATGCCGAACCCCATGGTGCCGAGGCCGCCGGAGTTGATCCACTGGCGCGGCTTGGCAAACGGGTAGTAGAGGGCGGCAAACATCTGGTGCTGGCCCACGTCGGAGGCCACGAACGCCTCCCCCTTGGTCACCTTGTAGAGGGTCTCGATCACCTGCTGCGGCTTGATCAGGGTGGGGTGGGTCTCGTAGGCCAGGCAGTTGCGCGAGCGCCACTGGCCGATCTGGCTCCACCAGTCCGCCAGTACCTGCTTGTCGTTGTCGAAACCACACTCGCGGATCACTTCCAGCATCTGCTCGAGCACGGTTTCCACCGAGCCGACGATGGGCACGTGGGCCTGCACCGTCTTGGAGATGGAGGTGGGATCGATGTCGATGTGAACTATGGTGGCGTTGGGGCAGAACTTGGCCACGTTGTTGGTGACGCGGTCATCGAAACGGGCACCCACGGCGAAGATCAGATCCGCGTTGTGCATGGTCTTGTTCGCTTCGAAGGTGCCGTGCATGCCCAGCATGCCGATGAATTGCGGATGGGTGCCGGAGAAGGCCCCCAACCCCATCAGGGTGGTGGTCACCGGCAGGTTCAACAGCTCCGCCAGCTTGGTCACCAGGTGATCCGCATTGGCATTGATGGCGCCGCCGCCGACGTACATCACCGGGCGCTCGGCCTCCACCAGCAGCTTGGCGGCCCGCTTGATCTGCCCCTTGTGGCCCGACTTGGTCGGATTGTAGGAGCGCAGGGACACCGTCTCGGGATACTGATAGGGAAACTTCTCTTTCGGGTTCTGCACGTCTTTGGGCAGATCCACCACCACCGGCCCCGGGCGGCCGCTGGCAGCAATGTAGTAGGCCTTCTTGATGGCGTCGGGAATGTCGCTGGCCTTCTTGCACAGGAAGCTGTGCTTCACCACCGGGCGGGAGATGCCGATCATGTCGGTCTCTTGGAATGCATCCTCCCCGATCATGCTGGTCGGCACCTGGCCGGACAGGATCACCAGGGGGATGGAGTCCATGTAGGCGGTCGCGATCCCCGTAATGCAGTTGGTGGCGCCAGGACCCGAGGTCACCAGCACAGTGCCCACCTTGCCGGTGGAGCGGGCGTAACCGTCCGCCATGTGCACCGCGGCCTGCTCGTGCCGCACCAGGACATGCTCCATCTTGCCGTTTTCAAAGAGAGCGTCATAGATGTCGAGCACTGAGCCACCAGGGTAGCCGAAAACGTGCTCAACTCCCTGATCTTCCAGCGCTCTAACCACCATCTGGGCGCCTGATAACATCTCCATGATAAAGCCCTCCAGGCTTTGCTCCGTTAAGCGAAAGCTATCGGCAGTCCGCTGCTTCCCGGCACCGCCGGTCCGTGCATTGTTGTTGTCTGAATACGGACCCGGCGAGTTCGGCGCTGTCGATAGTAGAAAAATAGGTTTTTTCCATCATTCACCCGAAAAGCGGGTGAAAAACCAACTTAACCCGCTTGTGAACGCTTGTCCACGGCTTTGTCTGACCAGAACAGTCATAAATTTCAAACAGCTATTAACATTCAGTGACTTGAGAAAAAGGGTGGGGACAATGCGGGGAAGTTGGGGGAATGACCAGCGGATCATGCTGCCACGGCCGCCCTGAATGGAAAAAAATAAGCCCACCGCCTGGGTGGGCCCGCAAGCCTGGCAGGGGATCAGTGATCCTCTTCCGGCTCCGCCAGCCAGATCTGCTGATCCGGATCCGTCTCCTCGCAGACCGAGATACTGACCCCCATGTCCAGCAGCTCGTGCAGGGTGAGATTGTCCGCCAGATTCATGGTGTCGCCGTTTTCATTGGTAAAGCGCATGGTGTCCGTCCTCTCCTTGGTGGGATCCCTCTCAGTCTAGTCAAAGGCGCTCACTTGCGATAACCAACTGCTGTTTAGCGGGCTGCCCCCCTCCAGTTCGCTCAGCCGATCGCACACCTCTTCCGGGAACAGGGTGCGAGCCCACAGCCGGCGGGAGAGCGCCGGCACGCTCTCCTGCGCTCCGTCCGCCAGCCAGCCCGCCAGCTCGCTGGCCACATCGGGGTAGATAATCTGGCCAGGGGCGGCGGCATCCAGCCAGGCCCGCACCGCGTTGGCATCGAGTGCATCCATCAGCCGAGCCAGCCCCATCAGCTCCAGGGTCTTGCTGTTGGTCAGCTGCTCGAACTGGCCCCCAGCGGCTTGACCAGCAGCTTCTTGCCAAGGGAGAGCGCCTCCGAGGCGAGCTCGAAGCCACCGTTGGTGATGACCCCGCGACAGCCGGCCAGCATCTGCTTGAACCCCTCCCTAGCCTGCGGCTCGAACGCTATGTTGCGCCACTGGCTGGCGTTGCGAATGGCCGGATGAAAGCAGACGAAGCGCTGCTGGTTGAAGCGCGACAGCAGGGCTGCGATCGCCTCGGTCTGCTCAAACGGCAGGTAGACCAGGATCTGCTGATTGTCGGGCGCAGGCGGGATGGCGTCTATGATGGGTGGCAGCAAGGGCTGGCCGAAGTGAAACCAGTGCAACCCGAGCGCCTGGCGCACCGGTGCGAAGTGGCGCATCAGCTGACGGTTGAAGCCGCTCTCCCCCCAGCGCGGAATGGGCCAGCCGAAGCTCGCCTGGTGGCTGATGGTGAGACTCGGCTTGCCCCAGCGACGGGCGGCGTGGGCACTGATCGGCTCGAAATCGCTGATGACGAGGTCGTAGTCGCGGCAGTCGAGTGCCCGCATGTCACGCCAGAAGCGCAGCGGCGAGAGCCCCTTGAGGGTTCGCCAGCCCGAGATGGCCCCCTCATGGCTGACAAAGGTGATGCCGGGAAAGACACGATAATCGCCGAACTCGGCCATCTCGAAATAGCCGTCCGCGGGGCGGCCACTGAACAGGTAGTCCACCTCCAGACTACGGGCTCGAAGCGCCCGCGCCAGGGTGCGACTGCGGCTGATGTGACCGTTGCCGGTGCCCTGTACCCCGAACAGGATCCTCATCATTGGCCCCAGCCGAGCGCCAGCAGGGCGCAGCCGCCGCCGAGCAGGGCGCCGGCCACCAGATCGCTCAGATAGTGCACCCCGAGCAGCAGACGGGACGCCCCCACCAGCGCGGCCCAGACAAACAGCAAGGGGGCCCAGAGCGGGAAGCTGGCGGCCAGCACGGTTGCCATCAGAAAGGCGGCGGCAGTGTGACCGGAGGGCAGGCTGTAGCGATCGGAAGGGGTGATGAAGACCGGCAGCCCCACCGGGCGCTGGCGCTTGAGCAGATTTTTCAGCAGCAGGTAGAGCGGCAACTCGAAGGCGAAGGCGAGCAGCGCCAGCTTCACCAGCTCGCGCTCGGCCTCCCCCTGCCACCAGAGCAGGACCGCCAGCACGGCGTAAAGGGGGCCATCACCGGTACGGGAGATGAGCCGGCTGATCCTGGCCTGTGGCCGGTTGTAGGCGTGCAGCAGGCAGATACGGCACACCTGCAGGTCCCATTGCTGGATCTTGTTCATAACCCCTCCTTCCCTGAAGTCTTGGAGCAGACTAGGGCGACGGGGTGACACTTGGTTGAACGTGGGATAACAGATTTATGAAAAAAGGGCCGAATGGCCCTTTTTGCTGTCTAGGTGGCAAATGATCAGTTCAGAGTGCCGCGCAGACCGTTTTCCATCAGACGGCAGTTGTGATCCGCCAGGCGGGCCATGAAGTGTTCATCCACGGTCAGGCCGAACACCTGCTCGTAGAGATCCTTCATCACGAACGGCTGCCACATCATGCTGAGGAAGGAGATCTTCAGCATCTCGGGATCCAGGTTGTCACCCAGTTCGCCGTTGTTCTTCATGGACTCCAGCAAGGCATCGAACTGGGGCAGCTGACGTTCCAGCAGGCGGTTCAGCACAAAATCCCGACCAGGGCTTTTCTCGGTCGATAATGCGCTGGAGATGGCGGAGGTCAGCTCGCTGTTGGGTGCCATTACCTGATAGTAGGTGTTGAGCAGGTCGTTGAGGCTGCGATTGCCGGCCTCATCGTGCCAGGCTTGGTCCAGCGGCTCGGCCACATCGCCCAGCACCGCCTTGTAGAGACCCTCTTTGCTGCCGAAGTAGTAGTGGATCATCGCCAGATTGGAGCCAGCCAGCTCGGCGATCTCACGGGTCGTCACCTTACTGTAGGGGGTGTTGAGAAAACGCTCACGGGCGGCAGAGAGCAACTTGTCACGAATGTCAGAACGTCCGACCGGACGACCAGGTCTACGTTTTTCCATTTAATACCTCGGATAATTCAGCAAAAACTGACAAGTCGATCTGATTGCACAGATGATCGAGTACAGCAGGAATGACCAGATAATCGTGCAAGGGCCGAATATGGGACAAGTAAATTTGCACTCCTTTACAATCCGATTAAATAAACCAGCGAAATGAACCGGGTCTGCGCGGTTGACACAGCATAAAAATCTCGATATTGGTAAAAGCGTTATCGACTGGAAGGATTGATTCATCATGCGTATTGCCGCTCCGCTACTACTAATCTCCCTAATCGCGACCAGTCGCGCGGGATCCTTGTAGCCGGGCTCAGGCATAGCCGGAATTTACAAAAACCCGTGCACCCTGCACGGGTTTTTTTATGCCAACGCAGGATGCACGTCACCGAACTTAGGAAGAGGGAAGTCACATGTCAGATCGGGTCATCATATTCGACACCACCCTGCGCGATGGTGAGCAGGCCCTGGCGGCCAGCTTGACGGTCAAGGAGAAGCTGCAGATCGCCCAGGCGCTGGAGCGGCTCGGTGTCGACGTCATGGAGGTGGGGTTCCCGGTCTCCTCCCCCGGCGACTTTCAATCGGTGCAGACCATCGCCCGCCACATCAAGCAGAGCCGGGTCTGTGCCCTCGCCCGCGCCCTGCCCAAGGACATCGACGCCGCCGGCGAAGCACTGCGGGTCGCCGAAGCCTTTCGCATCCACACCTTCATCTCCACCTCCTCCATCCACGTCGAGAGCAAGCTGAAGAAGAGCTTCGAAGACGTGCTGGAGATGGGGGTCAGCGCCATCAAGCATGCCCGCCGCTACACCGACGACGTGGAGTTCTCCTGCGAGGATGCGGGCCGCACCCCGATAGACAACCTGTGCCGCATGGTGGAAGCCGCCATCAAGGCCGGTGCCCGCACCATCAATATTCCCGATACCGTCGGCTACACGGTACCGACCGAGTTCTCCGGCATCATCCAGACCCTGTTCAACCGGGTACCCAACATCGATCAGGCCATCATCTCGGTGCACTGCCACGACGATCTGGGCCTCTCGGTGGCCAACTCCATCGGCGCCGTGCAGATGGGGGCCCGCCAGATCGAGTGCACCATCAACGGCATCGGCGAGCGGGCCGGCAACTGCTCGCTGGAAGAGGTGGCGATGATCCTGAAGACCCGCGCCGACCTGCTCGGGGTGCACACCAACATCCGCCACAGCGAAATTCATCGCACCAGCGCCCTGGTCAGCCAGCTCTGCAACATGCCGGTGCAGCCCAACAAGGCCATCGTCGGGGCCAACGCCTTCTCCCACAGCTCCGGCATCCATCAGGATGGCGTGCTCAAGGCGAAAAACACCTACGAAATCATCACCCCGGAAAGCATCGGCCTCACCCAGAACAACCTCAACATGACCTCCCGCTCCGGCCGCCACGTCATCAAGCACCGGATGGAGTCCATGGGCTACGCCGAGAGCAGTTACGACCTCGACGATCTCTACGGCAAATTCCTCACCCTGGCCGACAAGAAGGGGCAGGTGTTCGATTACGATCTGGAGGCCCTCGCCTTCTTCAGCCAGATCCACGAAGAGCCGGAGCACTTCAAGCTGGAGTACCTCGGCGTGCAGAGCGGCAGCTCGGTGATGGCCACCGCCTCGGTGAAATTGAAGGTGGGCCAGGAGATCGTCAGCGAAGCCGCCACCGGCAACGGCCCGGTGGACGCGGTCTACCAGTGCATCAACCGCATCACCGGCTACGAAATCAGCATCGACAAGTACGAACTCAAGGGCAAGGGGGAAGGCAAGAACGCCCTCGGCCAGGTCGACATAGTCGCACAGTACAAGGGCCGCAAATTCCATGGCATGGGCCTGGCCACCGACATCATAGAGTCTTCCGCCCAGGCGTTGATCCACGTGATCAACAGCATCTGGCGCGCCGATCAGGTGGCCGAACAGATGGAACGCAACGTCGCAAAAACAGACAAGATCAATACGGAGAGCGTGTGAGTATGAGCAGTTATCGGATCGCAGTATTGCCGGGTGACGGCATTGGCCCGGAAGTGATGGCAGAGGCCGTCAAGGTGCTGGAAAAGGTGCAGGCCAGATTCGGCTTCACCCTCGACTACGAGCGCCATGACGTCGGCGGCATCGCCATCGACAACCACGGCACCCCGCTGCCCCAGAGCACCATTGCTGGCTGCGAGGCGGCCGACGCCGTGCTGTTCGGCTCGGTGGGCGGCCCCAAGTGGGAGCACCTGCCCCCCAACGATCAGCCGGAGCGCGGCGCCCTGCTGCCCCTGCGCGCCCACTTCAAGCTGTTCTGCAACCTGCGTCCGGCCCGCATCTATACAGGCCTCGAGCAGTTCTCGCCGCTGCGGGCCGACATCTCGGATCGCGGTTTTGACATCGCCTGCGTGCGCGAGCTGACCGGCGGCATCTACTTCGGTCAGCCCAAGGGGCGTGAAGGGGAAGGCCCCACCGAGAAGGCATTCGACACCGAGGTATACCATCGCTTCGAGATCGAGCGCATCGCCAAGATAGCCTTCGAATCCGCCCGCGTGCGCAAGGCCAAGGTCACCTCCATCGACAAGGCCAACGTGCTCGCCTCCTCCATCCTGTGGCGCGAAGTGGTGACCGAAGTCGCCAAGTCCTATCCGGACGTGGCGCTCAATCACATGTACATCGACAACGCCACCATGCAGCTCATCAAGGATCCGTCCCAGTTCGACGTGCTGCTCTGTTCCAATTTGTTCGGTGACATCCTCTCCGACGAGTGCGCCATGATCACCGGCTCCATGGGGCTGCTCCCCTCCGCCAGCCTCAACGAGTCGGGCTTCGGTCTGTTCGAGCCGGCCGGTGGCTCGGCCCCGGATATCGCCGGCAAGGGTATTGCCAACCCCATCGCCCAGATCCTCTCCGCCGCCCTGATGCTGCGCTACAGCCTGGGCCAGGAAGCCGCCGCCCAGGCCATCGAGCAGGCCGTGGCCCAGACCCTGGCCGAGGGTTACTTCACCGCCGACCTGCATCAGGCCAACGCCCGTCACCCGGTGCAGAGCACGGCCGAGATGGGCAGCCAGATCGCCGCGCGCATCTGACCCCACGGCATCGATAACAAGGAAACCGAGCAATGGCCAAGACCCTCTATCAGAAAGTATTCGACGCCCACGTGGTCCGGGAAGTGGAAGGGGAGACGCCCCTCATCTACATCGACCGCCACCTGGTGCATGAAGTGACCAGCCCGCAGGCATTCGACGGCCTGCGCGCCATGAACCGCCAGCTGCGCCGCCCGGACCTGACCTGGGCCACCATGGATCACAACGTCTCCACCACCACCAAGGACATCGCCGCCTCCGGCGAGATGGCCCGCATCCAGATGGAAACGCTGGCCGTCAACTGCAAGGAGTTCGGGGTCCGTCTGTATGACCTGAACCACAAATACCAGGGTATCGTCCACGTGATGGGCCCCGAGCTCGGCATCACCCTGCCCGGCACCACCATCGTCTGCGGCGACTCACACACCGCCACCCACGGCGCCTTCGGCTCGCTGGCGTTCGGCATCGGCACCTCCGAAGTGGAGCATGTGATGGCCACCCAGACCCTGAAACAGGGCCGCGCCAAGACCATGCGCATTTCGGTCAACGGCAAACTGGCCGCAGGTATCAGCGCCAAAGACGTGGTGCTGGCCATCATCGGCCGGGTCGGCCACGCCGGCGGTACCGGCTATGTGGTGGAGTTCGCTGGCGAGGCCATCGAAGGGCTCACCATGGAAGGGCGCATGACGGTGTGCAACATGGCCATCGAGCTTGGCGCCAAGGCGGGGATGATCGCCCCCGACCAGACCACCATCGACTACATCCGTGGCAAGGAGTTCGCTCCCAAGGGCGAGACGTTGGAACAGGCCATCACCTACTGGCAGAGCCTCAAGAGCGACGAAGGGGCCCGTTTCGATGCCGAGGTAGTGCTCGACGCCGCCGACATCGCCCCGCAGGTCACCTGGGGCACCAATCCGGGTCAGGTGATCGCCGTCAATGAACCCATTCCGGCGCCGGAATCCTTCAGCGACCTGATGGAGCAGCAGTCCGCCCGCAAGGCGCTCGCCTACATGGACCTGCAGCCTGGCCAGAAGCTCTCCGATGTTGCCATCGACAAGGTGTTCATCGGGTCGTGCACCAACAGCCGCATCGAGGATCTGCGCGCCGCCGCCGCCATCGCCCGTGGTCGCAAGGTCGCCGCTGGCGTGCAGGCGCTGGTGGTGCCGGGCTCCGAACAGGTGAAGGCCCAGGCCGAAGCCGAGGGGCTCGACAAGATCTTCATCGAGGCTGGCTTTGAGTGGCGCCTGCCCGGCTGCTCCATGTGTCTCGCCATGAACAACGACCGGCTGCAACCGGGGGAGCGCTGCGCCTCCACCAGCAACCGCAACTTTGAAGGGCGCCAGGGCCGCGCCGGCCGCACCCATCTGGTGAGCCCGGCCATGGCCGCCGCCGCCGCCGTTACCGGCCGCTTCGCCGACATTCGTGCGTTGTAATTACGAGGAGAACAAGATGACAGGCTTCAAACAGCATAAAGGGATCGTCGTCCCCCTCGACAGCGCCAACGTCGACACCGACGCCATCATTCCCAAGCAGTTTCTGCAGAAGGTCAACCGCATCGGTTTTGGCAAGCACCTGTTCCACGACTGGCGCTTCCTGGACGATGCAGGGGAGCAGCCCAACCCCGAGTTCGTGCTCAACCAGCCGCAGTTTGCCGGTGCCAGCATCCTGCTGGCCCGCGAGAACTTCGGTTGTGGCTCGAGCCGTGAGCACGCCCCCTGGGCGCTGGCGGACTACGGCTTCAAGACCATCATTGCCCCGAGCTTCGCCGATATCTTCTATGGCAACGCCATCAACAACGGCATGGTGCCGGTGCGCCTGAAGGAGGAGGAGGTCGAGGCCCTGTTCCAGCTGGTTGCCGCCCAGCCGGGCATCGAGATCGAAGTGGATCTGGAGGCCAATCAGGTGCGCGCAGGTAGCCTCTGCTTCGGCTTCGAGATCGACGAGTTCCGCCGTTACTGCCTGCTCAACGGGCTCGATGCCATCGGCCTGACCCTGCAGCACGAAGCCGCCATCAGCGCCTTCGAGGCGAAGCAGCCCAGCTGGATTTGACCCATCAGGTGCCATAAAACGAGTAGAATCAACAGGGAGCCGCGGCTCCCTGTTTTATTGTCAGGCCAGGCTACACGCATGGCCGGCCACTTCTGCCTGCCCGACGGGACACTCGAATGAAAATGACGATCGCCCTCCCCCTGCTCTGCAGCCTCTGGCTGGCGCTGCCGCTCTGTGCCGGGCAGACCTATTTCAACAGCAGCGGCGGGCAGCTCAACGTCGGCTGGCAGGACAAGGACGGCAAGGCACAGCAGCTCACCTATCGGCTGGAAGCGGGCAAGTTGCCGCCGCTCATCGCCTATCGGCCGGCCCGCATGCAGGAGGACGTGCTGCAGAGCCTGCTGCAACAGGGGATGGCCGAGTTCCCTACCGTGCAGTTTGCCCTCTCTCGCCCCCAGATGGAGCTCAAGATCAAGGGACGCCAGCCCGAGCAGGTCAACAAGGCCATGAGCTGGCTCACCCAGCAACGGGACAAGCTGGAAGCCGAGTGGCTCAAGCAGCACTACTTCCAACCCTTCACCGCCCCCGACGGCGCCGCCGCCATCAAGCAGGACCATGTGCGCATCGCGCTGGAGAGTCGTAGCGAACTGGCGCCGCTGGCAGAGCAGCTCAGGCAACAGGGCAGCACCGAGACCGAAGCCCGCCAGAAGACGGTGGCCCATATGCTCGACTTCGTGCAGTCCATCCCCTATCAGCTGCTCGACAGCCAGTCGGGGCGCCAGGGGAAGGGCTTTTTAAGCCCGCGCCAGGTGCTGGAGCAGAACCAGGGCGACTGCGACAGCAAGGTGACCCTGATGGCCGCCATGCTGGCCCAGCTTTTTCCCGAATTGAAACAGGCCATGGTGTTCGTGCCGGGTCATGCCCTGCTGGGAGTGGCGCTGCCAGCCAAGCCGGGTGAGGCCACCCTGAACCGGGAAGGGGAAACCTATCTGCTGATGGAGCCCACCGGCCCGGCCCAGTTGGCAATGGGCCAGCTGGCGCCCACCAGCAAGACCCTCATCGACAGCAAGCAGCTGAGCGTACAACCGGTTCGCGCGGATAAATAGCGCCGCCCGTCGGAGTCGTCGTGAAAACAAGGGGAAATACGCCAGAATGAAATCGACCAGCGCGGGGCTGGTCGATACATGACGAAGGGTGTGACAGGCCGGTCAGGCGAGGGCCTGGAACTCGATGGCCAGCAGCAGTCCATCCTCTTCTTCCAGCACGCGGATGATGCGGGCCTGCGCCTCGAAGGGGGGCAGCAGGTTGTTGTTGGTGGCCAGGCTCACCCGGATGGGTTGGCTCACATCGAGCTGATGCTCGGCGACGGCGATCCCCATGCCGTTGGCGCTGAGATCCCGGCAGACCCCTTCCAGTACCTGCTGTTGCTGAAAGATGGTGACGGGGGCATTGATTATCATGCGCTGGAAGGCGCGTCTTTCCTTGGTGCTGGTGATCACGCGAACATCCTCTGTTGTCTGACGCCGTCTCGCTGGCCCGCAGGAACAATTGTGCTGGCCTCCCCCCAAGAACGTTAATACAATGCGGTTCGTTTCTCAAACGGGGTGCGGTTTACCGCTGAGATTATACCCGTGAACCTGATCCAGATAATGCTGGCGGAGGAATTTGAGGCATGGCGCTCATTTTTTGCGCCCTCATCCGCTGGCACCTCATTGCTAAGGGAGTGCCGCTCATGAAAACCCTGCTGCTGGTCGCCACCAGCCTGCTCAGTGCCCAGGCCTTCGCGGCCGACACCCTCACCGTCTACACCTACAACTCCTTCACCGCCGAGTGGGGACCCGGTCCCAAGATCAAGCAGGCCTTCGAGAAGGAGTGCGGCTGCACCCTCAAACTGGTGCCGCTTGAAGATGGTGTGGCCATCCTCAACCGGCTGCGGCTGGAAGGCAAACACAGCAAGGCCGATCTGGTGCTGGGGCTGGACGATGCGCTCGTCAGCGAAGCCAAACAGAGCGGCCTGTTTGCCCCCCACGGCAGCAAGCTGGACGGGGTCAAGGTGCCGGGCGGCTGGCAGGACGATACTTTCGTCCCCTATGACTACGGCTACTTCGCCTTCGTCTACGACCAGAGCAAGCTCAAGAACCCGCCCAAGAGCCTAAAAGAGCTGGTAGAGCGCCCCGATCTCAAGGTGATCTATCAGGATCCGCGCACCTCCACCCCGGGTCAGGGGCTGATGCTGTGGATGAAGTCGGTCTACGGGGATGAGGCACCTGCCGCCTGGGCGCAACTGGCCAAGAAGACGGTCACCGTCACCAAGGGCTGGTCCGAGGCCTACGGCATGTTCCTCGATGGCGAGGCGGACATGGTACTCTCCTACACCAGCTCCCCGGCCTATCACCTGATTGCCGAGAACAAGCCGCAGTATCAGGCTGCAGCGTTTGAGGAGGGTCATTACCGCCAGGTGGAAGTGGCCGCCAAGCTCAGCAGCGCCACCCAGGGCAAGCTGGCGGATAAGTTCCTGCAGTTCATGACAAGCCCCGCGTTCCAGAACGAGATGGCCACCGGCAACTGGATGTATCCGGTGATCGACACACCGCTACCCAAGGGCTTCGAGCAGATGATCGCCGTAGCTAAGCCGCTCGCCTTCAGCAGCGATGAGGTGGCCGCCAACCGCAAGAACTGGATCCGCGAGTGGCTGCAAGCCGTCACCCAGTGAGCCCTATCTTCGCCAGAGCGCAGGCTCGCCCCCTCTGGTGGTTGCCGGGCAGTGCCGCCACCCTGATCATCCTGCTGCTCTCCCTGGGGCCGCTGGCGGCCCTGCTGTGGCAGGCCGGGGCGCTGGCGCCCCGCACCCTGCTGGCCGACCCCTACCTGCGCCACGTGCTGGGCTTCAGCCTCTGGCAGGCGCTGCTCTCCACCCTGCTGAGCCTGGGGTTGGCCATTCCGGTGGCCCGCGCGCTGGCGCGGCGCCGCTTCATCGGCCGCCGTCTGCTGCTCAAACTGTTCGGCCTCTCGCTGGTATTACCGGTCATCATCGCCATCTTCGGCATCGTCGCGGTACACGGCAAGCAGGGCTGGTTACCGCAGCTGCTGCACGGGCTGGGGCTCGCCCCCGGCAATTACCTTTATGGCCTGCTCGGCATCTTGCTGGCCCACGTCTTCTTCAACATGCCGCTGGCGGCACGCCTGCTGCTGCAGAGCATAGAGAGCATTCCCGAGTCCTCCTGGCGCCTCGCCAGCCAGCTCGGCATGCGCTCCTCCCATATTTTCCGGCTGCTGGAGTGGCCGCTGATCCGGGCCCAGTTGCCAGGCCTGGCCAGCCTCATCTTCATGCTCTGCTTTACCAGCTTCACCACAGTGTTGGCGCTCGGGGGCGGCCCCAAATCCACCACTCTGGAGGTGGCCGTCTATCAAGCGCTGCGCTTTGACTTCGATCTCGCCACCGCCGGCGGGCTGGCACTGGTGCAACTGATCCTCACCGCGGGTCTGCTGATGCTGCAACACAAGCTACAGAGCAGCCCGGCCAGCCGGATCAGCGCTCGCCGACCCTGTCTGCGCCCGGACCGTCATCAGCCGGGAACCGGTCTGGCGGATGCCCTCGCCCTCGGGATCGGACTGGCAGTATTCCTGCCCCCCTTGCTGGCCATCGTGGTTGCAGGCCTCAACCCCGGCCTGCCGGGTGCACTGACCTCAAGCAAGTTGTGGCTGGCCAGCGGCCAGTCGCTGCTGATCGCGCTGGCGGCAGGCAGCCTGGCTACCCTGCTCGGCAGTGCGCTGCTGCTCACCAGCCGTCACCTGCGCGTGCGGGATCGCAAGCGGCGGGCCGCCGCCCTGTGGGAGGCCAGCGGCTCGGTGATCCTGATGATCCCGGCAGTGGTCCTCTCCACCGGCCTGTTCATCCTGTTCATGCCGTTCGCCGACGTGTTCACCCTCGGCCCCTGGCTGGTGGTGCTGGTCAACGCCTTGATGGCGCTGCCCTATGTGCTGCGTACCCTCTCCACCCCCATGCAGCTGGTGGTGCGCCAGTACGACCGGCTGGCCGACAGCCTGGGGGTACGCGGACTACATCGCCTGCGGCTGGTGGAGTGGCCCCTGCTGCGCCGCCCGCTGGCCCAGGCGGCCGCGCTCTCGATGATCCTGTCACTGGGGGATCTCGGCGCCATCGCCATGTTCGGCAGCCAGGAGCTAACTACCCTGCCCTGGCTGCTCTATCAGCAGCTCGGCAGCTACCGGTTGACCGAGGCGGCCGCCACCGCCCTGCTGCTGCTGATCCTCTGTTTCTCGCTGTTCTGGCTGATTGAACGTGGCCTGGGAGGCAAGCATGCCGATCACTGAAGCACACGCCCCAACCGTTTATTCGGCCGCTCCGGTTGGTCGAGCTGCCCCTTGGAGAAGAGAACATGCTGAATATTGATCAGCTGGTCACCAGCTACCCGGACTGGCGCGTCAGCTTCAGCGCCACCCTGCCCAAGGGGGAGATCACCGCGCTCATCGGCCCGAGTGGTGCAGGCAAGTCGACCCTGCTCGGCATGATCGCCGGTTTCGTGCCGATAGAGTCCGGTACCCTCGACTTCGATGGCGAGGATCTGCTGCCGCTGGGCCCGGCCGCGCGGCCGGTCACCACCCTGTTTCAGGATCACAACCTGTTCCTGCATCTGTCGGTGTTCGACAACATCGCCATCGGCCTGCACCCCGGCCTGCGCCTGAATGCAACCCAACGGGCTCAGGTGAAAGATGCCGCGAGCCGGGTCGGCCTCGGCGAGATGCTAACCCGGCTGCCGGAACAGCTCTCCGGCGGCCAGCAACAGCGGGTCGGACTGGCCCGCGCCCTGGTGCGGGGCAAGCCGCTGCTGCTGCTGGATGAACCCTTCTCGGCGCTCGATCCGGCCCTGCGCCGGGAGATGCTGGCGGAGGTGGCGAGGCTCGCCTGCGAGCAGGGCATTACCGTGCTGATGGTCTCTCACAACCCGGAGGATGCCCAGCTCATCGCCGATCAAGTGCTGTTCATCGACGAGGGGCGCATCGCCCTGCAGGGTACGCCGGATATCCTGCACAACAGCGATCACCCCGGGTTGTTGCGCTATCTTGGCCGCGGCCGCGCGCAGGAGAAATAACCGACGACGGGATCAAAAAAGGGAAGCCGCTTGGCTTCCCTTTTTCATACGAAGATAGACAGTCAAATCAGAGGTTTTCCTCGGCGAAGGAGGCGAGCTTGCTGCGTACCACCCCGTTCAGGAAGATGTTGGCACTGCCGTCGAAGTCCTTGAACCGCTCGACGATGTAGGTCAGCCCCGAGGTCACCGGGCTCAGGTAGTTGGAGTCGATCTGGGCCAGGTTGCCAGAGCAGACGATCTTGGTGCCCTCGCCGCAGCGGGTGATGATGGTCTTGATCTGGGACGCGGTCAGGTTCTGGCACTCGTCCAGCAGCACGAAGGTGTTCTGGATGCTGCGCCCACGCATGAAGTTGACCGATTTGAACTGGATGTTGGCCTTCTCCATGATGTAGCTGAGGGACCCGCTCATGTTCTCGTCCTGCTTGTGCAATACCTCCAGAGTGTCGGTCACCGCCGCCAGCCAGGGCATCATCTTCTCCTCCTCGGTGCCAGGCAGGAAGCCGATGCTCTCGGCGATTTCCGGAGTGTTGCGGGTGACGATCACCTTCTCGTAGATCCCCTTCTCGATCACCAGCTCCAGCGCGGCAGCCATGGCCAGCAGGGTTTTGCCGCAACCCGCCGGGCCGGTCAGGATCACCAGATCGATGTGCGGATCGAGCAGCGCATCGAGCGCCATCCCCTGATAGACGTTCTTGGGATGTACCCCCCACGCCTTGCGGGACATCAGCCGCTCGCGCCCCAGATCCTTGATGCGGATCTTCTGGTTGTCGTGGCTGAGCACCCGGGCGGCGAAGAAGTTCTCTTCATCGATCAGGTACTGGTTGACGTGAATGCCCTCCAGCAGGTTGGCATCGATGACGTGAACGGTATCGCGGCCATGGGTCTCGCTGTCGCACTCGCCGACCCGCTCCCAGAAGCTGCCGGGCACCACCTGAAAGCCCTTGGCCAGCAGGCGGATGTCGTCGATCAGCTGATCGCTGCGGTAATCCTCGACGTGGGCAAGCCCGGCGCCCTTGGCCTTGAGCCGCATGTTGATGTCTTTGGTGACCAGCACCACCTGACGTTTCAACTCGTGCTTTTGCAGGTAGAGGGCCGCGTTGATGATGCGGTTGTCGGCCTCCTTGTCGGTGAACACCTCGGCATCCTGCGGCAGATGATGGTCACTGAAGATGGAGATGTGACCGCTCGCCTCACCGGCCAGCGCTACCCCCTGTGCAATCTGTTCCGGCGTTGCATCGCGAAATACATCCTCCAGCGCCCGGATGGCCACCCGCGCATCACGGCTGACGTCCTTGTGGCGATCCTTGATGTTGTCG
The DNA here is from genome assembly GCF_013085525.1 of Aeromonas sp. 1805. Taxonomy (NCBI): domain Bacteria; kingdom Pseudomonadati; phylum Pseudomonadota; class Gammaproteobacteria; order Aeromonadales; family Aeromonadaceae; genus Aeromonas; species Aeromonas sp. 1805. The sequence continues at coordinate 2,451,940 of NZ_CP038515.1, read as the reverse complement.
AGCTCTTCCAGCACCGTCATGGGGATGAGCACGTCGTGCTCTTTGAAGGAGTAGATGGCGAGGGGTTCGTGAAGCAGAACGTTGGTATCCAGGATAAACAGCTTTCGGTCCGTGTTGTCCATAAGCATCCTCCTTGGCACTGAAGGTGCCACGTGTGTGAATCTCAGATGTCATTGAAACCACACGGCCGTGACAGTTTTATTACCCCCAACGCTACGCCCGATTTTACTATCGCGCAACAAATCGCGTGTGCTGCCAGTGCGTTCGAACAGAAAAGCAGCAATGAAAAAGGCCGGCACCAAGGCCGGCCTGTTGTCTGCACTCAATCACTCAACCGCACTTGGAATCGCCGCAGTTAAGGCAGGTCATGCAGCCATCCTTCTGCACCAGCGCCTTGCTGTGGCACTTGTAGCAAAGCGCTGCACCGGGTGGGAAGCCGCTGCCGGCCTGCTGCTCGTCGGCCTGTTGCCGGGCTTGCAGCTCGGCCTGCTTGTCGGCCAGGAACGCCTGCTGGTGTTCATCCAGCCCAGCCACCTTGAGCATGCCGATCTCGGTGAGATGGGTTTCGATCACGTTGCCAATTTCGGCGATAAGCGAGGGTACGTACTTGCCCTTGTTCCAGTAGCCCCCCTTGGGATCGAACACCGAGCGCAGCTCCTCCACCAGAAAGGTGACGTCTCCCCCTTTGCGAAACACCGCCGAGATGATGCGGGTCAGCGCCACGATCCACTGATAGTGCTCCAGGCTTTTCGAATTGATGAAGATCTCGAACGGGCGGCGAGTCTCGTGCACCGTCCCCTCGTTGAGAATGATGTCGTTGATGGTGATGAACAGCGAGTGCTCGGAGACATGCTCCGGCGTCTTCAGCTTGTAGGTGGTGCCCATCAACCGCTCCGGCCGCAACACCGTCTCGTGCATGTGAACCACATCATCCTGCACAGGGGGTTGCTGCGGTTCATCCCGGGTTTTCACCTGGTAGGCGACGATTTTCCTGTCGATTTTCTTGACCATGCGCTCGTCCTCAGAATTTACCGTAATAGCCTTCTTTCAAGGCATCGTAGAGGTTGGCTGCGGTATGCAGCTCCCCATCGTATTCGATCTCCTCGTTTCCTTTCGCCGTGACGACCGAGCCATCCTCCAGGGTGAACTCGTAGAGGGTGTTCTCCAGATCCTGCTCCTTCACCAGCACCCCCTGGAAGGCTGCCGGGTTGAACCGGAAGGTGGTGCAACCCTTGAGCCCCGAATCCGACGCATAGAGATAGATGTCCTTGAACTGCTCGAACGGAAAATCGGTCGGCACGTTGGCCGTCTTGGAGATGGAGGAGTCGATCCAGCGCTGGGCCGCCGCCTGAATGTCTACGTGCTGGGCCGGGCTGATGTCGTCGGCGGTGATGAAGTAATCCGGCAACCGGGTCGCCTCATCCTCGGCATAAGGCATGGCAGCCGGATTGACCAGCTCGCGGTAGGCCAGCAGCTCATAGGAGTAGACGTCCACGCTCTCCTTGCTCTTCTTGCCCGGCTTGATGACATTGCGACTGTAGTGATGGGCAAAGCTCGGCTCGATGCCGTTGCTGGCGTTGTTGGCCAGCGACAGCGAAATGGTGCCGGTCGGTGCAATGCTGCTGTGGTGGGTGAAACGCCCCCCCACCTCGGCCAGTTCGGCAACCAGGGCGGGATCCACCTCGGCCACCTGCTGCATGTAGCGGCTGTAGCGGGCGTGCAGCACCTTGCCCTTCACCTTGTCACCGAGCTTGATGCCGTCTGCCGCCATCTCGGGACGCAGCCGCAGCAGCTTGCCGGTCACCTCGAACTCCTGCTCCATGATGGGGGCCGGGCCTTTCTCCTTCGCCAAGGCCAGGGACTCGCGCCAGCCGGTCATGGCCAGCTCCTGAGATACCTGCTTGGTAAAGGCGACGGCGGCAGCAGAACCGTATTTTATCCGCAGCATGGTGAGGGCCGAGCCGAGGCCGAGGAAGCCCATGCCATGACGGCGTTTGCTGATGATCTCCTCACGCTGCCTGGCAAGCGGCAGCTGGTTGATCTCCACCACGTTGTCCAGCATGCGGGTAAAGATGGCCACTACCTTGCGAAACGCGGACCAGTCGAAGGCGGCCTGTTCGGTGAAAGGGTCGCGCACGAACCGGGTCAGGTTGACCGAACCCAGCAGGCAGGCGCCATAGGGGGCAGAGGCTGCTCACCGCAGGGGTTGGTGGCGCGGATCTCCTCGCAGAACCAGTTGTTGTTCATCTGGTTGACCTTGTCGATCAGGATGAAACCGGGCTCCGCATAGTCATAGGTGGAGGTCATGATGACGTTCCACAGCTTGCGTGCCGGCAGGGTCTTGTAGACCTTGCAGGCGACCTGCCCCAGCTCGTTGAACACCACCTCTTCCCTGTTCGGCCAGTCGGCCCAGAACACCTGAGCCGGATCGTCCAGCGCTATGCCGTCCTGCTCCACCTCCTTGGCGGTGTAGGGGAAGATTAGCTGCCAGGGGGCATCCTCTTTCACCGCCTTGACGAACTCTTCGGTGATGAGCAGAGAGAGGTTGAACTGGCGCAGACGGCCATCCTCCCGCTTGGCCTGGATAAACTCGACCACATCGGGGTGACGGATATCCATGGTACCCATCTGGGCGCCGCGACGACCACCGGCTGACGAGACGGTGAAACACATCTTGTCGTAGATATCCATGAAGGAGAGCGGGCCCGAGGTATAGGCCCCGGCACCGGAGACAAAGGCCCCGCGCGGACGCAGGGTTGAAAAATCATAGCCGATGCCACAACCGGCTTTCAGGGTCAGTCCCGCTTCATGCACCTTGCCGAGGATATCGTCCATTGAATCCTCGATGGTGCCGGAGACGGTGCAGTTGATGGTCGAGGTCGCCGGCTTGTGCTCGAAGGCTCCCGCATTGGAAGTGATGCGTCCCGCCGGGATGGCCCCGTTGCGCAGCGCCCACAGGAAGGGCTCATACCAGACGTCTGGCTGCGACTCCTGGCCAGCCAGGGCACGAGCGACCCGCTGGTAGGTTTCATCGATCGTGCCATCAATGGGGACGCCATCCTTGCTCTTGAGACGATACTTGCTATCCCAGATCTCGAAGGAAGTGTCCTGCAGGGGGATCAGGCGATAAGCGCTCTCACTCTCCTGCACCGGGTTGGATTTAGCCATGTTCAATCAACCTCATGTGAATGGAACAACGTCACGACAGTAGCAACAAACACAACCAATAGCGAATAAACAAAATAAAAACACTATATGTAGTGTTTTTAATGACAAGAGAGCCTTCTCATCCTAAAAAAACGCCCCGGCCAGCAGTGTGCTGGGCCGGGGCATTGAACCGATTTATCGCCCGGGAAACGTGCTTCCCGGTCCAGATCAGGGTTTCTTGACGTACACGGTCGGGGTATCGCCCGCCATGTTCAGATAGAACTCATAGACGCCATCCGCATCCGGCGAGAACTTCATGTCTTCATACTTGGAGCAGGGATTGACCGGCACGGCTTCACCGCCCAGCACGGCAACGCCGTCACTCGGGCTCTTGTAGCCAAAGTTGGTGCCACAGCTCCAGCCGGAGTCGGCGAACTTGAACTTGTAGGGAGCCCACTCTTTCTTGAGCGTTCCCTTGGCCATGTAGAGCTTGTCGGCCACCTTGACCACCTTGCTCGCATCGGTTGCCATCCAGTCGTTCATCTCCCCACGCAGGTAGATGGACTTGCCACCGAAATCGCTGTTGTCCGCAGCCGCTTGTTCAGCGCCACCGTGAGATGCGCAACCGCCTAATACCAGGGTTCCCGCCGCCAGCATCATCGTTACTGTTCTTTTGAACATGTGTCCATTCCTCAGATTATTGTGATTCCTTGGCCCATCAAACGTGGGCAGACGAATTAAAGCAGAGCGGGCATCACAAGAAAGGTAGAGGCATCACATTCTGTGCTTTTTCTGTTCAGCAATTGAATTGATGAACAAATATCAGCCAGACAAGAAGCAGACCATATAGGAAACGGGGTCAGGAAAGATGATCTTGAACGATCAGATAAACGGGGTTCAGAGAGGAAAAAGCTGAATTTCTAGAAATAAAAAACCCCGCTCAAATGAGCGGGGTTTCTCGTGTTGGGTGCCTGGCAGTGTCCTACTCTCGCATGGCGAATGCCACACTACCATCGGCGCTACCGCGTTTCACTTCTGAGTTCGGCAAGGGTTCAGGTGGTTCCACGGCGCTATGGCCGCCAGGCAAATTCTTCAATCTAAGAAAGCTGATGTAAGTAGTTTCGTATTTGTCACAAGGCTCGAAACACTTCTTGGGTGTTGTATGGTTAAGCCTCACGGGTAATTAGTATGGGTTAGCTCAACACGTCGCCGCGCTTACACACCCCACCTATCAACGTTGTGGTCTCCAACGGCCCTTTAGGACCCTCAAGGGGTCAGGGATGACTCATCTCAGGGCTCGCTTCCCGCTTAGATGCTTTCAGCGGTTATCGATTCCGAACTTAGCTACCGGGCAGTGCCACTGGCGTGACAACCCGAACACCAGAGGTTCGTTCACTCCGGTCCTCTCGTACTAGGAGCAACTCCCTTCAATCATCCAACGCCCACGGCAGATAGGGACCGAACTGTCTCACGACGTTCTGAACCCAGCTCGCGTACCACTTTAAATGGCGAACAGCCATACCCTTGGGACCGACTTCAGCCCCAGGATGTGATGAGCCGACATCGAGGTGCCAAACACCGCCGTCGATATGAACTCTTGGGCGGTATCAGCCTGTTATCCCCGGAGTACCTTTTATCCGTTGAGCGATGGCCCTTCCATTCAGAACCACCGGATCACTATGACCTACTTTCGTACCTGCTCGACCTGTCCGTCTCGCAGTTAAGCTGGCTTATGCCATTGCACTAACCTCCTGATGTCCGACCAGGATTAGCCAACCTTCGTGCTCCTCCGTTACTCTTTGGGAGGAGACCGCCCCAGTCAAACTACCCACCAGGCACTGTCCGCGACCCGGATTCACGGGCCTGCGTTAGAACATCAAACATACAAGGGTGGTATTTCAAGGACGGCTCCAGCGCAACTGGCGTCACGCCTTCAAAGCCTCCCACCTATCCTACACATGTAGGTTCAATGTTCAGTGCCAAGCTGTAGTAAAGGTTCACGGGGTCTTTCCGTCTAGCCGCGGGTACACCGCATCTTCACGGCGAATTCGATTTCACTGAGTCTCGGGTGGAGACAGCATGGCCATGGTTACACCATTCGTGCAGGTCGGAACTTACCCGACAAGGAATTTCGCTACCTTAGGACCGTTATAGTTACGGCCGCCGTTTACCGGGGCTTCGATCAAGAGCTTCGCTTGCGCTAACCCCATCAATTAACCTTCCGGCACCGGGCAGGTGTCACACCCTATACGTCCACTTTCGTGTTTGCAGAGTGCTGTGTTTTTGATAAACAGTCCCAGCCATCTGGTCACTGCGACTCCCAACTGCTCCATCCGCAAGGGACTTCACTGTCAAGAGCGAACCTTCTCCCGAAGTTACGGTTCTATTTTGCCTAGTTCCTTCACCCGAGTTCTCTCAAGCGCCTTGGTATTCTCTACCCGACCACCTGTGTCGGTTTGGGGTACGATGACTTGTAATCTGAAGCTTAGAGGCTTTTCCTGGAAGCAGGGCATCAATGGCTTCCGCACCGTAGTGCGTTCGTCTCGTGTCTCAGTGTTGTGTCTCCGGATTTGCCTAGAAACACCACCTACGCACTTTCACCAGGACAACCGTCGCCTGGCCCACCTAGCCTTCTCCGTCCCCCCATCGCAATTACAAGTCGTGCAGGAATATTAACCTGCTTCCCATCGACTACGCCTTTCGGCCTCGCCTTAGGGGTCGACTCACCCTGCCCCGATTAACGTTGGACAGGAACCCTTGGTCTTCCGGCGAGGAGGCTTTTCACCCCCTTTATCGTTACTTACGTCAGCATTCGCACTTCTGATATCTCCAGCATGCCTCTCGACACACCTTCGCAGACTTACAGAACGCTCCCCTACCACTCACACTTAGTGTGAATCCGCGGCTTCGGTGCCTGGTTTGAGCCCCGTTACATCTTCCGCGCAGGCCGACTCGACTAGTGAGCTATTACGCTTTCTTTAAATGATGGCTGCTTCTAAGCCAACATCCTAGCTGTCTGAGCCTTCCCACATCGTTTCCCACTTAACCAGAACTTTGGGACCTTAGCCGGCGGTCTGGGTTGTTTCCCTCTTCACGACGGACGTTAGCACCCGCCGTGTGTCTCCCGGATATTACTTACTGGTATTCGGAGTTTGCATGGGGTTGGTAAGTCGGGATGACCCCCTAGCCCAAACAGTGCTCTACCCCCAGTAGTATTCGTCCGAGGCGCTACCTAAATAGCTTTCGGGGAGAACCAGCTATCTCCGAGTTTGATTGGCCTTTCACCCCCAGCCACAGGTCATCCCCTAACTTTGCAACGTTAGTGGGTTCGGTCCTCCAGTTGATGTTACTCAACCTTCAACCTGCCCATGGCTAGATCACCCGGTTTCGGGTCTACACCTTGCAACTAGACGCCCAGTTAAGACTCGGTTTCCCTACGGCTCCCCTATACGGTTAACCTCGCTACAAAATGTAAGTCGCTGACCCATTATACAAAAGGTACGCAGTCACCCCGAAGGGCTCCCACTGCTTGTACGTACACGGTTTCAGGTTCTATTTCACTCCCCTCACAGGGGTTCTTTTCGCCTTTCCCTCACGGTACTGGTTCACTATCGGTCAGTCAGGAGTATTTAGCCTTGGAGGATGGTCCCCCCATATTCAGACAGGATGTCACGTGTCCCGCCCTACTCGATTTCACATCAAGGTTGTTTTCGTGTACGGGGCTATCACCCTGTATCGCCGGCCTTTCCAGGACCGTTCCACTAACTTCCAAGATGCTTAAGGGCTAATCCCC